>JAECQR010000004.1 GCA_015999765.1 Flavobacteriia bacterium
GCGCGCGAAACTTTTCACCTTTCATAATTTTTATTCCTTAGTCTTAAAATCTATTCTCCCAAAACCTCAGTAATAGGATTACCGATGTTTCCGCTTGGGTTTTCGATTTTTAAGATCTGAGCCAAGGTGGGTGCAATATCCGTCATGTGATAAGCTTTGGCGCTCGCTCCTTTTTTAATTCCTGTTCCCATGAAGACCAGAGGAATATGGGCGTCGTAAGAATTCCATACACTGTGAGTGGTTCCTTTCTTGGCATAGTTCGGCAACATTCCGTCGTGCGAAATAATCTGGATGTCACCGCTCCGCTGCCAGTTGTACCCATTGATGATTCTTGATTTAATGGGTTCGGGGATAGCTGAAGAGCCAACCTTAGCCAGATCCACAGCATACAGCACGCGGGGATCTTTATTCAGATAAGACAGCAGCTGCTGTTTAACAGCTTCTACATCCACATTGTTTTCACGGATGAGTTTGTGATTCAGATAAATCTGGTAATTGTCGATTCCCCAGATCAGCTTTTCCTGACTGAATTTTACTTTCAGTTCTTCTTCAAGATTTTTCTGAAGTCCCTCATCAAAAAGTCCGGTCAGCATTTTGTTCGCCTGCATATATCCTAAAGCATTGGCCGCACCGTGATCTGCGGAGAGAAACACGAGGTAATTGTCTTTGCCCACTTTTTTATCGAGCATATTAAAAAACTGTTCCAGGTCTTCATCAAGTTTTAAATAGGTATCCTGTACTTCAATAGAATTCGGGCCGAAAGAATGTCCGACATAATCGGTGGATGCAATATTAATAGCAAGAAAATCTGTCTCTGCATTACGGCCCATCTGATAACCGTCAAGCGCGGCCTCAGCAACTTTTAGCGTTAATGAATTTCCGAACGGTGTAGTTCTGATGATTCCTTTTTTCGTGGCATAATCTGCCGCAAGATTATGATATGGAAAGGTGGGGGTTTTTGCACTTCCCAAAAGCTGTTCCCACGGAACGTCATCAGCTGTACTTTCGGTATATTGCGAGAGGGGAAGTGAAGTGGTCCAGCCGTTGGCTACCAGTTTTTCTCCCCAATTCTGCGCATTGAAGTTCTTCAGCCACTGCGGCAGTTCGTTCATATAATAGGAACTGGTTACAAAATTTCCTGTACCTTCATCAAACCAGAATGCTCCGGTAGGATTGTGCCCGGCTGGCAGAATGGAAGCCCTGTCTTTCAGTGATACTCCCACCACTTTCGAACGGAAATTGGTAGCCATCCCTAGTTGGTCGGTAATCGTCGTGCTCCAGAGATTGTGCGGCGAGTGCGCCCCGATTTTTTCTGAGCTGGCACTGATTCCTTTCACCGATGCATCGGTCGTACAGTATACGTTTTTGCCGGTTTCGCGGTCTGTCCAGTCGTTGCCGGCAATGCCGTGGATGGAAGGTACCGAGCCTGTGTAAATCGAAGTATGCCCCAATGCGGTTACCGTGGGAACATAATCGATCATAACGTTACTGAAGCTGTATCCCTGGCTAAGAAGCCTCCTGAAACCACCATTGCCGTATTTGCTTTCGTAGCGGTAAAGGAAATCCCACCGCATCTGGTCTACCACTATTCCTACCACCAGTTTGGGTTTGGGTGTGGCGGATGATTGATTTCTCTGCGCCTTCATGCTGAAAACAGACAGGAACACCAAAAACAGAATTTTAATTTTTCCGGACATTTTATCAAAGTTTTTATCACTGCAAATTTAAAAGAAATTATAAAGGGTAACCGAAGTTTTTAAAAATTCATGCTCTGTTAATACTTCTTTGTTTAAATTTGAAAAAAATAGGATTAATGAAAAGACGGGAATTACTGAAAGGCGGCTCGCTGGCGTTAGGCGGACTGCTTTTGACACCTTTTTCAGCCAAAGCCAATATCTTCAAGGAAGAGTTTGGAGGCAAAAAGGCAAAGAATATTATCTTTATGGTGAGCGACGGGATGAGCTCGGGCACCCTGCATATGGCAGATTTATACAGCCGCCGTAAACTGGGAAGACCTTCGCACTGGATTTCTCTCTATGAAGAAAATCTTGTACAGAGAGGCGTGATGGATATGGCTTCCGCCAGTTCTATCGTTACCGATTCGGCTGCAGCAAGTTCCTCATGGGGAGGCGGCCACCGGGTGAATAACGGCAGCCTGAATATCGGTGCGAACGGGGAAGAACATCTTCCCATCCTTCAGAAATTTAAAAAAGCAGGAAAGAAAGTGGGTTTTGTCACCACAGTTCCTGTTACGCATGCCACCCCTGCCGGATTTTCGGTATATACCAAAAGCCGTAATTCCCAGGAAGAAATTGCCTCAGTGTATTCAGAACTCGGTTTTGATGTGATGATGGGTGGCGGACATCAATATTTCGACGCAGCACAACGAAAAGACAAAAAGGACTTGTATTCTGTTTTCAGGAACAAAGGGTATTCGGTAGCACGGAATAAAGCTGAAATGAATGCCGCACCGCAAAACAAACCGCTGATCGCAACCTTTGATGAAGACGGCCTCCCCTATTCTACCGATCATCTAAGCAGCAGTTTCATGAAGAGCAATATTCCGACTTTAGCGGAAATGACATCAAAAGCCATCAGCCAGATGAAAGACCATAAAAACGGATTCGTCATGCAGGTAGAAGCCGGAAAAGTAGACTGGGCGGCGCACGGGAACGATATTTCGGGACTGCTGTATGACCAGCTGGCATTTGATGACGCCGTGAAAGCCGCGGTAGATTTTGCCAAAAAAGATGGCAACACTCTTGTGGTGATCACTACCGATCACGGCAACGCGAACCCGGGACTTATTTACGGTAAAAAGGTGAATGATAATTTCGACCGTGTTCAGCAGTTTTCACAAACCAATGAATGGATTCTTCAGGGAATTAATTCTACCGACAGCATCAGCACAATAAAAAACAGAATCGCGCAGGCGAATGCAGGAATTGCGGTTACGGAAGATCAGGCAAAGGAAATCCAGTCCTATTACGCGAAAGCGAAAATGGAGGACGGCGTTTATAACCCGCGACATCTACCTTTCAAACTGCTGTCGCAAATCCAGCAGGAGCATACTTCCGTGGGCTGGATCAGTATGGACCATTCGGCCGATTACAGTGAATTGGCCATGTTTGGGACGGGAAGCGAACAGATGAAATCTTTTATGAAAAACACCGATATGCATACTTTTCTTCTTAAAGCAGCGGAGGTTGAGAATAAGTTTTAAACGCTTTCAACAAATAGAAATAAAAACGCCCCGGAATTTCGGGGCGCTTTTTATTTTGTGATTATTTAAATACGGTTGATTTTTTCAGTTCGGTTTAATCTTTCCTGAATTAAAAACATTATACTTATTTTCGTTCCCGTTTTTGGGGAAGATTACAAGTACGTTTTTTGTGGTTTATGAGCACAAAAAAAACCTTCCGGAATACCGGAAGGTCTTATGCAATTTTATTTGAGATCTTAGAACTTCAGATCACCGTTTACGTCTCTCACTGCGTTGGCAGCAGTTTCGAATTTCTCTTTTTCTGCATCTGTTAAGGAAATTTCCACGATCTTTTCAACACCATTGGAACCGATAATCGCTGGAACACCTAAACAGATATCGCTTTGGCCGTACTCTCCGTCAAGCATCAAAGAACATGGAATCATTCTCTTATGGTCACAAAGGATGGACTGTACCATTACGGAAACTGCAGCTCCCGGTGCATACCATGCAGAGGTTCCTAAAAGTTTGGTCAGTGTCGCGCCTCCTACTTTGGTCTCCTCTTCTACATAAGCCTGCTTTTCAGCATTCAGGAATTCAGTTACAGGAACGCCGTTTCTTGTCGCTTTGCTCATTAAAGGAAGCATTCCGGTGTCGCTGTGTGCTGCGATTACCATACCGTCAACATCTGAAATCGGGCATTCCAGCGCTTCTGCCAGTCTGTATTTGAAACGTGCAGAATCCAGGGCTCCACCCATACCGATGATCTTGTTTTTTGGAAGTCCGGAAGTTTTGTGAACGAGGTAAGCCATGGTATCCATTGGATTGGAAACCACGATGATGATCACCTCCGGAGAATGTTTTACCAAATTCGCAGTAACCTCTTTTACGATTCCTGCGTTGATTCCGATGAGTTCTTCTCTGGTCATTCCCGGTTTTCTTGGGATTCCTGAAGTAATTACGGCTACTTTAGACCCGGCTGTTTTGCTGTAATCTCCCGTAGTTCCGGTAATTTTGGTATCAAAACCATTCAGTGAAGCGGTCTGCATCAGATCCATTGCTTTACCTTCGGCAAAACCTTCTTTAATATCCACCAAAACTACTTCGGCTGCGAAATCTTTCATGGCAATGTACTCCGCGCAACTTGCGCCCACTGCTCCTGCACCTACAACGGTAACTTTCATATTTATTGATTTATTTGTTTTTAATGGGAATATGGAACCTTACGGTGTCATATCTTTTTATTTATTGTTTTTTAATGGTGATAGGGAACCTTTCGAATTCATATCTGCTTATTAATTTGTTATTAATGGTGATATGGAACCTCACAGTTTCATATTTATTGATTCATTTGTTTTTTTAATGGTAATATGAAACCTTACGGTTTCAGATGATTAACCTTTTTTAAAGTTATTATTTCTGTTGTTCAAATTTAAGAAATATGACGATGGCAGCCAATTTACAAAGGCTCTTTTTCAATTTATTTTTTGAATTTCAATTTTAAGTGATTCATTACCATAAATCAAGGTGTTTGGAGAAATTCTTGCATACATTTGTTTACTTTTTTATCTCCCGAAATGAGTTTTACAGAACATCTCTACCAAGGTTACCGAAACCGGAAATTCGATATTGACAAAAGAAAAACCGAAGATTTTATCGACAGGTTTTTCCGCTTTATCTTTTTTCTGGAATACCAGCGCTGCTCGGAAATCGATTTAATCGAAGCACGGCTCAATGGTTTCAAAACCGAATTCCAGGAAATCCTCTCCAGTGTAATGAAAGGGCGGGAAACGGTAGAAAGCGACTATTTTTTTTCGAAATTCCCGAAAATTTATCACATGCTGGAAGAGGATGCGAAGTTTATTTTCGAGAACGATCCAGCCGCAAAAAATGTGGAAGAAGTGATGTTTTCGTATCCGGGTTTCTTCGCCATTGCCGTGTACCGTTTATCTCATGAACTTTTTAAAAATAATGTTCCGCTGATTCCCCGGATCTGGACGGAATATGCACACAGCAAAACAGGAATCGATATTCACCCCGGAGCCGCGATCGGTAAAAATTTCTTCATCGACCACGGTACCGGAATCGTGATCGGGGAAACAACGGTGATTGGAAACAACGTAAAACTATATCAGGGAGTGACTTTAGGAGCACTTTCCGTCACGAAAGATTTAGCCAACGAAAAAAGACATCCCACGATTGAAGACCATGTGGTGATTTATGCGAACGCGACGATTTTGGGTGGCGAAACCGTTATCGGAGCCCACACGCTTATCGGCGGAAATGTGTGGATTACTGAAAGTGTGACTCCAAATTCAGTGGTATTTCATAAAGGTTTAGTGACCGTAAAAAACAAACTGCCGGTGAATGAACCGATTAATTTTATTATTTAAGATGCGGGGTGAGGGATGAGGGATGAGGGGTGTTGGATGAGGGGTGTTGGATGATGGGTGAAGGGTGGGTTTCTGAAGAACTTAAGGGAGATGAAGCTGGGGTGACTTGATGATTGGTAGCAAAATTTACCACAGACAGCACAGCGCTTTATTCAGAGGACACGGCGATGGTTTATGAAGAAAGACCACCTTTTTTGGTCTTTTGAATGAATAAGAGTAGAAAACTTTTGTGGCTTTGTGGTGTTTTACCACGAAGCACACAAAGATTTCACAAGGGTCACAAAGAAGTGCATTGGGATTTAGCGCTAAAGCTGCCCGGTAATTGACATAACTTAAAAACAGAATATATGAAACTGAACAGTGTTTTAGAAGCCATCGGAAATACGCCGACGGTAAAACTCCATAAGATATTTGATAAAATTGTAGAAGTATGGATGAAGCTTGAAAGACAGAATCCCGGCGGGAGCATCAAGGACAGGATTGCGCTGGCGATGATTGAAAAAGCCGAAAGAGAAGGCAAAATTACAAAAGACACCCTGATTGTAGAGCCCACTTCAGGAAATACGGGAGTAGGACTTGCAATGGTATGTGCAGTAAAGGGCTATAAACTCGTGCTGGTAATGCCGGAAAGTATGAGTGTGGAACGCAGAAAACTGATGTCATCTTACGGCGCGCAGTTTGTGCTGACGAAAAGGGAACTCGGTACCTCCGGCGCGGTTAAAAAAGCGCTGGAAATGGCAGAAGAACTGGACAATGTATGGATTCCGCAGCAGTTTGAAAACGAAGCAAACCCTGAAATTCATCAGAAAACAACCGCCCAGGAACTTATTACTGATTTTCCGGAAGGATTCGATTATCTCATTACCGGCGTAGGAACGGGCGGACATATCACGGGAGTGACAGAAGTTCTGAAACAGAAATTCCCAAACATGAAAAGTTTTGCCGTAGAACCGAAAGATTCACCGGTAATTTCAGGAGGAAATCCGGGACCGCACCCTCTGCAGGGCATCGGAGCAGGATTTATTCCGAAGGTACTGAAAACTGAGGTATTGGATGGTTCCATTCAGGTAGAAAAAGAAGAAGCCTATGAATTTACAAGAAGACTCGCGCGCGAAGAAGGAATCCTGGCCGGAATTTCTACCGGAGCATCTCTCGCCGCCATCAACAGAAAACTGGCCGAAATCCCGGAAGGGTCAAGAATTCTTACCTTCAACTACGACACCGGAGAACGGTATTGGTCTGCAGAAGGGCTTTTCGAAGAAAGAACGTTTGAATATTAATACGTAAAAAATTCCCGCAGATTGTGCTGATAGCGCAGCTCACTTCTATGATGAATACAATTAAATAATCCTGCGATTCCGCAGGATTATTTATTTATAGCGTTTCTGGCACTTAGGACAAACGTAAGTTTTCCGTTTTACTTTGCCCATTTCTTCAATAATAAGTTCGGTTTTATCTTTGGGGCAGATTTTTTTGCCGTAAATCAACGCTTTTTCTTTTACCTCATCATTTTTAAGGAAATCAAGAAATTCATACGCGTAATTCACCACGGTTTCAATCAGATAGACCAGCTTCTTTTCGGGAATATCTTTTACCAGACTTTCGGGATGGATTTTAGCGCGGTAAAGCGATTCAATACGGATGATATTTCCGACTCCGGTGAAGAGCTCCTGCTCTATCAGCACATCACCGATCATTTTTTCGGTGTACACTTCCTGAAGGGTTTTGAGAAGATACTCGCCGTCAAAATCCTTATTCAGAATATCGGTTTTAAAATTGAAATGATCTGCAGGTTTGCCCTGATACATCTTTGTATCGGCCACATAAAAATTGATTTCTGAGTGTGGAAAATGCAGGGCAAAACTGGCATTCACCTTCTTTCGTTTATTCACCAGCATGCTCCCGAAAAGTCCAAGATGTACACCCACAAAAAAATCTTTAAAAACAAAGAACAGATTCTTGCCATACGTTTCAATATCCAGAATTTTAACGTGATCAATGGCGGATTTATCCATTTCGCTGTACCCCGAAGCTTCAGAAACGGTTTTTCCTTTGAAGCGCTGCAGTTTGTTTTTTAAAAATAAAATGGAAGGACCTTCAGGCATAGCAGAATTATTTATCTTATGACCAGCAAAAGTAGGTCTTTTTTAACTTTATTACTGATGCTGAACGGAATCAAATACAGATTATGCAAGCGGAAACCAACTCCGGAAGGTATAAATCATCAGGAAAAGCCAAAAGTAACCCAGTGAAAAACCTCCCAGAACATCGCTGGGATAATGAACCCGCAGATAAATCCGGCTGAATCCGATAGCCAGGGAAAGGATGATCAGAAAAGTCATAAAAACATATTTCCAGATTTTAGGCAAGTCTGTCAGCCAGATAAAGTAAGCCAGCATTCCGTAAAATATGAAACTGAAAGTAGCATGGCCACTGGGAAAACTAAAACTTTCTTCGCGGTACAGCAAGGGATACAAAGGTCGGGGTCTGGCGAAAAAAAGTTTCGTAACGCAGATCAGCATTAAACCTCCGCCGCCCGCTGCCACAGTGAATAAGGCCCGCCGGTAGTACCTGCCGGTAAGCAATACAAACATTAAAAACGGATATGCGATCTTCACAAAAGGGGCAGAAGAAAATTGGGTGATGGTGTACATAATACCCGTGAAGTTCGGCCTTATTATATGTGCTTTGAAAAACTCAAAAATCATTAAATCAATCTGTTCTTCCTTTTCAAAAAGCACTTCGTTGGTAATCGCTGCAAAAGTGAATAATGCGAGAAGAAAAAAAAGCAGTGAAAGAAGCAGTTTTACCGAGTGGTTCCGGTAATAATTTTTTAAAAACTGTACCATAAAACGGTAATGAAAATATTAAATATTACAGTAAACGGAAAAGGGAACGCCGCTATTGGATTCGGTTGAAGGATTGCCGCGTTGCTATAGACTTATTATAGATTTGCTGGCGGATTTTCTGCATCCGTCCTACCGGCTGCAGCGCTTCCGGGTTTTCGAAAGGATTGAAGGAAAGGTTCTCGTAATCTATACTTCCGTACCGGGAAATATCCTGTTTTGGAATTATAATCTGCCCCACGGTAATGAATTCCGAGTGTCTTTCTCTCCACTGTTTCAGCAGGTTATTCACTGGCGTTTTCTTTTCATCGGTGGCCAACTGAACCTGGAAGTCCAGCGTAAGATCATTCTTTAGAAACCAGGCTCTTAATGCATCTGCCTGATTAATATCTGCATCAGGTTTAAATTTTTCATTATCCGAAGGCTTCAGGCGGATTTTTACAATGCGGTCCTCGAGCCGGAAACATCCGACAGAATGATAGGCATAGCCGCTGATCAGATGTTTCTCAATATCCAAAACTTTTAAAGTGTTGTTCAGGATGGGCAGAATTTCTCTGTCGAAGAAGAGACTCAGCGCGGATTTCAGCAATCCTGGAATCTTCAGTAATGAAAGGGAAAAAGGAGTTCCTCTTGATATGAAAAACCGATTGGCTTTAATATGAAGTTTTAAAAATTTGGAAACCGAATTGGTGATAAATACGGGAAGATTCACCAAAGGAAACTTTGCACTTACCGGTATGTTCTTATTGTAAATTTTTACTGCGCAGCCGTAGAGCGGATATTCGCCGCCGCCTTTTGTAACAAAGAAATTAGGATGCGAATACCGGATGATGACCCCCAAATTATCGCCCTTCAAAATTTTTGAAAAATCTGCAGCCTTATTATTAACAGGAATGAAATTTCCGCGGACAAATCCAAAAGCTTTGGCGTGGGCATTACGGGTTGAAATATGTTTTTTATTGAGTTTATGGGAAACCGAGACGGCTTTTTCGATGAGCGCTACATCCTCATTCAGGAGCTCTTCTTCTTCGGCGGTGAGGTGATCATATTTGGGCGAATAGGTAAGGAACTTCTTCATAAAATTTCTTTATCAAGAGTCATCAAATATGAAACCAAGAAATTAGAGCGAAAGATCCAAAAGAAAATGATACGCTTTTTGCGCGCCGGAAATACAGTCGTCCTCGAATTCCTGAGTAATCTGCCTGTCCATTACCTCTTTAAAGTTTTTCCAGTACGACCCTGTTTTATCACCATAACACCTGAAGTAATTAAAAGGAACTTCATAAAAATCAGGATTCTTCGAAAGCTGTTTGGCAATCATATTTCCGCCTAAAGTAGAACCTTCCATTACATAAAGAATACCGAACGCTTCGGCTTCATTTTTAACCTCCGGTAGAATTGGAACCGCAGATTTTTCGAGATTCAAAAATTCCAGATCCTTTTCGATTAAAGACAACTTTCGTCTGTTCTCCAGATTGAGTTCTTCTGCATTCGGCTTAGATATGGCGGAAAATATTGCATTTTCAAAATTCTTCAGAAAAAGATAATTGTAAAGAATAAGATTTCTGTAAGCATTCAGCGAAAAAGTGCCGTCGAAAATCCTTTTAGAGTTGAACTGGGCTTCGACACGGTCGTGCAGAATTTTGGTGTCTGCTTTTAAAATTTCAGAAATCATTCCTGGTTTTATGGTCTTTTAAAGGTCAGAATAAAGGTCGTTCCTTCATTTTCTTTGCTTTCGTAAGTGATATTTCCTTCCAAACGGTTCATGATGCGGTAGACGATGGAAAGACCTACCCCGTTTCCCTGGAACGATTTGGCATTCTCCATCCGGTTGAAGATCTTAAACATCTTTTCCTGTTCAGATTCGGGAATCCCGATGCCGTTATCTTTGACTTTATAAATCACATGGTTCCCGTTTACTTCCCCGCCGATTTCAATCTTTGGATTTTGATGTGTGGAGGAATATTTTACCGCGTTGCCAATAATGTTCAGGAATACCTGGGTAAGCATGGTTTCGTCCCCCATTACATTAGGCAGGTCGCCTACGATAATTTCGGCGTTTTCGTTAAGGGTGAGCTTCATATCGCACGAGACTTTATTGATAATAGCGGCGGTAGATAACTCCTGAACAGTGATGTCGGAAGACTTAGCACGGCTTAGGCTCAGTACGCCACGCATCATGTTTTCCATACCAAGGATTTCCTTTAAAATACTTGATACCCTTTTCCTCACGTCCGGATGATCGTGATGGGATTTTTCCAGAAGCTGGGCATTGAGTTTCATGACCGTCAAAGGAGTTCCCAGATCATGTGAAATGGAGTAGGAAAAGCTGTCGAGCTCTTCATTAAGATTTTTCAGTTCCTCGTTCAGTTCCTGCACTCTGCGGAATTGAGAGTATGTGGTTTCCAGAATGGTTGCTACCACTCTTTTCGCCGCAAAAATGTCTTTATTTTGCCAGGGTTGTGCTTTTCCTTTGATATCTTCTATATAAGTTTCAAAAGATTTTCTTGGCGAAATCATCATCTGTTCCTTTCCGTTAACAATCCGGGCTTCGGTTTTCTTAGAAGGATTTCCGGCCCACAGCACCTGCCCGTCGATTTCTTTGCGGAACCAGATCAGGAGTTCATTCCGTTTATCATCAGTAAATCCAAACATTACTCCTGCCGCATTTTCTATAATTCCTAAATTTCCCTGCAGCGAATGGCTGAAATCATTGGTTGCGTAAAAATTCTTCAATGGATTCTCCCTCGCATACTGCACGATTTGAAGAATATTTTCGTCCGAAGGCACCTCGCCGGAAGTCGCAATATTACGGCCGACAATAATGGCCAAACCATCAGCAGCAGGATATTTCTGCATTTCTGCCACATTGCTGAACAGAGAATCCTCCAGATTGTCATAAGCCATGAGTTTGGCCTTCAGCGCTATAATTTTCCGGTCGAGTTCGATACTGTCAGTAAGCGTTTGTCTTGATTTATAGGAGGTATAGGCGTTGGCTGCAATTACAGTAAAGACCTCTGCACGCATCCGGTTTACCAGATCGATGTGTTTCGCCTTAATATTCTGGCAGGTTACCATTCCCCACAGTTTATTATCGATGACAATCGAAGTGCTGAAACTTGATGAAACTCCTGTGTTTTTTAAGTATTGCCCGTGTATAGGCGACATTCCTCTTACGGAAGAATACGTTAAATCCACCGCCTCCTCTGTACTGCTGATGATGGGAATTGGTTCAGAATACACATCACTGAAAATCCGTTTACGTTTTTTGAGATAGAGCTCCCGGGCCTGCCTTGGGATATCACTTTCAGGATAATGGAGGTTCAGGAAACTCTCGACTTTGTTTTTCACCTGTTCGGCAATTACCTTTCCGCTCCCGTCTTCCAAAAAACGGTAGAGCATTACCCGGTCATAATCTACCGCGTCGGACACTGAGGAAAGCAGTTCGTTCCATATCTCTTCTGAATCGGTAGCGTTGTGGATGCTTTCGTATTTTTTGGAAACAAAACTTCTCTGGTGAAAATGTTCAATGACTTCCTCAAATTCAAGAAAAACGTCTGCACCATATTTGTAAATGGTAAAATGGTAAAACTTTCGCTTGATTTCGATCCTGTCCAGATAAACATCGGTATCTTTTAAAGTATTCAGATCAAGATTTGTGAGCACAACCGAAGCCAGCAAAGGCTTGAAAACCTCAGGCTCCTGGCCAAAGCTTTTACCAAAAAAGCTTTTATCCATAGGGAAAATCTCGAAAATATTCTGTGAGAAAAATTTAATCGTCTTCGATTCAGCATCCAACCCGATAAGGTATCCGAAATCCTGGATATGACCCGAAACATGTATCTTTTCCTCGTGGCAGTCCACAAAATTCATAGGCGAAAATAATAAAATGTAATCTATAAATATACTCTATTAACTTCACATAACTTTACTTCTCCTCTTCAAAATAGAGGCGGTAATATTTACCTTTTTCATCCTGGCCGGTTTCGATCATCTTTCGGTCCCCATGCACATAGATGTGAAAATTCTTATCGAGCTTGATTACACTTTTGAAACCGCGGCTCTGTTTTTTCACCGCTGCTTCACTGATGGCGAAGTCTTCGGCGATTGACACCTGCATATCCTGCTCATAATCAGATTTAAAATTACTGAAACTTTCAATAACCTGTTCATCCTCAAGAACTTCTTTTGTGAATTCTTCGTAATCGAAGGTTTCTTTTTCCTTAAAAAAGTTGATCGATTTATTCAGAAAATCCGCCTGATCTGCTTTGCTGACCTCAAATTCCTGAGGAAGCTGTTTGGTAATAAATTCTTTATATACCGTAAGAGTTTCCTGAGTCTGGAAATACTCATCATCACGCTGTTTCACCTTCAGAAAATCCTCGAACCAGTAATATAGGTCGCCGTTCTTATTGTTATCCACCACAGACACGGCATAACCGGTCTCCTTGCTGCTGTTATAAATCAGCGCACCTTTGTCGAGTTTTGCAAGTCCTATGCCATAATCTTTTTCGATTTCAAACGCTTCATTCTGGGGGAAAATCTTAAGGAACGGATTTTTGCTTTCAGTTTTGAAAATGCCGATATAATCGATTTTATTTCCGTCCGTATTTTCTTCGCCTTCAAAGTAAACGAGAAAAAGTTCGCCGCTCTGTACACGCGGATTTTCAGCGACATCATACAAGTGCTGCGCGATATTTTCCGCTTCGTAAACGAATTTTGCTTTGTCTTCAAAAATCTCCGATACCGAGCTGTACACAGGATTATTAACCAAATACGTATCACTGTAAAAGCGGAACTGCTCTTCAGATTTAAAGGCTTTAAGGAAGAAATCCTCCAGCAGTTCCTTCATCTCCTCATCGAGCTGGAGCTCTTCCTGAGAAAGGATTAGGGATTCCTGATTGATTCTGTTTCCTACTTTATGTACGATGATTTTTGAGAGCATTTTTAAGTTTTAAATGAAGTTGCAAAGATATTTTAAAAGGTGGAGGGCAAAAACTTTTTACGCAAAAAATACCAGAACCTGCCAAAATGGACTGCCACCGTCATCCCGGTATTTCCAACGGGCTTTGCTGTAGATTTATTTTGGGATTTTCAATTGGATGCTCTTCCTGATCATAAAGACCGCGCCACTTTTATTCCTGATTGATTGTGTCTCCTACTTTATGGACGACAATTTTGAGAGTATTTCTAAATTTTAAATGGATTGGCAAAAATAACCGTCAATGGTAGGGTTACAAATTAAGGGAAGTTCAACCGGTTATTTTTAAGTCAAAGCCAAAAAAAAACTGTCTATAAAGACAGTCTTTAATGGTATATAGATTTGTGTTTTTTATTTTTCAGCGCTTTCAATGTTTTATGACATTAGAGATGGCTGCATAAATACAGACCGGCTTTCCTTGATTGGAGAAGTACTGATTTTAATTATCGGCAAAAGTAATCTGATTCCACGAACATCAATAAAAAATGGGACGAAACGCGGAACTTTGTATACGAACCGTCTTTATATAAATTTTTTGGGTGATTATTTTTTTGTGAGATTTTTTGTGAAGTTTCTGGAAACCGGCAGTCTGATGCTTTTTACAGTGATTTCATAAGAAGAGAGATGCTCTACCCATCTGGTATTGACAACGATGGAACGGTGAACCTGCACGAAGGTGGAAGGGAGTTCTTTACAAAACTCGAGAAGGGTATTTCGTACGGTTATTTTTCTGCTTTCGGTAAAAATATCCAGATAATTTTTATCCGATTTGATGTAAATAATGTCGTTCAGCATCAGTTTCTCGTCACCGTAGCCGGCTTTCACAAAGATATATTTTTTCTGTTTTTTGCTTGCCGTAATTTTCACGGCGGTAAGGAGTTCCAGTTCCCGAATAGGTTTGGTAAGGTAAGACTCGGGGAAAACTTTCAGTGCCTCTTCTATGATCCTGGCATCGCCCTGCCCGGTGATGAAAATAATAGAGGTTCCTACATTTTTGTCCCTGCTGAGTTCGATTCCTTCAAAATTTCCTTCGAGATTAATGTCCATGAGAATTATTTCAGGCGCTATATCCCGCATTTTCTCTTTCGCGTCTTTTACACGATGCGCAGTATAAACGTTTTTATAACCATGCTCTTCCAGGATTTCCCGGATATAATCTGCAATCAGAACTTCATCTTCTACAATTAATATTTTAACGGGATCATTCATTATCACTGTTTTATTTTAAAGCTGAAATTAAACCCACTGCTCCCCTCTACTGCATAATCAACGCCTAGCTGGCGGCAGAGCTTTTCTATGAGCACCAATTTTGGAATTTCACCTGTATTACGGCCATTATCGGCATAGACAAACCGGAGATAATCTCCGTCTTTAAAAAAATTAAGCCTGATCGTTTTATCTTTCTGATCGGCGAAGGCATGCTTTATAGAATTGATGCAGAGCTCGGTAACAAGAAGACCAAAATACATTGCCTGGTTGACGGGTCTCCTCAGTTCTTCGACATCAAAATCAATATAGACGCCACTTTCCTGAAAAAGGTCTTCTACATTTTTTTTGATACCGGCCAGAAACTCTTTCATATCCAGGCTTTTTTTATCCTGGTTTGTATAGAGCTGCCGGTGCAGCACTCCCATTGAATCTATCTTGGCCAAAATCTTCTTTCTGGCATCCGGATCTGCATCTGATATTTTTTTAAATTCATTTTCGATGAGAATCGTGATCAGCTGCAAATTGTTATTCACCCGATGGTGCGTTTCGGAGACTAAAAATTCGTTCTGGTCCGAAATGAACTGGAGTTCTCTGTTTTGCTTTTTGATAACTCTGATGTAGTACACCAAAACAGCAAGAAATACTAAAGTAAAAATCATCGCCAGAAGAATAAAAGATCTTATCAGGTTTTGTCTTCGAATTTCTGCTTCTTTCAGCTTGAGAAGCTTTTCACCGTTGAAAATAATCTTCTCTTTTTCCGCTGCTTTGAATTTTTCTTCATACTCCAAAACTTTATGATCATAAAGTCTGTTATAATACGCTTCCGTGAGCTTCATCCTTAGTAACAGATACTGGTAGGCATTTTTAAAATCGCCTGTTTTGTTATAAACCTGCTGTAGGTTATCTGCAAACAGCAGCTGGTTATAGGAAATATTTTTCTGCTCCGCAAGAGCCAATCCTTCCAAAGAAGTCTCAAGAGATCCCGCATCGTTTCCAATACGGTTATAATTCCTGCAAAGATTGACCATCGCATCACACTGCAGCTGGACATTGCCGTTTTCTTTTGTAATGCTGATGATCTCTTCCAGTTGTTTTATGGCTTCAGCATATTGCTTTTTATACTCTAAAACACCGGCAATTTCCATAAGAGATATCAATTTGGCCTCTATATTTCCTGTTTTTTCCGATAAAGAAAGGGCTCTTCGGGAATACACCAATGCACTGTCTCTGTTTTTAACATATTCTGAAAACAACGCTGCTTTCCTGCTGTAAAATTTCATCAGATAATCATCCTTGACGCGTGTTTTTTTAACGATATCCTCGCATCGGTCTAAGTAAGACTGAGCAGTTTTGTACTGTCTGCGGTACCGAAAAAACTCTGCAAGGTGTACGTAAGTGAAAAATGTTTCCTGAGGATGGTTTTGGTCTTTAAAGATGCGCAGCGCCTTCTGATAATTAGCGAATGACTTTTCGTAGTCCTGCTTCTGTTTGTAAGCATTTCCCAATTCTAGATAAACGAATGCTTTTTCTTTTTCCGTACCTGTTTTTGTTATGCTCTTATTTAGGATGACAATGGCAGAATCCACCTGATTTCTCAGGATCAGCTGCTGGGAATATTCAAGATCTATAGTTTGGGATTTCAGAAAAGAAAAGCAGATGATAAAAAAACAACCTACTCCCCGTTTGATATTTTTAAGAAAAAAGGAGTGTATTTTCATTTCATCAAAAAGTAAATAAAATCATCATACAAAATAAATTAAATGCCTTCACAATTTACGGATATTACAGGACTTAAGACCAATAAGGCAGTAATTTAGCGTCATTAATACGCAGAACTGCGGAATTACGTATAAATATAAAATAAAAACCGCTGTAAACATTACATTTACAGCGGTTTTTTTAATATTACAACCTGAAGTTAATCCATATTATTTCACTTCTTCAAAAATAACTTATACTGAAAACCAATTAATTATAATCTCAAGGTACAAGTAAGATACAGAATTTCCATAACATTTCAACACATAAGGAGCAAAAAGAATTGCAAAAATTACCAATAAATGGGATTTATAAACCTTCGAAGACGTTCATATTCAGCATATTCAAGTGAGTTATCAATTTTTTGTTTAACATAATTCTTAATTGGAATTAAGTGAAGTTGAGACTTACCCTTATTTAAAATCTCAAATATACTACGCCACTCGTTTGCTCGAATATTTCCTACGATGATATTTCCAGAGTACGACCCTCCAATTCCATTCCATGATATTGATGAAAAATCTTCAATGTCTATATTATTTTCAAGAAACAAAAACAAGAACGTTTCAAATTGATCTGAAAAGTATTTTCTAACCAGCCGTATAATACAATTCACAGAACTGATATTTTTTGGCCATTTTACAATCATATTTTTTAAGAATTGTAAGGCTAATTCTTTTTTAGTTCCAGATAAGTCTTGGAAAAACATATCAAACTCATCGTCACCAATTCCAATTTGTACTGAATTAGCAATAATATCAAAGAATAATTTTTCCATATCATTCTCGTCAAGGAAATTCCAGATAAAATTTAGATTCTCCATATTTACGTTCATCAGCCTCTCGTTAAAATAAAATAGAGTAACAAATTCAAAAATGAAATTTTTATTAAAACTTAAAATTAATTTCAACCCTTTTCTTTCATAGTCAAAATCTGTCCGCTGTTTTGATGAACCTTCTTGCATATATAGTTTCTCCACCAAATCTCTATCTGTCTCTAGCTGAGTTATACAATGTTCAAAAAAATCATCGTCTATATAAATATCAATACCCTGAAGTTTTTTATCGTAAATAATCTTAAGAAAATCCGAGAAAATGGTTTGTGAATATGGACCGAACTTATGAAGCCAACTAAAATTAAAATATTCTGGAGAATCTAAATATTTGGTCGTATTGTAAAATTCTTTAGTATAATAATCATTAACAGATTCATCATTCAATTGTTCAAAAAAAGACAACCTAAACCGATTTGAATTCTTATGCTGCAAACGTTTTAAAAATTTCCACAGAACCAAACCATAATCTGAATCATTAGCAATTAGTGAAAATACATTGTAAGGCACTGATGTATTTGTGCAAGATTTATTACGGATAAAATACTTTAACATTTCAAATCCTAAAACCTTATTCCTTTTAAATGTGTTTTCTATTATAATACAAAGGGAGTTAAAATTACTATGATTATGAGGTGACACGAGTAAGGTATTTTTGATCAGTTTACCAAACCTTCCAAATTCAGACTTATCTTTGAAAACAAAATGCGTAGTAATTTCTTTTATTTTTAATTTTCTATATTCATTATGATCAATCTTTCGATTTTTAGTTCGAAATCTCCTTGTCCACTCTACTTTTGAATAATCAACAAACTCATCATTTATAAAACGATTATATAAATGTTGATACTTTATATTTCTTGGTTTAATAAATCTTAATGAATCCAGAAATTGTTGCACGAAATATACATCTTCGAATTTCTTTGGTTTCAATTTTTCTTCTATAAATCCCAGAATTAAAGGAAGATCTAAAGCCAACGTTTTTTTATTTACCTCAGTATAATGCGGTTTCCAATCATTAATAATTTTTAAGACTCTCTGTGGAAATTTTGCAAACAGTTCAAACAAATAATTCCATACTTCTATCTTCATACATTTAACCTTTTCGTTTAACGGAACCATATAGTTGTAATGAATGAATGCATTATTTTTCCGTGAAGTTTTAAAAACTCTGTTCGTATGCTTTAAAAAAAGTGTTGCTAATCCTAAAAACGCTTCCTGGTAATGTGGAAGTTCTTCTTTTGATTTAGCAATAAGTAATTTCGATAATTCCCTTTGTTTTTCAAAATTATTATTGAATTCATCGTCGTCCTCAAAACTTGTATTTTCTTTCAGTCTTCTTATCAGTTCAGGAAATACACTTGGGCTTTTTCTGGTATATTCAAAGGAAAGTTCAACTGCTGCATTAAAGCTATCTTCAGCGTAAGATCTGAAGAAAGGTGTAAGTAGCGCCAATAGTTTATCATCAGCAAACACAAAATCATTTGTGTCATAGATAGCATTATATACCGGGTTCTCAGATTCTTCTATTTGACTTACTTTTTTATAAATGCATGCTAAAGTTTCTTCACGCTTATAAAACCAAAACAACTTAATAAATCTTACAATCCTCTCATTATCATTTTGAAAGGTAAAAAAATATTGGTTAAGGTCATCTTTAATACGATCAAATACTTCTGTATAACCGAAGGTATTGTTTGAAATTATAACAGTATCTGCAAATCGATGACTGAAATCATCAAGATATCCAAACAATAATTTGTTGAATGATAACTTCTTGTCTTTTATAAAAATCTTATAAAAGAAATAGGTTGACATAACCTGCTCTGAAATTCTCACATTGTCGCCACTAATCTCGATAAGCTCACGCTTTGAAAGCTCATCCAGAGATTCTTGAAACTCATAATAGTTTAAATCGAAATTTTTCAGAAGTTGTTCTAAGAACAATTTATCATCTCTTCTAAGTGTAAAGAAAAAAGAGACTATTCCTATCGTCTTTAGCATTGCAGTGTTATCAAACATGCTAAAATCTTTTAAAAATGTTCTGAAGTAAATATCATAAAGTTGATACACCCCTCCTTTTAAAAATTCATAATGTTTTTCCCTAGCCAATTTTGCTGCCATAACAGCTAAACGGCTATTGCCGTCTGCAAGAGCTATGATTTTATTTTGATATCTGGAATGCTTTACTTGAAAGTAATCATTACTGATGATACTTTTGATTTCATCGTCTGAGAACTTAGAAAGCTCTATTATCCTAGGCTCGAAATTATCATAAATTGTGTAAATATCAGGGAGAGCATGGTTTCTGACGGTTATAACTAATTTAATATTACCTTTTCTCTTTTCTCTAAATACATTCATTATTTGCGAGAAATTGAGCAATTGTCTATTAGCATCATCAATTAAAAGGATGTAATTTTTTTTGGAATTTAAATGAATTATAAGGTCTTCCCAGATATCAATATCTTTTTTAACAATAGCATATGATCTATAATCAGGATTTTCACTTAAAAACTGATTAATTACTTCGAGTCCAAATTTTGTTTTACCAACTCCCGCAGGCCCAGATAGCACCACAAGATCTTTTGATTCAAGAGAAATTCTTACTTGCTCTAACTCTGTCACTCTTCCTAAAAATGGATTATCCAAAGGAGTGGAAAGATTACCTGCTTTATTATTATATTCCTCTATAAAATTATTAATAGGTAAAATTTGGCCAGTCTCAAACGGGATACCTAAAATCTCTTTTGCTATAATATGATGTTCAGTAAAAATATCTAAGGCAAGCTTATCAAGTCCAATAAGTTCGATATCAATATTGTGCGTTCTACTAAATTCAATAACGCTTTCTTCCTGATCCACCTTTAGTTTACAATTAAAAAATAAAATAATTTTATTTATTTTTTCATTATTAATTTTTACCACCTTAGAATCCAGACAGACTAAAATATCATCTTTTAATTTCTTAACAATTCCCTTATTGGCAACAGTGGTAAATTCAACGAAATACAAATGCCCCGATTCACTTCTAAAAAAAGTATCCGGAGTTCCTTTCACCGTTTTCTTTTTACCAACTTGACTCCCTGTTCTATTAATGCTTTGAACTTGATTATCTCTTAAATTCAAATAAACATCACATAGGTTTTGAAATTCAGCATCATTGATACTTACCAATTTTTGTTCTATTATCTGTAATCTACCACTCATTTGCACAATATTTACCACAAATATAACGAATTAACGTTAAATAATAACACTAAATGTAAAATATTTTACATTTATAATATTTTATATTACAATAAACATTACATTTGTAACACTAAAACTAAAAAATGTACACAGAGATTTTAAGAATAATAGAAGGAGGATTAAACAGGGATATTAAAAAAATAACAAATTATTCGAAGATTCTTGCTGAAAAATTAGAAAAAGATGGAGATGGAAAATTGGCAAAATTAATTATTAATACACTGGATAATAAGCCTTCTTCAATGGTATCAATGGATTCTTTGCTTTCGAGTCCGGTCGATCAGGAAAGCCGTATGAGTATTGTTGATATTTCAATGCCAATTAAAAACGATGGAGAGGTAATTCTTCCACCAGGCATCGCTAATAAAGTTGAAGATTATGTTAACTTATATCGTCATCAAAATGAGCTTATAAAGAATGGTCTTGAAATTTCGAATTCTCTATTACTATATGGAATTCCAGGAGGTGGAAAAACGACGATTGCTAAATATATTTCATATAAAACAGGACTTCCTTTAATCACGGCTCGTTTTGATGCTATTGTATCATCTCTTTTGGGTAATACCTCAAAAAATATCCGTAAAATTTTTGAATATGCGGATGAAAAACCATGTATCCTTTTCTTAGATGAGTTTGATGCCATAGCTAAGGCGAGAGACGATCAATACGAATTAGGAGAACTTAAAAGGGTTATAAACAGCTTACTTCAGAACATTGATAATTTTTCAAAATCCAATCTACTTATTGCCGCTACAAATCATTCGGAACTTTTAGATAAAGCAATTTGGAGAAGATTTAATACAATCATTGAGGTTGGACTTCCGAATCAAAATGAAATACAGGGGCTTATAGAAAAGTTCATTCAAGGATCGGCAAACGATTTTTTGAACGACGAAAAAAAACTGGGTAGGATTCTTCAAAACTTGGAAGGGAAGACACCGTCGTTTATCAAAACTTTATTCAATAATATTCTTGCTCAAAAAATCATTAGAAACAAAGAAATGCTTTCGTACGAAGATGTTCTTGTAGAAATTTTCGAAACTAATAACAAAGATTATAAGCCTGAAGACCTTATCATATTTTTAAATGAAAGTGGTATAACTCAGGAGCGCATAACACAAATAATGAACATATCGATCAGACAAGTCAGAAATAATTTAAAAACAAAATAGACATAAATCATGGAAAGGAATTTACCAATAAAATTTTTTCAAAAACGAATTAATGACGAAAGAAACACTGAAGGCGGTGGAAACCAAGATCCACCAAAATGGTTTGATGAAACTGTCGTTCCCGGCAAGGCACAGCAATTTATTGATACGCTAAGTGATGTTTCTCAGAAAATATCAGCGAAACAACGCAATGACAATTACATTCCTAATGTTATCAAGTTAAAAGTTAATCAAGATGCATTAGCAAAAACTTACCGTAAAGAAATTCGTCAGATTTTTAATACTCAAAAAATGAATGTGATTGGCTTGAGTCAAAATGACGAAGTTTTAGTAAAAATTGAGAGTGCAGAAGAAGTAAATAAAATCACAAAAAAACTAGCACAAGGTTTAAAACAATCAGCAAAGCAAGGAGTAAAATTAGGTATTGCTGCTATTGATGATGTTGAAGAGCATTATCCAGAAATCAGTATTGATATTGAGACATTTGAAGAAGCTGAAGAGCTTAAAGTAAAATTATTCAACTATGGTGATCCGGAACTAAACACAATAGCCATAAGAGCTTTTGAAAAATTCTGTATAGATAGAGATATTGATTATAGCAGAACATTATATTCTGCAGATTTAAATATTTTCAAAATCAGCCACGCAACGCTTGATACTGTTGAGGAGTTAAAAGATTTTGACGGTGTTCAACTTATTTCGGAAATGCCAAGATATTATGTTACTTTGGACGAGTTAGATGGCGACGGCCAGATAAATATTAAAATGCCAGAAGCAGGAAAGGAATATCCTACTATAGGAATTCTTGATAGTGGTATTGCAAAAATACCCCATTTATCTCCGTGGCTACTGGAGGATAATTTCACAAAATATCATGAAGATGACGTTGATAAAGGTCACGGAACCGCTGTATCGGGAGTTCTGCTATATGGTGATGAGCTAGAGGAAGAAAATTATACTGGTTTTCAAGGTGCAAAGCTTTTTGAAGCCATTGTATTTCCAAACAATACTACTCAAGGAGTTTCAGAAGAAGAATTGATAGAAAATATACGTGAAGCAATTAGCGAAAATGACCACATTAACATATGGAATTTATCATTAGGAACTAACAAAGAGGCCGACGAAATTGAATTTTCAGACTTTGGAAAAGCTTTGGATGAAATTCAGGAACAGCACAATGTTTTGATTTGCAAATCAGCTGGTAATTGCGGAAATTTTCAAAAAAATAGTCCAAGAAGCAGAATATCACAATCTGCAGATACAATCAGAGGTCTGGTTGTGGGATCTATTGCAAAAAGTAAAAACTCAACAGATTTATCAGAAAAAAATCATTCATCACCTTTTTCCAGAATTGGACCTGGTCCATCTTTTTTAATAAAACCTGAAATTTCGCATTTCGGAGGCAACGTAGGACTAGATCAAAATAATAAATTAATACTGAATCCTGTTTACACTTTTTCAAAAACTGGTGACAGAAAAGGTGTTGTGGGAACAAGTTTTTCAACTCCAAGGATTTCTTCAATTGTCTCAGGTCTTGATCATTTGTTAAATGAAGGTTTTAACCCTCTTCTATTAAAAGCTTTAACAATTCACTCTGCCAAGTATCCTGTAGAATTAAAAATTGCTATTGATGAGAAGTTAAAACATGTTGGGTTTGGTGTACCCTCTAATATTCAGGATATACTTTTCAACCAGCCAAATGAAATTACTTTAATACTTCAGGATAATTTAGAAAAAGGTAATTTTATAGAAATTCTTGATTTCCCGTATCCTCAGTCGATGGTTGACGAAGATGGTTATTTTCACGGAGAAATTTGTGTAACCCTCGTAACCTCTCCAATTCTTGATTCGGCAAATGGTGCAGAATATTGCCAGTCAAATATTGAAGTTTTGCTGGGAACATATGATGAAAAGACTGACAGAGACACATCAAAACGTGGAATTATAAATCCTATAGGCAAAGATGGCGCAAAGAATCTTTTATCTCATAGCCTCTATAGTAAATCGGCAATCAAGAATACTGAAAGCCCGTACACCAAAGAACGAGTTTTGGTAGCTTATGGAGATAAATTCCAGCCTGTAAAAAAATGGTCGGTTAATTTGGACGAATTTACAGCATCAAATAAAGAAAAATTTCTGAAAAACCCTAAAAATTGGTATCTTAAAGTGGAAGGTCTTTTTAGAGATTTTATCGAAACAAAAGCCGATATGCAGAGAATAACTCCAAGCCAAGAATTCTGTCTTATTATCACAATAAAAGATACAAGAAATGAAAGTCACATCTACAATGAAGTTACACAACTATTGGATAGCTACAACTTCGTTCATCAGAATGTTCGATTAAAAGAAAACGTAAGAGTTCAGCTTAGAAGTTAGAATGCAGCTTACACCTTGAAAAAGAGCTACTATTGCTAGATGGTAGCTCTTTTTTGATAAAGAAAAATTAAATTTTCACTTTATACGGTAGAAGTTTGTTCTTGAGAAGGGAAATTGTTACTTTCTGTAATATAATATTTTATTTCTTTTTGTATTTTAGTTAAAACTAAGAAAACCCATGAAAATAAATTTAGAAAAGATTTCAATTGAAGTTGAAGATAAAAAACTAGATATTAAAATCAATGATGGTATTGAATTACCCAAAAGTTTATATAAATATTATTCATTATCCTACAGAGCTGTAGAGTCACTCGAAAACCATACTGTACACTTTGGTCATGCCTTTTCGATGAATGACTTAATGGATGGTAACTTTCTTTTGTGGGATTTTAATCGGTTTTTAGATACATTTATGTACGAAATGCAAATTCCTCAAATAGCAAGAGTTGATCTGCATGCTGACCTTATAAAAAAATTATCGGATGAGTTTCTTAAATATCTTGGATATTTTTGTCTTTGCGAAAACTATATGAATGACTTATTGTGGTCACACTATACTGCTGAGCGGGGATACTGCCTGGAATTTGACAGAGAAAAACTACTTGACAATTTTAAAGAACATCAAAATTACTTCTTTCCTATAAATTACAGCGATCTTAAAAAAATCGACTTTCAAGAATATAGTGATAGAATAGTTGTAGGAAATAAAGTTAGCGTTGGAGCCAACATACCGTTATTCTACAGTTTAGCTAATAAAGAGAAATTTTGGAGTTACGAAAGAGAATGGAGATTAGTTATTAGAGATGAAAGATTTTCAGCTATTGTAAATCCGCAGGTAATAATTTCAGATGAAGAAAAGAAAATTCAAAACCAAAACTTACACTCAAGAAATCTTAAAATCGAACTAGATTCAATAAACAAAGTTATATTGGCTACGCTCTTTTTCAATAATGATAGATTCAATAATATTGAAAAAATTGACAATACTTCATTTCGATTACAGTTTACAGAGAATAAAGAAAAAATAGATCTACAAAAATTTTTAACCATTCTTAAGAATGAGTTTCCGGATAAAATATTTCAGGTCGAAAAAGTTGTTGGCGATAAAATTTCTAGAGAAATTAAATATAAATTAGATATATTGGACGTTAGCAATGAATTCGTCGACATCAGGTATAATAATTGTTAAAAATAAAGATTACCAATCCATAACAAATTGGTAATCTTTATAATTCTAGAAGGTATAATTTTAAATTTAATTTAAGAGCAGATCACAAAAATCGTAGAATTTTATAAATAGCTTTTTCGCATTCTCCTTATCTCCCATTTCAATGTAAATTAGAATCATCTTGTAAAAACCTCCATACCCAGATTTTTGAATAAGATATTGCAGCATTTGCTGGCTTGTTTCTCTCTTTAGCATACAGTATGCTGATCCCAGATGGAGATAGTCCGAATTGTATGAATATCCCATTCCGCTGAGCATTATTCCATACTTTTCAAGGGTTTCAATGAAAAGCTTAATTTCTCCAGTTATTGCAAATGTCTTATCAATTAACTTCTTCCAAATCTCTTTATCTTTAATTTCGATTTTATACTTAAGAGAATCATTAAACTTCTCATATACATCTTTAATATCTGCTAAAGATTCTGCCTGATCAATCAAAAGAGAAAATTGGTCTTCTGATATTACTATATAATTGCTACTCTGTTTAGGAATAATATTTTCTACTTCGTTAAGTTTACAGAATTCATTATAGTATGCGTAGTACTCTTCATATACCAATCTATCATAATCAAAATTTCCAGAAACCTTCTCCACCGCTTCAAAAGCATGCTTGAAAGCCAATTTCTTTATTTTGGAATCATAAAAATCACTTTTTAGAACTTCCATTTCTATACTGAAGAGAAGAAAATAGTGAGATCTGGGTAATTCACCTTTATAATCGAACATTAAGCTAAAGGAGTTAACTTTCTCCCGAACCAGATGGTAGGCAATTGAATTTTGACGAATATCATTAATTAAAATTTCAGTGGTTCCAATATTTTTCACACTCCAATCCAAATCTTTCTCTTTAAAGTCATTTAGATATTCGTAAGCCAACTCTGTATCGTAAAAAGATAATGACCTAAGAAAAGTTGATACCCCATAATTTGTATGATCCTTATCGGTAACACTATACAGTTTAATGTTCATATTATATAACTTTTTTGAAAGGTTGATAACTTCCCTTTTGGAAAACCATCTCTTCTTTAAAATTTCCCCAAACGTATCGTTCAGAAATTCTGATACGACAATATCTTTTCTCCAACCATGTCTGACGACACTATTACTAAAACCTTCCTGTAGGTAATGAATTACCTTTTTAGAATCTATTCTTGAAAATATTCCGCTTAATAAGAAGCATCTGTCAACAAATTTCGAATAATCCTGTTTCCATTCTAGTAATTCAGCCTCATGCTTTTCAATATCCGATTCTGAAAAAACATTAGAGAGAAAATGGCTGTCAATTTGATTAATCTGATCAAAAAACAATATGGTATCAAGGTCGTATTTTAAAACTTTACTAAGATGAATAAAATCTGTATATAAGGTGTTGGCATAATAAAAGATAAAAGCCCATAGTTTAGAAATTACTACCGTACTACTCTCATAAGCTTCAATTGTATTAACGAATTTATTCCTGTATGCAACCAAATATCTTGAAAAACTGTGCTTTTCTCTTAGTAAGTTGATATACTGTAAGAATAATTCAGAACATTTAATGATATCTTTACATACAATACTATCCAAATTTATACTTTGTAAAAAAATTTCTTCGCCGACTATTACATAACATAACTGGAAAGATTTAATAAATTTTGAGAAATAAAACCTATTAACTCTTGTTTTAATAACTGCTAAGGCTGCAATACAACCTTTCGCTTGGTTTTCAGTTACATTTAAAGCTAATACTTTCTTAAAAAAATATACCGATAAGTTATTTATAACAGGTTTGATCTTATAATTCTTGACTCCGTTAATAATTTCATTTCTAAGTTCCATATTAGAAAATACAATTGGTAGAAACTCATTTTCTGAAAGCAAGTTTAATAGAGAGACAAATTCAGCTGTATTTAAGGTATTGATTAATCCAAGCAGATCATTAATTTTATGTTTCAATCCGACCTTGAAAAATGCCCTCAAGAAATGTTCGTAAGGACTTATTTCCTGAAGCATTGTTGTTTCCTCTTTGCTTTGCTGGTCACAAAATTTTCTATATTTTTTGATAAAGAAATCAGCATAATCTATTTCCTGCTCAATACAGATTTTGAAAAAAATGTTTCCTTCAGCCTCCTTGAAATTCCATTCCATCTTGGAATCATTTGCAATTTCTTTAGCAAATGGTATTTTACCATTTTCGTAGAACTTTAATGCATTAGAGTAATCACGAACAATATATGACCTCAAATTGAGAACATCATCGTTGATTAACATTTCAAAAACAGGCTGTGTCTGTATAACCAGATTATCAATAAAGGTTTCTGAATCAGAAACATACCATGTATCGCCATTAGATTGATAAAACTGAATACTCTTTACCAATATCAGCCCCGCAATATTATCTTTTTCCTTATACTTACTTTCCAGATATTTTAAGAAAACATCATCAAAAAAATCAGAATTTATAATAAATCTGTCCTTTCGCAATATTTTAATGTCTTTCTCAAATCTTTTTTTTAGACCTCTTGCAAAAAAATACTCCTGATATCGTCTATGATGGTAAATGTAACTAGGAGAAGTAGCATAGCTGTTAGCACCAACATCAAAGAAAGCATTAATATTAAAATTTAATATTTCGTTTAAACTCTTATAGCAACTTCTCTTAAATCTTTTCTTTACAACTTTTGTTAGTTCGGTGTGTTTAAATCTATATTGGTATTTTCTTGAAAATTTGTACGACAGATCTTCGTTTAACCTCATGATTTGTTTGTCTTTGGGATTTAGGAGATCAAGTTGCTCGATATTACTTTTGTGATTGACGTCTTTGAGCTGCGACATCACTTTAAGTTGTAAAAGATCTATAACACTCGATGATTTGTCTAAACTTTCAATGGTTTCCCATAATAATCTAATCATAAAGATGTCGTTGATTTCTTCTAATAATTTCAGGTTGGATTTCTTTAATGACTGCAATTTTTTTTCCTTATCCTTATTACGCTTTATAATGAAGTACTTTTCTATATGTTCTAAGGTTAGATTATCAATTTCGTAATGTTTCAACTGAGAAATAAACTCCGAAACCTTTATTTTGTTCAAGCTACCCTTTCTGCAGGATATTAAAATATTTTTTGTGTTGCTCTGCCCCGCCAATATCTTTATGTACTGAAGGACATTTTCAGCTTTTGACTCATTTAATTCATCCAGTCCATCAAAAATATAAATAAAACTTAGGGCTTTTCTGTGCACTTTATAATCATTTTGACGGTGACGGATAATATTTTCTAGAGAATCATCATAACAATCTTTTAAATTAATAAGCATAGGAAGATTTTTATTCTTCCTAAATCGAGATAATGATCCTCCAAGTTCAGCCTGATCGTAAAATATTTTTTTTACAAGAAGACTTTTTCCTCCTCCAGGACTACCGGTTAACAATGAAACTTTTTCAGTAATAGTTAAGGTGCCAATAACATTATCTGACTTTATTGGTAAATCAAGTAATTCCGAGGACTGTATAAGACTAGAGGCTTCGATGTCCATATTATCTTTTATAAAACCATATTCGTCTCCTAAACCAAAAAACCGTTGTGCCAGATCAAGATTGGAAGGCTTACTTAGAGCTATTTCAAACTGACTAATAGTAAACCAATCAATTTCAATATTATTTTTAGCTGCTAGATTCTCTATATCTTTTGCTTTTTTCGAAGAAATTTTAATATCAATATTCAGATAAATTGTGATTCTATCTAGTTCATTTGGATATGTTTCTATAGCTTTAACTATAGATTTTTCTATCTGTTTGTAATTGTTATCATTTTCCAAAAATTTAGACTGAAATCCCACGTTAATATTCTCAATACGACTTAGTTTTGGATACGTCTCTAAGCCAACTTGGTTAAAATCCGCACGTACACCATCCAAAAATTCGTGACTTCTGCAGAACAAATGATAACATAATTCTTCGAATGACTTTGTTGTATTCTCATTTTTTACTTTAAATGCATTCCAGTTAATTTTAAACATCTTAATTTATTCGGTAATTTGAAGTTATAAAAATTAATATTAAATCAACAGTGTCTCTAATTTTGTAATTTGAAAACGGGAATCGATACCGTCAAAACCATAAGAGGTACAACTAAAACAATTGTTAAGTCGGAATTTTTCAAGACCAATCTAGTGAAGATAAAACATGTTGTCAACACTGCTTTGTCATAATTTTCTATTCTGTAATTTTCTTGAAAAGATCTTCAAATGTTGAACTATCTAAAACATAAGAGGAAATCATAGTTAATACGAATAGAAATAATTCCTCTACTATCTTTTGGTCAACATCAATACTGTTTCGACCATGAGCTATTGTATTTCTATCGCGAGTATAGTCATCAAACAAATGAATTATACAGCTATAAATTTGATGTTTAGCTAAATTCTGAAATTTTGAAGTTAACAATTCATTCAGTTTATCTTTCAACCTACCTTCTACATCCCCTTTACCAAGCTCATAGTTAATAAAACTCTCTAATGCAGAAAATAGAAGAAAATATGAAAGTTTGTAACTCTTTTCTTTTAACAAAAGATAGCTTTCCGCCAACAATGAATTGTAAAAAGGCTTTTCATCAATATATAATGGAACTGCATTTACATCTATCATTGAGTAAACAGCAAAATCATTTTGATTTATTTCATAGCCACTACCATAAAAACTTCCGTCATAGTATACATTACCTTCTAAGTTATCAACTGCCCTAATCCGAAAATTATTTATTCGGAAATTGTCGGTATCGGTTCCAAAACCAAAAACTTGAAATGCATCACTATCTTCTTCCCAAATATTTAATAAAAACTCACATTCGTTCCCTAAATAAAAAGGAATATTGTACTCATCACTTAACTGCTCAAAATTATCATAATGAAAAATATGATTTTCATTTACATTAACATTAACGACAAAACTAAATTTATTTTTAAAACTCCATGCATTGTAAAAATAATAATTTGTCTCTCGTTCTTTCATATACTCGGATATTTCGTAATCCGGCTCATGATCGATTTTAATTATAATTTTCTTTGTAGTTAAAATTCCAAACTGAGTCAGAATGGTATCAATTACATTCTCTTTTTTTGAAAACTGGTTATAGTTCATTTTGTAAATAATAATTCTCTAAAATAGAACTTTTACTTCATTTTCTTTATATATATACATTTTTATGTACTTAGTTTCCAAAAGAATTTAGCGAAAGATAATTATTGATTCGGCGGTAAATATGATGTAAAATTTGTACTACATGTATGCCTTTGAAAAAAATGGACTTTCACTTACTAAACACTTCTTAAGTTAGAGTCTAAATCAGTACACTTTTTGCTAACGATGTACACTATAAAATTACATTTCACATTCTCAATTAATTAATTGATTTCAAGAAAGCTTGTATAAGATTTCACTTATTAGATAAATTGAGTAATAAACATTTTAAATACACCGTTTTTTTTTACATTACGACTTTTGAGTAATTTAAATATTTAATCAGCAACAAAATATTTTAGAATAACACTCTCTGTAAGAAAATAGAGAAATTCCATAATCAATTCTGCTTCCTCCTTGGTGACAATCATACCTTCGCTTCTTAAATACTCGAGTACCTCCTCTATCGGTATTTTTTTTATTTCTTTTAATTGAGACATATAATTAGATATTTAAGTTTGAATTAAAAAATGCTATGATTATCAGTATGCATTATATTTTGAATTTTTTGTTGATGATAGACCGAGAAGTGACTTTCAATGAATTTTTGATGATTTAAAATTTCTTATTGATGATTTCATTTTGAATAGTTTTGTTTTTTCAGTCAATTTTCTTGTAAATTTTGCAATAGTTTTTCGACAATCACTTTCATTTGAGCCAGCTCTTCTTTTTTCAAATGTGTGATATGATGATGAAGAACCATATGGTAATCTAAATACGGAAAAAACTTAGTCCAGAATTCTTCAAACAGGTAATTGTATTTTCGCAATTCAGGATTTGCAAACTCACATAGTCGCCACAAAGCATAATTAGATAGATAGTTCGGCATATAGTAAAGCTTTGCATAAATATATGTTCTACAAAATGATAGAAAAAACAGTGTAAAAAAGTATGGCAGACCCTGATAATTTTCTTTCTCATCTTCAGCTAGTGCAAGGAATTGTTCAGAAAATTTCGTGGTCGCTTCAAAGTAATAGTCAAGATCAGCATAGATCGGAGTATGGGGATATTCCCAGTGAGGCTCCGGATGAAACGGATGAGATTGGTAAATTTTATTTTTGCTTTGAATAGCTTCTACAAAGAAGCTTTGATAAAAGTACAGATTCTTCTGAATCCAATATCGGTCGTGACTGATTAAAACAAAATCAGACTGGTCACCAGTGTGACTTTTAAGTGACTGTGTTATGGATTTCAATTTATCATTACCAATATTAAGACCAAGCAACAGTAAATAATAGGTTGTATTACTACCGTAGACAGCTTTGTGGAAGATATAGATTTCTTCGACCTCGATAGACTTTACAATTACTTCCACAGCCATATTTAGAACCTCATCTTTATCGTTTGCCTCTACGGCTTCATGAATGTGTTCATTTTCAGAATAACCTATTTTTATCATTTGCTTTAGCTGATACAATCGTTTTTCAACCATTCTGGAAAGACTATCCTCAGCGATACGGAACGCTTCGAACATTTCACTTTTAATAAAAAGATCATCTTTCGACGTTTCTCTCGCTTTTCCAATTAAATGAATAAGGTAATATTCGCTTCGGCTTTGAGAAACGAAATGGCTTTGTATTTCGGGAATATATTTTGAAAGGCTTCTTATTCTTTCGTTCAGATTTTCCGAATTGGAATTATTTCCAGTATATAATTCTTCCAAGTATCCCAGATCATACTTAAAAACATTTTCATAAGCTAACAAGGCACTTACTGATAATTCGTCCGTGACAAATCCTCTAACCTGTGTTAATAATAGATCTTGATCGTGAAACAGAGAATCTTTATAGTCCTCAAACTTATTACTAAATTTTTTCCAATTCCTTTTGATAATCAACGGCTTTCCATAATCAGCATTTTGATAAATAATTGCTGATGGTCTACAATACAGCTCAATGAGAGGATCTCCAAGAGAAAATCTATGGTGGATTTGTGAAGAATAAAACACACAGACTTTAACTTTGTACTCTTTGAAAGCTTTATCTACCCACTTTTTTCGCATTAACTCATCAACATCCTTTTTGTGTTCCACAACAATTACGAGATGAGCATACCCTGAACCATCAGTCTGATTGAAGAATATCTGAATGATCAGATAATGTTGTCTGAAAAGTTGATTGATTGAACTATCTAAAAATTCGTTACCAATCTTTTTAAATTGAAATTGATTTGAAGTTTTCATTGTAATGGCTTTTTGATCTTGTGGTTTTCATCATTAAAATAAAAGTAAACAGATTCTAAGAATAATCGAATCACCGCAAACCAAGCCATCATATCGATGTGTTCTTTCAAATCTCCATCATTTTCAAGATAAAGGATATCTTCGTTTGCGAAATCCGTGCTTCCTATCTTCTGCTGAAATGCCGTATAGTATTTAACACCTACTATAGAAATTATGCTATACAGCAAATATTCTAAAAGATCATCTAACGCGATAGAACTTATGATATATTCAATTGCTGATACAGCAATATTGTCTTTTGGGATATCGTTTAGTGGAATCATTTTTCCTTCATTATCTAAAAGTTCTGAGATGAAGGCGATCAATGCTAGCAGGCAGGATGTTATTGCTGCTGTCTTGGTGTCAAGCCTGCTTGCATTCAGGACTTCAATATTTCCATAGAGCAGATCTTTGAGATCATAATTCTGTATGAAATCTTCATAATGGTCTAAAAGTCTGTCAATCTCAGGATTTTCTAATTTTTGAATTAGTTTGAATATCCCGTCTATCAATTCTTCTCTCTGCCGTTTCTCCAAAAGTATTGGAAAAGTAATTTGCGTTTGATCAATATTTTTGATCAAACGGCTTTCTTTTTTCTTTTTCATATCATTTTTTTTATTTAGATAAAGTTGGGAAAGCACGAAAGCCTATTCAAGTTTGAAAGTGTATAAACTATTCTAAAGAGATCATATTTTACTTTTTGATCTTTTCAATCCCACGTTCACGAATGATTTGTGCGGCATCCAGCATTTTGTTTAGGTGGATAAAAAGAGTGATGATATTAGCTTCCGGTTCATCTGAATATGCTCCTAAAGAAAAATAAACAATTTGTGTGTTGAAATACTCAAACTCTTTTATGGTAAATTCTTTAAAAGCGTTCTGGAAAACAAGAAATGGATTGTCATACTCTTCATTGGAAAGTGAGCCCTGTAATAATCTTGATGTATATTCCGGAGGATCATTCAATTTCCATTTTTTTGCTTTGAATTGTAATAGATAACTTGCTCTAATAAATGAGCGCATACATAGGTAAAAGTGAAATACGAGCGAAGGATCATCCTTCATTAGAACTTCACATTTCGTAGAATAATTTATGATGTCAAACAATCTATCTTTTACGGCAGATAGGTAATCCATTTCAAAGAATGCATCAATCAATGACAGACAAGTATGTTTTCTGTAGCTATCCCAAAACTCAGCTTCAAAATCTATTTTCTTCTTTTTCATAATAATTAAGTTTTATCTTGATACGAATTACCATTATCAAAAGCTCATAATCAATACAAAAACTGGATATTATATCTAAAGAAACGGATATTTTACAGGATAATTTTTTAACTTTACAATTCAGATGATTTAACAGAAATGGCTTTATCTTTGAGCCTTTAAAATTTGATAACCGCTATGGAACAGAAAGTACATCAGGGAAGAAATGTAAAACGCTTTAGAGAGATGCTAGGGATAAAGCAGGAAGCTTTAGCTTTTGACTTGGGTGATGATTGGAATCAAAAGAAAATTTCTTTGCTTGAACAAAAGGAAATAATTGAAGATCCCTTACTAAAAAAAATCTCTGAACTATTAAAAATTCCGGTAGAGGCTTTCCAGAACTTTGATGAGGAGCAGGCAGTGAATGTTATCGCTAACACATATTCTTTCCAAGATTTTAAGGATAATGCTGTAGCGTCAGGTTTTAGTTACCAACCTTCTTTCAATCCTGTTGATAAAATGGTTGAGCTTTATGAGCGAATGTTACAACAGCAAAAGGAGATGATTGAGAAACTAGAAAAGCTCATCAACAAATAAAATATAAATAATTCGGGATAATTTTTTCATAGGAAAGGCTCAACTATTTTGTTGAGCCTTTTTTGTTAATTAAAATTACTTTAAATGTGGGTTTTTAAAGCTTTATTAATGTGCTAAGATAAATTAAACATTATATATTAATGCAAATCAGTTCGAAATGCACCTCAAATCACTTTTAGCAAACTCATAATTATGTATAGTCATACTTTATTGATAAAAATTGAACGATTTATATTCCTTTAAAAAATTTATAATTTCTTCTACTATTACGGATTCAGAAGTTAGTTTTTCAATTACTTCAATACTATTTTCTCCTTGATAATATGCTAAAATGGCACACGAAACCTCTCTTGTTTCCAACTGTAAACTTTGGTCTTTGACAAAGTCTATCAGATAATTTTCTATTTCATTTACTGCAGACAAAATCGCTTCGACTGATTGTCCAATACTTCCTCTTACTATTCCTTCATCAAGGTCAATTAAATTTATAAGTTTTAGAACTGTAACTTTATTTAATTTTTGAATTTTTTCCCTAGCATAATTTCTAATATCTTGGTTCTGTTCTTCTCCATAATGGTAAAGGTCAGCATGCCAAGGAATGTGTGCAAGAAAATAAATAATATTTAGGTTAAAATCAGGTATTGAATTATTTTCCAAGTAATCTAAAAATTTGTCCCAAGTTATTTTTTGGTTTTTATACTTTCTGAATAAAACTTTTGCACCTAAATAAGATTCTTGAGGTTTTGAAGATTCAAAAAAAGAAATGGCTAGTGTCAAATCTATTAATGGAATATCTCCTAGAATACCGGGAATGAAGATGTCTCTAAAAGATTTTAAATCAATTGTATTTGCTCTCGTGCATTCATATTTTATTGTTTTTACCTCTTTATTATTTTCGAGATAGTTTTTAATATTTACATAATATGCTTTTTCTAATTGGGGAACAACTACAAATCCATAAACTGGCAAAGGATAGTTCTTCCAATATTCATAATGAGAATTTACAGGGATTTTACATTGATTACTGTTTACGTCATAATATGACTCACCCGATTTTATTTGTCCTGCAATGCTTTTGTGCATTGGTTTTTCGTCTTTAGTAAATTCAATAATACAGTCTATTCCTAAATCATTTTCTTGCTCAATTTTATGAAATAAGCAAGAAGTAGCTTCAACTATACTTCTTATATAATTTATTCCATTTTTAGATGTTACATTGGTCTGTTTATATTGCATTTATTTGAAATGATTTCACACAATCTAAAATGAAGCATATAAGTCAAATTTATCAGTAAAAAACTACTGTTGAATTTTACACTTTAGCCTGACTCGCTCAAGATTTTATTATTGTAGTTATAATTTAATTTTTGGTTTTAAGGTTTTATCAATAAATTGGTTTGGTTTCCATTTTCTGTTAATAAGTTTATCTAATACAAAATTATCAAAAGCTGATAAACCTGTCGCAATTGTTGTTCCGACTCCACCTGCTCCTAAAACATCTAAAGTAATCCCGATGCCTTCAAAAATAACAAATCTTGCAGTCTTAGTTGGCAACTTATCACCTAAATCCTTTTCCAAAATAGCTTTATTATATTCACCCAGTAGATTCTTTTCTTCGGGAATTTTGTCTAACCATTCTCTAAACTGGTCAGATTTTTCAAGAATTTTTAGTAAATCTTTCCGCGAAATAATCCCCTCATTAAATGCAGTACCTAAAGAGTAGCAATTTGCTAAGACGTAATCTTCAAATAAATTAATTTCCTGTACAGACTTACCTCTCTTTTTTATTATTTCAGAAATTTCAATCTCAATAAATTTTGAATATAAATCAGAAGTTACAATTTCACTTTCTAAATCTGAAGCGATATAGATATCGCCTTTTGATTCGGCAATAGCTAACAGAAATCCACTAAAATCTACCGCGGAAGTACTTTTCGGATTCTGTCTCCTAAATTCATTTGTTAGATATTCTAAATCAATGTTAGAATTAACTTTATACGTATCAAAACCCACGAAATTACCCTCTTGAATTATCTCAATCTCAATTGATTCAGGTAGTTTATAAAAAGGTGCAACTTCATTAAAATATGTAGGGATTTGCCTTTTCAACATATCTACATTTTGAAAATCTTTGACGATAGTTTTATCAAAATCTTGAGGATATTCATAGAGCGGAATTAAGGAAGAGAATTCATCAGCAAATGCCAAATTTTTCACACTATTTCTTCTTTGCTTCCTATCAATTTCATATAAAGTAGAATGCGCATTTATATTCTCTCCCTTAAAAGTGCTGATTCCATATTTTCCATCAGGGGCAATTATTGAACCAAGCATATTATTCCTAAACCTAAGTTCAAGTCTACCACTTATTATTAATTCTTTTAATGTGTCAACTCCAAATTCTTTAAATAAAATTTCTAATTCGTTTCTATGAACTAACAAAACGACTTTGCCATAATACAACATTGAATCAATTAAAAAAGCAATGTCGAGATTTGAACTATGAGATTCCTTACTTTTTATACATATCTTTTTAAACATAAGGTTGAATTTAATTACATATAAGGTCTTTAAAATTATGATGCTGTGAATTTAGTAAACTTTTTCTTCCAGCTATGATTTAATTATCTCGGAAAGCATAAATTTGAATCTATTGCAATTTGCGGATCTTGCCAAATGCCTTCTATTATCCGTTTTTATTGCCGAGTAACTCATCAATTATATCAAATGGAATATTATTTACAGTGAAGTATTTCATATTTCCATAATCATCTCTTTTAATATCTGAAAAGATACATACTGTAGATTGTGGACTTCTTAAATGAAATGCATTTGTATTAATATATTCTATGGCTTCAACAATTTCATTTTCAAAAATTGAAATTAGGGATATCCAAAATTCATTCAAGGCTAATTTCATTTCTTCTAGCAAAGGAAAAAGTGAAAAATCACCTTTTGTTTGTAAATCTTTAGAAACTATTGCTCCCCAATCTTTGTATTTTGTTAGAAGGCTGCTTGATGAGAATTCGATCTTATATTCTGGCTTTATTCTATTTTCGTCAATCATAGTCCCTGAAACTTCAAATTCATCAATAGGAATTCCACAATGTTGAGAATAGTTTCTTAATTTAGTGAAAAACCTATACGCAAAATAGTTGTCGAAAATCTTGTTTGTCAGAAGTTTAAATTTTGTGCTTTCAACTGACTCTTTCTCATATTTTCTTTTAATAATTGTTTCCGTATGATCTAATAAGGTTCTAAATGAACTTAGATAGTTTAAGAACATTCTATTTAAATTCAAATGATGTTTGTAATAATTTTCTTTGTCACCAATTATTGAAAGTGAATTTTCGAATAACATTTTTTTTTCATCGTCAACAAATTTTATAAATTCGTTATGGTTTAAAATTAAAATGTCATAAAGCCTTTTTAAGTTTTCATAATTATATAACTCATCAGTTGATTTTATAAATAAATTATATTCTTCAGTACTAAGTTGTTTATCCAATTGAGTAGAGTAACCGTTACTATATTGGTCAATAAATCCTAATTGTATTTCCATTGATATTTTTTTTAGAATTGAACTGACGAATTATGGCTTTGCAATGCGGGGTAATTTTCACACTTACCGTCAGCCATTAAACGCAGCTAAATTTATAATATAAAGCTCAGTTTACAATTTCTCCCGACTTGCACCAAGCTCTTACTTTATACAGTTTTTTACCTGTCTCTAAATATATCCTCATCAGGTTCATCATAATAATTATCCCAAAAAAATTCAACAAAATCAGGAGATTGAATTGTTTTTCCATTATCAATTTCAATTTCGTCAGTATTGTGAACTCCAATTGGATATTCCCAAATATCAAGAGTTAACAAAGCATCCTCAATGCAATTAGGACATTGCACATAATTCTGAAACTGATAATGATTTTCAGGGCCCATTCCTCTATCAGAAGTCTCAATACAGTCAAAGTACAACTCTAATTCCTCAAATGGGATTTCAACTTCGCTTCCACAATTTCCACATTCGTAAATTAGATTTTCATAGTTTCTATTATTGATGATTTTTGATATTTCCTTAATTTTAGCATCCGCAAAATCAATTTCTAATATTTCCTTTGATTTATATATAAATTGAGATTGATCATACATCCAAAACTTTTGATTACTATTATCAATAAATTCTTTGATCAATTCGAATCTTGGACTCTCAATTCTGTTTCTAGAATTTTTATAGCACCAATCGATTTTTAGGTCATTACAAATAAAAATAACGCTTTTATTTTGTTCTTTCGAATAAGCTAAAATTTGCTTCCAAACTATTAAATCTCCAAATATTTGAGTTCCTTCCTTTTCTTTTAAATCTTTATATCCTGGTGGTATTTCAAATTCGTATCTTAGTTTCCCTTCAGAAACTATTTCCATTATTTGAGAAAATGAAAATTCATCACCAACTTTAAAATTATTTTCAAATGCTTCTAAAATTATATCATTTTCATTTAAAGATTTTATTTCATTTTCTTGTTTTTCAATCTCTTCTTTTAAATCCTTTTCGAATTGTTTAACTCTTTCATCTATTTCTTTTGTAAAATCAATGAATTTATCTATTTTTTCTTGTGGTAAAAATGGATGTTTCTCAGGCTTTAGAGTTTCTTTCTTAATCTGTTCAGTGATTCTTAAGATCAGTGATTTTGCAGAAATTAATTCTTTAAGTTTTTCATCCTTGATAGGCTGATAGCTCTCCTTTATCGGTTTTTCAATTATTCCTTTTCTATTTTTTAGATATTCAAATTGAACGTGATTTGGAATCCACAATCTTCCGGCTAATTTTGGAAATATTTTACTGAAAATATCTTCTCTAGTTTCTTTAGGATAATAATAAAAATCGATTAAAGCTGAAGTATCGAAAATTATTAAAGAATTCTCCCATAATTCTTTTTCTCTAACTTCACTTAATTCATATTTTTCGAAACTTTGTCTATTCATAGTGTTTTTTTTTAAGATTATGCATAACATCCAAATATACGTATTGAACTAATATAGTATATAAGTAATGGTGATATTGTTTTTACTTTTATAATTCCTTGACTAAATTTACTTGTTACCTTCACTATATTATTTTGGTTACGCTACTGTTTATATTTTATAGTTATGGTTTGTTGACTCACTAAAAGTCTTCTAGATTTTGTGCCCTCATTCCATAATATCCTTCAAATTCAGAAATACTTGTATTATTTATTTTCCTTACTTGCCACAAATCCATCTTTAAACCTTAAAAAATCTTCTGCTTTTTTAGGGTTATTTTTAATCCACAATTGCATTACTTGAGTATTATCACTCAATATTTTAATCTCATTTTCATCGTAGATTTTTCTCCCTTCATCAGCAATTTCATTTAAAATATCTTGGCGTAGTTCACTTTTTGCCTTGATGCTTTCTTTGTACCAATTGGTTGCGAAATTGATGGAGGTAATAAATACTAAAACTGTAAAGACAAAAACTCCAATTCCGATCCAAATAAATTGCTTCTTCCATTTTATATTCTTTCCAAAATCTTCTAAATAATCTTTAGCTTCTCTTGAAAGAACTGTCTCTATATGAGAAGGAATGTTGGCAATGAATTCGTCTCTTTTGTTTTGCTCTAATTTAAAAAAGACTACAGTCTCATTGTTGATTGAATGTCCTTCTTGCAAACTCATTTGTACATCGTTCAACAGCGTCGTAAGGTCTTGGATGGCAAACTGAAGTTTGATATTTTGTTCACTATTTTCCATATTTGATTTGATCACATTTTCTAAAAGTTCCATTCCGTTACTTTTAGATTCTTTATTTTCATTTTCCATATTTAATTTTTAAATTTTTGGTCATCTTCTTAATTTTCGCTTCTTTTTCCAGAGTTCATCTTCGTCCTCAGAAACATAGGTTGGTTGAAGAAAGTCCCCTAATAATCCGCCTGCTATCTCTATTAAGCTTTCATTTGTTTCTGATTTCAGAAGATTACTAGCTTCATTATTAATATTATTTTGATTCAATGATTTTACCGCATCACCAAGATCAGAATCTATTGCCGACAGAGAGAATCCGACATTTTTCCGAAAAAAGAATCCGTTTTTCTCTTGACCAATACTATCAACTCTATTTATCCACATATTTTGAATTTTATTTTTTTTTTTGACTTTAAATTCTCCGTCATATTGAATCTTTACAGAAAATCCTTTTTGTTGTAGATTTTCCCGAAATTCCTTTAAATTGTCAGCGTGTTTTTGTGCTTCCCTGACCGCTTTTTTCACTTCAAATACAGATTTTATTTCAGAAATTTTTAGCTGATTTGAGATTTCAGATAATTTATAACCAGCTTTATAAATTCTTTCTGTCTGAAAATTTTTGTCTTTTTCCATCACAATTCGCATTCCCGAAATTCCATCTTTGATATTTGAAGACAATTGAACTTCAAAACCTTTTTTCTTCATTTCTGAGATGAGATTATCAAAATTATCTTCTGACCTAATGGCTTCGGTCAAGCTTTTCAGCATCTCCGCTTTTTTCTGAATTCCAATTTCAACATCGGTTAACAATCCTTTCTCTTTGCAAACTTCTCTGACAGCTTCACCAAATCTCTTTCCAATATCGTGTGCTTTCACAGTGCACTTCCCCGAAATATCAATTCTGTTGACGACAAAATGAATATGCTTATGTTTCGTACTGTTGTGAATATCCAATCGGTATTGATTTTTGTTTGTCACTCCAATTTTATCTAAAGCTTTGGTGGCGATTTCTGCGAATTCTTCATCCTTCAATTTTCTACCAATTTCGTCCGGTTGAGAAATATAACCCGTCAATGCCCATTTCTTCAGTTTAGCATTTCTTTCAGCTACAGTTTTCATTTCGTGAAATTGACCTTCAGCAGTATCACTTAAAAGATAATTCGAAGCAACCATTTCTGCTGTTCCTTTATCGTTTGCATTGTATTCCAAAGCGATTTTTGTAATGGCTCTTGTGGTTGCAGAATTATTCATCTTTCTGCATTTTTGAATATAAATATTGATGAATTAATTCGATCAGATTTTCAATTCTTACTAAAATTTCTTTCTTATTTTCGAAAACATTCCATTCCCGATTTCGTAAAAGATTGCTTATTTTTTTGAAATGATTTCCAAATTGTAATAAGATTTCATCAGTTTTAAATTCATTGATTTTTAATTCTTTTTCCAATAAAACATTTCGGATATAAGTGGATAATTTGATTGGATATTTTTTCTGTTTTTGAATGAGAATTTCATATTCTGAATTGGTCATTCTGATTGAAATAACTTTGTCCAATTTTTTATTTTCTTTGGTTTTCAAACCACCTTTTCTGCCTAATTCCTGAAAATATTTTTTTCTCTTTTCCTGAGCAATATTTGCTTCATTTTCTTTGGCGACTTGATATATAAATTCTTGTAAGAAGTCTTTTTCCATTGTGTATATTTTAGTGTGTTTTAAAACATTTCTGACGATAGGAAGAAATCAAAAATCCCAATTTTACAATCAGCGGGTACGCTTATTGTAAACTTTGGGTACTTTTTGCACTAACATACCACCATAATTTACCTGTGTTTATTTTACTCACCTTCTCCTTTGTTTCACTTGTCTTTCAAGTGATTTATTTTTGTGAATCATCCAATCATTTAAGTCTTTAAAATCTGAATATAAAATCCGACAATCTTCTGCGTTTTCATTTTCATTTCTAATAATTTCAACCGCACGATTTCCGGCTTCGTCATTGTCAAAATAAAGCTCAATATTTTCATAACAATCAAGTGATTTTTTAATGTTTGAAATCATCGAAACGGAATTCAAAATGAGGTAATCGGCAGGCTCTTTTTCTAAAAAATCATCTAAACTTTTAAAAGAAAGAAAATCGAAAAACCCTTCGAACACCCGGAGCGATTCTGATCCATTTTTTATGGTAGAAACATCTTTTTTGCCCAAACAAATTTTTGAATATTTATTGCGGATTTCATAACCATTAGAATCGTTCTTAAAACCAATTCCGAAATACTTTTTATCTTTCATCCGATAATGAATTTCGTTTAAGAACTGAGTTTGGTTTCCAACTTTTCTTTCTCTTAAATATTCCAAAAGTGCAGGATGCTGGATTTCATTAACGTCAAGTATATCATAATTTTTACTCGGGTATTCGACCTTCTGATTAGGAATATTTTGATTTTGAAAAGAAGAAAAGTTCTGGTTTTCTGCCCAAATTAAAACTCCATTTACCGAAGTATTCAGATACTTCTTCATAAAGTCAGTATTGTTTCCACCGATTCCTTCTGAAAATAAGTACCACTTGTTTAGACTTTTATTGATTTTAAAAGAGGCTTGGGATTCGCTGGCAAATGGGTTGAGATACCAAGCTTCTTTTTCATTTTGTTTCGTTGGAAGGTGTCCGAGAGAAAGGAGGACTTCTTCCAACGGGATTGTATTAAATTGTTTGCAATTCATAGCTGTAAATTTTCCGTGTTTTAAGTGAGAAATTTTTTGTTGAATTGTTGAGAAAACCTTGTAACTTATTGATTTAATAATATTTAATTACTCAACAAATGCTCAACAATTCAACAAACTAGATTTTTTCCGCTCAACAAACATTCAACAAAAAGTTGGGTTTAAAAGTTTGTTGAGTATTTTGTTGAGTTTGAAGTGTTTGATTTTCTATTCATTATCAATCAATTCAACATTTCAACACGTTTATTAAGAATAAAAATTTTTTTTATGGTGAAATAGCGACCAACTGAATTGTTTTGGTAAAATATTCCTGCAAAATCAAGGTCGTATCTGATGTAAGTCAAACCATTATTTTGTGGATTCAATTTCCAAGTTTCCTTTAAAAGATTTCGGATATCATTTCTTGTCCAGTAAGTTGGGCGAAACATTCTATTCATCATATTCAGCAAGTCTTGCGGAACAACATTGATTTCTTCATCATTGTTGCTTTCAAAAAACTCGTACAATAATTCGATGATTTTCGATTCTAACTTATTATTATTTTTGAAAACCAATTTTTGAAGTGCTTTCGTTTTGATTTCATCTGCTGAAAACCACATTCTTGTTTTCTTCTCCGTCGAAAATGGTCTTTCAATTAAAAACCGAAGAAAATAAGGGATTTCGGAAATGAGGTTATTCAAAAACTCAGTATTTTCCGTTTTGATCGGATTGATTTTCAGAATCCAAAATCGGATTTCGTTTTCATCGATTTGAATAAAATTCTCTTCGTTATTGGAACACAAAATAAACTTGGCAAAAAAATCGATTTCTTCTCTGTCTTTACCTTTGGCTTCAAGTTTATCTTTATTAGTTGTCGATAGATATTTCAATCTTTCTGTAATTTCTTTTTTGTCGAAAAAAACTTCATCGATTGCTACCAACAACATTGCTGCCCAATCGGAATTGAATTGACTTCCAAATGAATCTCCTTTGATGTAAGTCATATTCAATCCGAAAATCTCCCTCAACCATTTGATAAATGTTGATTTTCCGGTAGCTCGTTCTTTGGACACCAAACATAAAATCGGTAGAATTTGCGTTGGAAATTGTAAGAGAATTTTTAAATAATCCAGACCCATTTCCAGTTGTTCACCGAAAATGTGCGCTACAAAATTCAAAGAAACTGGAATATTATATTTTAAATTTTCATTTTCGGATGAAGGAGCAAATGGAATTTCATTGTAAATATTATAGAAACCTTGAACGATTTGTTGATAATTTAGATGTTCCGGAATACAACAGAAACCGTCAAATTTTGGCACAGTTGAAACATACGTTTTTCCGTGATCGCTAACGATTGTTTCTCGATTCCATCGAACCAAAACAGAAGTTTTATCTCCCGAAATTAGTGGCTTTTCTATTACTTTATAATAGGTTGTTCCAACTCGGATGTAGGGGATTTTTTGGCTCATCTTTGTAGATTTTGGTTAGAATCTACATTTGCCTTTCTTGAATTTTTTCTAAAATTGGCTTCCGCTTCAGATTGGATTTCTTGTAGGGTTTTCTTCTTTCCTTTAGAAATCCAATCCAATAATTCGTCTTCAAAGAAGTAAAGTTTTTTGCCATTTTTATAACAAGGAATCAATCTTTTCCGCACTAGAGTATAAACAGTAGGTTTTGCCTTACCTATAATTTGGCAAGCCTCTGCAATATCAATCGGAATTCTTTTTACGGGAATTATCGGAGCTTCTTTCCTTTCTACCAGAAATTTAATTTCGGCTATTTCGCTAACCAGATGCGCAACTGCTCTTGGCAGATTTTCAAATGAAATGTCATTGCTATCCATAACTATTGTTTTTGATTGTTATGGTGCAAAGAAAAAAAGTGATTCCTCTGTGATCGCTATAAACACGCAATCACAGAGGAATCACTAAACATACACTTCATTTTGTGATTTTTTATGTTTTTTGGTAGCCGGTCAAGTCTTCCTGAATTTTGATATTACCTTTTTGAGGCTCATCTTTCAAATGTGACTTGATACTATCTAAATCAATATCATCAAGCGAAACAAATACACTTTTTAATAATTTTGAAATTTCTTCCTGTTTTATTGGTCTAAAATAATTCCAAATATTCCAACCGAAATGATAAAGATCTAGATTAGATAATTCTTTGGTATGGACAGAAATACCGTTAGGAATCTCTTCTTTTTTTGAGTAAAAACTTACGGCATTACAGAGTGCATCAAGATCTTCATCTGTTACATATAATGCAAATTGATTCCTGGTGTAATCAAGAGCGATTTGTAGTTTTACACTTTCATTCTGTTGCTTTTGCTGGAGTTGAGTTTTTCTTATAGATTCTAGATTTACGGATTCAGTAGTTTGATTCACAATATTTTCCTCTGAATTTTCGACTAAATAGAGTGGTGTATTTTCATCAATTATTTGCTTTTGCTTCTCCCCTACATTCTCAGGATTTTCAGATGGAATAAAATCTTCAATAGAATTTTCGGAACTGCCTTTTTTAGGAAAAATCTTTCTGAATAAGACAATTATACCATCTAGAAATAAAATAATAAGTGCATAAAATAATATACTTAATGCCGTGATTGACCAAAATACAATATTTGCGGTATATTCGTCACCACCTTTTCCAAGAAAAGAAATTCTTGCTAATGTTCCCCCTACTACACATACTAGTAGAACGGAAAGGTAGATGACAATATATTCGAAATATTTCAAGTGCATTTTTATAAGTTTTTTAATTGAATAGCTGTAGAAGCTTTATTTTTCTTTTCATCCACAACCTTTGCATAAACCTGCGTAGTTTTTACATTCGTATGACCTAGCATTTTACTCACTGTGTAAATATCAGTCCCGCTCGAAAGTTGCAGCGTTGCAAAAGTATGTCTGAAATTGTGAAAAGTTATTTTTTTGCTAATTCCTGCACTTTCAATCCATTTTTTAAGTGGTCGAGAAATCCAAGCTGGATTCGTCAAATCTTTAAAAATCAAATCAGTTGGAAGACCTGCTTCACCACAAAGTTGTAATGCTTGTTTAGACATCGGCATATATTCCACACCTTTTGTCTTTTTTTGAGTGAAGTTTATTCTGGCTTGATCGTTTTCAATATTGATTTCATTCCACGTCAATTTTTGAATATCGGAATGTCGTAAACCTGTCAATGCCGAAAATAGCGCTGCACGTTTTAGAACATCAAGATCGCAAGGCGTTTCAACTAAAGTATTAAGTTCATCAAGTGTTAAATATTCTCGTCTTGATTCTGCGTGCGGAATCGCTTTAATTTTAGCAGAAATATCAGTCGTAAAATATCCATCAATAAAAGCTTGTTTTAATGCAGCTTTGAATACAGAAAAATAAGTTGAAGCCGTATTTTGAGAAATAATCTCTTCCTTGTTACTACCACTTTTCGCAGTCAACAAATATGATTTAAAGTGTTCACAGAATTTTGTGTTGATCTGCGAAAACATAATTTTTTCGCCTCCAAAATCTTTTAGAAATTCTATCGAGCGATACCAATTTATTTGAATAGATTCGGAATTGTTTTTATGTCTTTTATTAACCAGCAAATCAAAATATCGCACAAAATTCTCCTGCGATTTTTCTTTTTGTTCTACTTGAATTTTGTCGAGTTCGCTGTAAAGTTCAATATTGTCATATTCTCTCTGACGTAATTTACGCATGGAATCTGCATAGAACATTGTCTCGCGGTCGTTTTCGCTTTTGCAAACGATTATACCATTGTCATCTCTTTTAGGTTTATATGAAACGGATTCTTGGGTTGTTCTTGCAGGTCTTTTCTTATCAAAATCTACGGTTGTGACGCTTCTGTTCAAATATTCCCGGATTCTTTGAACTTTATCTTTACCAGGAATCATCACAGGATAACTTTCCAAATAAATAAACCATTCTTTTCGGAATTCGGATTTTCGCAATCGTACGGTAACTTTGGTTTTTAATAACTCTTTCATTTTCCGTCAAAAATTTTATCAATTAAATTTTTAGGAACATACACGAAACTTCCAACTTTTTTTGTCGGAATTTTGTTTCTTTTAATTAGGTTTGTTACAGTTCCTGGATCAGCGTGGAATTTTGAACTAATTTCGGAAATTGTATAACAATTACCAACTTCGAAATTGGGTTTCTCAGGTTTTTCTTTAGATTTATCTGGTATTTCAACTGTTGTAAACATTTTTTCTATATCTACTTTGCTTACACGAGTAAGTCGCTCTCCTAAATTGATTGAAGGTATTTTTTTATTTTTAATTAATCTATGAATCGTATTTTTTGAAATTCCAAAAAGCATTTCCGCTTCGCTCACAGATATATAAGGTCGTGTTTGCAATTCAGCAATTTTAGAAACTGAGTTTTCTAACAGTGTTTTTTTCGCCTCGATTTCTTTTGCCAACTGTTTTTGCCGTTTTCCCAATTTTTCAGAGCAATACTTACTGCAAAATCTGGTGGCAACTGTTTTTGCTTCAAATGGCTTCTCACAAAATTCACAAAGTTTTGGTATTTTAAGATTACTGAAGCCCATAATTCATTTATTTTTAAAATTAAAAATACACATTAGTATATTTAAGACATAATAAGAACCACATTGTCCGTTATTAAGATGCGGTACAAATAAGATACAAAAATACAATAAAAATCGATTAAAATCAACTATTATTGAAAAATGTAAAAATAAAAAAAATCACCATAAACATTACGTTTACAGCGATTTACTAATTAATTTCAATCGATATTAATCGATGATAATTGCTACTTACTTGACTTCTTCGAAGTCTGCGTCCTGAACATCATCAGCTCCGGCATTAGCTCCGGCGTTACCCTGAGAAGGATCTGCACCCGGCTGACCCTGCTGGCCTGCTGCGTACATTTCTTCGGAAGCTGCCATCCATGCTGCATCTAAAGCTTCTGTTTTGGTTTTTACACTTTCGAAGTCTTTCGCTTCAAACGCAGTTTTCAGTTCTGCGTGTGCTGCTTCTACAGCTGCTTTTTTGTCAGCAGACAGTTTATCACCGAATTCTTTCAGCTGTTTTTCAGTCTGGAAGATTAATCCGTCAGCTTTATTGAATACTTCAACTTCTTCTTTTTTCTTCGCATCGGCTGCAGAGTTTTCTTCAGCTTCACGTTTCATTCTTTGGATTTCGTCATCAGAAAGTCCTGAACTTGCCTGAATTTTAATCGACTGTTCTTTTCCTGTTCCTTTATCTTTAGCAGAAACATGAAGGATTCCGTTTGCGTCAATATCGAAAGTTACTTCAATCTGCGGAACTCCTCTTGGTGCAGGCGGAATGTCAGAAAGATCAAATCTTCCGATTTCTTTGTTGTCATTAAACATCGGTCTTTCTCCCTGTCCTACTCTGATGGAAACTGCAGGCTGATTATCGCTTGCGGTAGAGAACGTTTCAGATTTTTTGGTTGGAATGGTGGTATTCGCATCAATTAATTTAGTGAAAACTGAACCCATTGTTTCGATTCCTAAAGAAAGCGGGGTAACGTCTAACAAAAGAACGTCTTTCACATCTCCTGTTAAAACCCCTCCCTGGATTGCAGCTCCAATCGCTACTACCTCATCCGGATTTACTCCTTTTGAAGGTTTTTTACCGAAGAATTTTTCTACTTCTTCCTGAATGATCGGGATTCTTGTAGAACCTCCTACCAAAATTACCTCATCGATATCTGAAATGGAAAGACCTGCATCAGAAAGCGCTTTTTTACAGGGCTCCATTGATCTTCTTACCAAATCAGCAGACAATTGCTCAAACTTCGCTTTTGTCAAAGTTTTTACCATGTGTTTTGGTCCTGTTGCAGTAGCGGTGATATAAGGAAGATTGATTTCTGTCTGAGAAGCAGAAGATAATTCAATTTTAGCTTTTTCAGCAGCTTCTTTCAAACGCTGAAGAGCGATTGCGTCAGATTTTAAATCAACACCTTCTTCCGCTTTGAACTCGTCTGCCATCCAGTTGATGATCACATCATCGAAATCGTCACCTCCCAAGTGCGTGTCACCGTTGGTAGAAAGTACTTCAAAAACACCGTCTCCTAAATCAAGGATAGAAACGTCAAAAGTTCCTCCACCTAAATCGTAAACTGCGATTTTCTGATCTTTGTGCGCTTTATCCATTCCGTATGCCAAAGCTGCTGCGGTAGGCTCATTGATGATTCTTTCTACAGTAAGTCCAGCGATTTCACCGGCTTCTTTTGTAGCCTGTCTTTGTGCATCGTTAAAGTAAGCTGGAACGGTAATTACCGCTCTTGTCACTTCCTGACCCAGGTAATCTTCAGCTGTTTTCTTCATTTTCTGAAGAATCATAGCAGAAATTTCCTGTGGTGTATATTCTCTGTCATCAATTTTTACTTTCGCTGTATCGTTTGGTCCGCTTACCACTTTGTAAGGTACTCTTGATACTTCGTTGGCATCATCTTTAAAATGAGTTCCGATAAATCTCTTGATCGAGTATACTGTTTTTGTAGGATTGGTTACCGCCTGTCTTTTGGCAGGATCACCTACTTTTCTCTCACCGTCTTCAGTGAAAGCAACGATGGAAGGGGTGGTTCTTTTACCTTCCGCGTTAGGAATTACCACTGCATCTTTACCCTCCATTACGGCAACGCATGAGTTGGTTGTTCCTAAGTCAATTCCGATTATTTTACTCATAGTATGTATATTTTTGTTTTTTAATTGATTTGAAGTGGTCTTCTCCAATTTTATACCAAGGAAAAAAGTGTGACAAATTGACATTTATTTGAATTTAATGTAAGCGCCCGGATATTGCATGTCAGTGACGATGCAAATTCAAACCAAAAAAAAACACTTCATCGCTGAAGTGTTTTTTACTGAAAGTTTTAAGTTAGAACGAATAGGTAAAGCCAATGTTCAGGCTTCTGCCGCGTTCCATGATCCGGCTGGTTTTATTGGTAGAAAGCGTTCTGTTGAGATGTTCGGCGTACGCACGGTCAAAAACATTGCTGAGTTCGACATCGATAAAGGCATTTTTATAGACTTCATACTTTGCATTTAGATTCAGGACTGAAAAATCCGGAGTCTGTAATTCTCCGAAATCCGGATTCACGCGGTCCTGTTTCGCGGCAAAGCGGTAATTTGCTCCTAAAGTCAAGGCAGAAAAACTCGCTTCTAGCTTCCAGCGGAAATCCAGCGGGAATATTTCCGGAAGCGGTTTACCGGTATCCAGATCTTTAGCATAGGTGTAAGCTATTGCCAGTTCGGTTCTCAAAGCTGGTAAAAATTTCCAGTTGAAACGGGACTCGAAACCGGTTTTCATTGCACGGTCGATATTCTGCATCTGTCTGACTCCGGGACTCATCATCGAATATGCTTTAATATCCGGACGGATCACGCCTGATATATAATCCTGCAGGTACGAGTAAAAAACATTAGCCTGAAAATAGACCTTTTCATTACTGAAAGAATAAATAAGGTCAGCCTGATTATTGGTTTCGGGTTGGAGATCAGGATTTCCGAGAATTTCGTAATTGTCGTTTCCTACAGTAAAAAGGTTAATGTACCTTTCAGTTAAACTTCCGCTGCGCTGCGCTCTCCCTGCCCATAAAGCAAGCTGGGAATTCGTGCCCAGCATCTTACTGTAGCCTAGACTGAGATTATGGTTTAAATCTTCCGCCGATACATCACCGTATAAATTGGTGAATAATTTTGAAGGTTGCTTGGCATCCGCGAAATTATAGTCAAGCCTTGCAGAAGCCGTGAACTTGCCACCGGAAAACAAACGCTGATATTCGCCGAACCAACCGATCTGCGCAATTTCAGAGTCCTGCCATGAGGTTCCGTCGCGCGGCGTCATCATGGCCGGCATTACCATGCGCAAGTTCTCTGCGCTTTCATTTTTGTAATCCAGACCCGTGTATAAAACGTTACTGTTCCAAGATTTTTTCAGCTCGCCCTTGGCTCCGTAGGTAAAGGATTTCACATCAGAAACCATTTTCCTGTCGGGGCTACCCATGGAATGATCCACCACGGAATAGTAAGAATTATAATCGAACTTATTAAAAAATGAGTGATGGAAATCAGCGGTATGTTTCAGCTGGAACATCCAGGTTTTATCATAAATTAAATCCATCTGAAGGGCAGCAAACTCTACATCTCTCCCCTGATTGGTATTGATCTGGAGTGTAGTCAAATTATTTTCATTCCATTTAAAATTTCCTTTCGCACCTAGATTATAACGTAAAAATGCGGAACGCACTTCGTTACCGTTACCGTCTTTGTACCGGTCACCTTTCTGGTAAGACCCGAAGAGATTCCAGACCAGATTTTTCGTTGACAGTTCTGTAAAGGCTTCATTGCGGAAAATGCTGCCATTACTTTCATATCCAGTGGAAATTCGGCCTCCGAATTTTGGCTGATCCGAAAATACAGGTTTCAAGGTAATGAAATTGATGGTTCCTCCAAAGCTGTTGCCGTTGCGGAAGTGATACGGACCCTTGAAAATTTCAGCTTCCTGCACCATATTCATATTTACCTGGCTTACGGCAGGGTCCATACGGCTTGGGCATGCACTTACGGCATGCGCCGCACCATCGATCACGATATTGAGCTGTTCATATTTAAATCCTCTAAGCACTGGGTCTGTCGCATAATTTCCTGCTTTCTTAATCCCCGAAATCTCGGGAATGGAGTTTAGAAATTTACCCGCATCGTGGTTAAGCAAATCCGTGTTCGAGGTAGTGATTTTTGACTTGTTTTTATCGCCTGCAACCAGCTTTACGATTTTTACTACTTCAATGTTTTTGTATTGTAAGGTATCTGTGTTTTGAGCGAAAAATTTCGCGGAGGGCATCAGGAATAGTACAGCAGCCCCCATCTTCAGTCTTCTGGAGACTGAAATATTCTGGAATTTCATAAATTTTAAATTTTAATTAAAGAAGACCTGCCGTCCGCGGCAGAAATAGATCAACTGAAATTAAAATTGGGAGGCGGATTGGGAACGCTGAGTAAAATCCTTTGCCAAAACGGCGCATCCGGTGTAGAAATCTTAGAATCCGGAGTATGAAGCATTATCTGTTTAGATAGCACAGGGACATCTTGTGCAAGGATGAACTGAAAATCAAAACCTAAATTGCTGAGGCTGAAACTTGGCGAAATGTCCTGCAGTTCTTTAGACACCTGGCATTTGCCGTGACATTCCATTTCGGGTCTGTTTTTATTTTCACAAACCGATTCATAAAAATCGCGGTTCGCATGGTAATCGATAATGTAAAGCAGATTTTTTGATCCGGAAAGGAAAATCATCAGCGAAAACAATATGGAGCATGCCAGTTTCATGAGTACAAAATTAGAGCATAGGCGTGCTAACCTATATGATTACAGTCATAAAGCCCAGGTGATTATAATCATAAAAAAACTCCGTACAGCTATTGATATTCTGTACGGAGTCCTTTATGAAAAGTGAGAACATTTAGGCTTTATTTTTTCAAAGTCATAATATATTCCACCATTTTCTTTGCATTTTCTTTGCTCATTCCGGCATGTGGTGTCATTGGGATTTCACCCCAGTTTCCTTTACCACCTTCGATAATTTTGGTGGCCAGCATCTCGATATCACCGTCAGTATATTTATCGGCCACTTCCTGATAAGACGGACCTACCAGTCTGGCATCAACTTTATGACAGGTTAAACAATCGGTCCCTTCAATAAGTGCCAGTCCTTCATGTTTTCCGGCGGCTGCAGAATCAACCACCTTCAGTACAGGTTCTTCCAGCATTACATTGCTTTCTTTTGCGGTCTCTAAAGGTTTTTTACTGCATGATGCCGAAATTAATAACAAAGCTATAATTACGTATTTATTCATATTGCTAAAATTTTAACAAAATTATTTTATATTCTCTAAACTAACTGTACAAATGTGCAGATAAATATCATATAAAGCTTATGACTGTAATCATATTTGCATGAAGCCAAATCTTTCTACTTTTGAGTAAATAAAAATACTTGAATTATGAACACACTTAGAACTCTGGCATTTTCAATGCTCACTTTGGCACTTTTCTCCTGCGGGGGAGATAAAAAGACGGATTCAATCCCTACGGCCTCAACCACGGAAACAACTACTACCGCAACAGAGGCTACGGCTGCATCTGGCACCAATGAGTACGACCCAAAAAGAGGATTAGGTCCGCACGAAAATGTGGATGTCAGCAAATTCGATCCTGCAATGGCGGCTGCCGGTAAAAAAATCGCCGAAGTAAAATGTACTTCCTGCCACAAACCCACAGAAGAAAAACTGGTAGGTCCAGGCTGGAAAGGCGTTACCCAAAGACAAACTCCTGAATGGATCATGAACTTTATCAGCAACCCGGATCCAATGATCGATGTTGACCCGGAATTACAGAAACAACTTGAGCTTTGTTTGGTAAGAATGCCGAATCAGGGGTTAGCTGATAATGAAGCCAGAGAAGTTCTGGAATATATGCGCGAGATCGACGGCGCCAAATAATTCGCTGAGCAGAAAATTTTAATCAAATATATATATGAAAAGTCTTAAATTATTGGGGCTCTCTGCCGTTGTAGCCATAACAGCCCTTACAGGCTGCAAACCAAAAGGTACGGAAACCGCCGTGAGTGGCGATGCTGCACAGAAGGTGTATGTTGCACCAGGAAAGTACGATGAGTTTTACAACTTTGTAAGTGGTGGGTTCAACGGACAGGTAAACGTATACGGTTTACCAAGTGGAAGACTGCTGAAAGTGCTTCCTGTTTTCTCCGTAAATCCTGAAAACGGTTACGGATACAGTGAAGAAACCAAACCAATGCTCGAAACTTCCCACGGATTTATTCCTTGGGATGACCAGCACCACCTCTCTCTGTCGCAAACCAATGCAGAAGTGGACGGAAGATGGCTGTTTGCAAATGCCAATAACACCCCGCGTGTTGCAAGGATTGACCTGAAAACATTCAAAACAGTAGAGATATTGGAATTGCCGAACTCCGCAGGGAATCACTCCTCGCCTTTCCTTACAGAAAACACTGAATATGTGGTAGCAGGAACCCGTTTTGCAGTTCCTATGGACGATGCTAACGGCGATGTTCCTATTGATTCATTCAAAGAAAACTTTAAAGGTGTACTTTCTTTCATTGGAATCGATCAGCAAACAGGCGGTATGGATCTTTCTTTCCAGATTGAAGCTCCCGGTATTAATTTTGACCTTTCGCATGCCGGTAAGAAAAAATCAGGCGACTGGTTCTTCTTCTCCTGCTACAACTCTGAAAAAGCAAACACACTACTTGAGGTAAATGCTTCTCAGAATGATAAAGATTTCATCATGGCAGTGAACTGGAAAAAAGCTGCTGAATTGGTAAAAGCCGGAAAAGGCAGAAAAGTAGTTACCGAATATGCACACAACACATGGGACGAAAGTACCCACAGTGCAACTTCAACAATGAAAAAAGAAGTGGTTGTACTTTCTGTAGAAGATATGAAGGAAGCTATGTTCATGATTCCTTGTCCTAAATCTCCACACGGATGCGACGTTGACCCTACAGGTGAATACATCATCGGTTCCGGTAAATTGGCTGCACTTATTCCGGTATTCAGTTTCGACAAAATGATTAAAGCAATCGCTGACAAAAATTTTGCAGGAGAATACGATGGTGTACAGGTGATTAAATATGAAGCTGCTTTGCACGGTGAAGTTCAGAAACCAGGTTTAGGCCCGCTCCACACAGAGTTTGATGGAAAAGGAAATGCCTATACCTCCATGTTCGTTTCTTCTGAAGTTGTAAAATGGAATATCAAAGACCTGAAAGTTCTTGACAGACAGCCTACCTTCTATTCTGTAGGACACTTAATGATCCCAGGCGGTGACTCCGGTAAACCATTCGGAAAATATCTGGTAGCGTATAACAAAATTACCAAAGACCGATATTTACCTACTGGTCCCGAGTTGGCACAGTCTGCACAACTCTACGACATCAGCGGCGATAAAATGAAACTGTTGCTGGATTTCCCAACTTTTGGTGAACCGCATTATGCACAGGCATTACCAGCAGATATGATTTCTAAAAACCAGGTGAAATTCTTTAAAATCGCCGAAAACAACCACCCTTATGCGACCAAAGGTGAAGCTGAAAGTAAAGTGGTGAGAGAAGGCAACAAAGTTCACGTTTACATGACGTCAATCCGTTCGCATTTTGCACCTGATAATATTGAAGGAATCAGAGTAGGTGACGAAGTTTACTTCCACGTGACCAATCTTGAACAGGACTGGGATGTCCCTCACGGTTTCGCCATCAAAGGCAACCAGAATGCAGAACTTCTGATTATGCCGGGAGAAACCTGCACCCTGAAATGGGTTCCGAAAAAACCGGGAATGTACCCAATGTACTGTACCGATTTCTGTAGTGCACTGCACCAGGAAATGCAGGGATATGTAAGAGTATCACCCGCGGGAAGCAACACCCCGCTTATCTATTCACTGAATAATAAGAAGGACAATGCACAGAGCCCCGTTAAAGAAGGGGAAACAAAATAAATTCAGAAATAAAGGGCAGATATTTCTGCCCTTTTTTAATTCAAAAAAAAAATGAAAACTCATACCTTAAATAATTTAACAAGAGTTTTACTTATTGTGTGCGGAATCGCACTCATTGTCTCCATCTTTGTTCCACTATGGTCTATTTATCTGGAAGCTCCGCAATATCCGGAGGGCCTGGCCATGTATCTCTGGGCCAGTAAAATTACCGGAGAATACGAAATCATCAACGGACTTAACCACTATATCGGTATGAAGACCATTCACCCGGAAGATTTCTGGGAGTTTAAAGTGCTGCCCTATGCTTTAGGATTTTTCGCAGCACTCTGTTTACTTGCAGCTTTACTGAACAAGAAAATGTGGCTTTATATCACTGCCGTATTATTCATGATCTTCGGTGTAGCATTTATGGTAGACTTCTGGCTTTGGGAATATGATTACGGTCATAACCTGGACCCTAACGCTGCCATTGTAGTTCCGGGAATGTCTTATCAACCCCCTTTGATCGGATTTAAGCAGTTGCTGAACTTCGGCGCCTATTCTTACCCGAACATCGGCGGTGGAATTATGTTTGGCGTTGCATTAATTTTGGCTATATTAGCATTTATAGAGTTCAGAAAACCAAAATCTGCCTGAGATTTACATTAAAATACGATCAACTTAATTTTGAATCCAATGAATTTTACAAAACCACTTATTCTAGCAGTTTCAGTTTTAGCAATTATGTCTTGCCAGAAGAGCGGCCCCCAAGATTTCGCTCTCGGTAAAGACCAGTGCGATAACTGCCGGATGACCATCACTGAACAGAAATACGCTACCCAATTGATTACCCAGAAAGGCCGGGCTTATAAATTCGATGACATTATGTGTATGAACATGTATGAAAGTTCGAATCCCGACAAAGCCACCAATGCAAAAACCTATGTGATCGATTTTCCTTCCGGTAAATTTCTGGAAAAAGAGAAGGCTACCTTCATCAAAGGCGGCAGCATAAAATCCCCAATGGGCGGAAACACACAGGCTTATCAGGACAAAGCAGCCGCACAGAAAGCCGCTGCCACGCTTGGAGCCAGTTTAACCAAATAAAGAATTTATGTTCAGATTAATGTTTCTGTTTTTTCCTGTGCTCATATTTTCGAATATTCTGAAAGTGGGAAAAAACGAACAGTTTAAAACTATAAAAGAAGCTGTCGCCGCATCAAAAAGTGGCGACAGTATTTTAGTGGAAAGCGGGGTTTACAAAGAAGGCAACATCAGCATTACGCATCCTTTATCACTTATCGGTATCGGCAGGCCGGTTCTGGATGGTGAGATGAAGTATGAAATCCTCTCCTTCCGCGCGAACAATATCCTGCTGAAAGGATTCCGAATCATCAATTCCGGTGAAGACGAAATTAAAAACATCGGTGCGGTGAGACTTTACGACAGCCATTATTCCACCATCGAAAACAATATCTTCGAAAACAACTATTTCGGCATCTACGTACAACGCGGTTACCGCTGCATGATCCGCAATAATAAAATCACATCTACGCGGGCAACTTCACAGGAAGGTATTGGTGACGGAATCCACGCCTGGGTAAGCGAGGAAATCTGGATCAAGAACAATTATATAGAAGGTCATAAAGACGGCATTTACCTCGAAAAAGTCATTAAATCATACATTTACCGCAATTACTCTAAAAAAAATCTAAGATATGGCCTGCACTTCATGTCCTCTAATGATGATGTATATGTAGGCAATACCTTCGATAACAATAATGCGGGTGTAGCGGTAATGTACAGCAATAACGTGGGAATGGTCGCCAACAATTTCATCAACAACTGGGGCGACGCGAATTACGGTTTGCTTTTGAAAGACATCAGTTTCAGTAAAATCAAACACAACAGATTCCAAAGTAACACCACAGCAATTTTTCTGGATGGCGCTACGAAAATCGACCTCTTCAAAAATGACTTCGAAGATAATGGCTGGGGCATGAAAATTAACTCCAACTGTATGGAAAACCGCGTGATAAATAATAATTTCATCAATAATACTTTTGATGTAAGCACGAGCGGATCGATGACGATGAACGATTTTAAAAAGAATTTCTGGGATAAATACGAAGGCTACGATATGGATAAAGACAAAATCGGCGATGTACCTTTTCACCCTTTGAGTTTATATTCTGTACTGGTCGAGAATAATCCTTCGATCATGCTGCTTTTTAAAACATTTTTTGTAGATCTACTCGATAAAACCGAAAAAATAATTCCCAGTCTCACTCCGGTGAACTTTGTGGATGAACAACCGTTAATGAAAAGAGTCAGCATTTAAAAAGCATTGTGTGTTTATTTTACTACAATCCTCCTCCCTCTTACTATGATAGAAGTAAAAAATTTAACTAAAAAATTCGGCAAATTCACTGCTCTGGATGATTTGAATTTGTCCTTTACCAACAGTAAATCCATTGCCCTCATCGGCCCGAACGGCTGCGGGAAAACTACATTGATTAAATCGATTTTAGGACTCAACGTCATCGAGACCGGTGATATTCTGGTGGACGGGAAAAGTGTGAAAGACGATTACCTTTACCGCAAAGACATCGGCTATATGCCACAGATCGGCCGCTATCCGGAAAACATGAGCATCGGGCAAACCATTAAAATGATTAAGGATACGCGGAAAATATCCGAAACCCATCTCGATACCGAACTCCTGGAAAACTTCGAACTGGAAAAAATGTATGATAAAAAAATGGGCACGCTATCCGGGGGTACGACTCAGAAGGTGAGCGCTGTACTGGCTTTTATGTTCGATCCCAAAGTCATTATTCTTGATGAACCCACTGCAGGACTTGATCCCTTGGCTTCCGAAATCCTTAAAAATAAAATCATCAAGGAAAAAAACAAAGGCAAACTTATCATCATTACCTCGCACCTTCTGAGCGAACTGGATGATATTGTGAGCGAAATTGTTTTTATGAACGAAGGCAAAATCATTGTACAGCAGTCCGTAGAAGATCTGATGACCGAAAGAAAATCAGAGAAAATATCAGAATCCATCATCAGCATCCTAAAAGAAATGAAAAAATGAACAAGATCGCACGCTTTATCCTTTTTGATATTTTAAAAAATAAGATTGTCATTTTCTACACGATTCTGCTTTTCATCATTTCCTGGTCCGTTCTGGGCCTGGAGAGTAATTATACAAAAGCTACACTTAGTCTTCTAAATGTTGTGCTGCTCGTGGTTCCGTTGGTAAGCATTATTTTTTCCACAATATATGTTTACAACAGCAGCCAGTTTATCGAACTCCTGCTGAGTCAGCCTGTTCCGCGGGTGAAGGTTTGGTTTAACATTTTCGTTGGACTTTCCACGGCTTTAGTTCTGGCGTTTCTCCTGGGCTGCGGGATTCCGATTCTGCTTTACTCTTCCATCGAAACCGGTTTTTCACTGATTATTATCGGTGTACTGCTGTCAGTCATTTTCACTTCTTTTGCGATGCTTTCGGCCATTATCAGCCGCGACCGGGCAAAGGGAATTGGGATTTCTATTTTCATCTGGATGTTTTTCAGTATTATTTACGACGGAATTCTTCTTGTCCTTATGTTCCAGTTTGCAGATTATCCGATCGAAGGAATTATGGCAACACTTGCAGGTCTCAATCCGGTTGGATTATCACGTATTTTCGTACTTCTTCAGCTTGATATCTCAGCAATGCTGGGTTACTCGGGCGCTGTGTTTCAAAAAGTATTCGGATCGGGCGGCGGAATGGGAATCTCAATGCTGATCCTTTGGATCTGGGCAACAGTTCCTTTTGTACTCTCCTTGATCAAGTTCAATAAAAAAGACTTGTAGAAGTCCTTTAACCAAATCAAAAAATCAGTGATAAATATCACGCATTCAGATCATTGTATATGACTGCAGTCATACGATAATTCATTGGGTTGTGAGTACTTTTAATAAAAATTAAGCAATGAAAAAATCGATTATCATTCTGGCTATGGTTGGTTTTGCACTTGTTTCGTGCAAGAAAAATGAAACCATCGCGACAGATTCTGCTACAACCACGGAAGCTGTAGGTCAGGGACAGGAGGCTGTTCTGGACGATGACTCCAACCCCACTGTAGTTCAGCTTGCAGCAAAAAATCCGGATTTGAGCACTTTAGTGACCGCCGTGAAAGCCGCCAACCTCACAACCTCTCTCAGCAATGCTGGCCCATTCACTGTCTTTGCGCCATTGAATTCAGCCTTTGACAAACTTCCTGCAGGAACTGTAGACGGGCTCCTGAAACCTGATCAGGCGGATGCTTTATCAGATATTTTGGGATATCACACGTATGTTGGCGTTATTAAAGAAGAAAACATGACGGACGGGCAAAGCCTGGGAATGGTTAACGGTAAAAATATAAAAATTACAATGGTAGACGGTAAGCCTGTCATTAACGGAAAAGCAAAAATCGTAGCTACTGTACCCGCTTCCAACGGAATTGTGTACGCGATCGATGAAGTTCTGCTTCCGGAATAATAAATCTAAGTTTGTTAAATTTAATTGTAGGAATGGCTGCCAAATTATTTTGACAGCCATTTTTTTATTGGCAAAATCTAAGCTGTTAGGTAAGCTTCCTGGTTTTCATATTCAAAAAGATGATTCCCAGTGCAACAAATATCAGAAGCGAAAAATAGAGCAGAAAATGGTTCGCATAGGGAATGGAAATATACTTTATGGAGAAAATGCCCATAAGCCCAAGCATCATTTCATTCAGGAAAATCCCGAGCAGGAACATCTTAAGACCTAATAAAAGTGTTTTCGTCACCGTAAAATAATTGGTAGTCAAGATCTGATTCAACAGAAATGTCGCAATACACATCAGCAGAACCAAATGAAGGTAAGCAATGACCACATTTCTGAACCCGAAGGCAAACTGGTTGAGTGCCGGGATATTTGAGCCCAACTGCAGGGCAATTTTCACGGCGAAGGCAAATCCAACGTAAATCAAAACAAATCTCTGCATGGGCGACCACTTAAGAACCAGGTTGGTCCAGCTTTTCCTCACAAACCCGAAAAGCATCACCGCACTGGCAGTTTGCCCTATTGTTGTCAAAACGATCAGTGCAAAAATAAATGCAGGCAGTTTCATCCAGAGAACAGATAATCCAACTCCAACCAGACAGCCGAAAAACATCAGCCAGAACATCAGTCTGTTATTTCTGTCAGAAATGGGCGAGCCAGCTTCCTTCAGAGAATACAGCAAGAGTCCGATGCAGGAGAATATAAAGAAACCGTTATACTGAAAATGCAGGTAATAATATTCTGAGGCCAGATAAATATCCTGACTGATGTTTTTGGAACTCATCATATACGCCAGGTTGAAAACACCAACGGAAGAGATTACAGCAAAAAATAATCCTCCCAGAAACCAGATTTTAGCGGAATCCTGAATTTTTCTTGCATCCATCACAAAAAAATAACAGAATACAAAACTGGTTAGCAGTGCCGCGGTAGAAGCCGCAATCGAAGCCCAGAAGTAACCGCCGTACATAAATGCACCCAGCATCGCAAAAGATGCGGCAAGGTTAATCATGATTAAATATTCATACTTTTTTAGCTGAACCAAGGAATTCACTTTGCTTATATAATGAACGATCAGTACATAAAGTACATTGGTGATCCAGCCATAAAAAGCGAAGTGGGAATGCGCTTCCTGCAAATGTTTCTGGTCCAGAAAGGGAAATGAATACAGGATTTTATAACGCATGATGACACCCAAAAGCGCCACCAGAAAAAAATTGAAGACGGAAAATTTAAGCCAGAACGTGCGCTGCATCAATAATAAATTTTATGGTTAATGAGTTGTATTTTATCTTCTCTTTCCATTTTTTTAACCGTTCGGATTACCGTTTCAATCGCCAGTCCTGTAGAGTTGGCCATTTCTTTTCGGGTCACATCTATAATGGTCTTTTCGCCCGGTTCGATACCCATGGTTCTTTTGTGGATTTTAAGAAAATTGATGATTCTTTCGTGAGGGCACTGGTGTACGATGGATTTTAATCTTAAGGTTTTTTCATATGCTTTTTTGGCAATTTCTTTAGTAAACTCATAGTGAACCTCCGGATTATCTAGCATGAATTTTTTAAAAAGACTCTGATTAAAACTAAAAACCTCAGCATTTTCGCTTGCAATTACTGCATTGGCAGGATAACGTTCTGCAAGCAGAAACGGCGGTTCACCGAGAAACTGGTGGTCATTTACTTTATTGATCAGGAACTCTTTCCCGTCAGAATCGGTATTGTAAATCTTTACTTCTCCTTCAGTCAGATAATAAAGATTGATTGCGATTTGATCCTCCCGGAAAAGGGTGTCCTTTTTTTTAAGATAAATGACAGGAACCTTGTTTTTTAACAAAATTTCTCGTGTAAACATAGGCAAAGTTTGTCTCAAATTTAACGAAAATTTATCATTCTGCCTACGGTAAGACCGGTAAAAGTGAGCGAAAATTACCTATTTTTGAGGAAAATACAGTAAGTTTTATGGCGAATCAGTTTAATCCGAGAGATGTTACCTGGCTTTCATTCAATGAGCGCGTTTTGCAGGAAGCGATGGACGAAAAAGTTCCGCTTCACCTGCGCATCCGGTTCATGGGCATCTTTTCAAACAATCTTGATGAGTTTTTCCGCGTTCGTGTTGCTGGTTTAAAGCGCGCTATGGATTTCAAAGATAAATTCATTACAGAATCTTTTTATCAGCCGCCCACCAAAATCCTGCAGCAGATCAACGAAATCGCCATTAAACAGCAACAGAATTTCGACAAAACCTGGAAGAAAATTCAGGTCGAAATGGCGGAGCAGAAGATTTTCATAAAGACCGCCAGGAATCTTTCGCCCGCACAGGAAAAATTCGTTAACGAATATTTCGATGAAGTGGTTGAAAGCAATGTAATACCGATTTTGCTGAATGAGAATTCACCTATGCCCTATCTGCGGGACAAATCGCTCTATCTTGGGGTTGCCATGAGAAAAAAAACCTGGCAGTACGAAAGCAAATTCGCAATTATTGAGATTCCTTCGCGAGCTGTGGGCCGTTTTGTACTTTTGCCTTCCGAGGATAAATCTGAAAAAAATGTGATGCTTCTGGAAGATGTCATCATCTTTAATCTTCCTCACATTTTTTCTTATTTCGGGTATGATGATTTTGTGGCGCACTGTTTCAAAGTGACGAAAGATGCAGAATTTGATCTTGATAACGACATCAAAACTACGCTCGCCGAAAAAATTGAAAAAGGCATTAAATCTAGACGTAAAGGAAAGCCAACGCGTTTTGTATTTGACAAAGAAATCGATAAGGCACTGCTGGAATTCCTGATCAGAAAACTGAATTTAAGCAAGAAAGACAGCATCATTCCGGGGGGCAAAATTCATAATTTCCGCCATTTTATGGATTTTCCGGATGTTTTCAAAATGTATCAGAAACCCGAAGAACGGAATTCATTCGACCACGCAGAATTTGTAGGAAAACGGGTCACCGATGTGATACAGAAAACTGATGTTCTGCTTACTTTTCCTTATCACCGTTACACTCCTGTTATCGATTTACTGCGGGAATCCGCTATGGATCCGGAGGTAAAATCCATACAGATTACCGCGTACCGCCTCGCAAGCCAATCCAAGATTGTGAATGCACTCATCAACGCGGTGAGAAACGGAAAAGAAGTAACAGTAATGCTGGAGCTGCGCGCAAGATTTGATGAGGAAAGCAACCTGGAATGGAAAGAGATTTTAGAACAGGAAGGGGTGAAAGTACTTTTCGGAATTCCGAATAAAAAAGTACACGCAAAGCTGTGTATCATCAAGAAAAGAACCCAAAACAAAACCGTGCAGTATGGTTTTGTGAGTACAGGAAATTTCAACGAGAAGACCGCAAAGATTTACGGCGATCATTTGCTGATGACCTCCGACCGTGGAATTATGGCCGACATTAATAAGGTCTTCAATGTTTTGAGAAAACCGAAAGAGGAAATTCTTCCCGCTCTGAAATCGTGCAAAAAACTCATTCTCTGTCCGCAGTTTATGCGCGAAAAAATTGTGCATCATATCGATAAGGAAATTGAGGAAGCCAAGGCCGGCCGGAAAGCAGAAATGATCATCAAGGCAAATTCTTTCAGCGACCGCGCCTTAATTCTGAAAATTTATGAAGCTGCGCATGCCGGAGTGACCTGCAAACTCATTATCCGCGGAATTTATTGTGCCGTGAATCAAAAAGAATTCAGGAAAAAAATTCAGGCCATCAGCATTGTTGATGAATATCTGGAACATGCGCGGGTCATGTATTTTTACAATAAGGGAAACGAAGACACCTATATTTCCTCTGCCGACTGGATGACGCGAAACCTGGATTACCGCATTGAAGCCGCCGCAAAAATCACCCAGAAAAACCTGAAAAAAGAGATTAAAGATATGCTGGAGATTCAACTTAGCGATAATGTAAAAGCACGCATTCTCGATAAGAAACTGAGAAACGAATATGTAAAAACCGGCGGTCAGGAAATCCGTTCTCAGGTCGAAACATATCATTATTTGAAAAATCTGGGCACCAAATCTTAGATTTATTCATTAGCTTTGCATCACTTTTGGAAAAGGGAATCACGTGTAATCCGTGAACTGTCCCCGCAACTGTAAATCACAGCAAAAATTGTTTCGAACAAACCACTGGAAACGGGAAGGTGAAACAATGTGAAAGTCAGGAGACCTTGCCGAAAGTAAGATTTATTAACGCTTTCGGAGGAAGAGTCGTGAATTGCTGAATGTTCTGTTCAGCTATTTTACCTGCATTTTTTCCGATAAGTAAACCTTTAACCTAATTTAATTTTTTAATGAAAAAAAGATTAATTTTTGTTGGAGCAATGCTTGTCGTAAGTTCAGACATTTTTGCCCAACAGGAAAACGAAACCCAAATTGAGGAAGTTACCATCGCTTCCAAAGCCAAACAACAACTGTACAAAACCGGAAAAAACGTACAGCTTATTTCAGCGCACGATCTTGAAAAACACAAAGGTCAGGATTTATCTGACGTGCTGAACCAGATTTCAGGTTTTCAGATTGTAGGAAACCACAACAACAGCCAGGAACCGAAAGCCATGAAGGTTAATGGCGGAAAAAGTGCCAATGTACTTATTTTAGTCGACGGAATTCCTCTGAAAGATGTTACCGGTAACGATTACAATGTTTCTGACCTGCGTCTGATGGCGGTGGAAAATGTAGAAAGTATTGAAATCCTGAATGGAGCTTCATCCGTTTTATACGGCAGCAATGCGACTGTTTCTGTCATCAACATCAAAACAAAGAAAACCGCCACAAAAAAAGTGGAAGGTATTCTGGGAGCAAGAGCCGGCTCTTTTTCCACTTTCGCGCAAAACGCTTTGGTTAAGGGGAAGCTAGACCAGTTTAATTATCAGGTTTCGGGTTTTAATGAGAAATCTCAGGGAATTTCTTCTGCTGAAGGTGAAAATTTCGAGAAAGATGGTATTGAGAAACAGGCAGTTAACGCCAATTTCGGGTTCACTACCGACCAATTCAATATTAACATCAACGGAGGCTGGAATCATCACCTCTTCCATTACGACGGCGGCGCTTTTACCGACGGTGAATACCGCTCAGATGACAAAATGAGTTATATTGGCGGAAATGCAGATTTTAAATATAATAAAGGTAAACTTACATTCAATACACGATTTTCAGGCAATGAAAGGTTAGGACAGAGTTTAGTTGCCAGCAAATATCAGGACGATTTTTCCTATTCGGGACAAAATTTCTTCAGTGAACTTTACAACCACTACTCGATATCCGAAAACATCAGTTTTACAGCAGGTATCCAGTTCGAGAATCAAAAAATGGGGGCAAAATCGCTTCCATGGGGAGGAACCGAAATGCAGGAAGATCTAAATAAGAAAAAAACCAAACTTAAAAGCTTTGATGCTTTTGCCAATGTTAATCTGAAATATGATTTTCTGAATTTTGACGCCGGAGCAAGAATGACTGATCATTCCAAGTTCGGAAATCACTGGGTTTACAGTCTGAATCCGTACGTTCTTAAAGAACTTGAAACGCTTTATTTCAAACTCGGATATTCTTATTCCACAGCGTTTATTGCACCAACGCTTTATCAGACCTATGGATCGCTGCCTTACGTTTTACCTAATTTTGAGTTGGAGCCGGAAACCAATTCTTCACACGAAATCGACCTAAGTTTGGGTAAAAAAGACCGGAGTATTGTTTTCAATGCAAGTCTTTTCCAGCGTAAAGAAGAAAATGCTTTCGCGTACGAAACCGTAGATTTCACGACGTATGCCGGACAATTCCGCAATGTGGGTGAAAATAAAGTGAAGGGTTTTGATCTGGGACTGAAGTATAAACTGAATGAGATGTTTAATTTCGGCGGAAATTTCAGTTATGTGGAAAAAGAAAAAGAGGAAACGATGCTGAGACAGCCCAAACAGCGAATTAATTCTTTTGTTGAAGTGCTTCCTTTCAAATCTACACGGGTAAATCTAAGCCATCAGTACATTTCAAAAAGAATGGATTCTTTTTATAATTCCGCTACTTTTTCCGTAGATAATGTCGAACTCGAAAGTTTTAATCTTTTTGCCCTCAATATCAATCAGAAAATCAGTTCAAATCTAGATGCTTATTTTAATGTCGGTAATCTGTTCAACACTTCTTATGTAGACGTAATTGGATATACCACAAAGCCGAGAAACTATACCGTAGGGGTTAACTATCAGTTTTAAATATCATTTTTTTTCATAAAAAACCCTTTTCAATTAGTTTTGAAAAGGGTTTTTAACTTTTGAGTTTCTTATATTTTGAGGCCCAATAATTCGGCTTCTTTGATCACAAAATTTCTGGCTTCGGCTTTATCGTTGGGAATTTCGCCTTCCAGAATCGCTTCCTTCACTTTTTCCTTTAAAATTCCAATCTCGCGGCCAGGTTTCAGGTTAAAGAGCTCCATAATTTCTTCGCCGGAAATGGGCGGCTGGAAATTCCGAACCTGATCTTTCTCCTCAACTTCCTTAATTTTCACAGCGACATATTCAAAATTTTTCTTGAATCGCGACTGTTTTGAAGAGTTTTTTGTGGTGATATCGGCTTTACACAATGTGAACAGGTCTTCCAGATCCTCGCCGGAATCGAAGAGAAGTCTGCGCAATGCTGAATCGGAAGTTCCGTCATCAATAAGCGAAATCGGTCTGGAAGAAAGCCTCACGAGTTTCTGCACATATTTCATATCGCTGCCTAAAGGGAGTTTCAGCCGATGAAAGAGACTTTTCACCATTTTGGAACCGAGAAATTCGTGCCCGTGGAATGTCCAGCCTGTTCCTTCAACAAACTTTTTGGTTGGCGCTTTTCCGATATCGTGCAGCAAAGCCGCCCAACGAAGCCAAAGATTTTCGGTATTTTTAGAAATATTATCTACCACTTCCAGCGTGTGCCAAAAATTGTCTTTGTGGGTTTGGCCTTCTAATTCTTCGATTCCCTTCAGCGCAGTTAATTCCGGCATAATTAAAGGCAAAAGTCCGGTTTCCTCCAAAAGTTTCAACCCAACAGAAGGCTTTTCAGAAAGCATGATTTTATTGAATTCCACCATGATCCTTTCCATGGAAACAATTTTAATTCTTTCTGCCTCGGTCTGTATTGATTTCAATGACTCTTCTTCGATATTGAAATTTAATGTCGAGGCGAAACGGATGGCGCGCATCATTCGCAGAGGATCATCCGAATACGTCTGGCTGGGCTCGAGAGGAGTTCTGATGATTTTATTTTCAATATCTGAAATCCCGCCAAAAGGATCAATAAGCTCACCGAAGCTTGCTTTATTCAAAGATATTGCAAGTGCATTGATGGTGAAATCGCGGCGTTTCTGGTCATCCTCCAGTGTTCCTGTTTCTACAGACGGTTTGCGGGAATCTTCTGCGTAGCTTTCCTTTCGGGCTCCTACAAATTCTAAATCGAGGCCCTGATGTTTAAACATGGCCGTCCCGTAATTTTTAAAAACTGAAATAGTAAGTGTTGGGTTTATTTCTTTGGCTACAGCTTTTGCAAGATTGATTCCGCTTCCCTCTGTCACAAAATCAATATCGGTTGGCGCCTGTCTTTTCATGAGCAAATCGCGCACATAACCGCCTACGATAAAAACCGACTGGTTATTGTTTTCTGCAACTTCAGAAATAAGCTTAAAAAGCTTGAAATTTTTATTTTGAGTAAGATTGATCAGCATAACAGGAAATCCGGATCCGGAAAATTTTGTGCAAAGATAAGCAAATAGAAAAACCTGTAATTTTACAGGTTTATATTTTTTATTGCACGCTTTTGGTTTCGTCCAAAAGCCAGTTGTCAATTTCTTCCTCGAGATACTCGGTCTGAAGTTTTATAGCTTCCAGAAAATCATCGGGAATATTAGAAGCGTCTGTATTTTCCAAATCCCACAAATCATCACTCATGGATTCGTACTCCGAATAAATTCTTTTGAAACGCGGACTTTTTTGCTCTAATTCCTCGATTTTTTGCTTCTGCGGGTTAAATTTTCTGTAGGGTCTTAGGGGGTTCATGGAAATGCTTTAATTTAGGTGATAGGGTGTAAAAAATAAATCAAATCGGTACATTAAGATAAAAAAACATTCCTCAGCCTTTTAAAAAAATGAAAAATTTATCAGATTAGCGCGCTCTTTCAATGATTAAAATTAATTATAAAATTGAAACAAAAAAATATTTTAACAAGATTTCTAATTGTTTAACATATAGTTATAAATTTGCGGATACGTTTTTTTATGAAAGAACTTTTACTGAAACAGAAACAGGTCGTATTTTTCATTATTGCTGGCGGCTTAAGCGCGATAATGGAGATCGGATCTTTCAAAATTTTCAGTGTTTATATTCCGATGCTGTACGCTGACGAGTATAATTACCACGGAATCCATTTTCCGCTCAGCAATATTTTTTCTACAGGCTGCGGAATCATTACGAACTATTTTCTGAGTATCTGGTTTGTTTTCGCCCGTGGTAAACATTCTAAAAAACGTGAATTTGCCTACTTTATGGGAGTCTCGTTTTTATCGACGATTGTGAGTTTAACCTTTTTTCAGATCTTTTTCCGATACATATTCTCTCATCATCTTGACGTCGGGTTTTTCGTTTTCAGTCAGGAGATGCTGAGTAAGATTTCAGCAATTCTTTTGGTTTCTATTCTGAATTATACAGTGAAGAAAAATTTTATTTTTAATGGGTAGAAAATGATGTTCGACGAGATAAAAATTATTACTGAAAAGCAATTCAACGAATGACAAAACTTCTTAATTATATCTGGCGCGGCTGGATGATTGTACTTGGAGCAGTACTCACCATAACCCTGGGGATTCCAGTTTTGCTGTTTTCCATACGCAAAGAGCATTATAAATACGCCTATATATTTATCCGAATATGGTGTTACGGTATGTTTTACGGCATGGGATTCCGGTATGAACTCATCAAACTTACAGACAAAGAAATCGATAAAAACACTCAATATGTTTTTATCTCGAATCACACTTCGATAATGGATGTGATGTTGCCGTGTATTCTGATGCCCCATCACCCGTTGTGCTATGTCGGTAAAAAGGAACTTGTTAAAATCCCGGTTTTTGGAATTATCTATAAAAGAATCTGCGTAATGGTAGACCGCAGTTCAGCAAGAAGCCGCGCCGATGTTTACCGCCGATGCGCCGAGCGTATGGAGGAAGGGCAGAGTATCGTTATTTTTCCTGAAGGAGGTGTTCCCGATGACACCTCTGTTATACTTGACAGTTTTAAGGATGGGGCGTTTACCCTCGCTTCGAAGCACCACTCTCCGCTTGTTGTTTTCACTTTTGTAGGACTTAAGGAAATGTTTCCTTTCGATCACTCGAAAGGACATCCGGGGAAAGTAAAAATTTATCTCAGTGATATAATGAGCCCAGATCATACGGCTGGTGAACTGAAAGCAACTGCCCACGCGACAATAAAAAAGATTTTGGAAAACTCAATTTGAGAAAATAAATAGTTATATTTGTTTTAAAGAATCATTATACATGTCGACAAACTATTCTAAAAAGACCAATTGGGGCCAGTTCGTGCCTTTGGTAACCGTGTTTTTCTTCTGGGGATTTGTTGCAGCCAGCAACGATATTTTGATCCCGGTATTCAAAAAAGCCTTTAATCTATCCCAAAGTCAGAGCCAGCTGGTATCGGTAGCGTTTTATGTTGCATATACAGTAGGGTCACTGATTTACATGTTTATATCAAAAGCGATAAAGCAGGATGTAGTGAATAAAATTGGCTACAAAAACGGTTTAATTTTAGGACTTTTAATTTCTGCTGCGGGAACATTGCTTTTTTATCCTGCCGCTAATATGGGTTCTTTTCCACTAATGATTTCCGGATTGTTCATTGTTGGTCTTGGATTCTCCCTACAGCAAATTGTGGCGAACCCGCTGGCTATTGAAATTGGACCTACCGAGACCGGCTCCCAACGTTTAACGATGGCTGGAGGCATTAATAATTTCGGTACTACAATTGGTCCGCTGATCGTTTCGTTTGCCATCTTTGGCTCCGCATCTGCAGCAAATACCGAAGCAAGTATTGAATCTGTAAAAGTTCCATATTTAATTCTGGGTGTAGCATTTGTGCTTGTAGCACTTCTTCTTAAATTCTCTTCACTTCCGAAGATTACCCCTACAATCACAGAAGATACTGACGACGCTGTTGGCGGACATCACCGTGATTCTGCCCTGAAGTATCCGCAACTCGTTTTAGGTATGATTGCGATATTTGTATATGTTGGCGTAGAGGTTTCTACAGCCAGTAATTTACCCGCATATATGGAAAAATCCCTTGGGTTTTCCACTAAAGACATTGCCCCTTATGTATCCCTTTACTGGGCGTCTCTGATGATTGGCCGTTGGACCGGTGCTGTAGATGCATTTGATATTACTGCAGGTTTCAAGAAAATTTTAAGATTCTTGGCGCCATATCTTGCTTTCGGCGTATTCCTTCTTGTTAATGCTATTGCGAAACATGACCTTTCCCATTTTTATATTTATGGCGTTATTATCCTCGTAATGATTATCTGCGACATCCTGAGCAAAGGAAATCCGGCCAGAATGCTGCTCATTTTCTCCTCCATGGGAATTCTTTCAATTGCCATCGGAATGATGACTTCCGGAATGACTTCTGTTTACGCATTCACCAGTGTAGGACTTTTCTGCTCCACACTCTGGCCCTGTATTTTTGCACTGGCCATCAACGGTCTTGGAAAACACACCAATCAGGGTTCCGGATATCTAATTATGATGATTATGGGTGGCGGAATTATTTCGTGGATTCAGGGAATGCTTGCTGATATGACTAACATTCACTTCAGTTATATTGTTGGAATACTGTGTTTTGCTTACCTTGTATTTTATGCAGTAAGAGTTACGAAAATACTCAAAGAACAAGGGATTGAACTTGATCATGTGAAAAGCGAAAGTGGACACTAAGAGAAAATATATCACAAAAAAAAGATTTTGGGCAGGTACTTTACTTGCCCAATTTCTTTTGTTTTTTATCGCTTCTAAAATCGGTCCCGCGCTAGAGTTTTTCGCGCAGTTTTTTGACTTTCAGAAGGGTATACATCAGAAAATTTTTGCTGTAGTATCCTATTCTGTAGGTGATGCAGTTTATATTTTACTGGGGATTGCCTTAATCATTTTGCTCATAGGGATTGTAAATAAAAACACACGTAATTCTTCTCTTTTGAAATTACTTGTCTTATTAAATATCCTGTATTTTGCTTATCAGATATTTTGGGGAATGCTGTATTTTCAGGAGCCCATCATCGACAAACTGCCGGAAAATGAAATAACACTTGAAGAAACCGAGGTATTGACCATAAAATATCTTGATCTGAGCAGAAAGGCAAGATTATCAGTTGAAGAAGATAATAAAGGTGTTTTTAAACTTAACAATATCACACACGTTCAGACAGAGATTCTAAGTCGTCAGGAGCGCCTCCCCGCCTTTCTGGAGCCTACAAAACCTTCAAACATCAACTCATTCAAGCCAAGTCTGTTTCGCGGTGTAATGAGTTATTCCGGTATATTGGGTTACTATAATCCATTCACTGCCGAAGCACAATACAACCCTGAGCTTCCTGCAACCTATCTGCCGTTTACATTGGCGCACGAAAGCGCGCATCAGATGGGCTATGCAAGAGAACAGGAGGCAAATTTCATTGCTTTCTTGCTTGGAAAAGAATCAACAAATCCTGAGTTACGATACAGCACATATTATTTTGTACTAAAATCCCTGCTAAACAGTTTAGCCGAAAAAAATCCCCATTTTGTACGTCAGGTCATCAGTAATTACTCGCCGGGAATGAAAAGAGACCGTGCCGCAGAAAAAAAATTCGTGCAGGATCATGCAGGGATTATAGAGAATTTCTTTGGGATTACCAATGATCTATTTCTGAAAAGCAACAGGCAGGACGGCAGTATTACGTATTCGTACTTTGTAGATTTAATGGTACGCTTCGAACGAAATCCCCGTTCTACTCCATAAAAAAAGAATCGCATCTTGCGATACGATTCTAAAAACACAAATGATGAAAAAAAATTTATGCCTTGAATAAAGATTTGCATCCTCATTAAGACGGCGTAAAATTACCAATTATCTTTTAACTGACCAAATTTAATCTACAAAACTGAGATAAATCAGATAATCGTATTTGTCAATGCAATCATTATCCTGAATGATAACTTTTGAGTATAGTGCTTCATTCGATAACCATTTGTAACAAAATACGATCATAAAAAAAGCCCAACCGAAGTTGAGCTTTCTTGTAGCGAAGACGGGAATTGAACCCGTGACCTCAGGGTTATGAATCCTGCGCTCTAACCAACTGAGCTACCTCGCCGCTAAAGTGGTGCAAAGATAAAAATATTTTGCAACGTGGCAAAAATTAATTTAACTTTAAGTAAGAAATTACGTCCGCCGCGTGATCCGGCTTGGCAATAATCTTATTATCCGCATCCAGTACAAAGTATGTTGGTGTTGCGCGAACATTATAGACATCTGCGTAACTGCTGTACCAGCCTTTGAGTTCTGTATCATTAATCCAAGGCAAACTCTTCACCTTGTTGTTGTAAGCAGCTTTTTCGGTATCAAGTGAGAATGCAATCACTTCAATCTTCTGTGCCTTCATTGCATTGTATTTTTCTATAAGCTTAGGAAGTTCCGCTTCACAATGAGAGCAGGTAGAAGCCCAGAACACAACAACTTTTTTATCTGCCTTTACAGCTGAAACTGATTTTGCTGCAGTATTGGTTGGTTTATTGAACACATAATCCTGGAATTTAGCACCGATTTCTGTATTCTTATTCGTCGCAATTGTAGAAGCTAATCTATCATTAATGGTACATTTAAGGTTCGTTGCTTCGGTAAGATATTTATCCTTAAGATCCTTCATCTCGTACACATCGAAGATCTCAATGAGTTCAGATAAAATTGTTTGTCCCCGGGGAGTTTCAGTGTTTACTGCTTTCAGCAGTTTATCGATATCATTGGAAACGTTGGTACTTGGACCTACGTTGAGGTATGCGAGTAAAACAGGTCTCATTAAAGAAGATGTCTCCAGCATATCGTTAGATTTTACCAGAAAGTCAATTATTTCGTCATGTGTAACCGGTTTTTTTGAAGGATATTTTTCAACGAATTTGGTGTAGTTACTGTTGTAATAGCTAACGAAAGGAAATTTGCTGATTCCCTGCGTATCGGAAGAAAGACGGGATATTTCGCTGTCCAGCGATTTTCTGAAGGGCGTATCTGCCTTGTAATAATCTTTAATCTGAATCAATGCCGGTAAGATATATTCTTTCTTTTGCTGTACATCCTGAATGCTGTTCATCGTAGCATTGCTTTCATCGAGGTACTCAATATTTGATATCTTGGCGCCCGCACCATCAAATTTAAGTTTCACATCTTTGTTTTCGGCAATAAAATTGACAGAAATATTTCCTTCGGGGAAATACAGCTTCATCATTCCCGTATACGGTTTTGTCACGCTAATTTGCCATCCGTTTCCCTTTCTGACCTCTTTGGTACTGAGGAGATCTTTTGAGCCGTTTAGCGTATACAAATAAACTTCTTTAGGATTAAAACTGGCGGGCGCGTCAATATTGATTTTGAATTGCGCAGAAATTGAACTTACTACTAACAATGCTGAGATTGCAACAATTTTTTTCATAGGGTAAATATAAAAAAACCCACCGAATTATCCGATGGGCTTTTATGGTTTTAACAATTTATTTATACAATGTTTTTACGTGTTTTATAATGGTAATAGCACATGAGCAAGATTGCAGCCACTGCTAATATATAAACATACATATCGATAGGGGAAGCTGGAGATCCCGGACCTACACCACCACCACCACCAGGCGGACTAGGCGGATCCTGAGCCTTATTAAATGTCCCAACTGCTAAGAGTAGGAAGAATAAAATTTTATTAAATAGTTTCATAGTTTGTGTTTTATATTATCTGACAATTTTCGAACTAATTTTTTCACCCTTTTCTGAAACTGCGGTTACAATATATGCTGAGTTTGCCTTCGCAAGATCTAATACATAGTCCTTGTCAGCAGCCACTTTTTTCTGAGCGAGTATTAATTTACCGCTCATATCATATACTTGAATATCGGCTGTTTTCCAGTTAGGATCAAAACGAACCACAAAATTGTCAATTAACTGATGATAAACTACCATCGTACGGGAAGGCTTCGCAACTCCATCTGTACCCAAAACGCCTGAAGGTTTTCCGTAAAACAAACTATACTTGTCTGCGGTAACAGGAATTACCTGATTCTGCTTAATTTCTACTGACTCCCCATTTGGAGCTTTATAATAAAAGCCAACGCCTGTGGATAACTGATGAGTACCATTTTCTACAAGCTCGGCATTCTCTCTTATTTCAAATTTTAATGATTTAATCGCATTGTTATATAACGCCAAAGGAATCGCTTTACCAAAAAAGTCAGTCTCATTTGCTTCGTTGATATATAACCAGTAAGAATTAATATAGTTCATATCATATCCCCCATTCACTGCATTTTCCTCAAAAGTACCAATAATATTCTGGCCTCCTAAAATTGATTGCGTTGTTGGTTGTGAAGTGTGACCGGTAACCGCTGTAGGATATACAGCATAATATGTTCTCGCCAGCTCCGTGCCGTCTTCACTTAAAGCAATAACTCCAAGTTGCTTCACTGTAGCTGCATTTTCTCCAGGTCTGGCATTTACTGAATAACCAGTTCCGTTAGGTCTGGGAGTCGCTTTAAATCTTCTTAAATTATCAAAACTTAAAGTTTTATTGGTACCAACCTCCGCGTTGTTATCTCTTAGTTTAATTACAAAGGTTTGCATAGGTTTAATAACCAAACCTACGTCGCCTACTGGAACGGGATTTCCTGCGGTAAAATTAACATATTTAGCTCCACTGGAGAAGGTTCCGCTGGAAAGAGAAACCACGGTTCCCGGATCGTAACGGATACCCTGAATAGATGATATCGCATTATTGTCTGTAACAGCACCGGATTCAGTTATACCAACTAAACCCAAGTCTAAATTAGTTAGATATGGGTTCCCGAACTGATAAATATTCCGTCCGAAAGTGGAAACCGACCATGGATTGGTTGGTGCTACCGGATAATCCCAGTCATCCTGAAGATAAGAATTATAACGTTCGTTGTAAGAATTTACTGCGTTTCCGGTTGATCCAAAATTCACCCCGTTGGCAGCATTAATTAATTTTTCCGTTACGCCATTAGTATAGGGAACACCCCTCAAGGTATATACAGAGCCATTAGGTGCAGGAGAATTTGCAGGCATAAGCGCCGGTGGATTACCAGAGTCAAACCCATTAGAGCCAAGCATATAATAGGTTGTGTTTTTAGGGGTCAATAAAGAAATATTCAGGTTTTCTGAAACAGCTGTGGCATTATTCCACGTTAGGATTTCATTTTGTGAATACCTAACATTGGAAAATGTTTTGCCCAACGAACCAATACCAGTGCCTGAAAGTGAAGACAACTGTTTATTGTAAAAAGGTAGCGCAATTTGCTGATAGGTACCATGTTTCGCAGTACGGTATTCTTTATCAACTACTGCTGAAACACTGCCCTGCGTTAATCCCGAGATAAATAACTGCCCGTAGGTAGATGGATTAACGGCAGCTGAGTGGTTTGCAGGATCATTCAACCTCAGGATAATATTACCTCCGTCGGTTTTATCACCAGTTCCAGCATTATCCAATGTTTTTAATACATCGGTGGCAGCGCCTTGAACCATGACATTTCCCCTTACGTCCAAGATACCGCTTCCTTTAGTCTGTAAACCGCCCCCGTTGTAAACAAGAGCATTTTCTCCAACGTAAAAAACTCCCGTTGGATCTACATGGACCAGAACCTGCGCGGTAAATGGTAAACTTAACGCTAACAGCGCTATAGCAAATAGATTTCTTCTCATCGTATGTGTGTTTGTGTTTTGCAAATAAATGACTATTCACAAACAAAGATATTAATTAATTTTTTAATTCAAAAGAAATGGCTTAAAATCTTAAAATTTAATATTATCTTTTGACAGAATAATCTTGTCCTGCGCTTCAATATTAAACATGAAATCTTCTAAAACCTTCTCAGTTGCTCCCCTTAAACCACGTGCGCCAAGACCTTTTTCCATCGTTTCTTCCACGATTGCCTCAATTGCTTCATCCGTAAATTTCAAATCTACTCCATCCATCTTAAACAATTCTACAAACTGATTAATAATAGAATTTTTAGGTTCTTTCATAATTCTGATCATTGTTTCTTTGGTAAGTTTTTCCAGATAAGTAACTATAGGAAATCTACCCAAAAGCTCTGGGATCAGTCCGAATTTACGCAGATCTATCGCATTGAGTTGGCTTAAAATATAATCCTCATCTTCTGTTTTGTTCAGCTTTTCTGCACTGAAGCCGATCGCCTGCTTATTGAGCCGTCTTTCTATGATTTCTTTTATTCCATCAAAAGCTCCGCCTGCAATAAACAGAATATTCTGGGTATTAACCTGGATGTATTTTTGATCGGGATGTTTCCTCCCTCCCTGTGGCGGCACATTTACAATACTGCCTTCTAAAAGTTTCAACAAGCCCTGCTGTACGCCTTCGCCGGAAACGTCTCTGGTAATGCTGGGATTATCAGACTTTCTTGCAATCTTATCTATCTCATCAATAAAAACGATTCCTTTTTCCGCTTTTTCCACATCGTAATCAGCCACCATCAGCAGGCGTGAAAGTATGCTTTCCACATCTTCTCCAACGTATCCGGCTTCCGTAAGAATTGTAGCATCCACAATACAGAACGGAACATTTAATTCTTTTGCAATTGTTTTTGCCAAAAGCGTTTTGCCGGTGCCTGTTTCCCCAATCATGATGATGTTGGACTTTTCGATTTCTACTTCCCGGTTTTCGTCCTTCGCGTGCAAAAGTCTTTTATAATGGTTATAAACAGCGATAGAAAGCTGTTTTTTTGCCTGATCCTGTCCAATTACATACTGGTCGAGAAAACCTTTTATTTCCTTCGGTTTTTTTAATTCAGCAATACTTTCAGCCGCTGAAAAACCGGAAGACATTGTATTTTCGGCAATGATTGCATGTGCCTGTTCGATACAGTTTTCACAGATAAAACCCTCATTACCGGAAATAAGCATTTGTACTTCGTTTCGCTTTTTTCCACAGAAGGAACACTGGTTAGAATTCATATAATTGATATAAATTTAATATTTAAAAAAATGATGTCAAAGCGATAAGACTTTGACAAAATTTTAATTTTAAGAATTTACAATCGCTGTTTGGATTTCCTGATATTCACTATCAGACAATCTAAGACGTGGATTTTTAAAGTTCATCTCCTCCATTTGGTTAATAGGAATAAGATGAATATGTGCATGTGGGACCTCCAAACCCACTACCGCCACAGCAATCCTTTGCTCGGGATAATTTATTTTAAGTTTTTGCGCAACTGTTTGTGCAAAACTCCACAGATTTTTGAAATCTTCATTCTCTAAATCGAAAATAAGATCAATTTCCTTCTTCGGAATCACAAGTGTATGTCCTTTTACCAAAGGCATCGCATCTAAAAAAGCGAGATGCTTTTCATCTTCTGCAATTTTGTAAGCCGGAATTTCGCCTTCGATGATTTTTGTGAATATGGAACTCATTATTTTAGGTTTGATGCTGCTCTTCATTCAAGAAACCAGCGGTTTTTGTTGTTGCAAATCTACAACATAATTAAAAAACCTGATGAATAAACCTCTAAATCCCCCAAACAATCTGCTGATGTATGTTTTCTATAAAGAAATTTCCAAAACCTCAAAGGAAAGCTTGTTTCCGTTTGGTAAAACGATATCTGCTGTTTCACCTACAACTTTTCCTAACAGACCTTTTGCTATTGGGGTATTGATGGAAATTTTTCCGGCTTTCAGGTCGCTTTCGTTATCCGGCACCAGAGTAAATTTCTGCTCTCCTTTTGTAGTATTATTTTTCAGTCTCACTGTTGTCAAAATTGAAACTTTTGAAGTATCAAGCTGGGATTCATCAATTACCTTCGAATTGATGATTAAATCTTTAAGTTTAGAAATTTTCATTTCCAGCATTCCCTGTGCTTCTTTTGCAGCATCATATTCTGCGTTTTCAGAAAGGTCGCCTTTATCTCTAGCTTCAGCAATCTGCTGGGTGATTTTCGGTCTTTCGATGGTCTCCAATTGTTCCAGTTCCACTTTCATTTTATCCAAACCATCTTTGGTAACGTAACTTGCCATAATTTCTTTTAATTTGCGTTAGTATAAAAAAATAATCCGACATTTGCCGGACAATGATTTCTGTTTGTATTCGTTTTACAAATATATAAATTTTATTTTTAAATGAAAAGAATTATTTCGACAGTCATTTTAGCAATCATACTCATTTTCAGCGCCTTAAATACCACATCCTGCAATGAACGCGAAGAAACCGTGAATTGTTTTCCTGATGTTCCCATCAATGTGATTTTAAATTTAAATCTCCCGGCATACTACAACCTTCAGAATGTTAACGGCTGGATTTACGTGAACCAGCAGGAAGCAGGAACCCGAGGGCTTATTGTTGTAAGAACCACAAACGGATTCAAAGTCTACGACCGCAATGCCCCGCATATTTGTCCCGACAGCAATACAACACTGAGTGTGGAAAACAATATTAAAATTGTATGCCCGAAAGATGGCGCTGAATGGATCCTGCTGACTGGTGAACCCATAAAAATTGCGCCTATCGTCCCCAAAACTTACCGCTATAATTTCGATCCGGGAACCGGAATCCTTACTATTTTCAATTAACCAAGTCATGAAAGCTGTAATTCAAAGAGTTTCTGAAGCCTCTGTAAAAGTTGACGGAAAAGCCGTGGGCGAAATTGGAAATGGCCTGCTACTGCTGATTGGAATTGATGAAACAGATGAAAAAACAGATGCAGAATGGCTTGTACAGAAGATTCTAAATCTCAGAATTTTTGGGGATGACGAGGGAAAACTCAACCGATCTGTTCTGGATATTTCGGGGCAAATACTTTGCATCAGCCAGTTTACTTTAATTGCTGATTACAAAAAAGGGAACAGACCTTCGTTTATAAAAGCTGCCAAACCCGACAAAGCCGTTCCCTTGTTCGAATATTTTAAAGAGGAAATTTCGAGATCAGGTTTAAAAACAGAAAGCGGCATTTTCGGTGCCGATATGAAGGTTTCTCTACTCAACGATGGTCCCGTTACGATTGTAATGGATTCTAAAACCAAAATGTAAAGTTCACCAACTCCAGCATTTCTGCCAATAAAAATGTTCCGCGTTTGAATTTTATCTAAATTTGATCAAAATCGACGTCACCGCATGAAAAAATTTATACTTCTGTCCTCCGCAATATTTCTGTTTTCCTGTTCAAAAAAAGAAAGCGGCTTTAGCCAGACAATATCTGACAGCACCAAAATAATTGAATCTTTGAATTTGGAGAGAACCAAAATTAACGAGCGGATACGGCTGAAAAACAATAAAAATATATTCGAAGACCTTAGCGGGCAACATTCTTTGAAATTCAGTTCAGATGAAAGCATTATTGACGGAAAAGTAAATTTCGAAAAGACCGGGAGAGATTTATATACAATTTCAGGAAACGGAAAATCCGGACAAAACACCCTAAAGATCGAAGGATCCATCAAGCGTGTCTCAGCGAAACATCTTAATTTTGAAGGAAGAATCACCCAGAAGATTAACGGAAAAAACTTTACCCGAAATAAAAAAACCACTTTTCTCGATGAGGGAAAGGGCAATTACTGGAGGCTTCAGGACAAAATTAATGGTGCCGGATTTGTTGAGTACATTGATATTTACTTCTAAGAAATCTTAAAAATTTAAAATTATGCTGAATTACGAAATATCAGGAGCCGGAAAAGAAAAACTGGTTTTGCTTCACGGCTTTATGGAAAACCTGATGATTTGGGAAGAAATGGAAACTTACCTTTCAGAAGATTTCACTTTCATAAAAATCGATCTGCCCGGACACGGACTTTCTAAAATATTTCAGGAAATCCACACCATGGAGTTTATGGCGGAGGAAGTAAAAAAACTTGTCGATCACCTGAAACTCGGGAATTTTCATCTTTTGGGACATTCCATGGGCGGTTACGCCTCGCTGGCTTTTGCCGAAAAATTCCCTGAAACGTTAAAAAGTTTAACCCTGTTTTTCTCAACTTATTTTGCTGATGACGAAGAGAAAAAAGAACAGCGTCGAAAAAGCCACCGAATCATTCAGGAAGCCTACCTAAATTACGTGAAAGCAGGAATTCCGAATTTATTTAACGAGAATGAAAAAGATACACTGGAAGGTAAAATTGAGCTTGCTAAAGAAATCGCACTTTCAACCAAAACCGAAGGCGTTCTGGCTGCAGTGAAAGGAATGACCGACAGAACCGATAAAAAATCAGTTATAGAAAACTTCGGCGGAAAAATTGTGGTCATCGCCGGAAAACACGACAAAGCAGTTAACGTAGAAAAAACACTTAAAAACCTTCCTGATAAAACCAATATCAAATCATACCTTCTGGACTGTGGACATAACGGACATTGGGAAAAACCTGCGATTTGCGCAGAAATTATCAATACCGAACTTCTCCACAATTTGCCGAAAAAACTGATTTTTTAAACTCAATAACTATGGAAATACTGTCGAAAATTCTAATCGCACTTGTTGCACTGGAACATCTTTACATCATGTACATGGAAATGTTTGCGTGGGAAACTCTCGGTAAAAAATCCTTCCAAGGCGCATTAAAAGATGAGCTCTTCACCCCAACCAAAGGTTTAGCGGCTAATCAGGGGCTTTACAACGGATTTTTAGCTGCAGGTCTCATTTGGTCTCTATTGATTTCAGATTCCAACTGGTCAACTTATGTTGCCCAATTTTTTCTTGGATGTGTAATTGTTGCGGGATTGTACGGAGCTTTTTCTGCTTCCAGAAAAATATTTTTCTTGCAGGCGTTGCCAGCGATTTTGGCGCTTACTGTTTTACTTTTAAAATAATTCCGGGAGATTTTAGAAGTTCTCGTCTGCGATTTTTACTTTAAAATCTTCAATCGTTTCTTCGATGGATTTCATGTATTTTCCACCGGCTGCGTTGATGTGACCGCCCCCGTTAAAATATTTCCGTGAAAACTGATTCACGTCAACATCTTCTTTGGAACGGAAAGAAATTTTAATGAAATCCTCATAAAGATCCTCCATGAAGAAAGCAGAAACCTGAGTTCCCATAATGCTTAAACCATAATTTACAAAACCTTCGGTATCGCCCTTCTGGAATCCAAATTCTTTAAGCTCATCACGTTTCAGCCATAAAATAGCCACTTTTCCGTCTTTTACCACTTCTATTCTGCCTAAAATTAACGCCAGCAAGTGAAGCCGGGACACGGTATTGGTATCCCATGTATTCGAGGTAATCATCGCCGGATCTGCACCTTTTTCTATAAGATTAGCAACAATTCTGTGAGTAGTCGCGCTGGTTGACCGGAAACGGAAGCCCCCTGTATCGGTCATAATACCGGTATAAAGACATTCTGCGATATCCTGATTTACAAGTTCGGCATCATTCAGCGCATCGATGAAATGATAAATCATCTGCGAAGTCGCGGGGACTTTAACATCCGAAAACACAAAATCGAAATCTTCAGGCTGCTGGTGGTGATCGATAAGAATCTTTTTAGCTCTGGCCTTTTCAATCCACGGACCTACGAGATTTCCGCTGCGGTGTGAAGCATTGAAATCAAGAATAAAAATGATATCCGCATTATAAATGGCTTCTCCCGCAACTTTTCTTTTATAATCGGCGATAATGATTTTCTTTGCGTCGGGCATCCATTTCAGGAATTTAGGGAAATCATTCGGAACAATCACATCAGCCTCCAGACCTTTTTGGTTTAAGAAATGTTTCAGACCCAAACTTGAACCAATCGCGTCGCCATCAGGGTTGTAGTGCGTGATGATTACAATTTTATTTTCTGGAACTAAGAGTTTTTGGATCTCTGAAATCTCGGAAGGCGTAAACATATTGATGTAATTATTTTTAAGACCTCAAATATAAGTTTTTATCAGACAGCAAACGAAAGAGTCCATAGAAGAAGTAATCTGAATATTCTCCGAAAATAATTTAAATATGTTTGCAGAAAGTAAAAACTTTCCTATATTTGCAGTCTGAAAAATAAGATATAGTTTTTACTAAAAAATATTAGCAATGAGCAAGAGAACATTCCAGCCATCAGAAAGAAAGAAAAGAAACAAACACGGTTTCAGAGAAAGAATGTCAACACCAAACGGAAGAAGAGTTTTGGCAGCTAGAAGAGCAAAAGGCAGAAAGAGTTTAAGTATTAGCTCGGCGAGAGCTAAGAGATAATCTCAGGAATTATCATATAAAAATATGCTTGAAAAGTAAATTTTCAGGCATTTTTTGTTGTTAAATTTTGCCAAAATTAAGCACAAAAAGAAACTTTTTACTTATTTTTGGCAAGGTCATTTTGTAACAACATTAATCCCGGAATTAGCGGGAAAGATTCAATAACAATCAGATAAAGTATGCCACACTCCTCTCACGAAGGCCAGGATGTAATCCGCCTGAAAAGTGCAAAAATTGCCCAGAAAAATTTTACGGTGCTTAATGATGTAAACCTTAATATAAAAAAAGGCAGATTCTGCTACCTCATCGGAAAAACAGGTTCGGGAAAAAGTTCTTTACTGAAAACGCTTTACGGACACATTCCGCTTTCTGCGGGTGACGGTAATGTGGCTGGATTTGATTTGGCGAAACTGAGAATGTCGGATGTTCCTAATCTGCGAAGAAAACTGGGAATCGTATTTCAGGATTTTCAGTTGCTTACAGACAGAACCGTAGAAAAAAACCTCCGTTTCGTACTTGAAGCCACCGGCTGGAACGATAAAACTAAGATCGACGACCGGATTAATGAAGTGTTGGGAAGCGTGGGAATGAAATCGAAGAAACACAAGATGCCTCACGAACTTTCAGGTGGTGAACAGCAACGTATCGCGATTGCCAGAGCGCTCCTGAACCATCCGGAACTCATCCTCGCAGATGAACCTACCGGAAACCTGGATCCTGAAACTTCGAACGAAATTATGACCTTACTGAAGCAGGTTGCTTTCGAAAATAATTCTGCAGTTGTGATGGCAACACACGATTATCACATGATTCAGAATTTTCCCGGGGAAGCAATCCGTTGCGAAGACGGCAAAGTCACTGTGCTGAACACTACCGAACTTTTCGAATAAGATAAATTTACAGTCAAAATATAAAATCCCGCAAAATTATTGCGGGATTTTTCTGTTTTAATATTTGGCTGAAGTCACCAACATGCTGTATAAAAAAACGGGCTAAAGCCCGTTTCTATTGATTCTTTTCGATATTATATTATCCTTTAAACTGACCCATCGCGATAAATTTATCCTGTCTCTGGGTTTCAAGTTCTTTTCCGGTAAAAGATGAAAATGCTTTGATGTTATGTAAAATCGATGTTTTCAAATGATCATACGCCACTTTAGGATCGTAATGAGCTCCACCAAGAGGTTCTTCAATAATTCCGTCAATGAACTTTTCTCGCAAAGCATCCTGAGGAGTCAGTTTCAATGCGTTGGCTGCGTCTTCTTTATGATCCCAGTTTCTCCACAGAATCGATGAACAGCTTTCGGGCGCGATTACAGTATACCAGGTATTTTCCAACATATATACTTTGTTACCAACACCAATTCCCAAGGCGCCGCCACTTGCTCCTTCACCGATGATGTAAACGAAAATCGGAGTTTTAAGCATGGTCATCTCAAAGATATTTCTGGCGATGGCTTCGCCCTGTCCGCGTTCTTCAGCTTCCAGCCCGGGATATGCTCCGGGAGTATCAACTAAAGAAATCACAGGGATTTTAAACTTCTCTGCCAGTTTCATCAGTCTTAAAGCTTTTCTGTACCCTTCGGGATTACTCATCCCAAAACGGCGGTGCTGTCTCTCTTTCGTTGTTCTACCTTTTTGAGTTCCGATGATCATCACTCTTTGCCCATCAATCGTTGCCAAACCGCCTACCATTGCAGGATCATCAGCAAAATTCCGGTCTCCGTGAAGTTCCAGAAAACTGTCTTTATCCGTAATTCCTTTGATAAAATCTAAAGTATATGGGCGATCCGGATGGCGGGATAACTGAACCCGCTGCCACGGGGTAAGATTACCGTAAATTTCTTTCTTCTTTTCTATAATTTTATCTTCAATTTGCGAGCAGGCCAGTTTTACATCTACTCCGCTCTCTTCGCCAACCAATGAACAGGTTTGGTACTGATCCATAAGTTCTTTTACGGGAAGTTCAAAATTTAAATACTCCATTTCTTTAGTTAAGAATTAATCTTTCAAATTTAGGAAAAATAATAGAAAATCAGTTGATATTATTCACTGCATTTTTTATTCTGCCCACACTTTCTTCGCTTCCAAGGATTTCGAGAATATCAGGAACATCGGGGCCTTTCAGCTCACCAACCAACGCAAGACGGAGAGGCATCATCACTTTTCCCATTCCCAATTCTTTAGTTTCAGCGAAATCATGAATGGCTTTTCTTAAAATTTCAGCTTCAAAGGTTTCTGTGGTGTGAAGTACGTCAGCAAGATCGTTCATCAAAGTTCCGGTCTCGCCGTTCCAGGCTTTCTTAGAAGCCTTTTCGTCGTAAGTAATTGGGGCTTCAAAGAAAAATTTACCATCGTTATAGATGTCTTTGATGAAAGTAGCTCTTTCTTTCATTAAAGAAATTATTTTCAGCAGCTTATCATCGCTGAATTGACTAAGGTCTATTCCCTCAACACCTTTGAATAATGCTAAAGTTTCTTCGTTGGATAATTGCTTTAAATATTCGTGGTTAAACCATTCTGCTTTTTCTTTGCTGAAACGTGCACCGGCTTTATGAACTTTATGCAGATCGAATTCTTTCACCATTTCTTCCAGGGTAAGAATCTCTCTGTCGTTTGCCGGACTCCAGCCTAAAAGTGCGACCATATTGATAAATGCATTCGGAAGATATCCTTCCTCGCGGTAGCCTTTGGAAATATTTCCTGTTTCAGGATCTTTAAAATTTAATGGAAAAACGGGGAAACCGAATTTGTCGCCATCTCTTTTACTTAGTTTGCCTTTTCCTTCAGGTTTCAGAATTAATGAAAGATGTGCAAACTGTGGTCTTTCCCAACCCATTGCTTCATATAATAAATAATGTAGACCCAGTGACGGCAGCCATTCTTCCCCACGGATAACGTGAGTGATTTCCATTTCATGGTCATCAACGATATTAGCAAAGTGATAAGTCGGCATTCCGTCGTTCTTCACCAGAACTTTATCATCAAGCGTATTGGTATTTACGGAAGATTTTCCGCGGATGATGTCTTCAAGATTCAGAATCCGGTCCACAGGCATTTTGAAACGAACGACATAAGGGACGTTTTCATCAAGTAACTTTTGTACTTCTTCTTCAGAAAGTGTCAGCGAGTTTTTCAGCCGGTTTCGGGAAATATAATTGTACGCGAAAACATCACCGTTCTGCTCATATTCTTTCCGGATTTCGTCAAGTTCCTCCGGTGTGTCAAAAGCCAGATAGGCGTAATCTGTTTTTAGGATTTCAGCTAAATATCTATCGTAAATAGCGCGTCTCTCAGATTGTCGGTAGGGGGCAAATTTCCCTCCGTGTTTCGGGCTTTCATCAGGAATAATTCCGCACCATTCCAGGGCTTCCATAATGTAATCTTCAGCACCTTCCACATACCTTGCGGTGTCGGTATCTTCAATTCTTAAAACGAATTCGCCACCCTGATTTTTCGCAAAAAGGTAATCGTATAAAGCGGTTCTAACCCCACCTAAATGTAAAGGTCCTGTAGGACTTGGTGCAAAACGCACGCGTACTTTGCTCATTGTTGCTAAAAATTTAAGCTGCAAATTTAAGTAAAAATTGAGTTTATAAAGGATTTGAGATATTTTATTTAGTTTTGCATCTTAAAGAATTACTAAGATGTTAGAGATTGGCGACAGACCCTGGGGGAAATATTATGTTTTGGCGGATGAACCTTCGTATAAACTGAAGAGAATTGAGGTAAATCCAGGCCAAAGACTGTCATATCAATACCATCATCACAGACAGGAATTCTGGACCATTGTTCAGGGTGAAGCAATTGTAATTCTTGATGAAACCGAACATATCTTAAAATATGGCCAAAGTATTTTTATTCCTCAAGGCGCAAAACACCGAATCGAAAACAGAAGTTCTGAACTTGTGGTCTTTGTAGAAGTGCAGACCGGAACCTATTTTGGTGAAGATGATATTATCCGTTTAGAGGATGATTACGAAAGAAGGTAAAAAATTTTGAAAAATTATGAGGTTTTGGAGTTTGAGAAAGAATTATAAGCAGCTTAAACGAGATATAAAGTTTAAAAAGTCTGCAAGATTTCTTAATTCTTCATTAAGAGATCTTTCCTTTTTCGAGAACTACTCCTTCAATTTCAGAGAAGAACCTGAACCGGAAGTAAGTATTATCATACCCGTTCATAACCAACTTCATTATACATTAAACTGTCTTTATGCCTTATCTGAATGTAACGATAATGTGTCTAAAGAAATTATTTTGGTAAATGACTGCAGTACAGATAATACCCAAAATATCATTTCACAGATAAAAGGAATAACGCTCATTAATAATACCGAAAATTCAGGTTTTCTAAAAAGTGCAAATACCGCAATAAAAAAGGCAAAAGGTTCTTATATTTATTTACTCAACAACGACACAAAGGTTCAAAACAACTACCTAACTTCACTTTTATCCGTCTTTCAAACCCGGTCGAATGTTGGAGCTGTAGGCTCTAAACTGATTTTCGGGAACAATACTTTACAGGAGGCAGGCTGTCTCGTTTTCAAAAATAATGTGATTGTAAACCGTGGAGCTACCCAGTCAATCGATGCTCCGCAATTTAACTTTCTGCGAACAGTAGACTATGTTTCAGGATGCAGTTTGCTTTTTAAAAGACAGGATTCTAACGGGAATCTGAATCTTTTCGATGAAGTTTATTCGCCTGCCTATTATGAAGAAAACGATCTTTGCATGCGGCTGAAACATCTTCAAGGTTTAGACACCTACTACCAACCTCGATCAGAAGTGATTCATTATGAAAACATAAGCTATCAGAAACACCCTCTCAATAAGCACAATTTAATACAGAAAAATTCTCTTATTTTCTATGAAAGATGGAAGAATTACCTTAAAAATATTTGGAAAGAAGGCGATGATTTTTATAGAATAAATGACGATGACCAATATGACAAATGCATTCTTGTAGCAGAAGAGTATATTCCAAAATTCGACCAGGATTCAGGTTCTAACAGGTTTACTGAGATTATAAAAATTCTGGTAAGTAACAATCATAAAATATACCTGCTGATAAAGAATGAATTTTCTCCAGATGATGCTGATTATGTAAAGAAATTTCAAGATTTGGGGGTTGAGGTTATAAGAGAGTACTTAACCCCTAAACGGAAAATAATACGGCAAGCAAAACAACTGGAGCAAATAAAAAACTCTGTCGATTATATCTGGATTTTCCGACCAGAAGGCTATGAGTATTATAATGAGGTTATTAAACCAATCGGTTTCCGTGCGAAGATCATTTACGACATGGTAGATCTTCATTATCTGAGATTTTCAAGAGAGCAGGCGTATTTTCTAAAAAACAAAGCCACCTTAAAGAGGGAAAAAGAAGTTTGCGAATTAGAACGGAAAGCGTTTCTGCACGCAGACGCCATCATAGCAATAAGCGATCATGAGAAAGAAATTCTCGCGAGAGAAAAAATAAATCCTGAAAAAATCTTTATTGTAAGTAATATCCATTCATTAAAAAAGAATCTGAGGCAGAAATCTTTTAATGACAGAGAAGGCCTCATTTTTATTGGCAGTTTTCTTCACAAACCTAATGTAGATTCTGTGTTATATCTGCATAACGAGATCATGCCATTGGTCTGGGAACAAAACCCTGATATTAGAGTGTATATCGTAGGTGGAAATGCACCAGAAGAAATCATTACATTGAATTCCGAAAGATTCAGAATTCTTGGCTATCAAAAAGAAATCGACACGCTCTTCACAAGTGCGAAAGCGATGGTTGCACCGCTGCGATACGGAGCCGGAGTAAAAGGCAAAATCGGCCAGGCACTGGAGTATCAACTGCCCGTAATATCAACTACAATTGGTGTAGAGGGAATGAAATTAACGCCGAATATCCATGCCCTTGTCGCAGAAATTTCTGATCCCGAAACTTTTGCGAACTACATCTTAGATATTTATTCCAATGAAAAAAATTGGACCGAACTCTACGAAGGCAGTAAAAATGGATTGCAGTATTTTTCAACCGAAAACCAGGAAAAAAACATCAAAAACCTGCTGGAATATCTTAATAATTGAAAGAAATATTACCCAACCTTTCTTTTACTCACTTAGCATTCTGAAAATCCACTCGCTGAAACTGTACTTTTTTACGATTTGCTCCGGTAATTCTTGATAGGGTCTTTTCAGGAACTCCAGAATCGCAGCGTTGTTGTAATTTTCAATAACGAAAATATTGTCTGGATGGTAGAAATCATACTTTTTAACCATCAGATTATCTGTAATGATTTTCTTTCTGTAATACATACCCTCGAAAAATCTGAAAGATAAACCAACCTGTCTCGGATCAACAAAATCTACAAGAACATCAGATTTTTTAACAAACTCTATGTTTTGCGCAAAAGTAATTCTCTTTGTAATATATTTAATATGAGGATTTTTGTCGTTGTTTTTGTCAAATTCCTGTAAATAAAAATCGAGTTTAAAATCATTATTAACTGCAAACTCTACAAAATTATTAATCTTAGTCCTTCTGATTTCCCAATCTAAACCCACGAAATAAAAAACTGGCGGAATATTGGGCACGGGATTCTGAACGGCTTTATAATTATCAAAATCAAAGTAAAAGTTTGTAGTTTTTTTCACATTACTAAAACCCGGTACGGTTTCAAAACAGAAGAACGTATCGAAGAAAGAAAAATAATTTTTCACTTCCGGAAATTTTTCGATTCCATCCCACTGATAGCCGATATATTTTTTGGTTTTATCCTTTAACTTTTCAATAAAAGAAGCGGGAAATGAATCCGGTCGGATTACGAAAATATAATCGAACTTTTCATCCAATTCAGCTATAATTCTTGCATATTCAGTTTCCTCAAATTGAGCAATAAGTTTCTTTTTATAACTTTTATCTTTCAAAAAAGTCTTCCTTATAAAATTGACCAGTCGTTCAGAGCCACGGTATTTATAAGCTGGAATTTTATTGGTAATTAAAGATGTCTGAAATCCCAATTTTTCTAAGTTTTTCATGAAAAATTCAGGAAAATCCGAATAATCGGGCATTACCAGCAGAAATTTTTTCGGTCGCATCTATTAAGCTATTTTAGTAAATAGGTGATTTGAAATAGTTTGAATTGCTTTCTAAGACTGTTCACCGGATTTCTGACATAATGCTTTTTTATCTGATCAAATGATTTAAGCGTGAGTTTGTTCATGGCACGGTAATAAACTTCATTTTTGCGAGTTAAGTAAGTATCTGAAGGCAAATCTGAGTAAGTGTTAACTAACGATCTTTCCAGTTTTCTGACCACTTTATCGCTTAATTTTTCACGTTCACGGATGGCAAAATCCAGAAAAATTTTCTTGAGATAAACGTTATACCACTTTGCAATATCAAGGTTTTGCTTTTTGATGTATTTTTCATGCACTTCTTCCAGCACCGAAATATAAGAGTCCAAATTTCTGTCGCTTAATTTACTTGTAATGGAATTTTCGTTATCCGTTCTGTAAAAATAGGTTTCGTGGTTGACGAACTTTACATTTTTTGCTAAAAGCATAGTTTCAAAAAACCACAATTCATCTTCGTGAAGAATCCCCTTCTTAAACCGGAGATTATTTGCATCAACGAATTCTTTACTGTACAGACGATTTTGTGCAACCGGAGTTAATGCAGATTCCATCGATTTTGTCAAAACCTCAAAATGAGTATTGGCAATAGTGAGATCTCCTTCTTTCGGAGGATATAAATGTGAAATTTTCGATATAATGTCACCGTTAATTTTTGACGTAACAGTAATTCCGGTAACGATATCGTTGTTGTCCACAGACGAAACCAATGTGCTGATGGCATCAGTGCTTAGAAGATCATCTGAATCCAAAAAAAACAGAAACGCTCCGTTTGAAATTTCAATTCCCCTGTTTCTTGTTGCAGAAAGTCCTGCGTTTTCCTGTGTAAATACCTGGAACCGCCGATCCTTGGCTTCAAAAGATTTAATGATTTCAAGTGTCTTGTCACTGCTACCATCATTAATTAAAATGCATTCCCAATTTTCACAATCCTGCTTAAGGACAGAATCGACACACGCTTCAACGTATTTTTCAACATTGTAGCAGGGAACGATAATGGATACTAGTGGTGCTGAAAACATTATTTATGAGTTAATCTGGCGTAAAAGTTTGGGAAATAGTAATATAATCTCAAATAGAAATAGTACTCTATTCCGATATCTGTAGCAGAATATTTTAAGAACGAATTGAATGCCCTCCGAATTTCCTCTTTTTCAGATTTCATTTCATTTTCTTTTGTATTTCTGGTAATTCTCTTCAGAACCATCAGAAGTTTTCTGACGATATTTTTAATGATTTTGTTTCGATCCCCAACCTTTGCAGAATTTCTCCAAAATTCAAAAACCTCCATAATTGCTAAAAAAAATTGGTAAGCAGTCTCGGGGGAGAGGTTATGCGAAAGGCTGTCTTCCCGCTGTATGTAATGGTATAACTTTTCATTGGATTTTACCACTTTTACTGCCTTATTGAAAATCTTGAAAAGTGTAGAATAATCCTCGAAACATTTTAGATTTTCAGGAAAGTGTACGTTTTTTAAAAGGTCTGCTTTAAACAGTTTCCCCCATGGATGGCTCTGGATTTCCTGATCCTCCAGTAAAAGGACTAAAGCTCTGTTTCCATCAAATATTTTCTCCTCCGAAATTGGTTTACTGCATAACACATTTCCATTTTCATCCTCGTAAGATGCTTCTACAATAGAAATATCGGCATTTTCACCGACAAGTAAACTGTATAATTCCGAACAATAATTCAATTCCGCCCAATCATCGGAATCCACAAAGCAAATATAATCTCCTGTCGCTGCTTTTACACCACTGTTTCTGGCTTTAGAAACGCCCGAATTTTGCTGCTTAAAAACCAAAATCCGTTCATCATTACTTTGAAATTTATTATAAATCAGTGATGTCTCATCCGTCGAGCCATCATCGATAATAATGATTTCAAGATTAGTATAAGATTGTTGAACTACCGACTCTAAACACTTTTCCAACGTTTTTTCGGCATTAAAACAAGGTATAATTATACTTATCAGTGGATCATTATTCATATGAACTGCAATAGGATGTGATGTGTAAATTACTTCGGGTAAGTTTCACAATAAGTATGAAAAGCATTTATTAATAAGTAGTTTTGCCGTGTATATACTAACGCAATTTAATTGAAATTATTAAGTTGCACAAATTTTTGATATCGCAGATTTTTTGTGCTAAATTTGAATCAAAACCTTCCACTTTACTGACTGTTGAGGGTTTAAATTATAATCGCAGCAAAATGAACATCGTATATTTAGTTTTTGGCAATAATCTGGAGCATTATCAGCAAATATATTTCTCGATCTATACCGTCATGGCTCGAAAAAAGGACAATGACAGAATTATTGTCATCGCAGAAAATCCTTCGTTGTTTAATTTTTTTGAGGAAAGCGTAGAAGTAATAGAGATCAACAAAGAAATTATTAAGCGGTGGGAGGGCCAATATCAGTTTTTTTGGCGGGTAAAAATTAAAGCGCTACAGTTAATCGCGGAAAAATATCCTTCGGAATCCGTTCTTTATTTGGATGGCGATACTTTTTTTTACCAGGATCTCGATACCCTGAGAGAAGGCATGAACAATGGACAAAATTTTATGCATCTTGAGGAAGGTAAACTGTCTTCACTATCATCAAAAACCGAAAAACTGATGTGGAAGCAAATGCAGGGGAAAGAATACAATCATATCAAAATTGATAAAAACTCCGCGATGTGGAATGCCGGATTAATCGGAATTTCTAAACACCACTTAGACTCTCTGCAGATTGTATTAGATGTAAATGATGCCATGTGCGCCGATGACGTCACCCGAAGACTTATAGAACAGTTTGCGTTCTCTCTGGGATTGGGTAAAAATACTGAACTTAAATCTGCAGATCATATTGTTGGACATTATTGGGGAAATAAAAAGCATTGGAATACTATTATTGGTAATTTCCTGAAAGAATCTTTCATGAAAAAACACGATCTGATGCAAATCGTAGAAAACTTGAAAGAGATAGATCTTACTCAGAATCCTGTTTGGGTAAAAGAATCCAATACAGAAAGAAGACTAAATAAGTTCCTAAATAAATTTTATCAGAACAAGAAAACTACTTATATCAAAAAGTAACTGCTATTTTAAATCCCTAAATTTTCGGTAAGTTTCGTTTACATACAGACTTTGCAGGTAGCTTATTCTTAATCCGTCTACTCCATCAAGAATTCCTAATTTCAGGAAATACGTTTTCACGAATTTGAAGATCACCTTAATATAATGCACGGCAGTTGAATATTTTTTTCCGGTTTCAGCGAGTTCTTCTCCCTTCAGACGGCCGTAATACAGCATTTTATTCTTGAAAGACGCATAGTTTTCAAAAGAATAATGCAGAAGTTTGCTCTTTAAAACACCTGTTGTTCCGTTAACATCCAGTGTTTCGTGTACTTTTTTGTGCTTTAAATAGGACGCTTTTGACTTTTTAAACAGACGGAAATTCTTATCATTTTGTGTACCCGAAAAATTTATTTTTTTCTTCCCGACAAAAAAAATTCTGTAAATGTAATAAGCGTCGGCGGCGTTGGTGCGGTTGACCGTTTCTTTAATTTCATTTTTCAGTTCAGGAGTAATCCTTTCATCGCCGTCAAGAAAAAGCACCCAATCGTTTTTAGCCGAGTTCAATGCCAGATTCCGCTGTTTGGTGAAATCTTCGAAAGCATTTTTAATGACTTTAACCTTAGGATTCTTTAGTGCAATTTCTACCGTTCTATCGGTACTGAAGGAATCCACAACAATAATCTCGTCACAAAAATCAAAACATTCAAGAACTTCCTGAATGTTTTTTTCTTCATTAAAAGTGATAATTAAACCGCTGATATGTTGTGTAAGATTCAAGTTTAATTTCTCTTAAATTCCAATACTGTTTTTTCAATAATCGCCACACAATCCAGAATCTGTTCTTCGGTAATCACCAAAGGCGGAGCCAAACGGATGATGTTACCATGCGTTGGTTTTGCCAAAAGACCGTTATCGCGCAAAGCAACACAAAGATTCCATGCGGTTTTACTTTCCGGAGTATCGTTGATAAGAATCGCATTTAAAAGTCCTTTTCCGCGAACACCGGTAATAAGATCGGTTTTCTCGATTAATTTTTCAATTTCATTCCGGAAAAGCTGCCCGAGTTCTTCAGCTCTTTCTGAAAGTTTTTCTTCTTCCACCACATCTAAAGCCGCAACGGCAACCGCGCAGGCAACGGGATTTCCTCCGAAAGTAGAACCGTGCTGCCCCGGATGAATCACGTTCATGATTTCATCATTAGCCAAAACTGCAGATACCGGATACATTCCGCCGGAAAGTGCTTTACCCAAAATCAGAATATCGGGCTGAACATTTTCGTGATGACAAGCGATAAGTTTTCCGGTTCTTGCGATCCCGGTTTGTACCTCGTCAGCAATGAAAAGTACATTGTGTTTTTTGCAAAGTTCTGATGCCGACTTTAAAAAGCCTTCGTCCGGAACATATACCCCCGCTTCACCTTGAATTGGTTCTACTAAAAACGCAGCAATATTCTCTGAATCGTTTGCCAGAGTTTCTTCTAAAGCTTTGAGATTATTGTACGGAATTTTAATAAAACCTGGCGTGAAAGGTCCGTAATTATTGTTGGCATCAGGATCGTTGGAGAAAGATACTATCGTCGTTGTTCTTCCATGGAAATTATTCTCACAAACAACAATTTTTGCAGCATTTTGCGAGATTCCTTTAACTTCATAACTCCATTTTCTTGCTAATTTCACCGCTGTTTCTACTGCCTCGGCACCGGAATTCATCGGTAAGACTTTATCGAAGCCAAAAAGTTCTGTAATTTTTTTCTCGTATTCGCCTAAATTGGCGTTGTAAAAAGCTCTGGACGTCAATGCTAATTTCTGAGCCTGGTTCACCAGTGCATCTACAATTTTCGGATGAGAATGACCTTGATTTACCGCAGAATAAGCGGACAGGAAATCGTAATATTTTTTACCTTCAACATCCCAAACGAAAACGCCTTTGCCTTTTTCTAAAACCACAGGAAGCGGATGGTAATTGTGCGCGCCGTGTTTTTCTTCGAGTTCTATAAAATAAGAGGATGTTTTGTTTACTGTATGCATATTAAGGTGATTTATAAAGCAAAAATAATGATTTATTTCCAAGTAAAGTCACTGGCTGCAATTGAATGTATAACGGAACATTTTCAGTCTGTCAGGTGGTTTGACAAGAGAAAACTATTAAAAGATGGGCTTTTCGAAATTTCCAAAAACATTAGTGGAATGGGAACAGTTTAAATAAACATTGCAGCCGGGCATTTTTTCCTTTAAGATCAGGCCTTTCTCGAGCACAGCTTCTTCACTGTCTTCGGAATCTACAAAAACTTCCTTCAGATTAGGGTTTTCCAAGTAATCGCATAAATCGTCTAAAGTAATTGGTGTTCGGGTCATATTTAAGATTTCCAGCTCTTGCATCTGATTGAAATATGATAAAGACGCGCTGGTTAAATAACGGTTCTTTCTTAAGAAAAGTGATTTCAGACCTTTAAAATTGGTCATATAACTCACCGCAACATCAGTAATCAGAGAATCTGTGAGATAAATTTCTTCTATGGAAATTACCCTTAAACTCAGAAAATAAAAGAATTCATCACCAAAATCTGAATCCTTAGATTTCAAACGTCCCCAATGAGTTGGAATATGATCTGCCTTTTCAATCCGGTAATAGCGCTGCCAGAATTTTTTTTCCTCTTTTGAAAGTTTCATTGTGCATTTTTAAAGGTTGCAGTAAATTCAATCGTACCAATATTCCTTTTCGAGACTGTAACCCGCTTTCTGGAAAGCTTTCTGGATCGCGACCCCCAAATCTTCATTTTGTTTTTCATTGGACAGATAAAGAAAAAATAAATTTCCTTTTACCTCTTCCGTCTTGTTTTCAACATCAAATGTATTATAGGTGGTAAGAACTTCGTGATCTTCACATTCGAGGATGATATTTATATCTTTTCCGATTTTACGGATCTTATTCAGGGGAACTTCCTGCCTGATTATTTGATATCCGCTAAAATAGGGGCTGGTCTTCTTTATTTCAAAGGAAAGGATTTTGTCTGTGCTGATTGAAAAAGGTTTCACAATTTCTATGGTATCACCGCTAAAATGAGGAGATTTCAATTGGTTTTTAACCTCTTTCTGCAGTTCCCTGTTCAGAGTTTTAACAATAGTCTGTTCCTGCCCAAAGCTGGTGCTGGCGAATCCTACAAGAAATATAAATAGCAGAAAATTTTTCATATCATTCAATTTTAGAGCAAGTCCGCTCCTTATTTAAGTTTAAAGATAAAAAAACCGGCATTAAAAAGCCGGTTTCATAAATTATATAATGATCTTAATGATCAAAATTTTTATCCATTACAAAATCCTCCATGAATTTTGTTGTATAATTTCCAGAAAGGTAATCTTCATTTTCCATCAGCTGTCTGTGGAAAGGGATCGTGGTTTTCACTCCTTCAATATAGAATTCTTCTAAAGCTCTTTTCATTTTTGCAATGGCTTCTTCACGCGTTTGTGCTGTGGTGATGAGTTTTGCAATCATTGAATCATAATTGGACGGGATGCTGTAACCTGAGTATACATGCGTATCAACACGGATCCCGTGTCCTCCCGGAATATTGAGTCCGGTGATTTTACCAGGTGAAGGACGGAAATCGTTATAAGGATCTTCCGCATTAATTCTACATTCGATTGAGTGAAGTTTCGGGTAGTAATTGATTCCAGATATCGGTGTACCTGAAGCCAAAAGAATCTGCTCACGAATCAGATCATAATCCACAACCTGCTCTGTAATAGGATGTTCTACCTGAATTCTGGTATTCATTTCCATGAAATAGAAATTCCGGTCCTTATCTACTAAAAACTCGATCGTTCCTACTCCTTCATAACCAATATATTCAGCGGCTTTCACGGCTGCTTTCCCCATTTTCTCCCGAAGTTCATCGGTCATAAATGGAGACGGAGTTTCCTCTGTTAATTTCTGATTTCTTCTCTGAACAGAACAGTCTCTTTCCGAAAGATGACAGGCTTTGCCATACTGGTCACCCGCAATCTGAATTTCGATATGTCGAGGTTCAACGATGAGTTTTTCCATGTACATTCCCCCGTTTCCGAAAGCTGCAGTTGCTTCCTGCACTGCAGAATCCCAGTGTTCCTGTAAATCCTCAGCTCTCCAGACTGCTCTCATTCCTTTACCTCCACCACCTGCTGTAGCTTTAATCATCACCGGATAACCTACTTCTTCTGCCAGTTTAGCAGCAGTTTCGTAACCGTCAATTAAGCCCTCAGAACCCGGCACACATGGTACTCCGGCTTCCTTCATGGTGGCTTTTGCGTTGGCTTTATCGCCCATTCTGTCGATCTGGTCAGGAGTTGCACCAATAAATTTAATGCCGTTTTCCTGACAGATTCTTGAAAAGTTGGAATTTTCTGATAAAAATCCGTATCCAGGGTGGATGGCATCTGCATTGGTAATTTCGGCCGCTGCAATGATATTGGAGATTTTAAGATAAGAATCTTTGCTCATCGCGGGACCAATACAAACTGCTTCGTCCGCAAATCTTACGTGCAGGCTGTCCTTGTCTGCGGTAGAATAAACTGCCACAGTTTTGATTCCCATTTCCTTGCAGGTGCGCAGAATACGCATTGCAATTTCGCCTCTGTTGGCAATTAATATTTTTTTGAACATCGTCGTTGAAATTTTAAATTTTGAATTTCGAATTTTAAATTATTTTTAAATGAGCACCATTTAAAATCTATAATCTTTAATTTAAAATTTCTTAAGATGGATCTACTAAGAATAAAGGCTGATCATATTCAACTGGTGTTGCATCATCTACCAAAATTTTCACGATTTTTCCGGAAATTTCAGATTCGATCTGGTTGAATAATTTCATTGCTTCGATTACACAAACTACCTTACCATTGGAAACTTCATCACCAACATTCACGAAAACATCCTTATCTGGTGAGGGTTTTCTGTAGAACGTTCCGATCATCGGAGATTTAATCGTTACAAATTTGCTGTCGTCATCAGCAGCAACATCAGCAGTATTGGCAGCAGGTGCAGATGATACGGCAGGTGCAGATGCAGATGGTTGCGGTGCTGTATGATAAACCGCTGGTTGTTGCATATAGCTCACTTCATTCCCCCCGAGTGGAGTTTTGATTGTGATTTCGAAATCTTTTGTTTTGTATTTTACTTCAGAAACTTCTGCTTTAGACACAAATTTAATCAGATTTTGTATGTCTTTAATGTCCATTATATGTGGTATTTGTTTATTATGCCAAAGATACTAAAAATCAATAAAAAACAACAAAAAACCACTCAAAATTGAAAAAATTGAGTGGTTTTGGTATAAAATTGAAGTTTTTTAAGATTTTAGATCTTAATCTTCTTCTGTAGCTTCTACTGCTTTTTCCATTACTACTTTACCTCTGTAGTACATTTTTCCTTCGAACCAATGCGCTCTGTGATAAAGGTGCATTTCTCCTGAAGTTGCATCTTTTGCCAATTGAGGAACACTTGCTTTGTAGTGGGTTCTTCTCTTATCTCTTCTTGTTGACGATTGTCTTCTCTTTGGATGTGCCATTTCTTATAATTTTGTTTGATGAGCGATGAGTAGTGATTGCTCAATTCTCATCATTTAAACTATTTAATTTTTATCTTTTAATTTCTTTAAAGCTTCCCATCGGGGATCGCTTTCCGGTTCTTCTTCTGTTTCATCTTTCGGACTGAATTTTTCAAGGATTTCTAAATCTTCTTCAGAAACATTCGGCGAAATCTTCTTCATCGGTATTGCAAGCATTACGACTTCGTAGATTAACTGTGCCACGTTGAATGCGTGATCGGTCATCGGAATGGTAATCACATCTTCTTCGCTGTCATCATATTCTGCACCGAATTTTACCAGAACATTTAATTCATTTTCTATCGGATGGGTGAAATTTTCGTTCGTGATATCACAAACTAAATTTACCGTTCCGGAAGTTTTAATAGTAACTTCTAAAAAAGTGGTGTGCTTATCCATTAAAACATCAGCAACTATTCTAGGTTCTGTAAATTCCTGTTCAGTATCGAAAAGTTGAAAGAACGCTTTATCTATCTCAAATTGGAACTCGTGCTTCCCGTTTCTTTGTCCCGAAAACACGATATCGTAGTTTCTTAACTTGTCCATAAAATGAGTGTGCAAAAATAATGCAAATTTTTTAATATTACAAATAATTTTCAAAACAATTAATCAGGAAAAATAATTTTGAAAATATTAATTATGTTTTTCCTGTGGCAAATCCTCGTCAACGCCGTTCCCTGAAGCATTTCTCCGTGGCTGCATGCGGTTGGTCATCAAGTCATTGTACTCTCGTCGGTTTTTAAAAATCTTTATCGCCATAAAAATTGCCTCGGTAAAACTCTGCTCATCGGCTATATTTTGTCCTGCGATATCGTAGGCAACACCGTGATCAGGGGAAGTTCTGATAAACGGCAATCCGGCGGTATAATTCACTCCCTCTTCATAAGCAAGCGTTTTAAAAGGTGCCAGACCCTGGTCGTGATACATGGCTAAAACCGCATCGTAATTTTTATATTTCCCGGGCTGAAAAAAACTGTCTGCCGGAAAAGGCCCAAAAGTCAAAATTCCGTTGTCGAAAAGCTCCTGAATTGCGGGAGAAATAATTTCAATCTCTTCTCTGCCAATCACCCCGCCGTCACCGGAATGTGGATTCAAACCTAAAACTGCAATCTTAGGTCTTGCAATCTGAAAATCCTCAATCAGACACTGATTCAGCATTTTGATCTGTTTCTTTATTTTTTCTTTTGAAATATTTTCTGCAACCTGAGAAATCGGAATATGATGGGTAGAAACGGCTACTTTCAAATCATCAGTCACTAAAAACATTAGCCCTTTTCTTCCGAATTTCTCTTCGAGATAACCAGTGTGTCCGGCGTGGGCAAAACCGTGCTTCATCATTTCATCCTTATTAATAGGCGCAGTAACTAAAACATCAATTTCTCCATTCATCAAAGCGTTGGTACCGGCTTCTAAAGAATCGATCGCCATTTTAGTAGATTCTTCGGTAGGCTTGCCCAAATCAACATTTACGTTTTCTTTAGTAAGGTTTACCATATTAATTTTATCGCCAGCTGCCTGTGTAGGATCTGTGATATAATTAAAATTATGCTGAAGTTTAAAAATGTTTTTCTGATAGGTAAAGAGTTTCCCTGAACCAAAAATAATGGGCGTGAAGAAATCGGTAATTGCTTTATCTTTTAGAGATTTCATAATGATTTCCGGACCGATCCCATTGAAATCACCGATCGAAATTCCTACCCTTACTTTATGGTGTTTAGCACTCATTTTTAATTTATCTTTGAAGATTAATAGAATTTCACAAATTTAGCAATTTAGAAATAACTATTCCCGAATTATTTACAACTTAATTTTCTATAAATCCCATCCCATGTTTACAGGAATCATTGAAGCGACCGCCACCCTTGAAAAAATTGAACACAGTGGCGATAATATTAACTTTACACTCAGCTGTCCTTTTACCCAGGAATTGAAGATCGATCAGAGCCTTGCTCATAATGGCTGTTGCCTTACCGTTGTAGAAATTACAGATACAGGCTACAGTGTTACTGCAATTGCAGAAACTTTAGAAAAAACCAATCTCGGGAAATGGAATATAGGAACTGAGGTTAATTTGGAACGCTGTTTGAAGTGGGATGGAAGACTGGATGGACATATTGTTCAGGGCCATGTAGACAAAACCGGAACCGTTGAGAAAATTGAAGACAAAGACGGAAGCTTTTTTATTACCATTCAGTATGATGAAACCGATGATTATATTACCGTTCCACAGGGATCTATAACGGTAAACGGCATCAGCTTAACGGTAGCTTCCAGCGGTTCAGGTAAATTTTCAGTAGCGATAATCCCATACACATGGGAATTCACGAATATGAAAAATCTGCAGCCGGGCGATATGGTAAATCTGGAATTCGACATTATAGGAAAATATGTAACGAAACTGATGAAAAATAATGCCCTTCTCTAAATACAAAGGTTATAGCCTACGAAATAAAGTCTTTTGGGGCTTTCTGCTAATCTGTTTGCTCAGTACCGTAAGTTCATCCATCCTTTCTTATTTTATTTTGCGCAATAACGCGGTTGAACAAAGCCGTACCGATCTTCAGAAAAAATCTGAGGCGCTAATGTCAGCACTGGATTATGCGGTAAGCCATAAACAGGCTCAGACAAGCGATTTACCTGATATTTTAGCAAATGATATTTTCGAGATTGCGGACATCAACAATCAGGATATCATTATATATGACCTTTCCGGAAAATTTTTGATCTCCAACAAAGATTATAATCTTATCAGCCAAAAACAAATTCCCGTAGAAATCGCTAACCGGGTATTGAAAAGTGAAAGCCGGGTTGATTTTCAGACTTACGACAAAAAAATCGACGCAAACGTTTCCTCATCATACATGATTTTGAGAAATAATATGCTGGAGCCGATTGCAATCGTGTTTTTCCCTTTCTATCACAACGATAGTGCTTATTTCAGCGTATTCAACAAATATGTAAATTATATTGTTGTTCTTAATCTATTCATCATTGCAGTATCAGTTTGGCTCAGTTGGGTTATTTCGAATAATCTTACCAGAGCTGTAACCAAATTTTCAGATAAAATCAATCAGATTACTCTTTTCGAAGATGATCCGAAACCTATTAAATATTACCATAATGATGAACTGAATCAACTTGTTAAAGCATATAACAAAATGATTCTGCAGATTCAGGAACAGAAACAGCGGCTGAGTTTCAAAGAAAAAGAGGAAGCGTGGCGAGAAATGGCCAAGCAGGTAGCTCATGAAGTAAAGAATCCTTTAACTCCTATGAAACTCACCATCCAGAATTTTGAAAGAAAATTCGATCCGGGCGACCCTGAGATCCGCGACAAAGTGAAGCACCTCAGCCGCACACTTGTGGATCAGATTGATCTCGTTGCGACCGTAGCAAGTGCATTTTCGCAGTTTGCACAGCTCCCGGAGAAAAACAATGAAATATTTGATGTAAATAAAGAAATCAGGAATATTATCAACGTATTCAGCGACGAAAAAATTTATTTCCACTCTAATAAAGATCAGATTATGATGGAAATGGATAAGATTTACCTGTCGAGAATCATCACCAATCTGGTAGCAAACGCCAGACAGGCAAAACATGATGACCGCGAGAATATCATAAACCTTGATGTAGAACAGCGCCAAAAAAGAGTCATCATTACTGTGGACGACAACGGAACGGGAATTCCCGAAGAACTTTACGACAGAATTTTCGAGCCAAATTTCACCTCTAAAACAAGCGGCACCGGACTTGGATTAACCATGGTAAGAAAAATGGTTGAAGATTACAAAGGCGAAATTTCTGTAAAATCTGAAGAAGGGAAAGGCACTACTTTCACGATATCGCTTCCCACCAATATGTAGACTTCTTTATTTCAATGAAACCTTTTCACTTCAAACAATTCAGCGTACAGCAGTCTGCAAAGGTATTCCGTGTGGGAACAGACGGTGTCTTGCTGGGCGCTTCTGCTTCGGTCCAGAATGCCGGAAACATCTTGGAAATCGGAACCGGAACAGGGCTGATTTCTCTAATGGTTGCGCAGCGAAATCCGGAAGCCACCATAACTGCTATTGAAATTAATGAGGAAGCAGCAGCACTTGCAGGCGAAAACTTTAAATCATCTCCTTTTCACGACAGGTTAAAAGTTCTTCGGCAGGATTTCAAATCTTATAACGTCAAGGAAAAATTTGACTTAATCATTTCGAACCCACCGTATTTTCAAATAAACCCTTCCGAAAAGGATATACTGGCCAGGCAGCAAACCGAACTGTCCTTTGGCGATTTAATCAGTAACGCATCGCAAATTCTTTCGGAATGCGGAATATTTTCGGTAATTATCCCTTTTGATGCCGGTAATGATTTCGAAAAAAGATGTAGTAAAACTGGCTTGTTTCTGATTAGAAAGACCACTGTTTTTGGAATCAAAAATGCAGCTCCCAAACGACTGATTCTGGAGTTTGGATTTGAAAACAAAAAAATTACTGAAACCGAATTGGTGATCGAAAAATCTCCCCGCAGGTACAGCGACGATTATCTCGCCCTTACGCAAGACTTCCACGTTTTCGGAAAATAGATTACTTTGGCGCGTTCAGGGTTACCACGATATCTTTGCTGATGTTTTTCACCGATGAATATTTGGCATCACAAACTGAAGTAGTGAGCGTGTAATTACCCTTATCAATGAGAATAAAATTCTGATTATGCGCCGGAACATCAAGATTATAGAATTTTCTACCGCTGATTTTTACAATTAAATTGCATTTCGATTTATTCACAATCTGCACATACGCCGTTCTGCTCGATGGATCACTGTTGAACATATGATTCAATAAATCGGCAGTACGTTTGTGCTTGTCATTCCGCCCATCTTTAGCAACATCTTTTTTTATTGCCGTCTTTAATTTCTCAGTGCTGATCGGCTTTACAGTAGGTTTAGCAACGCTCGCCTGCTGTGCGGCGGGTTTATTACTGTTTATTGCAGCTAACAGTTTACGCTTAAATTCCGGAGTTTTGGGATGAGCGGGATTAAACTTTATAAAGTTCGCAATAACCTGCGGGTCCGTACTTTTTTCGACCTGAGCAACCGTATATTTAGACTGCGCGAATGAAAAAAACGAAATAAAAAAAACCAGAATATATAGATATCTTTTCATTAAAGGGATGATTTATAGAAGTTTAAATTTTAGTAATAACGAAGAAATCTTCTTTTTAGTTTGTGCGAAATTTATTATCTTTGCAACGCTTAAAATTCAAGCTAAACTAAACAAATTTTTAATAAAAAAAATAAATTTATGTATACACCCGTTGCTGCAGACGTAGCCAAATTAAGAAACATTACAGGAGCAGGAATGATGGACTGCAAAAAAGCCTTGGTTGAAGCTGAAGGAGATTTCGATAAAGCGATTGAAATCCTTAGAAAAAAAGGCCAGAAAGTTGCTGCGAACAGAGCCGACAGAGAATCTACTGAAGGTGCTGTTATCGCTAAAGTAAATGCAGACAATACTGCGGGAGTAATCATCGCTCTAAACTGCGAAACCGACTTCGTTGCAAAAAATGACGATTTCGTAAAATTAGCTCACGAATTAGCTGAACTTGCTTTAGGTAAAACTAAAGAAGAATTTTTAGCTGCAGATTTCCAGGGAACAACTGTTGCTGAGAAATTGATCGAGCAGACTGGTGTTATTGGTGAAAAAATTGAAATCGGTTCTTTCGAAACCATCGAAGGTCCATTCTTAGGAGCTTACATCCACGCAGGAAACAAGATTGCTGCAATCACTTCACTTTCAGCTGATGCTGACGGTGCTGCAGATGCTGCAAAAGCAGTATCAATGCAGGTTGCTGCAATGAACCCAATTGCACTTGACGAAACTATGGTTTCTCAGGAAGTTATCGACAGAGAATTGGATATCGAAAGAGAAATCTTAACTAAAGAAGGTAAACCTGCAAACATTATCGATAATATCCTAAAAGGAAAAATGCAGAAATTCTATAAAGACAACACTTTAGTTCACCAGGCTTTCATTAAAGACAGCGGTGTTTCTGTAGCTGATTATGTAAAATCTGTAAACGGAGATTTAAAAGTGGTAGGTTTTGTAAGAGTAAGTCTTACTTAATCAAATCTTTTACTGATATAAATCTCTTCCATTAATCGTGGAAGAGATTTTTTTTTCGCCAAATATGAAGTAATTTTGTCACCCGGAAAAATACTATGTCCAGAGCAAAAATCTTCAGCAGTTTTACCCTGCTTTTCATGTTATTCAATATTTCTGCAAACGCACAGCAATATATTACTGTAGCCACCTCTACTTATACCGCAGAACAGCTTGTACGCGATGTATTTATCGGTTCACAGAACGCCGGATGCATTACCGTGTCCAATGTTTCAACTACAGGCTGGCAGAATGCCGGAGGCAGCGAATCAAGCCACGCCTATTTCGAAAAAGGTTCACTGCCGTTTGATATCAACAAAGGAATTATTCTGAGTACGGGTGCTGTTCGTAATGCCCCGGGACCTAATAATGTTCTGCTGGATGATCAGGACGATCAATGGCCCGGCGATCCGGATTTGGCAGCTGCACTTCAGGAAAGCGTATATAACTATTTGAATGCAACTTCTATCGAGTTCGATTTTGTTGCAAACAGTACCTCGGGCATCAGCTTTGAGTATCTGTTTCTCTCTGAAGAATACCGCCGTACCAACTGCACCTACTCCGACGGATTTGCTTTTCTGATCAAGAAGGCCGGGACCGCGGATCCTTACACAAATATCGCTCTTGTTCCCGGAACTCAGGATCCCGTGACTTCACTTTCCATAAATACCGCACCAAACTGCCCCAGAAATACAGGGTGTTTTGGGAGTTTTAACGGAATCAATTCTCCTACCGCTTTTGATGGACAAACCAAAGTTCTTACCGCAAAAACAGATATTATTGCCGGAGTTAAGTATCACATCAAGCTCGTAATTGCTGATCATCTCGCAGGCTCTGACCGCACCGGACGCTACGATTCCGCGGTATTTCTGAAAGCCGGAAGTTTTGTTGGTAAAAAAGATTTGGGTCCCGACCTTCTGATTGCGACCAATAACCCTGTTTGCGAAGGAAGTTCTAAAATTCTGGATGCTACAACAGCGGGAGCTACTTCTTACCGGTGGTTTAAAGACGGAGTAGCAATTCCGGGAGCGACAAATGCACGGCTTACCGTTCCGGGGGTCGTATCGAGTAACGGCAATTACGAAGTTGAAGTAAATGTTGGCGGTTGTATTTTGACAGGTTCTGTGCAAATTGAAATTCAGGAAAAACCTGCCCTGAATTTAGGAACATATTCTCTGTGCGATGATAATTTATCAGGAAGTGTTCCGGTAGATTTCTCTAAACTTGATCCGCAGATTATTTCAAATTTCAATTCAGCCTATCAACTGAAATATTATCTTAAAAAATCTGATTCACAAGCCGGAACTCCGGGTACAGAACTTCAAAACGGCTGGCTTCTTACCGCCGATACCACAATTTACATAAGAATTGAAAGTGCTTTAGGCTGTAATCCCGAATTTGGGGAAATTACCCTTAAAATAGGCAACAAAACTCCGCTGGTCACCAGTGCTTTTTCTGATGATTTATGCGACAATGACCTTGACGGTAACATCACTGTTAACCTAAAAAATTATCAGAATGAGTTTATGGCTTCACCACAGGTCATTGTAACGTTTTACAATTCTCCTGAAGACGCTAGAAACAAGGTAAACCCAATCGCAGAAAATCAAATAATCACCAATTCGAAGGTTTTAGGGATACGGGTGGAGAGTTCATCGGCCTGTCCGAATGTAGCGACATTAACGCTGAACTTCAAATCACCCAAAAAATCGGATAATTTAAAGGATAAAGTGATCTGCAGCAATGCAACAACGAGTTTAGATGCGGGTACTGGGTTCGATTCTTATCTGTGGAGCACCGGCGATACAACTTCGCAAATTAACAACGTTCCCGTGGGGGAATATTGGGTTGATTTAGGTTCTAACGGATGTATTTACAGGCAAACAGTGAAAGTTACAGCCTCAACTTTACCTCAGATTACAAACATTGATGTGGCGGGGAATACGGCCACGGTTTTAGCAAGCGGCGGAATTCAACCTTATGAATATTCTTTAGATAATATCACTTTTCAGAATTCAAATGTATTTACAAATATTCCGCGTGGCCTGCACAAAATATACGTTCGGGATGCTAATAAATGCCAAACCGTGGAAAAAGATTTTCTGGTCATTAATCTTGTCAATGTCATTACGCCAAATGGTGATGGGCTCAATGATGTGCTGGATTATTCTGACCTGAGAATTAAACAGGATGTAAGTATAAAGATCTTCGACCGATACGGCAATCTTGTCTTCACCTCGAAAGACAATCAATTTATCTGGGACGGAAAACTCAGCGGAAGAGCTCTGCCCACAGCGAATTACTGGTATGTTCTGAACTGGACTGAACCCGACACTCAGCTTCCGGTTTCCTACAAAGGCTGGATTTTACTTAAAAACAGAGATTAGAGTTCCGTTTGTTAACTTGAAATATTATCGAAATGCTGAAAACCGTTGAGAAAATCCTTTACGCTCATCCTTTTTTTACCTTCCAATTGTAACTCTTCAGGGAAATAAGTTCCGTTTTTGGCGAAAATTTTAAAAGAATGTCTGTCGATTTCTAAACTTCCAGGAGTTTTGTCGTGTGCGGAAATCTCAAATTTACCTTTATAGATTTTCAGGGTTTTTTCCTCTTCTCCAATTCTTAAAGTCGTAAAAGCACAGGGATAAGGCGACATTCCGCGGATAAAATTATGGACGGTTTCTACCTCTTTTGTCCAGTCGATCCGGGTATCTTCCTTAAAGATTTTAAAGGCATTTTTCGGATGTTCAACTTCAGGCTGGGGCTTCTCCTGGATTGAATTTTCAGCCAATCCGTCTAAAGTTTTTACGACCAAATCTGCACCCATTGTCATGAGTCTGTCATGTAATTGACCGGCGTTTTCTTCCGGGGAAATTTCTATTTCGTTCTGTAGAAGAATATTTCCTTCATCAATCTTTTCGTTGATGAAAAAAGTCGTGGCGCCAGTTTTTCTCTCACCGTTAATAACTGCATAATTAATCGGAGCCGCACCGCGGTAATCGGGCAGAAGCGATGCGTGGAGATTGAAAGTTCCGATTCTAGACATTTCGAATAAAATTTTAGGCATCATTCTGAACGCTACCACTACAAAAACATCTGCATTTAAAACCTGAATACTTTTTAAAAATTCCTGATTTCTTAATTTTTCAGGCTGAAAAACGGGAAGATTATTTTCAACCGCAAAGGTTTTCACCGGAGATTCATGAATTTTTTGTCCGCGTCCGCTGGCTTTATCAGCTACCGTTACAACGCCTACGATTTCATGTTGAGACTGGTGAATTGCTTCGAGTGAGGTTTTTGCAAATTCGGGAGTACCGAAGAATATGATTTTTAAAGATTTCATTGAATTTAGATTTATATTCGATGTGATTCGTAAAATCACTCATGATTATACGCATACGTCCGGAAATTCAGCATCTTCACCTTCCCGGAATCCAGCAGATAAATAAGGTTTTCTAAAATACTTTCCTTCTCGTAATAATTTAATCTTATCGCGATTTCTTCTACGTTTGAAGGTTTGTGTTTCAGGATTTCGATAATTTCTTGAGAGACATTTCTGCCAAAAACGCTTTCTTTCTGCTGTTCACAGACAGAGCAATTGCCGCAGTTTTTAATATCTTTTTCGCCGAAATAAGACAGAATAAGTTTCATTTTACAGAAGTCTTTGTTTCGCACAAAGAATTTCATTTCTTCCCACTTCTGAAGTTTATTTTTCTGAATCTGTTCAAAAAGATGCCAGTATTTACCCTGAATCGCCCTGTCATCGCGATGTTTCAGGAATTTAATACTCGCCAGGGCACCATCGATATATTCCACGTAATTTTTTTGCTGCAACTCCTTAATTCTTTCCTTGATGAGATGAGAATCTACGTTCATTTTGTTGCTCAAAGTAAACTCACTGAACATAATTTTGTGGGTCGTAAGCCCGGAATAGGTCCTCAGAAGCTGTTCAATGAAATAAGCATCCTTTTTGGCAAGCAGATCCAGTTCATCCGGATTGATTTTTAATTCCAGTGAGGAAAGCGAGCGGTTGCTGTTAAAAAAAACAACTTCCTGATTGTGCAGAAAAGCCAGTACATTTCGGATTTTGGCCAACGACACTTTCGTGAAATTCTGAATCTTCTGAATATGCAGCTGAAATACATTTTCTGCGAGATCATTTTCAGCAATTTGAAATCCGGAATACAGGTAAGAAACAATGTTGTAAAACTCGTGCTTCGTTGGTGTCTGATTCCGCAGGATTTGGTCAAAATTAGTAAGTTCCTGCTCATTCCAGAATAGAAAAGCTGATGAAGGCTGACCATCGCGCCCAACCCTTCCGATTTCCTGATAGTAATTCTCCAATGACTGCGGCGGCGAGAAATGCACTACAAATCTAACGTTATCTTTATCGATTCCCATTCCAAAAGCATTGGTAGAGATCAGCACATGATCATTACTTTTAAGCCAATGGTTCTGCTTTGCATTTTTTTCCTTTACCGGAAGTCCCGCATGAAAGAAATCGACATTATTGATACTGTTATTCTGAAGGAATTTCACAAGTTCCTCCGATTCTTTCCGCGTACGGACATAGATAATTCCGGAGGAGGTATTGTATTTCATCAGATTCAGAATGCGCTGGTATTTATCTGAAATTTTATCAGAAATGATTTTAATATTGGTTCGCCGGAAACTTTTCTTAAAGATTTCAGGATTTTTAAGGTTAAGTTTGAGCTTAATTTCCTGAAGTACTTTCGGAGTCGCCGTAGCGGTGAGCGCAAGACAGGGAATATCGAGAAACTGTGACCTGAAATCCTTAATATTCTGATAGCTCGGCCGGAAATCCTGCCCCCATTCAGAAATACAGTGCGCCTCATCCACTGCTATGAAGGAGATTTGAATTTCTTCCAGATTCTGGAGAAACACGCGATTGGTAAGCCTTTCCGGCGACACGTACAGCAATTTTGTAAGTCCGTCTTTACAGCGGTTATAAACCGTCTCAGCATCGAATTCATCAAGTTCTGATGAGAGATATTCAGCTTCAATTCCATTATTTTTAAGCTGATAAACCTGGTCTTTCATCAAAGCCAAAAGCGGAGAAACTACAATACATGTACCTTCCAAAACAAGCGCGGGAAGCTGATAACACAGCGATTTACCGCCTCCGGTAGGAAGAAGCGCCAGTGAATCTCTGCCTTCAACAACCGTGTTGATGATATCTTCCTGAGAGTCCCGGAATGTGTCGTAACCCCAAAAATGTTTTAGGGTATCAAACTTTAATCGCTGAAAATCGTGGGAGGAAATCATGGGAGTAAAATTACTGAAACAAATTCCATCAGACAAAAAAAAGCCACGCAATGCGTGGCTTTAATATTATAATTACTTAAAAATTATTTAGCTTCGAAGTAAACTCTTCTGTTTGCTCTGTTTTTCCATTCCGGACATTTTGTAGCTGGGTCGCACTCTGGATATTTAAGGTCTTTTTCACCTCTACCAATGGCTTCTAATTTACCCGCTTCTACTCCGTTATCGATTAGATAGTTCTTCACAGTATTTGCTCTTCTTTCAGAAAGATTCTGGTTGTAAGCATCAGAAGCTCTAGTGTCTGTTCCTCCGATCACGTTGTAAGTTCCTGACGATGAGTTGATATAGTTTACAGCGTTATTAAGGATCGGTGTGTTAGAAGGAAGAATTCTGTCGGAATCTAAATCAAATTCAATTCCTTCAAGAGTTCTTGTATTATCTGTAACTGTACCACCTGTAGGACAACCGTTATTTTCAACAGGACCAGGTACTGTAACACACTTGTCGTAAAGATCGATTACTCCATCTAAATCTGTATCCAGCGCTACACCTGCACCATCAACTCTTGCTCCTGCAGGAGTATCAAGCTGTCTGTCCCAATCATCACATACACCGTCGTTATCAGCATCTCCTTTCTTACATACTTCAACATCCTGGTTTCTGTCAGCCAAAACATCAAGTTTGTAATAGATTTCCTGAAGCGGATCATGCCACATCAAATGAGACTGGTGTTTTCCTAGTTTTAAAGACAAACCAAGGGTAGCATTAAAGAAATTATCAGAAACCTGCTCTTCACGCTGATTAATCGGGCTGTATTGTGCACCTCCACCATCAAATTCATCATCTCCGGTTACAAAGTACATTACACGTCCTTCAATATCAATTTTTCTGTTTACTTTATATTTCAAGCCTGCACCTGCCTGACCAAACATTGACCCCAATTTGAAAGGTTTAATTTCAGTCATTAATCTTTGTCCGGCAGCATCTTCGAGATAAGCTCTGTAAGCCAAAGTCCCGACACCTGCATAACCATGTAAAGCCCATCTGTATGGAGATTTATTATCAACTCTTCTTAATAGATTAGAAAAATTAAGGTCCCCCAAGATCGAAATAGCATCATATTGGGTTCTTGCTCCTACATCCTGAAACGTATTACCGGTAGCGTTATCTGTTTTTGTATTGAACCATCCCTGACGGGTTTCGCCTCTGTCGTATTGAAGATTCAGCCCGAAAGCATGTGTTATAGCCTTATCAATACTTAAATAAGCAGAATATCCAAATATATTTTTACCATTACCATTCTTGATGGAGGTTAAGTCGGCAGACTGCACCAATGGAACACCTGCTCCTACGGAAATCGCCCAGTCATTGAATCGTTTGGACTCCTGAGTAAATGGAGATACATTTGCAGACCCTGAAGAAAATGTGTTTGGATATCCTTCAGTAGAAACTGCAACGGAGTCTTGTGCAAAGATAGCAGTAGGTAATACCAGTGCTAGAGCAAAGCTTGTTAAATTTAGTTTCATAATTTATTTTTTTGTTAAGTGATGTTTATTGTACTGTTGTGTTTACATTGGCAGCGGCTCCTGATGGGCAACCGTTATTTTCTGCAGATCCGGGAACTGTAACACATTTGTCATACAGATCGATGATTCCGTCTAAATCCATATCGAGTGCCACACCTGCTCCATCAACTCTTGCGCCTGCAGGAGTATCCAGTTGTCTGTCCCAATCATCGCAAACTCCGTCATTGTCATTATCACCTTTTTCACAAACTACTAATTCGTCTGGCGTGTTTTCAAGAACAGTTGTTCTGTAATAGGCTTCCTGAAGAGGATCATGCCATGCTAAGTGTGAAGCATGCTTTCCTAATTTGAAAGATAATCCAAGATTTACAGTAAGCAAATCATCGCTGTGCGAATCATTAATAAGATTGTAGTTGATTCTTGGTGAATTAGTATCCCTGCGGTCACCTCCACCATCAAATTCCTCATCACCACTCATAATATACATGGTTCTAAGTTCTACATCCATAAGTTTGGAGGCTTTATACTTTAAACCAACTCCGCCCTGATAAAAAAATGAATTGATACCCATTTTCTGATCTACAGCCAACGGAAAGGTTCGGGGATTATAATTGGAGATATCCTGATCGAGGAGTAGAGTTTCGTAGCCCTGAATTCCTATACCTGCATAACCATGTAATGCCCAACGGTAAGGGGAGCGGTTATCTACACGTCTTAATAAATTAGAGAAATTGACATCTCCGAGTAAAGAGATTTGCTGATACTTTGTCCAGGCATCGGCAACACCGGCTTTTATGCCTTCAGCTCCGGGCAGTTGCCCACGCTGATTAGATTCTCCCATTTGGTATTGCAATCCAAGACCAAAGGCATGTGTAATCTGTTTGTCCAAACTTACGTAAGCGTTCCAGCCCCAGTTGATTTCATCACCATAGAAAGATGTTAAATCAGCTTTTGCCATCAATGCAGCACCTCCACCAACTGAAATTGCCCAGTCATTGAATTTTCTTGATGAATTATTGAAGTTGTAAACATTGGCGGAACCGTTTGAAAACGTGTTTGGATATTTCTGATTATCCTCTAAAGCTGTGCCCTCCTGGGCATAGAAAGCAATAGGCAGAAATAATGCTAAAAATAAACCTAATTTCATATTTATGTTTTTAATGTTTTCTAAATACTTAACAACAATTTTTTAGAAAATTCGCGTTCATAAACATGTTTGCTATGAGGAATTTCTAATCTTAGCGAACTGAAATTCATGTTCCCATAAAAGACAATGTCTATATCAATAACTCTGTCTGCATACCCTTTCGTTATCAATGAATCGTCTGTTCTACCCATTTCAACTTCTATCTTTTTTACCAAAGTAAGCAGTTTTATCGGAGAAAATTGTGTTTTTATACGTAATGCAATATTACAAAAAATATTATTACTAACAAATTCTACGGGTTTTGTATATATAATTTCGCTTTGTCCTACAAGCTCACCAACTTCTTCTTCAATTCTGGATATTGCGAAATCTATATTATCCTTTTGCTTCCCTAAATTGCTTCCGAGTAACAAAGTGACTAAATGATGCGACATATTGTGAAATATATAAAAATTATGAAAAGTTTTTTTAAAAATGTCCTCGCAAATATAGTTGCAATAATGATTATTGGCGGGCTTTTTTTTATGTTTATAGTAACAATGGTTGCTGTTTCTGCTTTTAGCGGCAACAAAAAATCTGCCATAAAAAACAATTCTGTGCTGACATTGGATTTAAAAACCAATATAATCGACAGTCCTACCGAAGATAACGAAGATTTATTTGCATTCGGTGAACAGGAAAACAATGTAATGCTGTATGATATCACCGAGGCAATAAAAAAGGCAAAGACTGATGATAAAATTAAAGGGATCAGCATAGAAACTGATGGACTCCGGGCCGGAATGACGCAGCTTGATGCAGTACGTTCGGCGCTGGAAGACTTCAAAAAAAGCGAAAAATTCGTCTACGCCTACGGAAATAATGTATCGCAGGCGGCATACTATTTAGGATCTGTTGCAGACCAGTATTTTCTGAATCCTTCGGGAGGAATAGACCTGAAGGGTCTGACCACGGAAGTGCTTTACATGAAAAGTTTTGCAGATAAATTTGGTATCGGCATGGAGATTATACGTCACGGTAAGTACAAATCAGCTGTTGAGCCGTTTCTTAGAGATGATATGTCACCCGAAAACCGCGAACAGATTTCGACAATGCTCAACGATTTATGGTCATATAATTCCACTAAAATTGCCGCATCAAGAAAGATAGATCAGTCGCAATTCCAAACTGTGGTAGACAGTCTTTACGGCATCATTCCGGATTTAAGTTTAAAATATCGGCTTACGGACCGCTTAATTCAGAAAACACAATACGATGAGCTTCTTAAAAATAAACTTCAGTTAAAAGACGCCAGCAAGCTCAATAAAATTACGTTCAGCAAATACATCAGTTCTTACCATGAAGAAAACTTCAAAAAAGAGGACCAGATTGCTGTATTGTACGCATCAGGAGCAATTTATAATGGTGAAGGCTTTGATGCTGTATATGCCGAGAACTTTGTGAAGGAAATTAAAAAGATCAGTGATAACGATAAGATTAAGGCAGTGGTATTCAGAATCAATTCACCAGGTGGCAGCGCGAATGCTTCAGATGAAATTCTTTTTGAACTTCAGCAGCTGAAAAAGAAAAAGCCTCTGGTAGTATCCTTCGGTGACTACGCGGCATCTGGCGGATATTATATTGCAATGGCTGCAGACAAAATCTACTCTGAACCAAATACCTTAACGGGCTCTATCGGGGTTTTCGGAATGATTCCATACTTTAAAGAAATTGCAAACAAAAACGGCCTAACTTCTCATGCAGTAAATACCAACGCCAATTCTAATATGTATTCCCCGATCAACGGCGTTACTCCTGGAGGAGTCTCTATACTAACCAAAAGTGTAGAGCAAACCTACAAACGTTTTGTATATTTCGTAACTCAAAACAGGAAAAAATCTTTTGAACAAATTGATGAAGTAGGTGGCGGAAGAGTCTGGAGCGGAACGCGGGCAAAACAGTTGGGACTTGTAGATGAACTGGGATCACTTAACGATGCTGTAAATTTTGCGGCAAAGAAAGCTAAATTAGGAACATATAATGTTGCTGCTTATCCAAAGAAAGTTTCTAAATTCGAGCAGCTTTTCAAAGACTTAGAGCAGGAACAGATTTCTACCAGAATCATGAAGAATAAGTTAGGTGAGGAGAACTACAAACTTTTTGAACAAATCACCAATCCGAAATTACAGAGCGGTGTGATGATGCAGATGCCGTTTCAGGTAAAGATTGATTAAGCTAAAAACATAAAAAATCCCGGTTTGAATAATCAAACCGGGACTTTATTTTTATCGTTATCATTATGCTCTTCTAGTTGCCATTCCGTAAATCCAGAGAACGGCTAAAGCTCCTACTACTGCAAGTAACATACTCTTAATATCAAATTCATTAACTGTTCCCCAGCCCAGCATACTGCCGATCCATCCACCAACGAACGCACCTACGATGCCTAAGATAATTGTCATTAACCAACCCATTCCCTGATTTCCAGGCATAATGAATTTTGCGATTGCACCTGCGATAAGACCAAAAATGATCCAAGTTAAAATACCCATAGTTTTAAAATTTTAATGTTAATATTTAGTATTTGGTTTTCTAAAGCTATAAAAAAATAATTAAAACTATGAAATAGTTGTCAATTACGTTTTCTGAAAAAAGAGTCTACAAATTCCGTTCCATTAAACAACTGAAGGTCTGTCATTTTTTCTCCAACACCAATATATTTCACCGGAATCTGAAACTGATCAGAAATTCCAATTACAACACCGCCTTTTGCAGTACCGTCTAATTTAGTGACTGCCAATGCATTAACTTCTGTTGCTGCGGTAAACTGTTTTGCCTGTTCGAAAGCGTTCTGTCCTGTCGAACCGTCGAGTACCAAAAGAATTTCGTGGGGAGCATCTGGAATAACTTTTTGCATCACCCTTTTAATTTTGGTAAGCTCATTCATTAAATTCACTTTATTATGAAGTCGGCCCGCGGTATCGATAATTACTACATCAGCATTATTTGCCACCGCACTTTGTACTGTATCGAACGCCACAGAAGCCGGATCAGATCCCATTCCCTGCTTTACAATAGGCACACCAACTCTTTCACTCCAAATTACAAGCTGGTCCACCGCAGCCGCTCGGAATGTATCTGCAGCGCCTAACACAACATTTTTTCCCTCCGATTTAAACTGATGGGCTAATTTACCGATGGTAGTGGTTTTTCCGACGCCGTTTACACCCACGACCATAATGACGTAAGGTTTCTTGGATTCATCAATATTGCCTGTACCGGCATGTGGATTTTCGAGCAACAATCCCGAAATCTCTTCTCTCAGGATATTATTCAGTTCATCTGTGCCTACGAACTTGTCTCTGGCAACGCGTTCTTCAATCCGCTGAATTATTTTAATAGTGGTAGATGCACCTACATCGGATGCGATAAGGACTTCTTCTAAATCATCCAGAACCTCATCATCAACTTTTGATTTTCCTACAACAGCTTTCGATATTTTTTCGAAAAATCCCTGATTAGATTTTTCAAGACCTTTATCTAAAGTTTCTTTTTCTTCCTTCTTAAAAATATTTTTATACCAACTCATTTTTTCAATATCAATTTTTATAATGATTTCTTCAATCATTTGTTTGCAAAGCAAATATAACAAAAAAACTACCCAATAATTTGGATAGTTTTATATCGTAAAGCTGGTAGTATTATTTTTTCAAATAACCTTCTACTTCGTCAGCGTTCATTACTTTTTCTTCGAAAATGTAAGCACCTGATTTAGGAGACTTCACCATTTTCACTACTTTGGTCATTTTTTTAGACCCTGCACCACCCTGTAGGGATGCTACTACTTTCTTTGCCATTTTTTATTATTTTAAAAAATTACTTGATTTCCTTGTGAAGGGTATATTTCTTAAGAACCGGATTGAATTTTTTCAACTCTAATCTTTCTGTAGTGTTCTTTTTATTTTTAGTCGTAATGTATCTTGACATTCCTGCTACACCTGTTTCTTTATGCTCTGTGCATTCCAGAATCACCTGCACTCTGTTACCTTTTTTAGCCATTACTTATCTTTTTTTATAAATCCGTTTCTTGTTGCTCTTTCAATTGCTTCTTCAATACCAATCTTGTTGATAATTCTCAATCCATGAGCAGTAACTTTTAAAGTTACAGACTTTTCTTGCTCCGGAAGGTAAAATTTCTTCTCCAATAAGTTAATTTCAAAACGACGCTTCGTTTTGTTATTAGCGTGAGAAACATTGTTTCCAACCATGGCACGCTTTCCTGTTATTTGGCAAATTCTTGACATATCTCGATGTTCTTTTTTACTACTAAATATTTGAGAGTGCAAAATAACAAAGAATTTTCCACTTAGACAAATATTTATGAATTAATATTTTATATTTTTTTTGAATCTTTTCTAAAGGATTATCCGTTCACACTTCAAAACCACTTTCAACACTTCCGTCAGATAATATTAACCTCTCTCTCCAGCTCAATGCCGAATTTATCAAGGACAGATTCAATAATCAGCGTCGAAAAATCATAGATTTCTTTTCCCGATGCAGCGCCTGTTTTGTTTACAATAACCAATGCCTGAAGGTCGTGCGATGCTACATTTACGATTTGTTTTCCTTTCCAGCCGCACTGTTCTATGAGCCAGCCGGCAGGAATTTTCACCGCATCGCCGTTCGGATAATTGGGCATCTGAGGATATTCTTTCTGAACCTTTAAAAACTGCTCCAGCGGAATTGTAGGATTTTTAAAAAAACTTCCTGCATTTCCAATGATTTTCGGATCCGGAAGTTTACTTTGTCGGATATTGATCACCGCACGGGAAATATCCTGAATCGAAGGATTTTCAACACCCAGTTTTTCGAGTTCAGTTTTAATGGCTCCGTATTCTGTTTTTATCTGGTGATTTTTTCTGGAAAGTTTAAATGTAACTTCAAGGATTACATATTTTCCCTTTCCTTCACGTTTGAAAACCGATTCGCGGTAACCGAACCTGCATGTTACATTATCAAATTCTTCAATCTGTAAATTTTCCAGATTCAAAACTTTACAGTTTACAAAAGCATCTTTAATCTCCGTTCCGTAAGCACCGATATTCTGCATGGGTGAAGTTCCCACATTCCCGGGTATCAGCGATAAATTCTCTAAACCTCCATAATTTTTATCTAAACAGAACTGTACAAACTCATGCCAGTTCTCGCCGGCTTTTGCGGTAACCAGAACTTCATTTTCATTTAAAGACGCTTCAGAAATTCCTTTCAAATCTAGTTTTATAACCAATCCGCCAAAATCTTTGGTGAAAAGAACATTACTGCCGCCGCCTAAAAACAGAATCTCAAAATGGTTAATTTTAGCGAATTCAATGGCGTATTTCAAATCACTGATGTCTTTTACTTCCGCAAAATATTTTGCAGAAACATCAACGCCGAAAGTATTGAGCTTTTTTAAAGAATAATTTTCCTGAATTTTCATTGCGGTCTAAGCGTTAACTGTTGATTTAGGCTAAAGCCCAAAGGTTTTAGAAACGGACCAGAGCCCATTCCCAATTTTCTACAAATTGAATTCGAGTTTATATTTCTGCAATGCATCGTTCAGCAATTCTACGCTTCTTCGCAAATCTTCTTCTTTCAAAACATACGCGATACGGACCTGTTTTTTCCCCAGTTCAGGATTGCTGTAAAAGCCGCTCATCGGCGCCACCATTACTGTTTCGTTATTATGTGAATAGTGCTCAAGAAGCCACTGTGCAAAAACATCAGTATCATCTACCGGAAGTTCTGCTACGCAGTAAAACGCACCTTTTGGTTTTGGACAGATTACGCCCGGAATTCCGTTCAGTAAGTCTACCAGCAAATTTCTTCTGTGGGTGTATTCCTCACGGACTTTTCGGATATAAGCTTCATCATTATGGTGTGCGGCAGTAGCAGCAATCTGACCCAATAACACCGGACTCAATCTCGCCTGAGCGAAAAGCATCGCCGCATCATGAATTTTTTTCGAACGCGTAATCATACACCCGATTCGGGCACCACACATGGAATATCTTTTAGATTCGGAATCAATGATGATACAGTTTTCAGCAAGTTCCGGAAAATCAAACATCGAAACCTGATGCTTTCCGTCATAAACATATTCGCGGTAAACCTCATCAGAAATTACAACGATATCATGCTTCAAAGCAATTTCAGAAAGCTTCTGAAGTTCTTCTCTTGTATAAAGATATCCGGACGGGTTGCCGGGATTACAGATGAGAATTGCACGTGTTTTATCGGTAATTTTTTTCTCAAAATCTTCAACGGGCGGCAGGGCAAAACCTGTATCAATTGTTGAGGGAATAGCTACTACTTTTACATTGATCGCGTTGGTAAAACCGTTATAATTAGCGTAATAAGGCTCAGGAATAATTATTTCATCACCATCGTCACACAGCGTGGAAATAGCAAAATTCAGTGCTTCAGAACCCCCATTGGTCACGATAAAATTATCCGTCGTTAAATCTGTAAAACCTAAAGAATGGTAGTAATTGTTCAGCGCGGTCCGGTATTCCAGATTTCCTTCCGACAACGCATACTCCAGCACCTTTAGATCTATATTTTTAACCGCATCCAATGCGGTTTGCGGCGTTTCGATATCGGGCTGGCCAATATTCAGGTGATATACTTTAATCCCTTTCTGTTTGGCTTGCAGCGCATACGGAACAAGCTTTCTAACGGGTGACGCAGGCATATTTTCTGCTCTATGAGAAATTTTCGGCATTATTTTGAATTTTCAACAAAAATAAGGATTTTTTTGGGAGCAATAAATGCAGGTTTCTCCTGCGAAAGAACGTCCGGCTCTTCGCTGCAATCTTTTTGTTTCACAAAAAGGATTTCCGCTGCGATCCGGGCTAGAATTTCTGTCGTTCACTTTTCGAAAAACCTTAAGTACAAAAAAACCGCAGAAAAATATTCTGCGGTTTCCGTCGGATAATAGTTGAGTTATTTAATGAATCCTTTGTTTTTCAAAAGGGGTTTGATATCTGGGGTTCTCCCTGTAAAATCTTTGTACGCCTGGTTTAAATCAACAGAATTTCCTACAGAAAGAATGTATTTTCTAAAACGGTCGCCGTTAGCTCTTGTCATGCCGCCATTTGTAGAAATCCAGTCCCACGCATCAGCATTCAGCAAATCGCTCCACATATAAGCATAATATCCTGCAGAATAACCGCCACCCCAGATGTGCGCGAAATAAGGAGTGTGATATCTCGGCGGAACTTCTTTCAGGTTAAAACCATATTTCGCCAGCACACTTTTTTCAAATTCCAAAGCAGGTTTAAACTGCGACTCATCGGTCACCGAATGCCAGTTCATATCCAATGTCGCTGCAGAAACAAGTTCCGTAGTAGAATATCCCTGATTGAACGATCCTGCTTTTTTAATCTTATCGACCAACGCCTGTGGCATCGGCTGTTTGGTCTGGTAATGCAGTGCGTAGTTTTTCAGTACTGATGGCTCCAGAGCGAAAAACTCATTGATCTGAGAAGGAAATTCAACAAAATCTCTTGGCGTATTGGTTCCGGAAATCGAAACATATTTCTGGTTCGCAAAAAGACCATGCAAAGTATGTCCGAATTCATGGAACATGGTAGAAACATCATCATAAGAAATCAGTGATGGTTTTCCGTCAGCCGGTTTCTGATAGTTGAAAACATTTACGATCACAGGTTTCTGCCCAAGTAAATGCGACTGCTCCACAAAGTTGCTCATCCATGCACCGCCGTTTTTATTGCTTCTGGTATAGAAATCCAGATAATAAAGAGCCATTGATTTTCCGTCGTTATCGAAAACCTCGTAAGCCACAACATCCGGATGGTAAACCGGAAGGTCTTTTCTTTCTTTAAAGGTGATTCCGTAGAATTTTTCAGCTGCGTAAAACACTCCTTTTTCCAAAACAGTTGTTACTTCGAAATAAGGTTTTATTTCGTTTTCATCCAAATCATATTTTGCTTTTCTTACCTGCTCCGAGTAGAAATTCCAGTCCCATGGTTCTACCGTAAATCCGCCTTTCTGCTGATCGATCAGAGCCTGAATTTCATTGCTTTCTCTTTTTGCTGTTTCTACTGCCGGTTTTGCAAGCTGAGCTAAGAGATTCATTGCGTTTTCGGGCGTTTTTGCCATTTGATCCTGCAGTTTCCATTCAGCAAAAGATTTTTTTCCCGAAAGGTGGGCTTTTTCCATTCTCAATTTTGCCTGCCTTTCCAGAATGCTTCTGGTGTCATCCGCATTACCTTTTTCAGCTCTGTACCAGGATGCTTTGAAAAGTTTTTCTCTTGTTGCTCTGTTTTTCAGATTCTGTAAAAGCGGCTGTTGTGTTGTATTAAGAAGCGTTAAAAGATATTTTCCTTCATGACCTGCAGCTTTTGCATCTGCGGCTGCGGCTGCAATTTCGTCAGCAGAGAGCCCATCGAATTCCTTCACATCAGAAATCAACACGGCGCCGTTCTTTCTAGCATCCAAGAGTTTGCTGGTAAACTGGGTTGAAAGTGTGGCCAGTTCTTCATTGATTTTTTTAACTTTTTCCTTGTTTTCTGTAGAAAGATTAGCGCCTGCGATTTCAAAATTGGTCCGGTACAATTCCAGAACTCTTTTTTCTTCAGCGCCTAAATTCTCACTGCTGATCGCTTTTATTCTTGAATAAAGCTTTTCATTAAGGTAAATTTTATCACTCAACCCAGAAAATACAGGTGCATATTCTTCTTCAAGTTTCTGCAGCGCCGGATTGGTGTTGGAACCCGTTAAGTTATAAAATACGATTTGTGCTCTTTTGAGGATTTCACCGCTGTTTTCCAGCGCAAGAATTGTGTTGCCGAAAGTAGCGTCATCGGGATTATTGGCGATATTATCAATTTCGGCAAGCTGAACCTTCATCCCGTAATCGAACGCCGGCTTAAAATGCTCATCTTTAATCTTATCAAATTCCGGTGCCTGATATTGCAGAGCACTTTTTTTCATGAAAGGGTTAGCTGATAAACTCGCATCCGGAGCAGGAATTTCTGTGGTTGTAGACTCGGTTGTTTTCATTGTAGAACATGCAGTATTAATTGCCAGAGAGGAAATTAATAACACAGATGTAATATTTTTCATTTTTGAACTGTTAATTGAAGTAAAGATATTAATTTTAAGCAAATTAAAAACCAAACCATATGAAAACACTTATTACTACGGTCGCAGTTTCAGCGTTTCTTCTTTCGTGTTCAATGAAATCCGACAGTCTTTTTCCCTTAAACCTATCGGTAAAAGAAGGAAAAGGGATTATAAAAACAAATCAGTTTAAGATGAATATCAACGAAATAAAAGTTGCCCAGTCGATTTCCGCCGAAGTTGTAAAATCTGATACCGAAAAAGTGGTAATAACTGCTCCTTCGGATATTATAGACGAGATTTTAGTAGATAATGTTGACGGAAAACTGTTCATTCACTTCAAACCCAACAGGAATATTTCGGCAAGAAATGTAGCTGCAAAAATTTTCGTGAAAGATTTCACGCATCTCGAAGCAACTTCTTCGGCTAAAATCCTCGTTAAAGATAAATTTACTCAGGATAAAACGGATGTGGAAGTTTCGAGTTCCGGTCGTATTAAAGGAAATCTGGAAGCTAATGATTTCTCAGTTGATGTTTCCAGTTCGGGGCATTTCTCGGGTGAAATCTGGGCTGTGAATCTCGAAGCTGAGGCAACGTCTTCAGGAGACGTTAATCTTTCCGGTAAGGCGAAAAATGCCGCGTTGAAAGCTTCTTCCTCCGGTACCATAGATGCAGGAAACCTTAGTGCTGAGATTTCTGATATAAAGGCTTCAAGCGCCGGGAATGTAACTGTGGCGGCCACCAGCCAACTGAATGCATCGGCAAGTTCAGGGGGAAATATCTCAGTGTACAGAAAAGGAAATTTGAATATTCTAAGTCAGAATGAAAGCAGCGGTGGAAGTGTGTCCATTAAATAAATCAAATTGAAAAATCAGCCTTTGAAGGCTGATTTTTTTATAGTTTGGCGAAGAATATTCGTTTACCATCCACCGGATGCACCGCCGCCGCCGAAGCTTCCGCCACCACCGAATCCGCCAAATCCACCGCCGGAACCGCCACCGAATCCGCCGCCGCCAAATCCACCGCCGCCGAAGCTGCCAGGGAAAGGAAAAAATCCGCCGGGATACGTTCTGCGTCCTCGCCGCGAGAGAATTACATCGTCATCATCATCATTATTTCCGCCTCCGCCTTTGTTTTTGAAGAGTACACTGAGAATCATCAGGACAAAAAATGCAATAAAAATCACCTTTACGATACTGATTCCTCCTTCACGGGAAGTTTCTTTAACAATAGGTTTGAATTTGCCCTGCACCACTTCCATCAAAGCGGTTGTTCCGCGGTTGATGCCTTCGTACCAAAGTCCCTGTTTAAAATTGGGCGTAACAATATAATCCAGGATCTGTCCCGCCACCGAAGCGGTAAGATAGCGTTCCACTCCACGACCCTGCTGAATGGCAAATTTCCGGTCTTCTGTCGCGATAAGAAATACGATACCGTTATCCTGTTCTTTTTCGCCAATCCCCCACTTTTCACCGTACATGGTTGCGAGATAATTGATGTCCTCGCCTTTTGTGGTCGGAATGATAATTACCGCAATTTCAGTAGAAGTGGAGTCGTAAAATTTGATGAGTTTCTGGTTAAGCTGTTCCCGTTCAGTTGAATTTAATAACCCTACCTCATCGGTAACAGGAAATATTTTTACAGGTTTTGCAGGAACCAGTTGGGCAGGAACAAGAATGTTCAGTCCAATAAAGAGTAAAACAAGGAGTTTTTTAAGAGAACGTAATCTCATTCGACAGTTCATTATGATTTTCTCCCGAGATTGGGAAATGTTTTTTAAGTTCGAAACCGGTTTCAAGAATGGCATTCTTCAAGCCATCGTGAAAATTTCCTTTAGCGAATTCTCCTGTAATCTGGTCATGCAGTCTATCCCAGAAATTCTGATGAACTTTCTCATGAATGCCCGCGTCGCCAATAATGGTAAGGTAGTGCTGCTCGAAATTCACGTGAAAAAGCACCGCATTTCGTTCCGCAGTTTTATCCTTACAAAGCGTTTTGAAGACTTCAAAGGCAATCTCTGCATTATTTCCCTCCGAATTGGAATCAATATGCACGCGGATCTCGCCGGTGGAATGATCTTCTGCTGACTGAATGGCTTCCACAAGGGAAGCCATTTGTATATCTGTAAGAAAATTGCTCATTAATTGGTAAATACTTCCGGCGCCTTCTCAGCTCCTGCCGCTGCTTTGAAATATGGTTTCTCTTTAAAGTTGGTAAAGTTTGCCAGAATATTATTTGGGAAAGTCTTAATTGAAGTGTTATAATCCTGCGCTGCTTCGTTATAATAAACGGTTTCGCTTCTTATACTGTTTTCTATCGCCGTATATTCTCTCTGGAAATTAAGGTATTGCTGATCAGCTTTCAGATTAGGATAACTTTCTACTACCGCCATCAATCTGCTCAAAGCTCCGCTTAATTCACCTTGTGCAGCCTGGAATTTTGCCATATCAGCTTCGGTCATGTTTGTTGGATCCACAGTGATCGACGTCGCTTTTGAGCGGGCTTCAATTACTTTAGTTAAAGTTTCCTGCTCGAATTGCGAATAGGATTTTACAGTTCTCTCAAGATTTGGGATTAGGTTCGCACGCTTCTGGTACACCGTTTCCACGTTAGACCATTTGGTATTCACGGTCTGTTCTTTGGTCGTGAAACTGTTATAACCGTTTTTGCCCCAGAAAAATAAAATTGCGGCAATAACGAGAAGAGCAATACCGATGGTTCCGGCGCTCATACAACCTCTGTTTCTCATAGTTTAATATTTTAATGTTTAATGTTTGGTACCCAAATATACAAATTATGTGCTAAATTTGTGAAAATTTAAGAAAAATGATCACAATTGTAGTGGCGATGGGTTTAAAGAATGAGATTGGTGCTGATAACAAACTGTTGTGGCATTTGCCGAAGGATTTAAAACATTTCAAAGAAATCACTTCGGGCCACCCAATTATTATGGGAAGGAAGACCTACGAAAGCATAGGCAAGCCTTTACCTAACCGCACCAATATTGTTGTGTCGCGAAAAAAAGACTGGTTCGAAGAAGGAATTCTAATTGTCGGGAGTATAAAAGAAGCTTTAAAATTCGCTAAAAAGATGGATGAAAACATCTTTGTCATCGGAGGCGGAAACATTTATGAGCAAACCATCGATATGGCCGACAGACTGGAAGTAACGCAGGTAAAAGCCGAACTGAAGGCGGATGTCTTCTTCCCGAAAATCAACCCGAAAATCTGGCAGAAAACTTCGGAAATATGCCATGAAAAAGATGAGAAAAACAGCTGCGATTTCTGTTTCCAGACCTTCGAAAAAAAGTCTGAAATCTAACTTCTCAAATTTAACCTCAAATTTCTATCTTTGCAGTCATAAAATTTAACAATGAACAAATACATAAAATTCGTTATTGCAGGCCTGATGATTGCCGCAGGAATTTATCTGATGATGAACAGGAATATCGGCTGGGGAATCGTGGTGGTCATCCTTTCAGCAATTCCTATTCTTTTATTCTTTAAAAATGAGTTTATCCTTGGTTCCTTCTGGTATCTCAGAAAACAGAATATGGAGAAAGCCAGCAAATGGCTTTCAAAAATCACTAATTTTGAATCTCAGCTTCACCGCTCGCAATATGGATATTTCCATTATTTACAGGGACTAACTTTAGCGCAGGAAAATCCTCAAAAAGTAGAACCCTTAATGAAAAAAGCGCTTGAATATGGCCTGAACATGAAACACGACCGCGCCATGGCAACACTTAATATCGCGGCGGGAGCAATACAGAAAGGAAGAAGACAGGAAGCTACCAAACTTCTTGAAGAAGCTAAAAGATTAGATTCTGCAGGAATGATGACCGATCAGATCAAGATGCTGAAAGACCAGCTGAAAATGCCAACGATGCAGAAGCACATGCATAACCCAAACATGAGACAGCGCGGAAAATTCCATTAAGCCGTCATCTCTAAAAAAATCAAATCCTGAATTCTTTCAGGATTTTTTTTGCGGTAAAGTTTATAAATTTTTTATCAAGAATTAAACAAGAAACATCCAGCTTCCAACAGCAGACAATTTACATTCTACATCTCCGTGTTCTGCTCAACCCCATAAAATTTGGGCATCTGCCAGTGGTATTTCACGGCCAGTGTTCGTATGGCAACAATGAGCAAAATAGTTGAAATCTGCACAAAAGTGTAGGAAAGCCGGGTATAGTTGATGAAAAGAAGAAAGACGCTGCCTCCTACGATACATGCTGTAGCATAAATTTCTTTCCTGAAAATCAGCGGAATCCTGTTAAGTAAAATGTCACGGATAATTCCCCCGAAACATCCGGTAATGGTTCCTAAAGTAAGACATATCAGCGGATGAAGGTCTGCATTTAAACCTTTTTGAATTCCCACAATCGTAAAAAGTCCCAGCCCGAAACTGTCGAAAATAAACAGCGTAACCTGGAATTTTTTCTCGACCGATTTAAAAATCATCGAAAAAATACAGGTAATAAAAATTACCGTACACATGATTAAATCGTGCATCCAGAACACGGGAACATCCAGAAGAAGATCGCGCACGGTTCCGCCGCCAACCGATGTGATAAACGCAATAATTAAAACCCCGAAAGGATCGAGCCGCTTCTGCATGGCAGCAAAACTCCCCGACATGGCAAAAGCTACGGTACCGAGAAGTTCTATAGCGAGATTAAAATTTTCGTGGACCTGCAAATTTTATTTCTTTAGTGGAACCCTTACTGTTACCGGAACCAAAAGCTCATAATCGCCGCCGAACGTAATAATTTCTCTTACGATACTGCTGCTGATGAATGATTTGCCGGCTGATGTTAAAAGGAAGATGGTTTCGATCTGATTCTCTTTGGTCAGTTCCCGGTTAGTTTGGGCGATCGCTTTTTCAAACTCAAAGTCTGCAGGATTTCTTAGTCCACGCAGAATAAAGTTTACATTTTTGCTGTGGCAGTAATCAATAGTCAACCCTTCAAAATGGTCTACTTCCACATGGGGAAATTTTTCAAAGGTTTTTTTAATGAACTCTACCCTTTGCTCCAGTGAAAACATATATTTTTTCTGTGAATTCTGACCGATAGCAATAATAATCTTATCAAAAAGAGGCGCTGCTCTTTCCACAATATCGTAATGCCCAAGCGTAATCGGGTCAAACGAACCCGGAAAAACAGCGACTCTCATAGTTTTTTAGTTTTTATTTTTTTGCCAAAGCTTTTTCAACTTCGTTTCCGCACAAATCCTTAATCGAAATTCCGTAGATTTTTGCCTGTTGCGGCAGGATTGAAGCCGGTGAAAATCCAGGATTGGTATTCATTTCCAGCATATACGGAATCCCGTTCATAATAATAAATTCGCTTCGGGAAAAACCACTCATTCCTAAAGAATTATAGGCTTTTTTAGCAATCTCTTCCACTTTTATGCGTGTTTCTTCATCAATTCTGGCGGGCGTAATTTCTTCAGATGCACCTTCGTACTTCGCTTCGTAGTCGAAAAATTCTTTATGCGGAACAATTTCGGTAATTCCCAGCACAATTGTTTCGCCGTTGAAATCTACCACCCCCACAGAAACCTCCATTCCGTTCAGGAAACTTTCAATTAAAATTTCGTCGTCTTCAGCAAAGGCAAAATCTACTGCTTTCGGAAATTCCGACTTGTCTTTTACCTTTGTGATTCCAAGCGAAGAACCGCTTTGGTTAGGCTTTACAAAAAGCGGGAGTTCTAATTCCTCCATGATCTGATCTGCATTGAAATCATCTCCTTTTCTTAAATAAATACTTTTTGCGGAAGGAATTCCGTATTTTGACAATACCGCAAGGGTATCTTTTTTATTGAATGTTAATGCACTCTGGTAAAAACCGCAACCGGTATATTTCTGACCGATGGTGTCCCAATACGCCTGAAGTTCGCCATTTTCTCCCGGTTTCCCGTGAATAATGTTGAAACAGACATCAAATTTAACTTTGAAATCACTTTCCATGGTGACGGAAAAATCTGCCTTGTTGATGGGAAGATTCTGGTCTCTGTCATCTACAAAATACCATTCGTCTTTCAGAATCACGACTTTATAAACATTATATAAGTCGCGGTCGAGTGAGTCGTAAATAAGCTGCCCGCTTTTCAGGGAAACCTTGTACTCGTCGGAATAACCACCCATCACGACGGCTACATTTTTCTTTTTCATGGCTTTTAATCTAATCTAGCAAATTTAAACAAAATGTTTAAAATTTGGGGAACAGCGCCGAATTATTCTCTGGCGTACCCGAAAATAAAAATCACTAAAAACCATGATAAATTTAGTGGGTCCTGTCTTTTCTTTACCCCGAAAAATACCTATTTTTGCAGCCTATGAAAAGATGGTATCTCTACCCTTTTTCCCTTGGTTATCATTTCGTAACAAGTATCAGAAACGTAATGTATGATTGGGGAATCTCTAAATCAACCAAATTTAAAACTCCGATCATCAATGTCGGAAACCTTTCTGTGGGCGGAAGCGGAAAATCGCCAATGGTGATGTATCTTGCTGAATTCCTTTCCAAAAATTACAGAACCGGCGTCCTGTCTCGCGGTTACGGAAGACTGACAAAAGGTTACGGTATTACCAATTACGACAGCAATTATAAAACGGTGGGCGACGAGGCGATGCAGCTATTCGAACGTTTCAAAAACCGCTTTGTAATCGGTGTTTCTGAAGAGAGAGTTCCGGGCGCAAAAAAGATGATTGATGATATGGATTTGGATGTGCTTATTCTGGACGATGCCTATCAGCACCGCAAAATAAAACCCGGATTCAGTATTCTGATGACGGATTATAATGATCCGTATTTTAAAGACTTTCTGCTTCCCGCAGGTGATTTACGCGAAAGCCGGAGCGGCGCCTCAAGATCGCAGATCATTATGGTTTCTAAATGTCCCGAGGATTTAACTGAGGAAAAGAAACAGTATTATATTTCACGAATTAAGCCCCAGCATTACCAGAAAGTATTTTTCTCCGGCATTGGCTACGACGAGAATATTTACAGCAAAGACAAAATGCTGCCGGATAACAATCTGAGTTATTATGATATCCTGCTGATAACCGGAATTGCGAATCCAAAACCCCTAATCAGTCATCTCGCGAAATTCTCGCAAAGGGTGAAGCATCTTAAATTTAAAGATCATCATAATTTCACCGATCAGGACATTAAAAATATTGTAGCAGAGTATAAAAAATTAGGTGAATACAAAATTATTCTCACCACCGAGAAAGATTATGTAAGACTTAAAACCTTTGATTATCTACGGGATCTGGTCTATTACTGGCCGATTAATGTGAACATTGATAAAAAAGAAGAGTTCAATAAAACTGTACTGACATACGTAGAGAACAACAGATAAAAAAATAAAAAAACCGTTTTGATGACTTCAAAACGGTTTTTTACTGCGCTGAAATTTTTCAGTTAATTCTTAATTAATTTCTCAAAAGATTTCACGCCATCATTTGCTTCAATTTCCAGAAAATAAGTGCCGGGACTTAATCTGTTTAAATCGATGCTGCTGTTTTTAAGTTTCGGAGATACAATAAATCTTCCGGAACTGTCGTAAACACGAATTGATTTAATGCTCTCTGAGTTTTTAAAATTCACTGTTCCTTTGGATGGGTTAGGATACATCATAATTTTTCCCTGCAGATTAACATCATCCGCCGCCAGGGCAGCATCATAATTCATTCCCAAAGTAGCATAATCCCGTTTGGCTGCGCCATGATAGGAAAGCGTAAGTGTACCGTCTCCTCTTGCGACAAAGACATTTACCGTTCCAGCCGCATTAGCAATGGGCGCATCGCCGGCCCCACCTGAGAGACTTCTTGTTGCAACGACTGTTCTTGTACTTCCGGAAATAGTATTCGAAGTCACCGTCCAGTCCTGAGCAGCATCTGCTGATGGCGTTACACCTACTCCGTTGAATGTATAGTCCCTTGCAGAAGCAGAGTTGTAAATAAATCCGTCGGCTCCTGATGCCATACCTTCATCGCCAGCTCCGAGTCCCAGAAACGAGTTACTCGGTCCTGAAAGGGTGAGTCTTACCATGGTTGGCATTGTTTCCATCTTTACAGAAACCCCTGTACTTCCAACGAGGAAGGGCGTTCCTGAACTGTATTGTGCACCGATTAAAATACAGGCACAAAAACTGGATAAAATAAGTAGAAGTTTTCTTTTCATTTTATTGCATTTTTAAAAGGTTAATAATATTCTGTCTTTGAGTTTGCACAGCATATTCAAAGGGTTTAATTCCCATGTGATCCGGCTGTTCTTTTTTAGCGCCGTACTTCAGCAGCATTTTCACCAACTCTTCGTTTCCTGTTTTTACTGCCCAGATGAGCGGTGTGGTGCCATTGGCATCTGCAATATTCGGATCGGCTTTTTTAGCTAGAAGCGCCTCCGCAAGGTCCTTTTGATACCTGATACACAAACCTGCAAGAGCGGTCCCCTCAGGACTTTTGTAATTGATATCTTTTACATGCTCAATCAGAAATTTTGCCACGTTGGTATTGCCACGGTAGCAGGCCAGAATCAAAGGAGAAAAACCCATAGAATTTGTGCTGTTAATCACATCTGGATTTTGTTTAAGCAGCTGTTGCATTTCTTCTACTGTTCCGGATCTCGCTACATCAAAAACATCTTTCTGCTGAGCGTTTATCAACATTACGCCAAGCAGTAGTATGATTAAAGAAAGAGCGGTTCTCATATTTTCTCAAGTTCAAAATTATAATCCACATTCACGGTCTCTGCAATCTTCTTTTTAATTACACTTGGGATGCTGATATTATATTCCGCAGGTTTTGCAGAAAATTTTCCTGAAATATAAATTTTATCATCCTTACGGTAGATTTGTGCCGTGGATGAAACGTTATTCTTCACCCCATGAAATGTTAGTGATCCTGACACCGTATAGCTGCGGGGCGAAGTGTTAAGTTCTTCCAAACTGTAATTTTCAATCTTTCCTACAAAAACTGCTTTAGGATACTTAGAAGATTCAGCATAATTTTCATTGAAATGTTCTTCCATGAGCGCACTTTTGAACTTAAAGTTCTTATTCATTGCGATGCTTGCAATATCACCTGTTTTTATATTTAAAACAGTTGCTACGCTTGAATTTTTAGCATCCACGTCCTCGAAAAGCGGAACATTTGCTTCAAAATGTACGGTTCCGGTCTTGGTACTATATTTCTGCGAAAATGCCAGATTTCCTAAAATCAAGGCTGCTAAAATGATAAGTCTGTTATACATTGTTGCGATTTTATTTAATTATTCTTTTAAACCGTCATTCTTCCATTTTTTCAGAAGATCAATATTACTTGGGGACAAACTGCCGCCCTGAGGCATTTTTTGAGGATCCCCGTTAGGCCGCTGCACCCTGTCCAGAATATTATCAATAGCATTTTTAACCAAGGTGTAATCCGTGAGCGGAAAGAATCCAGACGCTCCACCCGGCGAATGGCATACCGTACAGTTAGTTGCAATCAGCGGTTTAATATCATTGGTATAAGCTACTGTTGCAGGAAGACTTACTTTCTCGGAGATGTCGTCATAAGTCCGGGTATCACAGCCGAGAAGTGCAAAAAGAGCGAGAGTCGTTAATAGGTTAAACGGTTTTTTCATGATGCTGATTCTTTAGAATACACGGTATAAATTGAAGCCGAAAAAGAAATGACCTTTCCCCCAGTTTCCGGTAGCGTTGCTGATGTATCCAACTTCAGTAATCGGTTGCGAATTGGTAAAGACCAACTGAAAAATGTGACCTCCCGTATCAATATCCATCCCTACAGATAAAGGATTCTGATAATAATTTTCATCCTCCATGTTCAAAAAATATTCAGCATTCAGTGAAACTCTTTTTGATATTTTATATCTTCCGCCAATTCCTGCCGCAAAAAGATTTTCATTCTCAATCTCCGGATTGATGAGGTTTCTGTGGATATAAGTAGGCGTTAGCTGCATACTGAAACTTTCAGAGAATCTTCGGGAAATAAGGATCTGAGTTAGATAAGCCATACGGTCGGTGAACCTAAGGTTTGGATAATTATCCCGGTCAAGTTCCGAATTAATGTCGATAACATGATATCCAACTACGTCAAAAGGCATTTCGCCCATCTGTTTTAGCAACCGGTATTTTGCGCCAAATTCATAGGTTTTCTGATAGGTATGTCTGGCAGCGCTTAGCGATATGCCATCCGTTAAACCATAAATTACTCCCAATTTGGTTGTAGCGTGATCAAGACCAAAAAAAGTTTTAAACCCATCGCTTACATCACCGAAACGGTGAGAAATATCTACATAAAATTCTTTCTTAGCCGGCATCTTTGTTGATTGTCCTGTTACAATCTGAAGCGCCTTGAAACTGGGTTGGTAAATTTCTGCGGACGCTACTGTGTCGATCTCCTTCAGTAAATCTTCCTGTGAAAATGCAGCAAAACCCGTAAAAATAAAGAGCAAAAATGTAAATTTCTGTATCATTAAATACTTTTTTAAGATTAAACCAACATTTTCCCGGCACAAGAAACCTGCGCAGAGACTTATTTTGTCGACCTGCACGAAAGGCCTAACAAATTTATATCTTAAAAAAGTAAAAAAGCGGTGACTAAAGTCACAGGGATTTAACAACCTCAATACCAGTAACATCCTGCCGGACATTTCCCTCGTGTTCGAATTTTTTCAGGATCCTGCTTACGACTTCGCGGGCAGTTCCCAGACTGTTGGCAATTTCTTTATGCGAAACTTTTACAGGGTTTTTTCCGGTAATTTCTATCTTGTTCTGAAGATAGTCCATGACCCGCCGGTCCAGGCGGTGAAAAACTACTTTGTTCGTCATATCAATCATCTCGGCATATCTTAAATCATATTCTCTGTAGAAGAACTGGTTGATTTCCGGATAAGTGATAATCCATTTTTTCATATGCTGTACCGGGATCAGCATCACCTCGGAAGACTCATCAGTGGACGCAAAAACCTTACTGATCCCATCCTTAAACATTGTTGAAAAAGTCATAATACAACTCCGTCCCGGTCTTACAAAATAATAAACAAGTTCGCGGTCACTGCTCATCGTGTACACTTTCACCAAACCGCTCAAAACAATCGGGACATACTTCACCCGCTGCCCTTCCTGCATCAATTCTGTTTTGGGACCGAATTTCTGAACTACAGATTTCTCACGCAGTTCATCCTGGAAATCATTTCCAAGAAAGTGGAAAGGCTGCTCGATTGTAAAGTCGCTGCTCATGATTTTTTTTATAAAATTATATATTATATTGATAACTGCGGTTTTTAAATCATTAATTCTGACCCGTAAAACGTAAATATTAAAAAAAACTATGCATTACAGAACTTACTGTGAATTAGTTCATAACCTTTTATTTAATACTCTGGCAAAGAGATAAATATTCACATTTCATTGTAAGCAAACAGTTGATACAACGTTGAGAATTAAAAGCCGTTTTATTTGCTTTTAAGGATCTGACGGTAGTATTTTTACATCACCAATCAAGTCAGAATGCATAGCTGAATGGAAGCTTAACAGCTAAAATTTCACGCTTAAAATCTTTAAAGATGGTCAGAAATCTGAAAGCTGAGGCAATCAACTGGAAACCGAAAGGAGTAGGCTGAAAACCCGGAGAATCAAAATCCGATAAATTCTTTACTGATGCACGACGACAAAGGCGCGGTACACACAGAGTTGAAAAAAGAAAAATCCGACAGGAACTTTCTTCATTAAAACTGGTATACCGAATAAAAAGTGGAACTTACGAGGTGAAAGAAGGTTTTTACCAGTCTCAGAAGAAGACGATGTTGAAAAACTAAATCTGAAGTCTGCAGCCAACAGGTAGAAATCAGGAATCACATCAACATTGAAACTTAAAGTGTTTACTGATGAAACGATGATAAAAACGAACCGCAGGGAACTTTTTAAAATCAAAATTTTTGAAGTCAGTACTTAAAGTTGAAGTAAGAAGTGAAGCTTAACTGATGATTCAGCAAAAAGATTTGCAAATAATCCCCTTGCCGGACCATCAGTTTTTTTTTATGCTTTTTTCGGAAAGCAATTTTCTTAATTTTGCCTCATGTTACCCGAGCGCAAAATCATCCACGTCGATATGGACGCGTTTTACGCTTCCGTAGAGCAGCATGATAATCCTGAACTTCGCGGCAAACCCATTGCGGTGGGTGGTGGGCAATATGGCGTGGTGGCAGCAGCAAGTTACGAGGCCCGAAAATTCGGAGTCCGTTCTGCAATGCCCGGCAGATTGGCGCAAGAGAAATGCCCGCACTTAATTGTCGTAAAACCCAGGTTCCAGCGCTACAAAGAGATTTCGCAGCAGATTCGAAAAATTTTCTATGATTATACCGACCTGGTAGAACCGCTTTCACTAGATGAAGCTTACCTGGATGTAACTGAAAATAAAAAGGGAATAGAGTCCGCCAACGATATCGCCAGAGAAATCAGGCAAAGAATTTTTGAAGAAACCGGACTCACGGCTTCTGCGGGAATTTCGGTGAATAAATTTCTGGCAAAAGTAGCCTCAGATTATAACAAACCCAACGGGCAAAAAACCATTCATCCCACGCAAATCCTAGAGTTCATGGAGGAACTGCCGATTGAAAAATTCTACGGTATCGGGAAAGTAACGGCCAACAGGATGCACGAAATGCACATCTTTAAAGGAGCCGACCTTAAGAAAAAATCACTCGAAGAACTTATCAATCTCTTCGGGAAATCAGGAAACTATTATTATAACGTAGTTCGCGGAATTCATAACAGCGAAGTAAAACCCCACCGCATCCAGAAAAGTGTAGCGGTGGAGGAAACTTTTTGGGAGAATCTGCTGGATGAAGACTCGGTTTTCAAGCAGCTTCAGCTCATCAGTGAAGAACTCGAAACCCGACTCGGCAAAAAAGAAATCAAAGGAAAATCTTTAACCCTGAAAATAAAGTACAAAGATTTCACGCAGTACACGCGCAGTACGACGCGGGAAAACTATTTTGGTGATGCCGAAGATTTCTATAAAACGGCCAGAAAACTCTGGGAACTGCGCCCTTTCGACAAACCGGTCCGGTTGCTGGGACTTTCGCTTTCCAACCTCAACACTCAGGAAAAAAAACAGGTGTCTGTACAGCTGAAAATCCCTTTCGAAGAATTTGAGTGAACCGGAAATCTTAATATGTAAGTGATTTAATTACAAGCAGCAGCTGTCGCCAGCGTTGTCCCTAATTCCGAATTTTTCAAGGATATTCCCAAGCAGACACCAATTGGTAAAAGCCGACTGAAAGAGATTGATGCCTACAAATCCGGTAAGGAAAAACCAGTTCTGGTGTACAAAAATCCCCAAAAGAAGGCTTACTAAAATCATGGTTCCGGCTACAGCGTGAATCGTTCTTGTTTTCATAATTGTCTGTTTTGTTGTTAAATAATCTGTTCTACTCCAACAGCAGCCAGGTGAATTCTGGACTCGAACTCCTGCTGGGTATTGAATTTACGGATGTGTTCAATAATCTTTTCAAGCACTTCGTCATTTGCAAATATGGTAAACATTAAAGATTCGGTCTCCACACCTGAAGAGGCAAACCAGTTGTCGGAAGAAGATACCGAGCTGTTGGCCTTAAATCCGCGGACTTCATGATAAGAAAATACCTGAACTCCGGAATGCAGCAAAATATCTTTTACTTTTTTCTCGAATTCCTTTACTGCAGTAATATGAATGAGTTTCATTGTTTTGAAATTTAAACGGACACAGTCGGCGCGATACCGGCCGTGTCCGGAGATTAATGATTAGTTAAACTGAAATTATTCAGGTAAATTAGGGTTTCCGTTGTGATTAAATTCTTCTTCATCGGAAGCATCTGCTGCCTGAATTTTATCCCACTTTTTCTTTTCGGTCATGTAATAGATCAGCGGAACTACAATGAGGGTAAGCACTGTGGAAACAATCGCTCCGAACACCAGTGAAATCGCAAGTCCCTGGAAAATTGGATCGAAGAGGATAATCACAGCGCCGATAACTACTGCACCCGTTGTTAATAAAATTGGGGTCGTGCGCACGGCTCCAGCTTCAATAATCGCCTGTTTGATGGGAATTCCTTCATTCAGACGGATTTCAATAAAGTCGATGAGGAGAACAGAGTTTCTTACCATAACCCCTGCAAGGGCAATCATCCCGATAAATGAAGTCGCGGTAAAGAACGCGCCCAGCAGCCAGTGTCCCAACACGATTCCCACCAAAGAAAGCGGAATAGCGGCCATCATCACCAGCGGTGTTTTGAAGTTCTGGAACCAGCCCACAATCAGCATATAAATGATGATGATTACCACTGCAAACGCAACACCCAGATCGCGGAAGACTTCAAGCGTAATCTGCCATTCGCCGTCCCACTTCACGGTATAGTCGCTTTCATCTTTTGGCTGCGCCATATACAGTTCGTTGATTTTGTAACCTGCCGGAAGCTTAATTTTGTTTAGTTTTTCTTCCATCCCAAGAATCGCGTAGGCTGGACTTTCCAACTCACCCGCCATGTCAGCAAGAACATACACCACTCTTTTCTGGTCTTTTCGGTAGATGCTTTTCTCCAGCGTATCTCTTTCAATTTTTATAACATCGCTCACAGGCATCATATTTCCTGCGGCACCTTTTACTTTCAGCGCAGTGATATCCTGTATGGTTGATTTTTCGCTGTTATTGAGCTTCATCACCATGTTAACGGGCTGGCTGCTTTTTTCGTCATAAAGGGTGGAAACCGGATATTCTCCCAAAAGATAGTTCAGATTTCCTACCAGCTGCTGTGGCGCGATGCCATTCAGCATACTTTTCTCTTTATCTGGAATGATTTTGAATTCACCCTGTGGCGCTTCCACCATCCAGTCAACATCTACAACATCTTCTGTATTGATGAGGATTTTCTGAACTTCGTCTGCAATCCGAATCTGTTCGTCATAGTCAGGTCCGTAAACTTCTGCAACAATGGTAGAAAGTACCGGCGGTCCTGGAGGAACCTCAACAATTTTAATATTCGCTCCGAATTTCCTGGCAATCTTCTGGATTTCCGGACGGATGGTTTTGGCTACATCATGACTTTGTTTTGAGCGTTCGCTTTTGTTCAGTAAATTAACCTGAATATCTGCAGTATTGCTCGCCCCACGCATATCGTAATGTCTTACAAGTCCGTTGAAGGTAATTGGTGATGAAGCACCCACATAATTCTGGTAATTCACGATTTCCGGAACGGTTCTCAGATACTGAGAAACCTCTTTGGCTACGACGGAAGTTTTCTCGAGTGTCGTACCTTCTGGCATATCAATCACGACCTGGATTTCATTTTTATTATCGAACGGAAGCATTTTCACGGCTACCCATTTGGTAAAGAATGCGAGCATAGATATCATCAGTAAAACTCCGGTAACCGCCAACATTGTCCATCTTTTCTTTCCACTGTCCAGGAACGGCTGTTCGATTTTCTTGTACCATTTATAGATCAAACCGGTCTCCAGTCCCTGTTCTTCCTGATGTTCCTTTTCGTCTTTCACTTTAAGCAAATGATAACCCAGATAAGGAGTCACCGTCAATGCAACGAACAATGAAAGCAGCATGGCAATCGATGCTCCGATCGGCATCGGCGACATATAAGGTCCCATCATTCCCGATACAAATGCCATCGGCAGAATGGCGGCAATTACGGTAAAGGTTGCCAGAATTGTTGGGTTTCCGACTTCATTAATCGCATAAATAGCAGCCTGTTTAAAGGGCAGTTTCTTCATATGGAAATGCCTGTGCATATTCTCTGCGATAATGATACTGTCATCTACGACGATTCCCACCACGAAAACAAGGGCAAAAAGCGTAATCCTGTTCAGGGTGTACCCCAGCATATAGTAGCTGAAAAGGGTAAGTGCAAAGGTAAGCGGCACCGAAAGGAACACGACCAAACCACCGCGCCAGCCCATCGCCAGCATTACGAGAATGGTTACTGCAACAATCGCGACACCTAAGTGAAGCAAAAGTTCGGACACTTTATGGGAAGCGGTTTCACCATAGTTTCTCGTAACTTCCACATGAACATCATTGGGAATTAAAGTTTTCTTTAAAGATTCCACTTTCTCCAGAAGCTGCTCAGAAATCATCATCGCATCCGCCCCTTTCACTTTTGATACAGACAAGGTAACTGCGGGATATTCTGACGGATTCTTAGCTCCTTTTTCGGTTCCTTTCCCGAAGCCCATGCTTACATAATTGGCAGGCGAGGCAGGTCCGTCGGTCACCGTTGCGATCTGTTTCAGATAAACCGGCATCGATTGTGAAGTGCCAACCACCAGATTTTCAACATCTTCCTGGGAAGTGAGGAACTGGCCGGTTTTCAGCAGATATTCGGTATCGTTGCTTACAAAACTTCCGCTCTGTGCGCTGCCGTTGTTGGCCTGAATCATCTGCATTACCGCCAGCGGATCGACAGCGCTTTCAGCCATTTTCTCCCGGTCGAGCGTAATTTTCAACTGTCGCGGGCGGCCTCCGATTACGGTGGTCTGGGAAACGTCTTTTTCTTTTTTGATTTCAGAAGCCAGCTCTTCGGTGATCTGTCTCAGCTGGAAATCATCATATTTCTCGCTCCACAGGGTGAGTCCTAACATGGGAACATCATCAATGGAACGGGTTTTCACCATCGGTTCCGAAATACCCGGCGGGAATATGTTCTTATTTTTCATGAGCTCGTCATACAGCTTCACATAAGAGCGTTCGGTATCTTCGCCTACATAGAACTGAACGATGATCATGGCACGGCCGTTCATGGCCATGGCATGCACATGTTCTACTCCTTTGATATTGGAGATGAGTTTTTCTAAAGGTTTTACGACGCGGCTTTCCACTTCTTTGGGACTGGCGCCGGGATAACCCACCATCACATCGGCCATCGGCACAATGATCTGCGGTTCTTCTTCTCTTGGTATTAATGTCGAACTGTACACTCCGATGATCATCAGTCCAATCATTAACAGAATGGTTAATTTTGAATTGATAAAAAACTCGGCAATGCGTCCTGCGATTCCTTTTTCCATAATTTAATCAGGTAATTAGTTGATGTGTTGATGAGTCGATGTGTTAATGTGCTGATGAGATCATTTTAACTGCTGACAACAAATCAGCACATCCTCTCATCACCTCATCATCACATTATTTTGTAGATACTTTTGCACCGTTAAACAATTTTCCCTTTGCGGAAACGATATAAGGTTCTTTGGCGGTAAGGCCGGAAAGAATTTCCACCTGATCACCCATCACTTTACCGGTTTTCACCCAACGGAGAAGAGCGGTATTGGTTGAACTTACGGTGTAGATTCCTGTAAGCTGTCCGTTTTCTACCAATGCAGCTTTCGGCACAGTTAACGATTGCTGAAAATCCTGATTTACACTTCCGCTTCTTTTGAATGGGAACTGCACATTCACATACATTCCCGGCAGATATTCTTTACTTTGGGGAACACTGATTTTTACAACATACTGCCCGCCGGTATTTGCAGCGGAAAGACTTACTTCAGATACCTGTCCAGCAACTTCTTTATTGGTAGATTTCATAAGAACTTTTACCGGCATACCGGTTTTGATTAAGGTAATATCCTGCTCAGAAACCAGAACCTGTGCAAGTAAGTTCCCGGAACTTTCGATGGTAAGGATCGGCATTCCCGGATTGGCAAGATCGCCCTGACTCGCATACTTTGCAGTAACCACGCCGGAAATGGGAGCGGTAACATTGGCGTAGCGGTACTGTGAATTCACTTCGCTTTTCATCATTCTCGCGCCGTCCAGGGTAGCTTTAGCCATTTCATAACGGGCGCGCATATCATCAAGCTCTTTTTGGGAAGCACTTTGTGAGTTATACAAATTCTGGAAACGCTGGTAATCCTTCGAAGCACTGTTAAAAGCTGCCTGCGCCTGGGCAATCTGGGCATTCGCCTGTCCGCCTTTTGCCTGGATATCAGTATTATTAATGCTTACAAGGGACTGACCTGCACTTACAAAATCTCCGACATCGGCTCTGAGCATCGTGATATAGCCCATCATTCGGGTAGATACATTGACGGAGTTTTTCGCCACGAGCTTTCCACTAGCGTTTACATAGCCAAGTGCGTCGGTGGTCGCCGTGTTGCTGAGCGTTACCTGAACAGGTTTGGTGTTGTCGGCAGTTTCTTTCGGATCGGCTGAACAGCTCGCAAGAAGGGCTGAACCAAGCAGTAATGAAAGATAAATATGTTTTTTCATAAGAGATTATTTTCTGAGTTTTTAATTTTTTTAGCTTTCGTTTATTTCAAGAATTTATAATATTCCAAAGCGGTATTGTATTCCAGCACCGACTGGTGATATTCGAGTTCTTTTTTAGACATGAGGGTTTCGGCATTCAACACATCTGAAGCTTTTTCAAGTCCCTGCTCATATCGGTTTTTGCGGATGCGGTAGGCTTCGGCGGTTTGCTCCCAGGCCTGTTTGCTGAGTTTCACTTTATGGTCAGCGTCTGCCACCTTTCGGAAAGCTTTGGTGAGTTCCAGAGTGCTCTGTTTTTGATACTGTACAACCTCTGTTTCAGATTTCGCCAGATCGGCTTTGTATTTTGCGATTTCGCTTTTGGCTTTCATTCCGTCGAAAATATTCCAGGAAAGCTCAACTCCCACCAAATAACCGTTGGCATCGAACTGATAAGGTTTATTGTCGTACAGTTCAAAACTTCCGAAAGCATTCAACCTGGGCAGGAACTTAGCTTCTGAAGATTTTACTAGATAATCATAGGACTCCAGGGATCTACGGAAGGCCTGAATATCCTTCCTGTCGTTACTCAGCAAAGGATCCAGTGCAAGCAGATCATCCTGATATTCCAGGGTTTCTGCCGGTTTCATCACTTTGTTTTCCGGAGATTCATCAAGCAGATAAAAAAGATAGTCTGAGGCGTTCTGCACATTCGATTTTGCAAAACGGATCTGGCTGTCGATTTCTGCTACACGGACATTCATGTCCAGAACATCAGATTTCTGTATCATTCCGTTTTTAAAATAATTGTCGATGACTTTCTTATTGGCCAGAACGGTGTTTCTAGCGCCTTCCAGCACTTCCACGTTTTTATAAGCCATCTGCAGCTGCATATAGGCTTTGTTCAGTTCGAATTTCAGGTATTCGCGGGTGCGTTCCTGTTTCAGTTTCAAAACCTCAACCTTTACTTCACCGGCTTTCTTCATATACACCGCATCTTTATTGTAAATGGGCTGCTGCACTTCGAGCTTGGTAGCGAAATTGAAAAAATTCTTGGGATTGTTGAGGTTGGCAGGATTAAAATCCTCCATCGTCACCCGTTCCTGATTGAGTTTCGAGCCAAAGGCCATCAGCGGATTGTTGGTTGAAATCCCGGTATAGCTGGCTTTAATGTTGGGCAGATGCATCGCACGGGACATCAGCAGATCGGCCTCAGCAGAATGTACTTCTGCAGACGCAATTTTAAGCTGAAGGTTTTTACTTTCGATTCTTGCTTCCAGATCCTGCCTGGAAACCTGCACGGTCTCCTGTCCCCAGAGGACTGGCGTGAAGAGCATTGCAAATGCGGTAATTAATAGTTTTCTCATGTTCCGTATAATTTGGTGCAAATGTATAGGCTATACGGAGTTGAGAAGGTAACCTGAGTTACATAGGAAAAAAACGGAATCAAAAAACACGGCCGCGGGGCCGTGTGCACTATTTTATAATATGACTTGTTTAAAAATCTTTCAGCAGCTTGATCTGGTTCCGGTAAAGCAGCACTTTACCGTCGTTTTCCAGTTTTTTCAGAAGACGGCTGATGACCACGCGGGAGCTTGCCAGATCGTTGGCAATTTCTTCATGGGAGACATTCAGCACTGTTTTTCCGGAAATCTTTGATTTTTCTCTGAGGTAATTGCTGAGCCTCACGTCCAGACCATTGAAAACTACCATGTCCAAAGCCCTGAGCATTTCGAAAAAACGGTTCTGCATGGTACGCATCACGAAACTCTTCCAGCTCGGATATTTGTGCATCCAGGAATCCATATATTCCACAGGGATCATCCACATTTCCACATCGTCTTCGGCTACGGCCATAATCTCGCTTTTCGCTTCCTGCATACAGCAGGTAAACGACATGGCGCAGCCTTCGCTGGCACTCAGATAGTACATCAGCAGTTCGCGCCCGTCGGGCTGCATCATCGATACTTTCACGGTTCCCTCAAGTACGATGGGCATGAAAAGCAAACGCTGACCGATGCTGATGATCACCTCACCTTCTTTAGCAGTTTTTCTTTTACCCACGGCAAGAATTTCCGCCATCAGTTCAGGCTCGAAAATATCTTTCAGTAATTCGTTGACTTCCATGATGCAAAAATACGCAATTCCGCTGCTCTGTACAATGACTGCCGATTCCATTTAGCCACAGATCACGATCATACCTTTAAGTAACTTATGTTACCTTATGCCGGCTTCAGTTGTATTATTTTTGCATTGTAAAAAATTGGTGAAGACAGAAATGAATGCAGGTTTTTTTATAAATCAGTAACTTTATATTAAATAATTAATGGGCCAGGGAAGTTTTTGGAATGAAAGATATGCGCACACAGGTTATGCCTACGGAACGATACCGAATGCGTATTTAAAGGAAAAAGCAGCAGGACTGGCTGCCGGACTATACTTCTCCCTGCGGAAGGTGAAGGCCGGAACGCTGTGTTTCTCGCAACACAGGGCTGGGAAACCTATGCCTTTGACCAAAGCGTTGAAGGTGGAAATAAAGCATTGCTCCTTGCGGCACAAAACGATGTGGAAATCAGTTACACCGTTTCGGAAGTGGAAAACATCCGGTATCCTGAAAAAAAATTTGATGCTTTGGCACTGATCTTTGCGCACTTCCCGGGAGCGGACAGAAGGACCTATCACCGCAAACTGAGCAGTTTCCTGAAACCGGGCGGCCATCTCATTATTGAAGGATTTTCGAAAAATCATGCGAATTATCAGCAGCTCAACCCGAAAGCGGGCGGACCTCGGGACCTCACGATGTTGTATGACCTGGAAGAACTGAAAGAAGATTTTAATGATTTTGAATTTACCGAAGCAGCAGAACAGCAGGTAACACTTTCCGAGGGAGAATTTCACCAGGGCGAGGCCTCGGTAATCCGGATTTTCGCCGTTAAAAAATAAGGTACCGGATTTCATACCTGATGAAAACACAAATAACAACCAATTAAAAAATATTTACCATGTTCTTTAAACACATTTATGATACCAGTTTGGCGCAGGCCAGTTATTTAATCGGCTGCCAGGCAAAAGGAGAAGCAATTGTGATCGACGCGAAACGCGATGTCGACACCTATCTGCAGATCGCAAAAGAAAATAATCTTAAGATTACCCATATTACCGAAACGCATATTCACGCAGATTTTCTTGCGGGTTCACGCGAACTTGCAGAAATTACCGGCGCTCAGCTGTATCTTTCGGATGAGGGCGGCGCGGACTGGCAATATGAATTTCCCCATAAAGGTTTGAAACACGGCGATAAAATCAAAGTCGGAAACCTGACATTAGAAGTCATTCATACCCCGGGACATACCCCAGAAAGCGTCAGTTTTCTGCTTACCGATCATCCTGCAAGCGATGAACCCGTGATGATTTTCACTGGAGACTTTGTTTTTGTGGGCGATATCGGCCGCCCCGACCTGCTCGAAAAAGCGGCGGGACTTACCGGCACCCAGGAAAAAGGGGCACACGAAATGTACCAGTCTGTAAAGGATTTTTCACAACTGCCGCCCCACATTCAGGTGTGGCCCGGACATGGCGCGGGATCTGCCTGCGGTAAAGCGCTGGGCGCTGTTCCAAGTTCTACTGTTGGCTACGAGAAGATGAGAAACTGGGCATTCCGCTTCGAAAGTGATGAAGAAGGTTTTGTGCAATATCTCCTGGAAGGTCAGCCGGAACCGCCGAAGTATTTTGCCATGATGAAAAAGCTCAATAAAGTTGACCGGCCTTTGCTGACAGAGGTTCCCAAACATCCGAAACTTTCGGAAACGGAATTCCTTCACAAATATAACGATGCCGTAAAAGTTATTGATACACGCAATAAAATGGAATTTGCAAAAGGTTTCATTCCCGGAAGCATCAATATCCAGAACAACAAAACCCTGAGTACCTGGGCGGGCTGGCTGCTGAGTTACGATGAAGATTTCGTGATCGTGGCTCCGGAAGAAGAAATGGAGGAAATCACCAGAAAACTCATGCGCATCGGTCTCGACCGGGTCGCCGGATTTATTTCCGACGTCAATTTACCGGGCATTGAACTCCAGAAAGCCGACGTTATCGGTATCGAAGAATTTAAAACCTATCTTGGCAAAGAAGAAGTGCAGATCGTAGATGTAAGAGGAAAAACCGAATATGAAGAAGGGCATGTGGAAGGTGCAGAAAATGTTTTTGTAGGAATGCTTCAGCAAAACCTCGATAAAATAAGCAAAGAAAGACAGGTGATTATTCACTGCCAAAGCGGCGACCGCTCTGCGATTGCCTACTCCGTGCTCAGAAGAAACGGGTTCAATAATGTAAAAAACTATTCCGGTGGGATGAAGGAATGGCGCGAAAAAGAAAATCCCGTAATATCTTAAAAACCAAAAATGATTCAGAATATCACCACAAACTGGAATATCTTCCGCATCCTCCGTCTGGCATTAGGCCTTTTCCTGATGACAGAAGCCATCAGGACCGGCAATTGGTTCATGACGGTATTTGCCACGGCAATGATCATCATGCCGCTGCTGAACATCGGCTGTTGTGCGGGCGGGAACTGTGCCGTACCGGACAGTAAATCATCAGGCTCCGATGCGGAAGAAGTAGAATTCGAAGAAGTACAATCAAAATAAAGTAAAAAACATGTCAAAATTTCAGGAACTTATCAGTCAGAACAAACCTGTTTTGGTAGACTTTTTTGCAGAATGGTGCGGCCCGTGCAAAATGCAGGCACCCATTCTGGAAGACCTTAAAAAACGGGTAAACGACCAGGCGACCATCATTAAAATCGATGTCGATAAAAACCAGGGCGTTGCGGCAAAATACGGAATCAGAAGCGTTCCTACGCTGATGATCTTTAAAAACGGAGAAGTAAAATGGAAACAGTCGGGGGTATTTCCCGCCGAAGAACTGGAACGTTTAATCAAAGAAAACAGTTAAAATATGTACAAAAGCGTCATCATCGCTCTTTTCGCTCTGGTCATGATCAGCTGCAGCAAAGCCCAGAACACCGCAAGCACAACATCACTTTCTGCGACCGAGTTTTCAGAAAAACTAAAAAAAACTCCTAATGCCCAAGTGGTGGATGTAAGAACCCTTAACGAATATAAAAAAGGGCATATTCAGAACGCGGTAAACATCGACTGGAATGCTGACGATTTCGCAGAAAAAGCAGCCACTCTGGATCCGGCAAAACCTGTTTTTGTGTACTGCCTCAGTGGGCCCCGAAGTGAAGCCGCAGCAGAAAAGCTGAAGGAAATGGGCTACAGTGAAATCTATGAGATGAAAAGAGGCATGATGGAATGGCGCAGCAAAAACCTGCCCGAGTTAAAATCCGCAGCAGCTACGCAAGGCATGAGTTTACAGCAATACAATGAGGAGCTGAAAAGCGACCGTTTGGTGCTTGTCGATTTTTATGCTGACTGGTGTGCGCCTTGTAAAAAAATGGAACCTTACCTGAGCAAAATAGCCGCAGAAATGCCTGAGAAAGTTAAAATTGTAAGGGTGAATGCCGATGACAATACAGAACTGTGCAAAGCGATGAACGTTTCTGCCCTGCCGGTTCTTAAATTATACAGAAACAACGAAATCATTTGGGAGAGCCTTGGCTTTGTAGAAGAAGCCGAAGTGCGGAAACAGCTCCTGAAATAACAGATCAACAAACTTAAAAATGGAGAAAATTAAAATATGGTTCAGGAAAAACTGGAGTACTGCAATTCTTTTTGCGTTCTTCGTCCTGCTGCTCGTGAGCCCCGATGCAAAAGCATGGTTCATGCGGCAGATCATTTCTACCGGAATTATGAATTCCAGCGTGGAAAAGAAATCCGAAGCTGAGACCGAAGCCAATGATACCAAAATCATAACGGAAAACTTCACGGTGGCAGACCAGTCCGGCAACACGATCAGCACTGCAGACCTGAAAGGGAAAGTCGTGTTTATGAATTTCTGGGCATCGTGGTGTCCGCCCTGCCGAGCGGAGTTCCCTTCGATTCAGAAGTTTTACGACAAATATAAAAGTAATCCGAATGTCGTTTTTCTCACCGTGAATCTTGATGACCAGGCATCACTGGGCGAAAATTATTTGAAAAAGGAGAATTACACCATTCCGTTTCTTGTTCCGGCGGGAAGTATTCCAACAGCTTATTTCAACGGATCACTTCCGACTACGGTGGTGCTCGACAAAACCGGGAAAATCCGTCTTCATCACACTGGTATGGCCGATTACAGCAAAGCGTCTTTTTATAAAGAAATCGATGCACTTTTAAATGAATAATAAGACAGAAATCGGCCTTTATATTCTTTAAATTCGAATGAAAGCATCTTAACCTTAAAACACACACTCATGAAAAAAGTGATCATCGTAGCAGCAGGAGTTTTATTAATGACGGCTTTAAGCTGCCAGAAAGAGCAGACCAAGGTAACAGAAAACACCGCAACTGAAGTTCCGGCTGGAAAAAAGGAGGGAATTCCGGACGGGGAAATTCTGAAAAACTACGCCGCGGAAGCCCAGCAGCTCCTCGGCTCGCAACTTAAACAGAAGATCGCGGAAGGCGGCCCGGAAAACGCACTGGAATTCTGCAACATCAATGCGATACCACTGACGGACAGTATTTCAAAAAAATATAAGGTAACCATTAAAGGGTTTCGGATCAATACCGGAATCCCGACAATGCTGCCAATCCTTCAGAGCTCGCGGTCATTACAACCTATAAAGCCATGCTTGCTGCCGGTAAAATGCCTGAAGGCCTCCTGAAAGACGGCTATTATTATTCCCCGATCGTCACAAACGCCATGTGTCTGCAGTGCCACGGAACGCCCGGCAAAGAAATGACCGAGCAAACCCACAAGAAAATTAAATCCCTTTACCCGCAAGACAAAGCCACCGGTTATGGCGTGGATGAACTGAGAGGGATTTTCAGCATTGCGGTGAATCCGTAACAACCTCCTAAAATATTAGCCATGAAGACGACGACACAGGACTATATTTTCGTAGGGCTGCAGTTTGTGCTTTTCGCCGGCTATGTGTTTGAATGGCTTCCAAGGGTGAAAGTTCCGCCTGCGGTTACCGTTTCGGGAATGGCTTTGGCGGTTCTCGGACTCGCCATCGCCGTATTTTCAGTAATTAACCTGAACAGAAGTCTTACCGTTTTTCCCACCTCAAAAAAAGGAGCCGAGCTTATTGAATCCGGCCTGTACCGGTGGGTAAGACACCCGATTTATACAGGGATTATCCTTTTGGTGTTTGGATTTGCCGCAGGCATCGGTTCGGTACACAAATTGGGTATTGCCATCTGTATGCTGGTTCTTTTCTATCTGAAATCCACTTACGAGGAAAAGCAGCTCCTGAAGCAGTATCCCAACTATGCGGACTACCGCAGGCGGACCGGAAGATTTTTCCCAAAGTTATTTAAAATCTTTCGTTGATTTCAGGCAGAACATTCTTTGGAAAGCGACAGGGAATGTGAAATAAAATCCGGCGGAGTTCCGGTCATTGGCAGGCCATTCTGTTGCCATTTCACCAGACCGCCCATCACGGAGACCACATCGGCAATACCTCTTTCCGCAAGAAACTGCACCGCGGTTCTGCTGCGCAGTCCGTTGTTGCAGATCAGTACGGTTTTTCTGTTTTTATCGAGATTCGGAAGTTCCTCATCGAATTCACTGAAAGGGATATTCTTTTGATCGGGAAAAACTGCGCGGTAGGTATTGAATTCAAACCGCTCACGGATATCGAGGAGCAGAAAATCTTCTCCTAAAGAAGCAAGGTGGGAGGGACAGATGGTATTCATTTCTTTTTTTACAAAGTTCAGTTAATCCGTCTTTATTTCCTGCTACTTAGGTTACACAAGTAACCATTGAGGACGTGGAAAGAACTTTTATTTCTTTATTTTCAGTTTTGAAATCAGCTTCAGCAAAGCGTCTCTGTTTTTGGCTTCGTGGTAAAAGCGCGGCAGTTTTTCAAGAAGTGTAAAATGCGACCGGTCTTTATGTTCGCGCAGCGTGGCAGAAATATAAGCTTCCAGATAATCCAGATGTTCGCGGTTAAATGCCGCGAACGATTCATTTTTAAAAGGTGCCGTATACCACAGTTCCGCGTCGAAATATGCATTTGCTGCCACCTTTAGATGTGCACGCATGCCCAGCACTTCTATAGCTGTACCGGTGATTTTCGAATAGCCACAGTGCAGACAGTTGATTCGGGCCTCTTTCTTTTCGTGGTCTGCAGTGGCCGTTGCCTTTTTGCCACAGCCCGGACATACCACATCGACGTGATCCTGGAAATGGCTGAGGCGGTGGTTCTGGTCCTGGAAACGGGAGCTCATGGGAGATAGTTTGCCTGTAAATGTATTAATGTTTTTTGAAATTGAATTCTGCTGCCTTCCTTAATTACCCTACCATTCAACAGCCGCAGAATCAACTACTGCAGCGGCGGAATCAATCAGGTAATCATTGTAGAAATAGCTTTCATCATCGTCCGCGCAAATGTGGTTATAAATGATTTCTCCCACTGTTCCCGGTACTACAGGATCTTTAATAGCTACATAAGAATCGCTTCCCAGCACTTTTCCGTTTCTGTCGTAGCTGATGACGCTGGTAATATCATACTCCCGTTCATAGCAGGATGCTTTCCATAGCTGAAGAACCTGTTTACCGCCGGTTGTGATGTGTTTTCCGCTCTTGGCCTTAACCCTTTTGGTAGGATACTGCAATTTGACCCATGCACTGGAAGAAGTTTCACGGCTTGCAGAAACGGTAAATTCCGCGCTTCTGTAAATTTCTATAAATCCGTTCTTGCTTTCTTTTTTCTTAAAGCCCAGAACCAGGAGCATCCCTAACAAAACGGCTGCAGTGGTAAGTAGATAATTTTTCCTCAATCTGTTTTATTTTTATATTTATTAATTCTTTCTTATGGCTCTTATCCGTGGGCTGTCGGCGGCAATGAATTCCCGGAGCCTCCGCCATTCGGAAGCCTCAGGGAACCTCAGGCATCGGGTGAAGGATCGGTATAACGCACCTCATCGATTTCCTTCATCAACCGTTCCGTATTCATCATCGCATAGATCATTTTCTGGTAATGCAACACGTCCTGGAAATCCAGTGTGTGGCCTTTGCGGTCAAAATTCAGGTAATCGGTAATGATGAGGTTCGACAGCGCGTTACGGTAGCGGTCGAACTGCGGCTTGTTCTTTTTATGGTCAATCCCGAGTTTCAGATCTTTGGCTTCAATAAAACCTACGGGAATATCCTTTTTTGAAATGATATAATCGGGCGCACCACAGGCCTGACGCTGTGGTTCATTAATGACGGAGAATTCCTTTCCGAGGATTTCCTGAAGCAGGGACTGAAGGTCGCCACGGTAGGAATGTTCGGTCGCGTTGCCGTTAAAATAAAGTTGAGAGAGTTTGCGTAAGTAATGCTGAATCATAGTTATTCGTATGCTCAAATATAAAACAATCCCTCGAAACTGTAAGAATATTCAGCCTTAATCAAGCGCGTTACTTCCCGCCAACGATCCTGGAGCCCCTGTATAGTTCTTTCAGGATGAGCATTTATATTTGTATAGTGCGTTCAGGATTGATTGAGTAACCTGCACCGCTATTTTAGGACGGGTCAGAAAAAAGGATGCTTCATGGATACTTTATGGATAGTTCATGGATGCTTCATGGATAGTTGATGAAAACGGACATACAAAAAATGAGAAAATGAACTGCCCGTGCGGTGGGATTCTTCCTCATTCGGGTTCCTCAGAGTAGATCGACCATCGCCTGATGATTTTATCCTGTGGCATCGCGGTGTTATTATCCCTTAAAACAGTGATAGGTGTCTTCGTGCACCGTTTTCAGAAATCTTTCCAAGGTTTTTACCTTAGGAAGCGGATCGTAGGCATACCACTTCAGATCGGAACGCATCCAGTAAATATTCCACTGGTTTTTGGAGCGGACAAAAGTGGCTTTGGCATAAGGCGATCGCTGGATTACCTCCGGATTTCGCCATAGTGGCCGGATCTCAACAATATACACGCTCTGCCCGTCGATTTCGTAACCCACATCCAGTTTAGGTCTGATTTCCACCGGAGGTCGTACGTTGTCAACATGGTTGCGAAGAATTCTTTCATATTGTACTCGTTCGGTTTCGCTGAAAGCCATGGAAATGATATTAAAAATTAGCATCTAAATTTATGAAATTCCTCGGATAACTCCCGGTTCCTCCCCCTTCCCCTTGAACACTTCGAAAGTCTCAGGATACCCCGGGCCCCGGATGATGGACCAACCGATCATATTATACTAATGAAATTTGTGTTTCATACCAGTGAAACTTTTGTTTCATACTATTGAAACTTTTGTTTCATACTACTGAAACTTTTGTTTCATACTGTTGAAACTCATGTGTCATACGTATGGAACTTTTGTTTCACTATCGTAAGATCTCCTACTTGACCGACGCATGAAAAATTCAGATGAATTGACGGGTTTCATCTGTCCCGGATTCTCAGGAATAGGTTGGGAAAACACACCAAACTTTGTCAAAGTTCTGAACTTTGACAAAGTTGAATTTTAAAAACAAGCACGTTTCTTCGGGAGTTGTTGCGGAGTTGTTGCCGAACAAAGCCGCAACAACCTGAGCAGAATGTACATAAAAAAGCCGGCTGAAGGAACATCAGCCGGCAGAGAGAGAGAGAAATTATTGAAATCAGGGTACCGGATTCGGTTCCTTTACTTCAAATTCCTGTTCGGCCGTATGGATCTTTCCATAGCGGTCCGTGGCACGTACCTGAAGTTTGTGCTTCCCAAGTCCTAATTTACCTGGGAAAGCAGCCATCCAGAGGTGCTTTGAATCTTCGGGGTTAGAGGGTCTTCTGCCCTGCAAAAGTTCGGTCGCTACATCCCATCTTAGGACGGATTGAAGGAAAGATGGATCCATGGTTTCGGTGTAAGCCATAGGCTTCCATTCACCGTCATCTATGCGGTATTCTACCAGATCGGTTTTGCTTCCCATGAAGAAATTCGCGGCAATTCGGGCTGAATTTCTGCGGCTTGCAATTACTTTCGGCACATAAAGGCTGATCTGGAACTCGTCAGGATGCCCTGCAGCTTTGTACTGAATGCTGTATTTATTGTCTTTGAAATCGATAAACGAATAGCCGCGGTACGTTCCGTCGCGCATCACCGAGGCAGGAACCCCTGTTGCATCGGCTGTTCCCGAATACCAGTCGCCGGAAGTGGTTCCTGCATTGTATTCGTGGAGATCGGCAGCACCTTCCCACCCGTCGCCTTTGGAATAGAAAATTTGGGTCTGTTTGTGGGTGTGTGCAGACATCATCAGGACATTTTCAAAAGGTTTCAGCAGTTCGAAAAGTCTTTTGCGGTCTTCCATCCGGAAGTGGTCGTCGCCTTCGCGCTCCGGCATCATCTGGATATGGAATGCAAGAACAACGAGTTTATCTTTAGGAACCAGTTTCAGATTGTTTTCGATAAATTTAAGCTGGTCCTCACGGAAGCCTCCCCAGTAGCTTTTGCCGTCGCGCGGATCCGGATACAGGATATCATCCAGCACCAAGAAATGTACATTTCCGTAATTGAATGCGTAATTGGCAGGACCGAAGTTTTCTTCAAAAGTTTCGTCGGATAACCGGTCTTCTTTCGCATCATAATTCATATCGTGATTCCCCATCACATTATACCATGGCAGGCCAATTTCCTTTACCGCAGCGATATAGGGCGGATGAAGAGAAAGATCATCGCCTACAAGATCTCCCAGACTGATGCCGAATACCGCATTCTTTCTGTTGTTTTTTACTTCATTGATGATGCCCCTTTTGAAATAGTCGATTTCTTTCAGCGTGTATGGCTGCGGATCACCAAATACGAGAATCTGAAAATCTTTATTCTCCACAGTGCTGTAAAGCGCAAAATTCACTTCAGTGGGAAGTTTACCGGTGGGTGCCGTTCCTTTGTATTTGAAATCTGACGGCGAACCGTTGGGTTTGTGGTGATAATAAAACTTCGGCAGGTTATTGGCGTCGGTTTTGGTGCGGAAACCGGCAGGTTTAATGACAAAAATAGTCTGGTCACCATAGAGCGGTAAAGAATAGCGCCCGCTTTTATCGGTCAGGGTTACTTCTACCCCATTGGAAACCGCTACGCTTCTGATTCCTTTTTCCTTTTTATCTTTTACTGAGTTTCCGTTGGCATCCTCAAATACATATCCGGACACGGAAGTCTGGGCGAATGCAAAGGAGGAAAAGAGTACACAAAGTACTGATATTTTAAAATTCATGATGTTTAATTTTTAAGAAGTTGTTCGGGAATATTGGTGGTAACAAAGTCGATTCCCTGATTTTTAAGCTGTTCGTAAATTTCCGGATCATTCACGGTCCAGGCATTGGTTTTAAGTCCGAGTGCACGGGCTTCGCGAATCCATTCCGGGTGTTTTTCGGTGAGCACTTTATAATGATAGTCGAGTCCGTTGAGATTTTCAGCTTTCAGCTGCCGCGGCGACAGGTCACCATTAAGGTAATGCACCACAAGATCCGGCGCCTGCTTTCTGATTTCTCTGCAGATATTCAGGCTGAAGGAAATAAACTCGGTCTGGGATTCAATGCCCTGTTTCTTTACCAGCTGAAGCGTCTGCTTTACGATTTCGTCTTCCAGTATTTTTGTTTTTGCCGGTTTCAGTTCAACAATCAATTTAACCTCAGGGTCGCGCTTGCCATGCTTCAGATACTGTTTCAGGGTTGGAAGCTTTTCACCGTTTGAAAGCATTAGTTTCTTTAAGTCTGCATAAGGAGTTTCAGCGATTTCCATGTCTCCATGGTGCTCATCATGATTTACCACGAGAACGCTATCGGCAGACCGCCGCACATCAAATTCAGAACCGTAGACTTTCAGTGCCTGGGCATTGTGCAGAGCCTTCAGCGAATTTTCTGCGGTGGCCGGATCCGTCTGGAAATAGCCACGGTGTGCGATAATGCGCGTCTGTGCGTTCATGAGTATGGTGCTGAACACAAAGATCAGTAAAAAAACGTTTCTCATTATTTGTTCCACCACATTTTTACATTAATATCATCACCCCCCATCGCAGTTACCGCAGCATTGTAGTTTTGGGTATTCATGATTCTCGGGTTGGTTGGGTACATCATCCTTTGAGGCATTTGCCCGTTATTAAGCAGTCCGCCGTTATTCGGCATTACAGGGTAACCCGTTCTGCGCTGCTCGTACCACTGCTGGTGATCTACAAAAAACAGGGCTATGTATTTCTGGGTCATGATCTGCTCGAGGGTACCGTTATATGCCATTTTCGGATTGGCAAAATAATTTGCAGGCACCGTATCTCCCCACTGTTCCAATGTTGCTTTTACCCCATTTTCATAGAAGGTCTGGGCACTGCCGGAAATAATTCCTTTCTGCGCCAGTTCCGCAAGCGTGAACTGAAGTTCTGCGTAAGGATATACGAGAATCTTCAATGGTGCCTTTGCCAGGTTCTGGTTCATGTTCGAAGGCTGATAGGTGAAGACCGTTCCCGGCGCATAACCGGCTGGTGCACCGAAATAGCCGATGTTCGGGTTCGGGGCTGTAAGACTTTTGGCCTGTGTAAAGAACTTAGCCAACCGCGGATCATTGTTATCTTTCAGCGTATTCACAAACAGTTCACCCGCTGCGCGGTAAGACGTAAAATCCTGAGGTCTTGCAATAGGCGGCGTAAAAGGTGCCACTCCGGAAATATCGAGCACCACCCCGTCAGCATTATTCTGGAAGATCGGGTACGTGGCAGGATCATTTACAATTTCCTGAATACGGGCGTACACGTTTACTTCACCGTTTCTTTTCTGGATTCTGTTCAGTAATCTCAGTGAAAGCGAATTGGCAAATTTTTTCCACTTCACCATATTGGCAGCAGAAGCTTCACCATGGAAAAACAGATCGGTTTCTGTGAGTGGTTTGGTGGTATCAAAGAGGGCATTTGCCGCTTTCAGGTCATCGAGTAAAGTGATGTAAATATCTTTCTGGCTGTCGAATTTTGGCCGGATCATATTTTCCTCAAGTCTCAGCGCTTCAGAAAACGGAATATCTCCGAAGGCATCTGTAAGGTTGGCGTAAATAAAGGCATTCAGCACCATGGCGATAGCCTGATAATTCTTCTGGTTTTCAGCCACAGCAAAGGTGTGCATTTCTTTCACCTGTTTCAGCCATTTGTAGCTCGTATTCCAGTATCCGCTTCCGGTACCTTCGGTAAGGTAATAGCGGCTTACCGTATTTCCTTCATTAGGAAATGGAATAGCAACCTGCATGATCTGAAAGGTAAAATCGTCGGCACGGTTATAGCCATAAGAAGCCATATCGAACTGTACGGGCGAGAGCAGGCTTCCGGCTGTAGGGCTGATGATTTTACTGGTGTCGGTATTTATTTCTTCGAACGTTCTGCCACAGGAGTTGAGAAACATCATGGCGGAAAGTGCGAGACTGATATTGATAATGATTCGTTTCATTGGACTTCTTTTATTGATTTTAAGGGAAGTGATCTGAGATTTCATGGATTAAAATTTCACATTAAGCTGGAACCCGATGGTTCTTGCGGAAGGCAGCTGCCCGATTTCAACTCCCGGGGTAATGGTACTGTTGTCGAGGGTTGCCACTTCAGGATCAAACATTGGGAATTCAGTCCACATCCAGAGGTTTTTTCCGAAGACAGCAAGCGTAAGCTCATTCACTTTTAAAGGCTGAATTACCGATTTTGGTAAAGAATAAGCAATTCTGGCATCTCTGAGTTTGATGAAAGAAGTGTCGAACGTATTGGTTTCCACATTCGCGCGGCGGTAATAATCTCCGTAATATGACGTGAGGTTTACCGGTTTGGTGTTCGGGCTGAAACTGCCGTCGGCATTCTGCACCACCCCTACACCAACGATGGTTCCGTTCGGGTTGTCCCTTCCGATCAATGTGTGGCCAAGTTTACCCTGCTCTGACATTTTGTGATGGGTTTGGGAATATGCCATTCCGCCATACTGCCCGTCGAAAGAGAAGCTCAGGGAAATATTCTTATAACTGAATTCGTTCTGGAAGCCCGCTCTCCATTTTGCGAAGGCATTGCCTACCTTTTCTACATTCACCGGTCTTGCAGGAAGGCCGTTATCGCCATAAATCACCTGCCCATCGGGAGTTCTGAGAAGTTTAAACCCATAAAGATCACCGAGGGAACCGCCTACCACAGCGTTGAAATATACTACTCCGGCAACAGTGGCCATGGTGTAAGGTTCACCACCAAACTCATCAGGAAGGCTCATGATTTCGTTTTCGTTCAGAGACCAGTTGGCACCCAATTTCCAGCGGAAATCCTGGGTTTTCACGGGGGTATAATCAAGGCTCATTTCCACACCGCGGTTACGGATTTCGCCGGCGTTGATCCAGCGGTGTGCATAACCGGTTTCGTACATCATCGGCACGCGGATAATCTGATCGGCGGTATTGTTCTGATAGAGGGTAAAACTGTAATTCAGTCTGTTTGCGAAAAGACCAAGGTCCATTCCCGCTTCAATATTGGTGTTGATTTCCGGTCTCAGATTAGGGTTAGGAAATACCGAAGGTGGGGTAACACCGCCCGGAATATCATCCAGGTCATAGTATTTTTCCAGCTGGTATGGTGAACCGTCGATCCCTACTTTTGCCCAGGATCCGCGGAGTTTCCAGTAGCTGAGTCCGGAAGATTTAATATTGAAAAGATCTGAAAGGATGAAACTTGTACTCACCGATGGATAGAAGAACGAGCGGTTTTCTGCGGGCAGCGTACTGCTCCAGTCGTTTCTGCCAGTTACATCGACAAAGACTTTATTATCCCAGTCGAAGGTTACCAGCGCATAGGCACTGTTCACCTGCTCATCATAAGGCTTAGGTACTTTGGTGATCAGGGAAATGGCATTGGTAAGGGTATAATCTCCGGCAATTTTAAGTCCTTCGGCACGGTAATCATTCATGATATACTCGTTATAACGCATACTTCCGCCGACAGAAGCTGAAACACCGAACCTGCCAAAACTGTTTTTGTAATTAAAGAGTACATCACTGTTATATTCCTGATTGGTGATGAACTGCTCGCGGTAGAAACCTTTCAGGTAGTTGGCAGAACTCCATGGTCTTTTGGTCGTACGCTCTTCATTCAGCACCTCAATTCCGGACCGGAGCATCATGCTGAAATGATTGTTGAAGTTATAATCTATGGTCATGCTTCCGCTGATGGTTCTTTTATCTACACCATTAAGCATTTCGTAAGCGATGAGGTAAGGATTGTCGATAAAAGAACTGAAAGGGTGAATCTGGTCGATCTGTTCCTGACCGTTTTTCCATATCGGCTGGTACCATTTCAGATCCACATTCGGGTTCTGGAAGATCATAAAGTAAGAAATCGACTGGTTGTTGTATCCTGTCGCCGGAAGGTTGTCACTTTTCATACGGCTGTAGTTAAGTTTTGTGGAAATCTTCAGCCGGTCATTCAATTTATGGGAAAGTGAGCCTGCAAAGTTGAAACGGTTGAAACCGGTATTCGGCATCATCCACTCATTGTCGAGGTAAGTTAATGAAGTACGGAAACTTGTTCTGTCATTAGACTGCTCCAGTGAAACGCTGTTGGAATAGGTAGAACCCACTTCCCAGAAGCCTTTTACATTGTCTTTATAAGGTCTCCACAGCTGTCTTGTTGGGCTCTGTCCCTGCACCGTAGGATCATACTGGAAATAATACTGTCCGTCGAACTTCGGTCCGAAGGCACTGCTCGTTCCACCTGTGCTCACGCCGTCAGTAGACTGGCCGTAAGAATAATAAAACTGTCCGTCTTTATTTTTTGCGAGGGTTCCCTGGCCGTATTCATATTGGTAATCCGGCCATTTCAGCACAGAATCGAAACTTGCGGAGGAATTGAAAGAGACCTGCATTTTTCCGTTCTTGCTTTTTCCGGATTTAGTGGTGATCATCAAAGCTCCGTTGGCAGCTCTGGACCCGTAAAGTGCAGCCGCGGACGCGCCTTTGAGTACGGTTACACTTTCGATATCATCGGGGTTAATGCTGTTGAGTCCGTTACCTAAATCAATGGGAAGATCTCCACCCGAACCTGCACCATAAGCCGGTGTTCCGGTACCGGAATTTACTCTTGGTCCGTCGCTGAGCGGTATTCCGTCCACTACAATCAGTGCGTAGTTGTTATCCATAAACATGGATTTCTCCCCGCGGAGGGTAATTCTGGCAGACCCAAGCGGACCTGCGCCGGCAGTCTGTACTTTCAGGCCTGCCACCTTACCTTCCATTGCCTGCACCCAGTTGTTGTTCTGGGTTTCTTCAAAAGTTTCGGCGCCTACGGTTTCTGCAACATAACCAAGGGATTTGTCCTGTCTTTTAATTCCCAAAGCGGTCACTACCACTTCTTCAATCTTTTTTTCTTTAAGCGTATCCTTACTCTTCTGCGCTGCCATTTCTACAGATACGGTTCCCGCAAGAATGAGAATAAGGATTTTCTGAAGGTTTCTTTTCACGATATATTATTTTCGTGCAAAATTACCCCTCAAAAACCGGGAGGAGATTAACCTATCTTTAAGCGTTTGTCACTAAACAGAGACGTATATTTTAACAGAATTTTAACAGAACGGACAACCTTCTGAAAATCAGCACTGCGGTGATGTTTCTTTTTTTTAATATTGACTTCGAATCTCTCAGCGAACCGCTGATGAACTGTTAACATAAGCAGACTTCGCTACCAAACTATTTCCAAATCATAATTTTGTTATCTTTATCCGGGTCGACAATCGATAAATGAAAACAAACAAATGATGAATACTCAGAAAATTATAATCCGGATTTTAACAGGCATGCTGGCTTCAGTTATTGCTTTTCATTTTCTGATATTTTTCAAAATCATTCATTTCAATATTGTATGGGGTGGACGGCTACAATCCGAACAGGAAATGTATATGTTTGAAGGTGTCTCGATTATTTTAAATCTGTTGCTGATCTGGATACTATCATTAAAAGCAAAAAATGTTAACCGTAAATATGTTGACATCATCCTTTGGGTTTTCTTCATCATATTTTCATTAAATACGATTGGTAATTTATTTGCTCAAACGAACTTTGAAAAATATTTCTCAATCCTAACCCTGATCTTCGCATTACTTTTATGGAAAATTCTGCGGGAGAAAAATAAAGAACAGCTTACAACAAAAAGAAACCAAAGACTATCTGAGCCAAAAACAGATAGTGAACTACATGGAACGAAATGAGAATAGAAAGGATTCCGGAAAATGAGAAAAACGCGTATGCACAAGTACAGATAATGAATGGAACCAAAAAAAATGTCGGCGAATGTTCCTTTACCGGAATGTGTGACTGAAGTTTTATAGAACATTTGTTTAATTAATGTTTTTTTGGGTGATTGTTCATTTTATTTTCAAAGGAATCAGAGAATTTAGGGTTTTGTTTCACATTTTTAGTTAAATTAGTTTCAAGAAAAATTAATAACCCCACAAAGTTTTTACCATAATATTTGTCATTTAATCCCCACAGATGAGAAAAATCTATTACCTGTCCCTATTTGTTACCAATATCCTCCTTGCACAAAATGCAGAGCACGCCTATAAAAAAGTTGATGAAGGAATTGAACTTCACGATGCAGGAAAATACGACGAGGCTCTATCCAAATATAACGAAGCTTTAATCTTGGATAAAGACAATTCTTTTGCACTGTATGAAAAGGCAATGACCCTAGAAGCTTTAAAAAGATACGATGAGGCTGTTGAAACTTCTAAATATATTTTGAAGTTATATCCGAATGATGACAACAAAACAGTATATGTTACTTATGGAAATGCTTTAGATCATATGGGCAAACCAGATTTAGCTTTAAAAATCTATGATGAAGGACTAAAAAAACATCCTTCTTATTACCATTTATATTTTAATAAAGGAATTACTTTAGCTACTAGCAGGAAAAATGAAGAGGCAATAAAAGCTTTTCAGGCTTCTACAAAACTAAATCCCAACCATCCGGGTTCATTTAATGCTTTAGCGGTATTAAGTTCTTCTAACAGGATAGCTTCCATCTTAGCCTCAAGCAGATATCTTATTCTAGACAATAAAAGCACCCGGGCAAAAGGTAATCTCGATGCGATTATTTCGTTGATGAATAAAGGTGTTTCTAAACAGGGTGACAATTCAATTTCGTTAACAATAGATGAAAACACGCTGAATAAAGTAAATAAGAAAAGGAAATCAGAGAATGATTTTGCGACAGCTGATGTGGTTTTATCAATGTCTGCGGCGTTGGATTTTGATGAAAAAAACAAGAACAAAACTGATATTGAGAAATTTGCAGAGAAGTTCAAAAGTATCTGTGGTGCTCTGGATGAAACGAAAAAAAATCAACAGGGTTACTTCTGGGAATTTCTGGCTCCCTATTTCATAGAAATGAAAAACAGGAATTTAATTGAACCTTTTTCAAACATCATATTTCTATCTGCAAATAATGGTCATGCTACAGAATACAGCAACCTAAACCCAGACAAAATCGACGAATTTTATCTCTGGTCAAAAAACTATGATTGGAAATAACCGCTCTTCTCCAAAAAGTGTATTGGCGTAAAGAAGTTTTAAATACAGCATTGCCTGGTTCCCGTAAATTTACTATTTCATATAGTTTTCAATTGATTTAGACAATCTGAATAGGCATTTGCCTCAGTCTGTTTTTTCACTTTTGGTTTCGGCCTTCCCGTTCTTCACATTTTTTTCTTAATTAATTTTTTATCCAACTTTGGTCATCAAAAAATAATAAAAACAAAACATGAACATTCAAATATCATCGAACTTCAAAAAAATGACGGGTAAGGCTGTTTTTGCTATTATTTTGTTCATACTTGTTTATCTGCTTCTTTTGTCTTTAGCAGTTGGAATAACCGTTCTCTGCGTTATTGGAGGAATTGCGCTGATTGCAGCAAAACCCAGTATAATAACATTGGGACTGGGAATTGGCCTGGCGAGTCTGGGCTTTTTCATTATTATCTTTTTGTTTAAATTCCTTTTCAAACAGCATAAAATTGACAGAAGCCATCTGATTGAGATTTCTGAGCATGAAGAGCCAAGGCTGTTTTCTATTATAAGAGAAATTGTAGATGAAGTGCAGACGGACTTTCCTAAGAGAATATATCTGTCCAGTGATGTAAATGCCTCTGTATTTTACGACTCTAATTTTTGGAGCATGATATTTCCTGTTCGTAAGAATCTACAGATTGGATTAGGCTTGGTGAATACAGTTTCAGAACAGGAGTTCAAGGCAATGTTAGCTCACGAATTTGGCCATTTTTCGCAACGCAGCATGAAAGTAGGCAGCTATGTTTACAATGTAAATCAGGTGATATTTAATATGTTAAATGATAATGATTCATTTGACAATATGATGCAGAAATGGGCAAATATTAGCGGATACTTTTCAATATTCGTTGCCATTGCAGTAAAGTTAATCCACGGCATTCAGTGGGTTTTAAGAAAAATGTACGATTTTGTAAATGTCAGTTATATGGCATTGTCGAGAGAAATGGAATTTCATGCGGATGAAATTGCTGCAAATGTTGCAGGATATGTACCTCTGAAAGAATCTTTGCTAAGAATAGATTTAGCAGAGCATTCCTATAGCACGGTATTAAACTATTATGAAGCAAAAATACCGGAGAACATTAAAAGTAAAAACATATACAGGGAGCAGGAATTTATTATGAATTTTTTAGCAACCCAAAATAATCTTTCCTTCCGGAATAATTTGCCGGTCGTATCTGAACTGGACTTGAGTAAATATAATAAATCAAAATTAACAATTAAAGACCAGTGGGCATCTCACCCAAGTACCGAAGAAAGAATAAAGGCATTGGAATTGACTGGCATCCATAAAACAGGAGTTGAAAAACCCGCAATTCTATTGTTTGAAGACCAAGAAAATATACAGGAGAAAATCACAGAAAAACTGTTTTCTTCGGTTACATATGATCACAGTGCCTTGTCTTTGGATTTTGAAGAATTTAAAAAAGATTATGTCGACACATTTAATAAAAACAGTTTCCCTCTTGAATATAACGGCTATTATGACGACAAAAATCCGGTTGAATTTGACGTAAATAATTGTTTTGATTTTGATAGTACAGAAACCTTGGATCTCCTTTTTAGTAAAGAAAAGGGAGATATGGTTTATGATGATATTGCTTTTGAAAACGACAGGAATATATTACTTAGTATTGCCAATAAGTCTATAGATATAAAATCATTCGACTATGATGGTCAAAAATACAAATCAGCTCAGGCTCAGGATTTAATCCCAAAAATAGAAAAACAACAAAACGCCATTCGGGAAAGAATAAAGGAAAACGATGTGAAAATTTATAAGTTCTTCTATAATGAAGCGCTAAAAAAAGGAAATGCAGCGGTCTTAAAAGAAAAGTACATCAGTTTCTTTAAACAGGATTCAGAATATGAAGATAAGGGATCATTGTATAACAACCTCTCTATGGCAACAGCGTTTATAAGCGTGGTAACACCATTTAAGCAAATAAAAGAGAATTTCAAAGCTCTTCTGCCTAAAGAAATTGAATTAAAAGAGGAAATAAAAAAATTGATGGTAGATGAAACTTTAAGTAGTGAAATACCCGCGCAGACTACAGAAAATTTTGAGAAGTACCTCTCAAAAGAATGGGAGTATTTTAATGGCGAGGCTTATTCCAACGATAATCTTCAAATTCTTTTCGCTGCCATGAATGATTACTACTACCTCATATCCAGAAAGTACTTTTTAACTAAAGTAGATTTATTAAGTTATCAAATGGCGCAACTTGAACCAACTGAAAAACTGCAATTTAGCTCCTGTCTTACTCCCTAAGCCTGTCCCATTTTGTCGGGCGGTTACCATCAAATGATTAACTTTGCCCAAACCGTAATCCTTTGGAAAGTCCTATTCAGATTTTTGATGCCCGCAATATTTTCGATTATATCGAACTTAAACATCCGCATCACCCTAAAAATCCAGCGTTTTTCATCCTGAAGAAAGGACGGGTTGTTTATACTGAAAACGTTGAGAGGATTGAACTGAACGAAAATTATGTAGCCCTCATCGATTCACGCCGGGTCTATGAAATTCTGGAAATCAGCGATGATCTGGAATTGCTGCTGGTCGCATTTTCACGGGAATACACCGAAAAACTGCCTCTGAAAATCAACCGCCTGAATGCCTTCGTATATTTCCGTAACGAACTCCTGCGCCACTTTCGGCTGGAGCGGCAGCCTTTCGACAGTATCTGGAAAACTACCGATCTTTTGAAAAGTGTGCTGGAGAAACAGGAACCCTCCGCGCACCACGACGAAATCATCCGTCACCTTTTTTCGTCCACTGTTTACATGTTTGGCGATATGATTGCCCATGCCTCAAGATTCTCCAAAGATAAAATTTCAAGAAAGCAGGAAATCGCGCTGCAGTTCCTTAAAAACGTAGGCGAATGCTATCTGGAGGAACGGGAAGTGAGTTTCTACGCTGATAAGCAGTTTATTACTTCCAGACATCTTACCGCTGTTCTAAAAGAGGTGACCGGACAAACAGCCGGACAAATCATCGCGGCTTTTGTGATGAAGGAAGCCAAAGCGCAGCTTTCTTCCTCAGACCAATCCATCTATGAGATTGCACTCAATCTTAAATTCAGTGACCAGTATTCCTTCGGACACTTCTTCAAGAAACATTCCGGAGAAAGCCCCAACGCTTACCGCAAACGTTTTAAAGCTTAAATCTTACTTTTGAACATTTTATTCATTCTTTACGTCATTTTATAAGGCTAAGGACCAAACTACCTTTGCACTCTTAAAATCAACGGAATTTATGAAACTGAAAAACAAAATGACTCTGCTGGTACTGAGTCTGCTTTTTTCTGCCGCCAGTGCCCAGACTACAGAGCGTAAGATGATTTTGGACGAAGTGATAGAGCTCGCGCTGGAAAACCATACCCAACTGAAACTCTCCAGGGAAAACATACAGATTGCAAAGCAGCAGACCAGAATTGCTGAACTGCAGAAACTGCCTTCGGTTACCGCATCAGCCAATGCTTTTTATCTGGGTGACGTGCTGCTGCTCGACAAAGACATGTCGAAAGTTGCTACGGTAGATATGCCGCATTTCGGAAATACGTACAGCATACAGGCTTCTGAGCTCATTTTTAAGGGCGGGCTTGTGAAGAAATCTATCGAAATGACTGAACTGCGCACTCAACTTGCAGAGTTGGATCATGAGAAAGACACACAGAACATCAAATTTCTGGTAACGTCAGCTTATCTGGATCTGCAGAAGATCATCAACCAGAAAAACGTGTACCTCAACAACCGGAAACTTGCCACCGAAAGACTCGAAAACGTAAAAAAATTCTACAAACAGGGCATGGTGACGCGGAACGAAATCATCCGCGGAGAACTTTTTCTGAAAAACCTCCAGCAGGGAATCCTCGTTCTTGAAAATAACAGGGCGGCATTGAATTATCAGCTTGCCACTGCCATCGGTATCGCGCCGGAGGTGCTTATTGAACCGGTTACTTCTTTTGGCAATGTGGCTGAAACCCAGCTTTTACAGTATTATCTTGACCTGGCGCATCAGAATCATCCTGTTCTGAAATCCGCACAAACCGGCATCGATATCGCAAATAAGAATATCGAAATCATCAAAACCGATAAAATGCCCACCATTGCTGCATTCGGCGGTTACAACATGGCAAGACCGGTCACCAGTTCGCTTCCCGCAAAGGATCTGTACACCAACACGTGGCAGACGGGAGTTTCCATCAGCTATAACATCGACAATCTTTATAAGACAAAGGAAAAGGAACAGCTCGGTAAGTATCAGCTCAATCAGGCGAAAGATCTCCTCATGCTTCAACAGCAGAATCTCGATGTACAGACCAATGCGGCTTATCTGAAATGGCAGGAAGCCCTTCAGCAGGCACAGCTATATAAAGAAAGTGAAGAACTCGCCAATGAAAACTACCGCATTATCGAAGCCAAATACCTGAACCAGCTGGCACTTCAGGCAGACATGACCGATGCCACCAATGCCAAACTTGAAGCGGAACTGCTCTACGCCAACAGCGAGATCAATGTGCAGTACCAGTACTATAATTTAATGAAAACAACAGGAACCTTATAAAACCAAAAGAGATGTCAGAAAAAAATACAGCTGCTGAAAATATTCAGCCGGAAACCGAAACTAAGGTTACCGCACCTAAAACGGAAGAAAAACCTCCTCATGCTCAGAAAAAAGCAAAGAAAAAATCGAACAGACTAAAGACCACAGTGACTAATTTACTCGTTTTTGCAATGGCAGTCGGTGGTTTTTATTGGCTTGTAAAGCATTATTTCCATTTGAGTGAAGACAATTTCACCAATTCCGCGCAGGTGGAAGAATTCATCAATCCTGTGAATACAAGGGTGGCGGGATACATCAAAGAGATTAAATACAACGAACACCAGGCTGTAAAAAAAGGAGACACCCTGGTCGTTCTGGACGAGAGGGAAATCCGCACCCAGCTGGCTCAGGCTGAAGCTGCCTACCAGAATGCCCTGGCTTCAAGAAATGTAACCTCATCCGCGGTGAATACAGTTTCCAACAACGTAAATGTGGCAGATGCCAATATTGCAGGAGCAAAAGCCAGACTCTGGAATGCTGAACAAAACCTGAAGCGTTACCAAAACCTTCTAGCCTCCGAAGCAGTGACAAGACAGCAGTATGATCAGGTAAAGACAGAGTACGATGCCACAAGAGCAGCTTACGAAACACTCCTCAGCCAGAAAAATTCCGCGAGCCTTGCTACCGGCGAAACCCGCAGCCGTCTGGGAGTAAATGATGCTGAGATCAAAAGAACCGCGGCCATGCTCGAAATGGCAAAGATCAACCTTTCCTACACCGTAATCACCGCACCTTATGACGGGATTATGGGAAGAAGACTCATCAATGAAGGCCAACTCGTACAACCCGGCCAGCAGTTGGGAACCATTGTGCTGAACGGCCAGAAATGGATTACCGCCAACTTTCTCGAAAGCCAGATGCCCGCTGTGAAATTGGCTGAAAAAATGACGGTGACAGTGGATGCCCTGGGCGGGAAAAAATTCGTGGGGATAGTGACCGCAATTTCCGCAGCTACAGGTTCAAAATATTCGAATGTGCCTGTTGACAATTCCACCGGAAACTTTGTGAAGGTTCAGCAGCGGATTCCTGTTAGAATTGAATTCACTCCCGAAAACAAAAAAGTAGAACTCGATCAGCTGCGTGCCGGAATGAACGTGAATGTGACCATAAACAACATCAAATAAAATGTCGGATTACAATAAAGGACTTTTTAAAAGCTGGGTTCCGAAACCGGTACAGCTTTTACTGATCCTCATTTTTACCATTGTCATCATGTCGGTGAATCCTGTAAATACCGGGAACATCAGCATGATGGTAGGCGATCTGGGCACGATGCCCGAATACCTGATGATGGCCAACTTCGCCTCTTTCATTGGAATGGCCACTTCTATGCCTTTGGTTTTGAGGGTAAAAATGCGTTTCCGGACCAAAGAGATTATGATTGTCTCTCTGGCCGTAACCGCAATCCTGTCCTTCGTTATCGGCACCACGCAGGTGCCGGAAATCATCATTGCCGCTTCGTTGCTCATGGGCTTTTTCAAGATGTTCATGATGATGGAATTCATTCTTCCGCTGATGTTTATTCTGAGTCCGGATGGAAAACGCGGAAGATTTTATGCTGTATTCTATCCGTTTTCTATTATTACAGGAAATATTGCCGGATATTATTTGTCCAAACTCGCCTACCACGCGACGTGGCAGTACCCTCATCTGCTGACTGCCGGAATCTGCCTCATCCTGATAATGATCGTAGTGATCTTCCAGCATAACCAGCGGTTTGCCCGGAAGATGCCATTCTCGCAAATCGACTGGCTCAGTATCGTACTCTTTTCCGGTACTTTTATGTTTATGGCGTTCTTTCTGTCTTTCGGAAAAACCCTGAATTGGTTTGAAGCGGAAAATATCCGCATTTCATTCTGGGGCACGCTCATCAGTTTTGTACTGCTCGCGCTGCGTCAGCTTTCACTGAAGAGAAGTTATATTTCCTTTGGAATCTTTACCAAAACCAATGTACAGAGCGGTTTGCTGATGCTGCTTTTTACCGGTGTGTTTCTGGGAGCAGGAACACTACAGAACACTTTTACCATAGGGATCCTGGGCTATGATATGATCACCAATGCTTCGCTGAATATGATGATGATTCCGGGGGTATTCCTTTCCGGCGTTGTTGCGTTCTACTGGTTCAAAAACGAAAGACCGCTTAAAATGTTTGTCTTCTCCGGTTTTGCCGCTTTTTTCCTGAACTCCGTGATGATGTACTTCATGATGGCGACAGAGCTGAACTACGAAAGCTGGCTACTGCCGATGATTCTGAAAGGGTATGGATTGGGCGCGCTCTTTATCGCGGTATGGTTCTACACCCTGGATAAACTCGAAATGGAATCGATGTTGCAGGCGATCGGTCTGATTCTCGTGTTCAGAAGTTTTGTGGCTACCGCAGTGTTTTCTTCCTTCTTTTCATGGCTTCAGTACCGGTTTCAGTGGGAAAGCGTGAATAACCTGGCAGTATATCTTGACGGAAATCTGATGTCGCCGCAAACAGCACTGGCAGGCTATAAAAACATACAGCTGAATGCGATTCTCGTTGCCAATAAAAAAATATACGGGCTGATTTCCATCGCCGGAATTGGAATGATGATCTATGTTTTACAGCATCATTTCGGGAAACTGAGGTTTACAAGATTCCGCTGGACTAAGGCACGTTTGAACGGTAGCTCGAGACGGCGGAAAAAAGCGGAGAAAGAAATCTGCGCGAACGGATAAAAGAAATAGAAGACGCCGCGGGTTCTGTTCTGTAAAGTTCGGCTTCCTGAGTGTTTCTTATCATACATCAATTCTAAGGCGGATTTCAAAGGCTACTTTTGCAACCGAATTAACAACTAATTATTTATACAATGAAAAAATTATCAATTTTGGCACTTTCTGCAGCTCTTGTTGCTGTATCATGTAAGGAATCAAAAACCGACACCGTAAATGTGGCTACTGAGCAGGCTGTTGCTGAAAGTACCGGCGAAACTTTTAACGTAAACACCGACAGTTCTACAGTAAAATGGACTGCCTACCATAAAGGCGGACTTAACCCAAGATTTGGAACTACCAAAACTGCAGGAACATTTTCTGTACAAAACGGAAACCTGGTATCCGGAAGCCTTACTTCAGACCTGAACACTTTAACTACTGACCCTGCTGCGGTTGATCCTGCAATGAGCGACGGAAAAACTTCTACTGATCTGGACGGTCACCTTAAAAGCGCAGATTTCTTTGATACTGAAAAATACCCAAGCGTAAAATTTGATATCACTAAAGTGGAAGACCTTGCTGCTGGTACTGTAAGTAAATTGGTGGGTGCGAATAAAACAGTAAGCGGAAACCTTACCATTAAAGACAAAACCGTAAACGTGACTTTCCCTGCTAAAGTAGAGGTTACTGAAAACGGACTTACAATGGTTTCAAACTTTACCATCAACAGACAGGACTGGGGACTTGCTTACGGAACTGAAGGAGATCCAAAAGACTGGATGATTTCTCAGGAAGTTGATTTGGAACTGAATATTGTTGCAGGTAAATAATCCTCTGACATCCTAAAACTTAAGGCTGCATTGATCTGCAGCCTTTTTTTGTGCCGTTCTTAGGCTGTTTGCCGCGACAAAGTTTTATTAAAGGTAAAATATCAGACGGGTTTTTGGTAAAATATTTGATTAATAAAAAATGACTTCTCTTTTATTTATATCCTAATTATTAACACCTAAAAACCACAAACCTAATGGAAAAAGTATCTTTAAAAAAATTAGCAACCATTATGAAAAATCTTGATTTCTGCATGATGGTCACCAAAGATGGGCGCAACACACTCCATTCACGGCCAATGAGCAACAACGGAAAAGTAGATTACGACGGTGATTCGTATTTCTTTTCGTACCGTGATTCCAACAAAGTAAAACAGATCGAAAACAATCCTATGGTGTCGCTGATTTTCCAGACCGATGATATGACTTTTGTCGACTGCTACGGAATGGCAAGCGTAACCGAAAACCGAAAATTGCTTGAAGAAAAATGGGTAAAGGGTTTGGAGATGTGGTTTCCTGAAGGCATTAATACGGACGGAATCTGCCTCATCAAAGTCTCTGCACACCGGGTACAGTTCTGGGGTAAAAACGGCGACGGGGAATACAGAACTGAATAAATCAATTGTACACATTGGGACGATTTTTGCTCATGCGGTGGTATTAAATTTTTACTATGAATGCGACGATGATTCAGTTTTTCCACTGGTATTCGGATGGGGACGGTAAATTGTATGACGAAGCTGCAAAAGCTGCCGATTACCTGAAGGAACTGGGAATCACAGCGGTTTGGTTTCCGCCTGCCTACAAGGCAAATGGCGGCGGTTATTCTGTGGGTTATGATCCTTATGACCTCTACGATTTAGGAGAATTTGACCAGAAAGGTACCATTCCGACAAAATACGGAACCAGAGAACAGTACATCGCAGCATGTAATATGCTTCAGAAAAAAGAAATTTCTGTAATCGCCGACATTGTTCTGAATCATAAAGCCGGAGGAGACAAAACAGAGAAATTTCACGCCGTAAGAGTAAATCCCGAAAACCGCCAGGAAAACATTTCCGAACCTTTCGAGATTGAAAGCTATACGAAATTTACTTTCCCGGGACGTGGCGACCAATATTCCGATTTCCAGTGGGATTTCAACTGTTTTTCCGGCGTAGATTATGCTGAAGGCGAAGAACCGGGAATTTTCCAGATTATCCACGATCACGGTGACGGCTGGGAAGAAATGATTGATGATGAAAAGGGCAATTACGATTATCTGATGTATAACGACATCGAGCACCGAAACCCTTTCGTGCGGGAAGAACTTAATAATTGGGCAGCCTGGTATCATGATCAGATTCATTTCGACGGCGTCAGGTTGGATGCCGTAAAACACCAGTCTCCAAAATTTTACAAAGAATGGCTTCAGTTGCTGAGGTCCAATACCGGCAAGAACATTTTTGCTGTAGGCGAATACTGGGCGCCCGGCGAACTGAATTTATTGGAAAAATATATTGAGGCCACCGAGGGTTGTATGAGTCTGTTCGATTCATCGCTTCAGCATAATTTCCATCAGGCTTCGCTTGCAGGGGAACATTATGATCTAAGGACGATTTTTGATGAAACCCTCACCCAGTCCAATCCGTTTTTATCCGTAACGGTGGTTGATAATCACGACACCCAGCCTCTTCAGGAACTCGAAGCACCGGTGGAACACTGGTTTAAACCGCTGGCTTATGCTCTGATTTTACTTAGAGAAAGCGGGTATCCGTGTGTATTTTATCCGGATCTTTTCGGAGGTCATTATACCGATAAAGACAAAGAAGGCAATGACCAGGAAATATTTCTGAATAAGGTTGAAAAGATTGAGGAACTTTTAAAGGCACGACAGCAGTTCGCTTATGGTGCACAGAGGGATTATTTTGAGGACGCCAACTGTTTAGGCTGGGTTCGCGAAGGTGATGATGAACATCAGGGTTGCGCTGTGGTGTTAAGCAATAAAGAGGCGTACGAAAAACCCATGGAAATCGGCTCACAGTATGCCGGCAAAAACTTTTACGATTTCCTAGGCTGGTTTCCTCAGGACGTAACGATTGATGAAAACGGGTGGGGCCATTTCCCAGTACCTGCCGGAAATGTAAGTGTTTGGGTTCCAAAACCAGATAGTGAAATACATTCTTAAAAAGTAAAAATCAGGCAAAATTATTGCGCATCAATAAATGGTATAATAATGTTCTAATTTTTAATTTATTAGATATTATTTTACTATTTTTGTTCTTTCAACTTAACATAATAAAATGAATTTTGAGCGCATTCAGGAAAAATTGGAAATACTGGCAGACGCTGCGAAGTATGATGTTTCCTGTTCTTCCAGTGGCGGCAACCGGAAAAACAAAGGCGGATTAGGCAACAGCCACGCTTCGGGGATCTGTCATACCTACACGGAAGACGGAAGATGCGTTTCGCTCCTCAAAATTCTTTTAACAAACCACTGTATATACGATTGTGCATACTGCGTTTCCCGTAAAACGAACGATGTCAAACGCGCCGCTTTTACCGTTGAAGAAGTCGTGGATCTGACCATTAATTTTTACCGCAGAAATTATATCGAAGGTTTATTTTTAAGTTCCGGAATTTTTAAAGATTCCGACACCACCATGGAAAGACTGGTTCGCGTTGCAAAAAAATTGCGACTCGAACATAATTTTAATGGTTACATTCACCTGAAATCGATTCCCGGCGCGAGTGACGAATTGATGAAGGAAGCCGGATTATACGCCGACAGGCTTTCAATCAATATTGAAATTCCCACTGAAAAAGGTCTCAAACTTCTTGCTCCCGACAAGTCGCATTCAGAGATGCTGAAACCAATGAGTCTGGTTAAAAACGAACTGATCTTATACAAAGAGGAGAAAAAAACCTTCAGGAAAGTTCCGAAATTCGCACCAGCAGGGCAATCTACCCAGATGATTGTCGGCGCTACAGATGAAACGGATTTGAAGATTATTAAAGTCGCCAATCATTTCTATCAGAATTTCAATATGAAACGGGTGTATTACTCAGGTTATGTTCCCGTCCTGGAGGACAGCAGGCTTCCGTCTATTTTTTCGCAAGTCCCGATGCAACGAGAAAACCGACTATATCAAGCGGATTGGCTCATGAGATTCTACGGTTTTGAAGCCAATGAAATTCTGGATCCCACCAACCCTTTTCTGGATCTGGAAATCGATCCGAAATTAGCCTGGGCATTGCGAAACCGGGAAAAATTTCCGGTGAATATCAACACCGCTTCCAAAGAAATGATTTTAAGAGTTCCGGGAATTGGTACGAAATCTACAGGCAAAATTTTAATGGCAAGAAGATTTCAGAAACTCAATCTCGAACATCTTAAGAAAATGGGCGTAGCCGTAAACCGCGCCAAATATTTTGTGGAATTTGAAAGTACAAACATATTTAACCGATTTATCGATGAGCAGAATTTCCGGAAAATTATCCTTGCAGGAATGAGTTCGAAATACCAAAATCCATTTTCACAGCAGCTTTCGCTTTTCTAATGACGACTTTAGTTTACGACGGATCTTTCGAAGGTTTGATGACCGCTGTTTTCGAGGTTTTCGAATACCGATTTGAACCTGTGGAAATCATCAGCCGGGAACATTATGCTGAAGATATTTTTTCAACGATTCATGAAGTCATCACAGACAGCGAAAAAGCTGACCGCGTCATTAAAACACTCGAAAATAATTTAGGAAAAAGCGGCGTGAAGCAGCTCTTGCTCGTTTATCTTTCTGAAAGACCTGATTCCGGGAATCTAATTTTGTCTGCGGTAAAACAGTCGGTTAAAAATCCACACGAAAATATCCTGCAGAATTTTGCAGATTCTGATATCATGGAAATATCTAAAATCTGTAAGAGTATGGGTCGTGAAATTCACCGCCTGCATGCTTTTGTGCGTTTTGAAAAACTGGAAGACGGAACTTTCTTTGCAAAGATCGAACCGGATTTCAATGTGCTTCCGGTAGGTTTTAAATTTTTTAAGGACCGATACGCAGACCAAAAATGGATGATTTATGACCTGAAAAGAAAATTCGGAATCATGTATGATTTGCAACATACAGAATTCTTTTATCCGGAACAGGAGCAGTTCAACACTTTGAAAAATTCAGAACTTCTGCATCACGAAGAAGAGAAGAAATATCAGAAACTCTGGCAGCGCTATTTTACAAAAACCAATATTACGGCAAGAAAAAACATGAAACTTCATGTGCAGCATGTCCCGAAACGTTACTGGAAATATCTCACGGAAAAAATTTAATAATTAAGAATTTTAAGAAAGATTTAATAGAAGACATGCGCAGTGTTTTCAGTAAATTTGAACTTTAATTTTAGCAAAAAAAAAATAGAAATATGAGCACAACTCAGGTTAAAGCTTTTGGAACGGAAGCGAAAGATAAAGACTTACAGGAAATGCAGATCGAGCGACGCGATGTGCGGCCAACAGACATTGAAATTGATATTCTGTACTGCGGCGTTTGCCACAGCGACCTTCACACTGCCCGAAACGACTGGGGCGGAACGAAATATCCTTCAGTTCCCGGCCATGAAATTATTGGGAAAATCACAAAGGTAGGTTCTGAGGTCACTAAATTTAAAGTAGGCGATTTAGCGGGAGTTGGCTGTCTGGTAGATTCATGCCGCGAATGCGAAAGCTGCAAGCAAGATCTGGAACAGTACTGCTTAAACGGTTCTACAGGAACTTACAACAGTAAAGACCAGTTCTTGGGCGGACATACCTTCGGAGGATATTCTGAAAAAGTGGTTGTTGATGAATCTTTTGGACTACTGATCCCTGAAAACCTAGATCTGAAAGCAGTTGCACCATTACTTTGCGCAGGAATTACAACCTGGTCTCCACTCAAACACTGGAATGTAGGTCCGGGCTCGAAAGTGGCCGTTGTGGGATTGGGTGGTTTAGGTCACATGGCGATTAAACTGGCAAAAGGTCTTGGCGCAGAGGTAACTTTATTCTCCAGAAGTCCGGATAAAATTCAGGATGCTTTAAATTTAGGCGCTGATGCGGTGGTGATTTCTACCTATGAAAATGAAATGACCGCGGCAAAAGGCAAATTCGATTTAATTATCGATACAGTGCCTTACGATCACGATATCAATCCGTACATTTCAACATTGGGAGTCAGCGGAACTTTGGTTTTGGTCGGCTATATCGGCAAAATGGATGACGGACTTTTCACGCCACCAATGATTGGCGGCAGAAGATCTGTTGCAGGTTCTGTAATCGGCGGAATTAAAGAAACTCAGGAGATGCTTGATTTCTGCGGTGAACATAATATTCTTCCTGAAATTGAAATGATCAACATGCAGGACATTAACACGGCTTACGAAAGAATGCTGAAAAGTGATGTGAGATACCGATTTGTTATCGATATGCAGAGTTTGAAAAATTAATTTCACTGTTGATACAACGACAGTACCTTATAAATAAATCCGGCTGATTCAGCCGGATTTTTTTTTGACTTGAGGACTTTCTTTGCTGTACAACTTTTTCCGTCGATGGATTCTGTAATTTCCAGCCCGAGAATTTCAGCCACCATCGGATAAATATTGACGTTTGTGAACTGGCCGATCTTCTTCCCTTTTTTAAAAGCCGGTCCCGAAGCAGCAAAACTCGCCTTCATCTTCGGAACTTTGAAAGGATTATAGCCGTGTTTGCCCGGAGTCTTTCGGGCGTTGGGTTCCAGAAATATTTTTGGAGCATCGGGAACGAGTAAAATCTGTCCGATTCTTCCAAAACGGTCATCGGCTGTGCGGTAATGTAATCTTCTTGGAAATTTTTCGGTGAGATAAACTTTGTAACCTCCGGTTTTATTCCTCCTTAATTCGCGGTAAACCTCATTAACTTCGATTTCATTTTTTACCGTTATGCGCAGCAAAGTCTGTGCATTGTTAACAATGAAACGGTTTTTATCCTGAAGCAGAGCCGGAATTTCCAGTGTGCTTTCTACATCTACATCAATCATCCCATGATCCGATACAAAAATGAAATTTACATTCGGAAGCTGTAGCTGGTTCACTTTATCCATCAGTTTCCCAATAGCGTCGTCGACAAACTTTACCGCATTTTGGACTTCCAGAGATTCAGATCCGTACAAATGTCCGTTTTTATCAACTTCCGGGAAATAAAAGGTAATGAAATGCGGTCTTTTTTCTTCGGGAAGTTTCAGCCAGTTCAGTACAATATTGATTTTCTCATCTGCGGTAAATTTTTCGTGATAATTGTAATAATAGGTAGGTCTTGTTCCGCCGGCGTCGCTGTTTGAAGCTACCCAAAATAAAGATGCTGCCAGCACTCCCTGCTGTTCGGCAAGACTCCAGAGCGGCGTGCCGCCGAGCCAGGATCCATCGGATATTTTTGACTGCAGACTCATCCCGAAAAGATCATTCCTTTTTTTATCGTAGAAATAATTATCAACAAAACCGGTATGCGAGGGATAAAGGCCTGTAATCATGGTGTAATGATTCGGTCCTGTAATAGAGGGATAACTGGGAATTACGGCCTTTGCTGAAACACCGTTTTCTGCCAGTTTCAGGATATTTTGCGCATTGTATTTTTTGGCATAGTCATGTCGGAAACCGTCGGCAGAAATCAAAATCACATACGGCTTTGAAAGCGCCTGCACTGAATTTGTCCGGCCGGGAACTACAATCTGAGCCGTATCAGTTTGGGGAAACCCTAATACAGACAGCAAAACAAAAAACCCTAAAAATAATCGTTTCATACTGGAATTTATCTTACAAATTTAAATGAAATTGTCATGGATTCAGGTTAATTTCAGGTAATATGGTTAGAAAAAAGTTAACATAAAATTCAGGCATAAGCAACCAAAAAGCTCACTTTACCTCTATATAGTTAACAATTATTAACTAAATTTTAGAAATTATTAATAAAATATTACATTTGTAGAGAACTCTATATTTTACCATGAAAAAACTTTTACTCCTTCTCTACATTTTTATTTCTTTTTCATCCTATGCCCAGCTCGACCGGGAGCATTGGTTTGCACCGATGGTGGATCGGGTAAGCAACTCCTTTACCTCTAATTTCCAGTCTATCTATATGTCTACCAGTGAGACAATCCCATTTAAAGTTGACGTTTATTTCAATAATACTGTTGTCGGCAGTGTAACAATAAGTAAAAACAATCCAGACAAATATGAGATTCCATCAGCACTACGTAATAGAATTATTACTACTTCGCAAAGTGATCTGTTCAAACCTGTCGCAATGGGATTCTATCTTAAGGGTGATAAACCTTTTTTTGCGAGCTTAAGATTCTCAATTACAAATCACGGTGAGATTCAGACTTCAAAAGGAACAGCAGGAATCGGAACCGAATTTCGGGCAGTGATGGCACCTATTACCGTAAACAACAGCATTCTTAACTTCATGACGAGTGTGATGGCTACAGAAGACAACACAACTGTAACTGTTACTGAATTTAATCCCAATGTTAGATTTTCGGATAATATTACCCGTACCCAGATTAATTTTACTCTTAATAAAGGACAATCTTATATTATTGACGGAAGAGGAAATAACTTCCAGAATTATACTGGATTTATCGGTGCTAAAATCGTGTCCAATAAGCCTGTAGTAATTGCTAACGGAAACTTTAACGGTCAATATGCAGGCAGCTATTCGTTGGCATCTGATATCTTAATGGATCAGGGAGTCCCTATCGATAAATTAGGGAAAACTTTTGTTTTAGTGAAAGGAAATGGTGCGAACAGCTTCAGTGGTGGCACGGAAACGATGGAAAAAGCCATTGTTGTTGCAGTAAAAGACGGTACACAAATATATCTTAACGGAGGAGCAACTCCTGTAGCCACACTCAATGCAGGACAGTCATACCAAACACCCCCAAATAGTTATATCAATCAAGGTATTAATCATTATAACATGTACCTTTCTTCGTCAGAAGATGTCTATGTTTATCAACTTTTAGGAGGAGTAGCAAGTACAAGTAGTACATCTAATCTAAATGGAGAAGCTACGGGTGGCTTTAATTATATTCCTCCGCTTAGCTGTTATCTCCCAAAAAAAATTGATGAAATCGGCAAAATAAATGAAAACGAATACGAAGAAAATAATGGCAGCAGTGAAACAGTCCCCACTAAGCTCAATATTATTACCGAGCGCGGTGCAACTGTTGATGTAAAAAGAAACGGAACATCAATGGTTTTGAGTGCTTTAAACGGACCTTTTGATGTAACCGGGAATCCTAACTGGGTGACCTATTCAATTCCGGGCATTTATGGAAACATCGCAGTTTTTTCTTCCAAAGCTGTTACCGCAGGAATTTCCGCAGGAAATGGTGCCGTAGGTTACGGCGGTTATTTTGCAGGATTTTCTTTTATACCCGCCATTACGAAAACTGAAGGAGACTGTTTGCCCGGTGTAAAACTGGAAGTTACGGAAGGATTTGATTCTTACGAATGGTTGATTAAAAACCCCGACGGAACGTACAGTCCGGCTCCGGGAACCAACAATACTTTTACGTATATTCCGCCACAGGCAGGGATTTATGCCGTAAAAGTAAAACAGGGATCGTGTGCAGAAATACAGACCCAGGATTTCAAATTCTATAACTGCACCACCTTTACGAATTACGACTTCAACAGCTGTGGCACCGAGACCATCACCCCCGCATTTGCTTTAAGCAGCCAGGCGGTAAATCCTTCCACCGTTCAGGTCGTAACACCGCCAACAAAAGGAACACTGAACATTGCTGCGGACGGAAAAATAACCTATACTGCCAATCCTGGTGTAAGCGGAACCGATACTTTTAAATTTTCTTTCTGCGGAATCGGACCGATTCCTGATTGCGAAACCGTGCAGATCACCATTAAAATGATCGAGAAGTACGACAAAGTTCTGGAAGAATGTTCAACTACAGGTATCGCTACTTACAACTTGACACTGGCTCCTGTTTCTCCTGATACGGATATCACCAAGACCTATTTTACCAGCCAGAACGGTGCTGAAAATGATATCGCTGCGGAGAGGATTTCTAATTTCACAGGATATACCACAGCGAATACCTCAGTATATGTCCGTATTAAAAACAGTATCGGCTGCGTTGCGGTGGCAAAAATTGATCTGCGTGCAAAACTGGCCCCCGAGGTGAAGGAAAATCTTTATACCAAACTGCACTGTGATGAAGATGTGGACGGAAAGATCGACGGAATTTATAAAATTGACTTAACCAGCGTAACGCCGACAGTTTTGGTACAGCCTTCCAACTTTGTGGTGAAATATTACGATACCCTTCCAAAAGCAACTGCCGGTCTGAACAATAACATCACAGGGATTTTCTCCTTTACAGTCAACACTTCTGTATGGATCAGAGTGGATGCGCCGAATGGCTGTTCTCCTGTAATCAAAGAAATTCAGCTGAAAATCGGCACTAAATTCACGGTTGCAACACCACAGTCAAAAATCGTCTGCGACACTAACCTGGACAACACAGAAAGCATCAGCCTTAATGACTATCTTTCGATGTTTACCGGCGACACTTCAGCGACTGTGAAATTCTTCTCGACATTAGCAAACGCCCAGAACAATACACCTGCAATTACAGGAAATCAGACCATTACTGCAGACAAGACCTTTTACTACAGATTCTCGAGAACTGGATTCTGTGATGAAATCGGTGTTCTTAATATTTTATTTAAAAAAGCTACCCCGTCACCCACCCTTCCGGCAAATGTTACCGTTTGCCAGGGCGGTACGACAATTCTGGATGTGGGAACCGGCTATACGGGAATTCTCTGGAGCACGGGTGCCACCACACAAACGATTACTGCAGGTGCCGGAACCTATACCGTTGATTTTACGAATGCTGACGGCTGCACCTACCGGCAGACCGTAACGGTAACCGATTCGCCAAAACCACAATGGAATGTTGCGGCTTACAATGCGGTGAACTGCGACGATAATTTCGACGGCATCATTAATGTGAGATTCTCCACCATTACACCGCTAATCGTACAGAACTCTGCACTGTTTACCGTGGAATATTCACTTTTCTCGGACTTCAGGACACTTTTGCCTAACATCTGGACTTACTCTGCAGATACCCGGGTTTTTGTGAGAGCGTATTCAACGGTTTGTCCGGCTGAAGGAAAACAGATCGATTTCAAAATCGGGAATACGCTTCCCCTGATTGTTGCGACCGACACCGTAACAGTTTGCGATAATGACGCGAACGGTACGGAAAACATCAACCTGGCAACATACAGAAATCTTTTTACCACCGATGCGGCTGCTACCGTACGATATTTCGCAACGCTGGCAAACGCTCAGGCGAATACTCCTACAATAAGTGCTGCACAGGCGATTACCGGAAACAAAACTTTTTATTACAGATTCAAGAAAACAGGTTTCTGCGATGTGATCGGGACTTTAAATGTAGAACTGAAAGCCGCAACTCCTTCCACCACACTTCCGGCAACAGTAAATGTGTGTCAGGGAGCAACAACGACTTTAAATGTCGGTACAGGTTATACCACAGTATCCTGGAGCACAGGTGCTACCACTCCAACTGTAAATTTAGGTGCAGGAAACTATTGGGTTGACCTTACCAACGCTTCAGGATGTGTATATCGACAGAACGTAACAGTGGTGGATTCTCCGAAACCGCAATGGAATATCGCGGCTTACAATGCGGTAAACTGTGATGATAATTTCGACGGTATCATTACTGTGAAATTCTCTGCCATTACACCACTGATCATACAAAACGCTGCGCTGTTTACGGTGGAATACTCACTTTTTTCAGACTTTAGGACACTTTTGCCTAGCGACTGGACATATACCACCGACACCACGGTTTTTGTGAGAGCGTATTCAACGGTTTGTCCGCCTGAAGGAAAACAGATCGATTTCAAAATAGGGAATACGCTTCCGCTGATTACTCCTACGAACACAGTAACTGTATGCGACAATGATGTGAACGGTACGGAAAACATCAACCTCGCAACATATAGAAATTTATTTATCACCGACGCAGCTGCTACTGTAAGATATTTCGCAACACTATCAAACGCTCAGGCAAACACTCCGACAATAAGTGCTGCACAAGCTCTTACCGGAAACAAAACCTTCTATTACCGCTTCAAGAAAACGGGCTTCTGTGATGTCATCGGAACTTTAAATGTAGAATTTAAAGTTTCTACACCAACTGCATTGCTGGATTCCTATACGGTTTGTCAGGGAAGCTCGGTTACCCTTAACGCAGAATCTACCTACACCGCCTGGCTCTGGAAAAAAGGAACAGTAACCGTTTCCACCACATCCACCGCGGTTCTTTCTACGGGAGTTTATACCGTAGCATTTACCAATGCATCCGGCTGTGTTTTCACCAAAACCATTACGGTAACAGATTCACCAAAACCAATCTGGAATGTCGCCGCCTATAACGCAACGCACTGTGATGATGACTTTGACGGAGTGATTAAAATTGATCTCTCTAAAGTTACGCCTGTCGTTTTGACCAATCACAGTCTTTTTACAGTACAATATTATACCGATAAAGACCTGAAAAACCTCATTTCAAATCCAACAACCTGGACGTATTCTTCAGATACTACGATTTATATTGAAGCCACTTCGCCGGTCTGTCCGCCTGAATCTAAGCCTATTGATTTTAAAGTTGGAAACTCACTTCCGCTTCTTCGGGCAAACGCTACCGTAAAAGAATGCGATGATGATTCCGACGCAGTTAAAACTGTTAATCTGGCGAATTACAGGCAACAGTTTACCACAGATACCGGCGTAACAGCAACGTATTACCAGACATTGGCTGATGCGCAGAATAAGACTAATTCAATTTCGAATCAGGTGAGCGTTAATGGAACCGGAACTTATTATCTGAGATTCCATAAAAATAATTTCTGTGATGTGATTGCGGAATTAAAAGTTAATATTCAGATTCCGAAACAATCCACACAACTTACCGACCAGCAAATCTGTCCGGGAACCACTACTTTACTGGATGCAGGTTCTGGATTCGATGCTTACCTGTGGAGCAACGGAGCTACCACTTCATCAATCAGTGCTCCGGTAGGTGAGTATTGGGTAGATCTTACGCATAATGGATGTACCTACAGACAAACAGTTTCTGTGACTGCAGTTTCGCTTCCTGAAATCACCGGTGTTGTAATACAGGGAAGTACGGTAACCGTGACTGCCACAGGTGGAAACGCACCTTATCAGTATGCCATCGACGGTGGAACATACCAATCATCCAATATATTTACGAATGTAAGAGGCGGCGACCACATCATTTCCGTAATTTCTGCTGATAACTGTTCACCTGTGACCACGACGATTAATGTTATTGAACTTTACAATGCCATTACTCCGAATGGAGACGGGATTAATGATGTGCTGAGTTACTCTGCGCTTCTGAAAAAAGAGGAAGCATTCCTGCAGATTTATGACCGTTACGGTAAACTGGTTTTCACCGGAGACCAAAACAACCGATTTACCTGGGATGGTAAAATATCCGGGAAAAGTCTCGGCACCGGAACTTTCTGGTATGTGATGAAATGGAAGGAACCGGGATCAGGCACCGTTACCGAATACAGCGGCTGGGTGCTGGTAAAGAACAGAGAATAGCAAAAACCAACGCCATAAAAAAACCTGAATTCCGAGGATATTCAGGTTTTTTTATTTTAGAATTTATTATCATTCGCTTAAGGCGGTGAGTTTAAGGAGCATCTTTTCGGTCTCCGTTTTTAGCTCTTCAATCCCATCATTATTAAAAATGACGAAATCAGCACGTTTTATTTTATCTTTCTCGGGCATCTGTTTGTCCATCACGGCTTCAATTTCGCGGTAGGTTTTACCGTCTCGGTCCATCACGCGCTTAATTCTGATATTGTCATCAGCGGTTACCAGAACTGATTTATAGCAGCTTTCATTCAATTTTAATTCAAACAGCAAAGCGGTTTCTTTAAAGAGAAATTCAGCATCCTGACTTCGTACCCAGTTTTCAAAATCAGCTTTAACAGCTGGATGAATTAATGAATTGAGTTCCAGCAATAATTCCTGATTACCGAATACCCTTTCTGCAACATATTTGCGGTTATAAAAACCGTTTTCATTATAGGCTTCCTGCCCTAAAAGATTTTTGATCTGTTGTTTTAAATCCTCATCTACATTTACAATGTGTTTGGCGCGGTCATCAGAATAATAAACCGGGAAGCCTGCTTCTTCTATGAATTTGGCGACCGTAGTTTTTCCGGAACCAATACCGCCGGTTAAGCCGATTACTTTTGTTGAGGGTTGATGGTTAATAGTTGCTTGATCAAACATAAAAATTTGTTCTGCGTTTGAAGGAAATTCAGAATGAATCGCAAAATTTGGCTCTTTGTCGGTATGGCCGTCATAATCATTTGTATGATCGGGATTTCCACCGAAATCTAATCCTGTATCTTCACTCATCTTCTAGTAACCGAAAACATCGTTCATGCTGAAAGTTTCATCCAGACGCACGCCTTTTTCAGTCATTTTCAGACTGGCAAGTTCGTTGTGGGCATCGTGTTCAAAAAAGAGCAGATACTCGTTATCCACGCACTGCTTCAGAAATTTGCCTTTTTCCTCCATTGTAAGCAGTGGACGCGTATCGTAACCCATCACATAAACCTGGGGAATATGCCCGGCTGTCGGGATTAAATCTGCGGCGAAAACAATGGTTTTTTCCTGATACTGAATTACGGGAAGCATCTGCTTTTCGGTATGTCCGTCTACGAAAATTACATCCATTTTAAGGTCGGGTGCGAAGCCGTAGTTACCATTCTGCGGAGTCGGTAAGAAGTTCAGTTGACCGCTTTCCTGCATCGGGAGTATATTTTCTTTCAGAAAACTTGCTTTTTCGCGAGGATTGGGTTCTGTGGCCCATTTCCAGTGTTCTTCATTGGTCCAGAAGTGTGCATTTTTAAAAGCCGGCCGGTAACCTGTTTTGTCATCATTCCATTCAATCGCGCCGCCACAGTGGTCGAAATGAAGGTGAGTAAGGAAGACATCGGTAATATCTTCGCGTACAAAGCCGTATTTTTTCAGGTTTTTATCCAGAGAATCATCGCCCCAAAGTGAATAATGTCCGAAGAATTTTTCGTCCTGTTTGTTTCCCAGTCCGCAGTCGATAAGGATTAATTTTTTTCCGTCTTCTACCAAAAGCGATCGGGTCCCAAGTTCAATTAGGTTTCTTTCATCTGCAGGATTTGTTTTCTCCCAGATGGTCTTCGGGACGACGCCAAACATGGCACCGCCATCAAGCTTAAATTTTCCGCACTGTATAGGATAGAGTTTCATATATTTTGTTTTGTGATTTCTAAATTTTCTTTCATTTTCTCAGCGATTTTTACTGAATCCGCGTGATGGGTTTCTTTTAAACTGCTGATTATTCTTTCGGTATTTACCTCATCCCGGTTTTGCGAGAGTTTCGAGGCAATATGAATTTCTGTTGGAAAAATATTGATTCCGAAAGCACCTTTCATTTCCTTTCTCACATAATCATCGCCCATATTCTCTACCAGCATTGGGCATTTCTGTACTTTTTCATATTTGAAAGTCAGCTTTCGCAGGTGTTCGTAAAGTTCGTCATCCGTCATCAGTTTGATTTTCCCGCGGATTTGCACTGCTTCATAATTCCAGGTCGAAACATTTTTGTGATCGTACCAGGAAGACGAGATATATGAATGCGCGCCGAGGAAATCGCATAAAACGTCATTGCCGTCTTTCAATACTTTCGCCTGAAAATTGCCTTTCGAAATATGCGTTTCCAGATAAAACCCTTCCTGCGATTCATTGATCAAAAACATGGAATGTGTTGCCGCCAGTTTTTCCTGATCGGAAATCAAAAGGGCAAAACCGTTTTCACTGATGATTTCTTTCATCAGTTCCGTGTCTTCACTTCTGTAGATTTTTGGGATGTACATATTGGGCGTTAACTTTTATCAATCGTTATTTACAGATTGCGTCAGATATTTTCAGCAGTTCTTCATCAGTACTTCCGAAAGAAATTGCTTTTTTAAAATCTTCGCAAGCGCTTTTCAGATCGCCTTTACCTAAAACAATTTTTCCTCTGGCAAAATATCCGTTAGGATCCTGTGTCGCCTCAACATATTTGTTTAAGTCCACCACAGCCAGATCAGGCTTTTTCAATGACAGCAGCAGCATTGCCCTGTTATAATAATTTCCGGCGTACGAAGCAGGATCCATTTCAATGGCTTTGTCCAGATCCTCCAGAGCAAGATCATTTTTTTCCGTCATATTGTACGCAAAGGAACGTAATGTATAGAGTTTTGCGTCGGTGTAGCCCAATTTTTCTGCTTGGTTAAAGTCGGACACAGCACTTTCAAAGTCCTTCAACAAATTGTAAGTCAGTCCCCGGGCAAAGAACGATTCGGCGTTGGCGGGATTTTTTTCTATTGATTTAGTAAATAATTTTACGGCTTCATCAAAATGCTGATTGGCCATTTCTACCTTTCCAAGCTGCAAATACTGAGTATCCTTTTTAGAGGCACACGCATTAAACAGAAGAAATATGATTACAGCTAGAACTTGCTTCATAAATAATAAAAAATAGTTTAAAATAGCGTATCAGGTCGTTTTGGCACCGAAATATTTAAGTGTTTATAAGCTTTTTCCGTCACTTCCCGTCCTCTCGGAGTTCTAATGATGAAGCCTTCCTGAATGAGAAACGGCTCGTAAACTTCTTCCAGAGTTTCGGGATTTTCACCTATTGAAGTTGCTAACGCTGAAATCCCTACCGGTTTCCCGCGGAAGTTTTCAATCATCACGCGCATAATACGGTTGTCCATATCATCTAATCCGAATTCATCGACATTTAATGAATTTAGCGCAAATTTGGTAATCTCAATTTCAATTTGTCCGTTACCTTTAATCTCTGCAAAATCGCGCACTCTTCTCAACAAAGCGTTGGCAATTCTCGGTGTTCCGCGGCTTCTTCTGGCAATTTCAAGCGCCGCGTCTTCGTAGATTTTCACTCCTAAAACCCGCGCACTTCTTTCGATAATCATCCCGAGAAGTTCAATGGTATAATATTCCAGCCTACTTTGAATTCCAAATCTTGCAAGCATAGGTTTAGTCAGCATTCCGCTTCTTGTTGTTGCTCCAACCAAAGTAAAAGGATTCAAACCGATCTGTACAGAACGTGCATTCGGCCCGGTTTCGAGCATGATATCGATTTTGTAATCCTCCATCGCGGAATACAGATATTCTTCAACAATGGGAGAAAGCCTGTGAATTTCATCGATGAAAAGTACATCGTTTTCTTCCAGATTAGTCAGTAATCCGGCAAGACTTCCGGGTTTGTCCAAAACTGGCCCTGATGTAATTTTACATCCCACTCCCAGTTCGTTTGCAATGATGTGGGCCAAAGTGGTTTTTCCCAGTCCCGGCGGACCGTGAAGAAGAACATGATCCAAAGCACCGCCGCGGTTTTTGGCAGCCGCCACGAAAACTTCCAGATTATCCAAAGTCTTCCTCTGTCCGGCAAAATCCTGAAAACTCTGTGGCCGGATTTTCTCTTCCTGCATCAGTTCATCATCCGAAAAATTCTCTCTATCTGCGTGCAAAAAATCGGGCATTTATTCTTAATTTGTATATTTTCAAAGGTAGAATTTTTTTATTGAAATTAAGAAAACTAAGCCGCGAAGAATCTGTGCGCTATAAGCTGGCATTCTTAAGATTCAGAAAAAAGTTGCTGTGTTTTGGGTTTAAACATTAAATTTACCACTATGAAACTAATTGGTCCTTTTAAACAAATTGTTACACTTGCCAATCTTCCTTTGCGCGGAAAACTAAGCGATGATCAACTTCAAATCATTAAAGACGGCGGAATTATTTCCGAAAACGGAATCATCCGGAAAACAGGAAATTATAAAGACCTAAAGTCTGAATTCCCCGATATCGAGACTGAAACTATTGAGTCAGTACAGGTTGCACTACCAGCATTTACCGATTCCCATACCCACATCTGTTTCGGCGGAAACCGTGCCAATGACTTTGCGATGAGAAACGCTGGAAAAACCTACCTGGAAATTGCAGAAAGCGGCGGCGGAATCTGGAGTTCAGTTCAGCATACAAGAAACGCTTCGGATGAAGAACTTCTTAAAACCACTTTAGAAAGAATCAACTTTCTGATTTCTTTGGGAATTACCACTATTGAAATAAAATCCGGTTACGGACTCGATGTTGAAAACGAACTGAAAATGCTTCGCGTGATCAAAAAAGCACAAAATTTCACTAAGGCAACATTGGTTCCGACATGCCTTTCTGCCCATTTAAAACCAAGAGATTTTGAAGGAAATAATGAAGAATATCTGAATTATATTCTGGATGAAATCCTTCCGAAAGTAAAAGAAGAAAATCTCGCAAACCGTGTTGATATATTTATTGAAAAATCAGCTTTTCAACCAGAAGAAAGCAAATCATTTTTACTGAAAGCGAAAGAAATGGGTTTCGAAATCACTGTTCATGCTGATCAGTTCACCGCCGGAAGTTCCAGAATCGCGGTGGAAGTTGGAGCAAAATCTGCCGACCATCTGGAAGCGACGGTTGATGAGGATATTCAGTTTTTAGCAGATTCAGAAACAGTAGCTGTGGCGCTTCCCGGAGCAAGTTTAGGTTTAGGCGAAAAATTTACGCCCGCGAGAAAAATTCTGGATGGAGGCGGAATTCTGGCCATTGCAAGCGACTGGAATCCCGGTTCGGCACCGATGGGAAATTTAATTACACAGGCTTCCATTTTGGCGACATTCGAGAAGCTTTCAACCGCCGAAGTTTTGGCAGGAATTACCTTCCGTTCGGCTTTTGCTTTAAATTTAGAAGATCGCGGAACTTTAGAAGAAGGCAAAAAAGCAGATTTCGTCACTTTTAAAACAGATAATTTCCAGAATGTATTTTATCAGCAAGGCAGTTTGAAAGCCGAAAGTGTCTATATCGACGGGGAAAAGATTTAAAAAAATAATTTATCTTTATCAGCATTAAAAAAACAATCAATGAGCAATTTAGATGTATGGGAAGTTTTTATCCAGACAAAACCCGGACTTTCCCATAAACACGCAGGAACCGTGCAGGCACCAACTGCCGAAATGGCTTTGCAGAACGCACGCGACGTGTACACAAGACGAATGGAAGGCACTTCAATCTGGGTAGTTCCGAGCAAATATATGGTGACATCTGAAGGGGTAGATAAAGAAGCTTTCTTTGATCCGGCTGATGATAAACTCTACCGTCACCCTACTTTTTATCAGATTCCAAACGACGTGAAAAATATGTAAATTCTTAGAACCAAGATTCAAGAATCAAGATCTTAAATGTTGGTTCTTGGCTCTTGGTTCTCGGCTTATAAATCTTTAAAAATAAATGAATCCACTTTATAATTATATCTTAAAACTTGCCGACGATACTTTGATTTTCGGGCAGCGTTTAGGGGAACTTACGGGTCAGGGACCGTATCTTGAAGAAGATATCGCGCTTACGAATATTGCCCTGGATTATCTGGGACAGTCTAGTAATTTATACAAATATGCAGCCCAGATTCAGGGCCAGGGAAAGACCGAGGATGACCTTGCTTTTCTGCGTCTGGAAAAAGAATATCTGAATTGCCAGCTCTCCGAATTACCCAACGGGGATTACGCAAATACAGTGCTGAAAGTGTATTTCTTTTCCCTATATCAGAAAATTCTGTATATGATTCTGACAAAAAGCAGCGATGAACAGCTTGCTGCGATTGCCGAAAAGTCTCTGAAAGAAGTAAAATACCATTATACCCACACTTCGACGTGGATCAAAATGTTTGCAGGCGGAACCGAAGAAAGCCAAACAAGACTCAAAACCGCCGTGGAAAACCTTTGGGAATATACTGCGGGAATGTTTGCAGAAACCGAAGGCGAAACGGATCTGGGCCATCTCGGAATTGCACCAAATGCGCAGGATCTCTATGAAAACTGGAAATTTTTAGTTGCCGAGGATTTCCGGAATTTCGGTATTGAAATCCCGGAAAGCGAATTCATGCAGAAAGGTTCCAGAACCGGTTATCACACGGAATATTTCGGATTTATTTTATGTGAGCTTCAGTATATGCAGAGAACGTATCCGAATTGTGTTTGGTAAAACTAATTAAATTGTTATCAGATTATTTTGAATTATCTATTAGAACTTCTTTCCGAGATTCCGGATCCTGAAATTCCCGTGATCAACATCATAGAACTGGGGATTGTTCGGGAAGCGAAGATGATTTCTGATCAGGAAGCTGAAATTGTAATCACACCCACCTACTCTGCCTGTCCCGCCATGTTTAATATTGAAGAGGATATTATTAAACTGTTTAAGGAAAAAGGAATTACCGCTAAAGTAATTACCAAAATCTCTCCCATCTGGACGACGGACTGGATTACCGATGAGGCTCGGGAAAAACTCCGCGTGTACGGAATTACACCGCCGGAAAAAGGGTCTCATGAAGATCACCTCAACATTCCAAAAAAATGCCCGAGATGCGGCTCGGAAAACACCAGACAGATCAGCCGTTTCGGTTCTACCCTCTGCAAAGCAAGTTATCAGTGCAATGACTGCCTGGAACCTTTCGATTATTTTAAATGCCACTGATTTAATTTACTGCATAGTTTTAATTCTTTCGGACTTAAAAAATATTGGTAAATTGGAGCAAATATAAACTCAATAACATGTACACTCATCTCGAAATAGAAACCCACCTTGAAGGCAAACTTCAAATCGCCTACCTCAATCAGCCAGAAACATACAACAGTTTAAACAAAACTTTGCTGAAAGAAATCCGGAGTTTCGTGCACGAAGGTTCTAAAAATCCCGAAGTAAGGTGTCTCGCCATTTCCGGACGTGGAAAAGCGTTCTGCTCGGGTCAGAATCTTAAAGATGCAATGTCTTACGGTGGCGACGATGACGAAAGAGTAATCCAGAGAATTGTGATCGATTATTACAATCCTATGGTAAAGGAAATCGCAAAATGCAGAAAACCCGTTATATCCTTGGTGAATGGGCCCGCAGTAGGCGCCGGTGCGATGTTGGCATTAATATGTGACATTACTTTAGCGACCGAATCTTCTTATTTTTCGCAGGCTTTTGTAAACATTGGTTTGATTCCTGACACAGGCGGAACCTATTGGTTGCCAAAACTTTTGGGCCGTCAGCAGGCAAATTACCTCGCTTTTACGGGCAAGAAAATTTCTGCTACAGAAGCAAAAACCATGGGCTTGATTGCCGATGTTTTTGAAGATGAAAATTTTATGGTGAATTCGATGGGGATTTTAGAACAAATCTCCAATTTGCCGACAAAAGCAATTTCCTTAACCAAAAAAGCGTTCAACGAATCTTATGATAACAATTTAAGCCAGCAGCTTGATCTGGAAGGAATCCTTCAGCAGGAAGCTGCGGAAAGCGCTGATTTTCTGGAAGGTGTTGCAGCGTTTTTAGACAAAAGAAAGCCAAATTATCAGGGAAAGTAGAGCAATTTGAAAATCAGATAATTGGTAAATTTGAAAATGATGAGAAATGATAAAGAAAACATAATCGTGACTAAAACTTTCGAGTTTGCTCTTCAAATTATCGAGTTTTCTGAGAACATTTTCGAACAAAAAAAATTCTCGTTGGCTAATCAGATTTTTAAGTCAGGAACATCCAATGGCGCAAATGTTCGTGAAGCGCAGAATGCTGAAAGCAAAGCCGATTTTATTCATAAAATGAAAATTGCAGCCAAAGAAGCGGACGAAACAGAATATTGGTTACAATTGTGTAATAACTCCGCATATTTGAAAACTCCCGCCGATTCTTTGATTTCAAATTTGAAAGATATCATTCTAATATTATCAAAAATTATTTCTACTTCAAAACAAAACTAATTCATCCAAATACAATGCTTTTGCACTGCATCATTATCAAATTGTCAAATTATCAAATTATCAAATTATGTTCATAGGAATAATCGGCTCCGGAACCATGGGAATCGGTATCGCGCAAGTGGCAGCAACTTCCGGATGCGAGGTTTTTCTTTATGATGCGAATTCGGCTCAAACTGAAAAATCATTGCTGAATTTAAAGCAGACTTTACAGAAGCTTGTATCCAAGCAAAAAATTTCAGTCGAAAAAAGTGAAGAGATCTTCAACCGCATCAAAGCATGCTCAAACCTTTCTGATCTTAAAGACTGTGATCTGGTGATTGAAGCCATCATAGAAAATAAAGAAATTAAAACAAAAGTCTTTCAGGACCTTGAAGGAATTGTCTCCGAAAAGTGCATTATTTCAAGTAATACTTCGTCCATTTCAATAACTTCACTTCAGGCTGAACTAAAAAAGCCAGAAAGATTTATTGGGATTCATTTTTTCAATCCCGCTCCGATTATGCCTCTTGTAGAAGTAATTCCCGGACTTCTCACTAAAGAAAAATTAGCTCAGGAGATTTATTCTTTAATGGAAACCTGGGGCAAAATTCCGGTTATCGCCAAAGATGTTCCCGGATTTATTGTGAACCGTATTGCCAGACCTTTCTATGGCGAAGCGTTAAGACTTGTAGAGGAAAATATTGCCACCCCTGAACAGGTTGATGATGCGATGCGCAGTTTGGGAAATTTCAAAATGGGACCTTTCGAACTGATGGATTTAATTGGAATCGATATTAATTTCTCGGTCACTAAAACTGTTTACCAGGATTATTTTTACGATCCAAAATACAAACCGAGTTTGCTTCAGCAAAGAATGAGCGAGGCTAAATTGCTCGGAAGAAAGACGGGAAAAGGTTTTTACGATTATTCGGATCAGATGAAAGAGCCAAGCGCCAGGAGCCCAGAAACTGTCGAAGATAAAAATCTATACAGCAAAATATTCATGAGAATTATTTCAATGCTCATCAATGAAGCTGTAGAAGCCAAAAGATTAGGGATCGCAAATGATGACGGTCTGGAACTCGCTATGCAAAAAGGAGTAAATTACCCGAAAGGTTTACTCGCATGGGGAAAAGAAATCGGGTTCAGCAAAATCTCTGAAACACTTCAGAATCTGTATGAAGAATATCAGGAAGAGCGGTACCGCCAAAGTCCGCTTTTAAAGAAAATATAACTTAAAAAAGATTTAAAATTATGAATCCAAAAATACTTCCGGCTCTTGTTTCCATGGCAGTTTCATTTATTATTCTTACCATCCTCAGTTTTTTTATGACCAAATTCCTGTTGAATTCCGATCAGGATTTCATGACATTTTTTGAGGAGAAATGGCTAATTACACTTGCCGTGGTGGTTGTTTTTGTCGGTTATAAACATTTTTTCAGCAGCAGAAAACAGTCGTAAAATAATCAAAAATTAAATTTTCCAATTAATATGTCGCCACTCGAACTCGCTCAATATATGCTCAATCAGGACCATTTCTCGCAATGGATGGGAATAAAACTCATTGAAATCCGCGAAAAATACTGCCTGATTGAGATGCCTGTAAAAGCTGAAATGATCAACGGCCTGAGAACCGTTCACGGCGGCGTTACATTTTCCCTTGCGGATTCTGCCCTCGCTTTTTCAAGCAATAACACGAATGACGCTTCTGTGGCATTACACTGCTCGATGAACTTCACAAAAGCATTAAGAATGGGCGATACTTTAACCGCTGAAAGTGTTTTAATTTCCGATACGCGAAAAACCGGTGTGTATGATATTTCAATCACCAACCAACATAAAGTTTTGGTTGCGACTTTTCGCGGAACGGTTTATAAAATTGATAAAAAGGTGACGGATTTGTAAGAAATTAAAATCTATAAAAAACCTTCAAGCACTTCGGAAACTCTCAAGGCGCATCCCAAGGCAATTTAATTCAACTTCAAAAACAATTTTTGAAGTTTTTTTTTATTTCGATGTAACAAAATCCCGAACTTCGGTGTCTTACCTATAAACTAAGCTATGACTCACGCAATTTTCAAGGATACGGTATTCTGTCTCAAGGATGAGATGTACCGTTTTGCGAAAAGATTCGTGATGAGCAGTGACGAAGCTGAAGATGTTGTACAGGATCTGATGATGAAATTCTGGCAGAAGAAAGAGGAGATTGCCGCTTTCGGGAACATTAAATCCTATGCGATGAGATCGGTAAAAAATGAATGCCTGAACAGATTAAAGCATCACGACGTGAAAATGGGTTTTGCAGATTTTCAACTTCACCGAAGTGAGCTTTACCAGATCGAGACCAATAATCTGAAAGAACACATTCTGAATTTCATCAGGCAGCTTCCGGAAAAACAGAAAGCCGTAATTCACCTGAAAGATGTAGAAGAATACGACATTTCAGAAATCGCAGAAATGCTGGAAATGGAGGAAAACACAGTAAGAGTGAACCTGATGCGGGCCCGGCAGAAAATTAAAGAACAGATCACCCAATTAATGAATTATGAAAACCGACAGATCACAGGATAAATACAACGAAATCTTTCAGGAGCTCAGGGAAGAAAAGATGAACTGGGATTTTGAGGATTTTCTGGCGGAAGCTGAAAAAGAAGAAAAACCTGTCATTAAGATTTCAGAGAAGAAAAGCGCGTCTTTCCCGAAATTTTATTGGCTTGCGGCAAGTCTTGTACTGCTTGCTACATTGGGAGCGTTCTTTAAATTTTCAACCCCAACCAGCATTCAGGAACAGAATGATTTGGTGAAAAACGAAATTCTGAAACAAAAAGACGATTTCGGAAACGGTAATGAATTTGTCGCCATTCACACCAATGACTCTGTAAATGTAGCTTCAGACAGTTTAGTTACCGATTCAGCATACATCAGCAGCGATGAAGATGTGATGGATAAAATCCTCCCAAAAAGGGGAAGAATCAAAAGAAACACGAGGCCTGTATTCGTTCAGAACGACACTCAGGTAAAATCTGCAAAAAAAAACAAGGAGACAGCTTCCAACTATGAATCTAGCTACGTGATCATTAACGGCCAGAAGATCGAGAGCGAAGAGGAAGCGATCGATCTGGCGAAATATTCCTTCCGTATCCTGTCGGAAAACGTAACAAAAACGGTAGCGCAAACCGAGGCGCTCCACAACCTCAACGACTACGAATAACCATTAATCCAGATGAATCATCGTTTCATCTTTTAAAAAAAATTATCATGAAAAAAACAATATTCATATTCGCCCTTTTCTTTTCTTTTTTTACCACGGTAAACGCACAGAAAGACAAACTCGACCAGCTTTTCGAAAAATATCAGGAAACTGATGGCGTAACCTCCATCAAAATCGCCAAGCCGATGTTTAATATGCTGAACAAGCTTAACATTAATGATTCTGAACTTGACCAGATTAAACCATTGTTAAGCAAAATCAACGGTCTTAAAATTCTCATTGTGGAGAAACCTGAAACCAAAGGAACAGATGAAATCAAGCAGCTGAACATGTTCCAGAATCTTCAGAACGATATATCCAACTCCATCAAAAACATGAAGTATGAAGAACTGATGACCGTGAACAGCAAAGACAATAAGATTAAATTCCTGTCTTCTGACGCTACCAACGGGATTTTAGACAATTTGCTTTTAAGCATCAATTCTGAAGGAAATACGGTTCTGATGATGCTTGACGGAAAAATCTCTATGGATGATGTAAACAAACTGGTGAACGAAGCCCAGAATACTTCCCTCAAATCCTCATTAGTAACTGAAAACGTAAGCCCAGGCGGAGTAATCCAGGTGCGCAGCGTAGGAAAATTTACCGGAATTAAAGCCTCAAGCGGGATTAAAGTGAATTTTACGCAGGGAAATAACCAGTCGGTGGTTGTAGAGACCGATCCTAATCTTCAGGAATATGTTTCGACAGAAGTAAAAGACGGAATCCTGGTAATTTCCATCAACAACAAAAACAATAAGAAATTAAACTTTAAAAAACTGTTGGTTACCGTGGAAGCGCCGAGACTTTCTTCGGTAGACGTAAGCTCCGGTGCATCTTTGATGACTGTAAACACGATTAAAGAAAATAATTTCAAAGCAGAAGTTTCGTCCGGCGCCAATCTTAACGCTGAGGTGATTGCTGAAAAAGCAGTTGATGTTACGCTTTCTTCAGGCTCTACCGCCAAACTCGATGTTCAGTCGCAAAGTTTCAGCATTACCGGAACAAGCGGTTCAAGTTCCACGGTTGTTGGGAAAACAGAAAACGCAACATTCGATCTTACCAGTGCCTCGAGCTGCAATGCCAATGATTTTATAGCAAAATCGGCCACGGTTTCAGCAACATCCGGATCTAATTTGCGAGTTCAGGCCACAGAGGCACTGAGAGGCAGTGCAAGTTCCGGTGCGACAATCAGATACAAAGGAAATCCTAAAATTGAAAATGGAGGGACCAAAACTTCGAGTGGTGCAAGCATTAAACCTTTAAATTAGACCGTAAAATTAAAAAACAAACAACCATGAAAAATATTGCTTTCTTATTCGCTGCGGTGCTTATGTTCTCACTACAATCATGCATCGTTTCCAGCACACCTAAAATGGGATTTTTTGATAATCAGCATTACGATTATAAAGACGCTAAATTTACCAGTATTAATGTTCCCATGTTTCTCGCCAAACCAATGGTTAAAAAGGCTTTGAAAGAAGACGGTGAAAGCGAAGAACTCATTAACCTCATCAGAAAAATATCCGATATTAAAGTCATGACGGTTGAGAACGGCAACAAAACAATGCTTACAGATTTTACCAAATATCTCACCAACAACCGGTTTGAAGAATGGATGACCGTGAAAAAAGAAAACGAGACCATAAAATTTCAGGCAAAACAAAAGGGGGAAGTCATCAGGAAACTCCTGATCACGATACACTCGGGCAACGAATTGGTTTTTGTAGATGTTTCGGGAAAATTTACCGCCGATGATATATCAAGAATTATCAATTACTCCGAAAATAAAGACGTGAAAAAACTCGTTTCCAAATAAATTAAATTGAAATAACCACAGATTTTTCTGCGGTTATTTTTTTTGGAGCCGG
>JAECQR010000011.1 GCA_015999765.1 Flavobacteriia bacterium
ATAAAACAGCGAAGGGAAAAGCTACCGGAGGTTTAGTTCAACAAGCTATTTCTATCAGCGGGGTTGAAGTTTACATCATGAAGATTTTTGCTTATTGTTCTCTTAGTTATATTTACAAAAAGCAATTATAGTAATCCCCGCCAACAGAAATACCCAACCGTTAGCTGCAAGTTTATAAAAAACGTTATCCAAAGGAAAATGCCAGATAAAAACGAAATTGAAAGAAGAAAACAAATCAAAAAAGAATTGAGAGAAAAAGCAAAACTTGAATTTGAAAATTCGCTTCCAATTTCAAGAGAAAAATTCACTCAGTTATTTGACTTTTTGGATGAAAAACTTGGTGAATATGATTGTGATGATTCGTTAAAATTAACAAATGAATTTTTGCAAGAATACAAAATAGAAAACATTCAGGAAGTCAAAAATTGGCTTCAAGAAAATGGAGGTTATTGTGATTGCGAAGTCTTAAATAATGTTGAAGAAATGTTTGACGATGATGCAATCTTATAATTCTGAAAAGATTTTAGTTCGATATTTTAGTGACGTTCTCGACGAAATTGTCGTTGAAACTCTTTGGACAGAAATTATAGATGCTGAAAAAGGACTTTATAAAATTGATAATATTCCTTTTTATGGACCTGAATTTTCTTCTGATGATATTGTTTTTGCTGAGTTCGATGTAGACGAAGGAAGAATTACGTTTAGAAATGTCGTTGAATATTCAGGAAATTCAACAATACAAATTATTATTCTTGACAAAGATCAGAACGTCCAAAAATTAAGAAATGAATTTAAAGAATTAGGTTGCGAAACTGAAGGAACTGGAAGTAATTATTTTGTAATGGAAGTTCTCTATGAACAAAAATATTCTCCGATTTTTAAAAAATTGACTGAACTCGAAACTGCTGAAAAAATCAGTTTTGCGGAACCAAATATTTCACAAAAACATATATCTGAAAAATAAAAAAACCTGCAGCTAACATAATATTAATACAAGTCCGTTTGCAAAGTCCTTTTAACAGGGTACTTTCTTACTTTTTCACCTCCTTTGGTACAACATAAGTACAACAAATCAGAGAACATCGACTGACAGGTAGTTTCCGCGGTTTTGCTGCTTTGCTTCAAAATTTAACTGCTGATATTCAGTAAGCATAGAACAATAATAAGAATGGCTGGCTTTTGCCCAGCCATTTTCAATCAAAAGCTCGTTCAGACATTCCCCTGAAGGCAGAATGACATAAGCCAACTGGCGCAGCCAGAAGTCGAGTTCGTTTTTCTTTTCGGTGAGGAGTGTGATACGTGTTCCAGGTGGGCACACCTGGAGCACGTAACCTAAACTCTTCAGACCGAGTTCCAGTAAGAAAGCTGCAGGCAGGTGGCTTTTCGCTTCATCCTCGCGCATTTTCCGGCTCATGTGCACTTCCGGTGCATCGAGGCCATAAAGACGGATTTCCTTGCTTTCCTGACCGAATTCTTCTTTGACGATTAATGTGTCTCCATCCAGAACCCTTTCGACGATCCAATAGGTTTCGGTAATAATCTCCGGAATCAGGAAATACTTTGTAGACGGATTTACAGTTTTGCTGACGTCCGACTGAGTGTTCTCGGGGGTAATTTCGTTGTAATGCATTGGTTTACAGTATTTTGACTATTGTATTTGTAAAGATAATTCAAGAAATTTATAAGTGTCTAGACAACAGTGTTTTTCTTCAAATTATCAATTGCAAAATTTAATATTATGGCAAGACAAAAAGGTCTCATGAAGTACGTCGGAACAATCGGCGACGTGAGACATTTCAAAATCAAAGGGCAAAAAGGTTTTTTTGCCGGCATGGTAGGCGGACCTACCGCAGAACAGGTAAAAACAGCTCCGGAGTTTGAGCGTACGCGCGAAAACATGAACGAGTTCGGCGGCTGCGCCATCGCCGGAAAGGCGGTGCGAACCGCTCTTTCCCAGCTGATGGGGAAATTTACCGATACTCAGGTGACAGGCAGATTAACTTCGATCATGAAGAAAATCAACCTGGAGGACGGAACGGAAGCCAGAGGTTACCGAAAGGTAGAAATCTCCACTCAGAGAAATTATCTCACCGGGTTTGAGTTCAATAAGAACCAGTCCATCAACGGTGTTTTCAATGCTCCTTATCAGGTAAATCACGATCCTGCAAGAAATACTGCAGATCTGATTGTTGAGGAGTTTCTGCCTGTGGAACTGATCGCAGCTCCTGCAGGTGCTTCGCATTTCCGTTTGCTTCATGCTTTGGCGGTGATCGCGGACTTTTCGTATAACCCGGTTACCGGAACTTATGAACCGGACGACGCGGTGAACAATGAGCTGAGTGTAGTTTCCAGATCGCCGTTTATCCCGCTTAATGAAAGTTATTCCGGTGATACCATTACGGCAGATTTGCCAGGTTTACCAACTCTGGACAATACCGTTTCTGTTCTTCAGTGTATCGGGATTGAGTTCTTCCAGGAAGTAAATGGGGTTTATTATCCATTCGCAACCGGTAACTGTCTCAAAATTGAGGAAGTGTTTTAGGATGTGATCATGAAAGGGCTTCCAGAAAATGGAAGCCTTTTTTTTATCACTGATTTGTAAAATTAAAATACAAAACAGAATGAAAACGAAAATAGTAAGAGTAGCCCAGGGCAAAGAAAGCACCCTTTCCCATCTTTATATTGACGGTATTTTCCAGTGCTTTCTCCTGGAGGATAAAATCCGCCAGGTTAAGATTAAAAGCAGGACCGCGATCCCGGAGGGAAAATTTCAGCTTAAAATCAACTCAACCGGTGGAATGAACAGAACGTATTCCCAGAAGTACGGACAAATGCATCAGGGCATGATTGAAATTGATGATCTGCCGACTTTCGACCTGGTGTATATCCACACCGGAAACACGATTGAACACACGGCAGGTTGTCCGCTCGTCGGATTGAGTTACATCAAAAAAGACGGAGACTATCAGGTCCTGCAGAGCCGCGATGCATACTGGCAGGTTTATCCGAAACTTTTGGCGGCAGCCAAAAGCAAGGATAATCAGATTGAGATCCAGAACAATTTTCAATTTTAAAACAGAATCATCATGGGAAGTGAATTAACGTTGAGTGTGATGTTCGGTTTTATCAGCAGTGTTCTGCTGGGTATCGTTGCTTATTTCATCAAGCAGCTGCACACCGATTTCAAGAGTATGGAAAGAGATATGTCAGAAGTCAAGACCATGGCTCTGATCATCAAAACAGAATTCAAAACTTCTTATGACATCCTGAACAAGAAAGTTGAATACCTGGAACAACGGATCAATAAATTAGAAATTAACGAAATAAGAAATCACGATCATGAAAAATAGAAACCTGAATTTAGTAAGCAGAATGTCTGCACCCACTCCAAAGTGGTTCCGCATTGTACGGAATGTTGGTCTTAGTTTGTCGGCTGTCGGCGGTGCCCTTGTGGGAGCACCGGTTGCCTTGCCTGCAGCAGTAATTTCCATTGGAGGTTATTTGCTTTTAGGCGGAACCATACTTGGTGCGGTGAGTCAGACAGCAATCAGCTCGGAGGAGTACGGCGAAAAATCCGTTAAAATTCCCGGAAAATCAGCGGAAGATCCCGATCATGATGCTGTAAAATAGCACTTAAGCCCCATACTTAATGTTTTTTTGGTTAAACGGCCTGTTGTAATGACAGGCCTTTTCAGTGCTTTAGATTTTGTTTGCACTCATTTGCACTGTTTTGTTTAAAAGGGTGAAATAAGTATGCTTTAAGGTGCAATCAGGGATGGAGTAAGTGGCACTCAATACAAAAAATTCCCCGGAGGGAAAATTTTGTTATGAAAAATACTATTCAAAAGAAAAAAAGGAAAAAAAGAAAGTGCCTAACTCTTGTGGAGGAAAAATGCTATGCAATATTTTTTTGAAAAAAATATAGACGTAGCATTTTTGACAACTATATTTTTTTCAAAAAACCCGCAAGGGCTTGATATTGTCAGGGCATTTTTCCGACGCTATAACTTTACTTTCTTTTTTTTTATTTTTTTTATCCGGGACTTTCGGGAGGTGAAACAGGAGTTTTGCTTGTTATAAAACTCAGGCAAATCGAAGCTGTGTTTTCCGAACTCCCCTAAGCGGAGGGGAAGACAGCGGTATGGCGGTGCGGAGGAACGATGCACCGCCATACTGCTGTGCGCGGTACCGAGCGTGGATAAACTGCCACTGAACTTTACCGCTGAAACAAGGCAGTTTATTGACTCCCGGTACATGGCTAATTGTGAGAACGGTTTTTCTTTCAAAGCGGTGGATAGCGATGGCAAAGACAGCTGTATGACGGCTTACCGGAACCAGAATAAAATAGACAATTCCCGGTTAGCCGGCATACTGCTGTGTGCGGTGACGGAAGCGTATAGCTGGCAGGAACGTAACGGCCGTTCACGTCCGTGAAGTGGATGCCGGCTATGGGCTGGAGGAACATGGATGAATGGAGGAAAAGTCTGGATGCAAATTGTATTGTTATGGAACTATCAGGAATTCGTCATACAATGTAAAGTCTTTCCATGCAGTTTTAATACTCTCTTCATTTCGTATGCTAAATGGTTTTGCCAACCTATAACGGCCCGGTTTGTATTTGTATTGTACCGGGCGCAGATTTAAAGAATGTTCAGAGGTTTGTGTACCTACATAAAGACTATAACCGATGTCATTTATAATCCCATCAAACGGAATCTTATTCCAATTTTTGCCATCATATTTTTCAACAGTTTGCCTTTCACCGAAGAAAATTTCATCGTAAGAATTGTTGATGATGGTGAAAGGAATTGGTTGGTTGAGTTCTGAGATCTTTACGGTGTTTTTTGACAAACTCATAAATACTTTACGTTCCATATTTTTAAATGGCGGAGTGAACACCGAGAATTCATAAGTAGCAAAATTAGTTTGATCTTGTGTAATTGAAAGAGAACTGGAATTCCTATAAGGTTTTGAAATACGGTATCTGCCAAGTCTATAGATAGAACTATAGAAGTATAAATCCGTGGGCATCACATATTCCCGACCTGGAGTCAAAGTATATTGACCGCTTTTAAACTGCCTCCCGTTGTTGGTTTTATGCCAAGCGCCATTTGTATAATATTCCAATATAAAATCGTCCCCGAATACAATTGGTTCAGATGTATTATTCAGTATGCGTAATTTCTGTATCTGTTTGACATCAGCCAAAGGAATAGAGTCATTTTGAAAATTAATAAGGACGTGTTTGGGCAAAGAATCAACAATCGGTTTATCGGCAGAATTTTTTACAACCGACGACGTAGGAAGGATTGCTTTTTCTGGCTTACCATTATCTGAGCCTGAATCATTTGTTGCATTAGGGCGCTTACATGAAATAAGTAATCCCAGTATTATTGCTAAAAGTATTGCATTCTTCATTTTCAGATACTTACAATTCCTGAACCAACTAATGAAAGGTCTTGTGTTTTTAAGAGATAGATTTTTCATTGTGTTATAATCTTGCCTAAAGGGGCTGGAAAGACAGCGGTATGGAGGGCAATGAAAAAAATGCGTGATGGTGCTGGTAGCGGGGAAAGGGAAAGCGAGGGCATGCGCATTTTTTTGTTGCCCGGAATACTGCTGTGCGCGGTACCGAAGTGCCTATACTGCCACTACACTTTCCGCTGAAAAAAAGCAGAATAGGGACTGCAGGTACATGGAATATTAAGAACTGAACTGTCGGATTGCACAATGGAACGGTGAACTGCTCTTCTAAATAATAACTTACCTGGCGGCTGGAAGGCGATGGCTTGTGCGGGCTTCGCCCGACCAAAAGGAAAGCATTTAGCATAATTTCCAATTATAGGCACTATGGTGCTGGTTTGCACGTAATGAAGCACTTCGGCAGGCTCAGCACAGGCGTGCGGAATGGAGGGCAACGTTGTAGCGGCTGGCCTGTGCGTATAATTGTCATTATGTTACTTGCTGTGGCAGCGGGGATATTTTGGAGGCTCATTATTTTTGCACAATATCTCCCATAAAAAAACGGACCGAAGCCCGCTTTGTTTAAAATTTCATTTTCTGAATCCTTACCGCATTTAGTATGGCAAGCAATGCTACGCCCACATCTGCAAAGACTGCTTCCCACATCGTGGCTAACCCCCCTGCTCCTAATACCAACACCACTGCTTTTACTCCAAAGGCCAAAGCAATATTTTGCCACACAATCTTTTTAGTCTGCTTACCGATATTAATTGCCATTGGGATTTTTGATGGTTTGTCGTCCTGAATAACGACGTCTGCCGTTTCAATGGTTGCATCGCTACCCAGACCGCCCATCGCTATTCCCACATCGCTTAATGCCACAACGGGTGCATCATTAACCCCATCTCCTACAAATGCTACGGTCTCGTTGCGCGATTTTATTTCTTTGACTTTATTTACTTTATCTTCCGGCAACAAATCGCCAAAGGCATTCTGAATACCCAGTTTTTCGGCGACCGCCTTCACCACGGTTGATTTATCGCCGCTCAACATGGTCGCTTTTACCCCTAAATCCTTCAGTTTCTTTACTGTTTCCGCTGCATCTTCCTTGATACTGTCAGCAATGGTAATGTATCCTGCAAATTTTCCTTCATACGCAATGGCAATCAAGGTTTCCACGATATCATTTGGGTTAATACCGTACTGGATACCGAATTTATCCATGAGTTTGAAGTTGCCCACGAGTAACTGTTTACCCTGATAATCCCCTTTTAAACCATGCCCGGCAATCTCTTCGATGTTATTGATTACAACATTGTGATCAGGCTCTCCGAGGTGTTCATGAATGGCCGTTGCGACGGGATGAGTTGATGAATTTTCAATAACATTTACCATCCTAAGAATTGAATCTTTGTCGAGTTCGGGCTGCATGTTAACTGACTGTACTTTGAAGACCCCTTCGGTCATGGTTCCCGTTTTGTCCATTACCACATTTTTAATTTCCGCCAAAGCATCCAGAAAGTTGCTTCCTTTGAATAAAATACCGTTTCGGCTTGCTGCACCAATACCACCGAAATACCCCAGCGGAATACTAATTACGAGGGCACAAGGGCAGGAAATTACCAGAAAGATTAGTGCGCGGTATAACCAGTCCCTGAAGTTATAATCCTCTACAAAAAAGTAAGGCAACAGACAGATACCAATGGCAAGGAACACCACAATTGGCGTATAGATGCGTGCAAATTTTCTGATGAATAATTCTGTAGGTGCTTTCTGTGCGGTAGCGTTCTGTACCAATTCCAGGATTTTTGAAAGTTTGGAATCTGTGTAAAGTGTATTGACCTGTACCTGTGCCACAGTGTTCAGGTTGATCATTCCAGCAAGAACGGTATCGCCTTTCTGCTTAGTATCGGGTTTGCTTTCACCCGTAAGCGCAGAAGTATTAAACGATGCACTGTCGGAAATTAAAATTCCATCGAGTGCCAGTTTTTCTCCCGGTTTTAACTGGATAATGGAGTCTATTGCGACTTCCGCCGCTTTTACCGTTTGTGGGCGGTTATCCACCAAGATGGTCACTTCATCGGGACGCTGATCTAACAGTTTCGCAATATTACCTTTTGCGCGCTGAACGGCGAGAGTCTGAAATACTTCCCCCACAGAATAGAACAGCATCACTGCCACCCCTTCCGGATATTCACCAATTGCGAATGCTCCTACAGTTGCAATTGACATGAGGAAAAACTCTGAAAACACATCTCCCTTCATGATGCTTTCAAGCGCTTCTTTCAGTACGGGCAAGCCAACCGGCAGATACGCTGCTGTATACCAGGCAATGCGTACCCAATCTTTAAACCAGGACTGTGGCAGCCAATAGTCCATTGCCAGACCTGCTATTAATAAAATGAATGAAATGATGCCCGGGAGAAATAATTGGAAGGGTGATTTACCCTGTGTAGAATGGTCGTGCCCATCATCGTCAGCGTGCTCGTTTCCATGGTCGTGGCCGTCGTCATCGGAATGTTCAGCAGCAGGGGTAGTTTTTTTTGTGACAGGACGGTAAGCTTTGTCCGTGACTCTGCAACAGCCATCCTCAATTAATTCTTCAGCGCCTGCATCTTTGTAAATTTTACCTTCCTGAGGTGTGCAGCACAACTGACGACCATTCTCATCGTAGATATGTGTATGTAGTTTATTCTTTGCCATAGCTTTTATTTTAATGGTTAATTTTGGTTTCTATTTTTAGCAGTGTTTTTTTAATGTCCGTGTCCTTCTTCTCCTTTGTTATTTAATTTCGCCATGATAAAGAAGGCATTTTTAATGACTATTTTAGCGTTAGCGGGGATTGGTTTCAAAGGTGTAATTTGTGTATAACCCAAATCTGTAACCCCTTTAGCCACGGGAATTTTTTCAAAACTTACTTCATCTTCTTCTGCCGGTGTACTTGTGGCTTTCTGCCCTGATTCCGATTTTTTGTTTTTTTTCTCCTCTTCATTGTGGCCACTCTGCACGATAAAGATATAGTCCTGACCTTTATCGTTAATAATGGCTTCCGTGGGAACGGCCGTTGTGGTCTGTGTATCTAAACTGATAACGGCTGTAACGCTCATGCCGTCGATAAGACCAGCGCGATCTCCTACGACCTGTGCGTGAACGGGAACTGTTTTACTATTCCCTTCAAAAGCTGTTCCTATTGAGTTAATAATTGCATCGTACTCTTTTCCGGGACTGTTGGTGAGTGTAAAATGAATGGTCTGCCCCGGCTGTACTTTCCCCAAGTCTTTTTCATATACATAGATATCCAAATGCAGCGCTGAATTGCTTACAATTTCGGCAATAGGAGAAGCCATGTCTACATTACTCCCGATTTGCGCAATTACTTTGCTTACTGTACCACTAATGGGAGCGCGTACCGAAAGAGCTGAGCTGTAACCCTCTGTGGCGCCGATGCTTCCTAACTGTTTCTGTAATCCGGAGCGTTGGCTGCGCAATGTAGCAAGATCTGTCTGTGCCTGCTGAAATTTCTTAAGTGGCGCTGCATTGCCTTTGTAAAGCTGCTGTGCACGTGTAACTTCCAATTCTGCCATCTTTATCTGGCTATTAACCTGCTGGAGTTGTTGTTGCATCACGATTAAATCGGGATTGGCAATGGTGGCTATAACTTTTCCGCGTGTTACATAGCTACCCGGCTGTACATACAAAGAGCGCACTATGCCACTGTAGGAGGGCGTGACAAATGCCTTATTCTGGTTCGGAACAGTTAGCATACCGCTCACCTTGATTGTATTGGAAAGCTCCTTACTTTCAATGCTGCCCATCTGGATACCAACAGTTTTTATCTGTTCTTCGGTGAAATGAGCCACATTGGGATCTTCGTGCTCATCAGGCTTCTCTACTTCAGTTGCTTCTTTGGTTTCAGTGGCTTCTGATTCTTTTTTACATCCTGTCAACAAGACAGAGACGGCAAAAATAAGGGTGATATATTTTTTCATGTTATATTCTCTTTTGGGTACTTAATTTTTAATATAGTAGTTATATTGTATTACGGCCAGATTATATTCGTTTAGCGCTATGAGATAATTTTTTCTGATATCAATGGCTTGGGTAAAGAACTGGTGCATTTCAGAAAAACCTATTTCACCTGCTTTGTAACTGAGCATTGCCGCATCAAAGATCTGGTCTGCCTGTTTCAAACCTATACTTTCATAATATTTAAGCATTTCCGAAGCTTTCAGGATTTCGGTATAGCTTGAGCGTGTTTGTGCAGCGAACTGGTTTTCCTGATAGCGCAGCTGCGACTGCTGAATTTCGACTTCAGCTTCGGCAGCCTGCAATTTTGCTTTGTAGGCAGTTTTCCCAAAAATGGGAAATTCAACTGCAACAGAAAAGCCGGTTATGGGATCTTTCATTCCGTATAATCTCTGGGAAAATACCCGGCCGGAAAAGTCAGGTTTATTCTGCATTTTCTGAACATCTATATTAGCCCGTGCAATTTCGATATTTTGGTGCTGCAGTGCCAATGAGGGATGCAAACTGTCTGACGGAAAGTCATCCACATCCAGTTTCTGCAAATTGGTGTCTTCCGGCAAGTACATCGTCTGAGTATTGAGAAAAAGGCTCAACTGCTGCTGCTGTGCTGAAATATTCTGTTGGTTTTGCTGTTTCTGTGCCTGCAGCTCCTTCATCCGTGCTTCGGCAGCAATGTTTTCCAGTCCTGCAGCTTCACCCGTTTTGAAACGAAGATTAGCTGCTTCGTACATACTGGTGTAGTATTCATCAAGTTTCTGATAAAGTCTGGCTAGATCCTGAAGGTACCACAGCTGATAAAATGCTGTATTTACCTCTTTTTTAATTACGGCATCGAGCATACCTTTATTAAGCTGGTGGTATTTTAGCTGCTCCTCAAAATACTTCCTTTTCGCCTTATATAACCCCGGCCATTGGATTGATTGCTGGACTCCAATTTTTAATTCGCCATTGGGATCACTTGGCCTCATATCGTCATTTTCTATAAAAATGCCGGTCTTAGGAATTTCACGCGTAGTTTTGGTCTCCAGCACAGCTTTGCTTACCTGAGCACGGTTTACGGAGTACTGCAAATTATTGGCGAGTGCTATTTTCACTGCATCATTTGGCGAGATCCTTTCCTGTGCCTGGAAGGAACCTGTCCCAAGACAGAGCAGCAAGACCAGCACCGGAAGCGGTGAATTTTTAATATTTCTCAATTTAGTTCTGAATTGGTTTTTAGAATTGAAGATGATATACAGCAAAGGCAATACAAATAGCGTTAGAAAGGTCGCCGTAACCAAACCGCCGATAACAACTGTTGCAAGCGGTCTTTGCACTTCGGCACCGCTCCCGGTAGAAAAAGCCATCGGGAAAAATCCAAATGATGCTACGGCTGCCGTCATCAATACAGGACGAAGCCTGATGCTGGTTCCCTCAATAACCCTTCGTATTACATTATTTACACCGGATTTCTGTAGGTCTTTGAAAGTACTGACCAAGACAATACCGTTCAGGACGGCCACACCAAATAACGCAATGAAGCCCACTCCTGCAGAAATACTGAATGGCATATCTCTTATGAGCAAGGCAAACACACCGCCAATGGCACTCATTGGGATCGCAGTAAAAATAAGCAAGCTGTCTTTCAGGTTGCGGAAGGCAAAATAAAGCAAGAGAAAAATGAGTGCTAAAGCAACCGGCACGGCAATCTGTAATCTGGAAGAGGCCTGTTCCAGGTTTTCAAAAGTACCACCATAGGTATAATAATATCCGGGGGGCAGCAGGTTGGCATCAGTGAGTTTTTGCTGAATTTCGGTCACCACACTTTCTACATCTCTATCTTTTACATTGAAACCTACGACGATGCGGCGCTTTCCATCTTCCCGACTTATCTGTGCCGGACCGTCTTTATATTCCACTTTTGCGATCTGTGAAAGCGGAATCTGGACTCCGTTTGCGGTTGGAATAAAGAGGCTGCTGACGTCCTCAATAGAGCTTCTGCTCGCACTGTCCAGACGCGCGACCAGATTGAATTTCTTTTCATCTTCAAACACTACACCAGCTGTTTCACCGGCAAATGCAGTACTTACTGTGTGATTAATATCCTCAATATTGAGACCGTACGAGGCGAGGCGGGCCCTGTCGTAGGTAATGGTAATTTGGGGCAATCCCACGGTCTGCTCAATCTGGGGCTCTGTGGCTCCCTGAACGGTCTGGACGACTTTGGCAACGTCGGGAGCTAATTTAGCGAGGGTGTCGATATTTTCACCAAAAATTTTAATCGCCACATCCTGTCTTACCCCGGTCATTAATTCGTTAAAACGCATCTGTATGGGTTGGGAAACTTCAAAAAACACTCCAGGTATCATTTCGAGTTTTTCCATCATTTCGGCACTTAACTCTTCGTAGGATTTGTCGCTGTCTTTCCAATCTTTTTTAGGTTTTAGCGTGACAATAAGATCCGTTGCTTCGGGCGGCATAGGGTCTGTTGGAACCTCTGCGCTACCGGTTTTACCTACCACGGTGTTGACTTCGGGAAATGATTTCAAAATGCGGCTTGCCTGCATAGAAGTTTCTATACTTTGCGAAAGGGAGGTGCCCTGTGGCAGAATGCAATGTACGGCGAAATCACCTTCCTGAAGTTGTGGTATAAATTCGCCGCCCATGCGAGAGAATATCAGGAGCGACACCGTAAGCAGCGCTATGGCCGCAGCAACTACTGCATATTTAAACGCAATGGCCTTCTGCAACACGGGAACGTAAAAATTATGAATCTTAGCCATCATTTTATCGGCAAAGGTTTTCTTAGCACTGATATTTTTTGATAGAAACAGCGCAGACATCATGGGTATGTAAGTAAGAGAGAGGATCAGTGCTCCGACAATGGCAAATGATACGGTCTCTGCCATAGGACGGAACATTTTACCTTCAATTCCCTGAAGTGACAGAATGGGTAGGTAGACAATAAGGATAATGATCTGGCCAAATGCTGCAGAACTCATCATTTTTTTTGCACTTGCTTCCACAGCCCGGTCCATTGTGTGCTGCGAGAGTTTTTGGGATTTGTGGTGGACCGCGAGAAAGTGAAGGGTCGCCTCTACAATGATTACTGCGCCATCTACAATAAGCCCGAAATCAATAGCTCCCAAACTCATCAAGTTTGCACTGACTCCAAAAACATTCATCATACCTAAGGCAAAAAGGAGAGAAAGTGGAATGGCAGAAGCCACAATAAGCCCTGCACGAAAATTACCCAGAAACAGGACGAGCACAAGGATGACAATAAGAGCGCCTTCCACCAAATTTGTTTCTACGGTACGGATCGCCCGGTCTACTAAGTTAGTCCGGTCCAGGAAAGGCTCGACGATAATATCAGCTGGAAGGGATTTTTGAATGGTGAGCATTTTTTCCTTCACCCGACTCACTACTTCCGCAGAATTTTCACCTTTGAGCATCATTACAATACCCCCGACAGCCTCTTTATCGCCGTTATAGGTAAGAGCACCATATCTAACGGCACTGCCTATGCGCGCGTCCGCGACATCTTTAATAAGTACAGGGATACCGTTGACTGTTTTTATTACGGTGTTGGAAATATCATCTAAAGAAGAGATCAGACCGATGCCGCGAATAAAATAGGCATTAGGTTTTTTATCGATATAAGCGCCGCCGGTATTTTCGTTATTTTTCTGGAGTGCAGCAAAAATATCTGCAATGGTAACATTCATTGCTTTAAGCCTATAGGGATTAATCGCGACTTCATACTGCTTAAGTTTCCCGCCGAAACTGTTAATTTCAGCTACTCCGGGTGTCCCGTAAAGTTGCCTTGCCACGACCCAATCCTGCATGGTACGCAGATCCGTAGCGGAGTATTTGTTCTCGGAACCTTTTTTAGGGTGAATAACATACTGATAGATTTCACCCAAGCCAGTAGAAACCGGGGACATTTCGGGGCTGCCGATACCTTGTGGAATATTTTCTTCGGCATCTTTCAGCTTTTCGGTGATGAGCTGCCGTGCAAAGTATACATCCACGCTTTCGTCGAAAACTACAGTAATTACAGACAGACCAAATCTTGAGATGGACCTCATTTCGGTAATACCTGGAATATTTGCAAGGCTCTGTTCTATGGGGTAGGTAACCAACTGTTCCGTTTCCTGAGCAGCTAATGTGGGTGTGCTGGTAATAATCTGTACCTGATTGTTTGTGATATCGGGTACGGCATCCAAGGGGAGTCTGGTAGCACTATATATACCCCAAAGGATCAGTGCAAAAGTCATGAGCCCAATGATGAGCTTATTTTTTACACTAAACTGTATAATTTTATAAAGCATTCTTTAAAATTTAAGTTAATTGAATGAAAAATTCAACTTCCGTATTGAATACGAAAATTTGCGACTATTGGATAGCCGAAGTGTCCCGGAGGAAGAGTTCTACGGTAGTTTAATTAACTTATTTTGGGAGGCTGCCAGATTCCGGCACTGAAAAGAGTACTGTAATCATACATTGATTCAGTAATGTCTGTTTTTAGTAAAAGAAGATTTTTTTCAGGAAGTAATTTTTTAATCTGCGAAACCGACATTGACATGCCACAACAGTTGCACACGCAAAAGGGAGCGCAAAGATCTGCATGGGTGTCCTGACCCTGCTCTAGGTGAATATCCTGCACCATACATACATTGTCACCTAATAATTCGGCAGTATCACTGCATGGCACTACGGTTAGCACCAAAAAGAACAGCGATAAAAGGAAGGCGAAAATTTTCACGGGGCTAATTTAATAAAAATATATTTACTTCAATTTATGTCTTAGCTCATATTACTGCAATGATTCCTCAGGTTGTAGGCTGGTATTGTTTGCCTCATGAGAATCTGTGTTTCCGGCGGTCGTTATACGCTGTAAAAAAGAGTGCAACCGGTCTTTATTTGGCAGCTGCACTCTTTAAAATTGACACAATAAAAACTCCTTTAATAGTTCAGTGTAATCCCTGCACCCCAGCTCATATCGCTGTCGTAGTGTGTGGAGATTCCGATATTTTTTGTGACGATATATTTAAGACCTGCCATATATTCTTTGTCGGTATTGACCATGAATGCCCCGCGCAAACGCGCAGTCAATGGAATGTCTTCACGTTTCAGCTGGAACCTTACAATTCCGTCTGTAAATATTTCTGCCTGCAGGTCCACCAACATCGGGAGTTTATACATGATACCAGCGCTGAAAGTTTTTCTTTCATCTTTAGTAGATGCCTGTCCAAAAAGGTTTTTTTCAATATTATTCCTGTCAATCTTTCTATAATGATAGTTAAATCCGATAAATGGTTTCAGCCACTGCATACGGTCCACATACCTGCCGAGTTGGGTTTCCACCTCGTAGCCGTGATGGGGATTGTAACCTAAACGCCATTCTGTTCCCAATTCCCAGCGGGCATTTGAGATCCTCGCCATCCCGTCGTTACCATTAGTAGCAAAATCGTTTTCGGCCATAAGGTGCCACATGTTACTTTCGCGCTGGAGCTTTTTGTAAGCTGAAGCTTTATCGGGCAGCAAAGGATTCTGATAATCACCAACAGCAAAAACACGGTTCATCCCCGCCATCATGTGATAGAGGATGTGACAGTGGAAAAACCAGTCCCCGTCAGTTTTTGCTTCAAATTCGATGACATTAGTTTCCATCGGCATAATATCCAACACATTTTTGAGGGGTGCCTGAACACCATTTTTGTTGAGTACGCGGAAATCAAATCCGTGCAGGTGCATCGGGTGACGCATCATTGAGTTATTGAAAAGGGTAATGCGGAGAATTTCCCCTTTCTTCACCAATATTTTGTCCGATTCTGCCAGGACTCTATCGTCCATGCTCCAAACGTAGCGGTTCATGTTTCCCGTAAGGGTAAACTTGAGCTCGCGCACGGGACTGTCTTTCGGAAGCGAAGTGTCATAAGGCGATTTCATCATTCCGTAATTCAATGTGGTAATCCCGGAAGCAGGCATCTGGTGCTTTGAGTGATCCATTTCCGCATCACTGTTGTCCATTGTATTCATCGGCATTGCTGCATTGTTTTCAGCAATAATCTCAGGGTACATCACCTGATTCATATCCATAGTCTGGTAACTCATCTCCATGCCCATATCCTTCATGTCACCGTTCATCTTCATCATGTCATTCATCATCCTCATTCCTTCAAAATATTTGAGTTTGGGTAATGGTGCCTGGGCTTTTTTAATTCCTTCGCCAATGTAAACGGAAGCCGATTTTGTGCGGTCTTCGGGCGTAACAAGGAGCTCGTAGGAGGTGTTTCTTTCAGGAATTTCCACTACGATATCCACTGTTTCAGAAACTGCCAGAATAAGACGGTCCACTTCGACCGGTTCAATGTCCAATCCATCACTGGCCACTACTTTAATTTTTCCTCCTGCATAATTGAGCCAAAAATAGGAGGAAGCACCGCCGTTGGCAATTTGAAGCCGCACTTTGTCACCGGCTTTGTATCCTGCGAGCTGGCTTTCTATTTTACCGTTAATCAGAAAGGCGTCATAATACACGTCACTCACGTCCATGGCAAGCATCCGCTTCCATTCGTTGGTGAGTTTTGTCTTAAAGTGTCCCTCTTTTATGGCTTCTGCATAACTTTGAGTACTGCCTTTTTTTATTGCGAACCAGTCATTGGCGTTGTGAAGCATCCGCTGAACATTATTGGGGTTCAGGTTTGTCCACTCGCTCAGGATAAGGTGCTCTGTGGGCAAATCATCAATCCCCGGCCGGAAAGTGGGATCTTCGGGACGTTTTTTCAGAATCATCATCCCATACATTCCAATCTGCTCCTGCAGGCCAGTATGTGAGTGATACCAGTGGGTTCCGTTTTGGATGATCGGAAACGAATACGTGTAGGTTGAATGTGGTGGAATGGGTTTCTGGGTAAGCCAGGGAACCCCATCTTCTTTATTTGGAAGATGAAGACCGTGCCAGTGCAGAGAAGTTTCTTCGTCCATTAAATTATGGACAATCACTTCCGCCGTATCGCCCTCATAAAACTCCAGCTTTGGCATCGGAATCTGCCCGTTTACGGCAATGGCGCGTTTCTGTTTGCCCGCAAAATTTACCAGGGTGTCTTTCACATAAAGATGGTAGGTCACTTTGCGTCCGCCTTTTAGGTGCTTTTCGGGCATGGGCATGACCATTTTGTGTTCACCATGTATCTGCATGTTTCCGTGTGCAGAATGATCTTCCTTCTTTCCTTTTTGAGGCACCAGATTCATACCGCACTTGGGACACTTTCCGGGTTTGTCCGATATCACCTCGGGATGCATCGGGCAGGTGTACATCTTTTGCGCTTCTTCATGCTGATGCGCATCTAAAGTTTGATGTTCCGGGGTTTTGCCGGTAGCCTGATGCCGGCCGCTTTCCTTCTGAGGGACCAGATTCATACCGCACTTGGGACACTTTCCGGGTTTGTCCGAAACCACCTCGGGGTGCATCGGACAGGTGTACATCTTTTGCGCTGCTTCATGCTGATGCGGAGCAGGTGTTGAATGTTCCGGCGTTTTGATGCTCGCTGGGTCTTTCGGTACTGCTTTAGTCTTTGGCATCACCGGTTTTTTAACTTCCGTTACCGTCTTTGTTTTTGCAGCGGTAATTTCAGGTTTCTTACCCGTAGTTTTTTTAACTACGGTGGCCTTTTTAGGAGCGGGCGCGGATTTGGCCGCCGTTTTTTTCTCAGTAACGGTTTTCTTCACCAAGGTCATACCGCAAATGGGGCAGTTACCGGTTGCTGATTTCACGACCTGCGGATGCATCGGGCAGGTGTACACGGTTTTGGTGCTCTGTGAATAACTGTTTATGGACATTGCCATAAATAGAAAGAGCAAAAATATATATTTCATCTTGTGATTATTTAATTTTTAACAAACTTGCATTAAGTGCGACCACGATGGTACTGACACTCATCAGCACTGCGCCCATGGCGGGACTCAGGACAAATGTGGGATACAGAACACCTGCAGCAAGTGGAATAGCCACGACGTTGTAGCCCACTGCCCATACGAGATTCTGGATCATCTTGCTGTAGGTTTTCTTTCCAAAATCTATCATTTTCACCACGTCTCGAGGGTCACTGTTGACCAGAATAATATCTGCGGTTTCGGCAGCAACATCAGTTCCGCTGCCAACTGCAATGCCTACATCTGCTGCTGCCAAAGCCGGTGCATCATTTACGCCGTCACCTGTCATGGCAACGATTTCTCCTTTATCCTGAAATTCTTTTACTTTTTCCTGTTTGTGGTGCGGAAGTACATTTGCCAAATATCCGTCCATTCCTAACTGCTTTGATACCGCCGCCGCTACCTTTTCGTTATCACCTGTAAGCAGGAATGATTTAATGTTCATGCTTCGAAGTTGATCAATGGCTTCTTTGGCGCCATCGCGGATGGTATCTGCTAAAGAAACAATACCCACAGGCTCGTCATCAATCAGAATAAAGTTTACTGTTTCTGCATCTTGGTTAATTCCTTCAGGAATGGCAGGTACCTGTTTATTGTTTTGAACAAAATAATTAGGACCGGCCGCAACCACCGATTTACCATTTACCATTCCTGTCACTCCAATTCCCTGCATGTAGCGGAAACTGTCTGACTTCCATAGCTCCAGTTTTCTCTCAGAAAGGGTCTGCATGATTCCTTTTGCAATGTGATGTTCGGAGTTCTGCTGCACTGCTGCTGCATACTGGAGTAAATCGTTTTCCGAATAGTGTTCCGTTAGAGGAATGATTTTCTGCACAGTGTGGGAACCTTTCGTAAGGGTGCCGGTTTTATCGAAAATAATGGTCGATAATTTTCTGGTGGTTTCAAAAGCCGTGCGGTTTCTGATGAGTAAACCATTTGTTGCTGAAAGTGTAGTGGAAATGGCCACCACCAAAGGAATTGCTACTCCTAAAGCATGCGGACAGGCCGTTACCATTACCGTTACCATCCGTTCCAGAGCAAAAGCCAAATCTCCCATGGTGATGTACCAGTAAGCGAAAGTTCCTACTCCCACCACAATTGCTACTATAGTAAGCCATTTGGCTACTTTATCCGCCAGATTCTGAGTGTTCGACTTTGCTGCCTGCGCATCCTGAACCAAATTAATAACCTTATTGAGGTACGAATCCTTTCCAACCCCTGTTGCTTTTATCTTTAAAGCCCCGTCTCCATTGATAGACCCTGCGATAACCTTTCCACCGGACTCTTTTCTTACAGGAACACTTTCTCCGGTCAGCATGCTTTCATTTAAATAGGAACTGCCCTCGACAATCAGACCGTCAGCGGCGACTTTTTCGCCCGGTCTTATGATTACGGTATCTCCGTTTTTCAGCTGTTCCAGTTTTATTTTAACCGGACTTCCGTTATGCTCGACGGTTACGTCATTTGGTAGCAATGCCACTAAGGATTGTAACGCTTTTGAAGCTGCCATCTGTGAACGCATTTCGAGCCAATGACCCAGAAGCATGATGACAATTAGGGTGGCGAGCTCCCAAAAGAAATCCATGCCCGGCAGCCCGAATACGACGGCAACGGAATAGACATAAGCTACGGTAATCGCCAAAGCAACGAGCGTCATCATCCCAATAGCTCCGGCTTTCACTTCGCCCAAAAACCCTTTGAAAAAAGGCATTCCACCGTAGAAATAAATAATACTTCCCAAAACCAACAGCACGTATTTATCGCCTTGAAAAGCTATCGTGAAACCAAGCCACTGCTGAATCATATGAGAAAGCAGAAGGACCGGAACGGTAAGTGCCAAAGAGATCCAGAATCTCTTCAGGAAATCCGGCGTATTATGTCCCGCATGTTTGTCAAATCCCGCAGTAGAATCTTCAGAGCCCGCGTGATGACTATGATTCTGATGATGTTGGCTGAGTTCGTCTTTTTCAGGTCGGGCAGTTCCTCCCAAGGGAATTAAGTTCATTCCGCAAAGTGGACAATTTCCCGGTTTGTCCGTCAATATCTGGGGATGCATGGGACAGGTGTATTTTTTCATGGTTTAATTTTATGCGTTAAATTCTGGTATGTAAGATTACTTCCGGGTTTGAAGTTCCTTAATTTTCGCCCTCATGACGGCAATTTCTTCCTCCTGTGCTTTGATAATTTCCTCGCCCAACTTTCTCACTTCCGGATCGACCAGATTACTTTCTTCGACCATAAGAATAGCCCCTGCATGGTGTGGAATCATGGACTTTAGAAACTGGACATCTCCCACGGCTGTCTGCTGCCGGATCCCGGACCAAAACAGCACCATCATCAGCACTCCGAGGCCCATAAGAATTTTATTGAGTTTTTTGTTGGGATACATCTTCCCCATTAACAGCAGTTCGATGATTAACATAGGAGAAGCCATCAGGCCTGCCATGTATAACTGGTTTATGTTTGGAATTACGTTAGCCAGCTTGTCCACCATCGCATACATTAGTATAAACATTGAAATAAAGGAAATCAGAAGCATCCAAAATAACTTTTTGTATGCGCCGCCGTGCTCCATTTGTCCATTTTTTTGTTCTGAATCCATATCGTGTGCAGAATGAGTTTTCCCCGAAGCGCTATGGTCCGGAGAAACTTTGTGGCTGTGCTTTGAATTGTTCATTAAATTGGTTTTTAATTTAGCTACATGTAAAACAACAGATCTTTAACAACATTTTCTGTCCTGCTGGACAGGTGGACACGGCACTGTCCCGTAACTGCAATATACACAGCAATCGCCCTGTTTTGGTTTTAAAACGGTCTTACATTTTTCGCATTCGTAGAAATATTGGCAGGAATCTGTAGGCATTGTTTCCTCTTTCCTGTGTCCGCAATTGGGACAAGTGACTATTGACTGTAATTTAACTGTACTCATCTGTTTAATTATTTATTATGGTTTTTCACGACCAATGGTTTCCAATTGATATTCTTTTTTGTCGGTTACTAAATATCCCGTAGCGTTTATGGCGTTTTCGATTTCATCACTGTTTGTTTTTGAATCATCAAATTTCACAACTGCATTTCTGTTTTCGTACGAAGCCTCTGAACTTATAATTCCCGACAGCTTATTTACTTCGCTGTTGACATGTTCCCCACAACTTGCGCAGGTCATACCACTAATTGTAAATTCTATTTTACGGATATTAGATTGGTCCACGATAATAATTTGCTTTTCTGTAGTTGGATAAAAAATTCCTGAATAGTATGGAAAGGCAAGCATCACGACTGCAAACAGGGTTACGGTTCCCAAAAACATTTTCGACTGTGTGAATGGTATTTTCTCCTCTTTCTCGCAGTTACAGTCTAATTGTTTTTTGGGTTTCAATTTTAGATACCAGGCAAAACCAAGAACAAAAATTGTTAACGCTATTAGGTAAGGCCTTAAAGGTTCGATCCAGGAAAAAGTTGCAGCCAGGCCGCTTGTTCCTGCAATGAAAGCTAATAATGGTGTAATGCAACATAATGAGGCGGTGAAGGCGGCCAGCAGACCTGTGCTGATTAATTTTTTGTCTGTTTTCATTTTGGTTTTAAGATTCTATTTGAAACCTTACTGCAGTGTAATAATAATTTGCATGCGATTCTGCGAGACTGTGTTTGGAGTTGCCTTCCTTATTGGCTCGCGCTGCTTCCTGTTCCTGTATTTTGGCACTGTCGTTCAGAATGATTGTGGCAATATCCAAAGTTGGATTTGTTCCGTAAACTAATCCACTAAAACCATATTTTACCAATCGGGGAAGGTATCCTGTGTGGTCGAAATGGCCATGAGTCAATAAAACGGCATTGCCACATCAATCACAGAAATCTACTTGTATGACTTCATTCGTTTCACCTGCGGTTACAAATGCATTCTTTGATTGATCGTCTAAAACCACATGGGCCACGTGTAGATCTTAACCTAACAGCACATGCTCTTTTATTGTACCGCTGTTTGGGTCAATAACTATTAAGTAATTTGTTTTACTGCTGTCCATACCTGCTGCCGCCACCCAAACAGATTTTCCATTGGGGGCCACCTGCACATTATGGGCCATAAACATAGTTCCGGCGCTATTACTGAAGTCAATGCTTGTGGTTTTTAAGCTATCCTGAAGATCTATAACTGAAACACTGCCTCCGGCTTCGTTGGCAACATATCCTTTAGCCAATGGCAATGAAGGTGGTTTGTCAGTTTTACTACTATTGGTATTGCTATTATCGTTATTGCCGCAACTGCTGACCATACCAAATAGCATTGTCATTATGACAACCAATGTCGGGGTAAAAAATTTTTTCATTTAATAGATCTTAATTTGGTCGATAGGATGTAGATAAAAAGAGTGGCAATCATTAAAATCACCACCCGTTCTAAATTACGCTGCCATTTTCCGGCATTCTTCGGCGCATTTTCTGCAAGCTTCTGCACATTCACGGCAATGATCCATTCCATGTTGTGCATGTTTTTCACATTCTGCAGCACATGCTTCACAGATGTCGGCACAAATGCGGCAAATTTCTTTTGCTTTGTCGCTGCCGAGGCTCATTAACTGTGCTGAGGCATAGCAGATCGCTGCGCATTCCATGTCTAACTGAATGCATCTCGCCATCATTTTTACATCTTCTTCCTGAGTGCATGATGAAGCACAGTGATTACATATTGCAGCACATTTTAAACATGCTTCAATACAACTTTGGTACGTGTGATAACCTGTCATAATTGTTGGTTTTTATGTTAATAAATAGGTTGGTTTTTTCAATAAATATGCAATTCCTGCGCCAATACTGTCGCAATCATAAGTGCGTTCGATCAGGCAAGCTATTGCTGGCTACTTTGATTTTTTTAAAAAAAAATTTAGTTGCTTCTTTCACTTAGTTTTTAGCGGAGCATTTCTACCGTTATCGTTCCCATCGTACTAACATTATACTTGCCCGCGCAGTTCATACTTTTCAACAGCAACAGGAGCCGCCAGACTTTTTTAAATTCTCATCTACGGAAGCGCCGGCAATACTATAACCTACTTTCGCCAAGGCTTGCGTTAACTGCGCTGTATTAATCGATTTCTCTGCTTCAATAACTGCGCGCGGTGGATGCAGACTCGCTTTTACATTCTGTACGCCATCAATTTCTTTCAACGCTTTTTCGACATTTTTAACGCAGCCTTCGCAGGACATTCCTGTTATTTCAATTTGTTGTTTCATTTTGGTTGATTTTATTATTTTATACATTGTTACTTTCCGACTATCCATTTAAAATACGTTCTGTGAGCCGTATTTTGACCAAACTCTTGTTGCAATAAAGTAGCTTTTTGATAGCGACCTGGTTGTAATTACTACTGTAAAAGTACAAGTTTCTTAAACGGATGTTCTGCATAATTTTCGTTAGTTTCTGTATAATTTCGCTTTGAAAAAAAGGCCAAGTAACATCAAAACTATACCTGAAGTTTATCGAGAGTTGCGCAAACGTCTCTACGATTGCCGTTTCTATTTCGCAACTATTTCCTATTTATAATTTCATACGCCTAAGTTCTAAGGTTAACTAATTTCATCATAGGGTCTTCGATTGGCTAGTTCAGCATTTTTATACTCAGTCATGCTCTCACCGGTAATTTCTTTAAACTGTCTCGATAGGTGGTTGACGCTGCTGTAATCCAGGAGATGCCCTATTTCTGAAAAGGTGTACTGCCTGAGTTGAATAAGTTGTTTTACTTTCTCAATTTTTAATTTAATAAAATATTTTTCCAGCGTTGTATTTTCAAGGTGTGAGAACAACTTGCTCAGTGACTTATATTCGTGGTTGAACTCCGTGCTTAAAATTTGAGATAGGTTTACGGTGGAATCGAGAGGGGGCTCTTCTATTTTACCAAGCAAAAAATGTTTAATTTTTTCGACGAGCACTTCCTCTGGACTATGGATTATTTCAAATTTATTGGTATGGAGAACGCTTTCAATTTTCGCCATGATTTCAGTATGATTACCAGCCATCTCGTCGATTACCAAAACCCCGAGTTCAATTGATGAAACATTAATTCCCAGTTGTTCAAGCTCTTGCCTAAGCACTTTGAGACATCGGCTGCAAACCATATTTTTAATATTTAATTTCATCACGTTGTTATTAATTTGTTGATTCTACAGCATGGTCTTTTCCGATCCTTTTTTATTCTAAACGGCCATTTCTGATACTCTAAAGACCAAAGTCGAGCGTAATTTCTGATGTTCTGCGTTACTTACTATATTCGTTGTCACGAAAAAAATCTAACAGTTCTTTTTTTTTATCTGCTGATAATCTCGCGTTTCCGTGCATCATGCGGTAAGATTTTAAAGGCATTTCATCTTTTTCAATCTGGCTGATGATGCTTTTTATTTTTGCTTTTTTACGTCTTTTTGAATAGTTATTGAACTCATCAAAATTGAGTTCGTCTCTCCCTTTTGTAATATGCTGAGCCATAAACCATGCTCCGGGCTGCAATTCTGAATACCAGGGATATCGGCTGTTGTTGGAATGACAGTCATAGCAGGAAACTTTAAGGATTGCAGCCACGTTGGCGGGCACCTTTTGGGTTCTTTCAAAACTTTGACCTGGCGGAACGGTGGAGACATTACGCTCCACCGGTATGAACTGAATGGCTAATACAACCGCCACCACGATCACCGACAGCCAACCTATGATATTCAATTTTCTCATATTACATTGTGCTCATATCGTGACCCGCCATGGGATCGACCCCTTTCTTAAATATATATTCGCTGTTCAGCAGGTAGGCCCCGGAGACCACTACTTCGTCTCCCGCCTTAATTCCTGATGTGATTTCTATTCTGTCTTCATATTCGAGACCCGTTTCCACCATTCTGTTGATGAAGGTGTTCTTCGCGGTTTTCACCCAGACCGTGGAAGATTTGCCATCCCTGATTACCGCATCCACAGGCATTGAAAGACCATCACGGGATTTGTTTTCCACCAGAACATATACCGGCATGCCGGGTTTCAGCAGATTTCCTTTGTTGGGCACGGAAATGCGAACCAGATTTATCCTGCTGGAGGCGCTTATTTCAGGGTTTGTAAAATCAACCTTCCCATTAATCTTCAAATTATCCAGATCGGGAATATATACGGTGACCTTGCTGTCTTTCTGAAGGAGAGCCATTTGGGAAGAATACACCTGCGCCTCTGCCCAAAGCGATGAAAGATCTGCCAGATTCACGATGGTGCTACCTTCGGCAAGATAATCGCCTTCGGCAATGCTCAGATCGGTGATGTAACCGGCCGCATTGCTGAACACGGTAGTAGTAGGTGTGGCTTTTCCTGATCTTTCCAGCTGTTTGATCTGGCCTTCGGACATTCCCCATAAATAAAGCTTGTTGCGGGAACTTTGGAGCAGCTGGTCAAAATCAATGGACGTATTACCGACGAACAGCTTGCGTCTTTCCAATGCCAGCAAATATTCCTGCTTTGCATTATTGAGTTCTTCACTGTAAATATCGACCAACGGCGCCCCCTTCGGAACAAAATCGCCAATGTTTTTATAATACAACCGTTCAACTCTGCCCATGACTCTGGAACTTACTGCCTGCATCTGGTACTGATTAAAATTGAGTGTTCCGGTCAGCGTAAGTTTATCAGCCATCGACCCATCAGATAGCGCGACTGTTTTGATATTCCCAAGTTTAACCTGCTCGTCATTCAAAATAATTTCGTTAGGATCAGCATTCTTTTTCTTCTCGACAGGCACCAAATCCATGTGACAAATGGGGCATTTTCCGGGTTTATCGGAGACTACCTGCGGGTGCATGGAACAGGTGTAGTAGATATCGTGGGCGGCATGCGGATCTTCCTCCTTTTTACAGGAGTAAAGAAAAACCAGCAAGGCAAGCATTAAAATATTGAATTTCATCTTATCAATTTTTATCTGTTAATTTTTATGAAACTTTCGCTGTCCATCAGGTACTGTGCATTTTCGGCAACTCCATCTTCAGGAAGCAAACCACTGACGATCTGAATTTTATCGCCTACCACCGCGCCGGTAACAACCTTGTGGGCAATAAAACCGCCTTCAACTTTTTTGAACGCAATTTTATCAATCCCCAAAGAAACCACCGCTGATTTCGGCAGCCAATCTGCCATTCTGTTGTGGCTCATAATCTCCGCTTTAACCTGACTTCCGACAGGAATTTTTGCGGTGGAATTATCAAAATAGACGCGCGCCGTTACGGTTTTGCTGCCCTGCCTGAAAAAGGGTTCAATAAAACCGATGATTCCTTTGAAGCGATTTTCAGGATTGGCTTCCGGGATGATCATGACTGACTGTCCTTTGCTGACCAGTGCAATGTCTTCAGAGAAAATATTGATCAGGGCCCAGGTTCTGTTGGGATTGTAGACACTGAAAATATTCTGTCCTTTCTGGAGATACATTCCTTCTTTTAGGGGTAGTTCAGCGGTGGCTGCCGTATTTGAAGCCATTGCGGGTGCAGATTGTGGTGATGACCCCATGCTTCCGGCCGATCCTGCCTGCTGAATGTGTCCGCTGTAATTGCTGAAAACCGGAACTGTGAGATCAGGTTTCCCTCGCTGGATGACTTTCTGAATCTGTGAAGCCGGCATTCCCAAAAGAAGGAGTTTCTGGCGTGAAGCATCGATCATTGTTTTGTTTGAGCGGTCATTTTTAATAACGAAGAGCAGGTTTTGCTGTGCGGTTAAAAGTTCCGGGCTGTATATATCTAAAATACGCTGCCCTTTCGACACTTTCTGGTATTTATACCGCACATAGAGTTTCTCGATACGGCCCGCAACGCGTGAGGAAATACTGCCAATCTGTCGAGTATCGTATTCTACCGTCCCTAAAGCATCAACCGTGGTGGGTATGTTTTCTCTTTTTACTTTTATTACGGGCTGTTCCGACACTACAAATTCATTGGTTGGTTTCAGCAGATCGTCGAGTTTAATCCCCTCTTCCTTTTTTTCAGGGGCATCTTTCAGGACCAAATCCATCCCACATTTGGGACATTTGCCGGGTTTGTCTGAAATCACTTCCGGGTGCATCGGACAGGTATAAGTATGCATTGCAGCTTCTGCCGAGTGCTTATCTTCCCAGAACTTTACTTTGTCACACGACGTCAAACCAAACAAAAGCATGGTGAATATTATAATTTTTCTCATCTTCTTTCAATTAAGCGGTCAATTTCAGTTTGCGTCTGCAGTGCTTTGGTAAGGATCTCGAAATATTCCAGTTGGGCCATATTCAGCTGTTCCCATGCGTCATATAACATGAAGAGTTCTTCCGTATTCTGCTCATAGCCCAACTGCATGGATTTGTAGTTGTTTTTTAAGGCCGGAATAATGGTGTCTTCATAGAGTTTCAGCTGATTTTTATTCAGGTCCAGTTCATTGCGCATTCCGTAGGCCATTCCGCTGTATTCGTTTACCATCATTTCTTTCTGTGCCTGCAAGGCTTCTTCTTTCAGTTTGAGGCTTTCAATATTGGCTTTATTCATGCCTGAAGCCCAGGAAACAAACGGCAGTTTTGCCATCAGCATGAGCGAAAACTGCATGGGCTGGCCACCAAAACCGAACATGTTTTCGAACTTTACGCCAAATTCCGGCTTTAGATTCTGCTTTTCCAGATCCTGTTTCAGTTTTGCAATATTGATTTCCCTATCGATGCCGCGGAGATCACTTCTGTTCTGATAAAATAGATCCTGACTGAAAGTCTCGAGGGAATAATCATTTAAATTGTATTCAGTCTTGATTTCCAAAGGAGACAGCGCGTCTCTTCCCATGAGGGCATTCAACCGGATCCGGTTGACGCGGAGGTCATTCTCGTACATGAGCTGCATGTTTTTGGAACTGCCAAGCGCAGCTTTCGCTTTGTAATAGGCTGATATTTTACCGAGTCCGTTTTTGTACCGGATCTCGGCGTTTCTGATCATGAAATCCAGCATCTTTTCGTTTTCCTTTACGACCTTCAGCTTTTTATCCAGGACTATTGAACTGTAATACAGTTTTTTTGCATCCTGGAAGTTTTCATTGAGGGCGGCATAAAGTTTTTCCTTTTCTACAGCAGACATTGCCTTCATCAGATTTTCGTTGGCATCAAGCTTCCTTGTGTTGGGAAACATCTGCTCCACAGAAACTGCTACTGAGCCCATGCCTAGCATATCTCCATCCCGCTGCCAGAGTTTTGCATTATAAGGCGTCATGAAGAAACCGGCACCCACTGTGGGCGGCATCCAGCTTCTTGCGCCTTTGGCTGCAGCATCCATTGACCGGATTTCGGCATTGTACATCTTTACCACCGGATGGTTGGCTGCAATACTGTCCATTACTGCGGGCAAAGACATTTCCTGAGCATCACTTGTGGTGTACAGCAATGCAATTGCGCCTATTATTATTAATTTTTTCATTTTGTAATCATTTAAGGATTAATGGGAAGCGTCGAGGACGTCGATTTTCCCCAGTTTGTTCAGTTCCCACTCTTTCTGCATATAAAAGATAACAGGTGTTACCAAAAGGATGTGAATTGCCGAAGTAAAAACGCCACCGACCATGGGTAATACGATTGGTTTCATCATATCACTTCCCACGCCGTGGCTCCACAGGATGGGTACAAGTCCGAAGAGGGTGACACACACGGTCATAATTTTAGGTCTTAATCTTTTGGCTGCACCGTTGATTACATATTCACGGAGTTCTTCATTGGTAATGGTCTCCCGTGAGTTTCCATTTTTGGCAATAAGCTGAATCATGGCATCGTTCAGATAAATGACCATCACGATACCGGTTTCTACCGCAAGTCCGAACAGTGCAATAAAGCCGACTGCTACAGCTACAGAGAGATTGACGCCCCAAATCGAAATCATAAAGACACCGCCGATTAAGGCAAAAGGAATACTGATGAGATTAAAGAAAGCTTCACGGTAAGAATTGAATGCAAAGTACATGGAAAGAAAGATCACGATTAATACGAGGGGCATAATCATCTTTAAGGTCTGCTCGCCGCGAATCAGGTTTTCATACTGGCCGCTCCATTCCACGAAATAACCTTTTGGCATTTTGTTCACCATGTTATTGAGTTTTGCCTGTGCTTCTTCTACGGTACTACCCAAATCCCGATCACGGACGTTGAACAGAACGGTTCCGCGCAACATTGCGTTTTCAGAATTGATCATTGGTGGACCTTCAGTAAGACGGATGTCGGCTACTGCACTTAGCGGGATGGAACCAAATTCCATCGTCTGCATGGGCAATCTTCTCAGAGATTCCAAATTATTTCTGAAATCCTGGCCGTACCTGGCGTTTACCGAAAAGCGCTGTCGGCCTTCCACGGTGGTGGTGAGTTTCATTCCGCCGAGCGCACTTTCCACGACGGCATTTACATCATCCACACTTAGGCCGTATCTTCCTATTTCTTCGCGTTTCACTTCAATATCCACATATTTTCCGCCGGTAATGGGTTCTACGTACATGTCTTTTATTCCTTCAATACCGGTGAGTTCCTTTTTTATTTTTTCGGAAAGGACCGCGATACTGTCCAGGTTCTGTCCGTACACTTTTACGCCCACATCCGTTCTAATCCCTGTTGAAAGCATATTGATCCGGTTGGAAATCGGCATGGTCCAGCCATTTGTTACGCCGGGAATCTGCAGTTTGGCATTCAATTCATTAATAAGATCGTCTTTTGTAAGGCCGTCGCGCCATTCGTCCTGAGGTTTCAACAGAATGATGGTTTCAATCATTGAAATGGGTGAATTATCTGTCGCCGTGTTTGCTCTTCCGGCTTTTCCGAGGACATGATCCACCTCCGGAACTCCTTTAATGATTTTATCCTGCACCTGCAGTAATCTTTTAGCTTCGGAGTTCGAAATATCAGGCAAAGTGACCGGCATAAAGAGCAAAGATCCTTCATCCAAAGGTGGCATAAACTCGCGTCCCAGATTCATAATTAAAGGGATGCTGACCAAAAGAGCAAGAATATTAATGCCAAGCGTTGTTTTTTTCCATTCCATGCACCAGCGAATGATGGGTTCGTACACCCGTTCCAAGCCCCGATTTATTGGGTTTTTATTATCGTCTTTAAACTTTCCCTTCATAAAAAAGGAGATAAGTACCGGCGCAAGGGTAAGTACCAAGATCGCATCAACGATCAGGATAAAAGTTTTGGTGTACGCCAGCGGGTGAAAAAGTTTACCTTCCTGACCTGTCAACATAAATACGGGGAGAAAGGAAACCACGATAATCACCGTAGAGAAAAAGACCCCTCTGGATACCTGTAAGGATGATTTTTCGATAATCTTCATCCGAATATCTTCGGGAATTTTAACGTAACTCTCTTTCTCTTTGTCTTTTTTTCTGAATATATTTTTAAACCAGTTGGTTTTCATTGTTATGGGTTTTTATTTTGTTGATGGTTCTGCCAATCGGAGAGATTTTTATAGGCATTTTCGGACATGATAATTCCGTTATCTACAATCACCCCAATTGCCAGTGCAATTCCGGTAAGCGACATAATATTGGATGAAAGTCCAAACGCATTGAGCAGAATAAAGCTGATGGCAATGGTGACCGGAATCTGAATAATGATACTGAATGCACTTCGCCAGTGGAACAGGAACAGAATAACAATGATAGCGACCACGATGATCTCTTCGATCAGCTTGGTTTTGATATTGTCTATTGCCCCTTCAATAAGGGTACTGCGGTCGTACGATGTCTTGAAGGTGACACCTTCAGGGAGTCCTTTTTCAACGTCCTTCATTTTCTCTTTCACATCGTTGATGACCTTATCTGCATTTTCGCCATACCTTGCCACTACGATACCGCCCACAACTTCGCCTTCACCGTCTGCATCAAAAATACCCAGACGCAGATCGCCACCCATCTGCACAGAACCAATGTCTTTCACCCGCACGGGAATACCGTTGTAATTTCCCAAAGCAATTTCTTCAATATCGGCTACGTTCTTGATGTAACCAAGACCGCGAATGATATAGGCCATATCAGCCATTTCAAATTTACGTCCGCCCACATCATTATTGTTGGCTTTCACTTTGTTCATCACATCCATGAGGGATACGTTATAGTACTGGAGTTTTACAGGATCTACAATGAGTTGGTACTGTTTTTCGAAGCCGCCAAAGGAGGCTACTTCCGCCACACCGGGAACCGTCTGAAGCGCAAACTTTACATACCAGTCCTGAAGGGCACGCTGGTCTCCCAAATCCATTTTGGGTGCATCGAAATGATACCAGAAGACGTGACCTACACCGGTGCCATCCGGTCCGAGAGTAGGGGTAACATCCTGCGGGAGTAAGCGCTGCGCATAATTGAGCCGTTCCATTACCCTGGTTCTGGCCCAATATATGTCCACATTATCTTCGAAAATGACATACACGAAACTCATCCCAAACATGGAAGAGGCGCGGATGTTCTTAATTTTCGGAATGCCCTGAAGGTTGCTGACCAGCGGGAAAGTCACCTGATCTTCAATAATCTGGGGACTTCTGCCCATCCACTCCGTAAAAACGATGACCTGGTTCTCACTCAGATCCGGAATTGCATCGATGGGATTGTCCCTTACCGCAAAAATACCCCAGATAAAAAGGCCGATTGCTATCAGCAAAACGAAATACCTGTTGCGGAGGGACAGTTTGATTAAATTTTGAATCATGGTTCTGTACGGTTTTACTTAATTTCTTCCTGAACCTCGCCACATGAAAGCATTTCTTTGCCGTAATAAGGATTCTTCACCTCACGTGAATCGCTAAGCCAGAAGGCCCCTTTGTTATCATTATACATCGGGCAGAATACTTTGTACACCGGTTTTGGAGTTCCGAAATCTTTCAGCAGGTCGTAAAAATCTGCGCTCATTAAATCCAGATGTTCGCGCTGATGATCAATCTTTCCGGCGTTATCTGCAATGTGCTCGGCGTGTTCACTGATGCTTGATTCGAGGTCAGCAAATTCTTTTTTCTGTTCAGCAGAAAAACCGTTTATGTCTATTTTGGGAAAAGAAGCGAGGATCCCTTTGGCTGCACTCACCGCTTCTTTATCATCATCACCGGACAACGCGAATGTAAGGTGGGTGTAATGAGAATAGAGCTCCGTAAGGTCAGCGGTAGTTTTTTTGGCGGCGGTCACGGTTACCTTAGCATCCATTGCCATATTGTCCATCGCTGAACTGTCGGACATTGTACTCATATCATGCTGCATGGTTGTACCAGTGGTGTTTTTCTGTTCTTTGTTTTCCTTACAAGAAGTGAGTGCAAAAGTGCAGATTGCCAAAAGGCTGAATAGTATTGTTTTCATTATTTTATAAGTTTAAAGGTTATTTATTATTAAAAAAGGCTTCGTAGTTTGCTTTATTTTCGAAGTACACGACATTATCATTTTTATCAGAGATTGCAATAATTGCGGTTGCTTTATCGATGAGTTGATGAGATATCGGATCATACGCCATGCGGGCATTTTCTTCCTGTGGGATTCTGAGTTTGCAGTTTTCACAGCAACCGTAGTAGGTTTTGCCGTCATGCTTTACTTCGAGCTGCTTTTTGCCCATGTAGGCGTTGTTTACCATACAGACCTGGTCGTGGGGGACAATGTCACCGGTGGTGAACTTTGCGACCGCAATTTGGGTAGTTTCTGCTTTTGAATTGGTGCAGGAAACGAGAAACACTGCTACAAAAGCCAGTATTCCTAAAAGAATATTCTTCATTAAATTATCGGTTAAAGGTTAAATTTGAGCCTCCGTCTTGAGAGACTGTGTACGAATATCCTGATCTTCAAGTTGTTCTTTAAAGAACATTCTTTTCTAAAAGATTACTTAAAGGAGAAATGGAAGTTCGAAGGGACATTCAGCACCGCTAAATAATCTGCGGAAAGTGTCATAAACACTTCACGACCAGACACAATTCGGGCTGTAAAAGAAGATCTTAACCTATTTTGGGCGGTTCCCAAATGGTATAGAATCCACCGGAGTAATGGGGATTCTGATAAAAGAAATTAGAATTTTTGTCATCGTAACCGGACGCTTCGTTTTTAGAATCCTCTAAAAATTTGCTGTCTGCTAGAATGGTATACTGAGCAGTGCTGCAAAGGTTACCGCTGCAGCTGCCCGAGCATCCGTCGGATTGGCAATTGTGCGATTGAGGGTGACAGCATTCGTCTTTGCAATCGCCGCTGTCGCAAGATGGCTGCATTGTCGCAAATGACTGTTTGATGAAAGTTTCAGTATATGCCTTGGTTTTTAAAACCTGCTTATCCTTTTTGCTGCACGCTAAGGAAATCCCCGGCGCCAGAAATAACGCGAGTGTAAGGGAAAGCAATAAAGTTTTTAAATTTCCGTGCATTATGAAGTAAAACTGTACAAATGTAGGAAATTATTTTAGAAGTTAAATTTGTTTAGGGATAATTAACATAGTAAGTGACTCGACAACTAACAGAGATTAACAGCTTAGAAATTGGCAAGGGCGTATCATCCAGATTTGTCTTAGGCCGCATTCACGCCAGTGTTTTCTCCAGTTTTTCTTTCCATTTTTGCCAGTCGGGGAAGATTTTTGCCTGGAGGTCGTAAAAGTCTTTGGTGTGGTTGCGGATTGCGAGGTGGCAGAGTTCGTGAACCATTACATATTCGATACATGCTTTTGGTGCTTTTACCAGTTCAGTATTGAGTGTTATCTTACCATTTCGGGTGCAGCTGCCCCATCTTTTTTCCATCCATTTAACTACCGTGTCCGGTTTGGTTATATTGTACTGGTCAAATAGGATTAATTTTTCAGTAAGTGCCTGATCAAATATAAGGCTTGCCAGTATAATAATAGAGAAATCTTATGTGATTTGTTCAATAAAAAATCATGTTCAGTGTCACTGAACAGACCAGTAGATTGAACAAAATAAAAGAAGGGCTACAGTCAATACAGCGCAATTGAATGAGGAGAGAAATGGGAGTAAGGACGTAAGCAAACTTTAGCAAAAGAAAATATTTATTTTTTAGTTCAAAAATTTACTTATTAATCTTATATATTAGAACGCAGCATAATGAAATGCATGTTTTAGTTTGCTTTGGAAATCTCCTAATTCATATATTTTTTTTCAGGAAAAAATAAAAAAAAGTTTTTTGCAAAAAAGTGGTTACTGCCCTTACTGCCATAAAATGAAGAAAAGCAGTGCGTTTGGCACTGCTTTTTTCGAAGGTAAATTTTGTGGTTTATTTTAAGGAAATACAGCATTAATTTGGAAATCTGTACGGTAATTTTCCAACCGCGGAATTATCGGTCTCAATATTTTCTTTTTTGCGTGCTCTTCTATCTACTTCATCAACATCGAGAACATTTACGACGTAGACGTAGCTTTTATTTCTTACTATTCGGGTAAAGCCATGTTTTTTTAATGCTTTGCCCAATTTATTTACAGTACCGTCTGTCACATTTATATTAGCTACTGTGGCCAACCGGACCGCGATTTGAGAAGCATTCAGAAAAGCGTTTGCAGTTTCTCTGGTTGCAGGTTCAAACCATGTTAATAGCAATTCTTCTTCAGGACTCATTAACTGGTACTGTTCATTGTTTGCATTGATATCCTTGATTTCTTCCTGGTTGAACCAATGGCGGAAGCCGTCTTTAAAAAGTTTTAATGCCTGGGCGTAGCACAGGTTTATATCTACTTCGTGTTGATACTCGATTTTTTCAAGTTCAAAGCAGAGGAAGCGACGTGAGCCGGTGGTGTCGTTCAGGAACTGAGCGGTGTTCACGCTGCCGGCGAAGCTGGCACGGCGTGGCATATTTTCGTTGTTGTGGCCGTAGGCTTTACGCATTCTGATGTGGGTTTTGGTGATAAGTTCTTTTAAGGAGCCGATTTCTGTACGGTTCAGGTTTTCGAGTTCGTCCAAGTTGATTAACATGCACTCTGCCAAGTGGATTAAGGTGTCTTTGTTGTTGGGATTTACGGTTCCGGAGAAGATATACTGTTTGAGTTCGCGAGGCATTAGTTTTTCTATCCATGTTGTTTTTCCGAGTCCCTGTTTCCCGGAGAATACGATCACGGTCTGATTGATTTGCTTTTCGTCCAGAACACAGGCTACCATGGCGACAAACCACTTTTTGAAACATTCCTTCCAAAGTTCGGGTTTTGTTGTGGTGATGGTTAAGGCCAGTTCTTCGATGTGGTCTTTATCGCCTGTATATTCCACCAAACTTTCAAAATAGTCTTTGAATGGATCGTACATTTCGCAGAAGTCGGAGTGCAGGAGGTTCCGGAGAGAGTTGATGCTGCAGCGGACTTTTGCTTTCTGGATTTCGCGAAGGATGGAGTTTTCTTTGAAGTCGGTGATGTATTTCCAGATTTTTCCGTTGACTCTTTTGTATTCCAGTTTACCCAGAACTTCGTTGTAGCGGAATTTGTAGCGGTTGTTGAGGAAGTTTTCCAGCTTATCGATTAGAGCCGGTTCCTCTTCTTCGTCTAAAGTCATTGTTCCGTCGTGGCTTGTTGTCACGGATGATTCACCTGAATTTTTCTTTACGCTCGCAGATTGCGCAGATTTTGCAGATTTTTTTGGTGGCTGGTAATCATCGGTGGCGTGTTCAGATGTATTTGAGTATGCGCTTTTTACGGCTGTCATTACCTCCTGAGTATTGTAATCGTAATCCGCGAGAATATAGCCTAATGCAAGGCTTTCAGGAACTCCTTTTCTGTTCAGGTTGTTGGCTAATGTGAACACAAAGTAATTGCGGCTGCCTTCAATAAACTGGTATTTTTTTTCGGTGAACTGGATGCAGTGGGCGTACAAAGCATCGTAATCCGCGGGCGGATTACTGGGATGCTTTGAGATTGCTTCGGAGCTTTTTCCTGCTTCGCAGGAGGTCCCTTCGCTTTGCTCGGGATGACAGGCCTTGGCAACTTGTTGTGACTCCGATGTTTCTGAATCCGTACCAAAGGTTTGCTTCGCTGCGCTCGCAATGACCGTTTCTTCGGTCGAAAAGACGGAAGGGTTTTCGTTCAGGTAGAGTTCAGGATCATAGGAAAAGAAGCAAAGTCGGGTGATGTCTTTGCCTGATTTATCGATTTCGAGCTGCAGCAGGTTTTCGAAATATTCCTGGAGTTTTAGAAATGTTTCTTTGTGTTCGGTTTTTTCGGTACTGACTTTTACAAATACTTTTAGTCCGTTTCCTGATGGGCTGGTGAAAGCTGCAAATACAAACTGATTTTCCTTGAGTTTTTCTTTAGATTCGACAAGTTTTTCCTTGGTGATCTTGTCAATGTCCAGAACTACCAGAGCATTGTAGGCAGTGAGGAATTCCATTTTCCTGCCGCCTTTAAAGATTGCTGAGGGTGTGAATGCCGGGAGGGCTTTTTTGGCTCTTTCTGCTGCTTCTTTTTTGTCTTCGGCAAGAGATTTACGGAGGTAAGTGATGGCGTTGCGGTAGGTTCCGGTTTTGATGTCGTCGAGAATTTTCAGAATGTCTTTCTGTTCTACGACTTCGTTAAAGTTTTTGAATATGGTGGATTTCATGAGTATTGGGTTTTAGATTAATATTTGCTCTTTTGTCTTGACACAAAAGAGCGAAAAAGTCAAGACTGGATTTATTGGCTAAAATTTTCGAAGGGCTTCCTAAAATTCCCAAAACTCGCGCGATTGTCGCTGGTTTCTTCGATTGAAGATTTGAGCGCGCTCAAACAATGGAAATTTTTTAACGGAAACCCTTCAAAATTTTTTAACGCAAATAACTCCTAGGTCATTTTTTCAGTGCCGGTGTATTGCTATTTTTTAGCAAAGGCTGCGTTTCGGTAATCCTGAATGAATTTTTCTACATCGGAAAGTTTGTAGTAAATTTTGTTGCCTACCTGGGAAAAGGTGATTTTTCCTTCGTCACGCCAGGTTTGCGCAGTACGAAGAGAGACATCAAGCATTTCCATGAACTGTTTGTTGTTCAGGTAGGTCTCAGTCTTTGCAGAACGCGAAGCACTGATCTTCTCGGAAATGTCGTTGATTTTAGAGATTAACTCGTTGAACTGGTCTTTGGTAAGGATAATTGCTTCCATAATTTTGTTGGGTTTAAGATTATGAAGCAAAATTGAAATAAAGAAAAAAGTCCGATGAGTCCGATGTAGTCCGATCGGACTAAATACTTTGTAACTAATTGGACTTTAATTGGTTGTAAATTCAAACAGGTGTTTGAAAATCGGACTAAAACTTAATCATCTGATCGGAATTTGGATCCTTGTCGTTTCGTCCTGGAGAGAGATAAGTCTGCAACGTGTCTTTCGACAAAATGTTTCCGTTTTCGTCAACGAAATTATCAGCTAGAAAATCAGCAATATCCTTAATTCTTTTCTGCAAGTATGGTTTGCCGTTTGGCTTAACCGAAGTCATCATCTGTTTAAAGGCGTTGGTGATGATATTGAGTGGGCCGTTCAATATTATTTTTTCACTATTCTTTTCGGCAATTATTTCAGTACAGCGTGAAGCTTCAATTTCAGCCCTAAGTTTTGCCAGCGTCTGAATTTTCCCGATCATCTTTTCGCACTCTGCATCAAATTCAGGGAGTTTTTGGTTTTTCATTATTATATCCTCGGTTTTGTAATCGTAAATTTCTGAGGTCAGGAAATAAATTTTTTCTTTATTATCGGCAAGAAGTTCCATATTTTCTCTGGTCTCCTTAAACGAGAAATACCGGTCTTCGCTTTCTGCGTTAATGTATTTTTTTGCGGGTTTTACTTTGACAGTCTTCAGTTGCTCATCCAGAATTTTATTTCTTTTTGTTTCGATGCTGATCATGAATTTCATATGACGATTCTGGCCGCGCACGCCAACAAATAATTCATCGTTGCTGCTTAACAGTTTTTCAAATTTGTTAAGCCATTGCACCGGGTCTTTCACCAGCTGGCAGTGGTGGCAGATGAATTCAGGAATCTGGGAATGGGTAATAGAAAATGACCGGTTTATGAGCTGCTGGCAATATTCCTCCAGGGTCTGTTTTGGGACCTTTTCGATATCGTAATCAGGATTAAAATCATCCGTAATTTTTACGGACGAAAATTGCACGAAGGGTGCAGTTTCTTTCAGCAGATACTTTTCCGACATAGCAGATTTGTGTTTTTAAATAAAAAATACCGTAATGGGAAGGGGAAATTCTTTTCAGTGCATTGGGAAACAGAAATCAGTCAGCAGTTTTTAAGACTGGAGGCATTTTTCTGTTTTTTTCATCATCAAGCTAATTTATGAAATCGTGTGCAAAAAAAAGCACCTTCTTTTGAAAAGAAAGTGCTAAAGTTTTCAACAATTATGTTTAATTGATGTATTTGTCCACTGCATCGTCCAGTTCCTGCGAAATGATCTTTGCATAAATCTGGGTAGTGCCGATATTGGTGTGATCCAGAAGTTTAGATACATGCTCTATTCTCATTCCGTTGTTCAATGCGTTAGTGGCGAATGTATGTCGAGCCAGGTGAAAGGAAAGCGAGAATGGCAGTTTCATCTGCTTTCCGATCGCCCTCAGATGAAAGCCGCACAATGAGCTGCATCTTTTAAGTTCTTCGTACGCGTAGAGTTCGTTGGTGTGGTATGGTGAACCGTTATCCAGCATTGGAAATACAAAATGCGAAGGATTAATTTCGCCCGGTTTGTACTTGTTTAAAATCTCCAAAGCCAACTGTCCAAACTTGAAGCTGTGCATGCGTCCGGTCTTTCTGATTTTCTTGCTGATCCTGTGGTTTTCCAGGTCAATATGTTCCCAGGTAATTTCAATTACATCGCTTAAACGAAGTCCGCCGGCATAGACACTGAACAGAAACATGTCTTTTATGACCTGAGCTTTGCCGTCTGGATTAGCTTTAAATTCTGTAAAATTCTGAAGCTGGGTTTTGCTCAGAAACATTCTTTTACCCGGGTCTTTTTTGATTTTAATTTTATCGAATGGGTAAAGGTGTGAGTACACCAGATCCTCGCGAATCGCTTCTTTGAAAAAGATGGACAGGATAAGCAGTGAATACCTCACTGTTGTGTTAGTATTACCGAGTTTAGTGCTGCAGTAGTTCATGTAATCCCGCAGCATTGTGACCGTCATATCATCGAAATTCATGTCTCTGCTGCCGTTATATTCCTCAAACTTTTTCAGCTGTGATTTGTACGCTTTGTGCGTTTGTATCGACACGGAGTTTTTCATTTTCTCAAGTCTGGCATCGGCAAAGTCAAAGAAATTCAGTGACCGCTTTCCGTTGATGGCTTCTTTTAATCTTCTGGCTGAAACAGTTTTTGAATTTCTTTCTAAATCTGCCACTTCTCCGGAAGCATCGGCAACTTTCTGAGCCAGCAGGGCATTCATCCGGGCAGAGCCTTTGAAACTTTTTCTTACCACCTGGTCTACAGGATTCCACTGCGTGGGAAGAAATTTATAGCCAGTAGAAATGAATTTTGTTTTACGGTCTTTGATTACACGGATGTACAAAGGTGCAGCGCCGGTTTTGTCTGCCTGGTGGGTTCTGAGGATTAATTTAACTGTAGCCATAATGTTGCGGATTTGGATTTGTTGTACTACATTTGAAAAGGAATGCAAACGGATGAAGGAGAGAAAAATAGCAACAAAGTATCTGAGTGCAAGCCTAAACAAAGATACAACATTTAGTACAACAAATTGGACTTTTTATTACTTTTCTTTGCGTTTTGTTGCACTGATAAAAAACTGAAACCGTCTATTAATAGGCATTTGGGAGCATAAAATACAATTCGGTGGAGATGTGAGTATAACACGGTATTTCTATTAGCGGGGTTGAAGTTTTCATCGAGGATTTTGGCGATTAATTAAGTTTTTAGGAAGTAGAAAGTTTTCGTATTTTTAGCCCGCCAACAGAAGCACCGAAACCGTTGTTCGTCAACCTATTACAAACCAAATACAGCAATGAACTGGCTAAAAAAATGAAAAACCGAATATTAAGTACTGACAATTCAAAAACGACCATCTTAATTAGATTGATGGTTGGCGCGGTATTTCTTTCTGAAGGAATTCAAAAATTTTTATTTGCCGACACACTTGGTGCCGGAAGATTTGCAAAAATCGGTTTGCCTTCGCCTGAATTTTTGGGCAGTTTCGTGGGTAGTCTTGAAGTTGTTTGCGGTACACTCTTGCTATTGGGACTTTTTACAAGATTGGCAAGTATTCCGATCATCATTATTATGCTTGTCGCTATCGCAACCACCAAATCACAAACTTTAGTCGACAAAGGTTTTTGGGAAATGATGCACGGAAGCAGAACCGATTGGGCAATGCTTTTGGGAAGTGTATTTTTGTTAATTAAAGGCGGTGGCTTTTGGTCTGCTGACAAAATTTTGACTAAAAATGGAGCATAATGCAACATTAAAAGACATTGCTAAACTTTTTCTAAAACTGGGTTTTATTGGTTTTGGTGGACCTGCTGCACACATTGCAATGATGCAGGATGAAGTGGTTTCCAAAAGAAAATGGCTGACCGAACAACATTTTTTGGACTTGATAGGAGCAACAAACCTAATTCCCGGACCCAACAGCACGGAAATGGCCATCCATATCGGACACGAAAAAGGCGGTTGGAAAGGTTTACTCACAGCAGGTCTTTGTTTCATTTTGCCTGCCGTTTTTATAACAGGGATTTTTGCTTATCTCTATAAAGAATACGGACAACTTCCGGAATTACAACCCTTTATTTACGGCATAAAGCCCGCTATTATCGCCATTATTTTGGGAGCCATTTTTCCCTTGGCAAAAAAATCCCTGAAATCAACAGAACTAATAATCATCGGGCTATTGGTTTTGGTTGGTTCTTTATTCAACATCAACGAAATTTATTTGATGTCTGGAGCAGGATTTTTTGCATTGTTTTCAGCTTATTTAAGAGAAGGAAATAATAACAATCTCAACTGTTTTCTGCCATTGACATTACTTCAAATTACTAACACGGCTGTATTTTCTGGTACTAACGCAAATTTATTTTGGATTTTTCTAAAAATAGGTGCTATACTTTACGGTAGCGGTTATGTTTTGTTTGCTTTTCTCGACACAGAATTAGTTTCCACAGGACTTTTGACAAGACAACAATTGATTGATGCCATCGCTGTGGGACAATTTACACCCGGACCCGTTTTTTCTTCAGTAACTTTTATTGGTTATCAAATCAATGGTTTCACAGGCGCAATTATTTCGACAATCGCTATATTTTTACCTTCATTTGTTTTTGTAGCATTGCTGAACCCTATCGTAAAGAAAATGCGGAACTCAAAACTGTTTTCAGCGTTTCTGGACGCTGTAAATGTTGCGTCAGTCGCCATAATTGCAGCAGTTTGTTTTGATATGGGCAAAGACAGTATTACCGATTGGCGGACAATTTTAATTGCAGTTTTAAGTATAACGATCGCTTTCGGATTCAGAAAACTTAACAGCGCTTTTGTAGTTTTAGGAGGTTCGGTGGTTGGCTACCTTCTAACGCTTTTATAACTCCCGGCAAAACTTCACATTTAATACTTTTTAACCTTTTATCTTTCCCCGAAATTTAGCTGAAAAACCTAACTTTGTAAGAAAGTATAAAGTAAATGGATAGTAAAAAACAGTTTTTTCTCGAGTGTTACCAATTAGGAATTATTAAATTCGGCCGTTTCACTCTTAAAAGCGGTATCGAAAGTCCCTTTTATGTGGATTTGCGCCCTCTTGCCTCTGACCCCAAAATTTTAAAACGCCTCGCGAACTACCTGTTAGATATGTTGCCGCTCGATAATTTCGACCTGATCTGCGGGGTTCCTTACGCTGCATTACCTATGGCTACGGCAATGTCGCTGGAAAGTTATCTCCCGCTCATCATTAAAAGAAAAGAAGCCAAAGATTACGGCACAAAAAAGATGATTGAGGGTATTTATACAAAGGGACAAAACTGTCTCTTGGTAGAAGATGTCATTACCAGCGGAAAATCGCTTCTGGAGACCATTCCGGAGATTGAAAACGAAGGAATTACCGTCTCAGATATTGTAGTCGTTCTGGACAGACAGCAGGGCGGCAAGGAAATGCTCGAGAGTAAAGGTTACCGTGTACACACTCTGTTCACCATTTCTGAGGTGTGCAAAATGCTTAAGGAAGAAGGTCATTTATGCGATGACGAGGTGCTGAGAATCGATGATTTTCTGAAAGGAAATATCGTGAAATTCGAAGAGAAAAAACGTCCCTCGTATGAGCATAAACTGGAACATGCAGAACATTCCGTTGCAAAAAAACTGCTGGAGATTTCGCTTGACAAAAAATCAAATCTCATTGTTTCTGCTGATGTTATTTCGACGCAGGAACTTCTGGATCTTGCCGAAAAAGTGGGTCCGCATATTGTCGCACTTAAAACTCATATCGATATCATCACTGATTTTGATCCAGATACCACCATCCTTCCACTAAAAGATCTTGCGGCAAAATATAACTTCCTGCTCATGGAAGACCGAAAGTTTGCTGACATCGGTAATACTCAGGAGCTGCAGTTTTCTTACGGAACTTACAAGATTTCGAACTGGGCAGACTTTGTTACTTCGCACGTCATTGGCGGATACGATTCGCTCGACTGTTTTCTTAATGTTGGCGTAGTCGCAATTCTCGGCATGTCTTCAAAAGGAACATTAACCGACAAAAACTATCAGGATGAAGCCCTGAAAATTGCCCAGAGTCACCCGAATGTGATTGGTGGTGTCTCCCAGAAACAAATTCCGGAAGAACTACTTCTCTTCACACCGGGCGTAAATATGGGTGAATCCGGAGATGGAAAAGGCCAGCAATATCACACCCCTGAGCATGTTTTCAAAAATCTACAGACGGATTTTATGATTGTGGGACGTGGAATTTACAAAGCTGAAGATGCCGAAAAAGCAGCGCTTAATTATAAGATCACCGGCTGGAACGCATATCTCGAAAGCCTTTAAAGGTAATAAGTAAGAGCTATGAGATAAGAGGTTTAACTTTGGAGCTTATGGTATTGTTTAGAGGGATAAAATATTAATAATTAACCATCATAATCAGCCTCTATGGAAAACCACAGTAAAGGAATGCTTGCTCAAAAAAGTTATGATTTTGCTATTAAAATTATCCTTCTTTCTAAAAAACTTAATGCTGAGAAAGAATATGTTCTATCTAAACAGATTTTACGGAGTGGAACTTCCGTAGGTGCGATGGTTCGGGAAGCCAAATTTGCGCAAAGTAATGCGGATTACATTCATAAATTTAGTATCGCATTAAAAGAAGCAAACGAGACAGACTATTGGCTGAATCTTCTCCATGAAACCCAATACATTTCCGCGGAAACTTTTAAGGAAACCGCTGGATTATGTAATGAAATTATTTCTATGCTTATCTCGACAGTTAATACTTTAAAAAATAAATAATCTTGAACCCAATAACAGGATTGTGTTAAGAATTGGTTGTAAAATCGTGCTCTTATCTTCGAGTTCTTAACTCTTAACTAAAAAATGTCCAATTTAATTCTTCTTTTTCTATGTCTATTTCTTGGATTTTTTCTGAGGAAGACCAAACTTTTTCCGGAAAATGGACATCTCGCGCTTAATTCCTTCGTGATCAATATTTCGCTTTCGGCGCTTTCGCTCTATTATATTCCCAAAATCATTTTAAGTTTTGAGGTGATTTTTCCTGTTGCTGTCGGGTGGCTTAATATCTTTCTTTCGATTGCATTCTTTGGATTACTGGCGAAATACTTCAGATGGTCAACTGCTATTACCGGTGCACTGATTATGTGTGCGGGATTCGGGAACACGTCGTTTGTCGGAATTCCTGTTATTCAGTCGCTTTTTGGCGAAAACGGCCTGAAAACAGTAATGCTTGTGGATCAGCCGGGTTCTTTTGTAGCCCTTTCGACCGTAGGAATCGCGGTGGCCAATTTTTATTCAGGCAGCAAAAGTTCCATCACCGAAATCATTAATAAGATCATCAGATTTCCGCCGTTTATTGCATTTTCTGTAGCGGTAATTCTCAATGTTTTCAGCATCAATGTGCCAGAAGCATTAGATGAAGTTTTCGATAAACTGGGCGCAACCACCGTTCCTTTGGCCTTAGTTTCCGTAGGAAGCCAGTTGAGCTGGCAGCATCCGGGCATCCATTCAAAACCTTTATTCTGGGGGCTCTTATTTAAACTGATACTTTTTCCGGCGTTTATTTTCGTTCTTTATTTCATTATTCTTAATCAGCGGGGTGAAACCGTCAAAATTGCTTTCATGGAAGCAGCAATGGGACCAATGATTACCGCCGCCATTATTGCATCAACCCATAAACTGGAGCCTAAATTATGCAACCTTATGCTGGGCGCAGGCATACCGCTGTCCTTCGTTACACTGGCATTCTGGTACGCGGTTATGCAGCTTTATCTGTAGACTCTGTTCATTTCTTACCTTAGATCAATCCTGCACCGTATTATAGCAGCTATATTTGTATTCTAAATTCAAAAAAAGTAAAAAAAATGAAAGTAAATATCTGGAGCGACATCCGCTGTCCGTTTTGTTATGTCGGAAAAAAGAAGTTTGAAAAAGCTTTAGAACAGTTCCCTGATTCAGAAAAAATTGAAATTACCTGGCACAGTTTCCAGTTGGATCCAAATCTGGTGACACAACCCGATACCAATCCTTACGATTATTTCTCTAAAGCAAAGGGCATTCCTGTGGAGCAGGCAAAAGCTATGCATGAACATGCAAAAAATGCCGGGAAGGAAGCCGGAATTGACTTCAACTTCGATGAATCCAAAGTTGCCAATTCTTTCAAAGGTCATCTTCTCATCCAGCTCGCAAAAAAGAAGAACTTAGCCAACGAAATGGAAGAGGCGTTATTTGAAGCGCAGTTTATTTCAGGTAAAAATATAGATGATGAAGCTACTCTTGTAGAAATCGGAAAATCTGTGGGACTGGCTGCAGAAGATATTTCAAATGCCTTTAATTCAGATGAATTGGCAAATGCAGTAGCTCAGGATGGTTTGATGGCAAGACAGTTGGGAATTAACGCGGTTCCGTTTTTTGTGTTCAATGATAAATACGGTGTGTCGGGCGCTCAGCAGCCGGAACATTTTCTGGAAGTACTTAATGCTTCGTGGAAAGAATTCGCTGCGGGAGACAAAGGTCTTCAGATCATCAGTCAGGGTGAGAGTTGTGACACCGAAGGAAACTGCGATTAGTGATTTCTTATCTTAGATCAATGTCAGCGTTTCACTGCTTCTGTATCTTTGCACTATAATTATTAACAGAAAGAAAGTATTATGAAAAAATTATTATCAATCCTTACCGTAATGATGTTTACGGTTTCCACTTTTGCTCAGTTGAATCTGAAAAGTGATCCCGCACATTCAAGAATCCAGTTCACCGTAATGCACCTGGGCATTAATGATATTACAGGAAACTTTGACAAAGCAGATTTAACCATCAATGCTGACGAGAAAAATTTCGTGAATTCAAAAATCACGTTCTCTGCGGATGTAAATTCTATCAACACGCACATTGAAGCGAGAGACAATCACCTGAAAAGTGCAGATTTTTTTGATGCCGCTAAATATCCAACCCTGGATTTTACCAGTACTTCCTTGACTAAAGGCAAAAAGAATTACTACACACTGAAAGGTAATCTTACCATGCACGGCGTTACAAAACCGGTAACTTTAACTTTGGTTTACAGAGGTTCTACTGTAAATGCAATGAACAAAAAGACCACTCACGGTTACCAGGTAATGGGAACACTGAAGAGATCAGATTTCAACGTAGGTCCTAATTTCCCTGCACCTATGATTAATGACCTTGTAAGAATTAAAGGCGATTTCGAACTTACTGCAGAATAATAATATTAGTTTGTGTTTTTTTAGTAGTAGAAGCGGAAGTTTGGGCAACCAGATTTCCGTTTCTTTTTTTATTTGATGGTGTGAAACCTCTTAATGGATGTTGGTCTGAAAACGTACTTTGCTGTCACCGTTTTGGGCGCTCCCACATCAAGCTCATACCAAGGTGAAATTTCGGGATTCGCCGTGTTTTTGAGGACATGAATGTCCTGCGCAGGCATGAAGCTCTCTGCCAACAGATACATTCTTTTCCCCACCGCATTTGTCGCCACTCCAACGATAATTACTGAATGTCCGGGACTTCCGGGTTTGATGATGAAATCACCCGTTCTGATGTCAGAATTTTTCGTAACAGCAAATGATTCACGGTCCAGCGAGATGGTTCCGGCATACCGGAAAATTATATTCAGATACTTCCGAAATGCGGAATACGACCCGTCGGTAATTCCAGATTCATAAAAACTTACTTTTTTCTTTACTTCCCTGGTTCTTATTCCTTTTCTGTAATCATTCCAGGCAAAGAACTGTCCGCTGGTGAATTCGAACCCGATTTCATCAAAGCGTTTTTGCGACCAGAGATATTCTGAATACAGCCGCATCCACGCATCTGCACATTGTTGCAAGTCCTTCTCACCTACATCAATTTTAAGCAGTGCAACGTGCTTGTTTTGGCTATCAACAGGAACTTTCCGGTAATCACGTATGGGAAAATTCGGCGGATGCAATGGGAAATTTACCAAATATTCACCGAAGCTGCCAGGCGTCTCCTTCATCCAGAAAAATCCCTGCGGCGGAGTAAAACGGGTAACAATCTTAGATTTTTTCGGATCTATAATCAGCGGTTCAGTGCTTTCGGTAACCTGTGAAAAGACAGGTTGAAAACAGAGTGTCGCAACAAAAAATACAATATGGTATAATTTTAGCAAAGGCTGATATTTACTCAAAATTAATTATTATTCTCAAATAACTGATAATTAAAAGAGTTTAGAAAAAACATCATTATATTTGAGCGTTACATTACGATGAATAGAATTTTCTGGGGCTTTTTACTGATCTTAAATTATGTTGCGGTTTCTGCGCAGCAGGACAGCATTTACATCGACGCCGAATTTACGGCCAACAACAGACAGATTTCTGTAAGCCAGGAAATAATTTACACCAATAACTCAGCGATCGGTCAGGATACAATCAAACTTCTGAACTGGACTGCGGCCTACAAAAACCGAAATACTCCGCTCGCCAAAAGAAAATTGGAAGACCGAAAAAATGATCTTCATTTTGCAAAAGCGAAAGACCTGGGAAACATTGAAAATCTGCAGATTAAAATTGGGAATCAGGACGCTGTAGAACCTCACGCTTTTTCTGAAAATATTTTCCTCCCACTTTCTAAAAGTTTAAAATCCGGTGAAAAGATAAAAATATCGCTCCAATACCTTATCAATCTGCCTTCTCCTAAATTCACAGGTTACGGTAGTGACGGCAAGAAATGGATGCTGAAGTATTTTTTCATTGTTCCCGACGGTTTTCAAGAGCTGTCAAGAAAAGAAAGGTTTTACCTGGACATCGAAGAAAACCAAAGTCCTGGGCTTTACTGGAAAGTAAACCTTAATATTCCGCCTAACTATTCGTCGCAAAGCAATCTGAAAGAAATTCAGCCCAATTACTTTGAAGGCATACTTAAAAACGATCCCGAATTCTTAATCTCCGAGAATCATTCCCCCAAAATTACAGCCCAGGTCAATGGTGAAACCACAGAAATCGATTTCGGGTATAATCTGTCGGAAACCGAGAAACAGAATCTTGAGTTCTACCTTCCGCTACATTTAAACTTTATTAAAAGCAAAACCGGATTTCTGCCGCAGAAAATTTTCGTCACCGAAAAATTCAGAGACCATGAGAATTTCGGCGGTATCAGCGACCTGAAATTCTGGAAATTTAAGTACCTACTCTTCAATGATGCCGAGAAAAGTGATTTGAATTATTTCAGCATCCTCTCAAAAAAAAGTATAGAACAGGCAACCATCTTCGAAAAAAGCAAGGATCACTGGCTGACGAACGGCCTGAAAACCTATCTTGAAATCGAATACATCAACCGCTATTATAAAGAAAAGAAACTGCTGGGCGATCTCCCGGAAAACATCAATATTTTTGGATTTAAACCGCTCAAACTATTTTATGCGTCAGACTTAAAACTTGCGGAACGCTACGGCCTTACATACCAGTATATCATGAACCAAAATCTGGATCAGCGGATTGCAGAGCCTTATGAAAACCTGAGTAATTTTAACGCCAATGCGATAAGTCATTTTGAGACGGGAAGCCTTTTTTCTTTTATCGCAGAAAAAATGGGCAAGGAAAAGTTTGATGATTTTATTAAAGACTATCTCCTCAAAAATTCCGGGAACCAGATCAATCAAAAGGATTTTCTGGATCATTTGAGCCTGGAATCCGGTTATTCTTCGGATTTCTTTGATCCCTTTATCCAGAAGAAAAACCGTGTGAATTTTAAACTGAAAAGATACGCGAAGACTGATGATGAGTTTCAGGTTAAAATTTCTAAAAACACCGATCTTAATATTCCTTTCAAGATCGAAACAGAAACAGAAACCGGTGAAATAAAGGAATTTTGGTTTGATACGGATGACTCAAAAGACACCAAAATTTACAATATTCCGCAATCCAACGCCGAAAAAATTGTGGTCAACAGTGAGTATATATTCCCTGAAAATAATTTCCGCGACAATTACCGGTACACCAAAGGTCTGTTTGCAAACACCAAAAAGATCAAATTAAAGCTTTTTAAGGACATTCCAAACCCTGAGTTTAATGAAATTTACCTGAATCCCAGACTTAACTTCAATGCCTACGATAAGGTTCTGGTAGGTTTAAATTTCAGAAATACGTCGCTCTTTGAACGTAAATTTAATTATTCTTTCACGCCTTATTTCAGTTCGGGAACAGGAAAACTGACTGGATCAGGAGGTCTCGCCTACTCTTTTCAGCCCGCGGACAGTTTTTACAGAAGTCTTGATGTAGGGATTTCCGGATCATATTTCCATTATGATTATGATCTTACGTACCGTAAGTTTTCTGCCTTTGCAAGTTTTAATTTCACAAAGAATCCGAGAAGCGATGTTGGCAGAAGTTTAGGTTTGTCCTACAATTTCTTTGATAAAGATGTAAATCCGAAAATGTCACAAAATGAGTACGCCAAATATAACCTCTGGAACCTTGGTTATGGCTATGCAGACCGCCGGATTATTCATGAAAAATCCTTCAGCACCAATCTTCAGTGGATGGAGGATTTCCAGAAGATCTCAACAGAAGCGTTTTACCGTTGGGAATATGCGCAGGATAAAAAGGTAAGTTTCAGGTTTTTTGGCGGATACTTTATCACGAATAAGACGAAAAACGACCTTTTCGACTATGGCATTTCAAGGGTTTCAAATTATGCTTTTTCATACGGGCTTTTGGGCCAGAGTGCGACCTCCGGACTTTTGTCTCAACAGCTTATTCTTGCAGAAGGTGGTTTCAAATCTTACGTAGGGAAATCTGCCAATCAATGGATAACTTCTGTGAATATTGACTCCCATGTGTGGCGTTGGTTTAATATCTACGCCGATGCAGGCGTCTATAAAAACAGGTCACTGGACCCGAAATTCATTTGGGATTCGGGTGTAAAAGTTAAAGTAATCCCTGATTTTCTGGAAGTTTATTTCCCAATCCAGAGCTCACTCGGTTTTGAACCTTCGTTTAAAGATTACGGAAGCAGAATCCGTTTTACGCTGGTACTTAATTTCAATGCGGTTACGAATTATTTCCGGAGAGGATGGTTTTAGTGGGGCTTGCATGCTGGGTGTGGGATGTTGGGTGTGGGATGGCCGATGTGACATGGCTGTTGGGTGTTGGGCAACGACAATAAAACTAAAAAAAGCCGCTAAAAAGCGGCTTTCAATATTTAAATAAGAAATTTTAGTTCTTGATTACTTTTCTGCTCACTTTTGCAGATCCGTTATCAACAGTTACAATATAATTTCCTTTTGTCATTGAAGAGGTATTAATTACCTGTCCGTTATCAACTCTGTTCGAGCTTACCAAACGTCCGTCTGCTGTATAAATGTTTACAGTAGCTTTTCCTGGAAGGATTAAACGAAGTTCGTTTCCTACTACCGTATTCATTTTAACTGACTTGTCGAATGCAGAAACATCAGATACAGCAAGAAGCCCCTGTACTAACTGTACATCATCAATATAAGAAGAGCCACTACCGTAAGATCTAAAAGCTACATCAATACTTGCAGCTGAAGGATGAGAAGTAAAGACAACGGTATGTTGAGTCCATGCAGTTGGAGCGATTGGCAAATAGCCATTATTTGATCTTAATGGATCGTCGGCTGCTGTTTCTGTATTATAAACCGGAGTTCCAGTTGTATCTTTCATAATACTCCACAATCTGAAAATATTATTCTGAGTCGTTCCCGCTGGTCTTGCAGTAGACGCTTTGTACCAAAATGTAAGAGTATACTGAGTACTTCCAGTGATTGCAACATTTTGATAAAAACCTGTAGTAGCAGAAGGAAGTTCGTAAGCCGCTAATTTTAAACCGCTATGTGGATTAGTAGTCAAAATTGCCGGAGCTGTATAACCGGTTCCGGTACCAGCTGCCCAGGAAGTTAAGTCGCTTTCAAAACCAGGGTTTTGCACTAAATTCGTTTGGGCAAACATCATTGTTGTAGCCGAAACTAAACCTAAAATTGTAAAGATTTTTTTCATTGTAATTGATTTTAATTATATTCTTTTTAAAGGACTGTAAATTTACAAAAAAAATACTTCTCAGAAGAGGAGTATTTAATGTTTAACAATTATTTAAAACTATTATTTTTTGATGATTTTCTGTGAAACTGCTTTACCGTTTACAGTACCTGTAACGATATAGGTTCCTTTTGCTAAAGAAGCAACATCCAGTGTAGTGTTTTCGTTTACAGAAGCAGATTTAACCACCTGTCCGTTCATTGAAACGATTTGCACATCAGCTTTGGCAGCGAAAAGAATATTGTTAGAAACAACAGTATTTTTAACCAGGTTAGCGTTTGTTGCGTTTACATCACCAACTGCTTGCGTTACCGCAGTTACAACGATATCATCAATAAAGAATCTGCTGTTACCACCATTTCCAGAAAATACTAATTTACTTGTAGCAGTTCCACTAGTAATTGCTACGGTATATTCTGTAAATGCACCTTTAACTAAGGTTACAGTAGCTTTATCCAAAGTTCCTCCTCCGGTGATTGCCACGTTTAAAACTACCTTTTCACTACTTCCATCCCAAGCTCCTGCTCTGAAGGTCAAAGTTGCATTTCCTGAAAGATTAGACAATGCAGGCGTTGTTACTGAACCTTGGTTGCTTCCAGTTCCAGCTTTAATTGCCTGCTTCGCACCACTTGCAGAAGTAAATGCCCAGCCAGCAGTTCCATAAGAAGCTGGAATTGTTCCTGTAGCAATTCCCCCACCCCATAAACCGTCATTTCCTCCTGTCCCATTCACATCATCAAATGTGGCACTAAAAATTGTAGTTTGTGCGTTTACCGTTACAGCAAAAACAACTGCCGCAACTAAAGAATAAAATTTCTTCATTTTTTAAAAAATTTAATAATTAATAATTTAGACTGCTAAAATACGATGTTTTTTATTAATATCATAATTTTCAGATTAATTAAGTATTAAATATATAACTGTAATATTGGCAACACTTTTTCGTTATTTTTACACACATTTTCTCGCTTCGTTTTGGCTAAAAAAATATTCTTTTTCATCCTGATTTTCCATGCATTACAATTCTTTGATGCCCAGATTTTCACGTGGAAAAATCCTAATCTCAAAGAGGATTCTACCAAGAAAGATTCAATTCTTGCCGCTAAAATCGATAAAGATGTTTTCTCCAGAGACACTCTTGATTTCATAAGAACCCAGAATAAAATTATCGTCGACGAAGGTGTTCTTGTGAAAAATACACGTTCACAAATCCTCGGTGACCTTAATTCCAAAGGCTCGATCATCCGCGGAATTACCTTTGGGAACAACCAGGGACAAAGTGTTCAAAGCTCAATGGATCTTCAGATCTCCGGCAAATTGTCTAAAGACGTTTCCGTTCTCGCTTCCATTTCCGATCATAATCTTCCTATTCAGGCCGACGGTTACACCCAGACCCTTGAAGAGTTTGACAAAATTTACATGCAGCTCAATATAAAAGATAAGTCTATTCTGCGCGCAGGTCATTTAGATTTGCTCGATGAGCGTACGTATTTCGGCAGATTTCAGCGGAGAAGCATGGGAATGCAGTTTGAAACTAATTTCGGAAAAAAAAACAAAACGTTCGTTGATCTTTCAGCTGGTGTAGCAAGAAGCGAATTTCACCGGATCCGTTTCCAGGGTGTGGAAGGAAACCAGGGTCCTTACCGTCTTACCGGCAAAAACGGCGAGCAGTTTATTACGGTTATTTCCGGTTCTGAACAGGTATTTATCGACGGGATTTTAATGAAACGCGGCGAAAATCAGGATTATGTCATAAACTATAACACGGGCGAAATTACTTTCACCAGTTTCAGACCGATTTTTAAACAGAATTTTATTACCATTTCCTACAATTACACCAACAGAAATTACACGCGATTTTTGGTAACGGGCGGCATCCGGCATGAAAGGGATAAAGCGCGTTACGGTTTCAACTGGTTTATGGAAAACGATAATAAAAACGCTCCGCTTTCCCTGAATTTAAGCAAGGATGATCAGCAGATTTTAGCCAATGCGGGCAACAATCCTGATTTGATGTATGCGCCTTCCGGAACGGTTACTGAATATGACGTGAATAAAATTCTGTACAAGTTAATTCAAGATCCGAGCGGGAATTATTATGAATTTTCAACCGATCAGACAGAAACTCTTTATCAGGTTGCCTTTACGTATTTTGGTCAGAATCTGGGCGATTACCGAATTAAACAGACTACCAACAACGGACGCGTTTTCGAATATGTGGGAACCAATATGGGCGAATACAAAGCTGTGCGGAAACTGCCTTCGCCACAGAAAACCCAGGTTTTTTCTGCCAATTCTGAATTTTTGCTGAAGGACGGAAAGATCGGTGCTGATGTTTCGCTGAGTAATTTTGATGTGAATCTGTTTTCATCGAAAGATTCCAATCAAAATATTGGGTATGCAGGACGTGTGTTTGGGAATAAAATGTTTACTAAAAACAACTGGAAAGGTACTCCGAGTTTTGAATTCCAGCATATCAATTCGCAGTTTCATATTCTGGACAGAATTAATGATGTCGAATTTTCCCGCGATTTCAATTTGGCGCAGGAATTCAATCAGATTACGCAAAACCGTTTTATTTTCAGCTTTTTGAATCAATGGAACAATTCTACATTTTTAAATTATAAAATCAATTATCTGGACGAAAAAGATTCTTATAGCGGAATTAAAAATGATCTGGATTTCGGCTGGATTAAAGGAAAGTTTAACACCAAAGGAAATTTTTCTTATCTCGATACGAAAGCGGTTTTTCAGGATACGAAGTTTGTAAGAAGCGGAGTGATTTCTGAATATTCTACCGAAAAAGGAAGCTGGGCGATTGGCGGAAGTATGGAGCATAACGTGAAAAACTTCAATGAAACCAATCAGCTTGATGTGACAAGTTTCAGCTGGAAAGAAGTTTTCATTCAGAAAAAAATCAGTGATTCTGCACGCACAAAACTGCTCACAAGAATGTATTTCCGCGATAACGATTCCGTGCGTAATAATTCTTTGGAAAACATGAACCATATTTTGGGAATCATGGCAGAAAGCCAAATCATTAAAACCGAGAAGACCACTTTGAATGCCCTTATTCACTACCGGAAATTTTATTATCAGAATCAGGAAGTGTCTGACAATCTTAATCAGGACTTTGTGGTCGGAAATATTCTTTATAACCAGCAGCTTTTCCGAAACGGAATGCGTTTACAGGCTTTTTATGAACTTGGAAACGGACAGGAAGCGCAAAGGGAATTTCAGTACATCAAAGTGACCGACGGACAGGGCGTTTACAAATGGACCGATTATAACGGTGACGGAATACAGCAGCTTGATGAATTTGAATTCGCTGAATATGCAGATTTGGCGCAATACATCAGGGTTTATACGAATACGGTAAATTATATTCCGTCGAATAAAAACAAAATGCAGCTGGCGTTATTTGTAAACCCATCAGTGGTTTTCAATTCTGAAAATCAGTTTTTGAAGCGCTGGAATTTTAATATTTCATTGAATTCCCAGAATTCCTTTTATAAAAGAGAAAGAGTTTTGGTATTGAATCCTTTTGAAAAAAATGAAGACCAAATTCTGAAAAACCAGAACTTTCTGGCTTCCGCACAGTTTAATCCGACAGAAAAATCGGGCTGGAACGGGAATTACCGTTTTATTGCGAATGACAATTTAATCAATGCCAATTTCAGCAATGAAGAGCGTTCGCAGACATCCAATTTCCTGAATTTAGGATATTGGTTCAGCAAAGATTTCCGTGTCGACTGGGAAAATTCGCTTCACCATATTGAAAATGCGTCGCAGCTTTTCAGTTCGCGGGATTATGTTCTGAATAATTTCGAAACAAAACCGAAAGCGACTTATAAATTCACGGAAGCGATTCAGGCAGAACTCTCTTCAGCCTTAAGACAGAAAAAAAGAGCGGATGGCGAAGAATTCCTGAAAACCTTCGATCTTACAGGAAGCCTGCAGTGGGAAAGGAGAAAAACTTCTGTCCGCGGGAATTTTTCATTTATTAGCAATGATTTTACCGGAAATAACTTTTCAATTGTCGGCAACCAGATGCTGGACGGTTTGAAGCCGGGTAAAAACCAGGTCTGGTCGGTATTCTTACAACAATCCATCAATTCCTTTATTCAACTGAATGTGAATTATGAGGGAAGAAATTCCGGCGAAAGAACGATTCATATCGGATCGATGCAGGTGAAAGCGAGTTTTTAAAAGTGAGAAATGATGGGTGATGGATGATGGATGTTTTAAAAAACTGTGCATTGAATAATTACCACGATTTTCTACCTCCTCAAATTTAATCTTCATACATTACATATTTCGTTCGGACTTTTTGAAAGTCTGCAAGTCCTTTTTTCCATGATTCTTTAATTGCTGAAGCAGATTTTCCAGCGATAATCTGTTTACGAAGTTCATCAGTTCCCGCAAGCTTATCGAAGAAAAGGTTTTTAAGGAAGAAATCCTGCGCGGGATTTTTGTAGTTGCTGTAAGCCTTTAGAAGCCAGTCGATATTCAATCCGCGTAAATCTTCGGGATAGCCGGAAAGGTTTTCTCCATAACACAGTTTACCATTCAGAAAAGGGTCTTTCGCACCGAAATTGGGTTTCGGTGTGAATTTATAAGGTAAATTTTTGGTCCACGGACTACCATAAATCTGGAACGGAAAATCGGTTCCCCGACCTACCGAGACCTGCGTGCCTTCAAAAAAACATAAACTTGGATACAAATTAATGGAGAGGTCATTTGGAAGGTTCGGAGAAGGTTTATCCAAAACACCGTATCGCTGTTTTTTGTGGTAACCTTTCATGGGAATCAACGTGTATTTTGCCTGAATGCCGTTCCTTAGCCATTTTTCACCATTTACCATATTTCCGTATTCGCCAATTGTAAGACCGTACACAACAGGAATATTATGCATTCCGACAAAACTTTTCCACTGGTCTTTTAGAACAGGTCCGTCAATATATCCGTCGTGAGGATTCGGGCGGTCGAGAACGATAACTTCTACTCCATTTTCCGCACCGGCTTCCATGACATAAGTTAAAGTTGAAATATAGGTGTAAAAGCGCACTCCCACATCCTGAATATCAAAAAGGATAATATCAATACCTTTCAACTGATCTGGTTTTGGCTTTTTGTTGTCTCCGTACAGAGAAATAATCGGGATTCCGGTTTTGGTATCTACTCCATTTTTCACATGTTCGCCGGCATCAGCATCACCCCGAAAACCATGTTCGGGAGCAAATATTGATTTAATTTTAATGTTATTTTTCACAAGGAAATCTACCAGAAACGTGCGGTCTTTCATAAGCCCTGTCTGGTTCGTTACTACTGCAACCGACTTATTTTTAAGAAGCGGCAGATAAAGTTCCGGCCGGTCCGCAGCGGTTTTAAAACAGGTTTGATCAGTATTCTGGGCAAAATTCATCTGGCTGAACCCAAAATAAATTAGCACAATCAGAAGTAAATCTTTAATTTTGGCGATTAAATTCACCGGCTTGAAATTTCCACTATATTTTTCCAAAAAAATTGCTTTTTCCAAAGATAACAAAAATAATCTTTCAAGGATTATTGTGTTTATCGGCCGGCTTTCTGTGGCATTGGGAGTTATCGTTTCGCTGATTACCGTTTCTACCGGGATCGGTTCTAAAACAGCCATCAAAGAAAGAATGGCAGATTTTTCAGGGCATATTTCCATCAAATCCAAACAGTCGAATAATTCCTATAATTCATCGGTTCTAAGTACCGAAGGTCTGCAGATTAAAAAAATAAAGGAGCTTCCGGATGTAGCAAGTACCCAGAAGTATGTTTCGGTAAGCGGAATTTTACGTAACGAACATAATTTTGCAGGCATCATTTATAAAGGTGTTGGGAAAGATTTTGATACTGCCAGGTTCAGGAAATTTCTTGTGGCTGGAAGGGTTCCGGAGATTACAGAAAAAAGCTTCAATAACGGGGTATGTATCTCGCAGAAAATTGCAAATGACCTTCATCTTAGTGTAAAAGACAGTATCGTAGCCATTTTCTCCAAGGAAAACCAAAGTCCGCTTTACAGGAAATTTGAGGTAGTTGGCATTTACAAGACCGATATCAAGATGATTGATGACCTTTTTATTATCGGCGGGATCAATCACGCCAGAAAAATACAGGGAATGAAAGACAATGAAGTTGGAGGAATCGACGTATTTCTCAAAAACATCAATTACATTGATAGGGACGCTCCCGCAGTCGACAAGCTCGCAGGCTATAAAAATTACACTGTAAAAGCTACCGATGAATATCCACAGATCATGGATTTCATCGCGATTTTCGATACCAATATTGCGCTTATCATCATTATCATGCTTGTCGTGGTCATCATTAATATCGTGATGGTATTGCTGATTCTGATTATCGAAAGAACAAACTCAATCGGAATGCTTAAGACCCTGGGCGCGACCAACGCACAAATCCAGACGATTTTCATTAACTACACGCTCATGATTATGGTTCCCGGACTTGTGATCGGGAACATTATAGGAATCAGCTTTCTCTTGATTCAGAAATATTTCGGAATCATCAAACTTAATCCGGAGAACTATTACCTGAGTGTTGTTCCGGTTGATTTAAACGTCATTAATATCCTGGCGATATCATTAGGAATCCTTTTGGTATCGGCAGTTGCCCTTATTTTGCCAAGTTATCTCATCAGTAAAATTTCTCCGGTAAAATCTTTAAAATACAGTTAATTATAATTTAATATATATGAAATATTCACAAAACATTCTCGAAACCATCGGAAATACGCCACTTGTAAAACTCAACAAAGTTTTGGGCGAAGATTTTCCGGCATTGGTTTTGGCGAAGGTTGAAACATTTAACCCCGGCAACTCTGTAAAAGACAGAATGGCGGTGAAAATGATTGAAGACGCAGAAAAAGACGGCAGACTGAAACCAGGCGGAACCATTATTGAAGGAACTTCAGGGAACACAGGAATGGGCCTTGCCCTTGCAGCCATCGTGAAAGGTTATAAATGCATTTTCGTTACCAATTCGAAACAGTCTAAAGAAAAATGTGATATCCTACGCGCTGTAGGTGCAGAAGTAATTGTTTGCCCAACCGACGTAAAACCAACTGATCCGCGCTCTTACTATTCCGTTTCCAAAAGATTAGCAGCTGAAACTGAAAATGGCTGGTACGTGAACCAATACGATAATCTGTCGAACCGCCAGGCGCATTATGAGCAGACTGCTCCGGAAATCTGGGATCAGACCGAAGGAAAACTTACGCATTTTGTAGCAGGTGCCGGAACCGGCGGAACGGTAACCGGTTGCGGAACATTTTTTAAAGAGAGAAATGCGGACATCAAAGTAATCGGAGTAGATACTTACGGTTCTATTTTGAAAGAGTTTCACGAAACAGGTGAACTTCATTACGATCACGCGTACACCTACATCACAGAAGGAATTGGCGAAGATATTATCCCTGAAAACTACGACATGACCGTGATTGATCACTTCGAGAAGGTGACTGATAAAGACGGTGCGGTTTACGCCAGAAAACTTGCAAAAGAAGAAGGTATTTTCTGTGGATATTCTGCGGGAAGTGCGATTGCAGCTTTGGTTCAAATGAAAGACCAGTTCACGAAAGATGATGTGATAGTGGTTCTTTTACACGATCACGGCTCGCGTTATGTAGGGAAAATCTACAACGACGAGTGGATGCAGGAAATGGGTTGGTTATAATATTTTTAGGGCGTGTCCCTCACAATAAAAAAGAGCAAAACTGTGTTTTGCTCTTTTTTTTGCTCAGGCCGGTCTTCGGCTCCAATCTTTTACCAGACGCGGC
>JAECQR010000012.1 GCA_015999765.1 Flavobacteriia bacterium
GATACTTAGATTGGGAGCGGAAGACGGAAGAAGACGCCCAAATAATCATTGCCGATTTTCTTAAATCTAAGTATCTTTGCACCATCTAAAAAAGTAAAATGTCTGATATTAAACTCAATACGATTCCCGAAGCGATCGAAGACCTGAAAAACGGTAAAATCATCATCGTTGTTGATGACGAAAACCGCGAGAACGAAGGCGACTTTCTTTCTGCAGCGGAATTAACGACTCCGGAAATCATCAATTTCATGACTATTCACGGCAGAGGACTGATCTGTACGCCACTTCCTGAGAAGAGATGCGACGAACTTGGTCTGGATATTATGGTGACCCGCAGCAGCGACCCAAAAGAAACTGCATTTACGGTTTCTGTGGATTTGCTGGGTGACGGGGTTTCTACCGGAATTTCTGCCAGCGACCGCAGCAAGACGATTCTTGCGCTGATGGACGAGAATACCAAACCTACCGATTTTATGCGTCCGGGACATATCTTCCCTTTGCGCGCAAAAAAAGGCGGCGTTCTGAAACGTGCCGGACATACTGAAGCAGCAACTGATTTAACCAAGCTTGCAGGCCTGAAAGAAGGCGGCGTGATCTGCGAAATCATGAATGATGACGGATCTATGGCGCGTCTTCCGGAATTGGTGGAACTGGCAAAGAAACATGATCTGAAAATAATTTCCATTGAAGACCTGATTCATTATCAGCTGAAAAAAGGCGACCTGATCGAAAGAATTGAGGAGAGAAAAGTGAAAACCCATTACGGGGATTTTGATTTTTTTGCGTTTAAAGAAACCAGTACCGACCAGATTCACTTTGCGTTGACAAAAGGAACCTGGGTGGTTGATGAACCGGTTTTGGTGAGAGTTCAGGCTTCAAATGCGTATTTTGATGTTCTGAGCAGACTTACTGCCGGTGAAAAACCCCTTCTGGAAAAAGTAACCAAAATGATTAATGACGAAGGAAAAGGCGTATTAATCTTCATCAATAACGTTTCCAACGCCGAGAATACGTTGAGAAAACTTCAGCAGTTTATCGATTTTCAGGATGGACAGGAACAGAGACCTACTTTGGCTTCGAACTTCCATGATTACGGTATCGGAACGCAGATTCTGAAGAATTTGGGCATTACGAAATTCCGTGTGATTACACAGAATGTTAACCAGAAACCTTTGGTGGGCGGCTATGATGTGGAAGTGACGGAAATGGTGCAGCTTTAAATTTTCTGCTGATGGCTTTTGGCTTCTGGCTGAAGCTTAATAAATAATAACAAATCCCGGTTCGTGAGAATCGGGATTTTTTTTGGTAACCGTTGTTAAGGTTTAAACATTCGTCTGTTAAATTTTTGGTTACAAAGAAAATAAAAATCAATAGAGGCGGGCTTTAGCCCGCCTTCTAAGTGCGACCTTTGAATTGGCTTTAGCCTAAAATTGTTTAGTCAAAGTTATATTTGGGATCCCCAACCCCTAGCCCTGATCGCAGCGGCATCCTTTTTTGGTGGCTGAGGCACCCGAAGTCACCAAAAAAGATACAGCGGAGAGCAGGTTCCCGGCTATAAAAAAAATCCCGGTTCATCGCTGAACCGGGATTTCTATTATAAAAACGCTTAGGGTTATGCCTGAACGTTGTTTTGTCCTAATACGAAAGGTTCAACTTCTTTGATTTCGCCGAACTGCTGCTCGTAGTTTGCTACGTTTTGCTGCAATGCAGTAAGTACTCTTTTCGCGTGAAGCGGCGCCAAGATTACTCTTGAACGTACATTAGCCTGCTGAACACCCGGCATAAGCTGGATGAAATCTACTACGAATTCTGAAGGTGAGTGGTTTACCAACGCAAGGTTACAGTAAACTCCTGCAGCGATCATTTCGTTCAGATTAATGTTGATGTTGTTTGGATCTTGGTTTTGGTTTTGGTTGTTGTCCATGTTTTTTAAATATTTTTTAAATTATTTTAGTAAGTTGTTGGTTGTTGGTTGTTGATTGTCAGCTGATAAAACCATCAACTGACAACTGTCAACCATCAATTAGTTTATGTCTTCGAATTCTTTCTTAGAACCCACGATTACACTTTGGTAGTCTTTAAGTCCGGTACCTGCAGGGATTCTGTGTCCTACAATTACGTTTTCTTTCAGACCGGTAAGATAATCAACTTTTCCTGATACCGCTGCTTCGTTCAGAACCTTTGTGGTTTCCTGGAACGATGCCGCAGACATGAAGGACTTGGTTTGAAGTGCTGCTCTTGTAATACCCTGTAGAACCGGTGTTGCGGTTGCAGGAAGGGCTTCGCGAACTTCTACCAATGCCTGATCTTCACGCTTCAGTTTAGAATTCTCGTCTCTCAGTTCTCTTGCAGTAATCATCTGACCTGGTTTGAATACTTTCGAATCACCAGCTTCTGTTACTACTTTCAGTCCGAATACTCTGTTGTTTTCTTCGAGGAAATCGAATTTATGTTCCAGAGCACCTTCCAGGAACTGGGTGTCGCCACCATCAACGATCGAAACTTTGGTCATCATCTGTCTTACGATGATTTCGAAGTGTTTATCATCAATTTTTACCCCCTGAAGACGGTAAACTTCCTGAATTTCGTTTACAAGATATTCCTGAACGGCTGTTGGGCCTTTAATTTTCAGGATATCATCCGGAGTAATTGACCCGTCGGAAAGCGGCGCACCGGCAGTAACGAAGTCATTCTCCTGAACGAGAATCTGGTTAGAAAGTTTCACCAAATATTTAGAGATTTCTCCGGTTTTCGCTTCTACGATCAATTCGCGGTTACCACGCTTGATTTTTCCGTAAGAAACTACACCGTCGATTTCTGTAACTACTGCTGGGTTTGAAGGGTTACGCGCTTCGAAAAGTTCGGTAACTCTTGGAAGACCACCGGTGATATCCCCTGATTTTGCTGATTTTCTTGGGATCTTGATTAAGACTTTACCTGCCTTAATTTTTTCACCATCGTTCACCATCAAGTGGGCACCAACCGGTAAGTTGTATGCTTTCTGCTCAACTCCTTTGGAATCTACTACTTTCAAAGTAGGTACAGCTTTCTTGTTTCTTGATTCAGAGATTACTTTCTCTTCGAAACCAGTCTGCTCATCGATTTCCAACTGGAATGAAATACCCTGGATGATATCCTCGTACTCCACTTTACCGGCAGATTCAGCAATAATTACCGCGTTATATGGATCCCATTTCGCAATGGTATCTCCTTTTTTCACTTTATCACCCGGTTTAACCAATAACTCGGAACCGTAAGGAACGTTTGCAATCATCAATGGTGTACGTGCTGCATTGTCTGCAACCAAACGGAATTCGGTAGAACGCGAAACCAAGATTTCTGCTTTTTTACCTTCATCGTTTTCTGAAGTTACAGTTCTTACTTCATCCATCTCCACGATACCGTCGCGTCTAGCAACAATCGATGGGTTTTCTGAAATATTCCCTGCAGTACCACCCTGGTGGAAGGTTCTCAGTGTTAACTGGGTTCCCGGCTCACCAATAGACTGTGCTGCGATAACTCCTACTGCTTCACCCATGTGAATTGGTTTACCTGTTGCAAGGTTACGTCCGTAACATTTCGCACAGATTCCTTTCTTTGTTTCACAAGTAAGCGGAGAACGTACTTCTACCGCTTCAATTCCTGCAGCTTCGATTTTCTTGGCTAATGCCTCGTTAATCAGTTCGTCTGCATTTGCGATTACTTCATCAGTTTCCGGATCGTAAACGTTGTGAAGAGAAACTCTACCCAAAATTCTTTCGGAAAGTTTTTCTACAATCTCGTCGTTTTTCTTCAACGGAGTAATTTCTGTTCCTCTTAAAGTTCCACAGTCGTTTTCGGTAATGATAACGTCCTGAGCAACGTCTACCAATCTTCTGGTCAGGTAACCAGCATCGGCAGTTTTAAGAGCGGTATCCGCAAGACCTTTACGTGCACCGTGAGTAGAGATAAAGTACTCAAGGATCGAAAGACCTTCTTTAAAGTTTGCTACAATCGGGTTTTCGATAATTTCCGCTCCTGTAGAACCTGCTTTTTGTGGTTTTGCCATCAAACCTCTCATTCCTGAAAGCTGACGGATCTGTTCTTTGGAACCCCTTGCACCGGAATCAAGCATCATATAAACTGAATTGAACCCACCCTGGTCGGTTTTCATTCTGCTCATAATCATTTCTGTTAATCCTGCGTTGGTATTCGTCCAAACGTCAATTACCTGGTTATAACGTTCTGTATCGGTGATAAGACCCATGTTATAGTTGGCCTTAATTTCATCAACATTTTCTACCGCCTGAGCGATCATGGTTTTCTTTTCAGCCGGGATTACGATATCTCCCAAACTAAATGATAAACCTCCTTTGAATGCGTTTGAATAACCTAAGTCTTTCATATCATCAAGGAATTTCACAGTCGTCGGGAAATCGGTATCTGCCAACACTCTACCAATAACATTTCTCAATGATTTCTTAGTTAAAAGTTCATTGATAAATCCTGATTCTTTAGGTACAATCTGGTTGAACAGAATTCTACCCACTGTAGTTTCGGTAAGTTTTGTGGTAATTTCACCTTCTTCTTTAATCGGTAATCTACATCTTACTTTAGCATTCAAAGAAACCTGTCCTTCTGCGTAAGCAATCTCTACTTCTTCCGGTGAATAGAAGGCTAAACCTTCACCTTTCACTTTCATGGTATCAGTCGAATCCAATTGTTTGGTCATAAAATAAAGACCCAAAACCATATCCTGAGAAGGTACCGTAATTGGTGAACCGTTCGCAGGGTTAAGGATATTCTGAGAACCTAACATCAGAAGCTGCGCTTCCAAAATAGCCTCAGGACCTAAAGGTAAGTGTACCGCCATCTGGTCACCATCGAAATCCGCGTTGAATGCCGTGGTAACCAATGGGTGAAGCTGAATTGCTTTTCCTTCGATCATTTTTGGCTGAAACGCCTGGATCCCAAGTCTGTGAAGCGTAGGTGCCCTGTTCAGAAGAACCGGGTGGCCTTTCATAACGCCTTCCAGGATGTCGTATACAACAGGTTCTTTTCTGTCGATGATTCTTTTTGCAGATTTTACTGTTTTTACAATACCTCTCTCAATCAGTTTTCTGATGATGAACGGTTTGTAAAGCTCGGCAGCCATATCTTTAGGAATACCACATTCGTGAAGCTGAAGGTTTGGCCCTACAACAATTACCGAACGCGCTGAGTAATCCACACGCTTACCAAGCAAGTTCTGACGGAAACGACCCTGTTTCCCTTTCAATGAATCTGAAAGTGATTTCAACGGTCTGTTTGATTCAGATTTTACTGCTGAAGATTTTCTGGTGTTATCGAATAATGAATCTACAGATTCCTGAAGCATACGCTTCTCGTTTCTAAGGATTACTTCCGGAGCTTTGATCTCTAAAAGTCTCTTCAAACGGTTGTTTCTGATGATTACACGACGGTAAAGGTCATTTAAATCTGAAGTTGCAAAACGCCCTCCGTCCAATGGAACCAATGGTCTCAATTCTGGTGGAATAACAGGAAGAACACGCATAATCATCCATTCCGGACGGTTAATCATTCTGGTGTTTGCACCACGTATGGCTTCAACAACATTTAATCTTTTTAATGCTTCAGTTCTTCTTTGTTTTGAAGATTCGTTGTGTGCTTTGTGACGTAAATCGAAGGATAAGGTATCCAAATCGATTCTTCTTAATAATTCTTCAACCGCTTCTGCTCCCATTTTGGCAACAAATTTATTCGGGTCCATATCATCAAGATATTGGTTTTCAGCAGGAAGCGTCTCGAGGACATCAAGATATTCTTCTTCTGTTAAAAACTCTTTGTCATCAAAGTCAGAACCGTCAGCTTTTTTAGCAATACCCGGCTGGATTACGACATATCTTTCGTAATAGATAATCATATCCAGTTTTTTGGATGGCAAGCCTAAAAGGTAACCGATTTTGTTCGGTAAAGAACGGAAATACCAGATGTGAGCCACAGGAACAACCAGACCGATGTGGCCGATTCTTTCTCTACGTACTTTTTTCTCGGTAACTTCCACCCCACAACGGTCACAAACGATTCCTTTGTACCGGATTCTTTTGTATTTACCACAAGCACATTCGTAATCCTTCACAGGACCGAAGATTTTCTCGCAGAACAGACCGTCTCTTTCCGGTTTGTGGGTTCTATAGTTAATGGTTTCCGGTTTTAAAACTTCACCTCTTGAATCCTGTAAAATAGATTCAGGAGAAGCAAGACCGATCGTAATTTTACTGAAATTACTTGTTTTATTTTTATTTGACATTTTTGAAATTTTAGATTTGAAATTTTAGATTTTAGATTAATTTTTAAACCGTTCCGATGTTGGACACAATTTAAAATTCATAATTTAAAATTTAAAATTATTCTTCAAGTCTTACATCAAGGCCAAGACCTTGTAACTCATGAAGTAACACGTTGAAAGATTCAGGAATACCTGGTTCAGGCATTGCTTCACCTTTCGCAATCGCTTCATAAGTTTTTGCTCTACCAATCACGTCATCCGACTTCACGGTAAGGATTTCTCTAAGGATGTTCGATGCACCGAAAGCTTCAAGTGCCCAAACCTCCATCTCACCGAAACGCTGCCCACCAAACTGCGCTTTACCACCAAGTGGCTGCTGCGTAATTAATGAATACGGTCCGATAGAACGTGCGTGCATTTTGTCATCAACCATGTGACCCAGTTTCAGCATATAAATTACCCCTACTGTAGCCGGTTGGGAGAATCTTTCGCCAGTTCCACCATCAAACAAATAAGTTGAACCGAATTCCGGAAGGCCTGCCTGCTTGGTATATTCAGTGATCTGGTCGATATTCGCACCATCGAAGATCGGCGTTGCGAATGTCATTCCTAATTTCTGACCAGCCCAACCAAGAACTGTTTCGTAAATCTGCCCGATGTTCATACGTGAAGGTACCCCAAGTGGGTTCAAAACGATATCAACAGGAGTTCCGTCCTCAAGGAATGGCATATCTTCTTCGCGAACGATTCTTGATACGATACCTTTGTTACCGTGACGACCTGCCATTTTATCACCTACGTTCAGTTTACGTTTTTTAGCCACGTAAACTTTAGCAAGTTTGATGATTCCTGCAGGAAGTTCATCACCGATAGAGATTGCAAATTTCTCCCGGTTTTTAACACCCTGAATGTCGTTGAACTTGATTTTGTAGTTGTGGATCAACTGCTTGATCAGTTCGTTTTTATCGGCATCAACAGTCCAGTCAGCTCCGCTTACGTTCACGTAATCTTCAACACTTTGAAGTAATTTTGTTGTAAACTTCACGCCTTTTCCGATGATTTCTTCATCAAGATCATTATTTACTCCCTGAGAAGTTTTACCATTAACAAGGGTTCCTAATTTTTCAAGAAGAGTGTTTCTCAACTGATCGAATTTCGCTTTGTAAGTGTTTTCGATTTCCTCAAGTTTAAGTTTCTCTTCGGTTCTTTTCTTTTTGTCCTTGATGTTTCTTGAGAAGAGTTTTTTGTTGATTACAACCCCTCTTAACGAAGAATCTGCTTTCAATGAAGCATCTTTTACATCACCGGCTTTATCACCGAAGATCGCACGAAGAAGTTTCTCTTCCGGAGTTGGATCTGATTCTCCTTTTGGAGTAATCTTACCGATCATAATGTCGCCAGGTTTTACGTCGGCTCCAATTCTGATCATACCGTTCTCGTCAAGGTCTTTTGTAGCCTCTTCAGAAACGTTAGGGATATCCGCGGTAAGTTCTTCCATACCTAATTTGGTATCACGAACTTCCAATGAATATTCATCAACGTGGATTGAAGTAAACCAGTCCTCACGAACCACTTTTTCGTTGATTACGATCGCATCCTCAAAGTTATATCCTTTCCAAGGCATGAAGGCTACCACAAGGTTTCTACCCAATGCCAGTTCTCCATTTTCAGTCGCATAACCGTCACAAAGCACCTGACCTTTCTGAACTTTATCACCTACTCTTACGTTAGGTCTCAAAGTGATGGTTGTACTCTGGTTGGTTTTTCTGAACTTGGTTAATTTATAAGTTTTAGTCGCAGATTCGAATGATACTAAATCATCGTCTTCGCTTCTTTCGTATTTTATGGTGATTTTATCAGCATCTACATATTCTACAGTACCGTTTCCTTCAGCATTGATTAAGATTCTTGAATCTTTTGCAACCTGCTGCTCTAAACCTGTACCAACGATCGGCGCCTGTGGCTTCAACAACGGAACGGCCTGACGCATCATGTTGGATCCCATCAGCGCACGGTTCGCATCATCATGCTCCAGGAATGGAATCAATGAAGCGGAAATACCGGAAATCTGGTTTGGTGCAACATCGATCAAATCAACCTGTTGTGGCTCAACTACAGGGTAATCACCGTCTAGACGAGCAATTACTCTGTCTGTAGAAATAGTACCGTCGTCATTCATTTCAACGTTAGCCTGAGCAATAACTTTATCTTCCTCGTCTTCTGCATTCAAGAAAATTGCAGGAGTTTTAAGGTCAACTTTTCCGTTATTTACTTTTCTATATGGCGTTTCAATGAAACCTAAGTTGTTGATTTTCGCATAGATTCCCAATGAAGAAATCAAACCAATGTTTGGTCCCTCAGGAGTTTCGATCGGACAAATTCTACCGTAGTGTGTATGGTGAACGTCACGAACCTCGAAACCTGCTCTTTCTCTCGATAAACCACCAGGTCCCAGGGCAGAAAGACGACGCTTGTGCGTGATTTCTGATAGTGGGTTGGTTTGGTCCATGAACTGAGAAAGCTGGTTGGTACCAAAGAATGAGTTAATTACTGAGGTTAAAGTTTTCGCGTTTACAAGGTCAATCGGGGTAAAGATTTCGTTATCTCTAACGTTCATTCTTTCTCTAATTGTTCTAGCAATTCTGGAAAGACCTACACCGAACTGTCCTGACAATTGCTCACCAACAGTCTTGATTCTTCTGTTTGATAAGTGATCAATATCATCAACTTCCGCTTTAGAGTTTACCAACTCGATCAAATGTCTTACGATGGAAATGATATCTTCTTTGGTTAAAACTTCAGTTTTTTCAGGAATATTTAATCCTAATTTCTTGTTCAGTCTGTAACGGCCAACTTCACCTAATGAATAACGCTGCTCGGAGAAGAATAATTTTTCGATAATTCCTCTTGCAGTTTCCTCATCTGGCGGATCTGCGTTACGCAACTGACGGTAGATATATTCAACCGCTTCTTTTTCGGAGTTGGTTGGATCTTTCTGTAATGTATTCTGGATGATAGAGAATTCGTTGGAATTTTCTTTGTGAATCAAAATTGATTTCACACCAGCATCCAGAATTAAATCTAAATGTTCTTTTTCAAGAATAGTTTCTCTGTCCAGGATGATTTCATTTCTTTCGATAGAAACTACTTCACCAGTATCTTCGTCAACGAAATCTTCGAACCAAGTGTTCAAAACTCTCGCTGCCAAAGTTCTACCTTCTACTTTTTTCAATGCTGCTTTAGAGACTTTCACTTCTTCTGCAAGATCAAAAATTTGAAGGATATCTTTATCGGATTCGAATCCGATTGCTCTCAACAAAGTCGTTAACGGTAATTTTTTCTTACGGTCGATGTAAGCGTACATTACGTTATTGATGTCGGTTGTAAATTCCATCCAGGATCCTTTGAAAGGGATAATACGGGAATAATACAGTTTTGTTCCGTTGGCGTGGTAAGTCTGTCCGAAAAACACCCCCGGAGAACGGTGTAACTGGGTTACGATAACACGTTCTGCACCATTAATGATAAATGATCCTGAAGGCGTCATATAAGGAACCGGACCTAAATACACATCCTGTACAACAGTCTGAAAATCTTCATGTTCAGGGTCAGTACAGTACAGTTTCAGTCGGGCTTTAAGGGGAACTGAATAGGTCAGTCCTCTTTCCACACACTCGTCGATCGAATAACGTGGCGAATCAACCAGATAATCCAAAAACTCCAGTACAAACTGGTTTCTGGAATCGGTAATTGGGAAATTTTCTTCAAAGGTTTTGTAAAGAGCTTCGTTTACTCTCTGTTCCGGAAGGGTATCCAACTGGAAAAAATCTTTGAAAGATTGGATCTGAATGTCCAAAAAGTCAGGAGTTTCAATTTTTCCTTTTGCTGCGGAGAAATTGATTCTTTCGTTTCCCTGAGTTTTAGCGACTGCTTTAGATTTACTCATAAAAATTTTAAAGAATGAGGGGTTAAAAAATATTTTGTTTTAAAAAATATCAGATAAAGCCTTTAAAGAATAAGATAATCAAGAAGATAGGCGCTAACAAATAGACTTGGCTCTTATAAAAATGGGGCTTATTCTAACTGCAACGCCGGTATATCTTTTCACGGAGTAGTGCAAAATACTTTTTGGACTTCTGGTGCTAAAGATGAAGGAAATCTGTAAAAACAAGAAATTCTCCTTCAGAAAACAGAAAGAGTTGATTTTCAATATTTTAGTGATTTACAAACAATGGTTAGCGCCAAAAGGAGTGCAAATGTACTCAAAATAAACAACTTACACAAATTTACAGTGGCACGAAAACTTTGATGTGTTATAAAGTTTTGTTAAAACTCACTGAATTTCAATGGCATTAAAAATTCAGAAATAAAAAAACCTCACTAAAAGTGAGGTTTCAATATTTGGGTGTAAAAGAATTATTTCAATTCTACTTCAGCACCAGCTTCTTCTAATTGTTTTTTCAAAGCTTCAGCTTCGTCTTTAGAAATACCTTGCTTGATTGGAGCAGGAGCGCTGTCTACCATATCTTTAGCTTCTTTAAGACCTGCACCTGTTAAATCTTTTACCAATTTAACAACAGCTAATTTAGAAGCACCAGCAGCTTTAAGAATTACATCGAATTCTGTTTTTTCTTCAGCAGCTTCAGCACCACCACCTGCAGCCATAACTACAGCAGCAGCAGCTGGTTCGATTCCGTACTCATCCTTAAGGATAGCAGCTAATTCATTTACGTCTTTTACGGTTAAGTTTACTAGCGTTTCCGCTAAATTTTTTAAATCTGACATTTTGTAATGTTTTAATTTGTTGAACGATTTATTTTGATTTTTTTTGAGTCTGATTACTCTGCACTAGGTGCGTCTGTAGCTTCAGCGCTTGCTTCAGGTGTTTCTGTAGCAGCTTCTGCAGCTGGAGTTTCTTCTGCTTTTGCTTCATCAGCAACCGGAGCAGCTTCTTCAGCTGTAGCTTCTGATTTGTTCTGAAGTGCAGAAACAACTCTTTGGATTGGTGACTGAAGTAATCCGATGATTTCTCCGATCATTTCTTCTCTAGACTTGATGTTTACAAGCGCTCCTAAATTCTCATCACCTACGTAGAAAGTTTCCTGCACGAAAGCAGATTTTAATGCAGGTATTTCAGCTTTTTTTCTGAAACTCTGGATCAGCTTTGCCGGAGCATTTGCTGTATCAGAGATCATTAATGCAGAATTTCCTTTGAAAGTCTGGAACATCTCAGAGTAATCTACTCCTTCGATTTGCTCCATTGCTTTCTGCAAAAGGGTGTTTTTTACAACTTTAAGGCTGATATTTTGTTTAAATGCCTGTCTTCTGAAATCTGAAGTTGCAGCAGCATTCATTCCTTCAAGACTTGCTACATAAACCACTTTCGCGTCCTGTAACAGATCTTTTAATTCTTGTATTACTAATACTTTATCTTCTTTTGTCATTGTCTTACAGATTTTAGTTTACAGATTTAGTATCAATTGCAATACCCGGACTCATTGTAGAAGACATGTAGATGCTTTTCACATAAGTACCTTTAGCGGCAGTTGGTTTCAATTTTACCAAAGTGTGAATAAGTTCGGCAGCATTCTCACGGATTTTAGCAGCATCGAAAGATACTTTACCAATTCCTGCGTGAATAATACCGTATTTATCAACTTTGAAATCGATTTTACCAGCTTTCACTTCAGCTACTGCTTTACCAATTTCCATGGTTACAGTTCCTGATTTTGGGTTTGGCATTAATCCTCTTGGACCTAAAACTCTACCCAATGGACCTAATTTACCCATTACAGCTGGCATGGTAACGATAACGTCAACATCTGTCCAACCATCTTTTATTTTCTGTAAGTATTCGTCAAGACCTACGTAATCTGCACCAGCTTCTTTAGCTTCTGCCTCCTTGTCTGGAGTTACAAGCGCCAAAACTTTTACATCTTTACCGGTACCGTGTGGAAGAGATACTACACCTCTTACCATTTGGTTAGCTTTTCTTGGATCTACACCCAATCTAACTGCGATATCTACAGAAGCGTCAAATTTTGCAAAGTTTACATCTTTCACCAAAGCAGAAGCTTCGTCAAGGCTGTAAATTTTGTTTTTTTCTATTTTGCTTAAAGCTTCCTTTTGCTTTTTAGTTAATTTTGCCATTTCTATTAGTATTAAGCGTTAGTTGGTTTAGTTCCTGTTACTCTCAATCCCATAGATCTTGCAGTTCCCGCGATCATTGTTAATGCAGAATCAACTGTAAAACAGTTAAGGTCTGTCATTTTATCTTCCGCGATTTTTTTAACCTGATCCCAAGATACACTTCCTACTTTAGCTCTGTTAGGCTCACCTGAACCTTTCTTCACTTTAGAAGCTTCCATCAACTGGATTGCCACGGGTGGAGTTTTAATTACGAATTCAAAAGATTTGTCTTCGTATACTGTAATTACTACAGGTAAAACTTGCCCCGGCTTATCTTGCGTTCTTCCGTTAAATTGTTTACAAAACTCCATGATGTTCACACCTGCAGAACCCAAAGCTGGACCTACTGGTGGAGACGGGTTAGCAGCGCCACCCTTCACCTGAAGCTTAACCATTTTAAAGACTTTTTTAGCCATTTTTGTTTTTTAAAAATTAAGAAATTTATGAATGTGGAAGCATTTATAAATCTGCAAAGTTGTAGTCTCACCATACAACTTTACATTTCGGACTGCAAAATTAAGAATTTATTTTGATTCTGCAAGTGTAAGGTATTGATTTTTAGAAAGAATTTCAGAGTCTATAGATTCGACAAACTGTAAACCATATTAGAACATGTTATACTTCAACGAAACTCCAAAACCGGTGCTGCGAATATTTCGAATTCGTTTGGTGGACTGAAAACCAGATCTTTCATACTGCATTTCGGCCATCAACTTTCTGTATCTGTATCCGAGGCCTACGTGAAAACTTCCTACACCGCCCGCAGCAAGATCATATTCAAGCGCATTCACCTGCATCGTAGATTTCAGCGTGTTATTTAGGACGTAAGCAAACGATAAAAACAATGCATTGCCACCATTAAAGTAATTATAGTACCGGAATCCCACCGGGATCTCCAGGATCGAGGCATCTATCGCCACCGTTTGCGTGTGCGGATCAACAGAATATTCGCGAACAAAATCATTTTTGTACCGGTAATATTTAGGTGCCGTAAAAACAGAAAATGAATTGCCGAGTATTGGCAAGACATACTCCAATTCAACACCTATTTTTGCAACCTGTTTTGGGTCCATTTCAATATTATCCAAGTAGTATTCGTTGGCGTTGGCTGTGGTTGAAATCATGTGACCTTCGGCAAGTATATGCACCCTGATTTTCGTTTTAGTCTTCATACTCTGCTCTGGCTCCACGCAGCCATTATTGAAGGTCATTACCAATTTAGTAAGCGAATCAGTTTTATAATCTATATTGTTAAAACTGGTGTTTGGGCAGTTAATCAATTGCGAAAGTTGAGTCTGGTATGTTCTGTTTTTCTGCAGATCATTGTTACTATTATAATATCTTTTGTACCATAACTGCGTTGGGGTCTCCCGGTTTTTACCGATAAAAAACTTGGTGGTTCCACGGTGATAGGAATACAGGCTCACCGCACCTGCGGTCAGTTGTTTTAAAAATACAGTTTGCGTTTGAGGGCTAAAATCCGGATTGGAATCTATTTTATTTAGATCATCTTCGTAATGTGCTACAGGCAGGGTAAATTTGCGGAAGGAAATACCGTTTTCCAAACCAAACTCATCAATCTCCGTAAGACCAAGAGCGGATTCTTTTCCAGTACTTTCATCTTTAATAATGATAGTCGTAGGATTCTCTATCCAGCCTTCGTTCTTAATCTGTACATGTCTTCTATTTCCCCAGGAATCAATCACGTAGGCATTTTCGAAAAACATCTGTGCCACCAAGGGCAGTGGGAGCAACATTGTTACCAAAAAGATAAAAATTTTCTTCATAAATAGGGTTTAAAAATTGAATCAGAATTAAAAAAACCACCCATGATTGAGCGGTTTAGATTTATTTATTAAAATAATGTTTTTATACTTTATCTATCTGCGTGTAGCTTAGTTCCATTGGTGTTTTTCGTCCGAAAATCATTACTGAAACTTCAATTTTCTTTTTGTCTTCGTAGATTTTCTCTACTGTACCGTTAAATCCGTTGAAAGGACCGTCGATTACCTTTACATTTTCACCCACAACGAACGGGATACTGGCTTCCACGGCAAATTCTGACAGTTCATCCATTCTACCAAGCATTCTGTTGACTTCAACTTTACGCATCGGTACCGGATCCCCACCTTTGGTTAAACTCAGAAACGAAATTACCCCCGGAATATTTTTAATAATATGTGGGATTTCACCTACCAGATTAGCTTCTACCATTAAATAACCTGGATAATAAGGTTTTTCTTTCGGAACTTTTTTACCATTTCTCATGGTAATAACTTTTTCCATAGGAATAACAACCTGAGTAACATATGATTCGAAACCAAGATGCTTCATTTCGTTCTCAATATAGGTTTTCACCTTATTTTCCTGTCCACTGATGGATTTCAGAACATACCACTTCAAGTCACTCATTTTGGAAAATAATTTTAATTGAACAGGTTGATAAAAATTGAGATTATATTGGCAATAGATTTACTGAATAATGAATCTACTCCAAATACAAAAAGCGCGAGTATCACAGTTGCGATAGTAACCACGATTGTTGAGGATTGCAGATCTGGCCACTTCGGCCACTCTACTTTATCTTTAAATTCGGTATACGAACCTTTTATAAATTCAACTAAGCTCATTATTTATATTTTGCACGGGCACAAGGATTCGAACCCTGATCAACGGTTTTGGAGACCGGTATCCTACCATTGGACGATGCCCGTAGATTAAAAAAGTCCCGTAAGTTTCCCTACGGAACTTTAATATTTATTTAGAAATTAATCTAAGATTTCAGTTACCTGACCTGCACCAACTGTTCTACCACCTTCTCTGATCGCAAATCTAAGACCTACGTTAAGAGCGATTGGCTGTAACAATTCTACAGTAATAGAGATGTTATCACCTGGCATTACCATTTCTACACCTTCTGGTAAGAAGATCTCACCTGTAACGTCTGTAGTTCTTACATAGAACTGTGGACGGTATTTGTTGTGGAATGGAGTGTGACGACCACCTTCTTCTTTAGAAAGGATATAAACCTCAGCTTTGAATTTTTTGTGTGGCTTAACAGAATCTTTCTTAGCGATTACCATACCTCTCTTGATGTCGGTTTTTTCAATACCTCTCAACAATAGACCTACGTTATCACCAGCTTCACCTCTGTCAAGGATTTTACGGAACATCTCAACTCCTGTAATAGTAGAAGTAAGTTTTTCATCACCCATACCTACGATATCAACTGGATCCCCAGTGTTGATAACACCAGCTTCAATTCTACCAGTTGCTACAGTACCTCTACCTGTAATAGAGAATACATCTTCGATTGGCATAAGGAATGGCTTATCCTGATCTCTAACCGGAAGTTCGATCCAAGTATCAACAGCATCCATAAGAGCTTCTACAGTAGCAACCCATTTTGGTTCTCCGTTAAGAGCTCCAAGAGCTGAACCTTGAATTACTGGAGTGTTGTCACCATCGTAATCGTAAGAAGAAAGAAGATCTCTAACTTCTAATTCCACTAATTCTAACAATTCTGGATCATCAACCATATCCACTTTGTTCATGAATACCAATACGTTAGGTACGTTTACCTGACGACAAAGAAGGATGTGCTCTCTTGTTTGAGGCATTGGTCCGTCAGTGGCAGCTACTACAAGAATAGCTCCGTCCATCTGTGCAGCACCAGTTACCATGTTCTTAACATAGTCGGCGTGACCTGGACAGTCTACGTGAGCATAGTGTCTGTTAGCAGTTTCGTACTCAATGTGTGAAGTGTTGATAGTAATACCTCTTTCTTTTTCTTCTGGTGCAGAATCGATAGAAGAGAAATCTCTTGCAGTACCTAATCCTTTATCAGATAATACTTTACTGATTGCTGCAGTAAGTGTAGTTTTACCATGGTCTACGTGACCGATGGTACCAATGTTCAAGTGTGGTTTGTTACGATTAAACGTTTCCTTTGCCATGATTTAATTATTTATTTAATTATTATTTAAATTTTCGGTGCGCAAATATAGTGAAATTTTGTATATTGAAAATCTTTTTTTAACAAAAATCCTCAAATTACAAATTCCGCAGCCTACGGCACCATTTCCCAATAAAATACTGGTCTGCAAATTTAGGGAAAAATTATTTATTCGCAAAAGGCAGAAATATTTTTTAAAGTATAATTAAACTTTACTCTTTCCTTTAAAATAATTTTAAGAATTAAGACCATATTACCGACTAAATAGTGGTCTTAAAAAAGCAAAAATCTCCTTAGTAAAAAGGAGATTTAAATAGAGCCAACTATGAGATTTGAACTCACGACCTCTTCCTTACCAAGGAAGCGCTCTACCCCTGAGCTAAGTCGGCAAAAAATTTAAAAAAAAATCACAAGCCGCGTTGGTTGTGATTTTCTTTGAGCGGAAGACGAGGGTCGAACTCGCGACATTCAGCTTGGAAGGCTGACGCTCTACCAACTGAGCTACTTCCGCATTTTGTTTCCAAAACTGTTGGTAAACGGTTTGCAAATCTAAAATAAATTTTGAGACCTGCAAAGCGTTTTTTATAAAATGTGGGGAGAGCAGGATTCGAACCTGCGAAGTCGTAAGACAGCAGAGTTACAGTCTGATCCATTTGGCCACTCTGGAATCTCCCCAATTTTACAAAAATAATGAGCCTCCAGAGGGACTCGAACCCACGACCTGCTGATTACAAATCAGCTGCTCTAGCCAACTGAGCTATGGAGGCAAATAGATTTCAAAAGAACGCTTATCTCTTTTTGCGAGTGCAAATATAAGGGAGTTTTTTTGAAACCTACAAATTATTTTAGGAAAATTTTAATAATTTTTTTTAAGCTAATTCTTTTTTCTTGATTAGCAGCTTTTTAGCAACTTCAGCACATTGATCCAAACTTTCTTCAAAACTTGCACTTGTCTTTTTTACAACAATATCATCGCCCGGAACTGCTAAAATAATTTCTGCCGTTTTGTTTTCCTTGTCGGATTTGTTTTCCACTTTCAGGTAAACTTTGCACTCTACAATCTTATCATAATAGTTTTCTAGTTTGCTTAATTTTTTCTCGATATGTTCTTCAAGCGGTGCGTGTGGAGTCAATCCCATTGACTGTACTGAAATTTTCATAAATCTAAATTTTTTGTGGCCCTAGGATGAGCCTTGTTAAACACTTTTTTTAACTGTTCTATATTGGCGCTGGTATAAACCTGCGTTGAGGCAAGCGATGTATGCCCCATGATCATCTTCACTTTAGAAATTTCAGCCCCATGCTCCAGGACGTGAGTTGCAAAACTGTGTCTTAGAATATGAGGGCTCTTTTTCTTCTTCGAAGTAACAAGACCAAGGTAGGTATTAACGGCAGAATAAACAAATTTATCATTCAGTTTTTTACCTTTAGCATTGATGAAGAAATACATTTTATACGCTTCCAGCGGCTTTCTCACTTGCAAATATTCTGCCAGTTGAACTAAAAGTTTCTCAGAAACAGGAATAATTCTGGCCTTGTTTCCTTTACCTATAACTTTTATTTCCCCTTTCCCAAAATCTACATCTTCAAGTAAGAGATTAACCAGCTCGGCACGTCTGATACCGGTTTGATATAAGGTTTCGATAATAAGTTCTTTCAGCACACCCTGATTTTCGGACTTACCCGCTACAGACTGATGGTGATCCATTTCCTCCTCGGAAAAGGGAATCTGTTTCTCAGCATAAAATTTAAGGGATTGAATGTTTTCCAGAGGTGAAATTTTAATCTCACCAACCTTCAATAGGAAAAGATAAAAACTGCGGAGGGATGAGAGCTTCCTGTTAATGGAACGCTTTGAAATCTTTTTTTCACTGAGGTGAACCATGAAATTCCGAATTATCTTTTTATCAGCTTTTGCCACATCATTATTGCCCTCCGTCTGAAGAAGGAAGGTAGAAAAATCTTCCAGATCTTTTCTGTAACTCGTGAGTGTGTGCGGCGAATACCGCTTTTCTACGGAAATATATTCCAGAAATCTTTCAACCATGCTGATATAAAACAAAAAATCACCTTCCAAATATAACTATTTGAAAAGTGATTAAAGTATTTTCTTAAAGAAAAAGTGGTCTTACGCCTGCTCCTCGCGGCTCGCATTTTTCTGCTTGTAAGCAGCTTTAAGCTTAGCCTGTCTAAAAGTTACTGACGGTTTAAGGAACTGCTGTCTGCTTCTTAAAGCTCTTACAACTCCGGTTTTGTCAAATTTTCTTTTGTATTTTTTTAACGCTCTGTCGATAGCTTCGCCATCTTTTACTGGGATAATTAACATAATTTACATCTCATTTTGGACTGCAAAAGTAAGATTTTATTTCGGATTCACAAATTTTTTATTTACATTTAAAGATATTTATTTTCAATGCAGCAAAAAAATTATAAAGTCATCAATGCCTCAGCAGGCTCTGGAAAAACCTATGCACTGGTTCAGAATCTGCTGGCAATCTGCCTTAAACATCCATCCCAGCCAGATAAAATTGGTAATATCCTCGCGCTGACTTTTACCAATAAAGCCGCAAATGAAATGAAACACCGGATTATTGATTGGCTGAAGGCATTTTCGCAGCCAGGGTATGAAAACAACCAGGATTTAATCAATATTCAGCAAAAGCTCAAAACTGAAGGGTATCGTTTAACATTACAGGACATTCATTTCCGCTCAAAAAAAATTCTCGATTACGTACTGCACCACTACTCTACTTTAAATATCGGTACAATCGACAAGTTTAATTCGCGGCTGGTAAGGAGTTTTTCTTACGAATTAGGACTTGCGCAGAACTTCAATCTCGAGATCAACGCTGAGCCTTTTCTGATCGAAGCTGTTGAAAAAATGCTGGAAGACATTGGCGCCGACAATGAAGTTTCCGAAGCCTTCATGGATTATGTAAACTATACTTTAGATAACAACGAAAGAGTTAACCTCAATAAAACACTTTACCAATCAGCAAAAGAATATGTTCAGGATAAACACTATTTCCGACTTGGGGAAAACAAGGACTTCGATTGGACTTCCTATGAAAAATCAAAGAAAAATCTTAGGGATGATATCAAAAACCTAAAAGCTGAATCCATCCAAATAACCGATGAAGTTACCCAACTTTTAAAGGAAAAGAATCTGGAAATTGCTGATTTTGCAGGCGGAAACAGCAACAGTATTGCAAAATTCTTTAGTGAAGCGCAAAGATTCTTTCATAAAGAAAGACCAGATTTTCCAATTCCTACAAATGAAGATGGTGCACTGACTAAATTCCTTGCCGGCGCATCTGTTTCCGGAAAAAACCGACAAAGCGAAATTTTAGAAATCATTGAATACTTAATTAATCTGCGGCAAAAACTTTTTCAGAATTATATTCTCACAAAGAAAAAAGAAAAAATACTGCAGGCAATTCTTCCTTTGAAGGTCAACAAAGAAATTCAGGATAAACTGGCAGAAATTGAAGAAAAAAATGACGTTGTTCTGCTTTCGAAATTCAATATTCTTATCCATGAAAATCTTCGCGAAGAGCCTTCATCATTTATTTATGAAAAAGTAGGAACCAAATTCAGCCACTATTTTTTTGATGAATTTCAGGATACGTCTTTTCTGCAGTGGCAAAATTTTATACCGTTACGGGATCACGCAACTTCTTCGCAGGACATGAGTTTTACTTTGGTAGGCGACCCCAAACAGAGCATTTACCGCTTTCGTGGAGGAGATTCTCAACTCATGCTCGACATCATCAACAAAAAAGAAAAATCACTGGTGTATGCTGAATTAGAAAATCTGGAAAATAACTGGCGGAGCGCCCAAAACATCGTGGACTTCAACAACCAGCTCTATCTGTATCTTTCCGGAACTACCCAGGCTGAACACTGCGAAATCTTTGGCATCGGTTCTCAACAGGCTGCAAAATCTAAGCTGAAAGGCAATGTGCGGATTAATCTGATCGAAAATGCAACGAAGAAAGTCTATTATGAGGAAGTTGCCGAAAAAATGCGACAGGATATTCAAAAGTGTGTTGATAAAGGTTATAAGCTTTCGGACATTACCATTCTGTGTCGCGGAAATTTCGATATTTTCAGTTTTTCACAGTTGCTGGGAAACTCGAAAATAATTTATGAGGAAAAAGAAGATTATATAAAAACCATTTCAGAATCAGGTTTAACATTAAATCTATCCTCGACATTACTCGCGCTGACAGAATTCCTCAGATGGGAACAAAACCCTAAAAATCTTCAGTTTCCGGTGAAAATGCTCTACTATTTAATGGTGTTGGGGAGAATTGATGTTAAAGATTTCAGTGCCGAAATGATGGAAATGCTTGCGTACAGCAATAAATCCGAGATGCAGAAATTCATCGCTACAAAATATGGTTTACAGCTAAGCAGTAAAGGTCTTCTTCAGCTTAATCTATACAACTTTGTTGAACATTTTCTGCAGGAATTTTCAGTTCAGAATAAAGAAACTGATTTTCTTTTCAATTATCTGGAAATGCTGTTTGCGTATTCTCAGAACTCAGCAGCAACGCTGAAAGAATTCATTAAATTCTGGGATGAGGAAGCAAATGCAACTACCATTCAAGCCTCCGATAATCTGGATGCCGTAAAACTTATGACCATTCATAAAGCCAAAGGTTTGGAGTTTCCCGTGGTTTTTCTTCCTATGAGAAATGAACACAAAGACGGTAAATTCAGCAACTGGCTCAATATTGAGGAAGAAAATGGCCTCTCGTCCGTAAATATTGACCCGTTTGGAAAAGAACTGGAGGCTTATGACGAAGACATGGCGAGATTTAATCAGGAAAACACCTATCAGAACAAGATTGACCGTTATTGCCTGCAATATGTAGCTACCACCAGAGCAGTGGAACAGATTTTCTTTTATATAGAAAAACCCAATAAATCGAGTAACAATCTCGAGATCTACGACTTCCTGGAACCGAAAATTCCGAGAGATGAAAATGGAGAAGCCTTATCTTCTTTTGACCTTTATGAAACTTCGGAAGAAAACACACTCAGGAAAAACAAAGAGAAAGGCGAAGGATTACAGACTAAACCGATTCGGTTTAAAAGCGATGAGAAGAAAAATCCAGACGCTGTAAAAATTGCGACACCGTCCAAAAACTATCAGAACCGTGTCGAAAAAGTGCGTACCGGTATTTTCACCCACGAAATTCTATCCAAAATTAATTCCGAAAAAGATGTCGAAAAAACTTTGGAAGCCTATCTGCTGGAAGGAACTATCACATTAGAAGAGAAGGCAGAAATTGCAGAGAGAATTCTGCATATCCTGAAAGACGATAAATACTCTGATTATTTCGCCGAAAATCAACTTGTGATCAATGAAAAAGACATCATGATTTTTGAAAACGGCGAATCGAAAATCTACCGACCAGACCGAATGATCAATACAGGCACCGGCTATATCATCATCGACTTCAAAACTGGTGATGAACGGGAAAAGCATCATGAACAAATTGCGGAATACCGTTCAGTACTTGAAAAACTCGGCAAAAAAGTTCTAAGAACTGAAATTATTTATGTATAATAAAAATCCTGTCTCAGAAACCGAGACAGGATTTTTATTTAAGCATTAAATTTATTTCTTTACCGCAGTTACAACCTGTGCTTCCTGTTTTGTGATATTATCAAATATCTGGGTAAATGCCGGATAATATTCTTTCGGGAAAACCGAATCATCAATCTGCGTTGTTGTTTCTACGGTTAATTTATTTCCGTTTTGGGTTACAAGATAAGTGTACTGAAGGGCATTATCTTCTGTGCGGAATTTCTTCGATTTCGGTAGGTTTTCGAAAGCGTAACCTTCAGGAAGTGTTATCGTTACTTTCTTCACCCTATCGTTAGGCGAATAAAACTCCAGCGGTGCTTTTCTCTCCGTGTCCTGTTTAAATTCATGATTTTGCGCATAAAGGAAAAGCAGAGGATTGAAAACCAGCTTGCTGCCAATCGCGTCTACGAATGTATCAGCAGAGAAATTGAACACGGTCTCGAAATCATTGTTCTCAAGTAAACTGTGCTTCATATTTGAAAGTGCAAACTTGTATTCATCTTTATAAGACTGGGCAAATTTTTCTTTATCATCAACATATCTCTCATTAACAACCATTGCGTAAAGTTTGGTATCCCGGTCTGCAAAACGTCCTTCGATAGTCCCATCAGGATTCAGATTTGCGTCAACGGTCAGTAAAGTTTTACTTACGTCCGGGTAAAAGATATCGATTTGTTTTACCTCTTTCTTCCCCATAATCAATCCGTAATAATTAAGGGCTTTGGGCGCAATCATGTTGATCTCGCTGTGTTTGTAAGCGCCGTCGAGCAGATAGATCTTGTTATTGTCAACGAAAGAAGAAATCACATAATTTAACTGGGTGATAGATGGATTATAGGAAAGCAGGAATCCTCGGTTTACAGTTGACAAAACCACAGGATCGGCATTAATTCCCACACTTCTCAGCAGCATGGTAAGCAGCAGATTGATCTCTGCAGTGTTCCCCACTTTAGTCGACACCAGATTTCTCACGCCTTTATCAGTAAACACTTCATCTTCGTTGTTCCAGGTGTAGTTTTTCTGAACGAATTTCAGCACAGCATCCGCTTTTTGAAGCGTAGGTAAATCCATAATTTCAGCAGGCAGTAAATTTTTCACGACCCCTTCCCTATTAAGCTGCAAACCAAAATCCTCATGCTGGTAAAGACGCTGGCGAATATCTTCCCAAGTCGTCGCGTATGATTTGAAAACATTATTGATGAGGGTAGAATTGAGTTCTGCCTTAATACCCGTCTTGTAATTATTATTGTTCATTACATACTTTTCTTCTTTGTAAGCAGGCACATTCTCATAAGCAAAACGGTAGGTCTGGTACTCATTGCCATACAGTTGTTTCTCTTCCATAACCCTGTGAGTTGGAGATAAAGAACCTTTATAATTGATGGAATATCCTAAAGGTTTAGGCGTATCGAACACGTATTCAATATACCGTACAGGGATTTCTTCTTCAATCAGCACCCGTGGTGTAGAACTGAGAAACGGTGTGAGAACGGTATAAGAATATTCAACCACCGATCCGTTCTTTACATTGGCAAATGCAAATTTGGTGATATTGTAGTTTTTATCTTCTTTGGACTTGAATTTTTCGTCTTTCGAGATTTTTGTAGCTACCATTTTCCCATTCTCAAAATTATAAGTATTGGCTTTCAGGTTGCTTAATGTCTCGCGGGAACCTCTGTTATCATCATAGACCGCAATTTCCTGGTTTAGATAATCGGCGGCATTATCTTTATTATAAATCTTTACCCGGCTTACTATATTTTTATAGAGGCTGCCGTCATAATCGATTCTGAAGTGGTATGACCGGTAAAGAATTTCTGCCGGAACGTCTCCGAATTTTGCGGATTTTTCACTTTTTAAATCTTCCTCCGAAAGTTTCGGCGTATCAAGGAATTTGTGCTGCGAAAAGATCAGACCTGATAAGCTCGCGGTGAGAACCAATAAAATTTTCTTCATTATAATTTAGATATTAGGACTTTTGTATTGTCATTGCTGGCGGTTTTTTTGCGGAACGCCATGTAATCCTTGAATTTCTCTTTCGGATACAATCCTTTATTAATGGTTAAAACACGGTGAACAACCAGTTTATCATCTTTCACCTTAAAATTGATAGAATAGGTGCCGAATTCAGTTGTGAGTGTAGAAGACTGTGGAACTTCGGCAATCCTGTATCCCGGCGGTAAATTGTACTCGATCTCATAATCATCCTGAAATGGGAATGAGGTCTCGAAAGGATGCATTCTTTCTTCATCAGCCGAAAACGTAACCGATTGATAATAAGGCATTACAGGGAAAAACAGATCTGTTCCCAGTTTTTTAGAAAATCCGTTTGCGCTTAGTTTCAAATCGTAAACAATTCTAGCCTGATCTCTATCATTGGTGAGATTTTCCACATTAATCTTATCGATTTTCAGATTATAGTGCCGGTTTTTCATGGCCTCCTGTAGTTCATCATTTTTAAGACTGAAAAGCCTAAGGTTAGAATCATATTGTCCTCCCGAAAAAACAAAACTTGCATCGGAAGCAATACTTCCGTCCTCCTGCAGTTGGATTTTCGCCAAAATCTTTTCTTTGCTCTGTTCCGGTTTATACACCGGTGTGTTGACGATTTCTATTCCGTTTTCCTTTACTGCCAAGACGTTCCGGTTATGGGAATTGTAGAAAAGATGATTGAAGGCCACTTTCTGCGAAGTATTCTCAAGCCAGATCGGCTCTTTTTCTGTTGGGATCATCAGAATCGCATGATTGCCCGAAAACTTAGGAAAATCCTTGTCAAAACTGATTACAGAATCATCTGCATAAATAATTGCGTAATAAGAAGGAATTCCTGCTGCAGTTAGCAAAGTCCGCATATAATTGGTAAGTGCCTTACAGTCGCCATAACCTTTTTTGCTTACATCGGCTGCATGCATAGGCTGCCAGCCACCAATACCTATCGAAATAAATATATAGCGCGTTTTATCCTGCATGTACTGATAAAGTTTCTTAACCTTCTCTGAAGTTGTACCTGATAAATTGAGTTTAGCAACTTCGGCCAAAATCTCCGGAGTTACTTCCGAAACTGGTGACATGAGTTGGTGGTAATACCATTTTCCGAAAGTGTCCCAACTGGTCATATCACCCTGTCTGCCTGCCAGCGAAAACTTCTCCGGTGAAAATTCTACTGTTGGAATCAGATAATCCAGACTTGGCGCAAGCGGCTCATGTTTAAGAGCCGGTATGTTTTCGTAAGAATACTTCCAGATTCCACCTTCATCTGTATAATTAACTTTTGCAATGGGCTTATCGCTGATTTTAGTGCGGATTTTAATCCCCGATTTATTCAAAAGGGAAAATGAGCTTTTCTGTACCGCGAGCTGGTAAGTCCAAACCGGAGTAAAGTTGAGAAAGGCAGTATCCGAGGTATTCACCTCATAAGAAGTTCTAACCGTATACGGATATTTCGTAGAAACCGGTCTGAGCACTAAAATCCTGTCATCTACATAAAGACCCGCACTCGGATTGTGGGTATAATCCGAGAAATCCTTCTTGCTGAATGTCTTGAAGATTTTTCCTGCTGAATCATAAAGTTCAACCTTGATATTGCTGACTTTTGTGGTAGGATTATACGGGATCGTCACAACTCCAAACTCATCGCCGGAACTGTTCAGAACTGTAATGACAACATTATTCTTTATTTCCATTTCATTCACCGCCTTCAGAATATGATCTTCAGAACTTTCGCGAATGATTGCCTTAGAATTTTTTAATAGATTTTCAGGAACAGATGTTATGCTGTAATCCTGTGCAATAAATGACACAGACACAACTGCAAAACACAGAAGGTAGAATTTTCTCATCAAATACTTTCTTGATTAATTAGTCGCATCTGGCACGAAAACCCGTTGTTTCAGCTCCTGATCAAAAAGATACATCGCTGAAGGATTGTCGCATACCATTTTTATTTTGGTAACCAGTTGCGAGGCGTTTGCTTCTTCTTCAACCTGCTCGTTCACAAACCACTGCAGAAAAGAAACCGTGGCAAAATCGCCTTCATCATTGGCGTTTTTAAGGATATTAAATATACTTTTGGTTACAATTTTTTCGTGCTCGAGTGCTTTTTCGAAAATTTCTCTCGCATCTGTAAATTCATGTGGAGGTTTTGGGATTTCGCCCATCACAATTTCTGCCCCTACATCGTTCATATAATCAAACATTTTATCTGCGTGCATAAGTTCTTCTTTGCTCTGAACACGGAAATAATTTGCAATCCCATCTAAATCCTTCGCCGAAAACCATGCAGACATTGATAAATAATACTGTGCAGCATACTGTTCCTTAGCGATTTGGTCGTTGATCAACGATCCAATTTTTGTACTTATCATAATAACTCTCGTTTTACCAAATATAAATAATTAACTTAAGGTGCACAAAAAAAGCGGAAAAGTTTATTTTTTCCGCTTCCCTAAAAAATTTAAAATTATGAACTAGCTTTTGGCAGGCATTCTTTTCATTTGTTTCTCCTGCATTTTACTTCTTTTCTCCTGCATATTTTGCTGTTTTTTCGCCTCCCATTTTTTATACTGTTCAGGTGTCAAGATCTGTCTCATTTCAGCATTCCATTGTTCTCTTTTTGCTTTCATTGCTTCCATTTTGGCTTTTCTTTCGGCCTGCATTTGTGGAGCATTCTGTTTTCTTTCAGCTATTTTTTTATCCTGCAATGCTCTGATCTGGGCAACCTGTGCGCTGGTAAGGTTAAGCTCAGTCTGCATCATTTTCAGTTTCTCCTGTCTTTTCTGCTCCATCTGAGCGGGATCTTTTTTATGCATCATTGGTTTTTGCTGCGCCATTGCGAAAGCTCCGATTACTGCGAAAGCCGCACTTAAAACAATTTTTTTCATTTCGGTAATATTTATATGTTTGTTATTTGATGGTTTGATAATTAAACATAAAACAAGTTAAATATTTTCGTCATAAACTTTTGTTAATAAATATCAGCGATACTTTTCGATGGTTTTCCTGATGATTTCTTCAGTTTCATCAGGAAATGCAACCGCTACTCTTTTATCGGAATTCACCCAGCTCACTAATTTCTCCTGAAAAGTATTTTCTTTCCAGATGACCGGCACCCCCAGTTCTTCCAAACCCAAGGCATTACACTGCTGTTCATACTGGTGATGCATGGGAACGGCCAGTAATTTTTTACCCAGGAAAAGTGCTTCCGCGGGGCCTTCGAATCCACCACCAGTAAGGAGACCTTCGCAGTTTGCCAGTGAATTCTGAAACTGCTGATTATCGATCTGAAAAACTTCGGCATTGAACTTCTTATAATGATGCTTTGAATGTTTGGAGAAAATTTGCCATTGTGAATCCGGAACTTCTTTCACTTTATTTAGAATAAACTCATCGGAATAGGCAGGGAGATAAACGGTGTAATGACCTAGATTTTGGGTCTTCAGATTTCGAATCTCGCTTCTGATTACGGGCGTGTGGATAAAATCATCATATTTTTTAAAATGGAAGGCAACATGATTTGTTGCCGGCGCATAATTGTTCATTATCATTTTCCCCCAATGAAAACCCTTTATTTTCGGGGTTTTATCTGATAAATACGCGGATTGATGACTCATCGCGACAGAAGGTTTTCCATGGAATTTACAGCTCCAGGCGCACAACGGCTCAAAATCGTTTATGATTAAATCATACTCTTTTACCGGAAGGCTTTTTGCATCCTTTATAAACTGATTAAAATAGAAACGGTTCCACGTTTCGCGGAAATCTACGCCACCCTTATCTCCAAAAACAAACCCGAAACCTGTAAATTGGTATTTCACCTCTGCTCCAATTTCAACTTCAGCCTGCGTTCCGCTAATGAGTAGGTCGACATCTCCGTGCTTTTGAAGATGCAGAATTATTTCGCGCGCGCGGCTCACGTGCCCATTTCCAGTGCCTTGTATTGCGTATAAAATCTTCATTACCCAAAATTACTGTTAAAACATTCTTACCAAAATCATTTATGCAAAGTTCACAGAAATTTAAAACAAAAAAGAGAACAATTGCTTGCTCTCTTTGTGTATATAAAAACTAAAAAGTTTATTTATTAGCCTTTCCTTTACTTTTTACGTTCCCTTTGACATGAAGGTGGGATCCGTCATTAAGTTTTTTCCTTCTCTGATATTCATTCATCGATTTGGTATTTGAACCATTATTGCTTATTGCTTTTTTCGACTGAATGGTATTGTATTTTTTTACCTGCGTGCTTTTATGATTGTTCTTATTTCTGTTGTAAACAGCTACAGGATTTTGTCCTTTATAGTACTTATTTTTAAATTTCTCATATTTCTCCTTACCCATAATTCTTTCAACAGAAGCATAACGGTCAGTTGTCCATTGATCTGGATTATTTCCATAAGCCCGGTTCCAGGAATTGTAGTCCGAATACCGATTGTTCAATGAAAACAAGTCAGTTTTTTGTTGTGGACTTAAAAGTAAATTCGCAGCCACTGTCTGCCAGTTTACATCGGTAATACTTCTTCTATAATCGTTATAGTATTCTGATTGTGAATAACCTAGGGTAAATAAACCTAAACTTAGTACTGTGATTAACTTTTTCATTTTAATTATATTTAAAATTGTTATAAGTAGTATCTCCATAACCGTGCCACGAAAATTTAGTGAGTAAAAGAAAGAGAGCAGTTTCTTCCGAAACTGCTCTCCATCACTACTAACACTAAAAACTAAAATTATCGAGAGGTGAGTCTCTGTCCCGGGATGCGGGTTGTACTTCCCGGTGTTGCTGCCGGAGTCTGATTTCTCAAACCTCCTGAATTACTTTCTATCTTTTTCTGAGGGGTTGTATCACGCGCTCCAGAGTTATCTCTGAAACCGCTGTTATTCTGTATATTCTCAGCCTGCGGGCGGATTTCGCTATTTCGCGTTCCACTGGACGAAGCGCGGGGAGTGTTTCGCACCGGTGTCTCATTTCCGTTTCGGAAACCATTATCGCGGGTATTATTATTTACACCTCCATCATTTCTAAAACCACTTGATTTTGGAGTATTATTCCAGTTACCATTTCCTGTACGCGGTGAATTTTGGAATCCAATATTGTTTCGCGGATTAGACTGGTGATAAGTTACGCGGTTTACCCGATAGCGGTTCACATTGATATTCTTATACCTTGGAACTACATAGACGTTGGTTACATAATGCTGTCTTCTGTAATTCTGCCAGTAATTTACCGGATGGTAACCATTGTAATAATTATTCTGATAAATGACAAAAACACGTGGCCCTAAAATTCTTTCCAGCGCATAGAATCTGTCATAATACCATCTGTCTGGATTATATCGGTAATACGAATTCCACGAAGCGTAAGAAGGAAATTGGTCATTAAGCATCATAATCTGCTGAATCTGCCATGGCGAAAGCCGGTACATGGAAAAAAACCTTCCCCAGTTTACATCATAAATGCTTCGCTGGTAATCATTATAATAACTTTGGTATAAATCATTACGATAATAGTCTGAAGGATATTCGTAATAATAATCATCCGGAAAGTAAAACTCATCATCATAATCATTATAATAATATCCATTATTCTGGTATGGATAAGAGTCCGGGAAATTCTGTGCGGAAATCAATGCTGCAAAGAACACCGAAAGTCCAAGAAGTATTTTTTTCATTTCTATTAAACTTATTTTGGTCGTTACTACCAATCATTAGAATAACGTGCCAAATTCAACGGTCGAAATCTGTGTTATCACCTTTAAACAAAGGATTTACAGACCTCTCACATTACTTTGATTCAAATAAAAAAAAGAAGTTAAAGCAAAAGCCATAACTTCTTATTTTAAATTTTTAAACACCTGATTTTCAATAGCTAAAAAATCAAATCACTACTTTCTGTAAACTTCAAAAAATTCAAAAAATATTCACATTTAACCGCGGTTAGCATCAGCAACCCATCCGGCAATCTTTGAACTAAAGGCTTTCTTTTCCAAAAGGCTTTCTAAAGTAAGATGCATACGGTATCTCCAGTAATGCGGAAATACAGCAGGATTATTAATTCTTTCATCATCCATATTCGGATTTGTTAAATCAATATCCGTTGCCAGAAATTCCTGAATCGGGAAAATAGCAAGCATCGCATCATTATAAAGATGCTGTTTCATAATGATTTCGGCAAGTTGGGGTTCCAGATTCCACGGTGCTGTTCCCGACTGGCCCAGCTGCTGGTTAAAATACTGCTGCGTTAAATTGCGGTCCTCGTGCCACCACTGGCGCAGTGTAGAACTGTCGTGCGAACTCGCAGTAACTACATTCAGATATGCAGCGTTTTTAGGATTGTACCAAGGAATATCATCAGAAGGCATCCGCTGAACTTTCAATGCCGTGATCGCCAACCGGTCCATTACCTGAGGAACAGATTCCGGAACAAGACCCAAATCCTCACCACAAATCAACATATCTGTTGCGTTCAGTATCACAGGAAGTTTCTCCATTGCCATTTCATACCAAAGCCCATCCTGTCTCTTAAAGAAGTAATCTACATACAAATCGTAAACAGCATGCTGCTCCCATTGCGGAAGATTATGGAAAGACGCCGTTTTATCAATATTAAATCTCGGGTGGTAAACCACTTCTCCATCGGCAGTTTCTTCAGGAAGGAAAAGAACATTCGCACAAAGCGAGATTAATTTTTCTTCCGCCCACGGATGAGGGTTCGTTTTAAAATAGTCGCTTAATTTCCTCTGCGTATCGAATTCTTCTTTGAAGGAATAAGTTCCGTCGAAATGGTTATTCATAAAGTGGTTATGAATCGAGTCGCGTTCATCCCCAAATTCATTCCACAGAATGTGATCGTTGATAAAAGGGTTACAATACCGGTCATAATAAAAAGGAAGATGTCTTGCGGCAAACTCCTCCATTCTTACAGGAACTGCGGGATAAAAATAACCCAGAATACCCTGCGTTGCACTCATTGGCATCCGCCAGATTCTGAAAAACCCAAGAATATGATCGATCCTCATCGCATCGAAATACTGCTCCAGAGCTTTGAAACGGTTTTTCCACCAGCGGTAACCGTCTTCTTTCATCGCTTCCCAGTTATAAGTCGGGAATTCCCAGTTCTGTCCTAAATCCGTGAACTGATCAGGCGGTGCACCTGCCTGAAAATCCATTCCGAATAACTCGGGTTCTGTCCAGGCTTCTACAGAGTATCTGTAAATTCCGATCGGCAAATCGCCTTTTACCGAAATCCCCAACGAATGCACATAATTTATCGCATCATTCAGCTGCAGGTGCAGCTGATACTGAACCCATGCGTGCAGCATCGACGCATCGAAATCTTTACTTTTGGGACTGAAAAACGGAGCAATTTTCCCCGCAATATATTTTTTGTGGGTTTTCCACAGGTTAAAGTTTGGTGTATTGTATTTGTCACGCTGTACACAGAATGCGGCATACGGCACAAGCCACTCCTCATTTTCCTTGATAAATTTCTTAAAATTTCTGTCCTTTAGAATCTCTGATTGATGGAGTTCGAAAACTGCGTTTACAAATTTCCACTTCCCTGAAATCATCTTTTCGTAATCGATAAGATTTAATGAGTTTAACTGCTTCTTCTCTTCCTGATAATCAGCTACGAGTTCATCCGGTAACTGGAATTCCATTTTTTCAATGGAAAGATACTGCGGATGAAGCGCATATACCGAAATTGCAGCGTAGGGATAAGAATCCGTCCAGGAATAATTTGCCGTCGTATCATTAATCGGTAGGATCTGGAGGATAGAAAGATTTGCTTCCTTTGCCCAATCGGCAAGATTTTTTAAATCAGCAAACTCCCCAACACCGAAACCGTTTTCAGTTCTCATCGCAAAAACAGGAACAGCTACTCCGGCGGCGTGATACATTTCGAAAGACTTAAATCTGAAATAATGATCCGCTTTGATCTGCAAAATATTCTTTTCTACATTTGGGAGTGCCCATCTGTTGTCGCCATATTCTATATCAAAAACTTCACCTGTATTTCCGTCGCGAAGACCATATTTATACTGAATCATCAGATCCACAGGAATTTCAACAGCTGCTTCCCAAATACCAAAATCGGTCTGCGCCATATTTACCGCATAATCCTTGTTCCAATTGCCCAGCGAATCATTACTCCCCATGATCACCAGCTGCCAGTTTGCCTGGTAAATTGGTGCTTCTATTCGGAACAGATGGGTGTGTCTCTTTAAAACCGAAGTTTTTTCCGGTCTAAACCCACTTAATTTATTTTTGAGGATTTTATTGTTGAGATAATTTTCAGGGAAGTTTTTAGAATTCCAGGAATCATAAATTATGAATTCATCATAATTATGGGGGAAATTCAGTTGGTGCAGAGAGAATTCTTCATCCAGCACCTCTTGTGTTTCGTTGACAAGACGGTATTTATAGGTTATATTTTTAGAAAAATAATCAACCTCGGCAGTCCAGTTTCCATTATCAGTATAAGACAGCGGATAGATTTTATCTTCGGCTGCTTCTTCAATGATTAAAACCTGAAGATTTTCGCCCAGTTTGGTGCGGAAATTAATATTAAAGAAAAGCTTCATAACAGTTTGCAATTTAATATGCAATTTATGAAATTCGTCGCTTTTTTAAGGTCTAAACTCTGAATAAATTTAAGTAGCTTAACTACTGAAAAACAATTACTTACAAAGACATTACGCAAAGACACAAAAAAACCTTTCCGGCAATTTGCCAAAAAGGTTGAGTTATGACTTATTATCTCTTAATTGAGAGAATAAGTAGTTCCTTCTCTTCCGTCTTTCAGTTCAATTCCTTCAGCCAAAAGTCGGTCACGGATTTGATCAGAAAGATCGAAATTCTTTGATTTCCTTGCCTGGTTACGCAGTTCAATTAAAACCTGCAGCGTCTGATCGAGTTTTTCATTGTTATTCTCCTCAATATTCTGCAATCCCAGAACATCGTAAACAAAGCCGCTCATGATATCCTGAAGCTGTTTTAATTCAGTCTCAGTGATAGTTTCTTTCCCGTCTTTCAGTTTGAAGATAAAATTTACAGCTTCAAACAGGTGCGAAATCAAAATCGGTGAATTGAAGTCATCAGTCAAAGCCGCATAACATTTTTCTTTCCACACTGATATATCAAAAGTGGAAGAATCAGAAGTTAAAAATCCAAAGCCTGACAGTAATTTCATGGCTTCCATTAAACGCTGAAAACCTTTCTCACTTGCTACCATCGCTTCATTTGAAATATCAAGTACACTTCGGTAATGTGCCTGTAAAAAGTTGAAACGCACGATCGCAGGATGAAACGGTTTTTCAAAGAAATCATTATTTCCTGAAACAAGTTCCATCGGCAGAATATAATTTCCTGTAGACTTGCTCATTCGCTGCCCGTTCATGGTAAGCATATTGGCATGTAACCAATAATTTACCGGTTCGGTTCCGTTGCAGGCTTTCCCTTGTGCGACCTCACACTCATGATGCGGGAATTTCAAATCCATTCCGCCGCCGTGGATGTCGAACTTTTCTCCTAAATATTTCGTTGACATGGCAGTACATTCAAGGTGCCATCCGGGAAAACCTTCACCCCAAGGCGAATTCCAGCGCATAATGTGTGCAGGGGACGCAGCTTTCCACAATGCAAAATCCTGAGGGTTTTTCTTTTCGTTTTGCCCGTCCAGATCCCGTGTATTGGCAAATAGCTCTTCAATATTTCTTCTGGACAGTTCGCCGTAATTCAGGCCGCGGCTGTTATACTCCAAAACATCAAAATAAACGGAACCGTTGCTTTCATAGGCGAAGCCTTTTTCAATCAGTTTTTGCGTCAATTCAATCTGTTCCAAAATATGTCCTGTTGCTGTAGGTTCAATTGTTGGCGGAAGCAGGTTGAAGGTATCTAAAACTTTATGAAAATCTACCGTGTATTTCTGCACAATTTCCATGGGCTCCAGTTTTTCGAGGCGCGACTGTTTTACAAATCTGTCGTTATCTACATCGCCGTCATCCGTTAAATGTCCTGCATCGGTAATGTTCCGAACATACCGAACTTTATATCCAAGGTGAACAAGCGAACGGTAAATAAAGTCAAAAGACATAAAAGTACGTACGTTTCCGAGGTGAACATTGCTGTAAACCGTAGGCCCGCAGACATACATCCCGACGTTGTTTTCGTGGATGGGTTTGAAGATTTCCTTTTCGCCGGAAAGCGAGTTGTATATTTTAAGTTCCATTTGTAAAGATTGAGGGTTAAAAGAATTAATTTATTGAATCCTTTAGTCAAATTTTGCGTGACTGCCTACATAATGCAGAAACTCCTGTCTCGTAATCGGATTGGTTCTGAAAATCCCGCTGAGTTCTGCTGTAATCGTAGAACTTGCAGTATCCTTAATCCCACGACAATTCACACAAAGGTGTTTCGCATCGATGATACAGGCAACATCTTTAGTTCCTAACGCTGACTTTAACGCATCTACAATCTGCATTGTGAGTCTTTCCTGAACCTGGGGCCGTTTGGAATAATAATCTACAATCCTGTTAATTTTAGAAAGACCAATTACTTCACCGTTGGAAATATAGGCAACGTGCGCTTTCCCGATGATCGGAAGGAAATGATGCTCGCAGAACGAATATACCGTAATATCTTTCTCCACCAACATCTGTCGGTATTTGTATTTATTAGAGAAGGTTGAAATACCCGGTTTGTTTTCCGGAAGAAGCCCGCCGAAAATCTCATTTACATACATTTTGGCTACGCGCTTAGGAGAATCTTTCAGAGAATCATCTGTCATATCCATCCCTAAAGTTTCCATAATCTGATGAAAATGGTGCTTGATGATTTCAATTTTTTCCTCGGGGGATTTTTCGAAAGCATCTGGCCGCAATGGCGTATGGTCTTTTCCGGTAAACAGGTCGTCGTCGTTATCTATATCCTGATTCATATCTTTTAATGAAAACACAAAATTAGGGATTTAATTTTTGATTTTGGACTTAGTTTAAAATGTATTATCCAGCCATAGATGCTAAAACGTAAACGGTAAATAAAAAACTCAGGATAAATATCCTGAGTTTTTTTTAAATTAGAAACCGCCGCCGCTTCCTGCAAAAGTAAATGTCGCCGTTAAACCGGCCCTTACTGTCGACAGCGGGAAGGCTGTAGAAATCTTGTACCTCGTTAGCAGCTGATCATAGAATAATCTGATGTTGAAATTCTGCGACATATTGTAATCTGCAGAGAGTTTGATGCTCATCATCCGTTGACCGCCTGTTACCTGCGAATCGTTCTGAAGGATATTGGTGATTCTGGTCTGACTGTCTCTCAAAGAGAAATCTCCGCGGATATTCAGATCACTTTTCAGAGTTCTCTCTTTTCCTTTGAAGTTCATTTTAAGTTTCAAATCTTTCATAATGTAACCGAAACCTAGGATATATTCATTTCCTGCATCTTCTGTCAGCGTATGATTCACCAGGCCGAGCATAAACATTCTGTCGCGGTTATACTGCGCACGGAACTGCATATTGTTTCGCATGGTTACATCGGCGCCGATAAGCGGTGCAAAAGCTTCTACATAACCGACTTGCGAGAAGGTGTAAGGATTGAATTCGTTCCCAAAAGTATCTGTTTGCGGTGCAGTTGGGTTATTCTGGAAATTATAATAATCAACACTAGACTGTATTCCGGTCGCCGTGTAGGTTGAAGTATACCCGTGAAGAATATCGAATTTAGAAAACTGGCTGTTTACAAACGGAATGTTCTTTAGCCCTGAATAAGTCACACGCCAGTTTGGAAGCGGGAAACCGGATTTTTTCGGATCGGTAAGTTCGCCGTTTACTGATCTTCCTTCTACTGCTGCCTGGAAAGCCGGAATCAGGATATAAGCATCTCCCAAACCTTTACCGCTGGCGAAATCAACTGGATTATAAACCCCACCGGACTGCTGATAAATCTGTCTTGCGTTTTCGTACATGGTATCGTAAATACTTTTCCCGTCAACAAACGCGGTATTGAAAGTCCACGCGGTTCTGGAATACGAAATCATATCGGTTCCGAACGAGAACTGGAATCCGTTTGCTGCATTGGAATCTGCATCCACATTATAACCGCCCTGAATGAAATTGCTGTTGTAATTCTTAAGAAAATTCACATCAATTCTGAAATCATTCACCGGCATAATCTGAACATTGGCAAGGAAATTCTGGTTCTTCATCTGCGTATAAGGATCATTCATATAAGGAGAATCCGAAAGCCAGCCATTTTCAATTGCCGTTCTGCGGATATCTGCCTGAGAACCGAGAAGGAAGCCATAAGTCGGGCCGCCCAACGTCTGTCCGTAACCGTACCAGTTCGGCGCTGAAATAAGACCTGGAAGAACAGTTCCGTTATTCTCGTTATAAGAAATATCCAGCTGTTTGATCGAGGTTAAAGCATAAGCAATACTCTGAACCGGATTCAGCTTGTTCTTGAATTTATAAGATTTAAAATTCCGTTTTGCGTTTTTCTTCTGCCAGGCCAAATTGTAAACATTATTCAGGGAATCAATTTCCTGTTTACGTTTCTGCATTTTGATATTGATGTTCTGGAAATATTTGAATTTGCTGAAGAACTTCGGAATATCAACACTTGAAGTGGCAACAATATTATTGGTGTTCTGCCCGATGCTTCCCAGACTTTCCTGTCTCTGAGTTTCAGGATTTACAAAATTGGTCATCACCGTACTTCGTGCATTCCAGTTATAGGTGAATCCATATCCTACTTCAGCATTGATGAAATCCAGATAAGGCAGATATTCGAACGGGAAACGGTAATTCAGCTGAACGCGGTGGTTGTACAGCACCGGTCTTCCGGCACGGAACGGATCCGCGAAGATCGACTTAGTATTCATGTCATTCACACTCAAATTGTCATTAAGTGTACGCATCGCAGAATTGATTTCGAGTTTCAAAGATTTAGTAAAATTAAATCCTAAACCGTACTGCCAGCCGAAATAAAAGTTTCTGTTGCGTATCACATCAAAATCCTGACCTGTATTTCCGTTAAGAATCGCTTCAATATTACGGAATTCGAGTTCGTTATAATTTCTGTCGATTTCAGTTCTGAAAGATAATCTTGTCGGAACCGGGTTAAAATTTACTTCTTTAATGAACCTTAAATATTTATAAGATTTTGCCGTGTCACTAACCAGTTTATTAAACGGCCTTAAAACCCAAGGTTTGAAGTTGTAATTATAATCCACATAACCCCTTAAATACTGGCGGTAGTTTTTCTTCGTATAAACATCGCGGTAATAATCATCGTTGTAAACTGTAGTTAAAGATAGGTTTTCCACATCATAAAACTTCGGTTTTTTGTTCGGATTCATTCTTTCCTTACGCATGTTGACCACACCGATACTTCTCTGCTGCGTGTAAGTTCTTGCAACTTTTTTCAGCTGATCTCTGTTCGGAGCTTCCTCAAAAGTCACATCATTATCCAGCGGATTGTATTTAGGATCCTCTATCGTTTGCGTGTAGGAATAATTGACAGGAATCTTCATCCCCGCTTTTTCAGGAAGGAATTTATCAACGTTTACGGTTGTATTTACATTAAATGCTGAAAGGGTTGACTGTGCTCTTTCCGAAGGTTTTTCGGTAATTCCACCGAAACCGATGGTTGAGTAGGAAGCATTCGCATTTACCAAAGCAAAATCACCAAGATTGAAGTTTACACTTGCATTTCCTGCATAACCACCTTTGTTTTCAATTTCTGAAAGACGGATTTCATTAACCCAAAGAACGATGTCTTTCGAATTCACTTCGTCCTTGTTACGTACCCCAAGCATAATTGTGGTTACATTACCTAAACTGGGGCGACCTTTGATGAAGATTTTTTTGTTCGGATCGATGGTCGAATATTCCATATCCTCGGTTCTGTCATCAATCAGAATCTGCGAATTTCCGTCACGTCTCAATTTAGCATCCACAAAATTCTGAATCAGAAGATCTACTGAATTTTCCGCCGGCCATATTTCCATCGGCGAAGTTGCATTTTTCGGAGTGTAGGTTAAAGAAGTTTCGTATTCGTAATAGTTATCGCTCGCATCGCTACCGAAACGGATGAAGAATTTAGCGTTCGGGTCTAAGCCGTTGCTCTGTGCGCCAGCTTTTACATCTTCAGCATGTACAAAAAGTTCAAGATTTTTGTAACGTCTCATGTCTAAAGCCACATTCTTGAAAACCCCACGAGAAGTCTTAGGCTCAATCGGCGCGGTTTTCATATAAAGCGAAGCTTCGTTCTGTCTTTGTGCACCTGCGTTTCCGCTTAAAACCTGTCTTTCAATTCCCGGAGGAAGTACGTACGGAGGTTTATTCAAGCCGTTTTCTTCCAGATTTACACTTCCTACATCCAGATTTTTATTGTCTACAGGATTTACCCCTTCAGTATCTGTGGTGTTGGTTGCGATGTCTTTTGTGTATTTTCTCCAGTCGCTTCTTACTAAATCCAAAGTTCCGAAACGGATGGTCGCCGCCTGATCGAATCCTGTCAAAAGCATTCTTGCAAAACGTACATTATTAAGAATTGAAAGATCTTTCACTCCGCCTTCATTCGAACCCTGATCAAACTGGGAAACGGGCACACGGAAAAGATACCATTTATTGGAGGAAGTCTGTCCGTTCTGGAATTTAACTTCAACTTCTTTTTCATCAACAATAAATTTCTGCCCCAACGTAAGGCTCGATTTATCAAGATTGATGGTGTACTGTGTATAATTTTCGCTTTGATCCAGGTTATAATCACGGTTTACATCTTCTGCATCGGGAGTTTGGGTAGCTACTTCCAACGTATTGCTCTGTGAATTTCCTTCAGGATTCCGGAAATATTTATAACGTTCAGTAAGCGAAGATGCCTGTGTTCCCTGGAATTTATCCGACAGGTAAAATAAGAAATCATCGGAAGCCGGATCCGGAGTATTGGTTACCGGATTGATGAAATTGGTTCCGAACTTTGCAGCTTCACCAAAAGCATCTAAACCATCATATCCTAAATCCTGCGCTGTTCTCTCTTCATTTTCAGTGGAAAAAGCATAAAGAATCGGGAATTGGTTTGGCTGGCTTCCCCAGTTTGTACTGGTTGTATTTGCCGGAACATTCGGGGTCGGCAACCCGTTTTCGTACTGTAGTTTTCCGTCTTTCAGAACATCTTCCGAAACATTCCCTAAGTGAAGCAAAAGTTTAGGATTTGCGCCCAGATTATTGCCATCAGCATAAGGATCCATCATCCAGAATTCAACATATTCAATATTGGAATTAATGAAATTGGAAACTGAAATCGGTCTCATCAATCCACCCCATCTTTCCTGAGTGCTTTCGCTGTTAGGATTTACGTTATACGGACCTCTTTCGGTCGGGAAATAGCTTATATCAAAAGTATTGGTGTAAAGCTGCTCGCCGGCTACGAAATCACGCGAATTGTATAATTCCTGAGTCTGAACTCTTCTGGAAGCATGATTGGAAACTGCCTGAGCATTGATTCCGTTCGGTGCTTTACCGCCAATTCCGTAAAAACGCGGATCGATATTGTACCAGGTCATCAAACCTCTGCCGTTGCCGTGGTCCACATTATCATTCAATGTTGAATTCAAGAAATAAGGTTCCGGATTTTTTTCAGGTTTCGAGGCTAAACTCCACATTGCAGGTTCCTTTAAAGAAATTTTCGATGTGGTCTGTTCAAAATCGTCGATATAAGACTGGTCGCCGATTCCTTTATTCTGTCCCGGAATCAGATAAGCGCCTTCTGCTGCAAAACTCAGATTTGAAGCCGCTTCAGTATTTACAAAAGGAATTCTATCGGTAAGCCTGGTAAGGAACGGCAATTCATTGTTGTACAGGATATTGAATCCAGCCATAGTATTATTCACGGCTTCCTGGCCAAAATTCACTTTCTGAGTTAAAGGTGTTTCGGCATAATTTACCACCGTTCCGCCGATGGTTAAATGCTCATTGAATTTTCGCTCCAGATTAAGTCCTAAGAATCGCTTTCTCTGGGTATTGAAAGTCAGTTGGTTTTCCAGGGAAATATTAATCGCCTGACCGGACTGTTTTACGGTTTCATTGATGATATTGACAGTTCCCAGCATGTAATCTACCGTGTAATCAATACCTTCCTGTAATTGTACGCCATTCGCAGAAACTTTCACAGAGCCTTGCGGAACATTGATCGCTCCCAACGAAATTCCGGTTCCCTGCGAACCTTTGAATCGGCCTTCCAGCGTGTATCCCAGCGCAAGTCTGTTTTCCGAGGCGACGTTCTTGAACTGATCGTATAATTCATTAAAAACGAACTTAGGATCGCTGCTTCCCAGGACGCTTTGCAAATAAGCGCCAAAAGGTTTCGCTTTGGTGAAAATAATTTTTCCGTTTTCCGGATCTACCGTAATTCCGGGTACAAAATCGAAAATCCCGTCGCCGGTTGTGGTTCCGTTCTGCTGTAAATCGTTATTCATGTTGAGACGGTCCCAATTGAAAAGTTTCAGGAGATTTATATCCTGAACCGGTGTATTCGGCAAATAATTTACTTTCCCGTTCTGGGTATCTCTTAAATAAACGTTCAGTAAAAATCCGTCCTGATTAATGTCGTTTGAATTCAGTGCATAAATATTTTTCATCATCAAATCCCACATCGGCGTAGTCGTCGTTGTTTTAGTATTCGATTTCAGAAGCTTCGTGATGAGCACCGGACTTTCTTCCGAAAACTCACCCACTTTATACACTTTATTGTCTCCGTTCAGGGTGTAGGTATATGCAACTGATAAAAGCTGATTGTCATTAAGACGCTGATTCAAAGACAGGTAACCTAACTGCGGATGGTAGCGGAATTCATTCTGATTCAGTTTTCTGGCCTTTCGGTTGAAGATAAACTGCTCACCATCAGTATAAGTCTCCGGAGAACCGTTAGCATTTGGAAAAGACTGCCCATTAATCGCATTGTATGCAGTATTGACGTCCCGGATTCCCGCACCCAGACTTACGATTCCCTGATAAAGATTATTCTGGGAATTATCCGGATAACCCGAAACTCCTTCGCCTAAATCACGAATCCCGAGAATTCCTTTCTGATCCTGAAGATTTCCCGAACCCTGATCCAAAACCCAGGCCTCGATCCTTGTGATACTGATTCTGGAATTAATCTGAGGATAATTCAGTAATGCATTATCGTAAGTATTAAGAAAATAGTGGCCTAAATAGTAATGCTGATTGTCTTCATAATCAATCGCGTTGAGTTTAAAGGTATTCATTACGCCGCCACCCTGCGCGATAATGTTACGTGCTTCTCCCTGTTGTTGTGAGAATACAAGGGTTCCGGTGGTTTTACCCAACTGAAATTCAGTCTTTAAACCAAACAGTGATTCGGAACCACGAATCAGGCTTGTAGAAAGCGGCATATTGACGTTACCGAATTCAACCCGTTTAATAATTTTATCTTCGCCGCCGGTTGTTTTATCGTTTAAACCTTTGCTTTGCAGATCCTTCCAGGTTCCTTTTGCCTGCCAAACGAGATTCATTCTGTTCTCAAAAGCAAAACCGCTCTGGGTATCATAATTGGCTTTAAGCTGCAGATTTTCACCTACTTTACCTAACAATCCCAACTGAATACGCTGCTGGATATCAATAGCGAAATTGGTCCTGTTCTGAGGCAGGATTAAAGGATTGTCGATTTTTTGGTAAAGGCCGCCAATATCGAAAGAAGCGAACCCCTGAGGAATAATTTCAATTTTATTGCCTCCGAAAATCGATTCGAAGAGTTTGTTTTTAATATTCAAACTCGGGAGCAGGCCTTTTTTTTCTGCATCAGTCTGGTCTTTTCTGTAACCCAGATTATTTACCGATGATTTTTCTTTGTAATATTCGCTCAGCTGATTATTGAGCATGTACTGATAATATTCTGCCGAAGTCATCGACACAGGATTGCCGACCACCATATTTCCGATTTTAGGATACAGAACATACATTCCGCTTGCAACATCGTAAAATGCCTCGTAGCGTGTTGGGTTAGGTAACGAAAAATCCTGCCTTACTGAGCTGCTCTCCGCTGGTTTTACCTGCGCAAAAGCATTCGCAAAAGAAACACAAAGGAATACTAACAGAAAAAATTTATGCTGAAAAAAACTATTCTTCTCCAAATGTTAAATGTTTTTTAAAATTTGCTTCACCAAATCTTCTACTGAGAAATCCGGATTTTGCTTTAGAACACGGTCTGCAATCTTCTCACTCATTTTTTTGGAAATCCCCAAAACCTCTAATGCAGATAACGCCTCTTCTTTTACTTTATTATTTACAAATGTAGAAATATTTTCATCAGAAACCTTGAATTTTTGGACTTTATCACGCAGATCCACAATGATTCTTTCCGCGGTTTTCGTCCCGATTCCTTTCACTTTCTGAAGCAGTAAACTGTTATTGTTCATAATGGCCGAAGCGATTTCTTCAAGACTTAAGGAGGACAGCATAATGATGGCAGAAACCGGACCTACTCCATTAACAGAAATTAACAGATTGAAGAGTTCTTTTTCTAAAATTGTGTTAAACCCGAAGAGCAAGTGCGCATCCTCACGAATTATCTGCTGAATATGGAGAAACGTTGGCTGGCCTAAAACCAGTTTTTCTGAAGTCTGCAAACTGATCCCGACAAAATAACCGACACCGCCTACATCAACAATTACTGAAGTGGGATTAAGTTCCTGAACTGTCCCTTTTAAAGAATAAATCATTTTATGTTTTTGAAAGAGCCAAATATAAGATTTTTAAAATTTTAATCCATATGCTTTTCTCCTTTCCGTAAAAGATCCATTTTTTTACATGTTTTTTAGAAAAATCCAAAAATTACTATGAACAGTTTTTGCACGATTGAAATAAAAAAACTGCGGACATTGGTCCGCAGTTTTATATAAATTATTACACAGTTTTATTACTGTTTCATTTCCTCTCTTTTTTGAGCATCAAGCACTGCGATTGTAGCTAAGTTGACGATTTCATCAACACTTGCGCGCATCTGAAGCACGTGAACCGGCTGCTTAAGACCCATTAAGATTGGCCCCACAACCTGCGCCACTTTCATTCCGCGGATAATTTTGTAGGAAAGATTCGCACTTTCAAGATTCGGAAATATAAATACGTTTGCCGGCGTGGTTCCCAGTTTAGAGAACGGATAATCTGAAAGGTGATCCGCATCCATCGCAAAATCCGGCTGTATTTCCCCATCCACGATCATTTTAGGATATTTCTCATGCAGAATGGTTACCGCCTCAGCTACTTTTTTAGAAGTCTCGGAAATCCCAGCGAAATTCTCAAAAGAAAGCATGGCAATTCGCGGTTCGATCGCAAAAGATTTCACCACAATTTCAGACATTCTTGCAATACTTACCAAATCCTGAGCTGTCGGGTTTTGCACGACTGAAGTATCAGCGAAGAAAATCGGTTTTTTCTCCGTCAAAATCATCATCATCGATGAAACTTTGTCTACTCCTTTTTCTTTCTCAATGATCTCCAGCACAGGTCTTAAAGTCGACGAATAATTTTTGGAAAAACCAACAATTAACGCATCTGTATCACCATTTCTCAACATCAAGGGACCAAAATAATCGCGCTGTCGCACAAATCTTTTGGCTTTATATTCGTTCATGCCTTTGCGTTGGCGGAGTTTCCAAAGGTCTTCTCTATAAATTTTTCGGTTTTCTTCCTGGTCATCATCTGCAGGATCAACAATCGGGACATCGATTTCGATCCCGAATTTCTTCATCTGCTCTTTGATGTATTTTTTCTCACCTAAAAGTATCGGTTGTGCAATTCCTTCTTCATAAAGAATCTGTGCAGCTTTCAGCACGTTGTATTCTTCGGCATTTCCGAGGGTAACTCTTTTCGGGTTCGATCTCGCGCGGTTCTGCATCATACGGATGAGTTTTTCGTCACGGCCCATTCTGTCGAGAAGACCGTTTTCGTAATCCTCAAAGTTTTCAATCGGTTTTCCGGCGATTCCGCTTTCCATAGCAGCCTTAGCTACGGCCATGGAAACTTTAGTAATCAATCTGTTATCGAAAGGTTTAGGAATGAAATATTCTCTTCCGAAACTTAAATTCTTTAAATTATAGGCTAAAATCACCGCTTCCGGAACCGGTTCTTTGGCCAAATTCGCAATTGCGTGCACTGCAGCAAGTTTCATGGCTTCATTAATGCCGGTCGCCTGCACATCGAGCGCGCCACGGAAAATGTAAGGGAAGCCGAGTACATTGTTTACCTGGTTAGGATAATCGCTTCGGCCAGTTGCCATGATGGTATCTTTTCTGGTTTCCATTGCCAGGTCATACTCTATTTCGGGATTCGGGTTGGCCAAACCAAAAACGATAGGATTGTCTGCCATTGAAAGAAGCATTTCCGGTGTCATGACGTTTCCTTTTGAGAGACCGACAAAAACATCAGCGCCTTTCAGTGCATCCGAAAGCGTTTCCAGATCAGTTTGTGCGACAAAATCTATCTTTTCTGGGGTAAGATTTTCTCTTTTATGATTAATGATTCCTTTGGAATCACACATCAGGATATTTTCTTTCTTCAGACCCAATTCCACGTAAAGTTTGGTGCAGGCAATGGCCGCAGCTCCGGCGCCGTTCACCACCATTTTTACTTCATCAATTTTCTTTCCGGCAATTTCGAGTGAATTAATTAACGCTGCTGCAGAAATTATTGCTGTTCCGTGCTGGTCATCGTGCATCAGGGGAATATTGAGTTCTTCCTTCAAACGCTGCTCGATATAAAAAGCTTCGGGAGCTTTGATGTCTTCAAGGTTGATCCCCCCAAAAGTCGGAGCAATTCCTTTTACAATCTCGATGAATTTATCGGGGTCTTTTTCATCGATTTCAATATCGAAAACATTGATATCTGCGAAGATTTTAAACAACAGACCTTTTCCTTCCATTACCGGTTTCGACGCTTCTGCACCAATATCTCCCAATCCTAAAACAGCGGTTCCGTTGGAGATTACGGCTACCAAATTTCCTTTCCCTGTATAATCGTAAACCGTTTTGGGATCTTTTTCAATTTCCAGACACGGAATTGCCACACCGGGTGAATAAGCTAAAGAAAGATCGCGCTGCGATGAGTGCGGTTTTGAAGGAATTACCTCAATCTTTCCTTTCGGTTCTGTTTTATGATAATCGAGTGCGGCCTGGTTAAAGTTCTTCTCGTCGCGGTTTGTTTTGCTTGACATAATTTTTGTTTTTTCAATATCAAAGTTGCCTTAGCAACATCTGAATAAGATTTCTAAATAAAACCTCTGCATTAATAAATTCTTTGTGATAATCAGTTTAAATCCAGAATATACTTTTTGTGATAATCTACTAAACTTTCAATGGGTTTCTGCACTACTTTTCCGATTTTTAAATTGAGCTCTGCAGCGGCGGCCCGTAAAATATCTTCATAAATAAAGGCGATATAGCCAATAAAATTAATTTCAACCTTTCCTGCTTCCGGATACGGCAGAACCTGATAATCAAGGAAATTCTTCATCTCATCGAAAACCATATTCTGAAAGTAAGGATGCTTTTTTCGGTCTGCCACAAACTTGTTGAATTCTCCCAAATAGGCATTGGCCCGGGGATTATGATACATTCTTTTAATTGCTTCTTCAATCGTAAGATTATAAGTTGCGATAAAATCACCTTCCAAATCCTTCGGCAGTTTTTTCATAAAATAACGTCTTAAAAGATGTTTTCCCAAAGCGCTTCCGCTGCCTTCATCACCAATCAGAAAGCCCAGTGAGGGCAAATCTGTACGTATCTTCTCGCCATCGAAATAACATGAATTGGAACCTGTACCTAAAATACAGATAATTGCTGGAGTACCGTTGTAGGCTGCATATGCTGCCGCCGTCATGTCTTCTTTCACTGTAATTTCAGCATTGGGAAAAGTTCTGGCGAACTCATCGGCCACTTTCTTTTTGTTATCAGGAGTTCCGCAACCGGATCCGTAGAAAAAAACTTTTTCAATATGATTTTTAAGAAAAAATAGCTGCTGATTCTTATCAATTTCCTGCATGATAAACTCAGGATTGATGATATTTGGGTTGAATCCCAGCGTGGTGGTTTTCAGATTGGGTTTCCCGGAATTTTCGAGAATTACCCAGTCGCATTTCGTGGAGCCGCCGTCGACAATGGCAATCATATGCTGTATGGTTTAATCTGCTAAAATATCAATTTAATTTCAAAACTTTTTTATTTCACCCCGAATATTTCATTACCACTTAATCACAGAAAATCACTGCATAAAAAAAAGCAATTCAAAAAACGAATTGCCTGAATTATCTTGTTAGCTGCGAGCTTATTCTACATTCAACACTTCCAGAATTTCCGGAGCATGTTGTTTGATGGTACTCTCCACCCCCAGTTTCATGGTCGAAAAACTCATGGGGCAACCGTTACAGTTACCGTGAAGTTTTACGTATACTTTCTGGTCTTTCACATCGATAAGCTCAATATCTCCCCCGTCTTTATTAAGAAACGGACGAATACTGTCTAATGCAAACATCACTTTGGTAACCGTAGTTTCGTGATTGATTTCTGTTTTCATAATTTGGTCTTTAGTAATCGGAAATCCGGATAAATCCCGGATAATTTTCCAATCTTATTTTTTGGGGGAACAGCCCGCCATAGTTGTAATCTTCACCGCTTCGGTTGCGGGTAAATTTTTATTTCTTTCTACAAGACTTTCCACCATTTTCTGGGCTACATTCCTGTAAATTTCGGTGATTGCTGCGCCTTCCTGCATCGCTGCGGGACGGCCAACATCGCCCGCTTCCCTAATGCTTTGGATGATCGGAATCTCGCCCAACACCGGAATTCCTAAATCTTCCGCAAGAAACTGTGCGCCCTGATTTCCAAAGATATAATATTTATTTTCCGGTAATTCTTCAGGGGTAAAATACGCCATATTTTCAATTAAACCTAAAACAGGAATATTAATGCTCTCCATCTGAAACATTGCAATCCCTTTTCTTACATCTGCAAGCGCGATATGCTGCGGTGTACTCACGATTACAGCTCCTGTTACAGGAACTTCCTGAATAATTGACAGGTGAATATCTCCGGTTCCCGGCGGCAGATCGATTAAAAGAAAATCGAGCTCGCCCCACGCAGCGTCACGGATCATTTGGTTTAAAGCTTTGCTCGCCATAGGTCCGCGCCAAACTACTGCCTGATTCGCACCTGAAAAATAACCGATTGAGAGCATTTTCACACCGTAATTTTCCACAGGTTTCATCAGGTTTTTGCCGTCGATTTCTACTGAAATTGGTTTGGCACCCACTGTATCAAACATCGTAGGAACAGATGGTCCGTAAATATCAGCATCTAAAATCCCTACTTTGAAACCCATTTTAGAAAGGGTTACAGCAAGGTTAGCGGCTACGGTAGACTTACCTACTCCACCTTTTCCCGATGCAACGGCAATAATATTCTGGATTCCCGGGATTTGTTTTCCTTTGATTTGGTTCTGCTGAACTTCGGAAGGTTCGGGAGACGCGATTTTTAACTTCAACACAACATCTTCACCAAATTCTGATGCGAATGCCTGTTTCATAGCGGCTTCCAGTTTCTTTTTTTCGTGCATTGCGGGAGAATGCGCGGTCATATCAATATACACATCATTTCCCATTACCTGGAAATTGTGTACTAAATCATCTACTTCTATCTCTTTCAGAAATAACTGAACTTTTTCTTTCGTCAACATAATTATCTGCTAAAAATTGATTGACAAAATTACGCAAATTTTTCTGTAATTTAGAATGAATAAAAGTTAGATGAACTGACATGAATCAGTATCAATTGTGCTGCGATGTTCTTTTACGTCCCGAATCAAAGCCAGCGGCAATGAAAAAAGCGAGGAATGAGGGGAGCAGCCAACCCAACTGGTGCTGGGACAAAGGAAGCCAACTGTTGATTTGTGCTACCGACTGCGGAAAAAGGTTAAAGTGCTGGAATACCGAAAGCGAAGCAACCAAGGCAGCAACCGTAACTGCAGCGATAAATGGAGTCCGCGAGAATATAAGTTTACCGAAAAACAACACCGTAAGGATAAGCGCAAAAGTAATTGGATAAATAAAACCAAGAATCACCACTGCGTAATCGATGATTTCTTCCACACTTTTCACTGAGAAATAACCGGCAACCAAACAGGTCAGAAGCACCCCCATTTTATAGTTCACCTTTCCGAAAGTGAGCTTTTCAAGAAAGCTGCCCATTGCGGAGGTAAGGGCAATTGCAGTAGTGAGACAAGCCAAAGCGACAGCAATAGATATAACCACCGTTCCGTTTTTACCCAATACCGCGTTTGAAATATGCAAAAGAAGTTCTGTTCTGGATACAGTTTCAGACAAAGGAAAGCCCGAGTGCGCACCAAGATAAATTAAACCGCCATAGATAAACAGCAATGCAATCATCGAGATCAAACCCGCTGCAATGGTGATTTTGAAACGATCATTAGCATTGGTATATCCTTTATCGATCGCGGCAGAAATAATAATACCTGCAAAAATTACCGATGCCAACACATCTAAGGTCTGATATCCTTCGTGAAAAGCAAAGACAAATGATTCCTGGCTATTCAATTCCGAAACATGTGACACATCCGGTGGGTTCATGATTCCCATTACGACTAGAATTCCTAAACTTAAAATCAGAAATGGAGTAAGAAAATTACCGATGATATCTACAATCCGCGACTTCGATAGCGACAAAAATATAACCACTCCAAAAAACAATACTGAAAAAAGTATATTATTAAAATCCGGGAAAACCGGTTTAATACCAATTTCAAAAGTTGCGGCAGCAGTTCTCGGAATCGCAACCAGGGGACCAATACACAGCATAATTAAAAATGCTAGTATCGTTACGACCAGCGGGTTTACTTTTCGGCCAAGATCCGTAAACGACGTCCCAAAAAGAACAACAGTAAGAACCCCTAAAAAAGGCGCCACAATTCCAGTGGTGAAAAAGCCACCAACCGCAGCGAACCATTCAGTTCCGGATTTCAGCCCAATAAATGGAGGCAGAATGAGATTTCCTGCACCAAAAAACATTGCAAAGAGTGCAAAACCTAAAGTTACTGCAGTTCCGAACTTATTTTTCATTGAAATTGTAAACTTCTTTAAAGTGAATTAAAGGCCTAATAAAAATCTTATAAATCTCCCCCGTGATCGTCGAGCTGCCCTTCCCATTTAGAAACAGAAGAGGTTGCCAACGCATTACCCAAAACATTAGTCATACTTCTTCCCATGTCACAGAAATGGTCAATCGGTAAGATCAGCGCGATACCTTCCGGCGGAATACCAAACATCGTACAAGTCGCCACGATAATAACCAAACTCGCTCGAGGCACTCCTGCAATTCCTTTGGAAGTCAGCATCAATACTAAAAGCATGGTGATTTGCTGCCCGAGGGACATATCGATTCCGTAAATCTGTGCGATGAAAATTGCAGCAAAAGTCATATACATCATGCTTCCGTCCAGGTTGAAAGAATATCCCAGCGGTAGAATAAAGGATACAATCCTGTTATTACAGCCGAATCTTTCGAGTTCTTCTACCAATTTTGGAAAAACTGCCTCTGAACTCGTTGTGGAAAAAGCAATAAGCAAAGGCGCTTTGATTCTTCGTAACAATTCAAATAGACGGTTTCCTAAAATCAGATATCCAACGATAAGTAATACTACCCACAAAATAGCGAGAGCAAAAAAGAAATCGCGAAGGTAAATGGCATAAACTTTAAAGATATCAAAACCGTTGGTCGCTACCACCGCAGCAATGGCACCCAACACTCCCAGTGGTGCAAACCACATGATATATCCTACCATTTTTAAAATTGCGTGGGCGCAAATATCGAGAGCACGAACGATCGGCTTTGTATATTCCTCACCCATATTTGCCAGCGCAACTCCAAACATAATGGAGAATACTACGATCTGCAGAACCTCATTTGTTGCGAATGCTTCAAATAAACTTTTCGGGATAATATGTTTTACAAACTGTTCTAAAGAAAGTCCCTGGCTATTCGCCACTACATCGCCGGCATCGCCAGCCGCAGGAATCGGAAGCTGCATTACTTTGCCCGGCTCCAGCCAGTTTACAAAAACAAGCCCAATCATCAATGAAACCAGAGAAGCGGTAATGAACCAAAGCATTGCTTTTGTTCCCACGCGGCCAATCATCTTTATGTCGCTCATTTTTGCAATACCTACCACAAGCGTGGTAAATACCAACGGTGCAATTATCATCTGCACCAAGCGGATAAAAACAGTTCCCAAAAGTTTAATGTTTTGTGCAAATCCTTCGGAACTTTCAGGGTATTGGGTGTGTACGATACCGCCCATTACAACTCCTATTATTAATGCAACGATAATGGCAATGAACAGTTTGTTTTGACCTTTCATGAATTTATTGTTTTTTCTGTGAATTAACCGCGTATAGCGATCTTTGGATATAAAATTTGTAAGAATACAAATATATGTTTTTTTACGGATTATCTTTAATTAATGGGCTCATGCAAAACAAAGCATCAAAAAAACAACTAATACATCAGTTTTAAAAAGGTCATAAAAAAACCTCTGAAAGATTCAGAGGTTTGTAAATTAATTAGAGGTCGGATTAAGCTCTTAAATATCTTGCATAAGCGTATCCTTCTTCACCGTCAGCGGTTCTAACTTTCCACCAGTCATCAGAAGTCTGCTCTACTAAAGTTACAGATTCGCCTTTTCCAGCTTTGCCAACAATGGCCGCATCTGTAGAAGGTTCCTGTCTGATATTAAGGTTAGAATCTTCAGTGGCAACCGTTAAAGAGGAACCGGAAGCTAATCCGGAAACCTGAACATCAACATTGATATCTGAAGCTGAATAAGTGGAATCGATTGCTCCAAGAGCGTTCCATACCGCATCTTTCGCTGCTGTAGAAGCTGCGCTTCCTGACACGTAAAGAATTCCGTCCTGTTCTGTTACCTGAAGATTAGAGACTCCCGCAGACTGAGCTGCTGAGATTACTCCTGCGTATTTATCCTGTAATGTACTCATGACTGATTATTTTACGGTGTAATTATAGTTAACTTTTCCAGCCTGTAAGCCATCAACAGACATTTTGATTTTTCTGGCCTGCTCCGGAGAAACATTTCCTGTAAGCGTTAATTCGCCGTTAATAACTTCTACCTTAACCGAAGGGAAATCTTTAACCGCGTCGGATACCTTTTGCTGAACTGCAGGATCTACTGCAGATACTGTTTCTACAACCACTGGAGCTTCAATAGTAGCCATATCCATTACATCCTTAATTCCTGGAATCGCTTTCAAGGAAGCAATCATTGCGTCTTTTGAAGCCTGATCAGCGAATGTTCCGCTCAGGTGTGCAGTTCCGTCTTTTACTTCAACTGATGCTGTCGGGTTAGATGTTACTACTGTTGTAGCCTGGGTTTGTAGGTCGGCATCCGTAACTTTTTTCTTACAGGCGATAGATCCGAAGGATACTGCGAGCGCTAACGCTGCCATTGCGAGTGTTTTTTTCATAGTGAATTTATTAATGTTAATATTGGTTTTCAAATTTAAATATAAAACAGAAGTTGACTTCTTAATGAAGTGCTAAAATTTTCTTAAAGTTTCCCTGCATCTTTCTACCTCCAGGGGCTCACACCTCCATCATTGGAAACATTTCAAATATACGCGTTTAATAATAGAGTTAATATTTTTCTTCGATTGTTCTGAATGTGAGATTGATTCTCGGCATACTCACTTTTTTTGTCGGCGGCAGGCGGTGAAGCCAGTAAGACTGCGTCTCGTCTTTCATCACCAAAAGGCTTCCGTGTTCTAAAATGAGCTCAACTTTTTCACCGGACATCTTGTGCTTGAAGGAAAATTTTCTTTCTGCCCCCAAGCTTACTGATGCAATGGCACCGTTTTTCTTAAGGTCCTTTTCCGCATCGCTGTGGTAAGCCATTCCTTCGTCGCCAGTATGATAGAGGTTCAGAAGGCAGGAATTGAATTTCTCTCCCGTTTTTTCTTCGACAAGTTTCTTTAAAGAAAGAAGTTCTTCAGTCCATGGTAACGCAGTTTTGGTAGTTTTCGAATAGGTATACTGAAATTCTTCATCACCGTACCATGCTACTTTTCTTTTCGTTACGATCTTTTTCCCGAAAATAACGGCTTCATCATTTTTCCATTCAATCTTTTCTAAAAGTTTGTGGTAAAAGCGATCCGCATCTTCCTTATCTATAATTTGGCCATAGTAATTTACCGTTCCGTCCCGCGGAAGAAGGTTCAAAGAAGAATCACTAAGATTTCCGAATAAGGTCATCATTAAAATTTTAAGAAATCAAATTTCTGAATTTTTTTATAGATTCGTTCAAAATTAATATCAATGAAAAAATGTTTACAGATTATTCTCCTGTTCTGTTTCCTGGCAGTAACTGCTCAAACCAAACCTGACAATACTTTCGTCAAAGAAAATTTTACCAAAAAGGAAGTTTATATCCCCATGCGTGACGGAGTGAAGTTATTCACTTCAATTTACATTCCGAAAGATCTTTCCAAAACTAAAAAATATCCGTTCATCATGCAGCGTACCTGCTACAGCGTTGCGCCATACGGCGAAAATGTGTACCGTGCTTCCTTAGGCCCCAATAAATATCTTATGAATGACAAGTATATTTTTGTTTATCAGGATGTGCGAGGCAGATACATGAGCGAAGGCACTTTTACCAATATGACGCCACAGGTTGAGCGTAAAACTAAAAAAGACGTTGATGAAAGCACAGATACTTACGATACGATTGAATGGCTCCTGAAAAACATTGGCAACAATAACGGGAAAGTGGGACAATACGGAACTTCCTATCCAGGATTCTATACCGCTGTCGGAATTTTGGCAAATCATCCTGCTTTGGTTGCTTCTTCACCTCAGGCTCCGATTTCAGATTTCTGGAATGATGATTTCCTGCACAATGGAAAATTTATGCTCGGTTATTTCCGCACGTTTCCGGTATTTGGCGTTCAGAAGACCAAAGCAGAAAACAAGGCTTGGTATACCGATTCTTCCATCAAACAAACTTCTGAAGACGGCCTGAAATTCTACCGTGACATGGGAACTTTAAAAGATGGTTATGAAAAATACTATAAAGACAATTTCTTCATGACAGAAATTATGAATCACCCGAATTACGATGAATATTGGCAGAAAAGAAGTCTTTTACCTCATCTTAAAAACGTGAACCATGCCGTAATGACTGTGGGTGGTTGGTTTGACGCGGAGGATTTATTTGGTCCGCTGAACATTTACAAAACCATTGAAAAAACCAGTCCGAAAGCCAAAAACACCATCGTAATGGGACCGTTTTCTCACGGAGCCTGGGCAAGGGAAACCGGAAAGCATTTTCACAATGATATTTATTTCGGAGACAGCATCGCGACTTATTACCAGAAAAATCTGGAAACCAAATTTTTCAGCCATTATCTGAAAGGCAACACCAAAACTGATGCAGGATTGCCGGAAGCTGTTATGTATGACACCGGAAAAAAAGAGTGGAAAGAATTTAAAAACTATCCACCGAAAGAAGCGGTAAAACTCCACTTTTATCTGGCTGACGGAACTTTAAAAAACAGCGCCTCCCATACGGTTTCGGAGTATTACAGCGATCCGAATAACCCTGTATTAAGTTCTGATAATTTAAAAGGGTTCAACGGATTTACACCGCGAAATTATATGAGTGAAGACCAGCGTTTCGCCGTTGGAAGACCAGATGTTTTAACTTTCACGACAGATGTGTTAACCGAAGACCTGACTTTTGCCGGAGAAATTATGGCAAAACTTAATATCGCTTCCACTTCTACCGATGCGGATTTCGCGGTGAAACTGATCGATATTTATCCCGAAGATTTTAAACCTGCTGAAAAGAAAGATGGCGTGATTTACGCAAATTATCACCAAATGGTAAGAAGCGAAATTATGCCTGCGAGATTCAGAAATTCAAAAGAAAAACCCGAAGCGCTGGTTCCCAACCAAAAAACAGCTGTGGATTTCAGACTTCAGGATGTAGTTCATACTTTTAAAAAAGGTCACCGTATTCAAATTCAGATTTCAAGCACCTGGTTCCCGCTGTTTTCCGTGAATCCTCAAAAATTTATGGATAATCCAAACTTTGCAACGAAGGAAGATTATACCAAAGCTTTCATTAAAATCTTCGGCGACAGTTCTATTGAAGCCGATGTTTTAAAATAATATCCACAAAAAAGTCCTGAATTAATTTCAGGACTTTTTTTTGTTTTGTGAGTAGAGTTATTTGCTCAAATGATAATAAGCCAACATTTTGTAATAAAGTTTCGCCGCCAGGAACGCTGTGGGTTTTGGCATCGGTGAATCCATGAGTTCTACAATATCAAAAGCCACAACATTGCATTTCTCAAAAACTTTTTTCAATAATTCCAAAGTCGGATACCATTGAAGACCGCCCGGCTCCGGAGTTCCTGTAGAAGGTGCAATCGAAGGGTCAAAAGCATCCAAATCAATCGTGATGTAAACATTGCCTGAAACCTTTGCAAGAACATCATCAATCCAGTTCGGGTTTGCAGCGATTTCGTGCGCCCAGAAGCACTGCTCTTTATTGACATGTTCCATTTCTTCCACATCCATGGATCGGATTCCCACCTGTACTAAATTATGTTTCTTACTTGCTTCATACACTGCACACGCATGATTAGAAGTAGATCCATGAAAATCCGGACGTAAATCGGTGTGCGCATCAAACTGCAAAACGGTTAAATTCTCAAATTTTTCGCCGACAGCGCGAATGGAACCGATAGAAACCGAATGTTCCCCACCAAAAAGGGTAAATAACTTATCCGTGTTCAAAAGTTCTTTGGTTTTCTGATAAACAGCTTCTGTCATTGCTTCAGGTGAAGATTTCTCGGTGATTTCTCCCGCAAGATAAACACCTTCCAAATAAGGTTCGGTCCCGGTTTCGATATCGTAAAGTTCCATATTTTCTGAAGCATCAAGAAAAAGTTCCGGACCTTTGTCGGCGCCCTTTCCCCAGGTTGACGTTCCGTCGTAAGGAACGGTTACAAGCACTACTTTCGAGGCTTCTAATTGTGCATTTTCCTCCGGAATTCCTGCGTATGTTTTCATGTGAAATTTTGAGTTTTGAATTATATATTTTGAATTTTCAAAGATAAAAAAATCAACCGTAAAACATAGCCGGCAATTCGATGACAGTTCATGAGGTAGAATTTTTATATCTTTAGTTCAAAGCTTTAATGATGGAAAAAGATAATTTCGAAAATAATTCCGGAAAATGGATTTGGGGAATTTTTTATTACAATAAAGAAGACGAGAGAGTTTTCCCTCCAAAAAGAATTCCCTGGATGGGTTGGACCGTGAATTTCGCGAACTGGAAATCGATAGCAGCTTTGGTTGCGATGCTTGCTTTTTTCTATTTTATTATTTTCATGATCGAAAGGAACAGCTAACAACGACTGTTTAAAGCTAATTCTGAATTTATTTACCTTTGTGAAAAATTCAATATGCCTTTAAAAGCAGTTCTTTTCGATATGGACGGTGTAATTGTGGACACGGAACCGCTTCACCGGAAAGCATATTTTAAAATGTTTGATGATTTGGGAATCAAAGTTCCGGAAGAGCTGTACACCACTTTTACAGGGTCATCAACTAAAAAAGTCTGTAACACCTTAATCGAGAATTTCGGGCTGCCGCATTCTCACGAAGAGTTGGCTGCGATAAAACGCAGCTATTTTAAACACTATTTTGATACAGATACTGATTTTAAACTTCTTCCCGGAGTGAAAAACATTATTGAAAACTATTATGAAAATGGCCTGAAACTCATTCTCGCTTCCTCAGCTCATATGAACACCATCAACTGGGTTTTCGAAAAGTTTGAATTGGAAAAATACTTTCTCGGAAAGATCAGCGGTGCAGATTTACAGGAATCAAAACCTCATCCCGAAATTTTTATCACCGCAGCGGAAATGGCCGGAGAAGCAAAAGAAAACTGTATGGTCATTGAAGATTCCACCAACGGAATTGAAGCTGCATATTCTGCGGGAATTTTTTGTGTTGCTTACCAAAGTGCGCATTCGAGCAACCAGGTCTACGACAAGGCAAGCTTGCTGGTTTCGGATTTTTCGGATATTGAATTTGAAAAAATCCGGAAGTATTTTTAAGTGTTTTAAAAGG
>JAECQR010000013.1 GCA_015999765.1 Flavobacteriia bacterium
CTCGCTTTTTTTCGGCGGCGGCTTCGCCGCCGCCGAAAAAAGAGCTCAAACACGCCGCTCCATCAGGGCTATTTACTACCTTTTTTTAATGAAATCAGGCAAAAAAAAACACAGTTTTCATTTCCAAAAAAAAAGCATAATTTTGCAAGAAAGTAAAGATGTCTATTCACAACAAAATCGTAGAAACTGCCATCACTTTCGATGACGTGCTTCTCATCCCTTCTTATTCTGAAGTTTTACCTAATCAGGTTTCCCTCAAATCACGACTTTCCGATAGAATTACGCTTAATGCGCCCATCGTTTCCGCTGCAATGGATACTGTTACAGAAGGCGAAATGGCGATTGCAATGGCAAGAGTTGGCGGAATTGGATTCATTCACAAAAATATGCCGATTGCCGAACAGGCCGTTCAGGTGTACCGTGTAAAACGTTCCGAAAACGGAATGATTTCCGATCCGGTGACTTTATCAAAAGACCACACTTTGGCCCAGGCTAAAGAAATGATGGCTAACTTCAAAATTTCCGGTTTACCTGTTGTAGATGCGGATAATAAACTCATTGGAATCATCACCAACCGCGACGTAAAATATCAGGAAAACCTGAATGCGAAGGTGGAAGAGCTGATGACGAAAGACAAACTCATCACTTCCGATAAAGATACTAATCTGGAACAGGCGAAAGCGATTTTATTGAAAAACCGGGTAGAGAAACTACCTATTGTGGACAAAGAATTTAAACTCGTAGGTTTAATTACCATTAAGGATATCGATAATCAGCTTGAATATCCTAACGCCAATAAAGACAAAAACGGAAGATTAATCGTAGGCGCCGGAGTTGGCGTTGGCGAGGACACGATGGACCGTGTTTCTGCACTGGTAAAAGCCGGAGTTGATATTATCGCAGTAGATTCAGCACACGGACATTCAAAAGGTGTTCTGGATAAAATCAGGGAAATCCGCAAAAGCTTTCCCGATTTAGATATTGTTGGCGGAAATATTGTCACCGCAGATGCCGCAAAAGATTTAATTAAAGCCGGTGCAAACATTCTGAAAGTAGGTGTTGGTCCAGGTTCTATCTGTACCACCAGAGTGGTCGCCGGTGTTGGTGTCCCTCAGCTTTCGGCGATCTATAATGTTTTCGAATATGCGAAAACTAAAAATGTTGCTGTAATTGCTGATGGCGGAATCAAACTTTCCGGAGATATTGTAAAAGCACTTGCTTCCGGCGCGAATGCCGTAATGCTGGGTTCTCTCCTTGCCGGAACTGACGAAGCACCGGGCGAAGAAATTATTTTCCAGGGTAGAAAATTCAAAGCATATCAGGGAATGGGATCGCTTTCTGCCATGAGACGTGGCGGAAAAGAAAGGTATTTTCAGAGTGAAGCAAAGAAATTTGTTCCTGAAGGAATTGAAGGCCGTGTTCCGCACAAAGGAAAGTTAGAAGAAGTGGTTTTCCAGCTAACCGGCGGAATCCGTGCCGGAATGGGTTACTGTGGAACAAAAGACATAGACACCTTACAGAAAGACGGTAAAATGGTGATGATTACCGGAAGCGGTTTAAAAGAATCTCATCCTCATGATGTAATTATTACACAGGAAGCTCCGAATTATTCATTATAAAATCAATTCATTTAAAATAAAAAAAGGCTGCAGAAAACTGCAGCCCTTTTTGTTTCAAAAACTAATTAATTATTTTTTGATAACTTTTTTGCTTTCAGTAGATCCGTCAGCATAATTAATCTTTACCACATAAGAACCTTTTGCAAGATTTTCAATGTTAAATGTAGTTTCAGAAGACTTCTTAGCTACTTTGCCTGAAAGATCAAATAATGTAACATCCACAATCTTTTTAGCAGATTTAATATTGATTACATCTGTCGCAGGGTTAGGATAAACAGAAACAACAGATTTAACAGAAGCATCAGAAACCGCTAATAATGTTTCAACAGCACTTATTTTAAGGTTGTCGAATCCGGAATTATTGGTACCGCTTGCTACGAAATCAACTTCTGTAGGAAACCAACCAGACATTTTTTCGTAAGGGCCATAGGTAACGTCATTAATAGTTACAGTCATTTCACCAGTACCCATTACATCGTAAGTAAATTTAACTTTGTACCAGGTATTTGCTGTAACTGCTAAAGGCAACTCGATCCCACTTTCATCATTGTCGAAATCATCCTGGTCAGCCAAAAACACACCGTTGGTAGGACTCATATAGAGATCAGCAATTACATAATAATCGGAGTCTACATCATAAAACTGAACTTCTGCAGATGTACTTCCTGTGTACATATCAAATTCTGCTACAAAAATGCCATTCGATGATATTCTTGTGGACCATTTAGTATCATGGAAAATAAAAATACCATCAGCATTAGCAGCTGTACTTGCGAACTGAAAAGATTTTCCGTGATCAGCATCAATATTAGCAACTTTTGCCATTGCATTACTACCACCAAACCTTTCCCATCCACCCTGTGTACCCAGATTCCCGGTAGTGTATGAATTAAAATTGTCGCTCCATAAGTTTTGCGAAAATGCGCTTACTGCAAAACCTACAGTCAAAGCAATAGATAAAAATCTCTTCATTGTATATAAATATTTTAAATTGGGCGCTAAAATATGCTTTAATACTCGGTTTTACAAAAAATCCTTATCGTTAGGGTGATTTTTATATTAAATTCCCGAAAATTATGAACATATAGCATTTTTATCTGATCTTGACCGGATCACATATTGTTGTATTTAATTAATAGTTAGTTTTGCATGTAAAATGACATAGATCTATGAAAAACGTTTGCATAACTGCGCTCCTTTTTTTCTTTATTCAGTGCGATGTTTTACCATCGAACTTTCCGGTTTACCAGCCCGGCGCCCCGACTGCGGCAATTCCGAATGAAAATAAAGAGTTTGCCGATTTGATGGAAAAAGACCAGGTCAACAAAAAGCAGAAAACCGCAGAGGTCCTCACCTATCTCCTGAACGATCCGGAGCCGGATGATCCTTATACTGCAACAGTTATAGAGAATACTTCGAACTGTAACATTATTGTAAGGCTGGTGGCAGTAAACGGAAGTCAGATTTACAATCTCCCAGTTCCCCGAAACGGTAAAAATCACTTTAAAATTTCTAAAGGAAGTTATACGGTGAAATCAAATGTTTGTGAAGCTAAATATTATTCTCAGAAATATATCTACGAACCGCTAATTTTGAAACTTTCAGACCGTTAAACTTTAGGGAAATTTAAACAAAAAAAAGGCTGCTATTCCGCAGCCTTTTTTTCTTGTGCAGGCAACACTATTTCTTAATAAACTTAAATTCCGAGGAAGTACCGTTCTCAAAAATTACTTTTAAGACATACATGCCCGGTGAAAGTCTGCTTACATTGATTTTGTCCGTATAACTTTCTGCACTGATGAACTGTCCGTTCGCACTAAAAATCTGAAGCGTTTTACCGTTATCAACTCCTGAAAAACTGATATAGTCTGAGACCGGGTTCGGGAATATCTGTATTTTCCCTTTACTGGAATTGCTGACAGCAAGTGTTGTCGTATGCACATCACCGGTCATCGTAGAATTATCTGCAGTAAGATTTCCACCGCATGCATTTTCAGTAACCTCAATATTCTCAACCCATGTTCCAACATTATTGCTTGGTGGATTCAGTGCGCTGCTGTTTCCTGTGGAATTATAATATATCAGGTAAGGATCTATAAAATCTCCGTTCCCTGGATCTGCTAAAAACTCCCATCTCGTAAGCGTGTTATTCCACTGGATTTTAAATTCGCAGGTACCCAAACCTCCGCAAGGCTGCTCGCCATCCACAGGATTGGTGATATATATATTCTTATTCTGGCCGTCGACTCCCGTTCTGAAGAAAGTAAAATTCTGGTCTTCAAAAAGGTTGTGGCATCCGTTGAAGGAAATGGTGTTCTGGGCGAAAACCAAATTTCCAAAAACGAGGATCAAAGGAATAAATTTATTTCTCATAATATTAGTTTCTTGATGGATAAATTCCCGTGAGAGAAATGATACACTTAAGAACAAGATAAGGCTGTCTGTTTTCGTGTGCCTGGCCACCTCCCGAAGGATTGATCATGAGTGGAGACATTTGCGTATTCGCGGCAGCATTTGAATATTCTTTATCCAGAGCTTTGGTATTGGCAGGTAAGGAGGCCGTAGGTAAATTCTGGTTTCCTTCCGCAGTTACTGCATTCACCTGGTGGTTATGCGCCGGCATTTCATTAATGGTTAAGACATGCCTTTCTTCTCCACCGGTTTCTCCCATGGTATAAGGTGATAGCCCCGGACCGTTGCCATCACCGATCAGAACGCGTCCCCGCATATCCGGTAAAGCGAAGGTAGTTTGTCCGTTTCCGCCATACTGAGTTCCTAGCAAGGAAAACAGTGCCGTATTCTGTTGGATTGGTAATAACTGTCCATTACATTCGGCCCAGTTTTTTGGAGCAAAATTATAAGGCACAAAAGCAATCTGGCCGAGGAAAGGTTCTGCGGCCTGAGCTTTTAAATTGGTTACTGATAAAAAAAGGACTGCGGCTAAAATAATTTTTTTCATGGTAATATTAGTTTTGTTGAGGATACATTCCGTAAAGCGCGATAACACATTTCAGCGTTACAAACGGTTGGATATTATTGTGGGCCTGGCCGGAACCTGCAGGTGAAATCATTCCTGGAGCCATCGTCGTATTCGGAGCCAGACTTGAATAGTCCTTATCCAGTACACCTGCATCTGCAGGAAGAAATGCCGCGGGTGTTTCTTTTGTTCCCGCTGTATTTACAGCATTTACGATATGGCCGTGTGAAGGCAGCTGTGTGGTTATTACCGTAGCGTTTTCAACACCACCTATTTGTCCAAGAGTCATCGTGCTGAAACCCGGTCCGGTTCCGTCATCCACCACGACTCTTCCGCGGGCATCCGGCAACCCAAAAGTCGTCACACCATCTCCGCCATAAGTAGTTCCTATTAAAGAGTAGAGAGCTTCATACTCGGCTATCGGCATCATAGCACCGTCACAATCGTGCCATCCCACTGGAGAAAAATTATAGGGAACAATCATAATCTGTCCTATGAAATTTTCCTGCGCAGCCAATTTCAGACTTCCTGAAAGCAGACCGAGTAATAATAAAAGGTTGAGTTTTCTCATAAATTAATTAAGTTATTAATAAATATTCCTGTTTTTCTGCACTTTACATTTTAATCAAAAAAAAGCTCTTTTAATTGATTAAAACACAACGTAAAGATACTACAAATTAATTAAAATTATTATTTAAGGATTAAAGATTAAATGTATTTCATATTATGGTAACGGTATTGTCTGCAAAAACGAATTTTTAATCAAAATGATATAACTCATACCAGAAAATTTCCGAAGATTGTTTAATTAGGATACTTTTGTCCTATTAAAATAGATTAAAAAAAACATCATATATGAAACCGATTATCACAAGCTTTGTTCTCGCCCTTCTGGCCCTTCAGGCATGCAAACAGAATCCGACAGAATCTTCTGCAACTTCAACCGAAAACGCAATGGAGATTAAAGTCATCGGCGAAACAGAAACCCAGCAGAAACTTAATCCGCCGATGCTTCCGGGCGCAATTGGAGACCGGGCAGCGAAAAAAGTCATTGTACATCTGGAGGCTACCGAAGAAGAAGGCGAACTTGCCGATGGCGTAACCTACAAATTCTGGACTTTCAACAGTACCGTTCCGGGAACTTTCATCCGAATCCGCGTTGGCGACGAGGTTGAACTTCATCTTAAAAATGCCAGCAACAGCGTAATGCCTCATAATATTGACCTTCATGCGGTAAACGGACCCGGTGGAGGTGCTGAAGCGACCAATGTTGCTCCGGGCAAAACCGCGATTTTCAATTTCAAAGCGCTTAATCCGGGACTTTTTGTTTATCATTGTGCGGCAGCTCCGGTTCCTATGCACATAGCCAACGGGATGTACGGTTTAATTTTAGTGGAACCTGCAGGCGGATTGCCCAAAGTTGACCGCGAATATTACATCATGCAGAGTGAATTCTATACCAAAGGAAAAACGGACGAAAAAGGTCTTCAGGAGTTCGATCAGGACAAAGGTGTTGACGAAAATCCAAGTTATGTGGTTTTCAACGGGAAGAAAAACGCGCTGATGGGCGACAAAATGCTCGAAGCTAAAGTAGGTGAAACCGTAAGGCTTTATGTCGGAAATGCAGGACCTAACCTTGCATCATCATTCCACGTGATTGGCGAAATTTTCGACAGAGTTTATATTGAAGGCGGCACCAAAATCAACGAAAACGTTCAAACTACTTTAATTCCAGCAGGTGGAGCGGTAATCGTAGAATTCAAAGTTGAAGAACCGGGAGAATACGTGTTGGTAGACCACTCTATTTTCAGAGCGTTCAACAAAGGTGCAATCGGAAAACTGAAAGTAACCGGAGAAAAAAATCCGAAAATTTTCCATAAAGTTCAATAAGACAAAATTATCAATAGAAAAGAAACTGCCATGGCTGCAATTTTTAAAACGATTCTTTACCTCGGCGGTTTCTTTTTTATTTTTCAAAACTGCGGAGAAACGGCTGCCGAAACTTCAAAAAAAGATTTAATCACCAAAAGCCGGGATGTAAAAATAAATCCGGAGGTGAAGATGGTTATCATTAAAGGCGGAAAATACCAGCCTTTTTATGGCGGAGACAGTTCCCTGGTTGAAGTGCCGGATTTTTTACTCGACGAAAGACCTGTAACCAACAGTGAATTCCTCGATTTTGTAAAGAAAAATCCCAAATGGAAACGCAGCAATGTAAAAGCGATCTTTGCCGACGAAACTTATCTGAGAGACTGGCAGAATGATGAAACTTTACCGAAAAATGCCGATCCGGAAGCGCCCGTAACTTTTGTTTCCTGGTTCGCCGCGAAAGCTTATGCAAAAAGTGCAGGCAAACGGCTACCAACAATGGATGAATGGGAATATGTTGCAATGGCCGATGAAGAAACCGCAAATGCGCGGAACAAACCGGGTTATTCCGCGCATCTCATTAATCTTTATAACGAAAAATTCCGCGAACGTAACAGAGTAAAAGTTTCAAAACCCAATTACTGGGGCGCTTACAATATGTTTGATTTGGTTTGGGAATGGACGGAAGATTTCAATTCTATCATGACAACAAGTGATTCCAGAACCGGCGAATACGATGACAAGGGACTTTTCTGTGCTTCCGCCGCTACAAGCGCCAACGACGTTCTCAATTATGCTTCTTTTATGCGCTACGCTTTCCGTTCGAGTCTGAAAGCCAACTATACAGTTGAAAACCTGGGCTTCAGATGCGCTAAAAACCTTAAATAAAATGAAAAATTTAATCATTATCATTTTTTCAGCGTTTACCCTGCTTTCCTGCAAGGAAAATACGGAACAGGTTACTGCGAAGAAAGAAAACTCCGGCAGTTCCATTTTTCTGCTCGATTCAAAATGGCAGAATCAGGATGGTAAAGAACTTCATCTGAAAGATCTGAAAGGCAAAAATCTTGTTGTGGTAATGATTTTCACAAGCTGCAGAACCGCTTGCCCGATCCTGGTAGCCGACATGAAGAAAGTTCATGCGAAAATTGAGAAAGATAAACTGGATGATACGTCACTCGTTCTTATCTCCATCGACCCAACAAATGATACACCGGAAGTTTTGAAAAAATTTGCTGCCGAAAGAAATATGGATCAGGCTCCCTGGATGTTCCTCGTAAGCGATGAAGAAGCGACACGCGAATTTGCGAATGTTCTTGCAGTGAAGTACAAAAAAATTTCACCTATTGAATTTTCGCACTCCAATATCATCAGTGTTTTCGACCGAGACGGTGAACTGGTAAGTCAGGAAGAAGGCTCGGGAATTAATGCCGAAGCGGTTGCAAAAACCGTAAATCAACTCAATTAAATTTAACTGATATTTTTTAATGATTCTTTATGCCTTACATCTGGTGAGGCATTTTTTGTTTTTATAAAAAATAACAGTCCCAATCCGGAAGAAAGGAGTCCCAATCCCACGAAGTACGCATAATTCCCCGCGTTGATCGGAAAATGATCAATCATATATGCCGTAATCTGCGGTCCGAAAATTCCGCCAATTCCCCATCCCATGAGTGTGATTCCGTAAATCGACGATGCGAGAGTACTGCCATATCTTTCCTTAATTAAAGAAGGAATCACACCGAAACCACCGCCATAACACAAAAGAATAATACAGACGCCTGCAGAAAAAAGCATGACATCCGATGTGTTGATGAGCATTATAAAAACAAAAATCTGAATCAGAAGAATCAGCCGGAAGGTAATAATCCGTCCGATCTTATCGGAAATACTTCCCCAGAAAAACCTGCCAATTCCGTTAAAAAGCGCACTGACACCTATTAATGTTGCACCTTTATCTTCTAATGTTCCCATATGAGAAAAACCTCCTGACTTCAGTAGATTCTGCAGCAATGGAGATTGAAACGAAATAAAAATCATTCCCGCAATAATATTGAAGGTAAAAACCAGCCAGATGATGAGATAATCTGCTTTGAGAATGTGTGGAAAAATATTGAGTTTTTCAAACGATTTTGAATTGGATGAAGCTACATTTTCAAATCTTAAAAACAGTGCAAAAAATGGAAGTACAGCCAACAGCGTAATTCCGATAAATAGGAAAACACGCGGTATATTATGATTAAAAACTTCAAGAAAAAACGGTGCAAGCAGTTTCGACATGACCAAAGCCCCCAGTCCGAAACCCATGACCACCATTCCTGTAACAAGACCGGCTTTGTCGGGAAAATACTTTAAGACCACCGCGACCGGAGTGACATAAGCCAAGCCGAGACCAATTCCGCCAATAATTCCGAAACCGAAATAAAGCAGAAAGAGCGAGCCTGAACTCAAGGCAAAAGACGAAATAATATAACCCAAAGCATACAGAATGACGCCGGTTACCGCCAGTTTTCTCGCTCCGAATTTTTCAATTTTTGATCCGCACCAAGCCGCCGTAATTCCAAGCATCAGTATTGCTAAACTGAATGCCCAGGCAGTTTCACTGTTGGTCCAGCCGTAAGTCTCGGCAATCGGTTTCTGAAAAAAACTCCAGGCGTAAACAGTTCCCAGACCCAAATGGGTAAGCGTTCCCATGATGGCGATAAGCAATCGTTTATTAGATGTTACTTCCACTTCTGTAAAAAATCTTAACGATAAAGATAGGAAGTAGTGGCGGTTGGGGATCTATTTTCAGGAATGATATAATACAGATTCAGAAATTTATTCAGAAAATGTTTCGGAATTTCTTTTTCCTAAATTCTCTTTAAAATCATCAATCCGCCAATCGGTCCCGGCATTTCCTTTTTCGATTTTTTCCTTTGCATAAAGGCGGTAATCATTTTCTGTTTTATCCAGAAGATAATCGTAAGGACCCACGGAAGAAATAAGCTTTACCAGAACCGGAGAAATTTCAAGACATATAAAAAGCCCCATGATAAAAGCGGCGGCAATGCCGATGATTGGAGTGTTTTTTCCGAGTTCATCCAAAGCCTGGAGCCGCGCTGCAAACCCATTGAATTTATCCTCAAAAGTTTCGGTTTTATTCCTTTCGGTTTCGATGTTGGTATAGATTTTAGATATTTCTTTGTCGAGATACTCCAGCCTCGGAGCTATTTGTTTCTGGTAATTTTCCAGATCCTGGCGGCGCTGTTCTTTGAGTTCCGATTTCCTTTTTGCATTGGAACCGAACCCTACTTTTCCCGATGTTAATCCGCTTTGTTTTCCCAAAATCTCTTTTTCGAGTTCTACCGCAGCGGAATCATAAGACTTCTGATAATCGGCGATCTTCAATGCAATCTGTTTTTTCTCAGTTTCGAAAGGACCACTTTGCTGAAGAATGCGGCCGTTCATTTCTGCCTGCAACTGGGTTTTGTTTCTCTGGATAATGGTGTTAAGCTGTTTGTTCACTTCTTTTTCAAAGATTTTCAGCTCCAGAGGTTTTGATATAATAATACCTAAAAATGCCGCTAAAATAAGTCGTGGAACTGCCATTAAAATCTGGTTCCACCATGTTCCTGTTTTTTTGATCGATGAAACAATGTAACGGTCCAGATTGAAAATCATTAAACCCCACAAAACTGCAAAACCGATAGAAATCCATAAATCATCGAAAACGGTAAACATAGCATATCCCGCTGAAAGCGTAGCAAAAATCGACGTGAACAGAACGATACCACCGATACCCGCAAATTTATTCCATTCCGAGGGAGATTTTTTTAAAATATGAATATTCCCGCCAGAACAAACGAGCAGAAAGTGCTGAAACCAATTTATTTTGTGGCTTACAGGAGGTATATTATGAGTGGGTTTTTTCATTAATTAAAATTTTGAATGCTTAAATCTTAAATAATTTGTCATTAAAAACGTAACAATGTTACAAATAGTATTAGGTTTAACCAAGTAAATATTTGATAAGTTTACGACCCTGAACGTGATTGACATTAGGTGACAACCATAAGCTATATCTTCGCGGCAACACAAATGCAGTCTGCTATGAAAATAGCAGCTTGTTGCTTTTGAAAGCAAACAAAACACAATGAAAAAAAACTCTATCTGTTCTTACGGAAAGCTGCTGCACAGGCTTTTTCCACTTATTCTACTTTTATTATCCTTTTTTCCTTACGCACAATCCTCTCCGCCCGCAACGTCAGGTGATTACCGGTCAAAAGTACAGACGGGCAACGGGCCTTTCCTCTGGACCACCGCAGCAAACTGGGAGGTTTATAATGGCAGCAGTTGGCAAACTGCAGTACAGTATCCCGGGCAGGGAACAACAGCTGCGTCCCAAGCTACTTATGATGTATTTATTTCGCCTGGTACGGAAATAAATGTTAACAGCAGTGCTACATATTATTTCGGCGATCTTTACATTTTAGCGAGCAATCCTGTTACAAATGTTCAGCCCGCTGTTTCTTCCGGCGCAAATGTGGGTAGAATTAATCTTTCGGGGCCAAACGGCGGCGTAAATTTCTTCTTATTGGGAAATGACCAGGATATTTTTATTTACGGAGGTGTTCTCTATTTCGAAACAAACAATACCGTTGTGGGCTTACCGAACGGAAATGCCCTTGTAGTTAACAACTACAACGGAACAAACCAGATTTTGGGATCCAATGGACTTCAGCCCTTACAAAATGGATGTACCGGTAATAAGCAGGTGAAATTTTACAATGCTAATGGCACGGTAGCGCAAAATTATATGGTCTGCAACGGTAACAATTCCGACTACAATTTTGTGGCAGTGAACAGCAACGGTGGCAGCATATCCGCTATCCTTACTGCATCTCCTGCCCAATTGTGCGCGGGGAGTTCCTCAACATTGCTAACCAATTATACAGGAAGTATTCCAGATGGTAAAATCATCACTTATAATATTCAACTTGTCAGCGGGCCTGCCGGCTACTCCTATACAGGTTTCAGCGGAACATTTACCGACCCAGGTACAGCAGCCAGTATTCCGGATCCATCTTTAGGTGCACTTACGATACCGGGAACTTATATCTATTCTTTGACAGTATCGTATCTGTACGATGCCAGTTATACCATGTCATCCACCGAGCAGGTAACTATCATTGTGCGGCCTTCAGGTAGTGCGGCTTGTGCATGTTATAGAGATGCTGCAAGGGATAACTCCTCCAAATATCCAACAAAGTTGGGAATCAGTTCATTCGACAGAGCTGGCGCTGATGGAAGTTCATCAGCGGATTCCTGGCCAACGCTTAGAGAAGGCGGACATATCGCCATCGAATCGCAGACAGCAGGTTTTGTTATCAATAGGGTAGCAAACACCAGCGCAATCGCAATTCCTGTTGAAGGGATGATGATTTTTGATTTAAGTGAGGGAAAACTTAAAATCTACACCCGGAAAGATGGCGATTCAGTATTCGAATGGCATGTCTTTTCTACTCCGGCTTGCCCTAGTCTTTAAAGCACAAAAACACAATACATGAAAAATTTCTTATCAATCTTCGGGTTGCTTACAGCACCCGTTATGTTCGCCCAGGTTATAATTAACCCTGGCATCCAAACCTCGGTAACCAACAATTCTGTGTCCTTGGAATTCGGAAATGAATCTCGTGGAATAATTCTTCCGTATGTGGCGGAAACAGCTGCCGCAAACGCTGTCGCAGGAACATTTATTATGGATCCGGCCGACAGAGCTGTAAAATTAAAACTGGCTGACGGAACCTGGCAAAACCTTACGGGTGCCGCTGCAAAAGTGAATAATCTTTCAAATGCTCCTGCGACCGGTCAAGATCAAGCTGCAGCACAGGTAATCATTGGTTCCTCAAATCCACCCCAGAGTATAGTACCCGGGATACTTGTCTTGGCTGACACAAACAAGGCAATGATTTTACCTAAAGTCAATTCACCTCACTTAAATATTAAAAATCCTGCCGCCGGAATGCTGGTATATGATGATGCGGAGAAAATGCTGGCCGTCTATAACGGTACACAATGGTCATTCTGGAAGCCCTAAAAAGAATTGTTTTTCTTCAAAATAAGATCTCCTTCATTATTGTTTGAAGGAGATTTTATTTTTAGATTATCTTACCATTCTGCATGAACGTTTATGTATTAAACTTGCTGGTTTTCATTATCTTAGTTTTTTTGATCACTAATTAACATAATATCCCAAATAATTGCTTTATATTTATCCCAAAAATAAAATCTATGATGGTTATCTGGTTAATATTGTTCCCCAACGCTTGTCGCAGCAATTCCCAGAATGATTAAAGAAAAATCTAAACTTATAATGCAACAATATTCTATTTTTTCTTACAGAAAGTTATCATTGAAACTTTTGCAGTTTACCTTCTTTTTACTAACCATTTCTATCGCCGCTCAGGCTGCCCCACCACCTATACAAGGAGATTACCGTTCGAAAATCACCGGTAACTGGACTGCAGCTTCCACTTGGGAAGTTTATAGCTGTTCAGGAGGTGTCTGTGCCTGGATTCCTGCAACAACCGCACCCGGCGTTGGAACTACATCCACTGCTCAGGGTGACTATAACGTATTTATAACGCAAGGAACGGAGGTGACGGTAAATACAAGCGAAACTTACTATTTTGGCAATCTTTATATTCTGGCAAATAATCCTGTTGTGAATGTATACTCATCTGTATCCTCCGGACCCAATGTCGGAAGAATAAACTTAGAAAGTGGCCCTGTGGAACTTAAACTGCTTGGTGATCAACAGAATGTTTATATTTTAGGTGGTGTATTTTACTTCAAAGCACTTAATTCATCACTTGGCCTGAGAAGCGGGAATTCTATTATTATTACAGATTACAATGCAGTTGGTACCGAAAGCGGACTGGGATCAAACGGCCTACAGCAACTTGGAATCAGCTGTACAGGAAATCAAAAAATCAAATTTTACAATGCCGACGGTACTTTGGTAGAATCAGAATATGGAGTGTGTATCGATTCAAGTTCACCATATACATTTGTGCAGCTTAATAATTACGGTGGAAGTTTAGCGGCGCAACTTTCGCTAAGCACGCTTAAAGTTTGCGTCGGCGACATCCTTACACCTGTAAACCTCACCGCAGGTTTTACCGGAATTGTACCCGCAGGCAAAACTGTGAATTATGAACTTAAACTCGAGAGCGGACCGACAGGCTATACCTTCAGTCCCCTGATTGGCAGTTTTACAGCGCCTGGTGATGCCAACAGCATTCCTGATCCTTCATTGGGGCCTTTCGCACTCGATGGCACCTATGTTTATTCTTTAACAGTTTCTTACCCTTACGATAATACACCTACTTCATATCAAATAGTTTCAACTACAACCGTAATTTTGGAGGTGAGCCCTGCAGGCTCGATCAATTGTGCGTGTTATAGAGACCCTGTTATGGATCCTGCCAATAAATATCCTACAAAATTCGGAATCACAGCATTGGGAAGAGCGGGCGCACTTTCATCAACGACTCCGGATTTTTGGCCGGAAAAAGCTCAGGGCGGACATATGGCACTGGAATCACAAACCAAAGGTTTTGTAATTAACCGAGTAGAAAATACCGGCGCGATCCTAATTCCTGTAGAAGGAATGATGGTTTTTGACCTGAGTGACGGCCAGCCAAAAATTTACACGCTGAAAGCTGGTGATGCTGCACCCGCGTGGCATACTTTCACTACACCAACATGTCCCTCTTTATAATTATTAAGTAAAATACATGAAAACATTTTTAACGCTATCGTCACTTTTATTTTCCACTTTAATATTCGCACAGGTCATAATTAATCCCGGTACCAAAACAGAAGTAACCAACTCCTCGGTTTCAATGGAATTCGGTGCAGAAGAGCGTGGGATTATTTTGCCGTATGTTGCAGTCGCAGATGCAACCAGCGCTGTTCCCGGAACCTTGATTATGGATCATAGTGATAGAATCATGAAGTTAAAATTAGGGAACGGAACGTGGCAAAACCTCACCGGTAATGCCGCGAAAACCAAGAGTATCGTAAATCCGCTGGTAATTATCGCAGAAAATCCTACGGCAAAAACCGTAATCGGGCCTTCCGCAATACCTCAGGCTCAGGTACCGGGGATTCTAATCCTTTCGGATCCGAATAAAGCCATGATTTTACCACAGGTACCGTCACCACACCTCAACATTAAAAATCCCGCCCCGGGAATGATGGTATATGATTCCGCAAACAAAATACTTGCGGTTTTTAATGGTACACAATGGTCTTTCTGGCAACCTTAAAATTTAATAAAAATAAAAAACTCCTTCAATATTTTTGAAGGAGTTTTTTATTTTAAACGGTCGGGATTCTGTTTCAGAAAGCTGTCCCATCCCGAATAACTCTTATCGGAAACCAAATTTCCTGAATTAAAATGGTGACAGACCGCAACTGCCAATCCATCCGAAGCATCGAGATATTTAGTAGGGAATTCTTTGAGGTTAAGAAGATTTTGCAGCATGCCGGCGACCTGCTCTTTGCTTGCATTTCCATTCCCCGTAATCGCCATTTTAATTTTCTTGGGAGAATACTCAGTAATGGGAATATCGCGATGAAGCGAGGCTGCCATGGCCACACCCTGCGCCCGCCCGAGCTTCAGCATACTTTGTACGTTCTTACCGAAAAAAGGGGCTTCCAGCGCAACTTCATCTGGATGAAATTCATCGATAAGCGCCAGCGTTTTATCGAAAATCACTTTAAGTTTGGTTTCGTGATTGGGATATTTCTTCAGAATTAATTCGTGAATGGAGATCATTTCCATTTTTCCTTTTACGACAGAAATCAGTCCGAAACCCATAATGCTGGTTCCGGGGTCGATTCCCAAGATAATTTTTTCGGTTTGCATTGCGGCAAATTTAAGCAACTTATCGGTAATTTTCCTTCAACTTAGAGTTTATAAAAAAAAGTTTACTTTTAATAAAAATATTGAAAATGGACCGCAAAGAATTTCTCGCCACCACATTTGCCGCAGGTTTAGGTCTGGCTTTTGCGCCAGGTTTGCTGAGCTGTACCTCATCTGTTTCTAACAGAACTGTTTTTGATCCTTTAAATTTAGGTGCAGGTAATCTCTCCAATGTCCGTGGAAATATCAGCAGATACACGAACAAAGGCGGAACCGTAGGAATTTTCGAAACGAAAGACGGTTTCATTATCATCGATTCTCAGTTTCCCGATTCCGTTCAGCCTGTTTTAGACGGAATTTCTGTTAAAGGAAAACCTGTACTTTATCTCTGTAACACGCATCATCACGGTGATCACACTTCCGGAAATATCGCTTTTAAAGATCCGGAGACCAAAATTCTTGCTCACAACCGAGTTCCCGAACTTCAGAGGAAGGCTGCGGAAAAAAGCAACAAACTTGGCGAACAGCGATATGCTACATTACTCTTCGAAAAGGAATATAAAATCGATTTGGGAAATGAAAAAGTAACCGGTTATCATTTCGGGAACGGACATACTTTCGGTGACGTGATGTATCATTTTGAGAAAGACAATGTGGTTCACATGGGAGATTTGATGTTCAATAACATGATTCCCGTTTACCGTACTGCCGACGGTTCAGACTCCAGAAACTGGATTAAAGTCCTGGAAAAAGCGCAAAAAACCTTTGATGATGATACGGTTTTTATTTTCGGTCACGCCAACAAACCGGAACTCACGACAGGAAATAAATCCAATTTAAAAGAAATGGCAGATTTTCTGGAAGCTTCGAACGAGTTTGTTTACGGCAATATGCTTGCTGGAATATCAACAGAGAAGATTCTTGAAAAACATCAGTTCATTCCCGGTTTTGAAAACAGAAAAACACCGGAACGTTTTGCAGGATTTTTGGATGAGCTGAGAAAAACTTTAGGCGGTTAAACTTATTTTATCATTTCTTTTCGAAGATCAGTCACTGCATTTTCAATAATTTCAGTCACTTTTTTCACTTCTTTGTGCGGAACAAAAAAACCGTTCTTCCCTTTGCTTTCATCGGCAATATTCGAAAGGATTACTACGGAAGTTTTTGTTTCGGGATAATAAATATTCAGTGACGGCGAACCTTTTACATAACCGCTGTGGAAATAGGACGGCTGTTTCCTTTCGTTAATCATAATCCCGTATCCGTAACCCACTTTGCCTAAAATCGCATGATGATTTTCTGACGACTTCTGCAAAAATTTCTTCAGCGTTTCCGGTTTTAGGATTTTCCCGCTGTATAATGAAGTATTCCAACGGTGCAAATCATTCACAGTGGATAACACTCCGCCAGCAGCGACGGAAATTTCTTTATTGGAAAGCCGTTTCGGCATATTTTCAATTCTTTCAAAGCGGGAAGGATTTCCCAGATAAGCTCCCGCAAAATGATCTCCGTTAAAAACATTAGCCGTAGAAGAATGAAGCATTCCAGCCTTACCGAAAAGTTCTTCTGCATTTTCCTCGTAAGATTTCCCCGAAGCTTTCTCGATAATTTCCCCTAAAAACCGGTAACCTTTGTTGGAATAATTAAACTCCTTCCCGGGTTTTGAATGAAGGCCGTTTCCCAGATCGCTGATTCCGGAAGTGTGATTCAATAACTGATGAACAGTAATGCTTTCAAACTGTTTATTTTGAAATTCGGGTAAAAATTTGGAGATTTTATCATTAGTATTGAGCTTTCCCTGATCTTCCAGCATTAAAATCATCACGGCCGTAAACTGCTTGCTCACCGAACCAATCGCGAAAACCGAATTGCTGTCAAGTTTTGCTTTAGTTTTAAAATCTTCAAGTCCATTTTCCCTTTCATATAATTTTTCGCCGTTCTGTACGACAGAAATACTTCCGTTGAATTTCGTTTTAGAAAACACGGAATCGATCTGCTGCGCAAGTAATTTTTTCTGCAAGGCGGTAATGGTGCTGTCGATAATTGCATTTCGCGTGACTGAGTCATCCGCGATTTTTGCGGGTTCAGATTTACACGAAATTAAAATGAAGAAGAGAAAAAGGAAATAATTAGAGTAAATTTTTAATACCATTACCGAAAGTTTGAATTACAATTTCAACCTAAAGCAAAAACCGTGTCAAGCATCAACTTTAACACGGTTTTAAATATAAAATAATATTGGACCTTACATATTTCTCCTGTACATTCCGCCAACTTCAAACAAGGCATTCGTGATTTGTCCCAAAGAACAGTATTTCACCGCATCCATCAGCAGTTCAAAAAGATTTTCCTGATTAACAGCGCCGTGCTGAAGTTGTTTTAAAGCATTTTCGGTGTTTGCTGCGTTTGCATTCTGGTAATTCTCCAGGTTTTTGATCTGCAGCTGTTTTTCCTCTTCTGTTGATCGGATGACTTCGCCTGGTAAAACCGTTGGTGAGCCGTCTTTTCCAAGGAAAGTATTTACGCCGATGATTGGATATTCGCCGGTATGTTTCAGCCATTCATAGTGCATAGACTCTTCCTGAATTTTGGAACGCTGATACATGGTTTCCATGGCGCCCAGAACTCCGCCTCTTTCGGTGATTCTGTCGAATTCCGCATAAACAGCCTCTTCAACTAGATCCGTCAGTTCTTCAATAATAAATGAACCCTGCAAGGGATTTTCGTTTTTCGCCAATCCTAATTCTTTATTAATAATCAACTGAATGGCCATCGCTCTTCTTACAGACTCTTCTGTCGGCGTAGTAATCGCTTCGTCATAAGCATTGGTGTGAAGCGAGTTGCAGTTATCATAGATCGCATACAAAGCCTGAAGCGACGTTCTGATATCATTAAAATCGATTTCCTGAGCGTGAAGCGAACGGCCGGAAGTCTGAATATGATATTTCAGCATCTGGCTTCTTTCGTTGGCATTGTATTTTTCACGCATTGCTTTTGCCCAGATTCTTCTCGCTACACGACCGATTACGGCATATTCCGGATCAATTCCGTTCGAGAAAAAGAAAGAAAGGTTCGGGGCGAAATCGTTGATATCCATTCCGCGGCTCAAATAATATTCCACATATGTGAAACCGTTTGCAAGTGTAAATGCGAGTTGGGAGATCGGATTCGCACCGGCTTCAGCAATATGATATCCGGAAATAGAAACCGAATAGAAGTTTCTCACTTTTTCTTTAATGAAATATTCCTGAACGTCACCCATCAGCCTCAATGCAAATTCCGTAGAAAAAATACAGGTGTTCTGCGCCTGGTCTTCTTTTAAAATATCGGCCTGAACTGTTCCCCGTACAGTCGCAATGGTTTCCGCTTTTATTTTTGCGTAAACATCAGCATCAAGAATTTCATCACCCGTTAAACCGAGTAATTTTAAACCCAAACCGTTATTGGAAGGCGGAAGATCGCCGCTGTAACTTGGACGTTTAAGTCCTTTATCATCAAATTTTTCTTTTAATCGGGTTTCGACTTTATCCCAAAGATTATTTTCCTGAATATATTTTTCACAATTCTGGTCTATCGCAGCATTCATGAAAAATGCGAGCAACATTGGCGCGGGACCGTTAATCGTCATCGAAACGGAAGTCATGGCATTCACCAAATCGAAACCTGAATACAGTTTTTTCGCGTCATCTAAAGTCGCAATAGAAACTCCGGCATTACCGATTTTCCCAAAAATATCGGGCGGAAAAGCCGGATCCTGACCGTAAAGCGTCACCGAATCGAAAGCCGTAGAAAGTCTTTTCGCGTCCATATCCGCCGAAACATAATGGAATCTGCGGTTGGTTCTTTCGGGTCCGCCTTCGCCGGCAAACATTCTTGTCGGATCTTCACCGGTTCTTTTGAAAGGATAAATTCCGGCGGTGAATGGAAATGCGCCCGGAACATTTTCCTGACCTTTCCAGCGGATCAAATCGCCCCAGTCCTGGAATTTCGGCAAAGCGATTTTTGAAATCTGTAGATGGGAAAGCGTTTCAGATTTAGTCTGAACCTTAATTTCCTTTCCACGTACAAAATAGGAGTAGGTTTCAGCTTCCAGCTCTTCTTTGAAGCGATGCCAGCCGTGCAGGAAGGCTGCATTTTCTTCGGAAAGCTCTTTTTTTGTTTTCAGGAAAACCTTCTCAAGCTTGTCTTGCGTATGCTGATCGTCCTCAATAAGCACCTTCGCACCCTCGAGGAGGTACATTTTCTTAGCGATGAGTGCCTGATCAACCACTTCTTTGTCATAAGCACGGTTAGTTTCCACAATTTCTGACAGATAACGGACTCTTTTGGGCGGAATGATGGTCGTTTCTTCCGAGACATTCTGCTCCGCATATCCGCTCAGATTTAATCCCTCGAACTTTTCATTTACTTTTTTAATTAATTCATTGTAAAGTTCAGTCGTTCCCCAATCGTTGAACTGGCTTGCTTTCGTCGAGTAAACCGGCATTTCTTCCAAAGGCTGCTCGAACAGCAGATGATTTCTCTGAAACTGCTTTTTTACCGCCTGCAGAGCATCCAAAGCTCCGCGTTTGTCGGATTTATTTAAAGCGACCAAATCTGCATAATCGAGCATATCGATTTTCTCCAGCTGCGTTGACGCGCCATATTCCGGGGTCATAACGTACATCGAAACATCAGCAATATCGGTAATTTCGGAACCTGACTGACCAATTCCGGAAGTTTCCAAAACAATGACATCGGGTTTTGCAATTTTTAAAATATTTAACGCGGAATGAATGTGCGGAGAAACCGAAACATTGTTCTCACGCGTCGCCATCGAACGCATATAAACACGGGGATCGTTGATAGAATTCATACGGATTCTGTCGCCCAAAAGTGCACCGCCTGTTTTTTTCTTGGAAGGATCGATAGAAATGATCGCGATTTTCTTTTCCGGATTGGAACGGATAAATCTTCTTACCAGTTCGTCGGTTAACGAAGATTTTCCTGCACCGCCGGTTCCGGTAATCCCGATGATCGGAATGGTGGAATCTTTTGCTCTTTCATCGATTTCTTTTACTAAATCTGGCTTTGTTTCAGAAAAGTTTTCAACCGCAGAAATAACTTCAGCGATAGATTTTGAATCTTCAAAACTGATTTTGTCCAAATCTGCAACGCTGATATTTTCACCGGTTGCATAATCTGATTTGTTTACCAAGTCGTCAATCATTCCCTGCAGACCAAGCTCGCGGCCGTCATCAGGAGAATAAATTCTCGTTACGCCGTAATTCATTAAATCCTTAATTTCTTCGGGAAGGATTACACCGCCGCCACCACCAAAAATTTTGATGTGTGAAGCGTTCTTCTCTTTTAAAAGATCATAGATGTATTTAAAATATTCGTTGTGACCGCCCTGATAAGAGGTTAAAGCAATTGCATTGGCGTCTTCCTGCACGGCGCAGTTCACCACTTCTTCAGCAGATTTGTCGTGTCCGAGGTGAATGACTTCTACACCGGTTCCCTGGATCACGCGGCGCATGATATTAATTGCAGCATCGTGTCCGTCGAACAATGCGGCAGCGGTAACGATACGGATTTTGTTTTTTGGAGAATATTTTTGGGTTTCCATAATTGAATTTTCGATAGTTTTCAAAGATAAACATTTATATAAAATTTAAAAACGGAAGCAACTTACTGATTCAAAATGTTTTGTATTTAAAAAACCGGATTTCAATTTGCAGAAACATATTAAGTTCTGTCTAATTATATAAAATTCAATATTTTTGCGGAAACCTATATTATGAAGCGCGCCCTAATTTATCTATTAGCCGGAACATTAATCAGTTCTCTTCTGAATTATTTTCTTTTGGGAAGCCAGGGTTGGGCGCTGGACCTGTATTATGGTTTTGCTTTTGGCTCGGCTTGGGGAATGGCTTACTTTCTTGATGATGAGAAATTTAGTTTACCTCAGAAATTAGGCATTTCTTTTATAGGAATGGCGCTTTTAGTCGTGATAGGTATTTTTCTCTTTGATTTGGAAAAAGCAGTACCTTCTGTGATTAAATTTTCGATGGTTTTTGTAGCGTATTATGTTTTTGCGAGTTTTAAAAACTCCAAATCTCTCCGAAAATAGCCTGATTTTACATCGTAAAAATAAGAATATTGTGGTTTGATGAAAGAAATAACCGCATCATTTTCAAATCCTTAGGATAATCTTTCCGAAAATATTTTCAGTTCCGAAAAAAATCTTTACCTTTGCACACCCTATTTAGGGAAAATTATGTTTAATCGTTAAACGAAAAAGTGTGAATACATTAAGTTACAAAACCGTTTCAGCTAACAAAGCTACCGCTAATAAAGAATGGGTTGTGGTAGACGCTGAAGGACAACCGTTAGGAAGACTAGCTTCTAAGGTTGCAAAGATTTTGAGAGGAAAGCACAAAACGAATTTTACGCCTCACGCAGACTGCGGAGACAACGTAATCGTTTTGAATGCTGGGAAAGTAACCCTTTCCGGGAACAAGTGGGCTGACAAGACTTACATTTGGCATACTGGGTATCCAGGAGGCCAGAAGTCAATGACTGCGCTGGAACTTCAGAAAAAAGATTCTTTAAAAGTATTGGAAAAATCTGTAAAAGGTATGCTTCCAAAAAACAGATTAGGATCTCAGTTATTCAGCAACCTTTATTTATATGAAGGAACTGAACACAAACATGAAGCTCAACAGCCAAAAGTTATTAATATTAACGAATTCAAATAATTAATATGTCAATAGTTCATAAAATCGGAAGAAGAAAAACTTCTGTTGCAAGAGTTTATGTGAGACCAGGTTCTGGTGTTATCACTATTAACAAGAAAGATTCTAAGGAATATTTCGGAACTGATGTTTTGGTTTACAAAGTTAATCAGCCATTTTTATTGACAGAAACTGCAGGTCAGTATGACGTGACAGTGAATGTTTTCGGAGGTGGAATTACTGGTCAGGCAGAAGCTATCAGATTAGGAGTTTCCAGAGCATTATGTGAAATCAACGCTGAATTCAGATTATTGCTTAAACCACACGGATTGCTTACAAGAGACGCAAGAATGGTGGAGAGAAAGAAACCAGGTCAGAAGAAAGCAAGAAAGAGATTCCAGTTCTCAAAACGTTAAGATTGGCTTTTGGCGAATGGCTCTTTGCCGTTGGCTGCACCAATTATTTAAAATTTCATTAACCGCCGTAAGCTGATTGCCAAAAGCAAGAAGCCAAAAGCAAAAATGCCCCGTTTAGTTTAGCACCCAAACTTTTCTCCCATCTAAAGAAAAGTTGATTGCGAAAAAGCGGAACGTAAACTAAAAACAAAAAAGCGACATGGCAAAAGCAAATGTTAAAGACCTTTTAGAGGCAGGTGTACACTTCGGTCACATGACCAGAAAGTGGAATCCAAATATGGCTCCATACATTTTTATGGAGAAAAACGGTATTCACATTGTAGACTTACATAAAACAGCAGTAAAATTAGACGAGGCTTGTAACGCTTTGGAAAAAATTACTTCTGCAGGCAAAAAAGTTCTTTTCGTAGCTACAAAGAAACAAGCGAAAGAAGTAGTTGCTAAATATGCAGCTGAACTTAATATGCCTTATATTACTGAAAGATGGCCAGGTGGAATGTTAACTAACTTTGTTACCATCCGTAAAGCTGTTAAGAAAATGAACCACATTGATAAAATGAAGAAAGACGGAACTTTCGAAACTTTATCTAAAAAAGAAAGACTTCAGGTTGACCGTCAGCGTGCTAACCTTGAGAAAAACTTAGGTTCAATTTCTGACATGGTTCGTCTTCCTTCAGCAATTTTCGTTGTTGATATTATGAAAGAACACATCGCAGTAACCGAAGCTAAAAAATTGGGTATCCCTGTATTCGCTATCGTTGATACGAACTCAGATCCAAGAAAAGTAGATTTCGTTATTCCAGGAAATGATGATGCTTCTAAATCTATCGATATGATCCTCAGCGTAGTTTCAGGTTCTATCAAAGACGGATTGTCTCAAAGAAAAGCAGATAAAGAAAAATCTAAAGAAGAAGGAGAAAAAGTATCAGCTGAGGCTGATGCAGATTTCGACACTGCTGCAGAATAAGATTTTATCTTCAGATATTGAAAAAGGTTCAGAAAGTTTCTGAACCTTTTTTTGTTTAGAAAAAATACCCGGCAAAAGCTCGGGTACATTTTCCTTTTAATCATAAAGTTTAGTTTCCTCCAGCGTTTTGTGCATATTTTCCGGAAGGTAAATTTCTTTCTGTGCTGCTTAAGGTAACAATTGTATTTTTGGCAATACTTTTTGAGGATGAATAATTTGCATTACAGGCATTGCCGCTCAGCTGATAATTCCCTTTCTTCAGCACGACAAAGTTTTCGCCGCCAGCACGGACAGGGAGATTGTATGATTCCTTTCCGTGTACCCTGATGATCATGTTACAGCCGGAATTATTCTGGATCAGCAGAATCGCTTCTTTGTTCGTCACATCATTATCAAAAAGCTGGTTCAGCAGTTTTACGGTTTTCTGCTCGTGCGCTCCGGGGTTTCCGGCGGTAAGCTTGCGGAATTCTTCATCTTCATTCTGAACGTCTGAAAACTTTGAATTTTGGGGAGTTACAGATTTCGCTGTCGCAAGTTGGACGGGAGTTTTTCCCTGATTGGACTTTTTAAGGGCTGCCAATTTGGCGTTGAGGGTGCCCCGCCGCGGATCATCGCGTTGGGCGGTCTTCAGAAACGCTTCAATTTCTTTTGCGTCTGTACTTTTCAGGATATTACTGTTCTGTATTTGGGCAGCAAGGGACATGCAGCTGAACGCCGCAAGCATAAAAAATGTTTTCGTCATTAAAGAGAAACAGGAATTACTTGATTTTAAATTTAATGTAGGTAATCGTTTTGCCTTTCGCCGAAAATAAACCCTCGTAATAAGTTTTTATTTCCCTTAAAAGCGGAGTTCCCGGCTCGTATTCCGGCGCTCCGTAGATGTCATGATGGGCAGAAATAATCTCGTGGCCTTGCCCCTGCAGCAACCCAAGTGTATATCCGTGCAAAAATTCAGAATCTGTTTTCAGATGAACTGTGCCCTCTTTTTTAAGCATTTTTTTGTACCGATCCAGAAATTCCGGATTGGTCATGCGGTGCTTTGTTCTCTTGAATTTGATTTGAGGATCCGGAAAAGTAATCCATATTTCATCAACCTCATCCTGTGCGAAAAAACCTTCCAGAAGCTCAATCTGTGTTCTCAGGAATGCTACATTGGTCAGATTTTCTGCAATTGCTTCTTTGGCTCCAAACCAAAATCTGGCGCCTTTGATGTCTATTCCGATGAAGTTTTTTTCGGGAAATGCTTTTGCCAGTCCTACGGAATATTCTCCTTTTCCGCAACCAAGTTCCAAAACTACAGGATTATCGTTTTTAAAGACTTCGCTTCGCCACTTTCCCTTCAAATGGTAGTTGTCTAGCGCTTCTTCTCTCGTTGGCTGAAATACATTCTTAAGTGTTCTGTTCTCGGCAAATCTTGCCAGTTTATTTTTACCCATTTTCTACATTCAAAAACGTGCAAAAATAAATAAAATTGTTCAGTACCCACTTTTTTTATGGGTTTAATATTTATTTTGTTCCAAGAGCTACCATCACCGCTTTCTGCACGGTTTTCTGTGATGCATACTGCGCGCCGCAAAGAAGGCTGCTGAAGAGATAATCACCTTTTGCAACCACAATGGTATTATCGCTTTCTGCGGGTATTGCGAGCCTGTATTTTGTATTGCCAACGCCCTCAATTCTCATGATAATATTGCACTTGGATTTGTTTTCGATCAGTACGATACTTTCTTTACTGTTGGGATCGTTATCAAAAAGGGAATTCAGGATTTTTACTGTATTATTCTTATGTTCGATCGGATTTACAGACATCAGCATCTCGAATTCTGCTTCTTCGGGATTTATATATCCTGAGGACGCGCCTCCTGCTGAAGTGGCCGGTGCAGAGGTTCCCGCACTGCCATATGATTTCGTTACATAAGTGCCCGGTTTTTTCTGCGCTTCCTCCCGGTATTTTGCGATCTGCTTCTGTTTGATTATTTCATTCATCTCATCGAAACTTATTCTTGTGGAAGGTTTGCGTTTCAGAATGGCAAGCTTCTCCTGAAAATCCTTCACTCTCTGATCTGCGGGATGTGCCGTCTTAATATAGTCGTTCAACAGTTTTACAAGTCGTGGTTTCAGTACAGAACGTTTCGGATCATCCGGATGGGCGATGCGCAGGTAAGAATCTATTTCGTAAATATTGTAGCTGCGAAGAATATTGCTGAAATCTTTGCCTTTGCGCTGGGCAGAGAGATTACAGAGTGATAACAACATTAAAAAACAAAATAAATTTTTAACAAAAGACATTCAGTGAAATTTATGAGTTAATATACAGCAGGACACTAAATCCCAAATAACGAGGCGCCAAATATAAAACTTTAAATTTAACATAAAAAATTAAAAATCACGAAAAATCACTTCGTAATCTCCATTAAGTGTGAATTCCGCAGACGCCGCTGGTAAATTGGTAGATATTTCTCAATGTAAACTGACACCGCTTCGTAATTATTGCTTTGTACGTAGGGCAATATATTATCTGAGGTATACACGAACTGCAGGAAATTATCGATATAATTTGCGGGAATTTTCAGATTGGTAAAATACTCGGTCCCGAAGTAATTCCTGATTCCGTTTACCGCACCGTTCATTTTCTCGTACTGTTGGGTGCGTTCTTTCTTCTTTCTTTCGCCGGAAAGGATGTCGTATATACTTTCTATACTGAAAGTGAGACCTCCGCCTGCAAATCCTGCTACGGGGAGCTGGGGTGGCGTACCGTCGCCTTTCGGAGCCGGTAATCCGATTATTTTCTGAAGCGCAAGCACCTTTTCACCGTTTTTAAGCGAACTTACGTCTTTCCGCAGATTTCCGGTGGGTTTAAATTTGCTGATCACCACTTCCTGAATATCATAATAGGCGATCTTCAGTTCTACGAAATTGTTTGAATTCTGAAGGTCATCAGCGCTTACTGTTACATCTTTTCTGTCTGTAACAATTGAAGTGAATCGGATGATATCACCTGGTTTTGCAGGGATCTTAAAAGCCCCGAAATAATCTGTATAAACCGTACTTTGGGAAGTAAGGTTGGTTACATAAACCTGGTTCAGGTAATACACCGAATTATCTCTGATGATAATTTCTCCGGAAAAAAACTGGGCCTGAACTTTAGCAATCAACAGTAAAGTGGCGAGCAGAAAAAATTTCTTCATATACACGGCAAAAATAAGTGAAATATCACATAACCTACGGTGATAAGATGGGATTTTGCGGTTAAAGTTAGGTTAAACTGAGTATTAAATTGTTAAATAATCCCAAAGTATGATCGCGGGAAAACGTCATAGAATTTTTATGACAAAACAAAAAAAATCCCCGGCGGTATTCCGGGGATTCATGATATAAATAATGAAACTTATTTTTTGATAAATTTCACTTTTTCAACATTTCCTTTATCTTCTACTGAGATGATGTAAACACCAGCCTGTAATTTGGAAACAGAAACTTTATTGTCGGTAATTTTTCCTTTAGCTATCAACTGACCAGACACATTGTAAATTGCGTATAAAGCATTGTTCGATACTTTAGATACATTTAAAATATCGGCTGCTGGGTTAGGATAAACCTGAACATTCGAAAGAGAATTCTCACCTGTTGCAAGTGTTCCGATAATTAATGTATAATCCTCAACCTGCCCATAGGTAGACGTACCACATGGATTAACATTTCCGCCCAAAGATGAATCATGTAATCTAACTCTCATTCTTGTTGTACCTGTATTAGCAGTGGCAGGAATTTCGATGGTTCCAGTCCAAGGAGAAAGTTTCTTAGGAGTGACTAATACAAGTTCTCCTTCATCATCAAAATCTTTATCTTGATTAAAATCAATCCAAACTCTTACCTCATCACTAGAATAAGATGTTCCTGTGAAAGAAGCGGTAAATGTATAGCTGGAAGTTTTGGTAACATTACCTACAACGGATGTGAAATCTTCATAACCCGCTGTGCTTGTTGAACTTTTATTGATGTCTGCAAAAGTTACATTTGAGATTTTCTCAAAACTTGTTGATGTTGCACCAGCAGTACAATATGTAGGATCCGTGGTAGTAAATGTATATACTGTTGTACAGCCACTTGCAGATCCAAACGCATTTTTAGGAACGACCTTCCAGTAATACTGTGTGGAAGCACTAAGATTCGAAACTGAATATGAAGTGGTAGAGACAGTAGCAATCAAGGTAGTAGGGTCGGCAGTAGTACCTAAATAAACATCATACAGTTCCGCAGGTTCGCCTCCAACCGGAGCAGTCCATGTTAAGTTTAAAGGCGTTGTATAAACGATACCCATTGCATTATTTGCAGGTGAAGTTAATGTAGCACAGTTAGGCGCAGCAGTCGGCGTTTTTGAAACCGTTGCAGATCCTATAGCGTAGAATACGTTTCCGATTGCTGAAACTCGCACTTTTATTGGTGTACCTGAGGGTAATGCAATCTGTAAGTCCTCTGAACCATCATTAGGAGTGGATTCTGCGAGAACGGCCCAGGTAGCACCATTGTCGGTAGTGTAGTCAATTTTAACGTTTGCGACATTAAATGGTGCTGCGTTAGTTCCCACAACATCCCATAAGAATGGCTTAGCATTATCATTGAATAGAGTGGTAGAAGTCACTTTGAAAGGTCCGTTTGCGTGTACGGTCACTTTCTGTAAAGCTGACTGTGTTTGCTTCTGAGCAATATCTGCGTTGTTATCACGTACAGTAACTCGGAAGTTGGTTGTTCTTGCTACGGTAGAAACCGCTTCCCAATCAGCATTATTTTTAAGATTTCCTGCTAAAACGGTAGAAAGCTTAGGGAAATAACGTGTAGGATTGGTTGTAGGAGTCCATGATCTGAATGTAGGTCCGCTGGTCAGTGTTCCTAAGTTGGTTATGGTAGTGCCCGAAGACGCATTATCAACCTGCTCCCAAGTATACGTCATCGGATCGCCTTCCTGATCAGTTGCCTGAGCTGTTAAGACGAAGGCTGTACCTTTCGGGATAGTAACATCTGCCATCGCGGTAATTACCGGTGGATTGTTGTTCACTGAAGTTTCGATATCGCAGGTTTTTGCGATAAGGTTATTCTGCACCTGAATGATTGAATTGATGTGGAAATAAGCATCAGAATGCTGCTGAACATTCTGGCTGGTAATACCTGCATATCCCATAATGGTAGAACCTGAGCCTGGCTCCACATTCTGTCCTGTACCTTCAAGACTCATGGAGAAGGTATGGTTTGCACCCAGTTGGTGACCAATTTCGTGGGCTACATAATCGATATCGAAGTTATCTCCCATTGGGATTCCGTCAGCAGGAGAAGTAATTCCGGAGCCTTTACCGTTAGCAGTAGGTACACCAGACCCATTCAGTGGCGGGCTGATACATACACAGCCGATACAGCCTGCGTTACCGCCACCTCCGGAAGCGCCGAACATGTGACCGATATCGTAATTGGCTTCACCAGCAACCGCAGTAATCGCTTTCTGTGCCGCAAGGTTCCAGCTTGATAAACTAGTGGAATATGGATCTGTGGCAGGATCAGGGTAGATAAGTGCCGGGAAATCCTGAAGAATTAAGTGAAGCCCAAAATCCATTTCGAAAACACCGTTACATCTTGTAAGTGTTGCGTTAATCGCTGTCATAGCACCTGCAACACCACCAAAATACTGGGTATATTCACCGTTTGTAGTCATCGCCAGACGCATGGTTCTGTATTTTTTATCAGAAGCTTTGCTGAAATCTGTAGGATTGTTGGTAAAAGTCTTTCCGGACATGTAGAGTTTGTCCATTTGCGCCTTGGTTAAAGGAGTTTCGCTTGTAGAACAAACAAATGCTTTATCTTCTTCTGTTTTATTGGTTTTCGGATGAACACCGTAAACAGATTTAGCTGTATTCTGAGGTTCAATAAATTCGTAATTACCGTTTCTTACAACCATCGACTGGAAATCGTTTGGCGCAACACTGAATCTTACGATCGCATTTGGATCATCAATACCTATCCCAACATATGAACCTAACTGGTATCTGTCAGCGATAGATTTCACTACTACAGGCGAACTGTAAACTGCAAATCTTTCGATCTTTCCGTTAAGAGTTGGGAGTTTAATTTCTACGGGAACAGCGTTGCTGCCGGTTTCCTGCGCATTGGCAAGTTTCGATCTCATTGCATTAAGATCCAGGGAATAATAACTCTTGACGTTTGACGCCGTTCGAATTTTCTCACCCTGCATTGATGTTGGACTCCATTGTGCAAAGGCAGCCGTTGTCATCAATCCGCAAAGTAAAGAAGTAAAAATTCTCTTCATAGATTAATTATTTTTTATTGAATTAATCCCAAAAGTAATTTTTTTTTTCAGACTGTCAAAATAATAATAGCATTAATTTATTTAATTCGCAAAACTTCCGTCAATTATTCCATTGATTAATTATATAATTCGTACAAAATTATATAAATTAATAAAAAAAATCTAATCGTTACAAGTTATTTAAGAAAACTGAAGTTCAAAACCTGCATGAAAATTTACGAGTAAATTATTCATTACATAATAGTTAGTTTCCTTTAAAAATGATAGGCAATATTCCATGCAAAGCCTACATTGAACTTTGCGGAACTTTTGCCGAAACCTGGAACAATCATCGGCTTGATATCATCCTGAGTGGTTGAAAAAAGCAAATATCTCGGCTGCATATTCACATCAATATAAAAAGGAGATTCGAAAAGCTGAACCCGGCCACCAACCGTGGCTTCAAGCCAGTAAGAACTTTGAGAAGATGCGGGAAACGCTACCGAAGCCTCACTTCCGCCGTAGCCCCGTACCGGAACAGCCCTGTATTCCTGATTATAAAATGAACCTGCAGCTTTTGCACCGGCATAAAAGCCGTTCAGTTCATTTTCTTTGTCTTTCGCCAACATGTAAAAAGCACCCAGTTTCAAAAAAGGTCCATTTACGGAAGCGTCGTAACCGTTTTTCCGATAAATATCTTTTTCAAAACCTGCTTCGGCAACAGCATAAATATTCTTTGAAATTTTGGAAGACACAAAACCCTGAAAGAGTTTTCTTTCTCCAAACACCCCGATTCCAGCATTCAATACATCAATCCCGACCATGAAATTGGGTTCATATTTCCATTTGGTTTTCAAACTGTCCTGCTCGTTCTGTGCAAACGACGCTACAAAGACAAAACTAAAAAAGAAGGAAAAAATGAGTCTTGGATTCATCGGAAATTTGGGTTTGGTTTTGTTCGGTATCTACAACAGGATTCGGAACTTCAAGAACTGCGCTTGCGTTTTCGTACACTTTTTTAATTCCGCAGGCCGGCGAAACGTACTCGGATTTGGTAGTGTAATTAATTTTTACCTCTGATGTAATTGCTGAGCGCGATAAACCAACATATATTTTGGTGAACGGCGCATCATCAACCCGCAATGGGATAAATACCGAATCGGTTCTTGTTTTAGTCGCAATTACAGGAATCTGACCGTTTCCGTAATCCACGTTTACAAAAAGTGAATCCAGCGTTTTTGCTTTTCCGGTGGCTTTGGTTTTAAATTTCAGCTTCAGCCGCGGAGTCGCTTCGCCGCTTATGCAGATATCATCATCGCTTCCACAGGAAAAGAGCGTAAATAAAAATACTGAAAGGAGAAATATTTTCAGAAATTTCATGATTCAAATGTACTTAAATCTTAACTAAAAGCGCAATATTTTCCACATGATGCGTCTGTGGGAACATATCTACAGGAAGAATTTTCACCAATCGGTAATGTTCTTTCATCAGCGCCATATCTCTGGCCTGCGTCGCCGAATTACAGCTAACGTAAACAATTTTTTCAGGGGAAAGCTTCAGAATCTGTTCTACAACTTTCTGGTGCATCCCGTCGCGCGGCGGATCTGTAATCAGCACATCAGCTTTCGGATGGTTGGCAAGAAAATCATCATTGAAGATATCTTTCATATCGCCACAGTAGAAAGTACAGTTTGAAAGTCCGTTCAGTTCTGCGTGTTCTTTTGCCGCATTAATCGCTTCCTGAACCGATTCGATGCCAATCACCTGTTTTGCATTTCTGGCAACATATTGTGCGATTGTTCCGGTTCCTGTATAAAGATCGTAAACTACCTCATCACCTTTCAGATCGGCAAATTCCAAAGTTTTTCTGTAAAGTTCCAGCGCCTGCTTATAATTCGTCTGGAAGAAAGATTTCGGACCGATTTTAAAGTGAAGACCATCCATTTCCTCCATTAAAAATCCGTCGCCGGAATACGTTACAACATGCTGGTCGTAGATGGAATCGTTTTGTTTTGAATTAATGCAATACACCAAAGTTTTTATCTGCGGGAATTCGTTCAAAAGGAAATCAAATAATTTTTCACGGTTTTCTTTATCATCACGGAAAAGCTGGAAGAGAACCATCCACTCGCCTTTTGAGTTTTGGCGCAACATTAAAGTCCGTAAAAATCCGGTCTGTTCTTTCACATCGAAAAACTCAAGTCCGTTTGCTACGGCATACTGTTTTACGGCAAGTCGGATGAAATTTGAAGGATCTTCCTGAAGCCAGCATTCCTTAAGATCAAGAATTTTGCTCCACATTCCCGGAATATGAAATCCTAAAGCGTCACGGTTTCCGAAATTTTCTTCGGAACTTATTTCGTATTGGGTGAGCCAGCGTGCATTGGAAAAAGAAAATTCCATTTTATTGCGGTAGAAATACTCTTCGGTGCTTCCTAAAATAGGTAAGGTTTCGAAATCCTCAAATCCGCCGATTCTTTTGATGTGGTTGAAAACTTCGTCCTGTTTGAAATCGAGCTGTTTTTCGTAAGCAAGATTCTGCCATTTGCAGCCTCCACAAACCCCGAAATGAATACATTTCGGCTCCACTCTGAAAGGTGATCTTTCAATGATTTCGGCAACGTCAGCTTCGAAATATTTTGACTTCGATTTTTTTACACGGGCATTTACCACATCACCCGGAACAGCTCCCGTAACCAGAACGGTTTTACCTTCTTCGGTTCTGCCTACTGCAACACCTTTTGCACCTGCTGAAACCAGTTTTATATTTTCTAAAACAATGTTTTTACTTTTCCTTCTCATCTTCAATTATAATGAGCACAAAAATAAGGTTTTGAAAATAAAAAGAGGCGATAATTCGATTTAAGGTAAAGTCAATTATAATTTGACCGGCAAAACATATGAAAGACGATATATATTTAAAAAAAATCCCGCCAGAAAAACTGACGGGATAATAGTAGATCTTTGCGTCTAAATTATTTTGTTGGAGCAGCTTCCGGTTGTGGAACCGCCTGCGGAGCCAGCAAATCATTCTGTAAAGTAACTTCCGGCTGAACAGTTGGTGCTTTCAACCCGGAAAGTTTGTCCAGTACCGTTACAATTTCAGGATCACCCAAATTATAGAAGAAACGGCTAGCAATTTTTCCGTCTTTATCCAAAACCACGAAAGAAGGAAGTTTGAAACCGTAAATTCCAAGATCTTTTGCAATCTGCGAAGTAAGCCCGCCTTCACCGTAAACATTGTTTCCGGGAATTCCTTTTAACATTGCGTTGCTGGTTTTAATAAACTGTTCTTTGGTATCATCTAAATTCACAAAAGTGAAATCCATTTTAGATTTATAGAAATTTACCACTTCTTTCAGCACAGGAACTGTACCTTCGGAAATGTAAGGATTCCATGATGCGTAAAACATTACTAAAGTCGGTTTTCCTTTTGCATCTGCTAATTTGAAAGCACTACCATCCTGCTTAATTAATTTCGCTGCAGGTGCTGCTTCGCCGGCTTTTGGACCCGCAATAACGAACTGAATTCGCTGCATATCTTTTTTGATCCCCGCATCCTTAATTTTCTCATTAATGATTTTGTTGATTTTGTTGGTATTTTCGGTAGTCATTCCCGGGGCAATATCGCCGCTTGAAAGTACGAAAGCCAACAGATAATCTTTGGTCAGCTGAGAAAGGTCCTTTTTAGTATCAAGAAATTCAGCAAATAATTCAGAAGAAAGCGCTGTACCTGTTGCATTTTTATTGGTAGCAAAAGTCTGGAATTCCGGGCTGAGTTTTCCCAAAAGATAATTTCTGTAGATCGGCTGGGTTTTCAACAGTCTGTCGCTGTCGGTATCCAACTTCGCTACAGCATCTGTAAAGTTTTTTGAAGCTTTGTAAGCAGGATTTTGTGTAGCCTGCGGATGGTTTGCCTCATATTGGCTCATCAATCCAAGAATACTTGCATTAAGCTCGTCTTTCTTAAACTCTACTACTTCGTTGTCGGCAGAAGTTTTCTTAGCTGCTGCATCGATACTTTTACCGATATCGGTACGGATTTTTTCAGCTTCTTTAAGAAAATCGGCTTCTTTTTTCATTACCAGTTCACCAACATTGATTTTGCCGGCATAACCCTGAATAAATTTCGTTACCTCTAAAAGGAAATCGTTGTTGTTCTTTGCATCACCTGTAATGGTAAACTGATTCGGGAACATTGAAGCCTGGCCGGAGATATTGAGTTCCTGGCCGCCTTTAAGATAAATCATTGCTGTTTTACCGGCGTAAGACATGATATACATCCCGTTTTTAGGTGCTTCGAAACTTCCGGAGAAGCTCCCTTTGCTGTCTACTCCTAAGTTAACCAATGGAAGCGTTGCAACGCCAGAAGCTTCTACAAACTCGATTCTTTCGAGGGGTGAACCACCGGCAAAGTTACCTTTTACCTCTACTTTTTTTGAACACGACATCGCTACGAAAGCGAACATCAATAAGAAAAAATATTTACTCATGTTTTTTTGATTGTATATAAATTTTTGCATTTTTAATTTCTCGAGTGATCTTATTTAAATTTCGAGCAAAAATAAGTTATATAAAGAGTTATAGAAAATTAAAATCAGATAATTGTGAAAATTTAACAAAGAAAAATCCGCTTTCGGTATGGAAAGCGGATTTTCTGTATTTGTAAGGGTTTTATCCTCTGTCGATATTGGCAGTAATGTATTCTCTGTTCATTCTTGCAATTACTTCAAGAGAAATTCCTTTCGGACATTCCACTTCACAGGCTCCGGTATTCGAGCAGTTTCCGAAACCTTCTTCGTCCATTGCTTTCACCAAATTCAGCACTCTTCGTTTTGCTTCAACACGTCCCTGCGGAAGCAAAGCATACTGAGAAACCTTTGCTCCAACGAACAGCATTGCTGAACCGTTTTTACAAGTCGCTACACAGGCGCCGCAGCCTATACATGCAGCAGCATCCATCGCTTTGTCAGCATCTTCTTTTGGAACCGGAATCGCGTTAGCATCCAGCGTGTTTCCTGAAGTATTCACGGAAACAAATCCTCCTGCTGCCATCACTCTGTCGAAAGCACTTCTGTCTACCACCAAATCTTTAATAACCGGAAAAGCAGCACTTCTCCAAGGTTCGATGTGGATGGTTTCGCCGTCTTTGAACATTCTCATGTGAAGCTGGCAAGTGGTAATTCCCGTATCCGGGCCGTGAGATCTGCCGTTGATGTACAGCGAGCACATTCCGCAGATTCCTTCGCGACAGTCGTGGTCGAAAGCAACTGGTTCTTTACCTTCGTTCACCAGATTTTCATTGAGCATATCCAGCATCTCCAGGAAAGAAGATTCTGTGGAAACGTCGGAAATCTTATAGGTTTCGAACTGTCCTTTTGATTTATTGTTTTTCTGTCTCCAAATTTTCAGAGTCAGGTTTAATCCTTTTTTTGCACTCATTTCTCTATAACTTTTTTGGAGATTATTTATAACTTCTTGTTTTCACTTCTATGTTCTCGTAAATGAGTTCTTCTTTGTGCATTACTTCCTGGTTGATGTCTGCTCCCTGATATTCCCATGCAGCGACATATTTGAAGTTCTGGTCATCTCTTTCTGCCTCACCTTCCGGTGTTGCGTGATCCCAACGGAAATGTCCGCCGCAGGATTCCTCTCTCTTCAAAGCATCGAGGGCCATCAGCTGTCCTAATTCAAGGAAATCTGCAACTCTAAGTGCTTTTTCAAGCTCCATATTCATCTCTTCGTTGGTACCAGGTACTTTTACATTTTTCCAGAAATCGTTTCTTACTTCTTCGATTTCTTTGATGGCTTCCTTCAATCCTTCAGGAGTTCTTCCCATTCCCACCTTATTCCACATAATGTGTCCTAATTTCTTGTGGAAATAATCTACCGAATGTGTTCCTTTATTGTTAATGAAGAAATTAATCTTATCCTGAACTTCTTTCTCAGCGGCATCAAAATCTCCAGTATTGGTAGGAATTGAACCTGTTCTGATATCTGCTGAAAGATAATCAGCAATCGTATATGGAAGAACGAAATAACCATCTGCCAGACCCTGCATCAGTGCAGAAGCTCCTAATCTGTTTGCTCCGTGATCAGAGAAATTAGCTTCACCTAAAACGAAACATCCCGGAATTGAAGACTGCAGGTTGTAATCAACCCAAACACCACCCATGGTATAGTGAACCGCCGGGTAAATCTTCATTGGAGTTACATATGGATTCTCGCCGGTGATTTTTTCATACATCACGAAAAGGTTACCGTATTTTTCTTCGATCCACGCTTTCCCTAAATCATAAATCTGCTGATCTGTAGGATTATGAATGTTTTTTTCGAGAGCTGCCTCGCGGCCTTTTTTGGTAATTTCAGTAGAAAAGTCTAAGTAAACACCTTCTTTAGTATCGTTGTTTTCGATACCGTAACCGGCATCACATCTTTCTTTCGCTGCTCTTGAGGCTACGTCTCTAGGCACAAGGTTACCGAATGCCGGATATCTTCTTTCCAGATAATAATCGCGGTTTTCTTCCGGAATACTTTCTGCCTTAAGCTTTCCTTCACGAATTGCTACAGCATCTTCTATATTTTTAGGAACCCAGATTCTTCCCGAGTTTCTAAGTGATTCAGACATTAAAGTAAGTTTCGACTGTTGTGTCCCGTGAACCGGAATACAAGTCGGGTGAATTTGCACATAACAAGGATTTGCGAAATACGCTCCTTTTTTGTGAATCTTCCACGCTGCTGAAACATTGGAACCCATTGCATTTGTTGAAAGGAAATATACGTTTCCGTAGCCTCCGGAAGCAATTACTACAGCATGTGCAGAATGTCTTTCGATTTCTCCGGTTACAAGATTTCTTGCGATAATCCCTCTTGCTTTTCCGTCAACAATTACGAGCTCAAGCATTTCGTGACGGTTGTACATTTTGATTCTTCCTTTCCCAATCTGGCGGCTCATGGCAGAATAAGCTCCCAAAAGCAACTGCTGCCCGGTTTGCCCTTTTGCATAAAAAGTTCTTTTTACCTGAACTCCCCCGAAAGAACGGTTATCGAGTTGGCCACCATATTCTCTTCCAAACGGTACTCCCTGTGCTACACACTGGTCGATAATGTTTGCAGAAACTTCTGCCAAACGGTAAACATTAGCCTCTCTTGCACGGTAATCTCCACCTTTAATGGTATCGTAAAACAGACGGTAAGTTGAATCTCCGTCGCCCTGATAGTTTTTTGCAGCATTAATACCACCCTGCGCAGCAATAGAGTGCGCTCTTCTAGGTGAATCCTGATAGCAGAATGCCTTTACATTATAGCCCTGCTCTGCAAGTGTTGCAGCGGCAGAACCACCTGCCAAACCTGTTCCCACAACGATAATATCAATTTTATCGCGGTTGTTCGGGGCAACCAGGTTCATGTGATTTTTATGATTAGTCCACTTTTCCGCTAACGGACCGTGTGGAATTTTTGAATCTAATTTGCTCATTTTTAAGAATTTTAAAATATAAACTTTAAGGAATTAATGATGATTAAAACTTAAAATTTACTGAGTTAAGAAATGATACACTGCAATTAATATAAATCCTGCAGGAATCAGAATGGAATACCAAGTTCCAAGAGCTTTGATTACCGGAGTATATTTAGGATGTCTTGCGCCTACAGACTGAAAAGACGACTGGAAACCATGCGCTAAGTGCAGACCTAAAAGAACGAATGCGATGATATAAAATATCACCCGCCAGGCATCAGCAAATTTCGCGTGCAGTTCATGCCAGAATCTTTCATTGTCCGGAGTGTTTGCTTCAACATATTTGAAGTTGATCTCGTGCCACCAGAAATCATACATGTGAAGACCTAAGAAGGCCAAAACCACCAGACCAGAAATAATCATGTTGCGCGACGTCCATGTAGAATTGGCGGAGCCGTTGTTTACTGCGTACTGTACCGGTCTTGCGCTTCTGTTCTTAAGTTCCAGAACGAAGCCCATTACGAAGTGAAAAATCACCGCAAATCCAAGTACAGGCTGCATAAGAAACTGAATCAAAGGATTGTATCCCATAAATTCGGAAGCCGAGTTAAATGCTTCTGGACTGAAAACTGAGATTAAATTCACCGAAAGGTGCATGATAAGGAATATGAGCAAAAACATTGCGGACAATGCCATTGCGTACTTTCTACCAATAGTAGAACTTGTTAATCCTGCCATAATATTGTTTAAATTGAATTTCCACAAAGTTAAAAAAATGTTAAGGTATGCGAAGATGAGAAATGTCAGAAAATTTTAGTTTGTAATCCTTCTAAATAAGACTGTACCATTTAAAGGTGCTGATTAGCAACTCCAAAATCTATTTCAAATGATAATCTTTACCATTGATGACAATCTTCTCGATCTCATCAGCAAGGATAATAATCTCAAACTTCTTAGTCCTGCGTGAAGTAAGATACGGCTCAATGACGAATTTTTCAAGTCTGGAATAATTGGGATTTTCTTTCATGATAAACTGTACCTTACCTTTCTTTTTCACTGAAATTATCTTTTCCTTATAATAAGGATGCTCCAGAACTTCATTCGTGTGTAGTGCTTTGTAGTTTATTAAAAACCTCAGCACGATAAATGTAAGCAGAAAATAAGAAATACGAAGGACATTTTTCAATGTAAAATTTTTTATTGCGAATCTTAAAAACCAGACCACTAAAAAGGCCACAAAAACTTCAGGCAGTGTCATCGGAATCATTTTATAAAATGCAAAATCAATATCAGCGAAAAAATGAATAGTTTTTAAAGTGCCTGTAACCGCAGCATCATAAATTTGATCCAGCCATTCAATGTGCAAAGAAAATTCGATCAAGACAGTCATTAACAGCGAAAACACAATCATAATTTCAGAAAACGGAATCACAATAAGATTGGCTATAATTGAGATTGCCGAATATTGATGAAAATAATAGATCACCAGCGGAAGCGTCGCAATCTGTGCCGCAAAACTTATCGACACTACGTTCACCATAAAATTCTGGAAGTTGTTTTTAGGTTTCGGCAAGTACTTGAGGATTGGTTGGTTTAACCAGAATATTCCGAAAACCGCTGCAAAACTCAATTGAAAACCCACATCAAAGAACTGATTCGTATCTACAATTAATATAGAAAAAGCCGCAACCGCCATCGCGTGCAGCAAATCGGGTTTGCGCTGCAGCACAACCGAAATATAATAAGCTGAGATCATAATACAGCTGCGTACCACAGAGCTCCCGTAATCGATAAATACAGCAAATGCCCAGATGAGAACAAGCGAAATAATAATCTTGTGATTTCTGTATCCTGGAGGGAATAAAGGCTTCAAAACCCAAAGAATCAGCCAAAAGATAATTGCCATATGCGATCCGGAAATCGCCAGGACGTGCATCAAACCCGATTTTGTAAAATCCTTAACCGTTTCGGCATCCATTTCAGTACGGTCTGCGAGGATGATGCCTTTCGTAAATTCCCGGGCGCGCTTGCTGAAATTGGCGCGGTCTATTTTACCCAGACTTTCAAGTCTTTTCTGCCTGATTTTCTCAGAAAAACTTAAATCATCTCTTAAACCACTCCGGAAAGAATTTGGCAGATAGGCTTGAAAATAAATATCCTTGCGGGACAGATATTTTGCATAATCGAACTGAAAATCGCTGTAAGGTTTCTGCAGCGGGTTAATGTAAACTTCGGCTTTGTAATAATGAAGAAAATTCAGTTCAGATTCAGATTTCGGGACAGAAAGCACGCTTAAAAAAGGCTGCTTTCCCTTCCACCCAGTACTTTCATAGCGGCGGTTCTTTTCATTGGAATTCAGTTTTTTAGTGATTTTGAAAACAATATTCTCTTTATTCTTCAAATCCGGAAGAGAAGGTTTTTTTGAATGCAGAAAATGAGCGAAAATTCCTAAAGAAAAGAAGAGGATAAACAACGAAAGATGCCGGAATCTGTGCAGATAGAAATTTTTAATAACATAAAAAGCAAGCAAGAGAACACTAAAACCCAGCAGCATATAAATATACCGCAGTTTCAGCGAAACAAAATCCTGCAGAAGAATTCCAAGGATAAAGCAGATGCAGAGAATAAGTAAAGGTTGTTTATGCAAGGCGATTTTTATACGTAAAAGTATCGATCTTTACGTTTTAAAACCACCGTAAAATCACCCTTTCACAATTATATCAGCGGCATGGTCGCTGGCGCCCTTCCCGCCTAACTTTTGGCGTAGGAATTCGAAATTATCGAGCATCTTTTGTCTGGTTTCCCCTACCAAAATGGCGTTCAGTTCCTTTACCAGATTTTCGGTGTTCAGCTCATTCTGTATAAGTTCGGTCACAATTTCCTCATCCATGATTAAATTCACCAGCGAGATGTATTTAATATTCTTTACTACCCTTTTACCGATTTCGTAAGAAATCCGGCTGCTTCGGTAACAAACGACTTCGGGAATATTAAGCAAAGCGGTTTCCAATGTTGCCGTACCCGAGGTGACCAAAGCGGCTTTCGAACACCTCAGCAGATCATAGGTTTTATTCGACACAAAATGAACATTATTGTCAACATATTTCTGATAAAATTCTTTAGGCAAACTTGGCGCACCAGCGATTACAAACTGATAATTCTTAAAAAACGGCCTCACCGAAAGCATCAGTTCCAGCATTTTGGTGACTTCCTGTTGGCGGGATCCTGGCAGTAAAGCGATAATTTCCTTTCCGTTTAAGTCATGTTCGTCCTTGAATTTTTCTACATCAATTGCTGGTAAATCTGAAATCGCATCAAGCAAAGGGTGGCCTACAAAATGGGTATCAACCTGATGTTTCCTGTAAAATTCTTTCTCGAAAGGAAGAATCACGAGCATCTCATCAACAAAATTCTTAATCTTCTCTACCCGGCCTTCCTTCCACGCCCAAAGCTGCGGAGAAATATAATAGACTACCTTTATTCCCAAAGTTTTCGCAAACTCTGCAATTCTTAAATTAAAACCGGGATAATCTACCAAAATCAGCACATCTGGCTTGTATAGCTGGATGTCGTTTTTGCAGAGTTTAATATTCTTTAAAATAGTTCTCAGGTTTTTAGCTACTTCCAGAAAACCCATAAAAGCAAGATCCCGATAATGTTTTACGGGTTCGGTTCCGGCAACGTTAGTCATTAAATCTCCACCCCAAAAACGGAATTCAGCCTCAGAATCTTTCTGAAGAATCGATTTCATGAGATTGGATGCGTGAAGGTCTCCGGAGGCTTCTCCGGCAATGATATAGTATTTCACTTGGTTTTAAAATTGTAATTTTGCTCAAAGATAAAGATAAAAAAATGTCAGAAGATTTTGAAATTAAAAATAAAATATCCGAAAGTGGGCTTGTGAATTTTGACCTTTCCCAATTGGTGCCAAAAGGCAGAAGAATCGGGGTTGACCTGAAGGATTTTCTCTTTGAGGGAATGATTCTTAAAGAAAAAGATTTTCGCGAAAAAGTTACAGCCATCAATCCCCTGGATTTCACAGATGCATATGTTTACATTTATAATTCAGCTGATGCAATAGTGCCGCTCTGGGCCTATTTTTTACTTACCGCAAAAATAACTGATGAGGCTAAAAAAATTATTTTCGGAAACCGCGAAGATTTAGAAGTCCTACTCATGCACAGCGCTGTGCAGACTTATGATTTCACAGATTTAACGGACAAACGAGTTCTGGTAAAAGGCTGCTCGGACATCAATATTCCGGAAAACGCGTACATCGAGCTTGTAGAACAGCTTAAACCAATTGTAAAATCGCTGATGTTTGGTGAAGCCTGTTCGAATGTTCCGATTTTTAAAAACTAAATTTTAACAGTTTTTTATCATTGTTGAAAACTGATGTAGGAACAGATTTTGGTAACTTTGAGAATCAACATTCAAAACACCAAAAATATAAATTATGAATTTAATTGATTTAATCACCGGAAATGCCGGAAATCAGGTAGCCTCGCAAGCCGAAAACAAATTCGGTATCAATAAAAATCAGATTATTGCACTTCTCGCGGTAGCTGCTCCACTGGTAATTTCTTACCTGAGAAAAAAATCACAGGAAGACCCCAATGAAGCCGAAGCTTTAAACAATGCACTCGACAAAGATCACGACGGAAGCATTTTAGATAATCCTGCTCAGGTTGAAGCAAGACAGCAGGAAGGAGGCTCAATCCTTGACCATATTTTTGGCGGTCAGAAGTCGCAGGTTGAAAACCAGCTATCGCAAAATACAGGAATTTCAATGGATAAAATAGGGCCGGTTCTTGCAATGCTTGCACCCCTGATTATGGGCTACATTGGTAAAGAAAAACATTCAAGCGGCGTAAATTCCGGTGGTGGACTGGGAGATTTGCTGGGAGGAATTTTGGGCGGTGCACAAAACCAGGCACAGGCTGAACCTTCAAACCCTTTGAACGATATTTTAGGAAGCGTACTTGGAGGCGGCTCACCGCAGTCTTCAGGAAATCCACTTAATGACATTCTGGGCAGTGTTTTGGGTGGTGGTAACAGCCAGCAACAACAGCAGGGAGGTTTGGGTGGACTTTTAGGAAGCATCTTGGGAGGCGGAAAATAGCAAGTCAACTTCACACTAAATAAAAAACCGAAGATTATTCTTCGGTTTTTTTTGTTTTTGCTGCTTTAGGTTTTGCGTCCTTATCGGACTTCTCAGCTTTAGGTTTCGCTGCTGTTTTGGGTTTGGTTTCGGAAGGCATTTGCGCATTTTCAGATTTATCATTCGGATAGCCCACTTCTTTTCTGACTTTCACTTTAGATGCTTTTTTATCGTCTTCATCTAAAACCTTCACCGGAATATTTTTCACGGAGTTCGATTTTCTTGGTCTTTTCTTTCCATAACTTCCTGCAGTTACTTTTCCGCGTCTTGATTTCTGATCACCTTTTCCCATAATTAATACTGTTTTTTTGTTATTGATTTACACAAAGTTAAGCAAAAAACACACTCGTTTGGTTCTAAATTCATACAATTTTAAACTTTCTTTTTTTTGAACCTCCGCCATTCCCACGGAGCGATAGGTTCTTTCTCCTGCCAAAGTCCAACTTTCTTTTTTCTTGCCACTGTTTCCAGATCTGCATAGTTTGCATTTTTCGAATAACGTTTATAATGCCACGCCAGCCCGTTCCGCACCAGTTCTTTGTTTAGGTTTTGGTTGTTATAAAAAATTTCACCGATCCATCTGCCGTTGCGGTCTTTCTTACCGTTGCCAATGACTACAACAGTCTTTCCAAAACAGAAATCTGAAGCGAACTTTTTTGCCCTGCTGCCAAATGGCTGATTCTTCTCCGGCGCATCAATATGCTCAAGCCTTACTACAATTTCCTTTTTTTCATGGAGAACGACAAACGTGTCACCGTCTTTCACTCCCACAACTTTCGCCGTAATTTTTTGAGAAAGAACAAATCCGTAAAAAAACACACAGAATAATAAAAACAGCAATCTCTCCATATTTTTTAGCCAAGGCGTAAATCTAAGCATATTAGGGCAGGATTCAAACCAGAGTGAATTGATTTCCCGTACAAAAAACTTATCTTTGCACACGATAAAATCTCAACTTTCAAACATCAAATTTATGTTCCGTACGCATACCAACGGCGAGCTTTCGCTAAAAAATCTTAATGAAGAAGTAACCCTTTCCGGATGGGTACAGACCACCCGTGACAAGGGATTTATGATTTGGATCGATTTGCGCGACCGCTACGGAATCACACAGCTGGTTTTTGATCAGGACCGTTCTTCAGTTGAATTATTGGAGAATGCTAAGAAACTCGGCCGCGAATTCGTGATTCAGGTAACCGGTAAAGTGATTGAACGTGTGTCTAAAAACCCAAATATCCCAACCGGTGAGGTAGAGATTCTGGTTGAAAAACTTACAGTTCTGAATGAATCCCAGCTTCCGCCATTCACCATCGAAGATCAAACCGATGGTGGTGAAGAACTGAGAATGAAATACAGATATTTGGATATCCGCAGAAATCCGGTAAAAGACAAACTGATTTTCCGTCACAAAATGGCGCAGAAAGTAAGGAACTATCTTTCTGATCAGAATTTTATCGAAGTTGAAACTCCGGTTCTTATTAAATCCACTCCCGAAGGTGCAAGAGATTTCGTGGTTCCAAGCAGAATGAATCCGGGACAGTTTTATGCACTTCCGCAATCGCCGCAAACTTTCAAGCAGTTGTTGATGATCGGCGGAATGGACCGCTATTTCCAGATTGTGAAATGTTTCCGTGACGAGGATTTAAGGGCAGACAGACAGCCTGAGTTTACCCAAATCGATTGCGAAATGGCTTTTGTGGAGCAGGAAGATGTTTTGGAAATCTTTGAAGGAATGACGGCGACCTTATTGAAAGATATTGCCGGAAAAGAATTCGGGAAATTCCCGAGAATGACTTTCGAAGATGCCATGAAAAATTACGGAAATGACAAACCGGATATCAGGTTCGGGATGAAATTCGTGGAAGTAAATGAGTTGGTTAAAGGAAAGGATTTCAAAATATTTGATGACGCCGAACTGGTTGTCGGAATTAATGTTGAAGGCTGCGCAGATTACACAAGAAAACAAATCGACGAATTGATTGATTGGGTAAAACGTCCGCAGATTGGTGCCAACGGAATGATTTGGATTAAATTCCAGAATGATGGCGTTGTAACTTCTTCCGTAAATAAATTTTACAGTGAAGACGATTTAAAGAAAATCACAGAAAAATTCCGAGCAAAAGAAGGAGATTTAATTTTCCTGATGTCCGGAAATGAAAATAAGGTAAGAACCCAACTTTCCGCACTGAGAATGGAACTTGGGAACCGTTTGGGTTTAAGAAAAGGAAACGAATTCGCGCCACTTTGGGTAATCGATTTCCCGCTGTTGGAATGGGACGAAGAAACCGGAAGATATCATGCAATGCACCATCCGTTCACGTCACCAAAACCTGAAGATGTGCACTTACTGGAAACCGAACCGGGAAAAGCCAGAGCAAATGCTTACGATTTAATTCTGAACGGAAATGAGATCGGCGGCGGATCTGTAAGAATTTTTGATAAAGATTTGCAGGCGAAAATGTTTAATCTTTTAGGATTTACCAAAGAAGACGCAGAAGCACAGTTCGGATTCCTAATGAACGCTTTCCAATACGGAGCACCGCCTCACGCAGGTTTGGCTTTAGGTTTCGACCGATTGGTTGCGATTCTGGACGGAAACGAAGTCATCCGCGATTATATTGCTTTTCCGAAAAACAATTCCGGACGGGATGTAATGATCGACGCACCGAGTAAGATTGCTGATGAGCAGCTTGAAGAACTTTTCCTGAAAGTAGAAACGAAAGAATAAACTTTTTATACATACCAATTATAATCCCGGCAATTCGTCGGGATTTCTTATTTTTATTCAAATATTCAGCAATGAAAAAATCACTTTCTCTTTTTTCTTTTTCCTTTTTCCTTATGATTACTGCTCAAAATCTTACTTCTTATGTCAATCCGTTTGTCGGCACAAAAAATATGGGACACACTTTTCCAGGTGCTACTTCGCCGTTCGGTATGGTGCAGCTTTCGCCGGAAACCAATCAAGTTCCGTACGCGGTTGACGGCAAATACAATCCCAAAACGTATCGCTACTGTTCGGGTTACCAATTTGAAGATCAAACCATTTTTGGTTTTTCGCATACGCATTTCAGCGGTGTTGGACATTCGGATCTGGGAGATTTTCTTATCATGCCTACGACAGGTAAACTCAATTTAGAACCCGGAAAAATTAGTGAACCGAAAAGCGGTTACCATTCTCAGTTTTCAAAAAGGACAGAAAAAGCGGAACCTGGATTTTATGAAGTCTTTCTTGATGATTATGGAATTAAAGCAGAACTCACCACCTCGGACCGGGTTGGCTTTCACCGTTACACATTCCCCAAATCAGGCGAATCGCATATTATTCTGGATTTAATGTCGAATATTTACAACTACGATTCTAAAAATGTGTGGACTTTTGTTAGGGTTGAAGACAATCAGACCGTTGTCGGATATCGCGAGACAACCGGCTGGGCGCGAACTAAAAAGGTGTTTTTTGCCATGAAATTTTCTAAACCTTTTAAAAGTTATGGCAGAAAACGCTACGAAAAAGTAGAATACAACGGCTTCTACAGAAAATTCAATGAAAACGAGAACTTCCCGGAATTTGCTGGAAGACAAATCAGGGCGTATTTCGATTTTGACACTGAAAAAGACGAGCAGATTCTGATCAAATTCGCACTTTCAAATACTTCTACCAACGGAGCACTAAAAAATCTGGACGCAGAAATTCCGCAGTGGGATTTCGAGCAGGTGAAAAATGAGACTTCCGAAAAGTGGGAGAAAGAACTTTCGAAAATTGAGGTGGAAACTTTAAACGAAAACGATAAAAAAACTTTCTACACCGCACTTTATCACACCATGATGTCGCCGATTCTTTACGAAGATGTTGATGGAAAATACCTCGGACTTGATCAGAACATTCACGAGTCTGAAGGTTTCACCAACTACTCCATTTTTTCGCTTTGGGACACCTATCGTGCGCTGCATCCGCTTTACAATATTATTCAGCCTAAAAGAAACAACGATTTTGTGCATTCAATGATGGCACATTACGACCAAAGCGTCCATAAAGCTTTGCCCATCTGGAGTCATTACGCCAACGAAAACTGGTGTATGATCGGTTATCACTCTGTTTCCGTAATTGCAGATGCAATCGTGAAAGGAACTACCGATATCGATGTAAGCCGGGCTTTAACAGCAGCAAGGAATTCATCAAACCTAAAGTACTATGACGGAATTGAAGACTATCTGAAATACGGCTATGTTCCCGAGGACAAAAGCAGTTCCTCAGTTTCAAAAACGTTGGAATATGCCTATGATGACTGGGCTATCGCGCAAATTGCAAAAAGAGCCGGCGACAAAAATTCCGAAACCGAATATCTGACAAGAAGCCAGTCTTACCGCAATGTTTACAATCCCAAAACCGGATTTATGCATCCAAAACTTTCAGACGGAAATTTCAAGAAAGAATTTGATCCGATGGATACGCACGGCCAGGGTTTTATCGAAGGAAATGCTTTTAATTACGGACTTTATGTCCCTCAAAACGTTCCCGAAATGATCAAAATGATGGGCGGAAAAACTAAATTCTCCAAACATTTAGATGAAATTTTCACCACGGAAATCGCTGACAAATACATCGAAAAAAACGAAGACATCACCCGAGACGGCATCATCGGAAACTACGTTCACGGAAACGAACCGGGGCATCATATTCCGTATCTATACAACTGGACGGGCGATGCGTGGAAAACCCAGGAACGCGTGCGGATGATTATGCGGAAAATGTATTCAGCCGAAGAAGACGGACTTTGCGGAAATGATGATGCAGGACAAATGTCGGCGTGGTATGTTTTCTCGGCGCTTGGTTTTTATCCTGTTTTGCCGGGTTCCGATGAATATCAGATTGGTTCGCCTTTGGTAAAATCTGCGAAAATTAATCTGGAAAACGGGAAAACGTTATCTATTAAAACCGAAAATCAATCAGAGAAAAATGTTTATGTAAAGCGAATTTTGGTAAACGGAAAAGAAATTAAAAACCATGTTCTTAAGCACAGCGACATTGCAAACGGAGGAGAAGTTATTTTCGTAATGAGTGATAAACACTGATTTACGGTAATTTCGCCACCAAAAATTCAGGGGATATTTTTAAAATCCAGTAAATGATTTTCCATTTCCAGTTGGGAACAATGGTGAAGGAATCCCCCGCGTTCACGATGTGTTTCGCGACATAATCCGGTTCCATGATTAAAGATTCATTTAGGTTTAAACCTACATTTATTTTGGTTCTGATGTAACCGCTGATCAAAACATTTACGGTAATATTCCGTGAACTTAAATCCTGCCTCAAACCCGAAAGATAAGTCGTGAAAGCTGCTTTTGTACTACCGTAAATATAATTGCTTTTTCTGCCTCTAACTCCTGAAAGAGAGGACAGACCGATGATTCGTTCAAGATTTGTATTTGAAAGATCGTTCGCAATTATATTTAAAACTGAAACTGCGCCGGCGTAATTCACCTTCATCATTTCGAAAGCATCATTGAAATTTTTGCACGCTTGCTCATTCTGTCTTAAAAATCCTGCTGCGTAAATCACAATGTGAGGTTTAACAGGCAAGTACTCATAAAATTTCTGATGTGATGAAAAATCAGCCGCATCAAAGAAAATCACCTGAACCGAATTCTCCAGGTGATTTTTTGTGATAAAATTTTCCAGTGCAAGTAAATCCCGCGAAGCTGCAAAAACGGTATAACCTTTCGCGGTATATTGCAAAATACACTGTTTAGCGACATCGGAATTGGCGCCTAAAATCAGAACGGTTTTCTGCTTGTTCATTTGAAATTAAACTATTTCGCTCTCAGCCTTTCTTTGATCAGTTCAATGTTTTTCTTCGCCGAATCTTCCAGGATTAAACTTGCGCTCATGTGAATTCTTTCCGGCATTAAACTTTCAAAATGTTCGGTTCCTTCCCAGGAAACTTTTTTAATCAAAGCCAAAGCATCGGAACTTCTGTGAGAAAGTTTCTCCAGGAAACTGTGAAGCTCTGCATCCATTTCCGCAATAGTGGCAGAAACGGAATGATAAACATCGTGCTTTTCACACCAATCCGCAGTCCGGAAATCCGCATCAATCGACATCGCAGCGTAAGCTGATTTCCCGATTTTTCTTTCAACGTAAGGTCCGATTACGAAAGGTCCGATTCCTAAATTTAATTCCGTTAAAGCCATAGCGGAATCTTTCGTGGCAAAACAGTAATCTGCCGCACACGCAATTCCTACTCCGCCGCCGGTTGTTTTTCCCTGAACGCGGACGATGACTAATTTTCCGCAATTGCGCATCGCATTGAGAACTTTAGCAAAACCGCCAAAGAATTTTTTGGAAGTTTCAAGTTCTTCTATTGAAAGCAGTTCATCGAAACTTGCACCTGCACAGAAAGCTTTTTCACCGGCTGATTTTAAAAGTATAGCTTTAACCTCGGGCTTTACGCCTTCATCAAGAATAGTCTGGGCCAATTTTTCCAGGATTTCTCCCGGTAATGAATTGCTTTTTTCGGTTCCGAAAGTGATTTCGGAGATTTGATTTTTGATTTCTGTATTTACGAATCCGTTGTTCATTATTTTTTATTTAGGGTAATTAAATATTTGTCGATGTAGAGTTCTTTTTCCCTGCTTTTATACTGCTGAATATATCGTGGATGCTCTAAAACTGTCAGTTTACCGAACAGCTTTTCGCGGTCGTTGATTTTCTTTAAAAAAACGGCATTCTTCACGCCGAGCACAAAAACTTCAGACGTATCCAATCCCAGGCTGATATGTTTTTTTAAAGACTCTACCATAAAATCCTCGACATTGCTGTAAAGTTCTTTGTCATCATAGTAATTGGCATTCAGATAAACGCCATTTTTGGTATGCCTGGTAATAGCCAGGGGAAAAGGTGAATTGATATAAAACTCCCGGTAAAACTGTTCCGCACCACCAAAAGCTTCGATCATATCATACATAAACACCGAGGAAACTTCGTGCGTTCGCGCAGATTCCATTTTTATACCGCAAGCACTTTCCAGCCTTTTGGTATCGGTAAAGGGAACACCTGTAACGCCTGCGCCATGACGGCTAGGATTGATTCCAATCAAAAACCTGCGCTGCATATTATCATTGTAAAACTTTTGGTAAAAAGCCGTCATTACATTGATGGTTTCGGGATTGTCAAAAAAAGGGTTCATTACGTCGAAACCTTCCGGGAGTACTCCAGTGTATTTCAGATTCTTATTAAACTTAATGACTTTCTCGCCGAAAGATTTCATGAAGGCTTTTTTTAAAGTGGTTAATGATTTAACGATTATTAGTTAGTAGACGTTTAGAAATATTGTTTTGAATAAGATTCCATAGGAATCTTATCTGCGTAGCCCCACACATGAGACATGGCGGGGCGTCCCGTGGGGACGCTATCTTTTCCCTTCATCATAAAATTCAAACAAATATTTATCCTCATATTCTATTTCAAACTTGTTCAAGAAATCCACATATTCATCCCGAAAACTTTTTCGTTCATGATGCTGTGCCTGATTTAGAATATACTTGGACACAATATCCTTTTGACTTTTCGAATAAGAAATAGCGTTCCTCCGGAACGCGAGATCTTTCAATCATATTTACTACACAGATTTGGTTCCTCCGGAACCCAGCAATTCAAATTTAAACCAGATTAAACTGTTCGAAATGATGCGTAAAATGCTTTCGGTGAAACAGTTCCATCATTTCCTTGTTCAACATCCCAAAACGCGGATGGAAATGCTCGGCTTGGGGATTTTCGCGGTAATAGATTAAGAATTCCTTTAATGTTTCAAGAAGCTTTTCTTTCGCTTCGGTAAGATTTTTAAACCGCAGCTGTAGCTCTTCACCTTCTTTCAGAAGTGGGTACTGAGCTCCAGGTCTGATTTTTTGATCCGTATAAATCCAGTCCTGAAGCAGTTCCAGTTTATCGGCAGGAATTTCAGGAAAATCTGTTGGCTCCAAAGTACCAAAACCGTTACGCAAAACCTCTTCCAAATGCTCAACCATCATCTGAGGCGACATCCTTCCGAATTTTCTTTCGGAATTTTCAGTCAAGCCGTTCAGCATTTTTTGAATACTTTTTGTCTGCAACTGAATGAAAGGTGATTGTTTAGCGACAAGCGTTAAAATTGTGGCCACGCAAACGATTTCATCACGCTGATTCACCACTTCTACGAGCCATTTCACCACGCCACTCGGAATATTTCTTCCTTTTACGCCTTTGTTGATTTTTTCTTTGGCAGTCAAATAAACCGTGATCGTATCGCCGGCATAAACTGGTTTGAAGAAACTTGCATTCTCCAATCCATAGTTAGCAATGACAGGTCCTTTTTTCCCGGAAACAAACAAGCCGGCAGCTGCAGAAAGGATGAAGTAGCCGTGTGCAACTGTTTTATCGAAGATGGTTCCGTTCAAACTTGTAGCATCGGTATGCGCGTAAAAATGATCCCAGGAAACATTGGAGAAGTTTACGATATCCGCTTCTGTGACCGTTCTTCCGGCAGTTTCAAGTGAGTCACCAATTTCAACTTCTTCAAAATATTTATTGAATGGATGATTGTCCGAATATTTTTTATCGGCGCCCTGTTGGTAGATTTTTGTAATAGCCGTCAAAATATCCGGCGAACCCTGAATTGCGGTTTTCTGAAGAAAGAAATGAAGTCCGTTCAGACCGCCCATTTCCTCGCCACCACCCGCTCTTCCCGGACCGCCGTGCATCAATGTGGGCAGCGGCGAACCGTGACCGGTAGATTCTTTTGCGCTATCGCGGTTCAGAACGAAAATTCTTCCATGAGAGGAGGCCATTTTCCAGGAAGTTTCGGCAACGAATTTTTCGTCATATGATATGATGGAACCGACGAGACTTCCTTTTCCGCGTTTTGCCAAAGCAGCGGCTTCTTCTGCATCTGTGTATGGCATAATGGTGGAAACCGGCCCAAAAGCTTCCACTTCGTGCGAACAGTTTTTCTCAAAAGGTTTATCGTTGTAGAATACTTTTGGCGACATAAAGGCACCGCTCTCATAATCAGCATCCACGAGTTCATGTTTACCGTCGTAAATAAGTTCGGTTTCCCCTTTTAGGAGGTTTATTTTTTCCTGAAGGACTTCCATTTCTTTTTTACCAACGATAGAGCCCATTCTGGTTTCGCGGCTGAGTGGATTTCCGATTTTGGTTTGGTCTAAAGCCTTGCTTAACGCATTCTGAACCTCGCCAACGAGATTTTCAGGAACGATAATTCTACGAATTGCGGTACATTTTTGTCCCGCTTTTGTGGTCATTTCATTGCGGACTTCCTTAATAAAAAGATCGAATTCCGGCGTTCCGGGTTTTGCATCTAAACCTAAAATGGAAGCATTTAGAGAATCAGCTTCCATATTAAATCTTACCGCATTTGTGGAAACTGAAGGAAGTGATTTCAGTTTTTTCCCTGTAGAAGCAGAACCTGTAAATAAAACGGAATCGCCATCCTGAACATAGTCCAGAATATTTCCGGGTTCCCCGCAAACGAGTTGAATGGCCCCTTCCGGAAGAATTCCGCTTTCAATCATATCTGAAAATACGGCATTGGTAAGATAAGAACCCGGTGTTGCAGGTTTGACAACACTTGGAACTCCGGCCAAAATTGAAGTTGACAACTTTTCAAGCATTCCCCAAACCGGAAAATTGTAGGCGTTGATTTGTACAGAAACGCCTTCACTTGGGGTCAAAATATGCGTGCCGAGGAAAGTTCCGTTGGCGGAGATTTTCTGTGTATCGCCGTCAACCCAAAATGGTGTGTTCGGAAGCATTCTTTTTGCCAAGCCTGAATAGGTGAAAAAAGTACCGAAACCGCCTTCGATATCTACCCACGAATCAGCGTGTGTAGCACCGGTTTTATAGGAAAGTTCGTAGTATTTTTTCTTTCTTTCGAGAAGATACATCGCCACTTTTTTCAGCATTTCGCCGCGGTCATAGAAGGTCATGGAAGAAAGGTTTTTATAGCCAACAGTTCTTCCATAGTCCAGTGCCTGTTGAAAATCCAGACCTTCGGTATCGGAAACAGCTACGAGTTCTCCGTTTACTGCGTTATACAGAGGGATTTCATTTCCTGTGCCTTCAATCCAGTGTCCGGCAATATAGTTTTTGAGTTTCATTTTAAAGTTTTAAAGTGCCTGAAAATTTAAAGGTGTTAAGATACAGAATTTTTCAATTTTTGCGACGTTGGGTTTAGGAAGCAGCGTTGCGCCCCGGATGGAACGGCATGTTTGAGCACTTTCTGTGCTGGTTTCCGC
>JAECQR010000005.1 GCA_015999765.1 Flavobacteriia bacterium
GTTTATTTCTTTATGTGAATCGGCGAACCACGCCTTCGGCGGGTTTGTTAACGCTTCATTCCAACTTTTTCTTAACGCAAAAATCTCCTAGGTCGTTAAACACCCTAGAAGTCTAGAGTAATGTACATCACCACCGAGACGCCGAAACGGTGCATAAGTTACATCCGGTTAGTTTAAGATTGGGACTCTTACAGAGTGACAAAGTTGTGTGGTTAGCTAGCGGTAATAATAACACGTTACGTATTTTCTACTAGCACCAGTCTGCTTGCTGCAACCGCATCTTCAACATAGCGTTTGTCACTCCGGAGGAGTCTCACCGAGGCGAAAGCCGCAACGGTGTCATAATCTGTTGCGGCTTTTTCTACGTTGAGACTCTTACAGAGTGACAAAGGTTGATACTTAAATTGTAGGAATAACAACGCAGCACGGATTTCTTCTGATTGAAAGGCTACGCGATATCCAACTGCAACAAAATCTTCGATAATAGCGATTGTCACTCCGTAGGAGTGTAAACGCGCCGTAGGGGTGATGGTGTAATAATGCTGTTCTTTTTGTCTTAACACAAAAAGTAACAAAAAAGTCAAGACTGGATTTAATTGCTAAAAAATGAAAATTTCTTTGTATAAATTAACTCCTTCAAGTCGTTGAACCACTCCGTTAGGTTTCCTCAAACTTGCGCGGATTGGTAAGATGTTTTTTCGAATCAAGTTTATTGCCGCGCTTCGAACAAAGAGGATTTTTAGACAGTGCATGTTGAAAAAGTCGAACTTAAGAAATTTCCTTTTTTTAAACGCAATTAACTCCTAGGTCGGTAGTGTTTTCCCGAGTCTTTTTGCAGTAAAAGAGTCAATTGATCGTGCTGGTAAAGTTGATGAAGTTTTTGAATCTTGCCATTGTTTTAAGGTTGAGGTTAAGGTTGAGGTTGAGGTGCCGGATGATGGGTGAGGTTAAGGATGAGGTTAAGGATGAGGCTAAGGTTAAGGCTAAGGTTAAGGCTGAGGTTAAGGTGGAGATGGAGGAGGCTTCTGCCTTCACGTGCAGTACTATAAATTTCAGGTTATTCTTACAGCCAACGCACTGAAAGTCGTGTTGATGGCCAGCACCTTGATGTGCGTGGCAGAAATTGTGACAGGGAAAATGTTATAAAAAACGGTACGGTATCCGTGACCCAGTTTGCTTCCAAACCCCTGTATAAGAGGTCGGTTGTCTTTTCTTCTTTTTGACCGGATTAATTTATTGACGATGGTGTGAATTATGTTATTTTCGGCATCATATTTGAATATTATGTTAAACAAACACAAATGATTCGTTTAATTTGTTAACCCAAGCAATTTATTATGGATCATTCCTTTCATTCTTATGAGCCCACTGCTCATCCTCCCCCGTCCATGTCGCAGGCTAATCTGCAGCTTATTTTCAATTCGTCCCTCGGAGAACTTTATTTTGCCAATCAGGCTATTGTAAACGCGTTTACGGAGGTTAAAAATTTTATTTCCTCCCCGCAGTTACTGGGGGTGCTCAAGAGGCATTATCATATTCATATGAGTCAAAAGAGCAGGCTTGAAAGGATTTTTCAACTTCAGAATAGGGCAGCGGAATCAAAAGACTGCCATGCCGTGAATGCCATTCTGACACAGGCCATGGAGTATGGGTCGCTTTTTGCCAGTGACCCTGTCAATTTTGAAATTTCATTAATCCTGACTTCCAGAAAACTTGCACATTATAAAATCGCTGCGTACGGGGCTGCTGCCCATCTGGCTCTAAGTCTGCATCAGTCGCAGGCAGCTACGCTTCTTGCTATTGGTGTACAGGAAGAAGAAGAGTATCTGGAAAGAGACCTCAATGTCCTGACCGAAAAGGTTCTTACACCGTCGTCAAAAGGCGGATAGTACCCTCTCCCTTCAGAGGGGAAGATCAATATTTTTATCTGGCTCCGATTTAATAAAATAACAACGCCGCTTCATTTTGAAGCGGCGTTGTGTGTTAACCGGTATGCTATCAGATGATGACCTTTTTGGGGACGGTTAAGCCGCTTTCTGTGGTCACTTTAAAAATCAGTACCTGACCTGTTATGCCCAGTATTACCGTGGCCTTTGAGTCATTGATGTTTTTGAGTGTTTCACCAGTCTCCCGTTCAGGTCGTACACTTCGATCCGGCTCAAGACTGACTTATGTGCATCTACCATCACCTTCTCGCCGTCCCGGTAAACGGAGACCATCGCGGGCTTTGTGACTGTACCGGCATCCCAAAGAACTCCTGCCGCATAGAGGATCTCAAAACGGTCGGAAAAGGCTCCGGCTGCTGTACTGAAAGTATAGGGAGCAGTTTTCAGGTCATGTAGAATCCCCGCATTACGGTCTCTAAGATAAACCGGCTGGTTTCCCAGGTAGAGCCCATCCAGCTGATCCACCGCCACCGTATAACTGCCGGGGGTCAGTGTACGGAAGTGCAACGGCACCACATCGGAAGCGGTAAACGGCGCCCGACCCTGGATTACGTACTCTGTACCTTCGAGCCATGAAGTCAATGCAAGGGTAGCATCTCCCATGTACTTACCATCAGTGCGGTCCACCGCGTTCTGGGCAGATGGCATATAGGCAATGAGCATCTGACCGAACCCTCCGCCGCTGCCGGTGATATTGAGCCATATTCTATTTCTCTCTTTTCCGCGGGAGTGACGGAAGAAAGGATTGTTAGGATTAGCAGTCCGCATTGTATTAGTAAAACTGAGGTTTTCACTTCCTCCCGGCAGTTTTGCACGAGGAATCCCTGACCTACCTGAATGTATCCGTTGGGTTTTATACTTGGTATGTTGGGATCCGCAGTTGGGACCGCGGTACCTCCTGCTTCGGTGTATGTCGCATAGTATGCCATGGTATTACCCTGGTCTGGGGTGCTGTTCCTTCTGCGCCAAAAGTAGAGTGTACCCCCGATCGCGTCGGCATTATCAGCCATAAAGGTGTCGGCATCTATTTCTGAAGGATAAGGGTTTGCTATCGTGTTGTAACCCTGGCCCTCACCGCTAACGGTGAGTGATACCGTACCGTTATTCGGTTTACCTGTAAATGTACCGGTCCAACTTTGTGCGGAGATCCCCGGGCTGTAAGTGACATGGTTGTTGCGCATCCGGATCAGGTAACCCTGAGCAGGTGCAAAAAGTGTCGCTGAGGGAACCACTGCCTTAAAAATATCGGTAGAAGTATCATAAATATAAAACCTGTCGGCCAGGGTGGAAGGAGAAAACTGCTGCAGGGTCTGGCTTCCTGAGACCGGTGACCTCACGATGTGTAATCGAGTCTGTAAAGTGTTGTGCTGGCACGCTTTACACTTATATTCCCAAAATTCGGTTCGTCGTGAATCTGGATGAGATTGGTATTATTCTCAAGAGTTAACGATCCACTTCCTATAATCACTGCTCCATTCAAAAGTACGTCCGGTCCTCCGGGAACGGAAACTTTAGCACCCGTCCGTTACTGTAAGTCTGCAGGCGGTAAGCCCAGCCGTAAGGGTAAGGTCTTTTGAAATTACCGCAGCAGTTCTGATATCCGGAAAACCGTTATCCCAGGATGTTCCGTTCCAGACCGTTATTTTTGCAGTGATCAGGACCGGCTCTGTAAACACTTCTCCGCAAGTGCCGTTTCCTACTGCGGCCCTGAAGTATGCTCATGCACTTTAACATATTTTAATGTTTATTATCCTTCTGTCCGTTAAAATTTGAGCAGGAAGGTTGAGGGTAAGGTTGAGGTGGCTTCGAGAGCCTCAGCCACCGGGAATTCTAGAGTGGGTGAGTGGGTGAGTGGGTGAGTGGAGGAGGGTAAGGTTGAGGTTGAGGTTGAGGTTGAGATTGAGGTTGAGGTTGAGGTTGGGGTTGGGGTTGGGGTGCCGGATGATGGGTGATGGATGAGGTTGAGGGTAAGGGTAGGGTGCTGGATGATGGATGGTGGATGCTGGATGCTGGGTGAGGATAAGGCTCAGGTTAAGGTTAAGGTTGAGGATGGGGTGCTGGATGATGGATGGTGGATGCTGGGTGAGGATAAGGCTCAGGTTAAGGTTAAGGTTAAGGTTGAGGATGGGGTGCCGGATGATGGGTGAGGTTAAGGTTAAGGTTGAGGTTGAGGAGTTTTAGTCTTTGATAAATTCCTGAATGGAGTCGAATGGGATGCCCATATAAGTGCAGAATTCGTGGGCGGTGAGGAGCTGGTGGGAGGGTTTGTTAAGGGCAGTTTTGATTTTCAGGATAAGATCGCGGCTGTAGCGCTCGCTCTTTCCGGTGATGCGCTGGATGTCTTTGGGATAGATGCAGAGTCGTGTGATCCTGGGTTTCATCGTGCTGATTTCTTTGATGAACAAAGATTGGAAAAAGTACAGGATGTTTTACGGTAGGAATCCGGTAGTAGGGAGGTATAGTTATCCACATTATTGGAAAAGGCATAGGAGACCACCCCGCCCTTACGGCGCAGCCGTAAGGGCACCCCTCCGGAGGAGGGGAATATGCGGTTCTTCTTTGTAGTGAGGGAATTAGAAATAATTTCAGGGTATTTTTTCAGGTGCCTGTCATCATAACAACAACGGGTTATTCCCCTCCCATGGAGGGGTGCCGGTACGCTACGCGTACCGGTGGAGTGGTTTATTGGGCATCTCTTTTCACAAGGACCTTTTGCTTAGTTAATAACCGCGCAAGACCACCCCGACCTCACGGCGTAGCCGTAAGCCCACCCCTCCGGCGGAGGGGAATATTTGGATATTTTCCTGGAGAAGGGGCTTATTAACAGGCTGATGTAGTTTTATTGTAAGTATGAAAACCACCCCGCCCTTACGGCGCAGCCGCAAGTGCACCCTCCAAGGGAGGGAATATGTAGATCTTTTTTTGGAGAGGGAATATGCTGTAACAGGGTACTAATCTTCTTTTTCGATGTAGGCGGTGAGGTTATCGCTGAGCAGTTTGAGAAATTTAGTGGAGTTGGATTTTCTGCTTCTGATTTCTGCGATTGTATTGTGATAGTTTCCCAGGTCGATACTGAACGCTTCTTCGAAGCGTTTCACTGTCTCGGCAAGAGAGGTGCTGCCGCCGTTGAAGCAGTTGGTGTGGTGGAGGGCAAATACCAGTTCGGTAAGTCCCACTTTTGAGGCTGTCCACCGGAACGGAGATTTTGGCAAGGGTTGATCGGGAGTACTTTCTTTCAGTTTTGCAATTTGAGTTGAAAGAAAAATCTCGTATTCGTCATGGGCCAAAATCTGAGAAATCAAATGGTCATGGGAGGTGGAGAACCGTTCGTCGTAACTGTGGATGTCGATTGCCAGTTTTACATCAAGGTCATACTTATATCTGAGGAAATATTTGATATCCATATAGGTGGCGTTCCGCCTCCAATAGCTTATAAATTCCCTTTGCTCAAGGGAAAAGTACCGGAGGGATTCAAGTTCGGTTTCGTAGATGTTTTTCTTTAATTTATTTCCAGAATGAGGCAGGCCGGAAAGCACGGAGATGACTTTGGAATAATAGATAAACTTCGCAATGAACTGAGGCTTTAAGTGTTTGAAAAAAGTTATTTCATTCTCCCAGCAGTCGAAATCGTGGGTAATGACCCAGGATTTTAGGGTGCGGATGGCAGTGTCTGTTTCGGCGAGAGCAAACTGGGCATATTCCAGATGGTGCTTTTTTTCAGCCTTCAGTTCTTCTGTTTTCTTTTCAAGGCCGTGGAGCAGGGCCTTTGTTTTTTCAATGAGTAATTTTGAATCCATGGGCAGATACTTACAATCAGTGCAACAGCATTTAATATTAATTAAGATTAAGTTCTTTGGTTCTTCGGCGGATGAATTCAGCCGGTGCTATTCCGTTGATCTCGCGGAAGAGCCGTGAAAACTGTTGGCGTGACCTTAGACCGCAAGCTTCTGCCAGTGCTTCATTGCCGACCCTCAGGTATAGGGTGTCTGTATCTGAATTCATCAGGTTGGTGATGTAGTGAATCCGTAGGGTTGCGAGATAGGTTCTGAAATTCATTTTTTTATATTCATTGATGACGTAGGAGAGGTGGTTTTTGGTAATGCTCAGTTCGGTTCCAAGCGAGGCCATGGTGACATCAGGATTGGTAAAGCCGTGGCGGTCTTCAAAAGATTTAAGCTTCTGCAATACTTCTTCAACGATTTCCGGAGGGTATTCCATTTTGCGTGGGGTATTATGAATATCGGCTATCGTGTAGTTGTTTTGCTTTTCTGACTGAATCCTTTCCTGGAGTTTACGGTAGGCCGCAGAAATATTTTTCTCTCTGAAGTAAGCTTTAATCAGAAATGCTACCAGTGCCGCACTGACTATAAAAGACAAAATTATGACGCCGTCTCCCAAGCTTTTTGCCTTTAAAAGTTTTTCTTTTTCAGCATGTAAAGCTTTGGCATCATACTCACGAAAAATTCTGGAAGAAAGATAAGGTACTTCGGCCTGCAGAATACTGTCAGATTTCAGCAACTGCCCGACATAATATGCTGTTTGGTCGGTATTCCCGTCAGGATCTGATGCTTTCAGAAGGAGCTCATAAGCAGCACGTACTTCTGGAACTACTACTCCATTTAGCTGAAAAACAGAATCTATCTTTTTAAGGTAAACGGTGCCTGTGTTCCGTTCATTCATTTTCAGAAAGGCTTTTCCAAGGTAATACCAGCAGGCTGCAAGCATTCCTTCATCCTTTTTCTCCCTCATCAGTCTGGTCGCCGCCAGTAAGTACTCAGTTCCCTTGCTGTAATGATGTTGCCGGATGGCTCGGATCCCTTTCTCTTTTAGAAAATAACCTTTTTCCTGTGTGAACTGCGGATCCGCCAGGAAGGGCTCTGCTCTGTTAAGGAGGCTGTCAACCTCTCTGTCCCTTCCCAGACTTCGGTAACTGATGGCCATCTGATGGATGCTGTTCAGATATCCCCTGGTGTTATTATACCTCACCGCCGGATGGGCGGACTCCTTTATATTACCTGAAAAAAAGCGGGTACATTCTGTAAAAAACGGAATCGCTTCCCTGTGATAACCGAGATAGTTTCTCACCACTCCTATATGGTATTTAACCTTGTAAATCAAATATTCGTCCCCTGATTTTTCGGCATATTCTGATGCGGAAAGGTATTCGTGAAGAGCATTGTTATACTTTCTGAAGTTGAAATAATATACAATACCCCTTCCGAGGTACGCTTTGCTTATCAGCGCAGGCTCCTGGGTTTTAACAGCTGCTCCTATTGCGCTGTCCGCATATTTTAGTTTGGCAGTCTTCTGAGGTGAATAATAAACAGCATCTTCATAAGCATACACCAAATGTCTGAAGTTTTGGTTTTTTTTGCCAAGGGCTATGTTTCTTATGATAGAAGGAAGTGCGCCTGAATCATTTTCAGGAAGTTTCTCATAGGTTTCCTGAATTAAAGTGTATTGCGTAATGCTGTTTTGCGCAGTGCATAATGATCCTACAAGGATCCATAAAAAAAGAATGTTTCTACACATCTCCTCACTTTTTTAAGGTCCCAAATTTTGACTTTCGCCACTATACGTTGAAATTTCAGCAAACCTGCTGAAAATGAAACAACAAGATACAAAAACTGCGGTAATTCGCAATAATCATAAAAAAGTGTACCGTCACAGAATATCTTCTGTGTCATCGCAAACATCTTCTGTGACGCCAAACCTTTTTTTATTCAATCTACCTCCTCTAATTTCGGGTCAGATTTCTATTACAAAAAACCGGCGCCGGGATAACTTTTAAAACTTATTAAAATGAAAAAGTCTATCTCAATTTTAAGTGTTTTTTTATTGGCAAGCTTATCAGCCTGCCGCAGCGAAAATACAGATTCACCTCTTGGTGAATTCTCTGAGAATGTTGTTGTACCTCAATATTATCAACGGGATTCTACAGAAAGTTCTCATAATAATGGAGGCAAAGACGATGAACCGCCACGAAAAGATCTGCAGCAATGGAAAATGCTACCATGACGCGTACATTTTCAGAACCGCATGGTCTAACAAAACGTTGTGTCGAGCCTTTGATGACCATTACCGCTGAAAGCGGGATGGTTTGCCCTCAGAGTGGTGAGTGGGAAATCATTGGAGTGGTTAGTACGACCGCTGTATTTGCGGAGGGTCAGGTGATGCCGGAATACTATGGAAGGAAAGTTTTGTGGATGCTGATCAGGGCAGGGTGAGGGAGGTTGTGTGAGATGCAGGGTGTTGGATGTTGGATGCTGGATGTAAGGTGTTGGATGCTGGATGTAAGGTGTTGGATGCTGGATGTAAGGTGTTGGATGTTGGATGCTGGATGTAAGGTGTTGGATGCTGGATGTAAGGTGTTGGATGCTGGATGAGGGGTGATGGATGCTAGATGCTGGATGCAGGGTGTTGGATGTTGGATGCAGGGTGTGGGGTGGAGGGTGTTGGATGCTGGTTGCTGGTTGCGGATGTAACAGAAGTTTTATCACCCGTAAGATGACCCACATAATATCAAAGTAGTAGTCTACTTCTTAGTGCAGGATGCCCGGGCATTCCGGAGCGATGCAAACAGAATTTTCTGTCTGCAATACGGTGACGGAACGGTTGACGAGCCGTAAAGCACCGAAGATAATGTCTGTCTACCAAAAGACAGAATACCCAACTTAATTTTAAACTTTGAGTTTTTAAGGTAATCTTTTTTATTAAAAAAAGACCGCAAAAATGAAAACAGTACATTTTTTAAGAACCCATTTCCTGCTCATGGCAGCACTTCTGACCGCAGGAATTGCGATGTCGTTCAAAACGGACTCAAGCAAAAAGGCAGTAACCGTTTATCACTATGACAGTAACAGTATGGCTCCGGGAGCATTCAGTACCGTGTCCAATTGGGCTGTGGGGAACCCTGTTGAGAACTGTGCTACGTCCCGCGATGTACGGCCGTGTAAAATTACCGTTCCTGAGGGGAGTACGTTAAGCAGTATACTGGCAGGTAAAAACAACAGCCAGGTGCTTGATATTTCCGAAGGATACCTGCCTGAACCGTAACGGTGGCAGAGTTTAAAAATGAGGGTGGGAAATATTCCCACCCTTTATTTTACCTTTCATTCTGAGGTATCCCCGTCATTTTAATAATATCCTCGGGAATGGCAATGGCGTACCGCGGATCATTGGGTGGCAGGACGTAGGTCACCCCGTTCACTACCCGGGTCAGTGAGATATTGGCCCCATCCCTGTTGTACCGTTTCAAGTCTGCCCACCGGAGTCCGCGCATCAACAGTTCTTTGCGTCGCTCGTCCCGTATTTTCTGCAGGGCCTCCTCTTTACTCCCTGCAGTGTAAGGTACAAATGTTCCTGCTTTCCACCTCGTTACGAGCAGCTGGTTAAGTACCTGCATGGCTTTGCCGTAATCATTGGTGTGTGCATAGGATTCGGCAACGGTAAGATACACCTCATCAGTTGCCAGCCCTGAACTTCGGGTGGAGTTGCCGGTATAGTTTCCTTTGAAAAGTATTTCGCCCTGGGCATTTTTTCTGAAAAAAATCACCTTTCTCAGATCATTCTCTGCATAGCTGTCGTAAAGAGCCGCTGAAATTTTCGCCTGATTGGTAGGCAGAAAATAGGAGTATACCATCGACAATGGCATCAGTACTTCAGCATTTACCGCAGCGATCGGAAAGGAGGCCCCCGGATTCAGGAGATTGAAATCGAGCAGCGTATTGTAAGTGACCAACGCTTCCCTGCCGTACATCAGTGATTTTTCATAATTGCCCATGTAGAGATAGGTGCGTGAAAGGTATCCCAGTGCTGTCGCTCTTGAAGGTCTCGTGGCAGAGATCTGCGACGGTGGCAGCAGTGACAGTGCGGCATGAAGGTCAGCCAGAATCTGATCATAAGTCTGCTGAAGTGTAGCCCTTACCGAAGGGATATTCATATCAGGGTCGAGACGCAGCGGAAGCCCATGTTTGGAACCCGCAGAATTTTTATCAAAAACCTGGCACCAGACCTGGGCAGCATCCAGATACGCACCGGCCCTGAATACCAGCGCCTGGCCCTTTACATTGTCGGCGTTGGCAATCCCATACCGCTCAAGATTGTAAAGAACGGTATTGCAGATGTTAATCCGCTGGTAGGTATACCCCCAGTCATTATCGCCCGGCGTCGATACCCGTTCAGGTTGCCAGATATATAATCTCTTTTCCGTTTCAAGCGGCATATTGTTAAAGTCGGCATCGGTGACATACATATCTCCTGAAGAAACCTCACCGCTCACGGGAGTTTGGCTTCGGACAGTACCACGGTCCAGTAGTGCCTGGTTGTCTTCCAGTGTTTCGGGTGTGGCGAGTGAGGAATTGGATTTCTCATCCAGAAAATCGTTGCAGCTTAACAGCAAGAACCCGGTAGTGACGATTAAAAGTTTAAACGTATTTTTCATAATTGTGGTGTTTTAAAATTTAAGGTTAAATCCCAGGGTATAGGAAGGGACGGGTTTTAGAGTATTGGTGCCAAAACTGTAATCAGGATCCAAACCGCGCCTGTTTGCCCGCCACAGAATGCCAAGATTACTTACTGCACCGTAGATTCTCAATGAAGAAAAAGGTATTGTGGCAGAACTGTTCACCGGAAATTCGTAGCCCAGATTAAGATACTGGAGCCGCACATGGTCGCCCTTTTCCACCAGAACTTCCGAACCGCTGTAAAACTGATCCCGCGGTGAGTTGCTGGTGTAGATCAGAGATGGTACATTCGTAAACGCCTCATCACCGGGGCGCTGCCACCGTTCACCAAAGTCGCTGTGCCCTATTCGGTTCGTCAGCAGCTGCGTATACTGAATAGAATTCCGCCGGAACCAATAACCTAATTTATAGCTAAGTCCCACATCAAGAGAAAAACGCCCGTAACCGAAGGTGTTGATAAACGATCCGTAAGTGGTGGGAATGGCAGATCCGAAGTACTTAAGATCTTCTATTCCTTTTTCCGACCCTGTGATGGAAGTGTAGTCTTTACTTACCGCTCCGTCCAGATAACCCTGCGGGTCCCCCGTCTGGGGATCCAGTCCTGCCCATTTATAGGCAAAAATAGAATAGACTGGAAGTCCTGCCTTACCTGAAATCAGCTGGGTGGTGCCGGAAGTACTCACATAATTGTTGGCGAAGGTATTGGGTACATAATAATCGGTGACTTCATCCCGGTAGGTACTGAAGTTAAGCACCGTGTCCCACTGGAGCGTACGGCCCGTAATATTATGGCTCCTCAGTTCCACATCAATGCCATGACCCTGCATGCCGGCAACATTCATGAGCATAGAAAATATTCCGGTAGTATAATCAAGAGAAGCCGGCCCGAAAAGATTGCTGCCTTTCTTCTTAAAGAAATCTACAGATCCTGATATCCTGCTGTTGAGCGAAGCAAAGTCCAGCCCAATATTGGCCATGCGCATTGTTTCCCAACGGAGGTTGGGGTTGTAATGCTGGTCAATCCTCGCCATTCCTGTACCTGTATAAGTCGACGGATAATTGTCGTATATTATGGTGGTAACCGCCACCATGGCAGGATCAATATTTCCGCTGAAACCGTAGGAACCACGAAGTTTTAAGGTGGGCAGCCACATAAACGGGTAGAAACTTTCGTCAGATAGCTTCCAGGCCATACCGGCAGACCAGAACGGGTTCCACTGGTCGTTGGTATTCAGCCCGAACAGATTGCTGGCATCCCTGCGGATACTGCCCGACAGGGTATATTTTTTAGCGTAGGTATAGGCTGCATTGGCATACAGCGAAACGAAATTGGTATTTTTCTCATTAATCCCCCGAAGGTTGATGATGAAGTCGGAGGCACCGGTAACAAACTGGGGATACGGGTTCAGGTAATCCACACTCTGAGACGACTTCCTGATGATGTTATATCCGTAATCCCGGGTCTGGGAGCTCACAGCCTCCGTCTCACGGGCTTCCGCACCGGCAATGGCAGATACTTCATGAAACGCCGATGCATAGCGGTAGTTCAGCTGACCCCGCACATTGTTCACCGTGGTCAGCATATTGAACCGGTCCAGAATACCTCCCTTTGGAACCCGCCACTTCAGTATCCCTGCAGAATCGTAATATGCAAAATTATTGATGTAGTGGCGCGCAGTATAACTCTCCTCATCATTCAGGGTCTGGTCTGCCCGGTCAGTTCGTTGGTACTGATACCTCAGTTCAGCCTCCAGGCCTTTGAAAATCCGGTACTGCAGTGCTGAACTGAGGATCAGATCGGCTGATGAACCGTCTGTAACAGAATGCTGCCAGTCCGTCAGCGGATAGTAATTCCAGTCCAGCAGCCCGCTTCCTGCAAGGCTTTCTTTGTAGCGCTGATCATAGACCGAAAATACAACCAGCGGATTACCTGCCGCGTCGGCAAACTGCATATAGGGCACCTGCCACTGCCCGCTCATTCTTACCCCGCCATAGCCTGTACGTCCGGAACGTGTTGCCGCATCCGCATACATCATGCCCGCCGAGAAGCTGAACCGCTCAGTAGGCTTCCATGTATTATGGAGTCTGAAGTTCATCCGCTCGTACTTCTCCGAAAGATTACCGGTATTGTGGTCATAACCCAGGCCTGCGGTCCACGAAAGTTTGGGGCTGCCGCCGGAGAGGTTAAGCGCATACTGCTGATTCAGCGAAGGGGTATACATGTATTTTCTGTACTGGTCCCGTACATCGGTATGGCGCAACAATGCGATCTGGCGCTGTGCTTCTTCAGTGGAGATCTGGCCTTTCTGAGCCCTGTTCAGCAAATCGACTACCGGGGTTAACACGGGATGGCTGGGCGAGTTGATTGCACTATTGTAATAACCCTGGGAGAACAGCTCCTCCTCGACATCAATAAAATCCGAAGTCGCCATCTGCCGGATATAACTGAGATCCGGTTTATCGCTCATCGTGGTATTGGCGGTGAACTCCACACTCAGCGGCTGGCCGAATCTGCCCTTCTTGGTGGTAATCACAATAACGCCGTTGGCGGCACGTGCGCCCCAGATGCTGGAGGCCGCAGCGTCTTTTAGTACCGTGACTGATGCGATCATCTCGGGATTAATATTACTTAGGTTTCCCTCATAGGGAAAATCGTCGAGGATGATCAGAGGATTCTTAGGGCCCTGCAGGGTACTTAGCCCCCTTACCATGAGTTGCGGGGTATCGTTGGTGGTTTTATCCACCAGGATTCCGTTTGCTACTGCGGGTAGCCGCTCCATAATATTGGTGGTGACCTGTTTACTAAGAACATTGCTGTTCACGGTGGAAAAGGAACCCGTTGCCCTTTCTTTTGGAATCTTCTGATAGCCTGTTGTAAGACTGATTTCCTCAATAGTGGAGGTTTTGGGAACCAGAATTACTTTCAGAGGAGCATCCAGCGGCAGATTCACAGCCACTTCCTGCGGATCGTAACCCGGACCTCTGAACATCAGGCTGACCCTTGACCCCGGAACCTTAAGGCTGAACCTCCCCTGACGATCAGTAAGAGCCGCCTCGGACAGACCCTTTGGGTTAATAAGAATTCCTGCAAGCGGCGTATTACCGTTTTCATCCACGACCGTACCCATTACGGTATACTGTGCAGCAACCCAGCTGCCAAAGCAACAAAGTGCAGTTGCCAATAAAAATCTATTCATATCAATGTTTTTTCATGTCCTTTCGACATCAGTTAATTTTAGTTTATATTGTTTCCGCGGTTTGGTGATCCTTATTCAGTCTGGCATTATTCTCCTGAAAAAAAGAAACAGGTGACTGATTACAAGATTACTTATCCCTCACCACCATCATCAACAACTCCCGTTCGGTTTCTTCGAGCTGAAACCCTTCATTCCTGAATGCCCTTTTCAGGGAATCAAGATCTGAGATTCCGGCTGCGTCAACACCTACCTCTCCCATGTACCCCGATTCATCAACCAGAGGAAGTTCTGTAAAGGTCATGTCGTTCAGGTCATTGATAAGGGATGCTAGCGTCCGAGTGTTCACCAGCTTTTCCTTTCCCCCTTTCTTCACCAGCGTATTTTCACTGCCTTTCCTTTTCAATACAAGACATTTTATGCGTTGGTTTTCGAGCGTTGCGGAATAGGCTGAATAGGCATTTACTGCCTTAAGCATTTCGGGGTAGAGCGATCCGGCCTGAGAAACCGGCACGATAAACTCAATGCTGTAGGACTTTTCATCCAGCGCTGCATTGTCATCGTTTCGTGCAAAGTCCAGGGATGCCGGATCTTTTACAAGATTTACCAGCCTTTTTTTACTGAACTGCTGCCCCCGCGCTTCAAACAGCTCATATGCAATGTTTCTGTAAATCCTGAGCAGTGGTACATTTGTCAGCTGACGGCCGTAGGTTATCTCACCGTTCCTGTGGAACCCGCTTCCGGGTGCAATCGCACGGATTCTGCCTTTCGTGAACAGCACGTAATTCATTAAGGTGGTACTTTTCTCGAGGTCAAACTGTTCTGCCAGCATCAGCGGGCGGTCTCTCCCAATCTGGATTACGGTCTGTAATGATGATTTTTCCCCTTTAATTACTTCGCTAATGCTTTGTGAAGTGACCTGTTCTGCATCAGTGGTACTGATCAGTTTTCCATCTTTGATCCATACAATAAAGGGAATAGCGGTATACGGAAAAAGTTGAGATAACAGTTTATCAGCAGCTACCGATTCGAGATTTTTATAGCGCTGTCCGTTTTTCGAAGCAAAAAACTTATTGAGTACGGCGTGGTTTTCTTTGGTAACGGGTATTACTTTCAGCTTTCCCTCGAACTGTTTTTCAAGTTCCTCCATTTTGGGAAAATTCTTCAGACAGGCCGCACACCATGTTGCCCAGAAATCCAGAAGGATGAGTTTGTCACGGTTTTTGGCAAGAGTAGTGGTTTTCTCCGGACTGTTAACGACCTGCAGTGGTGTCTTCCAGAGTTCTTCGGGGACAGGGTCTCCGATCTTTAGGGCTTTTAGCTGCGCAGGAATCTGCAGGAACAGCATCGCCGTGAATGCCAGGGAAAGAATTCCCCTGCAAAACTTTTTTTTCATAGTTTTGTTTTGGTTTTTAGTTATACTTAATTAATTCCACGCTCTTTCCTTCTTCGTCGCCAAACAGGAGGGGAAAGGGCTTTTTTATTGCTGGATGCTGGGTGCTGGGTGCTGGATGTCTTTTGCCAGTTGGCTTCGACTCCGCTCAGCCACCGTAATGTTGCTCATTAGTTATTACATAAGACTCATTTAACATCTTTCGGATCGCCCAGGGGAAAGCGGTGTAGAAACCTATGAAGAGGGGGCGCTTTCCCGCTGAAGCAAATCCTGTTTAGATTCAAGATTTAAGATTTAAGATTCAAGATTCAAGATTCAAGATCCAAGATCTTATTACATTTTACGTGGTTTATTTATTATTTTAAATTATAGATTTTAGATTTTAAATTCCGATTGCTTTAGGGGAAAGCCAAACACAAATGATGAAAAAAATACAAATACTTTCCCGCTAAAGACAGTCCTTGAATGCTGGGTGCTGGGTGTGGGGTGCTGGATGTCAGCTTTTGCCAGTTGGCTTCGGCTGCGCTCAGCCACCGCAACTATCGCTCATTACTTATCACTCATCACATCATCACATCACCACATTACCATATTCTTTCTACTTCTCCGTGGCTTCGACTCCGCTCAGCCACCGGAACCATCACTCATTACCAATGATATCGTTTCGGATTGCTTTAGGGGAAAGCGGTAGACATCAAAAAAATACTTTCCCGCTAAAGACCAATCCTTAAAAAAGAGCATTGATATGAATGTGAGGAGCTCTTATGAGGTATCCGTGTAGATGATAAGATGTTTCACTGTGCTGAGATTTGAATGGATGCTGGATGTCAGATGCTGGATGCAGGGTTGTTTATTAACAACCGGCGTTTGCCAGACCGTTTCACAAGTAGGCCGTAAGGCCGCAATGGCTGCGCAACCATTGTAAGTGTCATTCAGAATGTAACAAAGCGAAATGATGAATCTCTTTTGCAACGCAAACCTAACGCAGTGGTTCGACGAAGTCAGAAGCAAACATCCCACTTCCAGCACCCAGCATCCATCCCAATTACGAGGTGATGCTGCGCCTGCTGCTCATTCACTGTATTTCTGAAAAGTTCTTGCTTACTATTGAGAATGCCGGATACAAAACAGCGTGGGTCTCAACATATCCGATTCGGGGCACTGGTATACCTTACATGCAGATAAGTGAGCCCACGCCTAGGTCGTGAGCTACTATACTTATCGTCTCGCATGTTAAAAATTACCAGTTTTCGAATTCGAGAGTCTAAGCAATAGCTTCTATATTTCTTTGAAGTATCGCAAAGTTACTTTTATCGTAACTATTTTACAAATATAATAATTATTTTCCATGTGTGACAAATATGTCAATGATTTTTTTGACAAATATGTCATTTTTATTAAATGAATAAAATAGAAGATAAATATTTTGTTGCTCTTTCTGATCATCTCAAGGATTTCATAGATAAAAACAATATTGAAATAGCAGATCTTGCTGCAGCAGCTAATCTTGATAGGCGGCAGATTTACAGATTGATAAACAAAGAAAATATCCCAAAATTATCTACGTTGATCCGAATTTCATTAGCTGCAGGTATGGAGCCACAACAGCTTTTTAATTTTGCCTTTGATTTCAAAATTTATATGGCAAACAATAATATACTAAAAGTAGCACATAAGAAGTAATAAGCGTAAGATGGCAAAACTAAATATAACTCCGCAAATTAATACGAACTATTCAAGCAAGTATTATTGTATTCATTCTGTTCAAAGATTAAACTCTGAATTTAATACAAATGTTTTTACCTCAAATATACCGATTCCACAATTACTGAAAAACAGAGATATAATGCTTGTTGATGATTTACGAGGCGACGCAAGATGGGGCATGAATAAGATAATCCAGAGAAATATTTCTACTAACAGAGTCCAGGAAATTAAGACAGAATATTTAGAATCACAAAACAGGGCAATTAAATTTTTTCCTGCGATTACCGTCGTGCTGTTACCTAAAACTAACGGAGAGCCAAGTAAACAATATAGAAATTCAGCAGATTTTTTTGACAATATTGAGGGAATAGAAGTAACGAGACCTTATGAAGGTGATGAATTTATTTTTGATTATCCAATCGAATTAAAATGGGATAAGAATACCTTATCAGCATTGGTAATAGACGGTCAGCATAGAGTGAGTGCAATTAGGAGTTTCTATGAGGGAAAAAATGAAACTTCCTATCACAATATTAGCATCCCCGTTACTTTTGTATTATTTAAAAATAGTACGGAACTAGATTTAATTCAGGCTACCAGAACCTTATTTATTGATGTAAATAATACGCCAAGATTAGTTTCTGAGGAAAAACTAATTTTCATTGATGACCGCAATATACATAGAAGAATCACTGCACAAGCTTTAGGTGCGAATGTACCTGGAGACGAAGAGGACGATGTATATCAAAGAATGTTGCAGATGGACGATTTTATGATTAATAATGATAGTTTCATTAATCGTTATTTTTTGGAAGAGTCAGGCAAAGATGACGAAGAAAGTCGAGGATTTCTCACTAACCATAAATCATTGTTTCCTTGGGAAATTTCGAATATTATGACCATTCACAGAAATATTTTAGGAAACATTTTGCTTAAATATAAGGATGTTGATAAAATGCGGGATATAAGAAGTATATGCTCATTAATTAACAATACGATTTTGGAGGAAATCGATTCTGCACAATCAGTGGAAGAATTAACTGAAAATAAAAAAACTCAACTTAAAGAAAGATTGTCTAATGCAGGAGTAACTGATTCCGAACTTGCGATATTCAACATATTAATTAGGTTAAAAGCGAAAAACCTAGATGAAATTCAGGAGGCAAGAAGTGAATTTTTTGTTGGAACTATAGCAACTGAAGAAGAAAAGCTAGACCGTGATGTTTTTATTAATTTGTTACACAACATTTACAATCAGGATTGTTCAAAAGATTCTGCATTCGAATTAAGCGAAGCAACTATTACAAATCTTTTGACGGAAAGATGTAGTGTTTATATTGATATACTTACGCAAGTTTACAATAAGTTGTGGTTTATAGATGAAATTAAGCAATCTATACTTGAATATGCTGAGGCTGATAGAAAGTTAATTTTTAATTTTATTATCAATACGCATGAATCTTTAAAAGTTGAAAGTAATATAAGAAGGCGAGCTGATAAAGTTAAAAGGCAGATAACAACTTTTCTAAATGAATCCGAGGAAGAGGTGGAGCAAAGAAAAAGAGTATTAACAGATTGGGCAGGTAATTTGGATAATACTCAAAAAAATAATTTGTTACGTACAGTAGTTGGACAGGAAATGTTATTTATTTTCCTAACTTCTCTAAGCGATAAAATAACAAATTTAAACATCGAAGAAACTATAGATTATATTAACGATTTAGGGGGCAAAAACTTTTTCAGAAGTGATTATCTAATTGAACTCAATTACTTTGAAGAAGAATCGTTCGCAGTATCAGAATTTAATCATTGGTCGGAGATAATAATGAAAGGGGACAGTATGAAACCTGGGCTTACAAACGCGTCAAAAGGAGCAAACTTAATACATTTAGTTAAAAATAATATTTATAATAGAACTGTGGGCGATTCTAATTTCAGAATCCTTGATAGATTACAAAAGTCGTACGGACAATATATACTTGAGAAAATTACTAGTGGCGACCAAGCTCGTGTTTATACAATTTATCTAGCAGCTAAGGATAGGGATGACTTGGAAAAGTACTTAACTTCAAAAGATATTGAAACAATTTCAGAGGTTTTTGAAACAGGAGATCAATTGACTGTAAAAGTACAAAGCATTATTGTCAAATTATTAGGGGGGATTACATTAGAAGAAGTGGTTAAACATTTTAATCAAGTAGAACATGATATTGTATAAATACCGCGATTACACCAGGGAAGGAAAAAAAAGAGTTTTAGAAATAATAAATAAGCAGGAATTGTTTTTTTCTTCAATAAATTACTTCAATGATCCTTTTGACGGCAAAGTTTTTTTACATTTTAATGGCAAATTAAATGAAATTAAAGCAGCCCAGATCCGCACACAGTACACGATGAATCTTCATAAAGAAGAAAAATTTGAAGGTGTACCATTTGAAAATATAAAAAAATTAGTTGACGAAAAATTTTCTGACGATTTTATTGCTGATGAGCGCGAACAAAAGGCTATTTATGAAAGAATACAAAACCTACATAATGACAAAGGTGTATTATCATTGAGTTCTAAAAACAACAATATTTTGATGTGGTCTCATTATACTTTTAACCACCAAGGCGTTTGCTTTGGTTTTGATTCCTCAAAAGATTTCTTTGTCGAAGCAAAAAGAATAAGATATCAATCGCACTATGATAACATTTGGGGATGGCTGCATACAGATGAAGAAATAGTAGAAAGAATTTTGTTAGCGAAATCGGTGGACTGGGAGTATGAAGATGAGTATAGAATTATTTCTTCATCGCCTGGAGTACAAAAGTTTTCAAATAACACGCTGAAGGAGGTGATTTTTGGTTCGCAGATGACGGATGACGACAGAAAAGAAATTATTAATGAGTGTACTAAGGCAGGACTGAAACCTGACTTTAAGCAAGCGGTTTTAGATTTAGAGAGATATAAAATCCACGTAATAGATTTTTTGGATTATTAACAAGATTTACAGATAAATAGTCATTATTAATTTCTAATTTTTGAATAAAATATTTGACCAACTCTGGAAATACAATCCAAAAATGCACGATTGGAAATATGATTTTTTAATATTCAGAACAAAAACATGGGGTAACATTAAATCATCAAGGCTTAACTCGATTTTCGAATAACAGCTTCTGCGATAGGTCTTCGCCTGTAAGAAAAAATCTATATCAGAAAAGGGCTTGAAAATTGCCTTTAGCACTCGCGCCATAGATGACCCACTCGATGCAACTGAAGGAAATAAAAAAAAACCAGAACTTTTTGTTCTGGTTTTTTTATTATAGTTTAGATAATTCTAACTCAAAAGGGTTATTAATAGACCGTTTCCCAAAACGTTCTAATAGTTTGACATCGTCTGTAGGGTCGATTTTTTCTTTTTCTAGAATTTCTTTTACTTTAGGTTGCTTTAACCCTGGAATACGAATGTTAAAGAAAGGCCAAAGGTCCTCGCTTTCGTATTTTTTATTTTTCTCAGGAAAGCCAATAATCTTGTTGAAACTATGGATGTCATTTTTAAAATCATCAGAGTATTCAAAGTACCATTTGTTATTCGCTGTGTTAAATGATAAAACCCCAATCTTAAAATCCTTTAAGAATAAATCAAACTTCTTAATTACAGGCTTAATCTCATAAATACAATTGCTCGCTGCTGTATTATTGTCAGCAACAATGAATTTATTTTTTTGAAAACTTGCTAAAAAGTTCATTAACATAACCTATCTCTTAACTGTTTAAATCTTTCTTTAATAACAATTCGAATAATTCTCTTTCTATGTTCAGAAAAAAATAAGAATATTTCTTTTTCTAATAAGTCCAAGACTTTCTCCTCACAATCCGAATTTACTAAATCTTGTACTATTTCTTTATATTCAGGATTATAATTTGCAATAAATTTAACCAATTCAAAATGATTGATTTCTTTATCATCTTCTATACTAATTCTGGGACATGAGTTTTTTAAATAATTAGATAATTTCTTTCCTCCATCTCTACCATAATGCAATAATAGATTCTTGATATTATCTTCATTAAAGTTCCATAACAACCCCCGTGCCGAATCATATAACGGTGCAAAGATAACATTATTATCCTGATTAGTAACACTTCTAATAACTCCCCAGTTATAAAAGTGTCTGTCATTATTACCCACAACAGCATCAAATACAAGCATTTTAACGAACTGAAGCATCAGTTCTTCAAACTCATTAGGAAAGACATTTCTTATAGCATCTTTAATATATTCAAATGTAAATACCTCACGGGCTTTCTTTTTATCATTAGCAATTTCCCTTGCTTCATCATAATTACCTGTATATTCTCCGCAGATATCAGCACCATGTACAAGCTCTTCTTCACCATAAGTAAGGAAATATTTGCTTAAAAACCGGATCTGGGTATTAATTTGCATTAAACGAATTTCGTTCATATTTAAACCTAAAACGAAACCTATTCTGTTGATTGCATACTCAATAACAGATTCGTGAGGATACCATTTTTCAGCAGTTTTTGCAATGTAGGGTATCCAAGATTTTTTACTGTTTTTTCGCACATGACCACCCCGACTAAATTCGTAAACATAGATAAACTGTTTTGGTGCATCGCCCCCCAAGGCAATATCTTTAATGTAATAATGACTGTCTTTGAGTGCTGGTATTTTACCAATCTTATTTAATTTTCCTGAATCATTGATAGAAGTTTCGATTCTGAGCTTAAACTGATCCATTGTATAAAAAATAAAGATTCTGGGTGGGGTTTTATAATATAGCGATTCATCTTATTTGTAAGGAATTGTTTATGATACTAAATCAAAATTAAAGAAATTTAAATTTTCTTATAAAACAATTTCCCAACCCTATCAATATGATTTAAAAATTCAGGATTGGTGATTTGCCTTTTGAGATTCAGATCAAAGATATACGGCAACATTAAATCATCAAGGCTTAACTCGATTTCGAATAACAGCTTCTGCGATAGGTGTTGACCTTTAAGAGAAAGGTCTATGTCCGAATAGGGCTTGAAATTGCCTTTAGCACGGGATCCATAGATGACCACTTCATGTACTTGAGGGAATTTTTCAAATACACCATTTATCATCCTAATTTCATTGGGTGATAATCCAAACATTTCCTTATTCAAAAAGATTTCCCTGTTCTCCACTTCTTAAACCTTCCATCTTGGATTCAAAATTTACAAATTCTTTTTCGTACTCACATAAGATGTACTTTACAATTTCATTAGCCGTACTTTCATTATAGGTATGCGAAGTGCTGTTGCGACTTTTCATCATTTCCATCCAAACATGGGCATCATGAACAAGACTTACTTGAGCTGCATATAATACAGCATCTCTACTTCCTTTAATTTCGGTATTTCCTTGAAATTCCGCATAATCTTTCATTACTTTCCAAGCCAGTTCATGGGTAAATTCAAAACTTTGGATAAGTCCTTGCTTCGCTATGTCAGGCGTAGCAAGTAATAAATCATCAATGTATTCTTCCTCAATATCCCAAGTAATTTCCTCTTCGGCTTTAATATATTCAATATTTTGTAAAAGCCTTTTTAATGCCTTACGGTAATTACTAAATCTCTGTTCCCAGCGAATGTCTTCCATTTAGTTTATTCTTTTTGTAAAATTAGGTCTAGTGCGTTAGAGTAGATAGGCAGTTCAATTTTCTCCACCCCAAATTCTTTTGACATCATCAAATCAACGATCCCACTACCATCAATCAGAATAACAGGTACTGCACCTACCTGCAGGGAAACATCCTTTGCTTCATTAGAAAACTTAGACGTCGTAAAAAAGATGCCCTGCTGATATTTGCCCTGTATATCCCCACGAAACTGACTTACTTTGGGTCTGCCGACCGTTTGTAACCATCTTTTGCATTCGAATGCGACAGGCATGGTTGCAATCCCAATCTTTAATTCGCCGTAACCATCGATGCCTCCATCTTTCGTTTTGCGCGTAACCCTCACATTTTTGAATCCATATACAACTAATAACTGTCTGCAAAACTCTTCAAAATCTTCCGGCTCAATATTCGAAAGTTGGTTTAAAATTGACTTTTTGAAAATGGAATTATATTTCTTTTGCAAATCAATAATTTCGTCATAAGGCAGACTTTCTTTGGAGACCAATTTGGCCTTTTGCTGCAGCGCGGAGGGTTTATCTTTAAACCAAAAAGTGCCGTCTGTAAGAAAGGTAAAGTATCTTTTTTTTCGAGAAGAGGGGAAGTTGATATTTTCGCTCTGCCGTCTTAGCATTGTACGGACAATATGCTCGGGATTATCGGACTTGAAATTGTACAGTTGCTCCTCAATAATTCTCAGATAAATATCTTTCACCCCCAAAGGCTTATTTGCATTATTTAAAACTTCAAAAACCGCGTCTTTTATTGTCATGAATTTCAATTTAATTTGCAAATAATAAAGGCTCTTAAGCAAGCTGTTTTTAAATTGCACCAATTTTATCTGAAACCAATTCCACCAGAAAATCAAACCCATCAATATTCGGTGCTTTCATGATTTCTTTATTGATAAGCTGTAAACCATCATCTATGTGCAATTTAATAAATTTTGAGAGATTTTTATCCGTTTTATAAATATTATAATGAACACAAAGCAATCCTATATAAATATCATCATAATCCCCGAAAAGAACAGCACGTGAATATTCTTTTCCTCCGGAATCTTTCAGATCATTTAAACTGAGTTTCCGATCCTGAGAAATCGAGTAGGAATAGGCCATACGGGCAATAATGTTTTCTGTGCCTAAGTTCAGTTTTCTGGTAAGCTGTGCTACAACTTCCTTGTTTTCTTCGCTTGTTCTGATGTTCTTAAACATAACCGTTTTCTTTTTTACTCTGGTTAAAAAGATGGTCAACTTTCAAAGGATTGAAGTTTGAAGCGCCATTGGTGTTCTCTATAATAAACACTTTGTTGACAAAAGGTTTTAGAGAACTGTATTCCATTTCCGACAGTTCTTTTTCTAAAAGGGGAAACAGGACCACCTGATCTGAAACGGTAGGATAGAACTCCTGTATGATATTCTGTGAATGGAATTTGTCGAACTTCTGTAAAGGACTGTCTATAAATATCGGAAACTCAATGCCGGATTCATCCACCAAAGCTTTCAGCAATGCTGTAGCATACAGTTGCTGTTCTCCTTTGGACAAAGAATCTTTATCAATCACTCTGTTGTCTGCATCCAGCAAAACAATATCCATGACGTCATCATAAACATTAACTCTTACATTATGCACGAAATCGCTTTTATGCATGATTTTCTTCAGACCTAAAAGAACTGATTTTTGCAACGAATATTTTTTATCCTCTTTAATTCTTTGCGTGATCGTATTGATTTTATCCAGGAGATTTTGTGTTACTTCACTTTTAGCCAGATCAGCTTCAACCAATTTAAAATTCTTTTCTAGTTCTGACAGCCGTTTAAGTTTCGATGCCAAATAGGTTTCGTGTCTTTTAAGTTCTTCAATGACCCCTCCTTTTTTTTCTGTGAGCCGGAGAATTTCATCGTCTATTTTTACTTTTTCCTCCCGCAGTTTTTCTGCAACGGCATTGCTTTTACGTGCTTCAGCCTGTTTTATTTTATAGAAGACCCGCGAACTGGCTAAACGGTTATTTTTCTCCTCTCTGACAATATTCTGGAAATGAATATTGAAACCGTTCCTGATTTCATCGATTATTTTTTTAACAGCACGGATCTGTTCCGGACTGTAGTCAAGAAGGACAGATGTATCTTCGTTATTTTTAATGGTGTGTTCCACTAAAGTCTGTTGGAACACATTAATTATTTCTTCTCCTTTAGGAATTGAAATTTCTAAATCCTTCAGTTTGTCAATAATAGATCTCTTTAAACTGGATACAGATGAAATATCGATATTGAAATACGTGCTGGAAAAGCTCTCGTTTTCCAGCTGATCTTCGAGTGCTGACAACTTTTCACCTGCCATTACTAAAGGTACGAGGTCGATCATTTTCTTTAAACGCCCTTTAATTTCTTCGGAATCGATTTTTAATTGATTTTGCTCCTTTCGCAAATCCGCTAATTCTTCGATCGTAATGCCGCTGCCTTCTCTGATCAGCTTTTCCTGATAATCCTCACTCTGACTCCCTAAAGTTATGAGTTGGGTATCAATCGCTATTCTTTTATTTTTATTAATCTCTATGAGTTCATTCAATTCAGCAATTTCATCAATAAGCTCCTGAAGTTCTTCTTTCTGATGAGGTTTTGCACCGTTCCGGCGAAGTTTAACCAAAAGGGTTTCAAGATTTTTTTTGAGGTCTTCATACTTCTTAATTCCAAGAACTTCAGAATAGGCGCTACTCAGATTTTTAAGTTCAGCTTTTGATTTGGCTTCTGCTAAAGTGACAATTTTTTCGGCATCAAAGAAAAAGAACTTCGCTATTTCTCTCGGTAATATAAAATCATTGATAAACAGTTCCAAACCTACTTCTTTTGTAAGTTCGTTTTCTAATCCATCAATATAGATTTCCAAACTTTCAATTTCTGAAGAAAGGTTATACGACCTTCTGATTAGGACACGATCACATGGCATTGAAGGAATTGCAACATCCGTTAATTCTACTTCCATTGACACTACTGGCTGAATGTCATCTCCGCTTTCAAAACTGTTTTTTATTTCGCGATTGACTAATGTAGCTAAATACTTCTCATATCCTCCAGCATTTTTTATATCCTTTTTGTGTTTTTCTTCAACTTCCACCATCATTTTTCCGTAAAAACACCAGATCAACGCAGATAAAAAAGTCGTTTTACCAAAACCGTTTTTCCCTGCTATGATATTAATGTTTTTAGATGACGGTGCAGTTTCAAAAACAATCTCGTTTTCGCCTTTGTATATTCTGAAATTACTGAATTTTATTTTACTAATTTTCATTATTATAAATTAGTACCGGTTGCAAATTTCTCAATTCTTCTTTCGATATCATTGTGCAAGCCATATTTAGTGATAAGCAGGGTTTTGGTCTCCTGAAGTGATATTAAATTATCAATAAGATTGTAATACTTAATATCATCTTCGCAAACCTCCCTTATAATTCTTTTTTCCGTTTGATCTAAAGTTTTAAAGTTGTTCGTGCTTATATCCTTATCATATATGTTTTTGTAAACTTCACCCACAGTGTGGTCAAAAAAACCATCTCTGTTCCATATAACCTGAATGGCGATGAGCTCCTGATTGTTGATCAGGGTCACATCCGGCCGTTCCTGCTGAACTTCTTTCTGAACAGTCAACAGATCTTTTAGGATTTGATATCTATAGGTAATATCATAGGTGCCATTGTTTTCATCCTCCTTATTCTTAGCGAGCTGACCATTTCTTCTCCGATCCATTCTGTTTTCCGGGAGATTTCGGTTTTCTACTAATCTGTTTCTAAAATCCATCAAGGGCTGCATCCAGTTTCGTCCATTATTAACGAGAGCTGTCATTGATTTATCGTTTTTCACGACCGTACAGGTCCAGCAGCCAAATCTGCTCTGGCCGCATGACGTATGTTTTTTATCTGTAATTACGGTAGGGCATTCATAATCATCAGCGCTGGCATCTGAATAGATCTGGAATAATATGTTATTGTCGAACTCCCACGGTGATGGAACTGCATTAATAATATACCACACTTCTTCCAATCTTAATTCTTTAATGGGAGCATAGGTATAGGTATTAGGTGACGTCTGATGTTTGGAGAGCCTCCTACCGGTAACTTCGTGCCTTCTGATCGAACGTTCTCTTGTTGCACTTTCCTCATAGCGGGTTCCTAACAACACAATAGCTTCTCCCATTTCATCAATTTGCTCTAAGAGGAAATTGGAAGTTGGGCGGATTTTTAATTTATCGGTACACCATCTGAATGAATTATTCGGGACAGGATATCCTTTGCCAATCACATTGATCCAAAATGTTTCTTCCAGTTTTGGCGTTGTTCTTTTAACGAAAATCGGTAAATCCTGATTCCTTGCTTCTTCTTCGATTTTTTTAAGGACATCGGTAACGTACTCTGCAAGAATGGGGTTCTCCACCATCGTATCGTTACAAACCACATACACTTTTCTTCTTAACTGAAAGGGATAAGGTAACTGGTGTCTTATTCTCTGAAGCGCGATCCATACCAGAGTAAGTAATACTGTGGAGTCTTTGCCGCCGCTAAAACCAATTACCCATGGGCGTTCGGTACGGTCAGCGTGAGCGTACTGATCTATAATCTGATCAATTATGCCCTCTATTTTTTTGCTTTTTATCTGCTGCATCGTTGTTACTGTATAAATAGCTTTTTAGCTTTCAAAGTTACCCATATTACGCAATATAAATAAATTAATTTTCATATTCGTCGATATTTTTACATCTTCACAGGCTTCCTTTATGATTAAGTCCTCCGTAATTAATGGTGTTGTATTTGTTTTTGCGGCCTTATATGATAGCCTGTAAAGCGTGTGAAGATTGGCCACAGGTACGAGCAGTTCCTATAGAATTATAATCTATTATCCCCGTGGAGTTTCGGGGATACGTGTCATCTTCCGCCATACATCTTCTTAGCTTCTTTGAATCCTTCGAAGTATGCCTCCATTTGTGCAAACTCTATAAAGCTGAGTAGCTCCCGCATACACCATGGCCCAAATCCCTTGTACTTGAGGAGTTCGAGCAGAGGTGTTTCGGATAGATCTTTGATCGTGTAGATATCCAATGAATGAAGAGTCTTGAGTACCCGATAACGTAGGGGAACCCCGCATTCGGTAAGTTTTAATTTTAACAGATCATTCCGCTTGTTGTCGGCAGGTAGTGATGGAGTTTTCTCATTCTGTCTGGTATTTTCCGCCGTGTAAGATTTACTGTGCCGGTTCTGTTTTGTCCGGGAATTTCCGGTGTCGCTTTGCCTGTATTCTAGCACCCACGGAAGAGCAACAGTAAGCATTCGCTGGTACATGTTACTGATATCCTCCTGGCTGAGGCCATACCTTCATGAAAGTTCTAGAGGTGGGGTGCCGTGTATGAGCATTTGCTGAAGGATAGTGTGTTCCTTCGCCCATGCTTTTCGGTAGGTGCGGAGCAACCGAATCCTTTTGCGTTCCGATAGGGTGGCGTTTGAGATTTTCATATGATGTATTTTTTTATACCACAGTAATGTATAAAGTTAAAATGAAAAATCTGATTGCGAAAATTAGGGGTGGGATATTTGGGGATTTTTTAGGAACTGTTTAGTTTTCTTCGGTACTCAAAAGATCACCAGTTATTTCAATGTTAGCTTTGCGATTCGCATATGGAATTGGAATCATAATAAATTGCAAACATTTTATTTTAATATCTCACACTGTTTATGATTTCACTAAATCTACATAATTTAAACTGCCACTAATTTTGAAAGTTTCGACGATTTAAATAGAGCCTAATACAAAAATAATATCATTACCAATGTGAGGATGTTTAGTTGCATAATTGTGTTTGCTCAAAAAGATTTGAGGATCTAATACAATTTTTACTGCTAATCGTTGATATATGACCTGATGATTTATATTTCTCATTGTAATAATGTATTGTTTTAACTAATTTTAATTTTTTTAACTTTTTTTTAATAGTATATAATAATTTTGTATATTTGGTACAAGGGGAAGTTGAATATTGACTTACAACTTTTACAGTAAAAGCATACCGGCCCGAAAATCCGATCTTCCCCTTTTTTAAATCTAATATTGGCATGATAGACAGAAAAAAGTTTCTCTTATTAGGTTCTCTAAGTTTTATTTCGCTTTTTCTTCCAAATTTCATTTTTTCGAAAGTATCAGTTGCGCAACCCTCAGCGGATATTTTAAATCTGTTAAAAACAGCAAAAAAATATAGGAAGCAGAATAAGCTCGCAAAGGCAAAAAGCATTTATGAGGAAGTTTTGGCCTTGGATCCTGCGGAAATAAGGGCTTATAACGGTATCAGGAAAATTCTTTTGGGACAAAAGAATAAAGAATATGAGGTAGTTAAACTTTATGAGCAAGCTCTTATAAATATACCGTCTAACAAAAGGATAAAACAACGCTTGTATAATGAATATTTCAAGGCTGCAATAGGAAATAGAAAAGTGTTGAACAAGTTAAATATTTCCGGAAGACCATTGGTTTATGTTAAACAAAAATATGAAAGTCTTCTTCTGGAATTTCCTGAGAAAAAAAATCTTGAAAGTCAAATCGCTAAAATACAAAAGTATATCAGTTTAGGAGTAGATACGCAAAACTCACATCAAAACAAGCCTTTAAAAGAATACAGAAAAGAACAGAGAAATTTATATAAAAGGAGATTTGGAAGAATTAGTTCACAAGAAGCCAGTCTCAGATTATCAGCTTTAACTGCCGAACCTTTTTCTGAAGACAGATTAGCACACGAAAGAGAAATGTCGAAGATTAATATATTGGCTTTAAGAAGTGAAAAAAGATATGCAGAAGCTTCTCGGGCTGCCTATTTATATCTCACCACTAAAAGTGCGACAGATCCGTATTTTATGAAACAATTTCGTGATCTGTCTAAACAACTGCATAACTATGATGACTTAATAACTTTCGAGCAACAAAATCATTCCGCTAAGAATTCTTTTTGGTCAGCAATAGCGTTATTTGATGTGTACATGCGAAAAGCTGAACATAGTGATCAGTCGTTCTCACAGTTGGGTACTCTAATCCAGTTTATAGCAGAAAACATTACGAGTCCCGGACACCGTTTTGAGGTCCGAACTAGGAAAATAAAATACAGTTTACTTCAAAATGATCTCATCTCCGCTAAAAGCCTTATTATAGAGCAGTGCAGAGAAAAAATGGGTACAGTTGATGCACATTCAATTGATCGAATAAATTATTTAGCTGCCAGATATTATGTGAAACTTGGGCAGTGGGAGCAAAAGTCCAAGATATTAAGTATCGCTTCAAATCCTGATTTATATATACAAAGTCCAGATGAATTAGAATTTTTTTTAGCTGCGATGAATAGTAAAAGATCAAATGCAAATCCACTGCATCTCAAGAACCTACAGAAAAATATAAATGCGCTTTAATTTTCTTACTATGAAGTTCCAATCAGCAATACTAATATTAATTTTTCCATTTTCTGGTTTATTTAATTCTCAGATAGCGATTACCGAGGTTTACTATGATACTCCTTATAACGAAAAATTAACGATGACGTTATCTGGAGAGGCAGCAAGAAAACATCATAGAGGAGAATTCATAGAATTGTATAATTATAGTGACAAGGATATCAATTTAGCAAACTGGTACATTAAAGATGTAGTAGGTACTTACTGGTTACCTGCCGACAAATATATAAAATCAGGACAATTTATAGTAATTGCTTATAGTACATTACCAGGTAATACAACAGTATTCTCAGAGCATTTTACGCCAACAGTAGGTAAAGAAAGCCAAATCCTGTATCAAGATATGATTATTCTTAGAAATAAAGCCGAAACAATAAATTTGGGATATGGTTTTGATGGAAGAGTAATGCTGGACAAAAGTACTGTAAGTTGGAACAATCCAAATCCTTCATCGAATTTTTATAAAGATATTTGGGAACACCCAAATGAGTTTTATAATGTCAATTCTTTGCAGTTAAGTTCTACAGACAATTATATTGATGCTGCTCCCAATCCTCTAGAAGCTAATTATAAACCAGCCATTCAAAATTATGAAGATCTGGTCAAAAATGACTTACAACAAGTTTATTCATTTCTCGACTGGAGTGAAAATGTGAAGTTTTTGGTTGAAAATCTTTGTGCAATTAGTATAGAAAAAGTTGAACAAATCCCTACCGGAACTTACACCAATGTAGGTAAGTGCTTTAATTATGATACGGTCGGAAATGAGACATCAGCTTATAACTGTAATCCAAGTACCAGCACCAGCTCAGGTTCTGGGTATACACCCGACGAATTGGAGAATATAAGTAATAGTATTATTGTATACCCTAATCCTACCACAGCATCCAATCAATATAATGTAACCATAAGTTGGTCTGGGCCAGCCTTAAATAAGATATACAATTTAGAGATTTATAGTGGCGCGGGAACGACTGTTTATAATTATAGTCCATCTTTAGGTGTAAATACTACTTCCTTTAATTTACAATCCCAGTTACCTGGCATTTTTGTGGCAAATTTTATACTAAATACTGGACAGGTGGTATCGAAGAATATTTTAAAATGGTAATATCAGTATATGAAAAATAAACTATTATTTCTTTATTTTCTTCTTAATTCTTTATTGTCCTTATCGCAAGAAGCAATTACGATCCCATTAAATTATAGCACTGAAGGATATACAGAAGAAGCAGATACAAGTTTAATCCCTATAATCAATCCTCCATATGATAATTCACTAGTTCCGACTGTAAATGCTGAAATGAGTGTAAGTGAATCCGGAGCCTTAACATATGTTTTGCCAATTGAAATTTTAAAAGGAATAAATAATTTTCAACCAAATGTATCATTGGCATATAATAGCCAAAGTGGGAATGGGCAAGCGGGATGGGGATGGAATGTGGTGGGCCTTTCAACTATCACGAGAGGAGGTAAAAGTAAAAACATTGATGGAATTACTATCGGAGTTCAATTTAATGATTCAGATCCTTTCTATTTAGATGGACAAAGACTTATCAAAAATAACGCAACTGATTTTGTAACTGAAAAGTTTTCTAAAATAAAAATTACGAAACCAGCATCTGGAGATTTTTCATTTATAGTTCAATATACAGACGGTCGAATAGCCAAATATAAAGAACTTATCAATGGGCAGAATTATATTTCTGTTTTTATTGATTCCTTCAATAATGAAATACATTATAATTATCAAATAGAAAATAATGTACCTAACATTACAAAAATTTCTTACGGCGGAACGAGTGTAGCAAATGACAAATTTTTTATCGATTTTGTTTATATAGCGCGTAAAAAAAATATACAAATATTTAGAAATGGTGTAACATACACCAATTCAAAAGTATTATCGGAAGTGAATTCAAGTTCCTCATACACTTCATTGTTTCGAAAATATAATCTCACCTATGATTTTGTTGAAGAAAATAGTATTGAACGTTTACGATCAATTACTGTAAAAAACGAAAGTGGAGAAAGCTTAAAGCCACTTAATTTTAATTATAATACATTAAATCAAGGATATGTTCAAATTTCTGCGAAAAATCAATCGCGACTTAGTTCTACAACTACTGGATTAGGAAGTGTAACAATGGGCGATTTTGTAGAAAGTGCTGAAAAAAGTCAGCCTATCTTTCAAGAACGGAAAACAAACGGACAATACAGTTTAAAGCTAGGTAACGGAAATAATGATCAAACTATATTTACCAGTAATAATGATTCTGGTACATTTCTTTTTGCTGGAAAAGTATTAGATCTAAACAACAAAATCACAGATAAGGATCAATTGATAGCCATAAATGAGAAAAATATAGGAGAGGCTGACTTAACTAATCCTGATAATCCTGTAAATTTAACATTGCGAGATGAAATTGTATTCGAAATAAAAAATGTGGTTACAGGTATGAGTAGGAAAGTCACAGTTCCCGTAAAAGGAGGGATATTAGAGGTGCAAAATTATGTTCCCGACGACCCATATGATCCTTATGGATATGGATCTTATGAGACAGGATATAATCGGGATGGAACAAGACGAGAGTATGTTCAAGGGGATTTTAATAATGACGGACTTATTGATTTTCTCATTATAGAACCAGAAAATTTAAAAAGAGGAAACAAGGTCTATCTAGTAGAATTAGGCAGACAAAATTCTGGCGCAGATATAGAGGTTAATCCTGTAGTGCTAGATACATCGGAATATTTTTATAATAAGGATATCTACCCCATAGAATTTGACGGAGATGGTCTACCAGAATTGTTTACTTTAAATAGAAGTGCTTCAAAATTTTCTGTTTTCAAAATAGATTTCCAAAATATTAAGCTTGACAATGTATTAGCTGATCAAGTGCTCCCTAATTTTGGAAGCAATACACCTTTGTTTTTTGGAGACTTTAACGGAGATGGTCTTACAGATTTCTTGACTCCACAAAAAGTATATGAGATTCCCACAGATGATAATTCAGGAATGATGATGGGGGGTGTTTATTATAAAATGCAAACCGAACCTCTACTTTGGTGGAAAAATATAAGTAACGGAATAAATTTTATAAAAAATCAAGAAGACTACACACAGCAAAAAATTGCTTATCTAAAACCATCCCAAAGTAACTATATAAAAAAGTCTACAATCTGGCAAAAATTCTGGAATGGGCAACCTGATGAGTATGCATACACCAGGTATTCTACACATAATATTATTGTAACCGATTTCAATAATGACGGAAGGTCAGATATTATTACCTTAAATAAGATAGGCTCTGCAAAATATAATGCCAATGGAAATCTTGCCGGTGTACCTATTAATAATTTGAGTAATACACTTATAAGGTTTAATCCTTCGCAACCAACAAATCCGTTTACCTCATTTAATTCTTTAATATCTAATCGTGTCAATTTTTACGAAAATAAAAACCTACAAGGCGGAACTTTTCAACAACTTATGACCTATTCTGTAGAGAATACCAAAATTTCTCCATTATCACTTATTCTGTCATCTACTGAATTCGACTTTCTAAATGTCTCAAAATCGGGAGTTTATATCTACGATCCACTCACGGGTTTAAGTACAACAATTGCAATTGATAACAGCAATTTTTTGGAAAAGCAGATACAGGAGGTAGACAATGGTTCAACTGTTTTACAAAAGGTTGATTATAGAAATATGATACCAAGCAAAGTTAATGATGAAACCACCTACTCGTATAAACCCCAAGCTTTCCAATATCCATATTACGTTCACAACACCAATTCTGCACTTTATTTGGTAAATAAAATACATACGCTTTTTGATGGTAAAATACTTACCAAAGAATATCGCTATGAAAATGGAATTCAACATTTGGAAGGAAAAGGATTTTTGGGATTCCAAAAAACCTATTCGAGCGATGCCTATGAATCGGAAATAAAAAACGGAAAATACATTAATAAAAACCCGGTAAAAGCGGTTTTTTGGAATATACAAACCAAAGATCCACTAATGGATAATGCCGTAATAGTTTCTACTTATGGTGGTTTAAAGAAATTTTTCACAGAAAGCACAACAGTTAATGTAAAATATGATAGAGGCAATCATCAATATTTAATACTTTCTACAGATGAAACTTCCAAAGATTTACTGAAGAAAATTACCATCAGTAAAAAATATGTTTATGATGAAAATGACGATCTGAAATTAAAAACCGCGTATGTTGATTATGCAGGTGTCGGATCTTCAATCTCAAAATACACTTATCAAAATGAATTTTCTAACGCAGATCATTATTTCTACGGAAAAATATCTGCATATGAAAATACCACATATAAAGGACAAGACTCATTTGGCACCCGAGAAGAAAGCGATTATGATCCCGTTACAGGTACAACCTTAGAAACCAGAAAATTTGGAAATCAAGTCAATGCACCCCCGGTTGTTACCAATTTTACGTATGATTCAACAACAGGTAATATTTCAAGCCAAACTTTATCGACTTCGGGGATTCCCTCTCAAACAACTTCCTATGAATATGAAAGTACAAAAAGGTATGTAAATAAAACCACAACTCCAGATGGTTTGATTTCAACAGCAACTGTAAATCCTTTAGGAAGAACCTTAGATGAAACTGCACCTATTGGAAATCTAAAAACTTATTATGCCTATGATTCTTGGGGCAATATAACTTCTATTACTGACTTCCTTGGTAAAAAAACAACTATATCTAAAAACAAAATCAATCTTCCTATTGGTGGAATTTACAACCTTTCTAAAAAAAGAGAAGGAGGAACACAAAGTATCGTTACTTTCGATAAATTCGATCGGGAAATACAATCTAAAACCCAATCTATCAACGGAAAATGGCTCGTTGCCAAAACTGAATATGATATTTATGGTAAAAAAACAAGAACAAGTGAAGCCTTTTTTGAAGGAGAATCTCCAAAATGGAATTCTGTAGAGTATGATGAGCTGAACCGACCCATAAAAAACACATCTTTTACAGGAAAAGAAATTACCACTTGTTATGAGGGTATGAAAGTAACCGTGGATGATGGTTTCAAAAAAACCTCAAAAACGCTTGATGCTATGGGTAATACCATTAGACATCAGGATCATGGGGGTGTTATCAATTATACTTATTACCCAAATGGAGCTTTAAAAGAAACCAATTATGAAGGTATAAAAACAACCTTTGAAATTGATGGGTGGGGAAATAAAAAGAAAATTGTAGATCCTTCTGCCGGAACTTTCTCCTATGAATATGATGCGATAGGCAGAATTACAAAAGAGATTAATACCAAAGGAACTACACTCTATACTTATGATTCTTTAGGAAGACCTGAAACAGAAACTACCACAGGAAGCACTGCAGCTGAAAATACCAATATTTCTAAAACCTACACTTACAATCCTATTACAAAACTTCCGGAAACGATAACGGGAACCAGTAACGGAAAATCATTTACCTACACTACAATTTACGATAATTACTATCGTATAAAGGGAAAAAAAGAAGTTACACCGGAATTTATTTATGAATCTTCTACTACCTTCGACGCTTTCGGGAAAGCAGATGTAGTTAAAATTTCTACGACATTATTTAATCCTGCTTATATCAGTATTTCAAATATTAAAAATGTTTATGATACCAATGGAATTCTTATCCAGCAAAATGATGTAGATGCGGGAAAAATGGTATGGCACGTATCTGATATTAATGCACAGGGACAAACGACCCAAATGGAGTACGGAAACGGGTATTCTATAATTAATCAATACAATCCCAGTGATTTTTCTTTGTTCAATATCAAGCATCAAAATACCACCAGTGGAACGGTCGCTTTAGATACTGATTATAGTTATAATGTAAACAAAGGTGTATTAAACTGGCGTAGAAACAACACCTTCATTAAAAAAGAAGACTTTACGTACGATACCCTAAATCGACTGCTTACAGAAACGGTAAATGGCGTTCTTGCCAATGAATATACCTATGATAAAAGAGGAAGAATCACCTCTAATTCTGAATTAGGAAAATATAATTATAACAGTTCCGATTATAAGCTGCAAAATATTGCATTTAATGCGAATGGGCAAAATGTGGATGCACAAAGAGGATTTGCTTCTGCAACCTATAATGCTTTCAAAAGTCCGTTGCAAATTACTCTTGCTGGGAAAGAAGATTTAACTTTCGAATATAATATTCTGAAAACAAGATCTGCCATGACCTCTTCGGTCACGGGTAAGATTAAATTTTATTCTTCGGATTTTGCAGTAGAAATAACCAAGATCGGCAATACAACAGAAATCGTTACCTATATCACAGGAGATCCGTATTCTGCCAATTATATTAAAAAAGAAGTTTTAACCGGAAGCACTTTAGCAGAAAAAGAAAACTATTTTCTGCATCGGGATAATTTGGGCAGTATTCTAGCTATTACCAAAGCCACAGATGGGGCGGTGGTAGAAAAGCGGTTCTTTGATGCTTGGGGGAATTTAAAAGGTTTGGTAAATGCAGCAGGAACATTAATTACAGATGCGCAACAATTAGCCAACAATAATTTTTTCATAGACCGAGGATATACAGGGCACGAACATCTTTGGAAGGCGGGACTGATTAATATGAATGCCCGACTTTATGACCCTATTCTCCGGAAATTTATGAGTGCTGATAATTTAGTACCTGACCCTTTTAATACGCAGTCATATGATCGATATGGATACGGAATGAATAATCCACTGTTGTATATCGATGTTGATGGAAATGAACCTATTAGTATAGGGTTAGCCATAATAATTGGCGCAGCAGTAGGAATTTTTGCGAAAGGTATTATGAATATGATTGCGGGTATCCCATTTTGGTACGGTATGGGAAAAGCCGCCCTAATGGGAGCAATAAGTGGGGCTATAAGTTTTGGGATTGGTGCAGGAGCCACTAATGCTTTCGGGGAGGCATTATCGGTCGGCAAAGCACTTTTTGAGGCAGGAATGCATGGAATGTCAAGCGGTATGATGTCTGTTATAGAGGGTGGAGAATATCTATCTGGAATGCTGAGCGGTGCAGTTTCTTCTTTAATTTCTAGTGGTGTGAATGCTTTAGGAACCAATTTTTCTGCAACTAAAGCAGCTGGAAGCACAGTTTACAATGGGTTTGGAAAAAATTATATGAAAGCCGCAATGCTTGTAGCTGGAGGATTTAGTGGCGGTCTATCTTCTACAATTGCTGGAGGTAAATTTATTGCTGGTTTTAAACAAGGGTTAATAACGAGTGGATTAAATCACTTGGCTCATTTAGGAGCTACAGCCATAGAAATAGGAAAGATTAAGGGACAAATTAGAGATAGGATTATAGAAAAATGTGGAGAAGATTATTTAAATCAACCTGTTACAGAACAAACATTACAAGACTTTGCAAGTATCTTCTCTGAAATGTTTGGTGGAAGTGCCAAAGATTATCAATTTGCTAACGAAAGTAACGTTTGGGCTGATTTATCCATTGAAGATGGCAAGCTATACGATGGAGTATCCAAAGTTAAAGGAGTCACTCATATGTTTAAAGGAAATGTTCTATTTTCGCCAGATTTCATTGGCTCTAAAGGAGTTTTAGCGTTTGCTGGTACTTGGTATCATGAAACAATTCATTCCATCCACGCTGTCAGTGGCTTTTTCACAAAAACCCTTAATCAATTTATGAATAATGGATATGATTATAATTCTGCGGTAAGAAGCGCAATAAATGTTTCTGAAACAATTGCACATTTTCAAACTAGAACATTTGGTATTGGGATTACATTTAATACTCCAGATTTTAAGTTAAGAAACTACGGGCAAAGCTATATAGAGTTTTTAAATCTAAAATAAGTTTATCATGAAATTGCTATTTTATTCTACAAATGATGATATAAGACAATCATCAAGATCACAATGCCTTGCAATAGAAACTGTAGTGAAAGTAGTTTCTTTAGTTTTTATTTTATTTTCTATTCTAACATTCTCTCAAGTAAATATTCCGAATAGTTACACAAAGATTCCTGATAGTTTACATTTCAGTGACAATTTATATCAATCCATAATTCCAAACAAAAATTATGACTATTGGAAAGTTATTAATTATGACACATCAGAAGAAGTAATAATTTATGAAAGTAATAAAATGAAAAACTGCGTAGGAAAACTTTTTCCCAAAAAAGGTTTTTTTAACGAATGTGCTCCGAGTGCTTGTTTTTCTTATATAATTGCATATCAAAATAAGAAACCTGAATATTTTACGGATGAAAATGAATTGAGAAATTTTATAGGGTATATTGATAATTTATCCGAAGCACTTCTAATTGCAAAAACCTATGATTTAGGAGTCGACCGCAAAAGCCCCATAGGTGGCTCTTTCAAAATAGAAAAAGATTTTATTTATTTATATTTAGCCAGGTTTGAAAACTGTCCTGTTAGTCGCGAAGCTTTTTTTGTGACGATCAGAAGGAAAACTGGAAAATTTGAGTATGAATCACAAGGTATATATTATCAAACTCAAGACTGTTATTCTTCATAAATGCCAATATTAAAAGGATAAAATATTACGCATATTTTGGTTTTTTTATCAAAACCATCATAAATATGATTGGTCGAGTTCCGTTTCGGTATGGCATGGTTAAGGAAGGTGTGTAATCTTCCCCAAAAAACGGAACGAAAATAAGTATAGTGTTTTTAATTCAGGAAAGATTAAAGTGAACTGAAAAAACTCAACCGCACTTAAACAGTCACAAATAACCAAAACGCCCCGAATTCCGGAGCGTTTTTATTTTATTTATTGAAAGCCTTTAAAACTTATTCTCAACCTCCGCTGCTTTCAGCAGGAAAGTATGCATATCGGTGTTTTTCATAAAAGATTTCATCTGTTCGCTTCCCGGCCCAAACATGGCAAGTTCACTGTAATCGGCCGAATGGTCCATGCTGATCCAGCCTACTGAAGTATGCTCCTGCTGGATCTGCGACAGCAGTTTGAAGGGCAGATGTCTGGGGTTGTAAATACCGTCTTCCATTTTTGCTTTCGCGTAGTAGGATTGGATTTCTTTTGCCTGGTCTTCCGTAACCGCAATTCCGCCATTTGCCTGCGCGATTCTGTTTTTAATTGTACTGATGCTGTCGGTGGCATTAATTCCCTGAAGAATCCATTCATTGGTTTGTGAAAACTGCTGAACATGGTCGAAATTATCATTCACCTTTTTACCGTAAATAAGTCCAGGGTTCGCGTTGCCGTGATCGGTCGTGATTACCACAAGGGTGTTGCCGTCTCTCTGCGCAAAATCCATGGCTGCTTTCACGGCGTCATCAAATGCCAGCTGATCATACAGCAGTCCCGAAATATCGTTCCCGTGCGCTGCCCAGTCCACTTTTCCGGCTTCCACCTGCATGACGAACCCGTTTTTGTGGTCATGCATCTGGCTGATGACTTTTGAAGTCATTTCCGCTAAAGTCGGAATATTGTTTTTCATGAAACTGTTGCTGAGCTGGTCGGTAGAATAAGGAAGACCGTCTTCATCAAAGGTCGCAACTACAAATTTCATAATCCAGAAGGTCTTTATTTTATTAGCTTTGCCGTGGTGGGCTGGAAAGTGTAAAGTTTTGCCAGAAGGAAAAAGGATTGGAAATCCATGCCTGGTGTATCATGTCCAGCCATGTTCACTTGGTTTTCAGGAGTATAAAAGGACAAAAGCAGAATTGCTGATTGGCGATTTGAAAAGGTATACCAGTAAATCTATCGTAAAAGCGACAGAAGAAAATCCACGGGAGGGCAGAGAAGAATTTTTATTTGAATTTTTTAGAAAAGAAGGTGCGAAAAGTACTAATCTTACTCATTATCAATTTTGGCGACATGACAATAAGCCGATTGAATTGTGGAGCAACCGGCTAATTCAGGAAAAGATTACTTATGTGCACCAGAATCCTGTGGAGGGGGGGTTGGTTTTCAGAGCTGACTGATTGGCAAAAGCTTGACGTTGGAGGATCGTGAATTGCTGAACTCATGCTTGTATATTCAATAAGGTGTAGTGCTACAATACGCACCTTCTATATGCCGCAATCGTTATCGGATATTTAATTAAAACCAACTGATTGAAATTAAGAATTCAATATAAAAAAGGATGCGCGAGGTATCCTTTTTTATTGATTTTTTATTTTTTTTCAAACACTTCCGGGGCTTCGTAGAAGTCCGTATCTGCTTTATAGATCTTATATTTTACGTCAAAACCTTCAGGAACATATAGCACAACCGGAATGCGACCGTTATAGTCCATTAAATATCCTGCTGCATGTACAAACTGGTTACGAGTGCCTTTTTCCGCACATCCCATCATCGTAGATACTGCATTGCCATTGGAGTTGAATACAAGATAATTATATCCCCATCCTTTTAAATCTTTACTCGTAAAGATTCCGGTAAGGCTGTAGCGATTACATTTATCAGTTTCCATATTTTTTCCTACAAATATTTCAATTTTTTTGTTGTTGTCTTCCGATGAATGGGGAACCTCGATAACAACTTTTTTCTGATTCTTTTCCGCTTTCGGAAAAACGCCAGTGTCTACTTTAGCAACTGTCTGTCCGTATACCGCTCCTGAAAGCAATATGGTGCTGAGAATAAATGTACACTTATGTAAGTGCAAACTTTTAATCATAATGATATATTTTAATCATCTTTCTCGAGTATTATGCCGAAAAACCCGGATAGAGCTCATGGATGATTGATTTGCTGTTTTCAGGACCAACAGATGACCCTAGTGTGCAACGAAAGGTGTTCAGAGCTTGTTGAGTATGCAGCGGCGCAGTGAAAGGTTTCTACACATGATGTCAAAGTTTCAAACTTTGACATTGCTGGTGTGAAGGCTGTAATTCAACCGATTTGATTATTTTGTTTTTGTTTCAATAAAAAATATTGTTTTCTTCAGCAACAGCAGTTCTTGACGTATTCCTGCAAATCACCTTCCCATATATGTAAGGGCAGGCGTCCATTGGGGTTAATCTTTGATACAACGCACTGCGAATCCATATGCACGTTCCGCATAGTAGCCATTGTCTATTCCCCAGGAATTTAAACCAATGTATCTGGAGTAGGATCCGTATGTAGAGGCGGTCCAGTAGGCGCCAAAATCATTATAATTGTATATGCTGCCATTATAGTACTCCCGGTATCCGTTCATTACGAGCTTAAGAGGGGAGGCAAAAGCACCGGATGCATTTGGTGGATTGAAGGTGCTTATTTCCGCTGACCACTCTGCATCAGTAGGAAGGCGGAAGCCTGCCGGACAGGGGTTGTTGATGCCTGTGACTCCCTGCCATAAATTATTATTTGGGGGATTTCGCCAATCGCTGGCCGAACCGATGATAAAGCTGCTGTGGGCCGGAGTATCGGTATTGCTCTGCTGCGTGATTGTGGTTGCGTTTCTTAGCTGGTGTCCGTCTGAGCGCCGTCCCCACTGGTAAACATCACCATACGCGGCAGTATCATTAAGGCTTGTGGCCACCCGTGTTGCCCCGAGGTTTCTGTCCATCCAGATTCTTCCTGTGGATGAGGTGACGGTAGGCACTGTTACGGTGGAAGCCTTCCAGAATGTCCAACTGTTTCCATTGTATACCGCCAGTCTTTTTGCTCCCGCTGTGTTAATATAGACCATCATTCCGGGCGCCGGGTCGGGCACTTCATCGGTGTTCTGGACTGTAGGAAGCACCATTGCTTTTGTTTTTGACTCCAGAATTAAAACGCCGTCCGCCGATGATTCTGAGGCGCCCAGAATGGTTCTGGCTGCGCTCTTTTCTGTAACGCCAGTGGGCTGTACTGCCAGTTCTGAGCTCAGGTCGGCTCTGTCGCCGCTGCTGAGGTCGATCCAGGCTGTACCGTTATAGTACACTACTTTTGCCTGTGTGGGATTTACCGCATCTACCGCCAATGTTCCGGGCGAAAGCGCCGTGGAGGCGGGGAGTGTTCTGAGGTAGGGTAGAATTATTCCTTTATTCTGTCCAGCCGCAAATTCCAACAGGACGGAGGTTTTCTGTCCTGCGGGAACTGTACCGGCCGCATTACCCATGATGATCTGCGAGCTTACGGTGTAGCTCAGGGTAAGGAGAAAGAATAATAAGATTTGTTTTATCATTTTGTTTTATTTTTTTTTGATTGGGTATTAAAATCTGCGGCATGGTGTGGTCCGGAATGTGCAATTCCTTAAGGACAGGCGGGTTTGGAAAAACATTTCCATGCGCCATCGGAATATATTTTAAGACACTGCTGCGTGGTGTCGTGAACCATCATTCCCTCCTGAGGGTTAGCAATCAGTGGGGCTACCGGAGGAGTTGTCTGCCCTTCGATTTCGATTGTGGACATTCTGGTGATGACGAAACCTTTTGAATTTGATTCCAGCGCCAGGTGCCCTGATTTGCGCACCATAGGCCAGTTTGCCGGGTCTCCTGCTCCGGCTCTCTGAAGGGTTGAAATTCCGAGTCTGGTGTCCTGACCCGTTCCATTCTTCAAGGCCGGGTTAAAGCAAATGCAGGGGGTTACATTAAGTCCGTAAAGTGATCCTGTAAGGTACAGTGTTCCCCCCGGCGCCTGCGAAACGGTAACTGTATTAGAGGAAGTCTGGTTCCAGGTAACGGTGTTAAAACTGTTGCCTGCTGTGGACACTAGGGGAAAGAGCGGCCCTCCGGAAACTTTACTTCCATACAGTGAAATATAACCGGTAGGACTTATGATGACTCTGATCAGTGGCTGGTTAACAGTGCCTGTCATCGCGCTTATGGCCGGGGTATGTGTTCCGTATCCTGACCCGTCGGCAAACTCTACCGTCCGCGACGCCAGCTGAAACTGCAGTTCCTGTGTGGCAATATCGATTCCGTTTACTTTTGCATTAAATGAAGAGGACAGGGTATAAATATCGATGTAGGCGCCATATGTAGATGACGCTACCGTATAGGTTGCCGGGATTCCACCGGAGACATTTACCGGAGTTGGCGCTGCAGGTTTTGTGCATATTTCTCCCACTGCATAATAGACGTTGAGTGTTCTGATGTTATTGCATATTCCTCCCAGCCCGTTATTGGCACACTCAAAAGCGGGATCGGTTGGTGGAACTGCGGGATCCGAATTGGTAGCGTCGGGATCTGTAACGTCGTTCGGGCGCAATATTGCGGCCACGAAGTTTTGGTTTCCGGCGGACAGATTATTTCCGGTTTTAAGGGTAAATGTATAGGTTATTTCACATCCGTTGGGCAGGTTAAGGGCAGATCCGTAGGTCTCAGTAGCCGGATTAAACGCAACAGCAACGTTTTCGCTTCCGCATCCATTGGCAGTGAACGACAGTCCCTGTGGTGTAAAGCCTGCAGGTAATTTAAAAGAAAAAGGGGCGGCAGTAACATTATCCGGTCCGTCGTTTTTCACCTTAACTGTTAAGGTGAGTAATTCGTCCGGTGAAATAGTATTTTTATCGGCTGTGATGCTGCTTATCCTGAGATCAGCAATTTTCACTGCAATCACTGAGTTAATGGTTGCGATCTCCCCTTTAATAAACGTCCATGTGTCGATGGATTTATTGTCTCCAAACAGACCTGTTGTTCCGGATCCGCCTACACCCCAAATGTGTCCGTTTGTATTGCTTGAAACACCAGTACTGTTGGCTGGCGGCAAATGGCTGTTGTTTACGGGATTGGGTTTACTGCCATTATTGGCTGTAAATGTGATGGCAGAATCATTCCAATAGACTGTATCGGCAATTACCGAAGCCAAATTGGTGTAATCAAGAAGTTCTATAATGGTACCGAACCGGTTGTACTCCATATCGAAGAAAGGAAAATGTACCTCAGCTCCCTGGAGCTGCACGGAAATTCTGGCATCTACATTTCCTGTGGGCAGGGGATTTCCCGATCCGTCTTTTCCATCCCACAGTATACTGTTGGGTCCGGCTGGCGCGGAACCTCTGAGAATCCTTGTTGTAAAGGCCGCGGGAACGGTATTGCTCTCGATGAGTATGGTGTAGTTTCCCTGTGTTTCGGCGTTGAACTGTATATAACCTCCCTTATTGCTCACATAGCTGTTGGTTCCTTCTACGCCTACCACCCGCACTCCATTTACTCTGGCAGGGACTACCGTGGTTTTTAACCAGGTGCTTCCCCCGGGTACTGCGCCGGATGCATTTACGGGGAGATCCGGGGAAGGGAGGACATAAAATATTTTGTGGGTAATCTGGGTTGGGGTATCCGGCGACTGTGGGCTGTGGATTCTATTTCCCAGAGCGGTTGTGGTATCGACGCTGTTATAGAGCGGGTGTTGGGTTGCCGTATCAAGAAATCCATTATTATTGACGATAAATGTAAAATAAAGGCCGTTATTTCCATTATTATTAACCCGATACGTATATCCATCTTTTGTCCGTATATAAAATATGCCGTTAAAACCGGTTGTGTTGGGATTAGATGTTCCATTGGTCAGGTTAAGTACGTTGGTGTATACCCTGCCGGAAATGAATGAAGTATTGGCCGTATTGATTACCGAAATGTCCCAGGCCATTATTCCGGCGTTGGATTGCTGAGTCCAGTTCGCATTTGCATTTACCGATGTGCCCGGGTCGCCAGTGCCTCTGGCCAAAAATTCGACCCTGTAGATCCCGGATTTCCCGGTGGGAACTTTATAATACAGTGGGGTATAACGCCCCGCCACACTGCCTCCCACGAGCTGTGGACCCGCCAGTTCCGCCGCCCGTGTTGATATGAGCCCGTTTGCCGTTTTATTCTCGAATAAAAGATTTCCCGCGGTATCGTATAATCTGATTCCAGAATTCGCACCGCTATCCTGTGCACTTGAAGCCAGGGTAATTGTTTCTTCGGCATTTGCATAGACATAGTGGGTGCCGAGATTGGCAAATGGCCAGTTGGTGTTCACTGTAAGACTGCTGCGTAAGTATGCCCGGATCCCTGTCTTTCCGGATGGATATAAATCTTTGGAACCCTCTGCAAAAAGGGTGTTTGAGCTCAGCATCATCACCGTAAGGAGTATGATCCTCAAAAGGAGGGGTGATTGGTAAGTGTGGAAATTTTTAATCATTTATAGCATTTATTTATAATCATTTAATAATGTAAAGCGAGACTGACGGAAGTTGGCCGAAGGTCTGGCACCCCATCAAAAACTTCAGGCGTCCGTCGGTGAAAATATCTTAATATGCCGTTTCCGCAGACGTTGACTGCGGCGGGCAAAAAAAATACCTGAGCAAAATATGGATATCTGTATCTCCTACCGACGGCAGATCTGCATAACCTGTCGGGAATGAGCGGCTTAACGGTGCACTGCGCCCCGGGAAAAATCCTGTGATGGGTGGCAGCAAGCGGATGTAAAAGAAATTTTAAAATGTGGTGGAGTTTTGCAGAGCATGTATTATTCTCCCGGACTGTTTTATTGCAGCGTTTTGGACATGCCGCATGGTGGCAGTTAACTAACGGTTTTGCGTGGGACCGGGATCGCTGGCGACTTAAAAGAAAATCTATAATAATAAAAATGGCATACCCCAGTACTCCCCTTTGTTTAAAGAGGAATATATTTTCAGCACATAAGAATTGGTAAGTAAATATTCTGATCAATAAATAGTATTTAAACCTATGCAAATATAAAATATTTATCTGAAAGTTGATGCGTACGGGCCATGGAATCAACTGTTTCCAGAACATAAAAAAGAGAGAATGTGAAAACCGACCTATAATATAGGATGTGATATCAAGAAGTCCGTTTGCGAATTACTTTAAAACATTCCGTTTATTAAACTCCGGCACCGGTCCGTTTTAACGGCATTCAGTAAGGGAAAGTCTTTTTAATCCCGCAGGGCTGGAGGTTTTTAACTTTAATTTTTTTATCTTTGTCAGGAATTTTAGTAGCAATTATTTAAAAGCTCTTTCCGGATGCTCAACATACGGGGAGGGCTTTTTTGGTAACTGCGCGGATCCGGGGACTTCCGAATCTGTTTTTAAATGGCGGTTGCTAATTCGGCTGCCTCTTTCTTGTTCCCGCTCCTGCATCCACGTCTGCGGGCTTTTTTACCATTTGTTTTACAGAATCCTTTATGACGATAATCTCTGCGTTTGAGATGAATTGGGTATCTCTAATAAAGGCATTTCCGGTTACAAATATCTTTCCTTTCGGTATCGTTTGAGTGCTGTCGTTCAGGGTTCCAGATGGGGTACCGGCTGCTGCTGTGCGATCCCGGGTGCTCTGTGCCGAAAGTGCTGAAACGAAGAAAATGAGTAGGAGGGTAAGAAGAGACTTGGCGGAAGATGTAAAAATATAGCGTTCTGTCATGGGGCGGTTCATTAAGCGCATTTTAAGATTGGCAGTTCAAATATAGAATAATTTTTCCCCCTTAATTTTAATAACTTCCAATTATGTATATAACTTCGATTTTTTATTTCAATTATGGATGTTTAAAATGTAATAATTTACAGATATATCTGGTGATATGTTAATTCGGTCCTATTTTTAAGTGATATTGGATTATATCCTATTAATGCCATTTTCAGGTTTTTTAACTTGGTATGCGGAGTTTTGGCGTTAATTATTATTTGGTATACACGATGTCTGTTTTTGGGAAAAACTGTTATAGACAGTATCAGTTAAGGATTATTTTTTTGTTTTGCTAAATGGTGCTATATTTGCCTTCTTTTTTACGAATAATACAATTGTAAAATATAATACCAAATATACACAAAAAATGACTAAAAAACTATTGTTTACGTTACTCTGTTTTCTTTCTTTAAGTCTCTATTCCCAAAACATGCTGGTGAAGTATTTCCAGTCAGATTTTAGTCCGGCCATTTCCGGCAGTCATTTTACAGCTTCGCCCATTCAGCGGCAGCCGGGGGGTGACCTGCAGAATATACAATGGGGTGCCGATAATGTCTTCTACAGTGCGGGTGGCTGGCCATCCGGAACCTCACCGGATGCCGGCCGCTATATTGAGTTCAGCGTCGCACCAGACGCGGGCTATAAGCTAACTATGTCTGCATTCAGTTTTGATGCCAGAATGCAGGGTGGCAGCGCGTCGATGACGGTAAGATATTCTACAGACGCCACTTTTGCGAACTATAAAACGCTGCAGGCTGCTGTTCCTGTGTCGGCTGCTTATACTCGTTTCCAGCTTGCTTTCCCCGGCGGCACTCAGGTTTATTCCGGTCAGCGGCTGTTTTTAAGAATTTATGTGTACGGGACTTATAACAATTTTCATCTCAAGCATAACCTGAGCGGCACCGAGGGACCTTCGCTTACCGGGACTGTTGCACTGGAACAGCCTGTGAAACCTACGGCGATGGATGACCGTGCGGGAACTTTAAAGAACACCCCCGTTGAGGTTGATGTGCTGTCCAATGATGACTATCTGTATTATGGCCCTCTGTCGGCAGTTACGGTTGTACAGCAGCCAAAAAACGGTACGGTAAAGTTAAGTGGCAGTACCGGGCAGGTAATATATACTCCAAATCCGGGTTACACCGGTTTCGACAGTTTCTATTATACCCTAAGGAATGGAGCAGGGAGTTCCGGACGGGCCAAAGTCTCTATGCAGGTAGTAGATGGTGCGGGCCAAGGACTGGTACAGTGGAACAGGGCGGACTATAATGCGGTAAATTCTGTACAGGGAATTACAGGCGCTCCATTGACTCCTGCCGGAATCCAGCTTTCCTTAACCAATAATGCCTCTTCCTCCAACGGCCCCGCCTTTACTCTTTCCGGACTGCCGAACAGTCAGGAGTTCAACGGTATGGCTGATCCCGCTAAGTATCTTCAGCTGGCGGTGAGTACCGACAGTGAATCTCAGGCGTATCTGAAATCTTTCAAACTGTCTTACCGCGGAGGCGGGACCGGAAATGTTAGCGTGAAATACTCGAAAAAAGCTGATTTTTCTGATCAGATCTTTACCTTAATTGAGAATGAAGCCTATACTGACAAGTGGGTGAACAAAGATTTGGTTTTTCCGGCCGGAACCCTGCTTTTTCCCGGTGAGACCCTTTATATCCGAATTTACGCCTACAATACCTATAACAAATTCTTCATTGATTATAAAACCGGAACCTCGATGGGACCAAGAGTGGAGGGGTTCAAGTCTCTCATTTACACCGATGGCTGTGCTGCCACCGTAACCTGGAACGGCAGCGCATGGAACGGGGGACTTCCGTCCATTCATACCAAAGCGGTCATTGCCGGAAACTATGATACCGGCATTCATGGTCCCTTTGAAGCGTGTACGCTTTCGGTAACAGATGATGCAGCGCTTACGGTGGCAGCGGAAACCACGGTGTCTGTGGTCAATGAAATTTCTGTAGCAGAAGGTTCACTACTGACCGTAAAAAATGAAGCCAATCTTATACAGGTGAACGATGATGCGTTGAATACCGGAAATATCACAGTAGAACGGAAAGGAAACCTCAAACGTCTCGATTATATCTACTGGGCAAGTCCTGTGAAAGGCCAGCAGCTGAAAAAGTTTTCGTCCGGTACCCTCGACAACCGTTTTTACACCTATAACGAGGCCAACGATTTCTTTGAGGTTATTGATCCCAAAACGAATATCTTCGGCAACAGCGCCGCGGGATATGAAAGTGCGGCGAAAGGCTACGCGATCCGGGCCAGTAATCTGTATCCCGCAGGCACTAACAGTTCCCCAGCGCCAAATCAGATTTTCAACGGAGTATTCACCGGAGTTCCCAATAACGGCGTTATTCAGTTTCCCTTAAAATATAAGAGCCAAACCGGCATTTCTACTGGTAACGGCTATAATCTGATCGGAAATCCTTACCCCTCCAACATTAATTTCGACCAGCTTGTAAAGGATAATGAATCGCTCATCGAAGGAACCGCTTATTTCTGGACGAATGTGAATCCGAACCCTGCCATGCAAGGCTCCAATTATCCTCAGGGGGGTGTTTTAAACAATTATGCGGTCTTAGGTCTGTCTGGGTCGATTCCTGCCACGTTCGGGCGTTCGGATGCGAAGCCGAAATATCCTTCAAAAATTATTGAAGTGGGACAGGGTTTTATTATCCGGGCAAAAAAACAGGGTAATCTGGTATTTAATAATTCTTACCGGACATCAGAAACCGACGGGGTTTTCTTCAGCAAAGGAACTATCGCCGAAAAAACAGAAAATATTGACCGTTACTGGCTTGAACTTACTACCCCAATGGAGGTGGTGACCACTGCGCTTGTAGCCTATATTGATGGCGCTACGAATGCCCTGGAGGAAGGCTATGATGCACGGGTACTGAGTTTAGGGTCCGACGCGCTCTTTTCCAAAGCCGGTGATCAATACCTCGGCATTCAGGGAAGAAACTATCCGCTGAATGTCTCAGACAGGGTGCACCTGGGAACCAGTCATTACCAAGCCGGGCTTCATACGATAAGCATCAGTAAAAAGGAAGGGATCTTTGCGAACGGTCAGCCGGTTTATCTGAAAGACCGCGAAACCGGTACTGTGACCGACCTGAATAAGAATCCATATCCATTTTTTGCGGCGGCAGGCTTAAGTACTGACCGGTTTGAGATCATGTATGAGACTGAAGGGGTGCTGGGAGCGGACGAAGTACCTGGTGAAGATCCTGTAATTTACCGCGCCGGTGCTGAATATGTGATCAAATCCAAGTCGCAAAAAATTACTGCTCTTGAAGTTATTGACAGCGCAGGGCGTGTGGTCTTCCGGGTGGCCCCCAACAGCACCACGGCAGTAATCAGTACCGCCACTCTGCAGAAAGGGTTCTACGTGGTGCAGATTACCCAGCCGCACGGAACCGTCCGTAAGAAAATCGTTTTCTAGTACTTGCTTGGCTCACTACAAAATACCCCAAACCTGTAAAGTTTGGGGTATTTTTATGCCGTAACACGCCTGCTGGAGTATACGGACAGATGTTTATGCGGTTAAGCTCCATAAAAAACGGAGAGATTCTGCTCTTTTAAAGTTAGCCGTTCCGATGAATCACAGCAATTTGGTATTTTTCGACGGCTGTTGATTTAAAACCGTATTAAGTTTTTTGCCTGAACATGAATTTATGTCAGGTTGTAACTAACTGATTTTCAATCGCGTAAACTGTATTTTATTATGCGAAACATTGTTTTTGGTTTAAATTTTTAACCCGTAAAGTAAAAAAGGGTGTTTTCACGGTATTTTGAAAAAGCTTATTCATTTATATTTGAAGCGCAATTGATTTACAGGCTGTAACAATTCGCGAACCCCAGTGCTGCAGGGTTAAATCGGCACAAACACAAAAACACGAATGATGAAAACACACTTACCTCTTCTAAGAAGCAGAAATCTTCTGCTATGGTTTGAACTGAACCGCAATCTTTCAGAAAATTTTGCTGCCCCGGTCTTCGCCGGATATTAAGTGATTTTACCTTATCATGCTTTCAGGCGTGTGGTATTATCATTGCTGTTCAGTCGGTGTCACCGTCATTGAATGAGTTCGATGTTCCTGATCCTTTCCGGCAGTTCTTAATTCACTTCGTTTCTACGGCATGGTATCTAACTGTACTAATAATGTTACCATGATAAAAATTGACTTTTTGAGAAGAGCAGGTGCTTTGATTTTCCTGCTGTTCCTTCCATTCCTTGCTTTTGGCGCTGTTACGATTACGCCTGCAAATGCCACTGTAAACACCTGCCAACTGCCGACGGATTATTTCTCTTTAGGGGATATTATCATAGCGGAAGGGGCAGCAACGGATTTTAGTATACCTGCAAGTAATACAAACTACACTTTAATTCTGAATGCTCCGGCTAATTTTCAGTTCAATGCCGGAGCAGGAAATGTTGCTGTTCTGCCGTCGGGAGATATCACTGCCGCTAGTATAACTGTCACCGCCACAGCAATAACGATCACTTACAGGAGTGGCCAAGGGAACCGGGCAAATGCTTTTGATAGGCTGACCATATCCAATCTACAAATCAGAGGACTCAATGCCACGGCAACGGGAAATATTACAAGGCCAGCGACCGGAGGCGGAAGCGGTGCTATAGCCGGGATTACATCCGCCAGCAATTTCGGATCTTTGAGTTCTGCCAATACACCTACATCTGTGACCGGCAATCCCTTAAATACAACTGTCAATGCCGGAGCAAACGCTGCATTTACGGTTAGTGCAAACAATGGGCCTACAGCGTATCTGTGGCAGGTGAGTGCCGATGCCGGAGCTACATGGTCAACGGTAACTAATGGCGGAGTATACAGCAATGCCACCACTGCCACGCTGAATATTACAGGGGTAAATATCGGTATGAACGGTTACCGTTACAGGGCGGCCGCAAGCAATGCCTGCGGAACTTCTGCTTACTCTGCCTCAGCATTACTGACCGTTAATCTGGTGTACTGTACTCCAACGGGAAGTTTAAACTGTTCGTTGCAGGACTATATTGCAAATGTTACGCTTTCTACTTTAAATAATACAACCTTATGTAACGGAGGGGGCTACACTAATTTTCCTAAAACGGGTAGTCAAACTACTACTGTTGTGAAAAGTTTTACTTATCCTTTCTCACTCACTGTAGGATCAGGCAGTGGAAATCACGGAGCAGGTGTGTGGATTGATTTCAATCAGAACGGTATTTTTTCCGATGCGGGAGAATTTTTCCTCGTCAGTAATGCGATAAGTCCCAACTCCTCCACGTCAGTCAATATCTTAATACCGGCAGGTGCAGCCACCGGCGATGTGCGGATGAGAGTCCGGTACGGGTATAATATTAATGTAAATTCCGGTATGAGCTGTGCTATGGGAGGAACATGGGGTGAAACAGAAGACTATACCATTACTATTACAAACCCGGCAGCCTGCAACGTCCCCGTCGCCCAGCCGACTTCATTGGTGTTAACTCCGAACGAGACTGCCATCAACGGTAGTTTTACAGCTGCATCACCGGCTCCTAACAGTTATCTTGTGGTTGCCAATACTACCGGGACCGCGCCTGCTCCAATGAACGGGACGGCGTATGCCATTGGTTCCACCGCGCTGGGTGGAAGCAATATCGTGATTGATACCGATGCTGATACTACTTTTTCAGCTGTGGGATTAACTCCTTTAACGACCTATTATTTTTTCGTCTATTCGATGAACAACTATTGTACGGGAGGCCCTCTGTATTTAACTGATTCGCCGCTGACGGGGAGTGGTACCACTACCTACTGCAGTCCTGTGATTCAAAACCCTAATGGAGTTTATATTAACAGTGTTTCTTTTATAGGAACTTTATCAGATCCTCCGGTTAATAATTCCGGTGCGGGAAGTAATGGTGCAGGATACTCTGATTATACAGGTCTAGCCTCTGTTGCACAGCAGGCACAGGGTGAAGGGGTAAATATTACCGCTTCAGTTACAGGAAGTGATTATTTTATTGCCACATGGAAAGTGTGGGTAGACTGGGACGAGGACGGCAACTTCAGTGACGCCAGTGAAGTAGTTTATAATCCGGCAGGTTATTATAGTGCCACCGCTAATTTCGGTTTTGAAATTCCACCAACTCAAACTCCAGGAAATTACAGGATGCGAATCCGGGTTACTCGCGATACCCTTGGGGATGCCTGCGAAAACATTGTAAACGGAGAGACCGAAGATTATCTGATTACGGTGCTGCCTAACTGTTCTGCAAAAATAAGCGGAATTGGTACGGGAAGCGAGTGCTTTATTTCTGGCGGTAAAAGGGTCACGCTGACTGCTACCTCCTCGGAGGCTGTTACTGAATTCAGATGGTATACCTCTCCTACGGGAGGCTCGTATACCTCTTCACCACCGGTGGGAGGAACCTCTACCACCTTTCTGACACCACTTCTTACGGCGAGTACCCTTTATTATGTAACTGCATTTAACGGTACCTGTGAATCCACGTTCCGTATTCCTGTTCGGGCAGAAATTAAACTCACGCCAGAGATTACCTTCACCCCTTCTGCGCTGGAAATTTGTGGAGATACCGGAGTTGTTGCTGTTTCGGCAACGGGAGGGAACCAGATCAAACATCTAATTCCAATGCAAAGTTTTGAGGACGGGACTTTAGGTGTATTTACGAATCAGAATAATACGGCGAATACTCCGGCTATCAACGGAAAAGTTAACTGGCAGAACAGGACCAGTGTGTATGTTCCTGCCTTGCCTGATTATTTAACCTGGTATCCGGCGATTTCGTCCGGTTTTGGTAAAAATAAATTTGTGATGGCAACATCTGATGTGAATGCAGGGCAGATTATTGATAAGGCTCTGTTGTCTCCCGCTACATTGGATTCCCGAGGACTTCTCAATCTTACGTTGAAGTTCAAAATGTTCTTCTCCAGGTATCAGGGTAACGGCAACAATGCGGGAACTGAGTATGTAAGCGTTGAAGTTTCCACTGTAAACAGCAGTAACAACCTGAACTGGACCCCTATTGCTACGATCACTTCCGATGTGGGTTCGCCAACTGCTTTCCAGCAAATGACCTATTCACTTAATACTTATATCGGTGAACAAAATCTGAGAATCAGGATCCGTCATTATGCCAACGGGTGGTTCGACGGTGTAGCGATTGATGATGTGGAACTTTACGGGGAGGAACCCCTACAGCCTTCTTTCCTCTGGAACAGTGTGAACCCTATTGGTGTTTATTCTGACGCTGGCGGTACGGTTCCTTATAACGGAGGCCCTATTTCTACCGTTTACTTTAAACCGGATCAAACACAGATTGAAACATATGACAACTGGAATGTTACTGCGACTGCTACTTTAGATAATTTATGCAATGTGACAGGATCTGTGAGTATCGTTAATAATTCAAAAATCTGGAATTCGGGAACGAATAACTGGAATAATGCCGCCGGGTGGAATCCAGGAAATTCTGTTCCTACCTCGAATCACTGTGTTATTGTGAAGAAACCTTTATTGCTGTCTTCAGGTGCGGACGGACTGGCTAAGAACATTACCATCAACCCGGGCGGAAGTCTCCATGTGAATTCCGGAAAAACCTTAACAGTGACAAATTCGATCATCAATAACGCAGGAGACGTCAATTTTGTGGTAGCAAGCGACGCTAACCTCATGCAGGTAACCGATACTGCTGTTAACTCCGGAACGATCAGTGTGCTGCGGGACGCTTATATGAAAAGGCAGGATTATACGTATTGGGGCAGCCCCGTCGCGGCACAGAATCTTTTAGCATTTTCGCCCAAGACTTTGACCACCCGTTTTTATGTTTATAACGAAGCGGATGATAGGTTTACACCGGCAGATCCCGCGACTAATTTCGTGCCCGGGATGGGGTACGCGATCCGGTCACCGAATAATTTCCCGACCGATAACTTGACTTACCAGACCTTTAACGGTATCTTTAAAGGAGTTCCGAATAACGGTATTTTCAGTTTTCCTTTAAAACTCAGCGGGAACGGATATAATCTTATTGCTAATCCATATCCTTCGAATATCGATTTACAGCTTCTGAAAGACCTGAATCCTACCAGAATCAATATGCAGGCTTATTTCTGGACCAATGTGAATGTGAATCCCGAAATGCAGGGCAATAATTATCCGAATGGCGGTTATGTGAGTAATTATGCAGTACTGAATGGCACCGCCGGTGTTCCTGCCACTTATTCTGTGACACCACAGAATCCCAATAACGGCAGTCTGCTTGTTTCCAGGACTCCCAACCGGTATATCAAGACCGGACAGGGCTTTATTGTAAAATCGCTGGTTAACAACGAGAATCTGATCTTTAACAATGGAATCAGAACACCAGACAATACTTCGGTCTTCTTTAACAGCAAAGTTCCGGAAACTACCGACCGTTTCTGGCTGCAGCTTACTACGCCGCTCCAGGTAGTGACCACCGCAGCGATAGGATATAAAGAAGGTGCAGGCAATGGTTTTGACGCTGATTATGACGCGCCATTGATGGGGCTTGGTTCGGATGCCCTGTTTACCCGTCTGGATGAGGCGCGTCTGGCTATTCAGGGCAGGCAGTATCCACTGGATGTTAATGATGTGGTAGCTCTTGGAACCAATCATCATGCGGCAGGAAACTATACGATCAGTATGCCTTTGGCAGAAGGGATTTTTGCGAACGGCCAGGCTGTTTACCTGAAAGACCTTCAAACCGGAGCGGTTACGAATCTGTCTGAACTGAGTTACAGCTTCACTGCGGAAAAAGGGCTGACCGAGGGAAGATTCGAGATTGTATACCAACCGGAAACGGTTCTGGGAACAGGTAGCAGCACGAAAGATCTGTTAACGGTGTACCGTGACGGCAGTGAGTTTGTAGTGAAATCCGGAAGTAAAACCGTGAGTGGCGTGGAGGTGTATGACACCAGCGGAAAACTGGTTACCAGTATTTATACCCACCAAACGGAGGTTCGCATCAAAGCTGAGGCCTGGGTGAGCGGTGTGTATGTTCTCAACATTGATCAGGGCGGTAACATCACGACGAAGAAGGTGGTGAAATAGTCCACTGTTTCTATTCTTATTTTTAAAGAGCCGGACCTGTTCCGGCTCTTTCTGTTGCGTAATGAGGGGGGCATTTAAAGGCAGATCCGATCTGGAGTGGGCACTGCCGTTTATTCCGGGGAAAATTTAAAAAAAGCTGGACTCTTGGTCTGCTCTCAAATAATTGAGTATCTTTAACCATCTTTAACACAGTGATGAATATTAATAGTAAATTATTGATATGGATCATTATCATCTTTTGAAACGGCGTTATAAGATGCTGCTTCTCCTCCTTATTCCTGTAACTTTTCTTTCCGCTACTCCTCTTTCGTTACCCACTACTTTTGCGGCCAGTTGCGCATCCCGGCCCCTTTCTCCGGTTAAGTTAAGCCCGGCAGCGTTTGCCCCGTGCATTCCGGTGTCCAGTCTGACTAACCAATATATCGGGGAGGTTAAGTTTCTTGGCACCCTAAATCAGGATATCACCAATACCAGTCTGTTCAGCGGAACCGGATATATGGATTATACCGGCCTGCCGCAAAAAGCCAAACAGATTGCTGGTGGCGTGGTGAACGTGAACGTGACGGCAAAGAATGCGCAGGGTCTTGTTCTGAGTACAACAAAGGCATGGGTCGACTGGAATAAAGACGGAACTTTTGCCCAGACCGCTGCGGAGCGGGTGTATGATCCCAGTCAGATTGGTGTGAGGAGTGGGAATGTGATTTTCGGATTTGTAATACCACCGGGAACGCCTGCCGGATTTTACACCCTGCGGATCCGGACCAGCGGAACAGACTCCGGTTTTGATGCCTGCACGGCGATCAGAAGCGGGGAGGCTGAGGATTATGCTTTTGAGGTGGTGAATTCCTGCGCCGCCGTGATCAGCAGCGTGAATGCAGACACGAGATGTGGTGCCGGCCCGGTAATTCTGCATGCCGAGGGTTCAGCCGGGACGGTGAGTTATCAGTGGTACTCCTCGGAATTCGGACCACCCATTGTGGGGGAGACCCGCAACAGTTTTACGACTCCCCCGTTAAGCCCCGGAACTTATACCTATTATGTCGCTGCCTTTAACGGGAGCTGTTATTCTACTTTCCGTACCCCTGTAAAAGTAGTGGTAAATCCTACGCCGTCTCTTCAGTTTACCCAATCTTCCGCAGAAATCTGCGGACCTGTAAGTTCTACAGTTATCAGTTCCGCGGCCGACCGGCAAGAAGTGGGGTTACTGGAAGAAAATTTTGAAAATACAAAGGATCAGCCGGTATTGTTTGAGCATGTTTTTGCGGGTCACACGAATGCAGACGGTGCCTGGCAGCTCAGGGCCAGTCCGTATATCCCGACCTCCCCTCCTTATCATGTATTAAGGCCCGCCATTTCTTCCGGGTATAATGGGGGTAATTTTGCGAGTATTATCACCGATGTGCGGCAGAATACGCCTATCCTTAACCGTTTCGTCCTTAAAAAAGGGCTTAATACGACAGGCTTCAGCGATCTGAAAATGGAGTTTTATCTGTATTATTTTTCTGAAGAGGATGTTGAAAGCAAAAATTATTTAAAACTGCAGTATTCTGTGGATGACGGCGCTACGTGGGTGAATTTAAAAACCTATGTCAGTGACGTTGGGGTACCCGGCAGGTTTCAGAAGGAGACGGTTCCACTGCCTGTAGATGCGCAGAACCGCACGCAGTTTAAAATTCAGTTTGTTGCCTACGCTTTAGGCAGCAGCGGTGAGTGGATGGCGGATATTGCAGCGATAGACCATCTCCGGCTGTACGGTAACAAAGAAGTTCCGGCCCGTTTCACATGGTCGGGAAATATTGGCCTTTCCGACAGTTCCTGTACAGGAACTCCACCTGCGGGAGGATCTTCGTCGGTCTGTATCAATCCCAGTGCCGAGGACATCCGCAGTTTGTCTGAATTTAAGATTACGGCTACGGCAACGCTGGCCAATGGATGTAATATTTCGCGCACCCTGAGTATCGTGAATAATAATAAGGTTTGGGATGTTTCTGATACGGAAGAGTGGACCGCAGACCGATGGCACCCTACAGCCGGAAGGCCGGATCTTTCGAAGTGTGTGCTGATTAAAAAACCTGTCAGAATTTCAGCAAATACTCTTGCTGAGGCCAAATATGTAAAAGTTTATGAAAGCGGGAGCCTGAATCTGGAAAGCGGGGCTTCACTCAATATTCTGGATGCCCTTGTTAATATGAGGGACGGGAATCAGATCACCGTTGCCTCCAACTCCAATCTGGTACAGGTGAACAATGCAGCTGTTAATTCCGGAGCTATCACGGTGGTGAGGGACGCCTACCTTAAAAGGCAGGATTATACGTATTGGGGCAGCCCGGTCGCGGCACAGAATCTTTTGGCATTTTCGCCTAAGACGCTGACCAACCGTTTTTATGTCTATGACGAAATCGATGACGAGTTTACACCGGTGGATGCCGCGACTAATTTCGTGCCCGGGACGGGGTACGCGATCCGGGCACCGAATAATTTCCCGGCCGATAATTTAACGTACCAGACTTTTAACGGTATTTTTAAAGGGGTTCCGAATAACGGTATCTTTACTTTCCCATTAAAACTTACGGGTAACGGGTACAATTTAATTTCCAATCCATATCCGTCAAATATCGATTTACAGCTTCTGAAAGACCTGAATCCTACCAGAATCAATATGCTGGCGTATTTCTGGACCAATGTGAATGTGAATCCCATAATGCAGGGCAGTAATTACCCCAATGGCGGTTATGTGAGTAATTATGCAGTGCTGAACGGTACCGCCGGTGTTCCGGCGACCTATTCGGTAACGCCTCAGAATCCCAATAACGGCAGTCTGCTTGTTTCCAAGACTCCCAACCGGTATATCAAGACCGGACAGGGCTTTATTGTAAAATCGCTGGTTAACAACGAGAATCTGATCTTTAACAATGGAATCAGAACACCAGACAATACTTCGGTCTTCTTTAACAGCAAAACCCCGGAAACCACCGACCGATTCTGGCTGCAGCTTACAACACCGCTTCAGGTGGTTACTACTGCGGCAATAGGATATAAACAAGGTGCAGGCAATGGTTTTGATGCTGATTATGATGCGCCATTGATGGGGCTTGGTTCGGATGCTCTGTTTACCCGTCTGGATGAGGCGCGTCTGGCTATTCAGGGCAGGCAGTACCCATTAGATGTTAACGATGTGGTAGTTCTCGGAACCAATCATCATTCGGCAGGAGACTATACGATCAGCATGCCATTGGCGGAGGGAATTTTTGCAAACGGCCAGGCTGTTTACCTGAAAGACCAACAGACGGGAGCGCTTACGAATCTGTCTGAACAGAGCTACAACTTCACTGCGGAAAAAGGGCTGACCGAGGGAAGATTCGAGATTGTATACCAACCGGAAACGGTTCTGGGAACAGGTAGCAGCACGAAAGATCTGTTAACGGTGTACCGTGACGGCAGTGAGTTTGTAGTGAAATCCGGAAGTAAAACCGTGAGTGGCGTGGAGGTGTATGACACCAGCGGAAAACTGGTTACCAGTATTTATACCCACCAAACGGAGGTTCGCATCAAAGCTGAGGCCTGGGTGAGCGGTGTGTATGTTCTCAACATTGATCAGGGCGGTAACATCACGACGAAGAAGGTGGTGAAATAGTCCACTGTTTCTATTCTTATTTTTAAAGAGCCGGACCTGTTCCGGCTCTTTCTGTTTTGAAGATAAAATTGTGAGCTGATTTGGGTGATTTATGATCAGACCCTCCTGTTTTATGCTTTTTGAGGTCCGTATATTCTTTACAGTTATTGTTTATGCGCGTCATTCTGTCATTGTTCCATCATTGCAGAACAGCTGTTCTTTGTCTTAATTTGCTGTGTTTTTCACAGTTTTAACGAAAATTATTATTAGAATTGATATTGTTAACAAAAATTAATTCAGGATATGTGAAAAAGAATTAATTTTACCGTCCTAAATCACAGATATGAAAAAAAAATTATCCTCTGGGGCTCACTGCCTTATGGTGCTTCTCTTTACGCTTATTTCTGTAGCGGGGTGGGGGCAAGCATTTAATTTAGTCACAAACATTACTGATTTGACAACCGGTGAATATCTAATAGTAGGAGATGGTGGTAGTAATGATGGTCTGATGAAAAACAGTATAAGTGCTGGACCTATAATTGATTATTCTCCTATTACAAACCCAGGTGCTACAATTACTACAGGTTATACTTCTGAGAATATTTTTGCTATAGAGGTTACTGGAACAACTATAAAAACTGTAACAATATATAATTCTGCCGTTGGGTACGTGTCATGGGGTAACAGTGGTACAGGAGCAGGAAATAATGCTGGTTTCTTTAATGGGACAGCTACATCCAAGGAACAATGGACTGTAAACGTTTCTTCCAATTTATGGACGTTATCCAACGTAGCTACACCCGCTAGATTATTTCAATGGAATAATTCCAGTCCAAGATTTGCAGCCTATACAAGTGCACAAATTAAGCTGAAACTTTATAAAAAGGAGTCTCCTACATGCATCACTCCCGAGCAAAATTTTGCTGCAGGAACAGTAACAAAAACACTGGGTGATGCTCCTTTTACGAATGCTTTTACTTCCAACAGTACAGGCACTGTAACTTACAGCAGTTCTAACCCTTCGGTAGCGACCGTGAATTCTACAACCGGCGAGGTGACGGTTGTTGGAGTAGGGAATGCCACTGTCAACGTAAATACTGCTGCAAGTAATCCTTACTGTGCCGCGACGTTAAGTTATACTTTAAACGTTAACCCCAGTTCCTATACCGTAACGTATGACGGTAACGCAAATACCGGTGGCACACCGCCTGGGGGAGGTTCTTATCCTGCTGGAGGTACAGTTACGGTGTCAGGGAATACGGGCAACCTTATCAAAACCTGTGCGAATTTCAACGGGTGGAATACCGCCGCTAACGGAAGCGGAACTGCTTATGGGCCCGGAGCCAGTTTTACCCTCAATGCCAATACGACATTATATGCACAGTGGATTTCTACGCTGAAAACAATTACCTTTAACAGTAACGGAGGCACAGGAACGATGACTGCGCAGGCCGCTTGTGCACCGGAAGCCATTAAGACCAATGCTTATACCCGCGCCGGCTATACCTTTGCCGGATGGAACGCGGCCGCGAATGGATCCGGTACCGCATACAGTGGCGGCGCTAATTATAATTTTACGGCAGATGTGACGCTTTATGCACAATGGACCCCGAATAACAATACCATCACATTCGACAAGAATGCAGCGGATGCTATCGGTTCAACACCCGCGCAGACATTAGCCACCGGTGCCAGCGCAAATCTTCATACCAACGGTTATTCCCGGACCGGCTACACTTTCGCTGGTTGGGCAAGCTCCGCTTCCGGAATTGTGGTGTATGCTGATCAGGCCAGTTATACCATAGGGACGGGGAATGTCACGCTATTTGCGAAGTGGACGGCCAATCCCTATCAGGTTATTTTCAATAAAAACCATGCGGACGCTACAGGAACCATGAGCAATCAGCAGATTGCCTATCAGACCACCGCCAATTTAACGTCGAATGCATTTGCCCGAACCGGTTATGCCTTTAAGGAATGGAATACGGCCGCAGACGGGTCGGGCACCGGGTACGCCAACAGCGCGGCCTATACCATGAGCACCTTAGGCGATAAAACCCTTTATGCGCAGTGGGAAGTGTATACTGGACCGTGTTTGAGTGAAGACTTTACAGCGGGAACAAACCCAGTAGGATGGATAAATTCCGGAACAGGAATTACATTTGGTTCCTATTATGCAGACATTGCGGCTAATACTGGATACATTACAATGGCATCTGTATCCAATCCTAAAACTTTGACTTTTGATCTAAGTAGGACTTCAAATGCAACGGCTAAAAATTTAAATATAGAGGTGTCGACAACAAGTCAGACAAGCGGATTTACAGTAATAGCCAACTATGACCATAACAATACAACATCAAATGGAACAACTACAGTTACGGTAGATTTATCAGCTTACAGTGCAGCTTCTACAATCTATATACGGTTTAGTAAAACTTCAGGTAGCACCTCTCCCTGGAGAATCGATAATATTCAAGTGTTCTGCGGTTCTTCTGTTCCTGCACCTCAGATTTCCGTAACCCCTGCCGGAAATTACGCATTTGGAAATCAGATGGTAAGTTCCTCAAGTGCGGCAGCTAATTTTACCATTACGAATACCGGGACTCTGGATCTCACTTTAGGAACAATTGCGCTTTCGGGTACCAATGCCGATCAGTTTTCAGTGACCCCGGCGGGTTCAGCAACTGTTAATCCTGCGGGCAGTACTTCATTTAATGTAGTTTTTTCGCCCACATCTACAGGAGTAAAATCGGCCACGGTCACCATTCCCAATAATACCGCTGCTCCCTATACCTTTAATGTGAGCGGAACCGCTATCCTTAATACAGCGCCTAATAATGCCTCTATCAGTATAACCTGTATCGCCAATACACAGCTTACGCTGCAATGGGCGGCGCCTACGAGCGGAGTGAGCCCCACGGGTTATATCGTTTATGCATTGCAGGGAACAACAGCTCCCGCGATGGTTTCCAATCTTGCCGGCAATGCTTCGTCCTATGCTGCCAACGGAGATTTCAGCTCCGCGAATGTGTATGGCTCATTAGGAAGGGCAGTATTTAAAGGCAATGCCACCACGGCTGTTATTACCGGACTGACCACCGGGCAGCAGTACACGTTCAAAGTGGTGGCCTATAACGGGGAAACCGCTACGGGCTGGGCATCGGGAATAAATAACAGTGGCAGTTGGAATGCTACCTATACGGTTAAAGTGCCGGAGGTGGGCAACCCCAGCGCCTCAGCCGCGCCCACCTCTTCTGCAGTTTCCTGGACTGTAGTGCCGGCTTCTTCAGGATGTTACGAGTATCTGGTGGTGGCCAATCAGGGTACGGTGGTTTTTACACCGTCGGGAGACGGCAGTGCCTACACAGCGAATAGTGTATATTCCGCTGCAAATCAGGTGGTCTATAAAGGAACAGGAAACTCTGTTACGGCCACCGGGCTTACCGAAGGCATGCAGTACTGCTACAAGATTTTTGTCCGGGAAGTGAACAGCAGCCAATGGAGTGAAGGGGTTTCTGTTTGCCGGACTACAGGACTGAGTTACTGTGATTCGTACGGGAATACAGATTTCGGTACAGGCATCACCGGTGTAGAATTCAATACCATCAATAATCTATCAGCGCCGGGAGATCAGCCGGATTATTCGGATTATACCGCGCTGTCAACAGCTGTTTCTATCGGACAAAGTTATGATTTGTCAGTAAAGGTGAATACCGATGGAAATTATAAAACCGCTGCGAAAGTGTGGATCGACTGGAACCGCAGTGGGACTTTTGAGGTTTCTACTGAGGAATACGACCTTGGGACTGCAGTGAATGTTGCAGATGGATATACTACAAATTCCCCTTTGATCGTTACGGTGCCGGCATCAGCACAACCCGGCATGACCCGAATGCGGATCAGCAATAAATACGATTCAGCAGCCACTCCATGTGAATCTGGATATGACGGTGAGGTTGAAGATTATACAATTGAAATCGTAAAGCCAGCCAATGCCGAAATTAATATAAAAGGGGGCAGTATTTCAATTCCGTCAGGTTCCACCGAGGTGAATGCACTCAATAATACGCTCTTTGCAGCTACTGATCTGGGTTCCTCCTCTGTAGAAAAAACCTTCACCATTGAAAACTTAGGGCAGAATATCCTTAATCTGACCGGTTCTCCTAATGTTAAACTTGTAGGCGACCATCCGGCCGATTTCACCATTACTGAACAGCCTGCCTCAACGACGGTCGGCATCAATGGTTCCGTGACTTTTAAAGTGAAATTCAACCCTACGACAGCGGACGTGAGATCGGCAGTGGTCTCCATCAGCAATGATGACCCGACAGGCAGTGAAAACCCTTACACGTTCAGGATACAGGGCAAGGGACAGTGTGCTGCGGTGCCGGTAATCAGTATGTTACCGTCCTCCGGTCCTGCCCATACGGTGGTGACCTTAACTTCCGCGGTTAATGATTTAACCGGTGCAGAAGTAAAATTGAACGGTGTTACCCTTATTCCTTTATCGGTGAACACCGGTGAAATAAAAATTAAAATTCCTGCCGGCGCGGAGGATGGAAATTTTACCGTAAGACTGAAGACCGGCTGTGTATTCACTCAGGCCTTCGATGTAGTGACGTACGAAAATACAGGATGCGAAGGGGCAGCAACGGGTTCACTTCCAACGGATCTTATTATTTATGAAGTAAATGACGAAGAAAAATTAAGCGGGGGATATATTTCCATCTATAACGGAACTTCTTCTGCCAAAAATCTGGCCAATTATAACATTTACAGAGAAGGGAAAGTTTATGTCTCCAGTTTTTCAGGAATCCTTAATCCGGGAGCAGTCGCTGTACTGAAGGTAAGTACCGGTACACAGTGTGCGGTGCCTGCTTCTACCGGCAATGGGACTGTTAACGGAGGATTTAATGATAGTGACAATTTTGAGCTTACCGATATCAACGGCACCGTTATTTACGATAAAGTAGTTACTCCCGGTTATGTGGGATATTATATGATCAGAAAACCGGGTATGCTGGGTAACTATACCACTTATGACACTGCAGCGTGGGATACCACAGCCGTTGCGAATAATGTATGCATACCGTCTGCGGGTTCACCCGGTTTACCGGCAGGTACAGTTCCTCATATCACCCAGCAGCCTTCCTTTGTCCCGAACTGTCAAAATATTACATTGTCCGTTGTGGCCGAAGAAGGCGTGGCAGCAGGCAAGGCGTTGGCCTATCAGTGGTATAGCCTCGCACCCGATGCTTCGTCGTGGGCGGTGGTGGTGGACTCGGGGATTTATTCGGGCGCCACGACTGATGTGCTTCGGATTGCATCCGCTGCGGGACTGGGTGATTACCAGTATTACGCCCAGATAAGGGAAGACGGTGCGGCGTGTTATACTGCAAGCCATGCCGTTCAGGTAGAGGATACCGCGACCAGCTGGACCGGCACAGGCTGGTCCAACGGGCTCCCTACCCCGGTATCGAGGGTGGTGATTAACGGTGATTACGATACCGCGCTGCATGGAGATTTCACGGCCTGTTCACTTGAGGTTAGCGCCGGAAGTCATTTAAAGGTCAGGAAAGGAAATGTGGTGACGGTTGTTTATGACATCATCAACAAGGCGCCGGCAGAACATGTCGTGATTGAAAGTGATGCCAATCTCATACAGCTTCAGGATGATGCACCCGCTAATACCGGTCCTGTCACCCTTCAGCGCAATGCGAGGATGAAACGGCTGGATTATACGTACTGGAGTTCCCCTGTCACGGGACAGAACCTCAAGGCTTTTTCGCCCGGGACTTTAAACAACCGATTCTATACTTATAATGAATGGGATGATAAATTTACGGAAATCAATCCCCAGGTAAATAATTTTACGGCAGCCAGAGGATATGCGATCCGTGCGAGCAATCTTTATCCGGCGGGCAGCGCTACGGTGCCCGCACCTGTCCAGAATTTCCAGGGGGTATTCAAGGGTGTGCCCAATAACGGCGTGATTACTGTAGGAGTTGAAAAATCCACTGCAGGCAACGGCCATAATCTCGTGGGAAACCCCTATCCATCCAATATTGATTTTTATGCGCTGGCAGACCTTAATGCAGGTGTAATTCACAAAAAAGCCTACTTCTGGACCAATATGAATCCCAATCCTGCCATGCAGGGTTCCAATTATCCTACGCCGGTGGCAGGGGTGGTATATTATAACAATTATGCGGTACTCAACGGAACCGGAGGTATCCCCGCCACCATCAATGATGTTGATCCCAATGATTCCGAAGCGATCAAATCTGCTACTCCCACCCGTTTTGTGAGACCGGGACAGGGTTTTATCGTGCAGGCTCTCAATAACGGGGTGGTGGGATACACCAACGCAGTACGGAGCAACAATGCCACTTCCGTATTTTTTAATAACAAAACAAGCGGAAGCGATGAAGCTGCCGACCGCTTCTGGCTTCATCTGAAAACTCCCCTTAATGTGGTGACGACCCAGCTGATCGGTTATCTTCCGAACGCAGGCCCCGGATTTGATTCGGACTATGATGCTGAACTGCCGGTAGTGGGGTCCGACGCTTTTTATTCCGTACTGGAGGACAGAAAACTGGGTATACAGGGGAAAGGAGTGTTTGTGCAGACCGATGTTGTTCCTTTGGGCAGCAGCCACGATGCAGAAGGAATTTTCAGCATTCATCTGGGTGAAAGAGAGGGGGTTTTTGCGGAGGGGCAGCCGATTTATCTCAAAGACCGGCAGACCGGTACCATTTCTGACCTCACAAAAGGAAGTTATTCCTTTACGGCCGGCAGAGGAATAAACGAGGGAAGGTTCGAAATCGTTTACCAGCCTCAAACGGTTCTGTCAGCGGACGGTACAGCGCAGGAGGCGATGATGGTGTTCAGAGACCGCAATGATTTTGTGGTCAGATCCACCTATCATAGGATTGCGGTACTGGAAGTTTTTGATGCCAGCGGCAGACTTGTTTACAGAAACCTGCCCCTATCCGTGGAGGCACGTATTCCGGGAGACCTGCTGGTTAACGGCCTTTATCTTGTGAAGACCGAACTCGATAACGGTGAAAACTTCGTGAGAAAAATCAAAAAATAAATTGCATATCTATCTTATTAAATGAGGCACCTTAAACAGTGCCTCATTTTTTTACTCATCCTCTCAAGCCGAAGTCCCTTAATAGGGTATTTATATGTTATCCTGCTAAATAATGAAATAATTGTATTAAAAATTCTTAAATAATTAACGTGCAGCTTAAAATTGGTATGTTTTTTTTGAATATCTTTGGCGTTTAATATTTACAATTTATCATAATAATTATATGAAGGCATTTTTACATTCTCTGAAAGTACTGTTTCTCTTGTTCGTTACTCTGTTTTCTACCCATGCGTTTGGGCAGATTATTATTTCCCAAGTTTATGAAGGTGCAAGTAATAACAAATGGATTGAGATAACGAATGTCGGAAGTACATCTGTTAATCTTGCTTCTCCCATACAGTACAAACTTGGCATTTGGGCTGCAGGTGGATCCACTGGAAATGGGGCCATAAGTGGAAATCCTACGAATACTGAAAATCTCACGGGAACCCTTGCTCCTGGGCAATCATATTTAATGCGCAATACAAATTCGTCTAGTTCGGTTCCTCATAATCCAATGCCAACTGCAAATAATTTTAATATTACCGTAGCAGGCTTTAATGGAAATGATGCGATTGCTTTAATTACAGGGACAAGTACTATTATTGATGCCTTCGGTACTGGGATTAATAATACAGATGTTTCGTATCATAGAAATGCATTAGTTCGCAATCCGAATTCCTCATTCACAAGTTCGGAATGGACCAGCAGAACCTTAAGTCAAATCGCTTCTGCAAATAATACTATGACGGAATTTATAGGTATTCATATATTAAATTCACCAACATATTCAATTACGTACAACGGCAACAGCAACACCTCCGGAGTTGTACCTACTGCGCAGACAGGCTTAGCCAGCGGGACACCGGTAACCCTGGCCAACAATACAGGTTCTCTGGTGAGGACAGGATTTACATTTAACGGTTGGAACACTGTACAGAACGGAGGTGCCGGAACACATTATGCAGCCGGCGCAAGCTTTACCATGCCCTCCAGTAATGTAACGATGTATGCGGACTGGAAAGCTCTTCCTAAGCTTTCTCCATCCACAACCAGTATAACTGGATTTGATTATAATCTTGGCGCGGGACCTGCGGAGAAAACATTTATCCTTACCGGTTCAGGCCTGAATGGCAGTAACGTAGGATTGTTGTTGGTGGGCGGTACTGATTTTCAAATTTCGGCGGATGGTGCAACCTATTCGGATAATATAGATTACCCGGCTTATGACGGAAGTGCAAAAACTGTATATGTAAGATTAAAGGCAGGGCTTGCTGCCACTGCCTACAGTGACCAACTCCTGATATCCGGTGGCGGAGCGGCCGATGCAGTCGTGAATCTATCGGGAGAGGTTAAAGCTCCTTTGTTGACTGCTAACCCTTTAACTTTGTCCGGATTTACCTATCATCAGGGAGAAGGGCCATCGAACAGCCAAAGTTTTTCACTGAGCGGACAATATCTCAGCGGATCACAAAATGTTGAAATCCTGCCAGGTGAAAACTGGGAGGTGTCTACTAATCAAACCGACTGGTACAATTATAGTAATCCGCTTGTTTTAAATAATTATGCCGGAGCAGCGAATCCGGTTTATGTAAGGCTGAAAGCGGGACTTGCGGAGGGTATGTATAATAATCCCAGTAATGATATCGTCGTAGTTACAGGATATGGTATCTCGGCTGGGCCAGAAGTGATGCTGAGCGGGGAGGTTACTTCACCCTTGCCACCACCGGTAGTATCTGATACAGAGGCATTGGGTACCTACGATACGGTCTTCAGTTATACGATCAGTGCTACTAACAATCCGCTGTCTTTTGCAATTGTTTCCGGCACTTTGCCGGGTGGACTCAATCTTGATCCTAATACCGGCGTTATCTCAGGAACACCTACCGCAGCCGGTATCAGCAGTGTACAGGTGACCGCAACCAATAATGCAGGCACAAGTAATTCTGCAACCTTTACTTTCAATATCAAAAAGAAAGCGCAGACGATTTCTTTTGGAGCGTTGAGCGATAAAGTTTACGGTGATGCTTCTTTTGATCTTTCAGCGACCGGTACTTTTCTGGAGGGAATAACTTACGCCAGTTCGGATTCTGCCGTAGCAACGGTTTCGGGTAACACCGTTACGATTACGGGAGCGGGAAGTACAACGCTAACCGCTACCCAAGCGGGGGACAGTAATTATGAGCAGGTAACTGCCTCACAATCTTTAAACATCACTCCCAAAGCTTTAACGATTTCAGGATTAACCGCCAACAATAAAGTACAGGACGGAACAACCACTGCAACGCTGTCGGGCACCGCGGCGCTGATGAATGTTATTGCTGGTGACGAAGCGCTTGTTTCTCTTTCCGGTACTCCGGTGGGAACTTTTGCCTCATCCAGTCCGGGAACTGCGGTCGCGGTAACGGTAACCGGTTTATCTTTAACAGGAGATAAAGCAGCGAATTATACACTGACACCGCTGGTGCTTAGTGCTGATATCACGCCTCCGGGTGCTCCTGTGGCGACCGCAGCCACGTCTGTTGAACAGAACTCTTTTACCGCCAACTGGAATGAAGTAGTTGAGGCCACTGGATATAGTGTTGATGTGTATACCAAAGAAGAAAATGCAGTTACTGTATTAAATCAGCCTTTTAACTGGGCGAATAACGGTACAGGAGGAAATTCAGGTGGCTGGAGTGGAAGTGTAGCTACGGCTTCATTTTCAGCTACAGATTTACCAGGATGGACAATAACTAATGGATACAAAGGAGATCATTCTGCTAAAATGGGTTCCGGCTCAAATCAAGGAATATTGATAACTCCGGCATTAGGATTTATTGGAAATGCGGAATTAACTTTCCGCGCAGGAGCTTGGGATGGTGCTAGTGAGAGTACTGTTATGTTATTGGAAATTACTGGTGGAGGAACACTATCGGCAAGTCAGGTTGCAATTGAAAAAGGTGCTTTCTCCAATCATACAATCATTATTACCAATGCGACAGCAAATACTAAAATTTCTTTCAAAGGTAGAGTAAGCAGTAATTCCAGATTCTTTATCGATGATATTAAAATAGAAGCTGTTTCCAGCGGTACAACACCCATATCAGGGTCTCCTTTTACGGTAGTGGCCCCCGCGGTTTCACATGAAGTTACGGGAATATCCCCTCAAACAGAATATTATTATACGGTAAAATCTAAATCGGGTTCGGTACTATCTCCGAAATCCAATGAAATAAAAGTTTATCCTCAATCAGTAGGAGGAACGGTGTCCCCGGACCAGACTCTCTGTTCGGGCGCTACACCATCTGACTTAATTTTAAGCGGTCATTTTGGAGAAATAGTCCAATGGCAAAGTTCAACGGACAGTTCATTCAGTTCGCCATTTGATATTAAGGAAACCAGCTCTGTTTTATCAGGAGCTGACATTGGGCCACTTTCTGTTACCACTTATTTCAGAGCAGTTGTTCAAAGCGGCGATAATCCAGACACATATTCAACTTATGTTACAGTCACTGTAAATCCAGTGTCTTCTGCAGGTACAGTTTCCGGAGATCAGTCGATCTGTCGCGGTGCACAGCCTGCAGATCTGAGCATCACCGGAAGTACAGGTGCAATCCAGTGGCAGCGTTCAACGGATAATGAAAGTTTTACAGATATCGAAGGCGCTACGTCAGCTGTTCTCGCAGGTGATCTCACCGGCAGTTTAACGGAGACGACCTATTTCAGAGCTCAACTTACCAGTGGCGTTTGTTCCAGTGTTATGACGGATGTTATTACCGTGACTGTAGTTCCGGAAATCATTGTGGGCGCGGTTTCCGAAAATCAGTCGATCTGTTATGAGGTACAGCCTGCAGATCTGAGCATGACCGGAAGTACAGGTGATATCCAGTGGCAACGGTCAACTGATAATGTAAGTTTTACAGATATCGAAGGAGAAACTGCATCTGTTCTGACAGGTGAAAGCATTGGTAACCTAACGGCGACGACCTATTTCAGGGTTCAACTTTCCAACAGCGTTTGTTCCGCTACTTCTGATGTTATTACGGTAACCGTAGTTCCAAATGTCAGTGTGGGTGAGGTTTCTGAAAATCAGTCGATCTGTTATGATGTACAGCCTGCTGATCTGAGCCTGACGGGCAGCACAGGTGCTATCCAGTGGCAAATGTCAACTGATAATTTAACTTTTACAGATATCGAAGGTGCTAAAGCCTCTGTTCTGACAGGTGAAAGCATTGGTAGTTTAACTGCGACGACTTATTTCAGAGCTCAACTTAGCAGCGGTATTTGTTCCACCGGAACTTCAGATGTTATCACGGTAACCGTAGTTCCGAATGTTACCGTTGGCACAATTTCTGAAAATCAGTCGATCTGTCACGGTACACAGCCTGCAGATCTGAGCATGACGGGAAGCACAGGTGCTATCCAGTGGCAGTGGTCAACTGATAATTTAACTTTTACAGATATCGAGGGAGCTACTTCAGCTACTTTGACAGGAACTATCATTGGTAATTTAACAGCGACCACCTATTTCAGAGCTCAGCTTAGCAGTGGCATTTGCTCCACCGGAACTTCAGATGTCATTACCGTGACTGTGGTACCAAATGTCAGTGTGGGTACGGTTTCTGAAAATCAGTCGATCTGTTATGGTACACAACCTACAGATCTGAGCGTGACGGGAAGCACAGGTGATATCCAGTGGCAATGGTCAACTGATAATTCAGTTTTTACAGATATCGAAGGAGCTACTGCATCTGTTCTTACAGCTGAAAGCATTGGGAATTTAACGGCGACGACTTATTTCAGAGCTCAACTTAGCAACAGCGTTTGTTCCGCCAGCTCGGATGTTATTACGGTGACTGTAATTCCAAATGTTAGTGCGGGGCCTATCACTGGTCCGGGCAATGTTAGATTAGGCTATTCTGCACAGTTCAGTACCGCAGGTGATGCAGGCGGAACATGGAGCAGCAGCAATACCGATATAGCTACCGTAGGTTCAAACGGTCTGGTTACCGCAATAGGTTATGGATCGGTAGACATCAGCTATACCGTTAACTCAGGATGTGGCAGCCCGGCAACGGCTTCTGTAAATATCCAGATTAACAATACCACGACGTGGACTGGAAGTTCGTGGGATTATGGAGTTCCGGACATCTCTGTAGATGCCATTATCGCCGGAAATCTTAATACCGCCGAGCGTTTGGTTTCAAAATCACTTACGATCAACAGCGGTGCTGTTTTAACGATTGCTGCAGAAGCAAGTTTTACAACAGGAGATTTTATTAACAACGGCAATCTCGTGGTGGAAAGTGACGGTAATTTTGTACAATCGCAAGGAAGTAACAATTCAGGAAGCGGAACTGCTACTGTTAAGCGAAACGCCTCGATGAAAAGACTGGATTATACCTACTGGGGCAGCCCGGTGAGTGGTAACCAAACCCTGAAACAATTCTCACCAGGCACTGTAGATAACCGTTTTATGACTTATAATACGATAGATGACACCTTTTCGACTGTAAATCCGAGTACTACAGTATTTATGCCTGCAAAAGGATATGCGATCCGTGCAAGTAATTACTACCCGGTATGGACCGACCCGGCACCTTCTACGGCTTACAGAACTTTCGAAGGGATATTTACCGGAAAACCGAATAATGGTGATATCAGCATTCCATTAGCACAGACAGGCCAGGGTTATAACTTAGTAGCAAACCCTTATCCATCCAATCTGGACCTTCATGCACTTTCAGATACAGGTGCGGTGGCTCACCAGTTTTATTTCTGGTCAAACGCAAATGTCTCCACCGGAGGTACTAACTATAAGGCCAGTAATTATGCGGTGTACACCCAGACGGGAGGAGCTCCGGCACAAAACGGGAATGTTATTCCTGACCGTTATATCAAGGTTGGGCAGGGTCTCATCGTTAAAGCCCAAAGCGGTGAATTAACAATAACGAACGCGATGCGTAATGACGGAAGCGGAGAAAGTACTTTTATCAATAAAGGAAATCAGGCGCTTAAAGCGGTGGACCGTTTCTGGCTTACCCTTACTACTCCGGCTCAATCAGGTCTTACGATCCTCATCGGATATCCTGAGGGGGCTACCAATGGATACGACCCACAGTTTGATGCCGAGCAATTGGGAGAGAGTTCTGATGCTTTCTATTCTATTTTGGAACAGAGAAAACTTATTATTCAAGGACGACAAAATCCACTGGAAGTTACGGATGTGGTACCGTTGGGACTGAAAGGTTTTGCAGGCGGCCAGTATAAGATTGCTCTTATTAAAAAGAACGGAATATTCACCACTGACCAGAAGGTTTACCTCAAAGATAAGCAAACCAATACCTTAACGAATCTGAGTGAGAAAAGTTACACTTTTACCGCCCCAGAAGGTTTGACGGAGCAACGCTTTGAAATTATGTATGTGGATGATGTTATTTTATCTGCCGGTAACGCGATAAAATCTAAAATTGAAGTATACAGGGACGGTCAGAGTTTTACTGTGCGCTCTCCAGAGCATCCAGTTGATTCCCTTGAGCTATATGACAGCTCGGGCAGAATGGTGTATGCTGTAAAGCCCAACAAGAAAGAAATGAGTATCGACGCAGGGATGCTGGCAGAAGGTGTTTACATCTTGAAAATCAGTACTAAGTCGGGAACAGTCACTCAAAAAATATTGAAATAATATAGCCCGAAGGATGTTATATATAAAATTGATTAATATATTTGCAAAAAAAATACAAGTTGATGAAGAACGTATGGTTTCTGCTGATGTTCGTCGGAAGTATCACAGTACACGCGCAAAAAGATGAGAATCCTTTTGCGGAAAGCGGCAAGAACAGCTGGGCAGCAGGTGATCAGAGAGCTGAACCGGAGATGGCCAATGGTGATCCTGGAAATCCGGATGGAGATGATGATCCGGTGCCGGTGCCTATTGATCATAACCTGCCTATTTTAATAAGTGTTGCTTTAGGAATTATTGTGTATAATACATGGAATAAAAAAACGTTTGTTAAATAAAAAACGCTGACCGGAGAATATCAGATATAAAAACACAAATGAAGAAAGAGAATTTTGTATTCTGATTTTAACCTGTTAACAGTAAGACAGATTGCTTACTCTGTTAATATTAGCAATTTATAAATGTATCAAACTACTTTAAAACCGTTATTAGACTTTTTTGTAGCTATAATCGCCCTCATTCTATTAAGTCCTCTGTTGGTGATTGTTGGTGTAATGCTCTTTTTAAGTAACAGAGGCACTCCTTTCTTTTTACAGGAAAGGCCGGGCAAGAATGGTAAAATTTTCAAAATTATTAAATTTAAGACAATGACTGACCAGCGGGACCGTAACGGAATTTTATTGCCGGATTACCGTCGGCTGACTTTCATTGGTAAAATCGTAAGAAAGACTTCTCTGGATGAACTTCCGCAGCTGATTAACGTTCTGAAGGGGGATATGAGCCTTGTCGGACCGAGACCTCTTCTTCCCGAATATCTGGGACTTTACAGTGAAGAACAGCAGAAAAGACATGATGTGAAGCCCGGCATTACCGGGTGGGCACAGGTGAACGGCAGAAATGCGCTTTCCTGGGAAGAGAAATTTAACTATGATGTGGAATATGTAGAGAAAATCTCACCTGCACTGGATGCCAGAATTGTGGTAAATACCGTAGAGAAAGTGGTAAAAAGACATGGAGTCAACGCCAATAATTACGTTACGATGGAAGCTTTTAAAGGGAACGCAGTATGATTTTATACGGAGCGGGAGGACAGGCCAAAGTGATCTACGATCTGATTTTATCTAACAATCACCTTCTGGAGTATCTTGTCGACGACCATCCTAATGAGAACTTTCCTCATCATCTGAATATTTTCAGGCCTTTAAAAGAGAATATCACAGATAAAAAACTGATTATCGCCATTGGTGATAATGTCATCCGGGAGCAGATCTATCATAAGATCAAAGACTGGTGCACCTTCGAGACCATACAGCATTCCAGCGCTTACGTTTCCCGTTTTTCTACGGTAGGCGAGGGGACGGTGGTAATGCCCCAGGTGTGCATCAATGCGGAAGTGACCATTGGTAAGCACTGTATCATCAATACTGCCTGTACGATAGAACATGACTGTGTGATTGAGGATTTTGTGCATATATCGCCGAAGGCTTCCCTTGCGGGGAATATTACCGTGAAAAAAGGGGCGCATATCGGTTTGGGCGCCAATATTATTCAGGGGGTAACGGTAGGTGAAAATGCACTGATCGGAGCAGGCACCGTAGTGCTGCGGGATGTACCGGCAAATGCCATTGTTGTTGGCAATCCCGGAAGAATTATAAAAATGAAAGAAGAACATGGAGGAATCTAAAATATGGCTTTCCTCGCCTCATATGGGCGGCGGAGAGATGAAATATATCCAGGAAGCGTTTGATGAAAACTGGATCGCTCCGCTGGGTCCCAATGTAAACGGTCTGGAGCAGGATCTGGAGCATTTTCTGCATGAAAAAGGCATCTATGTGGCAGCACTGAGTTCAGGAACAGCCGCCATTCACCTTTCCCTGATTCTGCTCGACGTTAAACCCGGAGATCTGGTCATCTGTCAGTCGCTTACTTTTTCGGCTTCCGCTAATCCTATTGTTTATGTTGGGGCAACCCCCGTTTTTGTGGACAGTGAAAAGGACACCTGGAATCTCTGCCCTAACGCAGTAGAGGATGCGATAAAATATGGAATTTCACAGGGGAAAAAGCCCAAAGCCATTATCGCGGTCGCGCTTTACGGAATGCCTTATAAGGCGGATGAGATCAGAGAAATTGCTGAAAGATATGATATCCCGGTGATTGAAGACAGTGCGGAAGCTTTGGGGAGTATGTATAAAAACCGTAAGTGCGGGACTTTCGGCGACCTTGCAGTGCTGAGTTTCAACGGAAATAAGATTATTACCACCTCAGGAGGGGGAGCGCTGATTCTTAAAGACAAGGCTTTTAAAAAAAAGGCCGTCTTCCTTTCGACCCAGGCGAAAGACGATGCTCCTCACTACGAACATACCAGTATCGGCTACAACTACCGTATGAGCAATGTGTGCGCAGGAATCGGACGGGGACAGATGGAAGTATTGCCTGAGCGGGTAGCAAAAAGAAGGGCTAACCACCATTTTTATTCAGAACTTTTTAAAGACTTTCCCGGATTTACCCTCCATACTGAACCGAATGATGATTATTTCTCAAACCACTGGCTGAGTGTGGTTTCTGTGGACTCCCAGTCAGGAATTACCCCGGAGGCCGTGAGGCTGATGGCACAGAAGGAGAATATTGAGACGAGACCGATCTGGAAGCCCATGCACCTGCAGCCGGTATTTCAAAATTCGCTCTACTTTGGATCAGATTTTGCGGAAAAATGTTTTGAATCGGGGTTATGTCTCCCTTCCGGCTCTAATCTCAGCGAAAATGATTTCCAGAGGATTCACCATCTGTTCTCCGAAATCTTCAGTTTGTCTTAAAAAAAAACACCAGAAACCGCATAATATTTCGTATTATTACAGTTCGGATTCAGTACGAAAAACTGACGTCGGATTTCTAATTATTATTATAAAGCTATGGGCTTTGGCAAGAATCTGAAAAATAAACTATACAGCGGCGACAATTTGATGAATCTTTCCGATGTGAGGTACCTGCCCCGCTGGGTCATTCTGTTTATTGATATCTTCTTTATTTCCCTGGCCATCTTCTTCTCGTGTTATCTCATCGAGAAACTGAGTTACAGCACAATAAAGGTTTTTGAACACCGCGCTCTCATGTACTTCCTGATTGTGGGGGTGAGTGTGGTTTTCATGTTCATGTTCCGTACGTTTTCGGGGATTATCCGGCATTCCACCTTCATTGATCTTTTCAAGCTTTTCCTGGCTACGGTCTGTACCACTGTGGTCATCGGATTTCTAAGTTTCGGATATTACTTTGTTACAGGCAGGCGAATTATTCACATGTCCGTGCCTTTTCTGGCGATCTTTTTTGCCACCTCTTTTATTCTGCTTTTCCTTTTCAGACTCTTCGTTAAAGAGTTTTTCCATATCATACGCGAATTCCGCAGAAGCACGCTGCGCAAAAGAATTCTGGTACTCGGTATCGATGAGCAGTCTGTTGCTGTTGCCCGTGCAGTGCTTGATAATCCAAGCCTTCCTTACCATATTGTGGGATTCCTGACCCAGAGGCATGATTACCGCCGGGCCAATCTGCTGGGTAAACCTATTTACGGAAAGGAGAGAATTGAAAAAAACACGAAGGACGACCTTCTGCTGGACGGGGTATTGCTTGTAAAAGAGATGATGACGAAAGAAGAGATGAACTCCTGGGTGAACCTTTTCCTGGAGAAAGACCTTCAGGTTTTTAAGTCCCCTTCGGTACAGAAGCTCCGCGATAATGATATTGAGGGATCGATCAAGACCCTGCAGATCGAAGATTTACTGAACCGAAAACCCATCCGCATTGAGAATGAAGACCTGAAGAAACGGCATTACGGCAAATCGATCCTCATTACCGGGGGTGCAGGCTCTATAGGAAGCGAAATCGTGCGGCAGGCAGCGCAGCTTGACCCCGATTTGATTGTGGTGCTGGATCAGGCTGAAACCCCGCTCTATGACATTGAGATGGAAATGACTGCCAAATTCCCAAGAATCCGCTTTAAATTTGTTCTTGCCGATATTTCTAACCGTCACCGTATCGAACCGCTGTTCCAGAAATATCAGTTCTCGATGGTGTATCACGCTGCGGCCTATAAACACGTTCCGCTCATTGAAGAAAATCCGCATGAAGCCATTCTGGTGAATATTCTCGGCAGCAAGAATCTTTCTACTTTAGCAAGCAAATACAGGGTGAACCGCTTCGTGATGATCTCTACGGATAAAGCGGTGAAACCTACCAACGTCATGGGCGCCTCAAAACGTGCGGCAGAACTTTTCGTGCAGGCCTTGCAAAATACTGAAAACAATACCACCAAGTTTATCACTACCCGTTTTGGAAATGTGCTGGGCTCCAATGGCTCTGTTATTCCGCATTTTAAAAAGCAGATTGAGAAAGGCGGTCCTGTCACCATTACCCATCCTGATATTGTGAGGTATTTCATGACCATCCCGGAGGCATGCGATCTGGTGCTTCAGGCAGGAACAATGGGTAAAGGAGGTGAAATTTTTGTTTTTGATATGGGTGAGCCTGTGAAGATTCTGGACCTTGCGAAGCGCATGATTAAACTTTCAGGATTTGAACCTCATACGGATATCAAAATTATCTATACCGGTCTGAGACCCGGTGAAAAGCTGTACGAGGAACTTCTCAGCGACGATGCCAAGACCCTGCCCACCCACAATGAAAAGATCCTGATTTCCAAAGATCCCAATATGGAATTTAAGGACATTGAGCACTATACCAACCATATTGTAAAAGCTGCCATACGCCGCGAAAAGACCGAAGTGGTGCAGATTCTGAAAGATATTGTGCCTGAATTTAAAAGCAACAATTCGGTTTATGAAGTTTTGGATAAGTAAGATAGAATTGTATATTTGCAAGCATCGATATTTTAAATGGTACTCATGAACAATAATAAAGTCATTCTTTTATTCGCTTTTCTTCTTGTGCTCTCGGCCTGCAAAACGCAGCAGAAGCCCGATGAACTCAACTATATGCAGAATGTGGAGCAGCTTGCTACAGACACTTCTGTCCGTACGGCAGCTACGACCATTCAAAAGGGTGATCAGCTCATCATATTGGTGACTGCCAAAGACATGGATGTTGTAAAGCCCTTCAATCAGAATTATTTTTCCGGTGAGATGGTACAGCTTACCACGCCCAGCAGCAACGTAGGGCTTCAGGGACAGGAAAGGGTTGTAGGACCAACCTATATCGTAGATTCTGAGGGGAACATCGATTTCCCGGTTCTTGGAGAGCTTAGTACCACAAACAAAACACTTGTAGCATTTAAGGATGAACTGCGAAGCAAACTCCTTACTTATGTAAAGAATCCTACGGTCAATATCAGGATTACAAACTATAAAGTCACCGTTCTTGGCGAAGTTAACAGTCCGGGACAGTATGTTATTCCGGATTCTCAGGCTACCGTTCTCAACGCGCTGGGACTTGCCAAAGACCTTACTATTTACGGTAAAAGGAATGATATCCTTATCGTGAGAAATGTAGACGGGCAGATCAGTAAGGAACGTATTAACCTGACAGATGCTAATTTCATTAACTCCCCGTATTATCAGCTTCAGCAGGGCGACGTAATTTATGTTTCGGCTAACGAAACCCGCAAGAAAGAATCGCGTCTGGATCCAAATACGGGTACCTATATCGCTATTGCAGGCACCGTAATCGGACTTGCCGGCATCTTCATCACTATTTTTAAAAACTAATTTTCAGACCAGAATAATGAGCCAAATCCCTAATGCGGAAGTGGAAGCTTCTAATGAAATTAACCTTAATGAAATCATCAAACCTTATATCCGTAAATGGTGGTGGTTTGTACTCTCTGTCTTAGTTTTTGCAGCACTTGCCCTATTTTATATCAAAACGGCGACCCCGGTTTACAGTATAAAATCTACAGCACTCATTAAAGATACCAAAAAGACCCCGTCCGGGGATATGGGAATGCTGTCGGAACTTGGGGGATTCGGGAGCATGGGTACCAACAGCATTGAAAACGAGATCGAAGTACTGAAGTCAAAGAAACTGATGCATGATGTTGTTACCGAATTGGGATTACAGACTGCTGTCATCAAAAAAGACGGTCTTAAAGAGAATGAGTTATACGGTAAAACATCGCCTGTAATTGTACAGCTGATCAGTGAGAAGCCTTATGACGACCCTATAAAAGGACCGCTGAACTTAACCATTAAAGGAGATCAACTGGAAATTTCTTCTGAGGAACTTCCTACAACCATTGTAACTACCTATAGAAAGACGATCAGCCTGCCTTATGCCAATATTATGATTCTGAAAAATCCGGCCTACGAACCGGACAGTAAGGAAAAGCCGGGCGAACTGCAGATTAAATATATCCCTACTTCGGCAACAGTGAATTCTTTTCAGAAAATGACGAAAGTAGATCTCGTGAACAAAGATGCTACGGTTCTTGAGCTTTCCATCAATTATTCCAATATCGATAAGGGAAGACAAATCATCAATAAGTTAGTGGATTCCTATAATACGGATGCGATTAACGATAAAAATTCGGAATCTAAAAAAACCAAAGATTTCATCGATGAAAGGATACGGATTATCGCGGACGAACTTGGGGTGGTAGAAAGCCAGAAAGAGCAGTTTAAAGTTGCCAACAAACTTACTGATATCCCCACGGAAGCATCGCTGACCCTGGGAAGTTCAGAAACAGCAAGGGCCAAAATTCTGGAAGTGGAAACGCAGCTGCAACTCACCAATGACCTGATTTCTTATATGTCGAGATTAGGGAGCAACCAGACCCTGCCTTCGAGCGTCGGGCTCAGCAATCCTACTGCTTCATCCAACATCAATGCCTATAACCAACTCATCCTGGAGCGTAACAGGCTTCTTGAAAGTGCAACCCCACAAAACCCATTGGTGACCGACCTTAACAAACAGATTTCTGTTCTGAGATCATCAGTGATGGATAATCTTGTAAAAAACAGGGTGGGTATGGAAACTACCCGAAACCAAATCATCGGGGAGCAGCGCGTCATCAATTCGAAAATATCGAAAATGCCGGCTCAGGAAAAGCTCTTCAGAAGCATCGAAAGACAGCAGCAGATCAAGGAAAACCTTTATCTCCTTCTTTTACAGAAAAGAGAGGAAGCGGCGATTTCTTTGGCCATTACGGCCCCAAAAGCCAGAATTATTGACACTGCATTTCCTTCGGAAAAACCTGTGGCACCCAAAAAGATGATTGTCTTGGGCGCAGCGCTTCTATTTGGTATGCTGATTCCTTTTGCTTTTATTTATATAAGAGAACTCTTCAATAATAAGATCCGCTCTAAGCATGACCTGGAGAAACTCTCGCATGCACCGATTCTTGGCGAGCTGCCAAGTGTAGCAAGGGGACAGAGTGAACTTGTAGAGGTGAATGATCTTTCACCAATGGCTGAGGCCTTCAGGATCATTATTACCAATATGAACTTTATGCTTCCTAAAAAGCAAAAGGGAAAAACTGTATTTGTTTCTTCCTCGGTAAAGGGTGAAGGTAAAACTTTCGTCTCGGTTAATCTGGCTCTTACGCTGGCAAGCGGCAAAAACCGGGTGTTGATTATAGGCTCAGACGTCCGTAATCCGCAACTTCAGCGTTACAATCCTTCGCGAAAAGGGCTGGCAGGCTTAACTGAATATCTCCACGATGACCAGACAACCCTTCAGGACATCATCCATGTTTCCAGTTTCAACTCCAACTGCGATGTTATTTATTCCGGAAGCATCCCGCCAAATCCTACGGAACTGCTTTCTAACGGCAGATATGAGCAGCTTATTGAGGAGGTAAAACCATCGTACGATTATATTATTCTGGATACTGCGCCGCTGATGCTTGTAACCGATACCTTCCTGTTTGCTGATATGGCAGATGCTACGGTATACGTTACCCGTTCCGGATACACTGAAAAAGGTCTGATTGATTTTGCAAACAAGCAGATAAATACGAACAAGATTAAAAATGTGGCCTTCGTACTGAACGATGTGAACAAAGACTATTTCGGGTATGGGAATAAATACGGATACGGATACCAGGCCGAAGAGAAAACGTTCTGGCAGAAGATTAAAGATAAACTTTAAACCGGTTTAGGTTTTCGGGACCGGAAACGAAGGTTGGGCAACTTTTCATGTACGGAGAAAAGGCTATCCATTATAAGATTGAGGTAAAACTTTATGGTTTATTTATTTGTTTTAGTATTTCTGATCATATGTGCATCACTTTTTGACAGAAATGTGGATAAAAGACTGAAGAAGTTTTTCTACATCGCTGTATATATTGTCCTGATTCTGTTGATGACGCTGCGCTTCCGTGTGGGCGGAGACGTACTGTATTACGAAAATACTTTCCCTTTTATGCCTTCTCTGGCAGAGCTGGCGTCGATGAATCTTTTCGAGCAAACCTACCAGCCTTTATGGTATGTTCTGAATGCATTGGTGAAATCGGTTTATGATGATTTTACATTCTTTCAGTTTGTTCATGCCGTTATTGTTAATACGGCGGTATTTTTTCTGATCCCGCGATATACGAAGCTCCGTTTTCTGGGCGTTCTGGTGTATTATATTTTCTTTTATCTTTATTTCAATACCGAAATTCTGCGGGAGGCTTTGGCAGTAGTCCTTTTTCTGTTTGCCTATCCGCTGATCTTCAAAAAGAAGTATATCCAGTATTTTCTGTTATGCTTCTGCGCCTATCTCTTCCATGCCTTCGCGATGTTTACTTTCTTTGTACCGCTGCTGGTGTATCTGTTCAGAAAGCCAATCAAACTGCATCACATGGGAATTATAGCGGTGGTTGCTCTGGTTGCACCTTCATTGATTTTAGAGGTGATATTAAAAATTTTTAATTTTAACGAATATGTCGCCAGGCAGCTCAGATATTATACCGAGCTTGAGGTAAACCTGAATGGTTTGATCCGTAATGTTTTTGATGCGGTTCCTATTCTCATCATCATTATGCTGCAACAGAAAAAGAAACGGATTGATCCGATCCTGATTCCTGCGGTTAATCTTTATTTCGTGCTTATTATACTGTCGATCACCCTTGCGGGATCCGCGAGGCTCGCCAACTATTTTGTCTTCTTCTTCTATATGGCAGTAATCAATACTTTTGTGAGTCACAGTGACTATAAAATTCCGAATTTCAGAGCGGTTTTAGCAACAGTAGCGTTTTTCTTAATGGTGAGTAAGGGATTCTATTATATCAGAGATATGTCTCAGTACAATAACCGTTACCCTGCGCGTTTTTATAATATATATCTTCCTTATCACAGCATATTTGATCCCCAGATCGACAGAACAAGGGAAAATATTTTTAACAATTCAATGGAGGAAAATGTTACGAAATGAGAAAGGTACTTATTGTCAACCAGTTTTATCTTAAGAAAAGCATTACTTCACTGCCCGGATATGAGGTATCTTACCTCATGCTTTTCAGGGAAATACCTGCGTTTCTGAAGGGATTCAGGTTTTTACACCAATTACTGGCCTTACCGTTTTTCAGTATCTGGTATATTAAAGACTGGTCTCAGGTATTCCGGGGTTATGATCTGATCATCATGCATGATTCCCCGAAAATGCACGCCAATTACTTCATTAAAAAAATTACAGCGAATACGGATCTGCATACCAAGCTTGTCCTGTATTACTGGAACAGTATTTATGATCTGCCTGAACTGAAGCTGAATGACCGCTGGGAAGTGGTAAGTTTTGATTATCAGGATGCAGCTGAAAATAACCTCAGGTATGTTGGCGGATTTTTCATTCCTGAAAAACTGCAGGAAAAGAAAAAAGATATCGATCTTTTTTTTGTGGGTACAGACAAAGGGAGATTCGGACTTCTGGAGAAGCTGGAGTCGGACCTGAAAAAACTCGCTGTAAAAACCCGGTTTTTTTTGGTGTCCAATAAAAGCAGATTCAACCGCAAATACAGTGCTGCCATTCCTTACGGGGAGGTGGTAGACTGGCTGAGCAAATCCAAAGGTATTGTTGAAATTACAAAGCCAGGACAGTTCGGTCTCACCCTTAGGGCTTATGAAGCTGTTTTTTACAATAAAAAGCTGGTGAGTAATAATGCGTACCTTAAACGATATGATTTTTATGATCCCGAAAAAATCTATATCCTCGAAAATTCACCCGACGATCCCAAAAATATCGCCGAGTTTTTAAAGGGTGATGATATACAGTATACAAAGGATGTAGTCGAAAGTTATTCTTTCGGTGATTTTATACGGAGGGTTGATGAACATATAACTTTACAGAATGTCAGTACTTAAAAGCAGCCTGTTCCGGAGTGCATCACTGCTTACCGTGAGCCAGATTCTGGCACTTCTGGTCAGCGCTGTACTCGTTATGATTCTGCCGAAATTTATTTCGGTAGCTGATTACGGATATTGGCAGCTCTTCATTCTCTATTCCGGTTACGTTGGCCTGTTTCATTTCGGATATTCTGATGGTCTTTATATTAGTTTGGGCGGTAAAAATCTCAACATTTTAAACCCGGCCGGAATTAAGCAGCAGATTACAGTGTTTCTGGTCTTTCAGCTGTTTTTTTCCGCAGCAGTCCTTCTGTTTTCGCTCTATTATTTTCAGGATTACAGTAAAATGTATGTCTTCACCGGAGTCGGAATTTTTCTTTTCGTAGAAAACTATCATAAACTGCTGAGTTTTATGCTGCTTTCCACCAATAATGCAAAGTCGTACGCAAAATCAGTTATTATTGATAAAGTGTTTACGCTAGTCCTACTGCTCATTGCCGTCAGTACCTTATCTCTGAATTTCACCCACGCTATCATCATTTATATCGTCTGCAGGCTGTTTTCTTTGCTTTATCTGATGCTGATGTACCGGAGTTTTCTTCCACAAGCGGTTAATCTGAAGCAGTTCCGGATCGGATGGGAGCAGATTTTGGTCAACTGCAGGCTGGGCATTATCCTCACGGTTTCCAATATTTTGGGTACGCTGATTCTTGCGTCCGGCAGATTGGTAGTAGAATTTTCGTGGAGTATCAGTTCTTTCGCTCAGATCTCTCTGGCTGTTTCCCTGGCATTTTTCATCATGTCACTCATCTCGCAGGTAAGTCTGGTTTTATTCCCGATTCTCTGTAATGCAGAGGACAATGTGCGGAAAAAAATACTGAAGCAAGGCTCTGTTATTATTGGATATATTTCGATTGCGGGATTTTTCTTTTATTTTATTACCCATATTTTTATCAAGTTCTGGCTACCTGCCTATACAGAAAGTTTAACTTACCTGATCTATCTCTTCCCGATTGTACTTTTTGAAAACAAAACTCAGATTTTATATACGACCTACTGTAAATCCATCAATAAACTGCGTTTGCTGTTAAATGTAAATATTCTGGTAATGGTAGTCGCAGTGATTCTGTATTTTGTGGCTGCAAAAATCCATTCTATTGAACTGATCCTCACGACTATGTTTTTTGTGCTCATGCTCCGGAGCATCATCCTGCAGCTCTTCTTATACCGGCATTTCGGCCTTAAAATTGACCGTTATTTTTACCTGGAGGTCCTGTTTTCGGTTGCGTTCATCCTCGTCAGCAGGTATTTCAGTGTTCAGATTTTATTCATTTTCTTTGTGATTGCCCTTGCCTGTTTTTCTGCAATTTATCTGAAAGATTTAAAATCAATATATTTCAACTTTAAAAACAGAGGGAATGAGATTTAAAAATATATTTGTGTACAGCCGTATTGCGGTTATAATTCTCTTGATTACCAGTTTGGGAAGCTGTTCTGCAACAAAACCATCGAACTGGTATTATCCGTGGAGCAACCAGATCAATTCGATGGAAGCTGCTGCGGATGACGAGGTGATCCCAGCTTTGGTTAGTGGTCAGAATTACAGAATTCTTAAGATAGCCAATTTTTCAGGAAGTGTTTTTAATGGCTTTTCCTACACTTCGTCTACCTCTTCAGTAGAACTTTTTCAGCTGCCTGTGATGCAGGACCATGGCGGGAAAACTATTGTCGACCTGATTATGCCGGTAAAGAAAGGAGAAGCGTTCACTGACCGCAACCCAGATAAATATTTTCTGGTGAAATTCAAAGGCCTTAAATCAGGTACCGAAAAAATAAATATGACCATCTCCTCTGATAAAAAATCTTACAGCTACTCAAAAAGTATTAAAACTTTACCCTCGGTGTACAGTCCGCCGGTGAGCTTAAACGTGTTTGCGTATTTTGATTACAACTTTCTGGTAAAGGATTTAAAAAGCAAGGTCATCGATGACCTCGTGAGGCACAATACCGATGTGCTTGTTATTCCCCCTGCAGTGCTGCCAGACCTCTCCAAAGGAAAGACTGATGTAACCGCCCTGCGCAGTTATCTGAAAGGAACCGAAAATAAATTTAAATACTATATCCTTTATTTCAACTTTAACGATCATCAGATTGACCTGAGGAATGCTGACCTCAAAAAGAATATTCCTGTATGGCATAAAAATATGATGCAGGTTTTTGAGGAACAGAAAGTACCGCTGGAAAACGTGCTGCTATTCCCTTATGATGAACCTAAGACTGAGCAGATTCAGAAACTTTCTTCCCTGTATGACCACTGCAGGTCTGTTGGGATCAAAAATCCTTTTTTTGTAACAGTTGACTCTCCCGAGGCCGCGAAAGTATTTGTGAATAAAATAGAATTTATTCAGATGAAACCTGAATTCATGAAGCAGGTAGGAACTCTGAACAGCAAATCCAGGCTGTGGACTTACCAGCTTATTTACGGAAGCCGCGACAGACAAGCCACAGAATACCGCGATATGAGCATCACTGCATTCAGGCACCAGGCGAAAGGAATTGGGGTTTGGAGTTATGCAGATATAGACAGGGCTGTAGACCAGAAAGGAAAATCGGCATTTTCGCGGGGTACCGGAACCTGGGATATTGACTATTCGGCAGGCAGTGCAGAGTATGCCCTTATTTACCGCCGCAACAGTGATCTGTTTTCCAGTCTCCGTTGGGAAGCCCTTTCGTATGGAATGGAAGATTATTTCTGGCTGCAGCTGTATCAGAACAAATTTGGAAAGGATAAAGTACAGGAACTCTTAAAGACCGTTGACAGGTTTTCTGAAAAGGAACGCGACGCCTTTAAGTTAAAACTGATGAATTAATGAAGGTATTGCTTTGTTCACCATTTTCAGGAAAAGTCGGGGGAATTTCCCTGTGGACCAAACACATGGTCACGTATTTTAAAAATCCGGATTCCGATACAGATCTTACTCTTGTAGATGCGGGAAGAAAGTATGACATCTATCCGAATATGCCTTTACATGAAAGAATTGCAAAAGGGATAAAAGAATATACCGGTATCCTGAAAAAAGTAAAACAGACTTTAAAAACAGAAAAATTCGATATTGTACACCTCGTTTCGAGTGCATCAATCAGCTTAGTGAAAGATTACCTGATTTTAAGATGGGCTGAAAATAAACATATTCCTACTGTTATCCATTTCCATTTCGGAAGGATTCCTCAGATTTTTAAAGATAAGCGTTGGGAACTGTCGCTGCTTAAAAAAGTCATCGGTAATGCAGACCGTATAGTGGTGATTGATCCCTTATCCTACCAGACTTTGCTGGATGAAGGTTACACCAATGTATCATTTCTTCCCAATCCGCTCTCACCGGACGTTGTGAAAACTGTTCACGATCATCATAGCACGGAGCGAATCTCCAGTAAAATCATGTTTGCTGGTCATGTTATTCCCACCAAAGGGATCATTGAACTCGTGGATGCTTTCGGAAATCTTAACGCGGCGGAACTTCATATTTTAGGTGCCGTTACGGAAGAAATGAAAGCCACCATTATAAAGAGGGGTGGAGACCGTTCTGATAAAATCTTTGTATCGGGCGAGAAAAATCACGAAACGATAATAAAAGAAATGCTTTCAAGCCGTATTTTTGTCCTGCCAAGTTATACCGAAGGATTCCCGAATGTGATTTTGGAAAGTATGGCCGCAGGTTGCAGTATTGTTTCAACCAATGTAGGCGCAGTACCGGAAATGTTGGGCATCGGTTCCGATAAACCATGTGGAATCGTGGTTGAGCCACAGAATACTGAAGATTTGGCTGCCGCTTTGATGAAATTACTCGAAGATTCAGAACTGGCAGACGAACTTGCTAAAAATGCAGTGAATAAAGTTACGGAAGACTACCATATTGAAACAGTCACCCAAAACCTGAAAGATATTTGGAAAGACACGCTAAAATCAAATTATGAAAATAAAAGATAAAACCCTCCTCATCACCGGTGGTACCGGCTCATTCGGAACTGCGGTACTTAACCGCTTTCTGCATACCGACCACTTTAAGGAAATCCGCATCTTTTCCCGCGACGAGAAGAAGCAGGATGATATGCGTAACCTGTATCGAAATGATAAAATTAAATATTATATCGGCGATGTGCGCGATTATACGAGTGTAGAACCGGCAACGAGAGGGGTGGACTATATTTTCCATGCAGCGGCTTTAAAGCAGGTCCCGTCCTGTGAATTTTTCCCGATGCAGGCAGTGAAGACCAATGTTGAAGGCACACAGAACGTCATCCGCGCCGCGGCTTATAATAAAGTGCAGAAAGTCATCTGTCTGAGTACCGATAAGGCGGCTTACCCTATCAATGCGATGGGAATTTCAAAAGCGATGATGGAGAAAGTAGCTGTGGCAGAATCAAGAAGTCTGACGGAAACGGTGGTTTGCCTTACAAGATACGGAAACGTAATGGCATCACGAGGTTCTGTGATTCCTCTGTTCTTAAACCAGATTCAGAAAGGGGAACCGATTACCATAACGGATCCCAATATGTCCAGATTTTTTATGTCGCTGGAAGATGCGGTAGATCTGGTCCTTTTCGCGTTCGAGAACGCCAATCCGGGCGATCTTTTCGTCAACAAAGCCCCAGCAGGAACTATCGGTGATCTGGCGAAAGCACTTATGGAACTTTCGGGTAAGGAAGTCCCGGTTAAAGTAATCGGAACGCGTCACGGAGAAAAACTTTATGAGACGCTTTGTACCAGAGAAGAAATGCTGCATGCAGAAGATATGGGAGATTTCTACCGAATCCCGGCAGACAACAGAGACTTGAATTATGCCAAATATTTCTCTGAAGGCGAAAAAGATATTTCAAGGATTGAAGATTACCATTCGCATAATACGCCACAGGAAGGTGTGGAAGGACTTAAGAAATTGGTTTCAACACTGCCTCTGATCCGAAAAGAGATTTTTGGCGAAGATGTTTTGCAGTATCCATAAAGAACGGACATGATACCCAAAGTCATCAGAGGAAACAGCCATCAGGATCAGAGAGGAACCATCCGTTTTAATAATGATTTCAGTCCAGCTGGTGTCAGAAGAATGTACACCATTGAAAACGCCGACACCGATTTTGTCCGCGCATGGCAGGGTCACCGGATCGAACAGCGTTGGTTTTCCGCCATGAGCGGCAGTTTCACAATAAAACTGATTAAAATTGATGACTGGGAGCAGCCTGCCAAAAGTTTACCCCAAATGGAATTTAATTTGGAATCCGAAAGTTGCGATGTGCTTCACGTTCCGAAGGGATTTGTTTCCTCCATTCAGGCTACGGAAGAAAATTCAAAACTTCTCGTTTTCGCAGATTATCAGCTGGGCGAGATTCAGGATGAATACCGGTTTCCGGATGACTATTTTAAACTATAATTAAAAATTTATTAATGAAAAGAATTGGAATTACCGGACAGAAAGGTTTTGTAGGTTCACATCTCTATAATACATTAGGATTATCTCCCGATGAATACGAAAGAATAAATTTCCGCAAAGAATTTTTCGAAGACGCTGAAAAATTGGATGCTTTTGTATCGAAGTGTGACGTAATTGTGCATCTGGCCGCTATGAACCGTCATCCGGATCCTGAAGTCGTGTACAAAAATAATATCGATCTCGTACAAAGCCTTGTGGGCTCCCTGGAAAGAACGGGCTCATCTGCACACGTTCTGTTTTCCTCTTCCTCTCAGGAAGAACGCGATAATCTCTACGGGAAATCCAAGAAAGAAGGGCGGCAGCTGTTGGCAGACTGGGCGCAACGCAGTGGCGGTACATTTACCGGATTAATCATTCCCAATGTTTTTGGACCTTTCGGGCAGCCCAATTACAACTCCTTTATTGCCACTTTTTGTCATAAGCTTACCCATAACGAAACTCCGGTTATTGACACGGATGGGGAAGTGAAACTGATCTACGTGGGCGAACTGGTAAAAGAGATTTTTGATCAGATCAAATCCGGAATAACGCAGGCCGAATACACGGTGCCATTTACTACTTCTATAAAGGTTTCTGAAGTGCTGGAAAAGCTTCAGGACTATAAGAAACTTTATTTTGAGGGAGGTGAAATCCCGGAGTTGCAAACCCAGTTCGATTACCAACTTTTCAATACCTTCCGGAGTTATTTTGATATTGCCACGCATTATCCGGTAAAATTCAAGCAGAATATTGATCCGCGCGGCGCATTTGTTGAAATCATCCGCCTTGGCATCGGCGGACAGTGCTCATTTTCCACCACTGTTCCCGGCATTACAAGAGGAAACCACTTCCACACTCGAAAAATCGAAAGATTTGCCGTTATCAAAGGAAAGGCTTTAATCCAGTTAAGGAAGATTGACTCCGATGAAGTTCTGGATTTTTATCTCGATGGAGCGGAGCCGGCTTATGTCGATATGCCAGTCTGGTATACCCATAACATCAAAAATATTGGTGATGAAGAATTATACACCATTTTCTGGATCAACGAACCTTATAACCCGGATGACGCGGATACCTATTTTGTCGAGGTATAAAAAGACCGGACTTAATGATTTAAGTCCGTTTTTTATTTATCTTAGTCAAATTGTGTTATTTTTGCAGATATTATAAAATATGAAGAAACTCAAAGTCATGACCGTGGTCGGTACCCGGCCCGAAATCATCAGGCTGGCAAGGGTGCTTACAGCTCTGGACCGTTCCGACGCGGTAGAACATATCATTGTACATACCGGCCAGAATTATGATTACGAACTGAACCAAATATTTTTTGAAGATTTAGGGCTGCGCAAACCGGATTATTTTCTGGAGGCTGCCGGTAAAACAGCCACGGAAACCGTAGGCAATATTCTCATTAAGATAGATCCTCTTTTAGAAGAACTTCAGCCAGAAGCTTTTTTGGTCCTGGGTGATACCAATTCCTGTCTCTGTGCCATTCCTGCAAAGAAAAGACAAATCCCGATCTTCCACATGGAAGCCGGAAACCGCTGTTTCGATCAGCGTGTCCCCGAAGAGACGAACCGTAAAATTGTAGACCATACTTCAGATATCAACCTCACCTACAGTGATATTGCGAGAGAATATTTGTTGAGAGAAGGCCTCCCGGCTGACCGGATCATTAAAACCGGCTCACCCATGTTCGAGGTTTTAAATCATTATCTGCCGGAAATTGAAAAATCTGATGTCATTTCAAGACTCAATCTGGAAGAAGGTAAATATTTCGTTGTAAGTTCTCACCGTGAAGAAAACATCAATTCTGAGAAAAACTTTAAAGGATTAATGGATGGCCTGAATGCGATCGCAGAAAAATTCGGCTATCCGATTATCGTTTCTACTCACCCAAGAACCCGCAATATGATCGACAGAATGAAAGTTGCCGTTCGTCCTGAAGTTCAGTTTTTGAAACCCCTCGGATTTCATGATTATAATGCTCTTCAAATGAGAAGTTATGCAGTCTTATCTGATTCAGGAACAATTTCGGAGGAGTCATCTATACTGAATTTCCGAGCTTTGAATATCCGTGATGCTCACGAAAGACCTGAAGCGATGGAAGAAGCAAGTGTAATGATGGTGGGGATGAATGTTGAAAGAATTCTGCAGGGACTTGCCCAGCTTAAGCAACAGAATGTGGGCGCAGAAAGAAATTACAGAAGACCCGCAGATTATTCCATGCCGAATGTATCTGAGAAAGTGGTACGGATTATCTTAAGTTATACTGATTATGTAAACCGCGTGGTGTGGAGTAAATAAATGACTAACAGATTATTTTATATTGCACAGTTCTTTACTCCGGAACCGTATCTGAAAGATATCGACTTTATCAAACAGCTTAAGGAAAAAGGCTGGGACCCTGTTGTAATTACAGGTTTTCCCAATTATCCGAAGGGTAAAATTTATCCGGGATACAGGAACCGATTTTTCGCGGAAGAAAACATGCAGGGAATTAAAGTCATCCGTGTTTTTACCTATGCCGATCACAGTTTGAGCAGTATAAAGCGGGCGCTGAATTATCTCGTATTTGGTTTTTTTGCAGCACTTGCGATTTTGAAGTATGGTAAAAAAGAAAGTTTTTATTATATATTGCAGTCTTCACCCTTTGTGATTTTTTGTGCCTGGGCGGTAAAATTATTGAAGCCCAGATCGAAGACCCTGCTCGATATTCAGGATGTTTTTCCCGAAAATATCAGGGTTTCAGGGTTTATTAAATCCAAAGTGATTCTGGATGCCATGGATTTTGGTTTAAACCACTTCTATTACAGGGCTTTTGACCTGTTCGTCACTGTTTCAGAAAGTTTTAAGCGTATGGTATCGCAGAAGGATATTTCCCCGGAACGGATTCTTACGCTGTATAACTGGTCAATGGTGGAGAAGAGACCCGAAATAATTTCAGAACAGTTTACCTTCGAAACGTCTGGCTATCATATCGTTTACGCCGGAAATATTGGGGTGCATCAGGGTCTATCGAAGCTTGTTGATGGGATGAATCTGATTACTTCAAAAAACCCGGGTATTTATTTTCATTTTTTTGGTGACGGCACCGACCTCGATGAATTAAAAAAAGAATCGGTACGCCACCAAAATATTATATTGCACGGAAGGGTTTCGAGCAGTGAAATTACAAAGTATATGGAAGCAGCGGATGCGCTTTTCCTGCATCTGATTAAAGACCCGATTTACGAATGCATTATTCCGTCTAAACTTCAGGCTTATATTGAAGTTGGAAAGCCTATTTTGGCCGGAATCGAGGGAGAAGCGAGACTGTTTGTTACGGCCAATAGTCTCGGTGAAGTATTTGAGTCGGAAAATAACGCAGATTTTGAAACGGCAACTTTAAACCTTGTAGCTTTTTCTCCTGAAAAGGTAAGTGAAATTAAAGAAAGAAGTATAAATTTATACCGTGAAAAATTCTCAAGGGATGCCGGGGCTGAGAAAGTGCATCAGTTTATGCGTAAAAACTTTTAGATGAAGGTAAGAAAAGCAACTAACAAAGATATCATTAATATTGTTGAAATACACCTGCAGCGGTTCTCGAGTTTCTTTCTTACCTCGCTGGGTAAATCGTTCCTGAAAGTTTTTTATAAAGCATTCCTTAAAAACCCCGGAATTTTACTAGTTTTGGAAGATGGAGGGCAGATCCGGGGGTTTGCTGCCGGAAGCAGGGAGAATCGAGGATTTTTTAAAAAATTACTGATGAATAATCTGTTCGGTTTTACCATTTCCGGAGCCAGGATATTGCTGACCAACCCACTGGCCTTGAAAAGAATAGCGCAAAATGCAGGAAAGGCAGAGAAAAATAGACTGATTTTTGCAGAATTACTGAGCATTGCAACATTAGAGAACAAAAAGGGTTACGGTAAAATCCTTCTGGGCGAATTTGAAAGGGAAGTTGCCAGAGAAAATAGCGCTAATCTGCCGGTTTCGCTCACCACAGATTATGATAACAATGAAAGAGCAGTACAGTTCTACAGAGATAACGGCTTTGAAATATATGAAATATTCGAAAGCTACCAGAAAAGGAAGATGTACAGATTTTTAAAATAACAAACACAAACCAGAAATACAAATGAGAATACCTTTTTCACCGCCATTCATCGATCAGGATGTAATTTCCGAAGTGATAGATACATTAGAATCCGGGTGGATTACCACAGGTCCAAAAGTTAAAGCATTAGAAGGGGAAGTGTGCCGCCTTACAGGCGTTTCCCAAACACTATGTGTGAATTCATGGACTTCCGGGGCTATTCTTGTCCTCAAGTGGTTTGGAATTCAGGAAGGTGATGAGGTTATTATTCCGGCGTATACTTACAGTGCTACAGCTCTGGCTGTTCTGCACTGCGGTGCGGTTCCGGTAATGGTTGATGTAAATGAGGATTTCACGGTGAACATCGATGCCATCCGGGCAGCAGTTACCGAGAAAACCAAAATAATTATGCCTGTTGACATAGCAGGTTTGCCTTGCGATTATGATGCGGTGAATATGTTGGTGAATGAACCGGGAATTAAGCTCAAATTTAGACCGACCTCTGCAAATCAGAGAAAATTGGGAAGGATGCTTGTTCTTTCTGATGCCGCACATTCCATTGGCGCTTCCTACCGTGGAAAGCCCGCAGGAATTCTTACCGATATCACTATTTTTTCCTTCCATGCGGTAAAAAACATTACAACTGGGGAGGGCGGTGCGATCTGCATCAATCTTCCTGTACCGTTTGACTGTGCTGAGGAGTACAAGATAATGCGTCTGTGGACCCTCAACGGGCAGACCAAAGATGCATTCACCAAATCTCAGGGTGGCGGAAACAGCTGGAAATATGATATCGCGTTTCAGGGGCTTAAAATTAATATGCCCGATATATGTGCAGCAATTGGTCTGGCACAGATCAAAAAATATAAAGAGGTCATCATGCCGGAAAGAAAGCGTGTTGCGCAGAGATATCATGAATTCTTCAGTAAAAAATCCTGGGCTCAGCTGCCTATAATGGCAGATGAAGACAGAAATTCCTGCTATCATTTATATGCCCTTAGAATGAATGATATTTCCGAAGAAGAACGCGATGAAATGATGGTTTCGATTGCTGAGGATGAAGTATCTGTGAATGTTCACTTCATTCCTATGCCTATGCTTACACTTTTTAAAGACTTAGGTTACCGTATCGAAGATTATCCGGTATCCTACGATAATTATTCCAGAGAAATATCATTACCAATATATCCTCAGCTTACAGATGAACAGATTGATTATATCTGCTCCTCTGTAGAGAAGGCTTACGAAAAAATTGCCCAAAAAGTAGTTTAATGAAGAGATTGTTTGATGTTTTCTTTTCACTGTTTGGTATTGCAGTTCTCCTGCCGGTCTATCTGCTTATTTCATTGCTCATCTCCGCGGACAGTAAAGGTGGTGTAATTTACCGGCAGGAAAGGACGGGCAGAGGCGGTAAAATCTTTCAGGTTCTTAAATTCCGGACCATGCGTCCCGACTCATTCAATAAAGGAGCACTTACCGTTGGGAGCCGCGATCCGCGCATTACCAATATCGGATATTATCTAAGGAAATATAAACTCGATGAACTCCCTCAGCTCTTCAATGTACTGTGGGGAGATATGTCTTTTGTAGGACCCCGTCCGGAGGTTAAAAAGTACACCGATCTTTATACCGCCGAACAGCAGCGCGTGCTGCAGGTGAGGCCGGGGATCACAGATTATGCTTCCATTAAATTCCGGAACGAAAATGACCTGCTTTCTGCCAGTGACGATCCTGAGAAACTGTACATTGAGGAAATCATGCCCGAAAAACTTACTTTGAATTTAAAATACATCAATGATAATAATGTATTCAAAGATATTAAGATCATTTTTGATACATTTTATGCAATCATTAAAGATTAAAGATGAAAATCCAACCAACCCCCCTGAAAGACTGCTATATCATAGAACCTACTGTTTTCGAAGACGACCGCGGTTATTTTTACGAAAAATTCAACGAGCAGAAGTTTGAGGAGCTTACCGGAATGAACGGCCACTTTGTACAGGATAACATTTCCAAATCTTCTTACGGCGTTCTGCGCGGTCTTCATCTTCAGAAAGGCGAACATGCACAGGCCAAATTGGTTTCATGCCTGGAAGGTAAGGTGTTCGATGTTGCCGTAGACCTTCGTGAAGATTCGCCAACTTTCGGTAAATGGTTCGGCGTTGAACTTTCTGCTGAGAATAAGCTGCAGTTCTATGTCCCGAGAGGTTTTGGACATGGATTTTCTGTGCTTTCAGAAACGGCTGTCTTTGCCTATAAATGCGATAATTTTTATAAAAAAGAAGCTGAAGGAAGCGTTTTATGGAACGACAAGGAACTCAGCATTGATTGGAAACTTCCTGAAAGTGACGTGATTTTGTCTGAAAAAGATAAAATTCAGCCTAACTTTGCGGCCAAGAATTATTAATTTAAAAATTCATGAAAAATATCATCATCACTGGAGGTGCAGGATTTATCGGTTCCCACGTTGTTAGGGAATTTGTAAAAAACCATCCCGAAGCGACCATCATTAACCTGGATGCATTGACCTACGCAGGCAATCTGGAGAATCTAAAAGACATTGAAAACGAACCCAATTACGTTTTTGAAAAAGCAGATATCACTAAAGTTGACGAACTCCGAAAAGTATTCGAAAAATATAACCCAGACGCGATTGTTCATTTAGCAGCTGAAAGTCATGTTGACCGAAGCATCACGGATCCTAATGCCTTCATCAACACGAATGTGATCGGCACGGCCAATCTTCTGAACCTGGCAATTGAATTCTGGACATTGAATCCGGAGCATACCCACGGCAGATTCCCTGACGAGCCGAGAAAAAATCTTTTCTATCACGTTTCAACAGACGAGGTTTACGGAAGTTTAGGCGAAACGGGTTTCTTCTTGGAGACTACCGCATATGATCCTCAATCACCGTACTCTGCAAGTAAAGCAGCTTCAGACCATTTGGTAAGAGCTTACGGCAATACCTACGGAATGCCGTTTATCCTGTCCAACTGTTCCAATAATTACGGTCCCAATCACTTCCCTGAAAAGTTGATTCCACTCTGTATTTCAAACATTCTGAACGGAAAACCGCTCCCGATTTACGGCGACGGAAAATATACGCGTGACTGGCTTTTCGTAATTGATCATGCGAAAGCGATTCACCAGATTTTTCACGAATCCAGAACCGGTGAAACTTACAATATTGGTGGATTTAACGAATGGCAGAATATCGATCTGGTAAAAGAACTGATTAAGCAGATGGATGAAAAACTCGGAAATCCTGCTGGGCATTCACAGAAACTGATTACTTATGTGAAAGACAGACCGGGACACGACAAACGTTACGCCATTGATGCCTCCAAACTGAATAAAGATCTTGGCTGGAAACCGTCAGTAACCTTCGAGGAAGGCCTCTCCAAAACCATCGACTGGTTCCTCGAAAACAAAGAATGGCTGGATCATGTGACTTCCGGTGATTATCAGAAATATTACGATAAGCAATATAATTAGTATGAAAGGTATTATCCTTGCCGGCGGTTCCGGTACCAGACTTTATCCGTTAACGATCGCAGTCAGCAAGCAGCTGATGCCGGTTTACGACAAACCAATGATTTATTACCCGCTTTCTACTTTGCTTTTGGCGGGAATTAAAGATATTTTAATCATTACAACCCCTCACGATCAGGAAGGTTTTATTAAACTTTTGGGTGACGGTTCAGCCATTGGCTGTAATATTCAGTACAAAGTGCAGCCAAGTCCGGATGGATTGGCGCAGGCTTTCATTTTGGGTGAAGAATTTATTGGTGATGACTCTGTAGCCCTTGTTTTGGGCGATAATATTTTTTACGGCGCAGGACTTCCGAAATTATTGTCATCAAAAACCACTGTGAAAGGCGGTTGTGTTTTTGCGTATCAGGTTTCTGATCCCGAGAGATATGGAGTTGTGGAGTTTGATGAAAACTTGAAAGCCATTTCCATCGAAGAAAAACCGGAACACCCAAAATCTAATTTTGCAGTACCGGGTCTGTATTTTTATGACAATTCGGTGGTTGAGATTGCTAAAAATCTTAAACCTTCGCCAAGAGGTGAGTTGGAAATTACCGACGTAAACAGAATTTATCTGGAAAAAGGTCAGTTGGAAGTTGGCGTAATGTCCCGTGGAACGGCTTGGCTGGATACCGGAACTTTCGATTCTCTTCATGAAGCTTCCGAATTTGTGAAGGTGCTTGAAAAGAGACAGGGCTTCAAAATTTCCTGTATTGAAGAAATCGCGTATATCAAAGGTTTTATCAATAAAGAGCAGCTTTTGGAATCAGCAAAAAAATATGGCAAAAGCGGATACGGCGATTATCTGAAAGCACTTGTATAAACGCTTTTAAATGAAATATTTAGAAAGACTTTAAGCAAAACCTTAAAGTCTTTTTTTTATTCCTAAATTTGCACCCTGTAAAAAATTATAGTCATCCATTCAAATTTATTATAAAGATGCGTACGAAATCCGTCGGAAAAAAGAAAATCAACATTGTCACTTTAGGCTGTTCCAAAAACGTTTATGATTCAGAAGTATTGATGGGTCAGCTTCAGGCAAACGGAAAAGAAGTGGTGCACGAGGACCGCGGTGATATTGTGGTGATCAATACCTGCGGATTTATCGACAACGCGAAAGAAGAAAGTATCAATACGATCCTGGATTTCGTGGAAGCTAAAAACCGCGGTGAAGTAGAGAAGGTTTTTGTGACCGGATGTCTTTCTGAAAGGTACAAACCGGATCTTATTCGTGAAATTCCTGATGTTGATCAGTATTTCGGGACCAGAGATTTGCCTATTTTGCTGAAACAGTTGGGAGCAGATTATAAACATGAACTGATTGGTGAGCGAATGACCACTACGCCAAAACATTACGCATATTTAAAAATCGCTGAAGGCTGCGACAGACCTTGTTCTTTCTGTGCAATTCCTTTGATGAGAGGAAAAAATGTTTCAACACCGATTGAAAATTTAGTGATTGAAGCGGAGAAACTGGCAAAAAAAGGGGTGAAAGAACTTATTTTAATCGCTCAGGATTTAACGTATTACGGCCTTGATATCTATAAAAAACGTGCTCTCGGAGATTTGCTTCTCCGTTTGGTAAAAGTAGAAGGGATTGAATGGATCCGTCTTCACTACGCATTTCCCACAGGTTTTCCGGAGGATGTTCTGGAGATCATAAAAAGCGAACCAAAGGTTTGTAACTATATAGATATTCCGTTGCAGCACATCAATTCAGAAATTCTGAAAGCGATGAAACGTGGAACTTCGCATGAAAAAACCAATGCGCTTCTGGATAAATTCAGAGAAATGGTTCCCGATATGGCCATCAGAACTACCTTAATCGTTGGTTTTCCGGGAGAAACTGAAGAAAGATTTCAGGAAATGAAAGAATGGGTGCGTACCCAAAGGTTTGACCGTTTGGGCTGCTTTACTTACTCTCACGAAGAAAATACAACCGCTTTTGTGTTGGAAGATGATGTTCCGCAGGAAGTGAAAGAGGCTAGAGTAGAAGAAATTATGGAGCTGCAGTCACAGATCTCTTGGGAGAAGAATCAGGAAAAAATCGGTAAAACTTTCAGATGTATCTTCGACAGAAAAGAAGGAAATTACTTTGTAGGAAGAACCGAATTTGATTCACCGGATGTTGACAATACCGTTTTGGTTTCGGCTGAAAATACCTATTTGTCGATTGGCGAATTTGCCGAAATTAAAATTACGTCAGCAGAAGAATTTGATTTATACGGAGAAGTGATTTAAGAAATCGACAGAAAATAAGTCAAATTTTGACATTTTTTCAAAGATAAATAAACAGAAACCTTTCAGTAATTTTGAAAGGTTTTTTTAATGCGTAGGGTTTGATATTCAATATTTTAAGCAAGTTAAAAGCTATTTATTATGCTATGGTTTGTTAATTTTGTTAACGTTTTGATAATGATTTTAACACAATTTAACAATCTTTGCGAGCTACCACGAATAGGGAGCAGACAGCTTTTGTTAACAAAATATTAACGAATCCTTAACGGAGTTTAACCAAGTGAGTGTTGCAGGTTATCATTTCGGAATAAATTTGCAGAGTCAAAACCAATAAAAATAATTCAACATGATGAAAAGAGGTATTCTCGTAATCATAATGATGATTTCAACACTTGGTATTTATTCTTTCAACAAGTATAATGCCAATGATGCCAAAACAAGTTTTGCATCGTTCTACCACGATAAGTTTAACGGTAGGAAAACCGCAAGCGGAGAAATTTTCAGTAACAGAAAGCTTACCGCTGCACACAGAACGCTTCCGTTCGGTACAGTTGTAGAAGTAACCAACTTAAGAACAGGAAAAAGTGTAGAAGTGAGAATTAACGACCGGGGTCCGTTCCACTCTTCCAGAGCCTTGGATTTATCCAAAGCAGCGTTCGATTCAATTGGTAATACCGCCCGCGGTACCATGCCTGTTGAATATGAAATTGTCGATTAACATTTACGTTATTTAAAAGCAAAGCCGATTCTTTAGAGTCGGTTTTTATTTTAAGTCTGATTTCTTTAATGAAGTTCTACCATCACCGGACAGTGGTCGCTGTGTACAGCTTCTTTCAGAATTACTGCACGCGACAGTTTCTCTTTTAAAGTATACGACACGAAATTGTAATCCAAACGCCAGCCTTTATTCCTTTCGCGTGAATTCTGCCGGTAACTCCACCAGGAATAATTATCGGGCTGGTCATTGAAGAATCTGAAACTGTCAATTAGCTCGCATTCTTCAATGAAGGCAGTCATCCATTCTCTTTCCATCGGTAAGAATCCGGAAACATTCTTCAGTCCTACCGGATTATGGATATCAATTGCATGATGACAGATATTGAAATCGCCGCAAATAATAAGGTTAGGAATGGTTTTCTTAAGTTCCTTAATATAAGCCAGAAAATCATGACAGAACTGCATTTTAAAGTCTAACCTTTCTATATTTGAAGCAGAAGGAACATACACTGAAATTACAGAGAAGTCCTCGAAATCTGCCCGCATAATGCGGCCTTCCGAATCGTAATGTTCAATTCCGCAGCCATATTCTATATGATGAGGTTTTATTTTGGAAGCAATTCCCACTCCGGAATATCCTTTGCGCTGGGCTGAATGCCAGTAACTGTGATAACCAGTTTTTTCAAGACTTTCGATATCGATCTGGTCGTTTCCTGCTTTGCTTTCCTGTATGCAGATTACATCGGGGTCCGCAACTTTCAGCCAGCCGAGGAAATCCTTAGTGAATGCTGCTCGAATTCCGTTGACATTATAAGAGATAATTTTCATTGAATTTTTAATTTATTCAAAATTACAAAAGGTAATCTGATCAGTGACACCACTGAAGTTAGTGATCACAAAAAAGGCGGAAAAAATCTCAGATTTTTTCCGCCCAATTGAACCCAAATTAAATAAACTATGAAAAAAAACTATTTGGGCTCCAGTATGCTGATCGGGATAATGACCTCCTCAAGAGAGATCCCGCCGTGCTGATACGTTTCTTTGTAATAATTTACGAAATGATTATAGTTCTTCGGATACGCCAAAAAAGTATTGTTCTTAGCAAAAATGTATTTAGAACTTAAATTTCCTTTCGGTAAAAACAGTTTTTCGGGATTAGAAATCGCCCATACATCGCTGTTTTCGTAAGTGAGACTTCTTCCGGTTTTATAGCGGATGTTCGTAGAAGTTTCTCTGTCTCCAACCACTTTGCTCGGTTTTTTCACGTAAATCGTTCCGTGATCTGTGGTAATCACCAGTTTAAAACCGTTTTCTGCAGCCTGCTTAATAATTTTCATTAATGATGAATTCTCAAACCAGTTGTAAGTAAGTGACCTGAAAGTTTTATCGTCCCGGATCAGCTGGTTTACAATGACGTTATCGGTTTTCGCGTGCGAGAGAATATCAATAAAATTATATACAATTACGAGAAGGTCATTGTTTTTGTGCTGGTTGAAATCCTCCAGGATCTTTCGCTCAAAATCTGCATTAAGGATTTTCAGATATTTCATCGACTTACCCGAAAGCCCAAGCCGTTTCATCTGATCTTCAAGAAATTCTCTTTCGTGTTCATTTTTATTGCCGTCTTCGTTATCGTTAAACCATTTATCAGGAAAACGTTTTTCAATTTCAGAAGGCAGCAGTCCTGCAAAGAACGAATTTCTTGCGTACTGCGTAGCGGTTGGTAAAATGCTGAAGTAATAATCCTCCGACGTCTTGTTGTAGAATTTGGTAAACAGCGGTTCAATCACTTTCCACTGGTCGTATCGCAGGTTATCGATCATGAGCAGAAGCACTTTTTCTTTTTCGAGTTCCGGTTTCACTTTATCTTTAAATAAAGTGTGGCTCATCATCGGTTTTTCGTTCGTGTGAAGCCAGTCTTCGTAGTTGTTTTCAATAAATTTTGAAAACTGAATATTTGCCTCTTCTTTTTGCGACTGCAGTAAGTTCGAAAAATCACTGTCGAAAACCTTATCGAATTTTATTTCCCAGTTCAGGATTTTCTTATAATATTCTGCCCAGTCCTGAAAGGTTCTCATATAAGAAAGTTCCATCGAAAGATTTCTGAACTGCTGCTGGTATTCCAGAATCGTCTTTTCTTCGACCAAGGTATCTTCCTGAAGGTTTTTCTTCAGTGATAGCAGAACCTGATTTGGATTTACGGGTTTCAGGATATAATCAGCAATCTGCGACCCGATCGCCTGCTCCATGATGCTCTCTTCTTCATTTTTGGTCACCATTACGATCTTAATTGCAGAGTCGATGTTTTTAATCATCGGAATCGCTTCCAGACCGCTTATTCCCGGCATGTTTTCATCAAGCAGTGCAAGCTGAAAATTTTCTTTTTCGATCATTTCCAGCGCTTCATTTACGTTATTCACGGGAGAAACATGGTAACCTTTGTTCTCTAAAAATACAATATGAGGTTTCAGTAAATCTACTTCATCATCGATCCATATTAATTTTGCCATATATTTTTTTGAAATATTTCTGAGTTAAAGCCCGATCTTTTCAGGCTTACTGTAAGGCGTCAAAAGTACAACCAAACATTGCTAAATTTCTTTTAAAAACACGTTAAAGTTGCGTTAAATAATTGAATACGTGAAGTAAGAAAGCACTTATTGCTCATGATTTGAGATTAGAAAAACCTAAATTTGCAGATCCAGACTGATTTATTTTAAGAGACCTAACGAACATGACGAACAAATTCAAAATCATCAATGATCCGGTTCACGGCTTTATCAAAATCCCTTACGAAATTCTTTTTGATGTTATTGAGCATCCTTATTTTCAGCGGTTACGGCGAATTTCCCAGACGGGTTTACTCAATTTAATTTTTCCCGGAGCAACCCATACCCGTTTTCATCATGCTTTGGGGGCCATGCACCTGATGTTCACCGCTCTGGAAACTTTAAAGTTAAAGGGAATCGAGATTTCTAAAGACGAGGAAAAATCTGCAATGCTGGCGATTCTTCTTCACGATATCGGTCATGGCCCTTTCTCCCATGCTCTGGAAAATATGCTCATGGACGACTGGCACCACGAGAAATTATCGCTCCTGCTGATGAATAAAATGAACGAAGAATTTGGCGGTGAACTCAATATGGCTATTGAAATGTTTCAGGGAAAATACCACAGAAAGTTCTTTAACCAGCTGATTTCTTCTCAACTTGATGTGGACCGTCTGGATTATTTGAAACGCGACAGTTTCTACACCGGAGTTTCCGAAGGAAATGTGAACACGCAGCGAATCATCTCGATGATGAATGTTTCTGATGATGAACTGGTAATCGATGCTAAGGGAATTTACTCGATCGAAAACTATCTTACCGCCCGAATGTTTATGTACTGGCAGGTATATTACCACAAAACGTCAGCACTTGCAGAGCATCTATTGGTTAAAATTCTTGCCCGTGCGAAAGCTTTGGTTTCAGAAGGTCATTCTTTGCCTGCTTCGCAAAATTTAATGTATTTTCTTCAAAGAAATCATTTCGGAACAGCAACCGATGAAGATATTCAAAGGTTTACCGAGCTTGATGATAATGACATCATTCAGGCAATGAAATTCTGGACCAAAAGCGAAGAAAAAATCTTGTCCTATCTCTGTAAATCTGTAATTGAGCGGAATCTTCTTAAAACTAAAATATCTTCGAAACCATTTGATCATGAGTTTATTAAGGAAAAAATTGCTCTTACCAATGCTGCGTTTAACATAGAAAACGGAACTGAACTAGTAGACCAGATTTCCAGAAGTTTACTGCCGTACAGTGCAGAAAAACAGCCCATTTATCTCCTGTTGAAAGATGGCCGCAAAATCACGTTAGAAAATTCTGAGAATCAGATACTTTCATCGTATATCAATCAGCCGAATACCAAGTACATTTTATCGTTTCCGCGAGAAATTTAGCCTGCTAATAATCCGCAAAAATAATTTGGAATAATTGGGAATTTCCTATCTTTGCAGGATATGGAATTTACAGCATCGCAGATTGCAGGTTTTATCAACGGAAAAATTATAGGCGACGAAAATGCCACCATCAGCGGTGTATCACCTATTGAGAGCGGGGAGGAGGGACATCTTTCTTTTATCGCCCAGGAAAGATTTGCAGATTATATCGACACAACCAAATGTTCGGTTCTTATCGTTTCCGAAAAACTTTTATCCCGGGATACTTACCCGGTAACGGTTATCGCAGTAGAAGATGCTTATCTGTCTTTTCAGGTTCTTATGAATCTGTACAAAGAAATGCAGGGCCGCAAAAGCGGCATTGAGCAGGGAGCGGTATTTCACGAGACTTCCCAAGTTGGCGAAAACGTTTATGTAGGGGCTTTCACCTGTGTTTCTGAAAAAGTGAAAATTGGTGATGAAAGCCAGATTTATCCTCACGTGTACATTGGTAAAAATGTAAAAATCGGTAAAAACTGCATCATTTACAGCGGCGTAAGAATTTATGATTACTGCGTGATTGGTGATGATTGTGTAATTCATTCCAATACTGTAATCGGTTCTGACGGATTTGGGTTTCAGGTGACCAACGACGGTTACCAGAAAATTCCGCAACTCGGGAATGTAGTGTTGGGAGATCACGTAGAGATTGGGTCTAACTGCAGTATCGACCGGGGAACAATTGGCTCAACTGTTATTGGAAAAGGAACTAAAATCGATAATTTAATTCAGATCGCCCATAATGTAAAGATTGGTGAAAACAATGTGATTGCAGCGCAAGCCGGAATAGCAGGTTCTACTGTAATTGGCGACTGGAACCAGATTGGCGGCCAAGTGGGGATTGTAGGCCATATTACTATCGGAAATCAGGTTAGAGTGCAGGCGCAAAGTGGCGTAAACTCCAATACCAAAGATGGTGAGATTCTGTATGGATCACCTGCGATTAACGCCGGAGAATACAGAAGAAATTATGTGCATTTCAGAAATTTCACTGAGATTGTGAAGCGCATCAACAATATTGAAAACAGCTCAAAAGATAAAACCAGTGAGTGATAAACAAAAAACTTTAAAGGAAGAAGTTTCCCTTTGTGGTATCGGACTTCATACCGGAAGAGAAGTTACGCTAACCATCAAACCTGCCAAAGAAAATACCGGCTTTGTGTTTGTACGTACAGATTTAGAGGGTCACCCTCACATTGAGGCCGACGTAAATTACGTGACCACAACCGAACGCGGTACAACCCTTGAAAAATTAGGGGTGAGAATTCATACCTGCGAACACCTTCTTGCCGCATTGGTAGGGTGCGATGTTGATAATGCCATTCTGGAAATGAACAGCGCAGAACCTCCGATCCTGGACGGTTCTTCTAAGTTTTTTGTAGAAGCTATCGAAAAAGCAGGTATTACCGAACAGAATTTTGACAGGGAATATCTCGTGGTAAAAGAAGTGTTGAATTATGTTGATCCAGCCACTGGCTCGGAGTTAACCATTATTCCTTCTGATACCTATGAGGTAACCACAATGGTTGATTTCGGGACTAAAGTCTTGGGAACACAGAATGCCACTTTGAAGGATATTTCCGAATTTAAAGAAGAAATTTCCGCAGCACGTACTTTCAGTTTCCTTCATGAACTCGAAATGCTTTTAGATGCCGGTCTTATCAAAGGCGGGGATATTTCGAACGCTATTGTTTATGTGGATAAGGAACTTACCACAGAAACTTCAGAAAAACTTAAAAAAGCCTTCGGTAAAGATGATGTTTCAATCCGCCCGAACGGGATTTTAGATAATCTTACTCTCAATTATCCGAACGAAGCTGCGCGCCATAAATTATTAGATGTTATTGGGGATTTGGCACTTGTAGGAGTTAAGATTAAAGGTAAAGTTATCGCTAATAAGCCTGGACATTTTGTGAATACACAGTTTGCTAAAAAGCTTAACCGCCAATGGAAACTGCAGCGGAAGAAAAATGTTCCCGATATCAATATCTACAAAGAACCGGTTTTCGACATCAATGGAATCATGAAATTGATGCCGCACCGCCCGCCATTTTTATTAATTGATAAAATTCTTGAGCTTTCTGATTCCCACGTGGTTGGGCTGAAGAACGTAACGATGAATGAGCCGTTTTTTGTAGGACATTTTCCTAAAGAGCCGGTGATGCCGGGAGTTTTACAGGTAGAAGCTTTAGCACAGACCGGAGGAATTCTGGTACTTGCAAGTGTTCCTGATCCTGAAAACTATTCCACTTACTTCATTAAGATGGATAAAGTGAAATTCAAGAAAAAAGTGGTTCCAGGTGATACAATGGTGTTCAAAATTGAATTAATTTCTCCCATTAGAAGAGGAATTGTTCATATGCAGGGTTACGGCTACGTAGGCGACAGCGTTGTGGTTGAAGCTGAACTCATGGCACAGGTTGCAAAAAATAAACCGGACTAGATGGTACACCAACTCGCTGCCGTTGACAAACGGGCAAAAATTAAGAAGAATGTTATCGTAGAACCTTTTACCACCATCGCCGGCGATGTAGAAATTGGGGAAGGAACATGGATCGGCTCTAATGTAACGATTATGGATGGTGCCAGAATCGGTAACAATTGCCGTATTTTTCCAGGTACCGTAATATCTGCGGTTCCTCAGGATTTAAAATTCGAAGGTGAAGATACTCAGGTGATTATCGGTGATAATACGACCATCCGCGAATGCGTTACCATAAACCGTGGTACCAAAGCATTGGGTTATACGAAAATAGGAAACGACTGCCTGATTATGGCAACCTCACATATTGCACACGACTGTGTGCTCGGCAACGGGGTAATCATCGTAAACGGCTGTGGAATCGCAGGCCATGTTGAAATCGGTGATTATACTGTAATGGGTGGCCTTTCCGCCGTGCATCAGTTTGGTAAGATCGGTAAACATGTAATGATTTCCGGGGGAACTCTTGTAAGAAAAGATATTCCGCCGTATGTGAAAGTGGCAAGAGAACCCATGACTTATGCAGGGATTAATTCTGTAGGATTAAGGAGAAGAGGTTTTACCAATGATAAAATCTTTGAAATACAGAAAATTTACCGTGCCATCTTCCAGATGAAAATGAATGTTTCTCAGGCAAGCAGCTATATCGAAAAAGAGATGCTTCCAACCGCGGAACGCGATGAAATCTTAGAGTTCATCAAAAATTCACCGAGAGGAATTGTAAAAGGGTACGGAACAGGAAAAGAATAAAGATAATTATTAATGGTAAATTGTTAACCATCAACCATCAACCATCAACCATCAACCATCAACCATCAACTATCAACTATCAACTATCAACTAACTATAAATAAATGGCAACAAGCAACGATATTAAAAAAGGAATGTGTATCGAATTCAGTAATGATATTTTCAAGATCATTGAATTTTTACACGTGAAACCTGGAAAAGGTCCGGCTTTCGTAAGAACAAAAATGAAATCCGTAACCAACGGAAAAGTTCTGGACAATACTTTTTCTGCAGGTCACAAAATCGACGAGGTTAAAGTAATCACCAGAAAATTCCAGTACCTGTACGAAGACGACAATGGTTTTCACTTTATGAACAATGATGATTTCTCTCAAATCTATCTTAACAAAGAAATGATCGAGAACTCACAATTCATGAAAGCAGGTGAAGAAGTTACCATTATCCTTAAAGAAGCAGACGAATCGCCGCTATCCGCAGAGATCCCGCCGACTGTTTATTTAGATGTTATCGAGGCTGATCCTGGCGTAAAAGGAAACACAGCAACCAATGCATTGAAAAATGCAATCGTAGAAACCGGCGCCAGAGTAATGGTTCCGCTTTTCATCGAAGCTGGAGACAAAATCAAAGTGAACACCGAAGACGGAAACTATCTGGAACGCGTAAAATAAAAAATGATGGAAGGTGTAAATCTTCCATCTGCTCATTACAATATGACCTTCAACCACCCTCAAACGCTTAAAAGTATTGCAGATCTCATCGGAGCCCAAATGATTGGCGACGAAAATTTTCCTATTCTTGGGACCAACGAGATTCACCGCGTAAAAGCCGGCGAAATCGTTTTTGTAAACCATCCGAAATATTACGATAAAGCGCTCAATTCAGATGCCACCATTATTCTTATTGATAAAGTGGTAGACTGTCCTGAAGGCAAAGCACTTCTGGTTTCAGACGATCCTTTCAGGGATTTCAATAAAATCAATACCCATTTCACGCGGATTTATAATTTCACCCAGGAGCTTCACGACATTGAAGTGGGCGAAGGAACGCACATTCATCCTTCCGCAGTAATCGGAAACGAAGTAAGAATCGGTAAAAACTGTCTTATTTTCCCAAATGTTGTTATCGGTGACAGAACGGTTATTGGTGATAATGTCATCATCCAGAGCGGAACGGTTTTAGGTGGCGACGCGTTTTATTACAGAAAACTTAACGGAAATTTCGACCGCCTTATCTCTGTTGGAAATGTCATTATTGAAGACAATGTGGAAATCGGAAACAACTGTACGATCGACCGCGGCGTTACTGATTCCACTATTATTAGTGAAGGTTCTGTGCTTGATAATCTCATCCAGATCGGCCACGATACGGTCATTGGAAAAAAAGTACTTATTGCATCACATGCTGCCATCGCCGGCTGCTGCATCATCGAAGATGAGGTGACGGTTTGGGGACAGGTGGGCATGGCGTCCGGGAACCGCGTAGGTAAAGGAGCGGTGCTTTTAGGAAAAACCGGTGTAAATAAAGATCTGGAAGGCGGTAAAACTTATTTCGGGCAGTTAGCGGAAGAATTCAAGCAGTATCTGAGGAAAGAGGTGAAACTGAAAAAGCTTTAAGGAAACATTAAAGTTATTGAAAAACATAACGAATAAAATAATTGATAATTTTTTTTTAACTCGGCAGATTCAGTAAATTTGTGAGAGTTAATATTACGAATAAATTTAAAAAATATAAGATGTCAGTATTAGTAAACAAAGATTCTAAAGTAATCGTACAGGGCTTTACAGGAAACGAAGGAACGTTCCACGCAGGACAGATGATTGAATACGGAACCAACGTTGTAGGCGGTGTAACTCCGGGAAAAGGTGGTTCTGAGCATTTGGGAAAACCGGTTTTCAATACCGTTGCTGAAACTGTTGAAAAAGCGGGTGCAAATGTTTCCATTATTTTCGTTCCCCCTGCATTCGCTGCAGACGCGATTATGGAGGCTGCTGATGCAGGAATTAAAGTAATCGTTTGTATTACTGAAGGAATTCCTGTAGAAGATATGGTGAAAGTAAAAGCTTATATTGCTGACAGAGACTGCAGACTTATCGGACCAAACTGCCCGGGAATTATTACTTCAGACGAAGCTAAAATCGGTATTATGCCAGGTTTTGTTTTCAAAAAAGGTAGAGTAGGAATCGTTTCCAAATCAGGAACTTTAACGTACGAAGCTGCAGACCAGGTTGTAAAAGCCGGTTACGGAGTTTCTACCGCAATCGGAATCGGTGGTGATCCAATCATCGGAACAACTACCAAAGATGCTTTAGAATTATTCATCAACGATCCTGAAACTGATGCAGTGGTAATGATCGGAGAAATTGGTGGTAACCTGGAGGCTGAAGCAGCAAGATGGTACAAAGCCAGCGGTTCTACAAAACCTGTTGTTGGTTTTATCGCAGGCCAAACTGCACCTAAAGGAAGAACAATGGGTCACGCAGGTGCTATTGTAGGCGGAGATGATGATACAGCACAGGCAAAAATGGCCATCATGAGAGAGAACGGAATCAACGTGGTAGATTCACCAGCCGAAATCGGTTCTACCGTGGCTCAGGTTTTAGGATAATATTTCCCAATCAATTCAATAAAGCGTTCCGAATAATTTCGGGGCGCTCTTTTTTTATTCAATATTTTTTATCTTTGTTCATAAACACCATTATGAAAAATAAACTTTTAATCACCTCGGCACTCTGTGCAGCAACCTTTCTGTCCGCACAGATTGATTTCCGGAGTACAAGATTCGGTATTACCGGCGGAGGAACATACTCGCGGGTCAGTAATGCGCACAATCCGTCCGGACCAATTTTCTCCGGCTTTGGCGGCGTGTTGGCTTTAATTCCTGTAGACAATAACGATCAGTTTTATCTGCAGCCAGGTATTGAATATTTGGGTGCCGGCGAAACCGGAAAAGATAAGGATGCGAAAGGTACAGCAGGTTATGATGCGGTTTACGCAAATAACTACATCAGTGTACCTGTTTATTTTAAAGGTTACTTTTCCGAAGCAGAATCAGAGTTTTTTGGGATTGCGGGTCCGAAATTTAATTTCCTGATCAATCAGAATATTAAAAATGCCCCGTTAAGATATACTGAAGAAGGTGATCCAGTTACCGGTATTAATGGCAAAGCTGCCAGTTTTAATTTTGCTGTAGGTCTGGGTATAGGGTTTTCTTATAAAAGAATGCTCGAAATTACCGGCCGTTACGATATCGGTTTAACTAATACCTATGAAGGCTTAAAGAATGAGCAAACCGGTGATCCAAATATTGGTAAGAAAAAATCAGAACAGGTTCTCAGCGTTGGCCTGAGCTATATCTTTCAGTAATAGCTTTACAGATCTAAAGAAAAATCCCGTCAAATTATTTTGACGGGATTTTCTTTATCTTAATCTCAGCTTTAACTTCTGATCCATTTCCAAAGTTCTTTTGCACTTGCTTTGTTGCCGTACATCAGGATTCCTACGCGATAAACTTTAGCGGCAATATAAATCATAACTAAAGTTGAGATCACAAGCAGAAACATTGAAAGGGCAATCTGCCACCCCGGTACACCAAACGGAATTCTCGCAATCATAGCCACGGGCGAGGTAAATGGTATAATCGAGAGCCAAAATCCAAGCGGCCCTTCCGGATTATTCATGATCGTGAAGCTTCCATACATTCCCACCATTAAAGGAATTATGGCAAAAAGGGTAAACTGCTGGGTCTCCGTTTCGTTGTCGACTGCTGAACCAATCGCGGCGTACATCGAACTGTAAAAAATATAGCCCAGAAGGAAGAAAACAATAAAAATGAAAATAATCAATGGAACATTCATGTCCAGAAGAATATGAGAAACTTCAGATGCTGTTTGCTTAAAATCGAAAGATTTCATCATCTCGGCCGACTGTTCGCCACCCGGAATGTTCTTCTGCATCGCTGAAAAACCAGTGTTCAGAAACAATGCGCCCAAAACCGACATCGTGATCCAAATACTGAACTGGGTGAGCGCGACTAAAGTTACGCCCAGAATTTTCCCCATCATCAATTCAAAAGGTTTTACAGATGAAATAATAATTTCAACCACACGGTTGTTTTTTTCCTCTAAAACACTGCGCATCACGCGGACTCCGTAAATAATGATGAACATAAAAACCGCATACATCAGCACCATACTTAATCCGGATTTTACCCCGAAATCAAGATCAGAATCTGCTTTGGAATTTTCTACAATATTTTGAGTGTTGAGGTTGAAATTTTTATCAAGATTGATGATTTGGTCTTCAGAAATCCCCAACTTCTTTATTTTTTCCTGCTTTATGATTCTCGATAAATCAGCTGCCACACTCATTTTCGTGTCGAAACCGATTTTTTTATTAATGAGCAGTTTGGTATTTTTCTCCAGTTCATCAAAATTGTTGTCCTGAAGTTCCGGAATTACGAGAAGTCCCTCAATACCGGTCATATCCTTTAAGGTTGAGGTTAACACTCTTTCATTTTCTTTGGGAACAAAAACGTATTTTATTGATTCGTCGCTGTTCAGATTTCCTACAAATAATCCGCTCCTGTCGACTACATTGAAGGTGCTCTTACTTTCATTCGCTTTAAAAAGAAACGCGATAAAAGCCCCGAAGCCAATCATCAGCACCGGTGCAAGAAGCGTAAGAATAATAAATGATTTTTTCTTTACCTGGGTAAGATATTCTCTTTTGGTAATCAGAAATATATTTTTCATGAAATTGTTTTGAAATTATTTTTTACCTGCTGAAACTGCATTGATAAATACCTCATTCATGCTCGGGATTTTTTCGTCAAAAGATCTTATTTTTCCAGCTTTCATCAGTTCATTCAACAAAATATTCTGGTCGTTGTCATTTTTTAAATCAAATGAAACCAGTTGGTTTTCCGTGGAATAGTTGTCGACATGAAACTTATTTTTAAAACGTTCAAAGCCCTCAGTATTTACTTCAGAAAGTGTCACCCCGAAAATGTTTTTCTTGAACTGTTCGCGCACATCAAATACTTTTCCGTCTAAAACCTTTTTTGCATGATCAATCAAAGCTACGGAATCGCACATTTCTTCCACGCTTTCCATGCGGTGTGTTGAAAGGATAATGGTTGTACCGTTATTCTTTAAATTCAGGATCTGGTCTTTAATCAAATTGGCATTCACAGGATCAAAACCTGAAAAGGGTTCATCCAGGATCAGAAGTTTGGGACGGTGCAGCACCGTTACAACAAACTGAATTTTCTGCGCCATTCCTTTCGAAAGTTCACTGAGTTTTTTCTTCCACCACTGGTCGATTTCCAATTGCTCGAACCAGTACTTTGCCTGGCTCAGCGCGTCATTTTTACTCATCCCTTTCAGTTCCCCGAAATACAGAATCTGGTCGCCGACCGACATGTTTTTATAAAGGCCACGTTCTTCCGGCATGTAACCGATCTGTTTGATGTGATCAGGATTCAGTTTTTGATTATTGATGAAAACCTCACCGGAATCTGCCTGAGTAATCTGATTGATGATTCTTATGAAAGTGGTTTTACCGGCACCGTTTGGGCCCAGAAGTCCATAAATACTTGCTTCAGGAACTTCGATAGAAAAATTTTCGAGCGCCAGTTTTTTTCCGGCGTTATAAGTCTTGGTAACATTTTCTGCTTTCAGCATCAAAATAATTTTAAGTATTAGTCCTCAAATGACCCGGAAAGTTACGGAATTTATATCCTTTGGATGTTTCAGATGCTCTGACCGAATGTGAGCAAATTGTAATCAGGATCGAGTAGTGAGAATTCTTTCTGTCCCCAGGGTTTTATTTGAAGCGGCGCGTTGGGATGAATCTGGACGTTCTGATTTAGAAGATCTTCATAAAGTTCTTCAATATTATTCGTCCTTAGATAAATCTGTCCGTAATTTTCTTTGATATCCAGTTCTTGGAATTCAAAAAAATGAATTTCAACCTCGTCTTTCTTCAACATCAGATATCCATCATAATCTGTGATTCCTATATTCTGAAAACCTAATTGGTTGACATAATAATCTTGAGTCACGATTTTATCGCGCATCGGAAGTTTAGGATGAATATGGGTAAGCATCTTTTAAATTTTTATGAAGTGTACAAACTTTAATCTGTCTGAAACTGAAAAGTGCTGTAGAAGTTGGAGGCTTCTGCAATCACTTCATCCATTTCCTCCAAGGTGAAAACCTCAAGGAATTTTCTTCGGAAATCTTTAAAATGCGGGATTCCGCGGAAATAATTGCTGTAGTGCTGGCGCATTTCAATTAAACCTAAACGTTCGCCTTTCCATTCCATGCTCCATTCTGCATGTTGCCGAACCGCCTGAAGTCTTTGAGCGATAGTAGGTTCTGGCAATTTTTCACCGGTTTCAAAAAAATGTTTGACTTCATTGAAAATCCATGGATAACCAATTGCACCGCGACCGATCATAATGCCGTCGCAGTCGTATTTCTGCTTATATTCCAGTGCTTTTTCCGGAGAATCTACGTCACCGTTTCCGAAAATGGGAATTTCGATATTCGGATTGTTTTTTACCTTCGAAATATAATCCCAGTCGGCTTCTCCTTTATACATCTGGGCGCGTGTCCTGGCATGGATGGTAAGAGCTTTAATACCGACATCCTGAAGCCGTTCCGCCACTTCCATAATGTTGATCGTCCCGGTGTCCCAGCCTAGACGTGTTTTCACGGTTACAGGCAGATGAGTCGAATTTACCACAGCTTTTGTGAGACGGATCATGAGGTCAATATCCTTCAGAACGCCTGCACCGGCGCCTTTACAAACCACTTTTTTTACGGGACATCCGAAATTGATATCCACCAAATCAGGATTTACAGCTTCAACAATTTTTGCGGAAAGTGCCATGGCTTCTTCATCTCCCCCGAAAATCTGTATGCCTACTGGTTTTTCGTAATCGAAGATATCAAGTTTCTTTTTGCTTTTCATCGCATCACGAATCAAACCTTCGGAAGAAATAAATTCCGAATACATCAGGTCTGCACCGTGCATTTTACATAGCCGGCGAAAAGGCGGATCCGAAACATCTTCCATAGGCGCGAGCAGAAGAGGGAAGTCCGGAAGTTCAATATTGCCGATTTTTATCATGGTGCAAAGATAATTTTTTTGAACGGAAGACAGAAACGTTAAAAAAAGCAGATAAAAAAAAACAGACCTTACCAGTCTGTTTGTTATTGATGTTGAACCATTTTAATCAAAATCGTGATGGGTGTCGTCTTTTGAATTTTTATGCACAAACCACATCCCGATGGTGAGGCCTACAACGCCGGCAACAGCCGTCATGAGCGCACGCTCGAGTCTATCTGGCATATTATTTCCCACGTAATTCATCAGAAACAAAATCAAAAAGGTGATTATGGCAACGACTAAGAATTTTTTACTTCTAATATTCATTACTTTAATTTATAAGATATCATTATGCCGCCCTTATAAGGAATCCACTCACCGCTTCGATTATAAACCCGTTCGGGATCAGTGTCGTACCGCACACCTAAATACTTGTGGAATCCCTTGTAATAGCTTTGGGCGGTACCGGCACCAAGAAATAGATCCATATTAAGGGTTTCGCTAAGTTTAAACTGATAGCCTATAACACCCCCCAGAAAGAATGAGAATCCGTCCTGATAAAGGTCGGCACTGTCATAAATTGGTGACCCTGGCTCCCATTGGAAGGCACCGCCCCAGTAATTCCACTTCTGTATTTTATAGCGGGCAAAAGAGAGATTAGCACCTAAATACCAATGTTTAAAGGTTTCATTAAAATAATAACGTGTGTCCGCACCAAGCATATAGACTTGCGCATATTTCCCTGCAAATGATTTCCATGGGGAAATAAATACTTCGCCCTGAAGAGTCATTTTTTTACTCAACTGATACTCGAGTCCCGCATTTAAAACGCCGACCGGAAGAAATACCGTATTGGCTTTTACGTAAAGTTTTTTGGAGATGGAATCTTGTTGCTGAGCTTGGGTCAACGATAGAATAGAAAAGGCAAATGCCAAAAATAGCTTTTTCAACACTCAATTATTTTAAATTTTCTAACAGTTGCTTTGCCATAGTTGCATCTTTGCCCTGACTTTCTGTAAGGGTCTGTGAAAGTTTAGCATACATCTTTGCATTTTCCTTTTTTCCGGTTTTGGAATATAATTTTGCTAAGATATAAGTGTTTTCAGGATTTTCCGCTCTCATTACCGATTTTTCCGCCCATTCTTCAGCTTTTTTTAATGAGCTGGGATTCGAAACATGCTCACTGAATATCCAAGCTGCTTTCAGCAGTTCTTCTGGTTCAAACTGATCGGAATTGTTATAGTATTTCAGCGCAGCTTTTTCATATCCTGTGAAGTTTCCGTAAGTCGGGTAAAGAATCACTTTCATTCTGTTCAGGGCGATTTCGGCTTCATCTTTTCCGATGAGCGGAATCGCATTCTTATAAAAATAATCATCATTAATGGCACCTGTCTTTTGGTCAAGGGAATTTTCAAGAACCCTAGATATTTTAATATTGGTATCAAACTGATTATAAATATCTTCCGACATCAGCGAAGTAATTTCCTTTTTTTTGGAAGTAAAAGTCTGGTAATTGGCGTCACTTGGTGATTTGATAAAGTACAGCAAGAGACCAACTTCATCCTTCGTAAGCATTTGATCCTTCTTTACCTTAAAATATCTTTCAGAAGCCTTTTTCGCAAGTTCGTAATCGCTATCGGAATACAGCCTCATCATATTAAGCAGGAATTCAGGGTCGGCTTCTCCTTTTTCGAAGAGCTCTTTGTTTGATGCGGTGCGGAATTTAGGGTTATTCGCTTCTTTCGCCACCGAAAGAAAAGCTTCTTCACCCATATAACCGTAACTGTTCATTACCACTTCACCGTCGCCATTCAGGAACAGGAACGATGGATAGGAACGGATTCCGTATTTCGCAGCAATTTCCCGACCTTCACCTTTCTCCATATCAAAACGTGCATTAATGAAGTTGCTGTTATAATATTCGCGCACCGCTGGTAAAGGGAAAATGTTTTTCTCCATCAGTTTGCATGGGCCGCACCAAACCGCAAAGGCATCCATAAAAACCAATTTTTTTTCTTTTTTTGCTTTTGCCAGAATTTCCTTGAACGTGCCTTTTTCAAAATTGATGCTTTCCTGCGAAAACATCGATAGAGAAATAAAAAATATAAATAAAGAAAATGTTTTTTTCATGAAGTTAAAAATGTGATGCGAATATAAATATAATATATAACGGTAGAAAATTTTTATAAATCTTCTGGCTTTAAAAACCCCTTCAGCTAAATTGCAGAAGGGGTTTGAGATTATTCGGGTTTATAACCGTCTTTGAGTGTTACAGTTCTGTTGAATACCAGTTTGTCGGCAGTAGAATCTTTATCTTTCGTGAAATAACCGATTCGCTGGAACTGGTAGGGCTGCCCGATTTCTGCATTTGCCAGACTTGGTTCTGCAAATCCCATCACGGTTTTCAAGCTGTCCGGATTGATGAATTCCATGAAATCAGTCTCTTTCTCCGCATCGGGTTGTGGAGTAGTGAAGAGTCTGTCGTAAATTCTCACTTCTACAGGCAGAGCATGCTTTGCTGAAACCCAATGCAAAGTTCCTTTTACTTTTCTCAGACTTTCCTCGGTTCCGCTTCCGGATTTACTTTTCGGGTCATAAGTCGCAAAAATGGTTGTGATCTCTCCGTTTTCGTCTTTTTCAACGCGCTCCGCTTTGATGATGTAAGCGGATTTCAGGCGAACTTCACCTCCAGGTTTCAGACGGAAAAATTTATTTCCGGCTTCTTCTTTGAAATCTTCCCGCTCAATATAAAGTTCTCTTGAAAACGGAATTTCTCTAGTTCCGGCATTCTCATCTTCAGGATTGTTTTCTGTCTCCAGCCATTCTTCAGAATCAGCAGGGTAGTTTTCAATAACCAATTTTACAGGATCTACAACCGCCATAACACGTGTTGATATTTTATTCAAATCTTCGCGAACGAAAAATTCAAGCAGCTGAATATCAATTAAGTTTTCTCTTTTGGCAACGCCCACTCTTTCGATAAAATTTTTGATGGCTTTCGGGGTGAAACCTAATCTGCGCATACCGGAAATAGTAGGCATTCTTGGATCATCCCAACCAGTTACCGTTTTTTCAGCGACCAAACGCTGTAATTTTCTTTTTGAAGTAATCATATAAGAAACATTCATTCTTGCGAATTCCCGCTGTTTGTTTCTTACTAAGTTTTCCTCATAAACCTGATCCAGATACCAGTCGTACAGCGGGCGGTGATTTTCGAACTCGAGTGAACATAGGGAGTGAGAAATCTGCTCGATATAATCTGATTCGCCGTGTGCCCAATCGTACATCGGATAAATCTTCCACTTGTCTCCGGTTCTGTGGTGTGGTCTTTTCAGGATTCTGTACATAACAGGATCGCGCATGTTCATGTTTGGTGATGCCATATCGATTTTGGCGCGCAGTGACATGGCTCCTTCTTCATATTCCCCGTTTTTCATTTTTTCAAAAAGCTCCAGACTTTCTTCTACAGGTCGGTTTCTGAAAGGAGAATCGATTCCCTCTTCGAAAGGGTTTTTTCGCTGGGCGGTAATTTCTTCTGAAGACTGCTCATCAACATAAGCTTTACCATCTTTAATCATCTGAACTGCCCAGTCATAAAGCGTGTCGAAATAATCGGAAGCATAAAGTTCCTTGTCATATTGGAAACCCAGCCAGTCGATATCTGCTTTAATGGAATCTACAAATTCCTGTTCTTCTTTCTCAGGGTTGGTATCATCAAAACGCAGGTTTACCGGTGCTCCATATTTTTCACCCAAACCAAAGTTGATGCAGATGGCTTTTGTATGACCAATATGCAGGTATCCGTTCGGTTCCGGCGGAAAACGGAAGCGTAGTTTATCCTTTGGGAAACCGTTCGCTAAATCTTCTTCTATAATTTGCTCAATAAAATTGAGTGATTTTTTTTCTTCTTCCATTTTAGATTCTTTGTAAAAGGCAAATTTACGGATTATTGATAAAAAAGATGCTACTTTTTCCTAAGCTATTTATGTGTAGTGAAATGAAGGTTTGATTTTTGATGCTATGCAGAAAATAACTTCGTGCATGAGAATCAATCTGATTTGTTCTCAGCTTTATCAAACATAAAAAACACCAACCATGAAAACCTTATTTTTTGCACTTCTGGTTTCGGGCTCCCTTTTCGGGCAGGAAAGCAATTCCGAAAAGATGAATATTGTGAAAACCAATGTTACCGCCTATGCTTTCAGGAATGTTAATTTGACTTACGAACGCATTCTAAGTAAGAAATTTTCAATCGTGGCAGGCTACGGAACAGTGAGTAAAGGGAAAATTCCGTTCAGCAGCAGTATTCTGAAAGATACCGAATTTACTGATACGCAGGTGGGACTTACTCATTTTACTATAGAGCCCCGTATTTACTTCGGACAGGGCTATGGCAGGGGATTTTATCTCGCGCCGTATTACCGACATACAACTGTTAATGCAGATAATGTTACTTTTAATGTAAATTTTAGCACCGATTCAGTGCCAATGAAAATTGCAGGTAAAGCCACGGGCGACAGCGGGGGTTTAATGTTGGGTGTACAGTGGTTCCTGGGAAAAACCGACAGCTGGATTCTTGATTTTTGGATCACAGGCGCGCATTACGGAAAGGGAAGAGGTGATTTCCGCGGAAATTCTGCGCGACCGCTTACTGAAGAAGAGCAGGCGCAGGTAAGACAGGAAATCGATGATCTCGATATTCCATTCGTAGAATATACGGTCACTACTGATACAAACGGTGCGACCATTAATGTTGACGGTCCCTGGGCCGGGCTGCGATCAGGTCTTTCTTTCGGTTACCGGTTTTAGGAGGTTAAAGGGGTTTTTCAAACCGCGTTAGATATTTTAATTACAGCGAAGTTAAAAATAAATATAAAAAAAGAATACCAATGATCGTTTTGGTATGATAATGGATGCAGGAAAAACATCATTCATTAACACTTAATTTTTTATTTCTATGAAAACTTTTAAAAGAAAATTTGCACTCATGGTGCGGAATTTGAAAAGAAACATTTTTATAGAAAACGTAATTTAATCTGTGGGGGATTAGATTTCAAAAGTCTGAAAGCAATTTCAGACTTTTTTTGCGGAAAGAAGATCGCCGTTCAGCTGAAGTCCGGTTTCAAAATTATTGGTGAATAATCCGCCGGTTCCCAGTCCCTGAGGGATTTTAGGGTTCTTGGAAAAGGTATATTGCGCAATTGCGTTGAGCCCAATGTTGCTTTCAAGCGCAGAAGTGATCCACCAGCCTATTCCCAGATTTTCCGCCAGAGAAATCCATTCGTCACTTCCCGAAAAACCGCCAATTAAAGAAGGTTTCAGAATAATATACTGTGGTTTTATTTTTTCAAGCAGTTCCTGTTTTTTCCGAAGTGTTACAACACCAATCAGTTCTTCGTCTAATGCGATTGAAGTGGGAGTATCTGAACAGAGTTTCTGCATTTGTTCCCAATTTCCTGCTTTGATGGGCTGTTCAATTGAATGAATTTCCAACTCATACAGTTCTTCTAAAACTGTTTTTGCTTCTTCAAAACTGAAACCACCATTGGCATCAACTCTCAATTCAAGCTGTGTTGAAGGAAATGTTTCACGAAGTTTTTTCAGGATCTGTTTTTCAGAATTCCAGTCTGTACCGATTTTCAGTTTTAAACAATCGAATCCCAGATTTAATTTTTCCCGAATCTGTTCCTCCATAAATCCGGAATCGCCCATCCAGATTAAGCCGTTGATTTTTATGGATGATTTTCCTTTAGTGAAATCACTCGGGAAATATAGATCACTGCCGTGTTTTAAATTCAGAATTGCCTGTTCGTACCCGAACCAAATGGATGGAAAGTGTTTCAGTTCTTCTTTAAGGTTTCCGTGATCTGCATTGATGTTTTCACAAAGCCAGTGTAGTTTTTCCTCATATTCAGGCACGTCATCATAACTCAGTCCCCTGAAAATTCCGCATTCACCTGTTCCGGTCTGCCCGTTTTTGGTAATTTTCAGGAAAAAAGTTTCTTTCGTATTTAAAACACCGCGGGAAGTTCCGCCCGGCCTTTTAAAGTTGAGAATGTATTTGGAGTATGTTGCCTTCAAGACGGGTTTAGTAATATATTCTAAAATTATTCTGCCGAAGCTCTCATGAACTCTTCCGCTTTTTCCACCATTTTGTAGCTTCCGCAGAAAAACGGTACGCGCTGGTGCAGTTCTGTAGGTTCAATTTCCAGAATTCGCTGGAAGCCGTTGGTGCATTTTCCGCCTGCCTGCTCCGCCAATAGCGCCATAGGATTGCATTCGTAAAGGAGCCTTAGCTTTCCGTTCGGAGAATGTGCGGTTGATGGATAAATGTATATTCCGCCTTTAATCATGTTTCGGTGAAAGTCCGATACCAGACTTCCGATGTAGCGGGAAGTGTAAGGTCTGTCTTCCTCCTCGCGCTGGCAGTATTTGATATAATTTTTCACGCCCTGAGGAAATTTGATATAGTTTCCCTCGTTAATTGAGTAGATTTTTCCTGTTTCAGGGAATTTCATACAAGGGTGAGAAAGGTAATATGTTCCTAAACTCGGATCGAGGGTAAATCCGTTTACGCCATTTCCGGTCGTGTATACGATCATGGTCGATGAACCGTAAACCACATATCCTGCGGCAGCCTGATTGACGCCTTTCTGTAAAAAATCTTCTAAACTCACTGGCGTACCAGGTTCTGTAACCCTTCTGTAGATGGAAAAAATGGTTCCCACTGAAACATTCACGTCAATATTTGAGGATCCGTCTAAGGGGTCAATCAAAACAACATATTTACTCAGGTGAGCGTTTGAGCTCGCTTTTATTTCAATGAAATCATCGCTTTCTTCTGAGGCAATTCCACAAACAACTTCCCGCTGGGAAAGGGCTTCAATAAAGATTTCATTGGCCAGAACATCCAATTTCTGCTGTTCTTCACCCTGGATGTTTTCGTTACCTGCTTTGCCGATGATATTGGCAATTCCGGCCTTGTTTACTTCGCGGTTAACTACTTTTGATGCTAAGCGTATTGCACTTAAAAGCCGGGATAATTCCCCGGTGGAATACAGAAAGTCTTCCTGTTTGTCAATGATGAATTCGCCTAAGGTTTGAAAATTTTTTTCTGACATTTTTTACTTTATTGATATTTACAAATTTCGTAAAATTCTTTCAATACACCGCTTTTAAATGTGATTTATATATGGGTATTCTGTAATCTTATTTTTAAAGTTGGGAAAGGATTTAAGCTGCAGTGAACCCGTTTTTTTATGTCGCTCTAAATTAATAATTTTGTCGGCGGATATTTTCTGTTGTAAAATATTTACGTTACTGATCTAATATATTGATATATAAATATTTAAATGAAAGTTTTCAAGTTTGGAGGCGCATCGGTTAAAGATGCCGAGGGAGTGAAAAATGTTGCACTTGTTTTAGAATCCCAGGGTTTCGAAAAATGTTTGCTGGTGGTTTCAGCAATGGGAAAAACAACAAATGCACTTGAAAAGGTAGTTGAAAACTATTTTGCAAAAGAAAATTATCACGCAGAAATAGAAAAAGTAAAGCAGAATCATTTGGAAATCTCTAATGGGCTTTTTAAGGAAAATCATCCCGTTTTTGCTGAAATTTCTTTGTTTTTTGATGATATTGAATCTTTTTTAAGAAGAAATAAATCTCCCAACTATAATTTTGTTTATGATCAGGTGGTGAGCTGCGGAGAAATGATATCCTCCAAAATTCTTAGCGAGTATCTGAATGACATTCAATTCAAAAATATCTGGCTAGACTCCCGGGATTACGTAAAAACCGACAGCAATTACCGCGAAGGGAATATCGACTGGGAAGAAACGCAGAAAAATATTTCAGCTCTGAATCACGGAGTTTCTTATGTAACCCAAGGTTTTATAGGTTCTGAAAGCAATAATTTCACGGTGACACTTGGTAGGGAAGGTTCCGATTATTCAGCAGCTGTTTTTGCATACTGCATGAATGCGGAAGCGATGACCATCTGGAAAGACGTTCCCGGAGTGATGACAGGCGATCCCCGAAAATTCGATAATGTGTCGCTCCTTTCGAATATCTCTTACGAAGAGGCAATTGAAATGGCGTATTACGGTGCATCAGTCATTCACCCTAAAACCCTGCAGCCGCTTCAGCAGAAGAATATTCCGTTTTATGTAAAATCCTTTTTAGAACCTCAAAAACCTGGAACTAAAGTAGGGAATACCGATAAAAACCGTTTCGAGGAATCCTATATTCTTAAAGAGAACCAGCATTTAATGCGCATCGCCACGCGCGATTTTTCGTTTATTGCCGAGGAACATCTAAGTCAGATTTTCGCGTTTCTTGCAAAATTTAAGATAAAGATTTCTCTTATGCAGAATTCAGCAATCTCGCTTGCGCTTTGTCTGGAGGATAAATACAACAATATTGATGAACTGAATAAAGAGTTGCATATAATCTTCGACACCGAAATGGTGAAAAATGTTTCGCTTTTTACCGTAAGAAATGCTAATTTAGAAGACCTGAATAAATTCTACGAGAATAAGAATATTCTTTTGGAACAGATTTCTAAAAAAACTATACAAGTTGTAACTAACTAATAACCAATGAGTCTTATTTCAAGGAGTGATTTAATTAAAGTTTCGGGTTTGGGGCGGATCGGGTTTCTGAAAAATCCTGTTGCTTCTGCTATCATGAATCTCACCAAGATTAATGAGGTCAACAAACTCTACGACGTTCTAAAAGATAAAAGCGGGAAAGATTTTTTCGATTCTTTCGTCCGGGAAAGAGATTTGAAGTACATTGTCTTCGAAGAAGATCTTGCTAAAATCCCTAAAAGCGGTCCTTTTATCTTGGTTTCAAATCATCCGCTGGGTGCGATTGACGGGATTCTGATGGCTAAAATTCTAACCGAAATTCGTCCGGATTTTAAAATCATGGGGAACTTTCTGCTTGAAAAGATCAAGCCCATGGAACCCTTCGTAATCCCAGTGAATCCTTTTGAAACCAGAAAGGATGTCCGAAACAGCGCAACGGGAATGCGCGAAACTTTGAAGCATCTGGAGAATGGCGGCTGTGTCGGGATTTTTCCTGCCGGTGAAGTATCTAACAGAAATAACGATTTCAGCGAAATACGCGATAAAGCCTGGGAAAAGCCAGCGCTGAAACTCATAAAAATGGCGAAGGTTCCGGTTGTTCCTATGTATTTTCATGCAAAAAACAGTCGACTTTTTTATCAGCTGGCCAAAATGCATCCTGACCTGCAGACATTGTTGCTCCCCGCAGAAATGATGCATAAAAGAGAAAAACCTATCCGCATCCGGATTGGGAAACCGGTTTCTGTAAAGGTTTTGGAAGATCATGATTCGGTTGAAGAAATGGGCGAATTCCTGCAGAAGAAGATTTATATGCTGAAATCTTATTATGAAAAGAGAAAATCTATTGCAGAACAGCTGAAACTTCCTAACCTTAAACTTAACTTCCCGCTGACCAAAGAAGAAAATGTGGTGCAGAACATCATTGATGAAACACCGCAGGCAGACCTGGAAAATGAAATAGCTGAACTTCACAGGAAAGAAAAAATGCTCTTCCGAAATGCCAGCTACGAAGTATTTTTCTGTACCTATTCAGAAATTCCTTTTATCATGCGCGAAATCGGCAGACAGCGCGAGCTTACGTTCCGAAAAATTGGTGAAGGCAGCAATCTGCCCTTCGATCTGGATCATTATGATGAACATTATCACCATCTTTTTCTCTGGGATAACGCAGCGAAAAAGTTAGTCGGCGCCTACCGAATGGCATTGGGCTGCGAAGTCATGAAAAAGCATGGCCTGGAAGGTTTTTATACGAGTTCACTTTTCGAATTTGATCCTGAGTTAAGACCTTTTTTCAGAAAAGTCATCGAAATGGGTCGTGCCTATATCTCTACCGAATACCAGCAGAAACCATTGCCGCTCTTCCTTTTGTGGAGAGGAATCGTGCATGTTTGCCTTAGAAATCCGGAACATAAGTTCCTGATGGGAGGCGTGAGTATTTCCGATAAATTCTCTGAATTTTCGAAATCGCTGATGATTGAGTTTATGCGTTCGCACTACTATGATTCTGCAGTAGCGCAGTATATTCACCCGAAAAAGGAGTTTAAGGTAAAGTTAAAGGACCGCGATAAACACCTGTTTTTCGATGAGGTAGAATCTGATCTGAATAAACTCGACAAAATCATCGACGATCTTGAACCCGAAATGCGTTTGCCTGTCCTCATCAAGAAATACATCAAACAGAACGCAAAAGTGATCTCGTTCAACGTGGATCCAAGTTTTAATGATGCTATTGACGGCCTTATGTACATCCGGATCAGTGAACTTCCCGAGAGTACGATTAAGCCTGTACTGGAGGAAATGAGTGAGCAGATACAGAGTGAAGAAAATAATTCATCTGAGAATCAGTAAATTTCGCCTCAAACGGAATATTTTTCACGAAATGACTTGCATCGTAAGGGAAAAGATTATACTTTTGCACCACTCAATAACGGAACGGTTTCTTAGCTCAGTTGGTAGAGCAATGGATTGAAAATCCATGTGTCCCTGGTTCGATTCCTGGAGAAACCACAAAACGCCCTTTTTTAAGGGCGTTTTTCTTTATACATTGCTCTGGTTTAAATCCGCTCCAGTTCTTCCGCCGAAATCTGGGTTTTAAACATGCCGTAGTTTACCGTCACTTTCTGGTTTTTGTCGATTTTTTCGATGGTTCCAACGCTCGTACTGCCGGCAATGCGCACTCGCTGACCTATTTTAAGCCATACCGCTCGTTCTTTAACTCTTTTATCTTCGATTTTTTCGTTGGTTTCGGCAATTTTTTCCTGAACATCAACTTTTTTCAACTGTTGGGTAATCTTGCGTTTTACCACCTGAAGTTTCTTCGTCTCATCTTTATCTGAACCTAATTTTCGGAATTTTTCCTGTTCAAGAATTTTTACAAAATCCTTCACTACATCTTTTCGGGATTTTCCTTTAACATAAGAGTCAATAAAACCTTCGATCTTATTCCCGAACTGCAGTTTGCGGTGCTCCTCTTCATAAAGTTTCTGGAAATTGAAAAGTTTCTGCTGAAGTTGCTCATTGAGTTTTTCCAGGTTTTCTTTTTTATTCTGGGTCGATTCCTTCTGTTCCGTAAGGTTGGTTTTCAGTTTTTCGACCTCAAATTTTTCCTGCTGAAGTTTAACAATCGTTTTATCGAGGTTTACAATATCGTGCTCCACCTTTTTCTTGGCAGAATTAATGATGAAAGCAGGAATTTTGTTTTTCTGAGCAACTTCAAAGGTAAAAGAACTTCCGGCCTGGCCAACTTCCAGTTTATATAAAGGTTCCAGCGAATGCTCATCGAAAAGCATTGCGGCATTCTGCGCGTTAGGAAGCTGCTCAATCACCAGTTTGATGTTGGTGTAATGCGTCGTAATGATTGCGAAACTTTTCTTCTTATAAAAAAATTCAAGGAAACTTTCAGCCAAAGCGCCACCAAGTTCAGGATCGGAGCCGGTACCGAACTCGTCAATCAGCAATAGTGTGTTTTCGTCAGATTCACGAATGATTGCAGACATTTTTTTCAGTCGGGAAGAATAGGTGGAAAGATGATTTTCAATCGACTGATTGTCGCCGATATCGGTCATGATGCTTCCAAAGAAAAACATCTCAGATTTCGGATGAACTGGAACCAAAATTCCGCTTTGAATCATCAACTGCAGCAATCCTACCGTCTTCAGGGTGATGGATTTTCCGCCCGCATTGGGTCCGGAAATACACAGGATGCGGTTGTGTTCGGTAAGGGTAAATGATTGCGGAAAAATCTGCTTTTTTTCTTCGCGGTTCCTCAGCAGCAGAAGCGGATGATACGCATTTACCAGACGAAGCGTTTTGTGCCGGTTGATTTTGGGTAAAATGCCGCCGATGTTTTCAGCAAATTTAGCCTTCGCCCGCGTTAAGTCGAGGTCGAATATATAGGTTTGATACGCCGAAAGTTGTTCATTAAATTCCGCGATTTCTGCGGTAAGTTTTCTTAAAATCTTATCAACCTCTTTCTTTTCTTCCTCGATATCTTCACGGAGTTTGAACTGATGTTTTACGACAGATTCGGGCTGGATGTAGGTAATCGATCCGGTTTTTGACAAGCCTAAAACTCTGCCCGGAACCCTTTTTTTATAGGCTGATTTCACTGCAAGAACCCTCTGGTCGTCAATAATACTTTCGCGGATATCATCGAGAAAATCTGTAGACGAAAGAGCCGTTAAAGTGCGGTTAAAATTTTCCTGAATTGCTTTTCGGGCGTGAAATATTGCAGCTCTCAGTGTTCTCAGAATAGGAGAGGCTTCACTCTTAACTTCACCGAAACGGTTGAAAACCTTATCTATTTTATCAATGATTTCTTTTCGGTATTCCAGACTGCTAATATCGTTGTTCAGATTTTGAAAGAGATCGCCGTACACCGGGAAAAATTTCTGAAGTCTGCCGATTTGCTCCGTCAGACTTTTTATTCTGATGAAAGCTGCGTTCTCTAACCTGAAATTTTCAATAATCATCAGCTTCAGTTCTTCCTCGATATCTTCATATTCGTTGAAAGGAATTGCATTGTCGCTCTCGAAACTTGAAAGGAATTCGGCAACTTTTTTTAATGAAACTTCTGCCTCATCAATGGAAAAAGGCGTGAGCTGTGTGATTTTATATGCGGTTTTTGGGGAATACGCAAAAGGAGCGATTTCCGCGAGTAATTCGGGAAATTCCAGTTCTTCTAATTGGTCTTTAGTAATATGCACGGAACAAATTTAATGAGATTTTTGGGAACGCAATATTTATTTATATTTGAAGTCCAAATTGTAAATCCCAACACCCAACACCCATCACCCATAAGACATGACCTGGACCGAAATACTTGCCCCAATTAAAAACACCGAATATTTTGAACATCTTCGGCAAAAAGTGAAAGAAGAATATGCTGCAGGCAAATGTTTTCCGCCAAAAAAGCAAATCTTCCGAGCACTGGAACTCACGCCTTTCGATGACGTGAAAGTGGTGATTATTGGCCAGGATCCTTATCACAATGACTTTCAGGCAAACGGTCTTTGCTTTTCGGTTTCTGAAACTGTAACAGCGCCGCCTTCACTCAAAAATATTTTCACAGAACTGAAAGATGATTTAGGAGTTGAAAGAACGAAAAAGGAACTCGACGACTGGGCACAACAGGGGGTTTTATTATTGAATGCTACACTTTCGGTGAGAGCGCATTCTCCAAATTCGCACAAAGATCTGGGTTGGGAAAAATTCACCAATTTCATTATCAGGGAGATTTCTGATCAAAAAGAAAATGTGGTTTTTGTCCTGTGGGGTGCTTTTGCACAAAAAAAAGAGGGATTCATCGACTCCTCTAAACATTTTATTATAAAATCTGCGCATCCGTCACCGTTTTCAGTGTATCGTGGGTTCTACGGAAGTAAGCCTTTTTCTAAAATCAACAGTTATCTAAAATCGAAAAATTCAGAAACTATCTCGTGGTAGTTCCCCCACCTGTACTTCCTTTACTGAACTGCAGTCCGATTCTGTAACTCCCCTGAAGTGCTTTAAAGGCTTTTGCGGAAGTTGTTTCCGGTGATACTTCCACAAGAGAAATGGTGTAGCCGTTGAATTCCTGAGATTTACTGTATCCTTTTTTAGCATCGCTTAAAGTACTAAGTTTTAAGATTACCGGTCTGGTGTAAAGCCCCATAAATTCTACTTCTGCGGTTGCCACGCCGGACCAGATACAATTAACGTCTTTTGGGCAGCGGCTGTCCTCAGACATTTTTTTGAAGGTGACATTCATTTCATATTCTTTCAGAAATTTATTTTCACCTTCTTTAAGATAAACAACACCTGCTGTACTTTTCACTGTTGAATTTTGCTGTTCTTTTTTTGCAGTTTCTACAGCTTCTTTATCCGGAGGTAAACCTACCGACATTTCGGGCTCGCCATTAGCTTTAGCTTTTGCATCACCTGCTGTTTGGTTTGTAGTCACATCTAAAATTTTTGGTTCTTTGGAATTCGCTGAAGTTTCTGTTTTTACAGTTTCCTGTTCTGTGGTGGACTGTGAAACTTTCGGGTTTTGGCAGGTCGCTAAAGTTAAAATGCCAAATGAAGTAAGAATAAGTCTGTGTACCATAATGTTAAGTTTTTAAAGGATGTCGAATAATACGACCAAAAACATTGCCAGACCCACCATAAAGTTGAAACCTGTGCCATAAAGAAATCCGACAAAAGCTCCTTTTGTGGAATTCCAGGCTTTCTTTTTATCAGAAGCATCATGCAGCAATTCTCCTATGAAAACGCCAAGAAACATACCGATTAAAAAACCGAATGGAACGGGAATAAAAAACATTCCCACCAACGTACCGATTACCGACCCTACGCTTCCCCAGCGCGTTCCGCCATATTTGCGGTTGGTTCTTGCCGGAATTACATAATTTAAAACAACAGAAACTGCGGTAAGAAATACAAAGATCCAGATGTAAACCATTTCCAGCGGCGCATCTGTCCCGAATTTATAAATCAGCAATCCGCACAGACTTATGAGCAGTCCGGGTAAAACAGGAATAAAAGTTCCGAGTATTCCCAAAATCAGTAACACAATGCTGATAAGCTGAATTAATGTGGTATCCATGAATGATAAATTTTGTTAAAAATAAGCATTAATCCTATAAACACAATCGGATTTCTTATTTTTGCTGTAATGAACGACGAACTGAAAGATACCAAAGATTTTCTGCAGAACATCAGTGATAATATTCACTATTTTGTTAGAGACAGTTTACCCGATAACTGGGTTTTGCTTGGACAAATCGTTCTAAAATTTCTATTTCTGCTGGCTTTGGTTTATGTTACCGATTTTATACTGAAGTTTATTCTGAACCAGATCTTCAGAACCTTTTTTAATGACGATAAGTATCCGATTCAGAAATCGATTTACCAATCCCGAATCACTAATTCTGTAGCTCATTTAATTGCGCTTCTTTTTGGAAGTTTTGCTCTGTTCTCCATATTTTACCGACATCCAAAAAGTTTTATTTTTCTTGAAAGGATGGTGGGCTTAGCGATCGTTTTGGTGGTGGCAGGAATGCTTTACCGGAGTTTAAGTGCCTTCAGAAATTATTTTACCATTAAGCAGGATTACTATAAAATAATTGCACTGAATGCTGTTTCTCAAAGTGTAAAGATTTTCGGAATTTTCGTGTCCTCAATCGTCGCGATCAGCGTCATATTCGGGATCAGCGGATCAGCGATTCTTGGAAGTCTGGGAGCGATCACCGCAGTATTGGTTTTGGTTTTCCGTGATACGATTTTAGGATTTGTGACGGGAATTCATGTCGCGACTTCAAAAAATCTGAAAGTTGGTGACTGGATCGGGATTCCAAAATACAATCTGGAAGGAAATATTCAGGACATCAATCTTTTAACCACTAAAATTCAGAATTTCGATAAAACCATTTCTACGATTCCGACTTATGATTTTTTGACGACGGAAATCAAGAATATCCAGGTGATGACCGAAAGCAATACGCGGAGAATCAAGCGATCCATTATTTTCAACATCAACTCCTTTAAATTTCTTGATGATGAAACGCTTGGCCGATTATCTAAAGTAAATTTAATTAAAAGCTATCTCGAAATTAAGAAATCGGAAATGTTTCAGGAAAGAAAACTCATCGAGAATCCTGAGTTGATTATCAACGGAAGACAGCTAACCAACATCGGGGTTTTCCGCGAATATGTGTTTAATTATCTTAAAAACAACCAGCATATTGATCAGGAAGGAACTATTCTGGTTCGTCAACTCGAAAATACTCCGCAGGGAATGCCGCTGGAGATTTACTGTTTTACCAATGATTCCCAGTGGGCCAACTACGAAGAGATTCAGGCCGATATTTTCGATCATCTTCTTGTAGCTTCAAAGGAATTCGACCTTGAAGTGATACAGTTTGCAAAAATTCAATAACAATGACAAAACTTAGCGTAAATATCAATAAAATTGCAACGATCCGAAACGCCCGCGGAGGAGAACTTCCAAGTGTTACGGAAGCAGCAGTAAAACTTCAGGAGTTTGGTGCTCAGGGAATTACAATTCACCCAAGGCCGGATGAAAGACATATCACCAAAAAAGATGTCTATGACCTGAAATCTTTGGTTCATACCGAATTTAATATTGAAGGAAATCCGCACCGTCCTTTCATCGATATGGTTCTTGAGATTAAGCCCGAGCAGGTGACACTGGTTCCGGATGCAGATGATGCAATTACTTCGAACGCAGGTTGGGATTGCGAAATGCATCTGGGTTTTTTAAAAAATGTTATTTCGGAGTTTAAAAATGCTGGAATCCGAACATCAATCTTCCTCGATCCCAATCCGGAAATGGTGAAATTTGCTGCAGAAACCGGTACAGACAGAATTGAACTGTACACAGAAGCTTACGCTAAAAATTACAGTCAAAATAAAGAAGAAGCCGTAAAACCGTATGTAGACACAGCGAAAGAAGCGGAGAAATATGGTCTTGGCATAAACGCAGGCCACGATTTGAGTCTGGAAAACCTTAAATATTTTTCGGATCAGGTTCCGAATCTGTTAGAAGTTTCCATCGGTCACGCTTTGATTTCTGAAGCCCTCTATATGGGTCTCGAAAACACAGTGCCGGCTTATCTGAAGAGATTGGCTAAATGGTAAAATCAATGGGAATCGGGCTTTAGCCCGATTTTTATATACAGTAATTTATTGGCTTTTCGCCGAAAATTATATTAATTTTGAAATTTAAATTTTTATAGATGGAAATTCTACACGCGAAAATCTTCGGACAGGATAAGCCGGGAACTCCGCTTCTCGTTTTTCACGGCCTGTTTGGGATGCTGGATAACTGGGGAAGTTTCGGCAAAGAAATGGGCGAATTCTTTCCCGTTCACCTTATTGACTTAAGAAATCACGGTAAAAGTTTCCATTCGGCAGAAATGTCTCACGATGATTTGGCGCACGATATCGCACATTATATGGAATTCCATCACATCGAGAAAGCGAATCTCCTCGGGCATTCTTTAGGCGGAAAAGCAGTGATGCAGTTTGCCATTAAATATCCCATTAAAGTACAGAAATTAATAGTTGTAGATATTTCTCCCAAAGCTTATCCGCCGCACCACCAGGGAATCCTGAAGGCATTGGAAAGCGTAGATTTTCAAAAAATAACAACAAGACAGGAAGCTGAAGAAGTTCTGCACCAGTATATTCCGGAAAAATCAGTTATTCAGTTTCTGACCAAAAATTTATATTGGACTGACGATAAAAAACTGAACTGGCGCTTCAACCTGAAAACCCTTTCCGAAAAATACAGTGAATTTGTTTCGAACGCGATAAAATTCGGCGTGTTTTCCGGAGAGACGCTGTTTATTGCCGGTGCAAAATCGAATTATATTTTACCGCAGGACGAATTTCAGATCAAGCAGCAGTTTCCGCAGGCTTCTGTCATAAAGATAGAAAATGCCGGCCATTGGGTTCAGGCTGAAAATCCTAAGGATTTCAACGAAGCAGTGAAAGATTTTCTTTCCGAAAACAGAATAGACTAAAATTTACGCATGATTCTAGTTACCGGCGCTACAGGAATTCTCGGAAGAGTAATCGTTTTGGAATTACTGAAACGTGGCAAAACCGTGGTGGCTGCCAAACGACAATCCAGCAATACAGAAGAGGTAAGGAACTCCTATAAATTTTATACGGATCAGCCTGATGCTTTCTTTGATCAAATTAAATGGATTGATGTAGATTTTGATGATTTGTTTTCCCTCGAAAATGCCCTGCAGGGTGTGGAAGAAGTTTATCACTGCGCTGCAACAGTAAGTTTTCATCCGGCCGATCAGCGAAAAATGTATCACACCAATATCGAGGGAACTAAAAATCTGCTTTTTGCGTGTGAAGGCTCAGGGGTTAAAAAATTCTGTTTCGTGAGTTCAATTGCAGTACTTGATGGCGTAAATGAAAAAGGCGAAACAGATGAGAGTTCAGATTATAACCTAAAATTAGATCATTCAGCCTACGCGGTTTCCAAACATTTTTCTGAAATGGAAGTTTGGCGTGCCGCAGCAGAAGGATTAAATGCGGTTATTGTAAATCCCGGAATCATCATCGGCAGCGGAAACTGGACGCAAAGCAGCGGACTTATTTTCGAGAATTTCGCCAGATCTTATACTTTTTCAGGTGGAGCATCTTATGTAGATGTGCGCGATGTGGCCAGGGCATCCATCGAACTTATGGATAAAAATATTTTCGGTGAACGCTTTATCCTGATTTCTGAAAATAAGCGGTATTTCGAGGTGGGCTCCTATGTGAGACAGAAGATGGGACTTGCCGGTCCGAAGATCATTCCGCCGGTATTGCTTACTGTGGGACGGGTTCTGAACTTTCTGTTTGGATGGCTTTTTTCGCATTTAAGAATGGTAGATAAAGTCAATACAGAATCAGTGACGAGTTTCAGCACCGTAAGTAATAATAAAATAGTAAAAACGCTGGGGTTCAATTTCATCCCGGTGAATGAAAGTATAGATTTCCACCTCGGAAATTACAGAACTGATATAAAAAGCTAAAAAAGAGTAGAGATGAATTTTGCAGAATTTTTAAATACGAATGCAGAGAAGTTCTCCATAAAACCTGCAATAGGTTTTAAAAAGAAGGACGTATGGAAAGAAATACACTGGCGCGATTTCCGCAGAATGGTGTTTAAAACCGCAAATGCGCTGAAAGAAGCCGGAATTTCTGAAAACGACAGGGTTGCAATTTACTCCGATAACTCTGCAGAATGGATCACTTTTGATTTGGCAATTCTTTCTCTTGGCGCTATTACAGTGCCGATTTACTCTACAAACAACGGTCCTCAAGCCGAATATATCATCAATGACGCGGAAGCAAAAATTATTTTAGTCGGCAATCAGGAACAGTATGACGCTACTTTCGAAATTCTGAATAAAGAAAATACGCTGCAGCAAATTATTGTAGCCAAAAAAGCGATCTGGATCAAAAAAGACCGCAGTGTTTATTTTGAAGATTTCATTAAAATTGCTGACGAAAAATTTGATATTGTTCAAAAAGAAGATGATGATCTTGCGACCATTATCTACACTTCCGGAACTACAGGTGTTCCGAAAGGAGTTATGCTTACCCACGGAAATTTTCACGAGTGTATTAAAGCACATTTCGATTTTTTCAAATTTAAAAATTTCGAAAACGAAACTTCACTTGCTTTTCTACCGCTTACCCACGTTTTCGAACGAAGCTGGACTTTGCTTGCACTGTATGGCGGCGCAAAGGTTTATTTCCTCGAAAACACCAAACTTATCGCGCATGCCTTAACCGAAGTAAAGCCTACTATGATGTGCGCGGTGCCAAGATTCTACCAGAAAATCTACGCAGGCGTCAACGAGATGGTGCAGAACGGTTCAGAATCCAAAAAGAATATCTTCAACTGGGCAATGGATATAGGGAGCCAGGTTGCTGATCTTAAACGCCTGGAAAAGTCAGTTCCTTTTAATTTAAAACTGAAAAATAACATTGCTGATTTTCTGGTTTTCAATAAAATCAAGAAAAAAATGGGTGGAAAACTTTGGTTCATGCCTTGTGGCGGAGCTTCGGTTTCACCTGATGTAACGAGATTTTTCGATGCTTTGGGTGTTCACATGACGGTAGGGTATGGGCTCACTGAAACTACGGCTACCTTAACCGCTTTTCCGTTTACTAAATATGAACACGGAAGCGCGGGAATTCCGCTGGGCGATACGCAGCTTAAAATTGGGGAGAACGACGAAATTCTTGCAAAAGGAAGCGGAATTATGAAAGGATATTATAAACTGCCGAAGGAAACTGCTGAGGTTTTCACTGAAGACGGATGGTTCAAAACCGGAGATGCAGGTAAGTTTGATGAAAAAGGAAATCTTTACATTACCGACAGAATCAAGGATTTGATGAAGACGGCCAACGGAAAATATATCACGCCCCAGCCTATAGAAAATCTACTGTCCAATAATAACTATATCAACCAGGCAATGATTGTAGCAGAAGATAAACCTTTTGTAACAGCGTTGATTATTCCAAATTTTGAAGCGCTGAAAGAGCAGCTTCCTAAAATGAATATCCCTTTTACCAACTGGCAGGAAATCGTAGATTCGGAAAAAATAAAAGAATTTTACCGCGTAAAACTCGAGGAAATCCAAAAAAGCCTTTCCGGTTTCGAAAAAGTGAAGAAATTTGTATTGATGCCTGCAGAATTCGAAATTAATACCGGAGAAATCACGCCGACATTAAAGGTGAAGCGAAATGTAGTAATGCAGAAATACGCAACGTTAATCGATAAGATGTACACTGCTTAGCGCAAACTTAATTAACAAAACATGAACGATTTTACAGGAAATAAAAACTTCAATATATCCAGCCAAACGGTTTCGGCGAGCTGTCCTTCAAATATTGCACTTATCAAATACTGGGGAAAATATGAGAACCAGATTCCCGCAAACCCAAGCATCAGTTATACCTTAATTAACTGCAAAACAAACACTTCGATGGAATTTGTCGCGGATGAAAAATTTTCTGTACAAACCTTTCTTTCGGGCAATGAAGAGAAAAAATTTGCCGAAAAAATCGAAAAATATTTCCGCAATATTGAAGAATTCCTTCCCTGGATTTTAAAAGGCAAATACATCATCAGAACCGATAATACTTTTCCTCACAGTTCCGGAATTGCAAGTTCTGCTTCGGGTTTTGGTGCTATTGCAAAATGTTTAATGGAGCTTGAGCAGCAGTTTTCAGGTATTCAGGACTGTGATTTTAAACTCCGGAAGGCGAGTTTTCTTGCGAGATTAGGCAGCGGAAGTGCGTGCAGAAGTCTGTACCCCGGTTTGGTAGTCTGGGGAACAACAAAAGAAGTTGAAAACAGCTCCGATCTTTATGCTGTACAATACCCTAACGATGAAATTCACGATGTTTTTAAAAGTTTCAATGATTGGGTACTTCTTATTCATGAAGGCGCAAAATCTGTAAGTTCTACCGTAGGTCATGGTTTAATGAACACCCATCCTTACGCAGAAAGAAGATTCCAGGAAGCACACGAAAATTTTGCGGTTTTAAAAGAGATTTTGAAAAACGGTGATATGCCGAACTTCATTAAACTTGTTGAACATGAAGCGCTTACGCTTCACGCCATGATGATGATGAGTGATCCGGCGTTTATCCTCATGAAAACCGGCACGCTGGCGGTCATCAATAAAATTTGGGATTTCCGCAAAGAGACAGGTTTGCCACTCTTTTTCACTTTAGATGCGGGCGCCAATGTGCATCTGCTTTTTCCTGCTGACAGTGACGAAGATAAAATCAAGGAATTTATTGTAAAAGAGCTTTTACAACATACCCAGAATAACGGTGTAGTGAAAGACGTGATGAAATTCTAGAGCTTCGCGAAATTATTTCTTCGCTGAGAATCTGCTTAAAGTGTGGAGTACGAAAACCACCAGAATTCCCAAAACCGCAGCTGACATTGATAAAATGAATTTAGCGTTTTCTTCGTGCCAGAAACCAAGCTGCCATTCCATTGCAAAAAGGTTAAAGCCAATGAAAATTACGAATAACACTAAGAATATTTTATAAAAAACATGCATTTTGTAAAGTCTTAAAATTTAACGTACGTACTGAACAGCTGTGCAAAGTTGGCTGTAAAGAGTTTAATTGAAATCGCGAGTAGAATAATTCCGAAAACTTTCTGTAAAACCTGAAGAGTTCCGTCGCCCAGTTTTCTTTCGATCCAGTTCGCTGATTTCAGCACCAAATATACGAAAATTGTATTGAGGATGATTCCTGAAATGATATTAATATCATGATATTCCGCACGTAGGGATAGGGTAGTAGTCAATGTTCCGGCGCCGGCAATCAACGGAAATGCGATGGGCACAATAGAAGCGGATTTTGCTTCCTGATGTTTCTGTATTTCAATTCCCAGAATCATTTCCACAGCGATAATGAAGATCACAAATGCACCTGCAATAGCAAATGAATTAACATCTACTCCAATAAATTTAAGAATTTTATTCCCGATAAAAAGGAAGGAAATCATCAGAATGCCCGAAACGATAGCGGCTTTTTCAGATTCAATATGTCCAAATTTCTGCTTTAAGCTTACGATAATAGGTATGGAACCCACAATATCGATTACGGCAAAAAGAACCATAGTGGTAGTAAGCGTTTCTTTTAAGGAGAAAGAGTCAAGCATTTCTGAAATTATTAATTTCGCAAAAATATAAAAAATAATTGATTATTGCCTAATCTGGGAATACAAACGAATCACAGATTTTAAAAGTTCATCTATGTGCTCATCCGTATGAAACGGAGCATATTTTTCAATCTGAATCTGTTCAGAAAGCGCACGGTAATCATCTGCAAATCTTTGACCTTTATGTTTTTCCATAAATTTTTTAAAATCTGATTCGGTATTAACCCCAATGATTTCTTTTGTATCTCTGTGCAATTCGTCGTACGCTGAAAGCAGTTTAGAGTAATCTTTATTTTCTGCTAATTTTTTTAGATATTCTATACTGTCATCAAATGGAACACTCAATTGAGTTCTGAGTAGCTCTTCGGTTTCTGCAATGGTGGTGATAGGCTTCAATTCCATTACAGGTTTTAAGGTACGGTTTGTCATTTTCTTTCTGACAACAAGGAATAGCGATAGTAGTGCACCCATTAATGCCAGATTACCGAAAACAATTTTCCAGTTTATATTGCTTTTATCTTTTACTTTTAAATTATGGGTCTGAAGAACCGGCGTATTCACCGTTTCCAGAACATTGTTAGTATAATCATTAACTCTTTCAAGTGTTGACTTGGCATCTGCAATCTGCTCAGGCGTCTTCACATCTAATACAATAAATTTGGAGCCTGCATCCACATAATTTTTTTCTTCCGGATTGAAGTAGGCAAAATCTTCAAATCTTACGGTAATCGGCCCCGCCTTTTTGGGAATAACAACATATTCAGCTACCAGATTACCAATCAGTCCGTCTTTTCGCGCGGTGGTTTTGGTTGAAATTTTTGGGGCAAAAAATACATAATCGTCTGAGTTCAGAATTTTTGGCAAATGAAGAGTACCGAAGTTCCCCGAACCGGAAATCTGTACCGCAATATTTACTGGCTTCTCAACCTGTGGTATTTCGCCGGGATTATTATTGGCTACTGTAATATCGAAATTACCCACGGCATTTTTAAAATGTGCCGGCATGCCCTCAGGAAGTTTCTGGACGTTCAGCCTTACCTTATTGGATGATATTTTTTCAGCTTTTGGCGCCCGGCCTAGTGATGCAGAAATAGATGGAACCTCAATACTGCCTGTTTCTGAAGGAAAAATCATAAATACCGCAATAATTTGAGAAGCCATTCCCGAGTGAGATTCAATTTCTGATTTGGCAAAGCTGACAGGCTTTATTCTGATATTTCTATGCTGCGGATATTGGATGTTATTAACCTTTCTAAAATTATCGTAATCGCGGCTATATGCACGCAGAACTGCGATAGTGGGTTCATTTTTATAGACTGTTTTATCCTTGATCTCCATGTTGAGGTACAGATCATCTGAGATATTGGTCGTGGCTACTGAAGATTTTTTATCGCCTTCCTTTACGTTGATTTCGAAAGGTTCAGTTTTGTAGATTTTACCGTTTACGGTCACGAGTACAGATCCGAACTTGAACTTGCCCGCCTGTTTTGGATTCAGCACCATTTGGTAAACCAATTGGTTCAGTACGTTTCCTTTTTTAGGATCCAGAACCACCGTATTCTGTTCAGAAGCCGTACCTATGATATCGAACTTGGACGTATCGGGCATTCTGAGCGGGGTTTCCTGCTCCATATTTTCCCCGGCAATTTCAAGTAAAACAGTAAGATTAAAGGGCTGGTTGACCTTTTGCTCTTTTACTTCAGAAATGGCTAAGGTTACCTGACCGTAAGTTAATACGGCTGAAAATAGAAATAATATGTATGGAATTCGATTTTTCATTACCAATCCTTTTCGTTGCTCTGAGGCATCGAATAGGAATTCTTGTTTAGGATGCGTTTCGCGGTTTCCCTTTCTTTGTTTTCTACACGGTTAAGTATTGAGTTTTCCAGATCTTTTGGCATTTTGCCTGAGTTACTGTTTTTATTTTTATTGGGGTCGTCGCCTTCACCTTCACCTTTGTTTTGCTGCCCTTGTCCTGCCTGGCTTTGCGGTGTGTCACCTTTTTCCTGACCCTGGTTTTTCTCCTGATTTTCGTCGTTTCCGCCACCACCTCCGGAATTGTTTTTCTGCTTTTTCTCTTCCTCTTTTTCTTTTTCTTTCAGCATTGCGATCTCATAATTCTTACGGATGGTCTCATTATAAGGATCCTGTTTCAAGGCCTGTTTATATAGTTCCGCAGCCTTCTTTGAATTATTGGTCTGCATATGGGCGTTTCCTAAATTATAGAGTGCTGCTGCTTTATCAGGAATCGTAGCAGATAATTTTTCTGCTTTTTCATATTCTGCCGTCGCTTCAGCATACATCTTTCTTTTGTACAGTGAGTTTCCCAAATTGTAATGCGCGGTGAAATCTTTTTCGTTAACTTTTATTGCCTCCATATATTTAGAAGAGGAAGATTCATAATTCTTCTTCTCAAAATCTTTATTGCCTTCAAAAATAAGGGTGTTGTAACTTTTCTGCGCGGAGAAAGTGGACGTGCTAAAGATCAAAAATATAAATGTATAAAGTAAACTGCGATTCATTACTGCAAAATTATCCCTTTAAATGTTAAGTTGTGCGCCTGTTTCTGTTAAATTTCGGTTAAAAATACACCGAATTAGCTGATAGTTAGTTAAATATTAAACTCTCTTTTGGGATTCGTTAAAAATATAATAAGAAAGAATAGTATTGAAATGCCTAAAAAATATTGGTAATAATGAATCGCATTTTGAGATTTTACAATAGTTTCGGATGAAGATGAAGTTTTGGAAAGTGCATCAATAATTTGTGAGGTGGCATCATCCAGATTATTCCCATCCACATACGAACCTCCGGTTTCTTCGGCGATGTTTTTAAGGGCGTTCAACTGCCTTTTAGAAATTACGGTTTGCCCTGTCAAATCAGTTTTGTAACCCATGAGCTGTCCGAAAACATATTCAGGAATCGGAGCACCTTCTTCAGTACCAATTCCAACCGATACCACATGAATTCCCTCACGGTTTGCCAGCTTTATGGCTGCTTTTTCGTTACCTTCATTATCTTCTCCATCACTTATTAAAACAACTTTACGGGAACCTTTTGCGATGTTTTTAAATTTATCTGCAGTGGTTTTCATGCCATTTAAAAAATCGGTTCCCTGAATTTTTACGATACTGGTTTCAACACCGCCCACGTAAGTTTCTGCTGCTGTAAAATCTGTTGTCAAAGGCATAATTGACGAAGCTTCGCCTGCAAAAACCACGATCCCTACCTTGTCGTTCTTCATCTTAAACATGGTATTGATGATGATGTTTTTGGCTTGGGTCAGGCGGTTCTGTTCCACATCCTGGGCATTCATGGAGTTTGAAACATCAAGAAGAAATATCACATTATTCATTTTCTGCTTGGTTTTCACTTCTTCGGAACCACTCAGTAAATCTACGATGGAAAGGATCAGGAAGAGGGTAGCAATTAAATATAAAACTGGAAAAAATCTGGAAAATCCACTTTTCTTCTCGAAGAGTTCGTCCTGAAATCTGGCTTCAGCAAAAACAGTTTTCTTGCGGTTTTTCCACTTTACATATCCGGCAATAATAATCCCCAGCAGCGGCAGAAGCAGCAGCAAAAGTAAATACCAGTTATTTCCTAAATACCAATTCATATAAAATTCATCATCAGCTTAAAAACTTATAAAAAACCCACCGCAGCAGTGCGTCCAAAATTAAAACACCCAATGCAATCCACAGAAATATTCTGAAATATTCCCGATAATTGTACAGTTTGGTAGATTTTAGTTCAGATTTTTCGAGTTGGTTAATTTCCTCGTACACTTCCTCCAGACTTTGGTTAGATGTCGCTCGGAAATATTTACCACCGGTTGTTTGCGCAATTTCTCGGAGAACAGGCTCATCAATCTTCACTTCCGCCTCATTAAAAACCAAATCCCCGAAAATATCTGTGGCTGTCGGCATTAAAGCATAACCGTTGGTTCCGATACCGATGGAATATACTTTAATATCATTGCTTTTTGCAAGTTGGGCACCCACCTGCGCGGGCATTGCATTTTCTATCGTATTCACTCCGTCGGTCATCAGAATGATGATTTTCGATTTCGATTTGCTATGTCGTAAATGACTCACCGCTACGGAAAGTCCTTCACCAATTGCTGTTCCGGGCTGTAATTCCAAGGGATTCAGATTTTCAAGTTCCTCAAGCAGAACCGCATGGTCGGAGGTTACTGGAACTTTTGTAAATGCCTCGCCGGAATACGTAACCAGCCCAATTCGGTCGCCAGGCCTTTTATCCACAAATTTTTTGGCGATTTCTTTCAATGCCGTAAGGCGGTCAGGCTCCAGATCTTTTGCTAACATGCTTAACGAAACATCCACCGAAAGCATGATGTCAATACCTTTACTGTCATCGTTGTCCTGAGAAATCGTAAACGTTCGGGGCCGCGCCATCGCAATGATCAACGCAGTAAGAATGATATACTTGGAGATTTTCAGCAGGAACAGAACAAAAATAATCCCTTTATTTTCCTGCATATTTCTAACGGTAGGAACGCGCACACCGGTTCGTTTTTTCTTCCTCAAATCCATAATGATTAAAGGAATGAAAGCCGCGAACAGCAGTAAAAACCACGGACTGTAAAATTCTAGATTAAGTAAATCAAATGTCATTATACGCCTGTTCTTAATTGTTCGGCTTCCAGATCTTTGGAAGAACGTTTTACAAAGGTTTTCATGTCATTAAAATCGGTCTGCATCGTAGGCTGATCAGGGAAAGTCTTAGCGAATTTCACCAAATCGCCACGCAGAAAAATATTTTCAACTATTTTCTCATTTTCAGGGGAAATGGTATTGTTGAGTTTCATGACGTCTATAAGATCATCAGTCAGCAATACATCTGCCGGAATTTTATACTGTTTGGTAATGAAGTTCCTGGAAATATCGATCAATTCTACATAGAAAGAGCGGTAATCGCCATTTTCAATGAATTTTTTCTTCTTTAAATTTTCCAAATCTTTTAACGTTTGATTCGTCATCACCGCCGGCGAATTTTTTCTGCGTTTGGCATATCTTACCAGATAATAAATAATAAATATTAAAGCGAGTAAAATCAGCAGACCTAAAATATACCATTTGTAAAGTTCCCAATAATCTTTAACATCAAGTTTTACCTCTTTGTTTTTCATGATGTCATTAATTTCATCACCTTTCTGAGCGGTGTTGATGACTTCGACTTCGTACGGAATCGTATGGAAAAGCTGCCCGCCAATATTAAAATCGAGCGCAGGAATCGTGTATTTACCTTCTTCGAAAATAGCGAATTCAATTACTCTTTCATAGTAATCTGGTCTTTTGCTGATGCTGTCTTTAATTTCTTCGAAATGAAAAGGTAACAATTCATTTTTCGGTGAGGATACAACATCTTTTCCGCCAAGATCAGAAATGCTTACCCGGAAGATTACCACCTCGCCAAGAGCCAGGGTTTTTTTTTCGAGACGGGAACCCAATGTCTGCGAAAACGCAAAAATATTGAGTAGAGAGAATATGAGAAATAATATTTTTTTCAAAATGTAATATCTGTTTTAAATATGCTTCGTAACCCGAATTTATCTTTTTCGGAAATACTGATAAAGGAACTTTGAATAATCTTCGCCGGTATTGATATTCATAAAACTGGCGGAAGAATTTTCGAAATCATCGGTTACGGCGCGCACTTTCTGTTTTTGTTTCTCGGCAAATTCATAACGCCATCTTGCGCTCGAAGTATTTGCCCATATCTGTTTGCCAGTTTCGGAATCCTGAAAAAGCGAATAACCGATATCCGGGATTTCGCTGTCTTTGTCGTCATAAATCCGCATTCCCAAAAGCTGATGTTTTCTGGCTGCCACGCGCAAAATCTTCAGATCGTACTCATCCTCAAAATCCGAAAACATAAATACCAGAGATTTTTTCTTGAAAATGTTCATCATATATTGCAGCGCACCGTCGATTTTCGATTCCGACGGAACATAATCAGCAGTTAGAATATTACTGATAATCGCTAAAATATGTTTTCTGCCTTTTTGTGGTGGAATAACTTTATAAACTTTGTCGGCAAATAAAATAAGTCCCACTTTATCATTGTTTCCCGCTGCTGAAAATCCTAAACTTGCGGCTATTTCTGCGACAAATTCACGTTTCAGCTGGGTTTTGGTACCGTAATCCATTGATGCTGAAATATCCACCAAAAGCATCAACGTAAGTTCGCGCTCTTCTTCCATCACCTTCACGAAAGGTTCGCGGAAGCGCGCGGTTTTATTCCAATCGATTCTTCGGATTTCATCGCCAAACTGGTAAGGTCTTACTTCAGAAAAAGTCATTCCCTGACCTTTAAATGCACTGTGATACTGACCCATCAAAGTAGCTTCCGACTTTTTCTTAGTCCGGATTTCTATCTGCTTAACTTTTTTAATGATGTCTTTAATCTGCATTGCTTTCTATTTCAGTAGCCCAGAGATTTGTTCTTCTCAGGCCTGTGGTCCCGCTTTTTCGCTGTATCTTTTGCTTCACAGCGTTTCGCAAAAGGATGCCGCTTCAATGGGGGCTATAAATGAGTTTAGGATTTTACAGCTGGACTAGGGTGCCTGCACTTTGCCCAGAATTCGGTCAACGATTTCATCGGCAGTAATTTCTTCAGCTTCAGCTTCAAAACTTAGTCCGATTCGGTGTCTCAGTACATCTTTTGCAATTTCTTTCACATCTTCAGGAAGCACAAAAGCACGGTTTTTCAGGAATGCCATTGCCCTAGAAGCGATCGCTAAATTGATGGATGCTCTTGGCGATGCGCCAAAACTGATGTAATTCTTAAGTTCTGCCAATCCATAATTTTCCGGATTACGTGTCGCAAAAACCATATCGAGAATGTATTTCTCTATTTTTTCGTCGAGATAAATCTGATTGATAAGGTTTTTAGCATCAACGATATTATGAAGCGAGATGACAGGTTTAATTTCCGGTTGGTGAGATGTTGCCACCATTTGCATGATCTTTCTTTCATCTTCAAAATCCGGATAGCTGATGGTACATTTCAGCATAAAACGGTCACTTTGCGCTTCCGGCAAAAGGTAAGTTCCTTCCTGATCAATTGGGTTTTGAGTTGCCAAAACAAGGAATGGTTTCGGCAGAACCATGGTTTCGTCGCCGATGGTTACCTGTTTTTCCTGCATCGCTTCCAAAAGCGCCGACTGTACTTTCGACGGAGCACGGTTAATCTCATCAGCCAAAACAAAATTCGCAAAAATAGGTCCGCGTTTTATCGTGAAATCGTTATCTTTTATATTGTACATCATGGTTCCAACAACATCTGCGGGCAAAAGATCAGGTGTAAACTGGATACGGGAGAAATCGCCCTGAACAGCATCAGCCAATGTTTTAATTGCCAAAGTTTTGGCCAGTCCCGGAACACCTTCCAACAGCACGTGCCCATTACCAAGTAGACCGATCAGTAAACGGTCTACCATATATTCCTGTCCGATAATTGCTTTATTGATTTCCTGTTTCAGAAGGGTGAAAAAGTAATTCTGTTCCCTTACTTTTTCGGTGAGTTGTCTTATATCTTCGGCCTGATGTAGTTCTGACATAGTGTTTTTTAAAATTTAAAGTGTAAATTTCTAATAAATACCGTCATCAGTCAACACAATTAGTGCCAAGAGTTAGTTAAAGTTTTGTTAAAGACATCCGGCAGACAATCCTGGAGCGATCTTGCTTCTAAAACTGTACTAATAATTCAGACCGTCTCAATGCATTTTTGTCTTTTCCAGTTAATTAACCTATTTTTGAAGATTAAAATTTGCTCAAATGAATTATCATTTTCAGGCACACCGGCAAGTCCGAAGGAATCTTCTGGAGATTTTAAGGAATACTTCGCATAGAGATTTAATGCAGATTCCCGACGGTTTTAACAATAATATTTACTGGAATATCGCACACACGGTCGCTACCCAGCAGCTCTTATGCTACTATCTCAGTGGAAACCCTTTCCGAATCGATAAATACTGGATCGAGACCTATAAAAAAGGCACGCTGCCAAATCTGAATGTGCAGCAGTCGGAGGTTGATGATCTCGCGTTTCTGCTAACAGAAACCTCGAAAATTTTGATGAAAGATTATGATGCCGACTTTTTTGCAGATTACACGCCTTATACGACCAGTTTTGGTTTGGATCTGAAAAATATTCAGGATGCGATTATCTTCAATAATATGCATGAAACCTTGCATTACGGCTACGCGATGGCGCAGAAAAGGGCGATTATCGGAGAAAATTTTTAGAAACTTTTTTACAACAGATTATTGATTTTTAATTATCCATTTACCATTTAATATAATGAAAGACGACTTTATTTTTGGTTTGCGACCTGTAATGGAAGCGATTGAAGCCGGAAAAACAATTGACAAGATATTTTTGCAGAATGCTTTGCAAGGCGAAATCTATCACGAACTCAAAACTCTTTTATCCAAAAATAACATCCGCCCGAATTATGTTCCGGTAGAAAAACTCAACCGTTTTACCCGTAAAAATCATCAGGGGGTTGTTGCATTTATTTCTGATGTGCCTTTTGAGAAGATTGAAGATGTACTGCCTCAACTTTTCGAAGAGGGAAAAACTCCTTTCTTATTAATTCTGGACCGTTTAACTGATGTTAGAAATTTCGGTGCAATCTGCCGTACAGCAGAATGTGTGGGTATTCATGCGATTGTTTTACCTGAAAAAGGCGCAGCGCCCATTAATTCAGATGCCATAAAAACTTCCGCAGGGGCGATTTATAATGTAAGAATCTGTAAAGAAAAAAATCTGGCACATACCGTAGATTTCCTGCAGCAGTCGGGAATTCAGGTTTTTGCGGCTACAGAGAAAGCTCAGAAACTTATTTATGACGTAGATTTTACCCAGCCCTGCGCTATCGTAATGGGAAATGAGGAAACCGGAATTTCTAAAGAAGTTCTGCATCATTCCGACGAGAAAATTAAACTTCCGATCGAAGGAAAAACACAGTCTCTTAATGTTTCTGTAGCGTGTGGCGCCATTTTATATGAAGCAGTTCGCCAGAAACTTTCGACGCCGGTTTAAAATTTCTCAACTCAAAGAATTCTCCATTTTTAACGGATAGCATCAATTTTGAATTCAAAAGAATTTTTAACTTTATTAAAAATTGGAATTTATGCGGAGCAGTACGGTTTTAAAAAGTGATGTGCGCAATCACGTTATCGATATTATCATCGGAAAAATAAAGAAACTCGAAAAGTTTCTGGATTTCACTTTGGAAGCCAGCCGCGAAATCAAAAAAACACCAAAGTATGATTCGATCCGCGAGGAGATGCAGGAAGAAATCTATCAGATGCAGAAGCAACTTGCTTCACTAAGAGATCTGCAGAGAAATATGACTAAAGTTCTCAACACCTCCACACAGCGGGTCGCGGTTGGATCATTGGTTTTTACGAACAAAGCAAGATTCTATATTTCAGTTTCTTTGGGTGAGTTTTTTTATGAAGGCGACCGTTTCTATGCGATTTCTGAGGAAAGTCCCATGGCAAAGATTCTCTTCGGAAAAAAAGCCGGTGAATCTTTTGTCCTCAATAACATTGCGCAGACTATTGAAAACGTGGTGTAGTTAGAAAATCTCAAAATAATTATTTAGATATAATGGAAAAATCACAGATATTAAAGGAAATTATAGAAAGCCGAAGAAGCATTTTTCCAAAAGATTATACAGACGCCGACATAGAGCAGGATGTTCTGAATGAAATTTTGAACTCCGCAACATTTGCCCCAAATCACAAGAGAACGAAGCCCTGGCGTTTTAAAGTTTTTAAAGACGAAGAGAAGCTGTTATTGGGTCAGAAATTGCCAGAAATCTATAAATCGACGGTTGCACCCGAGCAGTTTTTAGAAAAAAAATATCAAAGCATTGCCGAGAAGGCCAGCAAAGCCAATGTTATCATTGCGATTTCCGTCAACTTCAGCGGACTGCTCCCCGAATGGGAAGAAATTGCCGCTACCGCTATGGCTGTGCAGAATATGTATCTTACATGTACTGCCAATAGCGTAGGCTGCTACTGGAGCAGTCCCGGAATGATTAAGCATCTGGATGAATTTCTTGGTTTAGAGGAAAACCAGAAATGTTACGGTTTGTTTTTTATGGGAAAATTTAATTAAGCTGTAACTTTTTATTGGGGAGGCCGACTGATTTCCAAACAATTAATCATAAAACAATTTTAATGGAAACTTACGGCTACAATAATCCCGAATCCCAAAATCAAAACTTCAGTAACCCAAATTACCGCTCAGAAAAGAAACTGGCTGCAGGACTTTTAGGAATTTTACTTGGCACTTTTGGGGCTAATAAATTTTATATGGGTTACATCAACGAAGGAATTATACAGATTGTCCTGAATATTGTAACCTGTGGAATCGCTACCGTAATTCCATTTATCGAAGGAATTATTTACCTTACCATGAGCGATGAGCAGTTCGACCGCACTTATGTGCAGGGCAGGAAAACTTGGTTCTAACTGACATATAAAATAAAAAATCTTTCAAATAATTTTGAAAGATTTTTTTTGGAAAAGTTGGCGCGAGCGAAGCGAGCGTCAATAAACTGATTGAGTTTACTGATTAAGTAAAACTGCCGCCTCCTTCGCTGCGTAGGTGAAAATCATGTCAGCACCCGCTCTCCTGATGCAGGTTAAACTTTCGATAATCGCTTTGTCATTATCCAGCCAGCCGTTTTGTGCAGCAGCTTTCAACATCGCGTATTCACCACTCACGTTATAAACCGCGATTGGTAAATCGATTGCCTCGCGAACTTTTGCAACAATATCGAGATATGGCATTCCGGGTTTTATCATGATGATGTCGGCTCCCTCAGCAACATCTTTCATCACTTCGTCCATTGCTTCCCGGGAATTATGAAAATCCATTTGGTAAGTTTTCTTGTCCTTCGGAATATCTGCATTTTCTTTTGGTGCGGAGTCCAAAGCGCTTCGGAATGGGCCATAAAACGAACTGGCGTATTTCGCTGCGTAACTTAAGATTCCAACATCGGTGAAACCGCTTTCCTCCAGACTTGTTCTTATGGCTGCAACTCTTCCGTCCATCATGTCGCTAGGTGCCAAAATGTCTGCCCCGGCTTCTGCAAGTGAAACCGACATTTTTACCAGCGCATCATTCGTTGCGTCATTATCAACTTTTCCGTTGGTGATAATTCCGTCGTGTCCATAAATAGAGTAGGGATCCAAAGCAACATCCGGCATCACAATCATTCCTGGAACAGTGTCTTTAATAGCTTTAATGGTATTCTGCATCAAGCCGTTTTTATTCCAGGACTCGGTACCTTTATTGTCCTTTAAATTTTCCGAAACTTTCATGTAAAGATTCACCGCTTTAACTCCCATGCTATATAATTCCTGGCATTCTTTGACTGTAAGATCAAGTGTTCTGCGGAAGATTCCCGGCATTGAAGAGATAGGCTCCTGGGTATTTGTGCCTTCCATTACAAATATGGGCATCACTAAGTCGTTCGTGGTTAGAACAGTTTCCTGAACCAGTGCCCGGATTGACGGGCTAGTTCGTAAACGTCGGTTTCTAGAGTATATAATCATTTTGGAATAGTATTTGAATTTACTGATGCAAATTTAATTATAGTTTTACAAAAAAACTATTGCAAATAAAATTCAATTTCTTACATTTGTGAGGATATTTATAAATATAAAGTTCTATAAGGTGAAAAAATTATTATTTTCAATCATATTTATCGGCAGTTTAACAGTTTTATCGGAAAAAGTTTTCGCTCAGTCTGTGGTAAGAGAGCCGATTTCAGCATCTCAAAAATCTGATGATGCGGTAATGGTCGCTTATCCTAATCCTGCAAAAGATTTTATCATTGTAAAATCAAAAGATTCCTTTCTAAAAATTAAATCTGTTACTTTTTATTCGATTCTGGGAATGCAGGTTGCTGAATATACCTTAGATAAGAACTCAGCCGAAATAAGACTTGACAGGTTAAGGCCCGGCAAATACTTAATGCGCTACACTATGAGTGACAATACACAGAAAGTGACCCAAATCGTAAAACAATAAATTAAATCCTGAAATTACTTTCAGGATTTTTTTGCCTTCTGAAATCCCTTCCTGAAATTTAACTGTAAAAAAATCCTAATTTTGCTCAAATGGAAACACGCGAAAAAATAGTGATCATCGGTGGCGGATTTGCGGGCTTGCAGTTGGCCAAGTCTCTTAACAACAAGAGAAAGAAGGTCATTGTAATCGACAGAGTGAACCATCACATGTTTCAGCCGCTGTTTTATCAGGTTGCCTGCGGCCGTATTGAACCCAGTAATATCTCTTTTCCTTTCCGTAAGATCTTTCAGCGTTCCAGAAATATTCAGTACCGGATGACCGACGTACATAAGGTTTTACCCGAGCAGAATAAAATTATTACTGAAGATGCTGAATTTACTTATGATAAATTAGTCATTGCCACAGGATGTAAAACTAATTTTTTCGGGAACAGTAAAATGGAAGGTCTGACTTTCGGGATGAAAAATACCCAGGAAGCTATTGCCATCCGAAACCATGTTCTTCTTACTTTCGAGAGACTTATAATAGAAAAAAAACGGAGTGATGACGGAAACTGGAATATTGTAATCGTAGGAAGCGGACCAACCGGTGTAGAACTCGCAGGCGCTTTCGCGGAAATGAAAAAAGATATCCTTCCGCGCGATTATCCTCATATGAATTTTGACAATCTTAATATTATTCTGGTAAGTTCTACCCTGACGCCACTTAGTGTGATGAGCGAAGATTCTCAGAAAATGTCAGAAAAATATTTGAAAGAACTTGGAGTCCGTTTCATGAGCGATGAATTTGTAACCGATTACGACGGCGACAGGGTTTATATGAAAAGCGGTAAAACAATTCCATCGAATAACGTCATTTGGGCAGCCGGAGTAATCGGAAATATTATCGACGGTCTTGCTCCGGAAATTATGATAAGAAACCGCTATAAAACCGACCGTTTCAACCGCATTCTGGGGTATGAAAATATTTACGCAATCGGCGACATAGCCTACATGGAAACTCCCAAATATCCGCAGGCCCATCCTCAGGTGGCAAATGTTGCCATCAACCAGGGTAAAAATCTCGGAAGAAATTTTTTAAAGAAATCTGAGAGCGAGTGGCAGAAGTACGAATACAATGATCAGGGAAGCATGGCAACGATCGGGAAGCATCGAGCGGTCGTTGATTTGCCGAATTTTAAGTTTCAGGGTTTTCTGGCGTGGTATTTCTGGATGTTTCTACATTTAATGCTGATTCTCTCGGTAAGAAACAAAATTGCCATTTTTTTCAACTGGATGTGGAGTTATGTCAATAAAGACTCTTCCCTGCGACTGATTATTATCCCCAACAAAAAGAACGATACCGAACAATGAGAATTGATATTATAAGTGTGTTACCGGAGCTTATGGAGAGCCCATTCAAAACATCTATCCTTAAAAGAGCTGTAGATAAAGGGTTGGCAGAAGTTTATTTTCATCATCTCCGCGAATTCGGATTAGGAAAGCACCGTCAGATTGATGATGCTCCATACGGTGGAAGTGCTGGGATGGTGATGATGATTGAGCCATTGGATCAGTGTATTTCTCAACTGAAAGCACAGAGAGACTATGATGAGGTAATTTATCTCACGCCTGATGGAGAAACCCTTACTCAGAAAATTGCCAATACCTTTTCCACCAAACAGAATCTTATTTTTTTATGCGGTCATTATAAGGGGATTGACCAAAGAGTCCGCGAACTACACATTACCAAGGAAATTTCGATCGGCGACTATGTCTTAACAGGCGGTGAATTAGCGGCGTGTGTGTTGGCAGATTCCGTAATAAGATTGCTTCCAGGTGTTTTAAATGATGAACAAAGTGCACTTACCGACAGTTTTCAGGATAACCTTCTCTCGCCTCCAATATATACCAGGCCTTCGGAATATAAAGGTTTAAAGGTGCCTGATGTATTGCTCAGCGGCAATCTGAAGAAAATTCAGGATTGGCTTCATGAGGAATCAGTTAAAATTACGCTGGAAAAAAGACCCGATCTTTTAGAATAAATCAGCCATAATCAATATTTTTTATAAATTTACAATTCTAAAAAAATAGACTGATAGATTTTGCTGATGGTACATGAACTGAAAGAGCTTATTGCATTTTATAACGTGGAGAATTTATTCTCTCCCGACCCGCCGTCAGTTCATCGCTTAGACCCCACATTATCAGGCTTAAGAAACTGGGATGAAAAAAGGTACAAAAACAAACTGCTGAAAATTGCGCAGGTTTTTCAGTTAATTCATGAGGCTGAAGAAACTTTGCCTATGTTCATCGGTTTTTCCGAAATCCAGGGTCAGGCTCCGTTGGATGAGTTGGTTACCATGGCTCCATTTAATTCGGAATATGGAGTAGTACACTATGATTCCATGGATGAGAGAGGAGTTGATGTGGCACTGATTTATGATAAGAATAAAGTACAGCTTGTTTCATCCGAGCCGATTACTTATTTTTTTGAGATTGAAGACAATAATCCTGCAAACTACGATACGACGAGAGATGTGTTATGGTGTAAATTCCAGTATGCGGGGCAGTTGCTCAATGTATTTGTACTGCATCTTCCATCCAAAAGAGAGAGAAACATTAATCGTCCCAAACGCGAATTTATCCTGAAAGATATTCGTGAGAAAGTGATCAATATAAATTCTGAACAGAATGAAGCAGTAATTATATGTGGGGATTTCAATGAAAATCCAGATGATGAAAATGTAAAGAATCTTCTTTATGATAATCAATCTGATAAAATTCTCATAGACCCCTTTTTTGAGCTCTTTCAGAATAAAACCTATTCCACTTTCCATTATAAAAATGGCTTGCTTTTTGACCAAATTATTTTGTCAAAAGAGTTCTTTGGAACCTCTTTTCCGCTACATTTTTCGTCAGCGAAAGTCTTTAATCATCCTAAATTAAGCAGCTGGGATAGGAAATTTGCCGGCCGGCCATTCAGGACCTATGCAGGCACGCGCTATTTAGGCGGCTACAGTGACCATTTCCCTGTGATTACAGAATTCACAGTTAATTTATAAATAAGAACAGAAATATATCATATGAAAAGCGCAATAAATTCAAGTTATCACCTCGATTCTGTAGATAAGGAAATTATTTATATGTTGATGGATAATGCCAAAACCTCATTGGCACACATCTCAAAGAACGTCGGGATTTCAACAACTGCAGTTCACCAAAGAATTAAAAAACTGGAGCAGGCAGGAGTTATCGAGAACTCGATATCTTTTCTTAATCCCAGAAAAATCGGTTACAAAGTAGTTTCATATATCGGTGTGTTTCTTGATCAACCAAGTTATTATCATGACGCCGTGAAAGCATTAAAAGAGGTAAATGAAGTGGTAGAAGCACATTACACAACGGGTAATTACACCATTTTTTTGAAGGTGCTCTGCAGAGACAATGATCATTTAATGGAAATTCTCAATAAACTTCAGAAACTTAAAGGCGTAACCAGAACCGAAACTTTCATATCTTTGGAGCAAAGTATTAACCGACAATTGAAAGTATAATTAAAATGGAAATTTCCAAATATCTCGATTCTACCTATCTTAAAACGCCTCAGCAATCTGGCTTATCGGAAGAGGAAACTTTGAAGAAAGTTTACGAGCTTACTGATGAAGCACTTGAAAATAATTTCTTTGAAGTAATGATCCGTCCGGATTATGTAAAGGAAATAAAACAATATTTAATTTCGAAGAATTCAACTGTAAAAGTTGGAACCGTAATTGGTTTTCATGAGGGTACAGCGGATACACAATCCAAACTTGATGAAGCTGAGAAAGCGATCGCCGATGGTGTTGACGAATTGGATTATGTAATCAATTATGAAGCATTCAAAGCCGGAAATATCGATTTGGTGAAGAACGAATTTGTTGAAGGGACAAAGCTGGCACTTGAAAATAATAAAGTTGTAAAATGGATTATTGAAATTGCTGCACTTACCGATGATCAAATCGTTGCTATAACTCGGAAAATGAGAACCTGGGCGGAACAAAATTTTGCTGCGGAAGATTTAAAAAATATTTTCGTAAAATCATCCACAGGATTTTATCCCACAGAAAACGGAAAGCCAAACGGAGCCACTTTTGAAGGAATTAAAATAATGCTTGATAACGCGGGAAATCTTTCAGTAAAAGCTGCCGGAGGTGTGAAAACTCCTTCGGATGCAGAGAAAATGATCGCAATGGGAGTTAAAAGAATCGGAACTTCTTCTGCAAAATCTTTAGTTTCCGATGAAAAAGCTGTAGATGGTTATTAAATAATATCATATTTAGCGAAATATTAAATCGTGCTTCGGGTGCGATTTTTTTATGTTTATATTCTATTTTTGCAGAGATGCCCAGAAGAAGTACCAAAAGAAAAATCACCAAAAAAGTTCACCATAAGCGACGAAGATATTTCCTTCTACGCCGCGAAGTTTTACTCCTGATATTGGCGCTTTCAATGCTGGGAACAGGCTTTTATCTGAAACAGAAAATCGCGTTTTATTATGCGATGTATTTCAATAAATTCGAGCATAAAGAACTTTCAAATACCAAATTCGAAGAACAGCGGATTAACCGGATTGTTGGGCAATATGCTGATAAAACTTTCGGGATTGATATGTCTCACTATCAGAGAAAAGAAGATATAAGATGGGATAGTTTAAGTATCGGAAACCGTGCTGTTCCGATAGAATTTGTAGTCTTGCGTGCTACAATGGGGAACCGGAGTGTCGACAGGCATTTTGATGAATTCTGGGAACTTGCCAAAAAACACAATCTGGTGCGTGGGGCTTATCATTTTTATCGGGCAGATGAGGATCCTGTTCGGCAAGCCAATAATTTTCTGGAAAATGTGCATCTCGAGGAAGGCGATCTACCACCTATTTTGGATATTGAAAAGATTCCCAGGAGAAAATCGAACGAAAAGCTGATCGAAGATTTGAAAATATGGTGCCGAATTGTAGAAGAAAAATACGGAGAAAAGCCCATTATTTACTCATATTACCATTACTATAAAGATTTTCTGAGGGGAGAATTTGATGATTATCCGTTGTGGCTTGCTAACTACAATGATGTTTTGGTGCCTTCGCCGGAGGATCCCTGGCAAATTTGGCAGTTCACCGAAAAAGGAATTGTTTACGGTATTAATACCAAAGTCGACGTAAATGTTTATAACGGAAGTTTATGGTCGCTGAAACGGATGACCTTAGATTAATCACCCCGATTGATTTGCTTTTTATCGCGAAAGATTTTTCTTTTCATGTTTTTAAAGAATTTTGCCACTTCTCCCTGAAGCAGAAGATTTACAAATTTTTTCTCCAGCCAGTGGTGAACCGGTAACAGCAGAGGAATAATTAAAACCTTTGCTCCTAAAATTTTATACGGATTACCGTGCGACCAGTCATGAAGTTTGGTATCGATAATAAGAATGATAAATTCAAAAAGCAGAATAAATGACATGAAACTCATGGATTTCAGCCACCATTTTGGTAAATTATAAAATGAAAGGGTGACCAGTGTCATAATGGAAAATACGATTGCCAGAGTTATAATAAGATACTGCATATTGTGTTTCCGGCGTGTTTTCTCTATTTCTTTTTCACGTTCAAGTTCTTTGTGCGCAAAAATAGTATTCAGTTCAATTTTTCTAATGTTCTCATTTAAGCATTTCAATATAATTTGTATTGCTATTGTTCAGCTTGCGCAGAAAATAATTGGCTTCCTCTTTATTTCCGTTCAAATCGTGGTAGTTGATGATTTTAGTTCCCAAGTCGATTTGCTCCTTGTATAATTTTGTTTGCTGGCAGTAATAATATGCCGTTTCCAGATCATTAATCGCTGCTCCTTTCAAATTCTGCCTTTCTTCGAGTTCGCTTTTCCTTAAGTAATAATTGTACAAAAAATAGGGATTTTCATTTTCTATATTCTGACCGGCCATTTCAAAATAAACCTGGGCAGAATCTGGCTTTTTGTTCTCTTCAGCAATATATGCCTTCAGACGGTAGAAAAGCGACGGATTGTTTTGCTGTAATATTTTAAGCTCTTCAGGATATTTATCGTACCAAATCTTAAGACGGTGAAAATCTTTTTTTTCAATAAAATAACTTCGTAGCGAGCTTTGCGCAAAGGAGCACAGCTTCGGGATGTTTTTCCTCTTTCCGAAATTATTTATTTTTGATGCAAGTTTATATACGATCTCATTATCCATCGTTTTTACAAAAACCGAGAGCCTGTTGACTTCGGTGTAGTACCATTTTACAGAGTCAATCGGAGTGTGACTGACCACGATTTCTTTGATTTTCTGGCTGTATTCCAATGACTTCTCATAATTCCCTTCATCAAAGTAAAAGTCCGACAGCAATTGCAGTGAAAGGTATCGCAGAGAATCGTTCTCAATGTCAGTAGCAATATATTGAGCATCTAAGAGGGATTTCAGTTGCTCAAAAGTCTCATTTTGCTGCTGGTTTATTTTACTTTGGATGAGAAGCCTCAGAATCTCACTTTCCTTATCGCTGGATTGTGCGTTGGTTGCAATTCCTAAAATTAAAGCGGCTTCTTGTGGCTGGTTTTTTTTCAGCAGAAATTCGCACATTGCAAAATTGGCTTTCGCGGCCAGCTCGGGCTGATTGATTTTTTCAGCATAGCTCAAAGCCTCCTTCAACAGAAGTTTGCCATCGTTAATATTTATTTTTTCGGGGTCTTTGTTTTGTAATGCAGCGATGTAAGATGTAACGACCATTAAACTGTCTTCCTTAAGTATAGCTTTGCCCAGAGCCCGGTCAATAAGTGAGTCTGCAGTTTTCGGATTCATCATGGTGTCCTGCTGGCGTGTAGCTTCCTTCAAAAGGCTTCTTATTTCCATGCGGGAAAAAGATTCTTCTCTATTCGGCTTCTCTTTACAACAAACGATAAAAAACAGGAATGATAAAAATAAAATATTTTTACCTAATTGGTATATTTGATGAATTTTATTTGGCAAAATATTAATTTGATTAATAAAATTACGCATTAAAGATACATAAAATTAAAAATAATTATTACCTTTATTTCTTAAAACTACAAATAATGAAAACTAAAATCTACTGCGTGCAAGCTTTGGCGGTTTCCACGCTTCTTTTAACGGGATGTCAGGTAAGAAGTTATGCTTCGCCTCCTCCTCCGCCTCCTCCTCCGGCGCCAAGTGCAATACAGGTAATGAATTCGCCGGCATCTGTTTCCCAGGCAAAGCAAGAATTCCGCAATTATCGCCAGGCAATGGGATATGTGGATGGCGGCGGAATAGAACTTGATCGCAAGAGTGGCTACTATGATATCAATATCCAGACTATAAGAGCGTTGTATGATGAAGCAGCCAAAAGAGGCTGGAATGATATTCGGGTGTACAACGGCATTGATAATGCTGGTAACCGAACTTTGCTCATAAATGGTTTGCAGCTTAGGAACGGCACGCTGGAAGAGACCAGTAAAGCCGATGGTGATATTGTGGCTAAAATTGATAATCCCTCTGCGAAAGGGGGAACCGGTTGCCCCAGATGGTGTGACGTGACCGGAACAGTAGTAGGAAAATAAATTGAAATTAATTCAGGTTGTGTATTTTGGTTTAGAGGCAGCAGTTTTGCTGCCTTTATCTGTTGATATAAAATTCTGCTCAAAATTCAGTACTTTCGCAGCTTGCAATTATTAATACAGCTACAAAAAAAATGAATTACGTTTCCGCCGAAAATCTTACGAAATCTTATGGTCTAAAAGTCTTGTTCAAAGATATCTCCTTTAATGTAAATGAAGGCGACAAAATTGCGATCGTAGCCAAAAACGGTTCCGGAAAATCGACTTTACTTAAAATTTTAATGGGTAAAGAAATCGCTGATTCCGGAAATGTTGTGATTAATAAAGATATTCAGGTGGTTTTGTTCGACCAGGAAATTGATTTTGAAGGTGAGTTGAACGTAGAGGAATTTATGATGACCTTGGATTCCGCACCCATTATGGCTTTAAAAAATTATCATTATGCGCTTCTGACTGAGAATCCGGATGACATGGATAAAGCGTTAAATGAAATGGAAATTCATGAAGCCTGGGATCTCGAAAATGAAATGAGTCAGATTCTTACTCAACTTAAAATTACAGATTTACAGGCGAAGATGAAAACGCTTTCCGGAGGTCAGATCAAAAGGGTTGCGCTCGCAAAACTGCTCGTAGAAACCCGCGCTCAGCACCGCCACACCTTGTTGATTATGGATGAGCCTACCAATCACCTCGATGTTGATATGGTTGAATGGCTCGAAAATTACCTTTCAAAAGCGATGGTAACGCTGCTTCTTGTAACGCACGACCGATATTTTCTTGATGCTGTTTGCGATATCATCTGGGAAATGGAAGATCAGAATCTCTATCTTCACAACGGGAGTTACGCCACGTACCTCGAGAATAAAATCATCAGGGAAGACAACCTTAATTCAACCATCGATAAGGCGCAAAACCTTTACCGCAAAGAGCTTGAGTGGATGCGTCGTCAACCGAAAGCGCGTACTACTAAATCCAAATCCAGGATTGGAGATTTTTACGAAACCGAGAAGGTTGCCAAAACCAATACTAAAAAGGAGAAACTGGAGCTCGATTTTGAAATGAAACGCTTGGGTAACAAAATTCTGGAACTGAAAAACATTGATAAAAGTTTTGGTGACAAATTGTTGCTCAAAAACTTCAGTTACCAGTTCCAGCGTGGTGAAAAAGTTGGAATCGTGGGTAAAAACGGAGCTGGAAAATCTACGCTTTTAAACATCATTCAAGGATTTGAGCCTTACGACAACGGTTCTATTGAAACCGGAGAAACAATTAAATTCGGTTATTTTTCGCAGAAAGGTCTCCAGTACAAAGAAGAAGAAAGAGTCATTGATTTTATCAAGGAAATTGGCGAAAATTTCCCTCTGGCAAACGGAAGAACCATTTCTGCATCGCAGTTTTTAAGGCTTTTTCTTTTTGATGATCAAACGCAGTATTCGCCCATTTCAAAACTTTCAGGCGGCGAAAAAAGAAGACTGCATTTGATGTATGTGCTCTACCAAAATCCTAATTTTCTGATTTTCGATGAGCCTACAAACGATTTGGATTTGCCGACTTTAACTGTTCTGGAGAATTTTCTTCTGCAGTTTCAGGGCAGTTTAATCATTGTTTCACACGATAGGTATTTCATGGACCGTATTGTTGATCACGTTTTGGCATTTGAAGGTGAAGGTGTGATTAAAGATTTTGTCGGGAATTTTTCGGAATATCGTGAGGCTAAAAGTCAGGATCAGAGTAAAAAAACTCAGGTTGAGGTTCGTGAAGTTCCTAAAAAAACTGAAACTGTTCCAGAGCCTTCTGCTGCTACAGCACCGACTACAAAAAAGAAACTGTCTTTCAAAGAGCAGCGCGAACTTGATATGATTGATAAAGAGATCCCTAAATTAGAAAAGCAGCGTTCCGAAATCCTTGAAAAACTCAATAACGAAACTGATTATGAAAAGATTTCTGTCTTTTCGGCGGAATTGGAAAAGATTTCTGAGAAAATGGAAGCGCTGGAAATGCGTTGGCTGGAACTTCAGGATTAAAATTAAAAATTTATATTTTTACTCATTATAGAATTATATTTCCAAAATTAATTTTTAAAACTAATGGAAAAGGAGCAGCAACTCGAAGCAAAATACGGCTTATTCACGGCAATCTCGATGGTAATCGGCCAGGTAATCGGTTCCGGAATTTTCTTTAAAGTTGATGATGTTCTTCTTTCGACTCAGGGCAATATTCTTGCCGGGCTTCTCGGTTTCATCATCGTTGGCGTAAGCGTAATTTTCGGAGCGATTTCTATGGCAAATTACGCCGAACTGCTCCCGAAAGACGGCGGAATTCTGAATTATGTAAACTACAGGTTCGGTGAAAAAGCAGCTTACTTTGTCGGCTGGATGTATCTGAGTTTGTTTTATCCTCTTCTTACAGCGGTTCTTTTTACGGTTTCCGGAATTTATATTGCGCACCTCTGTGCAGAATTTTTAAATTTTGAGCCTACCACGCTTCATTTTGCGTTGATTGGTTTTGTAAATCTTCTTATATTTTTTGTTTTCAATATTTTCCGGCCCAAAAGCAGCGGAATTTTTCAGCAGTTTACCACTGTGCTGAAAGTTTTACCGTTGATTTTTATTGCCTCAATGGGAATTTTGAGTTTGGTAAAAGGCGATGTGAATGAAGCAAACACCTTTGCTTATGCTGCGGAAAATGTTAGGGAAAATCAATCTTTGATGTTGCTTATTGCCGCAAGTTTTATCCCGATTTCCTTTGCTTTTGACGGTTGGTATATTGCCACGCAGATTTCCGGTGAGATAAAAAATTCAAGCAAGAATCTTCCAAAAGCACTTATTATAGGAACTATCGCGGTAATGTTGATCTATATTTCTTATTATATGGGAATTGTGTTCCGGATGAGTGGTGACGAAATTATCCAGCTGAAAGACACCTATATCACAGAATTTTCGCGTAAAATTGCTTCAGATTCCGGAGCCTTATTGATGCAGTTGTTTATTATAATATCGGTGTTGGGAACATCAAACGGTTTGCTGCTGGCGACAATCCGTGTGCCGTATCAGTTCGCTAATCTCGAGAAATCCAGAAAATTTCTGAATCTGAATGCTATTGATTCCAAAACCAAAATGCCTGTAAACAGCGCATTCTTAGGGCTTGGTATTATCATTTTTTACCTGGTCATTTATTATATTACCAATACACATCCTTATTTTACGGGAAGTAATTTCGATCTGTCCGCAATTCCAATCGTGTTTATTTATCTGGTAAATGGGGCTTTATTTATTGGTTTGTTCAGGCTGTTCAGAAACAATATCTTTTCAGGCAAGCCGGTTTTCAAGCTTTTGATGGCAGTTATTGCGATTCTCGGTATTGTTGTAGTGCTTTTTGGTACGGCAACCGCACCGAACGGTATGCTGTATTTTCTGGTAAATATCCTATTTATTGCCGCTGGATTCCTCTTTATGAAGAGAACTGATAAAAATCAGTTCTAATTAAAATCTCTCACTTTCAATAATTTAAACGTCCGTTTTAAAGTTTATTTAGAATTAATCAAAATAAATTTTGTGAAAACAATCTGCTTTTCTAAATTTGCACTGTTATTTTAATTCATTCTAAATAAAAACTTGTAAATGAAAAAGCAGATATTGTCGCTGGGAGTGTTGTTGGTAAGCATGTCAGTAAGTGCTCAAATGAGTTACGACACTATAAATGATACAATTAGAATTCAGGAAATCGAGGATATTAATCTCCATAAAACCGGTAATCCGAACAAAGCAAAGGCATTAACTGCTAAATCTAATTTAACGGTGATGGAAAACCCCCAGCCGATTGCTATCGTTACCCACGAGGTCATCGAACAGCAGCAGGCAAAGCAATTGGGTGATGTTCTTCAGAATGTGAATGGCTTGTACATCACTTCGTCCAGGGGAAATTCACAGGACAGTTTTGGCGGTCGAGGATTTAATTTTGGAAATGACAATATTTTTAAAAATGGCGCACGGGTAAACAGTGGTGTGTTTCCTGAAGTTTCCGGCCTGGAGAGAGTAGAAGTTCTGAAAGGTGGAAACGCGATGCTTTACGGAAATGTGTCCGCAGGGGGAATGGTAAATTTAATTACGAAAAAACCCCGTTTTAATTTTGGTGGAAGTGTCGGTTTTAATGCAGGCAGCTGGAATTCGTATAAACCAACAGTTGATTTTTACGGACCAATTTCCGAGAAGATTGCCTTCCGTGTGAACGGTGCTTATGAAACAGCTGAAAGTTTCCGCGACGTAGTGGAATCTCAGAAATACTACTTCAATCCATCTTTTCTCTTCAATATTGGTGAAAAATCGCAGCTAATTGTTGAAGCAGATTATTTGAAAAATGAGTTTACGCCCGATTTCGGAATCGGTGCCATCGAAAACAGGGATAAATCTTATAGTCTTAATACTTTTCTCCCAAGAAATGCCTTCGTAGGAGCAGATTGGCAATTTCAAAACACGGAACAAGCTACTGCCGGAATTACTTTTAACCACCAGTTCAGTGAATTCTGGACCTTAAATACAGTGGCATCTTTTCAGAATTATACCAAAGATTATTTTTCTACAGAAAGAGTAACCTGGACCTACGACAATGCCAACCGCCTTAAATGGAACCGCCCTGTGAACAGAACTTATAATGAACAGAATTATAGTGCGTTACAGATAAATTTGAACGGTGAATTTAATACCGGCCGTTTAAATCACAAAATTCTTGTCGGAACTGATGGTGATTATGGAACAGCGGACGCTTATACATATAATATTTCCCAAACGAGTTACGGCACGAACGGCAGCACAAACGGAACCATCTATCTGGATGATGCATCCACTTGGGCAAGCGGCGCGATGCCCACAGCTACAAAAAAAGACAGAACCAGAATCCCGACACAGCGTTTTGGAATTTACGTTCAGGATTATATAGGGATTACAGATAAATTTAAAGTGTTGGCAGGTTTAAGATGGTCATACATCGAAAATAAAGAAACAGAGAAGAAATCATTTGCGAATGCCACAATTCCCAACCTTGCTGGAACGGTGGACAGAGCATTTTCTCCCAAAGCAGGATTGGTTTATATGGCCAATGACAATCTGTCGGTTTTTGCAACGTACACCAATTCGTTTTCAGCAAACACGGGAAGGGACATTAATGATAACTCGCTTACACCCTCAATTATCGACCAGTTCGAGGTCGGTATGAAGAAAAATTTCTGGAACAACGCTGTTGCGTTGAACCTATCGCTTTATCAGATTGAAAACAGAAACTTCTATCAGATGGCAGAACTTAATGGACAGGGACAGGTAAACAACGATTCCACCATTAAAGAATTCGCAGGAAAGATGCGAAGCCGCGGGGTAGAACTTGATATAACGGGAAATCCCACCCCAAATTTAATGATTATTGCCGGTGCGTCTTATAACCATGCAGTTTATTTGGATACGCCTGAGCAGTTCGGATATGTAGAAAATCAAAGACTGGTTCGTACTCCTGCTACTACAGCAAATGCCTCGGTATTTTATACGTTGCCGGATTATATAAGAGGCCTGAAGTTAGGCGCGAGTGTTTATTTTGTTGGTGACCGTATCGCAGGATGGAATGATACCAAAGAAACACTTGATACCAGAAGTGGAGTTTCAAGATTATTACCAATTGATGATTATGCAACGGTGGCGTTATCGCTGGGATACGAATGGCAGAAATTCTCGATCATCGGTAAAGTGGGTAACTTGTTCGATACCGTAAATTTCAATTATCACGAGAATTATTCAGTTAATCCCATAACACCAAGAAATTATTATTTCACATTAACATATAAATTGTAATTCAGACACAATTTAAGGTTAGATGATAGTGGAAACTCCGGTTTCCACTTTTATCGTAGGCTACAGGAAACATCAAACTAAACAATAAACTATGGCAAAAATTAAAGACACCAAAACATTTATGCGGATTACGCACCGCTATTTGGGGTATTTCGCGGCGGGAATTATGGCAGTATACGCAATCAGCGGCGTCTTGCTTATTTACCGAGATACCAACTTTCTGAAGAAAGAAAACAAATACGAAATTGTTCTGAAACCCAACCTCACCGAAAAGGAACTTGCAAAAGAAATCAAGATGAGGAATGTTGAATTTAAAGGCAGTGAAGGCGATATTCAGAAATTTGAGCAGGGAACATACAACCTAAAAACAGGAGAGGCCAAGTATTCGAAAATGCAGCTTCCGTTCGTTCTTGAGAAATTTAACGAACTGCACAAATCCACATCAAAACACCGTTATGCTACGCTGAATGCGGTTTTCGGTCTGGTTTTGTTTTTCTTCGTAATTTCGTCCTTCTGGATGTTTAATTTCAAATCTAAAGCTTTTAGGAAAGGAATGATTTATGCAGGCATCGGATTTATTCTTGCGCTGATCATGGTTTTCTTTCAGTAATTTCAAGCGTATTAATTTCTATCGGTTTTTATTTTTACTTCAGATAAATTCATTATCTTTGCACCCTTATAATTAATCGGGACGAGTTCCCACAAAATCAAATATTTATGTCAGTAAAAATCAGATTACAAAGACACGGTAAAAAAGGAAAACCTTTTTTCCACATTGTTGTTGCAGATGCAAGAGCAAGAAGAGATGGTAAATTCATCGAAAAAATCGGTACTTACAATCCGGTTACCAATCCTGCGATTATCGAATTAAACGTGGATTCTGCAGTAAAATGGCTTAACAACGGTGCACAGCCTACCGATACTGCAAGAGCAATTCTTTCTTACAAAGGAGTGCTTTACAAAAAACACCTTATGGGTGGTGTTGCTAAAGGCGCATTTGATGAGGCTGAAGCTGAAAACAGATTCAACGCTTGGTTAGAAGGAAAAGAAAAACAAGTTCTTGGTAAAAAAGACGGTGTAAACAAAGCAAAAGAAGATGCTAAAAAGGCAGCTCTGGAAGCTGAAGCAAAAGTAAACCAATCCAGATTGGATGCTGCAGCTAAAATTGAAGCTGATGCAAAAGCTGAAGCCGATGCTAAATTAGCTGAAGAAAAAGCTGCTGCTGATGCAAAATTAGCTGAAGAAAAAGCTGCCGAGGAAGCTGCAAACGCTCCTGTAGCAGAAGAAACTGCAGAAGTTGCAGAAGCTCCTGCTGCTGAAGAACCAACTGCAGAAGCAGAAGGTACTGAAGAAGCACAAGCTTAATTGATGCTGTAAGATCCTTACAAAATACTAAAACAGAGACGCCCACACAGGCGTCTCTGTTATTTTAAAACCTATTATATTTGCAACGGGAACGCATTAATTCTAATGTAATGTTCCACCGCTAAAAATTAAGAATGAAAAAAGAAGACTGCTATTTTTTAGGAAAAATCACCCGCAGACACGGCCTTCACGGAAATGTTTTCCTGAAACTCGATACCGATCAGCCGGAAATGTATAACAAGTTAGATTCGATTTTTGTTGATATCAACGGATTGCTGGTGCCGTTTTTTGTAGCCAAACAATCCTGGAGCAAAGGAGAAACGCTTATTATTTCCTTTAAAAATTCCACTGAAGCTTTAGTCGATCAGTCGTTGGGCAAAGATGTGTACCTACCGCTGTCGACCCTGCCTAAGCTTACCGGAAACAAGTTCTATTATCATGAAGTAATCGGGTTTGAAATCCGGGAAGAAGACGGCAAAAGCTGTGGGATTATAGAGTCGGTAAACGACCAGACGGGTCAGCATTATTTCCTGCTGAATCTGGCAGACAAGCAAATTGTAATTCCGATTATTAAGGATTGGATTATTGAACTTAACCGTGAAGAAAAATATATAAAAATGGCGTTGCCGGAAGGTTTGATGGATGTTTTCCTGATTCCTTCAAAGAAAGACGAGTAACTTTCCGGGGATTATTTGGGCGGCTATTTTCGTCCTCCGTTCCCGCTTTTTTGTTTCGCTTCACTGCACAAAAAGAGCTTCACTCAGGCCGGGCCGCAGGAAGTTTAAATTGAAAAAAAACGGGTAAAAAATTTGGGAATTTTTTGTTGATTTTTTATATCTTGCAGCAAAAATTACGCCAAATTTCATTACATTTGTGACTATTGATAAGATATTTGCGAAGATAAAGCTTCGCAAGACCATTAAAAAAACGAAAATCAGCAATGAGAACCACGATTAACGAACTGCTTTCAGATTATAAAAAACTTTTACATCACGACATTACTGTACAGGGCTGGGTAAGAGCTTTCCGTTCCAACCGCTTTATTGCCCTGAACGATGGTTCAACCATCAACAACTTACAGGTGGTAGTAGATTTCGAGAATTTTGATGAAAATACCATCAGAAATATCAGTACTGCAACGTCACTGAAAATAGTAGGTGAAGTGGTAGAAAGTCAGGGAGCCGGACAAAGCATCGAGATTATCGCAAAGAAAATTCAGATCTTAGGCGATAATTTTACTGAAGAAAGAGACAAAACTATTCTTCAACCAAAAAAACATTCCCTTGAAATTCTCCGCGAACAGGCACACCTGCGATTCAGAACCAATCTTTTCGGGTCTGTTTTCAGAGTGAGAAGTGCGGTAAGCTTCGCCATTCACCAGTTCTTTAACCAGAACCAGTTCTTCTACATGAACACTCCAATTATTACCGGGGCAGATGCAGAAGGAGCAGGGGAAATGTTCAGCGTAACGAATTTCGACATCAATAACATTCCTAGAGACGAAAACGGAGATATCGATTATGAGCAGGACTTTTTCGGTAAAAAAACCAACCTTACCGTTTCCGGACAGTTGAACGTAGAAACTGCGATGATGGGATTGGGAAGAGTTTATACTTTCGGGCCTACTTTCCGTGCAGAAAACTCAAATACTACGCGTCACCTTGCAGAATTCTGGATGGTGGAGCCTGAAGTTGCCTTCAATAATCTGGAAGACAATATCGATCTTGCAGAAGACTTCCTGAAATACGTTATCGGTTATGTTCTGGAAAACTGCAAAGATGATCTGGATTTCTTAGACAAAAGATTTGCAGAAGAGCAGAAGCAGAAACCTGAAAAAGACAGAGCGGCAGAAGGTTTGATTGAAAAATTGGAAAACGTTATTAAGAAAAGATTCAAGAGAGTTTCTTATACAGAAGCGATTGATATCCTGAAGAATTCAAAAGAAAATAAGAAAGGTAAATTCCAGTTCCCGATCGAAGAATGGGGCGCAGATCTGCAGAGCGAACACGAAAGATATCTGGTAGAAAAACATTTCGACAGTCCTGTTGTCCTCTTTGATTATCCTAAAGAAATCAAGGCGTTCTACATGAAACTGAATGAAGACGGCAAAACAGTGGCTGCAATGGATGTACTTTTCCCTGGAATCGGTGAAATTATCGGTGGTTCGCAAAGAGAAGATAAATTTGATGTGCTAACGGCCAAAATGAAAACTATGAATGTTGATGAACACGAGCTTTGGTGGTATCTGGATACCAGAAAATTCGGTTCGGTTCCACATGCAGGATTCGGGCTGGGCTTAGAAAGACTCGTACTTTTCGTGACAGGAATGACGAATATCAGAGACGTAATTCCGTTCCCAAGAACACCAAACAATGCAGAGTTTTAGTAAACTCACAATAAAAATAATACACAGAAATTAATTTTTTTGTAAGACCAAATCAACAATGTTAAAGCAAAACCTACAACTTAGACTCGGGCAAAAACTTGCTCCACAACAAATCCAGCTGATGAAGTTGATACAGCTTCATACTCTGGAATTTGAAGAAGAGCTCGAGCGTGAGCTTGAAGAAAATCCGGCGCTGGAAAAAGTTCAGGAAGAATCCAAAGAAGATGATTACGCCTCTCTGGACGAAGGTTTTGAAGAGGAAGGAACCGACAGCATCAGCACAGATTTCGATGTGAACGAATATATTTTTGATGATGAACCGGCCTACAAAACCGCATCAAGCAATTATTCTGCGGATGATGAAGAGTTTGATAACGAATCGCTTTTAACCGAAGGTCAGTCTCTCTATGATTATCTTCTCGAGCAAATCCGCTTAATTACCATTGAAGGCGACGATCTGAAAATCGCAGAATATATCATCGGTAACCTTGATAACGACGGTTATTTGCGTAGAGAAAGCAAGCAACTTGTTGATGATCTTGCATTTTCTCAGGGCGTATATACCACGAAAGAAAAAGTGGATGATATTCTGGAAAATTATGTACAAAAGCTAGATCCGCCTGGAGTTGGCGCAAGAAATCTTCAGGAATGCCTGCTTCTTCAGATCGAAAAGAAAGTTAGTGCAGACAAAGCGGTAAGTTTAGCCGGAAGTATTCTCAGAAATCAGTTCGATGCGCTTACCAATAAGCATTACAATAAAATTATTCAGAAATACGATATCGAAGAAGAGGATTTGAAAGCCGCTTTGGAAGTGATTTCTAAACTTTCTCCTAAAGTTGGCGGAAATTTCGATACCCAAACGATTACAATCAATCAGGAAATTATTCCGGATTTTGTTCTTCAGATTAAAGAAGGCAAAAACGGTCAGGTTGAAGTTATTCCTTTGCTGAACAGTAAAAATGCTCCTACACTGCGGGTTTCAGAAGAGTATAAAGATATTCTCACCACGTATTCTCACGATAAAAAATCTGCGGATCATAAGCAGGCTGCACTTTTCATCAAACAGAAATTAGATGCCGCCAAATGGTATATCGATGCGATTAATCAGCGTCAGAATACATTGCTTCAGACAATTTCCGCAATCGTGAAGTTACAGAAAAACTATTTCATCACCGGTGACGATAAGTCTCTTAAACCGATGATTCTGAAAGACGTTGCAGATATCACTGGTTTCGATATTTCTACGATTTCAAGAGTAGTTAAAAGTAAATATGCCGACACACCGAATGGAATTGTTTATCTGAAAAGTCTCTTTTCTGATTCCCTTACAAACGATGATGGCGAAGAAGTTTCGACCAAGGAAATTAAAAACCATCTTCAGGAAGTCATCAGCAACGAAAATAAGCGCAAACCGTTAACCGACGATGCTTTGGTTGGTTTACTGAAAGAAAAAGGATACAATATTGCCAGACGCACAATTGCAAAATACCGGGAACAGCTCAATATTCCGGTGGCGAGGTTACGCAAAGAATTATAAATTTAAAAGGTCAGTTATTAAAACTGACCTTTTTTTATGGTTGAAGTGAATCTATTTTCTTCAGTTCACTCAGATTTTTCCCTAACCTTTTCAGGATAATGCCGTAAACGATTCGGTAGTAAATCCAAATCAGGACAATGCTTAATATCGTCATGACAATAATTCCTACTAAAAATCCTATTAAAGTGGGATGTGTAAGGTGAATGTTTTGCTGGGATAAAACCGTAAAGGTGAAAACGGTTAATACCGCCGTGAAAATGATGAGAAGTAAAATATTAGCAAAGATGAAAAGATTAACTGTTTTCTTGAACCTGATGATTTGTAGAATCAGTTTTTTAAGATTCGATTCGATATTGATTTTCCGGTAATTCTGATAAAAACAAACCACGAAGTAAGCAGTAATAATAAGGCTGATGGCTTTCAGGATCAAATAAAGATTAGCGAAACTGGTCTGCAGTTCTGTGGAATTCTGCACGCCAAGTCTTGCCAGGATTTTAATGAAACTGTTGGAATCGTCACCAAGAAAAGTATAGTAAATATTCATACAAAGAATGATCAGGAATTCCGCAATACTGATCCAAAGGATGTATTTCACGTAATTCCGCGACGATTTATTGAGCATCGCTTCGATCTCTGTGCTGTTATATTTTGGCTGAACTTCCTGCTCCTGCCAGCTTTTTTTGAAATTATCTAAATCAAATTCAGGCATGTTTTTCCATTAGTTCTTTTAAGGTTTTCTTCAGTCTGTTCATTTTCACACGTGCGTTTACCTCGGTAATCCCAAGGTTTTCAGAAATATCACGATACGGCAAATCGTCCAGATACATCATCACGATTGCGCGTTCCACATGGGGAAGCATTTTTACTACTTTATAAAGCAGCGAAATCTGCTGTTGTTTATCGTCATCATCTTCCAGAAATCCCTTCTGGTGAAAATCCATGAGTTCATCGGTTTGGGGCGACTTTGTTTTTTTTCGGAAAAGTGTAATCGCGGTGTTCAGAGCGACACGGTACATCCAGGTAGAAATTTTCGACTGCCCTTTGAATGAGTCGTAAGAACGCCAGAGTTGTAACACAATCTCCTGAAAAAGATCCTGTTCGTCTTCCAGTGAATTGGTATAAAGCCGCGAAACCTTGATGATCAACCCCTGGTTATCCTTAATCAGTTTCGAGAATTCCTGTTCCTTAGCGCTCAATTTTGTGCAATTTGAAGTAGCGAATATAAGATTTTTTCATCTGTATTTTACATCATATCAACTTAGGTCTCCCAAATCACATTCTGCAACTCTCAATCAAAAATTATATATTTGTTGCATGATTCTACGCGGAGAAAATTTAATTAAGGAATACGGACCAAAAAAAGTGGTAAAAGGCGTTTCAGTCGAAGTTTCACAAGGCGAAATCGTTGGACTCCTCGGTCCCAATGGTGCCGGAAAAACCACATCCTTTTACATGATTGTAGGATTGGTGAAACCCACGTCCGGAAAAATTTTCCTCGATGATAAAGAAATTACAAATGATGCCATGTACCGCCGCGCGCAAAAGGGCATTGGTTATCTCGCTCAGGAAGCGTCTGTTTTCCGTAAACTGTCCGTTGAAGATAATATTTTAGGAGTTCTGCAGCTCACCAAACTCTCGAAACGCGAACAGCAGATTAAATGTGATGAACTGATTGAAGAATTTTCACTGCAGCATGTCCGAAAGAACCGCGGCGATTTACTTTCCGGTGGAGAAAGACGCCGTACCGAAATCGCAAGATGTCTCGCAACAAGTCCGAATTTTATCCTTTTGGATGAACCTTTTGCCGGAGTTGACCCGATTGCGGTTGAGGATATCCAGAAAATTGTGCGGAGTCTTGTAGATAAGAATATCGGGATTCTGATAACCGATCACAATGTTCAGCAGACTTTAGCAATTACCCATAAAACCTATATCATGTTCGAAGGCCGGATTCTGAAAGAAGGTCTTCCGCACGATTTGGCGAACGATCCTATGGTTCGGGAAGCTTATCTGGGTGAGAATTTTGTTTATCAGGACATACTCAATAAACCGAAGAAAAAATCTTTTGTCTATAATATCTGGGCCGGAAATTTCGATTCCAAGCAGCAGCTTCAGGAGTTTGTGGATGATCATTTTCAGGGTGTCGACAATCTGCGTTTGATGTATGGATTTGAAGACATCAGTTTTGCATCGCTTTCAAATTCAGAAATTGAGTACATTTTTAATGAAGTCGTAGATAAAAATGCTAATAATTCATTTCTTTTTCAGAAAAAACATATCGGTGAAACCTACAGTAAAGACCAGGCTGAAACTGACGCCAAAGCACTCAGTAAACCCGAACTGCATTATTTAACAACTTACGCTTACGAAGGGTAAAGATCGCACGGTTTTTGTATTCTGAGCCGTTCCTAGCCTGAATTTTATGCCAAAACCATTCACAAGAAGCATTACGCTTTATCACATTTACCGCCAATTGATTCCATTTATTAAACCGTATCGTTTAATGATTTATGGGACGCTGTTTCTTACCTTTCTCGGCGCATTAATGGCGCAGGTAAATCCGCTCGTGCTGAAATATACGGTTGATGAGGTTACTGAACTCACCAAACTGCCCGATCCTATGGAAGAAGGGATACATATTTTGGTAATTATTTCAGCGATACTTTTGGGTAAGGAACTACTCAATATTTTCATTCAGTTTGGGCAGAAATTTTACGGCGAAAAAATTCGCATCAGCACAAGTTCTGTTTTAGCGCAGTCGGTGATTGATAAAATTCTACTCTATAAAGTTGCCTATTTTAATGACGAAAACCATGAATCGGGTAAACTTCAGATCCGTATAGACCGTGGCATCGAGAGTTTAACCAAGTTAGTACAGAATTTTTTCATCGATATTCTGCCGCTGTTTTCCAATGCAATTATCGCCCTGATTATTATGTATATGCAAAACATTTACGTGGGTCTGGTTTCTACGATTGTAGTGCCTATCTATTTTTATGTAAGTTCTTTACAGGCGAAGAAACTTTCCGGCGTAAGGAGAACTTTAAGAAATCAAAGAGAACAGAAAACATCGGGACTTTTAAATTTAATCAGCTCCATTATGGTGATTAAAAGTTTTGTCCGCGAGAAGTTTGAAGGCAAGAAACAGTACGATTTGCAGATGCAGTTGATGGAAAGTCAGTTATTTACGCGGCGAACCAATTTTATTTACGACGGTCTGAAAACCTTTATCGAACAGTTTGGCGTGGTGCTCATTATTCTTTTAACCGTGTATCTCGTTCTGGACCAACAAATGACGATTGGTGCGATCATGCTCCATATTTTGCTTTTCAATAATGTTTCGGCACCGATCAGGCAGCTGCACCGGATTTATGATGATATGAATGACGCAATGATTTACGCAGAAGGATTTTTTGATATTCTGAATGCAGATGCCGAGACCGAACCCAGCGGAAACTTTGTCGAAGAAAATATAAAAGGAACCTTTGAACTCAGAAATGTAGATTTTTTTTATCCCAACGGAACAAAAGCGCTCAACAATGTTTCAATGCTTATTGAAAACGGCAAAACAACTGCTTTGGTAGGTTTAAGCGGCGCCGGAAAATCAACGGTGATCAACCTTTTATGCAAATTTTATTTACCCAGTTCAGGCCAGATTTTGCTGGATGATGTTCATCTGAATGACTTTGAAAATACGGCGCTTCGCGATGATATTGGATTGGTACTGCAGAAGAACCACATTTTTCAGGGAAGTATTGAAGACAATATCCGCTACGGAAACATGAATGCCACTTTTGAAGAAATTGAAACTGCCGCGAAAAAAGCTTATCTTCACGACCAGATTATCGATTTGCCCCAGAAATATCAGCATGATGCTACACAGCTTTCCGGCGGCCAGCAACAGAGAATCGCGATTGCAAGGCTGTTCCTAAAAGATCCGCCTATTATTTTTCTGGATGAACCTACCGCCAGTTTAGATGCCATTGCGACTGAACAAATTAAAAACTCACTTGATGCGATTAAAGAGGGAAGAACGGTAATCATTATTTCGCATTCGCTGTCGCAGATTTTAGATTCAGATAAAATTTACGTGATGAAGAAAGGCGAAGTGGCAGAAAGCGGGACCCACGATGAACTCATCAGCATGAACGGTACTTACCGTGAAATATTCGATGCGTCTGCCAGAAGTCTTAACCTTGATAAGCTCATGAGTTCTTACCGTGAAAATTAGCCTTAAATTAAATTGATATAAAAGTAAAATGAAAAAGATAGCATTGGGAATTATTATTTCCGCAACCTTATTAAACTGCAGTAAAATTGAAGAAACGGTAAACCAGACCGTAACTTCTGCGAAAGAAAAAGCGCAGCAGAAAACCAGCGAACTGGTTCAGGAAACCGTAAACGAGCAGCTTACCAAATTAGTGAACGCCGAAACCGTAACATTCAGTTCTGTGTTCCCAAATCGGAGCAATTTGGTTCTGGAAAATGAAGTAGGGAAGAAGGTTGCTTTTCCGAATGGAACTCCCTTTTACGTCTTTAAATATAAAGTGGCAGATAAAGACTTGTTACTGAAAACATTGGTGGAACAGCCTACAAATGATGAAGCGCAGTCTAATAAAGAATTTCAGAAAGTTGACGGCGTATCAATCGTAGAGAAAATGACTTTTTTTGAGAAATTTCTGCCTGCAAATACTTTTGATATGAGTTTTCTGGATGATATGAAAAATGATAAAAGCATCGAATATTACAAAGTAAAACGCTTCCCTAACGCAAGTACAGTAATTTATAATCCGAAAACGCAAATGGTCTATCAGTTTGTGGAAGTAAAAAAATAATTTCCGGTGGTGAATACTGTTTTAATTCAACGCACTGTTGATTTTGTTAAAGAAAAACTTCACGGTGCCGAAGCCGGCCACGATTGGTTCCACATCGAACGCGTTTGGAAACTTTCAAAAAAAATCGCCGAGACTGAAAAATGCAATCTGGAAGTGGTTGAGCTTTCGGCTTTACTACATGATATCGCCGATCCTAAATTCCACGGGGGTGACGAGACTTTAGCATTAATAATTTCCCGGCAATTTCTTGAAAAAGAAAAAACCTCCGGAGAAATTATCGATCAGGTTTTGTTCATTATCAAAAATATTTCCTTTAAAAACAGAGGCGAAGTTCCCGAAAATTTACCTCTGGAACTGAAAATCGTGCAGGATGCAGACCGTCTGGATGCGATTGGTGCTATAGGAATTGCGCGGACTTTCAACTTCGGAGGTTTCAAAAATAATCTGATGTATCATCCCGGCATTCCGCCCAAACTGAACATGTCGAAGGAGGAATACAAGAAAAATGAGGGAACAACCATCAATCATTTTTACGAAAAGCTGCTGTTGCTGAAAGATTTAATGAACACTGAAAAAGGTAAAGAGATTGCAGCTGAGAGGCATGACTTCATGCTGAAATTTCTGGATGAGTTTCACAGGGAATGGAATGTAAGTTAATCTGCCTTTGTTATCAATACCTTATTTTCGGGTGAAATTTAGACTTCAGATTTTTCTTTATCTTTACACATGTTTTATCTGTTTTTTCTTTTATTCATTGCGCTTTCCGCAGGTTTATTCTCTACGGTTTTCAAAACGGGGAGTTTTAAAACCTGGGCCAGAATCTTCAGGGTTTTTGTGGTCGTGATTGCGACGGCGGTTTTCGCCTATTATTTTACCACCAAAAGTCTTACGAAATTCCGTCAGGATTCTTTAACCGTGCAGATGATTAATAAACTTCCTTTTCCTCTGGATTTTTATATGATTAAAGTGAACGGAGAGAAAGATGCTGCCGATATTTACGAAACCGGTCATGTAGGTAGTATCCGGAGTAATTTTTACAGAATCGAATACCTTGATATGAGTAATTCTGACGAGTTTTGGATTGCCGGATTCATGGGCAGAAAAAACATGGTTTATTTCTCCCAACATTCTGTCCCGAACAAGAATGAAGATCAGATTATCGAAATCCAGAACTATATCAACCAAAGCCAGAAACTTTCGGAAATCGCGGAAAAGCAGATCGAAGTTTTGAAATTTGAGAATATGAAAACTGCAATCTGGATAACATTAGATATTCTTCTTCTGTTTCTGAATGTTGCGCTGCTGTTTAAGAAATCAAACAAAAAAATCCCGAAACTTTCCGGGATTTAGTATCATTTTCAAAGAGAACTATTTTTCTTTTTGTGCCTTCAGTGCTTCTTTGTCTTTATCGGAAGGATTCCAGACTTTCACTTCAGAATTTTTTGTGATTCCGGATAAGATCTGAACATTTATTCCGTCGCTTGCGCCAAGTTTTACCTTTACTTTTTTGAATTTTCCGTCAGGCTGTTTCACTTCTACAAACGGGCTGTCGTTTCCGTTCACTTTTTCGTATTGAATTAAAGCTTCATCCAGAAGCAATGCATTTTTCTGCGAACTGAGGATAATTTCTCCGTTGGCAGAAAAACCAGCTCTGATGTATTCGTTGGTTTTGTTGAAAACATCGCCTTCGATCGGGAACTTAATCGTTCCGTTTTCATCTTTTCCTTTTGGTGCAATCATCGTTACACGTCCCGGGAAAGTCTTATTCTGTAAAGCGCCGATCACCACGTTCATTTCCATGCCTTCTTTCAGTTTTCCGGCCTGTGCTTCATCGATCGTTCCCTGAAATATCAGTGAATTCAAATCCGCAATCGAAGCAATTGTAGTTCCTGCATTAAAGGAGTTGGCTTCAATTACCTGACTTCCTACTTTCACGGGAACTTCAAGAACGGTTCCGTTGGCTTTCGAACGGATCTGCGTGGTCGCTAACCCTGCAAGTTCGGGAGTCGCGCCCGTTCTGGCGATCTGAAGGTTCTTCTGTGCGGTCTGAAGCTGCTGCTGGGCATTTCTGAGTTGCTGCTGTGTAGACTGAAGCTGCTGTTGAGCCGAAATATATTCCTGTTTAGAGATCACACCCTGCGCGTAAAGCCTTTGCTGCATTGCGTATTGTTGCTGCTGATTGTTTACGTTAGCTCTCGCATTGCTGATCTGCAGGTTTGCGTTATTAATTTCCTGCTGGGCAGCGTTTACGTTCTGTACGCTCGGCACGATGCGCAAAGTGGCTATAAGCTGTCCTGCGGTAACTTTGTCACCTTCATCAACCATGATTTTATCGATAATTCCCGACATGTTCGGCTTGATTTCGATTTCTTCACGTGGCACAATGTCTCCGGTCGCCATCACTTTATCGTCCATATTCTGGATCATCGGTTTTTTGGTGAGGAATGTTTCGCTCTCTTTGCTGTTTGATTTAACGAGATAACTAATTCCGGAGATTAAAGCAACGGCTAAAATCAGTCCCAAAAAGATGTAAATTCCTTTTTTTAAAGTGAACTTCTTTTTCATATTGTCAGTTTATTTTTTTAATGTTTTCTGGTTTGAATTTCCTATATAGATGAATTTATTCTGAGCGTAAGGCTTCAATAGGTCGGATTCTTACCGCCCGCTGCGCGGGAATCATACCGATAATGAGCCCCAAAATTACCATTACGGCCATTGCGGCAAAAACTTCAAGATAATTTACTGTCGGATTATAAAACGGAAACTTATCCTGATCCTTGGTTAAAATATTGAGAATCATCAGCAGGAAAATTCCTAAGATAAATCCTAAAATTCCCGAGACCAAAGTAATTACAACACTTTCCAATAAAATTTGGTTTCTTACTTCGGCGGGTTTCGCGCCTAATGCCCTTCGGATTCCGATTTCCTTGGTTCTTTCAGTTACTGTAATCAGTAGAATGTTGGAGATCGCGATAACACCTGCAAGAATTGTTAATGTACCTACAATGATGGTTAAAAGCTGCATTCCGGTGAGGAATCCTGTAAGTTTCTTGAATTCCTTACCAAGATTGAAACTTCCGAACGCATTGGTGTCTTCCGGTGACACATTGTATTTCTGCTTAAGTTCCGTTTTCACTTTTTCTTCCACTAAACTTAAATCTGCATCGGGTTTGCTGACGATAGCGAAGAAACCTACTTTATCACCGTCGTTATACATTTTGGTGAATGTGGAAAGCGGAATGTAGGACGACTGGTCATTTTCAGGGCCACCACCTTTCTGCGCGCGGAATACGCCGATGACGTGAAAGAAAATCCCTTTTACATTAACCGATTTTCCCAGCGGGTTTTCGTTCTTTTTTGCATCAAAGAAATTCTTGTAGATCTCCTCGCCAATTACGATTACATTTTTACTTCCGGTTACATCCGCATCGTTGATATATCTGCCGTAAATGAGTTTTTTCTGAGAAATTTTATTACCGATCGGGTAATCGCCGGTTAAAGTATAGGTTGCTTTTTTTCCGTTCCGTGAAAAACTTTCGCCCGGACTGCCGAAATTACCGCGTGAATTTTGGGGTGAGATATAATCAATTTCCGAAATCTTGCGCGGGAGCAACTCAAGATCACTCAGGTGGAGATTCATTTTCCGGCCTTTTGCAAATCCTTCATAAGGAATAGTCGTGTTTTGGGCCCAAAGAAAAATTGAATTGGTCGCAAAACCTGAAAATATTTTATCGAAACCATTTTCCATTCCTTTTGCTGCGCCAAGCAGGGCAACAAACAGGAACATTCCCCAACCTACGCCAATCATGGTAAGAAAGGTTCGCAACTTATTATTCCGTAGGGAATGATAAATCTCTTGCCAAGTGTCTATTTTGAAGATGATATTCATTTTGTTTGCCAGTTGATCGTTTTCAGATATCTACGTATTAATTTAATGTTTGAATATTATTCAGATCTTAATGCTTCAATCGGCTTAATCCGGCTTGCTCTGTAGGCAGGAACAAACCCTGCAACCAAACCTGAAATCACCAAACTTATAAACGCAACGATAATTAAGCCCCAACCTACCGACGGATCTTTGATGAAGAATTTCTCCAAACTGTCGCCGATTAACGCAAGAGACATTACGCCCAGTCCAACTCCGATAAAGCCTGAAATTACGGTAATTACAACACTCTCCTGCATGATTAAGGCGACAATACTTCCCGGTTTCGCACCGATGGCCTTTCTCACTCCTATTTCCTGTGTCCTTTCCTTTACAATATAAACCATGATGTTGCTGATACCGATGATTCCGGCTAGCAAAGTTCCCATACCGATAAATCCAACAATTAAAGTGATAATGAACAGGAACTGAATCGTATCGCCCATATTCTTGGCATTGTTCCGTACAATAATCGCATTCTCATCATCAGGAGAAACTTTGTTTTTAGCCTTGAGTTCTTTCTGAAGCTGATCACCGTATTTTATTGCCTCATCGGGGGAAAGTTTGGTATCATAAGTGATGAAAATAGAACTTACCGTATCCGAACCTTTTTTCATTTGCTGCAAAGTGGTGATGGGAACGGTAATCACCCGTTCTTCGAAATCGCCTCCATCATCCGAAAACACACCGATAACTTTAAAAAAGGTACCATTGATGTCAAGATCTTTTCCTACAGGACTTCCGTCTTTAATCAAATCGCGCTGAACCATTCTGCCAATTACAGCTACATTTTGCTTTAGGCTGAGATCCCTGTTGTTGAGATAACGGCCTTCTGTAAGTTTGCGGTTTTCAATAATTACTTCCTCAGGATTCGCGCCGCTGATCTGGTAACTGCCGCTTTCTTTGCCGTATTTCACGATCATATTGGTAGAATATCTCGGGGTTGCACTTTCCATTTTGGCAGGATCAGATTTTACTGCCTGCTCGTAGTCATCATTTTTAAGGATAATCTGGCGGTCAGACTGCAGGCCTCCATAAGCGATGGTGGTTTTACCCGTGAATATTGAGATTAAATTGGAAGCATCGCGGGTAAAACCTTCGGTAAAAGCGTTTTTAAGCCCGGTTCCAATTCCGAAAAGCACGATGAAAATAAAAAGACCCAGTGCCACCGTGAATCCAGAAAGTACCGTCCGCAGAAGGTTGCTGCGAATCGACTCAAAAATTTCTCTCCATCGGTCTAAATCAAACATGCTGTTGTATTTGGATTAAGCGAGAACGCGTTGGGTAATGAATTCATCACTTTCGATAATTCCGTCTTTTAAAATCACGTTTCTTTTGGTTTCAGCGGCAACATCGGGCTCGTGGGTCACCACGATTATGGTTTTTCCTTCGCGGTTGATTTCCTGAAGGAGTTTCATAATATCATAAGTAGTTTTCGAATCCAGCGCTCCGGTAGGTTCATCGGCAAGGATTATTTTCGGATCTGTAATCAATGCTCTTGCAATTGCAACCCTCTGTTTCTGCCCACCCGACAGTTCATTAGGCAGGTGAGTTGCCCATTCTGCAAGTCCTACTTTTTCCAGATACTCCAGAGCTTTTTGATTGCGCTCTTTGCGTGAAACATTCTGATAGTAGAGTGGCAGTGCAACATTTTCCAACGCTGTTTTGTAACCTATAAGATTGAAGGACTGGAAAATAAATCCCAGAAATTTGCTTCGGTACTCCGCAGCCTTTACTTCAGATAAATCTTCGATTGGAATCCCGTCCAGATTATAAACTCCGCTATCTTTTTCATCCAGAATCCCAATAATATTAAGGAGTGTAGATTTTCCGGAGCCGGAACTACCCATAATCGAAACGAATTCGCCCTCGCCAATGCTTAGGTTTATTCCTTTCAGAACGTGCAGTTTGCTCTTTCCTGTATCGTAAGATTTATGTAAGTCCTTTATTACTACCATGAATCGGTGGGATTAGTTTTAAAGATAAGTAGAAAAAAGTATTTGTTTGTTACAACCGGCTATTATCTTTTCCGGAAAGTTGCTGTTTAACTGTTAGTACCCAATAAACATAGTATTTTTAGTAAATGTTTAATGTAAAGGGGCCTGTAATATCGTGTTTCACTTATCAGTCCCCGCAAAATCACTATCAGCGCAAGGTCTGTGTGATTGTGGAAAACTTTTACCGCTTAAAGTCAGACTTTTAATTTTTATCGCTTTCAGTATCACATTCTATTCTATACTTTTGTGATTCACGCTTAGAAAAACATTAAACATTAATTTCAAACAAATCTGCTTCGTAACAAATTGTGAAACAGTGAGTTATGATTGTAATGTTTTGCTGGAGTTTTACGTTGTAATTCATTTATAAATTCAATCTGATATGGGAATTTTTGACAAAAGAGTAAGTTATAAACCGTTCGAATATCCGGAGATTCTGCAGTTTGTGGAAGCCATCAACAAGTCGTTTTGGGTACATTCTGAAGTTGATTTTACGGCGGATGTTCAGGATTTTCAGTCTCAGCTGGAGCCGCACGAAAAAAATGCGATCAAAAACGCTCTTTTGGCCATTGCCCAAATCGAAGTTTCTGTAAAAACATTCTGGGGAAATCTTTATAATCATATGCCTAAGCCGGAACTCAACGGTTTGGGTTCTACTTTCGCGGAATGCGAATTCCGGCATTCTGAAGCTTATTCCCGTTTGCTGGAAGTGTTGGGTTATAACGATGCCTTCAATCAGGTTGTAGAAATTCCTGCCATCAAAAAAAGAATTGATTTTCTTTCAAATGTTCTGAAACACGCCAATTCAACGACTCCGAAAGAATATGTTTCGTCATTATTGCTTTTCAGTATTTTGATTGAAAACGTTTCCCTCTTTTCTCAGTTTGCGATTATTTTATCGTTTACAAGATTCAAAGGGTACATGAAAAATGTGAGCAACATTATCGCCTGGACTTCCGTAGATGAGCAGATTCACGCTAATGCGGGGATTTATCTGATCAACAAAATCCGGGAAGAACAGCCGGAACTTTTAACCGATTCTGATATTGAGGATATTTACACGTTGGTTGATCATTCCATTACCGTAGAAGAAGAAATCCTGGACTGGATTTTCGAACTCGGCGAAATTGATAATTTCACAAAAGAAGACTTGCTGAACTTCATGAAGTTCCGTGTTGATGACAGTCTGAAGAAAATCGGCATGAAAACCCGCTACAACATATCACCTGAACAGTACAGACCGATGATCTGGTTTGAAGAGGAAGTTTTCGCCAATTCAATGGATGATTTCTTCGCGAAAAGACCGGTTGATTATACCAAGCACGACAAGAGTATTACCGAGAACGATTTGTTTTAGGATTTGTTATGGATTTAGATATATTAAAATTGATTCTTGAGTCTGAAAAGTTTAGTTTTTTAGCTGAGCTAAGCATCATATTTTTTATAATTATTTTGTTTACTCTTTTTGTTATTCATCTGTACAAAGTATTTACAGGACAGCAATCTAAATTTTGGGTGTCAGAAGTATTTGATTTAAAAAAAAAAATCCAAAATGCATTTAGGAAACAGAACAATATAATTTAAAAATATTTGGAAAACTAGTGGGTCGGAACAAAAACAAAAAGGACTTTTAGCCCCGATTGCAGCGGCATCCTTTTGCGGAGCGAAGTGAAGCAAAAGATATAGCGAAAAGCGGGACGGGTATTGAAAGAAAGCAGACTTTTCCTGCTCCCAAATAAAAAATTAGTAACGCAGAAAGCAAAGGCTGACTGCCCAAAAGCATACATAAATGGAAGAAAATACAAACATCTGGTGGCTCAACGAAGAGTCCGAGCAAATGCTGAACCGCGGTTACCTTTTGAAAGGAGAAACCGTAAAAGGCGCCATCGAAAGAATTACAACGGCCGCAGCCAAAAGATTATACAAACCTGAACTTCAGCCCGCTTTCGAGGAAATGATCACGAAAGGGTGGATCAGTTTTTCATCGCCGGTTTGGGCGAATATGGGAACGCAGCGCGGTTTGCCGATTTCGTGTTTCAACGTTCACGTTCCAGATAATATCGAAGGAATTACCCACAAACTGGGTGAAGTGATTATGCAGACGAAAATCGGAGGCGGAACTTCGGGTTATTTCGGCGAGCTGAGAAACCGCGGGACTGCCGTAACCGACAACGGAAAATCTTCGGGTGCAGTTTCCTTCATGAAATTGTACGATACCGCGATGGATGTGGTTTCACAGGGCGGTGTTCGACGCGGAGCTTTCGCGGCGTATCTTGATATTGATCACGGCGATATTGAAGAATTTCTATCGATTAAAGATATTGGAAGCCCGATTCAGAACCTGTTTACAGGAATCTGCGTTCCTGATTACTGGATGCAGGACATGATTGACGGTGATATGGACAAACGAAGAATCTGGGCCAGAGTTTTGGAAAGCCGTCAGCAGAAAGGTTTGCCTTATATTCTGTTTTCCGATAATGTGAACAGAAACAAGCCTCAGGTTTATAAAGATTTAGGAATGACGATCAACGCAAGTAATCTTTGCTCCGAAATCATGCTTCCGTCCAGTGCTGAGGAATCTTTCATCTGCTGTCTTTCTTCCATGAACCTTGAACTGTACGACGAATGGAAAGATACCAACGCAGTGAAACTGGCGATTTATTTCCTTGACGCGGTTTTATCTGAATTCATTGAAAAAACTGAAGGAAACTATTATTTAACCGGTGCCAGAAATTTCGCATTGCGTCACAGAGCGCTTGGTTTGGGCGTTTTGGGTTATCATTCTTATCTTCAGAAAAACATGATTCCGTTTGAAAGTTTTGAAGCCACTCAATTCAATGCCAGAGCTTTCAAACAGATCAAAGAACAGTCGATTGCGGCTTCTCAGGAATTAGCTAATATTTACGGCGAACCGGAATTGCTTAAAGGTTACGGAATGCGGAATACCACAACTATGGCGATTGCTCCTACAACTTCTAGTTCGGCGATTTTAGGTCAGACCTCTCCGGGAATTGAGCCTTTTGCTTCGAATTACTATAAAGCAGGTTTAGCGAAAGGAAACTTTATGCGCAAGAATAAATATCTGGCGAAATTACTTCAGGAAAAAGGTCTCGATAACGAAGAAACCTGGAGAACAATTATGCTAAATCACGGTTCTGTACAGCATTTAAATGAATTAACCGAGGAGGAAAAAGCAGTTTTCAAAACGTTCAGAGAGATTTCTCCAATGGAAATTATTTCTCAGGCAGCGCAGAGACAGCAATATATCGATCAGGCGCAGTCTCTGAATTTACAGATTCCGTCAACAATGCCGGTAAAAGATGTAAATTACCTGTACATCGAAGCATGGAAAAAAGGGGTAAAAACTTTATATTATCAAAGAAGTTCCTCGGTTTCCAAGGAAATGATGGTGAACTTTGTGACGTGCTCGAGTTGTGAAGCTTAAGCCTTACTGATAAAACAAAAACCGCAGAATTTCTGCGGTTTTTTTGTGGATCTATTTCTTAAAATTTCGTCTTCACATCAGCCATTTCCGGGATATGAATTGATGTTCCGAATTCTTTATTTAAGTTTTCAATAAAATAGGCTGAAAGCAGCGGCGAGGCTTTTTCAATGTTCTGGTGAACAAAGAAATAAAGTTTTTCCAAACCTTCTTCTTTCCATGTTTTTATTCTTTCAATCCAGTCGTCGAGTCTTGTGTAATCGCTCTCTGCGTTTGCACCGACATAACGGATAAACGCGACAGGCGTGGTAAGCCTCATGTGCAGCATATCCCTTCGTCCGGCAGTATCTACAATAATGTTTGTGATTTTATGTTTTTCAAAAAGATCACATATTTTATTAAAAATCTCTTGATCAGTAAACCATTCGTTATTGCGGAGTTCTATGGCAAGCGGTACCTCTTTCGGCCATTCCTGAACAAATTTTTCTAGCCTTTCGTAATCTTTCGGCTTGAAATTGTCGTGAAGCTGCAGAAAAACCATCCCCAATTTTTCATCGAAATTTAAAACTGCAGTTGCAAACTGGGTCACGACATCAGTAATATTCAAAAGTCTCCGGAAGTGGGAAACGGTATTGGTGATTTTAGGAAAAAATTTAAAATCTGCCGGTGTTTTTTCTTTCCAGGTCTGCACCTGCTCGGGACTCGGCATTCCGTAAAATGTTGCATTAAGTTCGATGGAATTAAACTGGGTTCCGTAATAGGTAAGTTCGTCTTTGGTACCTTTCGGATAAAATCCTTTAAGGTCGGTTTTGTTCCATTTTGCACATCCTATGGAGATTTCCAGGTTTCTAGATTTAGATTTTTTCAGGATTTCTGAAGTTTTCTGGTGATCCTTTGGGAGGGTAAAATCGATATTTGAAGGATCTTCAACTTGTCCGAATTTCATAAATGATGCTTTAAAAATAATTCTGAAAGTTAATAAATTTTTAATACAGAATGATTAGATTTGTGTAATGATGAAAATTTACTCTGTTCTATTTATCCTGATTTTTTATTCGGCTGCTTTTGGGCAGAACGGTTTTAAAGAATTGAAAAACAGGGTAGAAGAGAAAATGATTCATTCACAAAACCGCGAATCTTTAGCCCTTATAAATTCGAATTATTCTAATTTTCAGGGGGATCAAAAAACAGAGCTCGGCGTTATTAAGATAGAAATTCTGAACGAACTGGCTTTGGTAGATGAAGCCTTTTCGCTCTCTCAGGATATTCTCTCAAAACCAAACCTTCCAACTGATTTAAAACTGCGGACACATTTGCAGCGTGCACTTATTTTCGAAACAGCAATGAAGAAAAAAAGCTGTAAAGATGAGCTGGCCAAGGCTGCATCGATCCTCAATAAATATCCTGAACTCAAACCGGCAAATTACACCTATTTTCTCATCAGGCAGGCTTCCTATCTGCGGATTTTCGATGATCACAAAAAGGCATTCAGTGTTGCTGTAGAAGCTGAAAAATATGCCGAAAAGATAAACGATAACAAGAACGGTGCAATGCTGAATATCGCTTTGGGATTCAGTTCTTTCGAAAAGCCCCGCGAAGCGCTTCAATATTTCCGGAAAGCGCTTCAGCTTTATAAGAATTATAAGAATTATAACGGTATTGCTGCAATGTATAATAACATCAGTGAATTTTACATTGGGCAGGATGATTACAGATCAGCCAACAGATATGCGGATTCCGCCATTGCAGTAGTGCCAAGGGTTGAAATCTTTTATATTATAGGTCAGGTTTACAATACCAAAAGCAAGATTTTAGAACATCAGAAAAACTATTTGGCGGCGTTCCATCATTATAAAATAGCTACTGAATGGAATGAGAAGACTAATGTAGAGCAGCGGGACTTGAAAGTTCAGGAACTGGATCTGCTGTATAACTCACAAAAAAATAAAATACGCCAGGCCGAGCTGGAAAATGACATGGTAAGTACCCAAAAATGGAACAGTTTACTTACGCTCCTCATTTCTCTGCTGGTGATTTTTATACTTCTTCTGCTATACTCCCTGCGGCTGCTGTCGAAAACCAAGAAAAAAATCGAGTTTCAGAAACAAAGTATTTTTGCTAAAAATGCAGTATTGAAGAGAAATGTACACGAAAAGGAATTTCTGGTGCGCGAACTGAATCACAGGGTGAAAAACAATCTTGCGGTTATTTTAAGTCTGATCGGTTTTCAGAAAGATGAAACGCAGAATGTGCTGTATAAACACAAGATCGAGCAGCTCTATCTTCGGATCAATACTATTGCACTTGGGCATAACCTCTTTTCCTATAACATGAACAGTTTCGAGAAATCCACGGTGGAAATCAAAGAATATTCCGAGAAAATTTTCGAGTCTCACTTAGCGGGTTTTCCCAAAGAACTGCAGGTTCAAAACGATTTGCAGGAAATACTGCTCCCTGTTGATAAAGGGCTTTCTTATGGATTACTGCTGAATGAACTCGTGACTAATTCTCTGAAACATGCCGCGCCAGCACCGGGTCAGCCACTGAAAATTTCACTTGACGTAAAAGAAAATAACGGTGTGGCTCATATGAAGTACTGCGATAACGGCGTCTTTTTCGGAATCAATGATGGCAGCAACTCGCTGGGACATTATATTATCGATGCTATGGTGCAGCAGCTCGACGGCACATTCGAAAGAGAGGATTCCTGCTATCGTATCGTTTTTTCTGTTGACGGCAAAGCTTCTACCCAGGCTGAAAAAATAATATCGCTAAAACGGTGACAGTCTATGCCAAAAATTCGATTTCCTTATCCGTGAAATTGCCTTTTTCTACAAGCTTATTCATGGTTTTAAGCATTTTTTTTCTGAGTTTGGCGAGTCTGCGGATATTTTTATCCTCACTGTAATCGAAAATGTTGTCCTCAAACGAAAAAGTGTCACCCTCTTTGAACGAAATATTGTGCTCCTTCATCTCCTTCAGCAGCATAAGGTTGGTCATGGTTTCCAGCAGCGCATATTCTGTTGTAGCCATTTCTTTTAAAGACTTCAGGATCTGTTTTTTATATTTCTTCTTAGCTTTCATATCGTATATTTTTGAGTGTTGCAAAGTAAGGATTTTAAAGTGAATCACCTAAAGATATTGACTTAATATTGGATGATTTAAAAGGCGAAGATTCCGGGAAATAAATTCATTATCTTTGTTTCGATATGGAGAAAACTGAACTCTTGACGCTGATTTCCCTGGCCAAGAAAAAAAATCAGAAATCGCAGACCAAACTCATCAATTCTTATTGGGTTGATGTTTTCAGTTTTATTATGAAAAAGGTTCAGGACGAAAATGTTGCCGATGAGATTACAGTGTCGGTCTTTTCGAAAGTGCTGGCAAAACTCGATCTGTACGATCCCAATTTTCAGTTCAAAACCTGGATTCTTACGATTGCACAGAATACGGTGATCGATTACTGGAGAAAGAAAAACCGCGAAAGCGAAGATTCTACAGACAGTTTCGAAGGCTTTAAAAACCAGTTCGCACGTTCTCCCGAAGAACTCTTAATTTCCGAAGAAGATCAAAAGCAGATTATAACCATCATCGAAAGTCTCGATTCCAATTATCAGGACATTATCCGTTTAAGATTTTTTGAGGAAAAAAGCATTAAAGAAATTGCCGAAGAGCTTAATTTAACGGTTGCGAACACTAAAGTGCGGATTATGCGCGCAAAAAAGGTTCTCGCCGAATTATTGAAAAACAAAGAATTCGAGGATTGACAAAAGCAATTTCTAATTCGTAAATTTGCACTTTATATTTAAAATGAACGAAGCAATAATAGATACCACAGTACAGAAACCAAAATGGATCCGTGTAAAACTTCCGACCGGAAAAAATTACCGTGAACTCCGTACTTTGGTTGATAAGTATAAGCTCAACACCATTTGCCAAAGCGGCAGTTGTCCTAATATGGGCGAATGTTGGGGCGAAGGAACCGCTACTTTTATGATTCTGGGGAATATCTGTACCCGGAGCTGTGGGTTCTGCGGCGTAAAAACCGGTAAACCTTTGGATGTAAACTGGGACGAACCAGAAAAAGTTGCCCGATCTATTAAATTAATGAAGATTAAACATGCGGTTCTCACTTCTGTAGACCGTGATGATTTGAAGGATATGGGTTCTATTCTTTGGGCAGAAACGGTAAATGCCGTGCGCAGAATATCACCCGGAACCACAATGGAAACTTTGATTCCTGATTTTCAGGGAATTACGAAACATATCGACCGCTTAATTGCTGTCTCACCCGAAGTGATTTCCCATAATATGGAAACCGTTAAAAGGCTTACCCGCGAAGTTCGGATTCAGGCGAAATATGAAAGAAGTCTTGAGGTTTTACGTTACATGAAAGAAGCCGGACAGAACCGGACAAAAACCGGATTAATGCTCGGTTTGGGTGAAGAAAGAGATGAGGTTTTCCAAACAATTGAAGACATCAGAAATGCGAATGTTGATGTCATTACAATCGGACAGTATCTGCAGCCTACAAAGAAACATTTGCCGGTGAAAAAATTTATCACGCCGGAGGAATTCAATGAGTTTGGAGATTTTGCCAGAAGTTTAGGTTTCCGGCATGTAGAAAGTTCGCCGCTCGTAAGAAGTTCTTATCATGCAGAAAAACATATTCATTAATTCAAAAGAAATAATAGAAAACAATATTTTGAACACACCTTTTTGGTGTGTTTTTATTTTAAGAACTAATTTCTCTAAATTTGATTTTTATATTACAATTTGGAAAATACATCGATCATAAGAATCCTAAAATTCGTTTTCACAGCATTGCTGGGATTTTCTGTTTTTATGATTCTATTACTGTTCGTCCTTGCTGCACCAATGGCTTTGCCAACACAATCTTGGGCAAAATTTCTAAGTTATTTTCTTCCTCTAGTTTCCGGATTTTTTATCCTTGGTTCGTATTCTTTTTTGGCAAGGAAAGGGATTTCGGAACATAAAATATACGGTTTATTTTTTTCGGTTTCGGCATTGCTGGGCTCTTATATTGCAGTAATAAGATTTTATTTTTTACATTTTTATTTCATTGCAGATTATATTTATTTTTCCGTCATCACGCTTTTGGTTATTGTATGTTTAGCGATGATTATGAGTATTAAAGCATTTAAAATAGATTTCAAAATTTTGTTTATTGTTTTGATTTTAACGGCGTTACTTGTTTTTTCACTGTTTAAGTTTGGTAACAGTTGAAAGATATACATTCAAAATTTTTCTTTATTTTTAATCAAAAATAAATTATGAAACTCCCCATCCTCACTATTGCGCTCTCGCTCTCACTGTTCGCAGTTTCCTGTAAAGAGAAAACTGCTTCTGGTAAAGAAAATACAACAACCGCAGAAAATGTAAGCGGTAATATTAAAACTGAAGAACTGAAAACCGAAATCAACGGCGTTACCCACCGTTCTTTTGCTGCATATAATGCCGATATAGAAGGAAAGCTGCCTGTAGTTTTTGTACTTCCCGAGTGGTGGGGGTTAAATGATTATGTGAAAAACCGAGTGAAACAGCTTGCAGGATTAGGTTATTACGCTGTCGCTGTTGATTATTATGGCGACCAGAAAGTGGTAGAAACGCCGGAAGAAGCCCAAAAACTTGCCTCACATTTCTATAACATTCCGGTTGATGCCCGTAGAATGTTCGATGCTGCAAAGCATCAGGTAAGCCTCGCGGAGAAATCTGATTACAGTAAAATGGCCATCATCGGTTATTGTTTTGGTGGTGCGCAGGCCCTGAATATGGCGCGGCTTTCCAGTGATTTCAAAGGGGTGGTGAGTTTCCACGGAAATCTGGAAACAGGAATACGCGCTAAAAATAATAAAGTGAAGTATCTTGTGCTGAACGGCGCTGCGGATAGCTTTGTTCCAAAAGAAGAAATTGCAGCTTTCAAAAAAGAAATGGACAGTGCAAAAATCGAGTATAAATTCGTCGATTATCCTGACGCACTGCATGCTTTCACCAATCCTGACGCTACTGCAACCGGAAAGAAATTCAACCTGCCGATTGCCTATAACAAAGAAGCTGATGAGAAATCCTGGAACGAAATGAAAACGTTTCTTGCCGAAATTTTTAAATAAACTGTTTCTATTGGAAGTAAA
>JAECQR010000006.1 GCA_015999765.1 Flavobacteriia bacterium
CGCCCTCACGCGGGTTTCGGTTTCTAAAATTTCACTCAGCTTTTCAGTAAGATTCCGTCTCGAAAACTGCTCGATATTTTTTGTTTTTGAAGAAGTTATGCCAGATTTCCAGTTTTGGTACTGACTGATGAGAAAAGCTTTCAATTCCGCTGAATCCTGATAAGAAAAATGTTTCCCTGCATTCGTTTCATGCAAAATTTTCTTTACATCGCTTTCCTTAGGACCAAAAGAAAGAATCGGTTTTCCGGTGGCTAAATACTCAAAGATCTTTCCGGGAATAATTCCCTTTGAACTTTCATCAGGGAAATTAGTCATCAAAAGCACATCGGAACTCTGCATTTCAGCATTAGCTTCCAAATGAGAAAGATAACCTACATTATTAAGGGAATTTTTCAGTTTTGAATTTTCGATCTCATTTAAAATTTTATCATCTACCCTACCGACAAATTTCAGTTCGAAATCACTTTTAAACTCTTCATTTTCCTGAATGATTTGGTTTAAAGTACTCCACAAAATTTCAGGATTTCGAAGCTGTTCCAGAACACCGATGTAGCTTAGTGTGAATTTGGTGTTTTTTTTAGTGTTTAATGCGTTTTCAAAACCATCAAATCCGTTCGTAACACAAAACGCGTTGGCACTTTTTTTCCGGAAGTTTTCAGCGTCAGTATAGCTCGTAGCCAAAATAATATCGGCAGTTCTAAAAACTTGCTGTTCTAATTCACGGTGTTTCCGGTCGGATGATTTCTTAAGTTTCAAATGTTTGTAATATGAAATTTCGGTCCAGGGATCTCGGAAATCGGCAATCCATTTCAGGTTGGGAAATTCTTTTTTCAGTTCCAGGCCAATTAAATGTACGGAATGCGGCGGTCCGGTGGTTACAACAGCGTCGAAATTATTTTCCTTTAAATATTCTTTCAGAAATTTAGCTGAAGGTTTTACCCAAAAAACTCGTGCGTCGGGAATAAAAAAGTTTCCGCGCACCCAAATCGATAGCTTTGATTTCCAGCTTTGGTTTTTACCGACATCGAACTGTCCGGCCTTGAATTTTTTGTTGTCTTTTCCAAAGAATTCAGCAATCTGATAAGGTTCCCAGATTTTGGTTCTGATGATTTCAAGATCGTTTGAAACTTCACTTTGCAAAGTTTCATCAACAATAGGGTAACTGGGATTTTCGGGAATAAACACCGTAGGTTTCCAGCCGAATTCTGGCAGATATTTTACAAATTTTAACCATCGCTGTACTCCCGGTCCACCTGCTGGCGGCCAGTAATATGTGATGATTAAGATTTTTTTATCTTTCATTTCTTATTTACCGCAAAAGTGGCAAAAGTTTGTTTATAATTTAAATATTCAAAAGATTGCAAAAACTACATGTGTATCAAAATAATTATTTTTTATTTTTATGTTACCGCAAGAGTGGCAAAAGATTTACAATCCTGAAATTAGTCACTGACCGCATAAACCAAGTTACGAATCAAGTGCATCAAAATACTTATTGATAAAGGTTTCTTGTCCTAAATGATAAATATTTTTAACATTAAAGTTTACTAGTATCCCCTTTGGGAACTTTTAATAGATTCATATAATTTAAAACCTGAGATTTATGAATATCTAAAATTTGAGTTACTGATTTAATCTCTAAAACAATTAAATCTTCAATTAAAAAGTCACATTTAAAATCACAGTTCAAATGATGTTCTTTATAAATCACCGGAATAATAAACTCAGATTTAAAATGAATATTTCTCAGCTGAAACTCTTTTTCTAAAGCTTTGTGATATACAATTTCTGCCAATCCCGAACCCAAAATTTTGTGAACTTCAATACAGGCGCCATTGATTCTGTACGTAAGATCTGTAATATATTTCTGGGTAACCATAAAAACTTTTTTAATCTTTTGGATTACTGAGCACTCTGCATTTCACTTTTGCTTCTTTTGCGGTAAAGAAAGAAAATTCCGCCCAAACTCAATATTATGAAAACTCCGAATGCGATCATTGAAATCACTTTTCCGGTTTGGATAACGGCAGGTTCAAAAATCATTTTCACCGTATGATTACCCGCCGGAACATGAACAGCTCTCAGCAAGTAATTCGCTTTGAGATAAGGAACTTCCTGATCATCAATCACCATTTTCCAGCCTTTCGGATAATAGATTTCCGAAAAAACAGCTAACTGTGGTGTTTTCGACTGGGTTTTAAACTCAAGTTCGTTGGGTTGGTATTTTGTAAGATTTATAACCGCTGCAGGATCAGGCTGCATTGCTTTTCCGTCGAAATATTTTTTATCTTCATTCGAAATTACAGCAATTTTCTTGGTATCTACCTCACCGATTTGCTTAATTTCTTCGTTAGGAGAATTTACAAATTTCAGTTCAGAAACAAACCATGCATTACCGTTTGCCTGAGGATTCACAACCGCTTCAGGATTTTCCGGACCGCCGAAAATCATGTATTTTGTATTCAGCATATTGAGAATCCTCGGCACCCGAACGGTATCGGTACGGCTGAAATACTCGTTGATCAGATCATCATAACGTCGCAATTTCACGGCGTGATAACCACCTACAGAAGATTTAAAGTAAGAAGTATTCGTCTCACTGAACGTCCCCAAAACCTGATTATAAATACGGTAATGTGTTTTATCTTTCTCCGAAATAGTTTCTAAAGTTTTGTTTACGTTGGCGTTGGCCAATAGCGTCTGCAGATTACGGTTTTCGCCAACTTTCTGCATAAGCAATTCTGAATTTTCAGTCTGAAAAGGATTTTCAGTAAAGGTTTTATCGATAAAATTTTCGTTGTTCAGATACCGTTTATTTACGCTCCACAAATCGAACAGACTTACCAAACCAATAATCACAATAGCGATATTCTGATTGATTTTCTTCTTCAGTCCCAAATAAAGAACCGCAGCAGTGATACCGACATAAACAATAGCTTTTACCGCATCAATTGTGAACATTTTGAAACGTTCATCAACTAAGAAATCAAGCAGGAATGGCGGAAGATAGACTTTCTCGTTATCTGTGTGAAAACCTAAAATCGATTTACCGAAAATCAACAGTATAAAGGTGATTCCCAGAACTGCTGCGCTTACAAAAGTCAGTATTTTCTTTTTGTAATCTTCAGCTAAAACATTCTCTGAACCGGTTTCTGTATCAACATTGGAATTGAAAAATCTATATAATCCCACAATCGCAATCAAAGGAAACAGCAGTTCGACCACAACCAAAATTGAACTTGGCGCCCTGAATTTATTATAGAAAGGAACGAAATCGATAAACAGATCCGACACGATCATAAAATTACTTCCCCACGCCAGGAAAACAGTTAGAACTGAAGCTCCCAGAATCCAGTAACGGTATTTTTTCCACGCAAAGAAAAAACCAAGAACCGCAAGGAAAACAACCACAGCTCCCTGATAAGCCGGTCCCGAAGTTCCCGGCTGTTCGCCCCAGTAGGTCAGCGAACCGAAACCTCTGGAAATACGGTCCATTTCCTCCTGCGAAGAAACGTTTTCCTGAACCAGTTCCTGCACCCGGTTCATCATCCTTTCGGAACCTTCTTCGGTGCTGGAACCGCCCATTAATCTTGGGATAAAAAGGTTTAGAGTTTCCAGTTTCCCATAGCTCCACATCAGCATGCTTTCTTTGTCCATGCCTGATTTCCCGGAGGTATGACTGTCATTATCCAATATTTGTTTACCACGAACGGTTTCAGTGACATATTCCGAATTGGCCATTAACCGCTGAGAGTTCATTCCAACACCAAGCAGGAATGCGAATGCTAAAATCCCGGAAGCGATTCCGAAATGTTTCCAGTCGGTTTTTCCCTGAACCGCACGCACCAATTCGGAAATAAATAAAAATCCAAGCGCGATAAAGAGATAGTATGTCATTTGTGGGTGGTTAGCAGCGATCTGAAGCCCCATAAACAAAGCGGTTACAATGAAACCGATGATGTATTTCTTTCGGATGTAAACGAGTAGAATTCCGGCGAGCAGCGGCGCAAAATAAGCGACGGTATGAATTTTTCCGTTATGACCTGCAGCAAGTGCAATATAAAAATAAGTAGAAAGACCGAAAAAAGTTGCTCCCAAAAGGGCGTACTTCCAATTGCGCACCGCGACCATCCCAAGAAGAAAGAACCCTGAGAAAAGCAGGAAAATATAATTGGCAGGTTTAGGTAAAAAATTCAGTAAATCGTCAACTTTTTTAATGATATCGCCCCGGAACTGCGCACCCATCTGATAAGTCGGCATTCCGCCGAACATGGAGTCGCTCCAATAAGTTTCTCTGCCATTTTGCGCACGGTAATCCAGCAATTCCTTGGCCCCGCCTTTGTACTGCACAATATCATGCTGAAAGAGCTGCTTGCCCGTAAGAACTGGGTTTGCATAAACCAAAGCCAGAATGATAAAAGCAATAATACTTCCAGCGATAAATATGAGTTTTCTGTTTTTTGCCATAATAAATGTCATCAATAAAAACCCTTTCAAAAATATAAATTTCAAAAGGGCTGTGTTTTATTTTTCTTTGTCTTTATTTTCTTTTACTTCTTCGTAATCAACCGTTTCAGCGTCCCACTTTATTTTGGAATCCAGATTTTTATTCGTTTTCTGGGATTGAGTTTTACTTTTATTCTCGGGCCTTGGAAATTTGTAAAAGGCGGAGAAAAACATTCTCTTTAAAATATTCCAGAGAAAAAAAATGATGATGGTTGTGAGAATTAATTCTAAAATATACTTCATTGTTTATCGCGAATAAGATATGAGCAATTCACCGTCTACTATTTGAGTGGATTTACTTCTACCGTTGAATTTGAAACACTTTTCATCGTTTGCGACTGCTTCCCGTCTGAAAGCGTTTCGGATTGGGTGGTTTTTACGGAAATCGTTTGGTTTTTGATCCAGCCGGTATTTTGGTCCAACGTGATTATTCCATTTTGGGAAAGTTCAGAACTCATGCTTCGTGTAACTCCTTCCTGGGTTTTCTTATCAGATTTTTTTGGAATTCCTCCTGTAACTGCGATTACTGCTGCACCGTCACCTACACTTTTCAACATATAGGTTGTGGTAAGTTTAATTTTACCATCCGGGGTCGCATTTTCACTTTGAGACCATTTATCGCCAATTTTCACGCCTTTTGCCGGCAGTAAAAGCAGATTTTTAGTAAACTGATCTTTCAGAATTTTTTCGTTAAAGCTTTCTTTAAAACTGTTTACAAACGCGGTTTTCTGCTTGGCATCTTTAATCACACTTCCCACAGAAGCAGCTATTTTACTGTAAACCGCATCGAAACCTGTAATCGAAATTACCTTTCCGTCCTCACCCATTTTCATATTGAGCTTGTTCCCTACAAGTGCTTTGTTTACTTTCCACATCATTTTCAGCTGTTCGTCTGCGGGTTCCGCAAGTTTAGTATCTACGGCCACTGTTTTTCCATTGGCTGACTGTGCGTTTCTTTTGCTTACCAAATTAATGGTAATGTCATAAATCCCGTTTTCGAATTTATTTACAGTAAAGGACATTTCATCGGTACTTTCGCTTGTTCCGCTTTGGGATTTACCATCTGGCGCGGTCATCGTCTGTACGTCTTTCTGATACGTTTTCAGCGGATAGGTTTTACCAACTTCCAGCTTAAAAGACTGAGTATAAAGCCCCAATGAATCTTTAATTGCAGCAGTACCCACATTTGTTTTTTCAATTTTTGCGGAGTCTTCCACAGGAACTTCGACAGTAACAGTTTTTCCGGTTGCGGGATCAACTTTTGTAATGGTTTGCGTTTCTTTTTTACAAGAAACAAGAGCTATAGAAATGAGCGCAAGCGCTGTAATTTTCTTCATTAAATATATATTAATTGTGTATTCTGAGGAATTTTTTAAACCTTCAACTGAGTGACAAATTTAAGGTAATTTTGCGAAATAAATTCCGAAAATACCACTCTGAAGTGTACCCATAAAAAAACCGGATAAAAATCCGGTTTTTTGACATTTCGGCTGTTACTTTTCCACTAGAACTTTCAGCTTCTGCAGCCCGGAACCGTATGATTTTTCCATTTGGCTATCCATAAAGAATTTCATGAGGTTCATCGGGTAATCGAGTTCACAATCCATTGTCCACGTCACTTTTGTTGAATTTCCCTGAGGCGTAAGAATAAGGTCTGAAGTTGCATCGCTTTCAAAAGGTTTTTCAAAAAGCATTTTGGTGGACTGCTTTTGGTTAGGAACCAGAGCGGTTACAATATGGCAACCCTTGCCGGCGTCATCATTTCCTTCCCAGCAATACTGGTCGCCTACCTGACCTGGATTTCCTGAATAATTCACTTTTACATTCGGGTCCAGATCCATAAAGGGATTCCATTGGTTGAAAGCCTTCATCGAGCTCATGTGTTGCCAAACTTTATCAGCCGGCGCATTGATGACGGTAGAAGTTTCGAAATGGTACTTTTTACCGATCAGCAGCATTATAACGATAAGCGCAGCTACGACGCCTAACAGAATTTTTAAAAATGTTTTCATGACCGTTTATTTTAGTTTTATTGGTAAAACAAATATAAAATATAAATTTCAGTAAATTTACACCCCAGTATGACATTACTTTGACATTACTTTATGTTTCCTTTGACAAACCTTACACTATGCAAAATCCATTATTAGAAAATTTCAATACTAAACACCATTCAGCGCCTTTCAACGATATCAAAGAGGAACATTTTCTCCCGGCATTTCAGGAACTGATAAAGATTTCGGAAAAAGAAATTGACGCTATTGTAGAAGATCCGGCGGAACCTACTTTTGAAAATGTTATTGAAACCTTCGCATTTTCCGGAGAGAAGCTTGATGTAGTTTCAGGCATTTTCTTCAACCTGAATTCTGCTGAAACGAATGATGAAATACAAAAAATCGCGCAGGAAGTTTCGCCGCTTTTAACTGAATTTTCTGCGAAAACTTCTCAAAATGAAAAACTCTTCGGGAAGATAAAAAAAGTTTACGACGAGAAGGAAAAATATGATCTAAACGAGGAACAGCAAATGCTCCTGAACGAAACCTACAAAGGTTTTGTGAGAAGCGGAGCTCTGTTGAATGAATCCGATAAAGAAAAATTCAAGGAAATCAGTATTGAACTATCTAAGAAATCATTGCAGTTCGGGCAGAATGTGCTTGCGGAAACCAATAACTATTATAAACATATTACGGAAGAAAAAGATCTGGCAGGAATCCCGGAAGCTATTTTAAACCAATACCGCGAAGAGGCAAAAGAAAGAAATCTTGAAGGTTTCGTAGTGACCCTGCAGTATCCGAGTTATATTCCTTTCATGACCTACGCAGAAAACCGCGAACTGAGAAAAGAACTGGCACTTGCTAATGGAAAAAAATCCTTCGATAATAATGAATTCGACAATCAGAATCTGATCAAAGAAATCATTAAGTTAAAACAGGAAAAAGCGCATTTACTGGGTTATAAAAATTATGCTGAATACGTTCTGGAAGAGAGAATGGCAAAATCGCCGGATCAGGTAACGTCATTCCTGAATGAACTTCTGGAAAAGGCAAAACCTTACGCCGAAAAAGAAATTGAAGAACTTAAAACACTTGCAAAAGCAGATGGAATTGATGAAATAGAAAGTTATGACCACGCTTTTTATGCTGAAAAACTTCGTAAACAGAAATTCGATATTGATGATGAAGAACTGAAACCTTATTTCCAACTGGAAAAAGTTCAGGATGCAGTCTTTGGTTTGGCGAAAAAACTCTTTGGACTAGATTTTATAGAAACCAATGAAATTCAGAAATATCACGAGGATGTAAAAACTTATGAAATTTTCGAAAACGGTGAATTTAAAGCACTTCTGTACGCTGATTATTTCCCGCGAAAGGGAAAGCGAGCGGGTGCGTGGATGACGAGCTTTAAAAATCAGTTCAGGAAAAACGGTGAAAATTCGCGACCACATATTTCTGTAGTCTGCAATTTCTCGAAACCCACTTCAGATACGCCAAGCCTGCTGACATTTCAGGAAGTAACCACGCTGTTCCATGAATTCGGGCACGCGCTGCATGGTGTTTTGGCAGATACCACGTATCCAAATCTTTCAGGAACATCGGTAAAATGGGATTTTGTGGAGCTTCCGTCGCAGTTTTTAGAGAATTTCTGCTACGAGCCGGAATTCCTGAAAACTTTTGCGAAGCACGATAAAACCGGTAAAGTTTTACCTGATGAAAAGATCCAGAAAATTTCGGATTCCAAGAATTTCATGGAAGGTTACCAGACTTTAAGGCAGCTTGGTTTCGGACTTCTGGATATGGCTTATCACAGCAATGCTGATAAAGTGGGCGACATTAAAACCTTCGAAGTAGAAGAAACAAAAGCGACAAACCTTTATCCATCCAATCCTGGAACGGCGATGAGTACAAGCTTTTCACATATTTTCCAGGGCGGCTATTCAGCAGGCTATTATTCTTATAAATGGGCGGAGGTACTGGATGCTGATGCTTTCCAATATTTCAAAGAAAACGGAATTTTCAATCCGGAAATCGCAGCGAAGTACAAGGTTTTACTTTCATCCGGTGGAACCAAGGACCCCATGGACCTTTATAAAAACTTCAGAGGGAGCGAGCCTAAAGTGGAAAGTTTACTGAAAAGAGCTTTTGGATAAATCTAGAATTGGGCAAATCACAAACAAAAAATCACATGACTAATGTTCATGTGATTTTTTTATTATTTAAATAACTGATTGTCAATCAGATACTTTGAAAACTTTTAGAGAAGTACTTGTAATTGGGAGAACACCAAGATTTACCGGAAGTACGCCACCGGTATTAATTCCGAAAGTAAGCGTGTCTCCTGCATTTAACTGCACCAGGGTATGCAAATCCGTAGAAGTTATCGGTATGGTAACTACTGGGAAAGGGCCTATCTGTACTCGGACTCCATTAAAAGGTTTTGTTTCCCAAACGGCTGTATTTTTCAAAAGAACTAAACTTTTGCCAGAAAGGACAGTGAGGTCTACTCCGCTTAACTGAATCCCTAAATTTACATCATAGATTCCCGAAACAGGTGTTGTATACACTCCATTTGTAAATAAAGCTGAATTGCCCACCCGTGTATCGCCACCCGACAGGTTTATAGGGTAAGTACTGCTACCAAGACTGAGAGTTAGCAGTGACCACCCTCCGGTTTTACGCGCCGAATATGCAGCGCCCGAACTTCCTGAATTCAATAAATTTCCTACGGTGATTTCTTTGATTACAAAATCACCCGGAACCGATTTGTCCCGTAATAAAACCGTCTGATCGTTGGTGGCCGAAGTAATGGTTTGTACAGTTCGTACTTTGAGATTTCCGTTTACATCTAATGTTGCCTGAGGAGTTGTTGTATTGATTCCGACATTACCTGACTGAGCGTAGATAAATGCTGAAGTATACAGCATGGCGAAAGAAAGTAATAAATTTTTCATATATCTGCATTTGTGTGGATTAGCACAAATAACATCAAAAACTATTCCTTTTCACATTAAAAGCAACATTTATTTATCAAATTCCTACTAAAAACCCAATATGACTGATTCATACGAGAAACTTCGCTAAGCAGAATGTTTTAGTGACCCGTGAGAATTAGATGATTTGAAATTATCTGGAAAGCAACTTCGCGCGCTCTTTTGCAAGAACTGGAACCGAAATCATACCCATTACAATCATAATTACAAGCTGCATGGTATGGGAAATAAAGGCATAGGATAATCCTACCTCACCCCCTTCCTCAGGATCTTTTCCCATTGATAGAAATAATGCCATAATGCCTAGCTTCAGTGCGAAATGAAAAGCACCAATCCCTCCGGACGCCGGAACCATCATTCCCAACGTTCCTACCACAATGATGAAAAACCCGTCAGCAAAAGTAAAATCCGAGGTTTCGGGAAGCGCAAAACATACCAGGTAAGCCGCCAGATAATAGGAAACCCAGATCCCTACAGACAACAGGATGAATTTTACCTTCTGTTTCATTCTGAAAATTGACATTAAACCATGGAAAATTCCCGTCGCAAACTTTAAGATTTTCTGATAGATCACAAACTCCTGCAGTCTTTTCCTTAAGGTGAAAAACAGAATGGCAGCAACAAGTACAATCCCTAGAAAAATATAAATACCGTTCCCGGATTCCGGTTCTGCGGCTTTGCTTTTTGCATCCGTAACATACTGATAGAAAGCAAGGATTGCATCATATTTAAAAAACAAAGTCAGCAGGAGAAATCCGCCCATACAGACCAAATCAACAACACGTTCCAGTATAATTGTCCCGAAGGATTTGTCGACAGGAACTTTTTCAACCCCAAAAAGTGCGGTAGAGCGCGCCAATTCGCCACTTCTTGGGATGGTTAAATTCATAAGATACCCGAAAGAAATCGTCCAGAACGCATTTGAATTAGAGATTCTGTAACCCATAGGCTCCAGGAGCAAATTCCAGCGGACAGCACGAAACCAATAAGCCAGAATCCCAAACATCGCCGCTACAAAAACCCAGAAATAATTCGCTTTCGCAAAATAACCGGCGATTTTCTTAAATTCCATTCCCTTTAACGCAAACCACATGAAGAGTATTGCAATTGCAAGGGAAACAGTAACTGTAATGATTGTTTTGAGCGTACCGGTTTTTTTGTGTTCTTCCAAAAGTGGATATTTAAATGAAAAATTCAGAATTAAGTAAGCAGATTCGTTTTCTCGTCCGGGAAAATAATCTTAGGCTGGAAAGTTTTCGCCTCTTCCGGCGTCATTTGCGCATAAGCAATAATGATGATGATATCATTTTTCTGAACGCGTCTTGCGGCAGGACCATTAAGGCAGATTTCGCCCGACTTTCTTTTGCCTTTAATTGCGTAGGTATCAAAGCGTTCACCGTTGTTAACATTTACGATAAAGACCCTTTCACCAACCACAATTCCAGACGCTTCCAGCAGATCTTCATCAATGGTGATACTGCCGATATAATCAAGGTCAGATTCAGTTACGCGAACTCTATGGATCTTAGATTTAAAAACTTCAATTAGCATGGCGCAAATTTAATTATTTTAATCAAAACGAATAAGAAATTTAAAGTTTTTAATTACACTTCCAATTAGCAGAAACACCTAAAAAAAGCCATTAAAAACAATATAACCAGTGAATTAACCTGAAAATGCAAAAAGTTTAAGCAAAAACCGAAGTTCAAATTCAATAATTCGCAATTATGAATAATAAATATCGAATATCAATATTTACAGCATTATAAAGGTTTTGGCATGATTTTATACCCCGCAAACGCTTATTTTTTGTGGAAAAATAAATTTATAATTTTATGTTAAATTATTCATATTTGTCGGTTTTTGATTAATTATATATAAAAAATTTGCACAATTTGAAAATTGTTTTATATTTGCTTTAACAATAAAACTAACCTTAATATTATTATTATGAACAAGTCTGAATTAATCGACGCAATCGCAAAAGATGCCAACATTACAAAAGTTGCTGCTAAAGCTGCTTTAGAATCTTTCATTTCTAACGTAACCGAAACTTTGAAGAAAAAAGACGGTAAAGTTTCTCTAGTAGGATTCGGTACTTTCTCCGTAGCTGAAAGAGCTGCAAGACAAGGTATTAACCCTGCAACTAAAAAACCAATTAAAATTGCTGCTAAAAAAGTTGCTAAATTTAAAGCTGGTGCTGACTTAGCTGGTTCTGTAATGGGTGCTAAGAAAAAATAATCACGCTGTGATATTAAACATTGAACCCCGTCTCCGGACGGGGTTTTTTATTGGGAAAAACACTGTATTAATTCTGTAACAACATCACGGTGCTAGCCTGCTGATTTTCCAGTCAAAATCCGGCTGAAGCTCATACATAATCCTGTCGTGCAGACGGTTTGGCCTACCCTGCCAGAACTCTATCTCATAAGGCTTTGCGATGTATCCGCCCCAGTTTTCCGGCCTGGGTACATCTTTTTCCCGGAATTCCTTTTCAAGTTCCTGCAGTTTAACCTCAAGAAAACTGCGGTCCGGAATAATCTGACTCTGAGGTGAAACTACAGCGCCCAGCTGGCTCCCTTTCGGGCGCGACTGAAAATAACCGTCACTTAGGTTTTCTGCAATCTTTTCAAGATTAGTTTTAATAATAACCTGTCTCTCAAGATGCGGCCAGAAAAAATGCAGACAGGCCTGAGGACGCTGGTCGATAGCTTTGCCTTTTCTACTTTCGTAATTGGTGTAAAATATAAAACCTTCCCAGGTATAAGATTTCAGCAAAACCATGCGGGTTCTCGGGCAACCGTCATTCTCAACAGTAGAAACCGACATCGCATTGGCTTCTGAAACATCAGGATGCTCCTGGGCTTCAAGATACCAATTCCGGAACTGCTCCATCGGATTCTCTTTAATTTGATTCTCAAGAAGTTCAGATTTTTCGTAAACTTTTCTTTTGTCGTGAAGATTTTCCATTAAATTTTTTATTAAATTTGAACAAAGGTTACTGTAAATACCTCCGAACACAGATGAATTATTCTTACAAAGGTAAAATTTTAATTTCCACTCCCGATATCTCGGGCGACATCTTTTCCCGTTCCGTAGTGCTGATTGTAGATCATAACGACGAAGGTGCTTTCGGATTAATTCTCAACAAAAAGAACAAAAACATGAGCGCCCGGTTACTCAAAATTTTCGGTTTTGCAGTAGATGTTTACGAAGGCGGACCTGTTGAAAACGACAAGATTTTTTTTATCAGCAAAGGGAAAAAAGTAACTGAAAATTATTCCGACATCAGCGACGAGTTTTATCTTACAGAAGATATTGAAAGCGTAGTCACAGGAATGATCGAAGAGCAGATTTCGGTGGAGGAAGTAAAAGTTTTTTCAGGATATTCGGGATGGGCATCGCAACAGCTGGAAAGTGAGGTGAGGCGAAAAATGTGGACCGTTGTAGAAGTGTACAATTTGGATTATACACTGCCTAACGACGAAAGTTTATGGAAAAGCATCATGCAAAACCTCGGCGGCGAATTTCTGCTTTGGGCTAATGCGCCGGAGGATGTATCTATGAATTAACCCTATAGAATCTTTGCAAATAACTTTAACAAAACTTTAATACAGAGCCAAATAATTTACGTATTTTTAAACCGTTATTGCTATAACATTTAACACTAAAACCCGGTCAATGACTTTCTTTCAAGGTTGTTTATCGGGTTTGCCAATTTCAGGCGAAATTGCTCTTCCAATTACTTACTATTTCTGTGAACCGCTTGTTATCGAAGGTCTTATTCCTGATTTTCGCGACACTGAAAATTCCTTTCTCGTCAGAAATCATCAGAATTTCTTCTGCTTTCTGGGATTCAAAAGCAATCATTTCTGATTCTGCAATTTCCGCAAGCTGATGTTTATGAACAAACGTGACAAAATTCTCCATTAAAGGTGAAATATAAGCCCCTTCCGTCTGCTTAGGAATTTTAATACTATTCCCTTCTAAGAAAAGCAGATTTCCGAAAATACTTCTCGCAATTCTTTTATTGGGATTCAGCAGAATGACGTCATCCAGATCGTTTTCTTTCGCATAGATTTCTGCATAAATATTTTCCGGGCAATGCACACGAATATTGCTGAGAAGATTGGTGTTCACATTGATTTCTTTAATCAGATCCATTTCAATTCCGCGCTGGATTGAAAGAACATCATCAATAGTCTTAACCTCACAATAAAAGGCAACTTCAGTTTTTTCCAGAGAATTTTCGGTCCGGTTACGGTACATCAGCAGAACAATGATTCCGTCATTTACGCCCTTATTTAAGACCCTTTCGGTAAAAAGCTGCTGAAAAAATTCCAGAGTATAAGTCAGCGGAATATTCATCCGCATTTTTCGCATCGAAGCCATGAGAAAGAAATACGATTCCTCGGCCATAATCAGCTGAGAACTCCGCACAAAGAAAGAAACTCGCACAGCATCGCCGTAAAGAAACGCACGGTTTTGAGACTGAAAATTTGCTGAACTGAAAAAAATATCTGACAAAATATTGCTGGATTTTAATTAAAAAAATAATGAACGAAAAATCGTCCATCAAGTTTATCGGTATTTAAGAAATTAAGAAGCTCCCAATTTTATCTTCAGGTTTTCGAGGAGGTTTTCCCAGTAGAGCTGGTTTTCGTCCTCGTCTCCGGCATCGCAAAAATCAGTAATATTAAGCGAAAGATCTTCCGTTATATCATCGATAACAATACTCATCTCGAAGAAATTCTTAGTTCCTTCGTCTTCTTCCCAACGGAAACGGACAAAACTTTCAGGCTTGTAACGGATGAGCGTAGCTTTTTCTGCGGGTCCACCGTTCCAGCTGAAGAAAAAGTCGTCGCCTTTTTCCACAACCTCATCAGCAAACCACTCGGAAAGCCCCTCTGCACTTGCCAAATATTCATATAAAATCTCCGACTGACAGTGCATTGGAAATTCGTATTGCACTTTCGTTTTCGCCATATCGCTCCCTATTTTTTATTGTGCCGCAATATATAAATTAATTTCTTAAGTATGCAAAATATTTAGTTGAATATGCGAAATATCATGAGCCAAAAAAGGCGGATTTTCTTCCACAGAAATTCCCGCTTTCACTACTCGCTTTTTGTGTTTGGTTGCGGCGGCTGCGCCGCCGCAACCAAACACAAAAGAGCTCAGACAAACCGTTCAATCGGGGCTAAAAGTTCAGACAGTTTCTATTTCGGTTATTTTTATTCTTCATCAAGAACCTGAAGAATAATATCGCAGCCTTCTTTTATTTCTTCCAGAGACAAAGTTAAAGGCGGAGAAATTCTCATGTATTCATTACGGTACAATTGCCAGAACACAACCAGACCTTTTTCCATGCAGCGTTTTGCGACATGCAAAGTATATTCGGGAGTACCAAGATTTACGGCGAGCATTAAGCCGCGGCCGTTGATGTTTTTGATTTTCGGGTGAACCAGTAATTTACGGAAGAGTTTTTCTTTTTCGGCCACTTCATTCATCAGTCCGCTTTCCAAAACTTCTTTCAGCGTGGCATAGCTTGAAGCCGCAATCAGTGGATTACCGCCAAATGTGGTGATATGACCGAGTTTCGGAGAATGAGATAAAGTTTCCATTATTTTTCGGGAACTCATGAAAGCACCAACGGGAACGCCACCGCCCATTCCTTTTCCCATCACGAGAATATCGGGAACAATCCCGTAATGTTCAAACGCGAAAAGTTTTCCGGTTCTTCCGAATCCGGGCTGAATTTCATCCAGAATCAGCAATGCACCCACTTCTTCGCAACGTGCTTTGAGCTTTTTCAGATAATCGTTTTCCGGAACGAGAAATCCTGCCGCTCCCTGAATGGTTTCCATAATCACGCAGGCTGTTTTTTCCGTAATTTTTTCGAGGTCTTTTTCGTCATTAAAACCGATAAAAGTCACCATCGGCAACAAAGGACGGAATTCACGCTTATGATATTCGTTTCCGGAAACCGACAAAGCGCCGTGGGTATTTCCGTGGTAAGAATTTTTGAAAGAGACGATTTCTTCTCTTCCGGTGTATCTTTTGGCAAGTTTCAGGCTGCCGTCAATGGCTTCAGCACCTGAGTTGACGAGATAAGTAACTTCCAAAGGATCGGGAGTGGCTTCTGCAAGCAGGTGGCAAAGTTTCACAGGCATTTCCTGGGCATATTCGCCGTACACCATGACGTGCAGGTATTTTTCTGCCTGTGTTTTTATTGCTTCTACGATTTTCGGGTGAGAATGCCCTAAAGTGTTGGCGGAAACTCCTGCGACAAAATCGAGGTATTTTCTGCCGTCTTTGCCGTAAATGTAACTTCCTTCGGCTTTTTCTACTTCGAAGCCTGCTGCGAAGGGTGTGGTTTGTGCCTGATATTTAAAGAAATCTGATTTCATTTTTTAACTGAATATAATTTTGAATTCGGTTTGCGCCCCGGCCTGAGTGGAGCTCTTTTTGTGAGGAGGAACGACGAACAAAAAAGCGGGAACGGAGGACGGATGTAGGCGCCCAAATAAAAAAATTATTTCCTTACGCGTTTAGGCTTCTTAGCTTCCTCTTTTGCCTTAGCATCATCGATGGCTTTCTGCGCAGTATTATATAAACGGTCATCTGCCTCATATTTTACTTCCTCATAATCGGGGGTATCAAGGAAAATGTCCTGCCATTTACGCAGCCGGTCTTTGGTATTCCAGTTGAAATCGGGGAAAAACCGTTTTTCGCGGGAAATCTTGCTCATGGGATAGACATCAGTATTAGCGCCCACGTTACATGAAATAATCTGCACTTTATTCTCTTCGAATTCTGCTTCAATAGTTCCGCAGGTTGAGACTGAAACGCCGATTCTTTCGACCTCTTTTGTTTTCTCATTCTGATCGTCTGCATACGTGATGGCCTGCGCATTACCAATTACTTTTGCGAGACTGATTTGGTTTTCTTTGTAATAAACAGTCATCAGCTTTCCCTTTACCTGGTTGAATTCGTCTTTCAGATTCAGTGAATCTGCCTTGCTGATGGCGAAGGCGTTTCCGATTACTTTTAAGGAATCGATGTATTCACTTTCTGTATCAAAATAAGCTTCAATCTTATCTCCGGTTACCTGTTTTTCGCCGCTCCATGCAATAGGTTTACCAAAAAGATGCATAACTCCGTCGGTTTCATTAAAACTTAAGGAATCGGCTCTAAGCTGTATGTTCGATTTGAACATTCTGGCCTTTCGGTAGGCTCGCAGGAAACTTTTTTTCTTCAACGGGTCGTTTGCGTCCAGCTTTTGATACGCTAAAATCTTCTTTGCCGAAAAGTACATAGAATCTTTTTCCAGAATCTTCACCGCATACGGTTTGTCCGTCATCATCGCCGAATCTTTTTTCTCATAGATTTCGCCATAACCGCCTTTCATATACCGTTTTTCTTTTGGATCGCGTAGCGTAACGTTTCCTTTCGCTGTACCAAAACCGGTAATCTGGTTAAAGTACATATCGTCGCCGGTTAGAATCTTATCGTTATAATGAATTCTGGAATTCTTCTTGAGATAAACCTCTTTAGAATTCATGTTGTAAGAACCTTTCTCGGTATAAATAAGGTTGGATGGATTCTGTTTATTAGTAATGGTTGTAGGTCCGAAGAATTCCGCAGTGTTGGTATTTTGGTTCTGTTTGATATTAGTGCCTTCCACCGTGTAATCGGGATTATTGATCTTCACATTACCGGTAAAATCGATCATTCTGGAATTAAGATTGTAGGTTGCCGATTTGGTGTACATGACGTTGGTCGCATCGGAAATGGTGCCGCCTGTATTAAAATATGCTTTATTCGAAATCCTGTCGTAATAAAGTGTTTCTGTTTTTATGGTTTGCTGCGGGTCTGTAAGCACCACGTTCTTGCGGGCGATTCCTTTCTGAGAGTTACCGTCGTACTCCATTTCTCCGGCAGTAATCACAGAGCCGTCAGCATTTTGAAGTTTCACATTGCCGACCGCTTTTACAAAGTTCTGTTCTTCGTAGAAAATGACCTCATCTGCACTGAGAAGTGAACCCTGATGCTCGAACTGTACATTTCCGGAAAAGAAAGGATTTCCGTTATATCTACCTGGAATTTTCTGAAAAAAATCAGAGTGAATCAGCCGGACTTTATCGCCTGGTGTAGCATTTTGTGACGAATTGAAATACGGATCTTTCACCAACGGACCCTGCGGCTTGGTAATAATCTGCGCAAAAAACTGTGCACTGATGAAAAGAAATACAACGAAAAGTTTTTTCATTAATTTTTTTTGGTACCGTAAAAATAGAGCGAATGAGAATCAATATTTACACCAAATGCGCTTTCAATTGCTTCTTTAATTCCCTGAATTCTAGGGTCGCAGAACTCGATAATTTCTTCGATTTCCTTGTCGGAACCTTTCTTATAAATCACCAAATGATCGTGTTGCTTATCAAAATATGATTTTTCGTAAGAAGATGATGTAAGTGTTTTCTCACCAAACTGGTGTTTCCGGATGAGACCCGCATCCAGAAAAATTTCGATGGTATTGTAAATAGTCGCTTTGGAGACATGATACTTTTTCTGCATCATAAGCAGATAAAGATCATCTACATTAAAATGATGCTCCATAGAATAGATTTCCTCCAGAATGGTGTAGCGTTCCGGTGTATTTCTAAAACCTTTTTCTAGAAGATACTGTCTTAAAACTTCTTTAATTGTAGTTATATTAATGTCTTTCTGTTTCGTGTCCATCAAATAAAATTATATGCAAATTTAGGGATTTCATTCTAAATGAAATCGTGGGTGGTGTGGGAAGATTCCCAACCTGAAGCCTAAAAAATTCTTAAGAATTATAATGTTTAAAATCTACCTGCTGAATCTTTTTGGTAACTACTTTCTGGTCCAGAAGCGGCGCTGATTCTACCACCACGTTATGCGCAGAGACGCCCCATGCCTTGAAATCGTCGCTTCCAATATATTTAACGAAATTATAAATGTTAAGCGTGATTTTTTCTTTCACCGTCAGCAGCGTATCGTTGATATACGTATTATCAATGATGATATATTTAAGGTCAGGCGGAATATTATGTGCCCGGAGCGAAGGATGGCTGCTTCGGGATGGGATGCTTCCTTCCTCCATCATATCGGCTAAAACCTGATCAAAATAATCATTAATCCTTCTGTCAATTTTGAAACCCAAAAGGAAATTGATCCGGTAAATGGTTCCCGGCATTATTTCGTCAACGGTGTATTTATACGTAAACGGATCTTCCTGATTCACAATGTTAAGGATAAAGTAATGATCTGCTCTTTTTGGCTGTTTACGGAGAATTGAATAGATAATTTTTGATTCAATTTCATCATCCTTTTTCGCACGGCTAAGAAATGCTAAGTTGGTCGCGTACTTAGGTATCGTTTCATCCAGTTTTAAATCTTTAATGATCGAAACATATTTATCGAGCTTAACGAATTTGATAAATTTGGATTTGATCAGGCGCCCATTGTACCACGCATACATACACACGGCAATAAAACCTCCCAGAACTATGGTAAGCCAACCCCCATCAAAGAATTTAATCACATTTGCATAGAAAAACCCTAATTCAATTAGTAAGTAAAGTCCCAGAAATCCGAAAGCAAAAATTTTATTAACCCTGCTTCTGTTGAGCCAGTAAAACAACAGCGTGGTGGTCATCAGCATCGTAATCGTGATGGTTAATCCGTAAGCAGCCTCCATCAGTTCAGAGTGCTGAAAGTAGATGACCACAATAAAACAAAGCACCATTAAACCCCAGTTAATGCGCGGTATATACATTTGACCTTTAATTCCGGAGGGATAATCGATTTGCTGGTTTGGCCAGAATGAAACCGACATCGCTTCGGAAAACATCGTAAAAGAACCAGTAATCACCGACTGACTTGCAATAATGGCAGCGGCAGTTGCGAGTATAACACCCGGTAAAATTGCCCATACCGGCATGATTCCGAACATTGGATTAATTCCCTGAGCGACTAAATGATGATTATCCAGAAGCCAGGCACCCTGACCCAGATAATTTAAAATAAGCATTATTTTGACGAAAATCCAACTTACCCGTATATTCTGTTTTCCGCAATGTCCCAGATCAGAATATAAAGCCTCAGCTCCGGTTGTACACAGAAAAACCGCACCCATAATCACAATCGCACTCGGCGAATGGGTAATTAAATTGTACGCATAATAAGGATTGAAAGATTTAAGAATATCCAGATGATCGAAAATATGCATGGACCCAAATATTCCCAGGACGAGGAACCAAACCACCATCACCGGACCGAAAAACTTACCGATAGAGGCCGTTCCGAACTGCTGAATAAAAAAAACGATCGCTAAAATAATCAATGTGATCGCAACTACTGGCGTTTCGGGGTTGTAAATTTTCAAACCTTCTACAGCAGACATTACGGTAAGTGAGGGTGTAATAACGCTGTCGGCGACCAGTGTAGAGGCACCGATTATGGCAACTACGTAGAGCCATTTCTTTTTGAGCCTTTTTACGAGTGAATAAAGAGAAAGAATTCCGCCTTCACCTTTATTATCGGCTCGCAGGGCGATAATTACGTATTTTAACGTTGTTTGTAAGGTCAGTGTCCAGATAATACATGAGAGTGCACCTTCTATGTATTCGTCGAATGGCATATTTCCACCGTCCTTTCGCGCGTTCACAATTGCCTTCATTACGTAAAGGGGCGATGTTCCGATATCTCCGAAAACAATTCCCAGTGAAACTAAAACTCCCATGGCGGTAAGTTTCTTGGTATCGAAATGATGCCCACCGATAACTACATCTGACATTTTTAGTAATATTTAATGCGCAAATTTAGATTAAAAACCAATTCGCGCATCTTTTTTTCCCGGATATGTGAAGTTCGGACCAAAAAAAACTCCCATTCGGGAGTTTTAATTTATGCTTTAATGTACATTGCTTTTTTAATTTCTTCCTTCACTTTCTCAAGTTTCGGGAACCATTCTGCAAACAGTGCGGCAGAATAAGGTGCTGGAGCATCTGGAGTAGTAATTCTCTTGATAGGCGCATCCAGATAATCAAATGCTTTCTGCTGAATCATATAAGTGATTTCTGAAGATACAGAACCAAATGGCCAGGCTTCTTCTAAAACAACCAGTCGGTTTGTCTTCTTAACTGAAGCGATAATGGTATCAAAATCGAGCGGACGAACCGTTCTAAGGTCGATTACTTCAACAGAAATCCCTTCTTTCTCCATATCTTCAGCCGCCTGCATCGCAAGTTTCATAATCTTACCGAAGGAAACTAAAGTAACATCTATACCTTCTTTTTTGATGTCGGCTTTTCCGATTGGGATATAATATTCTTCTTCAGGAATTTCCATTTTGTCGCCATACATCTGCTCCGACTCCATGAAAATTACGGGATCATTATCCTGAATTGCACTTTTCAACAATCCTTTTGCATCATAAGGGTTAGAAGGAACGATCACTTTAAGACCAGGTGTATTGGCAAACCAGCTTTCCAGAGCTTGCGAGTGCGTTGCACCCAATTGACCTGCAGAAGCTGTAGGACCACGGAACACGATTGGGCAATTCCACTGGCCTCCGCTCATCTGGCGGATTTTTGCTGCGTTATTGATGATCTGATCGATCCCAACGAGAGAAAAGTTGAACGTCATGTATTCTACAATCGGTCTGTTTCCGTTCATTGCTGAACCTACTGCAATTCCTGTAAAACCAAGTTCCGCGATTGGCGTATCAATAACTCTTTTAGGTCCGAATTCATCGAGCATACCTTTTGATGCTTTGTAAGCACCATTGTATTCTGCAACTTCTTCACCCATCAGGTAGATTGATTCGTCTTTACGCATTTCTTCGCTCATTGCCTGGGCAATCACTTCACGAAAAGTATATTCCTTCATATTCATTGAAAAATTAGACTACAAAAGTAAAGATTTTTTCCCAAACCTTCAGATGATAAACGACATAAAAAAAGCAATCCTTTTGAATTGCTTAATTATAATTTTATACGGAAATGTTACTTAACTTTATGCCAGGTTTGGCTTCTTCCGATCAGTGAAAATCCAATATAACCTCTTACATTTAGTTTGTCACCACTTCTGGTAATGGTACATTTATATGTTTTTCCTGTTTTGGGATCAGTAATTGTCCCTCCGGTAAATTCACTTCCATCTTTAGACAGGCCTCTCACCACTTCCATACCGAGAATTGGCTTGTTCTTTCTGTCATCTTTACAGTCAACACAATTTGGGTTTGCAGGTTTTATTAAAAGCTGGGTTACTTTACCGTAATATTTACCATCAGATTTCTTAAAAATTTCTACGATAGACTTTTCCTGCCCTGTTTCATCATCGATGGTCTTCCATTTTCCTTCGATTTGAGCATAAGAAAGAGTTGCAAAAAACATCGCAACAAAAGCGAAAATTATTTTTTTCATTTTATAAAATATTTAAATTTTTATTTGGATAAATGTAATTAAAAAAAGTTAAACACCAAATCTTTAATTATTCATCACATACTTTTACAGCCTAATTCCAAAACCTTTAAATTTAAACATTCGTTTAATTTACTGAAGTTTGCGGTTGATTACCCGATCCATATAATCCTGATACCACGCTTTGGCTTTCAGCTCGCCCAGTGTGATTTCCGGAGTATTTATTTTACCTAAAAGATTATTCTCATATCCCAAATCCTGCAATGCATAGATACCAGTAAAGTTTTTACCGTCGAACAGATAAATATAATTGCCAATCATAAACTGCTCCACTCCGCTGGAGTTTACGATCAGATAATCTTCTTTCTTATCGGAAACCAAGCTTCTTCCCCAACTTCGGATCTTCCTGTTGTAACCCATCAGATCAGCTAACGTGGGGTAAATATCCATTTGCTGGGTTGGAGTAGTGATTTCCCCTTTTAAATTATATTTTGGATTCGGGGAATAAAAAAGAATCGGAACAGCAAAACGGTTCATCGCTTTTTCATATTCGGGATAAGCAACCTGATTGGTATGATCGGCCACCATTACAAAAATCGTGTTCTGATACCACGGCATCTTTTTGGCGGTTTCGAAAAACTGTTTCAGCGCGTAATCGGTATAACGTATAGGTTCGTGAATTTCAAGCGGACCTTTTTTGAATTTTCCAGAGTATTTTTCCGGAACTTTGAAGGGATGATGAGACGAAACTGAAAACATCGTTGCCATAAACGGTAATTTCTTTGTATTCAGCGTTTTTGCAAAATACTGAAAGAACGACTCGTCCCAGATTCCCCATATTCCGTCGAAATCTGCGTCGTTATTATACTCGGTTTTTCCGTAATAGTGTTTAAAACCCAAAATATTTCCAAATCCCATAAAACCCATCGAACCATTCGGTGCGCCGTGAAAGAATGAAGTGTCGTAGCCCATTTCGTTCGCGACAGAAACCACTGACTGTATTTTCTGGTTCGAATATGGTGAACTTGTAAAAGCGTCTTTCAATGTGGGAATCCCCGCCAGAATAGAACTCATTCCGTGAATCGACTGCCGCCCGTTGGCAAATGCGTTGGTTGCGATTAAACTCTGCGTTGCTAAACTGTCGAAAAACGGCGTATAGGAAACAAAATCTTTAATCTTCATGTTCTTATTAAACGCGCCGGAATATTCTTTACTGAAACTTTCGAGAATAAAAATCACCACGTTTGGTTTTGGCTCCGGTCCTTCCCTTTCATAGATTTTATAAGGCTTTATGTTCTGCTCAATAAACTTCTCATCCACAAACTTAACTTCCTGAAAGTTGTTGGTGTTCATTGTTCGGAAGAACGAGAAAACACTGTTCAAAACTACATTTGCCTGAAGCGGATTCTTCACATGCCGGTTCGCATCGACCAGATTGATCGGGCGCGTGGAATGCTTAAAATCACCACGGATTCCGCCAATAACCAGCGCTGCAACTACGCACAAACTTACAACGGAAGAAACAAAATAAACCCATTTTTTCTCCGGTTTCCGTTCTGTTACTTTCACCTTTTTATAAAGAAAAATCCAGAGTAAGATCAGAATTATAAACCATACAATCACAAAAGGATGCTCCACAACTGAAACAAAAAACACCTTGCCAATATTTTTTTCATGCTGAGCCACGTGCATAGCGGCCATTGTAAGTCTCGCCTGCGAGAATTTGTAGTACACAAAATCACCGAAATTCATTCCGTACGCAATTCCATTGGTGATGAAATAAAGATAGAAAAGGAACTTCTGATAATATTTCTTTGTATTGATGACCAATGGCAGCAAACTCAGCAAAATGAAAAGCGAATTCACATAAAGAATTGCCGTAGTATCAAAAGCGGTTCCGTGATATGCGATGTTGAAATAATCTGATGCCGAATCGATCCTGATTAAACCTCTGTTGAAAAACCAAAACAGCAGCCTCGCAATCTGATAAAATACAAATGCCAGAAAAATCCTGTAAAAAAGTGCTGTAATTTCCTGTAATCTAATTTCCTTCATTCTGTGTGATAAAAATAATCGCGCAAATTTACATTAAATTCATATTTCGTTAAGCTTTAGTTTTTTGTTGAAATCCGGCAGGCAGATTTTTAATAAAAGCCTTACTTTTGCTCCTATGAACTTTATTAAAAACAATTTGGCCAACGCGTTTACGCTGGCGAATTTATATTCAGGTAGTATTGGCGTCATCCACTTACTGGCGGGCAATTACCATATTACTGCCATTTGTATCATCCTATCTCTGGTTCTGGATTTCTTCGACGGATTTATTGCAAGAGCCATGAAATCGAATTCTAATCTCGGGGCACAACTGGATTCGCTTGCCGATATGGTGAGTTTTGGCCTTTTGCCAGGACTGGTTATTTACAAAGCTTTAGAACCATTCGGAGCCCAGTTTTTGGGAACTGATTTACCTTTCGAAATTAAATATTTCGCCCTTTTCATCACTTTATTTTCATGTTTAAGGCTTGCGATTTTTAATCTTGATGAAGAGCAGACATATTATTTTAAAGGTTTAAATACACCTTCAAACACCATACTGATTTTCGGTCTTTACTATGCCTTTTTAGAATCTGGAAGTTTTTCATTTCTGTTTGAAAATTCACTCCTTCTGATTCTTTTCACGGTGATCTCTTCGTGGCTTTTGGTTTCCCCGATTAAAATGATCGCGATGAAATTTAAATCCATGAAAATGCAGGATAATTATCCAAAAATCGCATTGCTTATCGGCGCCATCCTGATCCTGATTATTTTTAAAACAGTAGGAATACCATTGGTGATTCTTTATTATATGCTTATTTCGCTTATTTTTCAGAAACAGCTGAAATAAAGACGGACATTAAACCTCAGATGACACTTTTTCAACTTTAAAAATGAATTTAAAACTTTATAAACCGCTCTGCATCTTCGATTTAGAAACTACCGGAACCAATGTCGCAAAAGACAGAATCGTAGAAATCAGCATTTTGAAAGTCAATCCCGACGCTTCGCGCGAAAGCAGAACATGGCTTGTAAATCCGGAAATGTATATCCCGAAAGAATCCACAGCCATTCACGGAATTAGTGACGATGATGTTAAAAACTCACCAAAATTCAGCGAGATTGCCTCGAAAGTGATGGAAATGATTGCAGGTACGGATTTGGGAGGCTTCAACTCTAACCGGTTTGATGTTCCGCTTTTGGCTGAAGAACTTTTAAGAGCAGGAATCGATTTCGATTTGAGTAAATTTAAACTGGTGGACGCGCAAACAATTTTCCATAAAATGGAACCCAGAAATTTAACGGCTGCCTACAAATTCTACTGTAAAAAAGAGCTGGAAAATGCGCATTCTGCGGAGGCTGATGTGTTGGCAACCTTTGAAGTTCTCGACGCACAGGTTGGTCATTATGAAGATTTACCAAATGAAATCGCGGCTTTAAGTGAATTTTCTTCGCATCATAAATTTGCAGATTTGGCCGGTTTTATCGCCTTTGATGAAGACGGAAAAGAGGTTTTCAGCTTCGGAAAATATAAAGGACAGCGGGTGAAAGATGTATTCCAGAAAGATTTGGGATATTACGGCTGGATTCAGAATGCTGATTTCCCATTATATACGAAGAAAGTTCTGACAGGAATTCAATTAAGATCTAAATTCTAAATTTCATCCAATAAATTATGAAAATCATCTGCATCGGCCGTAATTACGCTGAACACGCTAAAGAACTCGGTAATGAAATCCCTGAAAATCCCGTGATTTTCATGAAGCCCGACACGGCAATTCTAAAAAAGGGTTCGGATTTTTATATTCCCGAATTTTCTGATGATGTGCATTATGAACTCGAAGTAGTGCTGAAAATCTCCAAAGGAGGAAAATACATTCAGGAAGATAAAGCCTCAAATTACTTCGATGAAATCGGTTTGGGAATTGATTTCACTGCGAGAGATTTACAGAGTAAGTTGAAAGAAAAAGGCCTTCCTTGGGAATTGGCAAAAGGTTTCGACGGAAGCGCTGTTGTTTCAGAATTTTATAAAAAAAGCGATTTCGATATGCAGAACCTGAATTTTTCTTTAATGAAGAACAAAGAAAAAGTTCAGGACGGTAATACTTCCATGATGATTTTCTCGCCGGAAAAAATTATCGCATTCGCATCGCAGTACTTCACCTTAAAAACCGGAGATCTTATCTTTACCGGAACACCGAAAGGCGTGGGTAACGTTGGTGAAAACGATATTCTGCAGGTTTTTCTGGAAAATGAAAAAGTGCTGGATCTTAGAATTCAATAAACCGCTTGACCGTTTGCCGAAAGTTTCGTAACTTTAAGGAACAAAAATTAGAATCATGATCAACATCGTATTACCTGTAGATTTTTCCGACGCAACCGACCGACTTATTGAGGGCGCAGTAAAATTTGCAAAAGAAACAAAAGGAAAAATATGTCTTATTCATGTAGCTCCCGCTGATATTGGCTTTGCGATCGGCGACATGGGATTTCAGTATTTCCCGGAGGTGGAACAGAATGAAATTAAAGATGAACTGTTGCGGCTCAACGCCATTGAGCAGAGGATTATTGCTCAGGATATCGATTGCGAACACTTACTGAAACAGGGTGCGGCCGGTGACATTATTCTGGAATATGCTAAACAGAAAAACGCCGGTTACATTGTAATGGGTTCACACGGGCGAAGCGGGATTTATGATGTCTTTGTCGGCAGTTTGACCAAAGAACTTACACGGCGGTCAACGATTCCTGTATTGGTGATCCCGATTCATTAAAACTTAATGACAGTAGATAACAAAATCCCGAAATTCCATAAATTTCGGGATTTTATATGAAGATAAGTATCAATTATTCTTAGTCTTTTTTATTGATCTTTGGATCGTAGTAAGGATGATGACCTTCTGTAGGTGAGAAATATTCTTTGTCTTTGTCGCCGCCCAGGGTTACGAGCAAAACATAGCACCAATAGGTGAATAGAGCTGTTGCAACCAGAAACAGTATCCAATTAATAACATTACCTGCTGCATCAAACATACCGAAAGACCATTTGAATACATCGCTTAAGAAGAGAAAGAAAGACGTCATTATTTTCCTTTTTTAAATTAACTTTGCACAAAATTAGTAAAAATGTTTCGATTACTTTCTAAAGAAAGCAATATTTTTTCCATCCCAGTCTACATCGGTGTTCTTCTTTTGATCGTAATCGGATTCAACTTTCTCGACCTTAGCACTTTAGACTTTTTTTCTGCCGTTATCACCTTTGCAGGCGTAGCAATGGGCTATTTCTGTTTCAATACCATTGCACTTAATTACCAGACACATTTGCCTTTGTTTCTTTACACAGCGTTCATTTTCGCTCTTTATCCGGGTGATCTGGACATTGGTATTGCGGTCTCGCTGTTCACTAATTCCATTATTCTTATTCTGTTGACCAATGTTGATATTAGTGTAAGGAAAAATTCATACCCTTTGGTTGGAGCAATTTTAGCGTTGAATTTCATCTTTTTGCCCACCACCTGGCCCATGTCGATTTTCGTGATTTTTCATATTTTCGGAACTTCAGACAGGATCGGATTGCACTTATTCCGGCTCTTTTACGGAATGTTCCTCATTGCACTCTCCTATTTTGGGCTTGCTTATATGCTGGATCTGAATTCATGGAATCCCGCATACTTTCCTTTCGGCGATTTTAAACCTTCGGAAAATCTGGAACCTGTAATGTGGCTCATTCCGGTTGCAGTACTGCTGCTTCACGCGGTTATGGACCATTTCCGACACTTTAATAAAAAAAGCCCTGTAAGCAAATTTAAATATACATTTCTGCTCATATTTTCACTGGCACAGCTTATTACAGTAGTGCTTTACATGGGCAATAATTACGAGTATCTGCTTTTACTGGCCTTTCCGGTTTCGGTTATTTTAAGCAGAATGCTGAAATTCCTCCCCAAATACTGGATGCGGGAATGCGGATTATGGCTGATTATCATAAGCCTGATCATCTTTAAACTTCACGGCTACTATAATTTTAATATTTAAACGACGATGATTCAAATTGAAAATAAATTAATTTCTGAAGACATTTTTTCTGAAGAATTTGTGTGTAATCTGAGCCGATGCAAAGGCGCATGCTGTGTTGCAGGCGATGTAGGAGCTCCTTTGGAAAAATACGAAACAGAGATTCTCGACAGAATTTTCCTGCAGGTAAAACCTTATTTGAGGCCTGAAGGAATTAAAGCTTTGGAAGAACAGGGAACATGGACTCTGGATCCAAACGACGGCGATTTTGTTACTCCCATGGTAAACGGCGAAGAATGCGCTTATGTAATTTTTGATGAAAAAGGAATTACCAAATGCGGAATCGAAAAAGCCTATGAAGACGGCGCCGTAGATTGGCACAAACCGATTTCCTGCCACCTCTACCCGATCCGTGTAACCGAATATTCGACTTTTACCGCCCTGAATTATCATGAATGGGAAATCTGTAATCCCGCATGTGAATTAGGAAAAGAACTGAAAGTGCCCGTTTATAAATTCCTGAAAACGCCACTCATCAGAAAATATGGCGAGGAGTTTTATGAAACGCTCTGCGACGCGGCCGACGAATGGAAAACCGAATATGGTTCCTAAAAAATTTCTATCTTTAAATAAAAAATGTCGGAACATTTCGAACTTTTAGATATTTACAAAGCAATTATTTCCATTATAGCAGGACTGATTTTAGGTTTCGAAAGGGAAATGAAAGACAAATCAGCTGGGTTGAAAACAATCACGATCATTTGTCTGGGTTCTACCCTTTTTTCGATTATTTCCTATAAACTCGCCGGTGACGGTGACCCCACCAGAATCGCCTCTTATATTGTGAGCGGAATTGGTTTTCTGGGTGCCGGCGTAATTTTTAAAGAAGGCTTCACGATCTACGGACTCACCACCGCCGGTGTTATCTGGATTGCCGCCGCGATTGGAATGGCGATAGGATTTGGTGAGGTTTATATTGCGTTTACCTTTCTTATTTCAGCCATTATTATTATCAATTCGGCAGAATATGTCACCAAACATTTTTTGCCGCAGCATCACAGCAAACTCCTGAAACTGCAGCTGTCTGCCGAAAATTTCTCACGTAAGGAAGGTATTCTCAAGGAAATTAAAAACATTACGAAAGATGTTTCAGAAATTGCACTCGAGAAAAAAAATAACAGCGTTGTTATTACCCTCGATATTCACATCAAAAATAAAGATATCCAGAAACTGGAAACTTATCTTCTTGGAAACAGCGATCTGGAATATTTCAGTTACTGATTCTAAGTAATTAAGCCCACAAAAAAATCCGTTCTGCAAAAACAGAACGGATTTTATATTTATTGAAGTAAAATTACTTTTTCAATTCTTCTAAAAACTCGTCGTGGGAGATTTTAGTCGCTTTTTTCGTTGCTTTCTCCAGGATTACATCTTTCAGTTTAGCCATCCCAACTTCCGCTGAAATCTGACGAACCTGCTCCTGATCTTTCAACATCTCAACAGCATATTTCTGAATTTCTTCATCAGACAAATGGTGAATACCGTAGATTGCCAACTGGTTTTTCACCAACTGCTCGGCCTGAGAAAGGATATCAGCATACTCCAGTTTAATCTCGTTATCGTTCATCAGCTTACCTTCAAGAATCTGGTATTTCAACTGATTTCTTTCCGCTTCCAGAACTTCTTTTGCATGATCTTCAGACTTGATGTTTTCGTTGCTGAACATTAAGAATTTAACTAGGAAATTTTCCGGAAGTTTTACTTCTTCTTTCTCGTTGATCTGCTCAAGAACTTTGTTCACGAAATGAACATCTGCATTCTGCTGGAAATATTCATCCAATTCAGTTTTTACTTTCGCTTTAAGTTCGTCTTCAGATTTAATGTTTCCTTCGCCATAAACTTTATCGAATAAATCCTGGTTAAGTTCTGCTAAATCCAATCCGTAGAAATCTTTCACTTTCACTTCAAGCTGGTCGTGGTGAAGGTGCTCAACTTCTGCTTTAGTGAAACCTAATTCAGTTGCCAAAGTTTCGTTTTTCTCTAAATCTTCTTTAGAAACCTTTACAGATTCATCCATTTTCAAAGCTTTAACCAAGTTAAATGCTTCTTTTCTCTCGGCATTAATTACTACAGATTTAGGAGCGTGGTTGTGCTCACCTTCTGCATTTTCTTCAACAACCTGGCTGATTTCAAGGGCTACATGAGAATCATCTCCGATAACCTCTTGTGGAACCTGCGTTGCGAAACGCTTCTGCATATTCTCAATACTTTGTCCGATTTCTTTGTCAGAAGCTTCAACCTGATAATGCGGCGCTTCATATTTAGCCAAATCAATCGTGAAATCCGGCTCATAACCTACTTCAAACGCAACAGAAAGCTGCTCAGCATTAAGGTTAAGATCGTCTACCGGCTGTGGTACTGGCTGACCAACCAATCGAAGTTTGTTTTCGTTTACATAGTTATTTAACGCATCAGAAACCTGCTTGTTGATTTCTTCAAAGGCGATACCTGCTTCATACTGCTTTCTTACCATGCTCAATGGCACTTTTCCTTTTCTGAATCCTGGAACCTGTGCGTTTTTTGCATAATTGATAAGTTGTTTTTCAACTTTACCTTTGTAATCTGCTTTATCTATCGTAACTGTAAGTAACGCGCTTACTTCATCGTGGTTTGTCGCTGTAACGTTCATTGTTATGGTTTGAAATTTTAGGTTGCAAAAATAGGAATTATTTTTTAGATTTTAAGACTCTTGAAGTGCTAAAGAACGTTAAAAATCAATTGCTAATGTCGAAACTGGCTACTGCATCTGTTTCACCGCCCTCCGCAGTCCCGAATATGGAGCCCGATTGCTCTTCGCTCACCAATAATGCGTCATGAATTAAAATTAATTCGAGTTTTGGCGACAATCCGTTTTCGGCTTTTACCACATTCCATTTTGTAAGGAGTCCCAATTTTTTTCCGTCGCTTCTTGTGGAGGATTCGTCATCAATTCTTGTTAAACTGACCTGAGAATCCTGAAAATCAAAAAGCAGGAAATGCTCATCTTTTGCAGATTTAATGCTTTCAGTTTCATCTTCATTTCCGTTTTTGAAAATGGCTTCCACCGTATAAGATTTACCATCTTCAATTTTTATCAACGGATTTGTAGCGGCGTTTACGGTATAATTATAGGTCTTCACGATTCCTGTGGCATCATCTTTTACATTCAGAATAATATTCGAAATGTCTTCCTGCGAAAGCACATCTTCGTCTTCGTCAGCCCTGCTACAGCTTATTGAGATGATAGAAAAGAAGATTGCGAGTATATATTTTATATTGGTTAATGATTTCATTTATCTTAAATTTTAGAAGTTGTATTTTACATTGAAAATGATGTTTCTACCCATTTCAGCGGAGAAAAACCGCATTCTGTTCAGATAATCCTTATAATTTATATCGAAAAGGTTGGTTACATTTAAACCTGCAGAAAAGTGCCTGTTCAAACGGAAACCTGTCTGAATGCTCCAGAGAGAATACGCAGGTGGCGGGGTTGATAAATCCAGCGTTTTTTCCACTTCTACTCCATTTTCATAAACATTGATGGTCGGATTGAATACCGGGAAATTTTTCTGTTGGAGGAATGTCTGGCTCTCCACTTTAAAATAAAAATTCCTCCACTCCGCTTTCGAAAATTCGAGACTGTTCGCAAAATTCGGCGGAAGCAAAAGGATCAAAGGCTGGTTATTCGTTTTATCTTTTCCGTTCACATACGCGAAACGGCCTTTGTAATTAAGGTTATCATCGATTTTCAAATGCGCATCGAAATCGATTCCGAACATTCTTGCATCAATCTGTTCATAACTCCAAACCGGAAAAACTCCGCGGATTGTATTCTGAATGCTGGTCGGAATTTGGTTGATGAAGTTTTTAGTCACAAATAAATAAGGATTCACCGAAAGCTGTAGACCTCCTAAAACATCGAGTTTAGAATCGATGTTCAAATTAATCTGGTTTCCTTCTTCGTTTTCCAAACGCATATTTCCAAGTTCCAGAACCGCGGCGGAATGATGAAGTCCGTCCGCAAAAAGTTCTGCAATATTGGGTGTCCGCGCGACTTTCGCGTAATTTAATTTAAAACCGAAATGTTGTGAAGGTTGAAAATCAATTCCTGCATTGAAAGAGAGATTTTTGTAGGTTAAAACCGGCTTTGTAAAGACGCGGTTTCCATCTGTTTCTACATAAAATTCTTCGAAATCACCAGCGTAAAGGTTATTCCAGTCGTTTTCATCGTACCATTTCTTGACATGATACTTTGTATGGTCATAACGTAAACCGCCTTCAACATTCAGTTTTGTACTAATTTTGTATTTAAGGACAGAATACATTCCACCTGAATATTTCGTGTAGTTGGGAACCAATCTTCTCGCCATTGTTTCGGGCGTGGAATAATTATACTGATAACTCAGATCGATTCCGGTTTCTAGATTCCAGTTATTTCTTTCAATTAAATTATTGATAGTAAGATTATTAGTGAAAAGCTCTAAATCTAAAGACGGAATTTCTGAAAGTTCACCTCGTCGTAAATCATATTCCTTCCGGTGATTGTACTGGAAACTATAATCCACTGAAATCTTACCTAAATCTTTAAATCTTTTGTAAGCCGAAATTTTAGCCAGATGATGTTGGATTTCCTGTTTCGGATTGTCGATGGAATAAGAAAAATCCCTTGTGTAAAGCGGCAGGTCGGAATTTAATACGGTGTAAAAATCCTCAAGATTACCGATGTGAGAACCTCGGAAAATGCCGAGTTCCTGATCCGTTAAACTGTAATCCAAAGAAATTCCCTGCAGAAAACTGTTGTTCTGTACCGTAAAACCAAAAGAATTGAAATTCATTCCCGTGTTCATCAACAGATAATCAGGAGTTTCCAGGTCGCCCAGTTTTTTATAGCCTCCGTTGGCTTTCACGGCCCAGCCACTTTCCCAGGTTTTCACAAGATTAAGATCGACACCGATTCCACGACCGTTAGAAATCCCGGAGAGATTTGCGGAACCTCTGATTGTATCTATTTTTTTTAAGTTTTCAGGAATAAGCAACACCACGCCGCCTATTGCATCGCTTCCGTATTTCAATGCAGATGCGCCTTTAATCACATCAATATGTTCGAAATGCGTGATGTCAACATTCGGTGCATGCTCCACACCCCATTCCTGTTCGGCCATTTTCACGCCATTATTGATGATCGCGATTCTGCTTCCGTAAAGCCCATGAATAATAGGTTTCGCAATATTATTGCCGGTTTTTAGCGCGCTGACACCCGAAATCCCAGATAAGATATTGCCCAAATTCTCTGTAGAATTTCTTTCAAGGTCTTTTTTGTCTAAAGTTTTAATGATTAAGGCGCTCGAATTCTTATGAGCGGCGTGAATCGTCACGGTCTCGATGTCGGATATATGATGTTCCAGATTCAGGGTAATTTCCAGATCTTTATTAACTGCGATGTTGTCAGTAAAAGGTTCGCAGTCCGGATGTGTCGCGATGATGGTGTAATTTCCTTTTTTAACGGAAGTGAAGGTGAAAACTCCGTTTGCGTCGGAGTTTTCTGTATAATTTCCGATTTTGATTGTTGCGTTTTTCAAAGGAACTTTATCATGAAAATCGATGATTTTGCCCTGAATTTTAAATGTTTGCTGTGCGCTGAAGAATGTGAATCCAAAAAGGATCAACAAAATATTGAATGTGAATTTCATTTAAATGTGGATTTTCAAATTAATTAAATACGGGAAGTTTAAAGATTCAATCATGAACCTTCAACAATACATTTCACTGGAAATGTGTTAATTAAATGGAATTTGAAGGAGGACCCCGAAGTTGGAAGTAACGGATTTCAAGTTTAGAAAACCGTTGGCTGTAAGCGAAAATTTCTTTTTGAAAACCATCAGAATGAGCAAATGTCATCTGAAAATCTTCCGGAAGCAGAGAATGACCATCGTGCAGAAGATGACAGGACAAACAGTCGGTGAATTCCTGTGCAAAATGACCTGTTGAATACGTTTTTTCCGATTTCTTAAAATTGAAATCTTTAAAAACTTCACTGCTTCCGTGATTGTGAAAATTCTGCGAGAACAAGGCCACGAAAAGATACAAAGCTGCAAAAACTACAGATGCTGTATGTCGGTATGTTCTTAATTTCCACATTCAGCAAAAGTAATAAATATTTTTAGACCGGAAAATAAAATCCGTAGTCTCAGGCCTTTTTCGGTGATTAAATTAATTTTCTCTCATTTGCCAAAGCTGTTAAATGTTAGGCCAATATTTGACGGAGATTTCGTAAATTTGTGCTGAAAATTTTATATATGGAAGAAAGTGCAGTAAAAAAGATAGCGGTTTTCACCTCAGGTGGTGATGCCCCGGGGATGAACGCCGCATTGAGAGCGGTAGTACGAACTGCAAGTCATTTTAAAATAGAATGTTATGGTGTAAGAGAAGGCTACAACGGTCTCATTCATGATGATTTCACCAAAATGGGTCCACGATCGGTGAAGAATATCATCGGAGCCGGCGGTACCATCCTGAGATCAGCCAGATCTTTGGAATTCAAGACAAAAGAAGGCCGACAAAAAGCGTACGACAATTTAGTAAAACGCGGAATTGACGGTTTAGTCTGCATTGGCGGTGACGGAACTTTCACCGGTGCTAAAGTATTTAACGAAGAATTTGGAATCAAAGTAATTGGTATTCCCGGGACCATCGACAACGATATTTTCGGAACAGATAATACCATCGGTTACGATACTGCGCTGAATACTGCGATGGATGCAATCGACAAAATAAGAGATACAGCAACATCCCACAACAGAGTTTTCTTTGTTGAAGTAATGGGTCGTGATGCAGGATTTATTGCTTTAAACAGTGGTTTGGCTACCGGCGCGGTAGATATTTTGATCCCAGAAAGAAAAGACAGCATTGATGATCTTTTCGAAACCTTCGAAAAGGCTGAGAAAGCAGGAAAAACCTCAAGTATTGTAGTGGTTGCCGAAGGTGAAAAACTAGGCAGCATTTACGATTTAGCAAAAGCCACCAAAGCAGGATTCCCAGATTATGATATCCGCGTGGCGATTCTTGGACATATACAGCGAGGCGGTTCCCCAAGCTGTGCCGACAGGGTTTTAGCGAGCCGGTTAGGTTACGGAGCAGTGGTTGGGTTAATGGCTGGAAAAACCAATATGATGGCCGGAATGCAGTCGAATACAATGGTTTACACGCCTTTTGAAGAAGCTATTAAAAAACACAACGAAATTGATCAGGATTTACTTCAACTGTCAGAAATACTGGCGATTTAAGAGATAAAAACTGTCATTAAAAGAGTTAAACTTTAAATAAATTAATAAACAAAGTATTATGTCAACAATCAAAGTAGGAATCAACGGATTCGGCAGAATTGGGCGTCTTGTGTTCCGAGCAATGACCGAAAGAGAAAACATCGAAGTTGTAGGAATCAACGACCTTATTAATGCAGAATACATGGCTTATATGCTGAAGTATGATTCTGTACACGGCGAGTTTAAAGGTACTGTTTCTGTAGAAGGAAACGACCTTATCGTAAACGGAAAGAAAATTAGAGTTACCGCTGAAAAAGATCCTAACAATTTGAAATGGAACGAAGTTGGTGCAGAATATATCGTAGAATCTACAGGATTGTTCCTTTCTAAAGAATCTGCTCAGGCTCACATCAATGCAGGTGCAAAAAAAGTAATCCTTTCTGCTCCGCCAAAAGACGATACGCCAATGTTCGTAATGGGTGTTAACCATAATGAACTGACTGACGATATTAAAATCTTATCTAACGCTTCTTGTACAACCAACTGTCTTGCACCATTGGCTAAAGTAATTCACGATAATTTCGGAATCGTTGAAGGTTTGATGACGACTGTTCACGCAACTACAGCGACTCAGAAAACCGTTGACGGACCATCTATGAAAGACTGGAGAGGCGGACGTTCTGCTTTGAACAACATTATTCCTTCCTCTACAGGTGCTGCAAAAGCAGTAGGAAAAGTAATTCCTTCACTGAACGGAAAACTTACCGGAATGTCTTTCAGAGTTCCTACAGCAGACGTTTCTGTTGTGGATTTAACGGTTAGATTAGAGAAAGCAACTTCTTACGAAGAAATCTGCGCGGCAGTAAAAGCAGCTTCTGAAGGAGATTTGAAAGGAATTTTAGGATACACCGAAGATGCAGTAGTTTCTCAGGATTTTGTAGGTGAAAAAAGAACTTCTGTTTTCGATAAAGATGCAGGAATCATGTTGTCGCCAAACTTCGTGAAATTAGTTTCATGGTACGACAACGAAATGGGGTACTCCAATAAATTAGCAGATATGTTGGTTCACTCAGCTTCTTTGTAAGCACTGAACTTTTAACAAAATTAAAACCTCTCAAAATTGAGAGGTTTTTTTTGTTTTTCATTAATATCCGTGAAGATTAATATCTTCTGTTCTTATCAGTTCTACCCTTTTTCCCATTTTTTTCTGGATGACGCGAAAGTGCTGCAGCTCATCATCCGTCAGCAAGGTAATTGCGGTTCCTGATTCCAAAGCACGGCCGGTTCTTCCGATTCTGTGAACATAATCCAGAGGCGAACGGGGCAGTTCATAATTGATAACGTATTCCAAAGAGTCAATATGGATCCCACGTCCGATAAGATCTGTCGCGACAAGGATTTGAGTTTCTCCTTCTTTAAAATCGCGTAGATTTCCCGATCTTGAGCCCTGAGATTTCTTTCCGTGAACAGCCGTAGACGGAATTTTATTCTTCTTGAGTTTTTCAGCCAGATTATCCGCACTTCTCGTAGACGAAGTAAAAACCAATGCCTGTTTGATGTTTTTTTCTTTAATTAAATACCGCAAAAACGGACCTTTTCTTTCCTCGGTGACATGATAGGCAAGCTGCGTAATCTTATCGAGCTCGACTTCTTCAGCCTTAATTTCTACAAGAACAGGATTGATGGTCAGACGTTTTTTAATCTCTTCCACTTTATCATTTAAAGTTGCGGAAAACAAGACCGTCTGTCTTTTTGAAGGCATCATCGCGAACAGTTTGTTCATCTCTTCTTCAAAACCCAACTGAAACATTTTATCGGCTTCATCAATCACCAGATGCGTCATTTGGGAAATACTTAAAGCTTTATGCTCAATCAAATCAAGCAGTCTTCCCGGCGTTGCCACCAAAATCTCGACACCGAACATGCCTTTCATTTGCGGATTAATCGAAACTCCGCCATAAACCGCCATAGTTCTAATTTCCCTTTTAAGATTCGCTGTAAAAGCTCTGAAAACCTCATCAATCTGAATGACAAGTTCGCGCGTCGGAGCCAAAACCAAAATCTGGATATTCCTGTCTTTTGTCACCTCTTCATTCTGCAGTTTTTCCAGAATCGGCATTACAAAACATGCTGTTTTACCGGAACCGGTTTGTGCGATTCCCATCAAATCTTTTCCCCCTAAAATCACCGGGATGGTTTGTTCCTGTATCGGAAAAGGTTTTAGAAACCCTAATTTTTTAACAGATTTAATAATGTTGTGTGACAGGCCTAGAGATTCGAAAGACATAATTTCTATTTTAATTCTGCAAAGATAATCTATTCGCCACAGCATTCATTCTTTTAGGTTTTACTAAAGTTACGCCGCAGATATTCTTAACTTTAATGGCTTAAAGATTGCAATTCTGAAGTTATTTTTTAACCAAATTTCTTAACATACAATTTAATGAAGACCGAACCCCGATTTCACAACGCTCAGCATTTCAAAAACTTTTGGGAAAAAGGCAATGGAAAAGAACTTCTTGACTGGGCAGATTTTAAGGCAGATATCAAAGAATTTGGAAAGTTTTCATTTCTTTATCACCAGGTTGATGATTTGGGTGACGGTGCGGTGAAAGCCACCTATCTGAAACTTCCCTATCCAAAGGCGAGTGCATTTGTTAAAAAATATTCGGCTACAAAAATTACACAAAGCAATGACGCGCCTGAGAGTTTGAAGAACCTATTCTTTCACATGCAGGAAGTTCCGGCCTGGTTCGATGAAAACTTAGCAAATACCGGAGCCAGATTATGCATGAGAAGCGGAACGAATGCATTGATTATCCTTCGGGATTTCGTGCTGATGGGCGGTTACGATTACGCATACCTCAATAAACCTTTAATTTTCACAGGTGCGCTTAAAAAAGGCGCGGTAAAACGTTTGAAAGACACGCTCGAATTTTGGGTTCATGTTACCCGTGAAGATGCGCTGAAAGTGAATTCTGAAGCTTACCAGCTCATTGTAAGAACAAGGCTCATGCATTCTTACGCCAGACTGAAAATCAAGGAAAAAGGACAGAATTGGGATTACGAAAAATGGGGCGAACCGATTAATTCATGGGATATGATTGCGACCTACACCGGCTTCAGCCTGGTTCTGATGCAGGGACTGAAAAAGCTCAGCGTTAAAATTTCTGAAGAAGAGGAAAGCGGCGTTTTTCATCTATGGAAATATATCGGTTATCTCCTTGGAATCCCCGCTGAATTTCTTCCGGAAAATAAGCAGCAGGCGGTAGAACATCTTTATTTGTGGAGTTCTTTGCAGGATAAAGGAGACTCAGATTCTGCGCATTTAGCCAAAGCTCTGCTGGATGAAAATCTGGAAAATACAATTTACAGATATCCGTTTCAGCGTAAACTGCTTCTGAATCTACATCAGAGCATGAACTGGTTTTTGCTCGATAAGGAAATTAATGAAAGGCTGCAGATTCCGAAAGTTAGCATCACGTCGGTTTTCCCAAGATTCATCAGTAAAGCCAATCAAATTGCTCAGCAGATTTTTAAACTGGATGATGACAGAAAACACAGAAAACTTGTTGAAATCGGAAACCGTGACCAAATGAAGGTTCTGGAGGATTATATCAAACACACGCCGAAAGATTTTCAGTATTAAATAAAAAACGGTCCGCATATTTGCGGACCGTTTCAGTTTGTATGTTAAGATTGTTATTTCACCATCATTTTGGTAACAGCAACTCCCTTGTCAGTTTTCAGTTGAATTAAATACATTCCTGTTTTTAATCCATTGATAGAAACAGCTTCATCACCATTATCCTTTGACAATTTTACTGTTTTAACCAAAGTCCCGGCTAAGTCGTAAATCGATACTGTGCCGTTTTTCGCGTTGGTATATCTCAGGTTTGCGGTTCCGTTCGTAACCGGATTCTGAGTTAAGGTTAAAGAAACTGCGTTCTTAACAGAACCAACGTTTTCAGTTGATAATGCCGATGCATTTCCGAACATTCTGAAACCTCCCGGTTCAATTGTAATCGGCGCCGTGGTGCTGGAAACAGGAACCGATGTATTATCCATAAGATTTACCCAACTTCCGGTGTAAGGAAAATCAGGAACGATATTCTGTGTTGTTAAAGTGAAATTCGCCAGAATCACTACATTTTTGAGGGCGCTTGCAGCGTTATTGTTCCAGATAAAGATTCTCGGCATCAGGTTCCCGGATTCAACTGTGAAGGTTTTCGTGTTGAAAACTTCATTAGCCAGTCTTAATTCGAGAAGTTTCGCCCAGGTATCGTAAACAGATTTTCTTGCGGTTTCAGTATCATAACCTAATCCAAATGCTGTAGGTTTTGGACTTAGTTTACAGTCGCCCGGAATCGCGTCGCTTTCAGTGTTTACAGTAACACCGTCCTCGCAGGTGTAGATACTCTTATCAAATCCTAACTCAGCAAACTGCCAGATCATTTTAGGTCCGGGAACTGTTAAAAATACTGCACCATACGCTTTCTGTCTCTGCAGTGCATTGTTCAGATCTCTGGTGCTGTAGCCTGCGGTTGATGCCCCGAAATTAATGTTTTTATACATGATTCTTTCCTCATCATGACTTTCGCCATAACTTACCGCTCTTCTTTCGGAGAAACCGTGCGCTTCGAAATCCACTCTGTTAAAGTTGCTGCTTGCAGCAAATCCCATCGTGTTCTGGTTATAGGCATTTGTATGCTTATCCCACATCATTACACCTTTTCCTTCGCCAACACGGTAATTAGCCCATTGCCCTTCTTCTGAATCAGTTCCTAAATGTTCGAAAATAATATATGAAGTCGGATCGTAGCTCCACTGTTTATCCGCGTAACCTCTTAAGGTATTCACGCGGTCCTGTTGATAAGCATTGGTACAGGTTTCGTCTCCGGCGGTACAGTTCTGTGTGAATCCTTTGGTTAAATCCCAACGGAAACCGTCAACTTTATATTCTTTAATCCAATGTTCAATTACGCGGTCAACATAATATTTTGTCTCAGCTTTTGAATGGTTGAAGTCATTAAATACACTGTAGGAATGCCTTGCAACCTGATTAAAATAAGGATTATCTGCAGCAGGATCACCGAAGCCGTCTCCGTCCGGATCAACCATCCACATTCTTTCAATTGGGCTTCTACCGGTTGCGTGGTTCAGGGCGATATCTAAAATAATGGCGATACCGTTCTGGTGGCATAGATCAATAAATTCTTTAAATTTTTCCGGAGTTCCGTACGCTTTGTCGAGTGCATAATGAAAACCGGTATTATAACCCCAGGAATTGTTACCGTCGAATTCCATCACAGGCATTAATTCAATTGCATTGATTTTTAATGATTTTAAATATGGAATTTTATCAATTAAAGACTGCCAGGTTTTCTGAGTGGTGAAATCTCTTACAAGAAGTTCATACACGATCAGATTCTCCTTGGCAGGTTTATTGAAATTGGTTACGACCCACGGATAAGCCGGTTTAGCTGTTTGAATCACAGAAACTTCAAAACTCTGTCCTGCAGGATAAGCCGGTAAATCAGGATAAACCAACGCGTTCTGATTGATATACGGATCGTCATACGGCGAAAGCACCAAAGGGGAATAGGGATCAGCAACCTTAATTCCGTCGGCAGTTCTGTACTGGAAAGTATAGATTTGCTGAGGCGTAAGCCCGGTAATTTCTGTCCAGTATAAATTAGGATTAGTGGTATCCCTTTTCATGAGATAATTTGCACTTACGGTCCAGTTATTAAAACTGCCGATTACGTGTACATATGCTTTGCCTGGTGCGTACAGTGCAAGTCCGACTTTGGTAGGGTCTGCCGGATCATAGCTGATTCCCTGTTTCATGTAAGCCGGAATAGCAGCGCTCTGTACAGGCAGTGCTAAAGAAACGGTAAAAGTTTTTACAACCGGCGCGCCTCCTGCTGGATCGCTAGCGCTAACTTCTATGGTTGCGTCCTGAGTAACGGTGTAAGGAAAATTTAGCGTTGTAGAAGCTGAAGGACTCGTGTAAACCACATTTCCGTTGGCTTTTATCTGGTAATTCGCCGCCAGCGAAGAATTTCCTGTAATGTTGATCACCGTTCCGGAATTTACCACATTGGTACTTCCGGGAAGCGGATTGGTAAGGCTAAACTGAAACTTACCGACATTAAGAAGAATATCCTGAGACTTAACCGAACCATCAACCGTTTTTACCAGAAACCCAATTTTAGAAAGCGGGTTAGCTCGGTTTCCATAAAAGGATTTCACGGTATTCATCGTGAAAGTATAGGTTCCTGTTGTTCCTGAACTGGAAACGTAAGTAAGTTTGTTGACCGGATTAGAAGCGGTCCAGCTTCCGTTTGTTGGCGCATCTGCCTGCACATTATTCGAATCGTATGACCAGGCCCAAAGGTAAAGTGCATGCGAACTTCCAACGGTGAAAGCGCTTTCATTTACCGTAAAGGTTACAGTAATCGCTTCTGTTTCATCAAATGTCGTAGGGTTGACCGAATAAGACACAACCTGCTGTGCAAGAGCAAAGTACGGCATTAAAATAGCTAATAAAAGCGTGTAAAAATATTTCATTATTGATAAAATTTTAGAGTGTAAAAGTAGTAAAAGTTATGTCAATAACTGTATTCCAGTATTAATAATTCAAGTATGCTGAAACCGTATTAAAAACTTGACAATAAAGGATTGCAATCTGTATTAGTTTCCTTCATTCATCTTCTTGTAATCAATGAGGTTTTTACTGTCAGAGATCTTTGCCGGATTCTCTAACAAAAAGTTTTTTCCTGCCAGAAGCTCGGTTAATAAAGTGCGCATCTGTTCTGCTGCGACCTCCGGAAGATGCGATTTCTTGGCTGCTTCGATCACCTGCTGCTTGCCGTTTTGCTGTACTTTCGCCAGATCATCTTTGCTGAAAAGATTAAAAAACTGTTCCTCGATATTGTAGTATTTGTAATCGGTTTCGGTTGAAATAATTTCGGGCGCCGGAAAATGAAGAAGCTTGACTTTCCGGTTCTGTTCATCGACTTCCCATTGAAATTTTTCGAAATCGTAGCCAACCAAAACTTTCGCCTGTACGATCACCAACGCTTTCTTTTTGGAAGGAATGAAGTTGAAAAGCTTCGTGGTTTCCTCATAATTGTAGATCTCATTGAAATGTCCTTCTGCCGACACCACTTTGAAAACCTTGCGCATACTTTCCGCAATGGTGTGCGAACTTTCGGTAATTACAGCAGGTTCTGAAACCAACTTTTTCGATGCTAAAAAAGCGATGACTCCGCCTAAAATCAGTCCCAAAAGAAGCATCAGTAGAATCATAATTGAGTTTACCGATTCCGACTGGGTCAGCTGATAGAGAAAAAATCCCAAGAAAATCAGCATTAGAATTCCTACGGACCAAAGTATAATTTTGAATTTGTTTGAAGCCATCTGTTGAGTTTAAAGTAAAGGTAAGGATTTAGAAACCTTTCTTCAACATCAAAAAAAATGCTACAATTTGGCTCGCGAAGTTTATTTCTTCTGGAAAATTTTAGGCGGAAGTATCAGTTCTTCAAATTTACCTTTGGCTTCAAGCTTTTTCAGGTAAAAATTTCTCGCCATTATCTTCAGCATTAAATCTTTGTCCACTAAATTCCAAAAGGCTAAATCATGAACTTTTTTAGGTTTCCGAACTTCATAAAAAACGGTTTCCCAGGTATCCGGATTATGATCAAATTCAATAATGCCGCAATGTTCCGGAATTTTTTCCGCCTCTATCATTCCCATGGGCAACAGAAAACTGAACTGGTTACAGATATAGTCGCCGCAGGAAATTTTGTCGTGTTTCAGGAATTTCTCTCTGGTTTTGGAGTTCTGGTAATTTTTTTTGAAATCATTCTTAAAATCTGCCTTTGAAAATTTGATTTCAAACTCATGACTGAAACCTTCTTCATTCACAATTAAAATGTCCGCTTCCCAATCAGAATGAAAATGATTGGTCAACACCAAATCTTTCTCAAAGTCGTAAAACTTGGAGATAAAATTATAGGTTAGTTCTTCTACTTTAAGCATTTCAATAAGAAATTAAGAAACCAAAAGACTGCAGCCGCGGATATCGGAATGATCAATTCTTCCCAAAACCTGAAATTTGTCATTGCGAAGAAATGAAGTTGATGAAGCAATCTCAAAATCGTTTACGATTTTGCCTAAATCCTGGGTCGCAATAAAACTGCAGGAGTGAATATTCGCCAGATCAATAATGTTGATAGCGCCTGTTCTTCCTTCCTCCACATAAGAAAATGGATCTTCGGTATTTCTGATTAAAATCCGCATCCAGTTTGGACTTTCATAAATATTTTCACCCAGCGAATAAGCCTGTGACAACAGTTCGGTCATTGAATATTCGGAATAAATTTTTTGCGTTCCGAAACCCTGTTGTAGGATTTTCAGTAATTCATCCTTGGTCATTTCCGCTTTTCTGCCTTTCATTCCGCCGGTTTCTATGACAGTAAGTTTTTGGGTATTTAAATGATGAATTGACTGACCGTCACAGAAATCCAGATAATCGAGTAACGCAAAAGAGACCCCGAACAGGATGACTTTTTTGTTTTCCGCTGAAATTTTTTCTAAAAGATTAAATAATTCTTCATGATTATAAAGAAAATAACCGTTTTCAGGTTTTCCGGATTTTTTCATCAGGAAATCAACCATATAAATTAACGATGAATGCGGATTTTCAGAATAATTCGGAAGCAAACCAAGGAAAATATACTCTTCCGGCTGACCGATAAACTGTGCGAAACTTTCATAAATGCTTTGTTCGTAAAGTCCAAGATCTGCAATATAATGTTTGGAACGCGTCATTTGAGTCGTCCCGGAACTTTGAAAATAATTTTCTGCGGATGAATTCTTGTCTAAAACCAAATGATTTTTAAACATCTCAATCGGCAGAAAAGGAATTTCTTCCACGGAGCTAATTTCTCTGGGATTGATGCTTAAATAATCGACAAATTTCCGGTAAACCTCCAGATTTTCATATTGATAACGGAACGTTTCCAGACATTTTTGCTGGAATTCGGTTTCGGTTTGTATGTTGAAGATGGACGACATTGATTTAAACTTTTGCGATACTTTCAAAGGATTTCAGTTCAAAATCCTCCTGAAATTCACCATAAGTAAAATAAGAAATCCAGTCGCCAAGATTGATATACTTAGCTTTTCCGTTTTCTAAATCCAGAACCATAGGAAGATGACGGTGGCCGTAAACAAAATAATCAATTTGCTCAGTTTTAAGTTTTTCCTTGGAATAAATGATCAGAAATTCCTTGTCTTCCCCTAAAAAAGCCTTGTCTTCCTCACCGGAAATCATCTTGTTCTGTGTAGAAAAATAAATCGCAACTTTCATCGCAATATCAGGATGAAGCCACCGGAATGCCCATTGTGCCAAAGGATTGGTGAAAAGTTTCTTCATCCTTTTATAACCTTTATCTCCCGGTCCTAAACCGTCGCCGTGCGCCAGAAGGAAATTCTTACCGTTGATTTCGAAATACTGTTTGTCAAAAAAAACGGTGCAGCCGATTTCTTCCTCGAAATAATTTTTCATCCACAGATCGTGGTTCCCAACGAACATGAAAAGTTCAATCCCTGAATCTTTCAGTTCGGCCAATTTTCCTAAAACCCGCACATAACCTTTCGGAATTACGTGATTCCATTCGTGCCAGAAATCGAAAAGATCGCCCATGAGAAACAAAACCTGCGCATCCGCTTTAATTTCATCCAGCCAACGGATAAATTTCTCTTCGCGAACTTTACTTTCTTTTGGGTTTGGTGCGCCAAAATGCTGGTCCGAAGCGAAGTAAATTTTTTTATTGGGTTCTAAACTGATCTTCATGTCTTTCTGTACACTTTATTTTTAAACTTCTAATTCTCTTCTGCTAACCATTCACCGTAAGAATTCTCGGTTTCATGAAGTTTAAGATAAGCCAAAGTGACATCTCCCGAAAGTTTGGATTTAATCTTTTCGGCGATTTCATACAACATGTTTTCACAAGTCGGCTGATAATTGCAGAATATCACTTTATGGCCTTTGTGCGCCAAGTCCTCGCCCAGATCTTTATGTGGCGATGAACCGTTAACCAAAACAGCGTGATCCCAAAGATCGATGATTTCAGATTTTACGATTTTCTTGATGTCGCCAAAATCTACCACCATTCCGTTTTTGGGATTATCCAGATCATTGATCGGTTTTCCTTTTACCGTAACAAAAAGTTTATAAGAATGTCCGTGCATATTTTTGCATTTCCCGTCGTAGTTATAAAGAACGTGGGCAGTTTCGAAAGTGAAAATTTTGGTAATTCTAATCATTCTGCAAAGATAAGATTTTGAGAGGATAATGTGATGATTTGGAATCTGAAGGTTACGCACGAAGAATTTAAAATCAAAAAAATCCTCCTGCCAAAATGCAGAAGGACCTATTAACAATTATTAAAAAAACTACAATCTTATTAATGAAACTGAGCAGATTCGGTAGAGTCTTTCATTGCTACTACGGAAGAATTTCCTGCCGTAATAACGGTTTGAAGTGCGTCGAAATATCCTGTTCCTACAAAACTCTGGTGTTTTACCGCGCGGAAACCTTCTTTCTGCAAAGCAAATTCTCTTTCCTGAAGTTCGCTGTAACCGGCCATTCCGCGTTTTTTGTAAGCCAATGCCAATTCGAACATCGAAGTATTTAAAGCATGGAAACCTGCCAAAGTGATGAACTGGAATTTATAACCCATTTTTGCGAGTTCCTCCCTGAACGTTTCCATTTCGGAAACAGAAAGTTTCGCGGCCCAGTTGAACGATGGCGAACAGTTATACGCCAACATTTTTCCCGGGAATTTTGCATGGATGCCTTCTGCAAATCTTCTTGCATAGTCCAAATCCGGATTTGATGTTTCCATCCAGATCAAATCTGCGTAAGGTGCGTAAGAAAGACCTCTGTCGATGCCCTGCTCTACTCCGTTATTTACTTCAAAAAAGCCTTCTGTCGTTCTTTTTCCCGTAACAAATTTCTGATCGCGCTCATCGATATCTGAAGTCAGCAAATCGGCTGCATCAGCATCGGTTCTAGCCACCACAATTGTCGGAACTCCGCAAACATCGGCTGCGAGACGTGCTGCAATTAATTTATTGATCGCTTCCTGAGTCGGAACGAGCACTTTTCCACCTAAATGTCCGCACTTCTTCGCAGAAGAAAGCTGGTCTTCAAAATGCACTCCGGCTGCACCGGCTTCAATCATCTGCTTCATGAGTTCATAAGCATTTAAATTTCCACCGAAACCTGCTTCTGCATCTGCAACAATTGGAACCAGATATTCCTTTCTGTCAGTTTCTGCAACGCCATTTACAGACTGAATCTGATCGGCTCTCAACAGAGCATTATTAATTCTTTTCACCACGCTTGGGACAGAATTCGCTGGATAAAGACTCTGATCCGGATACATTTCACCGCTTAAATTGGCATCTGCTGCCACCTGCCAACCTGAAAGATAAATTGATTCCAAACCTGCATCCACTTCCTGCACCGCCTGGTTTCCGGTTAGCGCGCCTAAACCTGCCACAAAATCCTGATTGTTCAGTTTCTCCCACAATTTTTCGGACATGAGTTTTGCAATGGTGTAATCGAGTTGGTAAGAACCTCTCAGTTTCAATACTTCTTCAGCGGAATACGGTCTTTCAACGCCGTTCCATCTTGGGTTTTCCAGCCAGTCCTGTTCAAGCTGGCGGATTTGTTCCTGGTTTTTCATAATATTTTGGATTTGGTTTTTTAATGAAATATTTAAATGAATTGATAGGCTTTCAACGTCAGGAATTCTTCGAAGTGGTCATTCAAAACCAGATCATCGAAGATTTCTGTCGCTAACTGGAATTTCCCATTATTATAACGCTCTTCGCCAACATAGTTTTTGATCTTCTGAAGTTCTTCTTCCTGCCATTCTAAAACCATAGCAGGCAATAAGGTTCTGCCGTCATCGAGTTTTGCTTCATTTTTTAGCCACTGCCACACCTGAGTCCGTGAAATTTCTGCGGTGGCGGCATCTTCCATTAAATTGTAAAGCGCGGCGGCTCCAATGCCCATCAGCCAGGATTCGATGTAGAGAATTCCGACATTGATGTTTTTTCTTACGCCTTTTTCAGTGATTGTCCCTTTTGGAATTTCGAGTAAATCGCTTTCTGAAATCTGGTATTCTTCGAATTTGTTTTGAATCTGGTTTTTTTCGGGCATCAGATTATCGAAAATTTTCTTCGCAACAGGAACCAATCCAGGGTGCGCAACCCAGGTTCCGTCGTGTCCGTTTTTCACCTCCCTTTCTTTGTCTGCACGCACTTTTGCATAGGCAATTTCATTCTCCTCTTCATTATTTTTTACGGGAATCTGCGCTGCCATTCCACCCATCGCGTGAACATTTCTTTTGTGACAAACCTGAATGACGCGTTTTGAATAGGAGCTCATAAAGGGCGAAGTCATGGTCACCTGATCTCTATCCGGCAAAAGAAATTCCGGGAGATTTCTGAATTTTTTGATATAAGAAAAAATATAATCCCATCTTCCGCAGTTCAGTCCCGCACTGTGTTCTTTCAGTTCAAATAAAATTTCGTCAAGTTGAAAAGCCGAGGTAATGGTTTCGATAAGAACCGTGGCTTTGATTGTTCCATGGGGAATTTTAAGGTAATCCTGAGAAAATTTGAAAACTTCATTCCACCATCTGGCTTCAAGATAATGCTCGAGTTTTGGAAGATAAAAATAAGGTCCGCTGCCGTTTTTGATGAGCTTTTTGGCATTTCTAAAAAAATAAATTCCAAAATCGGTTAAAGAACCAGAAGCTTTTTTTCCGCCAATCTCTATATTTTTTTCTTCAAGATGCAGGCCTCGGGGGCGAACCAGCAGAACGGCAGTTTTCTCATTCAACTGATAACTTTTCCCGGTTTCATTTTCAAAACTGATGGTGCGGTTTACAGCATCAGAAAGATTGATTTGCCCTTCCATGCAGTTTTCCCAGGTCGGCGAATTGCTGTCCTCAAAATCTGCCATGAAGGTTGAAGCGCCCGAATTTAGGGCGTTGATGATCATTTTACGCTCCACCGGGCCGGTAATTTCAACTCTTCTGTCGAGCAAATCTTGAGGGAGTGCAGCGCATACCCAATCGGTTTCTCTGATTTCTTTGGTTTCGGGTAAAAAAACGGGAAGCTGATGATGATCGAACTCAACCTGTTTCATCATTCTGGCAACAAGCAGTTTTTTTCTTTCTTCGTTAAATCTTACATGAAGTTCGGAAAGAAACTCAATCATTTCAGATGTAAAAATATCTTTATTCTTTCTGTCTGCCAGAATTTTAAATTGTGTTGCCGTCTCCATATCAATTATATTTGGTGATTAATATACAGCAAAACTAAATAAAATTTTTCACTTACAGCGAACGTTCGCTAAATTATCAAATAAATAATTATGCGAACAGCAGTTCTTTTTTAATTAACTTTGTATCCATCGGATTTCTAAAACTATTTAGAAAGATTATAAATTTAAAACGCAACCATGACGCACGACGGCGAATTCATTAAAACCGTTTTCGGACTGAAAATGAAACAGTTCCGGCAGAAAAGAAATATTTCCCTGCAGGAGCTTTCAAATCAAACCGGATTATCAAAATCATATCTCAACGAAATTGAAAACGGCAAAAAGTATCCGAAACACGACAAAATTGGTCAGCTCGCCACTGCACTGAACTGCACTTATAATGATTTGGTTTCAACCAAACTGGATAAAAGCCTGTCGCCGATTGTAGAAATCATACAGTCGGATTTTTTCAAGGAAATTCCGCTCGATCTTTTCGGAATCAACAAAAACAACCTCATCAGCATCATCAGCGATGCTCCGAAAAAAGTAACCGCCTTCGTCAATACGCTTATTGAAATTTCCAAAAACTACAACCTCAGCAAAGAGCGTTTTTATTTCGCGGTGGTGAGAAGTTTTCAGGAACTTTATGATAATTATTTCCCTGAAATTGAGGAAAAAGCATCAGCGTATTCGATAGAAAATCAGATTCCGTACAAACCTAATTCAGCAGATCTTGAAAAAATCCTAACGGAAAAACTTCATTACGAAATCAGAAATCTCGATTTTGAAAAATATGGTGCTACAGGAAAACTGCGTTCTCTTTATATCCCAGAAAAAAAACTGCTGCTACTGAATGAACTTCTTGATGAAGACCAGAAAACCTTCATTTTTGCCAAAGAAATCGGTTACAATGTCCTAAATCTTAATACAAGACCCAATACGTATTCGTGGCTGGATTTCACGAGTTTCGAGGAATTGCTCAGCAATTATTACGCATCGTATTTTGCAGGATGCCTGCTGATACATAAAGGTATTTTGACGGAAAAAATCGCCCAGTTTTTTAAATCAGAAGAATGGGAACCTCAGAATTTTGAAAACCTTATTGAGGAATTTACCAATTCACCCGAAACTTTTTATTACCGGATGACCAACATTCTGCCTCAGGAACACGGAATCAAGGATTTGTTTTATCTGTGTTTTACGAAAAAGAAAAATTCGGATAAGCTTGAGATTTTAAAGGAACTTCACCTGAACCAGCAGCAGGCACCACACGCCAACGCGACCAACGAACACTACTGCAGAAGATGGATTGCCGTGAAAAACCTGATGAGTTTAAAGGAAAACGAAACCGTAACCGACGCGCAGATTTCTCATTATAAAGACAGCGGACTCACTTATCTGGTACTTTCAACTTCGCAGAAAAATCCTTTTTCCGATGGCACAAACAGGAGTTATTGCTTGGGAATTCTGCTGAATTCAGCCTCTTTAAAAAAAATCCGTTTTGCGAAAAGCGACAGGATAAAAACAGTAAACGTCGGCGTAACCTGCGAATTCTGCAGCATTCCGAACTGCGAAGTCCGACAGGCTCCTCCGCTGCGCCTGGAAAAGGAAATTTTTAATGAAAACATGAAAAAATCGATCCTAATGATTAAAAAAGATATGATCTAGATTTTGATACGCTGAAATTTGTAACTTTAAATTCACCAAACACCAGATTGTGATTTTAAATTTACTGTTTCCGAACCGCTGCCTGCAGTGCAACCAGATTATCAGCACTGATGAACTTGTATGCGGGATATGTATGGATCAAATTCTGTTTACGCATCACGATTTTCCTGAAAGCAACCCGTTGAAAGAACGGTGTTCTCTACTGTTTCCCGTCGAAAATGCATTTGCCCTGATGCAGTTTGAAGAAGAAAGCCTAAGCCGAAAAATCGTACATCAACTTAAATACGGGAGTCGGGAAAAAGCAGGTAAAATACTGGCAGAATGGACAGGTGAAAGAATTAGTTTTGATGAAAGCAAGCCCGATCTCATGGTTTCGGTTCCGCTTCATCCCAAGAAATTGAGGCAAAGAGGCTATAACCAGCTTCATCTTTTTACCGAAACTTTATCAAAAAAACTTGAAATTCCCTTCGACCATCAACTGATCCGAAGAAATTTTTACCAAAAAGCTCAGGCACAAAAAGACAAATCCCATCGCGCAGAAACCGAAAACCTTTTTTCAGTTACGCAGGAGATTTCAGATAAGCATGTCCTGCTGATTGATGACGTTTTCACCACCGGAAATACTATGAGTTCAATCGCGTGGGAAATCCTGAAGGCCGGAAACAATAAAGTTTCCGTTCTCGTAATGGCGGTTGATTAAGGTTGAGGCTGAGATTAAGGCTACTTTTAAATTTATCGCTGCAGTTTTTCGCCGTAAGACAAATCGCCGGCATCGCCAAGCCCGGGAGTGATATATCCTTTCGATGTTAAATTTTCATCGATAACCCCAACCCAAATTTCCGCATCCGGATATTCGTTCTGAATGGTTTCAACCCCCTGTTTTGATGCAATTGCTGCAACAATATGAAGCTGGGTGGGTTTGCCGTGGTTCAGTAAATCCTTGATGGCCTCAATTAAACTGGCACCTGTAGCCAACATAGGATCGGCAACAATCAGTGGTCTTCCGTCGATATTCGGGCAGGTAAGATAATCCTGTTTGATAGAGAAATAATCGTTGGCATCGTGTTTTCTGTAAGCGGCAACAAAACCGCAGTCTGCTTTATCAAGGTAATTGAGAATTCCCTGGAAAAGAGGAACGCCGGCTCTTAAAATTGTGGTAATAACAGGCTGAACAGCGATTTCTTTAACCTGAATTTTATCCAAAGGAGTTGTAATCTCCAATTCTTTCACTTCTAAACCTTTGCTGATTTCGAAAGCTGCAATTTCGCCGATGCGTTCCATATTTCTGCGGAATCTCATGCGGTCATTTTGCAGTTCTACATTTCGCAGTTCATTAATCCAGGTATTGATAAGAGAAAACTGATTGGATAAAACGGTAATCATAGTAGTTATTTGTGCGGTAAAGTTCGGGAAAATATAATGTATTAAAAAGCCTTTCAGAAAAATTCTGAAAGGCTTAAGTTTTATTTCTGACGGAAATATATTTCAATAGGAACACCTGTAAAACCAAAATGTTTCCTCAGCTGATTTTCGGTAAATCTTTTGTAACTTTCCTTCACATACTGTGGCAGGTTACAGAAAAATACAAACTGTGGACTTGGCGTCGGTAGCTGTACACAATATTTTATTTTTACGTATTTTCCTTTGATTGCTGGCGGCGGAGTATGTTCGAAAACCGGAAGCATCACTTCGTTCAGTTTTGAAGTCTTTATTTTCTTCGCTCTGTTTTCGTAAACTTCCATTGCCATTTCAACCGTTTTCAGAATTCTCTGTTTGGTTAAAGCTGAAACGAAGAGGATTGGAATATCTGTAAACTGACCGATTCTTTCCTTAATCTGATTCTCGAAATCAAGGGCGGTATTGGTTTTTTTGTCTTCAACCAAATCCCACTTGTTCACCACGATTACAATTCCTTTTCTGTTTTTCTGAGCCAGTCCGAAAATATTCATATCCTGAGACTCCCAACCTAAAGTAGCATCAACCATGATGATCACCACGTCTGAATATTCAATTGAACGGATGGAACGCATCACAGAATAGAATTCCAGATCCTCCTTCACTTTGGCTTTACGGCGCATTCCGGCAGTGTCTACCAAAACAAACTCGTGTCCGAATTTGTTATACAAAGTTTCAATGGAATCTCTTGTAGTTCCTGCGATATCAGTAACGATATTCCGCTCTACATCAAGCAAAGCGTTGGTTAAAGTTGATTTTCCGACATTTGGTCGACCTGCAATGGTAATTTTTGGCAATCCTTCGAACGGATCTTTATAATCGGTGGTTGGGAATTCATTTACGATATCATCCAGCAGTTCTCCGGTTCCGGAACCTGTCGCAGAAGATAAAGTGTAGTATTTTTCGATGCCTAACTGATAAAATTCGGTAGCAGCAAGTTCTTCAGTAGCTGAATCAACTTTATTTATGGTAACATAAACCGGCTTGTTGGAACGGCGGAGCATTTCATGGATTTCCTGATCGGTATCGGTAAGACCTTCATCAACATTCAGCATGAAGATGATTGAAGTAGCTTCGTCAATAGCTAACTGTACCTGTTTAGAGATTTCTTCCTGAAAGACATCATCTGTATTAACCTCATAACCACCGGTATCAATTACAGTGAATTCAATTCCATTCCAGTCAGATTTGCCGTAATGGCGGTCTCTGGTAACTCCGGAAGTTGAATCTACGATAGCTTCTCTTCTCTCTAAAAACCGGTTAAAAAGGGTTGATTTTCCGACGTTGGGGCGCCCAACGATTGCAACGATATTGCTCATTAAATTTTGTTTAATAATGTAATTATTAATGGGTTACTTCAACTTTTGAAGCCCAAAAATTTTTGCAAAGATAGTTTTTTTAAATTTAGCAATCTTGCAGAGTCGGGGAAAACGTTCGGATATGCGATGTTTACGGTGAATTCACTTCGGTAAACCGCAAAAAAAAGATTGAGAAAATCTCAATCTTAAATTTTTAAATTCTTTCGATATCTGCGCCGAGTGCTTTCAGTCTGCCATCGATGTTTTCATAACCACGGTCAATCTGCTCAATATTGTGGATGGTTGAATTTCCTTCCGCAGAAAGTGCAGCGATCAGCAATGCATTTCCGGCTCTGATATCCGGGGAAATCATAGTCGTTCCACGCAATGGCGATTCGTGATTTAAGCCCACTACCGTTGCTCTGTGCGGATCACACAGAATAATCTGCGCTCCCATATCGATGAGTTTATCAACGAAAAACAGGCGGGATTCAAACATTTTCTGATGCACAAGAACGGTTCCTTTAGCCTGAGTTGCCACCACCAGAATAATAGAAAGCAAATCGGGTGTAAATCCTGGCCAAGGTGCATCGGAAACCGTCAAAATAGATCCGTCAATAAATTTCTGGATTTTATAATGGTCCTGTGCGGGAATATAAATATCGTCACCACGCTGCTCCAGCTGAATTCCTAATTTTCGGAAGGTATTCGGAATAACGCCCAACTCGTTCCAGTTGACGTTTTTAATGGTGATTTCAGATTTCGTCATGGCTGCGAGGCCAATCCAGGAACCAATCTCAACCATATCGGGCAACATCGTGTGTTCTGTTCCGTGAAGCTGATCAACTCCTTCAATAATCAACAGATTAGAGCCGATTCCGGAGATATTGGCGCCCATTCTGTTGAGCATTTTACAGAGTTGCTGCAGGTAAGGCTCGCAGGCCGCATTGTAAATACTGGTTTTTCCTTTGGCTAAAACGGCCGCCATTATAATATTGGCTGTTCCGGTTACAGAAGCCTCTTCCAGAAGGATAAATTTCCCGTGAAGTTCTTTGGCTTTTAAGGAATACAGATATTCGTTTTCGTCATAGTGAAATTCGGCACCGAGTTCCACAAATCCCTGGAAATGCGTATCCAGACGTCTTCTTCCGATTTTATCACCGCCGGGAGTCGGCATATATGCTTCGCCAAACCTTGCAAGCATGGGCCCCAGAAGCATAATAGAGCCGCGGAGTTTAGAACCGTCTTTCTTAAAATCGTTTGATTTGATATAATCAAAATTTACAGCATCTGATTTGAACGTATAATCACCATGAGCATTTTTAGTAATTTTCACCCCAAAATCACCAAGGATTTCAATCAGTCGGTTAACATCGTGGATGTCAGGGATATTTTTAACTCTTACTTCTTCGTCGGTCAGCAAAACCGCACATAAAATTTGAAGCGCTTCATTTTTCGCTCCCTGTGGAGTGATTTCACCTTGCAGCTGTTTTCCGCCCTTTATTTTAAATGATCCGCTCATCTTTTACTTCCGGTTTTTATTGTTTTGAAAATTTCTTCTTTTGTTCTGGCTGTTCTGTGCCTGATTCTGGTTGGTTCTGCCGGGATTTTTGTTGCTTTTTCCAGTGGCGTAGTAGATTTTACTTTTCTCCAGTGAGTCGAGACTGGTAAGATCGAGCCGGTTTTCCGACAGGTCTTTCAGATGCCTGAAAATCACTTCGTCCTGTACATGCTCTTTATTGTAAACATTGTAGGATTTCTTCATATTGTTGGCAATCACCTGAATCAGTGCGTCCTTTTCGTCGCCGGCTTCAAGTTCAATGGCTTTTTCGATCAGCTGAAGAATACTTTTCCCGTAAAATTTGAAATCTCCCTGAAGCTTTGGATATTCCATTTTCTTGGGTTTCTCATTAAGTTCTTCTATCGTTGGAAATGGGTAGGGCGAATCTACATCCAGATCGTAATTAGAAAGGATAAAAAGATGGTCCCAAAGTTTATGTTTATAGTTTTCTTCGTCGCGCAGCTGGGGGTTTCTCTGCCCCATAAAATCTACGATTGCCACTGCCATTTCATTACGTTCTTCTTTTGTAGCAAGTTCTTTGCAGCGCTCAACAAGCTGCTGTATAATTCTGCCGTATTCGGGCATATGCAGTTGCGGTCTTGTGGTATTGTATTCCATGGGTGCAAATATAAGAATTAGTTTGGGGTTTGCTGTCGGTGATCAGGGGGAATTTTCGGGCAGATTCCCACCGCGTTTCTTTACAAAACCTGGCTTGTTGACAAACTTTTATTCGATAAATCTCGACTTTTCTTCTTCAGTCGGCAATACGCATTGACGCTCAGAAATCCGATGTCTGTTGGCGGCGATTCTATCATATACGAAATCCGTAATAATCTTCGGAAAAACATTAAAGTATCCAAAAACCGAATATTTTCCCCCAAGAATTTTTGCGATACTAAAAACCGCGTGAGATTTGGTGTTGTAAAATGAATTCGGCTTCCACAGATAAAGGGTATTAAAATTCCGGTTTTCTAGATTTCTTTCCTTTAAAAATTTTTGGCCAAACTCCGACTGTAACGCCGAAAAAAGAAACTGTTTCCTACCGTCCTTCTTTAAAATCCACTGTACCCAGAAATTGCACATTCCGCAATCGCCGTCATAAAAAACGTAATACTTAACAGGATCTGTCATTTCTCAGACTTTTCGGCTGGTAAATCATTAAGAAGACGGATATCGCTTTCAACCATTTTAAAATATTTGATAAGTTCCTGTTTCTGCGCATCGGTGAAATCAGCTTCAGGGTGCCCTAAAACATAGGAATCCAAAGGCATTTCACCATTTTCAACCATTTCTACAGCTTCAAACAATTTATGAGCCTGGCGCTTGGGTTCATAGGTTGCAAATGTAGAAAAATTAAGCTTTTTTCGGCCTTCGTCGATATGGTCTTTAAGGAACCACGCGATAGGCTGCACATTCGAATACCAAGGATATTTGGACTCATTGCTGTGACAGTCGTAGCATCCGTTTCTAATTAAATTTGCAGTAGATTCGGGTGTATTTTTGATGGCTAAAAAATCCATTCCGGGGGTTGGAGCCGGATTATTTTTATCAATCGGAAAAAACTGAATTAGGACAATAGCTACCAGAAGTATCACAAGTACTTTTTTCATATCAAAACTTTTATATTGTGAATTTACTCATTTATTTTCAAAGTTTTTGAAATCCTCACCAATTGCATCTGCACATTAAAGATTCTTTTTATTAACATTGCACGTGATAGATTTTATAAATCAATAATCATTTTTTAATTGATAGAAATACAGTACTTTTGCAGTGTTGAAATTTAAAACCAAATAATATGTCATTAGTAGGAAAAAAATTCCCAAATATTGGGATTGATGCAATGAGCGAAATGGGTGATGATCTAACGATCAACATCTTTGAAGAAGCTACCAAAAACGAGCAGAAAGTACTTTTATTCTGGTACCCGAAAGATTTTACTTTCGTTTGCCCGACTGAACTTCACGCGTTTCAGGATGCTTTAGGAGAATTCGAAAAAAGAAATACCAAAGTAATCGGCGCATCTTGCGACACCAACGAAGTGCACTTCGCGTGGTTAAATACCGCAAAAGAAAACGGCGGAATCGAAGGAGTCACTTATCCAATCCTTGCAGATACACACAGACAACTGGCAAATATGCTGGGAATCGTGGATCAGGATTTCGAATATGATGCAGAAGGAAACGAAATCTTTACAGGTTCAAACGTTACTTACAGAGCAACTTATCTGATCGATGAAACAGGAAAAATCTTCCACGAAGCGGTTAACGATATGCCTTTAGGAAGAAATGTAAAGGAATTCTTAAGACTGATTGATGCTTATACGCACGTTCAGAAACATGGTGAAGTTTGCCCTGCAAACTGGGAAGAAGGTAAAGAAGCAATGCAGGCCAACAGAGCCTCAACTGCGGAATACCTTGCAAATCACCAAAACTAATTTAAAAACAACTGAAATGTACACAGAATTAACAGAAGATGCGTTGCAGCAGATTGTTGCAGATAATGAAAAAGTAGTTGTACAGTACGGTGCAACATGGTGCGGAAACTGCAGAATTATGAAGCCTAAGTTTAAGAAACTCGCTTCAGAAAACGAGGAAATTCCTTTCTATTACGTAGATGCAGAAAAACTGCCCGAAAGCAGAAAACTTGCGAAAGTTGATAATCTGCCAACGTTTGCCATCTTTAAAAACGGCGAATTGGTTAACCAGGTGCAGACCAACCAGGCAGAAAGTCTTATTAATCTTTTTAAAGAATTAAATTAATGAAACTACCAGTAATCAGACAGTTTTATCAGACCCAAAGTGCTGAAAATCTTGAAAAAACTCTGGAAGTTTTGGAGGCATTTACAGAATTCCGGGGAACTACTGAAGAAGACTTAAATGTGGCGGGAGAATTAATTACCAATATTTGCGGAGCTTTGGAAGTTCACAGCAACGTAAATAACGGGATGACCGAAAGAGATGCACTGAACGGTTTTGCCCAGAAAGTTTTGGGTTCAATCGATAAATAAATTCGATATGATATCAAAAAAGGCGGGAAAATATTCCCGCCTTTTTTATTAAATGTTATTTACGTTTCCCGTAACGGTCTGTGAATTTTTTATCCTTCTTGTCGTATTTTTTTCCGAATTTTCTCTGGTCCTCTTTTTTAGCATTTCGGTAGTCATCATCTCTCCAGTTTTCGTTGCGGTTATTATTCCAGTTACCGTTCTGTTGCTTTTTTACCTGTCCCGGAGCATAATCTTTGGCATTTCCGCCATATACTTTTTTAGCCTGACCCGGCGGCAATGTTCTTGAGTTGTTTCGCGGATAATATACCGTATTATCTCCGCCATTTCTTCCCATAACTCCCGGTTGTCCATAGACGTCTCCGGTTCTCACAACACGGCCGTTCTGGTAAACATTTCCGTTTCTGTCGCGGTAAACATCACCCTGCCTGTAAACCGTTCCGTCCGGAGTTCTGTAAACCGTTCCGTTAGTCGGGTAATTATTGGGGTAGTTATTTCCGTATACATCGTTTGCTGCACCACAAGAGGCTAATGTAAAAGCCAGTCCGGCTGCAGCAACTATTTTAAATAAATTTTTCATTTTTTTTTAGATTTAAGAATTTAACATAACATCTCAATACTAATGCCAAACTTTAAGTTTTATTGTGCACCGGCATGAAATTTATTTAAATTCCCACGCTTTTGCTTCGCCGTTCGAGCAATACCACATCACGCCACACCCCGTTCATCTGTCCTAACTTCTCGCGGTTTCCCACTCTTCTGAAACCGAATTTTTCATGAATGATGATGCTCGGGCGGTTTTCCGGAAAAATGGCCGCCTGAAGCATCCAGAATCCATGTTCTTCGCTTGCCAGAATCAATTTCTGCAGCAGCATAGATCCAAGACCTTTTCCCTGCGCTGGATTCCCGAGGTAAATACTCACTTCGGCAACACCTTTAAAACAGTCCCGGCTGCTGACAGGCTGCAGTGCTGCCCATCCAAGAATTTCCTCATTCTCATTTTCCAGCACAAGCCGGCAATGATTGAAGAATTTAGAATCCCAGGCTTCCCATGAAGGTGCATTCAGATCAAATGTTGCATTGCCGCCTGCAATTCCCTCCTCGAAAATTTCAATTACTCTGGCGCTGTCTCCGGCCTGCATATTCCGAATTTCATAACTCATCCTTCAATATTTTAATGATGATAAAATTAAAACAAAAACCGGAAACTGAGTTCCGGTCTGCTAATATTATTTATTTATATATTTTATTCAAGCTCCCGCTTAAGGAATTTCGCAGTAAGACTTTTCTTTGATTTTGCGACTTCCTCCGGAGTTCCTTTTGCAATGATTTCCCCACCTTTATTGCCGCCTTCCATACCGATATCGATGATATGATCAGCTAATTTAATAACATCTAAATTATGCTCGATAATGATGAAAGAATTCCCCAAATCAACGAGTTTATTAATAGCTTCCATCAGCACTTTTACATCTTCAAAATGAAGTCCTGTGGTAGGTTCATCAAGAATATACAGCGTATTTCCTGTCTGTCTTTTAGCAAGTTCAGTAGCAAGTTTAATGCGCTGCGCCTCACCGCCCGAAAGCGTTGTAGACTGTTGCCCAAGAGTGATATACCCTAGCCCAACATCCTGCAGTGTTTTAACTTTTGCATAGATTTTAGGGATGGGCTGGAAGAATTCGGTCGCTTCATCAATGGTCATTTCCAGCACATCGGAAATCGATTTTCCTTTGTACCGCACTTCCAGTGTTTCACGGTTGAAACGTTTTCCGTTACAGGTTTCACAATGTACATATACATCTGGAAGGAAATTCATTTCAATCACCTTCAAACCGCCACCCTGACAGGTTTCGCATCTTCCGCCTTTCACATTGAAAGAAAATCTGCCGGCTTTGTAACCGCGGATTTTAGACTCAGGAAGTTCTGCGAATAGGTTCCGTATATCAGTAAACATACCGGTATAGGTGGCGGGATTAGAACGCGGAGTTCTGCCAATCGGCGCCTGATCTACATCAACAATTTTATCGATATGATCAATTCCTTCCACTTTCTTATAAGGCAACGGCTCCTGCACGGCTCTGTAGAAATGGCGGTTAAGGATCGGATATAACGTTCCGTTAATAAGCGAAGACTTTCCGCTTCCTGAAATCCCCGTAACAACTACAAGTTTTCCCAAAGGAATTTCGAGGTTTACATTTTTGAGATTATTGCCGGTAGCGCCTTTTAAAATAATGGATTTTCCGTTGCCTTCGCGACGGGTCTCGGGGATCTCTATTTTGCGTTTTCCCGTCATATAATCAGCGGTTACGGTATCGGCTTTCAGCAAATCCTTTGGTTTACCCTGCCAGAGAATTTCGCCGCCGAATTTTCCGGCACGTGGCCCAATATCCAAAACCTCATCCGCTTCCAGAATCATGTCTTTATCATGTTCAACTACGATTACGGAATTTCCGATATCCCGTAGATTTTTAAGGGAATTAATGAGTCTTTCATTATCCCGCTGATGCAGCCCGATTGAAGGTTCATCAAGGATATAGAGCACATTCACCAACTGAGAACCGATTTGGGTTGCCAACCGGATCCTCTGCGATTCCCCTCCGGAAAGGGTGCGCGAACTCCTGCTCAGACTCAGGTAATCCAGCCCCACATCGAGGAGGAACTGAAGCCGGGTCTTGATTTCTTTAAGGATCTCGTGAGCAATGACTTTGTTTTTTTCGCTAAATTTGTCTTCAACATCATTCAGCCAATCCATTAAATCAAGCAAAGACAGGCCGTTGATTTCGGCGATATTTTTACCGTCGATCTTAAAACTTAAACTCGAAGGCTGAAGTCTTGTCCCTTTACACTCAGGGCAGGTTTCTTCAGTCGTGAAATGCCTTTCGAGGAGAATGGCGTCATAACTTTCCTTATCTTCGATCATCTCGTTGATCAGGGAAACCAAACCATCGAAATTGACCTTTATCTTCTTGGTAATGCCTGCGTATTTGAGGTCTTTGCTGAACTCTTTATGGCAGCCGTTGTAGATATAATCCAGGGCTTCGGCAGGAATATCCTTAAAAGGTGTTGCAAGTCCGAGTCCGAAGATCTCAAGGATATTTTTGATCTGGCCAAGAATCCATTTGTTTGATTTAATGTCCTCGAGTGGAAGCAATCCACCCTGATTAATCGAAAGTTTAGGATTTTCAACAAAGTAATCGGTGTTTACCTTTTTTACAGTCCCGAGACCTTTACAGTAAGGGCAACTGCCTTTGGGTGAGTTGAATGAGAAGGTGTTCGGTTCCGGCAAAGCCAGGGAATGACCGCTCTCGGAATCCATCAGGTTTTTTGAAAAATATTCTATATCCTCTCCCCTTAGTTTCTGAATTCCTATTGTCCCCTCACCCATCTGCATGGCGGTCCGCAATGATTTTTCCATGCGGGTTTCAGAGGCATTTTCACCAATAATCCAACGGTCTATGACAATATCGATATCGTGGGTTTTATAACGGTCGAGTTTTAAATCGGCCTCAATATCTTGCAATTCACCGTCGATTCGCGCTTGGCCGTAGCCTTTTTTGGACATCTGGATGAAGAGCTCATGGTAATGCCCTTTCCGGGATCTCACTACCGGCGCCAGAAGCATCACTTTTTCGCCTTTATAGTTTTCTTTAATGACGTCGATAATCTGCTCTTCGGTATAACTGACGAGCTTCTTGCCGGAATTCAGTGAGTACGCATCCGAGACTCTGGCAAAGAGCAGCCTGAGGTAATCGTAAAGTTCGGTAACGGTTCCTACCGTGGAACGCGGGTTTTTATTCGTGGTTTTCTGTTCGATGGCGATGACCGGCGACAAACCGTCGATTTTATCGACATCGGGTCTCTCGAGGCCACCGAGGAACTGCCTTGCGTAGGCCGAAAAGGTTTCGATATACCTTCGCTGGCCTTCGGCAAAGATGGTATCGAAGGCGAGAGAAGATTTCCCGCTGCCGGAGAGTCCGGTAATCACCACGAGTTCGTTGCGCGGGATTTTGACGGAAATATTTTTAAGGTTGTGTTCACGGGCACCGTAAACTTCAATATATTCTTTGGAATCTTTCATTTTTAAGCTCCCGGTATCTGGATATTTGGGATTTGCAAAAATACGGAATTTTTAGGGCATACTCAACTGAGACTTACAATTGTGAATAAAATAGAACGCTGCCCTACCCCCGTAATTTTTTATGGTTACCACCAAAAATCATGCTGAATTGTTAACCCTCTGTACAAACACTTTTCCCTTGTTCAGCGGAGAATTAAATGCGCGGCCTTCAAAAACTTGTTCGGTATTTGAGAACAAAACAGAATATACCAAACCGTTCAGATGTAGTCAAAAAAAAAGGCTCTGCGGGTGCAGAACCTTTTGGGTTTTTAACTCTTATGTACAGGATTTAGTCCTGGAGTGCTACAAGTCGGCCTTTTACGCCTCCTTTATGGAGTCTTTCGAGGCCTTCGGCCACTTCTTCGAATTTGATTTCTGTAAGATCGGCATTCATTTTACCTTCGGCCATGAGGCGGTACACATTGGCGATGTCCTGTCCGTCGCCGCCCTGGCTGCCACGGAGTGTTACTCTTTTCAGGATAAGGGTGCGGGTATTGATAGTGGATTCCAGTCTGCCCATGCCTACCTGCACCACGGTACCGTCGGGAGCGATGGCTTCAATAGCTTCCGCGGTGGTGGTTCCGAAGCCGGCAAAGTCAACGATGAGCTGGCAGCCGATAGACTCCAGGTCCATTACCTTGTCGAAGACGTCTTTACAGCCTATTTCTCTGGCAAGCTCCCGGGCTTCAGGGCTGAGGTCAACGGCATAGACTTCTGCCCCTTCAGCGATTGCGGCGCGCGCTCCAAACTGTCCGAGTCCGCCAATACCGATAATTCCGATCTTCATTCCTGCCTTAGCCCCACCGGTACGGAAAATCGCGTGGTAGGAAGTCATGCCCGCGTCTGTTGCGGCTGCGCCCTGGGCAAAGGTTACGCCGTCGGGCATCGGTACGAGCTGAGCCGCCGGAACGGCCAGTTTGGTGGCATAACCGCCGTCACGCTGATAACCGATGGCAGCCCCAGTTTCGGGGTGAATGGGTGCAACGCCAACGCGGTCACCAATTTTATAGCCTTCCACGCCCTCTCCTATTTCAGAGATGACGCCGGCACATTCGTGACCGAAGATGAGCGGTGCCGCGGTGATGATGTGCATCCAGCCTTCATCTTCCAGCGCTCCGACATCGGAGTGGCAAAGGCCTGAAGCCTTAATATCGATGACCACTTCGCCAGGAGCGGCGACAGGATCGGGTTTGTCAATCAGTTCAATGGGTACATGGGTCTTTGTAAATTTCCAGCCTTTCATGATATCTATTTTTTAAATGATTAAATGATGATACCCATAAAGTTACGGATATTATGAAGGCAGAGTTGAAAAACAGGGAATAAAGCGGGTGATAAATCTCAGTTTTTCAGAGGATTATGCGTCCTTCTATAGATTGATAATCCTGCCTCATCAGCAGACACTGGATTATGCAGCTCCGAGGTGAGGACAGTTCGGAGTGCGGAGTATTCTAATTAATCGTCCCAAAATGACATACTGAAGCCTTCTTCATACTGATCTGGATTCTGATGAATATTGCCGATCAATTCTAAAGAATAATGAGGAGAATCAAAAGCTGAAGAACCATCTTTATGATCAAGATAAAATATGCCATTCTTAACAATCACCCTTCATTCTCAGAAAGATTTACGATAGCATCACCATAAGTTACTTTTACAATATCATCTACAAAAATCATCTGGCCATTTTTATCCAAATTTCCGGTTGCTATTCTTTCGTTATGTTTCATTAATTTTTTATTTAAAGTTTAGCTGGTATGAAATTGAGCGACCTGCGCCGGCTTTAACGAAAGCTTCGATTTCAGCGGGCTGCTGTAAATCTCTGGTTGCTGTGGCTTTTGATATTTTATTGATGGAGCCGTATTTTTTAGCGGTCATGCCACCTTTAAAACCCTCTTCGCCCTGCTCCATCATTTTGTTGATGGCCGCCGTCGATTTCTGAAGTTTTTAATGCTTCGGAAAGCAACAGCTCTGCGAAAACGTCACTTTTTGTGTCCTCTGAAAAGCTTTGAAGGATTCCATTAGTTTCTCCCAATTCTAAAGCAAAATCCTGAATACCGGGAAGGAGTTTCTCTGTGTTGTACGAGAAGTTCGGGAAGTTTTCTGATTGCCAGGTATAGATCATGAGCCGATTAGGTTTATATTCGGCTCAAATATTGCAAAATAATGAGCCGATTAAATAGGTTAATCGGCTCATAATTGAAGGTCATTCTATTTTGATAATGTAAACCTGTTTGCCGCGATGAAAGCGTGCGGGAGATGGGAAGCAGGGAGTTTGATTTTGGCAGTTTCCTTAATCAGCAGGCACTTGATTATTCTGCTCCAAAGTGGAGGACAGTTCGGAGAGCGGAGTTCAAAAAAAGGGAATAAAGAAGGGTAATAAATCTCAGTTTTTCAGATGATTAAGCTTATGCAGGGAGGTTACTGATGATGAATACGCCGATATTGAAAATAAGAATGTCGGAAATGTTACAAATTTTCTACATAAACACAACGAGATGTCAAATAGTTATTATATTCCTCAACATGAATATGATATCTTACTTATGTTGTAGTACCGTGTCCAACATCGCCAACCCCCTGTCATTCTGACGAAGGAAGAATCTCATTCCCAACCCTCATCTGTCATCTTTTGTGATGATTCTCCGCTCGCATGTCAGAAGTGAATGCCGGGATCTCTGCGGCGGCAAAAAACTGACAGGGCATGACACAGAAAACCTATCCGCTCTCTCTAGCACCCAAGCCGAAACCAAAGCAAATATAAAACGAACCCCACATTTGCTTATATTTGCTCTTAACAGGAATTACGGTTTCTGATGCAAATGTTAATTTAAGTTTTATGATGATGACAAAAATTTCCTTTATGACCGTTTTTTTCCTGTTTCTGTTTACCGGAAAAGTGCAGTCACAGACAGACGGAAATCCGGACGCTTCCTTTGTTATAGGAACAGGATTTAACAATGCAGTGATGAGTACGGCAGTACAGCCGGACGGAAAAATTCTGGCAGCAGGCTGGTTCACGTCCTATCAGGGTACTGTTCAAAACCGTATCATCCGTCTGAACGCGGACGGAAGCCCTGATCCTTCCTTCAGTACCGGCACGGGGTTCGGTGGCACCGGGGATGTTTATGTGAATACCCTTGCTTTACAGCCCGATGGAAAAATTCTTGCGGGAGGCACCTTTACCTCGTATAACGGCATTACCCAAAACCGCATTGCGCGCCTGAATGCCGACGGTAGTCTGGACACCACCTTTAATACAGGCACCGGATTTAGCACCCCGGCCGGTGGTTTCGTATTTGTCAACACCATTGCCCTGCAGTCTGACGGAAAAATCCTGGCAGGAGGCCGATTCAGCTCGTATAACGGTACCGGACAGAGCCAAATTGCACGCCTGAATACTGACGGCCGCCTGGATTCGTTTTCTCCGGGTTCGCGGTTCAGCTCGGATATCAATACCATCGCGATACAGTCTGACGGGAAAATCCTCGTGGGCGGATCATTCACCTATTCCGGCAACATCATCACCCAAAAGAATTTGGTCCGCCTGACTGCAAGTGGCATATTAGACCCTTCATTTGATATTGAGACCGGATTTGGAGTCAGTGCCGGTGTGGTCAGAATCGATGCAATTGCCCTACAGCCGGATGGGAAAATTCTGGTGGGAGGTTACTTTAACACTTATAAAAATAAAAGCCAAAACCATCTTACGCGTCTGAACACCACCGGAGACCCTGATGCCACTTTTAGCACCGGAACAGGCTTTAACTTCCCTGTTAATGCCATCTCCATACAACCTGACGGAAGAATTCTGTTGGGTGGCGGTTTTTCGACCTATAACGGCAGCACCGCCAACCGTATTGCACGGTTGAAGACAGATGGAGGTCTTGATTCTGCGTTTAACACCGGGACAGGATTTAGCGGTACGCTTGGAAATGTCGAATCCATCTCCATACAGTCTGACGGGAAATATGTGACTGGAGGATATTTTACCACCTACCAAGGACTGCCGCAAAACCGTATTGCCCGCCTGAACGGGACCACACTGGCTGTGGGGGATTCCGGCAAAAACGAAATGGTTCTTTATCCCAATCCCGTGCAGGAAACTCTATATTTTTCAGAAGAAATTTCCCATATCAGCATCACGGACCTTTCAGGAAAAGCAGTAATCGAAATGTCCGGTAAAAGAAGATCGGCGGAGGTATCGAAACTGTCCAAAGGGGTGTATTTTGTTACCGTCACCACAAAATCCGGAGACATTATTATCCGTAAAATGGTGAAGAAATAGAATACCTGTGTTTTTGAAGCATCAGCGTTGACCGTTCTGCGGTATTATGTTTCGGTTTTTCTTTCTTTGATGATCCTTGCCGCGTCGAGCATTTTTTGAAGATGTAAAAACAGGGAAATGATATTTCCCTTTGGATGATCGATGTATGGAGCCAAAGCATAATAGGTTACCTCGGTTAAAAAATCTTCGAACTGCTGAAGAGAATAGTTCTCAAAGGCTCTTTCAAAGACAAAAAACGGATCAGTGTATTCATCATCGTATAACGAACCCTGCATGACGTGAGAAACATAATCCGGAGGCTCATTCAATTTCACTTTTTTTGGCTTTAAATTTAAGACGTAAGCCGCACGCAAAAATGATTTCAGGGAGGTATAAAAATGGAAAACAAGGGATGGGTTATTCGGTAAAAATACTTCAGGTTTCATGGCAAAATGCATGAGTTCATATAACCGGTCTTTCGTTTCACTTAAGGTATCGCTCTTAAACAATTCAATTACTCTTAATGGGCAGGTTTCGGAGTAGCTTGCCCAAAATCTGGCTTCAAAGTCTATTTTTTTCTTTTTCATCACTTTAATCTTTAATTTGATACGAAGGTGGAGAATCGTGAACAACTATCCTATTCTAAATGGGATAATGTACCCGTGCTTTTAAATCGTTGACGCTAAGTTATTCTACTCTTTTATTTTCTCCATTCCTCTTTCCCGAATCAGTTGCGAGGCATCCAGCATCTTGACTAAATGAATATAAGGCGCTACCCTATCATGACCATCATCATTGGAGCAGGGTGATAATGCAAACTGAAATAGGACGAACAGGAAAAGTTCAAATTCCTTCAAAGTCTTCCTGGAAGGCGCTCTTGAAGACCAGGAGCGGACTGTTATACTCGGTTCTGCTTAGAGAAGCCAGATGGGTTTATCAGAAATGAATACAAAAATATTTTTTGGAAAGCTTAAGGTTTTGCCAAAAGAATAAAGGCTTAGAAATTCATGCTTGGTGTATCATGTCTGGTCATGTGCATTTGGTTTTCAGAAGTATAAATGGTCAGACACCTGAACTTCTGATTGGTGATTTAAAAAGATTTACAGGCAAAGCAATTGTTCAGGCCATCAAAGAAAATCCCACACAAAGCAGAAAAGAAAATTCTATTAGATTTCTTTCTTAAAGAAGGGGCAAAAAGTTCGAATGTAAGAGCGTATCAATTTTGGAGGCATGACAATAAACCAATCGAATTATGGAGTAATAAAGTGATTTTGCAGAAAATTAATAATGTGCACCAGAATCCTGTAGAAGCAGACTTGGTTTTTCGTGCAGAAGATTACAGGTATAGCAACGCAATAGATTATTCTGATGAAAAAGGATTGTTAAATAATATTGTAGTCTTTAGAATGTTTGATTTTTAAGAAGAACCACGATTCGTGCGGTAGCGGGGAATTGAGGGAGCTCTTTGATAAACTTACGGGAATACGTTAAGGTACCCGTTACCATCATCTTAGGTGGGGAAATGATTACCTGTCTGAAACATTGATTTTTGAATTCCACTTAATAACAGATCACTGTTTAATTACTGTTTATTAAAATCAAAAAGGTTATTTACGTCTTCGTTTACTTGGGTAATTTCGGCCGTAAAGTTTTCTTTAAAAATTTTGTTGTTCCGCACTACAACTTCATTTGATCCATTGGTATCCTGCCGGAAATTTTCGCTTTCGCTATTGAGCTGATCCTTCAAATTGCTTACGTCGTCTTTCGCATCCTTGTAATTGATATAAACAATATCCATTTCATTTACTTTAACGTAGCTGGAGTCAAATTTTGTGAGGTTACGATCCAGTTTTCCGACCATGCTGTCGGAGTTTTTTCGAAAGTTTTGCCAATCGGCCTTCGCTTGGACGTTCAGCGCATTTGCCTCCTTCATCCCAGCACTCCGCGTGCGCCCGTTCGAAACTGTCAGTTTTTTATCAGCTTCTGTAACTGTACTTACTGTATTCTTATCGCAGGTGGATAAGCATAAAGAAGTCAGTAGCAAAATTATTATATTCTTCATGATTTTGGTTTTTATGATTTCAGGGAAAATGTTTGTTGAGCCGCCTTTAATAACTCTACGATCAGTATTGTAAGTGTAAGTTTCAGAATCTTAATTTTGATTGACTATAAAAATATTGATTGATAAGTTTTCGCCGACATCCCAGCATTTTTTAAACATAATTTTATAAAATGTACAGGGCTTTAAATGATGTGGTATGTTTAATGTTTTATATCATTTACCGCTTAGTTCATAATGAATTTCGCTTCAGCACTTATTTTACAGTACAAATTTACGCAACAATGCACAGCAATCCATTACAGATATAAAAATAAGATTTGTAGCTAGCACACGTTTTTAAACTTTCAGAACTGACTTTGAACTCCAAATCATATTTGCTGTGGAGGCTGTTTAAATAATGAGATCTACTGCGGTGCAGTGCAACTAAAAAATGCTCATAAAACTAAAAAAAAGAAGTGTCAAGCGAAATTTAAAGTTCACTATTATTTACCCTACCCGATTATGGATTCAAGAAAACATCTATCAATCTCAGCACTTTTTAAAAAGATCATGAATAGCGATCAGAAAATTTGTAATAATGATTTTCATCCGAAAATGCATTGGAATAAAAATTACATGTAGAGTTGTAAAACAACAGCATTAAAAATAGTTATGTCTTAAGAACTAGTTTAAGGTAAAAATTAGAATATATGATCACAAAAAAAGTCAAAGACTTTTAAAAGAAGAGGTAGTAAGTATCGGTCAACAAAATTGCTGCGATTGACTACTTAGAAAAAACTAAAAAAATGTCAAAAAAAACTCTGCCTAATGGCAGAGTTCGTGAAATAACATTTTTATTAAGGTTTTGCAATTAATTTTCCACTTTGCTGAGCTCCGTTTTTACCTTTCAGTTGGTAAAAATATACGCCGGCCGGAAGTGTCATCGGGATTGATGTAGTCTTATTGGACAGTGTTTTTTCCGCTACTTTAGAACCTGCAGCATTGTAGATCACAAGATTCGCACCGCCTTTTACTTCATCAATGGAAACATTCAATACAGAAGAAAACGGGTTAGGATAAAACTTCGCACCCTGCTTTCCGAAATCTGCAGAAGCGGTACTTAGAGCGAGACAACCGGGAGTCATTACAGCTTCAATACCAAACGTACTGATTCCACCACTGGTGCTAAGCACTCTGCCTTCGATCTTAACGCCCGTGTTGATGATTACTGCACCGTTGTTTCCGATAACCGTTCCTTTAAAATCGGCATAATCATTCAGATTGATAGCTCCGTCTACTTTCCAGAAAACGTTTTTAGCTTGCGCACCATTCTGCAAAACTACTTTTGCATAAGTACTTGTAGACAATGCTCCGTTAATTTTGATCACAAAAACAGCATCTGCATTCCCCTGCGCATTAAGATATACAGTACCGTTCAAAACGGTAGCTGCATTCATAATATAGGTATGAGGCGTAAGTACAAGATCATTTCCGAAAGCTGCTGGATAAAGCAGTTCGATATCGGTCGGAAGCGTGTTTAAATAAGTGTAGACATTGTTTAGATCTGCTGCACAAATGGCAGTAGAAACATCGGGGTTAGCATGAATGGTACCTGTAACATTCTCAGCCTGAAAACCTGTGGTAAGGCCGACATTGGTACCCACGTCACCGGTGATAAATGATACTCCGGTATTGCTCACCGCTCCGTTTCCTGAGAATACGGTGTAACAGGCAACTGAGTTTAAAGTGGGCTGCAATGGTCCCGTAAGAACTGGCGTGCCGCATCCTAAAGGTTTAGCCATGGTGATGCCATTAACCGTTACTGCACCCGTAGTAGAAAGAGCTCTACCTTCCAGGGTTACTCCCGTGCTCAAAATAATTGCTGCGTTATTGGCAACGATCGTTCCTTTCATCGCAGTGTTGGTGGCTAAATCTACAAGACCTTCAATTTTCCAGAAGACATTACACGCCGTAGCGCCGTTCGTAAGCAAAACCTGTGCGTTTGCGATGGAAGAAAAAGCGCCGCCGATCTGGAAAATAAATACCGAGTTAGAATTTCCGCCGCCATCCAAAGTCAGCGTGTTGTTTAAAGAAGCCGTCTGACCGATGGAATAGGTTCCGGCGGTTAAAGTCTGACCGTTTCCTAATAAAGCTGCAGGAAAATAATTCGGAACTGCGGCATTCAGTTGATTGTATGCAATAATAAGATCAGCAGCAGCAATAGCGGTGGTACCGTCTGCATCGTGCATTACTCCGTTTACATTTCCGAAATTGGTAGCAGATCCGTTGTTGGTTCCTACATCACCGGTGATGATCGACATTCCCGTGTTGGTAACGGCACCATTGGAAGAGAACAAAGCAAAATTAGAAGATGTTCCCAGAACTGGTGCTTGCGCACTGAGTGTGCCCATCACCATTATTGCGGCAGAGGCTGCTAATAATAAAATTTTTTTCATGTGATTGAAATTAAACTGAATCCTTATTTAGTTCAGCCCGGCAAATGTAATTTAATAAATTACAATCAACACTACTATTTTTTTATATTATTTCAACAATAATGATTTATTACATATTTATTCGTAAATTTTGTATATGAAAAATATAAATTTGTAAATTTCACACTTTCAGAAATTTCGGGAACATGATTAAAAGTCTTTTCCTTTAAATATCTTCAAGATTTGCTTTCCTTTTTTGCCCCAGTTTTTTATAAAAAGAAGGCGTTAAACCCGTTATTTTTTTAAACTGCGCCGATAAATGTGAGATGCTGCTGTAATTCAGTTGCAAGGCAATCTCCGATAAATTCAGTTCGTCATAAAATATCAGTTCTTTTACTTTTTCAATTTTATGGAGAATAATAAAATGTTGAATCGTAATTCCTTTCACTTCAGAAAAAACATTGGCCAGATAAGTATAGTCATATCCCAGTTTTTCACTCAAAACATCGGAATAATTTTGATGGGCAGGTTCGGCGGTATAATGAATCATTTCTACAACAGCAGTTTTTATCTTCTCGATAAGGATGCTTCTCTTATCATCCAATACCACTAATCCCGATTTTTTTAATATTTCCGCCAACTGTACCTGCTGTTCCTCGCTTACATTCTGATCGGTTTCTACAAGGCCCAATTCTATAGAGAAATAGTTGATTTTTAGCGCGACCAACGTTTCTCTTACGAGCATTTTGCATCGCAGACTTACCATATATTTGATATAGATTTTCATGACTGTTTAAATAGATTATTATTGGAGGAAATGCGTAGTTTTTTTTTAAATGGCTACCGAAGAAAAATATGCCTTAAGCATATGAAAGTTAACCCTTTGAACACTTCACTAATGTACGCAAATTAATCATCATATTATTTTATTTACTGTATTTATTAATAAAAGGTTTTATCTTTCCTACAGAAACACCAACCTTTGCAGGTAATTTTTAAATAGGAATAATAGCAGCATATAACGCTTAAAATTGCCAATAAATTTTTTCGTCAGGAACTTTATCAAAAGGTTTGACCAGTCCTAATATAACTATACCGATTAATAAAAAATGACCAACAGCTTCTTAATCAATTCAATTTGAAAAAGCGCTTATAAAGTTCCTCATCGGGTATAAATAGGTTAAACAGTAAAGATTTATACCCGTAAAGGTATATTATGAATAATTTAAGTGATTTTGAACAAAAATCCCCAATCCTGTACTGGGGATTCTTGTCCTTATTTTTAGTCTGTTTGAGGAATAAGATTTTGATTTTTAATCAGCTTTTCTAATTTCTCCATCAGCACGTTTAGGATTTCATCCATCACGGTGAGTTCCTCGCCTTCGAAACGGTAGGTGCGGTCTGTATATTTTAGAAACGGATCGGTAAGTTTGAAAAAATCTGGATGGAGTTGATCAAACAAAAATTCAATTTTCTACAAAGACGGATCAGCATAAACACACAACTTCCAGGTGTCAGACATTTTGTTGAAATTAGGTAAATAATTGAACAGCGTGCTGCATAAGTAAACCCGCAGAATTCTCATCACCGCATGAGAGAACGCAATAAGAACATTTCATCATTTTCCTCTTGAGATGTTGTACGTGCAGTCAAATAGTGGTTCACTGTTTTGGCCATTCTTTTATAGTAAAGAGATAAATCTCCATAATCATTGAAAGTCGAATGTTGCCAATGGATCTGAGGATGGTATTGATGTGATGCATACACCAGATTCTCGGGAATCATAATCTTCTGCATGAAATCTTGGGACGCATAAAGACGGTCCTGTATAGAAAATCTGCGGTGTCCCAGAATAACAACATTCACTTGCCCATCCGATTGGTCGTAAACTGATTGCTGCGTATCACAGATGGTAGCATTTCCAATGCGGTCACCAATGACCAGGAAGTAATAAACAGCCTTCTGTTCTGCCTCGTTTGGTGAATAGCTTTCCTTCTTATGAAACAGATAAATTTCTTCGGGCGACAAATGTTTCACGCGGGAGGCAATTGCTTTTTCTAATCTCACCCCTCGGTCCACACCTACACCAGGACTTGTAGTTAGATTGTTTAATCCTCTAATTATTCCATCCCTCTCTCGAAGATCAGTTGCGCGGCATCCAGTATTTTGATGAAGTGAAGATAAGATGTCGCCATATCAGTATAAATGTCACCCTTATAAGATGATAATGAGAACTGAAACATTGCGAACAGTCTGAAGACCAGGATTTATTTATTAATCTGTACAGCTATTTTAGGACGTGTCACCTTCATATCCCACTCCTATCCCATTCATGGATACTTCATGGATAGTGCATGAGGAGTGTATGAAAACGTTTTTGTTTTTTGAGGTAAAATCGGCTGATTTTTCTCTTTAAAATTGGAATGAAACGACTGTGCGAAAATTGATATAAAACAAAAAAGAGTTACAGCATGCTGTAACTCTTTTTGCGTGGAGGATATCGGGATCGAACCGACCACCTTTAGACTGCCAGTCTAACGCTCTAGCCAGATGAGCTAATCCCCCGCTTTCTGAAATTTTAGATTCTAAATTCTGAATTATAGATTTTAGATTCTAAATTTTAGATTTGCAATAATACAAATTTTTATGATAAAGCGTAGAGGTTAGTGGAATTTTTTATCAGGAAAGGTTAAGGTTGAGGGTAAGATTGAGGGTAAGGTTAAGGTTTAGAGAACTTCTTTTCGGCTACCAGAGAAAATACATGTGGTACCTTATTTCCAAACTGGGGAATCCGGTACTTCCCTTTCTCAAATTCTTCGTTATGGCGGAAACAGGCATACGGCGACCAGTCGTACTCGAGGAAGGAATGGATTTCCAGACTGTGTACAATAAGGCTGTTGAGGACTTCTGAGGTGGAGTGATTCCACATCACATAATCCTGCACGAGAGGTGCAGACTGGTCTGCATAGGTGCCTTCGTAAGTTTCTACAATAGGTTTTTCGTTGAAATAAGAGTATTTGATGTGCGTGAAATCGTCATCATACATCCATACCACGGGATGAAACTCCACGAACACCAGTTTGCCGCCGGGCTTCAGGAAATGGGCAATAACGCCAGCCCACTGGTCGAGATCGGGAAGCCAGCCAACAGTTCCGTAACTGGTGTACACAATATCGAATGCTCCGTGCAGCACCTTTGGAAGTTCATACACATCGGAGACAATAAATTCGGTATCGGTACCGCATTGCCTGGCGAGGTCTCTGGCAGTTTCAATGGCTTTGTCTGAAAGATCGATGCCGGTGACTTTTGCGCCCAGGCGGGAAAGGGAAATGGAATCCTGCCCGAAATGACACTGGAGATGAAGAATCTTTTTGTCACGGAGGTCGCCCAGGAGATCCAGTTCGATGGAGTTAAGGGAGGTGCGGCCTTTGAGAAATTCGTCCAGAAAATAGAAGTCGGATTTGAGGTGAGGTTCTACTTTGGCGTTCCAGGAATTGCGGTTGATTTCGAGGTAGTTCATGATGAGGTTGAGGTTGAGGTTTAGGTCGAGGTTAAGATTGTCATCCCGACGCAGGAGGGATCTTTAAGCTTTTAAAGTTAAGGTTAAGGGTTATTTTATTTCCAGATTAAAAAGAAGGTTCCGATAACGATGAAACCGGCGCCGGCGGCAGTTTTCCAGGTTAAGGTTTCGCCGAGGAAAATGACAGCAAAAATGACCGTAAGCGCCAGACTGAGCTTATCGATTCCTGCCACTTTCGAAACTTCACCCATCTGCAGGGCTTTAAAATAAAAAATCCAGGAAAGACCGGTGGCCAGCCCTGAAATACTCAGGAAGAACCAGTTTCTTTGGGATAATTCGGCAATGCCTTTATATTCCTGCCGGAAAATAACAATCAGCCAGATCATAAGCAGAACCACCACTGTACGGATGGCTGTAGCCAGGTTCGAGTTTACATTGTCGACGCCGATTTTAGCGAAAACAACAGTAAGCGCTGCGAAAACGGCAGAGAGCAAAGCGTAGATCCACCACATTTTTTAAGATTGAGATTCAACAGTTATCTGAGGACAAAATAATACAGTAAAATCCACATGGAAATAAACACCAGCCCCGGATAAAGCACCGCGCGGAATTTCATGATATCCCTTTTCCAGAAAAACAGATAGACCAGATAAGCGATATACACTACCGTCAGTAAAGCGGGAAGAATCATGTAAGCCATGGTGAATTATTTATGGATCATGATATAAATATAGGTTTTTATGCGGAATAATCTGTTGATTTTCTATAAAACTTAGCGATCCGACAAATGCTTCTTTTCTGACTTCCTGACTGTTAACCGAAAATAATGCGGTTATTTTAACTCAAGAAAAGCAGAAAGAGTGATGGTTTCCTGTTCACCGTTGAGGAGGTTTTTCACGGTGATGTTTCCGGCTTCAATTTCCTCCTCGCCGTAGAATACGAGATTCGGGATTCCTTTCTTTTCGGCGTAGGCAAACTGCTTTTTGAGTTTTGCAGCTTCGGGATAAAGTTCAGCTGCAATACCGTTGGCGCGGAGTTGGGCAACGATTTTTAACGCTGCCGCGGATTCTTTTTCGCCGTAATTGGCGAAAAGATATTGTACTGCGTTTTCTGCACTGTCGGTGAAGAGTCTGAGCTCTTCCATCACAAGGTAAATCCTGTCGAGACCGAAAGAAATTCCGATTCCCGGAATATTTTTCACGCCGAAGACTTCCGTAAGGTTGTCGTACCGTCCGCCACCGCCAATGGATCCCATGGCAACACCGTTGGCTTTCACTTCGAAAATGGCACCGGTGTAATAATCGAGTCCGCGGGCCAGGGTAATGTCGAATTTCAGATTTTCTGAAGAAATGCCGAGGTCGAGACACTGCATCAGTACAAATTCAAGTTCTTCCACCCCCTGGGTTCCGATGTCGTTGCCTTCAAATTTCTCTTTCAGCAGCAGGACATTTTCGAGGGCACTTTCGCTCAGGGTGAAAAGGAAATCGAGTTTGGAAATCGATTCCTGCGAAATATTTTTCTCGAGAAGTTCCTTCACGACACCGTCTTGCCCGATTTTATCGAGTTTGTCCAGCGCGACGGTAAAGTCGATCAGCTGGTCGGTAATCCCGGCATACTGGGCCAGACCGGAAAGGATTTTGCGGTTGTTGAGGTGGATGGTCACCGGAATTTTAAGGTCGCTGAAGGATTTCAGATAGAGCTGCACGAGGTCCACTTCCTGCCAGAGGCTTTCGCTGCCCACCACGTCGGCATCGCACTGGTAGAATTCGCGGAAGCGGCCTTTCTGAGGCCTGTCGGCCCGCCACACCGGCTGGATCTGGTATCTTTTGAAGGGAAAAACCAGCTGCCCGTGGTTCATCGCCACAAATCTTGCAAAAGGTACGGTAAGATCGTAGCGGAGGGCTTTCTCTGAAATCTGGGAAATCAGTTTCTGGGAGTTTTTAGCCTGCCAGTCCTGCTCGTTGGTTTTGGACGCGTAATCGCCGGAATTCAGGATTTTGAAAATCAGGCGGTCGCCCTCTTCACCGTATTTTCCGGTAAGCGTGGAGAGATTTTCAAAACTTGGGGTTTCCAAAGGCTGGAAACCGAAGAGTTCGAAATTCTTCTGTAAGGTATTGATGATGGCTCTTCTGTTGATGACTTCCTTTGCGGTAAAATCGCGGGTTCCTTTAGCTAAGCTTGGCTTCATAGGGTTATAATGCGTGTTTATAATAAGCAGTATTGATTTGCTTTGAGCTGCAAAAATACGGAAATCGGGAGAATATTACGAAACTTCGCCAAAGTTTGGGCCTTTGGCGGAGTTTACTCTCCAAAGCTACTTATACGCTTTCGAGAATTTCAATGATTTCTTCACCGTAATTTTCGATTTTATGTTTTCCGAAACCTTTGATGTCGCGGAGTTCTTCCTTTTTTGCAGGTTTGTATTTTGCGATGGAAAGCAGTTCTTTATTGCTCGCAATAAAATATACCGGAAGATTTTGGTCTTTGGCTTTTTCGCTGCGCCAGAGTTTCAGCGAATCGAGGATTTTTATTTCGTCAGGATTCAGCTCTGAATCATTTTCCGCTGAATATTTCGGGGTTTTAGTATCGCTGACGGCAGATTTCAGTTCTTCATAATAGAGAATCACGGACCAGTAGCTTTCTTCTTCTTTTACGAAAGCTGACTCAAATTTCAGCACATTATTTTCTGCCAGAAAGACATCCAGCATTTTCTGATCGCTGTAGATAAATTCATCTGACAACCGTACTTTTAAAACTTTTACTTTCATGATTTTATGTTTTTAGGATTAAAAAAGCTTCCCCAAAGTCAATGCGGCAAAGCAGAGACTTTGAGGAAGCACTACTTTTATTTACCGCCAAGAAGCACCAGCTCTTCTACACGGATTTCGGTGATATAATGTTTCACTCCGTGTTTATCATCCCAATTTCGGTAAACGATTTTACCTTCTACTGCGATCTCCTTCCCTTTCTCAACATATTTCTCCATAATGTCGGCAAGTTTACCGTTGGCAACCAGATTATGCCATTGCGTTTCTTCAACCTTTTCGCCCAGAGCATTCGTGTAATGGTCGCTGGTGGCGAGGCTTACTTTTGCGAGTTTTCCGTTTTCGAATTTCACGGTTTCTACCTCTTTTCCTGTTCTACCGATAAGGGTAACTTTGTTTCTTAGTGACATGACTTTTAAATTTTTAATTAAACATTAGAAACGGGTCTCACTGATTTTTCCCCGAATCTCTGATGCAAAGATTCAACGGTTACAAAATTTTAGTCGGTAATGAATCACTTATTACCGTTTACAGTCGTTTGCAACGGATAACCAATTAATAATCAAATGATAAAAATTTTTGTCAATGACAGGTTGATGCGTAAATTTCGATTCCTGCAATCATAACTTGGTCAATATTTTACGTATTTTTGAGCATCATAAAGACGAATCCGGCATGAAAACTCACGAAACTATTTTTAACAGCAGCGACCGTTCTCAACTGATAACGAGAATCGGTAATCTTACCGGACTTCATACGCCGGCATGGGGAAAAATGAATATTCACCAAATGCTTAAACACAATATTTACTGGAACCAGTGGATTCTCGGTAAAGGTTCCCATATTTACAGACAGGCTTTCATGGGAAAAATATTCGGCAAAATAGCGCTGAAAAAAATGATCAGGGACAAGGCTCCTTTCGACATAAATATTCCCACGTCCGCCCAGTTTAAATTTCCAGTAACAGATGGAGATGTGGAAGCTGGAAAAACAGACTTTATTTTATTGCTCTCTGAATACGGCCACTTCCATAACCCTAATTTTGTACACGATTTTTTTGGTAAAATGACGGAGGAACAGATTGGGATTTTAGTATACAAACATACCGATCATCACCTGCGCCAGTTTAATGTATAAGGACCTCAACCTCCCAAAAAACTAATACGCTTCCCTAAAATGTAAAATTCAAAAAATGTATATTTGTCAACTTCTGTAATTAAACTGACTATAAAATGATCCTCATTGTTGATGATGCTCCCGAAAACATTATTTCGCTGAAAAAAGTTCTTGAAAAAAACGGTTTCGAAGTTGATACCGCCGCATCTGGAGACGAAGCGCTGAAAAAAATCCTCAAAAAATCGTACGTTTTGATTATTCTGGATGTACAGATGCCGGGAATGGACGGATTTGAGGTTGCAGAAGCCATATCCGGTTACAGCAAAGCCAAAGAAACAGCCATTATCTTTCTCTCCGCGGCAAGCGCAAATGTAAACCTCATCACCCGCGGTTATTCCTCAGGTGGTTTAGATTATATCAGCAAACCTGTGGATATGAATGTTCTCTTACTGAAGGTGAAAACGTTTTACCGGATTTACGAACAGAGCCGCGCACTGAATGAAATGCAGAAAAAACTTCTCGAAGAAATTGAATTCAGAAAAGAAGCTGAACGCAAGAAGGATGAGTTCATCAGCATTGCGAGTCACGAACTGAAAACTCCCATGACGAGTATTAAAGGATATATTCAGTTGCTCGAAAGAAGCATTGACAAAAACGATGTGGAAACCGTAAAAATAAGGCTCCACAAAGTACAGAACCAGATTGAAAAACTCAACCTTCTGGTCGCGGACCTGCTCGATATCTCTAAAATCGAAAGCGGCAAACTGAAGTTTAATAAAAGATATTTCTCATTCGATGATATCCTGGATCATATTATAGAGGTGATGCAGCAGGCTAACCCTGCCATCAAACTCATCAGAACCGGTCACATCAATACCGAAATCTTTGGCGACGAAATGCGGATTGAGCAGGTCATCATTAATTTCATCACCAACGCGATTAAATATGCGCCGGACAGCGACGAGGTTCATATCACCTCCGAACTGCGCGGGTCGGAGATTTATTTCTCCGTAAGGGATTTTGGCATTGGAATGGCAAAGGAACATCAACTTCAGATTTTCGATAAATTTTATCGGGTCGAGGAAACTTCAGAACGTTTTCAGGGACTGGGAATCGGCCTTTATATTTGTCAGGAAATTATCCAAAGACATCAGGGCACCATCGGCGTAAACAGTGAGCCGGGCGAAGGATCTGAATTTTATTTTAACATACCGATACATCCAGAAAAGGATATGAACACTAATTAATCTTTATGAATTTTAAAAATAATCTTCTTTACGGACTTGGACTTTCGCTGCTCCTCTTACTGATGAGTTCTGTAGCATCCTATATCAGTATCAAAAACCTTATCGACAGCTCCGGAATGGTGCGCGAAAGCAATGAGACCATTAAAAACATCAACAACGTTTTTTCTCTTGTTAAAGACGCTGAAACCGGTCAGCGCGGTTATTTGCTTTCCGGCGATCAGGCATTCCTTACTCCTTATAATAATGCGAAAGCTAAAATTGCTCAGGCCGTAACGGAACTTAACAACGAAATTACCTATTCGCCACAACAGGCACAGAATCTGGAGAAATTAAAGGTAAGTGTTGAGGCCCGCCTCATGATTCTGGACCGCAACTTAAACTATAAAATAAACAATACCGATGTTACTGCCGAGCAGCTGCTGGCCGGAAAAAAACACATGGATGATATCCGGGCTACGGTAACAGCAATGCAGACCGAAGAAGAAGCCATTCTGCAGTCCCGTACTGAGAGTATGAATACTTTTGCATCGTATACGCCGCTGCTCATCATTATTTCCGCCTTGCTGTCCTTAACAATTACTTTGGTGTTTTTCCGTAAAGTTCTTCAGGATTTCAACGAAAAAAATAAACTGACCACTGAACTCGAAAAGAAAAACAAAGAGACCGTTAACCGTCTTTTAGCTATTGAGAAAGTAACTGCGCAAATCTCTAATGGCGATTACGATATTCTCTCAGACCAAAATGCGCAGGAAAGTTTAGGCAATGTTGCAGACCCGCTCAACCGCATGGCCGATTCCCTTAAAACCTCATTCAATACTCTGGAGGAAAAAGAATGGCTCAGCACATCCATCACCCAGCTGAATGACCGAATGATGGGCGACAAAAACATCAGTGCACTTTCGGCAGAAATATTAGATCTTATTACCTCCAAAACCGGCAGCCAGGTTGCTGCGCTGTATGTACAGCAGGAAGACAACCGTCTTCATCTGGAAGGAAGTTATGCACTGGGCGACCGCGATACCAAAAGAGCATTGGAAATCGGTGAAGGAATCGCCGGACAGGCATTTCAGTCGAAAAAACAAATTGTTGTTCAGGATATTCCGGATGACGGAACCACCATCAGCTTTGCCACAGGAACTACCAAGCCCCGCAACATTGTGGCCGTGCCAATCACCAGATATAATATTCCTCTCGGCGTTTTAGAATTGGGCACTACCGTTGCCTATACTCCGCTGCAGCTTGAGTTTCTGAATTCGGTTTCAGCGAACATCGGTTTGGCATTTTACAGTGCACAAAGCCGCATAAAACTTCAGGAACTTTTGGAGGAAACCCAGGCCCAGTCCGAAGAACTGCAGTCTCAGCATGCAGAACTCGAAAATATCAATACCGAACTTGAAGCGCAGTCTCAGAAACTTTTAGCTTCCGAAGAAGAACTCCGCGTACAGCAGGAAGAACTCTTGCAGAGCAATCAGGAATTGGAGGAAAGGACAAGTCTGCTCGAAGAGAAAAATGCATTAATCGAGGAAAGAAATATTGATATTCAGCAGAAATCCATAGAACTTGAGCAGAGCACGAAATATAAATCCGAATTTCTTGCGAACATGTCTCACGAATTGCGCACTCCGCTGAACTCAATTCTCCTGCTTTCAAAACTGATGACCGAAAGCGAAGACCTGGATGAACAGTACGTGGAATATGCTGAAGTAATGCAGAGTTCAGGGCAGGGACTATTAACGCTCATTGATGAAATTCTGGATCTTTCGAAAATTGAATCAGGAAAAATGACTCTGGAATTCAATCAGGTTCCTTTAGATGAAATTACGGCAGACATGAGGATGCTTTTCAGTCCGATGGCCAAAGATAAAAACCTTGCACTTAATATAGAAACCCAGCCGGAAGCAGCAAAAATTCTCCGCACCGATAAACTACGTTTGGAACAGATTCTTAAAAACCTTCTTTCAAATGCGATAAAATTTACTTCTCAGGGAAGCATTACGCTTCACGTCGACGCAGATGACACAAAGGAGAAAGTTATTTTTAAAGTCATTGATACCGGTATCGGAATTGCAAAAGATAAAGTGAGACTCGTTTTTGAAGCTTTCCAGCAGGCAGATGGATCTACCCAGCGCAAATATGGCGGCACAGGACTCGGTCTTTCTATCAGCCGCGAACTCGCAAGACTTCTGGGCGGGGAAATAAACCTCACAAGCACCGAAGGTAAAGGAAGTGAATTTGCTCTCGTAGTTCCTGTGGATTCAGAAAAAGCCCAACTTTCAGCTCCCGAGCCTGTAAAAGAAGTTACAGTATATCCAGTTCCGGAGAAACCAAAACAGCCGGAGCGTTATATTTCGGACAGAATTCCAGAATCAATTGATGATGACAGGGAAAATATTCAGTCCGGCGACAAGGTCATCCTCATTATTGAAGACGACACTGCTTTTGCAAAAATTCTCGTCGACTTTTCCCGTACCAAAAACTACAAAGTCATCGTCGCAGTACGCGGCGACAAAGGAATTGAAATGGCACAACATTTCAAACCGCTTGCTATACTGCTCGACATTCAGTTACCGATTATGGACGGATGGCAGGTGATGGAAGCATTAAAGTCCGATCCTGCAACAAAGCCGATTCCGGTTCATATTATGTCATCAATGAAATTCCGTCAGGAAAGTCTGCTGCGCGGTGCCGTAGATTTCATCAACAAGCCGTTCGCTTTGGAGCAGATGCAGGAAATCTTCAGCAAACTTGAAAATGTTCTGGCAAAAGGTCCTAAAAAGGTGCTTATCGTAGAAGAAAATGAGCAGCATGCAAAAGCCCTGAGCTACTTTTTGAGTGCTAATAACATCACGACAGATATTGCAAACAATGTTTCCGACAGTATAGATTCTCTTCATAAACGCGAAATCGACTGTGTAATTCTTGACATGGGCGTGCCCGACAGAAATGCCTACGACACACTGGAAACCATAAAGCAGAATAAAGGTCTGGAAGACCTGCCTATCATTGTCTTCACCGGTAAAAATCTTTCCCAGGGCGAAGAAAACCGGATTAAGAAATACGCGGATTCTATTGTGGTAAAAACTGCATATTCTTATCAGCGTATTCTTGATGAAGCTGGTCTGTTCCTGCATTTGGTAGAAGAAAAAACGAAAAAGAGTAAACAGCAGAACGGAAGTTTCGAAAATCTGAGCGAACTTCGGAATATTTTGAAAGATAAAACAGTACTTATTGCTGACGATGATGTACGTAATATTTTTTCGCTCACGAAAGCGCTGGAACTTCATGGAATGAAAGTAATTCCGGCGATGGATGGTAAAGAAGCATTAAATGCACTGAAAAAAGACCCATCAATCGATGTGGTACTGATGGATATGATGATGCCCGAAATGGACGGTTATGAAAGTATCCGGGAAATCCGCACCCTTCCTGAATTCAAAAACCTGCCGGTGCTCGCTGTTACCTCGAAAGCTATGATGGGTGACCGTGAAAAATGCATCGCTGTGGGTGCTTCAGATTATATTTCGAAACCAGTGGATATCGATCAGCTGATCTCTTTGTTGAGAGTTTGGCTTTATGATAAAATGTAAAATTCCGGATTATGAAAAATACAAAGGAAATCCTTATCATCGACGATGACAGCAGAAACATATTTGCGCTTTCGGCAGTATTGAAAGCAAAAAAATACCAGTGTCTCTCAGCCCTAAGTGCCGCTCACGGACTTGAATTGCTGAACGGAAACACCAACATCGGCGCAGTGCTGATGGACATGATGATGCCGGAAATGGATGGATACGAAGCCATTGGAAAAATAAAAAGTGACGACAGCCTGAAAAACATTCCGGTGATCGCAATTACAGCCCAGGCAATGACTGGTGATCGAGAGAAATGTCTGGAGGCAGGTGCTGACGGATATATCAGTAAACCCGTGAATGTAGATGAACTGCTGACTTTACTCAATCAATTAATCGATTAATTTTGAAATCATCCGAACATAACGACGAACTGATCGAAATCCTGCTCTCGGATGTGCTGGAGGTTTACGGCTACGATTTTACAGGATATTCCCGTGCTTCACTCAAACGAAGGATTCTGAGGCTTTATGAGATGGATAAATTTGTAAGTTTTGCTGAATACCGCTATAAAATAAGAACCGAGCCCGGGTATTTCAAACGTTTTCTGGAGGAAATCACGATCAATGTCACAGAAATGTTCCGGGATCCGGCCTTTTACAGGACCTTACGGACCGAAATCCTCCCGCGGCTCGGGACCTATCCTTTCATACGTATTTGGGTGGCAGGCTGCAGCACAGGTGAAGAAGCATACTCTGTTGCCATATTTTTGAAGGAACTCAATCTTCTTCACAAATCATTGATTTATGCTACAGACATAAACAGCGAAGTGGTGGCCACTGCAAGCCAGGCTATGATTCCTCTGAACAAAATAAAACTCTATACAGAAAATTATATCGCATCCGGCGGGAGCGATCAGTTTGTGAACTATTATACCGCAAATTATTCTCTGGGAAAACTGAGAGATGAACTGAAGTCGAAAATTATCTTTTCAACCCATAACCTCGTTACGGATAATTCTTTCAATGAGTTTCAACTCATTCTTTGCCGAAATGTGCTCATTTATTTCGACCGGCCGCTTCAGAATAAAGTTTTTGAATTATTCAACAGCAGCCTCGAGAAGTTCGGTTATCTGGCATTGGGAACAAAAGAAACTCTGGATTTTTCTTCAGTGGCAAAGAATTTCGAAAGACTAAAAGGAGAAAAAATCTGGCGAAAAATTCATTAAGATGAAACATTGTGAAGCATTGATTATTGGCGGATCCGCCGGCAGTCTCGACGCTCTTTTAAAGATGCTTCCGGGTCTCAGTGCTGCGCTTCCGTTTCCCACGATTCTGGTGCTGCACCGGAAACCTGGGAAAGATAATATCTTAACCGATCTTTTGGCCGCTAAAACCAGTTTGAATGTAAAGGAAATTGAAGAAAAGGAAACTTTAATGCCCGCCACCCTTTACATCGCTCCGCCCAACTACCATTTACTCATTGAGAATGACAGGAGTTTTTCGCTGGATGCCTCAGAGAAAGTCAATTTTTCCCGTCCCTCTATCGATGTAACATTGGAAAGTGCTGCCGAAGTTTTTGGTGAAAACCTTGCCTGTTTGCTGCTTTCGGGTGCCAACAGCGACGGAACGCTGGGATTAAAGGCTGTTAAAGAAAATGGCGGAATCGCCTTGGTTCAGAATCCATCTTCAGCGGTTGTAAATTTCATGCCGCAGTATGCGCTGGATCATGTATCTGTAGATGCGGTGCTGGATCCCTCACAAATGGCCAACTATATAAATAAAATGGCGTAATGCCGAAAATGATATGAAAAAGAAAGTATTTATTTTTGATGACAACCTCGAAATTTTAGAACTCTGTACCGAGATTCTGCAGGACATTGGCTGCGAAGTACAAACATCGCCCACCACAAACAGTGTTGAGCAGCAGGTGTCGGAGTATATGCCCGACCTTATTTTAATGGATAACTGGCTGCCCGACATGAGCGGGATTGAGGCTACTAAACTGCTTAAAGCAAACCCACAATTAAAAGATATTCCTGTGATTTATTTTTCAGCCAACAGCAATATCAGTGAACTCGCTAACCAGGCCGGTGCTGATGATTTTCTGGCAAAACCCTTCGACATCGACCTCTTTGAAAAAACGGTGAAAAAATACACCGCAGAATAAGCAAAGCCAGAAACGGCGTTTTCATTTTTAAATCATCGTTATTTCGAATATCTATGCATGGGGAGAATCATTGGAACAATATTTCCATAACTTGTCCGGACCAACTGCTAGATGATTATGATGAAAAGAGACGCAAACTATAAAAGTGGTTTTACCTTTAAGAAACATACGCCCGAAGATATTTCCCATTTCGACCGTGTGTTCGAAGTTTTTAAAGATCTTCTTACCCACAATTCCGGCGACATTGAAGAGGCTTTCGAATGGCTCGAAATGCTCGATAAGGAATACGACATCTTTACCGACGAATATACGCTCGCAGATTTTGAAGAAGACCTTAAAAAGCGTGGCTATATTAAGGAGGAAAAAGATAGTGAAGACGGAAACTCGGGCTCGGGAACTGGAAAAAACATCTTAACACCAAAACTTGAAAAGGCTTTACGGGAATTCGCCCTTGACCAGATTTTCGGGAAGTTAAAGAAAACAGGTGTAGGAAACCATCGCACATCAAAAGTTGGTGTTGGCGACGAGCGCGATGGAGAAACCCGAACCTTCCAGTACGGCGACGATCTGAACACCGTAAATATGACCGAGAGCCTCAAAAATGCCCAGATCAACAATGGAATAGCAGACCTCCGGCTTACTGAAGACGATTTGGTAGTTGAAGAAACACGCCATAAAGCCCAAATGAGCACCGTGCTTATGATCGACATCAGTCATTCCATGATTCTATACGGCGAAGACCGCATTACGCCTGCAAAAAAAGTGGCGATGGCATTGGTGGAACTCATCAGACGTAAATATCCGAAGGATTCAATAGATATCATCGTTTTCGGAAATGAAGCCTGGCCTATTAAAATTAAAGACCTTCCCTATCTTCAGGTTGGACCGTACCACACCAACACCGTCGCAGGTCTCGAACTGGCGATGGACATTCTGCGCCGGAAAAGAAATACCAACAAACAGATCTTCATGATCACCGACGGGAAACCCAGTTGCATAAAACTGCCAACGGGAGAACTTTACACCAACAGCTTCGGTCTCGATGAGATGATCGTTACACAATGTCTTACAAAAGCAGCACAGGCCAGACGGCTTAAAATTCCAATCACCACCTTTATGATCGCACAGGATCCTTACCTCCGTAAATTTGTGGAAGCATTTACTGCTCAAAACAAAGGCAAGGCCTTCCTTACCGGACTTTCAAATCTTGGAGAAATGATTTTTGAAGATTATGAAAGAAACAGGATCAGGCGGATTTGATTCCAGATCACAAAACCTACATTATAAATCACTCCTTTACATTATAAAAAACCTATGAAAAAAGATATCACCTTCAAAGAACTAAAAGAATCAGGATACACTCATAAAACCATCAGTCAGGAAATTAAGACCAACCTCATTACCAAGATAAAAGCTAAAGAAAACGTTTTTGAAGGGCTTTGGGGTTATGAAGACACCGTAATTCCCCAACTCAAGAAAGCGTTACTTGCCGGCCATCATATTAATCTTCTTGGATTGCGCGGACAGGCAAAAACCCGAATCGCGAGAAGTATGATCACCCTCCTGGACGAATACATGCCGGTTGTAAAAGGTTCTGAGATTAATGACAGTCCTTTCCAGCCGATTTCTAAATTTGCCCGCGACCTTATTGCAGAACTGGGCGATGAAACTCCAATTTCCTGGGTTCACCGCAGCGAGCGTTTTTTTGAGAAACTCGCTACCCCGGATGTAAACGTGGCAGATTTAATTGGTGATATCGACCCGATTAAGGCTGCAACATTAAAGCTGCCTTATTCTGATGAACGCGTGCTTCATTACGGCATGATTCCGCGAGCCAACCGCTGCATCTTTGTACTGAATGAGCTTCCCGATTTGCAGGCACGAATTCAGGTTTCACTGTTTAATATTTTACAGGAAGGTGATGTACAGATTCGGGGATTCCAGTTAAGAATGCCCCTTGACATTCAATTTCTGTTTACCGCTAATCCCGAAGATTATACGAATCGCGGCAGCATTGTAACTCCGCTGAAAGACCGTATCGGTTCCCAGATTTTCACGCACTATCCCAAATCAATCGCGTTGGCAAGGCAGATAACAGAACAGGAAGCCTTGATTTCTGCAGAAGATAAAGCACAGATTACGGTTCCAGATTTAGCAAAAAATCTGTTGGAAGAAGTAGCCTTTGCCGCCCGTGAAAGTGAATTCGTAGACGCGAAAAGCGGGGTAAGCGCAAGACTCACCATTTCTGCAATGGAAAATCTGATGGCTGCCGCAAAACTTCGGTTAATTGAATCAGGTGCTGAAAAAACTACAGTCCGTCTTCTGGATTTTATGTCGATCGTTCCATCGATTACCGGAAAAATTGAATTAGTGTACGAAGGTGAGCAGGAAGGCGCAGATCATGTTGCAAAACTGCTGATTGACCAGGCGGTTATGACTCAGTTCGAACAGCTTTTCCCGCGAATTCCTAAGCTGGAAAAGGATGGAATAAAAACACCCTACACCGATATCATTAAGTGGTTTAATGAAAATACAGCAGAACTGAGCTACGCCGACAGTGATGGTGAGTTCTACACCGAGCTTGAGGGAATTATACCGTTGAATGAATTTGTGCAGGAATACGGTGATCAGCTTACAACTGAAGACCAGAATTTTGCAAAAGAACTTGTGCTGTGGGCGCTTACCATCAGTAAGAAACTTGACCGGCTTGAAAATCACCATAACTTCACCTTTGATTCGGCGGGTATCGGTAAGTATTATAATAAATAAATGGGTCGGCTTGGCTTTAAGTTTTTGAGTCCAGATACTCTCTGATCTTTTCCTCTGGAAATAAATCAAGCAGCGCATTCACCTCGATGATTTTATGTTCATTGATAATGCTTTGCACTGCCTTTGCCGCATCCGGATAATGAATGAGCCGCTCAAGCAAGCCATAAACATTCACCATTTTTTTATGGGTATTTTCGGAATCGCCACCGAACCATGATCCGTTGAAATGGTGGCTTACATAATTTTTCGGCAAATCCTGCGAAAAATAAACCGAGGGATAGAGCGTGACACCGTGTTTAAGTTTTTGAACCGTATCGCTGTACCGGTCGGCACCATATTCGTTTTCGAGCATTTCAGAAAAAATATCTGTATTTATTCTCTCAAAAAAACCGTCCTGACTGTTGTACCAATCCATAAAATCTTTTGAAAGTTGATGCTTCGGTTCGGCCATCCAGAAAGCTGAATACGGAACACCTTTTACTTCAAAACCACATACAGCACGTTCACTGAGAAATTCATCAAGCGGAAGTTTCAGTTCCATATCGGTGTCCATATAAATTCCGCCATGTTTATACATGACTTTGGACCTTACATAATCTGAGACAAAAGCCCATTTACCCTGCTCAAAAGCTTCTTTTACATATTTATTGTCTTCTAGCGGCGAATTGCTTTCGTTCCATTCGATAATTTCAAAATCGGGATGAATACGTTTCCAGGAAGCGATACAGTGTTCTGCAAGTTGGCTTTTGGGTTGACCGCCAAACCAGCAGTAGTGAATTTTTTTTGGAATCATAGGTGATTTTTTTTAGTCTAAACTTTTGTGACTACTGCAAACTTTACACCTAAAAATGTTTCTAATATTTAGCATGGAAATGGCAGGTATACAAATATTGTGGTAATTTTAAGTCCACCTAAATAATCTGAAATGTCACGTTTGATCATCACATTGTTCTTCTTCTTCTTTTATATTACAACCATGTCGCAACAACCCAATTCTAGCTATAAGCCGCAAAAATATGTCGAACTCACAAATCCCGACTGGGTTAAAAATGCAACTATTTATGAACTCAATATCCGTCAGTTTTCGGCAGAAGGTACATTCAAAGCCATAGAAAAACAGTTGCCGCGCCTAAAGAAAATGGGTATTAACATCATCTGGCTGATGCCGGTGCAGCCCATCGGAGTGGTAAACCGAAAGGGAAGTTTGGGCAGTTATTATTCGGTAAAAGATTATTTGAAGGTAAACCCCGAATTTGGTACTGACGCGGATTTCCGGAGTCTTGTTAAGGCCATTCACGCACAGGGAATGTATGTAATCCTCGATTGGGTTGCGAATCACAGCAGCTGGGACAACACGCTGGCAACCCAACATCCAGAATGGTACACGAAATCCAGAGAAGGCAGGTTCCAGTCGACGCCGTGGCGCGATTACGATGATATTATTGACTTCGATTACAGCCAGCCCGGACTCAGAAAATACATGACCGAAGCCCTGAAGTTTTGGGTAAAGGAATATGATATTGATGGTTACCGCTGCGATGTGGCGAGTTTTGTACCCATAGATTTCTGGGAAAATGCCCGAAAAGAACTTGATGCGATAAAACCTGTTTTTATGCTGGCCGAAGCTGAAGATAAAGAACTTCACAGAAAAGCTTTTGACGCAACCTACAACTGGACACTCTGGAACATCCTCCATCAAATTGCCATCAACAATAAAAGTGTTAAGACACTTGGAGAAGCCTATATCGCAGAACATGTTTCAATTTTTCCGAAAGAAGGAATCCGCATGAATTTCATCGATAATCACGACAAAAATTCCTGGGAAGGAAACCAGTACAGCAACTTTGGGCCTGCACTGAAAGCTGCAACAGTTTTTACTGCAATGATGGATGGTATGCCGATGGTTTACAACGGTCAGGAAGCCGGCCTCGACCGTTCCTTATTATTTTTCGAAAAGGATCCGATCGTGTGGAAGAAACATGAAAATGAAGCACTTTACACCACACTCTTTTCGTTGAAGCATAAAAATCAGGCGCTGTGGAACGGCAACCGCGGCGGTGAAATGGTTAGAATCATGAACGATAAAATGGATCAGATAATTTCCTTTGTCCGGGAGAAAAACGGGGATAAGGTCATCACACTTATCAACCTGAGCAGGGAAAAAGTTCAGGTAAATTTTGATACTTCGTATGATGCCGGAACTTACATCAATCTGTTTAACGGAAAGCCTCAGCAAATTTCAAAAAAGATGACACTTACAATGGAACCCTGGGAATATCTGGTGCTTCATCGGTCTGAGAATTAGTTGGTTTAAAGGTTTGTTTAAAAACGAATTGTCGTTGCTCCTCAATGCTCGTCTCCTTTTCGTAATTTAGCCGCTTCAAACTTTATTTATGTCCACAGAAAAAAACAGTCAGGAGAAAACCAGACTTCATCTCCGCAATAGAAACCGCGAGAGATATGATCTGGAAGCCTTGAAAACAGCCGTTCCGGAACTGGAAAATCACATTAAAACCAATAAATACGGCGATGATTCTGTGGATTTCGCAAATCCTGAAGCGGTAAAATTACTCAACAAAGCGCTCCTCAGCCACTACTACGGTATTAATAACTGGGACTTCCCTGCTGAGAATCTTTGCCCGCCGATTCCCGGAAGAGCCGATTATCTGCATAATATGGCAGATTTACTTGCTCAGAGTAATTTTGGCGGAATTCCGCAACGTGATAAAATTACCGCGCTGGATGTGGGCATGGGCGCTAACTGCATTTACCCGATCATTGGCGTCACAGAATATGGCTGGAATTTCATCGGTTCAGATACAGATGTAAAATCAGTGGAATCAGCACAGAATATTGTAGAGGCTAACGAACAGTTAAAAGATAAAGTTGAAATCCGCTTGCAGAAGGATTCTGGTACAATTTTTCACGGCATCATTAAGGAAGACGAGAAAATAGATTTTACGCTCTGTAATCCTCCGTTTCATGCTACAGCCGAAGACGCGGAAAAAGGTTCCCAGAGAAAAGTGCGCAATCTTACCGGTAAAAATACGCCGGCTCCTGAACTCAATTTCGCGGGAATCAGCAATGAGTTGATTTATCCCGGAGGCGAAATTGCTTTCATCCGGAAAATGATTGCTGAAAGTAAAGACTTCGGGAAAAACTGTTATTGGTTTTCCACGTTGATTTCCAAGGAATCAACCCTTAAAAAGGTGTATAAACTTCTGGAGGAAGCTGAGATTTTCCACCTTAAAACAATTCCGATGGGAACCGGCAACAAATCCAGCCGAATCATCGCTTGGACTTTTCTCAGCAAAGAAGAGCAGAAAGAATGGCGGGAAAACAGATGGAGAGACCCAAAGGAAGACGAGTAAAATTTTAGATAAAAAAAACCTCTTTTAAATGATTTTAAAAGAGGTTTTTTTGTGAGGATTAATCCACCATCGCTTCGCCGGCTTTTCTGTAAACAAAGTTTCCGTAGATATGTCTTCTCGCAAAACGGCTTGGGGAATCCGCGTTTACCATTTTAATGTAGGTGTTTCTCGGAACCCCGATGTATTCAAACATTTTACCGTTGAGGTGCTGAATTTTAAGAATCTGTTTTTCATATTCAAAATCCTGGATGTTTGATTTGGAAGTGGTTTCAGTATATTCTTCTTTGTATTTTTCCTGAGTCTCCGGGTTGATGCTTACGAGAAAATGATACGCCTCGATTACTGATTTGCTTTTTTCCTCTGCATCCAGCTTTCCTTCATCATTATTTACAAATTTATCAGGATGAGCGTCCTTCATTGTATTTCTGTAAATGGTTTTCAAGTCTTTTAAAGTTGCGGACTTATCAACGCCAAGCAATTTTCTGTGTTCGCCAATTCTTTTCATATTTGGATTTTATAGATTTATTAATAGTAAGAATAACTGCCGATATGCTTTCATGTTTAACGACAGGTTCTTATATGATTTTCGGGGTGCAAAATTAGTCTTTTATAATTTAATGCATTCTGGTACAGAAAAGTACCCGAATTTTGATGGTGAACTTTAGTCTCGAACTATTGGGAAGAGAAATATTATCTTTGCCTCAATTATTATTTCAGATTGAAAATTTTTTTTCTTAGCAGAACCAAATCATGAAAATGCAGAATGAAATGAACCGCTGGACGGTCTGTAAAGAATGCGCCGGGCGCGGAAAAAAAAAGCAGAGAATACGTAAAAGTGTAAAGATTCGCTACGAAAAAGCGTTGGATGAATTCAAAAATTCAGATGGAAAAGGACCGGTACCGGTCCGTCCGCACGCGCATCTCTTTCCGTGTCCGATCTGCTCCGGCTCGGGACTTCTTGCCTCGGAAGATTTTCCGCTTCCTGATCATGAAAAATTTCCACATGTCGCCATTATTGGTGGTGGAATCGGTGGTGTTGCACTGGCTGTTGCATGTCTGCAACGCGGAATCCCTTTTACCCTTTACGAGCGTGATAAAAACTTCGCTGCACGTTCACAGGGATATGGACTTACACTTCAGCAGGCAAGTAAAGCGATTGATGGGTTCGGGATTTTCAGTTTAGATAAAGGAGTGGTTTCTACAAGACATCTTGTACATACCCCCGACGGTAAAGTGGTTGGGGAATGGGGAATGCGAAAATGGATGCACAGCAACACCAGATCTGCCTCAAAACGCAGCAATGTTCACATCGCAAGACAGTCTTTGCGCTTGGCGCTTTTAAATCAACTCGCCGGAACGGATTATATCAAATGGGGATACCAACTGATCAATTTTCAAGAGAATAATAAAAAAGGAATCAACCTCACTTTGAAGGTTGACGGAAAAATAATTAATGACCAAACTGATTTACTTGTCGGTGCCGACGGAATCCGCAGCGCAGTTAGAAATCTGTTGATTGGCGAAGAAAATTCACCGCTGCGATATCTTGGCTGTATTGTGATTTTAGGCATCTGCCCGTTAAGCGCACTCGAAAATTCCAGTCATCACCTTCTGGATTCGGCGACCGTTTTTCAGACCGCAAACGGGAATGAAAGAATATACGTTATGCCTTATGACGCTGACTCAGTGATGTGGCAGCTCAGTTTCCCAATGTCTGAAGAAGATGCGAAAGCGTTAAGTGAAAAAGGCTCAAAAGCCCTTAAAGAAGAAGCCATTCTACGAACACCGTGGCACTCTCCCATCCCTGAAATTTTAAATGCGACCGGTGAGAATTTAATTTCAGGATATCCGGTTTACGACCGCGATTTACTCAGTCCTGAATCATTTGCACATGCCGGATCCGTAACCTTAATTGGTGATGCCGCCCATCCAATGAGTCCGTTCAAAGGTCAGGGTGCAAACCAGGCGCTGTTGGACGCGCTTTCACTATCACGCGAAATTTTCAAAAACTGCCAATCATTCAACTGGAAAGAAACAGAACTTCGTGAAAGTATCTTAACCGGTTACGAGGCTGAAATGCTGGAGCGCAGCGCCATTAAAGTAAAAGATTCCGCTGCCGCTGCCGAATTTCTTCATTCCGAAATTGCGCTGTATGAAGGCGACGAACCTCGCGGCAAAGTTCTGAAGCGAAGAGAAAGTTAATTTTTGCTATAAAAATCTCCTGTTTCGAAACTTTGCGTTTTAAAATACGCATCAGAAATTTCCCTCAAAAATCCTATCTTTGCCTCTTAAAATTTTTAAGAAGATGAATCCCTTTATTGAAGAACTGAAATGGCGCGGCCTGTATGCCGACATGATGCCCGGAACTGATGAGCAACTGAATAAAGAAATGACGACTGCTTATATCGGCTTCGATCCTACAGCAGATTCTTTGCATATCGGGAGCTTAATTCCTATTAAAGTTTTAGCTCATTTTCAGCAGCACGGTCACAAACCGATTGCTTTGGTCGGTGGCGCCACAGGAATGATTGGTGACCCGTCAGGCAAATCTACAGAGCGAAACGCCCTCGATGAAGAAACCCTGAACCACTACGTTTCCTGTCTGAAAAGTCAGCTCTCAAAATTTTTACAATTCGACGGCAGCGACAGCAACAGTGCAGAACTTGTGAATAACTACGACTGGATGAAGGAATTTTCTTTTCTAGAATTCATTCGTGATATCGGGAAAAACATCACCGTGAACTACATGATGGCTAAAGAATCGGTGAAGAAAAGAATCACCGGTGAAGGCGGCGCAGAAGGAATGAGTTTCACAGAATTTACCTACCAACTTCTGCAGGGTTACGATTTCCTTCATTTATACAGAGAAAAAAATGTGAAACTACAGATGGGCGGTTCCGACCAGTGGGGAAATATCACCACAGGAACAGAACTCATCCGCAGAAAAGCAAAGGGCGAAGCATTCGCACTTACGGTTCCCTTAATCACAAAGGCCGACGGTTCCAAGTTCGGAAAATCAGAAAGCGGAGAAAATTACTGGCTGGACGCGAAAAGAACATCGCCTTATAAATTTTACCAGTTTTGGGTGAATTCTACCGATTCAGATGCTGAAAGATTCATTAAATTCTATACTTTTTTAAGCAAAGAAGAGATTGAAACGTTAATCGCAGAACATCAAACCGCGCCTCACGAAAGAAAACTCCAGAAAAAACTGGCTGAAGAAGTGACTGTTTGGGTTCACAACCGCGAAGAATTTGAGAAAGCAGTAAAAGCTTCGGAAATCCTTTTCGGAAGAAGTACAGCTGAAGATTTAGTTAATCTGGATGAAGCAACATTCCTTGAAGTTTTTGAAGGTGTTCCGCAAAAAGAAATCACAAGAAATGAAGTAGTTGGTAGCAATATCATCGATTTGATTTCTGAAAAATCAGGTTTCCTGAAATCGAAAGGTGAGGCAAGACGCGAACTGGGCAGCAACGCCATCTCCGTCAACAAAGAAAAAGTTACTGAAACTTTCCAAATTTCAGAAAAAGATCTGATCGACGGAAAATTCCTGCTTCTGCAGAAAGGCAAAAAGAATTACTTTATCGTGAAAGCGGTATAAAACAGAAATCCGGATAAATTTTCCGGATTTTTTATTTTTTGCATAGCATTTATCTAGGGAGTCAGAATTTAGGAGTGATTTGTTCTTTTTAAAATTTGTACTTTTACCGCTAAATTTTTTTTAATGGTTATTATCATCTTTATTGCAGTCCTTTGGTATTCAGGACTTTTTTTTCAGACTTTTTTCCTGCACCGTTACGCGGCGCACCAATCTTTTAAAATGTCACGTTTCGGCGAAAAGCTTTGCTATGTGCTGACATGGATTACTCAGGGATCAAATTATCTTTCCGCATACGGTTACGGCGTTATGCACCGCATGCATCACGCTTATGCTGACACTGAAAAAGATCCGCATTCCCCAAAATACGACCACAATCTTTTCACGATGATGTGGCGCACCAAATCGATTTATCAGCAGATCAACCAGCAGAAGGTAAAAATAGAGGATAAATTCACGAAGAACGTTCCTCAATGGGAAGGTTTCGATAAGTTTGCAAGCTCTTGGGGTTCCAGGCTTGCCTGGGCAGTTGCTTATACCGCATTTTTCTATTTCTTTGCAACTGCGTGGTGGCAGTGGATTCTGCTTCCGGTTGCTTACATGATGGCTCCTATTCACGGCGTAATCATTAACTGGTTCGGACATATTTACGGATATGTAAACTTTAAGGTTTCAGATACATCTAAAAACCTTTTCCGGTTCGATTGGTTAATGATGGGCGAAGGTTACCATAACAATCACCACAAGCACGGCGGAAGAGCAAATTTCGGTGGCGTAAGATGGCACGAAATCGACGTTACTTATATGATCATGCTTTTGCTCGATAAGATGAAACTGATCAAATTGAAACCTGTCGCTGTTGTAAAACGTGAAATCTAAAAACAGTTTTTGAAAAAATATAAACCGGATTTTGAATCCGGTTTTTTTATGTCTTTACCTGAATTCTTACCAGAAGCTTATGCAAAATCCCGAAATGAAGCGGAGGCGATTTTAGTTCTTTAGATGAAGACTAAAGCAGTGAATTTAAAATGTTTGCGATAGGTATTGCTTCGAAATATGAATCAAATTGAAAGGAAGTCAGGTCTAAATTTGGATGTTTATTTTTAAGGGACTTTATAAGAAACTCCGGATAAAATTTTGAAAATTTTCGATTAAAAAACGCTGACACAAATGTAAAATATTGAAAATACTATTTAAAATCAGTTAAAGTTAATTTTATTGATTAAGCATAATACATTGTTTTTCAAATGTTAAAACACAATTCAATTAAAGTATTACTTTACTTTAACTGTTTTAATAAATTTTCTGTGTTGAATTTTTTTCGGAGAAGGTATCGCACTAAATATATAGCCCGGATGTAAGCATTCTTTAAGCTCTTTGAGTGTCTTCCGGAGGGAGGCATGCAAAAGCGAGTGCGGACAGCCGGTGCAGTTTTGGGAAGAAACGCAAATCTTGTTGCTCCTGAAAAAATAGAATATCTTTGCTCCATGGATCTATCTTACCTCGTTCGCGAACCCCAAAACATCACGCCCGAAACTCCACTTTTAATTCTGCTTCACGGCTACGGAAGTAACGAAGAGGATCTTTTTGCCTTCGTCCCTACCCTGCCCGAGGATTGGCTTGTGGTGAGTTTCCGCGCGCCGCTCAACTCTCAGTACGAAGGTTTTTCGTGGTACGATATCGACCTCATGAATGTAGAAAACCGAATTGATCTTCCACAGGCGAAAGAATCGTTAGAAGGACTGCTGCAGAATATCATGAAGGTCACCAATCATTACGGACTTACCGAAAATGAAACGCATCTGTGCGGATTCTCCCAGGGTGGAATTCTTGCCTATGCGTTAGCGTTGCAACACCCGCAGCTTTTTTCGAAAGTGGCTTGTTTAAGCGCATATCCGGAAGAAAAACTTATGGAGAATATCGTGAAAGATAAAAAGCAACTACAGCACTTGCGGTTTTTCATTTCCCACGGAACTGATGATGCGGTGATTCCTTTAGAATGGGGCCGGAAAGCTGCAGATTTGCTCTATGATTTAAGCTGTTATTTTACATTCAGAGAATACATGAACGGGCATGGTGTGAACCAAAAAAATTATATGGATCTTATGGAATTTTTCAGAAAATAAGATTTGTTTTTTAATGAGATCTGAGCATTTTCCCTGAACATTTCGTCAATTTACATTCACCATGAAGTCATCTTTCATCTTTTTACTAACCGTTTTAGCGGGACATTTCACGGCCCAGGTTAAACTTGTTGTAACAGTACCGCCCAATACGCCGGAAAATACTAAAATTTTCATGGCATCTTCACTGAACAGCTGGAATCCTACAGATTCAGGTTTTGAGCTGAAGAAAAATGCTGCCGGAAAATACGAACTGGAAATCCCCAAAAACAGCGGTAAAGTTGAATATAAGTTTACGCAGGGAAGTTGGGAAACAGCAGAAGGAAATGCAGACGGAAAAGGGATTGAAAACCGTACATTTACATTCACCGGAACTCCTCAAATCATTGAAAACACAATTCTTTTCTGGCCTAAACCTGAACCCAAGAAGCACACCGCGTCAAAAAACGTACAAATTCTGAGCGAAAATTTTGCAGTGCCTCAACTCGGAACAACACGGCGGATCTGGATTTATCTTCCGGAAGATTACCAAAGTTCGAAGAAGAAATATCCTGTGATTTATATGCACGACGGGCAGAATTTATTCGACAACCTTACTTCTTTTTCTGGCGAATGGCAGGTTGATGAAGCCATGGATAAGTTCTTTCAGGAAGGTAAAAAACAGGCAATTATCGTAGGCATCGACAACGGCGGCAGCGAAAGGCTGAATGAATATTCCCCCTGGAAAAACACGAAATACGGAGGCGGAAAAGGTGATCAGTACGCAGATTTTCTGGCTCTGACACTAAAACCATATATTGATAAAAACTACAGAACGCTTCCTTCTGCAAAAAATACCGGATTAATCGGTTCGTCGATGGGCGGGTTGATTTCGTTTTATACCGGATTAAAACATCCTGACAAATTCGGAAAACTTGGCGTCTTCAGTCCCAGTTTCTGGTTTGCGAAGCAAGATTTAAACAAATATATCCAAGAGCATTCAAAATCTTTGAAAAAAACGAGAATCTATCTTCTGGCAGGCAGAAAAGAATCAGAGGAAATGGTTACCGATATTGAAAAGGTAACTCCCATCCTGATCAGCAAAGGAATCTGCAAGAAAAACATTGTAACGAAATTTGATGATTACGGAACGCATTCCGAAAGCTACTGGGCTAAGGAATTTCCGGCGGCTTACCTGTGGCTTTTTAAATAATAATCAGTTTAATCAAAATGATTCGGATGACTCTTTTTGATATCCTCTACCGTTCCCAACACTTTTTCTCTAAGTGAATTCTGATAGTTCTCTAATTTTTCAGAAATTTTTTCATCAGAAGTTCCGATAATTTTCGCGGCTAAAATTCCGGCATTCGTGGCGCCATTCAAAGCTACGGTTGCTACAGGAATTCCCGACGGCATCTGCAAAATAGAAAGTACAGAGTCCCATCCGTCAATCGAATTGGAAGATAGAATCGGAACACCAATTACAGGCAATGTTGTGCAACTTGCAACCATTCCGGGTAAATGTGCTGCGCCACCTGCTCCGGCGACAATTACTTTCAGTCCGCGGGATTTTGCTGTTTTTGCATAATCAAACATTCTTTCCGGAGTTCTGTGCGCTGAAACCACTGTTAATTCATAAGGGATTTCCAGTGACTTCAGAAAATCTGCTGCCTGCTGCATGATTGGCAAATCGCTTTGGCTGCCCATAATAATTCCGACCATTTTTTAGCTTTTATTAGATGATCAAAGATAAAAATTTAATCATAAAAAAATGGGATAATCTGCGAGGTGAGATTTGCGTCAATTAAAGGCTAAACTATACATTGGTAAGGGGAAATTAGCTACTTTTGCAGTTGTTTTTCAACTCCTTTTTTCTCCATGCTCAATAAAATTATCAGCACTTATAAAGCGGCTTTCAGCGGGTTAAGCAAAGAGAGCTGGATGCTTTCCCTTGTAATGCTCATCAACAGAATGGGGACCATGGCTGCGGTTTTTATGAGTGTGTATGTTACCCGGATTTTTGGAAGAAGTCTTGCTGACGCTGGTTTGGTGATTACTTTATTCGGCGTGGGCGCAGTTTTCGGCGCTTTATGCAGCGGCTATTTCATTAAAAAAGTAGGTTTTCGTGCCGTGCAGATAGTTACGAGCATCCTCAGCGGCCTGCTGTTTATTTTCTTTGCTAAAGTCACCGATTTTCAGTTATTGTGTCTGGTTGCTGTTTTGATTGGATTTTTCAGTGAGGCATTCCGGCCGGCAAATTTCACTGCAATTGCCTATTATTCAAAACCGGAAATGATGACGAAATCGTATTCACTGAACCGTTTTGCGGTAAATCTTGGAATGGGATTGGGAACGGCAGTTGGCGGCATTTTAGCTTCCATTGATTACCATCTACTGTTTTTTGTAGAAGGCGGCACCTACATTCTTGTAGGAATTTTAATCATGCTGCTATTGCCTAAAATCAGTAAGTTTAAAAAGAACAGAGAAAACCTTCAGATTTCGGCATCTAAATCTCCCTGGAAAGATGTTTTGTATTTAAAATTTCTCCTGCTCATTCTTATTTACATTTCCTGCTTTCTGGTTGTTTTCAAACTGGTCCCGGTTTTCTGGAAAGATATTCAGCATCTTGACGAATCTTTAATCGGAAGTATCTTAGGCCTGAACGGAATGATCATCGCGGTTTTCGAAATGGTGCTGGTGCAGCATCTGCAGACCCGGAAGAAAGACGTAGTCTATATTTATGCAGGAATTTTTATTGCCGCCATCGCTTTTTCGCTGATTCTGTTTCCGATATTTTCCGTGATTGTTTCGGCGGTAATTGCCATTATTTTTCTTACGGCTAGCGAGATGCTGGCTTTGCCTTTTATCAATACGTTTGTCGTGAACCGGGCCGGCGCAGCCTCCCGTGCCAGTTATGCGTCTGCGTACACTTTTGTATGGTCATTATCCGGAATCATCGCTCCTGCCGGCGGCGCCTTTATTGCCGACCATTTCAGTTATACCACTTTGTGGGTGGTGCTTATTTTGTTATGTCTGATTTCTGCTTTGGGAATAAAAATGCTGTCCCAAAGGGAAAAATCCTCGTTTTAAAATGTTGAAAGATCCAAAACTTATTTTTGCGGTTCTTACCGTTGCTATCGTGTGGGGAACCACTTTTCTGGGAATCCGTGTGGCAGTGGAAACTATTCCGCCCTGGTTTGTTGCAGGAATCCGGCAATTGATCGCAGCCGTATTGTTATTGATGATTCTGCTGTTTTCAAAAAAACTAAAATGGATAGGGTGGAAAAACTTAAGAATTCAAATCATTTTTTCAATACTGATGCTTATCGTAGCCAACGGAATGACCACGGTTGCCGAAGAGCATTTGTCGAGCAGTCTGGCGTCTTTGATCAGCGCCACTTCCCCACTACTTGTATTTCTGGGGAGCATTTTTTTTGGTCTTCAGAAATTTACATACCGTTCCTTATTGGGAATCCTAATGGGGTTCAGCGGAATTCTGCTCATATTCAAAGACGGCCTTCAGGATTTACTGAATCCCGATTACCGCATGGGTGTTATCTTTATTTTCATCGCAATTTGCGGCTGGGCATTAGGATCAATTCTCACTAAAAAAATGAAGCTGCAGCATCAGAGTATTTCACTGAATCTTTTTTACCAGTTCGCTTTCGCTGGAGTGGCGCAGATTGCATTAGCCTTTGTTGTATCTAATGAAATTGATGTCGCGACCTGGAGTTACAAAAGTATGGCGGCCACAGTTTACCTCGCCGTATTCGGGTCTGTTGCAGCGTATTTTGCCTTTCATTTTGCGCTGAAGAAGATTTCGCCAACGCAGATTTCGCTGCTTTCTTATGTAAATACAATTATTGCAATATTTCTGGGCTGGCTTGTATTGGACGAAAAAATTACGGCAGCATTTATTACCGCAACTGTACTGATTATTTGCGGGGTGTTTATCACCAATTACCAGAAAGGAATGTTTCAGCGCAAATAAAGAAATTTTTAACCCTGAATATACTCTTTCAGCTGTTTAATGACTTCTTTCTGATCGATTACTTTTTCTCTGATGACATCAGTAATCGAAATAATACCGTTCATTTTACCTTCTTCAATAACCGGAAGATAGCGTACATTGTGATCGGCCATTAACTGCATGCAGTGATTCAGGGTGTCGAGCGGTTTTATTTCGGGAAGATTTACGGACATTACCTCCTTCACTTTTGTTTCTGAGGAATGCCTGTTTTTAAGAATGACGTTTCGGGAATAATCGCGCTCTGTAAAGATCCCGTGATAATTTTCAGCATCTTTTACGACTACTGCGCCCACATTTTTGTCTGCCATCAGCTGTAATGCTTCCAGAACCGTCTGTCCCGGATTTACAGTAACATACGAACTTCCCTTTCGGGACAGAATTGTAGCTATATTACTCATCATCAAATATTTTGTATTAAAGTTATTCAAAATATTTAATAAAAAACAATACATTTCAGAAGACCATCTAATCTTTGGAAACGACTTTCACTAATGATTTCACGTAGATCAGCTTTTCTAAAAGTTCTTTTCGTGAATCTGCCAGAATATTGATGTGCCCCATTTTTCGGCCCGGCTTGGTTGCTGTTTTTCCATAAAGATGAACGTAGGTTTTTGGCAATTTCATCACTTCATCCAAACCTTTATAATGGGCTTTACCGGAAAAATTTTCTTCTCCCACAAGATTCAGCATTCCGGAAAACCCAAATGCGTCAGTATCCCCGAGCGGAAGATTTTTTAAAACGCGGTAAAGCTGTTCAAACTGTGAATTTGCGTTTCCTTCCTGGGTTTGATGTCCGGAATTGTGCAGTCTCGGCGCGGTTTCATTAACCCAGACTTCTTCATTTTTATCAAGAAACAGTTCAATCGCGAAAAGTCCGGGAGAGTTGGCGGCTTTGATAAATTTATCTGCAATCATCTCAATCTGCCGCTCCACTTTATCAGAAATATGGGCCGGGCAGATATTAAAATCCAGAAGATTAAGTTTAGGATCTGCCACCATTTCAGTTACCGGAAAGGTTTTGGTTTCACCGTTTTCGTTGATGGCGATGATTACAGAAAGTTCTTTTTCGATATCAACAAGGCTTTCTAAAACAGAAGGTACGTTCCATAAATGCTGAAGGTCTTCTTCGGTTCTGATGACCTGTACCCCTTTACCGTCGTAACCACCGGCATTCATTTTCTGAACAAAGGGCAAACCGAAATTTGCTTCTGATTTATTTTGAATGATTTGAAACTCGGGACTTGGAATATCGTGTTTCAGATAGAATTCTTTCTGAAGAATTTTCTGCTGGATAATCTGGATGATTTCAGGACTTGGAATTACTTTAATCCCACATTCGCGGAGTTCGTAAAGCGCATCTACATTTACATGTTCGATCTCGATAGAGACTACATCTTTGCCTTTCCCAAAGTTGAAAACTGTATCGAAATCATCAAAATTTCCCTGTGTAAAATGAGAAATAGAGTGACAGGGCGCATCTTTGGCGGGATCGAGCGTAAACCATTCGTCATCATATTTTAAAGCCTCCTGGATAAGCATTCGTCCTAACTGTCCGCCGCCGAGAATTCCAATTTTCATATTTTCACTTTTTTCCTGATTTTACTTTCTAATTCCACTGCGTTTTGAATTTCACAAAATTACAAAAAGCAATTCTTAAGGCATAAAAATCGCTTGTCTATTTAAGATATTTAATTAGAATGCATTTATAATAAAGGTTTTTACTTTTACTTTGTATCAAATAAACTATGGAATTATTTCTCACAATTTTTTCGGTGCTGCTTATAGTGCTGAGCGTGCTTCCGTTTTTCAGGAACCAGCATTGGGTATTCCGCGTTCCGGAATTTATGAAAATACAGATTCTGGTGCTCCAGACAATCGTTTTCTGGGCGATGATATTTTTTGCTGAAAAAAACTTTTTGCTTTGGCTTATTAACGCAGCGCAGTTCGCACTGATTATTTATCATCTTTATATTTTAATCCGCTACACCAAATTTTACAAAAAGAAAACCGTAAAAAAGATATCTTCTGCTTCCGCTACAGTGAAAGTCATTTCTGTAAATGTTTATCAGTTCAATAAAGATTTTCAGAAATTCCACCAACTGATTCAGAAATACACGCCCGATATTTTCATCACGATGGAAAGTAATTCCGATTGGGAACTGGCGAACCGAAAACTCGAAGAAGAATATCCTTTTACCGAGAAAATCACGCTCGAGAATACCTACGGAATGCATCTTTATTCTAAAATTCCTTTTGTGAAATCCACTGTTCATTTTTTTATTGCTGATGATGTTCCGAGTATCGAAGCACAGTTTAAAACCGCTGATGGACATAATTTTGTAGTTTTCGCGGTGCATCCGCCGCCGCCAAGTCCTACAGAAGAAACGACTTCCAAAGAGCGCGACGGTGATTTACTCTGTGTCGCGAAAAAGATTAAAGAACATCAGGTTCCGTCTTTGGTAATCGGGGATTTCAACACGGTAGCCTGGTCTGTTACCTCCATTCTTTTCCGGAAAACCAGTGAGCTGATTGATGCCCGAGTGGGGCGCGGAATTCTGGCGACTTTCCACGCTAAATATTGGTTTTTCCGCGTTCCGCTGGATTTGCTTTTCCACTCGCCAGAGATTTTTGTTGAAAAACTGAAAACATTAGAACATATCGGTTCCGATCACTTCCCTATTCTCTGCGAATTTCACATTAATCTTTACGACACCAAACAGGAAGACGAGGTAAAAACCCTGAAACCTGAAGAGGAAGAAGTCGTGGAAGAACTGATTGAGGAAGGTATAAAAGAAGAATCAGACAACCGCGAAGAAATCGCAAAGGAATAATTTAAAACTAAATTTTATCGATTTTAAGATATTTTAGTTTGATAAAATTCTTCTGGTCAACATCATCAGATTTCTCCAAAACCAGGGAATATTTATCCTTCATTTCCTGAGGCAAAAGATCATTTACTTTAAAAATATCATCGATATCAACACCGTGTTTGTCATCGATGTGGCTTACGGCACCCGGAAAGCCCATCGTTTTATAAAATTCGGTCTGCTTGGCTCTTTTGATAACATCCGACATTTTCTTCCCGACTATCAAATGCTGCTCATGAAATTCCTCGAAAAATCCCTTTTTATATCCTCCAAGGTTGATGAAAAATAAATGATTTTCTGATTGCTGACTTCCTTTTTCCACAATTCGGATTTCGTAGCCATCGACAAATTTTACTTCCTGATAAGCGTCAAGATGAAGATCGCTACCTGCTTCCGGCCAGAACTCTTTAATAGAAGGCACTAAATCTTTCAGCTTTTCAGCGATGCCGAAAAACACATCATGCTGTTCGATTGTTCTGCCTTTCACTGAAGCACCGAGAATTATGTAAAATAGTTTCATCTTTTATGCTTCGTAAAATTCGAGCGGCAACGCATCGGGATCCTGGGTGAAGAAAAACTTCCGGTCGGTAAATTCGTCAATCCGGATGTCCTCGCAAATCAAACCCTTTCTATTAAGTTCATTCCTCTTTTCTTCTACATTTTCAACAGAAAAAGCCAGGTGCCTCAAACCGCAGCTCTCAGGCCGCGATGGCCTTGCAGGAGGATTGGGAAAAGAAAAAAGCTCGATCACATAATGGTCGCCGATTCCGAGATCAAGTTTATAGGAATCCCTTTCCGCACGGTAAACTTCGCGCAAAATCTTGAGCCCTAAAATTTCGGTATAAAATTTTCTGGACACCGGATAATCTGAACAGATGATGGCAATGTGATGAATTTTCATGCTGAAGATTTATGTGAAACTAAGATTTTTCAGAACTGCTTCGGATTTCAGTTCGGTTTCGCGCCATTCTTTTTCAGGCGAACTTTCTGCGGTAATTCCGCCACCGACGTAGATTAAAGCAGCGTTCTCAAAGAATTCAGCGCAGCGAAGATTTACAAAATACTGAACATTTTCTTCGGTTTCGACTTTAATATAACCAGCGTAGAAATTTCTTGGATGAGTTTCAAAATGCTCTATCGCATTGCTGCAAATTTCTTTCGGAATTCCACAAACCGCGGGCGTAGGATGAAGTTCGGAAATGATCTTCTCCAGATCATTTTCGTTGATTTTCGCACTGAAATCGTTTCTCAAATGCTTGATGTTTCCGGAAATATGGTCGTAAGTGTCGCTTTTATAAACTTCAGAAGCATAATTTTTCAGCGTATTGGAGATAAAATCTGTTACCGGTTTTTGTTCTTCAATTTCCTTTGTCGTCCAGTTTTCTGTCACGGGAATCGTTCCGGCGAGACTCATGGTTTGAAATTCAGAGGTTTTTTTATCAAATTTTCCTAAAAGTTCAGAAAAAGCGCCGAGCCAGCATTTGCCGTCTTTAATGAAAAAATAGACGAACGCGTTTTTGTAGGATTCACATAAATTCAGAAAAGTTTGGGAAAGACTGAGCTTTGAATCGTTAATCTGAACCAGTTTCCTTCTGGAAATCACCAGTTTGGAAAGTTGATTAGCTTTAATGAAATCTATGACTTTAACTAATTTTTCCTGATAAGCGGCGCTGTTTTCTTCCTCAAAATCCAGAAGTTCTGTATTCAAATCATCATTAAAAACTTCATGATTTAAAAAATCGGTTTTTGAAATTGCTTTAAGCCTTCCTTGGAAACCAATTTTTTCTGACTGATCGAAGGACAGAAAAGACACCGCCTCAGAAACCGAAGTTTCCTCAACAGTATAAATGGTTTCGGAAAAAGGAAATCTGAAAAAAATCATAATTACTGCGGGCGCGGAATAATATTATTGGTCATGGTAGTGTGATTAATCAGATGACCTTTCTCATCGCGGATATCAATTTCAGAAACGTGCATCGTGTTGCCTTTTCGGATAAATTTTGCGGTTCCGGTAACTGTCCCTTCCTTTTTACTTCGTAAATGATTGGAATTGATATTGGTTCCGACAGGCACCACTTTTTCTGTATCTACATGTAAAACGGAAAGGCAGGACCCGAGCGTTTCGGCCAGAACACAGTTTGCACCGCCGTGAAGAATGCCGTAAGGCTGATGCACTCTCGGGGTTACAGGCATTGTTGCGGTCAGCGTATCATCAGTAACATCCGTGAAAATAATTCCTAAAGTCTTTCCCAGGTTTTCTCCGCCCCAATTGTTGAGTTGGTGCAGAATTTCGTTCTTTCTATCTTCGGTCATAACGTTTACATTAATAGATTTTGGGATTCCATTTTTCAGGATATTTCGGCGTAATTTTTTTGTAATACTCTTCCATTTCCTGCATAATATCTTCGAAAGAACGGGTCTCGAGATCTTTTACCGAAATTTCATAGCCAAGATGAATCTGCTTCGTTCTGAAGTCGCCCGCTGCCACAATGATCGGAACTTTTGCCGCCATTGCCATGTGATAAAAGCCTTTTCTCCATTTCGGAACCCAGCTGCGGGTACCTTCGGGAGTAATTACCAGACTGAAATCTTCTTTTTTGAATTGATCAACTACAAATTTCACGAGGTCGTTTTTCTGAGAGCGATCGATTCCCACGCCTCCCAAAGCTTTTACGATTCCGCCGTACCACGCTTTTGTATGCTGGTCTTTGATGATGATTTTCAGCGGTTTATCCAGCGCCCAATAGGCGAGATTGCCGAGAAGATATTCCTGGTTTGATGTGTGCGGCGCAACGACAAGAATGCAGCGGTTCAGGTTATTCACATCGCCTTCAAGAACAATTTTCCAGCCGATTAATTTCAGGATGAGTTTTCCAATGAGTTTTTTCATATCAAAAGATTCCGGGAAAAGGAATTAATTTTACAGTTTCTTATTAAACAAAAAAGTATAACCAAAGGTATTGGTTATACTTTACAAATATATTGAATTAAAATTCTAACTAAAATAAACTGCTTACGAAATCCATGATTTTCATTGCGATTTCTAGAACGAACTGTACCATGACTGATGATTTAAGTGTTAATTAATGACTTATTAAATTCGCGTTACGAAATTAGTGTTTTTTTCTATCAAAATACTTTTCCGTATGTTAAATTTTGGTTAAACCCAGATGAACAAGCGAAAAGCGGATTTTCTGTGACGCAGAGCCTCCGCCTTTGCTCATCCACTCTCATTATTTGGTTTTAATAGATATTTCTTTCTTTCCGTCTTTAATGGAAATGTCTACATTTTCCATTTTGCCAATATTTGTTTTCATAGAATCGATGATTTTATCAGCGGCTGCTTTGGGCATTTTGGTCCCGTTGATAATCACGCTGTCTTTATCTGATGAATTGTACTGAATGGTAGATCCGTTGATTTTAATCTTATTTTTTTCAATTACTACAGCGTTATCGTCATCATTATCATCTTCCATTCCGTCGCCATCCAGATCACCGTCGATATTCAGTCCATTTTCTTTCACCTTGAAAACTCTGGTGTTCATGGGAACTACAAGTTCATAGGTCACATTGTAATTACGGAACCGATCCTGGTAAGGGTATTTTACGAAGTTTGGAAGCAATATCTTATTATCCTGAATTTCTACAGGTACATTAAGCTGAACCGGAATATTATATCCTTTACCCTCTTTTTTAACGATTAAATATGGCGCTGTAGCAGTTGCACTTCGGGTTACATCAACGTAAGGATAATCTTCTTCGTAAACCATTTTTTTGTCGGAAAAGATATCATCGTCGTAAGCTGTAAAGTTCTGCGGAATGGTAATCTGTTTCACATCGACATAAAGACTGTCGGATGTTGTATTGATGGCTACATTCTCTGTATCTTCTTTATGACCTTTGTAAATCATGTCCTTTTTAGCCATATTTACTCCGAAGTAAGTACCGAAACCAATCAGGATCAGCAATAGCGCACCTAAAACATATCCTACATTTCTCAGCTGTGTTTTCGGCGAGATAAGTTTGATGGATAATAAACTGAAGAGAATTGCGGGGATCAGGGTTCCGATCAGCATCATGGCATAAAGTACATTGCTCATACCATCATCTTCAAACATAAAGTTGAATTCGCGCATTGGGGAAAATTCAGAATTTCCGCCAAATAATCCGAAGATAAAGAAGGCTCCGATGATACATCCCAAAGCCATCATTCCGAAGATTCCGCCTAGAATGTAACGGATTACATTCCAGATCCCGCTTCCTGCATTGTTGATATAAGGCTTGTTTTCAGTGTAAATTTCTCCGACCCTTTGTGTAGATTCATTGGCAAACTGTACAAGTTTGTTGGATTCGTTTTTCAAATTGTCGAAGTTCATAGGCTTTCCCTTCATTTTCAGGAAATCGGTCGCAGTTTCTGCTTTTGGTAAAACAATCCACAGAATAACGTAAATCAAAATAATGAGTGAAGTTGAAATGGCTGCAGTGAAAATCCCAAGGATCGCGATACCTAACCAAATGGCGCGCATTGCACTTACATCCATCCCCACGTAATGTGCTAAACCTGCACATACGCCTGCGATTTTCTGTTTCTCAGGATCCCGGAACAGCTGTTTATGGCCGGTGAACGTTCCTGTAGTTTTGTGGTCTCTTCTTGAAGATTTTTCAGAAAAGTAAGCTTCTTCCTGTTCTTCAATCTGCTCCGGTTTTCCGATTTGCGAAATTACTCTTTCTACATCGGTATCGTTGATGACTTCGCGTTTTCCTAAAGTGTCTTTGAAGATTTCAACCATCCGGATTTCAATGTCATGCATTACCTCATCAGCTTCATTTGCATCCAAAGAGCTTCTGAGCGCGGCAAGATAATCACTGAGTTTAATATATGCGTGTTCCTCGATGGTGAATGAGAAACCTGCAAGTCCTATTGAGAGTGTCTTGTTCATAGTTTTAAGAATTTGGGTGGAACGAGCTTTCAGGTGCGTCCGTGGGGTTATTGTTTTTAGTAATTTGGTTTACAGAATCGGTAAGTTCTTTCCATGTATTGAGTAGTTCTGCAAGAAACAGTTCTCCTTTTTCTGTAATCTGGTAGTATTTTCTTGGAGGTCCTCCGGTAGATTCTTCCCATCGGTAAGAGAGGAATTCGCCGTTTTTCAGTCTTGTGAGGAGCGGGTAAAGAGTGCCTTCCACCACATCCAGTTTTCCTTTTTTAAGTTCATCAATCAGATCGGAAACATACATTTCTTTTCTATCGATTAAACTCAAAATGCAGAATTCCAGAATTCCTTTCCGCATTTGCGCTTTGGTGTTTTCTGTGTTCATATTATTTGAGGTTATTAATTGGTTCGCTATTCTAAATACTCTGTTTAAGTATTCTGTATCAATCTTACTATGCAAAGATATATAAATAATTTAGTATTATGCAATACAAAGTAGTAAATATTTTAATAAAATTACATTTTTGGTGGTTGAAATATTGATAAAAAGTCTTACAAATCAATACCATAAACGGTTCCACGATAATTTGAACATCCAATTTTAAGGCAAAAAAAATCCGCCTCATTACTGAGACGGATTGATTTTAAATTAAATTTTCGTGAAAACACTACTTCTTAATTACTTTAATTGAGTTGACTGAACCATCTTCCATGTGCAATGTCACGATATAAAGACCAGTTCTCAAATCTGAAAGGTTAAGCTGAGCAGCTGCTTTCATATTTTTCACCTGTCTTCCTGCAACATCATTTACTGAAACAGATTTCACTCCTTTTACATCGGAAATATTTAATACATCTGTAAACGGATTTGGATAAACCGCCACTTTAGCTTTATCGATATTTGAAGTTCCCGTTGTAGCTGTATTCACCTGAATCGTGTAATCTTCGACCTGACCAAATGTAGAACCTGTTGTAACACAGGCGTTGGCAAAATTGCTCAGGTTAGGATCTGTTGCAGGCCCCCCTGAAGGGTAAAACGCAGATTTAACTCTCATTCTTGTCTGCCCCAATTTCGCATCTGCAGGTACTACAACTGAACCTGTAGCCGGAGTTCCGGTTACACCATCAGACCCTAATACAAATATAAAGTTTGCAGGTGTTGTAAAATATTTTTCCCCCGCATCATCAAAGTCTCCATCCTGATTCCAGTCGATGAATACCGCAAAATAATGTCTGAAGGAAGCTCCATCGGTATTCGCATTCATTGAAATTGGGTAGGTGGTGTTTGTTAACACGGTTCCTACTTTATCCAGGAAGAACTCGTGAGCCGATGTTCCATTTAATGCAGCAGATGTGGTATTATTAATGCCCGCAAATGTTACATTGGTTGTAGGCTCCACGGTGGTGTAAGTCAAAGGTCCACAATAAGCCACTCCTACGGTTGTAAATGACATTTCGGTACATCCCGCGGCGTCGCCTAAATTATTATAGGGTACCACTCTAAGATAGTAAGTGGTATTTGGCGCTAATCCGGGCTTGTACGATGTGGAGCTAACAATTGTGCCATTTGCAAATTCGTTTCCTCCCGGTGTAGTACCGATATACACTTTGTATCCGGCTGCAAATTCCGCCGCAGCCCAGGTAATCGTTCCGTTTGCGGGGAAGTCTGCAGCACCTGCCAGCGGTAAGGTAACAGTGGTACAAACGGGTACAGATGGTGGAACCTGAACGGATAATGTATAATCTTCAACCTGTCCGTTGGTCACATTCGCGCAGGGATTGGCTAAAGGATCAAGAAGTGCAGTTGTGGAACTGTTGAAATTGTATTTGATACGCATTCTTTTGTTCCCTAATGAAGCTCCTGCCGGCACAGTAATGTTTCCGGTTAAATTTACTGTGGCACCGGTGCCTCCTACCAAAGGTGCTGCGGTAAAATACTGTTCATTTGCATCGTTAAAATCACCATCATTATTCCAGTCCACAAAAGCGGTCATTCCAAATCTATTGGTACCTAAACCAGTTCCTGTAACCGCTAGTTGATGGGTAAGACCTTGATAAACATTCATCACTGTAGCTGTAAAATCTTCGTAAGCCGGTGCGCCGGTAGTTGCCGCAGAAGTATTGGTAACGCCATTGAGAGATACAGATGATATCGGATAGGTCACCGTATTAGAACTGATAGGTCCACAGTAGCCGATCACACTGTTGGTTGTGAACGAAATTTCTGAGCAACCTGCAGCGTCTCCGTTAAGGTTCCCAGGAACTACGCTTGCATAATAAGTAGTATTGGGAGCCAAAGTAACATTGGTATTAGTTCCCGTAACCGTAGTATTATAAATATTTGAGCTTCCCGGTGATGTTCCGATGGCCACCTTATAATTTACGGCAGCAGGAACAGCATTCCAGGCTAAATTGAGGTTCCCTGCAGAAATTGTGGACCCGTCTGCAGGATTCATAATGGTTGTGCAACCAGGTGTCGTTGTAACAGTCTCCTGATTAATAGAAATATCATCAACATAGATATTACCGGTCGTTGTTCCGCTTCGTACAAACCAAGCCCCGATTCCGTATACCTGTCCCGGCTGAATAACTCCGGAAGGAATAGTAGCATTTAAGGTGGCACAGGTGGTAAGCGCCGTAGATGACAGGACTACAGATGGCCCGAAAGTGTTGACCGTCCATTGATTGGTTGCTGCATTGAAAACAAAATACGCCAGACTTAAGGTGCCCGTAATATTTGCTGCTTTCTTGTATCCTACACTTACGTCAATTTTTTGTCCGTTACCGGTTTGGCCAATTGTACTTAAGTCGATCATATACCCTGTCTGGGTCACTGATGAGCTTATTGCAAGTTGTCCGCCATTTGTGCCGTTACAGGCAGCTGTAGCTGTACGGGTGCCGTTACCAAATTGCTTGTATGTTGTGGTATTATAACCTGGGTCTTCGAAGTCACCGGTGTAGGTATACTGGGCATTCGAGCTGATTCCGAGTGCGATAAAGCACGAGAGTAAAAATTTTTTCATAATATAAACGTTTTAATCAATTTCAAAATTATGAATTAATATCATATTACAGTATAAATTATTACAATAAAAACAGAAGCAAACATTTATTACGGAATAAAGAAAGATTACGTACAACTATTAATCAAAATCAAATCCCTGAAGTACTGTTGAAAGTTTTTGCTTTTGACAAAAAATCCGCCTCATTGCTGAGGCGGATTCATTTTTATCAAAAATTATTCTGTAAGAATATTATTTTTTGATTGCTTTAATTGTTTTAGAACTTCCGTCTTCCATGTTTAAAGTAACCATGTAAAGACCAGATTTCAATTCTGAAACGTTAAGTTCAGCAGCCGGTTTCATGGTTTTAACCAATCGTCCTGCAACATCCGTGATTGAAACAGATTTCACTCCATTTACATCAGAAATTTTCAATACATCATGGAATGGGTTAGGATATATAGAAAGGTTAGCTTTTTTTACATCTGATGCAGCTAAAAACTGAACATAATCTATTTTATAATCTTCTGCCTGACCATTAGTAAGATCTGCACATGCGGTTGTTAATGTTGCATTAACTGAAGTTCCGGAGAAATTGTATTTAACTCTCATTCTTTTCGTCCCTAATGCTGTCCCGGAAGGAATCGCAATATTTCCTGTTAACGTAATCACCCCATTAGTAATGGTGGTAGACCTTTTGATGGTAGCAGCAGTATTAAAATAAGATTCTCCCGCATCATTGAAATCTCCGTCTTCATTCCAGTCAACAAATACAGTCATCGCAAAGCCATTAGCTCCAATACCTATGCCTTTCACTGTAATCGGCACCGTGGTAATATTGTTTTTAACTTCAAATACAGTTGATGTAAAATCTTCGTGAGCGACATACGAACCCGCAACGGTCGCAGTAGCATCCGAGTCATTAGTAATTCCAGCAAAGGTTACTGACTTAATAGGTGTCATAGCAGTAGGAGCACTTGAAGTTAGCGGACCACAATATGGTGCTAATGGATTCGCTCCCGTTGTAAAGCTTTTTTCAGTACAACCCGTGGCTTCTCCTAAGCTGTTAATAGGAGTAATCGAAGCATATAAAAGAGTATTTGCAGGCAATACATTGCTGGATGAAGGAGTATAAGACTGGTTAGGTGATACGTCAGATAATACATCATCTCCCCCAGAGGTGGTTCCAATTTTCACTCTATAAGTTTGAGCGTTTTCTACTGCAGCCCATGTTAAAGTTGGTCTTACAGAAACATTGGTTGCATTATCGGCTGGAAGAATTAGAGAAGTACATACTGGTAATGCAGTAACCTCTTGAGCGATTAGCACTTTATCAAAAAAGGTATAAAAGTCGTTACCTGAAGCTGTGGATACGCTTTGAATTCTCAACTTAAAATTGCCCGTAACAGCAGCTGTTTCTGGGATAGTAACCGAATAAGGGGTACATGTTTCTCCCACTGTTCCTGCAGCTAAAGTCAATGGCGTCCCAACGGGTATATAAGTTGTTCCGTTATCCGTTGAGTAACTTACATTTACTGTACCACTTATTGTGGAAGTAGCAGAATATGGGATTGTACTTACAGTAAAAGATACATCAATCTTTTTCCCATTGGCAGTCATTGCGGTAGGTTTCGTGTAAACTAAGTTTAATGTTGCTGACGTTGTAGCTCCATAATTGTTTCCTCCAATCGCTGCAATTCCATCACACGACGTAGGATTAAGATTATAAACGCCAGTACTCCCACTGAAAGCTCCTGACACAACAAATGTGGCGGGACTTCCTGATTCAAAACTTTCGCTGACATAAATTTGCGCACTTGCGCCAAATCCCAATGCTAAAAAGCACGATAGTAAAATTTTCTTCATAAATATTTAAATTTGTTAATTGAGCCAAAACTAAACAATTAATTTTAATAAAGCCTAAATTCTTTCACAAATATTTAACAAAGTTTTAAATGTCTTACGAATTGGATAATTTCAGTGCTTTTCTTCCCTTAAAACATAGACAAGCTGTCCAAAAACATACAATCACTTTTTGTTCATCACTACAGTTTCTGCCGACGCAATTTAGAATTCTCATTTTTAAGCACTTCCATCTTTGCATGAAGGTAATGAATGATTTCTAAGCCCGGTAAATTAACTTCGAGATCGTAATATAAATTGGATAACCTTTCGAAAACCTGAAGTTCATCATAACTTACGTACATAATATCGTTTTCGGTCTGCGTTTTAAGCAAACCGGATTCCTGCAGTGCATCGAAAAATGTAATTTCCACATTGTAAATTCTTACAATTTCCTCGCGTGATATTCTTTCCGTCATGGCTGTAAATCTTTAAGCTGTTGAAACAATTCTTTTTCTCTGGATGAGAGGTTTGTCGGGAGTTTTACATGGTAGGTCACCATAAGATCACCGAATTCGCCTTCCTTTTTGTAAACCGGAAATCCCTTTCCTTTCAAACGTACCTTCGTTCCGCCTTGCGTTTCTGGTTTAACCTTCAGTTTTACACTTCCGTCCAGGGTTTTTACATTAACCTCTCCCCCCAAAATTGCGGTGTATAGATCGATAGTGATATCGCCGCTTAAATGATCACCGTTTCTTTTAAAATGAGGATCTTCCGCGATATTGAAAGTGATATAAAGATCACCGTTGGGTCCGCCATTATACCCGGGATTCCCATGACCTTTGAGTTTAATCTTCTGACCATCGGCAACACCCGCAGGAATGGTTAATCTCACCTTTTTTCCATTGATATCGAAAGTCTGCTGATGGGTTTTAGCCGCATCCCTCAGATGAAGATTCAATTCCGCTGAAATATCCTGACCTTTAAATTTTCCCGATGCACTGCCACGGGAGCTTCTGCCGAAACCGCCTCCTGCGCCGCCGCCAAACATACTCTGGAAAAAGTCTGAAAAATCTTCACCGTCACCGAAATCTGTGCCTGTAAATCCCTCTCCGAAATTCTGACTTTGCTGTGCCCTTTGGTGTTGCTGTGCTTTATCGTATTCTTCACCCTGTTTCCAGTGTTCACCATACTTGTCGTACTTTTCACGGTTTTGCGGATGGCTGAGCACTTCATTGGCTTCATTGATTTCCTTAAATTTCCGTTCAGCTTCCTTATCGCCGGGATTAACATCCGGATGATACTTTCTGGCGAGTTTTCGGTACGCTTTTTTCACGTCATCGGCAGACGCTTTCTTATCAATCCCCAAAATCTTATAATAATCTATATAAGCCATTTTTTTCATGATTTATTCAAATTTAAGGAAAATCCATATTGTGTCGTTTTAAAGAACTGTTAAACTTTAAGGCTAATTCTCTATTTTAGCAAAAATTTATGTGCTTGCATATCAAAGCTTTTCATCTTGTTTTCCTGCTTGTTTCGGTGTTGGCTTTTTGTCAGCAACAGGATTCTGCATCCTTAATCACAGAGGTTCAGATTGACGCATTCAAAAAGCCGGGAAAACTCATTACTTCAACAAAATCGGTATCCTTTTCCGGAAGTAATTTCCTGGCCCAGAACGCACCGGACCGTGTACTGGAATCACTCAACCTACTTCCCGGAAGCAAGATGGAAGAACGTTCACCCGGATCCTACAGATTGTCGGTACGCGGAAGCTCTTTAAGATCTCCTTTTGGGGTTAGAAACGTAAAAGTTTATCTCGATGATTTTGCACTTACTGACGCATCCGGAAATACTTATTTAAATATTCTGGATCCCGAAATCCTGGGTTCAGTTGAAATTTTCAAAGGTCCGGAAAGCGGAGATTTCGGAGCCCAAACTGGTGGCACAGCCTTACTGAATACAAAAAATAAGGCCGAAAAAAGTTTCGGAATTTCTGGAGGAAGTTTTAATCACTTCAAAGGCAAAATCCATGCAGCAGAAAATGTGCAAAATCATTTCTTTCAGTTCTATACAAGCTATGAAACCACCGAGTCGTATCGCAAACAAGCTGTAGTTCAAAGGAAGTTCGCATTCATAAAAGACAGCTATCATTACGGTGAAAATAACCAGTTTCAGGCGCTTCTTCTTCTGTCGGATTTACATTATGAAACTCCGGGCGGACTGACGCTTGCGCAGATGCAGGAAAATCCCAGACAGGCAAGGCCGAAAACAACTGCTCTTCCCGGAGCTGCAGAACAGCAGGCAGGTATTTATAACAGAATGATCTTTGCCGGATTGTCTAATATTTACAGCTTTAAAAAAGATTTCAGCCATTTTATTGCAGTTCAGGGTAACTACAACGACTTTCGGAATCCGTTCATCACGAATTACGAGAAAAGATTCGAAAATAATTTTACCGTCCGTACCCATTTAAATTTTGCCAAAAACCTCGAGAATTCCGCTTATGAAACACGCTTGGGTTTAGAAGGCGCGGCTGCAAAAGGAATCATCAGAAACTTCGGTAATAATTTGGGAACGCCCGCAGATGCTCAGAATTTTGATGACATCTCCACAGAAAGCGGATTCATTTTTCTTTCCCAGAAAGCGGAATTCAAAAAAAAGCTGACGATTGACCTTGCGGCAAGCCTTAATTACATGAATTACCGCTGGAAAAGCGTCTATCCAATCGCAGAATCGGGACATAAAAAATTTGAGAATGCATTTTTACCGAATTTGGGAGTTTCGTATCTTTTAGGAAAAGGTTTTTCGCTTCGCGCAAAATTTGCAAAAGGGAACTCGGCGCCAACTACTGAGGAAGTCCGCTCCTCTGCGCAGGAAATCAACATCAATTTAAGTTCCGAATGGGGATGGAACAAAGAAATCGGCATCAGGAAACAGTGGGGAGATTTACTTTTTACCGAACTCAATATTTTTGATTTCCGCCTGAAAGACGCCATTGTAAGAAAAGAAAACGAAAACGGCCAGGAATATTTTATAAATGCCGGCGGAACCTCACAGAAAGGAATCGAATTTGTTGTTGAAAGCAGAAAACTGCTCATCAATTCACCAATGCTTAAGAATATAAAGTTTTACTTCGCAGGAAATTTTTACGATTTTACCTTCAGGAATTACCTCAAAAACAATGATGATTTCTCAGGAAACAAACTTACGGGTGTTCCGTCATCCTCAGTGCAAAGTCTCATTAATTTTGAATTATTCCATGACATAAAAATTGATCTGAGCCATTTTTACACGTCGGAAATCCCGCTGAACGATGCCAATTCTGTGGTAGCAAAACCGTCTCTAGTTGGCAATATTTCATTGAGTTATCCTTTAAAATTAAATACTTTTAAAACTGATTTAAAACTGAGTGTACAGAATATTTACGATACGGCGTACAGTTTGGGTTATGATATTAACGCATTCGGAAACCGGTATTACAACCCTGCAGCAGGCAGAAACTATATGCTGAGTCTGAATTTCAATTTAAAAAAACAGCCATGAAAAACCTTATCTTCCTCTCTTTAATCACAGTTATAACCGGCTGCAGTAAAGAAAATAAAGCTTCGGTTTCCGTTCAGAAAAACAACACGGAAACTGCTAAAAAAGATTCCATCCAAAAAATTCCGGAACCGGTAAAGCTGAGCAAAAATGAGCTCCTCAAAGACCTCAACAATGAAATTCTCGCTTCTTTAAAATCGAAAGATTACGACCGTTTTTCAGAGTTTATTCATCCGCAAAAAGGAATTCGATTTTCCATGTATGCTTATGTACAGCCGGAAAAGAACAAACATTTTACCCGGGAAGAGTTCATTAAATATATTCCAATGCGAACCAGATTTACATGGGGAGAGAAAGACGGAACTGGCGATCTGCTCATAATTTCCCTTAAAGACTATCTGGAGAAGTGGGTTTTCAAGAGGGACTTCACCAAGTCTGAATTTTATCTGAATGAATTCAAAGGAACCGGAAATTCGCTAAACAACCTGAAAAAGATCTATCCAAACCTCAACTTTACCGAAAACTTTATTCCCGGATCGGAAAAATACGGAGGAATGGACTGGAACGCTCTGCGTTTTGTGTTTGAGGAATTTCAAGGCGAATATTATATTGTGGCAGTGATCAACGACGAATGGACGGCATAACCCATTTGAAAAATTTTACCTTTATCTTTACTAAATTTGAAAACATGCGTGAAGTTTTAAAAAACTATTCCGGAATTATCCTCCTGTTAACCGGAATTGTTGCCGGAAGTTTTATCGGTATATTTTTTCCGGAAGCGGTGACCTATTTAAAGCCGCTGGGCGATATTTTCCTGAATTTGCTTTTCGTAAGCGTAGTCCCGCTGGTTTTTTTCGCGGTTTCAAATTCCATTGCTTCACTGGAACAGCAGTCGAAATTCGGAAAAATTATTTTCTCCATGATCTTCACTTTTCTACTGTTCATCATCATTGCTGCTTTGTTTACGATCGCCGCGGTTTGGCTTTTGCCCACAGAAGCTTTGCCTTCGACTTCACCAGAAACGATTGATACCGGCACCGACGCAACCTGGGGCGACCGTATCGTAAGCTTCTTTACTGTTGGTGAATTTACCGAACTCTTTTCCAGAAAAAATATGTTGGCGTTGCTGATTTTTGCATTTCTCACAGGTACGGCGGTGAGGAAAACCGGCGATTCGGGAACACCTTTCCGACAGTTTTTAGCATCAGGATATGAAGTGATGAAAGAACTTTTACTCATCGTAATGAAAGCTGCTCCCATAGGTTTAGGCGCTTATTTTGCGTATCAGGTGGCGACCCTCGGACCGCAGCTTTTCGGATTTTACGCAAAGCCGCTCGGACTTTATTACGTTGCCGGAACGGTTTACTTTCTTCTGTTTTTTACGATCTACGCTTTCATAGCGAAAGGAAAAGACGGAGTTCAGAAGTTCTGGAAAAACAATATTTATCCGACTTTAACGGCAATTTCAACCTGCAGCAGTTTCGCCACAATGCCGGCAAATTTGCAGGCCGCGGCAAGAATCGGAGTTCCGGATGCGATTGCGAACATTGTGATTCCGATCGGAAGTACGCTGCACAAAAACGGTTCATCAATGTCGTCCATCATTAAAATTTATGTTGCTTTTTTAATTATCGGCGAAAATTTCTTCGATCCTATGAATCTGCTTCTTGCAATCGGAATCACCATTTTTGTAAGTATTGTTGCCGGAGGAATCCCGAACGGAGGGTATATTGGCGAGATGCTGATGATTTCGGTATATCAGCTTCCGGTTGAGGCGATTCCTGCGGTAATGATTATCGGAACATTGGTAGACCCTCTGGCGACTGTTTTAAATTCTACCGGAGATACCGTCGCTGCAATGTTTGTAACGAAAATTTCAGGTGAAAAATTTGAGGAGCCGAAGGATTTTGCGGTGTAAGCCTCAAACATTTTTTTCCGAAACCTCCTTCTTTTTAAACCAAAAATGCCGGAACGTACGCACGGCATTCTCAGTTTATTAAGAAAAGTTTATTTATAAGCTTCAATCGCTTTGTTGATTGCATCGACCTGCTGATTGATTGTGGGACTGGATGGATTGGCTTTAAGCACCGCCATCTTTTTAGCCAGACCATCTTTAAGAATCTGAACAATCATCATCTTGGCCTGTGGATTATCGCCAATCTGCTTTTTAACCTGCGTTAAAATCTTCGTTACATTTTCCGTTGCTTTCAGGTTATCAGAACTCATGATCCAGTTATAACCGTCTTCGGCAGCTGCGCCCAATTCAGGATTCTGGAATTTCACAAACGGAAAAAAAGCTGCAGTTGAAGCAATTGCCGGCATCTGCTTTTCGATTCTGTTTTTTACGATAATCGGTAAAAGTTCAGCAATTAAATCATCGCTTGCACCGTCAAGATCAATGCTGCCAGCTAAAGTCGCAACTTTCGAAGGATCCACGACCGCAATCCCGGAAAGAGAACTTCCTTTCACCGAATTCGACACAGCGCTCATTCCTTTCTCGAAAAGAGGCAGGTATTTCTTGTCTTTTGTTTTTGTCAAAGCTGAGATCGCTGCAGCCTGAACCAAAGTTTTAGTCTCATTGGAAGCCATTTTTTCAACTTCTGCCAACGCTGCTTTCGCGTGATCAGATTTTGTTAAATCAAGACCGCTCAGCGCTTTCATTCTGATTCTGAAGTTCGGGTCTTTCAATGCTGCGACCAAAGTTTTCAGTGACGCAGGATTTGCTCCTTTATTCTCCGCAGCTTTTTCTACTGCTTTGTATCTGCTTAAAAATTCCTTTGAATTTGAGTATTGTGCGAAATATTGATCCGGCGTTTTATTTTCCGTAAACTCGCCTAAAATGACACCGTCAGCATTCAGATTGATAAAATCTGGATTTTTGGAAACCGGGAAGCTAAAATCGTTTTTATCTTTCGCACTTACCCAAACATTTTTCCTTGTAGGTTTTCCGTTTTCATAGATGTCGAGCGCCAGCGGAAACTGGAAATTACCGCCCACCTGGTCCTGACTTACCGTAACTTTCACCTGCTTTTTCACAGGTTCGAAGGTTGTAGTGTATGAAACTTTCGGGTGACCGCTGTTGAAATACCACTGATTGAAGAACCAGTTTAAATCTTTGCCTGAAACTTTTTCCAGCGATAGACGGAACTGATGTGCTTCGGCCGTACCGTATTCATTGGTTTTGAGGTAATCTGTCATTCCGGCCCAGAAAGCATCGTCGCCCACATAATTTCTCAACATGTGAAGAATTGAGCCTCCTTTATTATATGAAACCCCATCAAACATATCTTCTTTGTGATGGTAATTAAAACGCACCAAATCTTTGGTGACATTGGAAGGATCCCGGAAATAACCTTCAGCAGCTTTCATTAAAGTATAATCGGCGAAGTCTTTACCATATTTATGTTCATTCCAAAGGTATTCGGAATAGTTGGCGAAAGATTCGTTTACCGTTAGGTTACTCCAGCTTTCAGTAGTAACAAGATCGCCGAACCAATGATGGAAAAGCTCATGAGAAATCACATCTTCCCAGCGGTTTTCATCGATCAGGTCGCCGGGTTTTTGCTGTGCGGATTCCTGATGAAGTACCGCTGTGGTATTTTCCATCGCCCCGGAAACGTAATCTCTTGCGGTAATCTGCGCATATTTGGACCAAGGATAATCGTAATTCAGTTTTTTAGAAAAGAATTCCAACATTTCCGGAGTGTTGCCGAAAATCTGCTTCGCGTACAGTTCATATTCTTTTTCAACATAATAATCTACTGCAATATTTCTCCACTTATCTTTCACCACAGCATAATCTCCCACTCCCATAAAAAACAGGTAAGGTGCATGCTTTTTATCCATCACCCAGTGGTCGGTACGGAGCCCGTTGCCTTCTTTCACCGAAGATTTCATCAAACCGTTAGATAAAGTGACATATTTGTCGGGCACGGTCATGTAAATTTCCTGAGTGGTTTTCTGATTGGGCTTGTCGATGGTTGGGAACCATGCAGAACTGGCTTCGGTTTCACCCTGTGTCCAGATCTGGGTAGGTTTATCAGCATCTTTTCCCTGCGCGTTTACGAAATAAAGTCCCTTTGCATCGGTAATTGCAGCGCTGCCCTTTTCGGTTACTTCATTAGGACGCGCGGTGTATTTAATGTAAACCGTATACTCCTGATTCCGCGTATAGGTCTTATCTAAAGTGATCCTCAGCATATCATCTTTGTACGCGTACTTCAGTGGCGTTTTACCACCATTTTTGTCCAAAGCCACTTCGTGAATGAGCATCGCTTTAGCATCCAGAATCAAGGAATCCGAAGGATAGAAATGCGGGCTGGCCGTTAACCATTCCTCGCCGTTCATCTGTTCTTTGGCATAATCGAAATTTACTTTGAGTTTAGTATGCTTAAGTTCCGTAGACTTAGTGTGGGTTTGGCGGTATTCGGTTCTGCCGGAAGTTTCGGTTTGGGCGTAGGCAGTACCGGTAAATAGAATGCCGAGTAGTCCTAAGGAAATGATGAGTTTCTTCATGTATCGCTGTTTATATTTTTATTCGTTGTTTGATGTATTAACTGACTTAAAGTAAAATTGTTTTTGCACTACTGCCTTGTGAAAGTCAATACCATAGATCCCTGATTGAAATCTATTGTGTTTTTATCGGGATTAAATTTCATTTTTATACCCGCAGGATCAAATTTAAATTCGGAATCGGAAACAACCTCGAGTGGAAATGCAGTTTGTCCGGTAGCCTGAGCCATCAGTTTTCCGTTCTCTTCGAAAATTTTAATATCAAGCGGAAATCCTGGTGCTTTGTATGTGCCTTCATATTTTTTAAGGAGTGCGAGATCAACAGTTTTCTCTTTAAAATCGGGCATTTTAAAATCCATATTCATTGCCGTTTTCAACATGTTGATGGAAATCTGGTTCACATCATAATCCGATTGATTGGTAATGAAACTCACCCCGGCTTTTGATTCCGGAAAGTAAAAAAGTACCGAACGGAATTCCTCGATCCTCCCGCTGTGACCATATCCATATCTGTCAATAAACGGCACCTTAGCTAATCCAAACCCGTAATTATCTTTAAAATCCTTCATCGCCGCAAGGCTTTTTTGAGAAATGATCTTGCCGTTTTCCAGTGCAATGACGAATTTAAGCAGCTCGGTTGGTGTTGAAATAATATTTCCGGCGCCGATCGGGATACTCATGTCGGTCTCCGGATTTTTTTCATAGACTCCGTTTTTGTAGTAATAGGCGTGAGCCTGATTTTTTGCAGGATCAATTTTTCCGCCGACTTTAGTTAGAGAAAGTTTCAAGGGTTTTGCAATTTTGTCCTGCAGCAGTTCAGCATACGACTTCTTATAAACTTTCTCCAGTATATATCCCAACAAGATGTAATTGGAGTTACTGTAAGCATGTTTTTCTCCCGGAGAAAAGTCACTTTTATATTTCTGAATGATGGAAACCAGCTCATTTTCAGTCTTAGGATTCTGATGGTATTCCCAATATTCCTTCTCGTCGGTAAGATTATGAATTCCGGTACGGTGCTGCATGAGTTGAGCTACGGTAATTTTCGGTGAGTTTTCGATTGCAGGGTAAAAATCCGAAAGTTTGGTATCCAGCGATAGTTTTTTCTCTTCTACCGCTTTCATCACCAAAACAGCAGTAAAGATTTTGGAGACCGAACCAATTCGGTATTGGGTATTCATATTGGCCTTCTGCTGCTTTTCAGCATCGGCAAAGCCGGTTACCTTTACAAAGTCAGGTTCATTGCCAGTCGCAAGCGCGTAGCTGCCAACTGCCTTATGACGTACTGCGAGGGAATCCAGATAAGCTGATAGTTTCTCGCGGTTACCCTGCTGGGCAAAATTCAGAATGAATGCTCCTGACAGGGCGGCTGTAAATAATTTTTTCCACATAAGAATTAGTTTTCTTAATGGGTAGCAAAAACGATAAATTAGTTACGGAAATACCTGATCTTTAACAAATAAACTTATTTAAACCGCTACAGGCGCTTTAATTCCCGGATATGGATCATAATTTTCGAGCGTGAAATCTTCAAAAGTGAAACTGAAAATATCTTTAATCTGAGGATTGAGTTTCATCGTTGGTAAAGCTTTCGGAGTTCTGGAAAGCTGTTTTTTAACCTGCTCGAAATGATTGTTATAAATATGAACATCACCAAAAGTGTGAACATAATCACCCACTTCCAAATCGCAAACCTGTGCAACCATCATCAGTAACAACGCATAACTTGCAATATTAAAGGGAACGCCAAGAAAAACATCAGCACTTCGCTGATACAGCTGCAGCGATAATTTTCCGTCGGCAACGTAAAACTGAAACATTGCGTGGCAAGGCGCTAAAGCCATATTAGGAATTTCAGCAACATTCCATGCGGAAACGATGAGTCTCCGGGAATCCGGATTTTTTTTAATCTGATCAATCACTTCCGAAACCTGATCGACCACTTTTCCGTCTGCACCGGCCCAGCTTCTCCACTGCGCGCCGTAAACAGGTCCTAAATCTCCATTTTCATCAGCCCATTCATTCCAGATTGAAACGCCATTATCGGTTAAATACTTTACATTGGTATCGCCTTTTAAAAACCAAAGCAATTCATAAATAATTGATTTTAAATGAACTTTTTTAGTGGTTACCAAAGGGAAACCTTCAGACAAATCGTATCGCAGCTGGTAACCAAAAATACTTCGGGTGCCGGTGCCGGTTCTGTCGGTTTTATCGGTTCCGTTGTCGATGATATTCTGAAGTAAGTCGAGGTAATTTTGCATGATAAGAATGTGGAGTGTTTTTTTCTACAAAAATAGCAAACCTTTTTAATTGGTTGATTAGTAAGGTTGATAATTAGATTTTTGATAAAAAAGCAAGTGATTGAATTTCACCTGTATTTTATCTGAATTTCCGGTGACTGATTTTAATTTACCAAATTTCTCTTCATCGCTATAATAATTATCCCAATAGTCAAATTTGACAGGTCCGAAGCTTTTGATTTTTCCGTATTTTGCTTTATTTAGTGGTTCATTTTCCCAGTAATCAACAAATATACTTCCTATGTTTTTTATCTTCCCATATCTTGCGGTGTCGAAACCGTCTTTATCCCAGTAATCTACCGGGATCGTTCCAATATTTTTTACTCTTCCAAATTTTTCTTTTTCGTAATTGTGGCTGTCCCAATAGTCGATTGTAACTTTACCAATACTCTTCACCTTCCCGTATCTTGCATCATTCACGTTGGAAGTCAGCCAATACTCAATCTTTGTATTCCCATAACTTTTGAGTTTTCCGTATTTTTCTTTTTCAAAATGTTCATTGTCATAATAATCAAAACTGCCGTTAAAATTATTTGTTGTAAAACCTGAAATACTGCCATTTTCAGTAAGAAAAAACACAAATTCTTCAGTATAAATTTCTATAGAACCTAAACTACCTCCACCAAATGACGCTACCACTTTCTGCATCTGTTGTGCCTGAATGTTTATAAAAGTCAGAAGCAAAGACCAACATAAAACAAATTTTAATTTCATATTTCTAATTTTTACCAGATATTTTTAATGGTCTGTTTTACCGCATTAATAACAAAAACATCCTTATTAACTTTTCCTGTCATCGCTTGTGCTAAAGGACTTTCAGGGGAAATTAAAAATATTTTATGATGATGAGTTTCAAGAGAGCCTAAGGAAACTGCAATATAAAACATGCCTTTATCCGTTTCTACCAGACTTCCCAAACCGACGGTCTGATGAAGATTGGTATTGATTAATTTCAAAGAATTTTTCGCCCGCAGATTTTCATTCAGCTGAATCTGCAGATTATTGATCTCCTGCTGTACCATTTCCCGCGAAGTTTCGTATTTATCGCCCATTGAACTTTTGGTTTCGTTGTTGGCGGCGCGGGTTTCGGCAATCAGATGTTCTAAATGACCAATTTTTTCTGATAATTTGTCATGAATGATCTGCAGGATTTCGGATTTGTTCATTCAGCGTTTATTTTTCCATTACGGCATATCCGCCGACCGGTAAGTAAAAACTTTTATCCTGTGAAAAATCTTTTACGGGACCACTGAAAACATTTTTAAATACTCCGGAAACATTTTCGTCACCGATGGTAAAAGAGACATTCTCTTTAGAGAAATTGAGAACAACCAACACCTCATCTTTACCGTTCTTTCTGACATAAGCTAAGACCTTATCGTCTGCCGAAGTTTTAAGAATCTGAGTTTTTGCGGCAGGATCACCTCCTCTTAATGCCGGATTATCTGATTTAAGGTTTAGTAAAGTTTTGTAGAAACCGTGAAGTTCATTAGTTCCTGTCCACGGGATTGGATCTTTCTCGAAAAACTCCAGTCTTTTTGTTTTCAATGGAAGTTCCTGACCGTTATAAAGTAGCGGAACGCCATTCCACGTTACGGAAAACACGGCTAAAGGTTTTGCCAGAACACCATATTTTTCATACTCGGTTCCGTTCCAGGTATTTTCGTCATGATTGGAAGTAAACCAGGCTCTCATCGAACCGTCTCCGATCGCTGAATATCTTGAAAGAAGATTTTTTAAATCATCAAAAGAAGCTTTCCCGTCGTTATAATCTTTTGTTTTGTGCATCCAGTTCCAGATGTAACTTGCATCGAAAACTTTCCCGTAATCAGGATTGTCGAGTTCGTCGAATTCGCCGAGCCAGAAGAGCGGTTTTACTTTTTCAACTTCCGGTCTTGCCTGCTGCCAGAAATCAACTTCAACCCAAGCCGCAAGATCGCAGCGGAATCCGTCGATATTGGTTTCCCGAACCCAGAATTTCATCGCTTCGATCATCGCTAATCTCATTTCAGGATTGCTGTAGTCAAGTTCGATGATATCATCCATTCCGGAAGCGATCTGAAAATCGTTCGTTTTAGGATCTTTAAGATAAAAGTCAGGATGGGTTTTCGTCCATACATGGTCCCAACCAGTATGGTTTGCAACCCAGTCGATGATTACTTTGAAGCCCATTTTATGAGCTTCATCCACCATATGTTTAAAATCTTCCATCGTACCGAATTCCGGATTGATGGCGGTGTAGTCCTGTGCTGCATACTGGCTGCCCAAAGGTCCTTTTTTATTTTTCTGTGCGATAGGGGTGATTGGCATAAACCAAAGGGTTTTCACTCCCATTTCTTTCAGACGCGGCATCTCTTTTTCGAATGCCCGGAAAGTTCCTTCCGGAGTATACTGTCTTATATTAACTTCGTAAATATTGGTGGTGTGCTTCCATTCGCTGGGCAACTCGTTTATTTTTGTAGATTTTTGAGTGGTACAGGATGCGATTCCCAGACCGATGATTGCTAAAAGGATGAGTTTTTTCATTCTGATGATTTGCTAGCAAATGTATGGGTTTTTTATTAAAATTCCCAGTCGCGGACGCATCGTTCTCCTTCCAATTACTATAAAAAGTTCAATAAAAAACCCCGGAAAATCCGGGGTTGTATTTTTAAACTTCATCAGTATCATCTTCTTCAAAGAAATCATCATCGAAATCATCTTCCTCATCATCAAAACCTTCGTCTTCATCTGAAAAATCACCGGAACTGAAATCTTCGTCAAAATTCCCGAAATCATCATCAGCTAAAGGAATCGGCGAACTTTTCTTTGCTTTCTTTCCTCCTTTACTTGGTGCTTTCAGCGGCATATTTCCGAAACGGAAAACGGTAATGGGGTAATTTACAGCAGGTTTTTCGTCGATAATTTCTACCAGCTCGCAGAAGAACTCCCAAAGATCCATAAAACCGTACTGGAAGTGTACTTTGTCTCCTACTTTTTCGAAGGCTTCGGTGATATACACATCCGACATTATTTCTCCTTCCCCATCATCACTCATATCTTCCAACGGAACTGTTTTTACAACCATTCCCTCCTCATCCAGAATGTTAAAAAGCGAAAGATCCTCGCCCATCAGCGTAAATGCGCTCTTGATTCCCAAATGCAAATTCCAGAGATTCTGCTTTTCCTTGATCTCAACATCGCGGAAGATATCATCTTTAGCATCTAAAATAATGCGGATTTTATAAACCATTTTGTGTTTAAATTTTGATAGTTTTTTAGAATTGATTTCCGGTACAAATATAAAACAATAGAATTTTGACAAAAAAGAATTCGCAGCCCTTTTTTTAAAAAAGTTTTGCTTACATTTTGCGCTTGTTAATTGCTTTTCTCGAGTAAAAAACTGAACTGTGTACCTTCCAAATATACGCTTTCCACGGAGATATTCTCACCATGCGCTTCCAGAATATGTTTCACAATCGCGAGTCCCAGTCCGGATCCGCCATCGTTGCGGTTTCTGCTGGTTTCCACGCGGTAAAACCTTTCAAAAATACGGGGTAAAACTTCAGGTTTAATTCCCATTCCGTTGTCTTCCACGAGGACCAAAACCTTATTTTTCAGGATGGTAGTTTTGATGATGATCTGCGCCTTGTCTCTGTTCGCATAATGAATGGCATTTGAAATTAAATTGATCAGGACCTGAGAGATTTTCTGCTTATCGGCATTTACAAAAATCTGCGGTGCTGCGGTCTGCAGCTGTACTCTTGCTTCTTTCCGAAGTGCTTCCAGATCCAGAAGGTCAATAATCTCGCGCACGACACTGTTGAGATCGAAACTGGTGATATTTAGCGTTATCTCGCCGGATTCGTACTGGTTGATCATATCAAGATCCTTCACGATATTAAGTAACCTTTCTACCGATTTATCAATTCTTTCCAAGTATTTATCGCGGATTGCCAGATTTTCCACACCGCCATCCATAAGGGTTTCAACATATCCCTGGATAGAAAATAAAGGGGTTTTCAGTTCATGAGAAACATTTCCGATGTATTCTTTCCGATAAGTTTCCATTTCTTTCATGGTTACCATTTCGGTTGCACTCTTTTGGCTAAAGGCAGAAAATCTTTCCCCCAGCTGCTTAAAATCCATTTCATTATCATCATCGGGACTAATGTCTTCCGGAAGAATGGTAGAGATTTTTCTTATCTGCTTTTTACCATAGAAATTAAAAAGGTAATCAAGAATCACATAATTAAGCGCAAATATTAGGACGACACAAACCAAAAGAGTAAGATAAAAATTGCTTTTGCTGTGAAAAACCGCATCGTTGGTATAATCGAAACCCAACGCCACCAGAGACATGGCTACGGTCAGGAAAACTGAAGCAAGTAAAGTAAGCCGGTGAAACCTCATCTTACAAATTTACACAACTAATTTGTAACCGATTCCTTTTAAGGTCTGAATGGTACCGATTCCCAGTTTTTCGCGGAGGCGGCGGATGTGTACATCGATGGTTCTTTCGCCAACAATTACATCGTTGCCCCAGACTTTTTCCAGGATTTCTTCGCGTTTGAAAACTTTATTGGTATTGGAAGCAAGGAGATAAAGCAGGTCAAATTCTTTTTTAGGAAGCAGAAACTGTTGCCCTGCCTTGGAAACCCTGAAATTATCTTTATCAATTATCAAATCGCCAACATTAATATTTTTTGAAGTCTCAGAAACCTGCGAAGTAAGCTGTAAAAGGGCGTTGACTTTAGAAATAAGAATTTTCGGTTTAATGATTTTCACGATATAATCGTTGGCGCCCGCCTGAAAACCGGCAAGCTGAGAAAACTCTTCGCTTCTTGCGGAAAGAAATACGATGAGCGTTTTCTGCAGTTCTTTGATTTTTCTTAAATCCTGGCAGGTTTCGATGCCGTCTTTTTCCGGCATCATCACATCCAGTAGAATAAGATCGGGGATGATCTGTTTTGCCTTTTCAATTCCTTCGTTTCCGTTGCTGGCGGTGGAAACCTGGTAACCTTCTTTTTCAAGATTATAGGACAATATTTCTAAAATATCCTGTTCATCATCAATTAAAAGAATTTTTTTCTGATTCATCTTTACTATTTAACCTTTCAAAGTTAGTCAAATTTGATATCGCAAAACCGGCAGATTATAATATTCATAATTAATTAACATTACCCCAATTCCGTTCAGAATTTCTTAAAGCAAACTTAAGATTATAGAAACACCAAAACGGCGTGTTCTTTATTCCTTTGCAACGAGAGAAATTTATTAAAAAGAATCAAGTAAAATGAGCAAACTAAGTATTGCAGTTTTTTTTCTAAGCTGTTCAACAACAATACTCTACGCGCAGGAATTAAGGAACGACACCATTAAAAAAGAGAAGCGTATTGAAGGAGTTACCATACAGGGCAGCGTTAAAAAAAGTTCTGAAAGCAACATTATAAGCCTTCAGAAAAAATCGGTGGAAGTAATTGAACGCGTAGGTGCAGCCCAACTCGAAAAACAGGGAGTTGGTGATGTATCGGTAGCGGTTACCAAAGCCACCGGCGCACAGAAACAGGAAGGCAGCGGACAGGTTTTTATCCGGGGACTTGGCGACAGGAACAACGCCACTACCATGAACGGATTGCCGATCCCGTCTAACGATCCTGTTTATAAAAATATTGATCTAAGCATCGTGAAAACCGACATGATTGATTATGTAGGTCTGGAAAAAGTGTACAACCCAAAAATGTGGGGCGACATGTCTGGTGCCAATATCGATATTATATCTAAAGTTTATACCGGCAAACCTTACTTCAAAATCAACCTGGGATCGTCGGTAAATACCAATGCTATAAATAAGGACAGGTTCTATCTCCAGAACGGACCCGGGTATTTCGGATTCAAGCAGATTAAGAAACCACTGAACGCCGCCTTAATAAACAACGGATATGCGTTCAATACTACCTGGGCTAACAGAGAAGTTTTCACGCCACTTAACTCATCTTTAGGAGCAGATTTCGGCAGAACTTTCAATATTGGTGAAGAAGGAAAGCTGAGTCTTTTCGGATTCGGATCTTTTGAAAACAATTACGGTTACAAAGAAGGCATCACCAAATCTGTAGACAATGTTGGTGAAGCTACAAAAGACCTCTTCGGCACCGAATATTCTTACGCGACTAATGCTACAGGCTTAATCAACCTTAATTATAAGCTCAACAGCAATCATAATTTAAAGTTCGTTTCGAATTACATCCATACTACTGAACAGAAATTAGAGAATTATTCCGGTTACATCCGGGACACTAATGAAAACAGAGCAGAAGAAACCGCTTTGCTGAGAAGAGCTAACTACAAAACAAACGATTTATTCATTAATCAGCTTGCGGGTGAACACAACATTTCTTCGCCGCTAAAAGTTTACTGGAACTTAGGCTTCAACAGACTCGACAGCCGCAGACCCGACAGGATGCAGAATATCTCAATCTACAACAGAACAACAGACAGCAATTATTTCGGCGCAAGTAATCCGGGAGCCAACCACAGGTATTTCGACAAACTGATTGAGAATGATTATGTGGGAGACCTTCATGCAGACTACGAAATCAGCGAAAATGCAAAAGTGACTTTCGGTTACAACGGAAGATACAAGAAAAGTGATTTCCAGGCTACCCAGTTTAACCTTAGAGTAAACGCCGTACCGGGAAGCTATTATCTGGACACCAATGATTACGGAAGTTTCTTCAACACCAATAATTATGCAGCAGGATTTTTCGATATTGTAACCTTCCGTGGAGACATCAGATGGAATCCTGAAACGGCCTTAATTCCGCAGTTTTATAATTCCGAAATCCTCAACAATGCAGGTTACACGAATATCGATTATAAATTCAGCGACAGATTTACTGCACAGTTCGGCGTGAGATATGATAATCTGGATCAGAAAATCAATTACAGCACTTCGATTAAAGAAGGTGCAGTAGACAAACAATATTCTAAAATCCTTCCGGCGCTTAATTTAAAATATGCGGTAAATGACAAGCATAACCTTAGATTTTCAGCTTCTAAAACGTATACTACTCCACTATTGCTCGAAACGGCTCCTTATGAGTATGAAGAAGTGGATGAACTGAGCTTCGGTAACCCTGCGCTATATCCTTCAGACAACTACAACGCAGATCTGAAGTGGGAATGGTTCCCGAAAAGAGGCGAAGTAATTTCGGTTACGGCTTTCGGAAAATACATTCAGAATCCTATTTCCAGGGTAACGGTGAATTCATCTTCGAACTCGGTTTCATTTGTAAATATTGGCGACATGGGACATGTTTTCGGAGTTGAAATGGAAATGCGTAAAGACCTTTACCAACAGAACAACACCAAAATCTACACCTTCTTAAACGGTACTTACCTGAACACAAAACAGGAACTGAGCGCAGAAAAAGTAGCAGCTGAAACTCTGACACCTTACTCTAACCAGGTTTCTATAGACCCATCAAAGTCCAAAGACAAAATGCAGGGCGCATCTGAATTCCTTGCGAACGTAAACCTTGGAATCGAACAGAAATGGGGCGAGAAAAACAGTTTAGATTTCGTGCTTTCCTACTCCCATATTTCAGATAATATTTACGCCATCGGTTATGCTTCAAAAGGAAATTTAGTCGACAAAGCAGTTAATATGCTGGATGCGGTGGCTAAAGTGAACTTCGGTAACGGAATTGGATTTTCCATCAGCGGAAAAAACCTTCTGAATACTAATTTCACGAGAGTACAGGACAACCAGAACGGCGAAGTAACCGTAAGAGACTACAAAAAAGGAATCAATCTCGGAATGGGAGTTTCCTATCAGTTTTAAAAATCAAAACCAAATTAAATAAATCATTTAAAGTAAAAATTATGAAAAAGAACCATTTAAAAGTTTTAGCATTAGCACTTTTATTACCTGCAGCTTTCGCGGTACAGTCTTGTGATAACGGAGATGATCCCATCACCCCTTCTACCCCAACAGGAATTGCTGCCAATCCTAATGATTTCAAAGGTGAAGTGAAATCTGGTGAAAAAGTAACACTTGATGCTACCAAAGTATACAAACTTACAGGTGCGGTTCAAGTAAAAGATGGCGGTCAGCTTATTATTCCTGCCGGAACAAGAATCGAATCAACAGGTGGAACTTCTGCATATATCACGGTAGAACAGGGAGGTAAAATCTTTGCTAACGGAACAGCATCTGCACCGGTAGTATTCACTTCTCCAACCGGAACAGCAGGAAGCTGGGGCGGTATTGTAATCGCTGGTAAAGCACCAATCAACAAAGGAGTTACTGCTTCTGCAGAAGTAGGAAACGCTACTTATGGCGGTACTGTTGCTAACGACAACTCAGGATCTTTAACGTACGTAAGAATTGAGCATTCAGGAGCAATTTTTACAGGTGAAAAGGAATTCAACGGTCTTTCACTTTTCGGAGTGGGCAGTGGAACTACAATCAGCAACATCTCGATCCTGAACGGTGCTGATGACGGTATTGAATTCTTCGGAGGAACTGTAAATGTATCGAACATTATTTCTGTAGGAAACGAAGATGATGCTTTCGACTGGACTGAAGGATGGAAAGGTACAGCAACCAATGTTTACGCAAAAAGAAGAGCGAACGGTATTGGAAACAGAGGTATTGAGGCAGACAACAATGCGGAAAATAACAATGCGGACCCAAGATCTAACCCAACCATTAAAAACGCAACATTTATCGGAGCTGAAAGCGGCGAATCTGATGGTATTAAGTTGCGTGTAGGAACTTATGCAACTATCGACAACGTGGTATTGTCTAACTGGAAAACAGGAATCAACGTAGAGCACGATGCTTCTGTAGCTTATTTTAACGGTGGCGGAAAAATCACCAACATAAAATTCGATAACGTACTTACACAGGCCTCTGTAAAAGCAAGCACTGGTTCTCCGGCAGCTGTTTTACTGCCAAATACCTTTGTTGAAAATGCCAACGCAACAGGCGCAGGAAACGGAACTGCTGCACCATCTTGGGCTGCAACCTGGGGCGGACTATAAGACTCACTTAACACATTCATATCAAATTAAACCATCGGATTTTCCGGTGGTTTTTTTTTCTGTTAACATTAAGTTCACATTGCAATCTGCTGGAATCATGCATTTTAAACCCTTTTTCTGCGCTAATATTAAATTTTCACTTTCTAATGTGAATTTAATATGAATTATTTGTTAATTAAAAATGAATTTACTTGCTTTGTATATCAAAACAGAAATTTACTTACTAATTCAGACAAATAAAAAAGGAATATCATGAAAAATATGGTCAAAATACTCGGGGTTTTTGGGGTTTTAATAGCAGCAGGATTCACTTCAACTATTAATGCACAGGACACCAACGTTATAAAAGAAGTAAAAATTAATTCAAACGACGGATTCGGTGAGTTAAGAAATCTGGTAATGCAGAATTTCGATTTTACCAATCCTGAGTTTACGGAAGGAAAAATCAACAGCACCGTTACTTTTGAAGTTGCTGAAAGCGGAAGAATTTCACACGTTTCGGTAGACGGCGACTGTAAATATGTTAGCAAAGAAATCGAAGACGTGATGACGAATCTTCTTTATAAATTCGACAACGCCTCAAAAATGAACAGCGTTTATGTGCTGCCGGTTACTGTTTTTATTGCCTCCAGATAATAAGTTTTAAACATTTCATGTCATAATAAAAAATACCTGCAGATTTGCAGGTATTCTTTATTCTTCGTCTTCGTACTGTTCCAGATAATAGGTGAATGTAAAATCATCAAGTTCATCTTCCGCATCTTCCAGCGTTACGAGTAAATCTTCAAAAGTTTCGAGCTGGTCGACACTTAGATTTACAAATTCAATATGAAGCGGAAGTTCAACAAAACCCGTCAGCGAATCGAAAAGCGCATCTAAATTATCTCCGAAAAATTCCGGAAGCGTAAGTTTTTCCTTTAATTGGGTGTAAAAATCATCGTAATCGCCGATGTCTGTAAAATCGATATAAACTGTTTTCATAGTTGTTGGTTGTCTGTTGTTGGTTATTGGTTTATCCTAAACTTTTTCCTGGCTCTTTACCGCTACTGTTTTTCAAAACTTTTGTAATGATTTTTTGTCAGCCATACATCGCCGTTTTTAGTAAAGACAATTCTGTCGGCATTTCTCCGTCCGCAGTTATAATTCACGTCGGCCTCGAAATACTGGTTTCCTGTGGGTAAAGTTTTTTCTCTGTTGCTGAATTTATCACCACCAATCGCACGCCCGGGCAATACGTCACATAAATTTCCTTCGGATGCAACCCAGCCTTTATTTCTGGCTTCGCCTTTTGTGAGATAATAATCCGGAAGTTTTTTGTTCGCTTTTACAAAATCAATAACTAAATTTTCTTCGGTAAGGTCATCAATATCTGCCGATTTAGGTGAAGAATTTCTTCCTTCTTTTTCATTAAAATCTACCCGGCTGTTGTTCTGTCGATTTTCAATAACATTTTCCTGATTTTCAGGCTGGGATTTTTTTTCGATCTTAAAGTTATCGAGGAGATACATCACCAAAAAAGCGCTGAGCATTCCGATAATAAAAAATAGAACAAGCTTAAGGTTATGTCGGTTCATATTATAATTTTAGATTAAGTCTCAACTTTCTTCTTTAAACTTGAATCCTTTTACTTGATTCTTTTTAATTTTTACTTGAATCTTTTCACCTCCATTCCTCAGGAATATCACAAACCGGAATCGGCTGCATTTTGTGTTGCGCGGCTTTGTTCATTCGGGCAAAGATTTTATAAACTTCCAGGTCTCTTCCGCTGTAATCTGCTTCGGTTTTGGTTCCCCATTCTTTCTGAATTTTTTCCAGTTCCGGATAAGTTGCGCCAATCTGCTGCTCATCGGTTCTTTCCACATCCCAAAGTCCATCGGTTGGAATTGCGTTCTGAATTGATTCTACAAGATTCAGTGATTTCGCCAGTGCGTAAACCTCGGTTTTATAAAGATCGGCAATCGGCGAAACATCTACTCCACCGTCGCCATATTTGGTATAAAAACCAATGCCGAAATCCTCCACTTTATTCCCGGTTCCGCAAACCAAAAGTCCGTTCAGCTGCCCAAAATAATACAAAGTAAGCATTCGCAAACGTGCTCTGGTATTGGCAAATGCCAGTTTTTCTTCCGGATATTTTTCATCATCTACATTAAAAGCCCTGTAAAGTTCTTCGAAAGCCGGTGTAAGGTTAAGTGAAACTGCTTCAATATTTGAAAATTTCGATTTCAAATCTTCAATATGTTCCCAGGCACGGTTTACCTGATCTTCTTTCTGGTGAATCGGCATTTCGATTAAAAGCGTCTTCAGTCCGGTCATCGCGCACAGCGTGGAAACCACTGCAGAATCTACACCGCCGGAAACTCCGATTACATATCCTTTAACTTTAGCATATTCGGCATATTCTTTCAGCCAGGAAACGATTTTTTCTGTTATTTTTTCTGTTTGCATTGTTTGTCTGTTTTCAAGTAAGTGATGCGGATCGCAAAATCCTTAAATTTTGCTTATTTTTGCGTCTTAAATCTGATGTAAAAATAATGAAGTTTTTTAGATATTTGCTTTTTTCAGCCGTTTTCGCTTTCGGTGCAGTTTCCTGCAAAAAAGAGACGAAAAACATTTGGAATGTCGAAATAAAAGAGTCTGCGAAAAACGTGGCAGTGACCGATATTTCAAAAGAATTTTATGACACGAATGTACCTCTCGAAGAATTCAAACAGAAATATCCGTGGTTTCAGGGAAGTGTTCCTGATGAGGATTACAGCATCAGAAGAGCCGATACGGCTGAAGTGAAAATTTATAAAGAAGCCATTTCTAAAATTGATATTGCCAAACTCAACAAAGATTTAACAGGCCTTTTTTCGCACATTAAATACCATTTCCCTGAATTTACAGAACCTCAGGTTTTTCTCTTTTCATCGGCACTGAGCGGAATTATGGAACCTGTTTTCTACAGAAACGATGTTAATATGCTTTTTATTGATGTTACCGGTTTTATGGGCGACAACAACCCGAATTACAAAGGTTTGGAACAATATTTTCAGCTCTCGATGAATCCCCAGAATATCGTTCCGAAAGTATCGCAGACCTTTGCCGAATACTTTGTACAGCCCAATCTTACTGATCAGAAATTTATTGACGAGCTTATTTATCAGGGGAAAATCATGACCCTACAGGATGCTTTTCTACCAGACTTTCCGGATTATCTGAAGATGCATTATTCCCAGAAACAGTACGAATGGGCGAAGGAAAACGAAGTGAACATCTGGAATTATTTCGTGGAAAGCAATCTTATTTTCAGCGACGACATCCGATTAAAAGAACGCTTTATCAATCCCGGCCCGTTTTCAAAATTCTATACGGAAATCGACAACGAATCCTCCCCAAGGGTTGGAGTTTTCACAGGCTGGCAAATCAGCAGGAAATTCTATCAGGAAAAACCTGAAACAAAACTCGCGGATTTCCTGAACATGAACGCTCAGGATATTTTTAACCAAAGCAATTATAAACCTAAATATTAAAAAGAGTTCCGGCCAATTTCGAAACTCCTAACTCCTATAAATAATGAGAAAGACCCAAATTACCATAGACATCGAACTTGATGAAAACCACGTTCCGGAAACCATGACCTGGAACGCCGAGGATGGCGGAATAGAAGCCCAGGAAACCAAAGCGACCATGATTTCGGTTTGGGACGACAAAACGATGGAAGCTTTAAGAATCGATCTCTGGACCAAAGATATGCCGGTAGATCAGATGAAAATGTTTCTGCACCAGATTTTAGTATCTTTAGCAAACACTTATCAGCGCGCGACCGGCGAAGAAGATGTTGCCGCCTGGATGGAAGAAATGGCGGAACAGTTCGCTGCAAAATCTGCGATAAAAATGTAGAAACGCCCATAGCTCATGGCTTCTGGCTCATTGCAGCTATAAAAATTTAATCACATGCAAATTGGATAAGCGAAAAACCATTTGCAATAAGCAATACAATTATGAACTTCAATACAAAAGTAATCCACGGTGGGCAACACCACGAATCAGCGACAGGATCGGTAAATGTGCCTGTATTTTTAACCTCAACTTTTGCACAGAAATCGCCGGGAATCCATTCCGGTTACGAATATTCCCGTGCGGCAAATCCTACCAGACAGGCTTTGGAAGACAGTTTGGCAAGCATCGAAAACGGTGCGAGAGGTTTGGCTTTCGGTTCCGGTTTGGCTGCGATTGACTGTGTTTTGAAATTACTGAATCCGGGTGATGAAGTAATTGCGGTTGATGACCTTTACGGCGGGACTTACAGAATGTTCACCCGTTTGTTTGAAAAATATCAGTTGAAATTTACCTTCGTTAATTTTGATGATGTTTCTAAAATTTCAGATTTAATCACCGATAAAACCAAACTCATCTGGCTTGAAACTCCGACAAATCCTTTAATGAAACTGGTCGACATCAAAGCGGTGACCAATCTGGTAAAAGGAAAAGACATTCTGGTTGCGGTAGACAATACTTTTGCGTCTCCTTATTTACAGCTTCCTTTGGATTTGGGCGCTGACATTGTAATGCATTCCGCTACAAAATATCTCGGCGGACATTCAGATGTAATCGCAGGAGCTTTGGTAGCAAAAACTGCTGAACTTGGCGAAAAACTGCACTTTATTCAGTTTGCAAGTGGCGGAATTTTGGGTCCACACGATTCTTATCTGGTTTTAAGAGGAATCAAAACTTTAGCTTTGAGAATGCAGAGACATTCAGATAACGGAATGGAAGTCGCAAAATATTTAGAAAGCCATCCTGCAGTAGATAAGGTAATTTATCCTGGTCTGGAATCTCACCCGCAGCACGATCTGGCGAAAAAACAGATGAAAGATTTCGGCGGAATGGTTTCCTTCACCTTTAAATCAGGTAAAAAAGAAGACGCCATTAAGTTTTTGGAAAAAGTGAAAGTTTTCACTTTGGCTGAATCTTTAGGAGGTGTTGAATCTCTGGCAAATCATCCGGCTTTGATGACGCATGCCTCTATTCCTGAAGACAAGCGCGCTGAACTTGGAATTACCGACGATCTGGTGAGATTAAGTGTTGGTATTGAAGATAAAGATGATCTGATTGCCGATCTGGAAAGAGCTTTTTCTTAGATCCTCATTAATAACTCTCGCAGATTTTGCAAATTACGCAGATAAAAATCAGCTCAATCCGCGAAATCTGCGAGACCTTTTTAAAACATATCGATATGACTGATTTTCAAAAATACATCCAGCGTTATCTCGATTATATCCCGTCACAAAACTGGATTGAAGAGATGAGGATTTCCGGGACTCAAACCCTGGAAATTTACGACAGTTTAACTCCCGAACAGGCAGAATATGCTTACGCTGAAGGAAAATGGACTTTGAAAGAACTGCTGCAGCACCTTATCGATGCGGAACGGATTTTTGCTTACCGTGCATTAAGATTTGCCAGAAAAGACAAAACCGAACTTCCGGGTTGGGACGAAGAGCTTTACGCAAAACATTATCCCAAGGAAAGAAGTTTAAGCAGTCTTATGGATGAGTTTGAAAGCGTTAGAAAATCGTCTGTGATCTTTTTTGAGCATTTAAATTCGCAACAGTTGGCTGAATCCGGTGTCGCAAACGGAAATGAAATTTCCGTGGAAACCTTGGGAAAATTAGTGGTCGGTCATAATATTCATCATCTTAATATCATCCGCGAAAGATATTTAAAGTACTGAAATTCAAATAGAAGCGGGTTAAAGCCCGTTTTCATTTTATGGTGACTAGTCACACGTACTCATAATTTTTAAAAAACTTAAACCAGAAGATGAACTGTCCCTGCTGCTCAGGAAAAACTTACGAAGACTGCTGCAAACCTTTTCACACAGGAGAAAAACACGCTCCGACTGCGGAAGCATTAATGCGGTCCCGGTTTTCAGCTTTTGCGATTCCGAACGGGGAATATTTAATGGAAACGACTTTCCCTCCGAAAAGAAAATTTCACAATAAAAAAGACCTTCAGGAATGGGGAGAAATAAATGAGTGGACCCAACTTGAGATCATCAGAACACCCACTTCAGATCAGGTAGAATTTAAAGCTTATTACACAGATGAAAACGGCAAAAAGCAGCTTCATCACGAACATTCGCTTTTTAAAAATGTGAACGGAAAATGGTATTACGTTTCCGGGAAGTTTTTAGACTAAACTACTGATCCGGTTTCCCGTTTTTCTTTTTCTGCCTTAAAACATACAGATATAAGCTCTCAACCTTCGTTCTTGCCCAATCGGTTTTTCTTAAGAACTTCAAAGAAGAATTAATACTCGGATTATCGGTAAAACATTTAATGTTGATCTGCTTTCCCAAGTCTTCAAATCCGCCATAATACTCCACCAATTCCTCTAAAATTGCATCCAGGCGCTTTCCGTGCAGTGGATCTTTCTGTTTCTGTTCCATAATGACGTAAAATTACTCATTAGAATTTATTTATACGGAATACGGTGGAAATTCATTATATTTTGTCCTTACATTTGGAAAGTGGACGTTTAAATGACTCCATTTTATCACTAAATATTTCTGAAAATGAAAATTCTGCATACCGCCGACTGGCATTTGGGTAAACGCCTTGACCGATTTTCAAGACTTGAAGAACAGGTTTTGGTCATGGATGAAATCGTAGAAATCGCCAACGGACAGAATGTAGACCTTGTTCTGATTGCCGGCGATTTATTTGATAATTTCAATCCAAGCGTCGAGGCGACGGAACTTTTCTACAAAACACTGAAACGTTTATCGCTGAACGGAAAACGCCCGGTTGTTGCAATTTCCGGAAATCATGACTCCCCAAATCTTATCGACGCTCCTGATCCTTTGGCTCGCGAATGCGGAATTATCCTCATCGGTCATCCAAAAGCTGAAGTCAGTCCGTTTGAAGTGGAAGGTTTTAAAATTAAACAGTCCGCTCCTGGCTTCATTGAAATTCAGCTAAAAAATCAGGATTTTCCCGTGAGAATTCTTCACACCCCTTATGCGAACGAAATCCGTCTGAAAGAATATTTCGGCGAAAATAAAGAAGAGGAACTCAGCAATGTTTTAGCTGAAAACTGGAAAACTTTGGCTGAAGAATTCTGTGATCAAAAGGGAGTAAATCTTATGATGGCTCACCTTTACATGAACAAAAAGGGCGCTCCACTTCTGGACGAACCTGAAGGCGAAAAACCAATCAAAATCGGTAATGCAGATCTTATTTTTTCAGATATCATTCCGCCGCAGATCCAGTACATGGCTTTGGGACATCTGCACGGCTTCCGAAATATCGGAACGGCTGAAAAACCCGTTGTGTACTCTTCTTCCCCACTTTGCTACAGTTTCAGTGAGGCCGGACAGACCAAATATATTTCTGTCATTGAAGCCCAGCCGAATCAAAATGTTTCGTTTGAAAAAATACCTTTGCAACACGGAAAAAGGCTCGCCAGAAAAACATTTAACAATGTTGAAACTGCAGTAGAATGGCTTACTGAAAATCAGAATTCTTTCGTGGAACTGACATTAGAAAGCAAAACATTTCTCACTGCCGAAGAAAGAAAACGTATTCATCAGTCCCATCACGGAATTGTTCACTTAATTCCAAAAGTCAGAAATCAGGAATTTAATGAAAACGAATTGCGCACCGTCAATCTCAATCAGGATATTCAGTCGCTTTTCAAAGATTACTTTAAATCCAAAAACAACGGCCAGCAAGCCAATGAAGACCTCATCAATCTGTTCAACGAAATTAAAAATCTGTAATTCATGATTCCGATTCAACTTACGCTCGAAGGTTTATATTCTTATCAGGAAAGGCAAACGATTGATTTCAAAAGCCTCACGGAAGCCGGACTTTTTGGAATTTTCGGAGCGGTCGGTTCAGGAAAATCGTCTATTCTGGAAGCCATTTCTTTTGCTTTGTACGGCGAAACCGAAAGGCTGAATGCCCGCGACAAAAGAGCTTACAACATGATGAATCTGAAAGCAAACAGTTCTTTCATGCGTTTTGATTTCATCAACCACGACAATAAAATCTTCCGCGTAGAAAGGGAATTCAGGCGTAATTCAAAGAAATTTGAAGATGTAAAACCAAGTTCGGTAACTTTTTATGAAAACCAAAACGAAAAATGGATTCCACTCGAACATTCCGACTGTGAGAGAATTATCGGTCTGAGTTATGCGAATTTCAAGCGTACGATCATCATTCCGCAGGGTCAGTTCAAGGAGTTTCTGGAACTCGGCGCTGCAGAGCGCACGAATATGATGAAGGAAATCTTCAGCCTTCAGCAGTATGATCTGCAGAACAATACAGCTATTCTGAACAGTAAAAACAAATCAGAACTCGATCAGCTTGAAGGCCAGCTGAAAGGTTTTGAAGACATTAATGAAGAACATATTTCGGCACAAAATGAACTGCTGAAAACTGAAAAGCAGAAATTCGAAAACATCAACATTGAATTTAAAAAAGCTGAAGAAACTTACCGGAATTTAAAAAATCTGAAAAGTGATTTTGAGTTACTGATTTCAAAAAAAGAAACCTATACAAAACTTCTTGACGACAAGAAAAATATCGATTCTTTAGAAACCGAAACAGAACTTTACGACAGAATTTTCAGGATTTTCACTCCCCTGATTTCGGAGAAAAACAAACTTCATTCCGAACTGGCCAACCGGATGGAAGAGCAAAAATCACATTCTGCTACATTACAGCAAACGAACGCAAGATTTAATCAAAATAAAGAGCAGCTTGAAAAAATCGGGCCTGAATTTGAAGCTTTGGACCAGTCAAAAATCCAGGAAAATGATTTGAAGATTATTCTCCAAATGTTGGGTTATTCAGCAGAAATCAAATTACTGAAAGAACGCACCGAAAATGGTTCAGCTAAAGTAAAAGAAGTAGAATCAAAGCAGACTTTAAACAAAGAAAAGATTCAGGAATTAGAAAATAGACTTGGAGAATTAAAACGTAAAAAGCTCGATAATCAAATACTGCTCAATGCCGGAAACTGGTTCTCCACCAGAAAAAACATACTCGAATCGCTGCAAAAACAAATTGACAAAACCGGAAATTTCAATATTGAACTTCAGAAAATTGAAGAAGAATTAAAACCTTTCAACGTTGAAACTGATACTTTTCAGCAGGATTTCAATTTAAAAATTATTGCGCTCGAGAACCAGAAAAAAGAAATTTCAGCCAGAAAAAGTCAGCTGGAAGTTCAGCAGAAGCTTGCGCATTTCGCCAGTGAGCTGCATGATGGAAAATCCTGTCCGCTTTGTGGCTCGCTCGAACATCCACATATTGTTGAATTTAATGACGTTTCCAGCGAATTGGGTAAAATCCAGAAACAGCTGGACGAAATTGACTTTCAGCAAAAGGAAATTCAGACCAGAATTTCTGCCGTAGAAAAAATTCTTGAAAGAAAAAAACTTCTTCGATCGCAGCTGGAAACAGAAAACGACCAATTACAATCGATAAAGATCCAGCAGGAAAGTCATCTGAAAACTTTTGCATGGAAAGAATTTAATCCTGAAAACGAAGCGGATTTCAACACCAAAAGAGCGGAATCTTTTGAAATTGAAAAACAGATTGAAGAACTGCAAAAAGTGATCTCAGGCGAGCAGAAAAATCTTGAACAAACGCAGCAGGATCTGAATAAATTCAATAAAGCGCTGGACGAATTTAAACTGAAAGAGCATGAAGTCATAACGCAGATTAAAACCAGCGAAACAAATCTCAAAGCTCTAAGTTGGAAGCATTATCAGGAACACCCCGTTTTTGTAGTTGAAAAACTGCATTCCGATTTATCAAAACAAAATCTGGAGACGGAGAAACAGTATCAGAAATTAATCGGGGAAGAGAAAGAAATTGCGGTAAGTCTCGCGGCACAAAAATCAACGGTATGTCAACTGGAAAAGCAGGTTTTGGAACTTAATAAAGAAATTTCTGCAAATGAAATTCAGATTAAAGAGGCTTTAATTCTGAATAAATTCGGAGGTCTGAATGAAGTTGAATCTGTTCTTACTCAGGAAATCAATGTTTCGGAAAACAGAAATCTCATCCAGAAATTCCGGATCGAATTTGAAACCCTTAAAAACGGAATCGAAGAACTGGAAAAAAAGCTGGAAGGTTTTCATTTTGATCAAACCCATTTCCTGGAAATAGAAGCACAATTTAAAATTCTTGAAACTGAAAAAATCAGCTCCAATGATGCCGTTGTAAAACTCAATGCTGAGATTGAAAGGCTTCAGAATGAATTCAGGAAAAAAGAAGGTTTGCTGAAAGATTTATCCAAACTTCAAAAACGCGCGGAAAACCTGAAAATTATGAGCAATCTCTTTAAAGGTGCGGGGTTTGTGCAGTATGTTTCCTCAATTTATCTGCGCCAGCTTTGCGACCACGCAAATATCCGTTTTCACCGCATGACGAGGAACCAGCTGAGTCTGCAGCTCAACGAAAACAACGATTTTGAAATCATCGATTATCTGAATGAAGGCCGTTGCCGAAGTGTAAAAACGCTGTCCGGCGGACAGGCTTTTCAGGTTTCGCTGAGTCTGGCTCTGGCTCTGGCAGAAAGTGTGCAGACGAATGCAAAAGCTGATAAAAATTTCTTTTTCATCGACGAAGGTTTCGGGACACAGGATCTGGAATCGGTAAATGTGGTTTTTGAAACGCTTACGAGTCTGCAAAAAGAAAACAGAATCGTCGGAATTATTTCTCATGTTGAAGAACTGAAAGAAAAGATTCCCGTATCCCTTAATATCATAAAAGATGAGGACAGGGGAAGTTTGATTGAGATGGTGTAGAAATCTTGCAATTTTGCGAAATTTATGAATAGGAACGGGCTTTAGCCCGTTTATGAAAAATTAAACCAACCATTGGCTTTAGCCGAAACTTAAAATGTTATATTTTTGTTTTCGTTATGCCTTATATCAAAATATATATCCATTTGGTATTTTCAACATTACACCGTAAACCACTCCTCCATTCTCCGGAATTGAGGATTAAAGTATGGAAACATATAAAGGAAAATGCTGCCGAAAAAGGAATTTTCATAGAAATGGTAAATGGCTTTGCTGATCATTGTCACTGTCTGATTTCTTTAAGTTCTAATCAGACTGTAGAAAAAGTAGTACAGTTGATCAAAGGAGAGTCCTCATTCTGGATTAACAAAAATAATTTGACGTCAGAAAAATTTCAGTGGCAGGATGAATATTTTGCGGTTTCTATTTCAGAATCAATGATTGATGATGTGAGAAATTACATTAAAAAGCAGGAGAAGCATCACGTGCAGAAATCCTTTTCGGATGAATATATAGAATTTATGGAAAAATATAATTTTAAAAATACCGGACTGTAGGTTTTGGCTAAAGCCATTTTAACCTGAAACTAGAAAACGGGCTAAAGCCCATTCCGATTGATATCCCTATAAGAGGATTATGGCGAAAATCCCGTTTTTATGCCTATCAAAAATCGCAAAACGGGTCGACGGATTAAAGGCCGTTTCTACTGAAAATTAAAACCAGCAAAAGAATATAATACAAGGAATTAAATTCAAATCTACACTATGCAAAACCTCATCGATACACTGAAATCCGGCGGAACCATCCTTTATCCAACTGATACCATTTGGGGAATTGGCTGCGACGCGACTAATGTTGAAGCTATCAGTAAAATATTTGAAATCAAGAAGCGGGAAAAATCAAAATCGATGATTATTCTGGTGGAATCGGAAAAAAGACTACAGGATTTGGTGGAAGTCCCTGAGATGGCGTGGGAAATCATGGATTTATCGGAAAAACCCGTGACATTAATTTATGACAATCCTAAAGGTTTGCCAAAGGAAATCCTCGCGGAAGACGGCAGCATCGGAATCCGTTTGGTGAAAGATGACTATCTGAAAAAGTTGATCGGGAAACTGAACAAACCTTTGGTTTCAACCTCAGCCAATTTCAGTGGCGATAAATCACCGATGAAGTTTTCTGATATTTCAAAAGAAATCACCGCTTCTGTAGATGCTGTAGCTGAGGAAAACCACGATAAAATCTCTGAATATTCCGGATCTTCGGTGATCAGAATGTGGAAAGACGGACGGGTAAAAGTCCTTCGCGAGTAATTTATTTCTACTTTTTATAGAGTTTTTCGTAGAGTGAGATCCATTCCTCCGGCGACATCATTTTTGCAAGTTCTGCAATGAGTTGAAAAGGAACATCTTCAGGTTTTTTGAAACGGATACACGATTTTCCCATGTCGAGTTTCTTTTTTGAATGCTTTGGGAACTCAGTCACAAACCAATCTAAAAGTTCTGGGTTTGCATAAATCCCCATGTGATACAGCGCGATGAAATTCTTCTGTGATGCCAGGTTTATAAAAGGCAGCGGTGTATTTAGCGTACAGTGATAACCGTCAGGATAGGTTTCTAAAGGAACGTTCCATCCGATCATTCCATAACTTAAATTTTCCTGAAAACCTTCCGGAAGATTGTCGGAAATAGTTTTGTACAACTTTGTGAATGCTTCGTTTCGATCTTCAGGAACATTCGATAGATATTCTTCAATGCTTTCGCCCGGAATCTGCATGGTTTTATTTTTTACTAAAATACAAAATCACAGTTTTAAAATAAAAAATCCGGAAATAATTTTCCGGATTTTTTTATTAATTTTTCAGATGTTGGTCAAAATAATCGGTCACTTTCTGCATGAGATGGACTCTGTCTTTACCCATAACGTTGTGTTCATGTCCGGGATAAACAAAATAATCAAGCTGAACGCCGTTGTCAACAGCAGCTTTCAGAAATTTCATTGAATGTTGCCAAACCACCACATTGTCCTGAGCGCCGTGAATCATCAAAAGCTTTCCTTTAAGATTCTGAACTTTATCTAAAAGATTAGAATTTTTGTAACCTTCGGGATTGGTTTGTGGGGTGTCCATATATCTTTCGGTATACATAATTTCGTACATGCTCCAGTCGATCACCGGTCCGCCCGCAACACCCGCTTTGAAAACTTCCGGATATTTCAGCATAAAACTCGTTGTCATAAATCCACCGAAACTCCAGCCGTGAATTCCTAATTTTTCTCCATCAACATAAGGAAGAGATTTCAGGTAATCAACACCTTTCAGCTGATCTTTCATTTCGGTTTCACCGAGATTTCTGAAAACTGCCTGTTCGAATTTCATTCCGCGGTTAGAAGATCCTCTTCCATCCATTGTGAAAACGACATAGCCGTTCTGTGCCATATATTCGTACCAGAGATTTCCGGAAGCCGGGAAACTCTCTGTCACCAACTGAAGATGAGGCCCGTTGTACAGGTAAACGATGGTCGGATATTTTTTAGTGGCATCAAAATCGGTCGGAAGAATGATTTTCCCGTAAAGAAGTGTTCCGTCGTCAGCTTTCAGCGTCACATTTTTGATTTCGGGTCTTTTATAATTTTTCAGAGGATTTTCTGAAGTCAAGATATTTTTAGACTTTAAAGTCGCTGTGTTAAGAAGATTAACTGAACGCGGTGTTGTCGCATTACTGTAGATATCATAAAGTTGTGTTCCGTCTTTGCTTAAAACTCCGGTGTGCATTCCAGGAGCTGTAGATAATCTTTGAGTTTTGAAATTATTCCAGTTTACTCTGTAAAGATGCCTTTCCATCGGCGATTCCTGCGTAGATGTGTAATAGATTTCCTTCTTTTTTTCATTGAAACCCAAAATATCAGTAACCAGCCAGTCGCCTTTAGTAATCTGCGCTACCAACCCTTTCTCGAGGCTGTAATGAAACAGATGGTTGTACCCCGTGCGCTGACTTTGCCAAATGAAATCGGTATTGGAGTTGGGGAAAAACAACAAAGGATGCTGCGGCTCAACATATTTATCTGAAGTTTCTTCAAATAAAGTTTTTACCAAATTCCCTGTTACCGCGTCGTACTGATTCATTTTCATGTGATTCTGATCACGGTTCAGTACGCCAACAAAAATATACCTGGAATCAGGACTCCAGGTTATAGCTGTTAAATACTGCTCCTTATCACCATCAATATTCAGAAACGTCTTTTTCTGTGAGTTTACATCATAAACGCCTAAAGTCACCTGATGCGAAACAGCACCTGCCATCGGATATTTGATGTTTACATTTTTTGCTGGAGTCGCAGCCCAGTCGATAATCGGGTAATCGGTTACCATGCTTTCATCCATTCTGTAAAAAGCAATCTTGGTGTTACTGGGAGCAGCGAAAATTCCGCCATCGATACCAAATTCGCTTCTGTGAACTGCCTGACCGCTTACAATGCCTTCATTTTCATCATTGGTAATAGCGACCGTTTTTCCGTTCTTATTCAGGTAAAGATTGTTCTTTACGGTGTAAACGATGGTTTTGTTATCTGGAAGAATTTTTACATTTTCTGCGCCTTCATTCAGGGAAGCCCAGTCTGTGACCTTCCAGTCGGTTCCGGATTTTTCGAGACGGAAATATTTGCCGTCTCTTGTGAAATAACCCTTGTCTTTTCCATTAAATTTAATTTGCGGAAAAGATTTAAGTTTCTGATCTGCAGAAAGGTTTTTATTGATTTGATATAAAGAAACCAACGTGTCCGCTTTCATGCTCTGGAGTTCAGTAACAAGATAGCCGTTTTTGGTTCCCTGAATATAAGATTTACCATCATCGGACCAGGAAAACTGCGGAATACTTTTAATAGCCAGGTTGCTGCGCAGACCGTTTACCGCCTCAGCCATAGTATATTTCTGGTTTTGAGCGAAAACTAAACTGCCGAAACCAAGCAATAACAAAGGTAATTTTGAAAATTTCATTTCTTAGATTTAAGATGTTAAAAATAAGAAATAATTCTGAAATCGTTAAAGAAATGTTAATTCAAACGTTGGTAAATAATTCCGGCGAAGGGATCCTTTTCTGTTTTGGGTTTGTTCCATTTATATTGGTGAGTCCAGTACGCAGCTTTCATCGACAGGATTCCCAAACCTGCGCCGAAAAGCACATCTGAAATATAATGTTTGTTATTAGCCATGCGCATTAGCCCAATTCCGCTTGCAACACCATATGATACATACGGAACCCATTTGTAATTTTCGCCGTATTCTATTGCGAGCATGGTGGCGCCGGCAAACGCATTTGCGGTATGCCCTGAAGGAAACGAAAAGGCGGTACCGTCCGGACGTGTTTTTTTCAGAGTGGTTTTCAGGATATAAACCATTCCGAGATTCAGAATCTGCCCTTTGATGAGAATAGCTGTCCGGTTCTGCCAGTCGGTTCTGGGTTTCATGCCCGCCCATTCAAATCCATAAACCGCCAACATGGGTGCAAACTGTGCATAATCATCAAAATGATTGGTAAATCCGAAAAGATGCTCGTTGCGTTCTTCTACCACCTCATTTTTCAGGGATTCGCGGCCGTTCCCGTCAAAAACTATTCCCGATGCCATTAACCCGGCAGGAATATATACCTTGTTATATTTAAAACTTAAAGGCCGGTTGTCAACATCGGAACTGTCTTTTTGCTGCGCATAATTCAGTATAAAACAATTGAAAAAAAACAGTATTGAAAGGAGTTTTTTCATGACCTAAGTTTATTCAAAATTACTTAAAAGAAACGGTGATGCGTTAAACAGTATTAAATTTCTCTAAACAATCATTTATATTGGATAATTTTATAAGAGAATTATTCGGCAACCTGGAAAATACATTTTCTTAACCTACATCAATGTGGAAGCAGTGTTGTTACGATACCTTTGCAATATCAAAATCAGTTACTAACCAAAAAATAAAATATTATGTCAACGAAATGGAACTTAGACCCAACGCACAGTGAAATTACCTTCAAAGTAAGACACATGATGATTTCTAACGTAAAAGGTGAATTCAAAAACTTTAACGTGAATCTGGAAAGTGAAGACGAAAACTTCAAAAACGTAAAAGCTAATGCGACGATTGATACTTCATCCATCAGCACTAATAATACAGACAGAGATAACCACCTGAAATCAGGAGAGTTTTTCAATGCGGAGGCTCATCCGCAGATTACCTTCGAAACTGATTCTTTAAATGATGATGTTACAGGAAATCTTACCATCAACGGTGTTACAAAACCTGTAAAACTTGATGTAGATTTTGGCGGAATCAACGTTGACCCTTGGGGACAGACAAAAGCAGGATTCTCATTCGAAGGAAAAATCAAGAGAAGCGACTTCGGTTTAAACTGGAACGCAGCCCTGGAAGCCGGTGGCGTAATGGTTTCTGACGAAGTGAAAATTGCAGGTGAACTGCAGTTCGTAAAAGCATAAAATAATTCATAGTTTATTTTTTTAGGGTTCACCAAAGTTTTATGCTTCGGTGAACTCTTTTCAATTTTAATAATTAAGGATATGAATCTTAACGATTTAGACAACATTTCTCAACAGTTCAACACCACCGAAAAAATGCCGGTTCTGTTCCTCGGGCACGGCTCACCGATGAATGCGGTTGAAGAAAACCAGTTTGTGAAGGGTTTCCGCAACATTTCCCGTGAAATCCCAAAACCGAACGCCATCCTGTGTATTTCTGCACACTGGTTCACGAACGGAACTTTTGTTACCGCAATGCAGAACCCGAAAACCATTCACGATTTCTACGGTTTCCCCAAAGAACTTTTCGAGGTAAATTATCCGGCTCCCGGAAGTCCGGAACTGGCCAGAGAAACTGCAGAACTGCTGTTGCCCGAAATTGTGGAAGAAGACCACAGCTGGGGCCTCGACCACGGGGCGTGGAGCGTTATTAAACATTTATATCCCAACGCAGAAATTCCGGTGATCCAGCTGAGTATTGATTATACAAAACCTCCGCAATATCATTTTGATCTGGCAAAAAAACTCCAGAAATTAAGAGAAAAAGGAATTCTGATCATCGGAAGCGGAAATATCGTTCATAACCTCAGAATGGTCGACTGGAAGAACATCAATACCGTAGGCGCCGGCTGGGACTGGGCGGTGGAAGCACGCGAAAAAACAAATAACTGGCTTTTAGACGGTAATTTCCAGAATCTCATCGATTATCAGCGTCAGGGTGTTGCACTGCAAACCGCGGTACCAAGTCCAGATCATTACCTGCCTCTTATTTATTCTTTAGGTTTGAAAGAAAAATCCGAAAACCTTTCCCTCTTCAACGACGAACTTATCGGCGGAAGTCTGAGTATGACGAGTGTAAGAATTGGGTAACTTTACATTTGAAATAAAAAAAGATTCAGAATAATTTCCTGAATCTTTTTTATCGAGTTTTAACTTAGTAAAACCGCCAGTAATTGGCATCGTAAGTCTTGGTAAAATTCCTCATACATTTAGATGATGTTACCCTAAGCATCAGTGTTTTAATTCCGTTTTCTCTGGAATAGCTGAATTGCGCAGTCGGTTCGGCTGAAGTTTTTTTGTCACCGTTTTCGTATTCTGCAGTCCATTCGTATTTTACACCGGATTCTGATTTTGCAGGAACAAAAGAAACTACGCCATCGCTCACTTTCACCTCTTTAAAACTGTCTAAACTAACATCGCACGCCGAGGTCGAACTGTGATTTTCCTGTGACACAGGATTGACGACATCGATGTTTTTGCTGCAGCGTAAAATTCCTTTATCTGAAAGCATTTCCAAAGAAAGAATTGTTTTTCCCCCAGCATTACCTTTTACCTTTATTGTATGTTGTTTTACATCGCCTTCCAGAGAAACATTTCCCCCGAAAGAACTCCACTGATGACAGTCAGCACACTGCGCAGTATTGTTTTTAATGGTATAAACTTCGGATTCGCCGGCTTTGATCTGAGAATTTCCCTCAATAAAACATTGCGAATAAACAAATGTGAAACTCAATAATGTGAGCAAGAATAGAATTTTTTTCATGATGTTTTGGATATTTTATTTTTTAAACCTGAATAACGCCTAAATTGAATTTCTCCGTAATCGGCGCATGGTTGGCAGCTTCAATCCCCATCGATATCCAGGTTCTGGTATCTACAGGATTAATAATGGCGTCGGTCCACAATCTTGCTGCTGCATAAGTCGGTTCGGTTTGTTTCTGATATCTTTTCGAAATTGTATCGAGAATTTCCTGGTGTTCTTCTTCGCTGATTTCCTTTCCCTGTTTTTTTAAAGTCGATTCCTGGATCTGAGCAAGAACTTTTGCAGCCTGGTTTCCTCCCATTACAGCGAGTTCGCTCCATGGCCAAGCGACAATTAATCTGGGATCGTAGGCTTTTCCGCACATGGCGTAATTTCCAGCACCGTAAGAATTCCCTGTGATCACCGTGAATTTTGGAACTACAGAATTCGCTACTGCATTCACCATTTTCGCTCCGTCTTTAATGATTCCGCCGTGCTCAGATTTTGAACCGACCATGAATCCTGTTACATCCTGAAGGAATATCAACGGGATTTTTCTTTGGTTGCAGTTGGCGATAAAACGGGTTGCTTTGTCGGCAGAATCAGAATAGATTACGCCGCCGAACTGCATTTCTCCTTTTCCGCTTTTAACAAGTTTTCTTTGGTTGGCAACAATACCCACACTCCAGCCATCGATTCTTGCGGTTGCACAGATGATTGTTTTACCGTAATCCGGTTTGTATTCTTCGTATTCGGAATTATCTACCAAACATTTAATGATATTAAAAGTATCGTACTGATCTGCTCTGGAAGCCGGCATATGACCGAAAATATTTGCCATATCTTCTTTGGGTGGAAAACTTTCAGTCCTATCAAAGCCTGCTTTCTCGTAGCTTCCGATGGTTTTCATAATATTTTTAATCCGGTCTAAAGCATCTCTATCATCCTTCGCTTTGTAATCCGTTACTCCGGAAATCTCGCAGTGTGTGGTGGCTCCTCCTAAAGTTTCATTGTCGATGTTTTCGCCTATCGCGGCTTTTACGAGATAGCTTCCGGCCAAAAATATAGAACCTGTTTTATCTACAATCATCGCTTCATCGCTCATAATCGGGAGATAAGCACCGCCAGCAACACAGCTTCCCATCACCGCAGAAATCTGCACAATTCCCATCGAACTCATCTTCGCATTATTGCGGAAAATTCTTCCGAAATGTTCTTTATCGGGGAAAATTTCGTCCTGCATAGGCAGATAAACTCCGGCAGAATCTACGAGGTAAATGATAGGTAATCTGTTCTCAATGGAAATTTCCTGGGCCCGGAGATTCTTTTTGGCAGTAATCGGGAACCAGGCACCAGCTTTTACTGAAGCATCATTAGCAACAACAAGACATTGTTTTCCGGAAACATAGCCCATCACCACAACCACTCCCGCACTGGGACAGCCGCCTTGCTCTACGTACATTTCGTAGCCGGCAAATCCGCCAATTTCGATGGATTCTGAATTTTTATCGAGAAGATACTCAATTCTTTCGCGGGCGGTTAATTTTCCTTCATCGCGCTGCTTCTGCAGGCGTTTTTCACCGCCGCCTTTTTTTATCTCTGCAAATAACCTGTTGATTTCCGCAAGTTTTAATTTATTTTGATCTTCTCTCTTATTAAATTCTATATCCATCCGTAAAAAAAATTTGTCTAAAGGTAAGATTTTTAATTATAATTCCTTTATTGATAATGCTTTGAAGTAATTATTTGAGCCACAGAAATTTAATTATTCAAAATTAACATTATATAACGTTTTCTAATAAAATATTTAGGCCTGTTTTAGCGTTAGTGATATACAAAACCTAAATAGTTTCATGAATTCTCAGAATTCAGTTCCTAGTTTATTTTTTTAATAGTTTATTATTTGAAGGCCCCAAAAGTTGATGAAGCTTTTGGGGTTTTTGTTTAAATTTCTGAGTAATCATTGTCAATATTTTACGGGCCAATCTCAAACAGATTTGTAGCTTTGCATGAATTGAAAAAATAAACCCCAGTGTTACAAAAATCCGCTCTTTTCAGATTGCATCTCATTGTTTTTCTATGGGGATTTACTGCAATTTTAGGAAAACTCATTCACGCAAACGCTCAGATTCTGGTCTTTTACCGAATGCTTTTTGCAGCGTTTTTCCTGTTCGTTTTCATTCGCATTATAAGACGCGAAAGTTTAAAGGTGTCGCGAAAACTCTTGATACAGCTTTCGTTAATCGGCGGTTTTATGGCTTTCCACTGGTTATTTTTCTTCTATTCGATTAAAGTTTCCAATGTATCTATCGCGCTGAGCTGTCTTTCGCTGTCAACCCTTTTTGCCGCAATTTTAGAACCCATAATCTTTAAAAGGAAAATTGATATTTCGGAAGTAATCATGGGAATCGTCATCGTAATCTGTATGGGACTGATTTTCAAAACAGAGTTTCACTACAAAGAAGGAATTTTCTTCGGTATCCTTACCGCACTATTCGGAACAATATTCTCGGTTTTTAACGGGAAAATCTACGGAAAAACGAGTTCGGGAAATATCATCTTCTACGAAATTTTTGCAGGATTTCTCATCTTGAGTGTATTTTATCTGCTGACGGGACAAATTACCCAGCTCAATGAAATAAGTTACCGTGATTTATCGTTAATCTTATTATTGGCAAGTGTTTTCACAGCGTTTCCGATGCTGGAATCCATAAAACTGATGAAGTATATTTCGCCCTTTACTTTAATTTTAACGATTAATTTAGAGCCGGTTTACGGGATTATCCTCGCTTTTTTTATCTTTGGTGAATCGGAGCAAATGAGCCCTGTATTTTACATCGCTTCATTAATCATGATTTTAGCTATTGTTGCCAATGGAATCATTAAAGCCCGGAAAACGACAGACACAAAAAAAGTAGAAATTTGATGAAAAAAATATTCTTTGGACTCTTTATTTTTTCAGGAATTTTTTCTGATGCGCAAATCATCAGGAAATACTCTAACGAATTTCTTAATATTGGTGCGGGAGCCCGCGGACTTGCGATGGGCGGCGCGGTAATTTCGAATCAAAACGACGTATACTCACCGATGTGGAATCCGGCGGGCTTAATCGGCATCGACCGCGACTGGCAAGGTGCTGCAATGCACGCAGAATATTTCGAGTCTATTGCTAAATATGATTATCTCGCTTTTGCAAAACCTTTAGACAATAACGGCGGTGTTTTCGCCATTTCAATCGTTCGCCTTGGTGTCGATAATATTCTTAACACCACACAGTTAATTGATACTGAAGGAAATATCGATTACGACAAAATTACCAGTTTTTCTCAATCTGACTATGCTGCTTTGCTTTCCTATGCGTTTCGGCCAGGCGGTGACCATCGTCTTTCAGTGGGGGTAAATGCAAAAATGGTTTACAGAAATGTGGGGAAATTCGCCAGCGGTTATGGCTTCGGTTTTGACCTGGGCGTGCTTTATAATGCTGACAATGGACTAAATTATGGTGCGATTCTCCGTGATGCCACCACGACCGTAAATTTCTGGACAGTCAATCAGGACGAACTTTCTGCAGTGGTAAACGGTGAAGAGTTCAACCCCGCACCGAAAGACAAAATGGAACTCACGATGCCTAAACTGAATTTAGGAATCAGCAAAAATTTTGAAATTAACCGAGATCTGGAACTTTTACCTGAGGCCGGAATCAACGTTGATTTCGCGAAAACTGCGGCATTGATTTCAACCGATTTTGCCAGCATTACACCGTACGCAGGCGCAGAACTGAAATTTCAGGATATGATTTTCATAAGATTAGGCGTCAACAGATTTCAAACCATAACCGACATCGAAGATTTGAAACGGAAAGTTTCTTTTCAGCCCAGTGCGGGAATCGGCATTAAATATCAGGGCCTCACACTTGATTACGCGATTACCAATTCCGGAATCGGTGGCTCTAATTTTTACTCCAATTTCTTCTCCCTGAAATTGGATATGGGAGATTTCAGGAATTAAATTTACCTTTAGGGAAAATTTGGTTCATGCAAAAAATCTATGTTTTCTTACTTTTACTAATTTCTACTTTAAATTCTTCTCAACAGCTGGATGCTGAATTGTACGAAATAAATTACCAAAGTGGCTTAGATGCCCGGAATTTATTTAAATATAACGATCAAATCCTTTTCGCCGGTGCCAAAAACGATATGTCGCCAGGGTATTGGAATATGAATTACGAACTTTGGTCTTACAATTTCACCACAAAAAAAACAACGCTTCTGAAAGAGCTGGTGCCGTATGCGAGCTCACCTTTCGGGCACGATCCCCAATTTCTTTTATTTAAAGGAAAAACCTATTTCCTCGCAGAAATAAACTCCAAATATGAACTTTGGGAAACTAATGGAACTAGGGACGGTACCCGGAAGGTTTTCGGATTTCCCGATAATTATGTCATGCAAATGACTTCAAATACGGAAAAAATCATCATTACCGGAAATAAAACAGTTTATATTTCTAATGGTTCAACGGCAGGAACTCAACTGCTTATGCCGACGGCAGGTGAACTAGAGAAAAAACCGTTTCCTTACCAGTCTTATTTTGTGTTTGCCGCAAAAAATACTGAGTATAAAAATGAACTTTGGATGACCGACGGCGGTACTTCGGGCACCTTTAAAATAAAATCTTTCGATACCAATGACCAGCTGACCGTACATGTAGATCTGGACTGTTATATTTTAAATGGTCAACTGTTTTTCTACGGCCAGGACTCAAGTGGAACTAGAAATGGTTTGTGGGCCCTGGATAATGCCACAAAAAAAGCAAAGTTTATTTTTAAGACCAATGGAGTGAATTCCGGCAAGGTTCTGAACAATAAGCTTATTTTCTTTGGTAACACCTCAACTGACGGTAATAATCTTTTTGCCACCGATGGAACTGCCGAAAACACGAAGGCTTTAAACGCTACCATGCATTTTGCAAGCTCGGTTAATGAAGGGACAGGTTTGCAGATTTTGGGAGATTCGGTTTACTTTTTCGCGAATATAAACGAACGGAACAGGCTGTGGAAAACAGACGGTACCATGGCGGGAACGGTTTCGACAAATATCATAATCCCGGATTATGCTCGCCCGAATTTTCTGAAATATTTTCCGGAAAATAAACTTCTGCTCCTTGAAAATGCCTCCCATAACTTATTTTATCTGCTTGATGAAAACCTAAATGTAACCGCCCTCAACGAAACACGACTGCACGATGCGGTTGAAAAGGACAACAAACTGATCTTTAATCTGTACACCAAAAAATTTGGTCTGGAGTTATCTCAGTTCGATCCGGCTACTGCAGAAATTTCACTTTTTAAAGACAGCCAGCATGAAATAGGAAGTTTCCCGTCGAACCTGCAGACCACGGCACAAAACTCTCTCATTATCACCGCTAATGATGGCGAGTTTGGAAACCAGTTTTACAGCATTGCCACTAAAGGTGACATCCCAAAAGTCATTAAGCAAAGTCCGAGCTGGAACAGCGTGCCAACGGGCGATCTTTTTAAAGTAGGCACATATTATTACGTAAAACCTTCGGAATATACGAGCGCTTTGGCAAAAACAAACGGTGAGGAAACGCAGACGCAGTTTTTATCGCTTCCTCAAACTTTTGACAGTTCTGCTTCTTTCGGAAATCTCAATGATGAAGCGCTCATCGTGACGACCTACAGCTCCAATCCGGAAAGAAACATTCGCGTCTGGAAAAACAATGTGGAGCTTAATACAGTAGAACTGATCAAAGAAATCCCGACAGGTTCCACGGTGCAAAACGCGAAAAGCATTTCGTACAAAGGCAATGTGTATTTCACGGTATATACTGCCGATTACCATACCCAAATCTGGAAAACCAACGGCACCGCGGCCGGAACAAAAATCGCTTTCGAGATACCGGATAATGAATACTACAGCAATGTTCCCAGACTTTTACAGGTCTTTGACAACCAATTATTAGTGGCTAAAAACACGAAGCTTTGGGCCTTTAACGGAGATACCGAGCAGATAAAGGAAATTCCTTTTCCGACAAATAACTGGGGATACGGCGACTGGAATATTTCCGACAGTACATTAATCGATGAGGGCAAATTATATATCCTCTCTCAATTAGGTTATGGCAGTGTTTTCAGATTTAATGATCTGCAGTCGCAGCCCACCAATCTGTTCAGTGCTAACTTTCTTGGGACACACACTTCCTTTAAAAAATGTGGAAATCAGATCTATGTTGGAAATGGAACGTCTGAGGATAAGCTGCGGGTGCTTTGGAGCATTACTCCCTCGACCGCTTCAACTAAAGAAATCATCAACTATAATGCTGGCGCTTCGATTTCGAATTTAACATGTGCGAAAGATTATCTATATTTTCTTCGGGAAAATAACCCGCAGGTTTGGCGGACAAACGGCACCACTGAAAGCATTATTTCGCTGCCGCTTAATGTTTTGAATGACGAACAGATCGCTTCCGATGATCAACTTTTAAAATTACATTCTTATGATGAGAATATTTATTTTGTGGCAAAAACCAAAAGTTCCGGCACAGAACTTTATATGGTGAAAACCGAATTGCCAGTTTACCTCAGTACAGGAAATGCAGCGACGGGAGGCGAAAAGATCAAATTAATCTTATACCCAAATCCAGCAACATCATTTATTAAGATCAAAGAAAACCAAGCCCCGCAAATCGAGACATACAAAATATTTGACACAACGGGAAAACAAATCCTGAGTGGAAAATATACCGGTCAGGACCAATCCATCGATATTTCGCGGTTGCTCACCGGAAATTACATTATGGAAATCACAACTAAAAACGGAAGCCGGTTTTCTCAAAAATTTATTAAAAAATAAACATTCTTAAGTTAAATCAAACATAAATTATCATGAAAAAAATCCTGCAATTATCGTTTATCATTCCTTTTGCTGCAGTTTACGGCCAGAATATTTCGAATTACGAATATGTTTCTGTAGCAAGCAAAACCGGGAATTTAGAATCTGGTAAATACGGGTTGAGTGGGATTTTAAACTCAAAACTTAAGGCGGCGAAATACGAGATCATCAGTGAAAGCAATGAATCATGGCCAGATGCTGCCAAAAATAATCCATGCGGTGTGCTGAAAGCAGAAATTGAGGATACCAGCACGTTTCTGAAAAACAAAATACAGGTAAACTTCAAAGACTGCAGCGGAAAAACTGTGGCTTCGTTTGAAGGAAAATCAAACATCAAAGAATATGAGCCCGGATTTAAAGATGCTTTAAATGTGGCATTAAGAAATCTGCCTGCTTCAAATCCTGAGAAATTGGCAGTTATCAATGAAACTCCAAAACAGAACGTAGCAATTGCAGCCGAACCTGTGAAATCAACATCAAGCCAAACCCAAAAAAGCAACGTAAAAACCGAAAGCAAAGCCCAAACTTTCAGTAACGGTACATTAAATTTAAACAGGATCTATATTTCAGAAAATCAGTTTATTTTGGTTAGTCCAAATAATTCAACGCCATATGCGATTTTTAAAGAATCTACTAAAAAAGAGGTGTACAGAATTCAGCTTCATGACGGATCGCAGACTTTAGGATATCTTGAAGATGGAAACATTATTATTGAAGTTGCCAATAATGATGGTAGTTTCAAAAAAGAAATTTTCACACAAAAATAATCCCTTACTGATTATCATTAAAATACTCCCAAACTAAGCCGCCACGGTTTTTACCAAGAATTTCCTCTAAAGTTTCTCTTGAAGATTCTTTTACTCTTTTTACTGATTTCAGTTTAGAAAGTAAAAGTTCGATGGCTTTCTCACCAATCCCCGGTATTTCTTCAAGCTCAGATTTGATGGTTGAATTTTTCCGTCTTGTGCGGTGATGTTTTACGCCAAATCGGTGAGATTCGTCCCGAACGCGCTGCAAAATTTTCAGCGTTTCCGATTTTTTATCGAGATATAAAGGAATGGAATCTTCGGGGAAATAAATTTCTTCCAGGCGTTTTGCAATGCCTATAATTGTAATCTTTCCATAAAGTCCTAAAAGTTTTAAACTTTTCACCGCTGAAGAAAGCTGGCCTTTTCCTCCATCGATCAGAATAAGCTGCGGCAACGGTTCGTTTTCGTCTAAAAGTCTTTTGTAACGGCGGTGAATCACCTCTTCCATGGTAGCAAAATCATTTGCTCCTTCTACCGTTTTGGGATGAAAAATGCGGTAATCTGCTTTGCTAGGCTTTCCGTTTTTAAAAACGACACATGCGGAAACCGGATTGGTTCCCTGAATATTGGAATTATCGAAACCTTCGATATGGCGAGGTTCTGTGGGCATTCGAAGCAATTTCTGCATTTCTGCCATAATGCGGTTGGTATGCCTTTCGGGATCTACAATCTGTACCTGCTTTAGTTTTTCGATGCGGTATTCTTTCGCGTTTTTCTCAGAAAGTTCTACAATTCTCTTTTTGTCACCAACCTTCGGTACAATCAATTTTACGTTCGGAATTTCGACGGTAAGATGGAATGGCAACAGTATTTCCTTCGAATTTGAATTGAATTTCTGCCGGATTTCAATCATTGCCTCCTCAAGCATATCTTCATCGCTTTCTTCGAGAATTTTTTTTATTTCTGTCGTAAAACTCTGTATGATATTTCCGTTTTGAATTTTAAAATAATTGATATAAGCCGCAGTTTCGTCGCTCGTCATCCCGAAAACATCAACATCATCAATATTCGGGTTCACCACAGTGTGTTTGTGCTGGTAATTTTCCAACAGATCAATTCTCTCCTTGATGATATGCGCATTCTCGAATTCCAGATTCTCGGCAAATTTCATCATCTGCTTCACCAGATAATCATTTGCATGCCGGAAATCGCCTTTAATTATACCCCGTATTGCATCAATTTTCTGATCATAATCATCTTTGCTTTCCAGCATTTCGCACGGACCTTCGCAATTTTTAATATGATACTCCAGGCAAACTTTATATTTTCCCTCGGCAATTTTTGCGGGCGCAAGATTCAGATTACAGGTCCTGATTTTGTAGATATGTTTAATGGTATCAAGCAATACTTTTGCGGGACGCACTTTCGCGTAAGGTCCGTAATACTCTGAACCGTCCTTAATCATGGTTCTGGTTAAAAAAATGCGCGGGAAATTTTCGTTTTTGATACAGATCCACGGATACGATTTGTCATCCTTCAACATTACATTATAGAACGGCTGATGCTCTTTAATAAGATTATTCTCGAGCAAAAGTGCATCGTATTCACTGGGAACAATGGTCGTTTCGAGCCGGTGAATCTTCCCGACCATGATTCTGGTTCTGTATCCTGAAAGATTTTTATTGAAGTAAGAGAGAACCCGTTTTTTCAGATGTTTGGCTTTACCAACATAGAGCAGCTGCCCGTTTTTATCATAATAACGGTAAACGCCGGGTTCGGATGGCAAAGTTTTAAGCTGAAGTTCGAGGTCTGAATTCATGTCACAAAAATAGGTAAAAAGTAATAGCGAAAGGTTTTTATGATACGTTTAACAAAAAACCATGAAAATACAAATCATTGTTTTCTGCTATTATTTTAGCGTGAAAATACTGACAGCCAACCATTTAATAGCAATACATTTGAAACAATTTTTTACCGCCGATGTCTCATCGGTTGATAATCAATAAAAACTTTAGACATGAAAATCAAAATCACGCTTCTGATGCTTGCATTGGCTCAATACTACTGTGCACAACTTTCCGACTGTGGGGAAGCTATCGAAAAAATTGACAATCATCAACTTGAAATTAAGGAACTCAGCAGGCAGGTAAATTATTACAAAAACCTGCTGAACGTATCGAAAGCAATCCGTTCAGCCGCTTTTGAGGATGTACAGTATACGATCAATCAGGTAACCGGTTCAAAAAAAGACGGAACTATTCTTGTGCGCTTCACCTACCGTAATCTTAATGATCACCCTCGTAAAATCCTGCAGTGTGAAAAAGCGGTCATCGTAGATACACAGGGGAATCAGCACCAAACTAACCAAGTATATCTATCGCCAAATGGGGGGAGAATCCTGGCGAACGATGTGCTTGCCAAAATTCCATATCAGGGTGCAATGGTTTTCAAAAAAAGCACAGCTTATTTTCCGGTAATCAAGGCGCTGCTGGTCTACGCTTATCCTCTAGATAATCTTACGAGCCCAAAACCCGTGGTATTTGAAAATATTCCTGTAATCTGGGAATAAAAAAAAACGTCAGCCTGTCAAAAGACAGGGTGACGTTTATAATATAGAAGTTTTAGCGTTTACAATGACCGTCTTAAAAAAAGACGTAAATTTGCTGAAAACCAATGTTATGAAAACATTTTTACCTTTATTTATATTTTGCACAGTTCTCGCCAATGCTCAAACGGAAGTTAAATGGAAAAAAGTTTTTGGCGGGAGCCAAGGTGACTCGTTTTCGAAACAGGTTAAAACAACAGACTCTAATTTTGTTTTTTCCGGCTCAACAAGCAGTTCAGATGGGGATTTGCCGGTTAACTATGGGTCAAACGATGTGGTCGTTTCAAAAATAACAAAAGACGGAAACATTCTTTGGACTAAAGTTATAGGTGGTAACGACTATGATGCTCCGCAGGATATGATAAAAACAAGTGATGGAGGAGTCATTTTAACTGTATTAAGCAGTTCGAATACGGACTTTTTTCCACAACATTATGGAAATGAGAGCAGTTATGATGTTTATGTCATTAAACTAGATAAAGATGGTAATATTTTGTGGAGTAAATTTATTGGAGGCTCGGGGGAAGAATCTAAAGCATCTGTAGTTTCAACAAATTCAGGTTATGTCGTAGCTATAAACTCCATTTCAAATGATTTCGATTTTGAAAGTTTGTATGGTGGTAAAAATATACTCGTGATAAAATTTGACGAGGCCGGAAATATTATTTGGCGCAAAAATCTGGCTGGGTCAAATGACGAAGTGTTTGAAGATTTACGATCTTTTGATCAGGAAAATGTTTTATTAGCAATTAATTCTGATTCTACTGACGGCAGTTTCTCGAATAGTACTACGACGATAAAAAAAGGCTTTGTGGTAAAAATTAATTCAGAAGGGGATGTGGTATTTTCTACACCAATAATTACAGATAATCCAAACTTAGTTAATTCTGTTTCTACGATTAATTCTTTCAACAATCAATATTTTGCCGTCGGCACTGAACGAAAAGAATCCTTTCAAGCAGTAGGTATTATAAAACATTTTGATGCGATGCTCGTGAATTTTTCAGAAAGCGGATCACTTCTTTGGAAGAAAAATTATTCATGGAAAGTAAGCACATCAAATAATTCAGAAACCTACTACGATGGAGCGCTCTTTATAGAACAAACCATTGACAACCATATTCTGCTCAGCGGAGTAACCTATATCCACGAAGATTCTATGTATGGAATAAACCTTATTTCATCCTGGTTAAAAAAGATTGATATGCAAGGGAACTTAGTAAATACAATTGGACGCATATCGAGGACCTACAAGTTAGAGAAACTGCCAAACGGTCTGTTTATAGATCATGCATATAAATACGAATACGGACCTTATGGTGTTACTTCCATTTACGACCTCCAAATTGTGACTCCTGACGGAATGAATTTTTTGCCTAGCTCATCATTTAAAAGTGTTTTGACTACAGACAAACATTTGGGAACCCGTACTAGTACCAGTACGGTAGATGGCAATAATCTAATTCTTTTTAGCAATCGGAATAATCTTATAGAATCTTCTATTTGGATCACAAGGATCCAGTCATCAGAATTTACAACTACTGAACTTGCATCAGAAGAAGTAGAAGCTACAAAAGTGGATATTTATCCGAATCCGACCTCCAACTTCATCAAGTTATCAAGGAAAGCAAACATTATTTCTCTTTACGATACTTCCGGTAAAATGCTGATCACCGCAAAAGATACTGACGTGATCGATTTAACTAAATTTTTAAAAGGCGTTTATTTTCTTAAAGTACAGATTGACGATAAAACCAAATCTTTTAAAGTGATCAAAAATTAAATGGTTAATCTTGCTAAAAAAATTCAAAAAACATTCTCGCGAAAAGATTTTGGTAAAGAAACTCTGTAGCACTGGCAAAAAAAAACCTGTCAAAAGACAGGCTGATGTTAATAATATCAGGTAATTTTTATTTCGTCTTATTTTCGGGAATTACAAGACCTGTGATTTTACTTTTGTAATCTGCCAATTGGGTCTGAATGGTTTTCACATTATCATTGAAAAACGTAGTTTCCGAAAATAATCTCTCATAATATTCTACGCCTTCGGTTAGATTGCTTTTAAAAGTTTTCCATTTCTTAACCTGTGCATTGGTAAAATTTTCTGAGAAATCGTCAATTTCATTTTTTAGGTATTCGACGTACATTTTCAGTTCGTTCACGAAGAGATTCGGTCGACCGTTCTCAAGCATTACATTTTTCTCACCGTAAATATGCTGTACCATATCTGCCAGCGAAACTTCTTTGTTAAAATAAGCGAGATTTGGGCCCGGACAAACCACTACGCCCTGCTTTTCCCCTTTGACCGTAAGTTCATTTTCAAGATAAGATGAGTTCACCAAACCTACGCAAAGACATGATTTTTCAGTAATTTTAGTCTTTGTTCTGTCGTATTCGCGATCGCTGATCTCATTTTTCTGGAGCTCCAGGTCATTCAGTTTAATGGTTTGATATTTTCGGGAGGCTGTACAGATTCCCTGAGGCGAAAATTCTTTGCTCAGTGCCAAAAACTTTTTAGGGCATGAACTTCCGGCTTTGTTCTGAAGCACTTTCTGTTGTTTCAGAAATTCATTGGTTGTTCCTTTAACGGTATTGAAAGGTATTCCCAGCGGTGAAATATTGCTGAGATAAAAATCGTCTTCTTTAGATTTCGATAATAACTGACGCGTTTCTTTGTCTACAGAAGTTGCTTCCGGTACGAGTAAAAACGGTGAACCCCAACCGACACTGTCAAGCTGATAATTTTCCAGTAAAAATTCATGCTCTTCTGCTGTTCCTACGCCGCCCTGCACCGTAATCTTCATCTCCAGCGGTTCTGGGGGACAAGGCAATTCTTTCTGCGTTAAAGCTTTTGCCATCAAATCGTGTGCGGAAGCGATGAGCTCGTCTTTCTTTTGCTTAAATTCTTCCATGATCGGTCCTAAAAGCAATCCGTCAGTCGCAAAGGCATGTCCCCCACAGTTCAATCCGGATTCAACACGGTATTCCGAAACCCAAAGTCCTTTTTTTGCCAGAAAATTCCCCTGAATCATCGCAGAACGGAAGTCGCTTACTTTAAGAATAATTTTCTTTTTCAGTTCTCCCTTTTCATTTGGAAAAAAATCGGGAAATGACTCAAAATAACTGTAAAGTCTGGGATTCATACCTGCAGAAAGTACCACAGAAGAAGAAAGTTTGCTGTTTGCAAACCCGCGCAGCGATACGTGTGCATCATTATAAATCACAGGCAACTGGATGTTTTTATCAAAATTGTCTTTGTCTACTTTGGTCATGATGTTCACATCAATACTTCCCGGAGAAAGATGAGTGTCCAAAAATTTTCTGACGTTTTCTGTGAAATTATCTTTCTGCCCGGCAAGATTTTTCAGGCCGTTTCTTACATTTGATTTGTTGGGAAGTATCGAAATGTACTGGTTAAGCGCATCTTTACTTTTGCTGAGTTCCTGCTTTAAATTTTCGAATTTCAAATTCACCACATCATCCACCATATCCAGGTACGCTGTGATTCTTTTTGCGCGGTAATCTTCAATTTTATTCGTGATTTCGGTATAACTGAAATTATTTTTCTGGTGATAGAGGCGGTTCATTCTCTCAATAATTTCATCGTCAATGATAGAAATTACTGATGAAATACCATACTGCGCTACTTTTATAGGACTGTCGATGGTATAGGCAAGTCCCATTACCGGGATGTGAAAATTGTGGACGGGTGTCTTTTCCTTCATGTATTTGGGGATATTGGTGATATTATAATTTAGAAAACCATCAAAAATAGATTATTATTATTGACTATGCAGCGAATACGATATTAAAAATGATTTCATTAAGCATGACTTTTGTCAGTATTGATATAAATAGGGCTCGTTTTTCCTTAATTGCTAAAAAAGTGTAATTTTAGGCAAATTCTTATCAATGAAAATTTACGGCATAGACCAACTTACGATTACCGATGTAATTGCGATCCTGAATAACCCATCAAAAGCAAAACTTAATAAGGAAGCGAAACAGAAGATTCTTAAATCTCAGCAAAATGTACAGCAGATCGTAGAATCCGACCGCACCGTTTACGGAATCAACACAGGTTTCGGACCGCTATGCGATGTAAAGATTTCTGAGGAGGAAACAGCACAGCTCCAGCACAACCTGATTATTTCGCATGCTGTGGGTGTAGGAAAACCCATTGCCAAAGATTTATCGAAAGTAATGATGATTGCAAAGATTCATGCTTTATCTAAAGGATTTTCTGGCGTATCTCTGGAAGTTATTGAAAGGCTGATTTTAATGCTCGAAAAAGATATTATTCCTGTCGTTCCGGAACAGGGTTCCGTTGGCGCTTCGGGCGACCTCGCCCCTTTGGCCCATTTGGTCCTGCCGCTTTTAGGCCTGGGAAAAGTATGGGAAAAAGATATACTGGTAGAAACTTCCGAAGTGCTCGAAAAACATGGCTTAGAGCCACTAATCTTAGGTCCGAAAGAAGGTCTGGGATTAATCAACGGAACGCAGTTTATCCTGGCACACGCAATTTTGGGTCTTCACAAGTTTGAATATCTTTTAAATCTTGCCGACTTAACTGCCGCTATGTCATTGGAAGCGTACCGCGGCTCCTCCAGTCCGTTCAAAAAGGAACTACACGAAATCCGCCCTTTTGATGGCAGTAAAAAAGTAGCGGCAAGAATGCTGAAGTTTCTGGAGAATTCGGAAAATCTTAAGGAACACGAATTCTGTGACAGAGTTCAGGATCCGTATTCCATGCGTTGTGTTCCTCAGGTACATGGAGCAAGCAGAAACGCCTTTGAACATTTAAAGAACCTTGCAGAAACGGAATTGAATTCGGTTACTGACAACCCGATTATTTTAAGCTCGGAAGAGTCTATATCAGGCGGTAATTTCCACGGACAGCTACTAGCCTTACCGTTAGATTACTGTACTTTGGCCGCTGCTGAACTGGGCAATATTTCGGACCGGAGAAGTTACCTTTTACTGGAAGGAAAATTTGGCTTGCCAAGACTTTTGACGGAGAGTTCAGGATTAAACTCCGGCTTTATGATTCCGCAATACACGTCTGCAGCATTAGTTACGGAAAATAAAACTTTATGTTTCCCAGCCTCAGCTGATTCAATTCCCACGAGTTTAGGGCAGGAAGATCATGTCTCAATGGGAAGCATATCAGGGCGTAAATTTAACCAGGTTTTAGGAAATTTAGAAAATATATTGGCGGTAGAACTTATGTTCGGAGCTCAGGGATTAGAATTCCGGAGACCCGCAAAATGCTCTACATATGTTGAAAAGGCGTATGCCCTCATCCGCACAAAAGTAGCGAAATTAGAAGATGACAGGTTAATTGGGGATGATATTCTTGCGATAGCGGAATTAGTAAGAAATCTAATGTTTGATGTTGAATAGAATTGTATCAATATACATTATAAAAACTTCATATTTTTATGGAGTTTTTTTGTACAACCTCTGAAGTTGTAGTCATTTTTTCCCTTCACTTGCTTTCTATATTGAGCTATATGGCCAAAAAAAAAATCCTCAATCACATACATGATTGAGGATTTAAAAAGACTGGCG
>JAECQR010000001.1 GCA_015999765.1 Flavobacteriia bacterium
CTTCGCTCGCGCCAAAAAGGATCTTCGTCAATATTTGGAAAGAATTTCTACAGAAACTTCTAGCCCCGATTGAAGTGGAAATCCTGTCATTGCGAAATCACAAATATTTCAACGGATTGCTTCACTTCGTTCGCAATGACAGATTGGAACGGAAAGCGGGACCGAACATAAAAAAGGAGCAAACTCTTGTTGCTCCTTACATTTTTAATAACCTAAAAGTTTTAAAACTTCTTCGGGCCTCTGTTCTTCGCGGAAAACTTCGTAGGTGAAATTTCCGTCTTCGTCTTTGTTGATCAGGATATGTTTTGGCTGTGGCATCAAACAGTGGTGCACGCCGCCGTAACCGCCAATGGTTTCCTGATAAGCTCCGGTATGGAAAAAGCCGATATACAAAGGTTTTGTATCGCTGAAAACCGGAAGGTAAATCGCATTGGTGTGCTGCTCAGAATTATAATAGTCATCTGAATCACAAGTCAAACCGCCCAAGAAGACTCTTTCATACGTATCTTCCCAACGGTTAAGCGGAAGCATGATAAAGTGACGCGAAATCGCCCAGGTATCGGGCAGAGTCGTCATAAAAGACGAGTCGATCATGTTCCATTTTTCTCTGTCGTTCTGGCGCTTCTGGGAAATGATTTTGTAAAGGTGCCCGCCACTTTCGCCAACGGTAAAACTACCGAATTCGGTATAAATATTTGGTTCCTCAACGCCTTCTTCTTCACAGAATTTTTTGATTTGCGAAACGATTTCGTTCACCATATACTGGTAATCATAATCAAAATTCAAAGAAGTTTTAATTGGAAAGCCACCGCCGATATTAAGGGAGTCAACTTCCGGAGCAATTTTTTTCAGTCTAGCATATACACGAAGACATTTGTAGAGTTCGTTCCAGTAATACGCAGTATCCTTAATTCCGGTATTGATGAAAAAGTGAAGCATTTTCAGCCTTGCATTCGGATGCTCTGCAATTTTCTGGCTGTAATAAGGAATAATATCTTTATACCCAATTCCTAACCGTGACGTATAGAATTCAAACTTCGGCTCTTCCTCGGAAGCGATTCTGATTCCGATATTGAAAGTGGAATCAATACTTTCCGTAAGTTTATCAAGTTCACGGTAATTATCAAGAATCGGAATAATATTTTGGAAACCGCTGTTAATTAAATCTGAAATTTTTGCTAAATAATCATCGGTTTTAAAACCGTTGCAGATCACCTCAACATCTTTACCGTACTTTCCTTTTTCGTAAAGCGACTTAATGATATCCATATCATAGGCCGAAGAAGTTTCCAGAGAAATGTCGTTCTTCAGAGCTTCTTCTACAACAAAAGCAAACTGGCTCGATTTGGTACAGTAGCAGTAGGTATATCCTTTTTTATAGTCGTTTTTTTCGATGGCTTCTTTAAACCACGCTTTCGCCCGCTGAATATTGGTGGAAATTTTCGGCAGATAATTAAATTTCAACGGCGTACCAAACTTTTCGACTACCTCCATCAAAGGAATATCGTGAAACTGAAGTGTATTTTCCGAAACGTTGAATTCTTCAGTCGGGAAATACAGGGTTTGGTCAATAAGTTCTGAATATTTAATTTTCATTTCCTGGTAAAAGTATGTAAATGTTAAGACTGCAAATTTGGTGAAAAAAGTTGGTTTTTAGGTTTAAAATTCTTGAATTTTTAAGCAATGTCAACATCATCGATCAGGGTAAATGAGAAGGTTTTAAGGTAACGGAGAAGAAGCTCTAATTCTCTACAAATACAACTAAGTCGCCTTTCCCGTAATTAATAATAACCGTTTCTTCGGCTGCAAAATTTCGGGTACCAATTCTATTTGAAAGTTCCAGGGTTTCGTTTTTCAATGACCAGTTTAATCCTTGGGTGGTAATATTTTCTGTGAGAGGAAATGGGTAAAGCGAAATGGTTTTCCCTTTCACATTTTCTAATATCAAGTTTTTCGGCGCAAAAAAATACGTTGAAAACTCATCGTAAAAAGTAATCTCCAATTCATTTTTAAAGAGAAAAGCTACTGTTAAATTTCCCAGAAAGTGATCCATTTCACCGCCACTAGCGCCGTAAACATGAACAGCTTTAATTTGTCTTTCCTTAATAATTTCTAAAGATTTATGAAAATCGGTTTTATCCTGATCTGGTGTGAAAATAAATTTCTCCTGATAAATTTCTCCGTCGCTCACTAGATGTGAATCAAAATCGCCCGAAATGAAATCAAGCTTCTCCAGCGGAAAACTTTTCTCTCTTAAATAATGAAAAGCACCATCGGAACAGGCAATCAAAGAATAACCTACTGTTTCGGGAAGATTTTCGGGCGGAACACCGTTGATGAAAAGTAGTGCTTTATCGGTCATTGGGATTCCAGTATTCTTCTTTTTCGCCATTGATTTTTGAAACATACCTCGCAAGAACAAACAAATAATCTGAAAGTCGGTTAAGGTATTTGATCAGCTCGGGGCGCACTGTTTCAGATTCATTCAGAAAAACCAAGCTGCGCTCGCCTCTTCTGCAAACGGTGCGGCAAATATGAAGCGAAGTTGCGGCTTTTCCACCGCCCGGAAGAATAAAATATTGTAAAGGCTGAAGTTCTTCTTCAAAAGCGTCCATCCAGTTTTCGAGTTCTTCAATTTCGGTTTCAGAAATCATCAAAGCTAAACGTGATTTTCCGTTGGCTAAAGTGAGTTTATCGGTAGGCGTTGCAGACTCGGAACCGACTGTAAAAAGATCGAACTGAATTTTTCTGAGCTGCGCCAAAACTTTTTCATCATTAATTTCAGTTTTTGCAAAACCAATAAATGAATTAAGTTCATCAATTGTTCCGTAGGCTTCAACTCTCGCTGATGCTTTGGAAACTCTGGTTCCGCCATATAAAGCGGTTTCGCCTTTATCACCTGTTTTGGTGTAGATTTTCATAAATAAATTTTAAAAATTAAATTTCCTGACCTATTATTCGGTCCATTTTTTAGACTTCTTCATGTACCGGATGCTGAAATAATACACAGCAAAGACCAATACGGACATTATAGCCAAAATATTTCTCAAATTAGCATCGTCATGTGTAAAATGTGGATATTTAAACAGCAGAATAAGCGCAATTCCGGAAAGCCAGATGAACTGGGTATTGTACTCTTTGATCAGCCATCTTTTCCATTTGAAATTCATCGATGAAAAAGTTTTATTGATTCCCGAAAAATTAGGAATCCAGCGGTTTACATGATTAGTATACTCAGTGAAACCTTCGCCAAATTTGCCGCGCAGGAAATGCTCTTCTGCCAAAACAATACACTGGTAAATAAAAAGGAATACCGGCATTACAATCGCTACAAAATAAAGCGAATTGGCCAAAATACCGACTCCCAGCAGCATCAGGATATTCCCGACATATAGTGGATTCCGCACATGGCTGAAAATACCTTCTGTCACCAAACCATCGGCATACACCTTTTTATCTTTTCCACCGCGAACAATATAAGCAAGGCCAATCGTAGCACCGCGGATGAGCTGCCCGAAAAAAGTCACCAAAAGCCCGAGGACTGTCGGAAAGCAGTAGAATTTCCGTCCAAAATGATCTTCCCCAAACAGCGGCGGCGAGGGAAGAAACAGGAGAAGATAAAGCACGATGAAAAGCTGGTTCCTGTATTTAAAGAAAAAATTGCCAATCTGTATCATTATATTTTTTTTGCGATGATTCCGGCGAAATTATACCATTTGAAAAACACTTCAACTTCTTCAAAACCTGCGTCTTTCAGCATATTTAAATTTTCGCTCAGTTTATAGGGAATTAAAACATTCTCCAACGCTTCCCGTTTCTGGGAAATTTCGAGTTCACTGTAATTATTCCGCCTTTTGAATTTGTAATAATAATCAATAAAACTTCGGTTAAAGGATTTTTCTTCGGTAAGAACTTTTTCAATAAGAATGAAAGCACCCCCCCTATTCATTCCTTCATAAATTTTCCGCACAATGTCTAGCCGGTGAATCGGTCGAATGAATTGAAGCACCAACACCATGGTTACTGCCGAAGCGTTTTCCACAGGTACATTTTGGGTTAAATCTGCGACTTTTAATGTGATTTCGCGATGCAGATTAAACCTGCTGAGTTTTTCACGGCATTTCCCGAGCATTTGTTCGGAATCATCAATTCCTACAAATTTCACATCTGGATCTACGGTTTTGTCCATCAAAATCATGGTTGTCCCTGTAGAGCAGCCCAAATCATAAACCAATGAATCTTTTCCGGCAAAATCTTTCACCAGTTCGCTGGTCATGCGCTGCATTTCGTCGTAATAAGGCACCGAGCGGTTTACCATATCATCGAAAACACCGGCAACTTTATCATTGAACTCAAAGTCATTTAGCTGATCGAGTTTCTCGCGGAAAACCTCATCATTATTTTGTGTTTCGCCCATGATTTTTAATTTATTTATTCAAATATAAAGATTGCAGGGCATTATCTGCACAAAATTCTGGATTATTGAATTTTATCTGAAATGATCTTCCAGAGATTGCGGTTATAACTTCTGAAGAAATTGATGTGACCAATCTCTTTTTTCGGCGATTCTGCAACTTTTATTTCTCTATAAGTTTTCTTTAAATTGGGATAGGAATTATTCATGAGACTTTCCATTCCCTTCATTGTTACCCATGAATCGTCTTCGGCATGAATGATAAATGTTTCCTGATTTAGTTCTTTAGAATAATCTTTCCCTATTTTTTCGAAAAGCCTGCCGGTAGATTTTCGATTAAGAATTAAAGTACGCCAGTCATAAGCACTTCCTTTCGGCAGCGACTCTCCCAAACCAAAACGGTGGGCCGGAAAATAACCTTTTAAAATTACAGCGACCGGAAGGGCAAGCCCAAAACCGAGTGCAGCGCTAATCGCCACCTTCCAGGAAAGATGACCGATATACGCATCCTGAGTTGCTACGAAAATAAATTCTTCAAAAATTATTGAATCCTTGTTCATACCCAGAATCAGCGCACCCACTGAATGACCGAGGCAGTATTTGGTATACTCCGGGTAATTTTCTTTAATAAAACCTGTGACTGCTTTGAAATCTCTGGTTCCCCAGATTCGCATCGAAGCTTCAAATCCTTTCATTTTTTGGGGCTTCGACTCGCCGATGCCTCTGTAATCATAAGTAATTACGGTAAATCCCTGTTCGGCAAAATATTTGGCAAAGGAAAAGTAGACCTGCTGTTTTACACCGGTTGCAGAATTGATGACCAATAATTTGCTGTTGGAGATTTCGGGTTCAAAAATCCTGGCGGATATCGGAAAATGATCTGAGGTTTGTAGAACTAATTCTTTCATAGAAAGCATTTCACATTTTTTAAAGTGAAAAATTAAGTTCTAAAATTAGCGAATTCCTGATATTGACAGATCATTTCACTATGCAGAAAATAACTGTTTATTCTCCCGTGAAATCCTTAAGATAAGGCAGACCACGCTGCGAACCACGGTTTTTGGTTACCTTCAGTGAAACATCATTCCCAAACTTTACAGATTCATCAACAGAATTGCCGTGACAGAGTGCAATCGAAAGACCGGAGACAAAAGCGTCACCCATGCCCAGTTTGTGAAGTACAGAATAGTGATCGTTCCTGTAGTATTTCATTTCAGAACCGTTGAAGTACGTGGTAGAATTTGAATCATCTCGTACAAAAAGTTTGTTCGCATACTTTTTCAGGATGTCTTCTCGTTTTTCCTGTCCGAAAACAATGGATAATTCATTGCTCTTTGCTACAATGAAGCTTGCGCTTTCCAACACCTGAACTGAAAGCTCTTTCGCCGGTGAAGCATAGATGCCTACTTTTACATTGTTTTTCTTTGCTAACTCAACTGTAAATTCGACTACATCCATCGGAATTTCGAGTTGGAGCAAAACCAAATCGGCAGTTTCAAAAAACTTTTCTGCACTGGCAATATGTTGTGGTTTGAGGCAATAATTAGACGCCGGAACCACGACAATAGAATTTACACCGCCGGCCGCGGTAACATATGCCGTTCCGGTGGCAGATTCTTCGGTTTCGGCTACATAATCTACATTCACGCCTTCATCAACCAGATTCCTGAGAATTTGCTGTCCGAAAGGATCTACACCAACACAACCTATAAAATATACGCTTGCACCGAGTCTTGCTGTTCCTACGGCCTGATTCGCGCCTTTGCCACCAAAGAAACTCTCCGATTTTATTGCCATCACCGTTTCATTAGGGTTCGGGTGATGTTCAGTATTCAGCACCAAATCTATGGAAGAACTGCCAACAACAATAATTTTCGGTTGTTCAGAAGTGATATTCATAGTTTCTGTAGGGATTTAATAAATTTTGAAGACAAACAAAACTATTCTTTTAATTGCAGATTAAGAAATTATTTAACTTTTAATTAACTTCGATTTCAATGAACTCTGATACAATTTTTACCGGTTCACCATCCACTCCGAAGCCGATGTAGCTCGCATAAAATCCTTCGCCATAACCTGTTTCGAAAGCAAAGATATTTCCGGATTTCTCCTCATCTGGCTTCAGGAACGCAAACTGGTCGATAGCCCCGTTTTGGTCAAAAAAATATTCATGGAAAAATTCTTCGTAAATTCCCATAAACTCGGCGCCTTTTCGGTGAAATAATCTTGTTTCAAGATGATTGAGGCAATCCTGAGTTTCCACATCCATAAAACATCCCATGCCGCTTTCAACGGGATATCCGAAAATCTCTTCACCTTTCAGTTCATCGATATCCTGACCCTCGGTTGTGGCAAGTCTCCAAGCAGAAATCTGCGCATCACTGAAAACGATTTCTACGTACGCAATACAGTTACTCTCCCTTTCTTTATGCACCAAAACCGGAAAATCACCTTGCGGGAAATTAATTTTAAAAGCAGCCATATCATTGGTAATCAATGGGTCGCAGGCCACGATTTTTCCGGTGGAAAGATGTATTTTTCCTCCATCGAAGGTTTCAATCAAAGGACTTTCAACAAAATTTTTATTGAAAAGTTTGGCGATATTTTTAAGGTGAGTCATTTTTAAAATGATTGTTAGAGCGTTTTCATTTTTTCTTCCAATAAAGCAATCTTATCCTGTGCATCCTGCTGTTTTTTACGCTCAGCATCTACAATTTCCGGTTTTGCGTTAGCCACAAATTTTTCGTTGGAAAGTTTTTTCTCTACGGAAATCAGGAATCCTTTCAGGTATTTCAATTCTTCTTCTGTCTTGATTTTTTCTTCAGCAAGATCAAGGTTTTCGCTTAAAGGAATAGATATTTCGGTTCCACCGATAAGGAAAGTAAAACTTGGTTTTTCGGTTTTTCGGGCAAAGTTAATTTCGGAAATATTTGCTAATTTCTTCACGAGATTTTCGTTGCTGAATGACTCAGCATTGGTGAAAACCTCCACCGCTTCTCTCGGTGAAATCCCTTTGCTCTGGCGGTAGTTTCTTACCCCTGAGACCATATCTTTTGAGGTTTCGAAATTCTTTATTAATTCGTCACTGTAATTTTGAGATTTTTTCTGCTGCGTAATCACCAAAGCATTTTCGGGTGACCGTTCTGCAATATTCTGCCATAATTCCTCAGATAAAAACGGCATGAATGGATGCAGCAATTTCATTAATTCCTCGAAATAAGCGATCGTCTGATCATAAACTTCTTTGGAAATCGGCTGACCGAATGCAGGTTTCACCGCTTCCAGATACCAGGCGCAGAAATCATCCCAAACCAGTTTGTAAACAAGATGCAAAGCATCTGAAATTCTGAATTTTTCGAACTGGTCAGCAATTTCGGCAATGGTTTTATCCATTTGATTTCCGAACCATTCGATTGCCTGTCTGTCGGATTCGTTTGCTTTAATGGTTTCGTCTTTCGACCAACCTTGTGTTAGTTTGTAGGCATTCCAGATTTTTGTGGCGAAATTTCGTCCCTGAAGCATCAGTTCTTCGTCGAAAAGCAAGTCGTTTCCTGCAGCAGAACTCAATAAAATCCCTACACGAACTCCGTCCGCACCATATTTTTCGATAAGTTCGATCGGGTCCGGCGAATTGCCGAGCGATTTCGACATCTTGCGGCGCTGTTTATCCCGTACGATTCCTGTAAAATACACATTTTTGAAAGGAACTTCGTTTCTGTATTCCAAACCTGCCATAATCATCCGCGCTACCCAAAAGAAAATAATATCCGGACCGGTTACAAGGTCAGAAGTTGGGTAATAATAGTCGATTTCTTTATTTTCGGTATCCAGCATTCCATCGAAGACTGAGATTGGCCACAACCAGGAAGAGAACCAAGTATCGAGTGCGTCTTCGTCCTGCATTAAGTTGTCGGTTGTTAATTCTTGGTTGTTGGTCTTTTCTTTGGCTAAAACCAACGCTTCTTCAAAAGTTTCGGCAACTACGAAATCGTTTTCTCCTTCACCATAGAAATATGCCGGAATCTGCTGGCCCCACCACAACTGGCGTGAAATATTCCAATCACGGATGTTTTCCATCCAGTGTTTGTAGGTGTTTTTGAATTTTTCAGGGTGGAATTTCACCTCATCATTCATCACGACATCCAAAGCAGGTTTGGCGATTTCCGACATTTTAAGGAACCACTGAACAGAAACTTTCGGTTCAATCACCGCACCCGTTCTCTCGGAAGTTCCCACTTTGTTCACATAATCTTCAGCTTTCAGCAAAAGTCCTTTTTCTTCCAATTCTTTCGCGATGGCTTTTCTTACTTCGAAACGGTTTTTTCCTGCATAATGCAAGCCGTGGCTGTTTAAGTTAGCATCATCATCCAAAGAATCAATCATCGCCAAACCATGACGTTGGCCGATTTCGTAATCGTTGGTATCGTGAGCAGGCGTAATTTTAAGTGCTCCGGTTCCGAATTCGATATCCACATAGTCATCCTCAATAACAGGTATTACGCGATTAGCGATCGGAACGATTACATTTTTACCTTTTAAATGCGCATATCTTTCATCATCAGGATTGATGCAGACTGCGGTATCGCCGAAAATAGTTTCGGGGCGTGTGGTTGCAACTGAAAGAAAATCTTCAGTTCCTTCAATTTTATATTTTAAATAGTAAAGTTTTCCGTTCTGTTCCTTAAAGATTACTTCTTCGTCGGAAATATTGGTTTTTGCTTCCGGATCCCAATTAACCATGCGGTAGCCTCTGTAAATTAAACCTTTGTTGTATAAATCAACGAAAGATTTAATGACCTGCTGAGAAAGCTTCGGTTCCATGGTGAAACGGGTTCTTTCCCAGTCGCAGGAACAACCCAGTTTTTTCAGCTGCTCGAGGATGGTTCCGCCGTATTTGTCGGTCCAGTCCCAGGCGTGTTTCAGGAATTCTTCTCTTGTGATATCCGATTTGTTGATTCCTTCAGACTTCAGTTTTGCTACCACTTTAGCTTCAGTAGCAATCGATGCGTGATCTGTTCCGGGAACCCAGCATGTGTTGAAACCCTGCATTCTGGCGCGCCTAACCAAAACATCCTGAATGGTATTGTTCAGCATGTGACCCATGTGAAGGATTCCGGTTACATTGGGCGGCGGAATTACAATCGTATAAGGAGGCTTCTCATTCGGCTCTGAATGGAAATAGTTATTTTCGAGCCAGTAACTGTACCACTTGTTTTCCGTTTCCTGCGGGCTATATTTGTCTGAAATCTGCATAGGATCTTTCTTTATCTTAATACTTGCAAAAATAGGCAAATAAAAAAAATTATTCAGGTATTGAAATAATTTTTAACTTTGTCCTTCAATTTTTATCAATAAATCAAAATAACAATTAAAAATATGAAAAAACTATTTGCAGGTTTGTTTTTAACAGCATCTTTCGCATTTGCATCTGCCCAAACTATTTCTTTTGATAAGACTACTTACGATTATGGTACCGTGAAAACCGGTGCTGATGGTCACAGAATGTTCACTGTAAAAAATACAGGCGACAAGCCGCTTATTATTTCCAAAGTGCAAGCGTCCTGCGGATGTACTACTCCGGAATGGAGCCAGGATCCTATCATGCCCGGAAAAACTGCTCAAATTAAAGTAGGTTACAACACCACCATCGTAGGACCATTTACCAAAATTATTGAAGTATTTTCAAACGATACAGAAAGCAGTAGATCCGTAATCACAATCAAAGGAACTGTAGACGGTAATGTAGCTCCTGAAGCTGCTGCCAGAAAAGAGGTACAAGCTGTCGCTGCACCCGCAGCTGAGTTATCTGCAAAAGCAACAGTTGCACCTGCAGCTACTGCCAGAAAAAATGCTAAAAAAGCAGCGAATTAATAATATTCTACAAATTAAATATAAAATCACTCCGTAAATGGAGTGATTTTTTTTATTTTTAAGGAAAATATGAATTATGGAATTAGATTTCAGCGACAATTTTATTGTAAAAGGTAAATTTTCGATCAGTGATACCAAAACCGAATATAAAAGTAAGCTTGAAAAAGAAGACGGCCAGCAAATGCTTCTGAATGAAAAAGCAAAACTCCGGGAATTGCAGGAGCGGCTTTATGCGGACTCCGGCAAATCTTTACTTGTAGTGCTCCAGGCCATGGATGCGGCGGGAAAAGATTCTCTGATTGAGCATGTTTTCGGGGGCGTAAATCCTCAGGGCTGCGAAGTTCACAGTTTTAAATCCCCAAGCCATAAAGAATATTCCCACGATTTTTTGTGGCGTCATTATATCGCACTTCCCGAAAAAGGAAAGATCGGAATCTTCAACAGAAGTCATTACGAAAGTGTTCTGGTCTGCAAAGTTCATCCGGAATATAACCTGAATGAGAAGGTCTGGGATTCCGTTTCCGATTTTGATGATAAATTTTGGGAAGAGCGCTACGAAAGCATCAGAAATTTTGAAAAACATCTTTCTGAAAACGGCACCACCGTTATAAAAATTTTTCTTCACATCTCTAAAGAAGAACAGAAAAAACGATTTCTCGACCGGATTGATGAGCAGGAAAAAAACTGGAAATTCTCAATGGGAGATTTGCCTGAACGCGCACTTTGGGACGAATACATGAAAGCTTACGAACGAGCCATCAACGAAACTTCGAAAGATTATGCACCGTGGTTTGTAATTCCCGGTGATGATAAATGGTTTGCCAGAGTTGCGGCCATTCAGATTATTATCGACGCGCTGGAAGGTATGGATTTGAAATTCCCGAAACTTTCGGAAGCTGACCGGAAAGAATTGGAAGGAGCGAGAAAACAATTGGAAAACGAATAATAAGAAAAAGCGGAAACCTAAATTTCTGCTTTTTTGTTTTCCATTAAAAAACCACAAGAAAAACTGTAAGCCGGATTCTGTACATTCGCCGGAGCGAAAGTGCCTGTTATTTATCTGCGCTTTACATTGCTGCAAAGCTTTAGCTGTTTACCCCTCGGTTTTTGGAGCGAGCAACTCCTATCCCGGCGAACCGGGAAATCCGATATACTTAACATTGCACCGCAAAGAGTTTACCTGGTTTCACTATAAATTAATATACATACTTTCTGTTGCACTGGTCCTGATCTCACGACCGACGGGTGTTACCCGCTTTGCTGCTCTGTGGTGTCCGGACTTTCCTACCCCGGTTTCCCGGAATCAACAGGCCGTTTTTCTTATGGAGGGCAAAGATAAAGAATTTTCAAGTTTTCCGGTTAACAATTGTCTGGACTAAAATTTGGTTGGTCAAAATCTTTTTAAAAAGGATATATTTGAAATATGGAAGTAGATGTAACAAAAATTAAATATGTAGATATTGTTTACCGCGTGCTGGAACGCTGGTACACCAAATTCGCAGAAAATACACCCAATATTGTCGTGGGAATTATCGTCTTTATCTTAATTCTGATGATGAGCTCTTATCTTAGTAAAGTTTCCGTACGAATTTTTCATAAATTTTTCCCGAAAAGCACCAATAATTCAATCGTAACCTTAATCGGCGTATTTAAATTTCTGATTATTTTGATGGGCGCTTTTATCGCTTTCGAAATTATGGGACTGGGTGGATTTGTTATGAAGTTCCTCGGAAGCTTAGGTGTTGCCGGTGTTATTGCCGGTGTGGCGCTGAAAGATTTGGTATCGTCGATGTTTTCCGGGATGCTGATCAGTTTTGACAAAGCATTTGCTGTAGGAGATTATGTTTCAATCAAAGGAATTTCAGGAACGGTAGAAACGATAGGATTTCTTACTACGAAAGTAATTACTGATGAAGGCAAGAAAGTTTATATCCCAAATCAGCTTATTTTCAGTGCGCCGTTTATCAATTATTCTGCCTCATCGCAGAGGAAAGTTTTTATAGATCTTGAAATTCCAAATAACGAGGATTTAGAGCAAGCCAAAAAAGTAATTGTAGATGAAATTCAAACTTTTGATTTTGCTGATAATAAGGACAATGTAGAAGTAATTTTCCTGAAACAAAGTCTGGGAATTTTTTACCTCGAAGCAAGATTTCAGATGAAAACCGGCGAAAAAATAGCACATGTAAGAAGTGAAGCGCTTTTAAGAATCAAGAAAAAACTCGATGATAATGGAATTCAGTTGGCGACACAAACTCAGATTGATTCCGGAAGTCCGGCTCAGGAATAGTCTTCTTTGTTATCCCGAACCCATAGCCCTGATTGAAGCGGCATCCTTTTTTGACATTGCGCCTCCGAATCTTCCGACGGGTTGCTTCACCCTTGTTCGCAATGACAAAAAAGATACAGCGGAAAGCAGGTTCCCGGCTCCTAAAAACAAAATAAAAAATCCGTTCAAAATTAATTGAACGGATCTTTATTTATCTTAAAATCTTAGTGACCTAAAACTTCTTTTACTTTATTGGCAGCTTCTTCCAAAGTAATTGCGGAATGTACAGGAAGACCTGAATTGTCGATCAGCTGTTTCGCTTCAACAGCGTTGGTTCCCTGAAGTCGTACGATCAAAGGAACAGGAAGGCTTCCCATCGCTTTGTAAGCATCTACAACACCCTGTGCAACACGGTCGCAACGTACGATACCACCGAAAATGTTGATCAAAATTGCTTTTACGTTAGGATCTTTAAGGATGATTCCGAAAGCTTTCTGAACTCTTTCTGCATCCGCAGTTCCACCAACATCAAGGAAGTTCGCAGGGTTACCACCGGATAATTTAATAATATCCATGGTCGCCATCGCCAAACCTGCTCCGTTTACCATACAGGCAACATCACCGTCAAGTTTCACGAAGTTTAGACCGGCTTCACCAGCTTCAACATCAGTAGGATCCTCTTCTCTTGTATCTCTTAATACCGCCAAATCTTTGTGACGGAACAGTGCGTTGTCATCCAAAGAAACTTTTGCATCTACCGCGATAATTTTATTGTCTGAAGTTTTCAGAACCGGGTTGATTTCGAAAAGCGACGCGTCAATACCTACGTAAGCGCTGTATAAATTAGTAATGAATTTTGTAAAATCTTTGAAAGCATCTCCGCTCAAACCTAAGTTGAAAGCTATTTTTCTCGCCTGGAAGCCCTGAAGACCAACCGCAGGATCAATTACTTCGTTATGAATTAAATGTGGTGTTACTTCGGCAACATGCTCAATATCCATTCCACCTTCCGTAGAATAAACGATCATATTTTTCCCCTGTGCTCTGTCTAAAAGAATAGAAACATAAAATTCTTTAGTTTCTGTTTCTCCCGGATAATAAACATCTTCAGCAACCAAAACAAAGTTCACTTTTTTACCTTCAGCAGAAGTTTGTGGAGTTACCAGCTGCATTCCGATGATGTTTCCTGCGTTTTCTTTAAGTTTGTCCAAATTTGGAGAAAACTTCACGCCACCGCCTTTTCCACGACCACCGGCATGAACCTGAGCTTTTACTACCCAGCCTTCATTTCCGTTCAGTTCTTTTAATTTATTAGCGGCATCTACTGCTTCCTCGACATTGTTTGCGACAAAACCTCTTTGGATGTTTACTCCGTATTTTGCCAAAATCTCTTTAGATTGGTATTCGTGAAGATTCATAATATTTGAATTAGATTTAATTTTTTTTAAAGATTGACAAATTTAAGAAAATTTGAGAAGATAATGATTGAACGGGCGGAAATTTTTGTCATCAAAACAGTTTAAAAAATTACGGTAGCTCGCTTTGCGCTTTTGCTTTTTCATAAAAGGTTGTTGCGATTCCTGCCAATATGATGACACTTCCAAGCATCTGAACAGATGTTATTTTCTCGCCGATAAACACTGCAGCTAAAAGAGCCGCAAAAATAGCCTGACTGAGAAGGCTCAGCGATACTCGGGTCGCCCTCATATTTTGGGTCGCATAACTGATGAGCAGCCACGCAATTAACTGGCATACGATTCCCTGAACCAAAAGCGAAATCCAGGCTTGATTGGAAAACCCAACAAACGCCTCCCCGAAAGCAACATTTATTATGAAGAGAAAAACCGTTGAAAAAATCATACTGTAAGTGATAAAAGTTACCACTTCCAATTTCTCTAAAACAATTTTGCTTACTAAGATATATAAGGCGTACAGCAATCCCGATAATACTCCGAGGAAAAAAGCGGTGTCTAATTTCAATTCTAAGATGGTATCAATTCCTACGAAAACCATCATTCCAATTAAAGCGATGAATGTACCCAACCAGAAACTTTTCCGGGGCCGGTAATTCAGAAAAACAAATGAAAAAACGCCCACCCAAATCGGTGAAAGGTTGGTTAGCAGCGTTGCCTGAGTTGCTGATGATTGCTGAATCGAGATATTCCACACCGCAATATCTGAGGCGAAAAGTATTCCGCAAATCGCAATCGGAAATATCAGTTTACGGTTCTTTAAACCAAGTTTTCCTTTGTACAGGGCGACAGGAAAAAGAATGGCAGTCGCAATTGCCATCCGGTAAAATGCCGAAATCAATCCTGAAGTAAGATTCATGCGGACGATGACGGGAAATATGGAAATACACAAAATCCCGATGAATAATGCAATTCTTGCTTTGGTCATCTTTTAAAATTTCCTACCGACTTCTTTACATATTTCTAAATATTCCTCCGGCATTTTCGAAAAATAATTATTCTCGTAATATTCATCAGTATGCGGAATATAGATGCTGTACTTTTTCCCTAACGGGATGAGCGGAATAAAAAATAAGGTGATGTAATTTTTGAACACTTTAATTTCGGCATTCACCATAAAACCGTTTTTATTGATTTTTCTGGTTTCCTGTCCTACTAATTTCCTCGTATTTCCTGCGATGAAAAAGAACATGAATTAAATTTTATTCTTTAGAAAATAAAAAATCAGCATCGCCCACGAAATAATCATCATCAGTCCTCCAAGCGGCGTAATGGGTCCTAAAAATTTAAAATTCATTCCAGAAACACCATTAAACGCCAACAGATAAATACTGAATGAAAAGATAAAGGTTCCGGCGATCATTAAAATGGAAATCCATTTTTCAGCCGGTGTTTCGAATTTTAAGATATAGCCTACGATCAATAAAAACAGTGCGGAATACATCTGATATCTTACTCCGGTTTCAAAACTGGTGAGTTTTTCTACTGATAAAACTTTCTTTAACGCGTGCGCTCCGAAAGCTCCTAAAATCACTGAAAGCAGTCCGTAAACCGCACCTATAACTAATGTAAATGTTTTCATATTTATAATTCTCCTTTTTGATACATGATTAAAATTTGGCCGGCAATTGACAGGATTCCAATTCCAATAAACATCCAGGCAAACTTCTTCGATTTTGCAAATCCGTGGACTTTCGTTGTTTTCAGAAAAATTCCGAAAATTAAAAGCAAAAGTCCTAAAAACAGTTGAAACATTTTCTAATTTTTGTTTCTTAAATTATTGAATTCTGTAATTACTTCGTGATGGGTCACGGTTTTATCTTTAAAATAGGTAACGAAATGATTTTTCTCTTCTTCAGTAGCTCCTAACTGATTCAAAATATTGAACAGGTGCATTTTCATATGACCTTTCTGGATTCCGGTAGTTACCAGGGAACGCAGCGCTGCAAAATTCTGCGCTAAGCCTGAAACCGCAAGAATACTCATGAGTTCCTGAGCAGAAGGTTTTCCTAAAAGTGCCAGTGAAAATTTCACAAGCGGATGGAGATTTGTTAAACCGCCTACAACGCCGACAGAAATCGGCAGATCAATCCAGAATCTGAAAATTCCGTCGTCAATCGTGCAGTGTGTCAAACTGGTGTATTTTCCGTCCTTCGCTGCGTACGCATGAGCGCAGGCTGCTGTAGCCCGAAAATCATTCCCGGTCGCGATTACTACAGCGTCAACACCGTTCATGATTCCTTTGTTATGTGTGGTTGCGCGGAAAGGTTCGATTTCAGCAATCGTTACAGCTCTCTTAAATTTAGTTGCAAATTCTTCATTGGAGATGCCGCTATCGTCTTTTAAATCTTCAATTTTACAGGAAACCTCAGCTCTAACGATACAGTCAGGTGTAAAATTCGATAAAATATTCATCACAATCTGCAGAGAATCTTTCTCTTCCTCAGTCAAAGCTTCTTCGTTCGCCACTTCTTCTTTCAAGGTTTTTCCGAATTGCTCCAGACAGGAGTTGATGAAATTAGCTCCCATAGAATCCACCGTATCGAAACTGGCTTTCAGCTGGAAATAATTCTCAAGATCCGCGGTTTTATCGATCAGACGGATATTAAGAATTCCGCCGCCGCGGTTTCTCATGTTTTTGGTGATTTCCTCTGTTGCTTCAAACAGTCTTTTCTTCAGTTTAAAATTGAAAAAATGCTGCAGTTTATGAGGCTCTACATTTAAGATAAAATGGGTGTGACCTAATTTTTTAGTATTAATGATGGTCGTTTTGAAACCGCCTTTATCGATCCAGAACTTGGCTGCTTTGGAAGCTGCTGCAACAACAGAACTTTCCTCAACTGCCATTGGTAGCGCCAGCAATTTACCATCGATAAGGAAATTGGGTGCGATTCCGTACGGCATATAAAAGTTGGAAATTGTATTTTCGGAAAACTCTTCGTGAAGCTTCTGAAGCGTTGCATCGCCATTCCAGTATTGCTGTAAAATCTGCTCGTAACTACGATCGTCATTAAGATATTCTTTGATGAGCCAATCGATTTTTCTTTGTTTTGAAAGTTTAGAAAAACCTTCTACAGGACTGTGATTCATTGAATTTTAATTTGAAATTCAAAGATAGGAAATTCGGTCGGATGTAAGGCAGTTGGTACTATGTTTTAGAATATGGGAACAGTGAAGAACGATAATCTCGCTTCGGAAATTTAATTATATTTAATAGATGAAAACAGTATTTCTTTCTACTTTATTATTTCTCGTCTTAAGTTGTAATAAAACAACAGATTCTTCAGCTAAAAACAACGGCAGTGAAGGCTCTGAAAGGTTGGAAACACCATCTCTTATAAAAATAAAAAAAGATCAAAACACGATCAAGGAAAGATTTCCTGCACCAGATGGTTACGAATATTCAACTTCACGACCATTTTCCTTTGCGGAATATATTGAATCTTTTCCACTGAAAGCATACGGCTCTCCTATCCTGAAATATGACGGAACAGAAATCGAAACACAACATCTCCATGAAGCTATTTTTGATATTGATACTGGAACAAAAGATTTGCAGCAATGTGCCGATGCGATTATTCGGTTACGGGCAGAATATTTATTTAAATTAAAAAAATACAACGAAATTAAATTTCATTTTACCAGCGGAGATTTAATGACGTGGAACGATTATAAAAACGGAACCCGCGCAATTGTCAATGGCAATGCGGTACAGTTTCGAAAAACAGAAAACTTTGATGATTCCAGAGAAAATTTCCGGAAGTACCTGGATCTGGTTTTTAATTATGCCGGAACGATTTCTCTAAATAAAGAAACAAAGCCTATCCTGAATACGCGGGATCTAAAAACTGGTGACATCCTGATTACTGCGGGAAGTCCGGGGCATATCGTTTTTATTGCAGGTGTTTCTGAAAATCAGCAGGGAAAGAAACTGTTTTTGCTGGCAGAAGGTTTTACGCCGGCTCAATCGATCCATTTACTGAAAAATCCTTTTGATAAAGAAATTTCGCCGTGGTATGATTTAGATGTAAATGCTGACGAAACGAAAACCGCCAGATATTTCTTCAAACCCACCAATTTTAGAAGTTTTTAATCAAATTCCGACGCGACTTCTTATCAGCAGATCAGCACAAAAAAAATCACCGAATTTCTTCGGTGATGATTTATAAATTTTCATCGACAGCTTTAATCCAGCTGCGTTCCAAGGAATTCCCATTCCTGCAAAGCCATATCCAGTTCAGCTTTTTGGCTATTGTATTTTTCCAAAACTTCCTCGGACGGATTTTCTTTGGTGAATGTCGCTTCCATTTCCTCGATCTTCAGTTCAAGTTCTGCGATTTTCTCTTCAACTTTCTTGATTTTGTTCTGAATGACCTTCTGATCTTTGGAAACAATCACGGTTTTCTTTTCTACCGGTTTTTCAACCACTTTTTCTACAACAGGTTCGTTTCGTAATTCCTGCAGTTTCGATTTCTCGGCAGAAACCTCGCGGATACTTTCTTTCTGACGGAATTCCAGATATTCATTGACGTCTCCTAAAAACTCCTTCATTCTTCCATCGCGGAATTCAAATATTTTGTCGCTCAGTCCCTGTAAAAATTCTCTGTCGTGAGAAATTACGATTAAGGTTCCTTCAAATTTCTGAAGCGCAAGTTTGATAATTTCTTTGGACTGAATATCAAGGTGATTCGTCGGCTCATCCATAATCAGCGTATTGAAAGGCCGAAGCAACAATTTACACAACGCTAAACGGTTTCTTTCACCTCCGGAAAGCACTTTCGTCTTTTTCTGAACATCATCACCCTGGAAAAGAAAGCTTCCCAACAAGTCACGGACTCTCGGGCGGGTTTCTTCGGTTGCAGCGTCTTCCGCTTCCTCCAGAACCGTTTTATTCGGTGTTAAAACCTCTTCCTGATTCTGCGCGAAATAGCCGATGTTCACGTTATGACCAAGATTCCACTCACCTGAATAATCTTTAATTTCCCCGGAAAGAATTTTTGCCAAAGTTGTTTTTCCCTGTCCGTTCTGCCCAAGAAGCGCGATTCTGTCGCCGCGTTCTACAAAGAAATCAACTTTATCGAAAACCTGTTTGTGTCCGTAAGCTTTACCTAAATTTTTAGCTTCAAAAATTACTTTCCCAGGCACAACAGACTGTACAAAACGGATATTGAATTTGGAAACATCTTCGTTATCGATTTCAATTCTTTCGATTTTATCGAGTTTCTTAATTAAAGACTGCGCGAAAGATGATTTGGTTGCCGAAGCGCGGAAACGATTGATGTTATCTTCCATCTGCTTGATTTCCACATCCTGATTTTTCTTTGCCTGCGTAAGTTTTTCTTTACGTTCTTTACTTAATTCAAGATATTTTGTATAATTTGCTTTGTAATCATCAACTTTTTTATTGTTGATGTCGAAAGTCCTGTTACAGACGGAGGTCATAAACTGTTTATCGTGACTCACTAAAACGATAGCGCCCGGATAATCTTTCAGAAACTCTTCGAGCCAAATGATCGACTCCATATCCAAGTGATTCGTAGGCTCATCGAGAAGCATCAGATCATTCTTCTGAAGAAGCAGTTTTGCAAGTTCGATCCTCATTCTCCATCCTCCGGAAAATTCGTCGGTGATTTTATGAAAATCGTCGGCTTTAAAACCTAAACCTAACAAAACTTTTTCTACATCACCTTCCAGATTGTAGGCATCGTGATGCATTAAAAGATCATTCAATTCGGTCATTTTATGAATCAAATTCTCGTAAGAATCGCTTTCATAATCAGTTCTCGTAACCAGCTGATGATTCACCTCATCCAACTCGTTTTTCATTGCGTTGATCTGTTCGAAAGCCTGCAGGGTTTCATTCCAAACAGTTCTGCCTTTTACAAAATCAAGATCCTGTTTCAGGAATCCGATGGTAATGTTACCTTCAGGAACGATATTTCCTTCGTAGAAATTAATTTCGCCGGTGAGCATTTTCAGAAGCGTAGATTTTCCGGCTCCGTTTTTACCGACGAGACCAATTTTATCGTCTTTCTTAATGGTAAAATTTACATTCTGAAAGAGATAATTCCCTGAGTGATGAAGACCTAGGCCCTGAACTGACAACATATATATTAAGCAATTAGTAATGAGTATTTTCGAGGTGCAAAAGTAAGGAAAAGTTATTGAACTGACCGTTTTTAAGAAAACAGCTTGGATTTCAGGAAAAGCGCATTAAAACATTTACCTTTAACCCTGTAAAATCCAACTTAAAATGAAAAATCTAATCATCCTGATCGGTACATTTTTATGTCTTAACATCAATGCTCAGAATTTAAATGTAATGACCTTTAACATCCGACTTTCGCTGGATTCCGACAAAGAAAACTCGTGGGTCAACAGAAAAGATGACGCCTTAAAACTGATGAATTATTATCACCCTGATGTAATGGGTGTTCAGGAAGCGGTTCCGCAACAGATGGCGGACATCAAAACAGGTCTTAAAAATTATGATTTCGTAGGCGTTGGACGTGATGACGGAGCAAACAAAGGTGAATATTCAGCCATTTTCTACGATACGGAAAAGCTGCAGGTTCTGCAATCGGGAACTTTCTGGCTAAGCGAAACACCTGAAAAGCCCTCCAAAGGCTGGGACGCTGCTTACAACAGAGTCTGCACTTACGCATTATTTAAAATGAAAAAGGGCGGTAAGAAGTTCTGGGCTTTTAATGTTCATTTCGATCATGTGGGAAATGTCGCACGGGAAAAGTCTGCGCAATTAATTCTGGATAAAATTAAAAGCTTAAATACAAAAAATCTTCCCGTGGTTCTTACCGGCGATTTTAATCTTACAGATGATACGAAACCCATCAAACTTCTGTCAGAAAACCTCAACGACTCATTCTACCATTCGGTAAAACCGCATTATGGCCCAACGGGGACTTTTACAGCTTTTGATGTAAACACGATACCAAAGGACAGAATCGATTATATTTTCACAAAAAGGTTTGAGTGCACCTCTATAAGAACCATTAATGACAGGCGAGAAAATTTGCTTTACCCGTCTGACCATTTACCGGTTTTAGCAGAATTAAAATTCAGATAATCAGCCAAAAAAAAATCCACCGGATGACTCCGGTGGATAAACACAAATGATGAAAAAAAATTTATTCTTTCGCTTTTGAAGGCATTAGAATACAGCAAAGAAATATATAATTTCTGATATAACAAAATTAAAGTGAAATTATTTACTCAATTTGAATCTTTAGTCTGACAATCAATAAAATAAGAATCCACGGCATGTTGCAGTGGATTCTAAAAACACAAATGTTGAAATTAAATTTCAACATTCAATATCAAAAACCGCGCAAACTAATGCTAAAAAAAGTTAATTTTTTAAATCAGTTGAAAACAAACGCTTTATAAATAAAAAAAATCTACCGGAAAACCGGTAGATTATCAATTGAAACAAGTTTTTTCTAGTAAATTCTAAGTCCTGATCTTGCACCTGATGCATTTGTAATCGCCTGCATTCTAGATTTTTGTCCTGCAGAGAACATATACATCGCAGCATCATCAACATAATCCATATAATTCATAAACTGTATTGAACGGTTAACTCCGCCGCAAAGATCGTACTGCGGATAAGTTGGTTTCCCGAAATTCTTGTCCTGTTGCGTTGGCGTATCATCTACATAATCTGTAGCACAGTTTCCGTCGCCCCAAATATGACGAAGATTCAGGTAATGCCCAACTTCATGAGTTGCAGTTCGTCCCAAATTGTATGGCGCGTTTGCGGTAGTACCGAAATATTTTCCGGCAATTACCACACCGTCATTCCAAAGCCCTGCAGATTCAGGGAAAGTTGCGTAACCAAGAACTCCACCCATATCACCAACAACCCATATATTGAAATAGTTAGCTGGCTTAAAGGCATCCTGACCTTTTGACGAAGTCTTCTTCATGGCATCATTTGTTCTCCATGATCTTACCGTGGTCGATTTACGGATAACGCGGTCTAAACGGAATTTAATTTTGGTATCACCAGCCGCAACGGAAGCGAATTCGGAAGGAATTTTATTCACGTCGGAATTTGTTCCTCCAAAATCATTATTCAGCGTTGCGATTTGCGAAGCAATTTGCGCATCAGAAATGTTTTCGGCAGCAGTTCGGTAAAGTACATTTACAACGACAGGAATTTCTACTGTACCATCAGCCAATACTCTTCCCATCTTAAGATCGTCAATAAATTTTTCAGTTTTACTTTCGTTGTCAACAAATCTGGCCATCAGGTCAGGATTATTGGCCAAAGCCTCCTTCCTGATGTCCTCAGAAGGACATACTCTTTGGGTCACAGAACTACCCGATGTTAAATCATCAGTTTGTTCCTGATTAAGCAGGTGATCTTCACCCGCATTACACGCAGCTAGCATTGACAAAGCAAATGCGCCGAATAACAGTTTTTTCATTGTCTAAATTTTAAATTTTGTAGAAACGAATTTATAGAGTTGAAAATTACTGTGCAATAGATTTCTTTCAAATAAACACAAGAACTAATGCGGTTTTATTTAAATAAATGATTTTCAGTTAATTATTTTTCATCATAAAATGATTATTGATAAATTAACTTAAAAACGCAATATTCAATTTAAATAATGAAAAACCAGTTAAACACACATCAAAATGGTGCTTTAACAACAATATGATGAAATAAGTAAATATTCTATAAAAAGAAAAGCGGTCAAATAAATGACCGCTTTATATATATGGTAAACTGAACTTATACCGTTGGCCGGAAAACCAATCCGGTTTCATCAAAATAATCAAGAGTAATTCTGTCGCCGTCATTTACAGTCCCGGCCAGAATTTCTTTGGATAATTTATTCAAAACTTCCTGCTGAAGAACCCTTTTCAGTGGTCTTGCACCAAAACTCGGATCGTAACCTTTATTCATCAGATAACTGACAGCATCGTCTGTAGCAGTCATGAAGATTCCACGTTTCTCAAGCATCTTATTAAATCCGCGCAGCTGATAATTCACGATTTTTCCGATTTCTTTTCTGTTGAGAGGCTGGAAAAGAACAATTTCATCAATTCTGTTCAGAAACTCAGGTCTTAAAGTCTGCTTCAGCAAACCGAAAACCTCATCTTTGGTTTTGTCCACGATTTCGGAAATATTATCATCGGTGATATTTTCAAAATTTTCCTGAATAAGATGAGATCCTAAATTAGAAGTCATGATAATGATCGAATTCTTGAAATTTACCACCCGGCCTTTGTTATCCGTAAGCCTTCCGTCATCCAAAACCTGAAGCAGCGTGTTGAATACGTCTGGATGTGCTTTTTCGATTTCATCCAGAAGAACAACCGAATACGGTCTCCGTCTGACTGCTTCCGTTAACTGCCCGCCTTCATCATAACCCACATATCCTGGAGGCGCACCGACCAATCGTGATACAGAATGCCTTTCCTGATATTCACTCATATCGATTCTGGTCATATTGTTTTCGTCATCGAAAAGATATTCGGCAAGCGCCTTGGCGAGTTCAGTTTTTCCGACACCTGTTGTCCCAAGGAAAAGGAACGATCCAATAGGTTTTTTTTCGTCGTTAAGCCCCGCTCTATTTCTTCGGATCGCATCGGCAATCGAAACAATAGCTTCGTCCTGACCTACTACTCTCTTATGAAGTTCGTCTTCGAGGTGCAGCAGTTTTTGACGCTCGGACTGTAATAATTTAGTCACGGGAATACCGGTCCATTTCGAAATTACTTCTGAAATATTTTCTGCGGTAACTTCTTCTTTAATCAGCTCGTTAAGGTTGTTCTGCATCTCAAGTTCGAGCTTGTGCAGATCAGCTTCTTTTTCCTTGATTTTCCCGTATTGAATTTCGGCAACTTTTGCATAATCACCAACTCTTGATGCGCGCTCAGCCTCAAGTTTCAACGCTTCAATTTCTTTCTTAATTGAGGTTAAATCCTCAGATTTCTGTTTTTCCTTCAGCCATTTTGCATTGATTTCATTACGCTGCTCCGAAACTTTTGAAATATCTTCTTTCAGGTGATTAATCTTCACCTCATTACCTTCCCTTGAAATAGCAGCCAGCTCAATTTCCATCTGCATGAGTTTTCTGTCTAAAACATCCAGTTCTTCAGGCTTGGAATTAATTTCCATTCTAAGTTTTGCTGACGCTTCGTCGATCAAATCGATGGCTTTATCCGGTAAAAAACGGTCCGAAATATAACGCTGAGACTGCTCTACCGCAGCAATAATTGCTTCATCTTTGATGCGTACTTTGTGGTGCGCTTCATATTTATCTTTAATTCCACGAAGAATTGAAATCGCAGATTCAGTATCAGGTTCTTCTACCATTACTTTCTGGAAACGTCTTTCGAGTGCTTTATCCTTCTCGAAATACTTCTGATATTCATTCAAAGTCGTTGCACCGATTGCCCTCAGTTCCCCGCGAGCAAGAGCAGGTTTCAGGATGTTTGCCGCATCCATTGCGCCTTCACCGCCGCCGGCGCCTACCAAAGTGTGAATTTCGTCGATAAACAAAATAATCTGCCCGTCGGATTTTATAACTTCATTGATTACAGATTTCAGTCTTTCTTCAAACTCACCTTTGTATTTTGCGCCTGCAATCAAGGCACCCATGTCGAGCGAATACAATGTTTTATCCTGCAGATTTTCAGGAATATCGCCGGAAATAATTCGGTGCGCGATTCCTTCAGCAATGGCCGTTTTACCAACACCAGGTTCACCGATGAGGATGGGATTATTTTTTGTTCTTCTGGACAGGATTTGTAGAACCCTACGGATTTCTTCGTCACGTCCGATTACTGGATCCAGTTTTCCCTCAGCAGCAAGTTCGTTGAAGTTTTTCGCGTATTTATTTAAGCTTTGGTAAGTCTCTTCGGAACTGGCTGAAGTCGCTTTGGAGCCTTTCCGTAATTCATTAATAGCGGTTTCCAGGCCTTTCTTAGTCACGCCCATATCCTTCAGCATTTTAGAAACTTCAGATCCACTCTCGAAAAGAGAAAGCCAAAGATGTTCGATGGTCACATATTCGTCACCCATTTTTTTGGCAACATTCGGCGCATCAAGCAATACCCTGTTTGCGGCTTGCGAGAGATAAATATTCCCCCCTTCCACTTTCGGGAGTTTTTCAATGTTCGAACGGTTTCTCTCACGTACCAATGCTAATTCTGCCTCGGATTTTTTTAAAAGGAAATCCGAGATGTTCTCATCCACCTGAAAAATTCCTTCAAGCAAATGTTGCGGCTCGATACTCTGGTTGCCAAATTCCATAGCAATCTGCTGTGCTTTCTGTATGGCTTCCTGTGATTTTACAGTATATTGATTTAAGTTCATTGTAATTTTTTTTAGTTTAAAAAATATTAAGAACCCATACAAATTTACGAATCCTTAATATCAATCTCAATCATTTTCTAATCAAATTCTTTCTCACAAAAACTATTCTTAAAATTAATTCACCTTTTTTTTAAGACAAATTTTCCGATTTCAACAAATTGACTTCGTGTACTTTAAGACATAATTTCCGATTTAAACAAAATTTCACGCTAGATAACTTTAACTGACGATATTGGTTTTTTGTACCATTCAAAAAAAAAGTATATTTGTTGAACTCACCTTTATCGAGTTATTTTTATAAAAATATGCATCATTTTCATCTGTTAAAAACAGCCAGAGTAAAGAAGGAAACGAATGATTCCGTAAACATTGCTTTTGAAATTCCTCAACATCTACGACATGAATTCGCCTTCAAACAAGGTCAATATCTTAACGTACGCTTTGTTTTCGGGAATGAAGATCTTCGGAGGTCGTACTCGATCGTCAACGCACCGAGTGAAGGAAATTCTGAACTTGAAATTCTGGTTAAACATTTGGAGAACGGGAAAGTTTCAACCTATCTAAATAACGAACTCAAAGAAGGTGACAATATTGAAGTGATGGCGCCAATGGGGCATTTCTATACACACTACCACACCTCAAACGAGAAGACATACGTCGGACTTGCAGCAGGAAGCGGAATTTCACCTGTGCTCTCTAACCTTAAAGAAGCGCTTTATCAGGAACCGAAAAGTAAAGGATATCTTTTCTTTAGCAATAAAAGCCTGAACGACATTATTTTCAAAAAAGAAATTGATGCTCTGGTCGGTAAATTTGAAGGCCGCTTAAAAGTGATTTACCTTCTTTCACGTGAAAAACATTTTGAAGATGAGCTTTTTGAAGGACGGATTTCGGCAGAGAAACTGGCGCAGATTTTTGAGAGATTTCCGGAAATTCCCGCCCCGGAATCCACTTATTTTATCTGCGGGCCTGCAGAAATGATAAAGGACATTTCCGGATTTCTGAAAAACGAAGTAAAAGTACCATCGCTTCAGATTATGTACGAATATTATGCAGCACCCGATGATGGCGAAAACGCAGAAATGAGCGACGAGTTCAAAGCAATTCCGAATTTGGAAAGTATGGTGACGTTAATTATTGATGATGATGAATATTCCTTCCACCTGAATTCAAAGAAAAGAAGCATTCTGGATCAGGCGCTGCATGACAAACTTCCGGTTCCATTCGCATGCAAAGGCGGCGTTTGCTGCACCTGCAAAGCCCAGGTGATGGAAGGTGAAGTATTTATGGAAAAGAATTTCGCGCTTACCGAAGAAGAAGTGGAGCGCGGATTTGTACTTACCTGCCAGTGTCACCCTACTACCAACGTGGTGATGCTGAATTATGATGTATAATCAGTAGTGAGTTACCCTGGTAAATTCACTTTATTTAAAAATTTACAACCATGACTAACTGGAAATTCGTAAAAGCAGTCAATGAAAATGAAGAGTTCAAAATCGAAGGACTTAACATTTGGAATCACTATTGGCATTGCGTTGACAAAAAAGTTGAAGTAAAAGGTCCCGATAACGGAAATGTTTATTTCTTCAAAGAATATCAGATCGAAGGAAACGACAGACCATTAGTTTTGTTGCAGGCGAGTTTATTGACTCCAGCGTTGGGATTTATCTGAAAGATGATCTAAGCGAAGGAAAACTATAGGATTAATGGTGTTTTAACAATAACATACAAAGAAATGGATCAGGAAAAATTTTTAGCATACGTTCAGGCCGAGAATAAAGTGGAACCCAAAGATGTAATGCCCGACGATTACAGAAAACTGTTGGTAAGACAGATTTCTCAGCACGCCCATTCCGAAATTGTAGGGATGCTCCCGGAAGCCAACTGGATTACACGTGCACCATCTCTTCGGCGAAAAATGGCGCTTATGGCAAAAATTCAGGATGAAGCCGGACACGGGCTTTATTTATATGCAGCCACTGAAACTTTAAATAACGGCGAGATCGCTGCTGACAGAGACTCGACTTACAACGATATGCTTTCCGGTAAAGCAAAATACTCCAGCATTTTCAATTACCCTGCGCTTTCGTGGGCAGATATTGGCGCAATTGGCTGGCTGGTTGACGGCGCGGCAATTATGAACCAGGTGATGCTGATGGGAAATTCGTACGGACCTTACTCCAGAGCAATGGTCAGAATTTGTAAGGAAGAGTCTTTCCATCAAAGACAGGGTTATGAAATATTAATGACGCTTTGTCGTGGCACCAAAGAGCAGAAAGATTTAGCTCAGGAAGCATTGAACCGTTTCTGGTGGCCGGCATTGATGATGTTCGGACCAAATGATGATGCTTCGCCGAACTCCCAGAAATCTATGAACTACCGTGTGAAAAGAGAAAGCAACGACTCTTTAAGACAAAGATTTGTGGATGTTACCGTGGGACAGGCAGAATTTTTAGGACTGAAAATTCCGGACGATAAACTGAAATGGAATGAAGAAACCCAGCATTACGACTTCGGAGAATTGCCTTGGGATGAATTCATGGAAGTTTTAAAAGGAAATGGGCCCTGCAATAAAAAACGTATCGAAACGAAACGAAAAGCACAGCGCGAACATTCCTGGGTGAAAGATGCTGCTATTGCGTATGCGGAAAGAGAACAGCGAGCGTTTTAAAAAACCCCATCATTTTTATGATTTGGCAAGGACGTTTTGACGGCGAAGACCCGCTTTATCACCGGATTTTCCAGAGAGTTTCTCTGGAAACCGATTATGCTTCGATTTCACCGAACGATTTCGTTCTGCATGGATTTGCTGTGGATGAGGGCGTGAGAAGAAACAAAGGGAGAACCGGCGCAAAAGACGCTCCGGATATCATCCGGAAAAACATGTCGAATTTTCCTGTCGTAAATCCTGAATTTTCCCTCAAAGATTTCGGAAACATCAACTGCGACGACGGAAATTTAGATAAATCCCAAAACGAGCTCGCAGAAAAAGTTGCTGAAGTTTTAAAAAGGAACGGAAAATCTGTCGTCCTGGGCGGCGGGCACGAAGTTACCTATGCCCACTATTCAGGAATCAGAAAAGCATTCCCCGATAAGAAAATAGGAATCATCAATATCGACGCGCATTTTGATAACCGCGAGCCCGAAGAATCCGTCGGTCCCAGCTCCGGCACGGGATTTTGGCAAATCGCTCAGGAAGGCCCGATAAATTCGCTGCACATCGGAATCCAGAGAAATTCAAATACCCTTAAATTATTCGATAATGCGCACCACTATGGCATGAAATACATTCTGGCGGAAGAACTTTTTTTTGAAAACCTTCCTGCAGTTTATCAGAAAATTGATGAAGTCACTGCTTCCTGTGATGTCTTATACCTCACGATTTGTATGGATGTATTTAATGCTTCCATTGCGCCGGGTGTTTCAGCCGCAGCATATAACGGCATTTTCGCTGATTCTGCCTTCATGCATTATTTCAAACACATTCTTAAGAGTGAGAAACTTTTAGCCTTCGATATTGCAGAAGTAAATCCCGTCTTTGATCTAAACGAACGCACCGCAAGACTTGCAGCAAGTTTAGCAAACGAATGGTTTCTGCTGAAATAAGCATATTTTTTTTCTTCTACCTCAAAAATGATAATTCCTGATAAGCAAGACTATCAGGGCGTTACAACTAATCTTTGTACATTCGAAAACCAATACAAAACATCACACTTCTCATAAAAACATCTATTTTATTGCTAAATAACTGAATTTAACTTTGTTTATTTGATATTTTTTTATAATTTGGTCAGAATTTAAAAACATTAATTAAATTTAAGACCTATGAGAAAAAAATTACCTTTATTGATGTTGGCAGTCCTGCCAATGCTAACGTTTGCACAGAGTGCAAAATCTAAAATCTCGGTACATCCGAAAAAACAATCAGTAACAAGCAAAGCCAAGGCCGACCTCGCGTATGCTCCCGCCGCATACTGCATACCGGTGGATATGGACTGTACAGATGGGGACATCATTACCAATGTTACTGTTGCAGGAATCAACAATACTACAACTTGCAGCCCCAACGGATACGGAAACTACACTGCTATGCAGGGACAGATTCAACCCGGACAATCCTACCCTATCTCAGTAACAGTAGGGGACGGATGGTTTGAAAGAGTATCTGCATGGATTGATTTCAATAACAACGAAACTTTTGAAGCTGGAGAATTTCTGGGAGAAATTGGTGACGGTGCTGATTTAGAAGTTACTACACTTACCGGCAACATCGCTATTCCTTCAACCGTAACTCCCGGATCTTACCGTCTCAGAGTAATGGTTGCTGCTACAGGAAGTGACAATCCGGCAATTAGTGACGCTTGCTATGATGAAAGTTACGGTGAAGTGGAAGATTATACCCTAGTAGTTGCGCCAGTTGCACCCACAGGATGCCTAACAGCTACAAACGGGCAATGGCCAACCGCTACTTTTACTCCTAACTGTAACGGGGCTAATGCCAACGTAACTACTGCGGCGTATCTTAATGAATACTCAAAAGTTAATTTGGTAGCAGGTACCGCTTACACCTTCTCTACCTCGAACAGTGCTTATTTTATTACTATTGGTAATGAAGCTGGTACAGAAGTACTGGCATCAGGAACCGGATCTGTAGTTTACACACCAACAGTTTCAGGTGTAGTGAGATTCTATTCTCACCTTTCAAGCAACTGCGACGGCGGAAGTACAATTCACGCCAGAATAGTAAAATGCGGAACACCGCCGCCACCACCAGTAGAACCGGATTATGGTTGCGATCAAACTTATACAGGGGTGCCAGATACAGCGCATAATATGACGAAAAATTTAGCCGCAGCAACATATATGGTTGCCAACGACTTTTTTGTTCCTAAAGAAAGCGGAACTTATAAATTGCAGTCAGTGAAATTCGACATTGTATCTCAGGCGGCAGCAGGCGCATCTGATATCACATCATATGATTTAAAAATACTGGCAGATAGCGGTTCCAATACTCCTGGAAGCACAGTGATGACAACATTAACAGGAGTTACTCCTACGAATGTACTTACACTGCCTGGCACTTTCGCAGCGTTGCCAACCTATAGAATAACCCTTGATCTTGGCAATTTTGAACTACCGGTTAACGCAGCAGCTGACACCAAGTATTGGGTAGCAATAACGGGTACTTCAGCATCGCAAACCAGTTTTTACTGGATTGGATCTATATATAACGAGGGCTGGTTAACTTCTTCTGACTACCAGTCATCAGACAGCGGTGCAACTTGGGTACAAGGCGCTTCAACCGCCACTCCGGGCGTACATTATGAAGGAATGATGATGATCGACGCAGAATGTGCTACAGCTGCAGTAAATGAAGCCGGAACTAAAGAAGTTTCTTTCTATCCTAACCCAGTGAAAGACTTCCTTACAATCAGCTCGAAGAAAACAATCGAAACTGTACATGTTTACAACATTGCAGGACAAAAGATCCCAGTTTCTTCAAAATTAGTTAACGGTAAACTTGATATGAGCAGAATGGCACCAGGAACATATATCATCAGTACCATCCTTCAGGGAGGAAAAAATGAATCCTTCAAAGTGGTTAAGAAATAACTAAACTGCTCATTAATTAATAAATGGTCCGGTATTTCTACCGGACCTTTTTCTTCTTTAAAAATAAAACCTGAAATATTTTCTGATGGAAATAAAGATGATTACGGAAATATTGTTGACGATCATCACCAAACCTATACTGAAAAGCAGATTATAAGCAACAAGACTTGTGTTAAGAGGGATAAAAATAACCCATTCACAGCCTAAATAAAAACGTAAATATTTGTAAAAAAACTTCTATTGATAAAGAATTTTATATATTTGCACCAATTAACAACTAATTAAAATTAAATTACTATGTCAGACATTGCATCAAGAGTAAAAGCTATTATCGCTGATAAACTCGACGTTGAGGAAACAGAAGTAACTCCAGAAGCTAGCTTCACAAACGATCTAGGAGCAGATTCTTTGGATACTGTAGAATTAATCATGGAATTTGAAAAAGAATTCAACATTCAGATCCCTGATGATCAGGCAGAAAAGATTACAACTGTGGGTCACGCTATTACTTATATTGAGGAAGTGGTGAACAAATAATTTTCTATTAACAAGAATCTAAAATTTATGGAATTAAAAAGAGTAGTTGTTACCGGTTTTGGTGCTATCACCCCTATTGGAAATAATGCCAAAGAATACTGGGAAAGTCTTATTAAAGGCGAGAGCGGTGCCGCTCCTATTACTCTTTTTGATGCCTCCCAATTTAAAACCAAATTTGCCTGCGAGGTCAAAAATTTCAATCCACTGGATCACTTCGAAAAAAAAGAAGCGAAGAAGATGGACAGAAATACACAACTGGGAATTGTTGCTGCCAGAGAAGCGGTAGAACATTCCGGTATCCTGAACAGCGAACTCGATAAAAACAGAGTTGGGGTAATTTGGGGCTCGGGAATTGGCGGTTTAGAAACTTTCGAAAACGAAGTTCTGGGTTGGGCTAATACCGACATCCCACGTTTCAATCCATTCTTTATTCCAAAAATGATTGCGGACATTACCGGCGGCCAGATTTCTATTGAATACGGTTTCCACGGTCCCAATTATACCACTGTTTCTGCGTGTGCTTCATCTGCCAATGCACTTATCGATGCTAAAATGCTTATCCAACTGGGTAAAGCTGATGTTATCGTGTGCGGTGGTTCCGAAGCTGCAGTTACAGCAAGTGGTGTCGGTGGTTTTAACGCCATGATGGCACTTTCTACCAGAAATGATGATCCTACAACAGCTTCCAGACCTTTCGACAAAGACAGAGACGGATTTGTACTTGGTGAAGGAGCAGGTTCTATCATTTTAGAAGAATACGAACACGCGAAAAAACGCGGTGCAACCATCTACGCTGAACTTAAGGGCGGGGGAATGAGTGCAGATGCCTATCACATGACCGCACCTCATCCGGAAGGACTTGGCGCTTACCTTGTAATGAAAAACTGCCTGGAAGACGCAGGTGTAACGGCTGACGAAGTAGATCACATCAATATGCATGGTACTTCTACTCCATTAGGCGACATCGCAGAATCTAATGCAATTTCTAAATTACTAGGAGATCACGCTTACGATATCCAGATCAATTCCACGAAATCAATGACCGGTCACTTATTGGGTGCAGCCGGAGTAATTGAGGCTATTGCCGCTATCCACACTATTATATACAACATTGTTCCGCCAACCATCAATCATTTTACTGATGATGAAAAAATAGACAGTCGCCTTAATTTCACTTTCCACCATGCGGTAGAAAAAGAGGTTAATGTTGCGATGAGCAATACTTTCGGCTTTGGTGGCCACAATGCGTGTGTACTTTTCTCCAAAATCTAAACAAAAAATTCGATGGAGTTAAAGAAGTATTTTCCTAAATTCCTAGTTAACAGAAAAAAAAACCTTTCCGAAAAAGATTATTACCTCAGCAACGAAATCAGTAAAATTACCGGTTGCAGCGTGCAGAATATCAGTCTTTACCGGGAAGCATTTTCTTTAAAAACTTCCTCCTCAAAAAAGAACAATTACGAGAGACTCGAGTTTTTGGGCGATTCTGTTTTGGGCGCAATCATATCCTGCCATCTGTTTTCAACGTACCCCAATGCGAATGAAGGCTATCTAACGCAGATGAAATCCAAAATCGTCAACCGGAAAAACCTTAACAAACTGGGCGATGAACTTTCACTTAAGAAATTTCTGCAGAACGATTCACCCAGCACCTTAAGCGAAAATATATCGGGGAATCTTTTCGAAGCGCTGATCGGTGCACTTTACCTAGATGTTGATTATGAAACCTGTAAAAAAGTGGTCCTCGAGAGGCTTTTAACACCCTCAGAAATCAACAAGCTTGAAAATAAGATCGTAAGTTACAAAGGTCTGCTTCTGGAATGGAGCCAGAAAAAGAAAGTCTCAATCCGTTACGAAACCTGCGAAGAGCTGCAGCCCAACAAAAACCTGGTCTTCCGGACTTATGTATGGCTGGAAGAGGAAAAGATTGCCAACGCTACAGACACCTCAAAGAAGAAAGCCGAAGAGAAAGCCGCACAAAGAGCATTTTATATTCTAAATAAAAAACAAAGCATCCTTGAAAACTCAAAAGATCCTGCTGGATATTGACGGAGAAGAAGAAGACCTCAACATAGGGTTAGTACGCCTTGCCAAAGATGTACCCGCTCACGAACTTTTCTACCACCTCAATTCGCAGAATTCTTTTACTTTTTCACGCATTTCAGACCTTGCTTTCGAGGGGAACTACAACGATTATTTTTTTCCGAGATTCCGTGCTTTTCACTGTGATTCCAAACTTTGCATCCATTTTATTTCAAATAAATCTTCTCACCACATTCAGAAAAAAATTTCATCCGAACTCTTTTCCGGTGAAACTGAAACCAAATTCCTTTTCGAACATTTTCAGGACGTAGATTATATCATGAAAACATCAGAGCCATTTGATGATTTTTCCGTAATTTTGCTCCCTGAAAATCTGCTGTTCCAAATACAGAATTTTCGTCTGAGCCCCTCTGAGGAGCTTTATCAATTAATTCAATATTATGAATAAATATCTAAAAAAAACCAAAATTATCGCAACACTTGGACCTGCTTCATCCGACAAGGAAACAATGCTGCAGCTCATCCAGGCAGGGACCGATATTTTCAGAATAAATTTTTCTCACGCCGATTACGATTTAGTTAAAAGAAACGTTTCCACCATTCGCGAACTCAACCAGGAACACGGTTTCTCGGTAGGGATTCTCGGTGACCTTCAGGGTCCGAAACTCCGCGTAGGTATTGTAAAGGAAGGCTCCTATCTTAACCCGGGAGATGTTCTTACTTTCACCAACGAAAAAATAGAAGGAGACTCATCGAGGGTTTATATGACTTATCAGAAATTCCCTCAAGATGTAAAAGTCGGGGAAAGAATCCTTATTGATGACGGTAAACTGGTTTTAGAAGTTATTGAAACCAACGAAATTGATACCGTAAGAGCAAAAACAATACAGGGTGGACCGCTGAGTTCTAAAAAAGGGGTGAACCTTCCGAACACCAATGTTTCGCTTCCCGCACTTACTGAAAAAGATGTGGAAGACGCGAACTTCATGCTTGATCTGGAACTGGACTGGATCGCTTTATCCTTCGTGCGCCATGCACAGGATATTATAGACCTGAAGGAACTCATGAAAAAGCATCCTACCAACAAACTGAAAACTCCGATCATCGCAAAAATCGAGAAGCCGGAAGGGGTAAGAAACATTGAACATATCCTGCAGGAATGTGACGGACTGATGGTTGCCCGCGGAGATTTGGGTGTGGAAGTTCCTATGGAAGAAGTTCCTGCCATCCAGAAAAACCTGGTGGAAATCGCCCGAAAATACGCAAAACCTGTAATCATTGCTACCCAGATGATGGAGACGATGATCACAAGTTTAACGCCAACCAGAGCTGAAGTAAACGACGTTGCAAACTCGGTGCTCGATGGTGCTGATGCGGTGATGCTTTCCGGGGAAACTTCGGTGGGTAAATATCCGGTTGATGTGGTAAAAAACATGTCGAAGATTGTGAAGAATATTGAGCAGACTCATTTCTACCAAAACAAAAACTCTCCAATCGAGCACGAATTCAACTGTGTTGATGAGCGTTTTATTACGAACAGGGTTTGTCTGGCAGCGGTAAGGATTGCAAAATCTGCGAATGTAGAAGCGATTGTTACGCTGACCTACTCAGGTTACACGGCGTTCCAGATTTCGGCGCACAGACCGAACTCGAATATCATTGTATTCTCTTCCAACAAACGAGTTCTTACAATGCTGAACCTGCTTTGGGGCGTGCGTGCGTTCTATTACGATATGCAGAAGTCTACTGACGAAACCATTATTCAGGTGAATATGCTGGCGCACAGCAACGGTTTTGTAGAGCAGGGCGATTTTGTAATCAACCTGAACGCAACACCGGCTTACGAAGGCGGTAAAACAAATACACTTAGATTAACGACGATTTAAACCGTTATTATTAAATATTTAAAGCCCGCCGATATGGTGGGCTTTTTTATGTTTCGATGACTGAAGCGGAAGAATATCGTTCCATTCGACAACGTTCCGGTTCTGGATGTGAATGTTTAGGTCCGGAACATCATCTTTTAGGTTCCCGACACCAATCTTTAGGTGCAGAGTGTAAAGTTTTAGGTTTCTGACTTAAAATTTTAGGTCGGTAACGTAAAGTTTTAGGCTATTGAGGTAAATCTTTAGGTTTCGGAGGTAAACTTTCTTGTACTGGACGTAAATCTTTAGGAACGGAACCGGAAGGTTTGAAATGGTGGGCGGAATGTTGCGCCATACGAAAGGATTCGTGCAGCAGGGAATTAAACGAATTCTTTCTTTAATTGATTAATCATAGATGTTGGTATATTTTGAACTTCTCCGTTATCATAGAGTAATACTATCTTGTAATCCCCATGAAATTCATTTGCAATTTCTTCTAAATAACTAGATGCAGAAAAGAAATCACTTTCAAAAAAAATAAAAACAAATGATCGGATCTCTTTTATTATTTGATAATGTGAAGATATCAATGAAAGGGAATCTATATCATTATACTTTTCCATATCCCTTCTTGTTTCAAATCTCCAATGATAGTCTTGCGATAAAAGAGATTCTATATCTATTAAATAAAAAACTTTAGCAAGTGAAATATCAGCTTCACAACCGAATTTAGTTATTGGCAAATTTTTGTGTTGAGCAAAATTTCTTAATTGATCGCAAAATCTATATTCAAAATTTTTATCGAAAATCTCGCTTAAAAACGCTTTTAAAGATATTCTTTGGTATTGGTTGAGCAATCTTGGTATGTGGTCTATTAATACTCTATAAGAACTTAAATAATTTAACAGTAATCTATTTAGATTTATCATTATTTTATTCAATATTTCTTCATTTGGTTTTAATGGAGATCCTGAACCTTTAATAAGTTCAACAGTGTTAGATTTTAACTGACTATCAAATTCATTGTAGTTCTGTTCCACGATTGAAAAATAACATTGAATTTCATTTAGCAGATGAATTATTTTGAGGTTGAATGCGATCTCCTCTACTTCATCTGAATCTAAAATTCTCAAATTGTCAATTTTAATTGTATAATCTTTAATTACCTCTTTTGCAAGCGTTATATTCATAAGATTCATTATCTAGTTCATTTTTCAATGAACTTTCTTATTTCTTTTATAATATTATAAAAACCAATTAAAACGTAGCCCACCACAATATATCCAAAGAATCCAACAAATAAAAGTATAATAGCACTTAGTAAAATATCAGATCCAGGATACTTTGTGCCGTTTAGAACACCTACTATGATTAGTGATAAGATCAAATAAGCCGTATAACGAATTGATACTTTTTTAATCCTATTAACAAAAAACACGGCAACAATTGCGAATAAACAAATTACACCAAAAAAAAGAAATGCATAACCTTTACAAATATCACAAAACCCCGAATTTCCTAATTCATCGGAATAATCTAGAAATTCGTTGTAATATCTATCCATAATCAATACAATAATTTTCCAAACTCAAATATCCGAAATACAACTCACTTTGCGACAATAATTTATTAAAAAAAAATCGCTTGTAAAACCCGGGCGGATTTATATATGAAAACTTTAACAAAGTTGTATTGGGATTCTAAACCCCTAGCCCTGATCGCAGCGACATCCTTTTTGTGACGAGGCACGAGGAACAAAAAGATACAGCGGAGAGCAGGTTCCCGGCTACAAAAAAATCCGCCCAGAAAATTCTGAACGGATTTATATATTTCGACACCTTTGAAACCTTAGGTTTCGGAAACCTATAAGGTTGAGGCAGCCGGTATTACATCATTCCCGGCATACCGCCGCCCATTGGCATGGCTGGTTCTGCGCTTTTCACTTCGGTGATGACACATTCTGTAGTCAACAACATTCCTGAAACTGATGCCGCGTTTTCTAACGCTACACGCACCACTTTGGTAGGGTCGATGATTCCTGCTTCGTACATGTTTACGTACTCGTCGTTTTTCGCGTTGAAACCGAAATCTCCGTTTCCTTCAGCTACTTTGGCTACGATTACGGAACCTTCGCCTCCTGCATTGGCTACGATTTGTCTCAATGGCTCTTCGATGGCTCTTTTTACGATTTTGATACCGGTTGTTTCGTCCATATTTGCCCCTTCGAAATCTAAGGCCTTGATCGCTCTTACCAAAGCAACACCACCTCCGGGAACAATTCCTTCTTCCACGGCAGCTCTGGTTGCATGCAAAGCATCGTCAACACGGTCTTTTTTCTCTTTCATTTCTACTTCAGATGCAGCACCTACGTAAAGTACGGCAACTCCGCCTGCCAGTTTAGCAAGTCTTTCCTGAAGTTTTTCTCTGTCGTAATCGGAAGTTGTAGATTCCATCTGTGCTTTGATCTGGTTCACACGACCTTTGATCAGGCTTTCTTCACCGGCACCGTTTACAAGCGTAGTATTGTCTTTATCGATGGTTACTTTTTCAGCAGTTCCCAACATTTCTAAAGTAGCGTTCTCCATAGTGATCCCTCTTTCTTCAGAAATAACCGTTCCTCCAGTTAAGATCGCGATGTCTTCTAACATTGCTTTTCTTCTGTCACCAAATCCTGGCGCTTTAACTGCTGCGATTTTAAGTGAACCTCTCAGTTTGTTTACTACCAAAGTAGCTAACGCTTCGCCTTCAACCTCTTCACAGATGATTAAAAGTGATTTTCCTGCCTGAGCAACCGGCTCCAAAACGGGTAGCAATTCTTTCATTGAAGAGATTTTCTTCTCAACCAAAAGGATATAAGGATTCTCGAGTTCTGCAACCATCTTTTCAGGGTTGGTTACGAAATACGGAGACTGGTAACCTCTGTCGAACTGCATTCCTTCTACAACATCTACTGTAGTATCTGTTCCTTTTGCCTCTTCAACAGTAATAACGCCTTCTTTACCCACTTTTCCGAACGCTTCAGCGATCAAAGTTCCGATGGTATCATCATTATTTGCAGAGATAGATGCAACCTGCTTGATTTTTTCTGAAGAATCACCCACTTCCTGAGACTGGGTTTTCAGGTTTTCGACCACCGCGATTACAGCTTTGTCAATTCCTCTTTTCAGATCCATCGGGTTAGCACCTGCAGCTACGTTTTTCAGACCTTCGCGAACGATTGCCTGCGCAAGAACAGTTGCAGTAGTAGTACCGTCACCGGCGATATCGTTGGTTTTAGAAGCAACTTCTTTCACCATCTGGGCGCCCATGTTTTCTACACGGTCTTCCAGTTCGATTTCTTTCGCTACGGAAACTCCGTCCTTAGTCACGTGCGGTGCGCCGAAAGATTTTTCGATCACTACGTTACGGCCTTTAGGACCTAAAGTTACTTTTACTGCATTAGCCAATGCATCCACCCCTCTTTTCAGGGCGTCTCTTGATTCGATATCAAATTTTATTTCTTTTGCCATAATATTTATTGCTTTTGGCGATTTGCTAAATTTTGCAGACCGCAAATGATTCTATTATTAAATTGATTATAAGGATAAAAGCCCGAAGCCACTAGCCTATGATTCCCAATAGATCGCCTTCTTTTACGATTAAATAATCTTTACCATCCAGTTTTAATTCAGAACCTGAATATTTCCCGTAAAGTACTTTGTCGCCTACCTGTACGGTTGTTGGCTCGTCTTTTTTGCCCGGACCTACTGCTACTACAATACCTTCCTGTGGTTTTTCTTTTGCGGTGTCGGGAATAATAATTCCTGATGCGGTGGTGGTTTCCGCAGCAGTTGGCTCTACCAGAACGCGGTCTGCTAATGGTTTAAAATTTACTGACATATTTTTTTGGGTTTAAATTATTAAAGATGTACTGTTTTTCTCTAAAACGGTGCCAACAAAAGTAATCTGAAAATCTGTCATTCACTGTTAAAGGAATGTGAAATTTTGGCAGAAAAAAAGCCATTCATTTACTGAATGACTTTATTAGTCCTAATTACTAAAGATTTAGTTTTTCTTACCCGCTGCCTGCATCGGATTTACCTGCCCCTGTGCGGCGCCTCTTGCAGTTGCTTCGTTTTTCTGCTTAAAGACTTCAAATTTGGAAGCCGGCGCTGGAACTTCGCCCCAGAAATTATTTGAGGTGTCAATATCTGCAGTTTCTCTCATCGGATCAAGCTGAATCGATTTTAATTTCTTGTCGAAATAATAGGTTTTGGAAACCTTCTGCTCGTTCTTTCTCCAGATCTGCGCAGAAGATTTATCAGTCAGCGTGGTTCCATCTTCAAATGTAAATTCAAGAATAATCGGCATTACCAACCCGCCTTTGTTGCTGAAATCGATCTGGTAAGCCATAACATTCTGAAGCTGCGCTTTGTCTTTTGAAGGCACTTTGTCCATATTATCCACTTTCATGGAATATTTCTTCGTATCATCCACTTTCTCAATTCCGCGGTTGTACCTCCAGTAAAAATCCTGAGTTGCTTTGTCATTGTCGGTATAAAACTCGATGTTTTTATCGTTTCGGTTTCTGATTTTAGAAATGTCCTCGAAATCATTTTGCAAAGGTTTTTCAATATTATAAGTGATTTCACGGGATTTTGGAGCGGCGTCTAAATCAGGCGCAGCAACCGTAACTTTATCAATTGAAATATCTACCGCATCCGTACCGTAGAACCAGCCGCGCCAGAACCAATCCAGGTTTTCACCGCTGGCATCATTCATCGTTCTGAAAAAATCTGCAGGTTCCGGATGTTTGAAAGCCCATCTTTTTGAATACGTTTTAAAAGCCTCATCAAAAAGTTCTCTTCCCATAATAGTTTCGCGCAGAATATTAAGTCCTGTTGCCGGTTTTGCGTACGCGTTGGGACCAAAATGAATAATATTCTCTGAATTCACCATGATTGGCTCCAGCTGATCTTTCGGCAGCCTCATGTAATCAACAATTGTGTGTGCGGGACCTCTTCTTGAAGGGAATTTATTGTCCCATTTTTCTTCTGTTAAGTATTCAACAAAAGTATTCAAACCTTCGTCCATCCAGCTCCACTGTCTTTCGTCGGAGTTAATGATCATTGGGAAGAAGTTATGCCCGACTTCATGAATGATCACACCGATCATTCCGTTTTTAATTCCTTCGGAATAGGTTCCGTCTTTCTCCGTTCTTCCGTAGTTGAAACAGATCATCGGATATTCCATTCCGTTAGCAGCCTCAACCGACTGGGCAACGGGGTAAGGATAAGGAACGGTAAATTCTGAATAGGTTTTGATGGTATGAGCAACCGCCTTCGTCGAAAACTTTCGGTAAAGGTTGTAAGCTTCTTTCGGATAAAGACTCATCGCCATTACCTGGTTATTGTTTTCAGGAATGACAACTTTCATGGCATCCCAAACGAATTTTCTTGAAGAAGTCCAGGCGAAATCACGCACGTTTTCTGCTTCGAAAATCCAGGTTTTTCTCTGTTTTGATTTATTCTTTTCAGCTTTTTTGGCTTCTTCTAAAGTCACAATTTCCAACGGCTCATTGGCATTTTGCGCCTGTTTCCATCGCTGGAGCTGTGCAGGGGTTAGAACCTGCTCGAAATTTTTACCAACACCCGTCGAAGCTACGATATGGTCAGCAGGAACATTCATCGTTACTTTATAATCCCCAAATGCCAGGGCGAATTCGCCTCTTCCGGTGAATTGGTTATTCTGCCAGCCTTTGAAATCGCTATACACGCACATTCTAGGGAACCATTGTGTAATGGTGTATAAATCGTTACCGTCTTCAGGAAAATATTCGTAGCCGCCTCTTCCTCCCATCGTCATCCGGTTCGGAATATTATAATTCCAGTCTATTTTAAAGACGAATTTTTCACCTTTTTTCAAAACTTTAGGCAAATCAATACGCATCATGGTTTTATTCACCACATACTTTAACGGTTTTCCGGAAGCATCAGTTACTTTTTCGAGATTTACGCCGTATCCGTTATTTTTTTCAGGCAGATCTGTGACTTTCAAACGCTCGGTAGTGGTCTGTTTTGGAATAAAAGACGAATCATCATATCCGGCATTTTTTACAGATGATTGCTGATTTTCATCAAGCTGAAGCCACAAATAATCCAGATCGTCGGGTGAATTGTTGTAATAGGTAACAGTTTCCGAGCCTCTTAAATTTCTTTTATCCTCATCCAGATAAGCAGTAATATCATAATCTGCGCGGTTTTGCCAGTAACCCTGACCCGGCGCGCCGGAAGCAGTTCTATAGACATTGGGCGTCGGCAGGATTGTGCCAAGCTGCTCAAACTTATTTCCGTGGTTGCTGTTTGGATTGTTTTTAATATCCTGCGCAAAAATTCCCAAAGGAATAAAAAATGATAAAAAAATGGATTTGAACTTCATAAGAATGTGGTGATATGATACAATAGTCATCAAAATTAAGAAATCGTTACAGATAACCTATTATAAATGTAAACTTTTACAGCTTAAAACGGAATTCTTTCTAAAGTCATTTTCAGGGAAAGTGCAAAAACTCCTGATGATATAAACATAATCCAGTCTTTTCGATTGACTTTAAAAAGGTTGAGAAGGATAAACTGTATAATCAAAATAGCCGCTACGACTGCAATCTGACCTAGCTCCAATCCAATATTAAATCCAAGCAGAGGAACAAAAATATGCTGTTCATTTGCGATCATCATTCTCGCTGTGTTGGCAAATCCCATCCCGTGAATCAATCCGAAAAGCAGAGCAAGATAGAAGTTCATCTTCATAAGGTTATTGGGCCGGTTTCGCATCAGAATATTATCAAAAGCCGTGATGACAATTGTAAGAGGGATAAGAAATTCCACCCATTTTGCCGGTGCCCGTACAATATCAAACACGCTTAAAGCCAAAGTAATTGAGTGCCCAATGGTAAATGCAGTAATAATCCACAGAATATCCTTCCAGTCTTTTATCAGAAAAACTGCCACCAAAACCAATACAAAAAGCTGATGATCAAGAGCGTCAAGTGAAATAATATGTTCCCAACCCAGATTCAGATAAAATAGAAAATCATTCATATACCGCATATTTTTAGCGGCACGATAATACAAAATTTATTTCTATTTTTGACCCATGCAAAAGTTATTTTTCATCCTCCTTTTTTCTGTTTTCAGCATTTGCTCAGCAAAAGAAATTCACCCTTATCACGTTGGTTCTGTGGAATTTAATTACAATTCAAAATCAGAGACATTCGAGATCAGCGGGAAGTTCTTTCTGGATGATCTGGAAAATGCTTTGAAGGAAAAATACGGAAAAGCCGTTCACTTCAATGATGCGACATATAAATCTCAAATCAACGCCTATCTCATTCAATATTGCGACGTATATTTAAAACTGAAAGCAGATAATAAGTTTTTGAAAATTAAATACTTAGGCTACGAAGAAGACAGCGAATCCGTAAATATTTATCTGGAATCCGAGAAAGTCATTCACCCTAAAAAGGTGGAAACTGCAGTAAGTTTTCTCTATAATCTGTTCGATGATCAGATGAATATCGTTCATATTATCGTCAACGGAAACCGAAAAAGCCAAAGATTAAATTATCCTGACCGTTATCTGTACCAGAACTTCTAAGAAGGAAATCCCGCATTAATTTTCTGCGCTTCCGCCACGAGATCAGGAAAAAAATGATCAAAATGATACTGGAGTTGCGGTTTGTTGTTCAGATAAACTTCAAAAACTGCCAGATTTTTATTCAGGTATTTCGCTTTGTTAAGGACATTCCGTATCGAAAATTCAATTCCCCAGTCTTCCCGATAATTGTAAAGCCAGTTGTCTTTTTCCATGCTGTCGAGCATTCTAAGGAAATTTGGTGGCAAAAATTCATCGTAATTTCTCAAAACGCGGTACACTTTTTCTGAATGTTCTTTTAAAGCTTTATCAGGCATGGAGTTGGCAAGAAAATAATCGAATGCCACATCCACAAAAGCTCCGGAATACAGTCTTACCATAGGACTGAAAATCTTCTTAGCTTCATGAATTTCCGGATGCGAATCGGTAAAAGTATCAATGGCGCGGTGTAAAGTAATGCCCTCGCCGATTTTTTCCGGAAACGAAAACCGGTCTTTGTTCCGGATGAAATCCTGCAGGAACTGCCCGACAATCTGTTCGTCGGTAAAAGTGAGGTACGAATGGGCAAGGAAATTCATATAATCTATTTGGAGCGCTGTTAGAGCTTGAAGCTCTAACAGCGCTTTGTTTTCTTAAACGTTATAATCACTTAAGGCGGTTGCAAACTCATCAAAATTATCAAATAATGATAGAATAAAATGGCTTTCTACAAACACATTTTTATTTTTTATAATTTCATCGAGTGACGAATATGGATAATTTAAATAGTCTGATGTAATCTTATGTTTTACAGGATTCTTGTTAATATACAAAACAGCGTTAATTAGTTGTAGGTTTGAAGTAATTTCCTTTCTTCTGAATGGCAATTCAAATAATTTCCCGGTTCTTCCGAAATGCTTGTTGATTGCTTGGGAATAACTGTTAAATGTGTTTGAAAACTGCTGACTAATTATATGGGTTATTAGCGTCTGACTTTTTTAAGGAAACCTTTCCCTTATCAGCACTTCTGTATGTATTTTCACAAGAATATGAAAATGGCTTTTTAATAGACAATAGCTGTAAATCTGCGCAACTGGTTTTATTTTGTCGGCGATAAGTTTTAGAAAATAAAGATAGTTTTGGTGATTGAAAAACAATTCACCTCCATTTATCCCTCGGTTGTAAATGTGATAAAAACGGTCAGGTTCTAAAGGGAATACATTCTTTTTCATTCTAAGCTATGAAGCGTTGTTAGCACTTAGAGCGCTAACAACGCTGTTTAAAATAAATATTCATGAAAATCCTCAATTTTACTTACTTCAATAATGGTAATTCCGAATTTCTTTTTGGGAATTTTATTTAAATTCGAAACAAAAATCTTTTCATAGCCGAGTTTTTCGGCTTCCGAAATGCGCTGTTCGATTTGAGAAACCGGCCGGATTTCTCCACTCAAGCCAATTTCTCCCGCAAAACAGAAATGTTCGGAAATCGCAATATCTTCGTTGGAGGAAAGCACGGAAGCCACAACAGCCAAATCCAGCGCCGGATCATCGGTTTTGATGCCGCCGGTAATATTGAGAAAAACATCTTTTGCGCCCAGCTGAAAACCTGCACGTTTTTCCAAAACCGCCAAAAGCATATTGAGCCTTTTCGAATCGAAACCGGTGCAACTTCTTTGCGGCGTTCCGTAAACTGCTGTACTTACCAAGGCCTGAATTTCGATAAGCATCGGGCGGTTTCCTTCCAAAGTTACCGCCACAGAATTCCCTGAAAGTTCTTCGAATTTTTTCGTGATGAGGATTTCTGACGGATTTTTAATTTCCTTTAGCCCTTGCGAAACCATTTCATAAATCCCAATTTCTGATGTAGAACCGAAACGGTTTTTGTTCGCACGCAACAATCTGAACAAATGATTTCGGTCGCCGTCAAAATTCAGAACGACGTCGACCATGTGTTCCAAAACTTTGGGTCCGGCAATCTGGCCGTCTTTGGTGATGTGACCAACTAAAAATACCGGCGTGTTGCTTTCTTTAGCATATTTGATGATTTCATTTGAACATTCGCGGATTTGGGAAACCGTTCCGGGAGAACTTTCAATCAGTTGGCTTTGAAGCGTTTGGATTGAATCAATAATTACAAAATCAGGTTTCAGTTTTTTAGCTTCATGAAGAATCTTTTCTACAGAAGTTTCTGTAAAAAGATAGCAGTGCGGATTCTGCAGCTCGGTTAACCGGTCCGCGCGCATTTTAATCTGCGAAGCACTTTCTTCGCCGGATACATACAGAATTTTCTTCTTCATTTTTAAGGCAAGCTGCAGCAATAAAGTTGACTTACCGATTCCGGGTTCACCACCAATTAATGTGACAGACCCTAAAACAATTCCGCCGCCGAGGACTCGGTTCAGTTCTTCGGAAGGAGTCGCGATCCTCGGTTCCTCGTGAGTTTCTACTTCGATGATATTGATGATGTGCTGCTTGGAACGGTCGGAAAAACTTTTTACTGGAGACTTTTCTACAATTTCTTCCACCAGAGTATTCCATTCGCCGCAGCTTTTGCACTGTCCGAGCCATTGCGGATATTGGGTGCCGCAGTTCTGACAGAAATATGCCGTTTTCGCTTTTGCCATGTTGCGAATTTCCCGCTTTTTTTTGAATTGGGTAAATTTTGACCAAAAAAAATAACCGCTGGAAAGCGGCCACTTTTTATTGAAGAGTATATTTTGTTTAATTAGTTCGCAACAATATTTACAGTCACTTTAATCGCATCACCGGTTTTTACACCCATGAAACCAGGTCTTTCCATACCGTAAGTTGAAAGTTTCATATTTTCAGTACCTGTTATATGATATGATTTACCGTTTTTGGTTACTGTTACAGGGAAATTCACCTCTTTGGTAACACCTGCTATCGTCATTTTACCGGCCAAATTTCCTTTTCCAACTGCTAATGTAGGTGCGGTGAAGGTAATGTTAGGATATTTATCTGATTTCAGCGCTCCATATGCTTTGTTATCCATCATTTTTCCTTTGGTACTTTTCAGGCTTTTTGCCGGCATTGTGAATTTTACGTTGGTGATGGTATTTCCGTTCGCAGTTCCTGTGAAGGTTGCAGAGGACCCATTCATCACCCAGTCGTGCATTGGGGAGGTTCCGGCGATATTAACTGTTGTGGATCTGCCTGTAATGGTTTGCGCATTTACAAAACTAAAGAAGGTTACTGCGAATAAGAACATTGCAGATTTGAAAGTGTTTTTCATTTTTTTAATATTTAAGTTAGGATTTCTCAACTGTTGGTTGGAGTTGAATTCCTTTGTAAAGTTAAGTGCAATTTCACACAACTAAAAATGACATATCTCATACAACATACCTTTTAACTTATTGAAAACTAAATTATTAAAAGCAAAATGCCACTGTAGATGATTGACCGAGTTTCAACCTTATTAATTTGCCCCGTGTTTCAAATTCCCTTAACTTTGCACAAACCTAATCTAATGAGTAAAAAGAACACGAAATACATCTTCGTTACAGGAGGTGTTACTTCATCTTTAGGGAAAGGAATTGTTTCCGCTTCTTTGGGACTTCTGCTAAAATCCCGCGGCTTCAATGTCACCATCCAGAAACTTGACCCTTATATCAACATCGATCCCGGAACTTTAAATCCTTACGAACACGGCGAATGTTACGTGACCGAAGACGGCGCCGAAACTGATCTGGATTTGGGACATTACGAAAGATTTCTGGATTCACAGACTTCACAAAACAACAATGTAACCACCGGTAAAATATACCAGACCGTTATCGAAAAAGAAAGAAAAGGCGACTTTCTGGGAAAAACGGTACAGGTTATTCCGCATATTACCAACGAAATTAAGCGCAGAATTAAGATTCTTGCCAAACAGAATTACGATATCATCATCACCGAAATCGGGGGTACTGTCGGCGATATAGAATCACTTCCTTATATAGAGAGCGTGCGCCAGCTCAAGTGGGAACTTGGCGATACCAATTCTATGGTGATTCACCTTACGCTGCTTCCCTATCTTGCATCAAGCGGGGAATTAAAAACAAAACCATCCCAACATTCTGTACGCCAGTTGATGGAATCAGGAGTGCAGGCAGACGTTTTAGTTTGCCGTACCGAGCATAAAATCCCGAAAGAACAGCGCGCTAAACTCGCCCAGTTCTGCAACGTATCACTTGATAACGTGATTGAATGTCGTGATTTAGAAACGATTTATGAAGTTCCGATTTATCTTCAGAAACAGAATTTTGATGATGTTGTACTTAAGGAACTTAATTTAAAGTCTGATAAAGATGCCGATCTAAAAGACTGGAAAAACTTCCTTAAAAGATACCAGAATCCTAAAAAATCAGTTGAAATCGCTCTGGTTGGGAAATATGTGTCACTGCAGGATTCCTATAAATCCATTGCAGAAGCATTTATTCATGCCGGCGCCGATCTGGAAACCGAAGTGAAAATCCGATGGGTTTACAGCGGGGAGATTACCGAAGAAAACACCAAAGAAACTTTTAAAGGTATTGATGGAATGCTGATTGCTCCCGGTTTTGGTGACAGAGGAATCGAAGGAAAAATTTCAGCTGCTAAATATGCCCGCGAAAACAATATTCCCCTCTTGGGCATCTGTCTTGGGATGCAGATAATGACCATAGAGTTTGCCCGCAATGTTTTGGGTTATAAAAAAGCCAACTCCATGGAGTTTGACACTTCGACTCCGGACCCTGTGATTTCTTTGATGGAAGAACAGAAAAACGTTGTCGACAAAGGTGGTACCATGCGATTGGGAGCCTGGAAATGCGCATTGAAACCCAATACCAAGCTTTTGGAAATCTATGGTTCAAAAAACATCTCTGAAAGACACCGCCACCGTTACGAATTCAATTCCGAATACAAGGAAGAGTTCGAGAAAAATGGCCTTATCCCAACCGGTCTGAATCCGGAAACTGCTTTGGTAGAAACTCTGGAACTTAAAAACCACCCTTTTTACATTGGCGTACAGTACCACCCGGAATATAAAAGTACAGTTGCCTCGCCCCACCCTTTGTTTAAAGCACTGATAAAGGCAGCAAGCAAAAAATAAAAGCAAGAGATAAAAGACGAAATGTTTTTTATCTCTTTGTTTTTAAATGAGTTGACAAAAAATTCTTCATTGCCAAAAAAATCAGTATTTTTGTCAGCCAAAATTAAAGGGTTAATTTAATAATAGTTCATACCCAATAATCAAAAATTCAATATAAAGAAAGATGCAACAAAATAGCGGTTTAGATAAAAACCAATTGATAAGTTTCGCCCTGTTTTCCATGATTCTGATTGGCGCCATGTTTTACTTCCAAAACAAACAGGCTACAGAACAGCAGCTTTTGGATGCCCAAAATCAGGCGAAAACAACGCAAACCAACATTGCAAAAGCAACAAAACCTGCGTTAGTTACCAATTTAAACGACAGCGTAAAAGCAACTTCTATACAACAGGTCGAACTGAAAAACAAGGAATTGAGTGTTGGAATTTCTACATTGGGCGGACAAATCTCTACCGTTCAGCTTAATGAATACAAAGCATATAACAGACAGACCGATGCCAACGATAAAGCTTTAATGTTTTTCGATAAGAATAATTCTTCTTATGGTTTTCAGTTCAAAGACAAAACCGGCAAAACCTTCAATACCAAAGACCTGATTTTTACGCCTACGCAAAACGGAAACACCGTTACGATGCAGGCGAATGTAAACGGTGCGGTAATTCAGTTTATTTATACGCTTCTGGATAAATATACGGTAGATTTCAATATCAAAACGCAGGGCTTGAGTCAATTGGTTTCTGACCAGAAAGCAGATTTCATCTGGGATTTCAGTGCACGCGAAATGGAAAAAGGACGCGCGCAAGAGCAAACGCATACAGAATTCAATTATTCATTCGATAATTACAGCAGTTTCGATTATGATGGACGAACCGAAATGGACGAACCGGATGAAACACTGAACTGGCTTGCTATAAAACAGCAGTTTTTCTCTGCTGTGATAGAACCTCAGCACGGTTTTAAAAATTCGAAAGGTTCTCAGGAAATGATTGATGAAGGCGAATTCCTGAAAAAATTTAATTTCAACGGGCAGGTTGATTTGGCAGGTAGCGAACTGAACCAGAACTTCAAATGGTATTTTCTCCCTTTGGATTTGCCGTTACTGAAATCATATGACAAAAATTTCGACGAGTTATTACCTTTAGGATGGTCATTTATCGGCAGCATGAACCGTTGGTTCTTCATCCCAATGTACAACTTGATCTCCAGCTGGGGACTGGCTGCAGGCTGGGTAATTTTCCTGATGACGATTATCGTTAAAATCATTCTTTCGCCGGTAATGTTTAAGCAGCATAAACTAAGTGCGATGATGAAGGTAATCCGTCCGGAAATTGACGAAGTAAACGCAAAATTCAAGGATGCAGATCCGATGAAAAAGCAACAGGAAACGATGGCAGTTTACCGTAAAGCCGGGGTGAACCAAATGGCGGGATGTTTGCCGGCATTGCTTCAGATCCCGATTTTCTATGCGCTTTTCCGGTTCTTCCCGAATATGATTGACCTTCGGGGGAAAAGCTTCTGGTTCGCTAAAGATTTGACTGCTTACGATGATGTGATTAAGCTTCCGTTCAATATTCCTTTCCTGGGCGAACATTTAAGTATTTTCGCGATTGCGTGTACGGTAGTGATTTTAATTTATACGGTAATGACTTCGGGGAACATTCAGCAGCCACAGCAGGAAGGCATGCCGAATATGAAAGTGCTGATGTACATCTTCCCTATCACCTTCCTTTTCTTCCTGAACACTTCAGCGTCAGGACTTTCATGGTATTATTTTGTATCGAATGCTATTAACATCCTCATTATTCTTGTTATTAAATACTGGATTCTTGATGAGAAAAAAATTCATGCACAAATTCAGGCCAACAAAAAGAAAGAGCCTAAAAAAGAAGGGAAATTCCAGAAAAGAATGCGCGAAATGATGGAGAAAGCCCAAGAGCAGCAGAAAGCACAACAGCAACAGGCGAATAAAAAGAAATAATTGACACCTTATTATATAATAAAAAAAGCGGAATTCATTTTCCGCTTTTTTTTCGCCGAATTTCAACTGTGAAAATAAGTTTTTTGTACTGATGAAATAAAATTTCGTATGTACGAACAGTTTAGTTTGTCCTTACGAAAATTTATTTCGTACTACTGAATCAGAGAGTTGGAACAATTGCGGTTTGAACTTCGCTACACCGGTAATCTAGGCGAAAAGATTTCCGATGGTGAACCGTAGGGCCATATTGATTGAGTGCATCCCGATGCATCTTCGTCGCGTACCCCATATTGGTATCCCAACCATATTCCGGAAATTCATCATGAAGTTTCATCATTAGCTGATCTCTATAATTTTTCGCTAATATTGAGGCGCATGCAATGGAAAGCAGCTTGGAATCTCCTTTTACAATACACTCATGAGGGATAAACTGGTATGGATGAAACCGGTTTCCATCAACCAGAATAAGCCCGGGCCGGTTTTTCAGCTGATCAAGCGCTTTATGCATCGCGTGGATGCTTGCATTAAGTATATTATGTTCATCGATAAGCTGGGGTGAAACTTCGGCAATCGCATATTCAACTGCGTTGCTTTTAATATATTCATCCAGTTGCATCCTGGTTTGGAATGTGAGTTTCTTAGAATCATTGACTAAATACTGGCTGAAAGTCTCGTCGATAATAACGGTAGCTGCCACAACAGGACCGCATAAACAACCTCTTCCGACTTCATCACAGCCCGCTTCTACATCTGTTTTAGACCATCTTTTCAATAATTCCATATCCTTTTATGCGATGTTTCTCCTATAATTTGCGGGGTAAAATTACAAATATTTAAAGGGAATAGAAGCCTTCCACTATCCTATGTAAAAAAAGAAATTTGTGCTTAGGCTTTACTAATGTTTAATCAGGGACATTAGGATAAAATACACATTAGCATCATATTACAATTCTTAAATTAATACTTGATTAACCTAATTTAACTTAATTTTCACTACAGAATCATCAAAAAACACCGCGAAAAACTTATATCATTTTACCATTTTAAATAATATAACATGATAATTATCATAAAAAAGCCGCAAATTTTGACAAATTCACAGATTTAACACATTCTTTAGACATTATATGGCTATACAGTGCAATTATTAAATTATTAAGAATTATTTAACAAAAAGTTTGGTCATATTGTGAAAGTTTTGCACATTTGCTACAATGAAAAAATTTAATTTGATATGAAGAAACTAACAACAAGCGTTTTAGCTGTAGTTTTAACCTCCTCATTTGCTTTGGTAAATGCACAGGTTGACACTGCCAGAACGCAGGATATCGAAGGCGTTGTAGTAACAGCCTTGGGTATTAAGAGAGAGAAAAAGTCTATCGGGTATGCTGCCCAGGAGGTTTCAGGTGAAACTATCTCTGACGCAGGGCAAAACAATGCCTTGAGTGCTTTATCAGGTAACGTAGCGGGGGTTACAGTTACATCTCCTTCGTCTATGGGTGGTTCTACCAGAATCACAATGAGAGGGGTAAGTTCAATCATCGGTGAAAACAGACCGCTTATTATTGTTGACGGTGTACCATTAGACAACAGTAACATCAACGACACCAACACGCAAAGAGGTGCAGGAGGTAGAGATTACGGTGACACGACTTTTGATATCAACCCAGACGATATAGAGTCGGTAACCGTATTGAAAGGAGGTCCGGCTGCTGCACTTTATGGTTCAAGAGCTTCCAACGGGGTTATTATTTACACCACAAAACAAGCGAAGAGAGGTAAAACTTCTATTGAATTGAATACCGGTGTTTCTTTTGAGTCGATTTATATCCGTCCAGAACTACAGAATTACTATGGTGGTGGTTTAGCTGATGAATTACCAACTGCTGTAATTAATGGTCAAACCTACAATATTGCAGATTATGGCATGGATGAATCTTGGGGTCCAAAATATGATCCTAATTTAATGTATCTTCCTTGGAATGCATTTGACCCGGAATTTGCAGGTGATTATATGAAAACAATCCCTTGGGTTGCGCCTGAGCACGGTGTAGATTCTTTCTTCGATACGGGAATTACCCTTACGAATAACATCTCGGTTTCAAAATCTTTTGAAAAATCAAACCTGAGAGTTTCTTACACCAATACAGATATTTCAGGTATCGTGCCAACCAGTAGTATCAAGAAGCACAATTTTGGTATTAACCTTAACAGTGAACTAAGTGAAAAACTTAAGGTTGAAACAGGATTGAATTTTGTACAGACTCACGGTTTCAACAGACCTGAACAAGGATATGGTGATAACTCTGTAGCTCAGAAATTTTACCAATGGGGACAAAGACAGTTGGACTTCTCTAAACTGAAAGACTATAAATTAGCAAACGGAAACCAAAGAAGCTGGAATAGAACAGCTTGGGATGACGGGACTCCTTTATATTCTGATAACCCTTACTGGACGATCTACGAAAACGTTTCAAACGATAGAAGAAACAGGTTCTTCGGTAACGCTGGTTTAACTTATAACATTCTGGATAACTTATATGTTGTAGGTAAAGTGTATGCTGATATTTATGCACAGGATAACGATTCCCGTGTAGCGATTGGTTCTCAGTCAACTTCGGGTTATGCGACCAATTCAAGAAACTTCTCAGAATTCAACTACGAAGGACGAGTTCACTGGAATCCAAGAATCTCTGATGATTTCACTTTGAATACTTTCGTTGGAGCAAACAGAAGAAACTCTAAATTAAGCAGACTTTTCGGCAACACGGTAGGTGGCTTGATTATCCCGAACTTCTATAACTTAAAAAACAGTATCGAAACTCCACTAGCTCAAAATGATGATTTCAACAGAAGAGTGAACTCTGTTTTCGGATCAGTTTCATTAGGATACAAAGAAACATTGTTCATTGAAGCTACTGGAAGAAACGACTGGTTCAGTACTACAGTTCATGACGGATTCTATCCTTCTATCACTGGTAGTTTCGTATTTTCTAATGTATTGAAAACAGATTGGTTGTCTTTCGGTAAAATTAGAGCAGGTTGGGCAAAAGTTGCGAGTGATACAGACCCTTATTCTGTAGTAAATGTTATGAGCCAGGCTGTTAACTTCAACGGTGTACCAAGATATACTCTAAGCACGCAGAACAACAATCCGGATCTTAGACCAGAACTTAAGGAAACTAAGGAAATTGGTATTGAAGCTAACTTCTTTAAAAACAGATTTGGTTTCGATGTGACTTATTACGATGTTAATATCACTGACGCAATTCTTCCGTTAACAATTGATCCTGCAACTGGATTTAGAAGTAACGTGGTAAACGCTGGTGAAATCAGCAACAAAGGTATCGAAGCCATGGTATTTGTAACTCCGGTTAAAACTGAGGATTTCTCATGGACACTTAACTGGAACTTTGCCCAGAACGACAACAAAATCATAAAACTGTATGAAGGCGTAACAACATATCAGCTTACAGTTGCTCCATTTAGAGCTCGTTTATTAGCGGTTGAAGGTGAATCTTACGGATCTATTTATGGAACAGATTTTGTTTATGATGCAAACGGAAACAAAGTAATTGCTTCAAACGGCCGTTACGCAGCTTCAGGAATCAAAAACCTAGGCTCTACATTGCCTGATTACAACATGGGTCTTAGAAATACCATGAAATATAAAAACCTAAGTTTATCATTCTTATTTGATATGCAGAAAGGCGGTAAATATTTCTCTACTTCACACATGTGGGGAATGTACTCAGGGATGATCGAAGAATCCGCACTTGGAGGCAACAGAGCAGATGGTGTAGTATTAGAAGGTGTTTTAGCTGATGGAACACCAAACACACGTAACATTTCTGCTCAGGCATGGGGGGCAATGCACTATAATACTGTAGATGCTCTTAATGTTTTCGATGCAGATTACATTAAACTAAGAGATGTAACTCTTGGTTACGACTTACCGAAGTCTATTATCGGTGGGTTCCTTGAAGGAGTTAGAATTTCAGCATTTGGTAGAAACCTACTGGCATGGAATTTAGATTGGAAAGGTATGGATCCTGAAAATACCTCTTACGGTTCAGGAAACATCCAGGGTCTTGAAGGTGGTTCACTTCCTTCAACAAGACAATTTGGATTTAACGTTAACTTTAAATTTTAATTAGACAATGAAAAATATAAAAAAAATTGCTTACGCTTTTGCCGCAGTTTTACTTACATCCACCGCAATTGTGAGTTGTACTCAGGATTTCGATGAGATTAATAAAAGTCCAAACAATCCAGAAACAGCTTTAAGTTATGGAGTTTGGAACGCAGCAAACAAAATAGTAACAGATGCTACCCGAAATTCATTCGAGTCAGCCAGAGTTACTTTACCATGGATGCAGTATTCAGCTCAAGTAGCTTATACTGAAGAGGACAGATACCAATATAGGTTAACTAGCGGTGACGCTATCTGGACTCAACTTTTTACCGCAGCTTCTAACTACAAGAAGATTATTGACATGAACACCGATCCTGCAACTGCAGGACCTACAAGCGCTTACGGTTCTAATGCTAACCAGATTGCAGCTTCTAGAGTAATGTTATCTTATGTGTTCCTGAATCTTGCAGACACATTCGGTGATATTCCTTATTACTCCTATGGTAACAATGACGCAGACTTTCAGGCTTTAAATGCAAATGAGTATCTAAGACCTAAATTTGCTTCTCAAGCAAAGGTTTATGCTGATATCATGAAAGAACTGAAAGAAGCTGCAGCGATGGTTGAAGTTGACCAGCCAGTTTTCATCCAAGGTGATATTCTTTTTGGAGGAGATGGTACTAAACTTAAAAAGTTTGCGAACTCCCTAAGATTAAGAGTTGCTACCCGAGTAAAAGGTGTAGTTCCTGGAGCTGAAGCTCATTTGGCTGAAGCTATTGCTGCTGGCGTTATGACGTCTAATGCAGATAACGTTGGGGTAACTTATGAAAACAATTTAGTAAACCCTTCTCCAATGTACAACGATTTCAGAACCCGTTCTGACTTCTCAGTATCTAAAACGTTCATTGATTTACTAAAAGGTACTAACGGTAACTTTGGTCTAGATCCAAGATTGTTTAAGTATGCTGCACCTATGGGTACGCTTAAGGCTACGATCCTTGATGGTTCTTACACAGAATCTACAGATCCTGCCGATTACGTAGGTCAGCCATATGGTTTAGACCAGTCAATGTCAACGGCTCAGGCAGTTCAGTCTAACTTCTTCAGTAAATATGTTTACAAAAGAAACTATACTGAGATCCTAATGGAATATTCTGAAGTAGAATTTTTATTAAGTGAGGCTAATGGCTGGAGCCAGTCTAACTATGAAAAAGGAGTTAAGGCTTCTATGACTAAATGGGGCGTTAGCGCAGCAGCAGCAGATGCTTTTGTAGCAACTTTGCCTCCTGCAAACATGAAAAATGTATTAACTCAGAAATATGTAGCATTATTCATGCAGCCTTATGAAGCATGGGCAGATTACAGAAGAACAGGATACCCAGATACAAGCGTTCTTTTACTGCCAGGTGAGACTTATGCACTCAATGTACCTGACCCTGTAAGTGGAGCTACTACTTATGTTTTTGAACCACTAATTGCTGGTCTTACAGATTTGCCAACAAGATTGTTCTATCCAACGGTAATTCAAACATTGAATCCTGAAAATTATGCTGCTGCTTCAGCTGCAATTGGAGGCGATACAATGAAAACCAAACTTATCTGGGATAAAAACTAAGTAACTTAGTCTTATTTTTACTAAACCACTCTTCTGAGTGGTTTTTTTATTTCCGTATATTTGTAATTCAAAATTTTGAAGATGAATATTAAAGATAGTATTGAGAACAAAATCGCTGAAGTCGTTCAAAATGTTTTTCAGATTGATGATGTAAACCAGAGAAACAATGTCAAACTTGAAGTACAGCAGAACAAAACGGGTTTCGAAGGTGATTTCACCATCGTTACTTTCCCTTTAGTGAAAATCCTTAAGAAAAGTCCCGATCTTATTGCTATGGAACTTGGTGACGCACTATCAACTCAAGCGGACTTTGTTGAGAACTTCAACGTGGTAAAAGGATTTCTGAATCTGAAAATCAAAAACAGTTTCTTCCTCGATAATTTTAATTACGTAAAAGAAAATTTTGACGCTGTAGAGAAGAAAAACCAAACCGTTATGGTAGAATATTCTTCTCCAAATACCAATAAGCCACTTCACTTAGGGCATATCCGTAATAACTTATTGGGCTACTCAGTCGCACAAATCCTTAAAGAAGATGGTTACGATGTGCTCAAAACCCAAATCATTAATGATCGCGGAATTCATATTTGCAAATCAATGCTCGCCTGGGAAAAATTCGGCAATCAGGAAACACCACAGTCTACCGGGACCAAAGGTGATAAGTTCGTGGGAAACTATTACGTCGCATTCGACAAAAACTATAAAAAGGAAATCGCTGATTTGGTAACGCAGGGTCATGATGAAGAGACTGCAAAAAAACAGGCACCTATTATCCTGGAAGCCCAGAAAATGCTTTTGGACTGGGAAAAAGGTGACGAAAGCGTAAGAACCCTTTGGAACGAAATGAACTCCTGGGTTTATGAAGGTTTCGGCCAAACGTATAAAAAGCTGGGTGTCGATTTTGATCAGGTTCAGTACGAAAGCAATACTTATTTACTGGGAAAAGACCTCATTCAGGAAGGTTTAGTAAGCGGCGTACTCTACAGAAAAGACGACGGTTCGGTTTGGTGCGATCTTACTGATGAAGGTCTCGACCACAAATTATTGATCCGTTCCGACGGAACATCGGTTTATATGACACAGGATTTGGGAACAGCGGTTCAGCGTTTCAAGGAAAATAATATTCAGAAACTTATTTATACGGTAGGTAACGAACAGGATTATCATTTCGATGTATTGTTTAAAATCCTTAAGAAATTAGGTTATAGCTGGGCTGAAGATCTTCACCACCTTTCCTATGGAATGGTAGAACTTCCCGAAGGCAAAATGAAATCCCGCGAAGGAACAGTGGTAGATGCTGATGATCTGATTCAGGAAATGGTAGAAACTGCCAAAGAAAAAGCAGAAGAACTCGGCAAACTCGAAAATCTTAGTGAAGAGGAAAAAGAAAAATCATACGAAACAGTTGGTTTAGGCGCTTTGAAATATTTCATACTCAAAGTGGATCCAAAGAAAAAAATGCTTTTCAATCCAAAAGAAAGCATAGATTTTAACGGGAATACAGGCCCTTTCATTCAGTATACCTACGCAAGAATTCAGTCTTTGCTTACCAAGGCAGAATACCGGGAGCAAACCATCTCAGATTACGAAATCAATGATTCCGAAAAAGATCTGATAATGAATCTGCTCAACTTTAAAGACGTAGTTTCCAAAGCAGCCGAAACGCTCTCCCCTGCTTTGGTCGCCAACTATATATATGAACTTGTGAAATCTTATAATTCTTTTTATCAGAATAATCCGATTCTGAAGCAGGACGATGCTACCGCGAAACAGTTCCGCCTTGAACTTTCTGCAGTAACCGGAAAAACAATAAGAAAAGGACTCGCCCTTCTGGGAATCGGAACAGTTGACAGAATGTAATGTTCATCGATTTCGCGCAAAATATCAATCTGGAATCACTTTCTCCCCAAACCGATTTTGAGGAAAAAGTGATTTCCTTTTTAAAGGAATGGTATTCCGATTCTCATTATGTTTCGGTCCAGACTTCAGGTTCTACGGGAACCCCAAAAGTTTTTGAAATCGAAAAAAGCAGAATGCTGAGTTCCGCAAAGATGACCTGCGATTTCCTGAACTTAAAACCTGGAAACACTGCATTAGTGTGTCTTCCGGTCGAATACATTTCGGGTAAGATGATGATAGTGCGGGCTCTGGAAAGAAAACTGAAACTGTTGATTGCAACCCCTTCCTCAAAACCGCTGGAATATTTAGAAGAGAAAGTTGATTTCTGCGCGATGTCGCCGCTACAGGTTGAAAATTCTCTAGACAAAATTCATTTCATTAAAAACTTAATTATTGGTGGTGCTCAGGTTTCGGAAAGTTTAAAAACTAAAATTCATAAGCAACTGCCACCCGACATCCATCATCCGGCACCCCGTATTTACGAAACTTACGGTATGAGCGAAACGCTTTCTCATATCGCCTTGAAACAGATTTATCCTTCATCCGAAGAATACTTTTCTGTCTTTGAAGGTATTGAAATTTGTCTCGATGAGAGAGCTTGTTTAAAGATTGCAGCTCCGAAACTTAACCCGGAAATTCTTAAAACGAACGATTTAGTTGAGCTGAAAGAAAGCTATCAGTTCAAATTTTTAGGCAGAATCGATAATGTAATCAATTCCGGTGGACTTAAAATTCGTCCCGAAGAAGTTGAAAATTTACTGAAAAGATATTTGCATAATGAAGTGGCTTTTCTTGGGATTAAAGACGAAAAATTGGGTCAGAAACTGATTTTAGTAATTGAAGGAAATGAAAATTCTAATCTAATCGGACTGCTGGAATTGGCCTTTACTGTAATCCAAAACACTTTCTCTAAAAATCATCTCCCGAAGGAAATTCATTTCATCACTAAATTTCCCAGGATTCCCAACGGAAAAATTAACCGCAAAGAATTGCTACATTTGTTTTAGCCATTCTTATCTCCATGAAAAATTTCACCAATGAACTTACTTACAAAACCTCCCGCAGCAGTGGCGCAGGCGGACAGAACGTAAATAAGGTAGAAACTTCCGTCACTGTAATGTGGAATATAGCTGGCACTGAATTTTTTAAAGAAGAAGAAAAAGAATTAATCGCGCTAAAACTAAAAAACAGGATTAATCTTGAAGGTATTCTTCAGCTCACCGTTTCGGAGAGCCGCACCCAACTTCAGAATAAAAAGATCGCGACTGAGAAAATACTGGATCTGGTAAATAAATCGCTCGTTAAACCAAAACTCCGCAAACCTACTAAACCAAGCAAAAGACAGGTGGAAAAGAGAATTCAGGCAAAAAAACAGCTCTCAGAAAAAAAGGAGAACCGAAAATTCAGATTGTAGCAGCAATGTTAATTTATGCTAAACACTTGTTTAGTAAATGGTTATTTCTTAAATTTGTAAAAATCAATTCAATAAGTTCATGGTCACATCATTCTTTTTATCCGAAACCGGTATATCTAGGCTTTTGCTGTCCTTGCTTTATTTGCATACTGATTCATTTCTGAAAAGTTCAAAAGACTTCATCAATTAAACCCTGTCGGGTCCAAGACAGGGAATTCCAACATTTTAATCTCAATACCATTTGATGTGTTTTCACAGGCAAAACGTCTTTTGATGTTTACAGTCTGCGTTGGATCGCATAAAGCATGTCATGAATTCAAAAAAATATACAGAAATGTCAGAAAACATAATTTTAACAACCGGAATCTACGACGCAATTAAGGATCACCTCAGAAGAAAAAAAGTAACCCCAAACGAAGAAGCAAGACTTACTTCCGAACTTCGGAATGCTAAGCAGGTTAGAAGAAGGGAACTTCCCGAAGATGTAGTGACGGTAGACCGCGTAGTTACTGTAAAAGACCACACCCTAAACAAAGAAGAAGAATATATTTTTGTGGGAGTTGCGCAGGCAAAGCCGAAAAAGAACAAACACTCTATCCTTTCTGATATGGCACTTGCAACGTTAGGATATAAAGTGGGTGACATCGTAGAATATCCTTTTAAAGACGGCGAAAGAACAATAGAAATTCTGAAAGTTGAACATTGGCAGAACTAATTTTCAGATAAATTCTACGCTCCATGATTTAATTAAAGTACAGCCTTTGCCAGGTTGTACTTTTTTAATGAAAAATGCCGGAAGGATCAGTTAACGGGAATTTGATTTAGATTTTTGTGAATTGAGACTTCCGTCCTAAAATATTATCTTTGCATAAACAATAAAAAAATGAATAAACCGATTACAGAATTTTTAGAAAAATACTACCTCCACTTCAATGCAGCAGCTCTGGTCGATGCTTCCAAGGGTTATGTTGCTCACCTGAAAGACGGCGGAAAAATGATGATTACTTTGGCGGGAGCAATGTCTACTGCAGAATTGGGTAAAATTCTGGCTGAGATGATCCGTCAGGATAAAGTTGACATTATTTCTTGTACCGGCGCCAACCTTGAAGAAGATGTAATGAATTTGGTGGCGCATTCTCATTATAAACGAGTACCGAATTACAGAGATTTAACACCTGAACAGGAAAGAGAACTTCTGGATCAGCACTTCAACCGCGTAACCGACACCTGTATTCCTGAGGAGGAAGCGTTCCGTCGTTTACAGACTCATTTGGAAGATGTCTGGCATGCTGCTGAAGAAAAAGGAGAGCGGTATTTCCCGCATGAATTTTTATATCAGGTGGTGAATTCAGGAGTTTTGGAACAGTATTATGAAATTGATCCGAAAGATTCATGGATTGTGGCTGCAGCGGAGAAAAACCTTCCGATTGTTTGTCCGGGCTGGGAAGATTCCACTACCGGGAATATCTTCACATCCAACGTAATTAAAGGAAAACTTAATGTTCATACGGTAAAATCCGGAATTGAATACATGATTTACCTTACTGAATGGTACCGCGCGAATTCAGGCGGAAAAGGTGTTGGATTCTTCCAGATTGGAGGCGGAATCGCAGGAGATTTCCCGATTTGTGTAGTACCGATGATGTATCAGGATTTAGAGTGGGAAGATGTTCCGTTCTGGGCGTATTTCTGCCAGATTTCTGATTCTACAACCTCTTACGGTTCATATTCCGGAGCTGTACCGAACGAAAAAATTACGTGGGGGAAACTCGATATCGATACCCCGAAATACATCGTTGAAAGTGATGCCACTATCTGTGCACCGCTGATGTTCACCTACATTTTAGAGAACTCTTAAAAGAGAATCTTATAAAATTAAACTCCTGCAATCTTTTGCGGGAGTTTTCTGTTAAAGAACTGACCTCAAAAACAATTAATTTTACTGGCGAAAAACTTTAGATTTTCAGAGATTTGCAGAATGCATCCAAAACATTTAAAGATCGAAGACTTTACCTACGATTTACCGGCAGAAAAAATTGCCTACAATCCGGTGAATCCACGCGATCAATCAAAATTATTAGTTTATAAGGACGAAAAAATATCTGAAAGCATTTACCGGAATATCTGTGATTATCTCCCTGAAAATGCTGTTTTAGTATTTAATGATACAAAGGTTGTTAAATCGAGACTGTTCTTTAAGAATGAAAACGGAGCAAACATAGAAGTGTTCTGTCTGGAACCGTACGGTGAAGCCATTGACTATGAACAACATTTCTTAGAACAGCATTCGGTAACATGGATCTGTTTTATCGGCAAAGTTTCCAAATGGAGAGAGCAGCACCTCTCAAAAATTATAAACCTCGACGGAACTCAGGTAAAACTCTCTGCTGAAATTGTCGTCAAGCTGGAGGATGCTTACCTCGTAAAATTCACTTGGTCGCCGGGAGAAATTCCTTTCGGGAAAGTAATGGATGCTGCCGGAGCAACCCCTTTGCCTCCTTACATCAAAAGAGTTGCAGAAAAAGTAGACGAAGATGCTTACCAGACCGTTTATTCCGAAAACGAAGGATCGGTAGCGGCACCTACGGCCGGCCTGCACTTTACAGAACGGGTACTGAATGATTTCGAGGAGAAAGGAATTTCATCTTTGTTCACCACTTTGCATGTGGGTGCAGGAACATTTAAGCCCGTGAAATCTGAAGTGATGGAAGATCACATCATGCATGCTGAATACCTCAACATCACCACAGACTTTCTTGAAGATTTGATTACGAAAATTCAGCAGCCGATTATCACCGTTGGCACCACTTCTACCCGTACTTTGGAGAGCATCTACTGGATGGGAAATAAGATTGTTCAAAATCCTGAGATCAGCTACGAAGACCTCAAAATCACCCAATGGCTGCCCTACGAAACTGAAGCAGTGGCAACAGTTGAAGAGGCAGTTAACGCATTGCTAAACTGGATAAAGAATACCAATCAGGATCATTTATCAATTGAAACAGAAATTATTATTGCACCAGGCTATTCCTTCAAAATCGTAAAAGGGTTGATTACCAATTTTCATCAGCCACAATCTACTCTATTATTGTTGGTTTCAGCTTTAATTGGAAATGACTGGAAAGAGATTTACAAACACGCTTTAGAAAATGATTTCCGCTTTCTAAGCTACGGTGACGGAAGTTTACTTCTGCCGAATAAATAACATACATTCTTATCTATGCAGAGTACATTCTTGCTTACGAAAGTTCAATTCTTGTGTATGCAAACCACATTCTTGTCTTTGTAAGTTCAGTTCTTGAGTATGTAAATAATATTCCCACTTTTGTAATGAACAATCTCAACCTTCAAACCACCTCAACTACACGATGAATGACTTATTCCAACATCAAGTCTGGGAAATCACCAAACTGATACCCAAAGGTCGGGTAACTTCGTATGGTTCTATTGCGTCGGCGGTTGGGTTTCCCAATCATTCACGACATGTCGGCAAAGCAATGGGTGGTTGTCCGGCAGATGTTCCTGCCCATCGCGTCTGCAATGCTTCCGGGCATATCACCGCGAGCTGCCTGGAGCTGTTTACCGAAAAATTATTGAAGGAAGGCGTTATGGTAGAAGGAAATAGAATTAAAGATTTTAAAAAGGTATTCTGGAATCCTCTGGAGGAATTATAGGTGTTAAAATAAAAAAACCGGCAGAACAATGAGCTCCGCCGGTTTTTGTAATGTTAAAAGCGAATAACTACTTCGCCAGTTCCTGATAACTTCGCTGAATGAAATCCGTAAGTTCCTTTCCTTTCAAAAGATTCTGCGATAGTTTCGCAAGATCCAGTGCCTGTTTGATGTGCGATGTTTTTTCATCGGCACTTTCTGTGGAAAGAATTTTTCCGGCAAGGTCACTGTTTGTATTGACTACCAGATTATACATTTCCGGGAAATTACCCATGCCGAACATTCCGCCGCCACCTGTGGCCTGCATGTCTTTCATTCTTCTCATAAATTCCGGCTGCGTAATGATAAAAGGTGCATCGCTGCTTTCCAAATCTTCCAGCTGAACGGTAAATTTAGAATCAGAGATTCCTTCTTCCACGCTTTTCTTCAGCGTTTCTTTATCCGTATCATTTAATTTAGAAATTACAGGCTCATCTTTTTTAATAAGGTTATTAACGTGATCAGCATCTACCCTCGCAAACTGAATTTTTTCTTTCGAACTTTCCAATTTTTGAATCAAATGCGGAACGATCGGTGAATCCAGCAATAAAACTTCGTAACCCTTATCCTGCGCTGCCTGAATATAGCTGTGCTGATCATGTTCGTTCGTCGCATAAAGAATCACCAGATTACCGTCTTTGTCGGTTTGGTTTGCCTTAATTTTTTCCTGCAGTTCATTCCAAAGGAAATATTTTCCTTCTACATTCGGATATAGGGCAAATTTGTCAGATTTTTCATAGAATTTATCTTCAGAGATCATTCCGTATTCAATGACAATTTTAATGTCATTCCATTTTTTCTCGTAATCTTCCCGGTTTTCATTAATCAGTGAAGCCATCTTATCGCCCACCTTCTTGGTGATGTAAGACGAAATTTTCTTCACCGCACCATCAGCCTGAAGGTAAGAACGTGATACATTCAGCGGAATATCGGGTGAATCAATGACACCGCGCAGAAGCATTAAAAAATCAGGAACAATTCCTTTCACCTCATCAGTTACATAAACCTGGTTCTGATAGAGTTGAATTTTATCTTTTTCGATATTCAGATTATTCGCAAGTTTCGGGAAAAACAAAACTCCGGTTAAGTTAAACGGATAATCTACATTCAGGTGAATGTGGAACAAAGGATCTTCAAACTGCATCGGATACAGTTCTCTGTAGAAATTTTTGTAATCTTCATCATTTAATTCCGCAGGTGCTTTCGTCCAGGCCGGAGTTGGATTATTAATGATGTTATCAACTTCTTTCGTTTCCGGTTTTGCATCTTCTGCTGCGTCTTCAGGTAACGGTAAAGTTTCTGTTCTGGTTCCGAATTTAATCGGCACCGGCATAAATTTATTGTACTTCAAAAGCAGTTCGCGGATTCTAGATTCTTCAAGAAATTCTGTAGAATCCTCGGCGATGTGTAGGATGATTTCCGTTCCTCTGTCAGTTTTATCAGTGGTTTCTTCGAGCGTGAATTCCGGGCTGCCATCGCAAATCCATCGTACTGCAGTTGTATCTTCTTTGTAGGATTTTGTTAAAATTTCAACCTTCTCGGCCACCATAAAAGCGGAATAAAATCCAAGACCGAAATGACCGATAATGCCGGCATCTTTTGCGCTGTCTTTATACTTTTCCAGAAACTCTTCTGCGCCCGAAAATGCGACCTGATTGATGTATTTTTCAACTTCTTCGCCGGTCATACCAAGTCCCTGATCGATTATGTGAAGCTTTTTGTTTTCTTTATCGACTTTAACTTCAATCTGTGGATTTCCGTACACCACGTTTGCTTCGCCCACGTTGGTAAGATGCTTTAATTTCAAAGTGGCATCAGTTGCATTAGAAATCAGTTCCCGCAGGAAGATTTCATGATCGCTGTAGAGAAATTTTTTAATCAGCGGGAAGATATTCTCCACTGAAACATTGATGTTTCCTTTAGTCATAATTTGTAGATTTAAATTGGTGTGAATTTTTCAAAAAAAGTACCATGCTCAATTAAATGCCAAAATGTCATTTTCTCAGGTACCATGATAAAAAAAGACAGCTCATTCGCTGTCTTTAGAATATTGATGGGTCTGTCTTACTTTTTTTCAAGCAAATTTGCCTTAATTTTTGCCTCCAGCTCTTCGGCAAGTTCAGGATTGTCTTTCAACATGTCCCGCACCGCGTCGCGGCCTTGTCCGAGTTTAGTTTCTTCATAACTGAACCATGAACCACTCTTCTTCACCACTCCGGTTTCAACCGCCATATCCAGGATCTCTCCTACTTTAGATACGCCTTCACCGTACATAATATCGAATTCCGCCATTTTGAACGGTGGAGCGACTTTATTCTTAACGATTTTCACCTTCACACGGCTTCCTACAGCTTCGTCACCGGTTTTAATCGGTGCGCTGGCTTTTCTGATATCAATTCTCACAGATGCGTAAAACTTCAATGCATTTCCTCCGGTTGTTGTTTCAGGATTTCCGAACATCACCCCGATTTTCTCTCTCAACTGGTTGATGAAAATTACGGTACATTTTGTTTTTGAAATTGTTGCGGTGAGTTTTCTTAAAGCCTGCGACATCAGTCTTGCGTGAAGTCCCATTTTGGAATCTCCCATTTCTCCTTCAATCTCTGCTTTTGGAGTCAGCGCTGCAACAGAGTCAATAACCACGATATCAATCGCGCCTGAACGGATCAGGTTATCGGCAATTTCCAATGCCTGCTCCCCATTGTCGGGTTGTGAGATAATCAAATCATCAAGGTTAATTCCTAATTTGGAAGCATAATGCCTGTCGAATGCGTGCTCAGCATCAATAAATGCCGCGATTCCGCCAGCTTTCTGCGCTTCTGCAATAGCATGCAGGGTTAAGGTTGTTTTTCCTGAAGATTCCGGTCCATAAATTTCAATGACTCTGCCGCGCGGATATCCGCCTACACCTAAAGCCAAATCCAGACCTAGCGAACCTGAGGGAATCACTTCGATTGAATCGTCAACTGATGCATCTCCCAAAGTCATTACGGTTCCTTTTCCGTAGGTTTTATCCAGTTTGTCAAGCACCAACGAAAGTGCTTTCTTTTTATCTTCAATACTGCTCATCTGTAAAATTATTTGCTCAAAAATACGGAATAAAAATCTTATAGAAAGAGATTGAAATTTTAATTTTGAAATTTATTTTTGAAAAAGTCTTGCGCCGTAATAAAATATTTTCTAGATTTGCACCACCAAAATAAAGACAGACCCATGGTGTAACGGTAGCACTTCGGTTTTTGGTACCGCCAGTTGGGGTTCGAATCCCTGTGGGTCTACAAATTTAGGTATAACGCTCTGATTTTCAGGGCGTTTTTTTATTATGTATGTAATAAAAAACTCAGAACCGGAATTCTGAGTTTTCATTAAATTTTTAGTTAGATTTCTTTGCCTTAATCATCGCTTCAAGCATATCCCACATTTCCTGCGGAATATCCTCCAGCATATTGAACTCTCCGGCTCCCTGAAGCCATTCTCCGCCATCGATCGTTACTACTTCCCCATTCATATAAGCAGAATAATCAGAAACAAGATACGCCGCAAGGTTAGCCAGTTCCTGATGTTCCCCCACTCTTCTTAAAGGAACTTTTTTACGCATATCGAATTTTTCCTGCAAGTTTCCTGGCAATAATCTGTCCCAAGCACCTTTTGTAGGGAAAGGTCCCGGTGCAATGGCATTGAACCTGATACCATATTTTGCCCATTCTACAGCCAAACTTCTGGTCATCGCCAAGACTCCGGCTTTGGCACAGGCGGACGGAACAACATACGCTGAACCGGTCCACGCATACGTGGTGACGATATTAAGTACTGTTCCGGGAATTTTATTTTCAATCCAGTATTTCCCAATGGAAAGCGTGCAGTTTTTGGTTCCTTTCAAAACAATATCCAAAATGGAGTCGAATGCCGAATGGGTAAGCCTCTCGGTTGGTGAAATAAAGTTTCCGGCTGCGTTGTTGAGTAAAATATCAATTCTACCGAATTCTTTCACAGCGGCTTCCTTCATCGCCTCAACTTCGTCCCAATTTCTTACATCGCAGGCTACACAAAGCACCTTTCCGCCGGTTTCGTCTTCAAGTTCTTTGGCGGTAGTCTGAAGTTTTTCCAGGTTCCGGGAAGTAATTACGACTTTTGCGCCGAGTTCGAGGAAATATTTAGTCATTGCTTTTCCCAAACCACTGCCGCCACCCGTAACAATGGCTACTTTATCTTTTAATGCTCCTTCTTTGAGCATTGGTTGTGTATACAGATTCATATTCTTTGTTTTTGTAAATTTAAGGAAAATTATCAGCGGAATAAATGAATTGCTATGCTGGAAATATGAGATGAAATGGCTAAAAAATTAACAGTCTCTCTCGAAAAGCAATCTTTCCCCGAATTTTTCCTCCGAAATCCTTCCGTTTTCGAAAACAAGATGTCCGTTTAAAAAAGTATGAGTGACTTTGGAATGAAAAACGCTTCCTTCCAACGGGCTCCAGCCACATTTGTACAGAATATTCTCTTTAGAAACGGTGGTACTACCATTTAGATCAACCAAAACTAAATCCGCTTTATAACCTTCGCGGATAAATCCACGCTTTTCAATCTGAAAAAGGATCGCGGGATTGTGGCACATTTTCTCTATTATTTTCTCCAGAGAAATTTTTCCGTTCTTAAAATTTTCAATCATCAAAACCAAAGAATGCTGCACCAATGGACCTCCCGAAGGTGATTTGGTATAAACATTCTGTTTTTCTTCCCAAGTGTGCGGCGCGTGGTCGGTGGCAATGACATCAATTCTGTCATCCAAAAGTGCTTTCCACAGACCATCTTTATCTTCTTGAGTTTTCACCGCCGGATTCCATTTGATTAAAGTTCCTTTGGTTTCATAATCCGCATCGGTGAAAGTGAGATGATGAACACATACTTCGGCGGTTATTTTTTTATCTTTTAAAGAGATATCATTTCTGAAAAGTGCTGTTTCTTTTGCTGTAGACACATGGAAAACATGAAGTCTAGCTCCGGTTTTCTCTGCCAGTTCAACGGCTTTTGAAGAGGAAATATAACAGGCTTCTTCACTTCGAATCAGGTGATGAAATTTCATCGGAATATCATCGCCAAATTCCTTCATAAATTTTTCGGTATTGGCTCTGATTGTCGCCTCATCTTCGCAGTGAACCGCAATAAGCATTTTGGTCTTGCTGAAAATATTTTCTAAAGTTTCCGGATTATCAACCAGCATATTTCCGGTAGAGGAGCCTAGAAAGAGTTTTATTCCGGCCACATTTCTTGGATTTGTGTTCAGAATTTCTTCCAGATTATCATTGGTTCCGCCCATCATAAACGAATAATTGGCAAATGACTTCTCAGCTGCAATTTTGTATTTATCTTCCAGAAGTTCCTGTGTAACTGCATTCGGAACCGTGTTCGGCTGCTCTATGAAACTGGTAACTCCGCCTGCGACCGCAGCTCTAGATTCACTTTCTATATCACCTTTATGCGTCAATCCGGGTTCCCGAAAATGTACCTGATCATCAATTATTCCTGGCAAAAGATATTTACCGGAAGCATCAATCACACGATCAGCACTTTCGGGAGAAATATTTTTTTCAATCATTACAATAAGGTCGTTTTCAATAAGCAAATCGCTTTCAAAAATTTTATTTTCGTTGACGATCTGCGCGCTTTTAATAAGTGTTTTCATGATTGATTCTTCAGATTTATTTCAGTGTAAATTTAAGAATTTCATTCTGAAACATCTCTCCCTGTCCGGAAAAGAGATTAAGTTTTCTAAGCGAATTTTTTTGATTTTAATTAAAACGATACATTTGCAGAAATATCTGAATCTTGTACAAGAAACTGCTGGGACAAACTGCACTTTACGGACTTACCACGGTAATTATCCGTTTGTTCCCTTTTATTATTAATCCTTATATCACCAATGCCTTCGGACCTACAGCCTATGCTCCGTTTGCGGATTTTTATTCGGTAGCCGGAGTTATTGCTGTATTGCTGACGCACGGTATGGAGACAACATTTTTCCGTTTTGCACTGGATGAAAAGAACGATAAAAGATTAATTTCTACCGCATTTTTCAGTGTAGCTGCGGCCACAATCCTTTTTCTTACGTTCTCTCTTACCTTCAGCAATGAACTTGCAGTCGCCTTCAAAACACCAACGCAGGTCGATTTGCTGACGATTTTAGTGATCATCCTGTCACTGGATGCATTTTGCGCGATGCCTTTCGTAATGTTGAGAAAAAATGAAAGACCGGTAAAGTATGCCTCAGTGAAAATTACCAACGGCGTTATCAACTTTCTGCTTGTTATATTGTTTCTTCAGGTTCTTCCCCGTATGCCGGATGGATTTTTAGGTTTAAAGTATAATCCTCAGTTTGGGATCGGTTATGTTTTCGTCGCCAATCTTGTGGCAAGTGGGATTACATTTTTGCTTTTATTTAATGAGATTTTTGTCGCCAAACTGAAACATTTCTCATGGCAACTTTGGCAGAAAATGATCAAATATTCGTGGCCAATTATGATTGCAGGTTTGGCCGGAATCATTAACGAAACCATGGACAGGCAGTTTCTTAAATTTCTTCTGCCCGAAGAAATCGGAAGACACGAATTGGGCGTTTATGGTGCAGTGGCAAAGATTGTAACGTTTGTGGTTCTATTCAGGCAGGCGTATGTATTGGGAATTGAACCTTTCTTTTTCAGTCATTCAAAAAACGAAAATGCAGGAAAAACCTATGCAAAACTCATGGATGTTTTTATTGCGGTAAACTGCATGATCATTGTTTTTCTCTGTGTAAATCTGGAGTGGATCTCGAGATTTTATCTTAGAAATCCGGAATATTACGAGGGAATCCCAATCCTTCCGATCCTATTTTTTGCCAGCCTTTTTTTAGGGATTTACCTGAATCTTTCCGTTTGGTACAAACTGTCGGATAAAACCATCGTGGGCGGTTATATTTCCTTTCTGGGCGCCGCGGTTACCATCGCCATTAATTTCTATTTCATACCGAGATTCGGCTACTGGGCTTCTGCATGGGCTACTATCGCTTCATATTTTGTAATGATGGTAGTTTCTTATATTTGGGGACAAATAAAACACCCGATTCCTTATAATCTTTATGGGAATGTCATCATTATTTGTGTAACGATTATTGTTTCGCTGGTATATTACCAAAACTTCAAAGACAATTTCTGGCTGGGTAACCTTATTTTTGTAGTATTAGCAGTGATTTTAGTTAAAACCCAAAAGCTGATTCCCCAAAGCCTGCTTAATAAATTTAAGAGATAAAAATTCAAATGAAAATAAAAATCATCAACAAATCCAAACACGCTTTACCAAAATATCAAACGGCACTATCTGCCGGAATGGATCTCTACGCAAACATTGAGGAATCTGTAACATTAAAACCTTTAGAAAGAAAACTGATTTCCACAGGGCTACTCATTGAATTACCACAGGGTTTTGAAGCGCAGATCCGCCCCCGCAGTGGTCTTGCAATAAAAAACGGAATCACTGTATTGAATACGCCAGGCACCATCGATGCAGATTACAGGGGAGAAATAGGCGTAATTTTAGTAAATTTATCCGCGGAACCTTTCATTATAAATGATGGTGACCGGATTGCTCAAATGATAATCGCTAAACATGAAACCGCAGTTTGGGAAGAAGTAACAGAACTTGATAAAACAGACCGCGGCACTGGCGGATTCGGAAGTACCTCTACGTAATTTCCCTATTGGAAATAAATTAAAAACATCAATAATATTGCTGCTGAAATGTAATTCACAGCCGAAAAAAATAAACAAATTATGAAAATTATCGTTCCGATGGCGGGAAGAGGTTCCCGATTAAGACCTCACACATTAACCGTTCCAAAACCATTAATCCCTATTGCCGGCAAACCTATTGTTCAGCGACTTGTAGAAGATATCGCTAAAGTTGCAGGTGAGAAAATTGATGAAATTGCTTTTATAATCGGTGATTTCGGCCCTGAGGTTGAAGCATCTTTAATTCAAATTGCGGAGAAATTAGGTGCAAAAGGAAGTGTTTATACCCAGGACGAACCGCTTGGCACCGCCCACGCAATTAAATGTGCTGAAGCATCCATGCAGGGCGATGTAGTTGTTGCATTTGCAGACACGCTTTTTAAAGCAGATTTTATTCTTGATAAAAATTCCGATGGCGTTATCTGGGTGAAAAAGGTGGATGACCCTTCCGCTTTCGGGGTAGTAAAGCTCGATGATTACGGATTTATTACAGATTTCGTAGAAAAGCCTAAAACCTTTGTTTCTGATCTTGCTATTATCGGGATTTATTATTTCAATTCGGCTGAGAAACTGATGGATGAGATTAATTACATCATGAGTAACGACATCAAACAGGGAGGCGAGTATCAGTTGACCACCGCTCTGGAAAACCTTCGTCAGAAGGGCGCAAAATTTTCTCTGGGAAAAGTTGACGACTGGATGGATTGTGGCAATAAAAATGCTACAGTGGAGACTAATGGTAAAGTCCTTCATTATGAAAAAGAGAATGTTGCCAACTATCCCGCTACCGCTAAAATCACGAATTGTCTTATCATTCCGCCGTGTTTTATTGGGGAAAATGTAGAGATTTCAAACTCGAAAATCGGACCTTGTGTTTCGGTAGGAAACAATACCAAAATCATTAATTCAAACATCGATCACTCACTGATTCAGGAAGATACATTAATAGATCACGGAAACCTGAGCAATTCGATGATTGGAAACTCCGCACAATACTTCGGCGTTGCGAGGGAAATTTCACTGGGAGATTACTCGGTTCTGGATTTTCTTTCCAAAAGCTGATCAATCAATACAAAAACTTAACGCAAGCCACACAAAACAATTTGTGTGGTTTGGCGTTAATATTGCAAACTTTTTACCCAATATAAAGTAAAAGTTCTTATGAAAAATTATATCATCATCCTACTGGCTTCAGTTTCACTCCTCTCGTGTAAAACACAAAATGCTGCCAATGCACCTTTAAGCACCAACGCTCCTGTGGCGGAGACTTCTGCCTTTTTTAAAGAAATTAATAAAAAACCGAATTTCCAGCAAGTCAAGATTAATTCAAGAGTCAATGTGGAAACCGGAAACTTTATTCCCACACTCGATGCGACCATTTATATTGAAAACGGGCAAAAAGTCTGGATGAACATGATTGCAGTTTTCCTAAATGTGGGCCGCGGGATTGCAACTCCGGATGGAATCCAGGGCTACGAGAAGTGGAATAAAACATACATCGAATCTGATTTTTCTTACCTGAATAACCTTCTAAATGTAAACTTCATCGATTTCAATTCGCTGCAAAATCTCCTCATCGGTAAAACATTTATTCCGGTTAATGAAAAAGATTTTGTCTTAACTAAAAATGCCCAGGGTTACATGCTGACCTCGGCTAAAAACTTAAAATTTGAAAACGATGGTAAGATATCTGAATATGCCGTGACATTAGATTATGCTAATGATTTTAATCTTTCAAAAGTTAATTTAAAGAACGTGAGTTCATCAGACAATCTGGAAGTTTCCTATTCAAATTGGACTACTTTCGAATCTGTGAATTTGCCAACAAATGTTAAAATATTAATAAAAGGCACAAAAACGAGCCAAATTATGCTGGAAAATACGAAATTTGACAGTTCAAAGATGGAAACTCCGTATTCCGTTCCCAATAATTATACGAAAACTGAGATTAGATGATTAAGAAATTAAGCTTTTTAATAGGACTTTTTCTGTTCGGGATTTTATTCTCACAGAAGAAAGAACAACTTCAAAAGCAGAATGCAGAACTTAAGAAACAGATTGCCTCCATCAATGCCAATTTAGCGAAAACTCAGCAACAGTCTAAACTTTCTGTAGCTTATCTTAACGATGTTCAGAAAAAAATTCAGCTTCGCGAAAAAGTATACACCAATACCCAAAAGGAAAAAAGACTGATAGAGGACGATATTTATCTCCGTCAGCTTGAAATTAACCGGCAAAACCGAGAACTGGCTGTTTTGAGAAAAAATTACGCCGAAGTTCTTGTTAAAGCCTACAAAAATAAGGGTGTCCAGAATAAAGTAACCTTCATTCTCTCTTCAAAAAACCTGGGCGAAGCCCTGCGCCGTGTCCAGTATCTAAAAGATTATTCGGATTATCAGGATAAAAAAGCTGCTGAAATTTCCAAAGCTGCACAGATACTTCTCCAGAATATTTCATTGAAACAGAAATCGGTTAAAGACAAGGAAACAATCCTTTCTAACCAGCAGAAAGATTTACTTACGATTGCTGCAGAAAAAAAACAAAAGGAAAATCTTCTTCAGGAATTTAAGAAAAACGAAGTCCAGCTTACTGCAGAACTGAAGCAGAAGCAGACTGAATCTAAAAAACTGGAAGGGCAAATCCGTTCCATCATTGCCGAGGAAATCCGTATTGCAAAAGCAAAGGAAGAAGAACGGAAAAAAGCAGAAGCCGAGAAAATTCGTCTTGCCAAAATAGCTGCTGACCGTGAAAAAGCTAGGATAGAGTCCGAAAATAAAGCCAGACTTGAGGCTTTAGCTTTAGAAAAGAAAAAAGCTGATGAAGAAGCTAAACGACTGAAAGATATTGCAGAGAAAAAAGCAGCTGATGAAGCCGAAAAAGCAAAAATCGCAGCCGCCGCTGATTCCAAAAAAACTGAGGACGTCAGGAAGGCAGCCGACGCAGAAAGAGCAGAAGCCAGAAGAGCGGCTGCTGCAAGAGACGCTGCGATTGCAGCAGCGAACGCAAAAGCCGCCGCTGATAAAGCTGCAGATGCGAGAGAAGCTGAAGCTTCACTAAGCAAGAAAAATGAGGACCAGAAAAAAGCTGCAGAAACCAAGGCGATGACCAATTATGGAGTCTCCAGTGCAGTAGGAAATAATTTTGCAGCGAACCGAGGAAAAATGGGGATGCCCGCATACGGAACCATTACTCACCGATTCGGGCGCCAACCGCATCCTGTATTTAAAAATATCATTGAAGAAAATAATGGAATTAAAATTGCGGTTACCAAAGGAACTGTAGCCAAATGTGTAGCTCCAGGCACCGTTTCGAGAGTAGTTGCGTCCGGCGACGGATCTAAAATGGTTTTTGTAAAACACGGGGATTATTTTACGATTTACGCGAATTTATCGAACACCATGGTATCTGCCAATCAGCAGGTTTCAGCGGGAACGTCAATTGGCACTGTAGGTGCTGACTTCGACGGGACGTACACGCTTGATTTCCAGATTTGGAACGGCACCAATCCTGTGGACCCATTGGGTTGGGTAAATTGAAAAATATAATTTAACTTTGCACAAAACTTTAGAACATGGTTACACTTACTATATTAGCACTTTCCTGGCAACATCTACTTATTGTTGCTGTAATTTTACTCATCCTTTTTGGGGGTAAGAAAATTCCTGAAATGATGCGTGGTTTAGGTTCAGGTATCAAAGAATTTAAAGATGCTGTGAAAGAGGAAGACAAAAAGACTCCAGAAGACCCGAAAAACAATTCAAATCCTGCGAACTAATTTTCAGTTATGAGTTTTTCCGAAAGTGCCTGGGAAATCTTTAATCAGTCGATTAATGATTATCACCAAAACGATGATGTAGATACCCCGATCACCAATTCCTTTGAAAAGAATTCTTTGGAATGGCTTTTGTATGCAAAGAACTGGATCGATACCGTTCAATGGCATTTGGAAGATATTATTCGCGACGAAAATATAGAGCCGCTTGAAGCATTAAAAATTAAAAGAAGAATAGACTCTTCGAATCAGCAAAGAACTGATTTGGTAGAGTTTATCGACAGTTGGTTTTTTCAGAATTATTCAGATATAACTCCAGACTCCAACGCAAAAATCAACAGCGAAACTCCTGCATGGGCAGTTGACCGCCTGTCGATTCTCGCACTGAAAGTCTACCACATGTCACTGGAAGCCAACCGAACTTCTGCAAGTGAAGAACACAGATTCAACTGTAACAATAAGCTGAATGTATTATTGGAGCAGAAAAAAGATTTGTCTGAAGCAATAGACCAATTGCTTTTTGATATTGAGAGCGGTAAGATTAAGATGAAAGTTTATAAACAGATGAAAATGTATAATGATGAAAGTCTTAATCCGGTCCTGTATCAAAACGTGAAAAATGACCAAACTTAAAGTTCGTTACATTTTACTGTTATTTTTTATTTTTTCCTGTTCTGCCGAAAAGATAAATCTTTCACCCGTAGGTGAAAACTCTGTTTCTTTAAATGGATCAGGCCCAACGTATTCATTAAGCGATCGAAAAAATCTTATTATCTACTCCTCAGAAATTACCAGTTTAATCGGTTCGTTTCCTAAATTCCGGAATGATGCGGTGAATTCTGAAGTCACAAAACTGAAACTGCATTTAAAAGATTATATAAGCGCAATTAATGCCTATAATCTTGTTGAAATGGAAAATTCAAGAATAAAATTCGAGAAGTCGTACAAGAAACTCCAAAAACTTAGAAGATTCCTTAATATAGACGAAGACGAGGTGCTCAACAGATATTTGGTAAGAATTAAGACCAATATGAGTTTTCTGCAAGGCAATATTTCCAAAGATTCAATATCTACCTTTAAAAACTGATTTTACATGTTAAAAATTCAAGCCGAAGCTCAGGTTCCTACCGAGTACGGGAATTTCAGAATGATTGCTTTTTCTGAAGACGAAAACGACTGGATGCCTCACATGGCGATTATTGCCGAAAATACGGATCTTTCAAAACCAATCAATGTACGTTTTCATTCAGAATGCATTACCGGTGAAGTTTTTCATTCAAAAAAATGCGAATGCGGGCAGCAGCTCGATGCGGCGATGAAATTCATCCACGAAAACGGTGGAATTATCATTTATCTGCGTCAGGAGGGCAGAAATATTGGTATCATCAATAAGTTGAAAGCATATTCTCTTCAGGAAAAAGGTTTCGATACGGTAGAAGCCAACCTGAAATTAGGGCTTCCGGCAGATGACAGGGATTTTGGTGATGCGATAGAAGTACTCAATATCTTAGGGGTAAAAGAAATAAATCTTCTTACTAATAATCCGGCGAAAATGAAAATTGTAGAAGACAGCAATATACGTCTGAACAAAAGGATTCCGCTGCAGATTAATTCGACTTCAGACAGCGAAAGTTACCTGAAAGTGAAGAAAGATTATTTTGGGCATCTGTTGGAAGATGACGATGATATTATAAACAGAACGCTTTGAAAAATCAAAGCGTTCTTTATTTTTAGTAAAAATGATTCTATTTTAGAGAAGCAAAGCAGTTTCCAGTGCCAACTGAATCATCGGTGTTAAAGCCTGCTCTCTCTGGTCGGCCGAAATCTGTTCCTGTGTAGGAATAATATCTGAAACCGTAAGAATTGTTGCTGCATTCTTGCCTAAGTGTTTTGCATTAGCAAAGAGTGCAAAAGCTTCCATCTCTACTGCGGTACAATTATATTTTTCTGCGATTGTCGGAGTTCCGGGAGTTGCTCTGTAAAAAACATCGCTGGTATGAATATTTGTGGGCTTTAAATTAAGTGACATATTCTTCGCCGTCTCGTTAATCAGGCCATAAACATTTCCTTGATTTTCAATCAGTTCCTCTTCGATACCCCATGCAAATTTTGCATAGGTGGATTCACTTGCGGCATTCTCGACATTCAGCACATCAAAAAGATTTAGCTCAGGAGTATAGCCGCCACAGGTTCCAATCCTGATAATAGTGTCTACATCGTATTCCGTATAAAGCTCATAAGAATAGATTCCGATACTTGGCGCTCCCATACCACTTGCACCTACTGAGATTTCTTTGCCCTTGTATAATCCCGTGAAATAAAAAATATTGCGGGTTTTACTTACTAATTTTACATCAGTCAGAAAATTGTCGGCAATATATTTCGCACGAAGCGGATCGCCGGGTTGCAAAACTGTTTTAGCGATTTCACCCTTTTTTGCTGCGATATGAACACTCATAATTTTAAATTTAAATTGAAGTTTAAATGTAAGAAAATCTGCCTGATTTAAAAATTATGTAACTCAAAAATTAAGAAAAATGCCCGAAAACAGACAAAAATCATATCGAAAAAACCCCCTGAATTTTTCAGCGGGTTTACATGAATGATAAGTCTTAGATTTTAATCTCGGTCAGGAATATTGTAATATTTAATTACGCTTTGATAATCCTCATATTTCACATTTGTATTCTTCCCCTGCGAGGCAGGAATTAAAACAACTCTAAATCTTTGATTATTGAGATACGTCGTTGCTTCCGAAGCACTGAGTGTTGCCTGATCGAAATTGGCTTCAGTATAAATTTCAATATTTGCAGTATCGAATAAAAAGTTATAATCTAATTCTCTGCCACCGGTTAAAAATTCGGTTTTAGGTAAAAGTTGCCAAACAGCACTTCCGCCGGAAGCTGAATTGATGTTTCTGTATACTAAAACAACATCTGTAGTGGCGATATTAATTCCCTGATTTATGGTGTAACTGTTTCCGCTGTTAAATGTTCCGGTAACATCACGCATCATTGGATAAGTATCATTATCATCTACTAATACATCATCATTTCTATCGGTACAGCTCACTGCCAAAAAGCCAAATAAAGCCAAAAGCAGTATGGTAAAGTAATTTTTCATTTCTATTATTTTTAAAGGTGAATTGTTTCGTACAACTCAATATGCATGCCAATAAATATAGAATTTGAATATTAAAAATCGTATTTTTGTTAAACGTCTCAACCTATATCAATGAAAAAAGTGAAACACCCTTTTACCTCTATTTTTATTTTCTTGTTTTCTCTGCAGTTAACTGCTCAATATCAGCCAAAGAATCTAACGAAAGAAGATTTACGAAAGGCAAATAATTGGGTTAGAGAAACCTACAATAGCCTTTCACAGGACGAAAAATTAGGTCAGCTGTTCATTGTAGCACTCTATACTAATAAGGACGAAGAACATATCAGTAACGTTAGAAGCATCGTAGAAAAAGAGCAGATTGGCGGATTAATCCTGATGCAGGACGATGCTGCGCGGGAAATTAATCTTGTTAATGAATTCCAGAAAAAATCGAAAGTTCCGCTTATGATTGGGATGGATGCAGAATGGGGACTGTTTCAGCGGATCGCGGCGGCACACAAATTTCCGTGGGCCATGACTCTGGGTGCAATTCAGGACAAGAATCTCATTACCCAAATGGCAGCAAAAATTGCCGAAGATTCCAAACGAATGGGCATTAACTGGGATTTCGCACCAGTAGTTGATGTTAATACCAATCCGGAAAATCCCATCATCGGCAACCGAAGTTTCGGTTCTGAGGTTCCTAATGTAATCAGTTCTGCATTAGCCTACTCCAACGGTTTGCAGGAAAATAATATTTTAGCAGCCATTAAGCACTTTCCCGGTCACGGTGATACGAACACCGATTCTCATCTGGACTTACCCGTTGTATCTCACAATCTCCAGCGCCTGAACGAAGTTGAACTCGCCCCTTTCAAAGCGCTTATGGACAAAGGAATTGGTGGCGTAATGGTAGCTCACCTTTATGTACCTGCCCTCGAAAAAGAAAATGGAATCCCTGCCTCTGTCTCAAAAAACATTATTACCGGATTGCTTAAAGAGAAATTTGGTTACAAAGGTTTGATTATTACCGATGCTTTAAATATGGGCGCCGTAGCAAAACGCTATAAACCGGGCGAACTGGATGCCCTTGCTTTTAAAGCCGGAAACGATATCATGTTATTTTCGGAGGGAGTAAAAGAAGGCAAGAGATTGATTCAGTTGGCGATAGATAATAAAGAAATCAGCCAGTCACGGGTCGACGAAAGTGTGAAGAAAATTTTGCTGACCAAATATTACCTTGGTCTGGATAGATATGAACCCCGAAATCCCGAAAACATCAAACATGACCTGAATAATGATTCCCACAAAATACTGGTTCAGAATCTTTATGCTAATGCTTTGACCTTGCTTAAAGACGATAAAGAATTGATTCCGCTTAGCTGTAAAGAAACCTATTACTACGTTCCTCTGGAAGAAGCTCCTTATCAAACATTTGCAAATCAGTTAAATTTAAAAACTACAGTTATTGTAAAGAAAAGTTCAGAAATCTCCTCCATTCCGAAAAATTCAAAAGTGATTGTTGGATTCCATAAGGACAACTCCACCGCTTACAAACCTTATAAAATATCGGCAGAAAGCAAAAAGGCATTGGCAGATTTAAGCAAAAACCATCAGCTGATTCTAAATGTTTTCGGGTCGGCGTACGCATTGAAAGATGTTGATATTTCAAATATTTCAACGGTTTTGGTGGCTTACGAAAACAATGATGATTCGATGACCGCTACGGCGAAGGCGATGAATGGCAGCACCAATATTTCAGGCCGGCTGCCAGTTTTGGTAAATTCCAGTATAAAAGCAGGCGCGGGATTAGATCTGAAAACTTCAGCGAAAAGCGGACCTTCACAAAAAGAAAACAATAAAACAGTAATTGAGTAATTTCAATTAACAAAAATACAGTTATGAAAATCGGAATTCTCTGTTACCCTACCTACGGCGGAAGTGGCATCGTTGCTACAGAATTAGGCATGTCGCTCGCCAACAAAGGTTACGAAGTACATTTTATTAGCTCCAATCTTCCTGCAAGGCTGGACATTACCAATCCCAATATTTTTTTCCACAAAGTAAACGTTCAGACTTATCCTCTTTTTCAGTACCAGCCGTATGATATCGCACTTTCTTCGATGATTTACCGCGTTGTGAATCTCTATAAACTCGATTTACTGCATGCGCATTACGCGATTCCTTACGCCTACGCAGCCTTTACTGCAAAACAAATGTTGAAGGAAGAAGGCAGAGATATTCCGCTGGTTACTACTCTTCACGGCACAGATATCACGCTGGTTGGGCAGCATCCCAGTTACAAACATGCGGTAGAATTCTCTATCAATCAGTCAGATACAATTACTTCCGTTTCGGAAAGTTTAAAAAAAGACACGCTCCAACTTTTCAATATTAAAAAAGAAATCAAGGTCATTACCAATTTTATTGATAATTCTGAGTTTGATGAATGTACCGACTGCAGCAGAAGTCAGTTTGCGACGGATGACGAAAAAATTCTCATTCATGTATCCAATCTGCGTCCCGTGAAACGGATCGAAGATGTTTTGCAAATTTTTAAAGACGTGGAAAAACACGTTAAATCCAAACTCATTATTATCGGCGAAGGTCCGGATATGGAGAAAGTAAACGAATTCCTCGAAGAGAATCCCGACTTAATCAATAAAATCAGGCTTTTAGGAAAGGTGAACGACCTGTACAGGATTCTGCAGCTTTCCGATGTGTTTTTGCTCCCTTCTGAGCAGGAAAGTTTTGGTTTGGCGGCGCTTGAAGCCATGGCTGCACACACGCCTGTCATCAGTTCAAACGCAGGAGGAATTCCGGAGGTAAATATTCAGGGAGAAACAGGATTTCTAGCTGAAATTGGCAATGTAAAAGCGATGAGTAACTACGCGATAAAACTCTTAAGCAACGAAGATCTGCTTGCAGAAATGAAAACAAACGCAAAGAAACAGGCCATCAGATTCGACCTTAAAAATATTTTGCCGCTTTATGAACAGATGTACGAGGAAACGCTGAAGAATTTCAAGAATCCGGCCCTGATTCCATAACAGAAATTAATGTAACAACCCCTGCGAAGATGAATGAGAAGCTCCTTCAATATCTTTGGAATTTCAAGATTTTCACGAGTTTTGATTTTAAAGATGTGGAAGGAAACAATCTGGAAATTCTGGACTTTGGAAAGTGGAATTTCGACTCCGGCCCTGATTTTCTTTTTGGCAAAATAAAATTCAATGAGCTGATATTAGCAGGAAATATCGAACTGCACGTAAAATCTTCCGATTACATTTTTCATCAGCATTCCGGAAATCCCGAATTTGAAAATTTAATTTTACATGCAGTGTTCTATCACGATGTCGATGTTGATGAACTTAAAGATAAAAATATTCCCACGCTCGAACTGAAAAATTATATCGATGAAACCTTGCTCAGGAACTATGATTCCATGCTCAGAAACCACCAGTTTATTCCCTGCGAAAATCTGTTCAGACCCGACGCAGTTCCTTTTTATTTTCCTGAAGAAACGCTGCTGAAAAAACTGGATCAAAAGTCTCTTGAAATCGAAAAAGCCTTACACTTCAACAAAAACAACTACGAAGCTGTCCTTTTTCAGCATTTAGCTTACGCATTTGGGTTGAAGGTGAATGCAGAAATTTTCCGCCAACTTGCAGAAAGTCTTGATTTTTCGGTGGTGAATAAGATCCGGCAGAATCAAATTCAACTCGAAGCCCTGTTCTTGGGCATCTGCGGTTGGTTGCAAAAGCCAGAGGACGAACAGATGCAAATCTGGAAAAGAGAATTTGATTTTCTCAATGCAAAATTCCAGCTGCCTGCTATAAAAATTACCCCTAAGTTTTCGAAACTCCGGCCGCCAAATTTCCCCACGATAAGGCTTTCCCAGTTTGCATCGCTGTATCACTTGAATCAAAACCTTTTTTCAAAACTTATCCTTGCTAAAAAAATTGATGAGATAAGGGGAATTTTTGCCGGAGTTAAGGCCAGCGATTACTGGAACAACCGCTTTAATTTCCGAAAAATATCACCGGTGGAAGGCGAAAAATATCTTACAGAAGATTTCATAAATTTAATTCTGATCAATGCGGTGCTGCCGTTTAAATATGCTTATCACAAAAATTCAGATGAAGATATAAACGATGAAATTCTCGATTTTTACCGCAAAATTCCCCCTGAAAAAAATACTGTGACAGAAGGCTGGAAATTATTGGGATTAGAAATCAGTAATTCGGGGGAAAGTCAGGCTTTTATCTTTCACTATAAAAATTTCTGCGAAACCAAGAACTGCCTGAACTGTGGGATTGGCTTTCAGCTTTTAAGAGTGAAAGAATAACCTAGGTCTGACATAATTCACTCTTTTATTGTCTCTTTTTGAAGTTATAAGCACTAAATTTGATTAAAATTCAAGACATGTTTGATTGGTTAAAAGCATTACTACTTCCTGTTGAAAACCCTACTGTAACTCAATCCATCGTTGTAATTATGTTAGCGGTGGGATCGGGAATTTTCTTTGGCAGGTTAAAACTCGGCAAGATTACCTTTGGTGTTTCGGCCGTGATGTTTACGGGACTAATTTTGGGGCATTTCGGCTATCGCATTGATCATGGAATTCTAAACTTCATCCGTGATTTCGGTTTGATACTTTTCGTATACGGTATTGGTTTACAAGTGGGGCCATCTTTTTTTTCATCATTTCGCAATGAAGGTTTAAAGTTTAATATTTTAGCGGTTTCAACTGTACTGTTTGGCGGGGTAATTACGATTATTCTGTACCATTTGACGGGTTTGAAAATGGAAGATCTGGTGGGAATCATGAGCGGTTCTGTGACAAATACACCGGGTTTGGGCGCAGCAAAAAATACGATCGAAGAAATAAAGGCGTCATTTCCCGACCGTGCCTTTAATGACCCAACCATCGGGTATGCCATCACCTATCCGTTAGGCGTTTTCGGAATCATCGGAACGATTATCCTATCGAAAATTCTGCTTAAAATTCATCCGGAAACGGAGATGCGTAAATTCCGCATGTCGAAAATTAACAGTGAACTTCCGCTGATTCACAAAAAAATGAGGGTTACGAATCCTGAATTTTTCGGAAAAACAATACACCAGTCGATCAAAGATTTCGGGCATGATATTGTGATTTCGCGGCTTAAACACAGTGGTAGCGAAGCGGTAAAGTCCCCTACCTCAGACATGCATCTGAGAGACCGCGACGTGCTCATGCTGGTGGGATTGGAGAAAGATGTTGATGATTTTATTGCCTTAGTTGGCAGGCCATCCAGTGATCTTTTCATCGAATCCGATTCTGACATTCACAATAAAAACATTTTCGTTACCAAGCCTTCGGTGATTCATAAAAAACTTTCCGAACTTGATCTTTACAACACCTATGATTTAAAGGTAACGCGCGTGTTCCGTGCAGGGCGGGAAATTCTTCCGCGACCTTCGCTTGAACTGTTTTATGGTGATAAATTAAGGGTTATCGGTTCTAAAGAAGCGATTGAAGAAGTAGAAAAAATTATAGGAAATTCAGAAAAAAAACTTCTGGAACCTGATTTTCTTTCGCTTTTCGGCGGTTTGTTGCTGGGAGTGATTTTAGGTTCAATTCCGATTGCAATTCCCAGTCTCCCGGTTCCGATAAAATTAGGATTTGCAGCCGGACCACTGATTGTCGCCCTGCTGATTTCCAGATATGGCGGAATCTCTTTCATACATTCCTATATCAATAACGGCGCAATTTATTTCATGAAAGATTTGGGGATTTGCCTGTTTTTCGCCGCGGTGGGAATTCATGCAGGTGATGGTTTCTACGATAATTTTGTGAAATACAATGGCTGGAACTGGCTGTTGTTCGGTTCTGCAATCACCTTTATTCCTTTAATCGTGATGGTAATTGTGGGAAGATTCTTTATGAAAATAAATTTCCTTCAGCTTGCCGGAATTATGAGCGGAAGCTATACAGATCCCGCTGCGTTGTCCTTCAGTACCAATTATTTGGATTCTGATGTGCCGATCCAAAGTTATGCGCAGGTTTATCCGCTGGTAACAATTTTCAGAATTTTTGTGGCAAGTCTGCTGATCCTGATCTTTGCCTAAAATTTTTTTATATTTAAGAAAAAAATCCTTGAAGTTTCAATTTGTCCTTCTGCTCGTTATCCTGTTTTCCTGTAAAGAGAATAAATCGCTTCCTGCGGCCAGCAATACTAATGCTTATTACGAAAAGGCATGGTTTCACATGGATCAGAATAACAAAGACAGCGCTTTCGCTTTTCTGAATAAGGCCAAAATTGAGTTTGCTAAAAACAAAGACAGTATCGGCATGGCAAAATGCATGCTGAATATGGCAATTATACAGGCCGATTACGGAGATTTTATGGGAAGTCAGGAAAACGCGGTAGGTGCAGTTAAAATCTTCGAGAGAGCCAATGACAACGATTATCTTTCAACAAATTACAACCTTCTGGGCACCAATGAGCAAAATCTTAAAAACTATGAAGTCGCTGTTTTATATCTGAAAGAAGCGGCATCAAAAACCAATATAAAGCCGGAACTCGAAATTATTCAAAATAATCTGGCGATCACGTATGCTAAACAAAAGCAATATGATTCTGCACTTGCCATCTTTCAAAACTTACTGAAAGAAAATGCAAAGAATGCAATGATTATCGACAATTCCGCATTTATAAAATGGAAGAAAGACAGCAGTTATAACGCGGAACCGGAAATGCTTGCTGCCTTAAAAATCCGCGAAAAAGCAGGTCAGCTATTAGGCCAAAATGCGAGTCATGCTCACCTTTCTGATTATTTCAGTAAAAAAAATCCGGCCCTTGCACTTTATCATGCACGGCAGATGTATCAGGTTGCATTAAAAGCAAAAAGTCCACCTGATCAACTTGAGGCACTTCAAAAACTGATCAGTTTAGGAAACGGCGAGAATGCAAAACAATATTTTAAAATCTACCGGAAAGTTGATGACAGCCTGCAAACTGAGAGAAATAAGGTGAAAAACCAGTTTGCCATGATCAGATATGATTCTGAGAAAAACCGGGCTGCTTTCCTTAAGGCGCAGGCTGAAAATTCTGAAAAAAATTATCATATTCTTCAACAGTACATCGCTTTGGGTATTGCCGTTTGTACAATAATCAGTGGCGTATTCTGGTACAGACGGCGTAAAAAAAGAGTTGAACAGGAAAACCAACTAAAAATTAAAAAAACAGAACTTAAATATTCCAAGAAAGTACACGATGTAGTCGCAAACGGAGTATATCAGGTAATGACCGAAGTTGAAAATCAGGAAAATCTCGATAAAGAGGCCCTGCTCGACAAGCTTGAAATCATTTATGAAAAATCCCGCGACATTTCTTATGATGGCACAATGAAAAGTAATGAAGAAAATTATTCAGAGAAAATTGCCCATCTGCTGCAATCCTTTTCATCTTCACATACGCAGATCATTATCATTGGCAACCACGAAACTGTTTGGGAAGCCCTTTCGCAACCTTTAAAAGAAGGATTAATTATTGTGCTGCAGGAACTTCTCGTCAACATGAAAAAACGCAGTTCGGCGCAGAAAGTATCGCTCAGGTTTGAAAAAGACAATGATTTAATCTGCATTTTTTACTTTGATGATGGCGTTGGATTGCCAAAAAATAATTTTAATTTAAAAAATGGTCTTCAGAATACGGTAAACCGTATTTCTTCTTTCAATGGTATTGTTACTTTTGACACTGAAACAGAGAAGGGAACTAAAATCAATATTCAGCTTCCTTTTGATAAAAAGTAACGACATGTTTAAGAAAGTACTTATTGCAGAAGATCATGAGAGTTCTGGTATTTCCGTATTGAAAACGCTGATTGATTTAGAAATTACCGATACGCATTTTGTTTATTACTGCGACGATGCAATGGAGAGAGTAAAACGAAGTGTGTTAGATAATACACCGTTCGACCTTCTTATTACCGATCTTTCATTCGATGAAGATCACAGGCCGCAGACTATAAAAGATGGTGCACAGTTGGTTTCGGAAGTCAGGAAATTGCTGCCCGAAATAAAAACCCTGATTTTCTCTATTGAAAAGAAAGCCGGAAAAATCGACAGACTTTTCAAAGAATTTCATATCGACGGTTATGTGGGAAAAGGAAGAGGTGATGCAAGGGAACTTAAAAAAGCAATTTTGAGTTTGGACGAAAACAAAAAATATCTTTCCCTAGAAAACAAATACAACATCAGCAAGAATACAATCGAATTAAGTTCTACCGAACTTACGATACTTCAGCTTCTTTCCTAGGGAATATTACAGAAAAACATCCCGCAGCATCTGCAGGGAAAAGGGCTGAAATCAACCAGCTTAAGTTTTGTTGAAAAAACAATCAGTTCTTTAAAAGATACTTTCAGGGCAAACAGTTCCGAACATCTTATTGCCCAATGCAAGGATTTGGGCATCATTTAAACAATATTTAATATGAAAAGCAGTGGTTTTACGGTTTTCCGTATGGTTTACGTGTCTAAACGTGTTATTTTTGGGCAGTTGTTATTACACAAATTTACGAGGAAGTTTACCGGAAGAAGCATTTTCCATATAAAAACACAAATTTCTATATTCTTCTTCCGGCCTTCTACTTTTTAAGGCAGGAAAAAAAAGAGCAACCAAAAATGGCTGCTCTTTTTATCTGTATATAAAAATTTACTTCTTATCGTCCGGCGCAGAATCAGGGAAACGCTGTTGCGTGAATTCTCTGGAAATAGCCGCTTTCTCGAACTTTAATTTACCCGAAAGTGTTTCAATCACTACTCCATCATCCTGGATCTGCGCAATTCTGCCGTGCATTCCGGAGGTGGTTACTACCCTGCTCCCAACTTTCAGGGTTTCCTGAAAACCTTTTTCCTGCTTGGCCTTTCTCATCTGCGGGCGAATCATCAGAAAATAAAATCCAACGAACATTAGGCCCATCATAATCATTGTTGGCATCATAGAACCTTCCGGTTGCGCAGCCTGTAAAAATATAGCTATCATATTAATTTAATTTAAATAATTATGGCTGAATATCTGCCGAGAAACTAATCACGATAGGTGATTTTTCTACGTTGGCATACACCTCAGCCTGCTTGCTTACCAATCCGTCGAAACTAGCAGAATCGAACTTAAGGGTAATTTTACCTTTTTGTCCAGGAAGAATTGGCTCTTTGGTATAATCCGGAACGGTACATCCACAAGCAGGTTTCACTTCAGAAATCACTAAAGGATTTGCTCCGGTATTGGTAACTTCGTATACGTGCTCTACTTTGTCACCTTTTTTAATTTTCCCAAAAGCAAAATTAGCTTCTGAGAGTGCAACAGTTGTTGCAGGACCCGTTTGTGCAGCAGGTGCTACCGGTGCAGCTTCCTGAGCTACCTCTGGAGCAGCTGCTGTTTGTGTAGTTTCCTCAACAACCAATTGATCAGCGGTCTGGTCTTTCTTGCAGCTTACTAAAGCGAGTGCCGCAACAAGCGGTAATAATTTCACTAAATTTTTCATAAATTCTTACTAATTTCTATTAATATCTTTGGTATACTTATCTAAAATTCCATTGATGAAAATGTTGGAACGGTCCGTAGAAAAGACTTTCGAAATCTCGATATACTCATTGATAATTACTCTGCCTGGCGTAAGCGGAAAATAATCGAGTTCGCAGATTGCGGTAACCAGGATGATTTTATCGATGAGAGAGATTCTTTCGATGTCCCAGTTTTCAAGTCTCCCTTCGAGCTTTTTCTCGGTTTCTTCCCAGTGGTTGAGGGTCTGTTTTAAAAGCCTTCCCGCAAATTCGCGGTCTTCTTCATCTTTAATCATCTTAATTAAAGTATGGCTGGGTTCATTCTCTTTAAAAAACCCAATCGTCTTCTGAATCATGGAATTTGAAATGTGAAAATCGTCAGCCCAACTTAACTCCTTACCTTCGATATAATCATGAAAATCTTCATTCTCTGCAATATATCTCAGAAATAATTTACCAATAAATTTCTGATCTTCTTCAAAAGAATTCCCTTCTTCTTTCATGAAATCCTGATAACGCTTCCCCGCAGTCATGCGCTGGAAAGTCTTCACTAAGAGCTCATCGTGCAGATCCCATTTCAGCTCCTGATGTTTTGAGGTGAAAGAAAGCCTTTCGGTATTCTCTTCAAGCATATTCAAAACCTTATTGTTGATGAATTTCTGGTTGGGATTTATATTGTCTTCGGTCTTGATGTATTTGTTTTTACCAATCTCAATCTGTCTTTCAGCCAGTGCTTTCAGCGCGACCAAAAAATTAAGCTGGTAGATGTAGAGATGATAGATTTTCTCAATCTGTAAAAACATGTTTTTCTCTAAAACATCAGCTTTTACAGGGTTTTGGTAATATGAATATACCGATTCTACAACTTTTTCACGGATTTGTCTTCTTCCTAACATTTCAAAGAGCTTTTTATGCGTGCAAAGATAACATTTTTTTGCAAACTGCTCTCCCGCTTGGCGTTTTGAATTTCAATAAAAATGCCCGATCAGTTTTCAATTTATTACTTTTGCATCAGGAAAATTTTCCGCAAAAATTCAGAATGCCAAAAGCCAACTTATGAACTCACTGAAAACCCTAAACCCTTATTTCTGGAAACACCGCATCCTGCTGTTTTGGGGATTCCTGTTTATTATCGCCAGCAACTTCTTCAGTATTTATAAGGTGCAGTTCGTAGGAAAATCTGTGGACCAGATTGCACAAACCGCAAATCAGGGATTTAACAAACAGGTGCTGATTTACGTAGCGATTATTGTTGTTTCATCAATACTTACAGGTTTTTTCACTTTTATGATGCGGCAAACCATCATTGTTGCATCACGGAAAATTGAATACGAACTGAAAAATAAAATTTACACCCACTATCAGGAACTGTCTTTAACCGACTTTAAAAAAACTACGACCGGTGACTTAATGAACCGGCTCAGCGAAGATGTTGTAGCGGTGAGAATGTATTTGGGACCGGGGGTAATGTATGTGGTGAACCTCATTATTTTGCTCATTATTACAAGCATTTATATGCTGAAAACTGATGTTTCTATGACGCTGTGGTCGTTGGTTCCACTTCCGATTCTCTCATACGTTATTTATAAAGTAAGTTCAATTATTAATCACAAATCGAAAATCATGCAGAAAAGCCAGTCTGCGATTTCGACTTTCGTGCAGGACAGTTTCTCCGGAATCCGCGTAGTGAAGTTTTTTGCCAAAGAAAAGTACATTGAGAAAAATTACGGAATAAAAGTTAAAGATTATCAGGATAAAGCCCTGGATCTCGCGAAAACGGAAGCTTACTTTTTTACCATTATTCTTTTTGTAATTGGGCTTCTAAATGTAGTGATTCTGGTAATAGGCGGACAAAAATATTTAAACAATGAACTCTCTGTAGGGAAAATTGCTGACTTTTTCATGTATATTAATATTCTGATCTGGCCATTTTCAATGGTGGGTTGGGTTACATCGGTAAACCAGAGAGCCGATGCGTCGATGGCAAGGATTAACGAATTTCTGGACATGAAAACCGACATCATTAATACCAATCACGACATTTATCCGATTAAAGGTGATATTGAATTCCGAAATGTGTCTTACGTATATCCAAACACCGGAATCAAAGCCTTAGATAATTTAAGTTTTACCATTGAGGCGGGAAAATCACTTGCGATAATGGGGAAAACAGGCAGCGGAAAATCAACCGTAGCACTTTTACTCTGCCGACTGATTGACCCGACGGAGGGAGAAATTCTGGTTGACGGTAAAAACCTGAAAGAACACAATCTGGAAAATTACCGTAAGCATATAGGATATATTCCTCAGGAAAGTTTTCTGTTTTCAGATACGATCGAAAATAACATCGGTTTTGCGGTGGACAAGCCCTCTTTAAAACTGGTCGAACACTATGCAAAAAAGGCGGATGTTCATAAAAATATTGTAGAATTCAAAGATCAGTATAAAACAATGGTTGGGGAAAGAGGCGTTATGCTCTCCGGAGGCCAGAAACAAAGGATCTGTATCGCCAGAGCCTTGATTAAAGAACCGAAGATTTTAATTTTTGATGATTCTCTCTCGGCATTGGATACTGAAACCGAGGAAAATATTCTTCAGAATATCGAAAATGAAATCCAGAAAAGCAGCTCGATTATCATTACGCACCGCGAAAGCAGCGCAAAACGTGCAGATAAAATATTGAATCTCACTAAAGTAGAAACTACAGCATCGGCATAAAAATGCGGATTCGTTACTTATAATTCATTTTTGTTAACAAAAACCGATTAATTATTTTGCAATTAAAAGAAATCTTTTATATTTGTTAAATAAGATTTGAAAAAATAGCTACAAATGAGTGATTACAAGGAACGCCACGAAAATGAAATTTTCACAAAGGTGTTGAAAGCAGGAAGAAGAACATATTTCTTTGATGTTCGCGAAACTAAAGCGGGAGACTATTATCTGACAATCACCGAAAGCAAAAAGAATTTTGGGGAAAACGGAGAAGCAACTTTCGAAAAACATAAAATCTATCTCTACAAAGAAGATTTCAAAAGTTTCGAGGACATGTTCAGAGAATCTACAGACTTTATCATCAGTCAGAAAGGTGAAGACGTAATTTCTGAGAGACACGACAAAGATTTTAAAGGCCGTTCATTCACAATTGAATCCGACGACGAAGTTTAATAAACAAAAGCATCCCATTCAGGATGCTTTTTTTATTTGATCATTCAAGTAGGATAAAAGTATAAGTATTAAAATAAAAAAAACGCACTGAAAATCAATGCGTTTCGAGTGGGTGAATGAGGGGTCTCGAACCCCCGACCTCCGGAACCACAATCCGGCGCTCTAACCAACTGAGCTACAATCACCGTTTGAGGTTGCAAATATAGAGTTTTTCGAGAAATTACAAAACTATTCCGTCAAAATTTTTGAAAGCAAGTAACTTTTCCGAAGTAAAACCTTCAGCGAAGTCAACACCCGACAATCTGCCTAAATCCTGAGCTCTGTAAGTTAAACTCTCCAGAAAATCCTTCGTGGCAATCGGAGTCATTGGTTCGTTTGAATTTGGGTCGTAAAACTGGGTTTTATACGCCAGACATGCTTCGATTTTTTTCTCCATAAAATCTGAAATATCAACAACAAAATCCGGTGTAATAGGTTTCCACTGTATATAGTGGAAAACCTGCTTCGGCCGCCACTGCTTCTGATTTTCACCTTCAAGTTCAGTTTCAATTTTAACCAATCCTGCAAGAAAACACGCGTCCGAAACTAATCTCGAAGCTTTCGCATGATCAGGATGTCTGTCGTCTATGGCGTTAGCAAAAACGATTTCGGGCTGATACTTGCGGATCATTTTCACAACCTGCATTTGATATTCTTCTGTATTGAGAATAAAACCGTCTTTCATTTTTAAATTCTCGCGCGCCGAAATCCCTAATATTTGAGAGGCTTCAGCGGCTTCTTCAGCTCTTGTAATATTGGTTCCGCGTGTTCCGAGTTCGCCTTGGGTCAAATCAACAATCGCAACTTTTTTCCCTTGGGAAATTAATTTAGCTAATGTTCCGCCGCAACCGAGTTCTACATCGTCCGGATGGGCGCCAATGGCCAGAATATCTACTTTCATCTCTTTTAATCTAAAATATAATTTACTGAAATCTTATTCCTGATACTGATAAACGGTGGTTAAAAACTGAGCGTAAGACTGCTCGAGTCTTGTAATATCTCCGGATTTCAGATTGATACCTGCGTTTCCATCAGCATTTGAATTCACTGAAAAAGCAGAAAACTGAAAAAATTGCACGGGTTGGTTTTCCTGTGCAGAAAGTTTAATGGATGATCCTAAAAGCTTTCTAGTGGAAACGGTATAAATTTCTCCTGGAGTAAGTGTGATTTTTGTAAAAGTACGCGGCTCAAAAGTCCTGTTATCTTTGTTGATGGCAATCGTCTGTTTCTTATAAGACGATGCGATCAGATAAATAATATTGTCCTCCTTTGGAAACTGATCAGCCGAAACATAATAAAGATTCAGTCTGTAATGCGCAGGATCAAATTTCTGTACGCCTCCGTCAACAGATTCAAAAGGCTTAATGGAAAACGCATTTGCTCCGATTTCTTTGGCTTTTTTATAGATCATCCCGAAGACTTTTACATCGTCATCAGAAAAGCCCTGCACTTCAATTTCACCTAGGTATTCTGAAGCCGATACTTCCGGATTTACTTTGTATAGAAATTTGTCGTTGTTCGAATTTGTTTTCGATACTTTATTCAGTATTACATTCTGTGCGAACATAATCTGGCTCAACATAATCAAATATAAAAAGACTGATTTTTTCATGATTTCTGTAGAATTTGTATACAATCTTCAAGAGAATTCTCCCAGTGATTTAGTTCGATCCGGTAAGTATTTCCTATTTTATCTAAAGCCATTGTACTGCGCTGCGGCCTTTTTGCCGGAGTAGGAAAATCTTGCGTGGTAATTGCATTGAGTTTTATTCCCGAATCTGAAAATTCTGCAATCTTTTCAGCAAAACAAAACCAGTTTGTTTCAGGATAATTGGAAAAGTGAAAAATGCCATAAGTTTTCGGTTCCGTTCCAATGATTTCCATGATTGCTTCTGCCAAATCATTAGCATTGGTAGGCTGACCGAACTGGTCCGCAACAATTCCCAACTCATCCTTGGTCGAGAATAAGTTCAGCATTGTTTTCACAAAATTCTTATTAAACTCTGAATACAGCCACGATGTGCGGATAATCACTGACTTCGGATTAAGATCCATCGCGAGTTCTTCACCTTTGAGTTTTGACGCTCCATAAACCCCTTGCGGATTCGTAAAATTATCTTCAGAATAAGAAATGTTCGTTTCACCATCGAAAACATAATCGGTGGAAACATGAATCAGTACGCAATTATGTTCAGCACAAGCATTGGCTAAATTTGCAACTCCATCGGCATTTACAGCGAATGCTTTTTCAGGTTCTGTTTCAGCCAGATCTACAGCGGTATAAGCGGAAGCATTAATACAGAAATGCGGTTTAAAGTCATAGAAGAAATCTGAAACTGAAGACTCATCTGTAATGTCAAGCGTTGCTGAATCTGTAAAATTAAATTCGTATCGGTCTTCGAAGTCAGGAGCAATCTTTCGGATACAGTTCCCTAACTGTCCGTTACCTCCGATGATCAGTATTCTTTTTGTCATTTTGGTGCTGATTTATTCAGTTTTCTGAAATATGAAACTCTGCTTTGGAAATCTTTCTCCTCTAAATTTACCAAAAATTTGCGGAAGAGGTCTTTTGTTTCTTCAGGCTGTGATTCTGAGCGGCGCGTTTTCATATTAAAATAAATTACAGTAAGCCACAGAATGCTGTGAATAGTTTTGCCGTCTTCGCTTTTCATTAGAATCTCGACCTTGGAAAGCCGGTCGCCCAGTTCGATTGTTTTGCTCGAAATCTGCACTTTAGCGTTGTAACGCACTTCCTTAAGATAAGCAATCTCGTTCTGTACGGTAATCCAGGTACAGCCGGTCTGGCTGGTATAGCCTTCATAAGTAAAACCGTAACCGCTTTCTACATGATCTTCTCTTGCGTTAAGCATGTATTCCAGATATTTCACATTATTAAGGTGACCAATAGGATCGCAGTCGCTAAAGCGCACTTTCTCTACTGATGAAATTTCTTTTTCCATTTTACAAAATTAAAAAACCATCCTGAAAGTATCGGGATGGTTTAGGTTATAGAAAGGGTTTATTAAAGACCTAATTCTTTTTTTACAAGCGGAGTTGCATCCGGACCACCTTTGTAGATTAACGCTGTAGAATCGATAATGAAATCAAAACTGTTTGCTTTAGCTACTTTAGCAACCGCATTGTTCAGCTTGTCGATGATTGGTTTTACCGCTGCATCTCTTCTTGAAGCCAAATCTTGTTGAGCAGTTTGTTGCAATGCCTGCAGATTCTGCTGTTTTTTCTGCAATTCACCTTCTTTAGCGGTTCTCTGGGCTTCTGTCATTTTAGCACCATCAGCCTGGTATTGCTGAACTTCTTTCTGGAAAGACTCTGCCTGCTTCTGAAGTTCATCACCTTTAGTTTTGCTGAAAGTATCTAAATCTGTGGTCATTTTCTTAGTTTCAGGCATTGCTGCCAATACAGCCTCGTAATCCATAGATGCAACTTTCTGAGCGTTCACTGCTCCTGCTGTTACCAACATCATTACTGCTGCAAATAATACACTTAATTTTTTCATAATTGGGGTTGAATAATTTATTGTTGTTTAAATTTATTTTGATCTTCTAGACTGCGCAGCGGGGGTTTTGTTTTCTTTATCTCTAGACAGTCTTAATTTTTCCTCTTTTGCATCTGCTTCGCTCATACCTGATCTTGCAGGCTTCTCCGGGCTTTTTGTTCCTGAGTTTTTCATCAACAAATCTAACACTTTATCTGTATAATCGTAACGCTTTTCGAGGAAAATTACACTAATGTTATTGCTTTTATCAAGAACTATGCCCAAACTATTTTTCTCTGACACTGTACGGATTGCGTTCCATATCTGATCCTGAAAAGGTTTGGTAAGATTTGATCTGGCATTGTTGATTTCACCAAGAGTACCGAACCGGTTATTGATCATGTCCCTGATTTTCTTGTCAAGGTCATCAACTTCCTTTTCACGCTGTTTCAACTGATCGCCTACCAAAAGGACTCTCTCATTTTCCAGCAGCGATTTTTTCTTATCAAAGTCAGACTGTAACGTCTGGATTTCGGTCTGCCAGTTGGCAATCTGCTCATTAAGCCTGTCCTGCGCATCCTTGTACTGAGGCATTTTACTGAGGATATAATCGGTATCCACAACCCCGATTTTCTGTGCACCAAGCGCACCTGAAAATATGAGAAGCAGCAGCGAAAATAATTTGATTTGTTTCATCTTATAACCTTTTATAATGATTGATTCATGAGGAAGTGGGTTTTCCATCCTGCAGGTTCAGTACCCATAAGCGTTTTATCGAAACCATAAGCAAAATCGAAACCGATAAGTCCGAAGGCACCCATGTAAACTCTAACTCCAACTCCGGCAGAACGTTTCAGCTGGAATGGGTTATAGGTTCCGAAGGAATTCCATGCATTACCTCCTTCAAGGAAACTTAATGCATAAATTTTAGCGGTCTGATTCATCGAAATCGGGTATCTGAGTTCGAGCGCAAATCTGTTATATACTGTTGCTCCACCATAAGGAGTTACATCTTCCAGGGTTCCGCCTGTTGAGGATGCATTTTCATAACCGCGTAACGGCACCAATTCCCTACCGTCATATCTTCCACCAAACAATCCGGTTCCACCTACATAAAATCTTTCAAACGGCGGTGCACCAAGTTCTTTGTTATAACCGTTCAGAAAGCCCATTTCGGCAGTACTTCTCAGCACCATCTTACCAACAACGGTATTGTATACATCGGCTTTCATCTTCACTTTATAGAATTCGAGCCATTTGTATTTTTCCACATTACTCATTGCCGCATAATTCTTGTCGCTGAAGAGTGAATAAGGCGGCGTAAACTTAACCGAAGCTTCTAAGTTGGAACCTTGCGTCGGGAAAATTGGGTCTAATCCGGCAGACATTCTGCTCAAACCAACATTGAAACTGAAGTTTTTCGCAGAACCGTTATATTCAGTTTCATTACCAAACTGGAACGGATAATTGCTGAAATCATAGCTTTGATACTGGATTCCTGTATATAATGAGAAATAGTCATCCGGCCATCTCAAAAGTCTGTTTAATCCTGCACTTGCAGAGAAAATGTTCAGTTTTTGAGTTTCACCAAACTGGTCAGAATATCTTACCAAAGACTGGTTTACACTTACAGAAAGTGCGGTAGGTCGGGTTCCGAACAACCATGGCTCTGTGAATGAAATCCCGTAATTCTGGAAATACTGTCCCGCTTGCGCCTGGATCGAAAGGGTTTGCCCGTCACCCTGAGGAACCGGTTTGAAATCTTTAAGTTTCAAAAAGTTTCTCAGTGAAAAGTTGTTGAATGTAAGTCCTAAAGTCCCGATGAATGATCCGCCACCATAACCGGCCTGAAGCTGAACCTGAGAAGAACCTTTTTCTACAAGCGTCCAGTGTACATCTACCGTGTTATCCTGTGGATTCGGCACAATGTTCTGACCAACCTGCTGCGGATCGAAAAACTGCATCCCTGCTAAGTCAAAATAAGTTCTTTTTATATCGCTTTTTGCAAATAAGCTTCCCGGTTTTGTTCTCAATGAACGCAAAATTACGTGGTCATGCGTTGTAGTATTCCCACTCCATGTCACACGGTTCCAGGTTGCTTTTTCGCCTTCGTTAATCCGGATTTCCAAATTAATAGAGTCACCTGCCACCGATTTCTCGATTGGAGTCACGTTAGAGAACAGGTATCCGTTGTTCATGTAAATCGACTTGATATCGGAATCATCTTCTTTTCCTCCGTCTTCGCCAACTTTCTTGTTAAAACCAACAGCATCATAAATGTCGCCGGTTTTATATCCTAAAACTTTTTGAAGATAATCGGTAGAGAACGCCGTATTTCCAAGGAAATTGATGTCGCCGATATAATATTTTTTTCCTTCGCTGAGTTTCACATTGATTTCGAAATCGTTTTTAGGATTTCTCCAAACGGAATCGGAAACGATCTTCGCATCACGAAAACCTAATGAGCGATAGTAGTTTACAAGATTATTCTTGTCCTCTTCATATTTCTCTTCGATGAATTTTGATGGTTTCAGAATCCCCTGAATACCGAATCTCTTTTGCTTTGTGTCTTTGAAACCTTTTTTGCGCAGTTTACTGTCGGACACATTTTCGTTTCCTTCAAACTCAATATGACTGATTTTTACCTTTTTGCCACGCTCTACATTAATCGTCCAGTCTACCAATTCAGGATCCTGGGCATTAACTTTATCTTCAATCGTTACTTTGGAGTCTGCATAACCCTTTTTGATATATTCTTTCGGAATATTTGTTTTCAGGGTTGAAATTAAATTCTGGGTGATTTTGGTCCCGGGTTTCAGGTTGTTGTCTTTGGCGAGTTTTTCGCTTTTCGACCTCCCGACTCCTTTACCTGTAAATTTTACTTCGCCAAGGTCCTGCAGATCCTGGAGGTTGAAACGCAGCACGATTTGTTCGCCTTCGATACTTTGAATATAAACTTCAACTTCCGAAAAAGACTGTGTTTCCCAAAGTTTTTTAATGGCGTTACTTATTTTCTGTCCTGGAATTTCAACGCTTTCGTTCTTGTTAAGACCGGTAAATCTTAAGATCTGTGCGGGGGTATATTTTTTTACGCCATCTACCACAATGTCTTTAAGGATGTAGGATCCTGTTTCGTTCTGAGCGTATACCGGGTTATTGTCCTGCGGCGTCTGCTCGGGAGTAATCTGACCATAGAAATGTGCCGAAGCCACAAACATGATGATGGGTAAGAATTTAAACTTCATTTTTTATCTTGCTAACTTTTCTTTTATATATTTTCGTCGAGCTGTTCGCTTATTTTGCCGAATCTTCTCTCTTTGTTCTGGTAATCGTAGATGCACTTGAAAAAATCTTCTTTACCGAAATCCGGCCACAGAATATCCAGAAACTGCAACTCTGCATAAGCAATCTGCCAGAGCAGGAAATTGCTGATACGTACCTCACCGCTGGTTCTGATCAATAGATCTACAGGCGGAAAATCCCTGGTGTACAGATGATCTTCGAATACTTTTTCCGTGATCTCCTCTTCCGTAAGTTCACCGGTTTTTACTTTATGGCTTATTTGTTTTACCGCACTAAGAATTTCGTGCTGTGAGCCATAACTCAGTGCAAGAATCAGGTTCCCCTTTTTGTTATCTTTAGTGATATCTACCAAATGCTGCATACTTGCGCGCACGTCGGCAGGTAATTTTTCAATATCGCCGATGATATGCATCCGTAAACCTTTGCTGAAGATTTCCTCGGCTTCTAAAATGATGGTTTCAGAAATCAGACTCATCAGCGTATCTACCTCATCTTCCGGACGGTTCCAGTTTTCTGAGGAAAATGTGTAAAGGGTAAGGTAAGGAATATGGATTTCGTTACAAGCGTTCACAGCCTCTCGAACTGCTTTGATAGCGTGCTTGTGTCCAAAAGTTCTTTTTTCACCCCGTGATTTCGCCCATCTCCCATTGCCATCCATAATTATGGCGACATGCTGGGGAAGCTGATGCGTATTGATTCTCTCTTTAAACGACTGCATTATTTTACTCTCCACAATAACAAGGGGGTCTGCCAAATGAATAGGTAAGGCCTATCGATACGGTATTTACCCAGTCTTTTGAATTTATATTTCCTACTTCACGGTTTTTCAGAAATTCTGCAGCTCTTTCTTCTGCTACCTGAAGATAAGGGCTCTCCTGCAACAGTGATTTTGTGGAGCCCGGGGCCAGAATATCTTTATTATAAGTAACCTTCATTTCTTTATCGTTTACAACACTGTAGTCGATTGAATCTGAAAATGTAGGCCTGAACATGAACTCTCCGAAAAGTGCCCAGTTATAATTAAATTTATACTTCAAACCAACGCCGAACGGGATTGCCATTGTAAGCTGGTTACCCGACTCGTAAGTCGGATTGGTCTCGAAATCAGTGCTACTGGTCGGGGCAATTGCTGTACCGCCTGCATCACGTCTGAAATCATTAACCAGTGAGACTTGGGTAGAATTTGCAAGTAAGCCGCCCACCCCTGCAAAGATGTAAGGACTTGCCAGGCTTTTCTGCTCATCATTCACCGGGAAAAAATTATATTCGAAAATTAAATCAGCCTCAAGAATCGAATTGGTTCCCCACAGATTTCTGTTCCTGCGGTACTGCTCTTTCGCCACAGAATCTAAAAACTGAATATGGCTGTATCCTACATTTAACCGTACGGTTTGGTAAGGATTAAAATTCATTCGGTACAATATTCCGCCGTAAAAAGGAATCCCATAATCACCAATATTGCCTAAAACGGGTTTCTGGAGAATATAGTTTGTTCTTCCGATATCACCCACCAAGTTACTCATGCCCAGTTGCACCCCCAATTCGTGCCGTTGTCCCTTATAGAAACCCGACATTAAAATGAACGCAAAGAAGGAATAAATCAGTTTGTTGTGCATGAATGACTGAACATCAATTTTCATAAATAATTTTGCAAATATAAAACATTTTTACTTTAAGGAAATTCTTAATTTTTAGTTAAATAACCTCAAAAAAGCATAATTTATTGATCTAAAAACGGCAATTATACCAGTTTATGATTTCACTATAATAAAACCCTCCACTGCGAGGGTTATTAAGCTTAAGCTCGGCCGAAAAGTTTTCTCAGTTTATTCCGGATTTTAATCAGCGTGGGTTCCTGGTAATTCTTATCCTCGTCAAAATAACCGTAACCGTAGCCATAGCCATAGCCGTAACCATACCCGTAGCCCTGCTGCTGCTGATAATCATTATAAACCAGCCCCAGATTCTGTACTTCCTGATTCTGGTATTTTTCTGTAATCATCTTCAACATGTACTTCTCCGTATATTCGTGCCTTACAACGTAAATACTCGCATCCGCATACTTCATGAGCTCAAAGGGATCTGCAACCAAACCAACCGGCGGAGAATCGATGACGATAAAATCGTAGATCTTTTTCAAATCTTCAAGGAATTTTATATTACGGTCGCTCATTAAGAGTTCCGAAGGATTTGGCGGAATAGGGCCGGATGTCGCTACATGAAGATTGGGGATTTTGGTCTGATTTATGATCCTCTCCATGTCAACTTCACCGGTAAGATAGTTAGAAATTCCGTATTTATTATCAATTTTGAAGTCTCCAAAAATCTTAGGTTTTCTTAAATCCATCCCTAAAAGAATTGTTTTCTTTCCGCTTAAACCCAGTACCGAGGCGATATTGATTGAAATGTAGGTTTTTCCTTCCCCACCCACAGAAGAGGTGAGTAAAATCACCTTTGATTTATTATCTTCTTTATGAAGGAACCTCAGATTGGCACGTATTCCCCGAAAGGCCTCAGATATTGAGGAACGTGGCTGCTCAAGAACTGTAAGGTTATTATCATGTGTATTTTTGCCGATAACTCCCAGAAGCGGAATCCTGGTGGCCTGAAGCAATTCTTTGATGTTTCTCACCCGGTTATCCAACACTTCTGAAATCCCAATAATCAATAACGGCAGTAAAAGCAAACCACCGATGATAGAATATTTCGTTCTCTGCACATCCGGAGCAATAGGTCCCTGTCCCAAATTCTTTGCAGGATCGATTACGGTAATATCGGATTTATTGGTGGCAACCCGTATCTGCGTTTCGTTCTGTTTGGTCAGCAAAGTGTTGTAGGTTGCTTCAATCATATTGTATCCCCGTTCTGCGTCCAGATATTTCCTTTCTTTCTCTGGATATGCGACTAAATCTACACTTTCGCCTGCAATCAGCCTGTCAATCTTAGCGATTTCATTCAGGTAAGTGGTATAATAATTTCGGAGAGAACCATTTGAATTCCCCCTCGCTTCGTTGATCAACCTGTTGATTTCGCGCATCGGTTCCGAATTCGGGGTGTAAATCAACGCAAGTTCGCGTCTCTTTAAATATAGTGCTTTAAGCTCTGATACTGTAGCGCTGAAAACTCCGTCTTCAATTCCGGCTGCATTCATGCTGATCATTCGGTCCAGATTCTGCGATGCAAGGGTATTTCTGATGCTGTTGAGTGAATTAATCCTCGTGAGTAGATCTGCTTTCTTTGTTTCGAGCTCCTTGATCCGTAAAAGTGCTTTTTCATCGCGGTCTTTAATATCATACAGACCTTCACTGATCTTCATATTATTAAGCACTAAAGCGCTGGAATCTAATTTCTTACGTATTTTTGCTAGATTTTCGTAGAGGTAATTCTCAGTGTTTTTATCTACAGTATTACGGTCAATAAGTCTTTTTCGCTGAAGTTCATCTACCGAGGTATTAAGAAAGTTCACCGTTCCGTTCAGATTATAACCGCTTTTAGAAATAATCATAATGGTATTGATTTCTTTATCGAAATCGACATTGATGGTTGAAACCAGGTCATTAACTGTTTGATTAACAGTTGACAGATTAAGAATTATATTCTCTAAAACAATCGGAGTCGGCTGTGGATTTTTTACCAGTCTGAATTTAAAATTCGGGGACACATACCATTCGTTCACCGAAATCACCTTATTCGCAGGCCTGTTATAAGGGGAAACGGTCGTGAAATTTTCCGTAACATAAGAATAGAGCGATGTTGTTGGACCTTCATCCGGAAGTACAACCTCATATCTTCCGCCGGTTTTAGGAATAAGCGTAATCGGATAGTTTACCTGTTGCAGATGGCTTTTATCAACTTCAAGAAAAACCGGAGAATCATATTTGTCGAGGTAAGTCTGTTTGATGACTCCTTTGGTTGAATAATTAATGAAAAGGTCCAGTTGCTTTACCAGGTATTCGTTGTGTGAACGGGAGAGGAGCATCTTTTTCAGATAAATCCCGTCCTGATTTCCATTCTGACCCCAAATGAAGTTAATCGATTGATTTGGAGTGAAATAGCTAGCCGTATTATTCGAAATACTGAGTGACAGGTTAGAAGCATAAATGCGCTGCGCATAATACTTGCTGTACACCCATGAAATAGCATACCCAAAGGCCGCCATCAGTGCAAACCAATACCAGTTTCTAATAATTCTTCTGACGAAATGCTCGACATCAAAAAAGGCGAAAGAACCGACTTTTTCGGATTGTTGAGAGGCAGATTTACTTGTGTTTTCTTTACCGGGAATCATTAGAGTCGTGTTAGAATTAAGTAAATCGACATTGCGGTGGTAATTACAGAAACCCCTGTTGTAAGAGTCTGGATCGGATCTTTGCCTAATCCGTTCAGGTTTTTGGATCTGGTGGTGAGGAAAATCTCATCGCCGTTCTGCACCCAATAATAAGGCGAATTCATTACATCCTCGCGGGTTAGATCGATTTGGGCAATCTTTATCCCTTCGGGCAGCTTTCTATGAATTTTGATGTTGGTTCGGTCCACCGTCCTGTTAAGTCCGCCATTAATGGAAAGTGCTTCGGTAATTGTTAAAGTGTTTTTATGTGTTTTTTTTTCGCCGGAAATTTCTATGGTTTCCACATCTCCTAAAATATAGTAGGTAATTCCGTCGGTATTGAGGCGGACTTCTGATTTACCTTCTACAAAATTTTCATTTACCCGGTTCTGGATTTCCTGAGTAATGTCTTCTATAGTTCTTCCTTCCGCTTTTACAAAGCCAATTCCCATGATATTGATGTCACCTTTGGAATCTACTTTCAGTCCGTTGAAATAGAAATTTGAATTTCCGCCCTGGCCACCAACGGAGCTCATTACTCCTGCAGAATTTGATCCTGAAGATGCACTTACCGCTGCAGCGGGCGGCGCATTTAATGTGGAATAAAACTGTGCTGCGTCGCCTTTTGGTGTAGTTACAATATTCAGGTTCAGCATATCGTTTTTTGTCACTCTGTAAATGGGAATATTATAGGGAACCAAACCTTCTTCGTTGATTACCAGACTTTCATTGGGCTGAAGATACCGGACGTCTTTTGTAGAGATGCACGACGAAAGCAAAAGAGGAATAAAGAGGAAAAATAAAACTTTATGGGTTTTCATCATTTTAAAATGTGGTTTTTACAAAAATAACAATAATTATACAGGTTTTCTTAATAATAACACAACTTTCGGAAGATACGCGCCTACAAAACCCAGAACTATAATGACTAAAAGCAGAAGATTAACATTAATATGGCGGAAGAAATATGCGACGCTTACGATAAACAAATAGTACAGCAATATATAAACAGTTGACCTCCTGTGGGTTAAACCTAACATCAGCAAAGAATGGTGAATGTGATTTTTGTCGGCTACTAAAGGTGACCTTCCGGATATTATTCTGATGAGGAATACATTCAGCGTATCAATAATCGGGAGTATAAGAATAGCCATCGCAATTGCCGGCGCCGACTGGAGATAATATCTTGGAACTTCAGGCAGTTGCTTATCAATGAAAATATCAATAAAACAGATTGCCGTAAAGGCCAGGAGAAAACCGAGAATCATAGAGCCCGTATCGCCCATGAAAATCTTATTGTGCCGGTAATTTGAAAGATTAAAGTATAAAAAACCTATTACAGAACCAATAATTACTCCAGAAAGCACAACCAATGGATAATTGTATTCACCCAGCCTGTAATAACTGATACCGAACATTGCGCTGCAAAGGATTGAGTAACCCCCGGCAAGACCATCAATTCCATCGATTAAATTGAAAGCGTTTATTAAAACGATGAAAGTAAAAATACTAATCGCGACGCTGAAAAAATAATTCAGCTCATAAACTCCAAAAAGCCCAAAAAAGCTTCTGATACGAACATCGGAACCAATAACCATCAGTGAGGTAACAATAATCTGTGCAAAGAGTTTCTTATAAGCACGCATCACCACGATATCATCCATCACGCCGATGTAAAGAAGTATTACCAGCGAAGCAAACAGAAATTTGTACAGATCGAAAAGTTCGAACGCAAAAATAGAAGCGCAAACTGCCAGGGAATAAAAAATAGAAATTCCGCCCAGATTAGGTATTTTTCTTAAATGCGAACTGCGCGCTCCGGGTTCATCCATCAAATTTTTTCGTCTCGAAATTTTCACCACGGTAGGAATCGTATAAAATGTCAGCAGAAAAGAACACAGGATTCCCAGTCCCAACTTTACATAGAACTGCGGAATTCCGGATTGTGCGAGTAAATCTTTTATTTCATCCATTTAGTGTTTACCAAAGTGCGTTTTTATACCGTTCTGTTGTAAATCCGCCCCGGTGAGCATTTCCACTTCCAAAGTAGAAAAACATGGCTACAAAATACATCATAAATCCGAGATACAGAATCTGTCTTTGTCGTCCTTTCACAGCATATACTAAATTACTCAGGCAGAACATTGTTACAAAAAACATGTATGCTCCGGGAAGCCGGACTGCAAAGATTTCATTAGACCGGAAGAAATAGAACAGCGCCATCCCAAATACGGCCAGATTCCTCATATATTCGTACCACCAAACCTCATCGCAGCCTTTCTTATCATATCGGATTAAAATTACAATAAATATAATCTTCACCAAATCATTCAGACCGGTTTCTACCTCAGTTCCATAATACCGGTCATCCAGATAACCTGTATATGCACCCGAAATGTCCTGCGGTGCAATAGAACCGAAAAAACCACCACCCAATCGGTAAAGCTCGAAGGGTGACGAAAGCAGCGCAATTACCAAAATCCAGAAAATTCTTTTGCTGTTCATGGGTATCAGCACCAGCCAATACGCGGGCAGAAATATGATTGCTGTTTTATGAAATCCCAGGGCGATATAAATGCACAGCAAAAACATCGGTAAATTACGTTCTTTGATGAACTTAAAAGAAGCTACACAAACCGCAATTCCCAGTCCCTGTCGCATCTGTCCCGAATCCTCGAAAAACATAATCGGCATAAAATAAAACAGCAATGCCAATGTAGGAAATGCAACATTCTTATAAATAGCCGTGAATTTCAGCGAGACCGAAATTACAGCCATTATTAAAGTTACAATATAGAACGGAAATCCAAAATCGAAAACCAGTTTGTTGATGAGCACGAAGATCCATTCGATCTCTTCAGAATTCGGGCGGAAAAGTGCCTTATCGAGAACATCGCCGTAGGTGGTATAAATCGCAAATCCGGAGAACAGCATTTTGTAGACAGGATAATCTGCTCCCACGTCTATTCTAAAACCTATTGCAAGAATAATCAGGATGGCGGTAACCCACGTAAAAACACTCTGCTTTTTCTCTAACCGGAAAATTTCCCAGTAACTCGCAAATGCAAGAAAGAGGAAAATTACGGTAAAAACGGGATGTAGAATGGGCATAAATAGATTCGTGTTCTATACCAATTTCCGCAGCAGTTTTTCCTGCCCAACGAAATACAGCAAATAATAAATTTTTTTCTTCAATGGCAAATATAGCAGATAATTCCTTCCGAAACGGCGATACAACAATATATCTACAGTCGAAATCTTATTTTTACGGAGGAAAACCTTCAGTTCCCGCGACATCTTCTGATAGATCTGTTCATCTTTCACAAAAGCGAGATAGGCAAGAAAAGTATAAACGCCCTCCAGAATTTTAAAGTTTTTTATTTCCTTTTTCATGTGGGAATATCTGGAATTTTCAAACGCTTTTTCAACCTCATCAACGGCATGCAGAATATCCAAACCATTTTCTGTATGCGTTTTAGTGATCGAATCTTCGCGTTCCAGATAATGATAATGATAGTTCTGCGTCCGAGCAATAACACTACATTTCAGAAGCAACTGCGGAATAAGTTGAATATCCTCGAAATGAATGCCTTTTTCAAATCTTTTGCCTGCGAATAAATCTCTTCTAAAAATTTTATTGCACGCGAAATAGGATAAATCTGCAAAGACTGAAAAATGATCTTCCAGAACAATCCGTTCCGGCATATTGGGAATTTGGGTGAGTTTCTGTGTGATTTTTCCCGCCTCGTCAACTTTCTGCAGATTGCAGATGACCATTTCAGCCTCGTGTTTTTTGGCGAGTGCATACATTTCGGCAAACATTTTTTCAGAAACCGAGTCATCACTGTCTACAAACGCGATAAATTCTCCGGTTGCGCGATCGAGACCAAAATTCCTGGCATCACTCAGTCCTCCGTTTTCCTTGACGAAAGATTTAATCTTTAAAGGAAATTTTTCACTGAATTCATCAATAATAATTTGCGAAGAATCAGGGCTGCCATCGTTCACTATTAAAATCTCAATTTCCTGTAAAGTTTGATTCACCAAAGAATTTAAACAATTTCTGAGGTATTTTTCAACGTTGTAAACAGGAACAATAACTGAAATTTTAATCATCAACTGTCCTTTTATTTGGCTAAATGGTACAAATAATAATCCTGACCAATTGGGCGGATTCCGTAAATCCAGCGCAAAATTTGGGGTGCATTCTGGTGAAGCTCTGCAATCGGATAGCTTTTTACAAACTGATAATGGGAGTCGAAATAAGCTTTGTCAGCTGAAGTCATTTTATAATAACTTTTTGCGTCACCGCGTTTGTAGATGATAGTCACAATATAATTGGGTTTGTATTCCTTTACAGCATTCATCCACCAGTACTTTTCATCTTTCTGCATGTGAGCAGTTATTTTCTTGTTGACCAGACCCACCTCATCATAAGTGTATAGATGGGTATAAAACGGTATTTTACCGGCCGGTTCTAAAAATATAGACTCGCCAATGTCGGGATTTTCGTTCTGAATATCATTTGCAATCTGCATCCTTTGGGTCTCCTCCATATAACCGATTGCCCACGACTGCAGCAGTTGAAATCCATATAAACTTAAACAAAATGTAAAAATCAATGGCAACAGAACTGTTTTTCTAACAGGGACAAAGCGAAGCAAATAATATAAAACCACCGCAAACAGAAAAACCCGTGGCAGCCAGTAATACCAATCGAAATAGGCCTGAAGGAAAGCAAAAACCGTAATTTTAATCAGCGCAAAGGCACACATGGCAAGCAAAATGACCTTGGTAGGAAAGGTAATCTGGGCCGGTTCCTTTATCATTCTGTAGATGCCGTATCCAAGAGCGGCAAGAAAACCGGTAAATATTAAAAATGTAAAAAGTGAATATTTTTTGATCAGTCCACCGTAATACGCCCACTGAAAGAGCAGAAATTCTAAACTATTATTTCTGGAAAGATTTTTATAGGCAATTTTTTTAGCCGTAATGGTATGGTTTACCAGCTCCCCGAAATAAATCATATTAAAAGCAACCACACTGGCGACCCCTACAATTCCTCCGAGAATAAAAGCCGGATTGAGTTTTTTTCTGATGATAAGATCCGCTGCAAAAAATACACCCAGGAATATGACGGTATCGATTCTGGTCCAAAGCAGCAGTACCGGGAAGACGAAATATGCCCATTTTTTGCCCTTCCGTAATCCAAAATAGATAAGGCCGCTGTAAAGAAAAAACAGGATCCCATACTCCATTCCGAGACAGGATGCAGCAAGCGCCGGCGGAACCATATTCAGTAAAATCACAAAAATCCCACGGTTCAGCAGGTCTTTCCGAAACAGAACTTTTCCTAACCACCATGATCCTATTCCAAAAAGAACACAGTTAAAAACAAGCAGCGGATAAATAAAATATTCTCCAAAATTCAGCTGAAAAAAAGCTGATACCAGAACATACAAATGTGTTGTGGAAGCCGAAATTTCTTCTTCACCATTAAAACCTATAACACCATAATTCAGCAAATTGCCTGCGACACGCCAGGTAATGAAAGAGTCTTCCTGAATATGATGCGTAAAAAACACGGGAATCTTGATGAGTACCGTAACCAGAATAAGCAAAAATGGATTTGAGAAAATGCGGGGTAAAGACTTACTCATAGTCATAATTCAAGTGGTAACGGTTGTAACGCTCGTACATTTGGCTGATGTATGGGCTGTGTTTTTCTTCTACAAACCAGAAAATATGTAACCGCTTATAACCCTGCGACTTCAGAAATTCAACCAATTTTGGTGATTTTTCTGCCCAAAGTTCGATGACAAAGAGCGGTTTGTGCTTGCTTACAAATTCGTGCATTCCTTCCAAAACCTCTTCCTCATAGCCTTCCACATCAACTTTCACGATGCATAAATTCTCAATTTTAAAATCTTTATAAAGATCATCAAACCGAAGAATCTTCACCTCATCTTTGTTGTCGCCATTTTTTTCACTTACCGACGCTTCGCCAAGTTCAAGACTATTGAAGTAGATGGTCTCATTGTCGGTCTTATTGCCGAGGCCGGCATTAAAAATCTGCGCATTTTCATAAACACCATTCGCCTTCAGATTCTGCTCCAGTGCCTTGAAATTCGTTTTTAAAGGTTCAAAGGAGATCACTTTCCAGCCCTGTTTTGACATTAATGTACTAAACCTGCCGATATGAGCACCCACATCGACGAAAGTACCCTTTTCACCATTAAGAAATTCGGTAAGAAATTGGGTAAGATCAGGTTCGTAGCTTTCCAGCGTTGCCCAGAAATCGATCGTATTAGGGCGTGTTTCTAAAGTTACATTCTGGTATTTAAACTGTGCTTTAGGAAATCTAATGAAAACCGGAAGCTTTAGGTTTTTAGAAATGTAATGGTTATAAAACGCAGCCAGAAATTGCCTGCGACGCACGGGTTCTCCTACAAACTGATTCTTTATGTTTTTTACCGTTCTTCTTAAGTGCTCTCTTCTTGTCATGAGATTGTAATTGCCTGAATATAAATTGTTAAGGTCATTTAAAAAAGATCAGTTTTTCATAAACCGGATATTTAAATGACCGCGTTTTGCATCTTCATATTCCAGGCGGGAGCACGGAATAAGATTTTCCGGTTTCTCCTCGTCGCCAAAGTACCACAATCCCGAAAAACTGTCGCGTTTAAACGCATACTGTTCATCATCAATCATCACCCAGAAGGTTTCGTACTGGCGGTCTTTGGGATGCGAGTGCTGAATATTTATGCCCTCGATCAAATGCCAGATCATTTGCGCAAGCAACTGGTGATTGATGAAAGTATCTGAATGTGCATTAAAGTTGAATATCCCGACTGATTTCAGGTTTTCGCTTAGGCCAATTTCTTTCAGGTAGGCACAGATCTCGCGTTTGTTCAATCCGTTTACCTGAGGATTTACCGAAAAGCCGTCGCCAAGACTTTCCACCGCATCGCAGTTTACCGTTACCAGATCTGCGCGCCGGAAAAAAGGTTCGGTTTTTTCGGTAGAATTCATCATTTCAGCAAGCCTTATCACATCAAATTCAACCTCTTTCATTAATTTTACCGAGTCGGTTTCATTAAGATGTTTCTGATAACCCAGATGGTGATAATTTTTGATGGTAAAGTTCTTTGAACTTAAGATTCTTGAAAGAAAATTCTTTTCAGTGATTTCCTCCCCCTCATTAGCGAGAGAAATAATATTTGAAATCTGGGTGTAATTTAAATTTTTCTGATGAAAATTAAGTGCTGAAAACAGTGAGAATGCCAGATCGTTGCTCCCCCCGATAATCACCGGAACAGCGTTTTTGTAATGACACATCGATAGAAGTTCCTGGAGGATGTAGTGCGTATCCTGATGCGACCTGCCCGAAATAACATCGCCTAAATCACATAACGGCACCTCGAAATCGAGTTTGGAGAGCCTGTAAAATTCATTCCTCACTTTCCTGAAATCGAGAATTTCGGCTTCCCCATTTTTCACTCCGCGATAATCTGAACAGAAGATAAGCACAATGCCGTTTTCCTGGATTTCGTGAGATATAACACTGCCGAGCTGCCATTTTTCAGTTTTAATTTCTCGGGGCGTAATGATAATATCTTCGATGTTCATGGTCTGATAATGAAAAATGTGAGGTTTAGATCAACAAAAGTAACAAAAAAAGCACAACCTTAAGATTGTGCTCTGCGTAATTAATTAGTCAATTATTGTTTAATCATTTTTTTGGTAAGTGCAGATCCATCCTTCATTGCAATTTTAATGAGATAAATTCCGTTCTGCATTTTTCCAGCCGATACTTTCTGGTTATTAATCTTGCCACTAAGGATAAGTTTACCGCTGAAATCGTAGATCTCGAAGCTCACTGCATCGGGATTAGCGACATAGAATTCATCTTTAAAAGGATTAGGATAAACCTGCAGGTCTCGGTTTTCAGGCTGCTGAATTACGGTCTGCGGCTGCTGCGTGGTAAGTGTCTGGCTGCTCCTTTCTACCGGGGTTCCCAGCAGTCTTTTTTCATCTTTAGCACATCTCACGTTCATGCCTGCCTGTGGGTACACCCCGGTTCCGGACTGCATTTTATTCTCCTCAAACTGCATTGCAAGTGCAAACCCTGTATTCATATCTGCCATAGCTGCGGTCCAAACTCCGGTTCTTTCAAGTGTTACCTTATTTCCTCCCAACTCGCCTCTTATACCGTCTTTAGGGAACTGCCCGATGGCAAAAGATGAATCTTCGAATTTCCATCCGTTGCTTCCTGCCGAACTTCCTTTGTAAAAGTTGGCGATATCGTGCCACTGGTCCTGGATTACACCGGGTTTACCGTAGGCATCATTACTGTAGCTATTGAACCAAGGTGAATTTCCTTTGGAACCGATATACAAATGGGTTAGTGAAACATCTGGCACCCGCCAACCTTCCGGACAGGGATCAAAAGGTGATTTTTTGTCCGCATGGCCCCATCGGTTATCTGCTACCCCACGCTCATCGGAAACCCAATCGCGTACTTTGTTCAAATCATTTCCATAATGGTTACCGCCATCGTAGATTGCTCCCGTTCCTTTGTGGTATAAAAACCTAAGCGGATTCTGTATGGAATACTGGATATTTTCGTTGATTTTCTTGGAGCGCACAGGATTTGATGATCCGTAAACTTCATAAGAATCTGTATAATCATATTCATAATTCTTCCCGTTCAGGTCAATATAGTTAATGGTTTCACCTTTAAAAGATAAATAGGGCCAAAATACCTGCTGACCTTTTGACTCAAGATAAATGATGTCGGTATTCATAGTTGCAAATGAAGGAATAGGATCTTTTCTTCCCCACTGGTAATGGAGTCCGCCAGCCAACCCAGAGTTAATATCACTGCTTTCCGCACCCAAATTCCTGTCCATAAAAACAGTTTTTAAAGGAGGCATTTTACTTACAGTGGCGTTTACAAAATTATATTCCGCAGGAACTTCATTTTCTGTAATATAAGTGACCGCATTTACAGTAGGATCTTCGTTGGTCGCCCAAATATGCCAGCTCCAAAGCACAGGATTGTCTTTGTTATTATTGTGAAGGGAAATTACTGCGTTTCCTCTTTCTGACGGATTCAGCTTAAGAACGATTGAGGATTTTCTGGCATCTTTAGGGTGATGATTAATATACGCCTCCTCGATCAATCCTGTATTGGTAGTCCACAGTACGTTTGCAATAAGGTCTTTGTCATCCAGCATTTCCTGGTCAGACAGAATCTGATTGTAGACAGAAAAAGCCTTGCTTACAGGGATCTGTAATTCACTTTGATTTACAACCACATAAGAGTTAGGATTCTCTAAACCTTCAGTGTAATTTTCTTTTGAGCTTGTAAAATATTGTGTCGGAAAATCACCAATTTTTACAAGATTGGGATCTTTCATGCATTTTACTGCATTGCCAGATTTGGTAGGATTGGTCTGATTATTATAAATAGCATGAAGTCCTACGCTGGTATTTGTTCGGAAGGGATCTGAGACCATTGAAAATATTCTTGCCCCATCGTAGGCGTAAGTAGCGCTCCACAAACCACCGTTGGCATTTTCGTCCTGAAATATGATGCCCACCGGCGCATTAGGTGCAGTCGAATTGGGATAATATACGTATCCGCCCGAAACGGGTACAACTCCTAAGTTTCTGGCTCCTCCCTGTGCATTGGTGAAATCCATGCCCAAGCCTGGATATACCTTAATCCCGTCTAGACTTGGATTTACGGTATTAGGGAAAAGCTGTCTGTTTGCTACCACGTTGTCATCATTGTTCCAGTCGTGCTTTCCGAAGAAAGCTAAATTATTGTTCTGGGTTTCGCGGCCATAATAAGATGGTATCCGCCAGCCGTTCGGACATGGGTCCAATTCTGACTTCAGTTCATAAGAGCGGCTTTCTTTTTTCAGTGTGGCATTAGAACTGTTCCCGTTGCTGTTGCCGCCTTTTGCATTATCCGACCATAAATCCCAAGTTACATAATTAGGGCTTGTTCCTGCAACTTTGTATCTGCTGCTCGAAAACCAGTTTCCGGTAGCATCAGTATTGATAATATATGTAATTGGGTTGTTGACCGAATATTTTATGTTTTTTTCGATTTCATTGAAAGGCCTTACCTCCACCGGAATCGTATTTACAGGATCGATCTGACGATGTCTTAACACTCCCACTTCGCCGGAAATTTCATAGAAATCTGCATCCTTGTAAACTAAAGGCGGAAACGGATCTTTTCTGCCCCATTCATACATTAAACCACCGGATTTCTGCCATTCATTACCTAAAAAACTATCGGTAACAGCGCCTAAATTCCGGTCCATGTATTCTACACTGATCAGATTTCCATCGATATCAGTTTCTGTACCATGATAATAAGCTACCCCATTCTGCGGATCATCCGTTACCCAAATATGCCAGCTCCAGTAAATGGTTCCGTCAACTTTAAAGGCTACTACAGCATTTCCCTTGCCTTTGCCTTTATTGATCGCAACCTTGATTTTAGAATCGGCCGGATTGGAAGAAGATGAAATACTCACTTTTTCTACAAGTCCCGGAACATCTTCCCAATAAATTGAAGCGGACTGAATTCCGGCAGGAATCGGAGTAAAGGAACCGTTGGTTTTCAAATACTCGTAATTAGACCACATTTCATAAGCTTTTTTAACGGGAATTTCTATGCCCCCGTAATTTTTTGACTGGGCTAATTCTAAATCGTAAATGTAACTGTTGGGAGCTTTAGCATAATTCGCTGACTGCGAATACGCGGCATTTGCCAAAAAGCAAAATACTAACAGATGAAGTCTTGTCATAGATAAAAAAATATTACAAAGATTAACTTGTAAATTTTTTTAGCATCGTTTGTGTTTGTGTTTCCTAATCCAAATAGTATTTTTTTCCTAGATTCATCTGTGTGGGGGCAAATATATAAATATATTCCACATTCAAACTAAAAATTTTCACAATTAAACCTTCAGAAATAAAATTTTGCGCAAGTGTAAGTCACTATAGATGAGACAAAAACCGTCGTAGAAAGCGATTCAGAAGATTTTGCATCTCACAAAAAAAATTAATATGCAGTACCTTTCAAATTGAATAATACTTCAAAGCTAAATCTCTATAAAATGATAGTTTCGGGCTATAACTGCCTTGACAGTTACGTTTCAAAAAGAAAAAGACCTGATGAACAATCATCAGGTCTTATATTCTTGTATTTTGAAAACTATTTCTTTTTTGCCACCGGCTTTTTAGCGGCAGGTTTTCTAACTGTAGTTTTCTTGGCAGCAGCTTTTTTAGGCTTTTCCTTAAAAGCATTTTTATCCTGTGCGGTGATCCATTTTTTCACCTCATCCAAAGAAACATCTGCTAGCTCTTCTGCAGTATATTTTTCATCTTTCTTTGTTTTCGGAATTTTAAACATGGCTTTCCCGAATTTAACAAATGGTCCCCATCTGCCGTTTTCAATTGAGATTTTCTCTTTTTCCCACTGCTGAATATATCGGTTTGCTTCTTTTTCCAGCTTTGCATCGATCAGTTCGTTAATGTCGCTTTGAGAAAGATTTTCGAAATCATACCGCTTCGGAACATTGATGAAAAGTGACTGGTATTTAATAAACGGTCCAAATCTCCCGGTTCCTTTTGTCACAGGCTCGCCTTTATAAGTTGCGATTGGTGCATCTGCAATCTTTTTTTCTTTAATGATTTCTTCTGCACGTTCCTGAGTTACCGAAAGAGGATCCTCCCCACGTGGAATACTGATGAAAGCTTCGCCCCATTTAACATAAGGTCCGAACCTGCCGACACCAACTGTAACCGACTGTCCTTCAAATTCTTTCAAATCAAAAGGCACCTTGAAGAGTTCCAAAGCCTCGTCTAAAGTTATTGTTGCGATATTCTGCGAAGGCATCAGACTTGCGAAAATCGGTTTTTCCTCGTCATCCTGCTCTCCAATCTGAACCATCGGTCCAAACCTACCTATTCTTGTGATCACATTTTTGCCGGATTTGGGATCAACACCAAGTGTTCTTTCTCCGTTTGCGCGGTCAGCATTTTCTTCTACATCTGCAATTTTCGGATGGAAATCTTTGTAAAAGCCCTGTAAAACCTCTTTCCACTTTTCTGATCCGCTTGCTATTTCATCAAAATCCTGCTCTACTTTTGCCGTAAATCCGAAATCTAAAATTTCAGCAAAATTCTGCGTCAGGAAATCATTTACCACTTCACCAATATCGGTTGGGACAAATTTATTTTTATCACCGCCGAATTTTTCTGTTAAGATTTCTTTTTTGAGCTCTTTTTTACTGAGAGACATCTTGAGAATTTCTCGTTCCTGCGGAAGAATCTCACGTTTATCTACATATTCGCGGTTCTGAATGGTCTGGATGGTTGGCGCGTAGGTTGAAGGTCTTCCGATGCCCAATTCCTCCAGTTTTTTCACCAGGCCTGCTTCGGTGTATCTTGCAGCGGGTTTTGTGAATTTTTCGGTGGCTTCTATCTTCTTATAATCCAGGAGTTCTCCTACCGAAACTTTAGGTAATAACTTTTCATTGTTTTCTTCGTCATCTTCATCGGTCTTTGTGATTCCGTACACTTTAAGGAAACCGTCAAAAACAATAACCTCGCCCTGCGCTTCGAAATGCTGCGGAAGTTTCGGATTACCGATTTCGATCACTGTTTTTTCGATTTTGGCATTCGTCATCTGACTTGCCAAAGTTCTTTTATAAATTAACTGGTACAGTTTATTGAGCTGCTCATCGCCGATTCTCTTTACAGAAAAATCTGTCGGGCGGATTGCTTCGTGAGCTTCCTGGGCGGTTGCTGATTTAGTGGTATAATTACGCGGATTGGAATATTGATCACCAAATTCAGATATAATCTGAGATTTTGCGCCGTTGATGGCTTCCTGAGAAAGATTCACGGAATCGGTTCTCATATAGGTAATATAACCTTCTTCATACAATCTTTGTGCTACACGCATCGTCGCAGTTACGCCATAACCCAAACGGTTACTCGCTTCCTGCTGCAAAGTTGAAGTGGTGAACGGCGCTGAGGCAGTACGGGTTCCGGGTTTTGTTTCCACATTCAGAACTTTAAATTCTGTGTTTTGGGAAAGATTCAGGAAATCTTCGGCATCGCTTTCTTTAGCAAAGTCTTTCTTAAGTTTTGCAGAAATTTCCTGCTTGTTATTATTAAGGAATATACCCTCAACCTTAAACGCTGATTTAGGTTGAAAACCTCTTATCTCGAGTTCTCTTTCTACAACCAAACGCACCGCTACAGACTGCACACGACCTGCGGAAAGTCCTGTTTTTACTTTTTTCCAAAGTACAGGTGACATTTCGAAACCTACGATACGGTCCAGAATTCTTCTTGCCTGTTGCGCGTTTACCAGATTCTGGTCAATTTTACGGGGATTTTCTATTGCTTTGAGGATTGCATTTTTGGTGATCTCATGAAATACAATACGTTTTGTGTTGTCGTCTTTTAATTTCAGTTCCTCTGCAAGATGCCATGCAATCGCTTCACCCTCACGGTCCTCATCGGAAGCAAGCCATACCATATCGGCTTTCTTCACTGCGGCTTTCAGTTCGGCAACGAGTTTCTTTTTATCTGGAGAAACTTCGTAATCCGGGGTGAATGTTGACAAATCAATCCCCATTCCTTTTTTGGGTAAATCGCGGATGTGTCCGAAACTGGATTTCACTTCGAAATCCTTTCCCAGGTACTTCTGAATGGTTTTTGCTTTCGCCGGCGACTCTACAATGACTAAATTTTTTGACATCAAGAAAATTTTTGCAAAAGTAGAAGTTTTTTTTTAATAGTAGCTTTTTACTGAAATTTCACACCTTAAGATGCTACAACTGTAAAATCTGAAAACCCTTATATTGGGGAAAAAAAGTACTTCGTTGCAAAATTTTATTCAAAATACCATCCAAAGTCAGAAAGTATTCTACCGATATTTCCCCTAAAAAGGATTCAAAAGATTTTTTAAAGAAAATATTTTAGAAAGTGAAGGCAGCAATGAGATCAAAACAAAACCGATCGTGCTAGGAGTTTTTACAGGACTGACTCCATTATGGGAATTCCATTCCGTTGAAAAGCCTCGATATAGATTTGCAAAATCACCTCTTCTGCAGCACATTATTGGAACATTAATTTTAGCGATTGTTTCAAGTTTATTCATTGGTTTTCTTATTTATTTTATTGTAGAAAAATTTAAACTTCCAAAAAAAAAAAAAAGATTGATTTTCTAAAATTAATTTGCTGATTAATAACACTTAAAAAAGAATTCGATCTGTTTTTTATTAGACTTTCTGTGGCATTTAAATTACACTTGGTTGCCGATAATTTTCAGTTCTTTATGAGCTTTTTTAACAATTATTGGTAACACAAAATAAAATTTCACAAGATTTCATTATTAACTGTTATGGGTGTCATTTATTTTATATTTTTATATTTATTAATAATCAACAGTCACCACCATATGTCCAAATTAGTAAAACTAATAATTTATACTTTTTTTTATTTCCCATATTTCTGAATGCCAAAACTGACTTTAATGGTTTTATAAATAATCTATCGGATACTAAACAAAACGATAGAGCGATACAGGACTATTTTTCATTAGCGAACAAAAAAATTAACCAGCCTGAAGAAGCAAAAAAACTCATCAATGAAGCCAAAAAAATCACCCAAAAAATAGATTCAAAAAATGCCTGGATAAAATTTTATTATGAAGCAGGAAAAATATATTCATCAATGAATGCCCTTGATCTCTTTTCTGATGCTTTACTGAATGAATATCAATTTTACAAAGACACCAATCTCCAAAGAAGATATCTTATAGAATCTGAGCTTGGGGTGTTGTACGCTAATTTAAAAGATGAGAAAACTGCTGCATTTTATTTTGAAAAACTGGTGCAGCACTATGCCACAACAGATCAGTATGTAAGATATGCATTAGCAATAAGCAATCTAGCCGGCCAATATAGTACAAATCCTAAAAAAGCGTTAGAATTATACTCTCAATCTTTAGAAGTATTAAAGAAAAAACCTAATGACGAATTAAAATTAATTTTACTTACCAATATTGGAAAAATTTATTTACAACTTAACCAGCCCGCTAAAGCATTGGATTATTTGAATAAAGCAAGAATACTTGTCACTTCAAAATCTGACAAAGATGTAGTTGCAATTTTTATTACGCTGAAGTTTATCTGGAAAATAATGATCGTGCAAATGCTTTAAATTACGCTTTACAATCTGAAAATGACATTAAATATCTCATCCCAACGGATCAAAAAAACCTTATAAAGCTGATTCATGGGCTATATCAAGAAAAACAGGACTATAAAAATGCGTCAGATTATTTTAGCAAATACATAGCAACTGTAGAGCAATTAAAAACAGAAGAAACCATCCTCAACGTTGAGAGGATCAAAATCCACTATAACAACCAGATTCTACAACAGTCTGAAGAGCTGAAAACTAACAAACAAAAACTATACATCAGCTTAGCGATATTCATTCTCATTTTTACTGTACTTGTTCTTATTATTATTGTTAGTAGAAACAGGAATAATTTACAAAAAATAAAATGGGAAAATGAACTTAAAAAGCTCGAAGAGATTCAGTTAAAACAAGACTTATAAATCCGTAACAAGGAACTGGCTTTAAAGTCAATAAAAGAAACAGAACAATCAGAACTTTATCAAATGTTATTAGGCAACCTTAAGGAGATTGAATCTAATTTACAGGAAAAAGAAGAAACAAAGAAAACAGTAAGTCAAGTAATTAGAACCATTAAGCAAAACTCTACCAACAGTAACTGGAACGAATTTGAAATGCGATTTGCGAATGTATACGATTCTTTTTATAGTAAATTAAATAAAATTCATCCTAATCTCAGTACACAAGATCAGCGTATTTGTGCCCTTATAAAACTTAATCTTACGACTAAGGAAATTTCCAATATTACAAAATCTTCGGTAAGAACCATTGAAAATGCACGAACTCGCTTGCGGAAAAAGCTTGGTTTAACGAATAACAAAATTGAATTATCTAAATACATCTCAGAATTGTAAGACTCATTCGAAATTTCAAACATCTCTATTAAAACAATTCTGATCTTTAAAACTCCAGAACAATTTACAAATAAAAACAATTGATAACCAATCAATTACCCCGAAACGAGTATTAATAGTGTAATTTAAAATCCTGAGTGAGCATTTAATGTGTATCCTATTTTTTGGAGATGCAAAGTATTTTTTAAAGATTTGCTACAGCAAAAACCAAAAAATATCTAAACATGAAAAAATTCGCTTTCCTATTCCTAGTTTTAATTTTTCAATTGAACTACGGACAGAAATTTAAAGATTTCGACAGCAAAATTACTCACGCTAAAGCTCCAACTACAGAGGGATGTCTAGAAGCATATTTCGGTCAAGTACCAGCAGACGTTTTCACCCCTGCTTGTTTAGGACGAGAGGAAGAAATAACGGCTTCCGTAATGTACTCGTCATATTCTTATGTCAACGTTACCGAAGGTGTTGAATATTTATTTATTACCTATTTACAGAACACTAATTTAACCACAACTTTTATTACGATTTCAGATGAAGCAGGAACCACTGTGTACGCTTCAGGATATGATACAGTAAAATGGACACCCACCAAAAACGAAACTGTTCGATTCTATGTACATGGCGATAATCAATGCGGTAGAACAAATGGATTTGTGAAAAAATACATTAGATGCGGCGATGTTCCTCCTGAACCAACCTACGGATGCGACCAAAGTTATGACGGTCCTTTTTTCGCCGGCCTTTCTGTTAGTAGTGAAGTTGATTACTGGACTGCTGATGATTTTTTTGTTCCTAAAGATGCAGATGCCTTTAAATTAAAATCGCTGAAATATCTTTTACTACCCATGGCAGAAGCGGAGGATTTCGCAAGTTTCACGGTTGAAATTAGAAAAGACAACAACAATTCTCCGGGAGAAGTTATCGCTAGTTACGAAAATCTTATCGCAACAGAGACGACTCAGCACACAGAAGACTTTATAGATTATTACCCAACTTTTTGGTCAACATTAACAATCCCAAATGGCGGTTTAGAAATTCCTGTTAACAAGGACGAAAACACCAGATATTGGGTAGCATTACAAGTTACATCTAAAACAGGGCAGAATATCTTTTTAACTGTTTTCCATCGTAATGGCTGGTTAACCGCGCCCTCTTTCCAAAAGTTAGATGGAAGTTGGATGACAACAACTTATCAAGAAGATCCAGGCTTAGAAGGTATTTGGTCTTTTGATTCCGATTGCAGTCTATTAGGAGTGAATGATACGGAAACAGAAAAAATATCTATTTATCCTAATCCGGTAAAAGACTTTTTATATATTTCTACTAAAAAACAGATCAAAGATATTTCTATATTAAGTATCTCAGGACAAAAATTATTATCCTTCGCACAACCTAAAAATCAACAAGTAAATGTCTCCTCATTAAGTCCAGGAACTTATCTGGTAAATGTTAAATTAGAAAATGGAAACATGCAGGCATTCAAGATGATCAAGAAATAATAAAATCATTATCCCTAAATCGATCAAAAAAGCGGCTTTAATTCAAGTCGCTTTTTTGTGTTTAAAAGATTTAATTACTAAAAGCAAAGCGCTCTCTTGCAATCCTTTTTCCATCAAATAATTATAAAATAATTTAATATTTCCGAACACCATCTGCATACTAATATTTCCCATTTTTTCACTAAATTTGCCGTCTTCTTTAATCAAGACCCGCATAATTATAATTAGCCAATTCAAAGAATATAAAAACCTCGACCTTACAGCCGTTGCAGCGCAAGTTTCAAATTTTTGGGCCGAAAACGAAACCTTTAAAAAATCTGTAGAAATTCGCGAAGGACAACCTGAATACGTATTTTACTAAGGTCCGCCTTCTGCCAATGGAATGCCGGGGATTCACCACGTGATGGCGAGAGCACTGAAAGATATTTTCTGCCGCTACCAAACCCAAAACGGAAAACAGGTTTTCCGGAAAGCTGGTTGGGATACGCACGGCCTGCCAATAGAATTGGGTGTGGAGAAAGAATTAGGTATTACCAAAGAAGATATCGGGACTAAAATTTCCGTTGAAGAATACAACCAAGCCTGTAGAAATGCAGTAATGCGTTATACTGACGTTTGGAATGACCTTACAGAAAAAAATCGGTTACTGGGTTGATCTGGAAGATCCCTACATCACCTACGAGCCAAAATACATGGAAACCGTTTGGTGGTTACTGAAACAGCTTTACGATAAAAATTTACTGTATAAAGGCTACACAATTCAGCCTTATTCGCCAGCCGCAGGAACAGGTTTAAGTTCACACGAACTCAACCAGCCGGGGACTTACCGCGATGTTTCTGACACAACGGTTGTTGCACAGTTTAAGGTTAAAAAACTGTCGAATGCTTTGCAAGAAAAACTGAATTCAAGCAAAACCATCAATTTAGAAAACGAAACCTGCGGCGGTGTAAATCACTGGGCAGAATTTGATGCTGATAATCGTATTTCTAACAGCTGATGCAGGCGGAAACAACAATACCTCAGAACGATAAAGGAGAAAATTAATTTGTAATAAATTAATAAATTTCACGCTTTATGATATAAATTTCTATTTTTGAACAAACTCCGGTACAGCATGACAGATCTTTTTACTGCCCTTATCGAAAAGGACGCCTACAACAGCATTCTGTATACGGTATTAGGTGGGTTACTTCTGCTTGCTGTATTTCATCTTGGGATGTTTCTGCAGAATAAAGATAAATCTTACCTGCTTTACAGCCTCTACACTATATTTTCATTTATTGCCTATATGCCTGTGGCAGAAAGCGGCTTCGTATCGTCACTTTCTAAAACAGCAGGTTTGGATAACGATTCTAAAATATTTTTCACGATCGTATTCAACTGTATCTATTTTTTCTTTTTTGCGGATTTTTTAAATATTAAAAGTATTGACCTGAAATGGTACCGAATCATTGTCTTTCCTGTAACCGTACTTTTAACTGCAGGCACTTTAATTTTTATTGGACGCAAAATTTATGGTTTAGATCATATCTTCAACTGGTACAAAAATGCATTCATCTATTTAATTACATTACAGACTGCAATTTCATTCTATATTCTTACTAAAGTAAAGAACAATCTTAAATATTATATCATTTTCGGCGGGATTATCTTATTCATATGTTCCATAGTTGGAGAGAGAACGGTGCGCGAAATTCCTGCTCTTAATCTAAGCAGGAAAATGGGTGATTTTATTTATTTCGTGGGCTTGCTTATCGAAAACATAGCATTTTCGCTGGCGTTAGGTCATAAACAAAGGATAAATCATGAGCAAAAAGTAACCTTTCACAAAGATTTAATCTTGGAACTGCAGAGAAATGAACGGCTTAAAGATGAAATGACCAGGGAAAACGAAAAACGCTTAACTGTAGAAAACGACAAGATAAAATACCTTCAGGAAATCTCTGACCTTAAGTTTTCACTGCTGCAGAGCCGTATGAATCCTCATTTCATTTTCAACGCACTGAATTCTGTTAAATATTACATTCTCGAAAACGATTCCCAAAACGCCGTAGATTATTTGACCAAATTCTCTAAAATTATCCGAATAAGTTTAGCAGCATCATCACTGAGGGAATTTACCCTTACCGAAGAATTGCAGACGCTGAAACTCTATATGGATATCGAAAATCTTCGGTTTGAAAATAAAATAGATTTCACCATTCACTCAGCGCCGGATATTGATCCTGATCGGGTGAGATTGCCACCTATGGTACTGCAGCCTTTTATAGAAAACTCCATTCTGCACGGGATTGCGGCGGTACACGATAAAAAAATTAGCGTCAAAATAGTATCAGTACCAGATAAAATTCTTATCATAATCACCGACAACGGAATCGGGAGAGACAGAGCTGCACAGATCAACGCGATCCGCAGCACACACACCAAATCTCTCGGAATTGAAATCGCGCGTGATATGTTGAAAAATTATTTCGGCGCAGATAATTTCAGTGTTACTTACACCGATCACCACGAAAATAATATCGCAAGCGGAACAACGGTAGAAATCTCCATTCCGAAACCTGAAAATTAGCGCTTAAAATACGTCAGAAATTGCTATATTCGCAAACTTAATTAGGATCAATCTATTTGAACTGACTGACAATGAAGAAGTTTACCGAATATAAAAATCTAGATCTCACCGCGGTCGCTCAAAACGTTTCAGGATTCTGGAATGACCATCAAACCTTTAAAAAATCTGTAGAAATCCGCCAGGGAAAACCTGAGTATGTTTTTTACGAAGGTCCGCCTTCTGCCAACGGAATGCCGGGGATTCACCACGTGATGGCGAGAGCACTGAAAGACATTTTCTGTCGCTACCAAACCCAGAACGGGAAACAGGTTTTCCGGAAAGCCGGTTGGGACACCCATGGTTTACCAATAGAATTGGGCGTGGAGAAAGAATTAGGCATTACCAAAGAAGATATCGGGACTAAAATTTCCGTTGAAGAATACAATCATGCCTGTAGAAATGCAGTAATGCGCTACACCGATGTTTGGAATGATCTTACCGAAAAAATCGGTTACTGGGTAGATCTGGAAGATCCTTATATCACCTACGAGCCAAAATACATGGAAACCGTTTGGTGGTTACTGAAACAGCTTTACGATAAAAATTTACTGTATAAAGGCTACACAATTCAGCCTTATTCGCCAGCCGCAGGAACAGGTTTAAGTTCACACGAACTCAACCAGCCGGGGACTTACCGCGATGTTTCTGACACAACGGTTGTTGCACAGTTTAAGGTTAAAAAACTGTCGAATGCTTTGCAAGAAAAACTGAATTCAAGCAAAACCATCAATTTAGAAAACGAAACCTGCGGCGGTGTAAATCACTGGGCAGAATTTGATGCTGATAATCAACAACTAACAAACAGCCAAATTCACATTCTTGCCTGGACGACGACTCCATGGACTTTACCTTCAAATACGGCTTTGGCTGTAGGAAGAGATATTGAATATGTTTTGGTGAAAACCTTCAACCAATATACATTCGAGCCGATTAATATTATTTTGGCGCGCGTGCTTCTGCAGAAAAATTTCGGTAAAAAGTATGCAGAAGGAAGTGATGAAGATTTCGCGAATTATACTTCAGAAAGCAAAGTTATTCCTTACCAGATTTTAGCAGATTTTACAGGAGCAGATTTAGCGGAAACAGAATACGAACAGTTAATTCCGTGGTTTTTGCCTGCGGAAAATCCTGAAAATGCTTTCAAAGTGATTATCGGAGATTTTGTGACGACAGAAGACGGAACCGGAATTGTACACATTGCGCCAACTTTCGGTGCGGATGATGCCCGAGTTGCGAAAGAAAGCGGCATTTCACCGATGTTGATAAAGGACGAAAATGATAATCTTGTCCCTTTAGTGGACCTTCAGGGGAAATTTATTTCCGGAGGAAACACTCCCGAACTTTTTGCAGGGAAATATATTAAAAACGAATATTACGACGAAGGAACCGCTCCGGAAAAATCCTGGGATGTGGAACTTGCGATCCTTTTAAAAACAGAGAACAAAGCCTTTAAAGTCGAAAAATACGTTCACAGTTATCCGCATTGTTGGAGAACTGATAAACCTGTACTTTATTATCCTTTGGATTCTTGGTTCGTGAAAATGACCGCCGTGAAAAACCGTTTAGTAGAGCTGAATGAAACCATCAACTGGAAACCGAAATCTACCGGTGAAGGACGTTTTGCAAACTGGCTTGAAAACGTAAACGACTGGAATCTTTCCCGTTCAAGATACTGGGGAATCCCTTTGCCAATTTGGCGCAGCGAGGATTTGAAAGAAGAAAAAATCATCGGTTCTGTGGAAGAACTGATGACTGAAATTGAAAAATCTATTGAAGCTGGCTTCATGTCCACAAATCCTTTTGAAGGATTTGAAAACGGAAACATGTCCAAGGAAAATTATGCTAAAATTGATCTTCACAAGAATATTGTTGATGAAATCACTTTGGTTTCACCTTCAGGAAAGCCGATGAACAGAGAATCTGACCTTATCGATGTTTGGTTCGATTCAGGTTCTATGCCTTATGCACAGCTGCATTATCCGTTTGAAAACAGAGAATTAATCGATGAAAGAAAAGCTTTCCCGGCAGATTTTATTGCGGAAGGTGTTGACCAAACGCGGGGCTGGTTTTATACGCTTCACGCAATCGGAACCGCAGTTTTTGATTCGGTAGCGTATAAAAATGTGATGTCGAACGGTTTGGTACTTGACAAAAACGGACAAAAAATGTCTAAACGTCTCGGTAACGCTGTTGATCCATTCGAAACGTTACAGAAATACGGCCCGGATGCGACGCGATGGTACATGATCGCCAACGCAAATCCGTGGGAAAACCTGAAATTTGACGTAGAAGGCATCGATGAAGTTCGACGGAAATTCTTCGGAACTTTATATAACACCTACTCATTCTTTTCACTTTACGCGAATGTTGACGGATTTAAGTATTCAGAAAAAGATATTGAAAACCGTCCGGAAATCGACCGATGGATTCTTTCTGAGCTCAATCTTTTGGTGAAAGATGTAACCGAATTTTACAATGATTATGAGCCAACAAAAATTGCAAGAGCGATCAATAACTTCGTGAATGATAATTTAAGCAACTGGTACGTAAGGCTTTGCAGAAGACGTTTCTGGAAAGGAGAGTATTCGGATGATAAAATTTCGGCATACCAAACTTTATACACTTGTCTACAAACCATTTCTAAAATTGCAGCTCCCATTGCGCCGTTCTTTATGGATCAGCTGTTCCAGGATCTGAATAAAATTACCGGTAAAGATCAGGCAGAATCAGTGCATTTAACGGATTTCCCGAAAGCGGATGAAGCACTTATCGACCAGGATTTAGTTGAAAAAACGCATTTGGCGCAACAGATCACATCAATGGTTTTCTCTTTGAGAAAGAAAGAAAATATAAAGGTTCGTCAGCCTCTTCAAAAAGTAATGATTCCGGTTTTGGATTCGAAGACTGAAGCACAGATTTTAGCCGTTTCCGAACTCATCAAACAGGAAGTTAATGTGAAAGAGCTGGTACTGATCAACGCTGACGAAGCTTCGCACCTGATCGTGAAACAGATTAAGCCCAACTTTAAAACATTAGGTTCAAGGCTTGGAAAAGACATGAAAACCGTGGGCGCAACGATTTCAGGTTTAAGTGCTGAGCAAATTTCTACGCTTGAAAAAGATGGAAAAATGACAATCGAAGGTTATGAAATTTCAACGGACGATGTTGAAATTTTCACCAAAGATATTCCGGGATGGACGGTTGCCAGTGAAGGAAAAATGACTGTGGCACTGGATTTGACGATCACCGACGAACTGAAAGCAGAGGGAATTGCAAGAGAATTCATCAATCGGGTTCAAAATCTTAGAAAAGATAAAGGTTTCGACCTTACAGACCGTATAACCATTCAGGTTGAGGCAAACTCTCCTTTTGAAAAGGAACTTATTAACAATCAACTATATATTTCGGAAGAAGTATTGTCAGATAAAATAGAAATTGTAAATTCACTTTCAAATTTTGATGAAATTGAAATTGACGACGTGAAATTTAAATTATTGGTAAACAAAGTTTGATGTAAACGGAAATTTAATGAAGAATTCGAAATTCTTCACACCCTAAAAAACACAAACGATTTCAAACAAAAAAACATGGCAGAAGAAAGACAACGTTACAGTGACAGTGACCTGAAGGAGTTTAAAGAACTTATTCAGCAAAAAATAGAAAAGGCAGAAAGAGATTTAATGCTGATCCGCGAAAGTTTCATCAACGACCAAAACAACGGAACTGATGATACTTCGCCTACATTCAAAGCATTTGAAGAAGGTGCGGAAACCCTCAGCAAAGAGCAGAATGCAATTTTGGCCGGAAGACAGGAAAAATTCGTACGCGACCTGAAAAATGCACTTATCCGTATCGAAAACAAAACTTACGGAATTTGCAGAGTAACAGGAAAATTAATTGGAAAAGACCGGTTGAGAGCTGTTCCGCACGCTACACTAAGTATTGAAGCTAAAAATCTGCAGCGATAGTTTCAGCTAAAGTACTAAGTAATATGTACAAAGTATAGTGTATTTTCAACTTAAAATACATTGTACTTTGTACATTTTACATTTCTAAAAAAAATAAGAATGGAGGTTCTCTACCTTTTGTTTGCTGTCTCAGTAATTTTCATCTACTTTTTTCGGCGGGATCTTAAAGAAAAATTCGTCCCAAATAAAGGAAAATATTACACCATCGATGATCAGTACAATGCCGAACGAAGAAACCGCGAGATTGAAATCGACAGTCTGCTTGCTAAAATGGGCAAAAACGGAGTGAACGATCTTTCGGAAAAAGACAGAAAACGCCTCGAAGAACTTTCAAAAAAATAAACCTTAAAATGGAATCATTAATTGTTCATCCCAAAAACCAAATGGAACTCAACGCGTTGAAAAGCGTGATGAAGGATATGGGAATCCGATATGAAAAGTTTCATACCAGAAACACCAAGTCTCCGCAGAAATCTGAACCCAGAACTCCGGTAAAAAAAGACCAAAAAATAACCAGACAAACTAAAGACAAACCAAAGACTGATCTGTAATGAAGAAAATCGCATTAATCACTTTCATCATCCTTTTAATCGATCAGATCTCTAAATTTTACATTAAAACCACTTTTCATTTAGGCGAAAGTGTTGATGTTTTACCTGGTTTCAAACTTACTTTTGTAGAAAATCCCGGAATGGCTTACGGCTTTCATTTTGGCGGCCTTCTTGGGAAATATGCGTTGGTAATTCTACGCATATTCCTTATCGGCGGCATGATTTATCTTTTCCGCAAATGGCTTAAGGAAGGCATCAACAGCAATTATCTTTTAATCCCGATGGCGATGATCTTTGCCGGAGCAATTGGTAATCTGATCGACGGAATGTTTTACGGAATGATCTTCGACAGCGGTACGATGTACGACGAGAGTGTAAACCGCTGGATCGATTACGGGGGAATATCAAAGATTACAGAATTCGGAAACGGCTATTCTCATTTCATGAAGGGCTGCGTGGTAGATATGCTGCATTTTCCCCTTGTAGACTGGTGGGTGCCGGAAAGGTGGCCTCTTATCGGCGGAAAGCATATTGAATTTTTCAAATACATTTTCAATATTGCAGATGCTGCGATAACCGTAGGCGGAGTCTTACTGCTGATTTTCAGAAAGAAAGCTTTTCCGGAAGGATTTGATTTTTAAAATAGTAATGAAAACTTCAGCAATTGTCTGAAGTTTTTTATTTCCTTATTTTTGTACGGCTTTTAAAAGCTGCATTCATCCTATATCTAAAACAGAATTTACACTAATATGTCACGAATCCTCACCGGAATACAGGCAACAGGAACGCCGCATTTGGGAAACCTTTTGGGCGCAATTATTCCTGCAATCGAACTGTCGAAAAAATCTGAAAACGAATCGTTTCTCTTTATTGCAAACATGCATTCGCTCACCCAGATTAAAAATGCTGCTGAACTGAAGAAAAACACGTACGAGATTGCTGCAGCGTGGCTTGCATGCGGATTGGATACGGAGAAGACTTTTTTTTACAGACAAAGCGATATACCCGAAGTTTGTGAGCTTTCATGGTATCTTTCGTGCTTTTTTCCATATCAGAGGCTTACTTTAGCGCATTCTTTCAAAGATAAGGCAGACCGTTTGGAAGATGTGAACGCCGGTCTTTTTACCTATCCGGTCTTGATGGCTGCGGATATTCTGCTTTATGATGCAGAAGTGGTTCCTGTAGGCAAAGACCAGCTTCAGCACCTTGAAATGGCGCGGGACATGGGCGCGAGATTCAATCACCAAATGGGTGAAGTGTTTGTGTTGCCTAATGCGGAACTTCAGGAAGACACCAAATATGTTCCCGGAACCGACGGACAGAAAATGAGTAAATCCCGCGGAAATATCATTAATATTTTTCTTTCTGAAAAAGAACTGAAAAAACAGGTAATGGGAATTGAAACCGATTCGAAATCTCTGGAAGAACCAAAAGATCCGGAAACCGACAAAGTTTTCGCGATATACAAACTGATTGCAACAACTGAAGAAACTGCCGTTCTTGAGCAGAAATATCTTGCCGGCAATTTTGGTTACGGACATGCTAAAACGGAGCTTCTAAATCTCATCCTTACTAAATTTGCGAAGGAAAGAGAATTATTTGCATATTACATGAATAATCTGCCGGAGTTAGATGAAAAACTGCAACAGGGCGCCGACAAGACGAGACAAGTAGCTTCAGAAACCCTGAAGAGAGTTCGCGAGAGCTTAGGAATGTAATTCCGATTTCACATAAAAAAACAAAACCCTTTCGTTTCTGAAAGGGTTTTTCTATTATAAAATTGCTTTTAACTCGGCCAGCTTTTTAATAACTGTAACTTCTTCTGCCTTATAATTATCATTAAAAACATCAAAGAAAACCACTTTCAACCCAAAAGATTTTGCACCTTCTACATCGGCAATCCAGTCGTCACCAATCATCATGGATTCTTCTTTCTGCGCGCCGGCTTTCTTCATTGCGTATTCATAGACTTCCGGGTGAGGTTTGCGGATGTTGATTTCATCGGCACTCGTAATGGTTTCAAAATAATTTTTAATGCCCGAAAGTTCACATTTTCGGTAAGTGACCTCTTTAAAACCATTGGAAAGGATATGAAGTTTATATTTCTTCTCGGAAAGATATTCCAGAAGTTCGAAAGCACCTTCTACCAGATCATTATAATTAAGAATTTCATCAAGAAAATTATTTTCGAGGGTTTGTGACAGTTCGAAATCATCAATCCCAAAAAAAAGAAAAGAATCGTAAAACCTGTGTTTTCTCAGATATTCTTTATCGATTTCGCCATCGCGGATCTGCGCCCAAAGTCTCTCGTTGATCGTAAAGTATTCTTTATGGAAATCTTCGAAGCCAAGGTTATATTTTTCCTGTACGTTTTCCCGGATAAATATATCTTTAAGGGTTAAATAAGCGTTTCTGCGGTGATCCCAAAGTGTATTATCGAGATCAAAAAAAATGTGCTGAATTTTCATACAGCACAAATTTAGGGATTAAGATTAGTTCTTGGAAACAATTTGGTTTTTACTTTTAGTTTTCAAAACCGCGATGCTTTTAGAATAACTTAATAGAAAATCAATAGTTTGCTTTTTTGGTTTCAAAAGTTTTTCGTTTAGAGTGTCATTTTTTTTCATAGGCGAAAAAGTTATTTCTCTAAAAACGAAAGTTTTTTTAAAATATTATTATCTGGTCAAAATAATATTATGTTCCTCCATAATTTTCCGGAGATTAATAAGTGCGTAGCGCACGCGGCCCAAGGTTGTATTGATGCTGGTTTCGGTTTGATCTGCTATCTCCTTAAAACTTAAACCGTCAAAGAAACGCAGCTTGATGACTTCCTGCTGATTTTGGGGTAAAAATATGAGCATTTTCATCAAATCATCCTGAATCTGCTGGCTTATTAATCTTTCTTCAATGTTTTCTTCTTTACCGGAAATCAAATCAAATATTGAGAATTCATCATTCTCATACGAAGTCTCGGAAACTTTGATGTGTTTCGATTTCAAACGGTAGTGGTCAATAATTAGGTTATGAGCGATTCGTTTTGCCCAAAGGATAAATTTGCCTTCCTCATTATATCGCCCTTCTTTCAGGGTGACAATAATTTTCATGAAAGTATCCTGAAAGATATCATTGGCCAGATCTTCATCCATTAATTTATAAAAAATAAAAGAAAATAGATCTTTTTGGTGGCGCTCTATCAGAATTGAAAGTGTTTTTTCGTTACCATTACGGTACTCCGAAATCAACCAGCTATCTGTTTTTGTTTTCATAACTCACTTCTGTTTTTTACCCGTGATATAGTCCCGATCAGTTAAATCAGGTTGGGGATGCGGGGTTTGTAAGAAGTAGAGTCTAATCGATAGAAAATGGTTTTGTTTAGATGGTAAAAATAGTAAAAAAGTTAATACCGTGTTAAAAATTCTGAGAAATTTAAAAATAATTTATTATTTCATTAAATCATTCAACATAACGATCGGTATATTGAGAGTAAAATTCAAATTCAGGCCTTTTAATTCTTTTCCGTTAATTCCAGATTTATCAATCGGAAAAGCGTAACCTCCAGTTAAGTCAATGATTCCGAATAATGTAGCCCCAATCTTTGGCGCAACATATTTTGTGGTCACTTCTGCACCGGCAAGAAAATAATAAGAATGATACAAATCGACATTTCTCTCAAAATTAATTAAGATATCACCCTGAAGTTTAGGTAAAACTGCAAATTTTCCGTTTGCAGAGCCTAACATTGCGGCGGCTCCCAATCTGTAAATCATATCATCATTTTCCAGAAAAAGAAGTCTTCCTCCGACTTCTCCAAAACTCTGATTCTGGTAAACATATCCTACGTGTACAAGCTTATGCATCGTAAGCTGCGCGTTCGCGGACTGGGTCATAAAAAGCAACAGCAGGATGGGCAGCACCAGAATTTTCTTCATATTCGGATTTTATTTCGATGGTAAAGTTAAAAAAAACTGCCTTATCGTTTCGAATAAAGCAGTTTAAATATTTTAAGGAATTATATTCCGAATTCTTTTTTGATTTCTTCAACCTTGTCCAATTTTTCCCAGGTGAAAAACTCAAGATTTTCAACGGTCAGCTCATTGGATCTACCTTTGTTAAAGGTTTTGCTGCCTGTGTAATAATCTCTTCCCATGTGTCCGTAAGAAGCGGTTTCCTGATAAATCGGGTTTCTAAGCTTCAGATTCTGTTCAATTGCATATGGTCTGAGGTCAAATATTTTCTGAACTTTTTCAGCAATTTCCCCGTCATGGAAGTTCACTTTTGAAGTTCCGTAGGTATTGATATACAAACCACAAGGTTCAGCAACACCGATCGCGTAAGAAACCTGTACCAGTACCTCATCCGCAATTCCTGCTGCAACAAGATTTTTCGCAATGTGTCTTACCGCGTAGGCCGCACTTCTGTCAACTTTCGACGGATCTTTCCCCGAAAATGCACCACCACCGTGCGCACCTTTTCCTCCGTAAGTATCTACAATAATTTTTCTTCCGGTTAATCCGGTATCACCGTGTGGCCCTCCGATTACAAATTTCCCGGTAGGATTAATGTGGTATTTGATCTGGTCATTAAACAACGCCTGAATTTCTAATTTCTGAGCTGCCTTAACTTTAGGAATCAGGATTTCGATGATATCTTTTCTGATCTTGGCGAGCATCGCTTCATCACTTCCGAAATCGTCGTGCTGTGTGGAAACGACAATTGAATCTATTCTAATAGGCTTATGATCGTCAGAATATTCGATCGTTACTTGAGATTTTGCGTCCGGACGGAGGTAAGGAATCGCTTCTCCTTCCCTTCTTAAAGCTGAAAGTTCGCGAAGGATGGTATGGGCCAAATCCAAAGCAAGAGGCATATAATTTTCGGTCTCGTTCGTCGCGTAACCAAACATCATTCCCTGATCACCGGCTCCCTGGGCATTTGCTTTTGTTTCAAAATCTGCGTTTTCATCTGCACGTTCAACACCCTGATTGATATCCGGAGACTGTTCGTGAATCGCAGAGATCACCCCACAGGAATCACCATTGAACATATATTCGCCTTTCGTATATCCGATCTCGTTAATTACCTTTCGGGCAATATCCTGAACGTCGAGGTAAGCCTGCGATTTCACCTCACCCGCCAAAACAACTTGTCCTGTAGTGACTAATGTTTCACACGCTACTTTTGAACTTGGGTCATAAGCCAGAAAATTATCGATGAGTGCATCGGAAATTTGATCGGCTACTTTGTCAGGATGACCTTCTGAAACGGACTCAGACGTAAATAAATAGGACATATTTCTTTTGTTTTTTTTAAATTAAAATTTAAAGAAAAAAGGAATTGATTACAAAAGAAACTAAAATAGAAATTCTGTTTTAGCATTTTTTAAGGAGGTTGCAATCAGTTCAAATTTTTCCTCTTGAAAGTATCAGTCTGCAAATTTACAGATATTTGTTGAATCACAAAATTTATTAACCTAATTAAAATCATTGCGGTTTCACACTCACATAATCTTCCGGATTGCTGTTAAAATTCAACTTGCTGTCGAGGGATTTCTTGATTGAATGCGCCATCTCATCTAAAATTTTCTGCTTATAGGTAGGCTTGTAGTAGATTAAACTGATTTCCCTGTAAGGAAAAGGCTTTCTGAATCTTGCGATTTTATCCTTCTGTGCATCAGATAATTGCGGAATGGCAAGTTCGGGAAGAATGGTAATTCCCCCAACTTTGTCAACCATCTGTATTAAAGTATTAATATTCGAGGCTAGGAAGTCCAGGTTTTTAGGCTTCAGAGAATTTTCTTTTAACGGACAGATATTTTCAAACTGGGTGCGCAGGCAGTTTCCTTCTTCAAGAAGCCATACTTTATTACTGTCGATTTCTTCAGGCACCACAAAAGTGTCGTCTTTCGTAGAAGCTTCTGAGGAATAGATCATAAGCTCTTCGTTGAACAGAAAATGCTGGTAAAATTCACTCGCTGCATCATATGGTGTGGAAATAATTCCCGCATCCAATTCACCGGATTTCAGGGATTTTATAATACTGTCGGTAGTCATTTCCTTTACGTTGAATTCAATTTTTGGATTCTCGTTCAAAAAATCAAAAATTTCAGAAGGTAAAATATAACTTGAAACCGTCGGAATAATTCCAAGATTCAGTTTCCCTGCCAACACATTGTTCAGCAAACTGGCCTTATTCCGCAACTCATTTACAGCATCTATTACCCTTTTAGCCTCATCGATGATTTGTACTCCTACATCAGTAGTACGGATGGGGTGCGTGGTTCTGTCGAAAATCTTTACATCCAGTTCATCTTCAAACTTCTGAATCATGGCACTGAGAGTGGGCTGTGTAATAAAACAGGCCTGCGCGGCTTTACCGAAATGTTTGTATTTATCTACCGCGATAAGATATTCTAATTGCTGAATGTTCATTTAATTGCATTTATCTATCACAAAGATACAGCCTTTTCTTGATTTGAGTTAAAAATTAAACCTTTGTCCCAGACTAAATTACTTAAATTTGTGTCCTCAAACAATTGATCTATGGACTCAAAAAAACTTACCTCCAGTTCAGGAGCACCTTATTTCGAACATCAGGATTCACAAACCGTTGGTGCTCGGGGACCGGTACTTCTCCAGGATTTTATTCTGCAGGAAAATCTGGCACATTTTGTAAGAGAAAGAATTCCGGAAAGAATTGTACACGCGAAAGGCAGCGGTGCTTATGGAAAATTCACAGTTACACATGATATTTCAAAATATACCAAAGCAAAACTCTTTTCTAAAGTAGGCAGCGAATGCCGGATGTTTGCACGATTTTCTACTGTGGGCGGCGAAAAAGGAAGCGCTGATACAGAAAGAGATCCGCGCGGTTTTGCCCTTAAATTTTATACCGAAGACGGAAACTGGGATTTGGTTGGAAATAATACACCGGTATTTTTCATCAAAGACGCCAAAAAGTTCCCGGATTTCATTCATACCCAGAAACGTGTTCCGAAAACCAATTTGAAAAGCGCCACGATGATGTGGGATTTCTGGAGTCATAATCCAGAATCACTGCATCAGGTCCTCATTTTAATGTCAGATCGCGGAACACCCCATGGATACAGACACATGCACGGGTTTGGCTCTCATACTTTTTCCATGATTAATCATGAAAACGAAAGGGTTTGGGTTAAATTTCATTTTAAATCACAACAGGGAATCAAAAATTTCACGAATGAAAGCGCTATACAGATGAAGGGTGAAAATCCGGATTTTGCGCAGGAAGACTTGGTGAATGCCATCGAAGACGGTGATTTCCCAAAATGGACACTTTACATCCAGGTAATGACTGAAGATCAGGCTAAAGAATTCCGATGGAATCCGTTTGACGTTACCAAAGTTTGGCCAAAAGGCGAATTCCCGCTTATTGAAGTGGGAGAAATGGAATTGAATGAAATCCCAAACAATTTCTTTGCACATGTGGAACAGGCTACGTTTTCACCAAGTAACCTCATTAACGGAATTAGCTTTTCGCCCGATAAGATGCTGCAGGGCAGGCTGTTTTCTTACCCCGACGCGCACCGCCATCGCGTGGGAGTTAACGCCAACCAGCTGGAAGTAAACCGATGTCCTTTTGCGGTGAATAATTACCAAAGAGACGGCGCCATGGCAGATTCCAGCAGATATCAGGATGCACCCAATTATTATCCGAACAGCTTTGACGACATTAAACCGCATCCGCAGTACAGAAATTTCGAGTATGATTTAGACAGCAGCAGTGTTGCCCATTTTAACCGCAATGAGAATGACGACGATCATTATACACAGCCCGGCTTGCTTTATACAAAAGCAATGAATCAACAGGACAGGGAAAATTTAATCCACAACATCATCAGTTCGATGAAGGGGATTTCCGGTCCGAAAAGAGACGAAATTATTAACCGCCAGCTTTGCCACTTTTTCCGGGCAAATATTGAACTGGGGATGAAAATTGCGATGGGACTGCAGATCAATATCGATGCAAATATGATGAATCACTCTAAAAGTGAGTATTAAAGTGCCTTAATTTTGCCCAAAACGCACATATCATTGCATTATTCTTGAGCATTTCGGAAAAAAAGGCTAATTTGCAGAAAAGAAAAAAACTTTTAACATAAAGATGATTTACGAAAATATAATCCTTGGAAACGAAGGAAAAATTGCCACTATAACAATAAACCGCCCCGAAAGTCTCAACGCCCTCAATTATAAAACAATACAGGAACTGAGTGATGCTTTTGGAAAACTAAATGATGACAACGAAATAAGGGTGATTATTTTAACCGGAAGTGGTGAAAAGTCATTTGTTGCAGGTGCCGATATCAAAGAATTTTCTGACTTCGGAACCGAAGCAGCTGAAGATTTGGCCAGAAACGGGCAGAATTTATTGTTCAATAAAATCGAAAATCTTAGTAAGCCGGTCATTGCAGCTGTAAACGGATTTGCCCTTGGCGGCGGTCTGGAACTCGCTATGGCTTGTCATATCCGTTACGCTTCAGACAATGCAAAATTAGGATTGCCGGAGGTAACTTTAGGACTAATTCCTGGTTACGGCGGGACCCAACGTTTGCCTCAACTGGTAGGAAAAGGAATTGCCAACGAACTTATTTTCTCCGCCAAAATGATCACGGCAGAAAGAGCTAAAGAAATCGGCTTGGTAAACGAAGTTTTTAGTTCATCAGAGCTTTTAGACAAAACGCGGGAACTGGCAACCATAATTTCCAGAAACTCACCAATGGGAATCTCTAAAGCAATTTCTGCAGTAAATCTTGCAGGAACTTCAAATGGATTTGAAACCGAAATAAAATCCTTCGGCGAGCTGTTCGAAATGGACGACAAAAAAGAAGGAGTGGCAGCATTTCTGGAAAAAAGGAAACCTGCATTTTAAGTATTAAAAAAAATATTTCGTTAGTGGAATCTACTAAATTTGATAAGGCCTATCTTAAAATGGCAATAGAATGGGCAAAACTCTCCTATTGCAAAAGAAAACAGGTGGGTGCGCTTATCGTAAAGGACCGCATGATTATTTCCGACGGTTACAACGGCACTCCTTCCGGATTTGAAAACTGCTGCGAAGACGGCGCCGGTAAAACCCATTGGTACGTTCTGCATGCAGAAGCCAATGCAATTCTGAAATTAGCAGGTTCTACACAGTCGGCAAAAGATGCCACACTCTATTTAACTTTATCGCCGTGCAAGGAATGCAGCAAACTTGCTGTACAGGCAGGCATAAAGAAAATAGTATATATGGATGATTATTCAGATAATGCCGGGGTGGGGTTTCTTCGGGATCATGGAATAGAAATTCTGCAAATTCCGAAAGAAGAACTTTTATAAAACACAAATATATGACCTGGGATGAAAAAATTAAAGATTTCGAAAACTTTTTAAGATTCGAAAGGAATTTCTCCGACAATACGCTTGATGCCTATTTACGGGACGTTCGGAAGTTAAGGGATTACGCTGAGTTCGACATGGACAACACTGGCCCGCTCGCAATTACCTACGAAAACATTCAGGAATTCCTGTTTCAGTTTTCAAAGAAAAAATTCAGCGAACGCACCCAAGCGCGGTGGATTTCTTCAATCAAAGCTTTCTTCAGATATTTAGTTGAAGACGAGGCCCGCGAAGACAATCCTGCAACACTGCTTGAAGGACCTAAACTGGGACTTTACCTGCCTGACACACTGAGCTTTGACGACGTTAACAGAATTATTAAAGTCATCAATGTTTCAACAGATTTAGGGCGCAGAAACCACTGTATGATCGAAGTGCTTTATGGTTGCGGCCTGCGCGTTTCTGAACTTATTGATCTAAAGATCTCGAATATCAATTTCAAAGAATCTTATCTGAAAGTGGAGGGAAAAGGTGACAAATCACGTTTTGTACCGTTGGCAGCTTATACCTCAAAACTGATTAAAGAGTACATCAGAGACATCAGGTCAAAATATAAAATCAATAAAAAGTGTGAGGACATTCTGTTTCTTAACAGTCGCGGCTCTTCAATGTCCAGGGTAATTGTTTTTATTATTATTAAAGAACTGACTGAAAAAGCCGGGATCAATAAGAAAATTTCGCCACATACTTTTCGTCATTCTTTTGCAACGCATCTTTTACAGAATGGTGCAGATTTACGATATATTCAGGAAATGCTTGGCCATTCGAGTATCACAACGACCGAAATTTACACCCATTTGAAGAACGAAGAACTGCGGGATGTAATTCTTAATTATCATCCGCGAAATATCGATTGATGGAAAATCTCAGATTCTGTCCTAAGTGCGGTAACGAAAGCTTAAAGTGGGACGGGGAGAAAAAATGGAACTGCGCTAAATGCGATTATGTACTTTTTCACAATGTAGCAGGCGCAGTAGCAGTAGTGATCCGATGCGGAAATGAAATCCTTTTGACCCGACGAAATCAGGAGCCCAAGAAAGGCAAGCTCGATTTAGCCGGCGGTTTTGTAGATCCCAAAGAAAGTGGTGAACAGACTTGCGTACGTGAACTTTATGAAGAAATGAAGATTCAGGTTGATATTTCTAAACTTAAATATCTGGCGAGCTTACCAAATGTATACAAATATAAAAACATCGTTTACAACACTTTAGATCTTTTTTACATATATGAAATCGATGAAAAATTTGATGCAGATCTGGAGATTTCGGAGATATCTGAGTTAGTTTGGTTAAAGATAAACGAAATCAATTCGGAAGACATCGCATTTGATTCTCAAAGGATTTTTCTCGAAAAATATAAAAATCAACAATCCTAAAGCACAGTTTTGTTGTAATTTTGGAACTCGAAATAGTACTCATGCAGGAATCCACAAGATCAGAACTAGACTCTCAGATCGTATTCGAAGACAACCATCTTCTCATCATCAATAAAAAAGCCGGTCAGCTCGTTCAGGGCGATAAAACCGGCGATGCATCACTGCTTGATCTCATTAAAGATTTCATAAAAAAAAGAGACCAAAAACCAGGAAACGTATTTTTAGGACTTGTTCACCGGATCGACAGACCCACCTCTGGCCTGGTGATTTATGCAAAAACTTCTAAAGCCTTGACGCGTTTGACTCAAATGGTAAAAAACCGTGAAATCAGAAAAACATACTGGGCTGTAGTGGCTAAAGAAACGATTCCGCAAAGCCAGAGACTCGTGCATTATCTGCAGAAAAACGAGAAGACGAATAAGTCTACCGTTTTTATAAAACCTACTGAAAATGCCAAAGAAGCTATTTTAAATTACCAAATTCTGAAGTCTTTGGACAATTTTCAGCTGCTTGAAATCGATCTTGAAACTGGCCGGCATCACCAGATCCGCGCGCAGTTATCAAAAATTGGCGTGCCGATTAAAGGTGATTTAAAATACGGTGCCTCCCGATCAAATCCTGATGGCGGGATTCATCTTCACGCACGGAGGTTAGAATTTATTCATCCCGTAACCAAAGAAAATCTTATGGTTGTAGCACCTCTTCCGCAAAATGACGCAGTTTGGGCGGCATGTGAAACATCTAATTAAAGTCTGAATCCCATTCAGGCCTTTTTTTGGCTGAAATAATTCCCTATTTTTGTTTGATTATAAAAATATGCGGTACAAAATTCTCTTTATTTCATCGTGGTTTCCGAACAGATTAGAGCCGACTAACGGAAATTTTGTTCAGCGCCACGCCGAAGCTGTCTCGCAATTACATCATGTTGAGGTTCTTCACGCAATCGGTGATCCAACCCAGAAAGAGAAATTTATTTTCGAAGATGAGATGATAAACGGAGTGCGCACTCTGATCGTTTATTACCAACAATCCGCTAATCCCGCTCTTAATTTTATCCGAAGAATGCAGGCCTATAGAAAAGGCTTTGCTAAAATTCACAAACCTGATCTGGTCCATGCAAATGTTTTGCAGAACAATTTGCTTTTTGCACTTTACTTAAAGAAAAAGTATAAAATTCCGTTTATTGTGACCGAACACTGGTCGGGTTTTCTGAGGATTAACCGTCACAGACTTTCTAAATTTCAGCTTTATGCAGCTAAGAAAATTGCCGGGAACGCCTCATATCTTCTCCCGGTGAGTCAATATCTTTTGCAGGATTTAAAAATGCTGGGATTCAAAAACAAAATGGAAGTCATTCAAAATGTAGTTAACACCAATTTATTTCATTTAAAATCAGCAGCTCCCGAAAAATTTACTTTCCTACATATTTCGAACCTGATTCCGCTCAAAAACCCTGAAAAGATTATCGCTGCCTCGCTTCGATTACACAAAAAAATCTCTGATTTTGAACTTCATATCGGTGGTGATGGCGATGTGGAAAGTCTGGATCAACTGGTAAAAGAATTTAATGCTGAAAGTTTTATCAAAACCTTTCCCATGCTTACTTTAAATGAAGTTTCTGAAAAGATGCGCGAGAGTACATGTTTTATTCTTTTCAGCGATTACGAAAATTTTCCGTGCGTTCTGCTGGAATCGCTTTCTACAGGGACACCTGCTATTGCAACAAAGGTTGGAGGAATACCGGAAATCATCAACAGTAAGAATGGGATTTTAATCAGCAATTCAGAAGATGAACTTTACGGAGCAATGAAAAAAGTCTTAACCCGAAAATCGGAATTCGGGGATCCAAAAAAATTACACCAATTTGTAGAAGATCATTTTTCCATGGGGAAAATCGCCGACAGATTTGATAAGATTTATCGTCAGGTACTGAACTAAATCTGAAAAACCTGTTTTCTGATTATAATTTTATGTAAATTAACTTTTCAAATAAAAATTCACCATTTACAAGAATGAAAAAAGGATTTTCCATTCAGATTTCGGAGCACAATATCGATATAAAATCTTTTATTTCAGGTGAATATGATGATTTTTACCTTCAGACAGAACATTTTAATTTTTTATTGGAAGGCGTTTTACTGAACAAAAAAAAACTCCTTCACGAATATGCTCTAAAAGATTTTGAAACGTTAGTCCGGGAACTTTACATTCAGAAAAAGGAGAACATCATCAATGAATTGGAAGGTGAAATCCGCGGATTGATTTACGATAAACTGCGCTCAAAAATTTTTGTATTTACTAATGTGACCTCGACACAAAGGGTTTTCCACGGAAAATTGGGGAATGAACTTTTCATAGATACGAGTTTGGTGCGACTTAATGAAAGTCTTAAAAACTCCGGCAAAAACGCTAATCCCGACTTTGAATCTCTTTATCAATTACTCTGTTTCAGCAATTTACCTGAAAAGAAAACTCCGATAGAAGGAATTTCTAAACTTTTGGATGGTCATTATCTCGAAATAAGCTGCATTGATTTAAAGGTAGAAGAAAAACAGTACTTTAATCTTTCGGAAACGCCATTGTTCCTGGGAACTAAAGCGCAGGCCATCGACAAGATTCATGGAGTATTTACCGATGCGGTATTAATGGAATATCAGAAAGACACGGAGTTAGGTAAAAACCATCTTTCGCTGTTGAGTGGCGGTTTAGACAGTCGAGTGGCAATGATGTACGCCATTAAAAACAATGAAGTCCCGGAAAATGCGCTCTGTTTTTCACAATCCGGATATTTCGATCACACTATTTCCCGGAAGATAGCGGAAGATTATGGGATTCATTATGAGTTCATTCCTCTTGATGGCGGAAAATTCCTAAAAAAAATTGACGCTCTCACCGAAATTTCTGAAGGAATGGTTTTTTATACCGGCGGTATTCATGCGCGGCATGCGGTCGAAAAAATGCAGTATGAAAATTTTGGATTATTCCACAGCGGTCAGATTGGTGACGGTGTTTTGGGAGGATTTAATACAGAACCAAAACGCAAAAAACCCAGCAGTTTTAAAATTGTCGACAATCCAAGATACCTGCCGAAGGTTCAGAAGAATTTAAACGAAATTTTAAACGGTTACGAGACTGAAGAGCTATTTCTTCTGAGGAATGTTGCGTATAACCGAACAGTTTTGGGAGCGCATGTATTTCAGGAAAAACGGTATCAGACCTCCCCCTTTATGTCTAAAGATTTTCTCAAACTTGCCATTTCACTTCCCGAAGAATGGAAATTCAATCACCGGTTCTATATCGAATGGATTAACACGCACTGTATAGAAGCTACAAAATACCGTTGGGAACGCACGTTACTAAAGCCCGATGCCACATGGAAAACAGGTTTTGGTGACCAGTTTATAAAGAGAGGTTTTAAAATTCTGACAGAAAAAATCCTGAAAATTCCACAACATGCCAGCATGTATCCTTATCAGTTTTATTACGATAATGATCCGGAAATTCAAACGCATTATCAGAAATATTTCGAAGAAAACTTATACAGGGTTGAGAAATATCCGGAACTTTCAAACGATGTGAAGGAACTTTTCAACTCTGTAACATTTCACGACAAATCTCAGGCGGTGAACATTTTAGCCATCTTTAAACTCTATTTTTAAATTGTGAAAAGCCTACAGGAATTTTTACAGCATTTCTTTAGAAACAAGGGGCAGCATATTTTTCTGTCACTCCTAATTGCGAAGATTTGTGCTTTCTTTGGTTCACTTTTCATCATACGTATTTTACCGGAAAGCGAATTCGGAACCATAAGTATTGTTGCATCGGTCTTTGTAGTTTTCGCGCCATTCAGCGGATTCGGAAGTCAGCAGAGTTTACTCAGATTTGGTTCCTTAGGTGACAACTTAATAGAAAAGAAACATCTCGCAAAATATCTTTTTCTTAAGGGTTTTGGATTTCAGGTACTGCTCAGCATCATTTTTTTAGTGATCAGTATCTTTTACATCGACCGCTATGAGAATGTTTTTTACATCTTTATATTCTTTGCGGTTCGGCTTATCGGACATTATTTTTTCAACCACATTCAGTCTGAACTCAGAATTTTCGGTAAGAATTCCGAGTTTGCAAAGGTCAACAATGTTGTAAATATTGCAGGAGTTGTTTCTTTACTTATTCTCACCTATGTTTTCGGTCTGCAAGGCTATTTAATCGCATTGGCGATCACTCCGTTTATCGCATTATTCTGGTTTAAAAAAGAACATTTCTCTTCATTAACCGAGAATTTTAGTTTCAGCAAAAAAGAGTTGTGGAATTACGGTCTGCACGCCTCAGGAACGGCTTTGTTGTCTGACGCATTATTTTCCGCTGACGTTCTGATGCTGAGTTTTCTTATGAACGAAAATGCGGTGGCTAATTACAAAGTCGCAATCCTTATTCCTGCCAATATTACTTTCCTTGCGCTTACATTTATGCAAAGCGATTTTCCGGTTTTGGCAAAAAATTATCAGAATAAAAATTTTATAAAAAACTATATCTCAAACTATTATAAAATCTTCGTACCCATTACGGCACTGATACTGGGATTTGGAATACTGTTAAAATCCGAGATTCTTAAATTTTTCTTCAGTGCGAAATATGCGGACAATTCTTGGGTTTTTGTCATTTTACTTGCTGGGTTCTGCCTCAATATGCTTCTCCGTAACCTTTACGGAAACCTGATTTCCGCAGTGGGTAAAATGAGTGTTAACACAGTTATTTCCGTATTTACATTAATTTTATTGCCCCTAATTTCCTTCTTTTTTGTCGGGAAATATGGAATAACCGGAATGGCGCTTAGTTTGAGCTTTACGATGCTCGTAAACGGATTACTGCTGATGATTTACTTTTATACTTATCTTAAAAAACTAAAATAAATTATCTTTGCCTTAATGAAAAATGTATTTTTCCTTTCCTTTCTAATTATTTTCGCATTGCTGTCGTGCAGAAATGACGAGGATGGCGTGCAGAAAATTGATCAGATTCTCCTCCTCTATATTGATTCGGCCGGACAGGATATGCTGAACAGCAATATCCAAGGAGGTTATACCAATATCAGAATGAATGATGTATACGGACTTACCGACTCGGCACCGGTTAATTTCTCTACTAAAAAAGATCAGGATACGCTGAGTTATATTGAGTACATCGCAGGAGCAAGAAGAATTGGAATAGATTCTACCGGAAACGCCAAAACGTATGAGTCCAAAATTGCGCTATCCTTCTCTAAAAGTATTACTGATTCTACCACTGCCACCATTAATGATACGATGACGGTGCAATACAGCTTCACTCCGGAAATATTTCGGGTTTCAAAGGTATGGTACAATAATGTTTTGCAATTTACCAAGGTTGCTGATGAGCCTAATTTTGTAAAAATTCAAAAATAATTTCGAACAAAATCCTCTTTAAAAATCGTAAATTTGCGGAGAGCTATGTGATTTTAGACCATCTAAAATCCAAAATCTAAATTTGATTTAAATGTTACAGGTTAATTTTTTGCGCGAAAATAAAGAACGCGTCACAGCAGGTTTAAATAAAAGAAATTTCAAACAGATGGAACTGGTTGATGAAGCTATTTCTACTGATGATGAAAGAAAAAAACTTCAGTTCGACCTCGATCAGAATCTGGCCGAAATGAATAAAATTTCGAAAGAAATCGGAATTTTAATGAAAGAGGGAAAAAGAGATGAAGCCGAAGCTGCCAAATCAAAAACGGCGGAATACAAAGAAAATTCCCAAAACATTCAGCAGCAATTGAGAGATACAGAAGCAAAACTTGCAGAAATTCTGTACCTGATTCCTAATATACCCTATGAAAAAGTTGTGGCTGGAACATCAGCCGACGATAACGAAATTATTTACCAGTCTCACGATGTTGAAGGCCTGGGAGAAGGTGCGATCCCACACTGGGAACTCGCAAAAAAATACAGTTTAATTGATTTTGAACTCGGAGTAAAAATTGCTGGCGCAGGTTTTCCGGTGTATTTCGGAAAAGGCGCGAGACTGCAGCGGTCTTTGGTGCAGTATTTCCTAGATAAAAACACCGATGCCGGTTATCTGGAAGTGAATCCGCCACATGTGGTAAATGAAGCTTCTGGTTATGGTACAGGTCAGCTTCCGGATAAAGAAGGTCAGATGTATTTCGCCAACGAAGACAACTTATATTTAATTCCTACCGCAGAAGTTCCTGTGACCAATTTATACCGAGATGTTTTGCTGGAAGAAAAGGATTTACCTATAAAAAATACAGCATTTTCCCAGTGTTACAGACGCGAAGCTGGTAGTTACGGCGCTCACGTACGTGGTTTGAACCGCCTTCACCAATTTGAAAAGGTTGAAATTGTACGTCTTGAAAAACCAGAAAATTCTTACGCCGCCTTGGAGGAAATGGTGGAGCATGTAAAATCTATTCTGGTAGATTTGGAGCTGCCTTTCCGAATCTTAAGACTTTGTGGCGGCGATATGGGTTTCACTTCGGCGATGACCTATGATTTTGAAGTTTGGAGTGCAGCGCAGGAAAAATGGCTTGAAGTGTCTTCTGTTTCCAACTTCGAAACCTTCCAGGCAAACCGTTTGAAATGCAGATTTAAAAGCGAAGGAAAAACACAGTTAGTTCATACGCTGAACGGCTCTGCAATGGCTTTGCCAAGAATCATGGCAGCACTTCTGGAAAATAACCAGACAGAAAATGGAATTAAAATTCCGGGAAAAATTGCAGCGTACACCAAATTTGATCTTATCGATTAAGAAGTTACTGATACTTATAAAAAAACCACCAAGGTCGGTGGTTTTTTTTATTCTGTAGTAATAATTATTTTTTTGTCTTTGTTGGTAAGGGCTTTTCCGCCGTCCAGCAAGTCATTGCTCCTGACGCTGATCTGAATCGTTTTACTGTCAATCTGTTTCACAAAATCGTGTTTTCCCACAATCGTCTTAATCGGTTTCTGAAACTTCATGGTACTCGTAAGATTCATATTAAACATCTTCATCATTCCGGCCATTCCCTGAGCCATTTGCCGTCCATAAGCCTCCAGTGAATCACTCTTGGACTTAGGTTTACCAGTTTCTTCTCCGGGGGAGTTTTTAGCGATTTCATTTAGAAATTCAGTTGAATTGAACTTATCGGTATCAATGGTTAGAACTTTACCATTCCAGCTTGCTACATTCTGAAGAGGCAGGTTTTTCAGCTGCTTGCTTTGCGACAGAAGGCTAGCGATTTCTCCGGGTAAGAGTTTATCATATTTTAGAGAAAGTCCGTAAACTTCACCCTGTTCTTTATTAACTTTCAGAAAAAGTTTCTGCAGTACTTTTGCTGAATCTTTGTTAAGCGTAATTTTCCCATCTTTCTGAATGTCATACAAACTCTTCCATTCTGTGGAAAGAGTGCTGAGTTCTTTTGAATTTTTAATCAGACCTTGATTGTCGCCCATCATACTCATCATTCCGAGCATGCTTTGATCCATCAGAATATTGGACTCCATACTGGTTGCTGCATCTTTATAATAAGTAGTTTCTGTATTCACAGAGCACGACTGTAAAACTGCAACTGCAAGCGCTGACCCCCAAATTCTTAACTGATTACCCATTTCTTTTCTTTTTTAAGTACTACAATTGGATTCAAATTTTGTACCTAAGTTAAAAATTCAGAGAAATGGGAGATTCAGTCTTAAGATTATCTAAAACCGTTAATTTTAATGAAAATTTTGAAACTTAATGACAGGTTTCGTGATTGCCCTGCTGATGCTCCGGAGAATCGTTATGAATGATGTGTAATGCCTCCTCTTTTGGAGAAATATATGGAATCCCGAGTTCCAGACCGCGGAGGATGAAAAGTCCGCCCAAAATAAGCATCATCACAGGAACGAATTTCAGGATTTTAATTCTGAATGCTGTAGTCATCAAGTTCCCAAGCAAAACAACAAAAAACATGAATGGTAAAGTTCCAAGACCAAACAATGCCATAAAAGTGGCTCCCTGCCATATTCCGCCAGCTGCCAAACTTGCTGTAAGCGCCATGTAAACCATGCCGCACGGTAAAAAACCGTTAAGAATTCCGGTGCTGAAACGCGATCTGTAATCAGCCTTCTGCATAAATTTGCCAAGGTTCATTTTGACCTTGAAAAGAAACTTTGATAAAAACGGAATTTTAGAAGCAAAATCTTTACCGCCGAAAGAAAATACTGCCATGATCACGAGGAGAATCCCGGCAAGAATCGTTAAATATTTCTGAAATCCGGCCATCTCAAAACCTTTACCCAAAATACCCAGCAACGCTCCTAATAATGAATAGGTCACAATTCGGCCAGATTGGTAAGTTAGGTTCTGAAGATAATAATTAGTCGCCTGCTTCTTGGTTAAACCCAATGACAGAGCAATAGGACCGCACATACCGATACAGTGAAAACCCGAAGCGAATCCCAAAGCCAGAGCAGAAAAAATAAGTGCTATTTCCATTGGATGTCGTAATCGACCTGATAAGGCCTCTTATTGTTTTCCCATTTCACTTTCAAAGTATATGAGCCGGGGAAAATCACTTTTGCGGGAATCTGAAATTGGTTTTTACCATCAAGCGCGATGTCTTTTTTCACATCAAGATTGGAGTCATCGGTCCTGAAAAGTTCAAAATGAACATTTGAATTTTCTGGCTTTACATTTTGCGGAATGGTCAAAGTGATTCCCGAAGCATTCTGCAGATAAACTGGTTTTTCGGCAAGTAAATCTGCGTTATTTTTAGCGTCGATGATTTCCTGATACGCAAGCTCATCTTCATAATAACTGTCGGATATAAGTTCGGAATTTTTCATCCCGTTCGAATACACGAAAATCATAAATAATATAAAGGACATAAATAAGCCAAGCGCTACAATAACACCGTGTCCCCAGCTAAAATTTTTGAACATAATTAAAATTGGAATTTAAATGGACCTTCAAAATAAGTTTCGAAGGTGTCGAGAAGTTCGCCTTTCTGATCGTAAACGCCGATTTTTACATTTTGTTTCGACAGTTTTACTTCTTTTTCAGGGAAACTAACATTCACCGTTCCTTTGGTCATCTGATCTTTTTTGAGAAGAATCTTATTGGTATCACTTATCGTAATTTCACCGTGAAGCGGCTCGATGATTTTGATTGTAACCAACTGATCATTGTTGGATTTATTAAGGAACGTATAATTATAGGTATTGTTTATTTTTCCGTCTCTCACGAAGAATGATGAGCCCGCGGGTTTAATAAACTTAGCCTCCATTGAACCCCGGTTGTTCAGAAGAAAACCTAAGAATCCAATCATGAGAAGCAGCACGACAGAGTATGCCTGCATTCTTCCGGTAAACTTAAACTTAGTCTCTTTCTCGATCTCATCTTCGGTCGCATAGCGAATAAGACCTTTCGGGAGTCCAACCTTTACCATCACTTCATCACAGGCATCAATACAGGCGGTACAGTTAACACATTCCAACTGCTGACCATCTCTGATGTCAATTCCTGTAGGACATACCACAACACATTGATTACAGTCGATACAGTCTCCTTTTCCAGCTGCCCTTCTGTCTTCGCCTTTTCGCCATTTTGCGCGGTTTTCACCTCTTTTAAAATCGTAATATACATTGATGGTCTGCTTATCGATGAGTACGCCCTGCAATCTGCCATAAGGACAAACGAGGGTACAAACCTGCTCTCTGAACCATGCAAAGGTGAAATAAAATGCAGCAGTGAAAATGATCATCACCAGAAAACTCGTAAAGTTGGTGAAGGGCCCTTCTTTAATCATGTTAAAGACACCCTGATACCCCACAATATACATAAACATCCAATGGGTGATGATGAGTGAAATGACAATAAAAACAGACCATTTTAAAGAGCGCTTCCATATCTTCTCTGAATTCCATTCCTGACGGTCGAGTTTCATCTGTTTGTTACGGTCTCCCTCGATCAGGTAATCAATTTTACGGAAAATCATTTCGAGGAAGATAGTTTGAGGACAGATCCATCCACAGAATATCCTTCCGAAAACAACAGTAAATAAAATAATAAATACGATTGAGGTGATAGCTCCCAGTGCGAGAATGAAAAAATCCTGGAGGTAAAATGGCTGGCCACCAATGAAAAACTGCCGGTCGACTACATTTATGAGAAGGAAAGGATTACCGTTAACTTTTATGAACGGAAGTGCAAAGAAAATTGCCAGAAGAAACCAGGCTACAAGAGTACGGTAATTGGTATATCTTCCGCTGGGTTTTCGGGGGAATACCCACCGTCGTTTCCCTGCCTGATCCATGGTTCCCACAGAATCTCTGAAAGTTTCTGCTTCTACTACTTGCCCCTGTCCGCCTCTGAAGTTCTGATCTTCCGACATTTTTCTTACTATTTTTTAAAACGAAAAACATAATCCGTTATCTGCTTTTACAAAGATAACGAATTATGTTTTTTCAAGTTATACAGATTATGTTAAACTTTATTTCTCCCAGTTTGCTGGTGTACCCTGTGGTGCTGCACCTCCTTTATCCTGTGTTACAGGTGGCTGCTCCTGATTAATGTGATAAATATATGCCGCTACATTCTGAATATCGAATCCTGTAAGGACACCGTTTTTCCCGAATGCCTGCATTGTTGGATTATTCGGGCTTCCGTTTTCAACCATATGGAATACATTCTTGAACAAAGTTTTCTCCGGCTGGTTAATCCATGTGTTATCTGTTAAGTTCGGACCGATTCCACCTTTACCTCCGTCACTGTGACACGATACACAGTTCGTTTTGAAAACCTCTTCACCCGCCGCAATATTATCCGGTGAGTAAACGGCGTTTTCAATTGTTGGAGGCGGAGTATTCTTCATATACTCAGCAATGCTTGCAGTCTGCGCCTTGTATTCTTCGTCATATTCAACACCCTGATGCGCAAAATCTGTCAAGAAATACGAAACCATATACACCGCACAATAAGCAACACCGAACCAGAATAGCCCCAACCACCATTTTGGCAACTGGTTATCCAACTCCATAATCCCATCAAAACCATGGTCGATAAGTATATCTTTTTCTTCTGTGGCTGACTGTTTTTTGAATGCACTGTTATAAAGTGCTTTAAAATAAGGCACTTTTTTAGATTCTATATACAATTTCTTATCTTCTTCTGAAAGCGCTTTGAACTTTGCGTTTTCAACCAGATCACCAATTGAGTGCTGAATCAGTGCTATTATTGCAGCAATGATTACTGTTCCCCAAAAATATGGTGATGACAGGAAAGAAGAATTCTGAACAAACATATAGAGTACAATATATAATAGGCACACTATAATGAGAATGGTTATATAAACCGGTGTTCTTTGTTTCATTGTGGGTTAGTTTATAAAATTATAAGTTTTTATCTTCAATATCATCATCTAAAGGTGCGTTGGCCTCTTCATCATAATGTTTCTTCGGACGTGAAAAAACATAGTATACAATCCCCAGAAAAAAGAAAAGAAACAGCAACATTGCCAATGTCTGGTAAAAACCGACATTTTCGCCGTTGGAAAGAATATCTTTTACATTTTGTGGTATCATTTAGGCACTTTTTTAATGATTAATTTGAACTTGCTGTTTTAATTTCTGTAGTTTTAATATCTGTACCTAATCTTTGCAGGTAAGCAATCAAAGCAACAATCTCTTTCTTTTCAAGTGGGGTAAAGTTCGCGCCTTCAGCGGCTTTTCTCTGCTCATAAGCCAGTTTCACATCAGCTGCTTCAGAATAAATCTGCTTAACAATGAATGCTGCCTGGTTATCTGCCCACTGATCTGCTGAATCTATCTGCGCAGTTGTATAAGGAACATCAAATGCATTTTTCATCAGTTTCACTTTATCCACCATTTTACTTCTGTCCAGATCGTTGGCGATTAACCATGGATATCGTGGCATAATTGATCCTGCTGAAGTAACCCTTGGATTAAGCATGTGTTTGTAATGCCATGAACTTGGGTTTTTACCACCCTGACGGTGCAAATCCGGACCTGTTCTTTTTGATCCCCAAAGGAATGGTCTGTCGTACACAAATTCACCTGCTTTAGAGTACTGTCCGTTTTTCCCGTTAAATCTTACTACCTCATCTCGGAAAGGTCTGATCATTTGCGAGTGACATGAATTACATCCTTCTCTGATATAAAGGTCTCTACCTTCAAGTTCTAATGGTGAGTAAGGTTTTACTGCAGCAATGGTAGGAACATTATCCTTAATTGCCAGAGTTGGAACAATCTCTATGAAACCACCAATCGCAACCGCTACAAATGAAAGTACCGTTAAAAGTATAGGAGTTCTTTCTAACCATAAGTGAAGTCCTTCTCCCTCTTTTCTTTTCTTGGTAACATTTGCCAAAGCTGGTGCTTCTGCAGGAACTTCTTTCTGGAAAGATCCCTGTCTTACTGTAGCAATAACATTTATAACCATTAAAACCGCTCCGGAAATATATAGGAATCCGCCTACAAACCTCATTTGATAATATGGAATAATCGCCGTAACGGTATCAAGCCAGTTTTTATAAACCAAAGTACCGTCTGGATTGAATTGTTTCCACATCAAACCTTGTGTAAATCCTGCGATATATAAAGGAACAGCATAGAAGATAATTCCTAAAGTACCTAACCAGAAATGCCAGTTAGCTAATTTCACAGACCAAAGTTTTGTCCGCCATAGGATCGGTAATAAGAAGTATACCATACCGAATGTCATGAATCCGTTCCACCCAAGGGCACCAACGTGAACGTGACCAATAACCCAGTCGGTATAGTGACCGATTTTATTAAGTGTTTTTGTAGCCAAAAGCGGTCCTTCAAAAGTTGCCATACCATAACAGGTAACTGCAACAACAAAGAATTTAAGAACCGGATCTTCACGAACTTTGTCCCAGGCTCCTCTTAAGGTAAGAAGTCCGTTCAGCATTCCTCCCCAAGATGGTGCAATAAGCATAATGGAGAATCCTGTTGCCAAAGCCTGCGCCCAGCCAGGTACAGCAGTATACTGTAAGTGGTGAGGACCAGCCCAGATATAAACAAATATTAGTGACCAGAAGTGAATAATCGATAATTTATAAGAGAATACAGGTCTGTTTGCAGCTTTAGGTAAGAAATAATACATCAAACCTAGAACTGGCGTCGTCAATACAAACGCTACTGCGTTGTGACCGTACCACCACTGTACCAAGGCATCTTTCACCCCGGCATAAGCAGAGTATGATTTCCAGCCAACAAAAGATAAAGGAACCTCTAAGTTATTGAAAATGTGAAGCATTGCAATCGCCACCCAAGTTCCGAGATAGAACCAAATTGCAACATAAAGGTGTCGCACTCTTCTTTTTGCGATGGTTCCGAACATATTAATCCCGAAAATCACCCAGATAATTGTAATTAAAATATCAATAGGCCATTCGTGTTCTGCATATTCTTTGGAAGTGTTGATTCCCATGAGGAAAGTGATCACAACAGCTACAATCATCAGCTGCCATCCCCAGAAGTGAATCCATGAAAGGGTATCGCTATACATCCTGGTTTTAAGCAAACGCTGCATTGAGTAGTACGCACCTGCAAAGAAACCGTTGCAGACGAATGCGAAGATTACAGCGCTGGTATGCAGCATCCTGATCCGGCCAAAACCAAATGCACCCTGAGAATTAATAAGTCCCTGCAGGTTGCCGCTTTGTAAACTTACGATCGTGGGATCATCGGTTCCGAGAAAAAATTCAGGCAGTTCCGGATAGAAAAGCATCCATGCGGCAGTAAGTCCCAATAAAAAACCGACAAGCCCGAAGACTACGGTTGCATAAAGAAACGCCCGCACAATACTGTTGTCATAACTAAACTTTTGTGTTTCCATATTAACTAATCACTTTTTGCTTCTGTTTTATTTTTTAATTCTGGTTTTTCTTGATCGGATTCAGGTTCCTCTTTTATGATTTCTGAATCAAGCAGGATTCTTACCGCAGGGGATTCATCGTCCTCGAACTGGCCTTTTTTTACGTTGATGATAAAAACAATCAAAAAGACTACGGCCAGCGACACGCTGCAAAGAATCATTAAATATAATATATCCATGTGCGGTGCAAATTTAGGGATAAACCGGTTCAAATTTACTCAAAAAATATGATATTCCTCAAGAAACGTTAAAGTTTGTTAATTTAAAATCCCTCTAAATAATAATGAGACCTCGCGTAAACTTTTGATTCTGAATCACGTAAGCCAAATCATATTTTTTTTACAGGTTTTTCTATCTCAATTTAAAATATTTAGTACTCCTCCACCAGGTGGAAATCGAAGTAAATGCTACAACGCTTATCGAGCTTATCGGCATTAAGATCGCCGCAAACAATGGCGACATGTGACCTGTAACCGCAAAACTTAAACCGATGATATTATAAAAAAAACTGATTGCAAAGGTCATTTTTACAATTACCATGGCGTCCTTTGAAAAACTCAGGTAATCGTTCAGCTTCTCCAGTTTTTCACCGGACATGATCACATCAGATGAGGGCGTAAAAGAATTGGTATCATCTGCCACTGCAATTCCCACATTACTCTGTTTCAGTGCGCCGGCATCATTGAGTCCATCGCCAAGCATCGCAACTTTTTCGTTTCGGTCCTGCAGATTTTTAATATAATTCAGTTTGTCTTCGGGATTCTGGTTAAAAGCCATACCGTTGAAATTCGGAATAATCTGTTTAAGCTGCGTCTCTTCCGAGGCATTATCACCACTTAAAACATGTACGCTGTATCCCGGAAGGTTTTTGAATAACAAATTCAAGTTTTTCCTGTATTCATTCTTGAAGACGAATTTCCCAATGAAGGTATTGTTCTTACTTATATAGACCGCAGTTTCCAGGTTTTTAGATTCTTCGCCTATTAATTTTGCAGAACCTACCTTATAGAGTACACCCCGCACTTCTGCTTCATAGCCTTTTCCGGGAGTTTCTGCGAACTTTTCGACCGGGAAATATTCATCGTCGACCTGCAGAAAATCATACAACGCTTTAGATAAAGGATGATTGGAATTCTTAACCAGCGATTTTATATTTTTCACGTCGAAATCTTCCATCTCGTTCCCCTCAAAGTGAATATTCGCTTCTTTATTATGAGTGATCGTTCCGGTTTTATCGAACACCAAAGTGTTTATTTTCGATATTTTTTCGATCGTTAAAGTATCTTTTACGTAGAATTTATTCCTTCCCAAAATCCTCATCACATGCCCAAAAGTAAACGGAGCTGAAAGCGCCAGCGCACACGGACAGGCAATAATGAGAATCGCCGCGACCACCTGGAACATTTTCTCGAAATCTATTCTTCCCCAATAAATTCCGGCAATCAAGGTGATTCCTAAAATGATAAAAGTGAAATATTTGGAAATATGGTTGGTCAATGTGTCCAAGCCGGTCTCATGTTTACGGAACGCTTCTTTGTTCCATAATTGAGTTAAATAACTCTGGTTGACCGTTTTAATCACCTCAAGTTCCAGCGCTGAACCCACCTGCTTACCGCCGGCAAAAATCTTGTCGCCAGGTTTTTTCGGAACAGACGCACTTTCACCGGTGATAAAGCTGTTATCGATATTTCCTTCGCCATTAATTAAAATAGCATCAACCGGAATAATTTCCTGATTACGCACCATGATCCGGTGGCCGATTTTCAGATCCGAAAGTAAAATATTTTCCTGCTTTCCGTTAAAATCAACCTTAGTTACAGCAATCGGATAAAAAGATTTGTAATCCCGGTCGTAAGAAAGCGCGCTGTAAGTTCTCTTCTGAAAGAGTTTGCCTAAAAGCATGAAAAACAGCAGTCCGCAAAGCGTATCGAAGTATCCGGGACCATAATCGGTTAGAACTTCATAAATACTTCTACCGTAAAGCATGATGATTCCCAAAACAATAGGAACATCGATATTTACGATCTTATTTTTTAAACCAAACCAAGCGGATTTAAAATAATCCGAAGCGGAATAAAAAACTACTGGGGTAGCCAGCAAAAATGTAATAAAACGGAAAAGATTTTTATACTGCTCCATCCAGAAATCATTTGTTCCCATTACCTGCGCAGCATATTCCGGATACACAAACAACATTCCGTTACCAAACGCGAAACCTGCAACAGCAAGTTTAATAATCAGGGATTTATCCAAAGATTCTTCCTTCTTTTCGGCAGTCTCCAGATTCACAACAGGCTTATAACCTAAACTTGTCAGGAATTTCGCCAACTCACTTAATTTCAGTTCATTATGATTAAATGAAATCTGCACCGTTTTTCTGGTGAAGTTTACCTGCGAATAATTAATGTTTGGATTCAGCGTCTGCAGACTTTCTAAAAGCCATATACAGGACGAACAGTGAATGACAGGAATTTTAAAATTAACAAGACTGGTATTTCCTTCCGAAAAATCGGTTACCTTGTCGAAAATTTCCAGGGTATCCAGGTAATCGAACTGTGAATTGGTTTCTTCGCTCGGGCGGATGCCGGACCGTTTATTAAGTTCATAAAAATCCTGCAGATTATTGAGATTCAGGATTTCGTACACCGATTTGCACCCATTGCAGCAGAAAACCTTTTCATCGAATGAAATTCGCTCTTTTTCGATATTTTGACCGCAATGGAAACAGTTTTCAGGCATTTTATATAAAAAATTTCATGCAAAATTATGATAAATAAATTTGTGCCGGGGTTATAAATACCCTATTTTTGCTGATAAATGTCATGAAAATATGTCGTTAGAAAAACAAACGTTAATTGAGGAAAGTCTCTTGAAGGTGTTCAGTGATGAGTCCTTCCAGGAAATGCTTTCGCCGGAAGATTATAAAAACTATATTTCCGTAAAACAGAATCTTAAATTTCATAAAGGTGAAACGATCTTCGATGATGGCGGAACTCCGAACGGAGTTTATTTCCTGAAAAAAGGTACAGCAAAACTTTCAAAACAAGGCGTTTATGGAAAAGAACAGATTCTTAGGTTCATTAAAGAAGGTGATTTGATTGGTTACCGTTCGCTGCTTTGCGGTGAACAGTTTCAGGCAAAAGCCGAAGCGATGACTGATGTGGAGGCTACCTTCTTACCATCGGAAATTTTCCTTCACCTTCTGGAAGTTGGCCCCAAGCTTTCTTTTGTGATGTTGCAGAAAATTGCGTTCGAACTCGGTGAATCTTCTAACACAGTTACGTTTTTGGCACAGAAAACCGTCCGCGAAAGGCTTGCTGAAATTTTACTTTTACTTGAGCAGAAATTAGGTACTGATCCTGAAGGTTTCATTAAAATCTCATTAACGCGCGAAGAGATTGCAAACATCATCGGAACTGCGACTGAAAGTGCAATACGCCTGATTTCTGAATTCAAACAGGACGAACTTATCGAAGTGGAAGGCCGAAACATCAAGATTTTAAATCACGAAAAACTCATTAAACTGGGTCACGTAACGCTATAAATAATTTGTGAATTGCGGGTGGAATGATCGATTCATTCCACTTTCGTTTCACAGAAGCCAAATAAATTCATCAGCCATGTCTGTACATTCTGAAATAAAAAAGATTACCACCGAGACTTTGCGAAAAATGAAATTCGACAAAGAGAAAATCACCATGCTTACCGCATATGATTTCACAACTGCTAAAATGGTGGATGCAGGCGGTGTAGATTCAATCCTTATCGGAGATTCTGCTGCCAATGTGATGGCCGGTTTCGAGACTACTCTTCCGATTACACTGGATCAGATGATTTATCATACGCAGTGCGTCGTTCGTGGTGTGGAAAGAGCTTTGATTGTTGCAGATTTACCCTTCGGAACTTACCAGAGTAACTCAGAAAAAGCACTGGAATCTGCAGTACGGATGATGAAGGAAGGTGGCGCACACGCTGTGAAAATTGAAGGCGGAATTGAAATTGAAGATTCCATAAGAAAAATCGTAAACGCCGGAATTCCTGTGATGGGACATTTGGGTTTGACGCCTCAGTCGATTTACAAATTCGGGACTTATAAAGTTCGTGCTAAAGAAGATGCAGAAGCCGAAAAACTGCTGAGCGATGCCAAACTTCTGGAAGAACTGGGCTGTTTCGCTCTGGTTCTGGAAAAAATTCCTGCGAATTTGGCGAAGAAAGTTTCAGAAAGCATCTCCATCCCGACCATCGGAATTGGTGCCGGACTGGATTGCGACGGACAGGTTTTGGTTTACCACGACATGGTGGGAATGAACCAGGGTTTTTCCCCCAAATTTTTAAGAAGATATTTAGACTTATATACCGAAATCACGGGTGCCGTTTCCCAATACGTAAAAGATGTAAAAACCGCTGATTTCCCTAACAAAACCGAAAGTTATTAAATGAATACCAATACACAAACCATTCAGGGAATATTATCTATCGCAGCTTTAATCTGCCTTGTCGTAGGATTCTTCGACCTGTTTTCTCCCGAAATCAACAACTTGCTTTATCACAGATTGTTTTATGTTTTAATCGGGGCAAGTTTCTTTTTTCAGGCACCTACTTTAACCAACAAAAATTTGCTCTACCCGATGTATGCGGCAGCGGCCCTATGTATCATCGGTGCATTTTTACCTCAGGATTCTAAATTTATCGCCATAAAAACCATTGGTCTTTTTGCCGGCGTAATTCTTTCCATCTTCAACAGACCTAGACAGGCAAGAAGATAAAACTAGTAATTTCCTGATTTCAGGATACTTTCGAAGTAATTTGTGAGTAGAGTTCTCTCGGCCGCAGTAAGATTGGCCTGGGGATGCTGTGCGATATATCCTACTGAAGGCATGGTAAAATCCTTTACGGAATGTACTGAATTCTGCAGCATGCTTTTCTTAAGATCCTGATTATAATTTCCCCATTCAGAGAAATTCAGGTGTTCCCGACCTTCGCTCACATGGTTTTTAATCGACCATGAAATCGGTGCTACATAAGCATATTCGGGATAAACTGTTTCGTTGGAATGACAGTCGTAACATGCGTTTTTTAAAAGATTTTTAACCGCTGGCGGTGTATCGAAAACCGCAACGAAATTTACTTTCTGATCCACCGGCTTATTGGTTCTGTCGACCGGAATAAACTGAATCAAAGCGATTATGATAAGGGACCAGTAAACGATAGTTTTAAAAGTTTTCATTAAGGTTTTTCAGGCTGTTCTGGCAGCGTTGGTGTTTGAGGATTTTCCGGAGCAGCTGTAATTTCAGAAGCCGCAGGTTCGGTAGACTGAAGATTCCATTTTTCTCGGATCTCCCAGAGGGGTCGTATTTCCACAGTTTTTTCAAAAACATACACGTCTTCCGCAAATTCACCAGAAGCAAAATCCGCAGAATCCCAGATTCCGTTTTCGTTATTATCAACTAAAATTCTTAACTGGTATTTTCCGGGTTTCAGTGAACCGAAGGTGAGGTTAGTTTCTTTGCCATATCTTGAATATGAAACCGCGCCATTTTCGGAGAGCAATTGCAGCCAAAAACTTTTCTCAGGAGCATTTTCAAGTGTAATCACCAGTGTTCCGTAATTTTCTGTTTTATCAGCTTCAAAATCGAAGCGGTAAGACTTCACAATCGTTTCATAGAAGGAAGAAACCGTTTCTTTAGGTACGGTTAAAGAGTATTTTTTGCCTTCCTTGAACTGCGATTTAATCTGAATTTCAAAAGGATTTTTGTCAGAAATCTGAGCAGTGAATTCCTGCTGAATACTGTCGGAAACCAATGTCCATTTTTCAGGCTGAATTTTGTCAATAAAATAATTGGAACTGATTACAAAATCATGATTAGGAGGTAAAATATTACCTTTTGAATTAGAAATCGCCATTTCGTTCTTTGTATTCAGGCGGTAAAAAACCGAAACGGTATCCTGCTTCAGGCCATCATCATAACTGAATTTCATATTCTCGCTACTCGCAATTCCTAAATTAAGCTTTTTAGCATCAAACCAGATATTTACAGAATCTGATTTTGGGGAGTGGGTCACTTTGTAATCCTGCAGTTTATCATTTAGAGAAAGTACTTTTACGTTTTGCGGATTGCCTTCGAAAATCATTAAAATTCCACCGGGAGTTTCTTTCATCTCTACATATTTCTGCGGTTTCCTTGATGGATAAAGGTTGAGTTTGAGGCCAGAAATAATTTTATCTAAAACGATTTTCTCTTTCAGAAAACTTACTTTCTCTTTTCCGGCATCGTAAACAGAGTTGGAATTGCTGTCTTCAAAAGCTAAAATTCTGTAAGTTCCGGGCGAAAGATAATTCAGTTCAAAATATCCATCGGGATCAGCTTTAGTAATATAATAAGGTTTCTGGCGGTAATCCATAGAATCTTTGTCCTGATATAGCCCAACGACCAAACTGGATTCGGCTGAATTTGATTCCTTGTCCTTTATTAAACTTTTCAGTTCACCGCTGATATACAGATCATCGATTTTTTCGCCGGTAGAAAACGCAAAATTATAATACTGTAGCGGGTTCCCTTCATTATTATCTACAATAGCGTTCCCGAAATTGAAATTATACGTGGTATTTGCCTGAAGCGTATCTTCCCATTTAATCAGAAGGTATTTATTGGCCATTCCCGACGGAAGAATCTTAGTCATTTTCTGAAGCGGCGGAGAGATAATCAACTGCTTGTTGATCTCTTTAAGCGTAATATACTCATCAAAATCAATGCGCAGTTCCTTAATATCCCGCGGGACGTTAACTCTTGAAGTATCGATATTCGTACTGATGACTTTCGGCGGAATAGAATCCTTCACACCGCCAACCGGCGAACCTACCCTTGCACAGGACAGTAAAAGGAGATTTAAGATGAAAAGAAAACCCAGTTTCTTCATTAAATAATTTTGAACAAAATTAAGAAAATTATTCGCTGTAAGAATCATTCCCGTTGAGCGAATCTGTTCCTGAGGCATTTTTTAAAGTATCACTCTGGTTCATCGTCTTCAGCAGTTTTTCGGTTTCGAAGGGGAAGTTTTCAAACAAACCGGAAAGCGCCAGCGAAGTATAAACCCTGCTGGAATATTTGTTTCCGATGGCAATAATGGTGACATTCGATTTTAACAGATGTCCAAAAACCGAGTTTGTACCATGCCACCAGCCGTTGTGGTAAGTAAGTTTTTCATTTTCGCTGAAAACCTTCATACGGAATCCAAGTCCGTAATTGTTGATTCCGGGCCTCTCGTTGCTGTACGGTTCAAAAACCATTTTCTGAAGATCATCGCGAAGGAAATTTTTGGCAAACATCGCTTTTGAGAAGTTAAGAAGATCTCTCGGTGTCGTATAGACATTTTTATCACCGTAAATCAAATCAAGTCTGTCGTAAGGATAAACCCGCGGGCCGCGCTGGTAAAAAGATTTCGCGGCGCTTTTCATATCTTTTTCCTGAAGAATGTAGGTGTGTTTCATTTTCAGAGGACGGAACACGATCTGCTGCATCGCTTCAGGGAAAGGCGTTTTCGTAACCTGCTCCACCAAAAGTGCCAATAACGCATAATTGGTATTGCAGTACATAAATCCTGTATCAGTTTCCCGTGAAAGTTCCGGTTTATACTTTATTAATAGGTTGAGGATATCCATATTCGAGATAAATTCCTTCGAAAGTTCCGCTGGCTTAGGTGTGATTTTTTCGATGAAATATTCGTATTTCGGTAAACCACTTCGCTGCGAAAGCAGTGTGAAAACAGTAACTTTTTGATAAGGAAAACCGGGAAAATATTTGGTAAGCGGATCATCTAGCTGCAATTTTCCTGCTTCGATGAGTTTCATTACTGCCATAGCGGTAATTGATTTGGAAATTGATGCCACGTGAAGTGCAACTGTATCATTAACGGGAGCCTGTTTGTTATCCTGTGTGTAACCTCGATACCCTTCATAGAGAATTTCGTCTCCTTTTGCTACTAAAAAACTTCCCCACAGATCGCCTTTCTCCCAAACTGTTTTATAATAGCTGTCAATTACAGTTACTATTGAATCTCTGTTCTTGAGTTTGTTGTCTTTTTGTTTGAAAATTTCATCGAGTTCTACGTTTCCGAAATTCGGTAAAGTGGTGTTGAGTTCTTCGCTGCTGCTGTTTTCTTTTTTACAGGAAAATAAAACCAGACTGAAAATGGCAAGAAGAAAAATGCTCCGTAATAATTTCATTGAAGAGTTTTTGAACATAAAAAGTCCCGCAAGATAAGGGATTTTGCCAAAAATTTATAGGACTCAAATCATAAAGATTTGTTAACTGCGATGAAAGGAAGCCACGATTTTATCGACAATAATCTGTGCCAGCTTTTCTTTGCTCTGGTGCGTCCAGCCTGCGATATGTGGCGTTATGATGACATTTTCTGACTGTAGAAGAAATTCTAAATCCTTATTTTCTGTCTCAAGGTTTTCAAAAGAAGGTTTTTCATATTCTAAAACATCAAGGCAGGCGCCTTTAATTTTCCCGGACCGGATTGCTTTAACTAAATCGCTCGTTTTAACATTGTTTCCACGGGCTGTATTAATGAAATAAAAGTCCTTTTCCATCCCAGAAATGAATGCTGCGTCAATTAGATGATGTGTTTCCGACGTAATCGGAAGGTGAAGACTGAGAATATCTGCTTCTTTTTTTAACGTTTCCAATGAAACCTGTGTCCCAAAATCATTTGAAAGATCGGGAAGAATATCATGAAAAATTACTCTTACACCGAAACCTGAAAGTCTTTTGGCCACAGCTTTTCCCATATTTCCGTAACCGATTATTCCGAAAGTTTTTCCCAGCAGTTCATCCCCGCGGTTATCTTCGCGTTTCCAGATTCCGTTTTTAACTTCGGTTGATGCGATAAAAAGCCTGTGCATTAAAATAAGCAACATTCCCACAACGTGTTCCGCAACCGAATCGCGGTTTCCTTCCGGGGAACTGATGAGTTTTATGCCACGTTTCTCAGCAAAATCTACATCGATATTTTCCATTCCTGAACCAACTCTGGCGATAAATTTCAGGTTTTTGGCGTGTTCAATGAAATTCTGATCAATTGGAATTCTGCTACGGATAATGATTCCATCGTAACCTGCAATGTTTTCTAAAACTTCGGCATAAGTTGAAGTGGTATCTTCATCCAATAAAAATCCTTTTGCAGAAAGCTGTTCTGTAATTAAAGGATGATTTTTATCGAGTTGAAGAATTTTCATGAAGCTAGACTGAAAATAATCTCTTCAGTTCTACAGAATCCGCAGCTTTCATTCTCCCCGAAAGAATAAGGGAAAGTTCCTTTCTTCTTAATGCTGCCTCGAATCTCATTTTTTCCTCGTCAGTTTCGGGCTCCATTTTGGGAATTGGGATTGGACGGTTGAACTCATCTACTGCAACAAAAGTGTAAATCCCTTCGTTGGTATGAATTTTTTTCTGATTAATAGGATCATCCAGCCAAACATCCACATAAATCTCCATCGACGTTGAAAATGCACGGGAAACTTTAGATTCCAACACTACAATTCCGCCTTCCGGAATGGGATGATTAAAGGAAACATGGTTTACAGAAGCCGTTACCACGCGTCGTTCGCAATGTCTTGCTGCCGAAATTGAAGCACAACGGTCCATTTTTGCGAGCAACTCTCCACCAAAAAGATTTCTGAGGGAATTGGTTTCGTTCGGTAAAACGATATTAGTCATTACCGTTAATGATTCTGACGCTTTTTTGCTTTTTTCCATTTAGATTTTGAATAATTTTTGGAAGTCCATTTTTTAACCGGAACCGGCACCACTACAGCCGGTTTCGAAGAATCATTTTTTGCTGAATCCAGCACGGGATTTATAATTGTAGCAGAGTCTTTCTTAATTGAATCTTTCACAATTTTCTCAACCGGTTTAGTTTCCAGACCGTTTTTGAAAGATTTTTTTCCGAAGATCTCTTCGGGCTGTGCAATGGCGTAATAGGTCAACCCAGAAATAACTAAAACCAACGGAAGCACCCAATAAACAGGCTTGCTGAAACGGTAAGAAGAGTTTTTACCGCTATTTTTCAGAAGTTTATTTGAATTTTTTATTTCAGAAATATTGATCTCTTCAAGTCCGTAGAAATCGGGCGACAGATTGTCGGTGCGTTTTCCTGTGAAATAAATCTGGCTGTCATCAAGGATAAAAGTTCCTACATTTTCAAGTACGAATTTTCCTTCTTTTTCAAGTGTCAAATACCAGAAATTGGTTTGCTTTTTCACTTCGATTTCTGCATCGATAAGCGGAATATTCTTTTGCTGTGCAATATATCGTGCAAAACTGCCATCAGCAGCCGAATTATCATTTTTAAAAGCGACTTCTTTGCCTGGCGGTAGAATGTTTTGCGCATCTTCATCTACAAGGGCATTGGTATTTTTCAAATAAAAAGTCCCGAAACCCGGAACCGGGACCTGGCCCTGCTGCTTCAGAAATTCGAGAATGAGAAAAGAAAAATTCATATGCTGCAAATTTATGTTTTTTGCCTGATTTAATCAAAAATAAAAAAAGGCTGCCTCGGAAAGCAGCCTTTTAATCAGTTGATTTGTAAATTATTTTGCAAATTTCACGACTTCGCTTCCCGAACCGTTGGTAACTTTTACCAGATAAAGTCCAGTTTTGGAAACATTCAGATCAATTGCACTTCCGTCTGCAACTGTATTAAATGATTTTACCAGTTTTCCAGACATTTCATATACCGAAATCGCCAAATTTCCTTTTGTGGAAGTATAAAGTTTCCCTCCGATCACACTGAATTTTTTACCCAACAAAGAATTGGAAACCGCTAACGAAGAATTGGTAGTAGTTGTGGTGAAACCGAAAGAAGTTGCCGCAAGATCTGCGGACTGTTTTGTATTTCCATTCTGCAAGTCTTTGAAGACAAAGCCTAAATTGTTAACAGTTGTGCCTGAAGGAAAAGTTTTATTACCGTTAGTGAAAATCTTCGTATTCAAATTGATAATGCCCACGTAAGCACCGGAGCCGCTATCCCAATTCATCGTGACGTTAGAATTGGTCCACGAGTCATCGTAAACCGTTCCCGTACTGTTGTCGCCCGCATTGCTCCAGACGTGAACATAAAAGGTAGGAACTTCGAATCCCGGATCGTAAATGGAATAATCATTTGATGCACCGTAGGTTAGCTTCACCACACCCTGGGAAATAGTCTGTACTGTAAGTTGCGCGGAGATGGTAACCGCTGCAAAAAATGCTAAAAGTAAAGAGAGTTTTTTCATAATTGCATTGTTTAAAATTAGGAAGTAAAATTACTTCAATTTTAGAAAAAACAATGTACTAATTAAAATTATTTTTGGCAAAACTTAGTGTCATATCTATCTGAATTTCAGACTCATTCCAAACATAAAGTTCATCCCTGCTTGTGAAAAATAGATCGGTCCTTCATATACGTAGCCATTATTCACATATTTTCTGTTGAAGATATTATTAAGCAAAAATTTAAAATCAACCTCAGTCCGCTTAAGATTTAAGGTGTATTTCGCATTAAAGTCGCTTATAAAATAACTGCTCAGTTTTAAAGCAGCTGTGTTTGTATTATCTAAAAACTGACTTCCTACATATTGATTCTGAATTCCTAAACTAAAATTTTGAGTTGGACTGTAATGTAAAAGCAAGTTTGCTAAAATGTTAGGTGAAAATGAAATGGGTGTGTCACCAAGAATTGCGATTCCTTCTGAAGTCTCGTTTTTAAAATTCTTATTTTCATTTTTACTTAAGGTTAAATTTCCGGACAAATTCCATTGTTCCGACAGTTTTACCGCTGCACCCAGCTCCAGTCCCATTCTATAACTTTCTCCAGAATTGACGCGGATAAATTCGCCTATATTATTAATCTGCCCGTTAAGTACAAGTTGATTTACATAATTCATATAATAGAGATTCCCTGTGAATGAAACTTTTCCTAGCGTCTTTTCAATTCCGGCTTCGAAATCATATAGTTTTTCAGCTTCCGTTTCGGGATTGGCAAAAAGATCATCACGGTTTGGTTCCCTGTGGGCAACCGCGGCAGATATAAATATCTTCCCGGAAGGAATTTTATACGTAATACCGGCTTTTGGATTGAAAAAAGTCCATTTTTTACCAAGATCAACACCTTCGTCATCACCCTGCTGAAGAATTTTGGTGTCATAAGTAATGTTTCTCAGCTGCAGATCGCCGAAAAATTCAAATCTGTTTACCGTAAAAATCGCTTTGGCGAATCCGGCAACCTCATTTTTAACTGAATTGTTTCTGTAGTATTCGTGTTCTGAAATCTGAGGATAAAATACAGCCGAAACGTTTCCGAAATGGTCTCCGATGTATTGGTTGGCCACGAATCCGAAATTCAAATCAGTAGTTTCTACCTTTCCGTACAAGGTAGAGACGGCCCCGTAAAAATCATTATCGAGCCATTTTTTACGGATAAAATCTGTTCGCGTAATATCCTGATTATTAATATTTAAATTTGGTAAATTATATTTTGAGAACTTCGCGTCCTGCTTATAATTTTCGTAATATCCTTTCCCTTTGGTATAATGAAACGTAGTTTCTAAATTCCAGTTCGGATTCAGATTCTGTTCCCATAATAATTGATAGTGGTTTTGCCGGTAATTATCGGTTTCATTATCGTAATAGTCCACGATATTCTCCCAGTTACCGTCGTAAATAGCACCCGAAAAGTTAAATTTGGGATTAGTTTCCCATGTGGTTTTATCAACACCGTTCCATGCCTGATAAGTTTTTTCTTTGCCGCCAAAAGCCATCAGCCGGATTTTGGTCTGATTTTCCTCATAAAGCGCGGTTAAATTATACGAATCAAGATCAGAAAAAGCACGGTCGATATAACCGTCCGAATGAATTTTCGTATACCTTCCCATCATTGATAACCTGTCTTTCCATAATTTTCCTGAACCTATTTCCGCAGAATATTTATAGGTATTGAAAGAGCCATAACTGTTGTCTGATTTCAGGTAAAATTTCTCTTCTGGATTTTTTGAAATCACATTCACACTTGCTCCAAATGCGGAAACACCGTTTGTTGAAGTACCCACGCCTCGCTGTATGATGATTTGCGATGCTGAACTTGTGAGGTCGGGAACGTTCACAAAAAATGTTCCCTGAGATTCAGAATCATTGTAAGGAACTCCGTTCAGCATTACATTAATTCCGTTGCCACCAACTCCGCGAATCCTGAAACCCGTGTAACCAATACCGTTTCCAGCATCTGATGTCGCAATTAATGATGTTTGGTTTTTGAGAAGAATCGGCAAGTCCTGTCCAAGATTTTTATTGCCTAAATCTTTTTCGACATTAATGATTTCTTTGGAAACCGGCAGCCTTTTTGTGAAATTCACACTTTCTATCTCGTGAATTTTTAAAGTATCCTGGGCCGTTTGCGCAAGATAGAACGGACTTATGGCAAGTCCTAAAATAACAAATCCTTTCATTCTTTTAATTTTTAAGATTAATTGAATAAAAGGGGACGAAAAAAATTATACAATAAATCAGTCCGAAGACCGCTCCCTAAACAGCATTACCTGTTCGAGGTTCATTGGGTATAATCTCAGCTTTTCACAGCACCCCTTTAATTTCACCGGCTAAACTACAAAATATTTAATTAATAGGCGATATTGTTGGTGTCAACGTAATAATAATTTTTACCATCTTTAGTTACTTCGAAAAGGCGGGCAAGTTTCCAGCTGAAGTTTCTTTTAATATCGCTGTACTCAAACGGTACGATTACTTTATTATAAATGTCGATTACTCCGAATTTATCTTTGTAAGAAGCAATAATCATTGGGTTTCTTAAATCATCACCTTCTAAAACATGCAGATAATCATACTGAGGATAAATGGTAAACTGCCTGTAATCTCCGGGATTTTCGAATTTAGCATCTTCAATAATTCCGTAGGCATTATTCATGATGTATGCGTGAAAAAGTTGAGTTTTAAACTCAGGCGTACATTTTCCCAAATCATTCTTTCTGAACTGGTAAACGCGTTTCCCCAAATGATTAATGCGGAAATCCATACCATTTAAATGTACGGAGGCATACTTTGAAGAACCAAAAATTCTCGCTTTAGGATTAGGTGAACTGAGCAGATTGCAGTCTTCTGTAAAAAACCCAACATTGCTGTATTCGTGTTTTATAATGACTTTACCTTTCTGATTCACGAAGCCATATTTACCGTCAATTTTTTGGGGAATAAGGGCTGGAATCGAATCATTTAATTTCACTAAATCTGTGTTTGGTTTTACTGAATTTGATTTGCTGACCTTTTTCTGCTGGGCATAGAAAACAAAAGAAAGAAACAGCAACACTACACTTAACGCATTCTTCATAAAGGAATTTTTGCAATATTTCTGCCAAAAATAAGGTTTTAAATATTTCTGAAAATAAAGAACAAGACTACTATGACTAATACTGCGATCATTGCCCTACTTCCGTACAGCAAATTTCTTGTTTTCGGAAACCTAGATTTCAACACTTCAGCATTAAATGCAATACCTAAACCAGCATAAGGAATTGATGCAATTAATAAAGGATTAAAGTGGAAGGCCTCTTTAAAATTTAGGTGCAGCAGCGCATGAACTGCGCGTTGGCTACCGCAGCCGGGACAACTTAAACCTGTGACAAGCTTAAAAGGACATTTAAAAAAATAAGGAGAATTTTCAGGGTTATAAAAATAGTAAAATGCACCTATAACTATTATCACAGGAAATAGAAAGAGTAAAAAGCCTTTGTTTTTAATAATGGCGATGGGTGTTAAATATTATTTTTTAAAAATAATGATAAATAGATTATCAGCATAGTATTTATATTTAATCTAAATGATAATAATCACTTATAAGGTTAAAATTTTGTAATTTTGAGCTTCTTTTAATTTAATAAAAAATAACAGATATGACTTTCGACCTTGACATGATCAAAAAAGTGTATGAGCGTTATCCTGTAAGAGTTGCAGCAGCAAGAGCAGCCGTGGGAAAACCATTAACACTTTCTGAAAAAATCCTTTATACACACCTTTGGGAAGGCAATGCAAGCCAGGCTTACGAAAGAGGGAATTCTTATGTAGATTTCGCCCCAGACCGTGTTGCAATGCAGGATGCTACGGCACAAATGGCGTTATTACAGTTCATGCAGGCCGGAAAATCCAAAGTTGCAGTTCCCTCTACGGCGCATGCTGATCACCTTATTCAGGCAAGAGTGGGAGCGGAAGCGGATTTGCAGGAAGGGATCAATAAGAATTCCGAAGTTTTCAACTTCCTGAGTTCAGTTTGTGATAAATACGGAATTGGTTTCTGGAAGCCGGGCGCAGGGATTATTCACCAGGTTGTGCTTGAAAATTACGCATTTCCAGGCGGAATGATGATCGGAACCGACTCTCACACTGTTAATGCAGGTGGTTTAGGAATGGTAGCTATTGGTGTTGGTGGTGCAGATGCAGTAGATGTAATGGCCGGAATGGCCTGGGAACTGAAAATGCCAAAACTAATCGGGGTAAAATTAACCGGTAAACTGAACGGATGGACTTCTGCAAAAGATGTTATCCTGAAAGTAGCAGGAATTCTAACCGTAAAAGGCGGAACAGGATGCATCGTTGAATATTTTGGCGAAGGAGCTCAAAACCTTTCTGCAACAGGAAAAGGAACAATCTGTAACATGGGTGCCGAGATTGGAGCAACAACTTCAACTTTCGGGTACGATGATTCCATGAGAAGATATTTAGCTGCAACTGGCAGACAGGATGTAGTAGACGCTGCTGATGCAATTGCAGAACACTTAACGGGTGACGCGGAAGTTTATGCAAACCCTGAGCAGTATTTCGATCAGGTAATTGAAATTAATCTTGATGAATTGGCACCACACTTAAACGGACCTTTCACACCGGATTTAGCGACGCCAGTTTCAGAATTCAGAGCGAAAGCTGAAGCAAACGGTTGGCCGCTTGATGTTGAATGGGCATTGATCGGTTCATGTACCAACTCCTCTTACGAAGATTTATCAAGAGCCGCTTCAATTGTTGAAGATGCAGTTGCTAAAGGTGTAAAGCCAAAAGCAATCCTGGGAATTAACCCTGGTTCTGAGCAGGTTAAATTTACTGCTGAAAGGGATGGTTTCCTTGATTCTTTCAGAAAATTTGAATCAGCAAGAATATTTACCAATGCTTGTGGACCTTGTATCGGCCAGTGGGACAGAGAAGGTGCTGATAAAGGCGAGAAAAACTCAATCATTCACTCTTTCAACAGAAACTTTGCGAAAAGAGCCGACGGAAACCCGAATACCCACGCTTTCGTAGCTTCACCGGAAATGGTGGCTGCAGTAGCAATTTCAGGAAGACTGGATTTTAATCCAATCACTGATACTTTAACCAACCAAAACGGCGAGCAGATCAAATTGGACGAACCAAAAGGTCTTGAACTTCCGGAAAGAGGTTTCGCGGTAGATGATAACGGTTATCAGGCGCCTTCAGAAGACGGTTCAAATGTGCAGGTTGCGGTAAGCCCTACTTCCGACAGACTTCAGTTACTGGAGCCTTTCGAGCCTTGGGACGGACAGAACATCACTGGTGCTAAAGTTTTGATTAAAGCTTTCGGTAAGTGTACTACAGACCATATTTCTATGGCAGGTCCTTGGTTGAAATACAGAGGCCATTTAGATAATATTTCCAACAACATGTTGATTGGCGCTGTAAGCGCCTACAACATGGAAACCAACAAAGTTAAGAACGAACTGACAGGCGAATACGGAGAAGTTCCTGCTGTTGCAAGAGCTTACAAAGCTGCCGGCGTTCCTACGATTGTAGTTGGTGACCAGAACTATGGTGAAGGTTCTTCAAGAGAGCATGCCGCAATGGAACCAAGACACTTGGGAGTAAGAGCAGTTTTGGTTAAATCTTTTGCGAGAATCCACGAAACGAACCTTAAAAAGCAGGGGATGCTTGGTTTAACATTTGTGAATCCTGAAGAATACGACAAAATCCGTGAAGATGATACCGTGAATTTCCTTGATTTGGATCAGTTCGCGCCTTCACATCCTCTTCAACTGGAGTTCGTTCATTCAGACGGCACCAAAGATTTGATTCTTGTAAATCACACGTATAACGAACAGCAAATCGGCTGGTTTAAAGCAGGTTCTGCATTAAATCTGATCGCTGAAGAAGCCAGAAACAACGCTTAAGATCGTTGAATAAACAGAAAAACCGTTCAATTAATTTTGAACGGTTTTTTTATTTAATATTTTTAAGAATTTAATCTACATACATTCCGGCCCAGCTTTTTTTCAGCGGCATAAGAAAATCACTTAGGAATGCAACATAAGTATTCTTTGAAAAATCGAAAACCTCTATATTCTGAGAGATTTCTCCTTCCTTTAAAGCTTTGCGGAAGACCTGCAACTTCATGGTTTTAAGTTCGCCGTTTTCTATAAAACTGGCTTTCATTCTGTCTAACAATCCCAACTCAAACTCAGCATCGATTTCTCTCATCACCTGTCCTAAAGCATCAATAGAACAGCCTGACGCAGCTTCTTTCTCCTCATCTACACAAATTACAATAAACTGGTTTTTTTCGATCTTAAATGAAGATGAAAGTGGTTTACCGTGTGCTGCCCAGCTAGCAAGAAAATCATATAATTTTTCAGTAATTACTTTGCTTTCTTTAGGTGCAAAAGGTCGCGAAGCAGGGTAGATAATTACTCTGTAATCATTCGTCTCTACAATATTTGATTCTTCTATTTTCATTTCTAATAGATTTTAGATACTAGATTCAAGATTCAAGACAACTATATTGAAATCCTGAAAACTGTTGCATTTTACAAATCTTCTGCTTCTGCTAAAAGCTCTACAATATCTCTAACGGCAACTTCTTCATTTTTATTGAAATGTTTCACTCCGTCGGTCATCATCGTATTACAGAATGGACATCCTGTTGCGATGATATTTGGCGTTTCAGAAAGCGCTTCTTCTGTACGTTCCACATTGATATCTTTATCGCCTTTCTCAGGCTCTTTGAACATCTGTGCGCCTCCGGCTCCACAACATAAACCGTTGGATTTGCATCGTTTCATTTCTACCAGTTCAGCATCAAGTTTTTCCAGAAGCATTCTTGGTGCTTCGTACTCGCCGTTGGCTCTTCCGAGGTAACAAGGATCGTGGAACGTGATCTTTTTACCTTTGAAACTTCCGCCTTCAATTTTCAGACGACCGTCTTCCATCAGTTTTCTAAGGAACTGGGTGTGGTGCAGAACTTCATAATTTCCGCCTAAGCCTGGATATTCATTTTTAATGATATTGAAACAGTGCGGACATGCAGTTACGATTTTCTTCACTTCGTAAGCATTCATAATCTCGATGTTCGTAAGCGCCATCATCTGGAAAACAAATTCGTTTCCGGCACGTTTTGCAGGATCGCCGTTACAGCTTTCTTCCTGCCCAAGAACAGCGAATTCCACACCAACTTTATGTAGAATTTTACAGAAAGCTTTGGTGATTTTCTTCGCTCTGTCGTCGAAACTTCCGGCGCAGCCAACAAAAAATAAAACTTCAGGTGCTTTTCCTTCGGCAGCATATTCTGCCATTGTTTTTATTGTGAAATCCATATTATATGAGTAATGAGTAATCGGCAATGAGTAATCTTCATTTCCGGCGTTTTCAAATTAGTTTTCGTTTGCCCAGTTCAAGCGGTCGGCTTGATTATAAGCCCATGGAGCTGCGTTGTTCTCCACATTTGTCATCATAACGTTCAATTCGCTTGGCGCGGAAGACTGTTCCATGACCAAAAATCTTCGCATTTCAAAAATGATAGACAGCGGATCAATCAATACAGGACAGGCTTCAACACAGGCGTTACAGGTTGTACAAGCCCAAAGTTCTTCTCTTTGGATATGATCATCTAGCAGTTTCTTGCCGTCGTCAACAAATTTCCCGTTTTGATTGATGTTTTTAGCGACTTCTTCAATACGGTCTCGGGTGTCCATCATAATCTTACGTGGCGACAATTTCTTGCCGGTAATATTGGCAGGACAAACTGAAGTACACCGTCCGCACTCCGTGCATGAATAAGCATTCAACAGCTGAACCTGATTCAAATCAAAAATATCGTTCGCACCAAATTTGTCAGGAATGGCATTTGAATCTGCTTCGGGAGTGGCTGCATAAGGATCAGCGTTTGGATCCATCATCAGTTTAATCTCTTTGGTAACAGAGTCTAAATTGTTGAATTTTCCTTTCGGCTGCAGATTAGCAAACCATGTATTAGGGAACGCCAGAATAATATGCAGATGTTTTGAATAATAAAGGTAGTTCATGAAGAACAGAATCCCGATAAAATGGAACCACCACGCTCCTCTTTCAAGGAAAACCAGCGCGCTGTCACCAAAACTGCCAAAAACCGGTGCAATCAAAGTTGAGGAAACAGGAAAGTTACCGTGTTCGGCAAGCACTCCTCTCTGTTGAAGAATCCAGTCCGCAGAATTCATGGTGAAAAATGCGGTCATTAAAGCGAATTCAATAATCAAAATCCAGTTCGCATCCTGTTTTGGCCAACCGAAGAGTTCTTTCATGGTGAGTCTTTTCACACCGTAGAAATTTCTTCTGATAAAGAAAAGAACTACTGCAACAATGACTAAAAGCGCCAGAATTTCCAGGGTAGCGGTAAACGCACCATAGAGGGTGTCACCAAATATTCCCGCCAGGAAACGGTGAGTACCAAAAATACCGTCGACGATAATTTCAATAAGCTCAATATTAATAATCACAAAGCCTACGTAAACAATCACGTGCAGAAATCCGGCAATGGGCCGTTTGCCCATTTTGCTCTGTCCGAGGGCCACTTTCGCCATGGTTTTCCACCGCAGTGATGGATTGTCGGATCTGTTGATCTCCTTCCCGAGTTTAATGTTTCGGTAGATCTCTTTTAAACTTTTAAAAAATAATCCAAAGCCGGCAATCAGGGCAATGAAGAAAATAATATTGTCAATATATTGCATATTGAAAGGGTTTTTAGTCTTTTGGCGTACTGTTCTTTCCGAATACGGAGAAATTCAGATATCTTTTTGGATTGGCTTTCAGATCCAGAATCAGATTATTTAAATTTGCTGATGATTCATTAAGATTCTGGTAAAGTTGCTCATCTTTTGTGAGTTTACCAAGCGATCCTTCACCATTCTGTATGCCGGAAATAACACCGTTCAGTTTATCAGCTGTTAAACTTAATTTATCAATGGTGTTGTTAAGTTTCTGCACGTCTACCTCGTCTGCAACTCTTCCGTATTTATCGATGGCTGTTTTGGCACTTATTGTTGCCAGATTCGCATTATCCAGCATTTTCTGAATGCGGGGATCATTGTTGGCGAGAAGTGAGTTAGTTTGTTGAGAAGTAGCTTCAAACGACGTTACCGTACGGTTCAGGCTTGAAAGCAATACCCGGATTGCCTGCTGATTTTCTGCATTGGTTATCGCATTGGCATTCATCATAAGGCTGTCCACCCTTCTTAAAACCACCTGTACCTGATCTTTCACAGGACCTACCTGCGATGATATATTATTCATCATTGAAAGAGTAAAAGCGCCTTTCAGGGTATCTCCGTCTTTAGCCATTGGGCTTCCGTATGCCAGATTAACCCTCATTTCTTTTCCGGACATCAATCCAGGTTCGAAAATTTCCAAAGTTGATCTTTTTGAAAATTCAAAATTATCATCTAAGGTCACTTTCACTACAAAATGGATTTTTCCATCGGGTTCGGTGATCGGGATAATCTGATCAACCTGACCAACCTTTAAACCATTAATCGACACTGGGTTAGACGCTGCCAGACCCTCTACATTGTCGAATTTTGCGTAAAAAATATTGTCGGTAGTAAAAAGGCTTTTACCTTTCATGAATTGGAACAGAATTACAAATCCTACTATGGCTAAAATTGCGATTAATCCTGCTTTTATTTCTTTTGTGAACTTCACTTTTCTTTAATTTTTAATGAACAAATATAATACATTTTCAACGAAATTTTTAAATCTCCGGTCAGCAATGCAAAAAGCGACCCAGAAGAGTCGCTTTTGATGATATTTTTTGATTCTGAGATTACTGCTGTGCAGCCTGATTATAAACCTCTATTCTGAAATCTTTGATGTCAGCATTATCCTGAAGACTTTTCAATAGAGCCTGACCGAACTGCTGTGAATTCTGGCTTGCTAACGCCTGGGTTACCTGCTTGATATCTCCCGGCTGTTTGTTAAGTGTTTCTGATTTCTTAACGACAACATAAACTCCGGTCATTCCTTCTACTGGATTTGAAACTTTGCCTTTGGCAACACCGAATGCTGCACCTGCCACTTTCGGTTCCATAGCTCCGGCAATCTGCGGGCTCAGCATATTAACCTGTGCAGCTTGCTTAGAAGTACCAAACAGTTTTGCAACTTGGTCTAAACTTGTTGCTTTGGCAGCTGTAATCTTATCTGAAATCTGTTTCGCTAAAATTTTGTTTTTAACGATAGGTTCGATTTGATCGCGAACAGCTTCCGGATCTGCTGTTCCTGGATCCTGTATTCCATTCAGGTACGCTACGATACGGTCGCCAGTTCCATCAACGGTGAAGATATCTGCATCTCCTTTATCACGTTTTTTGTTGAATGCCCATGCGATAATTTCCTGATCTTTATCGGTTCCCAATCCAGGTAACTGACCCTGGAAACGGCCAACCTCTTTAGGATTGAAGAACTGATAATTATTTTTCTTTGCAACATTGGCAAAGTCATTAAACGATTTCCCCTGAATCTGCTGAATGAATTTGGTAGCCTTGGTGTAAACTTCGCTTTCCGTTTTGTCTGAAGGTTTTACCGCTTTTACCAGATTCGCAACTTTGTAAGTCATCGCTCCGGATTTCTTATCCTCGATGTTGATGATATGATAACCAAACTGAGTTTCTACTACTCCTGTTGCTCCTTTACCATTGTTTGCAAGGAAACTTAAGTACTCAGGCACGAAAGGCGTTGCAGGAGTAGTCCAGCCAACACTTCCACCCTGCCCTGCAGAACCTGGATCAGATGAATATTTTAAGAATTCTGTGAATTTAGCAGGTGTTGCTTTCAATACTGCACCAATAGAATCTGCCAATTTCTTAGCTTCTTCTTTTGTTCTGGTTTCATTAGCCCCGGCCTGATTTCCTTTGTACGAAACTAATATATGTCTTGATAAGGTCGAGTCTGAAGGTTTTTTATCTAAAATTTTAGAGACAACATAAAAATTCTGCTCTTTGTACGGACCGAAAGTAGTTCCAACTGCAGCACCTGCAACTTTATCTTTAATTGAAGCGGGAAGCTGTTCTGCTGAAAAATAGGTTGGATTATAAGGAAGGTCAGAATTCAGAGAAACAAACATCGAGTCGTTTGTTGTATTCTGGAAGTTTTCTTTTCCGTCACTCATATCTGTTCCCTGTGCAAACAATTTATTAATTTCCGCCTGAGTTACCGCTTCGTCCTGTGGACTTGCCGCTGCAGGGAAATATACCAATCCTATATTTCTGCTTGCATCTCTTTTGAAGAGAATCGGGTGTTTTTTAATATAATCTGCTAGATCCTGAGTAGTAACTTTTACAGGATTTTTCTGAGCATATGCTGCATAATCAACTTTTACAAAATCGATGTCTGCAATCTGGTCTCTCTGCTTCATCATTTCCTCAGCTTCTTTCTTGCTCACGGTAATTCCGGTAGAAACATTAGCAAAAAGCTGGCGAGCCATCATTCTGTATTCAATCGCTTTTTTAGTTTTCAGCCAGTTGTTGTACATTTCAACATTACCGCTGTTCTGAAGTTCTTCGATCTGCTTTTTGATCTCCTGCACTTTGAAATTGCCTTTTGCATCGAAGTTTTCAGGGTTTTGTGCAAACATTGGATCAAACTGCAATTGGTTATAGAACATGTCATCGGTTAAGGTAAGCCCCATTTTATCGAACTGCTGCTTAATCAGTTTCGATTGTACTACCATTTGCCATGCCTGCTCTTCCAAACCAGTAGCCGGTTGTCCCTGTTGCTGAGCTTGTTGCTGAAGCATAAACAGCTGATCATCAAAATCTTCTTTTGTAATTTCGTCGCCGTTTACCTTTCCGTAAACACCTGGTTTTGCGCCGAACAGTTTTTCTAAACTGTCAGGATTTACCACGAATGCCAACATCGCAACAGCGATAATTCCCATTAAAAGCCAAGGTCTGTTTCTAATCTCTCCTAAAACTGCCATCTTTTTTGTATAATTTTATCAGTTTGCGAAAATACACATTTTTAAGAGATTAAGAAAAATTTTAAACATTTTAAAGTTATTTTTTCGGAAACATGGTAATTTTGTCTAAATATTACCTTGGCACAGTGCTTGTGAAATTACACTCACCTATTTATTTAACGCTGTTATAAAGCGTAATCTTACTTAACAGTGCTTTAACCACATATTATAAATGACAATTTGTCACTCCACAATATTATGACAGAATTTGATGATCTCAATTTTGATGAAATTATAACTGATGGATTCAGTATCGTAGCAGAAGAAATTAACCTTTCCGAAACCATGGATCAAACTAACAGCAGCGAACAGAAAATCTTCCCGATATTACCGGTAAGAAATATGGTTATGTTCCCAAAAGTAGTGATTCCTATCACCGCAGGACGGGAAATGTCGATCAGACTGCTGGAGGAAGCCCAGAAAAATAACGAATTCATTGGGATCGTAAGCCAGAACAATTCAAATATCGAAAGCCCTACAGAAAATGATCTGTATAAAACAGGGACTTTAGCAAAGATCATCAAGATTATAAAACTTCCCGAAGGAAATGTTACTGCTATAACAAGAGGGTTTCAAAGATTTACAATTAAAAATCTCGTGGAATCTAAACCTTATTTCAGAGCAGAAATTACCAAACTGAAAGATGTAACCTCGAAAAAGACGGAAGAATATGCGGCACTTTTAGAGAATATTAAAGATTTGGCGCTCAAAATCGTAGAACTGGATCCAAACATTCCTTCGGCTGCCAATTTCGCCATCAAAAACATGAGCGACAATGAGGATTTACTGAATTTCATCTGCACTAATGCCAATTTTACTTCAGCGGAAAAACAGAAACTTCTGGAAGAAAAAAGTCTGATGAACCGTGCACAGAAGTGTTATGAGTTGATGCACGATGAATACAGAAAACTAGAACTTCGCAACCAGATTCACCAGAAAACAAACCGCGAACTCGATAAAAGCCAGCGCGAATATTTCCTGAACCAGCAGATCAGGGCCATTCAGGAAGAATTGGGTGGCGGGCCCGAATCGGATGTGGAAGAACTTTTGCTGAAAGCACAAAAAGTAAAATGGAATGAAGAAGTAGAAAATCATTTCCAGAAAGAAATCAACAGGCTTCAGCGACAGAATCCGAATTCCCCCGATTACAATGTGCAGCGTAATTACCTTGATTTCTTTACAGAATTGCCTTGGGAAACCTATTCCAAAGATATATTCGACATCAACAAAGCCCAGAAAGTTTTAGACAAAGCTCATTTCGGTCTCGAGGATATCAAGAAAAGAATCCTGGAACACATGGCCGTTCTGAAACTGAAAAACAATATGAAATCTCCGATTTTGTGTTTGGTAGGACCTCCGGGAGTTGGAAAAACTTCTTTGGGAAAATCAGTTGCAGATTCGCTCGGAAGAAAATATGTTAGGGTTTCACTCGGCGGTCTTCATGATGAGTCTGAAATTCGTGGTCACCGAAAAACTTATATTGGGGCCATGGCAGGAAGAATTCTGCAGTCCATCAAAAAAGCAGGAACTTCAAATCCTGTAATTGTTCTCGATGAGATCGATAAAATCGGCCAGGGAATCCATGGTGATCCGAGCTCAGCATTACTGGAAGTACTTGATCCGGAGCAGAACAGCTCTTTTTATGATAACTTCCTAGAAATGGGTTACGACCTTTCGAAAGTGATGTTTATTGCAACTGCCAACTCACTTTCAACAGTTCAGCGTCCGCTTCTCGATCGAATGGAAATCATCGAAATTGCCGGTTATACTTTAGAAGAAAAAGTAGAAATTGCAAAAAGACATTTAATCAAAAAGCAGCAGGACGAAAACGGATTAACTGCAAAGTCATTCAAACTCGGCAATCCCGAACTTAAACATATCATCGATGCTCATACTTCAGAAAGCGGCGTACGTGGTCTGGAGAAAAAAATTGCATCGATAGCAAGATGGGTAGCATTGCAGACCGCAATGGAAAAAGAATATGAGCCAAAAATTTCCATTGATAAAATTGATGAAATTCTGGGTGTTCCAAGACCTAAAAGCCTTTCTGAAATCACCGGCGTTCCCGGCGTTGTAACAGGTTTGGCGTGGACACAGGTTGGAGGAGACATTCTTTTTATCGAAAGTATTTTAAGCGAGGGAAAAGGAAATCTCAGCATGACCGGAAATCTGGGAACCGTCATGAAAGAGTCAGCAACAATTGCGTTGGAATACATCAAAGCGAAACATGATGAACTTGGAATTTCTTCAGAAGATATTCAGAAAAAAAATATTCACGTTCACGTTCCTGAAGGTGCTACTCCGAAAGATGGGCCTTCAGCGGGAATCGCGATGCTAACTTCGATTGTATCCAGCTTTAAGAACAAAAAAGTAAAACCACATCTGGCCATGACCGGCGAAATTACGTTGCGCGGAAAAGTGCTTCCGGTAGGTGGAATTAAAGAAAAACTCCTTGCAGCAGCCAGAGCAGGAATTACTCAGATCATTCTCTGCGAAGCCAACCGTAAAGATGTAGAAGAAATCAAGAAAGATTATCTTAAAAATCTAAAAATCAGTTACGTAAGCAGAATGAGTGAAGTCATTGACCTTGCAATTGAAAAATAAAACCATTCACATAAACAGAAAAGTCCGCCAAATTGCGGACTTTTTCTTTAATGATAAATATCACTTTTTGTCTCTAAAACAAAAATTGCGAATGATTTCGTTTTTATGTTTTTTAATTTTAAAAAAAAAATCATGAGAAAGATATCTGCTACGGTACTCACGTTTACATTGTTACTCAATTCATGCACTACCACATTAGTTTCTGCTAAGAAACAGGTCCCTTTAGAAGATGCTGTACAGATCAATAAAACTTACACATTTTTTCAGAACAATAGTTCAAAACAGAAAATCCAGGTTACAAATATAGATGCAGAACAAATTTCTGGATAAGATGAAAATGGGAAGATGATCAAGATTCAGAAAGCAGAAATTGATGAAGTTAAAAAGAACAACACTTTAGGAACTGTTTTGATTACAGCAGGAGTTGTTGCCGCAGCAGTCGTTATTCCCGCATATGTTGGAAATAAACCGGTAGGTCAGTAAATGATAAACTTACACACGGTTTATGGTTAGAATTGTTTTAAATAAAATCTCTTTTTAAAAGTTTCTTAGCCGACACAAAGTTTCTCATCCGTTCAATTTTCCTTAAATTTGCATGATTCTATAATCTCAGATTGTATAGATTTTTAAAATTTTAAAATCCCCTAGATGTTACCAAAAATAAATCCTGAAACCACGCAGTCCTGGCAAAATCTTGAAGATCATTTTGCACAAAATGATTTTGATTTCAGATCACTTTTTCAGCAAAATTCAAACAGATTTAACGACTTTTCTATAAAAAGACCGGGTTACCTTTTCGATTTTTCTAAAAACTTAATTGATCAGGAAACATTAAAATTGTTATTAAAATTGGCGGAAGAAACTCAACTGAAATCTGCAATTTCTGCGATGTTTGAAGGTCATAAAATTAATGAAACCGAAGACAGAGCTGTTCTGCATACTGCTTTGAGGGATTTTTCAGATGACGAAATTCTGGTTGATGGCGAAAACATAAAACCTGGAATTAAGAAAGTTCTCGATCAGATGAAAACTTTTTCCACGAAAGTTATTTGCGGCGAACATACAGGATTTTCAGGTAAGGAAATTACCGACGTTGTAAATATCGGAATTGGCGGTTCAGATTTAGGCCCGGTGATGGTTTGCTCTGCTCTGAAGCATTTTAAGACGCGTTTAAACGTTCATTTTGTTTCGAATGTAGACGGAAATCACATTGCAGAAACCCTGAAAAAACTAAATCCGGAAACCACACTTTTCATCATCGCATCGAAAACCTTTACCACACAGGAAACAATGACCAACGCGGCATCCGCAAAAGACTGGTTCCTGAAAAAAGGATCTCAGGATGATGTTGCCAAACATTTTGTTGCACTTTCTACAAACACCAAATCGGTAAAAGAATTCGGAATTGCTGAAGAAAATATTTTCGAGTTCTGGGATTGGGTTGGCGGAAGATACTCTCTGTGGAGCGCTATTGGATTAAGTATTTCGCTGGCAGTAGGTTATGAAAATTTCGAACAGTTACTGAAAGGTGCAAACGAAACCGACACGCATTTCAGAACAGCTGATTTTAAGGAAAATGTTCCCGTACTCATGGCGCTTCTCGGCATTTGGTACCGTAATTTTTATGGAGCAGGAACGTATGCAATCCTTCCGTATTCGCAGTATTTAGACCGTTTTCCGGCTTATCTTCAGCAGGGAGATATGGAAAGCAACGGAAAATCTGTCGATAGAAACGGCGAATACGTAGAATATGAAACTGGCCCGATCATTTGGGGCGAACCCGGAACCAATGGGCAGCACGCATTCTATCAGTTGATTCATCAGGGAACAGAATTGATTCCTGCAGATTTTCTTGCTTATGCGAAATCCTGCAACGATGTTTCAGATCATCAGGATAAATTATTGGCCAACTTTTTTGCCCAAACTGAAGCTTTGGCGTTCGGTAAAAATGCCGACGAAGTAAGAACGGAACTTTTCGCCGCCGGAAAATCGGAAGAAGAAATCGAGAAACTGCTTAACTATAAAGTATTCGCGGGCGATTCACCAACCAATTCTTTTATCTTTGATGAACTTACGCCTTTCTCGTTAGGACAGCTTATTGCGCTTTACGAACACAAAATTTTTGTGCAGGGTGTAATCTGGAATATTTTCAGTTTCGACCAATTTGGCGTGGAACTCGGTAAAGTGTTGGCCGGTAAAATTTTAGCAGAACTTGGCGGTGAAAAGTCGGTAAACTCCCACGATTCTTCGACCAACGGATTGATGAATTATTATAAAGCTAAGAAATAAATCATAATCTAAAGTAAAAGTAAAATGGCAAAAATTCTCGATGGACTGAAAGTTTCCAAAGAAATCAAACAAGAAATCAGGGCAGATGTTGACAAAATTGTCGCGGGAAAAAGACGTCCGCCGCATTTGGTAGCGATTTTGGTCGGCAGCAATGGCGCAAGCATGACTTACGTAAACAACAAAATCAAGGACTGCAAAGAAGTAGGTTTCAAATCTTCTTTGGTTAAATTCCCCAGCACTGTATCTGAAGCAGAACTTTTAGAAAAAATCAAAGAACTTAATCTTTCGAAGGATGTTGATGGTTTCATCGTGCAGTTGCCGCTACCAAAACAGATTGATCAGGAAAAGATTATCATGGCAATTGACCCGCGGAAAGATGTTGATGGTTTTCATCCGGAAAATTTCGGGAAAATGGCTTTGGAAATGGACACATTTTTACCCGCAACTCCTTTCGGAATACTCACCTTGCTTGAACGTTACGGAATACAGACCGAGGGAAAACACTGTGTAATCATCGGAAGAAGCCGCATTGTTGGGAAGCCCATGAGTATCTTGATGGGAAGAAAACATTTTCCGGGGAATTCAACGGTAACGCTTACGCACTCCTACACGCCGCATATCGAGAAATTCACGCACCACGCTGATATTGTAATTACCGCATTGGGAGATCCCAATTTCCTGAAAGCGAATATGATTAAAAAAGGAGCTGTAATTATCGACGTAGGAATTACCAGAATAGAAGATGATTCAGAAAAAGGTTATCAGTTAGTTGGTGACGTAGATTTCGAAAGCTGCAAAACAAAAGCGAGCTGGATTACTCCGGTACCCGGCGGTGTAGGACCAATGACGCGGGCGATGCTGATGAAAAACACCATCTTAGCGTATAAAACTTCAGTATATAATGACTAAAGAAGAAGAAAATATTTTATTAAGAGAAGGTAAAATGCTCCCAGTGATGGAGCATTTTTATACTTTGCAGGGCGAAGGTGCACACACCGGAAAAGCCGCATATTTCATCCGTCTTGGCGGCTGCGATGTTGGCTGCCACTGGTGCGATGTGAAAGAAAGCTGGGACCCGAACCTCCATCCCGTGATGGATGCTTTGCAAATTGCGGAAATTGCTGCCAGCCATTGTAAAACAATCGTACTAACCGGTGGAGAACCTTTAATGTGGAATTTAAATATCCTCACAACCCGTCTTAAAGAACTGGGTTGCGAAATACATATTGAAACCTCGGGAGCTTATGAAATGAGCGGAATTCTGGATTGGATTACCCTTTCACCGAAAAAAACCGGTTTGCCCAAAGATGAGATTTATGCAAAAGCCAGTGAACTGAAAATGATTGTGTTTAATAACAATGATTTTAAATTCGCTGAAGAACAGGCCGCAAAAGTTTCTGAAAACTGTAAACTCTATCTGCAAAGTGAATGGAGCCGGAGAAATGAAATGTACCCGAAAATTACAGATTTTATTCTTGCAAATCCTAAGTGGCAGGCTTCAGTGCAGACTCACAAATATTTGAATATTCCGTAAATTATGTTAAATTTACTCTTTCTATAATTCGGTTTTATGCAAAAAATTCGATATTCTCGATATTTTAAGATCACATTTATACTGCTGGACGTGTTGGTAATAACCAGTGTTTTTTTGTTCTTTTTTATCAGGAATAACGAGGCTCAATACGAAAAGGATATCTGGGAGCAGAATTTATTATCCATAGTTCTTCTTGCCCTGTTCTGGATTCTTCTGAGTGGCAGAACAAAACTCTATTCTGTCGCACGTAATCTCACCTATACGATCTATCTGGAGCGGCTTGTTACCCATATTTTCATCTTTATTTTTGGAGTGATTTTATTGGCCAAAGTAAGTAACAATGATTTCTTGAAGCAGGAGCGTTTTCTTATTGCGATTAATCTTTTCTTTCTGCTTTTCTTTATTAAATCTGTTGCATTTTTTACCCTGAAATATCTGCGTACACTGGGGATTAATTATAGAAATATCATGTTTCTTACCCATGATTCATCGTCAGAAATCCTTAAAAATATTTTAACCGACAGAAAGGATTATGGTTTCAGGATTTTCGAGTATCCGGCAGAAAAATGTTTCGATCTGGAAAAATTAATTACGTTCTGGAAAGACCATGCGATCCACACGATGTACCTGTCGTCCAACGGTTATGAAAAAAATGATGAGCAGGAAATCTACAGGCTTGCAGAACTGCACAAAGTTAGAATTTCCCTGATTCCGAGTATTGTGAAGAATAACTTTTTCCAGTACGATCTGGGTTACATAGAAATGCAGCCGATATTGGAGCGCTCTAAATTTCCTTTGGATTATCTTACCAATATCGTTCTGAAGCGAACCTTCGATATTATTTTTTCACTCCTCATAATAATCGGTATATGCACCTGGCTTTTCCCTATTCTTTACATTCTTATTAAAACGGACAGCAAAGGGCCTGTTTTTTTTCTGCAAAAGCGCTACGGTTTTCATGACCAGGTTTTCAAATGCATTAAATTCCGTACAATGTACGTGGATGCGGATTCGCTCCCGACCAATCAAAGAATAACCAAAATAGGCAGGTTCCTGCGCAAAACAAGTTTAGACGAGATGCCGCAGTTTTTAAATGTACTGAAAGGCGATATGTCGGTGGTAGGGCCCAGACCGCACATGCTGCTGGTTGATGATTTTTATAAATTGAAAATCGGGCGCTATTCGGTACGGAGTTTGGTAAAACCTGGGGTAACCGGACTCGCCCAGGTTAACGGGTTGCGTGGTGACAGCGGAAATATGGACATTAAAATGCAGAAAAGAATTCTGGCGGATGCGTTTTACGTTAAAAACTGGAGCTTCAGTCTGGATTTGGTGATCATTTTAAAAACTGTTTTTCTGGTGATTGGCGGTGATAAAAATGCCAATTAAAAAATATAGAAATAAATAAAACACTAATTTAGCCGAATGTTAAAAAAATTTTTGAGCCAGATCGGGGCCTATTTTCTCCTGCTGTCAAAAACAATAAAAAGACCACAGAAATCCTCAGTTTTCGGGAAACTGTTTATGAGAGAAATTCACGATTTAGGTGTTAATTCTTTCGGGCTGGTACTCTTTACCTCCATCTTTGTAGGAGCGGTTGTGGCGATACAGATGTTTAATAACTTCAAGGCATCAACATTCCCCATTCCTAATTCATTTATTGGCTACGCAACAAAAGTGGTCCTTATTTTAGAATTTGCACCCACCATTATTTCTGTAATTCTTGCAGGAAAAGTAGGTTCTTATATTGCATCGAGTATTGGGACGATGAGAGTCACAGAACAGATAGACGCACTTGATATTATGGGCGTTAACTCTCCCAATTTTCTTATACTTCCTAAAATCCTTGCAAGTGTAGTTTTTAACCCGTTGCTTATCGCGATCAGTATTGTATTCGGTATTTGGGGAGGTTATTTGGCAGGAACTGCTACAGGAAGCTGGAGTAAAGCTGATTATATAACTGGAATTCAAATGTATATGCCTCAACACTTTATATGGTACGCACTCTTCAAAACCGCGGTTTTTGCGTTTCTGATTGCTACCATTCCTGCATATTTCGGGTATAATGTTAAAGGCGGTTCCCTTGAGGTAGGCCGCGCCAGTACACAGGCTGTAGTGTGGACGATCGTTTCCATTATTATTACCAATTTAATATTAACACAAATGTTCCTGAGCTGATGATTGAAGTAAAAGATTTGAAGAAAAGTTTTGACGAGGTTGAAGTTCTAAAAGGCATTACCACCACATTCGAAACCGGAAAGGTAAACCTCATCATAGGCCAGAGTGGATCGGGAAAAACAGTTTTCCTGAAAAGTTTACTTAATGTATATCAGCCTACATCGGGCGGAATTCTCTTTGATGGACGGGACATCAACAAAATGTCGAGAGACGAAAAGCAGATCCTGCGCTCTGAGATAGGTACGGTTTTTCAGGGAAGCGCACTTTTTGATTCTATGACAGTGGAAGAAAACATTACTTTTCCGCTTGATATGTTTACCAATCTATCCTTCAGAGAAAAGAAAAGAAGGGTTTTCGAAGTTATCGGAAGAGTTCACCTGGAAAAGGCAAACCGCAAATTCCCGTCAGAAATTTCTGGTGGGATGCAGAAAAGGGTTGCGATTGCCCGTGCAATTGTAAACAACCCGAAATACCTTTTCTGCGACGAACCAAACTCTGGTCTGGATCCGTATACTTCAAATATTATCGATGATCTCATTATGGAGATCACCAAGGAATACAACACAACAACCATCATTAACAGTCACGACATGAACTCAGTGATGACGATTGGCGAGAAAATTGTATACCTACGTTTGGGAATAAAAGAATGGGAGGGAAATAAGGATGTCCTGATTAATGCAGGCAATAAAAACCTCATCGACTTCGTTTATTCGTCAGAATTGTTCAAGGAACTGCGTGAGTATTTCCTGGAAACAAATAAAACGTCAATCGATAATATTATTACAAAATCTAATGAAAATGACTAAGTTATTTAGTATCGCCCTTGTAGGAGCTTCAATATTCGCCTCAGCACAGGTTCAGGTTTCCGGACGGGCGAATCTACTTTTTAAAACAGATAAACCAAATTGGAAAAACATCAGTAACACCGCTTCCGGTGCTTACAATGAATCTGGGAAGAATAATGCGGGGTTTAATTTCGGTCTTTCAGCGAAAATTAATTTACCGCTATCGCTCTTTTTAATGCCTGAGATTTATTACACAACGCTCAAGTCTGAATTCACAGAGCCTACTACCAATACTACTTTAGAGGTGAAAAGCAACCGTGTAGATGTTCCCGTTTTGTTGGGCTATAATGTGATGGGAGATATGCTGGGAGTTTTCGTAGGTCCAGTTGCGTCATACAATCTCGCATCTGACAATCAGTTTAATGATTTTAGAGAAAATGCAAAGAATGATTTCACCGTAGGATATCAGTTCGGTGCGCAGGTACAGTTGCAGAGATTTATCATCAACGGACGTTACGAAGGAGCTTTCACTGATGACCAAAGAGATTTTATTAACAATAACACCAATCAGACTATCCGGTACGATAGCAGACCAAGTATGTTAATTCTCGGTTTAGGTTATAAATTTTAACAAAAAGAACTGCACATATAAAAATCCTCAGAATCAGTAATTCTGAGGATTTTCATTTGGGTTATTCTGTGTCAGAGTTTGCTGTCTTGCAAGTTCAGCGGCTTGTCTTTCCAGATCTTCTTTTTCTCTTCGCAGTTGCTGTAGCTCTTTTCTTCTTTGCTCTTCCTTAAGTGCAGAACCTTTGCTTACATATCCTACGATCCCACCGATAATGAGACCAATACCGATTCCAGCGAGAATTCCCATGAGATTAATCGGCTCAAATAATTTTACCACCGAAAATTCCGGGAGCATGTAATAAAGTAGAAACGCTAATCCAAGAAGTAAAAATCCGATAAAGTGTAAATTTTTCATAGTGTTATAATTAACAAACCTTCCCAAAAATAAGAATTTTTTGAGAAGGTTTTATATAAATGTTATTGCTTGCTTAAATTTTTCCGCCAGAAGCTTTAAAATATTCTAAAGCTTTAGGCATGTGTTTTTCTAAATCAGCTCTTCTGTTCTCAGGACTTGGGTGGGTTGAGAGAAATTCTGGCGGTCGGTTTCCGGTGGAAGAAGCCTCCATTCTTTCCCAGAACGGCTGTGCCTGTCTTGGGTCGTAACCTGCCATCGACATTAGGTATAATCCCATTTCATCAGCTTCAAGTTCCTGGCCACGTCCGTATTTCAAAAGTGCAACTTGTGCTCCGATTGGATAAACCTGCTGGAAAATAGTGGCCATCTGACCGCTTGTGGCACTTCCCAAAATTGCACCACCGTACTGTGCAACCATCGCCTGCGAAATTCTTTCGTTACCGTGACCTGCCAATGCGTGTGAAATTTCATGACCCAGAACTACAGCTAGTCCCGTATCGTTCTTGGTAATCGGAAGTATACCTGTGTAAACTGCTACTTTACCGCCAGGCATACACCAGGCATTCACCTGCTTGTCATCAATAAGGTTGAATTCCCATTGATAATCTGTAATGTCGCCCTCACGGCCTATACCCCGGTAATAGTTGTTTGCTGCATTTTTGATTCTTGCGCCAACATTCTGAACGCTTTTCGATGCAGTGGTTCCGCTTACAATCTTAGCTTTAGACATTGCTTCTCTATATTGCTGCAAAGCCATTGCAGAGATTTCCTGATCGTTGGCTAACTGCAGAGATTTTCTCCCGGTAATAGGATTGGTTGTACAGGCGATCATCATTACAGATAATGCACCGATACCTAAAATTTTATTTACATTTTTCATAGCTTGAATATTTCAGTAATAAATTCGTATAAACAATTTTTATTCCATAAATTTTTTTCCGCCTAAGACTTGCATTATTTTTGTATATAACAAAGAAAAAAACGTAATGAAAAAGTTTATCAATATTTTAAGCGCAACAATTCTGATTGTCTTACTAAATTCATGCACTTCGGCCGGCGTAATCCCATCCGAAAAAGTCGCTAATCTGCTTCAGTCAGGGGAATTTACATTCATGGCCCAAAAAGCCAATCCCACAAATTATGATGTGGTAAATGTAATGAATTCCTTGCCTACCTCAAGTTCATCACGAATGCTGGAACTTGATTATGGATATACCATACAACTCAAAAAATCGGAGCTCTCTGTAGAATTACCCTATTTCGGACGAATGTACAACCCTAGCTACGACACCTCAAAAAATTCTTACCGATTTACATCGAAAGATTTTACTGTGAATGACCAGCCGGGAAAGAATGGAAGTACAGTTTACACAATGCTGACGAAAGACCAGCCCAATATCCGTCGAATTATAATGGAGGTTTTTAAAAATGGAAAAGCTTATGTGTCGATTGATTCAAATGACCGGGCCACCATCTCTTACAACGGATATATCATGGAAAATACCGTTCCTAAGAAGTAAAGGAATTCTTCAGAATTTCATCCACAAAAATTTTAGCTTCCGTACTTGGATTTGACGTCAGTGCGGAGGCATTTTTTTTATGAAGCTCATAGGAGTTATCGACAGATTGGCTTTCTCTGGTTTTTTGGAGAATATACTCCTGAACCCAATAATCAAAGCGTTTTTCTGCCTGATTTTTTCTGATCTCATTAAAGGTTCCGCTTTTAACCTTCAGCTCAATTAATTCATTTATCTTTTCAAATACTTCTAGCAGCCCATTATTCTTTAATGCCGAACCGAGCAACACTGGGACTTTCCAGTTTTTCTCCTTTGAAGGTAAAAAATGAAGTGCACGCACTAATTCCAGCTTTGTATTTTTGGCTTTCTGTATATTGTCTTCTTCCACTTTATTAATGAAAATAATATCGACCATTTCCATAATTCCGCGCTTAATTCCCTGAAGTTCATCACCGCCGCCAATAATCTTCAGAAAAAGAAAGACATCTGTAATATCTGATGCGAGGACTTCGCTTTGCCCCACGCCCACGGTTTCTATTAAAATCGTATCGTAACCTGCAGCTTCACAGATCAGCATGGTTTCAAAGGTGGTATTTGCCACGCCACCCAAAAATCCTGAACTTGGAGACGGGCGAATAAACGCATTTTCTTCCTTCGATAGTTCTTCCATGCGTGTTTTATCTCCTAAAATTGAGCCTTTATGAAGTGAGGAACTCGGGTCGATAGCCAGTACAGCAACCTTGCGGCCTTTCGCGACCAGCAGCCTCCCGAAATTTTCAATAAATGTAGATTTTCCTGCTCCCGGAACTCCCGTGATACCTATACGCACTGAATTTCCGCTAAGAGGCAGAATTTCTTTCAACAACTGTTCCGCCAGATTACGATGTTCCGGCTTTTTGCTTTCCACCAAAGTAATAGCTTTCCCAAGCAACCTTTTGTCACCCGCTTTAATCCCTTCAATAAGTTTGTCTACAGAAAATTCTTTCATTAACTCAAAAATACGAATTCTTTTCAGGATATCATCTCAATTCCCAAACCGGGTTTCCGGCTCGGGACTAATATTCCGTTTTCTACAAAACTTCCTTTTGCGTAATCATTCGAGATCAAATTAGCTCCGTCCAGATCTGTGTAATCACATAATGATGCTACAGCAATTCCTGCTGAAATTCCTACTGACGACTCTGTCATGCACCCAACCATCACTTTATATTTATTATTTTTTGCTTCCCTGATCAATTCCAGTGCTGGAGTTATTCCTCCGCATTTCATAAGCTTAATATTAACGGCTGAATAATGAGGTTGTAGTTTTTCGAGATAAGAAAGATCCTGACATTCCTCATCAGCCATCCATTTCGCGAAACCTTCTTTATTCAAAACCTGATACTCGCCCACTGCTAACGGTTGTTCTATATAAGTGAACCGTTCGGCTAAGGGATGATTTTGCAGAAATATACAGTCTTGTGTAGAAAAGCTTGCATTCGCATCCAGCGCGATTTCTTTTCCGCTTTCCAGTAGCCTGAAAACATTATTCCGGTCGAGCCCGTTGCATTTTACCTTGAATTTTTGCCACGGAGATTCTTTGATTTTTTTTAGCTGAATATCGACGGAATCAATGCTTATGGTAAAAGAAGATTCGGGCATTCCAAAAAAGTTCGAGTCATTAAGTTCATTGAATGACCTTCCCTCGAGTTTTCCGAAAAGATCCCAGTAAGCACAGTCTAATGCAGACCGCAGAAACGAGTGAAGCTCCAAACTGGAGAGAAAAATGTAGAATTCAGCTGGTGTTACGATTTCAAAACGCTCCAATTGGTTTTGGATTTCTTTGAGCTTTAATTCAAAACCTGCCAGATTAATGCCGTAATAATTGATTGCGACGCATTCTCCATAACCAGTTTGATTATTGTGTGAAAGTTTTACCAGTAAGGAATCCCGGAAATCGTAACTACCGTAAGCGATTGAAAAAGTTTCTTTTAATTGAAGGCGGTGTTTGGTCCAGGAAATCTTCATGCAGGTAAAATTTTCCTGAATTTCTCAGGCATAAACAAATTTAAGCAGAATTTTGTTTATTTTTGAGAGAAACAAAGCAAATTAACTATGAAAACAACTCAGAGTTTACGAACCAAAAGAGCATCAAATAAAGCAATAACAATGCTTTCAGCGATTGCAGCGCTCGGATTTTTAGCTTCCTGCACACCAAAACCAGCGGTGGTAGAAGGAACGAAAACCATGACTGCCGAAAAATTAGCTTTAGGAAAAACGGCATTCGAAAACTCATGCGGAAGATGCCATGACCTGCCGGCTCCTACATCACATTCTGCCCAGGATTGGGTGGGAATCATGAACAGGATGGCACCAAAAGCAAAGCTTAACGATGAACAGCACCAACTTGTTTACGAATACATCGTTTCGGTTAAATAATCTGTATGGATATCAAACCTGAAATTACATTCCAGGATTTTGAAAAAATCGACATCCGAACCGGAACAGTTATTTCCGTTTCCGATTTCCCCGAAGCCCGGAAACCTTCTTACCGGCTGGAAATAGATTTCGGTGTTTTAGGAATAAAAAAATCATCAGCACAAATCACCGAATTGTATAAAAAGGAAGATCTACAGGGGAAACAAATTCTGGCGGTCATAAATTTCCCCAAAAAGCAAATCGCAAATTTTCTCAGTGATTGCCTTGTACTGGGTGTTTACGGTGAAGGAAAGGAAGTTACCATTATAACTCCTTCGCTACCCGTAAAAAACGGATCAATTGTCGGTTAACAACTACCGGCATTAAATAAATTTTCGCAAATTATTTTTAAAATCTTAGTCATGATTCAACATATTCCTTTAGAAAAAATTCTTTTCCTCGACATCGAAACGGTACCGCAAGCCGGCAACTGGGAAGATTTGACTGAGGCCGACCAATATCTCTGGGATAAGAAAACCAGGATGCAGCGGAAGGAAGATTTCACAGCTGAAGATTTTTACAGAGAAAGAGGCGGAATTATGGCAGAATTTGGTAAGATCATCTGTATTTCTGTTGGGATTTTAGAAAAAAGTGAAAAACTCATGGTTAAAAGTTTTTATGGAGACGATGAGAAAAAACTGCTTGAGGAATTCGGTGAGATATTTAACCGTCCTAAACTTCATGATGTGATTCTTTGCGCACATAACGGTAAAGAATTCGACTTTCCGTGGATTGCTAGGCGATTCCTTATCAACGGAATGCAGCCACCGCGACCTTTTCAGCTTTTTGGGAAAAAACCCTGGGAAATTCCGCACCTGGATACCATGGAGTTATGGAAATTTGGCGATTACAAATCATTTATCTCACTGGAATTACTGGCTCATGTTTTCGGAATTCCCACTCCGAAGGATGATATCGACGGATCTATGGTTTCGTCGATTTACCATATAGAAAAAGACTTATTTAGAATTGTTCAATATTGTGAAAAAGATGTCTTAACTTTGGCAAATATTTTCCGGCGGATGCGACAGGAGGAACTCCTCGAAAGGAAAACAGACTAACTTTAAAAATAAAATGGACTTTGCTGCGCTTTGCAGACGGAGTTCCGCAATATAACAATGGCTTTAACAGACGATCAGATTGCCGATATCGGCGAAAATATTATTAAAAATTTAAAAACAGTATACGATCCCGAAATTCCTGTAGATATCTATGAACTTGGACTTATCTACGATGTACAGATTTCCGACCAGGGCGAAGTGAAGGTAATTATGACTTTAACCACACCTAACTGTCCCGTAGCAGAAAGTTTGCCCGCGGAAGTACGAGAAAAGGTTGCTGAAGTTGAAGGAGTGAAAGAGGTCGATTTGGAACTCACTTTCGAACCATCATGGAACAAGGACATGATGAGTGAAGAAGCCCGTTTCGAACTGGGAATGTTTTAAAAATAAATGCCGGAAATTTCCGGCATTTTTAATTTGGTTAAAGTCCATACTCGAAAAGCACAGTCCGCTGTACATTTGGATGTATCGAAAGTGATACAGGACAGTTCAGCGCTGTATGTTCAATAAATTTCTTCTGTTCCGGCGTATATTGTCCTGGAATTCTTACGATGCAGAATATAGTGCCGATTCTTTTGGGTTCGGGGTGCGTAGATTTTTTCAGTTCACAAGTTGCGCCTGTGATATCGATCCCTTTGTGTTTTCCCAAAACAGCCACTGCCATTAACATAGATTGTCCATAGGAAATCCCGAAAATATCTGAAGGAGAGAAATATTCTGATGTTCCGCCGTCTCTTAAAGGCGCACATGTGGTGATTTCCGCCCCCGATTTTTCATGTTGAGATACGATTGTAAAATCGCCTGAATAAGTAATTGTTGAAGTCATAGTTTTGCGTTTTTTATTACCATAAAGATAGCAATAATTTATGATAGTTCCACGCAATTATGACATAAGTCACTGAAAATTAAAATAATATATAACCTAAAAATTATCTTCGGCGTTTCAGAAGAGTTAGTCGCCGTAGTTAAAGGATACTGTTTTTTTAACTTCTGGACTTAGAGAAAGGGCGACCGGACAGTTCATCGCGGTTTCTTCAATGAAAGTTTTCTGCTCCAGCGTAAAAGTTCCCCGGAAATATAAAGTACATACAATCTCTGAGATTTTCCTTGGCTGAGGATTCATGTTTTTCTGCAGTTCTGCGTAGGAACCTTCAATGGTAACGCCTTTGTCTTTCCCTAAAATTGCAATGGTGGTAAGCATGCACTGCGCTAAAGAAGTCGCGCATAAATCCGTAGGAGAAAACACTTCACCTTTGCCATGATTATCGGTAGGTGCATCGGTAAAAACAAGGGTTCCGGATTGCAGATGTTGAGATTCGCAGCGCAAGTCGCCGAGATAAGTTATTTTTGAGGTCATGATCTTTAAATTTTAAAAATGAAAAATATCTTTCGCTTTGTTATAAGCGCTTTCGAAATTGAGTAAGTTCAGCGAATGCTCAACTTTTTCTGAAGCCATAAAATTAATCACCTGTTCGGTCGGCATATTTCCCACAAGATCGTCTTTGGCCATCGGGCAGCCACCAATTCCTTTGATCGCTGAATCGAATCTTCTGCACCCGTTGTCGTAAGCAGCTTTCAGTTTTTTGTAAGAATCTTCGTAGCGGTTATGAAAATGCGCGCCAAAATCAATTTCCGGATATTTTGCCGGAATTTTAGCGAAAAGCAACTCGATCTGTTCGACAGTTCCTGTTCCGGTAGTGTCAGAAAGTAAGATGTTTTTTATGCCGATCTCGTGGAAACGGTTTGCCCAGAAATCCACATCTTCCCACTTCCACATTTCACCGTAAGGATTCCCGAAAGCCATCGAAAAATAAACGTTTAATGTTCGTCCGTCGGTTTTAAGGAGTTCACTGATTTTTAAAATATCAATAAAAGCTTCCTCCTGATTTTTATTGGTATTCCGGTGCTGAAAAGTCTCGGAAATCGAAAACGGAAACCCCAGAATATCAACCTGTTCATGCGCTAAAGCTTTCTCAGCACCGCGGTAGTTTGCAACAATCACAGACAGCTTGGTATTTGAAATAGATTTATCAATCTCATCGAGCACCGTTCCCGAATCTGCCATTTGCGGGATTGATTTCGGCGAGACAAAACTCCCGCAATCAAGCACCTCAAAACGAACATCCATCAACGCATTAATGTAATCGATTTTCTTTTGAGTCGGGATAAATTCGCCCCAACCTTGCATGGCATCGCGCGGACATTCAGTTAAAAACATGGGTTCTTTTTAGGTTTTCTCAAAGATAATAATTTTTTTGAATGCTGAATATCTCACCCATTTTAGTACTTCGGAGCCCTCAAAAGCTAAAAACAGCAGCTTTACAAAGTTGAGCCTCAGACAAAATCGCTATCTTTGTTTAAATCAAATTTTATTAAAAATGACGACCATAGAATTCAACCTCGAGTGGAAACTGAAACTGCAAAACCGCTTTATCAATTACGTGAAAATCTTTTCTACAAGCGATCCGGAAAGTGAAACAACACCTTCAACTGAAAGACAGTGGAATATTGCAAATTATATTTTTGAAGAACTGAAAGCATTGGGTTTAAGCGATGTTTCTCTGGATGAGAACGGATATATTTATGCTTACGTGCCATCTAATCTGGAAAATGATGATGAACCTGTTGTAGGATTTATCTCTCATTATGATACTTCGCCTGATTTTAACGGAGAAAACGTAAAACCTCAAATCTGGGACGATTACGATGGCAAGGATTTACTTCTGAATAAACAAACGGGCTTCGTACTTTCGCCTACTAAATTTGAAAGTCTGAAAGATTATGTAGGTAAAACATTGATTACTACAGACGGAACTACCCTTTTGGGTGCCGACGATAAGGCTGGAATTGCGGAGATTGTTACTGCTGCAGAATATCTTTTGGCACATCCCGAGATTAAACACGGCAAAATCGCAATCGGATTTACACCTGATGAAGAGATTGGAAGAGGTGCGCATAAATTTGATGTTGCTAAATTCGGTGCGGAATGGGCTTATACAATGGACGGCGGCGAAGTTGGTGAACTGGAGTATGAAAACTTCAATGCAGCTGGCGCGGTGGTGAAAATTCACGGTTTAAGTGTTCACCCCGGTTACGCTTTCGGTAAAATGATTAATGCTTCCCTACTGGCAGCAGAATTCATCAAAATGCTACCTGAAAACGAAACGCCTTCCACAACAAAAGGCTTTGAAGGTTTTTATCACCTGACAGATCTTAAATCTGATGTTTCTGAAGCAAAAATCCAGTACATCATCCGTGATCACGATGCAGAAAAGTTTGAGACTAGAAAAGAATTCATCACCGCAAAGGTTGCCGAATTCAACCAAAAATTTGGTGAGGGAACCGCAGAGATTGAGATCATAGAACAATACCGCAACATGAAGCAGCAGTTCGAAGGTAAAATGCACATTATCGACATTGCAGAACAGGCAATGAAAGACGCCAATATAGGGCCTAAAATTAAAGCCATACGCGGCGGTACAGACGGCGCACAGCTTTCTTATATGGATCTACCTTGTCCAAACATTTTCGCAGGCGGAATCAACTTCCACGGACCTTACGAATATGTGGCATTAGAATCTATGGAAAAAGCGGTAAAAGTGATTATCAATATTGCGAAAGCCGTGAAGAAGATTTAAAATAAGATCATTTTAGTAAATAACCTTCAATAAATATTGGAGGTTATTTTTTATCCGTTGACCACTTTAAAAAACAAAAAACCATCACATTTCTGTGATGGTTTGCTCCTCTTGCTGGGCTCGAACCAGCGACCCTCTGATTAACAGTCAGATGCTCTAACCAACTGAGCTAAAGAGGAGTGTTGCTCTTTGCTTTAAGCGTGTGCAAATATAGAAACTTTTTTAATTCTTGCAAAATATTTTTGCAAAGTTTTTATCAAAATTTCCCTGTAATCCACTTAACTATGTCGTTTCCAAAGATTAAGACCATTAATCCAAGTAAGAAAATTACACCAATCATCTGGGCATTTTCTAAAACTTTCTGCGGAACAGGTTTTCCGGTGATCATTTCCCCCAGTGTAAACACTACATGGCCGCCATCTAACCCCGGAATCGGGATCAAATTAAGGAATGCAAGCCACACGGAGAACATTGCGGTAAAACTCCAGAAAAACTCCCAGTTAATTGTTTCCGGCATCTGCTTGATGATTCCGATTGGTCCACTAACTTTTTTATAACCTTCAGTAGTCGTGTTGAAAACAATTTTAAACTGTTTGATCTGCATCGTAAGCACATCAATGGTTCTTGTCAAACCTCTCGGGATTGCTTCAAGTACAGTATATTTCTTTGTAATTCTGGCTTTTTCCAATGCTGCCTGCGCCACGTTTACATCAGTACCAAAACCTAATTTACCCTGGGCATTAACTTTAACATTGATTTGCTGAACAGCTTTATTTCTTTCAATATCCAACACAACGTTCTGGTTTTTGAATTTTGCCAATTCAGTTCCGAGTTCGTCAAAATAAGATAAAGGTTTTCCGTTCATACCAACAATTCTGTCACCTTTCACAAGTCCGGCGGCTTTCGCACCGCTGTTTGGCTCCAGACTGTCGATTACAACAGGGAAACGGGGAGTGAAATAAGCTTTGGCTTCATTCTGAGATAAAACCTCTGCAACACCCTGTTCATTTACAGGGAAGGTTACCTCTTTACCATCTCTCAAAACAGTAACCTCATCTGCAAAAAGCATATTTACGGTTGAAGTTTCCATACGCTCGGCATGTTTTCCGTCGATTCTTAAGATCTTATCGCCTGTTTCAAGGCCCATTTTCTTACCGGCGTCCGACACGGCAATTCCATTTTCGAATTTGGAGTTATCGTGATACGTTTCGCCTTTAAAATAGCTTAAACTTGAATAAATTAACCACGCTAAAAAGAAGTTTACCGTAACCCCACCCATCATAATGATTAAACGCTGCCAAGCTGGTTTGCTTCGGAATTCCCACGGTTCCGCAGGTTTTTTCAGTTGCTCGGTATCCATACTTTCGTCTACCATTCCGGCAATTTTCACATATCCGCCAAAAGGAAGCCAGCCGATACCATATTCGGTACCGCGGAAGTTTATTTTTGCCAGAGAAAACCATGGATCAAAGAAGAGGTAGAATTTCTCAACTTTGGTTTTGAAATACTTTGCGGGGAGGAAATGCCCTAATTCATGCAGGACTACTAAGATCGAAATACTGAGTATGAATTGGAATAACTGTATTAATGTCATTGAATTTAATTAAAATTTTAAAGATTTGCGAAGATACGAATTATCAAAAGCATGCCAAATAAAAAAGGTCCTCAAAATGAGAACCTTTTTATATATATGAAAAGTGAGTTTTTCTAGAAATTGAATGATACCCCTAAGCTACCATTGTTACCGAATTCACCATAGATACCTACATTGTTGTTGAAGAAATATCTAACTCCCAAATGAGCTCCGAATCCGAAATCTTTACCTAATATTCCTAAGTTAATTCCTGGATAGATGTCCCACTTTTCAGGTAATCCTAATGGTTCCTGTAAATGGAATCCTAATCTACCGAATAAGAAAACATTATTATCTTTGTTATCGTCCTTATACCCATCAAAATAGAAGTTTGCACCCGCACCTAGTGATACGATACTGCCTAATCCATAATCATAAGTTGCAGTAATACCGTTTCCGTATCCCCAACCGTTAAAACCTACCTGAAGTTTTTGATCTCCTTTGCCGTTCCAAGCCTGTGCAAATGCCATTTGTCCTAAAAAGAACATTGAGCATACTAATAGTAACTTTTTCATAATGTATTAATTTATAGTTTTAATGTTATAATTTTGAATAATCAAAAATGAGACCAAAGGAAAAAATCTTCTCGGAAGAGCCAATGACTTTTTGTATATTTAATCACGTTTTTTATGAAGATTTATGAGAAATAATTTAAAAATCACCGGTTTAAATTTCGATATCTGTTGGAAAAATAAAACAGAAAATTTCGGATCCATCGAAAATCACCTCTCGGACGTTGTGACAGATCTGTTTATTTTGCCTGAAATGTTCTCCACCGGATTTTATATGAATGCGGAAGAAGTTGCAGACCGAAATAGTGAAACACTGAAGTGGATGATAAATTTTTCCACTAAAACCAACACCGCAGTGTGCGGAAGTGCTTCTGTTTTTGAAAATGAAAGATTTGTTAACCGTTTTTACTTCGTAAAACCCGATGGAAGCTATAACTATTACGACAAAAGACATCTATTCTCTTATTCTGGGGAAGATAAAACCTATTCCCGAGGGAAAGAAAGAGTTATTGTACAATATAAAGGTTGGCGAATTTTGCTCCAGGTTTGCTATGATCTCAGGTTTCCCGTGTTCTCAAGAAATAATGACGATTACGATGCTATCATTTACGTTGCAAATTGGCCGGAAACAAGAATTGATGCATGGAACACTTTGTTAAAGGCAAGAGCGATCGAAAATCAGAGTTATGTTTTTGGTCTTAACCGGATTGGCACGGATGGTAATAACCTGAACTATCCACAGAGTTCGTCATGTTTTTTTGCGGACGGAAGTGTTACGTCAGAAGTAGAAGGGAATATGGTGACTACAGTTTTTGACTATGAAAATCTTGAGAAGTACCGCGAAAAATTTCAGTTTTTAGGCGACCGCGATTCGTTTGAAATTCTTTAATTTAATTTTCTGCAATGTCGTGAAGAAGATTGGTTAAAGTATTTACATCGTGTACTCCGCTCTGTTTGTAAAGTAAATCTCCGTTTTTAAAAACGACCAAAGTCGGAACACCTCTAACTCCGTATTCAGCAGCGATTGCAGGATATTCATCAACATCTATTTTTACAATTCTTGCCAGATCGCCAATATTTTCCTTGACAGTGGTAAGGACAGATGACTGCACCTTGCATGGCCCGCACCAGGTTGCAAAGAAATCGATGAGTACGGGTCTTTCCGAATTGATGAGTTCGTAAAATTTTTGTGACATAAGTTTTTTTAGGTTTATCGTTAAAACGAAACTTTTAGGCACGGCGTGCTTAAAGCTGTTACTTTAGTTTTTTCTGCAACTCAGTCCAGCCACCACCATTGTAAACCTCAAAACCGTTTTCCTGGAGGATAACCTTTGCCGAGGCACTTCGCATTCCGCTTGCACAGCAGGTAATAACAGGTTTTTTTAAGATCTAATTTTTTCATCTCAGATATAAGCTGCTGCAAAGGAATATTTATAGAGTTCCTGATGCTTCCATTGCTGAACTCTGCCGGTGTACGGACATCAATAATCTGTGCACCGTTATTAACCAAGTCTCTGTAGTTGACTGAACTTCCGCCAAAAATCCTTTTTAAAAAACTAAACATTGTTTTTTCATTTGTCTATTTATTGAAAGCAAAAAAAATTTACTGAATGCTATTAAATTGAATCACTCTTGTGATTTTTCCTGCTGTATCGCCTTTACATTTTTTAATGTTTTGCCATAATAAACATTTTCCACGCCGTTTTTCTCCAGAAGATTCATCGCTTCAGATGCCTGCTTTGCGGTGTTGCAGAAAACAACAATATTTTTCTGCTTTTTAAAGAAACCGATACTGTCCTGCATCGTTGCCAACGGAATATTTACCGCATTTTCCGCTGTCTTTTCTGCAAACTGTTCCGGAACCCGAACATCAATCAGTGTAGTTTCAGAATTTTTTACAATTTCTTTAATGCTTACACAGGGAATGGTCAGTGCCGGTTTTGCTGCAGTACAGGAAAGCAGCATCATTGCCGCTGCAAAAAGTAATTGCAGATTTTTCATTGTTACAGGGTTTTACTTTGACACACAAAATTGCTTTTAGGCACATCCGTTTCTTTAATTTTATTAAAGCCGCCTTCGATTTCAGAAAAATTTCTGATTCCGCGTGCATTCAGGATGCTGGCTGCAATCATACTTCGGTATCCGCCGGCACAGTGAATAAAGAAATGTTCATCATTATCAAGCATTCCTGCCCAGCTGTTGATTTCTGCGAGCGGTCTGCGGAAGGCATCATTTACATGTTCAGCTTCATATTCACTCTCTTTTCGAACATCGACAACCTTTGAATCTGCAGCGAATTTTTCTGCAAACTCTTCCGGCGAAATCCGGTGAATCGTATCCGTTTCTTTCCCTGAATTCTTCCATGAATCAAAGCCGCCTTCTAAAAATCCCAAAACATGGTCGAATCCAACTCGTGAAAGTCTTGTAATAACTTCCTCTTCAGTTCCATCATCACAAATCAATAAAATAGGTTGCTTCACATCAACAATCATTGCGCCTACCCAAGGTGCGAAATCACCTTTCAGACCAATATTGATGGAGTTTGGAATAAATCCTTTGTAAAATTCAGCCGCTGAACGCGTGTCAAGAATCAAAGCTCCGGAATCTTCAGCAGTAGCTTCAAATTGCGAGGGGCTAAGGGGATTTTTACCTTTCTGCAACACGTTTTCAAAACTTTCATATCCGCCTTTGTTCATGGCGACATTCATTCCAAAATATTGGGGCGGTGCAGAAAGTCCGTCCAAAACTTCTCTCACAAAGGATTCCTTGTCCGGTTGTTTAAGTGCGTAGTTGGTTTTTTTCTGGTTCCCTAAAGTATCCACGGTTTCTTTCTGCATATTTTTCCCGCATGCGGAACCTGCGCCGTGTGCAGGATAAACGGTAATATCATCTGCAAGTGGCATAATTTTACTCTGCAGGCTGTCATAGAGAAGTCCCGCCAGCTCTTCCTGAGTCATGTGCGCTGCTTTCTGCGCAAGATCAGGCCGGCCAACATCTCCTAAAAACAGGGTATCGCCAGAGAAAATCGCAGTCTCTTTTCCGCTTTCATCGATCAGCAGAAAAGTGGAACTTTCCATGGTGTGACCTGGCGTGTGCAGCACTTTAATTTTTATCTTCCCAACTTCAAAAAGCTGATTATCTTCTGCAATAATTGCCTCGAAATCGGGTTCTGCTGTGGGTCCGTAAACAATTGCAGCTCCCGTTTTCTTCGAAAGATCCAAATGCCCCGAAACAAAATCTGCATGAAAGTGTGTTTCAAAAATATATTTGAGTGTCACGCCATCTTTTTGAAGTCTTTCTATGTATGGCAATGTTTCGCGCAAAGGATCTATAATAGCGGCTTCGTTTTCTGAAACGATGTAGTAAGCTCCATGCGCCAGACAACCTGTATATATTTGTTCTATCTTCATTGTTTTAATTTTTATACCTGCAAATTTCGGTTATTTGAATGCATCACCATACAAATGGACATTGAAAGAATCAATAATGACACTTGATTAGTTATACTCGGTTACGTTACCGTCTTTATCAGATAGTTTTCCGGCCCGTCCGTCCTGGGTGATTTCCCACATATAACTTTCGTTCGTAAATACAGGATTCCCACTCGGGTTTACGGTTTTGGCAGACAGTTTCTGCTCATCTGCACCTGCTTTCTGAATTTTCACTGCGACAACATCGCCTTCAGAAAAATAGATTACGGAGATCTCTTCGCCTTTAAGATTCTTCAGTTTCAGCGGCTCCTGTACTAATGCGATTTCAGATGATTCGGTGTTTGAAGTTTGGGTTGCCCCCGTCTCTGTCTTTGTACATGAAGCCAGAAAAAGCACCATAGTGCTCAATAAAATTACTCTTTTCATATTAAAATTGTTGCTTTAAAAATATTTCTTTAATAATTATAAATATGCCCATTCCCAAGACCACCCATCCAAAGAGAGGTTTGAGTTTGCGGCCATCCATTTTCTTTGAAACTGCGATCCCTATAAATATCCCCAGAACCGATAAACCACTGAAAATAAGCAGAAAACCCCAGTCATGACTTACCATTTCCATTGTGCTTACAAAGCCCAAAATAGAGTTCATTGAAATGATAAAAAGCGAGGTTGCCACCGCCTTCTTCATATTCACGCCTAAAAGCATGACCAGAGCAGGAACAATTAAAAATCCGCCGCCCGCTCCGATTAAACCGGTTATAATTCCTACAAGTAATCCCTGCGAGATCAATATCGTATAGTTGGTATCTTCGAAATTCTGTAGTCTGGGTCTTTCATTTTTGCGGATCATTTTAAAGGAAGCAATCAGCATCAAAACCGCGAACAGCAACAGCAGAAACATATCTTTTGTGAGGGTAATGCCCCACCGGTTGATAATATATTCCGGTAAATGAGGTAAAACAAGTCTCCGGGAAAACAAAACTCCCAAAATTGAAGGAATTCCGAAGGTAAAAGCGGTTTTAAAATCAATTTGTTTCTGCCTGATAAATCCTACAGAGCCCACCAGACTTGTAATCCCAACTACAAACAGAGAAAGCGCCGTAGCAGTAACCGCATCAAAACCAAAAACATATACAAAAATCGGCACGCTTAAAATGCTGCCGCCACCGCCAATGAGGCCCATTACCAGACCTATTACTATTGCCGAAAAATATCCTAAAAATTCCATCTGCTACTTTTTGGCAAAACTAATTCTTTAAATACAACATCAAAGTAACCATTGTTACCAAACGATACTACTCAATAGCTTTAATGATATGATTGCTACCACCGATTTTGAAACGGTCTCCTACCGTTTTTCCTTTAAGCTCTGCGTAAACAGGAGTTTTTTCAGAAAGTGAGATCACTTCTCTGCCCTCAATAGTGAACACCGGAACGGAAATCCCTACAAATAAGAACGATTGATCAGTTTCTATGACGCTGCCTCTTTCAATAATACTGTGGCTGGAATTCTCTTCGTTAGCGAGGAATTTTAAGTTTTCTTCAGCCCCAGCCAACATTTTTTCAAAGCGGAGTTGCATGTCCTTAGCTTCGGTCTGATGAGAAAAATCTTCCGGATCATGGGTGCTTTCTTCGTCCAAATCAGAGGCGGATTCATACTGATGAACAGACCGCTTCAGGCTCTTAATTACCTTACGCTGTTCAGCAATGAGTTGGTCTATTATGAGCTTCCTTTCCATTACTTTAAATTTTGACAATTAACAAATTTAATAAAAAAGCTTCACTTTCCTTACCAATATTTTCAAGCATGAGAAGTATCAGCAGTTTGAAGACAACATTTTTTAATGGGGTTAAAATAATTTGCTTTACGAAATCCACTATTTTACTCACTGACGAATTAAAAATCCCTATAATTTTTTACCTTTAACATTTAAAACCCGATTTCAAAATGGCAGACAGAACTAAATTTATAGAGGAACTTTCATCAAGATATACTCCGAAAGGCGAATTTATAACACTCGGCAAAGGGATGCTCGACGGTGAGGTTGTAACCGATGTGAGCGTCACTATTCCTCTAAAAACCATTAACAGGCACGGCCTGATCGCCGGAGCCACAGGAACGGGTAAGACAAAAACGTTACAGGCTTTCGCAGAACAGCTTTCCCATCAGGGAATTCCATCGCTGGTTTTAGACATTAAAGGCGATTTTTCAGGAATCGCAGAACCTGGGGAGGAGAATAAAAACATTGCTGAGCGCTACGCAAAAACAAAACTACCTTATCAGCCACAGGCATTTCCGGTAGAACTGATGACGATTTCCGGGGAAAGAGGCGTAAAACTCCGTGCTACAGTAACAGAATTCGGACCTATCCTGCTTTCGAAAATTCTGGAACTGAATGATACCCAGCAAAGCATTATCTCCATAGTTTTCAAATACTGCGATGACAAAGGTTTACCGCTTATCGACCTGGAAGATTTAAAAAAAGTTCTGCAGTATGTTACCGATAACCCTCAGGGAAAAGCCGATCTATCGAATAATTACGGATCTATTGCACCGGCTTCATTAGGAGCGATTCTGCGATCAATTGTTGCACTCGAACAGCAGGATGCCGCGCAATTTTTCGGTGAACCCAGTTTTGATGTTGAAGATCTTTTGCGGCAAAGAGAAGGCAAAGGTGTCGTAAATATCCTGAGAGTTGGCAATATTCAAAGTAAACCACAGTTATTCTCAACATTCATGCTTTCGCTTTTTGCTGAAATTTATATGAATTTCCCCGAAGAAGGCGATTCCGGAAAACCAAAACTGGTTATGTTTATTGATGAGGCTCATCTTATTTTTAAGGAAGCTTCTAAAACGCTGCTTAACCAGATTGAAACGATGGTAAAGCTCATCCGGTCGAAAGGCGTGGGAATATATTTCATTACCCAAATTCCTGGAGATGTTCCCGAGAATGTACTTTCGCAGCTTGGTCTGAAAATTCAGCATGCACTTCGCGGATTTACTGCAAAAGACCGGAAAGAAATCTCTAAAGCTGTAGATAATTACCCTATCACTGAGTTTTATAAGGCTGATGAACTTATTCAAAACCTCGGTATTGGTGAGGCGTTTATTACCGCGCTTGATGAAAAGGGAATCCCTACTCCTTTAGTCCACACCTACCTGATATCTCCAGAATCCAGAATGGACATTCTGAATGACGCTGAAGTAGCAGATCTTACAAGCCGTTCTGCATTGGTTGCCAAATACGAGCAAAGTATGGACAAAGATTCGGCCTATGAAATGCTGACCAGCAGAATGGAACAGGCTGTTCAGAATGCTGCGCCTACTCAAAAATCGAGACCGGTGAAAGAAGAACCCGGCATGTTCGAATCGGTGATGAAATCCCGCGCCGGAAGAACCTTTACAACAACTCTTGCACGCGAAGGCGCAAAATTTGTTCTGGGAATGTTTGGTTTAGGCGGAAGAAAAAGGTAAAATTGCACCCGGCTTAGGACTCTCCAAAAACTAATGCCAGAAAAAGACAAAATGTATTCAGTAATTGATATAGAAAGTAACGGAGCAGGTTTCAGAAAGGAAAGCATTATTGAAATTGCAGTGTACAGATATGATGGTCACGAAATCGTAGACCAGTTTATTTCTTTGGTAAATCCCGAAAGCGAAATCACACCCTTTGTGCAGAAACTGACTAAAATTTCGCCGAAAATGGTGAAAACTGCACCGAAATTTCCTGAAATCGCCAAAAGAATTGTCGAAATTACCCAAAACACAACACTCGTTGGTCATAATATTGAATTTGATTACCGAATGCTTCGTCAGGAGTTCAAACGACTAGGATACGAATTCAAAATCAACACGTTAGACACCATTCCGCTGGCTAAGAAACTGATCCCTGAAGCAGAAAGTTATTCTCTCGGCAAACTGGTGAAATCATTAGGCATTCCGCTTGTAGATCACCACCGGGCTTCCGGCGACGCGCGGGCAACATTAGATCTATTTAAATTGCTGATGATTAAAGATAAAGATTCAGAAATCATACAGCAGCACCACGAAGAATTAAATGCGAAAACGTACTTCAATAAAATCAAGGAACTCACGCAGGATTTACCTTCCGAGAGAGGCATCATTTATTTGCAGAACGCCGAAGGAAAAATTATACATTCCGATTTTGTAGAAGACTTGAGTAAGTTCGCCAAAATGCTATTCAACTCCAAGTCTAAACGCTGGATACAGCTTCAGGAAGATGTAGTGCAAATTCATTATGAACTTACAGGAAATAATATTCTGGCAAAACTGATGATGAAAACCAAAGGTTTGCGCAAGCGGGAAAATCTTCCGTTCGGGTTATACTATAAGGGTGGAAAATACGTCGTCGAAAAAATTGCCACCAAAAAAGAAGAAAATCCACTTTTAAAATTCACTTCTTTTACACAAGGACTCAAGGCCGTGAGTTTCATCAAAACCCAGGAAAAATATGCTGATGTAAATGAGCTGCAAAAAGCCACCAGTCTGAAAAACCGCAACGAAATGTGGTTGTCTGCAGGCCGAACTTTAGGCGAAAAATCCTTTATGATTTTTGAAAAGGGCAATGTGACAGCTTATGGTTTCTACGAACTTCATACGCAAATCAACACTTGGAAAAAAATCGCAGCATTGAAAATCGATCTGGATACTAAAACCACGGATCTTGAGAATGATTTTAAACTTGCTTTGCTGAGAGAAGATTTCGAAATAATTCCGACACCGGAAAAATAAAATAATGCACAATTAAATAAAAACATTTAATTTTGCCAAAAATTTGAAAACAGAAATTTAAATATGATCAGATTTACATCAATAAAACAGGTTGCTTCTAAGGGGAAAAAGTTTTTCTCTAAGGAAAATATTGGTGTTTAGGAGCTGCAAATTTTGATCTGTAAAATATTCAAGCAAGCTCTATTGGGCTTGCTTTTTTAATGTAAAATCACCATAAAAATGAACAATAAAGATTTACTGAAAATTGCCGAACAGTTCGGTACACCCACCTACGTTTACGACGCAGAATCTATTAAAATTCAGTACGAAAAACTAACCTCTTCTTTCCATAAGAGCACTCGGTTTTTCTACGCTTGTAAAGCACTTTCGAATATTAATATTTTAAAATATGTGAAAAACCTGGGCGGAAGTTTAGACTGCGTTTCGATCAATGAAGTGAAATTAGGTCTGAAAGCAGGTTTTGATGCTAAAAAAATTCTTTTCACGCCTAATTGTGTAGATCTTGCTGAAATTGAGGAGGCGATGACCCTTAAAGTTCACATCAATATCGATAACATTTCCATTTTGGAGCAGTTCGGGAACAAATATGGCGACGCCTACCCGATTTTCGTCAGAATCAATCCGCATATTTTTGCCGGCGGCAATTATAAAATTTCTACCGGACACATCGATTCAAAATTTGGGATTTCAATTCACCAGCTTCGTCATATCGAACGGGTAATGAAAACCACAAATATCAATGTCGAAGGGCTTCACATGCACACCGGAAGTGAGATTAAAGATCCCGATGTCTTCCTTCAGGGACTGGAAATCATGTTCGAACTTGCGGAACATTTCCCGAATCTGAAATATCTGGACATGGGAAGCGGTTTCAAAGTACCTTATCAGGAAGGTGATATGGAAACTGATGTGAAAGCATTAGGCAAAAAAGTGGAAAAAGCGGTGGCAGAATTTTCTAAAAACTCCGGAAAAAAATTCGAACTCTGGTTTGAGCCTGGGAAATACCTTGTAAGCGAAAGCGGTCATCTTATCGTGAAAACCAATGTCATCAAGCAAACTACAGCGACGGTTTTTGCGGGAATAAATTCAGGTTTCAACCATTTGATCCGTCCTATGTTTTACGATTCGTATCACATCATCGAAAATCTTTCGAACCCCAAAGGAGCTGAAAGAATTTACACCGTAGTAGGGAACATTTGCGAAACCGATACTTTTGCTTGGGACAGAAAGCTGAACGAAGTTCGCGAAGGCGATATATTGGTTTTCCGGAACGCTGGCGCTTACGGTTTCGAAATGAGCTCCAATTTTAACTCCAGACTGAAGCCTGCCGAAGTTTTGTTTCTTGACGGTAAAGCACACCTGATCAGGAAACGCGATGAGTTCGAAGATTTACTGAAAAATCAGATTGAGGTTTTATAAACTGTTTTTAAGAATTTGGGAAAACTTTGCGAGCAATTGCAAAGTTTTTCTATTTTTAATGGAAATTCATCCAATGCGAAAACTTGTATTTTTACTATTTCTCTTTCCCGCAGCCGCTTTTGCCCAAACAGCAAAACAAGAGAACCAACCCAAAATAACCTTTACCGAAAGAGCGAAGTTTCCCGGCGGCGAAGACGCCTACCGTGCTGAACTTTTTGAAATGATCAACGCATATATCGATCTCCGGAAATATGCGGTCAACGGATTATTTCATTTTATGTTCACCATTGATGTGAACGGAAAGATTAAAAATGTGCAGGTATACCCACAGGTGAAAAACAGCGAGATGTTTATTGATGATATGCAGTTCGCGATGAAAAGAGTTAAAACCAGATGGATCCCTGCCAAGAAAAATGATGTACCCATAGAATCCAAATATGTCCTCAAAATCAATTTCACTACAGACCATTTTGATCACGGCGACTAAAAAGCTGGCTGAAAAATTTTAAGTCTTTCAAAAAAACGATAACTTTAATCAAAATTTAAAGCAATGAAAAAATTATTATTACTGTTTATTTTTTCCTGTACATTTTTAAATGCGCAATACCTGGTTGAGGACAACGACATTTCAGAAAACACTACAGAAGGCGGCAAACTGGCGATTTCTTATGACATCAACAATCCACTCGAATTTTACAGACTGAAATGCGAAAATGCGGTTTACGCTCAGTTCCCGGGTGGTGAAAACGCCTTTAAACAGATGCTTTTAAAAAACATGCGCGGTTATCTGGATACAGGATTTTATTCAGTAAACGGGACTTTCGAGCTGATCATTAACATCAGTAAAAATGGAAATCTACAGCGTATGGAATTAAAACCCGAAGTGCCTAACAGCAACCTTCTTTACCGGGATATTGAACTCGCATTAAGGAAGATGAATCCGAAATTCACGCCTGCAAACTGCAACGGTTCGCCGGTCGATTCTAAGCTGAGACAGAAAATTAATTTCAGGACAGAAAGTTTCGATCTTTAAAAAATTAAACTTTGCCTTCGGTGCAAAGTTTTTTTTTTTATATTTAGGAAAATATTATTGAATGAAATTACTCTATCTTCTTCTGTTTATCAGCAGTTTTTTAAATAGCCAAACTAAAGTGGATATATTCCCGAACGATCAGCACAGCTATCTCGGCGGCAGAACAAATTTTTATAAAGATTTTCAGAAAGTGCTGCTTGAGAAAAAGCTTAAACCTTGCGCCAACAAAAATGAATTTCTCTCCGCATACGTTGTAGTGCTGGAAAATGACACAGCGGTGCTTTATGATCCCGAAAAATTACAGAAATCTGAAAACCAGTGTGCCCGGGAACTTACAAAAGAAGTTGTAAAAAATATGCCTGGCTGGGTTTCGGCAAAAATTGACGGTAATAACAAAGCAGCTGTAGCACAGTATTATATTTATCCGGATGCTTTTTTTGATAATTTTAAAACCGGGTATAATGCTGAGGATTTAATAGTATTGCCCACATTTCCTGGAGGTATCAATTCATTCCGCAATGAAGTATTAAAGCGGACCGACGTCGACAATTTTTATGTAAAATCTAAAGGGAAGGCAACCGTGGTGATAACATTTTCCATAAATACTGGAGGTGAAGTCGAGAATTTAAAACTAGAAAATTCATCTGGTCTCAAAGAATACGATGATATGATTCTGGAAAGTATTACAAGTATAAAAAAGAAGTGGAAACCCGCTACAGTTCACGGGAATCCGATAAAATATAGTTTCAGGCTGCCATTCACCTTTTTCGATATTTAAGACAATTTTTTCTAGGATTATTTTTATCACCTCAAACTTCCGCCAACAATTATAATGAATAATATACTTCTATTCTTTCTCTCACTTTTGATCTATTCAACTGCTTTTTCACAGGACATTTACGATAAATATCCTGCTGGACAAACCGATTATATTGGCGGTAATATTCAGTTTTACAAAGACTTTCATCAGGTTCTGAAAAATAAAAATTTCCAGCCCTGCGACAATAAAAAAGAAGCTTTAAGTTTCCGCATTGTAGTGTATCCCGACAAAAAAGTAAAGTATGTTAAAAGTGAAGATTCTGAAAGTTTGGAGAAAAACAAATGTGCTTTTGAACTTACAAAAGAGGTCGCTAAATATTTAACCGGTTGGAATCCGGCTGTTGTAGATGGTAACAAAGTAGCTGCCGTTACAAGTTTCTGGATTATTCCGCATGAACTTTTTCAGGATTTACCGGAAGGTTACGATCCTGTAAACGATATGGAAATGGCTACATATGAAGGTGGGATTAATAATTTCCGAAAGAAGGTTTTTCAAAGCATCGATTTATCGCGGTTTACCTTCACGGGAACTTTCAGACTTGAGGTAACTTTTATTGTAGAAACCGACGGAAAAATGAGTGATGTGCAGCTCGCTGAATCCACTGGCCTCAAAGCTTTTGACGATATGGTAATTAAAGGGATATCGCAGATCCGAAACAAATGGACGCCCGGAAACATCCACGGAATTCCGGTGAGATACCGTTTCAGATTACCGTTAGCCTTTAAAATGGATTAAATAACCTGCCATTCTGTCACTAAAATTATTATCTTTGCGCTTTAATCCTTAGGGTTGAAATACAAGATTGGCTGTTGCATTTTCAGTTAATTTCTAAATTTCAAACCACCTAAAATTTACAAAGTGCAGGAAAAATATATAGACGAAACGAAGCAGGGGGAAGCCTTCGCCATCGCAGAAAAACCACAGAATACGAAAAAACTTTTTCTGGAAAGTTACGGCTGTCAGATGAATTTCTCGGATTCAGAGATTGTCGCATCCATCCTTAATGAGCAGGGTTATAATACAACGCTGAATCAGGAAGAAGCAGATTTAATTTTATTGAATACCTGCTCCATCCGCGAAAAGGCAGAACAGACAGTGAGAATGCGATTGTCGCAGTTCAAAAATTTAAAAAAAGCAAAACCCAATCTTACGGTTGGCGTGCTGGGCTGTATGGCCGAGCGCTTAAAAACTAAATTCCTGGAAGAAGAACAATTAGTTGATTTAGTTGTCGGACCCGATGCTTACAGAGATTTACCGAACCTTTTAAAGGAAACTGACGGCGGACGCGATGCCATTAACGTAATTCTCTCCAAAGAAGAAACCTATGCTGACATCAATCCAGTGCGATTGGGCGGAAATGGCGTTACCGCATTTGTTACTATTACCCGTGGCTGCGATAATATGTGTACCTTCTGCGTAGTTCCTTTTACAAGAGGGCGCGAAAGAAGCCGCGATCCGCATTCGATTATCAATGAATGCAAGGATTTATGGAACAGCGGTTATAAGGAAATCACACTTTTGGGACAAAATGTTGACTCTTACCTTTGGTACGGAGGCGGCCCGAAAAAGGATTTTAAAAACGCTACCGAAATGCAGAAACTTACAGCTGTGAATTTCGCGCAACTTCTTGATATGGTTGCGGTTGCCATTCCCGAAATGCGAATCCGTTTTTCCACGTCTAATCCACACGAAATGACAGAAGAGGTCTTCCGGGTGATTGCGAAACACAACAATGTTTGTAAATATGTGCATCTTCCTGTTCAGAGTGGAAGCGATCGGATTTTAGAAAAAATGAACCGCCAGCACACACGTCAGGAATACTTGGATCTCATCAAAAAAGGAAAAGAAATTGTTCCTGATATTTCATTTTCCCAGGATATGATTATCGGATTTTGCGGCGAAACTGAAGATGATCACGAACTTACGCTGTCACTCATGAGAGAAGTTGAATATGATTACGGTTATATGTTCTCGTACTCCGAAAGACCGGGAACTCCCGCTCATAAGAAAATGGAAGACGATGTTCCTGCGGATGTGAAGCAGAGACGTTTGGCAGAAGTCATCGCACTTCAGGGAGAACTTTCACGCAAAAGAATGCAGGGTTATGTTGGCAGAATACATGAAGTGCTGATAGAGGGTACTTCAAGAAAAAACGAAAACCAGTGGAAAGGCCGCAATTCGCAGAACGCTGTCTGTGTTTTCGATAAACTCGAAGGTCAGAAATTAGGCGACATTGTGTCTGTTTTTGTTCACGGCAATACACAGGGAACACTTTTGGGGACAACCGCAGCTGAGATTACAGTGTAAATGATCCAAAAGTAAATCTCTACAACTTTTTGCAAACTTTGAATTTTAAAAAATGACAGATTTACAATCACTGAAAACACGTTTCGGAATTATCGGAAATTATCCTGCGCTAAACCGTGCTCTGGAAAAAGCCATTCAGGTCGCACCAACCGATATTTCTGTACTGGTGATGGGAGAATCCGGTGTTGGAAAAGAATTTATCCCGAAGATTATTCACGGTGAATCACGAAGAAAACACCAGCCCTATATTGTGGTAAACTGCGGTGCAATTCCGGAAGGAACCATTGATTCTGAGCTTTTTGGCCACGAAAAAGGAGCCTTCACCGGCGCAACATCTACCAGAAAAGGATATTTTGAAGTAGCCGATGGAGGAACAATTTTCCTTGATGAAGTAGGTGAACTGCCGCTGCAAACCCAAGTTCGCTTGCTCCGTGTTTTAGAAAGCGGTGAATTTATGAAAGTAGGTTCTTCCCAGATTCAGAAAACGGATGTGAGAATTGTGGCAGCAACAAATGTCAATATGCTTAATGCAATCCACGACGGGAGGTTTCGTGAAGATTTGTACTACCGTTTAAATACAGTGCAGATCGACATGCCGCCTTTAAGGGAAAGAAAAGGAGATATTCATTTGCTGTACCGGAAGTTCGCGGTAGATTTTGCTGAAAAATACAGAATGCCCGAACTTGTACTGACAGAAGATGCGGTGAATTACCTCGAAAAATATCCTTTCCCCGGAAACATCCGACAGTTGAGGAATCTCGTGGAACAGATGACCGTAGTAGAGCAAAACAGGACCGTAAATTCTGTGAAGCTGGCTGAATATATTCCAACTACTACAAATTTGCCGGCTGTGGTGCAGAAAAACGGGGCAGGAATTTCGAATTCGGAATTTAATTCTGAAAGAGAGATTATGTATAAAATCCTTTTCGACATGCGGAATGATCTGAATGATTTAAAATCATTAACTTCGGAACTCATTAAGAACCGCGGGAGCAACGATTTCAGCAACCAGGAAAAAAATCTCATCAACAGAGTTTTCACGCCGGAAACTCAGGTTCAGAATGCAAATTCACTGTTGTATTTTGAAAATAACAATGTAAATCAGTTCCAGAACTCTACGATTATTTCTGAAGGAGCTGATGATTATGGCGACGTGGAAGACATTGAAATCGAGGAAACAAAACCAGATTCGCTTTCACTTCAAAACAATGAACGAGAACTGATTGTCAAGGCTTTAGAAAAGCACAAAGGCAGGAGAAACAAGGCGGCCGACGAATTGGGAATTTCGCAGCGAACACTTTACAGAAAGATCAAACAATATAATTTAGAAGATTAATGGATCATATCATATTACAAAGAAGGCAAAAAGTTTTGTCCCTTTTTCTTCCTTTTTTCTTTCTTCACAGCTGTTACAGTTTTACAGGTTCATCGCTGAGCCCTGAAACCAAAACGATTCAGATAAAAGATTTCCCAAATAATGCTGCGCTGATGAATCCAAATCTGGCTCAGCAGTTCTCTACCGATATCCAGAACAGATTTCTACAGAGAACAACTTTAAAAGGCGCTGCTGAAAATCCTGATATTCTTATAGAAGGTGAAATAACGGACTATTCCATCACACCAACTACTATATCTACTGCGGTAAATGCACCGGGTGGAAATATTCAGGCAGCACAGAACAAGTTAACCATCACTGTTAAAGTGCATTACGAGAACAAAATAGAACCCGACAAAAGTTTCGACAGAACGTATTCCGACGAAGCGGTTTTCAGCAGTGATCTGGACATTAACGCTATTGAAGCCTCGCAGGTAAAAGTGGTGAACGAAAGAATCATCAATAAAATTTTTAACGATATTGTAGCCAACTGGTAATGAACGCAAGAGTTTTAGAATTAATAAAAAACCCCGATTTATTTCAGACTCAGGATTTAGATATTCTGAGTTTAGAAATAAAAAAATACCCTTATGTTCAGAACATCAGAGCGTTACACCTGTATGGGATCCACAAGCTGAATCCGGAAGAATACCACAACGCACTTTCTACCACTGCAGCATATACGACTGATAAAAAAATACTCTATCAGTTTATTAATAAAAATTCAGCGCTAGAGAAAAAACCCCACACCTATGTTCCGGAGTTACAGAAAAGCAGCGAAGAAAACAGAGCGGAGATTTTTCCAGCAGTACAATCCGTTCAGCAGGAGCAACCCAAACCAGTTTACGTACATGGCGCTTTGAACAGGATTTTGTTCGAAGGCGAAGAGGATTTTCTTGAACGCAAAAATGAGGTTATTGATTTGGAATCCACTCTGGAATCCGGACAAATCATCACGCAAAGTCCTGACAATAAACCAAATGAATCTTATACGACTGAGATTCCGAAACCGGTTCAGGAGCCAACCGAAGTAACCGGAAATATAATTTCTGAAAGTACCAAAGAACAAAACTTGCCGGAAGAAGCCGAAAGGTCCTTCCCGATCGTTCAGACAGAGCTTCGCGTCGAAAAAGAAATACAGCCACTACAGCCAGAAACCATCATTGAAGAAGACAATTCTTTAAAAAATGATATTGTAGAAGATCCGGCGGAAATCAGTTTTCATGGGACTCAGGAATTCTTGTCCGAAGTTAAAATCGTTCAGAAACCATCACCACAAAGTAATTATGAAGTTCCTAAACCGCAGCTCAACAAGCATGAAATCGAGATGCAGCGACTCATTGCAGAAGTTGAGGCAAAAATGAAGTCGCGGAAAAAACCTGAGACCGAAGAGAAAGAAGAGGAAACTCAAAATACCGGCTTAAACTTTTCTGAAACCCAGAGTTTCGAAGTCGCAAAACCTCAAGAAAATACTCCTCAGGAAACAGTGACTGAAACTGAAGAAGAAATTGTTTCAGAAGTGACGCAGCAAGATGAGGAAGCAGAAGAAATTATAGAACCGGTTACAAAAGAGTCAACCACTTCTTCAGAAAACAAACCGTGGAAACCGATGTCTTTTGCCGGAAATACACCTGATGCGTTAATTGGCAAAGACAATTTAAAGAATGTTCCGAAAACCGCTCCTGCGCAACCGGAATCTGAAAAGACACAAACCGTTTCGGAAATTCCTTCAGAAGAAAAAAGTGAGGAAAGACCTGTTTTCAATGTTTCGTTTTTCGCGACGAATGTTTCGCCGATTGAATCTGATAAAACTAATGATTCACTTGAAAGAGAAACAGTTAAACCCGAAGACAGCAATGTACCGACCTTCATTAACACCTGGCAGAACTGGCTCAAAATTGACAGAAGCAAGTCCGATACGGAGCAAAAAGCCGTACTTTCAAAAACAGAAGTAAAAAATACTGTGATTGAAAATTTCATCGTAAAAGAACCGAAAATTTCAAAACTTAAAGAAGAATCAGATTTTGTAGTGAAGGAAAAAAGCGATAATATTTCTCATCTGATGACTGAAACACTTGCGAAACTTTACGTTGAACAAAAACTCTATTCCAAGGCCATAAAAGCTTACCAGATTTTATCGGAAAAACATCCGGAAAAAGAATCGCATTTCGCCGAACAGATCAGTTACGTTAAAGATTTAAGACTGAACAAATAACCTAAACCTCATGAAAATGGATGCGACACTTATTATCGGACTTATTCTGTTAGGATTATTAGCCGGCTATTTAAGCGGTTTGGTGGGTATTGGCGGAGGTATTGTAATGGTTCCGGTTTTGGTTTTACTTTTCGGTTTCACTCAGCATAAAGCGCAGGGAACCACGTTGGCCCTCTTAATTCTTCCTGTCGGAATTCTTGGAGTAGTGAATTATTACAAAACAGGAAATGTCGATATTAAAACTACCCTTCTGCTCTGTGCAGGGTTTGTTTTGGGAAGTTACCTGGGCAGCAAAACTGCAATTACTCTTTCTCAGGAAACGCTGCGTAAGGCGTTTGCAATTCTCATGTTGGTTGTTGCAGTAAAGATGTTTTTCCAGAAGTAAAAGCCAGCTATTCCAAATTTTTTTGGTCCACTGCGTCTACATTAATGACTTTTGCATTTCGGTCGGAATTAAAATTCCTGAATTTCCGCCAAAGTTTCTTTCCTAAAACCATTACGGTAATCATCAGTGCCACAGCGGCGATAAATGCAATTACCGGTGCCGCAAGCGCCAGAAAAGACATTATTCCTGCGCCCGCAGTTTCTGTAGTTGCCACTATTGAATTTCCTAAACCACCCGTTGTCGCTGTAGATGCAGCACGCGTTCCCGCAAATCCCGAACTTATGGCTGCGGCAGTTCCACCTCCTGCAATTAAAGCCAAAGCCCATTGCGGAAAAGTCCCGATATCGGCAAACTGGCTGGCAAACATCACCGATCCGGCAATGGTGGCCAACGGAACCGAGATCGTATCTAAAAGATGATCAATAAAAGGAATATAATACGCAAGAATTTCAGCAACCATCGCAATTCCTGTGGTAATCAATGTTGGTAAACCAGCTAACCACTCGAAACTTTCATTCATGGGAATCCAGCCTAAATAAGAAGCCAGACTCACCGCAAACATGGGCATAAAAACCCTGAAACCTGTCGCGGCGGCAAGTCCGATTCCGATGAATGCACTGATGATATAGGGAAGAAATGGAATTTGATCTGACATTTTTTTTGCTGAATTTAGATTTAACAAATCAAATTTACAAAATAATGTATTCCGAGTCGAAATTTTATTTTTTTGATTTACAGAGTGTTATAAAACTTTCTTCCAAAGATTGATAACTGCTCGGTTTCTCATTTGAAACCCAGAAAATCATGGATATTGAGTTTTTTCCGAAAACTTCAGTGAAAATTTCTTTGTTAAGGCGGTAAGCTTCGCGCAGCAATCTTTTGATTCGGTTGCGGTCTACGGCTTTCTTGAAATATCTCTTCGAAACAGACACTCCAAATTTCTGATTCGGAATCACAAAACCTTCCTGAGGTTTTTTCTCAAGATCAATAGAAATGATGCGCAGATTTCCGCAGGTCTGCCATTTTCCTTTTGCAAAAAGCAGATCGATTTCCCGTTTATGTTTAAGTTTTTCCTCTCTGGGAAATCTGAAATCAGTCATCTGTTTTTTTGAGCAAGTGATTAATAACTTCGGCGGCAGCATATAATCCGAAAATTGCCGGCATAAAACTGCTTGTCCCATAAAAAGACCTTTTGAAATTCGCGCCGTCGGTCATCTTCAAACTTTCTTCATTCTGGATTTCGTTGGAAAAGACACAGCGGATTCCTTTATTGATTTGTTCTTTTTTCAAGCGTTTCCTTACATTTTTAGCAAGGAAACAATTATAGGTTTTGCTGATATCGCGCACCACTACTTTAGAAGGATCCATTTTTCCGCCGGCGCCCATACAGCTTACAATCTTTATTTTTTTTCGTTTCGCTGTGATAATAAGTGCGAGTTTTGGCGTCACACTGTCGATACAGTCCAGGATATAATCGAATTTTTCGCTTCCAATCACCTCCTCCATTCTTTCTGGATTAAGAAATTCGTTGATTTTAGTTAGTTGAAGTTCGGGATTAATATCGAGAAGTCTTTCTGAAACAACGTCAACTTTAGATTTACCAACAGTAGAATGCAGAGCAGGAAGCTGGCGGTTAATATTCGTAATATCCACTGTATCACCATCAACAATGGTCATTTTTCCGATTCCCGATCGTGCCAGAAATTCAGCAGCGAAAGAGCCTACTCCACCCAAACCTACCACGAGGAGATTTGCGTTCTGAAGTTTTTCAATTCCCTGTTCTTTGATAAGAAGCTCTGTTCGCTCCAGCCATTTTTTCTGCATTTATATCGGAATTTGTAAATTTTTGAGATTTTCTTTGATCTTTCGCGTTAACTCTTGCAAACTGATGTTTTTCAGGTCTGCGACTTTTTGATAGAGGTCCTTGATTTCAAAATCTGAAGAATCGGTTTCCAGAAATAATTTTCCGGTCGGAAAGTCTCTTAAAAGATCCTGCAAATTTACATTATACAAAACTGATTTTCCAAAACTTAAACAGAATCCGTTTTTCAGAAGATCATCACCTATCGTTTTGCGTTTATTGAAACCGTGAACAATCATCGGAACCTGACTCATTTTCCTGAAATGAAGCAGTTGAGAAAACCTTTTTACACAGTGAATGATTAATGGTTTCTGCACCGAATTGGCAATTTCTATTTGGGCTAGAAAAGCCTTTTCCTGAAGTTTTTCATCAACATCAATCAAGCCATCAAGTCCGCACTCACCGATTGCTACGCAGTTTTCAGCTGCAGAAATCTCGCGCAGCCAGATTAACTGTTCTTCCAAATCGTTGGACAAAGCATTGGGATGAATTCCGGCAGAAAAGAAATTTTCCGGCGGGTTTCCATTAAATTTCAGGTTATAAATTCCATGTTTCCTGTCTGCATCGTGATGATGAAAATCGAAAAAGTTCATCTTCAAAATTATTAAAAATCTGATTTAAAACATTAAACATTCGTTTGAAACTACTATTTATTTTATTAACTTTACTTCAAATAATAGCTATGAAGAAGAAATTTTCTGATAAACAGATTCATATTTTAGATGTTGCCGAAAAATTGATTGCCAAAAAAGGTTTCGAAGGAACATCAATCCGAGATATTTCTTCTCAGGCGAATATTAATGTGGCCATGATTTCCTATTATTTCGGTTCTAAGGAAAAAATGATGTCGTATCTGTACCGCTACCGTGTTCAGAAGACGCGCGAAAGTTTCGCTGAATTTGCGGAAGTCATCAAAGACGGCAAACCGGAAATGCAGATGAAAGAACTGGTGAAGTATGTTGTAAATCAGCTCTTTAAATTCAATTACTTTCACGGTTTCGTGACACAGGAACTTCGCCACACCGAACATCTTAAAGACGATCTGCTTGAATTCTACACCACATTCACTACAAAACTCGACGACGTTATAAAAAAAGGAGTCGCCTCAGGAGTTTTCCATAATGCACCAAAGCCGGAAGATGTACTTACCTTGATTTTAGGCTCCTCGCTGTTTGTCATCAGAAATAAAAACTTCTACGAACTTTATGTTTCGGGAAAAGAAGAAAATTATCTTCAGGATGCAGAAAAAAAAGTTCTTGCTAACCTTTTAGTCACCGTTTTTTCACTTTTGGGATATCAAACTAACTGATTTAGCTTGAAAATCGGGTTCGGAACAGAAAATTCAGTTAATTTATTAGTTAAATTATCACAAAAAAAAATCTATTGACAAAAAAATTATATTTTTGCAGACTGAACCGCAGAAGATGAAAATCCATCATTTTCGCTTTAAAAGATTTATGAAAAAATATTTGATAATACTGCTGGCTTTTTTTGCTTTATCAGCCTGTAACAAACAACAGGAAATGGCAATGAAAAGCGCAGACAAAGATTATATCCTGAAAGTTGCGAACGAGAATTTCGAAAATAAAAAATGGACCAATGCTCTCGCGCTGTACGAGCGGCTTTCAAACCTTGTCGCAGGAACAGATGATGCTCCGAATGTAGTTTACAATTCAGCATACGCCAATTACTACGATAAAAATTACAAGCTTGCAGGTCACCAGTTCAAAAACTTTTCGGTAACCTTTCCTCAGGATCCACGTGCTGAAGATGCGGCATATATGTCGGCATTATGTTTTTACGAAGGATCTATGGATTACAATCTGGATCAAACGAGTACCGAACTAGCGATTAATGAACTCCAGAATTTTCTGAATAACTATCCGAATTCAGAAAAGTCTAAGAACATCAATGAACTGATTGATGAACTGAGCTATAAACTCGAATTCAAAGCGTACGAAAACGCCAGACAATATTACAAAATGGCTGATTATAAAGCAGCTAACGTAGCTTTCGAGAATGTTCTGAATGATTTTCCAAGTACAAAACTTGCTCCGAAAATTTACGAATACATATTAAGGTCTAAATACGAACTTGCCGTAAACTCTGTTTATGACCTGAAAAAAGACCGTATCGAAAATGCGCTTGCATTCACAAAACAGGTAGAACGCGATATGCCGGGAACCGAAAATGCCAAGATCGCTGTAGATCTTAGAAACAAACTCGCTAAAGAGAAAGAAGCGTTCCTTGAACTGGAGAAAAAAGTAGAAGCTAGAAAAAAAGAGCTTCAGGAAAAACAGAAGGAAGAAGAAGCGCGGCTGAATCTGGAAAAAGACCAGCGAGAAGCTGAGAAAAAAGCCAACCAGATCAAGAGAGACAGCGCAGCACTTTCGACTCCGGCTCCGGCAGCAACTTTTAATATTCAAAAATAAGCTGTATATTTGCAGACTTTAAATATAAATAATTCACTGAAAATGAGCGTTAAAGATTCTAAAGCCGAATTAAGTACCATCACTTACGACAAAGATAAAATTGAAGAAAAAGTAGGTTCTATCTACGAAGCCATTGTAATTATGGGGAAAAGAGCAGAGCAGATTAATGCAGAAATTCGCTCAGAACTTCACAATAAGTTAGATGAATTCGCGGTGCACAACTCCACTCTTGAAGAAGTTTTCGAAAACAGAGAGCAAATCGAAATCTCAAAACACTACGAAAAACTACCGAAACCAACGTCTATCGCAATCCAGGAATGGCTTGATGACGAAATTTACTTCAGAAATACAGACGAGAGAAACTAATCTCCGTATTAAACCATAACAAAGTCACAGAGCAGAAGCTTTTGTGGCTTTTTTATTTTACACAAACACTCTGGTTTTAGATAATTCTAAAATTTTAACTAAATTCGTTAGACCTAAATAACAGTTTGAAATGGCAATTCAGGGAAAAAAAATACTCATCTGTATTACCGGCGGAATTGCCGCTTACAAAATCAATTACCTCATCCGCGACCTCATAAAAAAAGGCATAGAAGTTCAGGTTTTAATGACCCCTTCGGCAGACAATTTTGTTTCGAAACTTACCCTTTCTACCCTTTCAAAAAATCCGGTGTTCTCTGATTTTTATTCGGAAAACGGCACCTGGAACAATCATGTTGAATTCGCGCTCTGGGCAGATTTAATCTTAATTGCGCCCTGCACTGCCAATACTTTAGCAAAAATGGTTCACGGGATGTGTGACAATCTGGTGATTGCAACCTATATGTCGGCAAAATGTCCCGTAATGATTGCGCCTGCGATGGATCTCGACATGTATGAACACCCTTCTACAAAACAGAATCTGGAAGTGGCTGAAGATTTCGGTCACATTATTATTCCTGCCGAAACAGGAGAGCTGGCGAGCGGATTGGTGGGTCAGGGAAGAATGGCAGAGCCGGAAACGATTGCTGAAAGAATTGAAAATTTTTTAGTTTCAAACCAGGGCCTTAAAACTTTGTCCGGTAAAACGGTCCTCATTACAGCCGGTCCAACTTACGAAGCGATTGATCCTGTGCGTTTTATCGGGAATCATTCTTCAGGAAAAATGGGATTTTCTTTGGCAGAAGAAGCTGCAAAACGTGGAGCGAAAGTGATTTTGATTTCTGGACCAAGTTCTTTGAGTACTTCTCATCCGGATATTGAAATTCATCGTGTAACCTCAGCAAAAGAAATGTTCACCGAAGTTTTTAAATATTACGAAACATCAGACATTGCCATCGCGAGCGCTGCTGTTGCAGATTACGCTCCACAGGAAATTGCCAAAGAAAAAATCAAAAAAAATGATGACTCTTTAACGATCGAATTGGTTAAAAACCCGGACATTCTTAAAACCATGGGAGAGAGAAAATCGAAACAGTTTTTAATCGGATTCGCGCTGGAAACTCAAAACGAAGAAGAAAACGCATTGGGTAAACTTCAGAAAAAAAATCTCGATATGATTATTTTGAATTCTCTGCGCGACGAAGGAGCCGGATTTAAAAGCGATACCAACAAAATTAAAATTTTCACCAAAACCGACCGGAAAGAATTTAACTTGAAAACAAAAAACGAAGTCGCAAAAGATATTTTAAACTTTATGGAAGAAGAAATTCTGAAATAATATGACTAAATTTCCGTTTTCAATTATTATCACAAACATGAAGAAACTTCTCACCCTATTTATCCTTATATTTTCCTTTAACTTGGGTTTTGCACAGGAACTTCTGGCCACAGTTCAGGTAAACGCCCAACAAATGAGCGGAAGTAATAATCAGGTTTACAAAACTTTAGAAAAAAATCTTCGGGATTTCATCAACAATACCAGCTGGACAGGGAAAAAACTTCAGAATTTCGAAAAGATAAAATGCAATTTTGCTATTGTAATTTCCGAGCGTGGCGGCAATAATTTTAAAGGAAGTATTGTGGTGCAGGCAGTTCGCCCGGTTTTCAATACGACCTATGAAACGCCCCTGATGAATATTAATGACACCAACTTTGGGTTTGATTATGCCGAAAATGAAAATCTTGTTTTCAATGAAAGACAGTTTTCCGGGAAAAATTTAATCGATGTGGTGAGTTTCTATGTTTACACAATTTTGGGCTACGACGGCGACAGCTTTAAAGTTCGTGGCGGGCAGCAGTGGTTCGAAAAAGCACAGAAAATCTCAAATAACGCACAGAATCAGAATTACGCAGGCTGGTCGCTGATCGAAGGTACCCGAACACGCGCGGCATTAATCGACAATATCATGAAACCCGAGCAAAACACCTTGCGAAACATTTTCTACACCTATCACCGCGCAGGTTTAGATAATTTGGGAAAACAGGATCAGGCTTCGGGCAAGAAAATTATTGCAGATGCGCTGATGCAGCTGAAAACTTATGAAAATAATTTTCAGATGAACTATCCGATCAATATTTTTATTGACACCAAAAAGCAGGAAATATTCGACATCTTCAGCAACGGTAACAGCCCGAATGTGAATATGGCTGACCTGAAATCACTTTTCATAACACTTTCGCCAAAAGATATCGACAGCAAATGGAATAAGTGGAAATAAACTGAATGACAGGGAAATTTTATGATGATCATTTAATTTCCGACTTAAAAAGCAAAACATTAAATTTGCGTTTAATTTAGTTTTCAAAACATTGTAATTCGCCATTTAAAACATGCTTTCAAGGATTTTCATTCAGAATTTTGCACTTATCGACACCCTCGAAATTACTTTAAACAAAGGTTTACAGGTAATTACGGGAGAAACCGGTGCAGGAAAATCGATCATTCTTGGTGCATTGCGCCTGATTTTGGGCGAAAGAGCTGATGCCAAATCCATTCAGAATTCGGAAACCAAAAGCATCGTGGAAGCAGAATTTGCCATCAACGAAAATCTTCAGTTTTTTTTTGAAGAAAACGACCTTGATTTCGAACCGCAAACAGTAATCCGCCGGGAAATACTTCCCAATGGAAAATCCAGAGCTTTCGTCAATGACGTCCCGGTAACTTTGGACCTTCTCAAAAGCCTTTCTACAAAGCTAATCGACATTCATTCGCAGTTCGAAACCTCCAATCTTTTTGATGAAGAATACCAGTTTCAGATCATTGACGGTCTTTCGAAAAATAAAATCCTGATTTTAAAGTATCAATCTGAATTTTCGGAATACAAAAAACTGCTGAAGGAATTAGAAAATCTCAAAAATCAGCTGGCAGAAAGCAATAAAGAAAGCGATTACAAAAACTTTCTTTTGGAAGAACTTCAGAATGTAAATCTTGATGATCTCGACCTGGAAGAACTTCAGAACCAGGTAAAAAAACAGGAAAATGCTGAAGCAATTACCGATAATCTTTCGCAAATTTTTGGAAAACTTGATGCAGAAGAAATTGGCGTTCTCGATTCGCTGACTGAGATTAAAGGTAAATTAGGAAAAGTAGCCGATCTTTCTCATGAGTTTACGTTGCTGAACCAAAGATTTCAGGAAAATTTCATTGAGTTTAAAGACATTGTTTTTGAACTTCAGGACGAGGCTGAAAAAATGGAAACCAGTCCCGAAATCCTGCTCGCACTGAACCAAAAATTAAATATCGTAAATGCTTTGCTATTAAAGCATGGTGTTGTAAGTGTTTCTGAATTGATCGAAATCCGCGACAATTTGCTGAGCGAACAAAGCAGTTTTGCCGATCTGGAAAACCTCATCGTTCAACTGGTAAAGAAAAAAACAGATTCCGAGAACCGGCTTGCTAAAATGGCAGCTGACCTGTCAGCCCACCGCAGAAAAAGCATCCCGGTTTTTACCAATAAAATTGAAACTCTGCTCAGACAATTAGGTTTGGAAAAGGCAAAAATCGAAGTAGAACTTAGGGAGAGTACGAATTATAACAGCTTTGGTAAAGAAAATATACAGCTTTTGTTTCAGGCGAATTCCGGTTTTGCATTGAAGCCAATTCAATCGGCAATTTCAGGCGGAGAACGGTCCAGAGTGATGCTTTCGATTAAAAAACTGATGGCTGAAAATGCCGAGCTTCCGACTTTGATCCTGGATGAAATCGACACAGGAGTTTCCGGAAAAGTAGCGGAAGAAATGGGAAATGTAATGAAGGAAATGTCAACGAACATGCAGCTTATCGTAATTACCCATCTCGCACAGGTCGCTGCAAAAGGAAACAATAATTACAAAGTTATTAAAGAAGACATTTCAGATAGAACGCGCTCCAACATTATTCCGCTTAACCAGGAGGAAAAACTTCAGGAAATTGCGCAACTTCTTTCAGGCAGTAAAATTACAGATGCCGCCATTTCTCAGGCGCAGGAATTGATGAAATAATCATTTTTCTGCTTCAAAACAAATCCCTTACGATGATAAAAAGGCTTTAATCTCATCTATTTTGTAACAAATCCGTTAGGTTTTTAACTAATATTTAAAACCATGGAATGTATACAAATTTACTGAAGTTAGAATTCAAGAGTTTTATCAGGAATCCACAATTCGGGGCACAGCTTGCGATGAAAATTCTGATGGCTTTCGCGTATGCAGGAGTGAGTTTTACTTTTGTAATGATGGCTGTGGGTCTTTATTTTATTTCAGTAGACAAGTTGAAAGCTGATCCTATCGCACTTTTTTCGCGATATTTCCTTTACTATGCAGCACTGGATTTGGTTCTGAGATATTTTATTCAGCAAATGCCAACGCAAAACATCAAACCATTTCTCACGCAAAATATCACCAAGAAAAAACTGGTGAACTATACCATCCTGAAAATAATTTTCAATTTTTTTAATTGGGGTTATCTGCTGTTTCTGTTTCCGTTTTGCGGTCTGCTTATTTTCCATGGCAATTATTCTAAACCGGGGGTTTTGATGTTTCTCACAGGAATAATGGCAGTTTTCTATTTCAGTAATTTCGTAAATATTGTATTGAATAAACAGAACCTGGTTCTATATACTGTAGCGGCGATAATGATTATTTTCGGTTTTCTGGAATATTACGGCTACGTTCATCTTTCCGCTTTTTCCGAGAGCATTTTTAAGGCTTTTTATGAAGTCCCTGGCGCTTTTTTGGTGCCGGTACTGCTTGCAGCTGCTGCCGGATATTGGGCGTACCGCAATATTTATAACAATTTTTATCTCGACAGAGGTCTGGAACTTGAACAGGCAGTAGGAAAAACCGAAAATATTGATTTCCTTAACCGTTTCGGGACACTTGGCACTTTCATCAACAATGATATCCGGCTTCTAAAAAGAAGCAAAGCCGCAAAGTCTGCGTTATTTGCAGGAATTATGTTTTTATTTTACGGACTTCTTTATTTTTCCGGAAAAGCTTATGCTACAGATTTTATGCGTGTCTTTCTAGGAATCTTTGTGACCGGGGGTTTTATGCTTATGTTTGGTCAAAGAGTACCGTCCTGGGACAGCTCCTATTATCCGCTGATGATGACGCAGAAAGTTCCCTATAAAGACTATCTGAAAGCGAAATGGGCGCTTGTTGTTCTTGCCACAGCAGTTTCTATGGTGCTGGCGCTGGGTTACCTGCTCATCAGTTGGGAATTTTATCTTACCATTTTTGCCGCCGGACTTTATAATCTTGGGGTGAATTCTTACCTCACGCTTTTGGCAGGAGCGTTTAACAAAAAACCTATTGACCTCAATTCCAGCTCCAAATCATTTGGCGGCGGGGGAAATAACTTTAACATGAAAGTAATGCTGATTATGATTCCGCAAATGGTTCTCCCAATGGGCGTTTTTGCACTCGTGAAATTTTTCGCGGGAATCGAAATTGCGGTTGCAGGTTTAGGTGTTTTAGGTCTTATCGGATTTTTACTACGCGATAAAATTTTCGATTATATCGTGAAAATTTACAGATCCGAAAAATATTCAACAATCGAAGCCTTCAAAAAAACAGCATAATTTAAGCTATAAAACATGATAAACATTCAAAATATTTCTAAAATTTACGGGAGCAAAAAAGTTCTTCATATTGAATCTCTCCAAATCCCTAAAGGCGAAAGTTTCGGATTGGTAGGGAATAACGGCGCCGGTAAAACTACTCTTTTTTCGCTTTTGCTGGATTTAATAGAGCCTTCATCCGGCTATGTTGAAATTGGCGGCGATAAAGTAAATGAGAACGAAAACTGGAAAAACAAAGTTTCCGCCTTTATCGATGAGTCATTTCTTATTGGTTATCTGACGCCCGAAGAGTATTTTTATTTTATCGGCGAACTACGCGGACAGGATAAAACGACGGTTAATGAGTTCCTGAAACAGTTTGATGATTTCTTCAACGGTGAAATTCTGAATGCTAAAAAATATGTGCGCGACCTCTCGAAAGGCAACCAGAAAAAAGTAGGAATTGTTGGGGCGCTTATCGGTACTCCGGAAATCATTATTCTCGATGAGCCATTTGCCAACCTGGATCCATCTACCCAAATCAAGCTTAAAAAACTCATCAGAACATGGTCTCAAAATGAGTCAGTTACCTTTCTTATTTCCAGCCACGACCTTGCCCATACTACTGAAGTGAGCGACCGGATTGTTGTATTAAACAAAGGTGAACTCGTGAAAGACATCAGAACAAATCCCGAAACCTTGCGCGAACTCGAAGATTTTTTCGCAAGTTCCGTCTCTGTAGATTAATAAACAAAATCCCGGGAAAATTTCCCGGGATTTTTAATTTTTCGATGAGTTGATTTACGCTAAACCTCCTACCATATCTTCCGGTTTTACCCATTCATCAAATTGTTCGGCGGTTAAAAGCCCCAGATTAACTGCTTCTTCCTTTAAAGTGGTGCCGTTTTTATGGGCGGTTTTTGCAATTTTCGCGGCATTTTCGTACCCAATGTGTGTGTTCAAAGCAGTTACCAACATTAACGATTTATCTACAAGTTCCCTAATTCGGGGCTCATCAGCCTCAATACCTATTGCGCAGTGATCATTAAATGAAATACAGGCATCGCCTAAAAGCTGTGCAGACTGCAGAAAATTATAGGCCATCACCGGTTTGAAAACATTCAGTTCATAATTCCCCTGAGTTCCGGCAAACGAAATGGTAGTGTCGTTTCCTAAAACCTGTGCGCAAACCATGGTTAATGCTTCATTTTGGGTAGGATTCACTTTTCCGGGCATAATTGAGGATCCGGGTTCATTTTCAGGAATTAAAATCTCGCCAATACCGGAACGTGGCCCGGAAGCCAGCAAACGGATATCCTGAGCGATCTTGTAAAGGGAAACAGCAAGTTGTTTCAGCGCGCCATGACTTTCTACCATCGCATCGTGTGCCGCCAAAGCTTCAAATTTATTGGGAGCCGTAACAAATGGTAACGCGGTAAATTCAGAAATATATTCAGCTACCAGCACGTCGTATCCTTTCGGAGTATTTAAACCGGTTCCAACGGCCGTTCCGCCTAAAGCGATTTCCTGAAGATGGTCAAAAGTATTGGTAATGGCCTTCATGGCATAATCGAGCTGCGCAACATATCCGGAAAATTCCTGGCCTAAAGTTAACGGAGTGGCATCCATAAGATGGGTCCTGCCGATTTTTACAATGTTTTTAAAATCCTGAGATTTTGAATGTAAGGTGTTTCTGAGTTTTTCAACAGCGGGCAAAGTATGTTCAACCACCTTTTTGTACGCGGCAATATGCATCGCTGTAGGGTAAGTATCATTGGAACTTTGTGATTTGTTGACATCATCATTCGGGTGGATTTCCGATTTTTCCCCAAGCGCACCGCCACTGTTTACGTGAGCTTTATTAGAAATCACTTCATTCACATTCATATTACTTTGCGTTCCGGAACCCGTTTGCCAAATAACAAGCGGAAACTGATCGTTAAGTTTTCCCTCTAAGATTTCATCACAGACCTGAGCAATTTTGTCTCTTTTTTCAGCGGGAAGAACGCCCAAATCGGTATTGGCGAATGCCGCGGCTTTTTTTAAAATTGCAAATGCCTCAATAATCTCATTCGGCATAGAAGATTCCGGTCCTATTTTAAAGTTGTTTCTGGACCGTTCTGTTTGTGCGCCCCAAAATTTATCAGCAGGAACCTGAACTTCTCCCATTGTATCGTGTTCTATTCTGTAATTCATTGATGTTAAATTTTAATGATTAAAGTTACGTTTTTCCTATTTGATGCAGAATTAAAAATAGATAGATTAACTCAGTATTTTAGAGATAATTAACTAAATTTGATAGAGAAGAAAAATTTATGTCTAAGAAATCTAGAAATTTGCTAAGAATTTACAACCGTCTCAAGCGGGGACCTGTAAACATTGAAGTTATTAAGCAGTGGGCTATGTCTCACGACCTCAACATCTCTGAAAGAACATTATACCGTTATCTGGATGAACTCGAAGATATTGTGCAGCACAATGAAAAACTCATTATTACAGAAGGTGAAAAAAACAAAAAAACCTGGAAAATTGAGTATGATGAAAGTTCCGCAAAACTCAATGAGTTCGATATCCAGAGTTATCTGCTCTTTAAAAACCTAATGCCGCTTCCCCTGGTGAAATCCCGTGAAGAAACTTTTGACAGGATCGAGAATCTCTTCTATAAAAATTATAGTAAAAGTAATTTCGAAGATTTTTCGGTTTTCGCTGACCAGCAGATTTCTAACAGCTATTTTTATGAACTGCTCTCCTTAGATGGCTATCAAAAAACATTGAATGATGCCATTTGGAGCATTCAGCATAAAAGAGAAATGAGACTGTTAGAAATCGGTTACGACTACACTTCTGTCCCACAGGCTGTTACGTATCCCGTAGATTTCCTCCCGCTGCAGATTCTTTATCATCGCGGCGTTATTCATCTTTCCGGCTTTGTGAAGGAAAAAAATAAAATTATAGCTATCGCGCTCAATCAGCTTAAAAAATACAGCCTAACCAATAATATGTTTGATAACAGGGATCTTCTTGCCACCCTGAGTCGCGAAATGGAAAACCGGTTTGGTATTACCAATAATATGGACGATGAAATCTACGATATAGAAATCGAATTTTCTGAACTTACTGCAGAATTCGTAAAACACCATTTTTGGCACCACTCACAGAATTTTTCTAAAATCGACAACGGTAATTATGTTATGACGCTGCGCTGCGGAATCAACCGCGAACTGATAGGCTGGATTTTCCAGTGGATGAGCAATGCCCGAGTTATAAAACCAGCGGTACTGAAACATCTCGTAAAGGAGAAACATCAGGAAATTCTGGATCATTATCAATCCGATGCTCCCCTAACATCCAGTAATTCATTTATGAATCTTCAAGTGGTTGACAAAAATTGACATGATCACGGTTTATATTTGCACTCAACAAAATGAATGATGAAAAAGGCATAGAAATTTACACTTTCTGTGCCTTTTTTTAGGTGATAAAAGTCCTGCTCAGGTTTCGGTATTATCCTTTTAATTTGATTATTTTTGTCGCGTAAAAATCAAATATGGAATTTCAATACCAGGAGCCTTTTCCTATTCTTAAAGACGACACCCAATACAAAAAACTCAGTTCCGAATATTTAAAAGTAGAGTATCTTGGAGGCAGAGAGATCTTAACCGTAGATCCCCGGGCACTGGAACTTCTTGCTGAACAGGCTTTGGCCGACGTTTCTTTCATGCTTCGTCCTTCGCATCTTCAAAAGCTCAGAAATATTATCGATGATCCCGAAGCGACCGACAACGACCGTTTCGTCGCTTATAATCTTCTGCAGAATGCGGCAGTTGCAGTTGAAGGCGCCTTGCCTTCATGTCAGGATACCGGAACGGCAATCTGTGTGGCAAAAAAAGGTGAAAATGTTTACACCGGAGCGAATGATGCGGAATGGATTTCCAGAGGAATTTATAATACTTACCAATCCCGCAATCTCAGATATTCGCAAATCGTGCCTTTAACGATGTTTGAAGAGAAGAATTCGGGGTCCAACCTTCCGGCACAGATCGATATTTATGCCACCAAAGGCGAAGAATACAAATTCCTTTTCCTCGCAAAAGGCGGTGGCTCTGCAAACAAAACTTTCCTTTACCAAAAAACAAAATCTTTATTGAATGACAGCTCACTGGAAGCTTTTGTTCGCGAAAGAATCATGGATTTGGGAACAGCAGCTTGCCCGCCTTATCACCTCGCGCTCGTTATTGGCGGAACTTCCGCGGAAGCTAATTTAGCAGCCGTAAAAAAAGCAAGTGCCGGATATTACGACCACCTTCCAACTGAAGGAAATATGGGCGGCCAGGCTTTCCGTGATCTTGAATGGGAGAAAAGAGTTCAGCAGATCTGCCAGGAATCTTCCATCGGAGCACAGTTTGGCGGAAAATACCTCACCCACGATGTTCGGGTCATCCGTTTGCCACGTCATGCAGCTTCCTGTCCGGTCGGAATGGGTGTTTCCTGTTCTGCTGACAGAAATATTAAAGGTTTCATCAACCGTGAAGGAATTTTCCTCGAACAGTTAGAAACTAATCCAAAACAATATCTGCCGGAAACTCCGCCGCATTTAGAAGAAGCAGTATCCATTGACCTTAATCAGCCAATGCCTGATATTTTAGCAGAACTTTCTAAATATCCGATTAAAACCCGCTTAAGTCTAAACGGAACTTTAATCGTAGCACGCGATATCGCGCACGCAAAAATTAAAGAACTTCTCGACAGCGGAAAACCGATGCCGGAATATTTCAAAAGCCATCCGATTTATTACGCAGGTCCTGCAAAAACACCGGACGGAATGGTTTCCGGAAGTTTCGGCCCAACAACCGCAGGCAGAATGGATGTTTATGTAGACGAATTCCAGTCCCACGGCGGAAGCATGATTATGCTCGCAAAAGGAAACCGAAGCAAGGATGTTACTAACGCCTGTGCAAAATATGGCGGATTTTATCTCGGCTCTATCGGCGGACCTGCAGCCATTCTAGCCAAAGAAAACATAAAATCCGTAGAGGTTGTTGATTTTGAAGAACTTGGAATGGAGGCCGTACGAAAAATCGAAATCGAGAATTTCCCGGCGTTCATCATCTCCGATGATAAAGGCAATGATTTTTTCGAATCCATTGCACATTAATATTTTTTAATCATTTTAAATAGCAAAAAATCACCGGAAATCTTTTGCCCGAAAACAAAAATTATCCTACTTTTGCCTAAAATCTATTACAATGATGATGTTATCAGCATTTTTTCCGTTCTACCAGTTCCTTTGGACCGTATATTTTCTGTGCATGTTCCTTATCGGATTCTGGTGTATCTTCATGTTTTTCGGTTACGTAATCCCAATCTGGCTTACTTCCGGATTAATGGAATATTTCGGTAAAACCAAACCTTTCGATCCTGAAGATATCAGAAGAAAAACGCTTACAGAACAGGAAGGTGTAGAATTGGTTTACAGCAACCCAAAAGGTCACGGCCCATTCTTGCACAGCCACGACAATCACGGTCATCACTAGTTGATGTCACTGCTCTCCCACATTAATTTCCGGGAAAAGCAGTCACAAAGCAAAATCATATATACAGTCAGTCTCTAATTTTTTTAGAGGCTGATTTTTTTTCGAGCAACTTTTTCCGTTTTATTTCCATACAAATGCCGGCTTTCCACTGTATCTTTTGCTCCGTTGCGCTCCGCAAAAGGATGCCGTTTCAATCCGGGCTAGAAGACCGGCCGGTTGTTCTCAGGTAAGAAATATTCTTTTCTGCTTTTTTCCTATCTTTGCCCCCACAAAATTCCAGTAATGTCAAAGTCTCTTATTCCCAAACTCGAAGCAATTAAGCAACGCTACAATGAAGTTGCCGACCTTATCATTCAGCCCGATGTAATTTCCGACCAGAAAAAATACTCCTCGCTGAACAAAGAATACAGCGACTTGGGGAAGATTGTTTCCGTTTTCGACCAGTATAAACAGACTTTAAATACCATTGAAGAATCCGACGAAATTATTGCCGACGGATCCGATAAGGAATTTGTAGAAATGGCTAAAATTGAAAAAAATGAAGCCCTTCAGAGAATTCCAGGTCTCGAAGAAGAACTAAAAGTACTCCTCATCCCCAAAGATCCGGCCGATGACAAAAACGTAATCATCGAATTGCGGGCAGGTACCGGTGGTGACGAGGCTGCAATTTTTGTGGAAGATGTCTACAGAGCATACGCAATGTATTTCAAGACAAAAGGCTGGAAACACGAAATTACAGATTCCAGCGAAGCTTCCAAAGGCTATAAAGAACTCATTTTGAAGGTTGAAGGCGACGGAGTATATGGAATTATGAAATTCGAATCCGGCGTTCACCGCGTACAGCGTGTCCCCGAAACCGAATCTCAGGGTAGAGTTCATACTTCTGCGATTACCGTGGCTGTTCTTCCGGAAGCAGAGGAAGTAGATTTCGAATTAAACCCTGCCGACATCGAAATGCAGACCTCGCGATCCGGGGGAGCTGGCGGGCAAAACGTAAATAAAGTAGAAACAAAAGTTCAGCTCACGCATAAGCCTTCTGGTATGGTTGTTGTATGTCAGCAGGCACGTTCACAGTTGGCTAACCGCGAACTTGCAATGGAGATGTTAAGGACAAAACTTTACGACATTGAAGTGCAGAAAGCAGTTGGAGATGTTGCCGCTCAGCGTAAATCCATGGTTTCAACAGGTGACCGGTCAGCAAAAATCAAAACTTATAATTATCCTCAGGGAAGAGTTACCGATCACAGAGTGAACAAATCAATGTATAATCTCGATGCCTATATGAATGGGGATTTGCAGGAAATGATTGATGCGGTGATTATGGCAGAGAATGCGGAGAAAATGAAAGGCGAGGAAGAAAATTATTAAGACTTTAATACGTTTTATATATATTAGCAAAAATTTAAAAATATTATATTATGAAAAAATCAATCTTTATGGCAGCTGCTTTTGCAGCAGTAACTTTAATTTCTTGTAAAAAAACCGAAACTGTTGCTACAGATGTAAACGCAGATTCTACAGCAACTGCAGTTGTTGTTGATAACGATTCTTTACCAATTATCTCTGATTCTACCGCAGTTGGTGAAGCAATAAACGCTACAGGTGATGCAGTTGAGAAAGGTGCAGCAGAAGTAAAGGATGCAGCTAAAGACGCTACTGACGGTGATGGTGATATTACAAAATAATTTATCCATTCAATAGAATAAGAAAGTCTTCCTTGTGGGAAGGCTTTTTTTTATTCCCCTACCAATTCTAAATACGATGCCTTGTCTAAATTTTGTAACTTTACTTTTTTAATTTTTAAGACCAATGCGTAAAAAGATTCTTGCCAAAACTCCGGATTTTTCTGTGACATCTGACCAGCTGATTCCGTATAATTTCGAAAAAGACGGTTTGGAAATGAAATCTTCCTACACCGAAAAAGACTCAAAAAATATAACTGAAAAGGGATACTCTGCCGGAATTGCACCCTATTTACGCGGTCCATATTCAACAATGTATGTTCAGAAACCGTGGACTATCAGGCAATATGCCGGATTTTCGACTGCAGAAGAATCCAATGCTTTTTACAGAAGAAATTTAGCTGCCGGACAGAAAGGTTTATCCGTTGCATTTGATTTGGCGACGCACCGCGGTTACGATTCTGATCATCCGCGAGTTGTGGGAGATGTTGGCAAAGCCGGTGTTGCCATTGATTCTGTGGAAGACATGAAGATTCTCTTCAACGAGATTCCTTTGGATGAAATTTCGGTTTCCATGACGATGAATGGCGCAGTTTTGCCTGTTTTAGCATTTTATATTGTTGCTGCCGAAGAGCAGGGCGTTTCACAGGAAAAACTTTCCGGAACTATCCAAAATGATATTCTTAAAGAATTCATGGTGAGAAACACCTACATTTATCCGCCAACACCTTCCATGAAAATCATCGCTGATATTTTCGAATATACGGCTAACAATATTCCCAAGTTCAATTCCATTTCCATTTCAGGCTATCACATGCAGGAAGCTGGAGCTACGCCGGTTCTCGAAATGGCTTACACCTTAGCAGATGGACTGGAATACGTAAGAACAGGAATTAAAGCCGGCATGAAGGTGGACGATTTTGCACCGCGCTTATCATTTTTCTGGGCAATTGGGATGAATCATTTTATGGAAATTGCAAAAATGAGAGCCGCGCGCGTGATCTGGGCGGAGCTTTTAACGCAGTTTAATCCGCAGAATCCGAAATCTTTAGCGTTAAGAACGCATTCACAAACTTCAGGATGGAGTTTAACTGAACAGGAACCTTTCAATAACATTACACGAACAGCAATCGAAGCATTATCTTCAGCTTTGGGAGGGACTCAATCTCTCCACACAAATGCTTTGGATGAAGCTATCGCGTTACCGACGGATTATTCCGCAAAAATCGCCAGAAATACACAGATTATCCTTCAGCAGGAAAGCGGAATCTGCGATGTCGTTGATCCAATGGGCGGAAGTCATTTAGTCGAAAGTTTAACGCAGCAAATGATTGATGAAGCAATGAAGTTCATTGATGAAGTGGAGAAAGAAGGAGGAATGACCAAAGCCATCGAAGCCGGAATTCCGAAAATGAGGATCGAAGAAGCTGCCGCTAAAAAACAGGCAAAAATCGATAGTGGCGAGGAATTTATCATCGGAGTAAATTCCTTTAAATCCACCCAAAAACAAATGGAACTCGATATTTTAGACATCGATAATTCCGAAGTTCGCAGAAAACAAATCGAAAGACTCAATCAGATAAAAGCGGAAAGAAATATCGAAAAAGTAGCCGAAATCATTGAAAAACTAAAAGAATCGGCCAAAACAGGAAACGGAAACCTTCTGGAAATATGCATAGAAGCCGCCAGAAGAAGAGTAACTTTAGGTGAAATGAGTGATGCGATGGAAGAAAGCTTCGGTCGCTACAAAGCCAATATCAGAACAATACAGGGAGTTTACGCCATGAATGCCAGCAAAAACGAATATTTTGAGAAAGCCATTTCCTTAACTCAGAAATTTGAAGACCACGAAGGACGCAGACCACGAATTATGGTGGTAAAAATGGGCCAGGACGGCCACGACCGCGGTGCGAAGGTTGTCGCCACAGCTTTTGCTGACATGGGATTTGATGTGGATGTTGCTCCGCTTTTCCAAACTCCGGAAGAAGTCGCCAAACAGGCGGTGGAAAACGATATTCATATTCTTGGAGTTTCGTCTTTAGCAGCCGGTCATAAAACCTTGGTTCCGCAAGTTGTCGATGAATTAAAAAAACTCGGCGCAGACGACATTACGATCGTTGTCGGCGGCGTAATTCCTCAGCAGGATTATGAATTTCTTTATCAAAACGGCGCTGATCATATTTTTGGCCCGGGAACCAATTTGCCGAAATCGGCGTGTGAGATCTTAGAAAAAATGCTCGTTTAAAATTCAAATCAATAGGAACGGGCTTTAGCCCGTTTTTTTTTATTATTTGATAGGCTTTAGCCAAATCTATATATGTTTAACACTGATGATATCTTCACCTCTCAGTTAGTAAATTATTGATCAACGCTTCAACCTCAAATTTTTGTTCTTTATAATTCTCCTGCAATTTCGAGCTATCTCCCATTCTGCGGTAATATTCCAAAGCTTTTTGGCCGAAGAATTTTTTATGGAAATCTGAAACCTCAGGAACATTCGGGAAAACTTTATGAAAAAGCATTTCGTAATAAGCCTGAAATTCCCTTTCGTTTTTGTCCTCGATTAAATTTTCCGGTGCTTTCTGACGAACGTGCAACATTTCGTGAGCCAGCATATTCACCACTAAATTAAGATCGAAATCGAAAAGATTTTTCGGGATCATCACCATCTGTCTTTCACCAAGAGCGCCTTCTGCCGTAAGCAGCATTTTTTTAGGCTCAAGCTCCGGACGGAAACCGAACCCTGCAAAATTATAATGCTCCAAACCGAAACTGCTGATGACGAAATTGGCAGCATCCATAATCTGACCGTGCTGTTTGTAAGCTTCGAGATGGTCTGTAATATTTTCTAAATTCATTGGGATTACTGGGTTTGTTTTTGAAAACGGCTCTGCGGCCGTGATCGCAGCGGTTACCCCGCAGGGAGGAGGCGGAACGAAGTGGAGCCGCCGACTGAGGAGTATGAGCGGAGAGCGCGAATTGTCCGCCCTAAAAATAATAAAAAAAACGTGTCAGAAACACGTTTTAATTTTTTAGAATTCGATATCCACTTCCAGCTTCTCGGCGAGCAGTTTCGAAATTTTTACCTTAAGCGGCTCAATATCAATATTCTGCATCGCATCATTTGCAAATGCATATAAAAGTAAAGCCTGCGCTTCTTTTTTCGAAATTCCGCGTGCACGCAGGTAGAAAAGCGCATCTTCGTTGAGCTGACCAACGGTACAGCCGTGTGAACATTTCACGTCATCAGCAAAAATTTCAAGCTGCGGTTTGGTATCAATCGTGGCACCTTCATTGAGCAAAATATTGTTGTTCTGCTGGTAGGCATTGGTCTTCTGAGCGATTTTATCCACGAAAACCTTCCCATTGAAAACTCCGTGAGATTTGTCTTTATAAATTCCCTTGTAATTCTGGTAACTTTCGCAGTTTGGGGTTTTATGATGAACAGCGGTATGATGATCCACAGTCTGTTCTCCTCCGATGATTGTAATGCCATTCATGAAAGAATTGATGTTCTCTCCGTTATGAATGAAATCAAGATTGTTTCTCACGAGTTTACCGCCAAAAGTGAAGGTGTTAACCGTAGTTAAACTGTCACGTTCCTGTTTTGCAAAAGTGTGATCCATCAGATATGAAGTGTCGCTGTCGTTCTGCACTTTGTGCCAGTCTGCTTTTGCATTTTGGTACGTGAAAATTTCGGTTACCGTGTTAGTGAAAACGAAAGTGTCGTCAAAATTATGATGACTTTCGATAATTTCAACTTTGGAACCTTCTTCTGCGATTAATAGATTCCTAGTATTGTAAACGGTGTTTTCATCCTGATTCTGAGAGATATAAAATACATGAATCGGTTTTTCGATCACTGTATTTTTAGGAACTTTCATGAAAAACCCCTGTTTGCAGTAAGCCAGATTCAGGTTAGGAAATGCCAGATCCTGAGCAGCAATGGTATTGAAATATTTTTCGAAAACCTCTTTATGTTTTGCATCATTCAAAGCAAAATTAAAAGAAAGAAACTCCACATTTTCAATGGAAATTTTTGAAAGTTCTTTGTGCAGCTGCCCGTTAATAAAGACAATCCAGTCGAAATTTTCTTCACCTAAATGAAGCGCATCAATCTGTTCTTTGGTAATATTGTGGGTTTCTTTCGGGAAAAAATTATAGTTTTTCTCGGAAATCTCCTTCAGGTTGGTGTATTTATATTCCTCGTCTTTTTTAGTTGGGATACCTAACTCAAAGAATTTCATTAAAGCTGATCCTCTTTGACCATCCAGAAAACGGTGTTTCAGTGTTTCTAAAAAAGCTGCGTGGTTATTTTGTATATTTTCTAAAAGTGCCATATTTATTTGTTTGATAATGTTTGACTTACGCTTGATTTTTTAATGATTTCTAATATAAAACCTTTAAATTTCAAACCTTTTCAAACTAATTCAATAGCCAGTCGTAGCCTTTTTCTTCAAGTTCCAGCGCAAGATTTTTATCACCTGTTTTGATGATTTTTCCGTCAGCTAAAACGTGTACAAAATCCGGCTGAATATAATCTAAAAGTCTTTGGTAGTGAGTAATAAGCAAAACTGCATTTCCTTCGTTTCTGAAAGAATTTACGCCGTCTGCAACAATTCTTAATGCATCAATATCCAAACCTGAATCGGTCTCATCCAGAATGGCTAATTTCGGATTCAGCATTATCATCTGGAAAATTTCGTTTCTTTTTTTCTCTCCTCCGGAGAATCCTTCGTTCAGTGATCTTGAAAGAAAATCTCTCTTAATTCCCAGTTTTTCCGAATTTTCGCGGATCAGTGAGAGCATTTCTTTCGCCGGCATATCTTCTAAGCCATTAGCTTTTCTGGTTTCGTTAAGCGCTGCTTTAATAAAGTTCGTTACGGACACTCCGGGAATTTCTACAGGATATTGGAATGACATGAAAATTCCTTTATGTGCACGGTCTTCCGGCGCGTCTTCAATGATATCATTACCTTCAAAAAGAATTTCGCCCTGAGTGACTTCGTAATCTTCTTTTCCGGCAATCACAGATGAAAGTGTTGATTTTCCGGCACCGTTCGGTCCCATAATCGCGTGAACTTCGCCTGGGTTGATCTGTAAATTAATTCCTTTTAAAATTTCTACGCCGTCTTCTATTTTAGCGTGTAAGTTATTGATATGTAGCATAATCTAATTCTGTATTTGAGTTTTGTTTGAATTAAATAATGGATTTTGAATCCAGTATTAATTTAAACTGTTTTTATCCAACTGATCCTTCAAGGGAAATTTCAAGCAATTTCTGAGCTTCGATCGCAAATTCCATTGGAAGTTTGTTTAAAACTTCTTTACCGAAACCGTTTACAATCAGTGCAATCGCTTTTTCTGTATTGATTCCGCGCTGGTTACAGTAGAAAATCTGGTCTTCACCGATTTTTGAAGTCGTAGCTTCATGTTCTAACTGTGCAGTCGGATCTTTAATTTCGATATAAGGAAAAGTGTGTGCGCCGCATTCATTGCCCATCAAAAGCGAATCACACTGAGAAAAGTTTCTTGCTCCTTTTGCTGAAGGCATCACTTTCACCAATCCACGATAAGAATTATTAGATTTTCCGGCAGATATTCCTTTTGAAATAATAGTAGAACGGGTGTTTTTCCCGATATGAATCATTTTTGTTCCGGTATCGGCATACTGGTGATTGTTTGTCACCGCAATGGAATAGAATTCACCAATGGAATTGTCACCTTTCAAAATACAGCTCGGATATTTCCAGGTAACGGCAGAACCGGTTTCAACTTGAGTCCAAGAGATTTTTGCATTTTTCTCACAAATTCCGCGTTTTGTTACGAAATTGAAAACTCCGCCTTTTCCTTCAGCGTCTCCCGGGAACCAGTTTTGGACTGTAGAATACTTAATTTCAGCATTATCCATCGCGATAAGCTCTACTACCGCGGCATGAAGTTGGTTTTCATCTCTTGCCGGTGCGGTGCATCCTTCAAGATAAGAAACATAGCTTCCTTCGTCGGCGATCAGCAAAGTTCTTTCGAACTGTCCGCTGCCGGATTGGTTGATTCGGAAATACGTGGAAAGTTCCATCGGACATTTCACGCCTTTAGGAATGTAGCAGAAACTTCCGTCAGAAAATACTGCCGAGTTTAAAGCCGCATAAAAATTATCGCCTCTTGGAACTACTTTTCCGATATATTTTTTTACCAATTCCGGGTAATTCTGTATCGCTTCTGAAATTGGGCAAAAAATAATTCCCTTTTCTAAAAGCGTATCCTGGAAAGTGGTTTTCACTGAAACTGAATCCATTACAATATCCACAGCAACTCCGGAAAGTCTTTTCTGTTCCTCAATATTGATTCCCAGTTTTGCAAAAGTTTTCAGCAATTCCGGATCTACTTCGTTCAGACTTGCAAGTTCCGGCTTTTTCTTAGGCGCGGCGTAATATTTAATCGACTGAAAATCAGGCTTTTCATACTGCACATTCCCCCAGGTCGGCTCCTCCATTTTCAGCCAGATTCTGTAAGATTCCAGTCTCCACTCCGTCATCCATTCCGGCTCATTTTTCTTTGCCGAAATCATTCTTACGATGTCTTCATTCAAACCGGTAGGAAAATCTTCATACTCGATATCTGTCTCGAAGCCGAATTCGTATTTTTGGTTTTCAAGATCGACCCTTAAGTCGTCTTCTGTATATTTTGACATAATTTTTTATAAACTAAAAGATTCTCCACACCCACACGTTCTGTTCGCATTGGGATTGTTGAATATAAAACCTTTTCCATTCAAACCACCTGAATATTCAAGTGTGGTTCCAGCAAGATAAAGGATTGATTTCTTATCGATGATGATCTTAATGCCGTTATCTTCAAATATCTGATCAGAATCGAACTTCTCATTGTCGAACTTCAACACATATTCAAGTCCGGAACAGCCGCCGCTTTTAACGCCGACTCTTATATAATCTTCAAAAGGTTTAAAACCGTCTTCAGTCATCAGCTGAATGGCTTTCTCTTTTGCATGATCGCTAACTTTTATCATTGTTTTTATTTAGACTGATTTTAGATTGCAAAATTACTAATAATATAATGAATATCAAATTCGTGGCGGTATATTTGTCTATCTGAATTATAGAAGAATGATTTTAACATTCGGACAGAATTTTTATCAAAAACCAAATCAAAATCAATGAAAAAGATTGGACTTATTGTTTTAGGATTAACCTCACAAATCATCTTCGCGCAGGCAAATCGATTTATATATCAGGTTACCATGAAGACCGATTCTACAAACAGCAACGATATAAAAACAGAAAACGCTTATCTGGATGCTACTCCGGAAAAATCAATTTTTTATGGCGAAAAACGCCTTCAGCGTGATTCTCTGTTCGCCCGTATGCGCCAAACAAATGGCGGAAGTTTCGACCGTACACAAATGCAAAACCTGCGTTCCCATATAGACTTCACAATAGAAAAAGACTTTAAAACCGGAAAAAACACTTATAATTCCCGAATTGCTCGTGATCAGTATTCTTATGAAGAAGACCGCCCGATGGAATGGAAAATCCTTCCGGAAACTGCAAAAATTGGCGATTACAAAACCCAGAAAGCCGAAACCAATTTTGCGGGAAGAACCTGGATTGCATGGTTTACAACTGATGTTCCTTTTCAAGACGGACCTTATAAATTTTCCGGACTTCCTGGTTTAATCGTAAAAGTTGAAGATTCCAAAGGTGACTTTTCTTTCGATTTAAAGGAAACTAAAAAAATCAGTGCGCTGACAAATTTCAGCTCAGGCGGCAATATCGTAAAAGTGAAAAGAAAAGATTATCAAAAGCAAGAAGCGCTTTTCCGGAAAGATCCGGCATCTTTTATGCAAACATCAATGAGGGGCGGATCAGGAATCAGCGCACCACAGACACGAGGGGGATCGATGAGAACACCGGATCCTGCCCAAAGAAAACAAATGGAGGATAGAATGAAAGAAGAAATGAAGAAGAATAACAATCCGATAGAACTGAAATAAAAAAAATTCCGGCTCATGAAGATCCGAGATTTCTATTTAGATTGTTTGGCTTTTTTTCAGCCATTCCGACTTTGAAAGATATTGCTCATCAGGATAATAAATAAATAACAGGTTTTTACCCTTTATGGTATTAATAATTGGTTCTGCCAGCGCTCTTGGCACCGCCGGGCAACCCCAGCTTCTTCCTATCCTTTTCTGAGACTTAATAAAATCTTCACTCACATAATCTGCACCGTGCATCACGATGGCTCTTTGTAACGCGGCGTCGTTATAACCCGCATCCATTCCCAAAAGCTTCAGCGAATATCCGTTGCTGCCGTTGTATGTACTTTCCGTAATGTAAAAACCGAGGCTGCTTTGGTAAGAACTTTCGGTGTTGGAAAATTTCTGTGCAAATTCTTCGCCCGTGTTTTTTCCGTGCGCAACCAACGAATTGAAAAGCACCACTTTCTTTTCCAAATCAATAACCCAAAGGCGTTTTTGTGTAGACGAAAGTGAAAAGTCAACAATGCTGATTAAATTTGATTCTTCAGGAAGTTTACCCGCTTTCTTAAGATTACTGAAGCCTAGAAACGCTTTTTCAAAAACTTCCGGATTCAAAGTCTTACTGTTTTCGAAACTGATGGAACTGTAGATTTCGGCTGAATTATCTACTGATGAATTTGATGTTTTATGTATTGGTAGGGAGGTTTTTATAGTGGGAGTTTCTGGTTTAGTGTTTTTTCTTGAATCAAGCGTATAAAACGATGTTGCAAAAAAGATGACGGTAACCAGGGATAAAAGGACTTTCTTCATTCTGTATTATGTTAAATAAATTTGACCCGGCAAAAATACATTTATTTAATTATCAGAACATTACAACTCTCCTTTTTAACTGTTTTTTAAGAAACTTTAACTCGCATGTAGTTCAAAATTATTTTGTAATTTTGCCTGCAGATGTTAAGAACATTAAAAATCTTTTTAATAATTTTTGGTTTGGGAGTTTTTATTCTTCCAACGCAGACGCTTTTTGCACAGGACGCGAAGATGGAATGTTGCGACAAAAAAGCAGAAAGAGATGATTGCTGCAAAAGTGAAGAAAAAGAGTCCTGCCATTCCGGTAGTCCTTCACAAAAATCTGAAAAGCAAAATTGCGGTAATGACTGTTCGAACTGCCATTCATGTTCTGTGAATTTCGTCCTTAATTACTATCGTTCCGAAGAATACCAGCCTTTACAAAAAACATTCTTCGCGCATCAACTGAAATTCAACTACGAAATTTCATTTTTCTCGGCAAGTTTTCATAACATCTGGCAGCCGCCTAAAATAGCTTAATTTATTGACTGACAGCCTGAAGTATGTTCTTCCGGCTCCCCTTTTATTAAATTAATATATTTTAAAAAATGAAAACATTATTGAAAAGTCTTCTGGCTTTTTCACTCCTATTCACCAACTTTTTATTCGCACAAACCATCACCAAATCCACCTTCAAAGTTAAAGGCGAGTGCGGAATGTGTAAAGAAAGAATCGAAACTACCGCCAAAAAGAGCGGTGCCACCTACGCAAACTGGTCCGCTGAAAAACAGGAGCTCGCTGTAGAATACGACGCTGCAAAAGTAAATTCAGAAGAAATCCTGAAACAGATCGCAAATGTAGGCCACGATAACGAAAAATTCTCGGCTCCGGATGACGTTTACAAAAATCTTCCAGGATGTTGTCTTTACGAAAGACAACCGTCTTTTTTAACGGTGACAACTGCAGAAAATGCTAAACCGGAAAAATCTGACAATCAGTTTTTTGTAAGAGGAAACTGTATTTCGTGTAAGACAAGAATTGAAAAAGCTGCTAAAACTGCCGGCGCCGATGCTGCCGACTGGAATGCTGAAACACAAACCGTAACACTGGATTTTAATCCTGCAAAAACCTCAGCCGATGCAATTTTGAAAATGATCGCCGATGTGGGTCATGATAATGAAAAGTATACCGCAAGTGATTCGGTTTATAATAATCTTCCCGACTGCTGTCTTTATGACCGCACCTTGCGTTTGGGAGTAAAGAGTGATTTGGTGCATATGGAAGAAACCCCCGCTCCAAAAAAGGATTTCACCCAACATGCAGATCATGTTGACAAAAGCATTGAAGAGGTAAAACTCATTAAAATGGGCGAAGCTACAGCGCTAAACAAAAAGGAAACCGGCCTTACGTTCAACATCAGTTCTAAAGAATTATTGAAAGCCGCTTGCTGTAATCTTTCTGAAAGTTTCGAGACTAACGCGACCGTGGATGTTTCTTTCAGCAATGCGGTTACCGGAACCAAACAGCTTAAAATGTTGGGCTTAGACCAGAAATACACCTCTTTAACAAAAGAACTTCTGCCTTCAATCCGCGGTTTGGCGTCACCTTATGGAATGAATTTAATTCCCGGAAGATGGATCGGCGGAATTCAGCTCACGAAAGGCGGAAGCACAGTGACTAACGGTTACGAAAGCATTACCGGACAAATTAATACCGAACTTTTAAAATTTCAGGACAAACCGGAAACTGCTGTCAACTTTTTTGGTGATATTAACGGAAGATTTGAATCCAATATCACTTCCACCAGCAAGATTTCTGACCAATGGAGCCAATCGGTGCTGCTTCATGGAAACGCGACTTTAGCAAAAATGGATACAAATAACGACGGTTTTCTGGATCAGCCAACAGGAAATCAAATCAATGCTGCTTATTTGCTGAATTACAACGATTTGGAACACTCAGGTTTGGGAACCCATTTCGGAATTAGTTTCGTTAAAGATGAAAGATTCGGCGGCCAGACAGATTTCGACAAAAATGTTGACCGCTCTCAGCAAACTCCTTACGGAATTGGAATCGACATCGCTAAATTTGATGTCTGGAACAAGACAGGATACATTTTTAAAGGCAAACCTTATCAAAGTATCGGATGGATGAACCAGTTCACCTATCATCAGCAGGACAGTTTTTTCGGACAAAGAAATTACCTCGGTAACCAGAAAACCTTTTATTCAAACCTGATTTTCGAAAGTATTTTCGGGAACACCAATCATAAATACAAAACGGGAGCAAGTTTTCTGTATGATGATTTCGATGAAAATTATCTGACTCAGAATTTTAAAAGAACTGAAACCGTTCCCGGACTGTTCTTCGAATATACTTTAACAGGATTGAAATACACGTTGGTTGCAGGTGCAAGAACCGATTTTCACAACCTTGCGGGAACACAGTTTACGCCAAGACTTAACTTTAAGTACGACATTTCTCCTAAAACTATCCTGAGACTTTCTGCAGGAAAAGGGTTCAGAACAGCCAATATTTTCGCGGAAAACCAGCAGTATTTTGCTTCGAACCGACAGATCGAAATTTTAGGAAACGGTGGAAACATCTATGACTTAAAACCGGAGATCGCCTGGAATTATGGGGCAAGTCTTCAGCAGGAATTCAAACTTTTCAACAGAAAGGCGACTTTGGTAGCAGATTTCTTCCGAACCGATTTTCAGGATCAGGTTTTGGCAGATATAGATATTTCTCCAAACAAAATTGTATTCTATAATCTTGACGGAAATTCTTACGCCAACAGCTTCCAGACACAACTTGATTTTGTACCGGCAAAAAATCTGGAACTGCGTCTCGCATATAAATATTACAATGTTCAGGCAGATTATTTAGCAGGAAAAAGAGAAATCCCCTTTATGGCAAAAAACAGAGGATTCTTTAATGCTTCCTATGCTACTGATAAAAATGACAAGGGGGCTTTTTGGAATTTTGATACGACACTACAGCTTGTCGGAAAGCAGAAATTACCCAATTTAAATGCAAATCCTGCAGAATTCAGACTTCCTGAATATTCCGATTCCTTTGCGACTTTGAATGCACAGATTTCAAGAAACTTCAATAAAAATATTCGTGTATATTTGGGCGGAGAAAACCTGACAAGCTATACACAGGACCAGCCGATTATCGATTCAAAAAATCCTTTCGGCAGTTATTTCGACGGCGGAATGGTGTATGCGCCAATTATGCCGGCAAATGTGTATCTTGGTCTGGATGTTTCGTTTTAGAAAAATTTAAATTAATCCCTATGAAAAAAATATCATTATTGCTTTTTGCAGCCGCAGCTTTTACAGTTTCGTGCAAAAACACAAAAGCAACAGAATCTCAAACAAAAGCAGCATCAGAAGCAGCTGTAACTCCAGCAGGAGAAAATACCGCTGCCAGTACTGACGCAACGGCCCAGAATTCTACTACAGTAACTACTTCCACAGACGGAAACAGACCTGCTTTGAATCCCGCTCATGGTGAACCTTACCACCGTTGTGACATTCAGGTAGGCGCACCGCTCGACAGTCCTGCTCCTGTTCAGGCTGCTGCACCTCAAGTTGTGCCGCAACAGGCTCCTGTAAGCAATAATTTCAACACGAATCCTATTTCACCCTCAGCTGCACCATCGGTATCTTCCACGTCAGCTTTAGGACCGAAACCCGCATTGAATCCGGCGCATGGTGAACCTCATCACCGGTGCGATCTGCAGGTTGGCGCGCCTTTGATTTAAAAAATTAATTATTTAAAATATAAATTGCGGAATAAATATTCCGCAATTTTTTTTATTTTTTCTCTGAATCTCCAACGAATTCTAAACTTACAGAATTCATACAGTATCTGGTTCCTGTTGGCGGAGGTCCGTCATTGAAAACGTGTCCCAAATGGGAATCGCATCGTTTACAAAGTACTTCTATCCTTTCCATGCCGTGGGAGGAATCGCGATTATACGCCGTTCCTTCTTTGTCAGCCTCAAAGAAACTCGGCCAACCGCAGGTTGATGAGAATTTAGAATCTGAACGGAAAAGATGATTACCGCAAACCGCACAATAATAATCTCCCAGCTCGTCAAATTCATTGTATTTCCCGGTAAAAGGTCTTTCTGTATCGGCTTCTCTTGCAATCGCATATAAATCGGGAGAAAGAATTTTTTTCCATTCAGAGTTAGAGACCTTCAGTTTAGTTCGGTCCGTCCGGGAATAATATGGATTGTTTTTTGTTGTGGAATTTTCCATTACTTGTTTGTTTTGTGGTTGTTTTACCTGGGAACACATTTGCAGTGAAATGAGCACCAGAATTGAAATTATAATTTTCATCTTTTAAAAACTCATTTTTAAGAAACTTAGTATCTGAGATGAATTAGAATTCAAAATTAGTAAATTTGAAGCAATGAACGACGAAGAGAAAAAAAAACAGCTCCGGAAATACAAGACCTTTGCTACAGGACTTTTTGTTTTGATGGCGGTTGTTTTTGTAATCATGACCATTCTCGAAAAGAAAAATCCTGCTCACTGGGTCGGATATATAAGGGCTTTCTCCGAAGCGGCGATGGTAGGCGCCTTGGCCGACTGGTTCGCAGTTACTGCACTTTTCAATTATCCTTTGGGATTAAAGATTCCGCATACCAATCTGATTGAAAACAGCAAAGAGCGGATTGGCGATAATCTCGGAAATTTTGTGGTCTCCAACTTCCTTTCGCCCCAAAATATCCGGCCGTACATTCAAAAACTGAAAATTTCACATTTCGTCGGTGACTGGCTTTCACAACAAAGAAATCAGGAAAACCTGGTGAAAGAACTTTCGCACATTGTTTTAGATATTCTGAATAAACTGGATGATTCTGCGGTCATTACTTTTATCGGGAATAAAGCAAAAGAAATGAGTGACGATCTGGAAATTAACCGTATCGTCGGCAATGGAATTGAATACGTGCTTGATAAAAACGATCATCAGAGAGTGATCACCAATCTTTCAAAACAAATCAAAGATTACGTGCTTCAACATCAGGAAATCGTGAAAGACCGCGTAAAAAAAGAAAGCTATTTCCTCATCCCAAAATTTGTAGACGACACGATTGCTGAAAAAATAACCAACGGCCTTTCCACATTTTTCGAAGAAGTAGAAAATGATCAAAATCATTCTCTGCGGAATGAGATCACTCAAAAACTCTATGCTTTCTCTCATGAAATTCAAACCGAAGAAAAATGGGCAGAAGAATTCCGGGGGATTAAAAATGATTTTCTGAAAGAAGACAAACTTCATCAGTATTCAAAAGACATCTGGAATTCTATCAGAAAATCACTCTCAAAAGAGCTTGAGGAAGAAAATTCTGCCTTAAAAAATTATATAAAAAAAAACTTGTCTGAACTCTCTGAGAATCTTAAAAACGACGAAAATTTCCAAAACAAAATCGATCACTGGGTTCGGGTAACCGCTTATAAATACATCCTAAAAAATACTCATCAGGCTGGAAATCTCATCAGTTCAACCGTTGGAAACTGGAAAGGAAAAGAACTCAGCGAAAAACTGGAACTTGAAGTTGGAAAAGACCTGCAGTTTATCCGTGTGAACGGGACTTTGGTAGGTGGTTTGGTGGGTTTGATAATCTATACCGTCGCGAATTTCTTTATTTAGCTTTACTCGCAGAAATTTAGCTATTTTAGTAAAAAAAATTCATGGCAAAAACAATTACTTTTTTCGCTGTATTGTTATTCGGTTTTTCTTTCGCCCAGGAGATCAAACTGAATAAAAGCGCTAAGAAATTCGAAAAAGAAGGGGTAAGTTATAAACTCTCTGAATACAAAACCCAATTCACCAATCCAGTTGCGAAAAATTACATCCAAAAAGGAAGAGCTTCCCGGACCGTTGCAAATATCTTGGGCTTTAGTGGCGGTATACTCATCGGTGCAGGACTTCCGCATGTACTTACATCAGAAAAAAGCGCTAAAATTTACAATCCTTATACAGACAGTTTCACAACGGTAAAAACAAAAAAACCAGGTTGGACGTACGTTGGAGTGGGCATTGGCCTTGTAGCCGTGGCAATTCCGCTTGCGGTGATTGGTAAAAACCAGGTAAAAAAAGGAGTTGAAACTGAAAATAAATTTGCTCCAAAAGCTCAGAATTATTATCAGTTTGATTTTACCGGAGAAGGCTTATCACTGACCTACAATTTTTAATTAACCTTTTTAATAAAGGTTTACAGTTTTAAAATTTCCTATTTAATGGTCTGCAGTAGTTTTTGATTGATATCATGAATCAGCTGCGGGCCTTCATAAATAAATCCCGTATAAAGCTGAATTAAACTTGCCCCGGCTTCCAGTTTTTCGAGCGCATCTTCTGCAGAATGAATTCCGCCAACCCCGATAATTGGGAAAGCTTTTCCGCTTTTTTCGGAAAGAAATCTGATGACTTCCGTAGAACGTTTTGTTAAAGGTTTTCCGGAAAGTCCGCCGGCTTCTTCTTTGCTGTCAGAAACCAGACCTTCGCGGGAAAGTGTCGTGTTGGTGGCAATGACACCGGCGATTTTCGTGTCTCTTACAATATCGATAATATCTAAAAGTTGATCGTCACTTAAATCGGGAGCAATTTTCAGAAGGATAGGCTTGGGTTTTTCTTTTTTAGCGTTGAGTTCCTGCAGTTCACTTAAAAGTTGAGTTAAAGGTTCCTTTTCCTGCAAAGCGCGAAGATTTGGTGTATTGGGCGAGCTTACGTTTACTACGAAGTAATCTACATAAGGAAAAAGATGTTCAAAACAGAAGGTGTAATCCTTGACTGCTTCCTCGTTAGGCGTGACTTTATTTTTGCCGATGTTTCCACCAATCAGTACGTTATTATTTCTCTTGAGCCTTTCTACGGCAGCTTCTACTCCTCCATTATTGAAACCCATCCGGTTGATAATTGCCGAATCTTCTTTTAATCTAAAAAGCCTCTTCGTCGGATTACCTTCCTGTGGTTTTGGAGTTAAAGTTCCGATTTCGATAAAACCGAATCCAAGATCTGAAAGTTCGCTGAACATTTTGGCATCTTTATCAAAACCTGCGGCAAGTCCAACGGGATTTTTGAATTTTAGCCCGAAAACTTCACGTTCCAGCCTTTTGTCTTCAATTGGTTTTGGGAAAAATAATTTGGTCAGGAACCCAAATTTCTTGAGAATACCAAAAGTTAAATAGTGTACTTCTTCGGGATCGAACTTAAATAGCAACGGACGGATAATGCTTTTGTACATGGGAGAAAAGTTTAGCAAATTTAAGGATTTCTGCCCGCCGAAAAAAATAAATTGCACAGCCTAAAAATTTGATTAGATTTGGCAAAAAAATTATGACAAAAATTCTATTATTGGGTTCTGTAATCTGTTTCCAGACAGCTTTTTCTCAGGTGACAATGAGCGGGAACAAGCTCATAAAAGACGGACAGACATACAAAATGTCGCAATACAATGATGTGTTTAAAAATCCTGAAGCGGCTTCTCATTTCAAAAAAGCGAGAACCAACAGTACGGTCGGTAACGTGTTTGCAGGAATTGGTGGCGGCGTACTGGGTTTTGGTTTGGCCAGAGCAGTCAGCGGAGGCGAGACAAAGGTTAATATCAACGGCCAGACTCACGTTGTTAAACAGGACAAAAGCACAGCATGGACGGCAGTTGGAATTGGAGCCGGAATCGTTGGAATCGGAATTCCATTTGCAATAGCGGCGAATAAAAATGCAAAGAAAGCTTTGGAAATCGAAAACGGAGATTCTACCGCTTTTCAGCCTTATTTTAAACTGGAAACTGCCGGAACCGGAATGGCTCTTAGCTATAATTTCTAAAAATAATGTTTCTTTAAAATAAAAGACGGAATTAGGTTTCCGTCTTTTGTTTTAAAACCGAATCTCCATAGCCCTGATCGCAGCGGCATCCTTTTGCGGAGCGAAGCGGAGCAAAAGATACAGTGGAGAGCAGGTTCTCGGCTCCTTAAAATTCAGCTCAATTTTATGAGTAAAATTCACTATTTTTGCAGCAAATACTTAATAACGATGGCTAAACAGGAAGATGTTTTCAAAAAGCTGATTTCACATGCGAAAGAATATGGTTTTATTTTCCCTTCGAGTGAGATATACGACGGACTTTCAGCAATTTACGATTACGGACAGAACGGTGCAGAACTGAAAAACAACATCAAACAATATTGGTGGAAGGCGATGGTGCAGATGAATGAAAATATTGTGGGAATTGATTCTGCGATTTTCATGCATCCGACGATTTGGAAGGCTTCTGGTCACGTTGATGCTTTTAATGATCCACTGATCGACAACAAAGATTCTAAAAAACGTTTCAGAGCCGATGTTTTGCTGGAAGATTACTGCGCGAAACTTGAAGAAAAAGCGCAGAAAGAAATCGACAAAGCAGCGAAAAGATTTGGCGACGCTTTTGATAAAAATGAATTTGAAACGACCAACGGCCGTGTTTTAGAATACCGCGAAAAGCAGAAAACGATTTTGTCGAGAATGGCGAAATCCCTTGAAGCTGAAGATTTGGCGGATGTAAAAGCTTTGATTGAAGAGTTGGAAATTGCTGATCCCGACACCGGTTCTAAAAACTGGACGGATGTTCGCCAGTTCAACCTCATGTTTGGAACGAAACTCGGCGCTTCCGCAGATTCCGCGACCGATTTATATTTAAGGCCGGAAACTGCACAGGGAATTTTCGTGAACTTTTTGAATGTTCAGAAAACTTCACGACACAAACTGCCTTTCGGAATTGCACAAATCGGTAAAGCCTTTAGAAATGAAATCGTTGCAAGACAGTTTATCTTCAGGATGCGCGAATTTGAACAGATGGAAATGCAGTTTTTTGTTCCGCCCGGAACTGAACTTGGTTTCTATGAAGAATGGAAGCAAAAACGTCTGAACTGGCATTTGGCTTTAGGTTTAGGCGCTGAAAATTATAAATTCCACGACCACGAAAAATTGGCGCATTATGCCAATGCGGCGGCGGATATAGAGTTTAAATTCCCGTTCGGGTTTAAGGAACTCGAAGGAATCCACTCCAGAACTGATTTCGATTTGAGTGCGCACGAAAAACATTCAGGCAGAAAACTGCAGTATTTTGATGCCGAAAGAAACGAAAACTATGTTCCGTTCGTGGTAGAAACTTCGGTTGGTTTAGACCGTCTTTTCCTCGCGATTTTCTCGAATTCACTTAAAGATGAGGTTCTGGAAGACGGTTCGGAAAGAACTGTACTTTCGCTTCCGCCAGCTTTGGCTCCGGTGAAAGCTGCGATTTTGCCTTTGATGAAAAAAGACGGCCTGGGCGAATACGGTGAGAAAATCTTCAATGAACTGAAGTTTGATTTCAACGTTATTTACGAAGATAAAGACAGCATCGGAAAACGTTACCGCCGTCAGGATGCGATCGGAACACCGTTCTGTATTACGGTAGATCACGATTCTTTGGTTGATAATACGGTTACGCTGAGAGACCGTGACACGATGAAACAGGAAAGAGTTCCGGTTGCAGACTTACGCAGAATTATCGACGAGAAAACGAATTTCAGAAATCTGCTTTCTAAGATTTAAGTTTAAAAACATATTTAATATGAAGTTCCGGATTTTCTCCGGAACTTTTTTTGTTTTTTAATCTTAAATTTGTGCTTAAAGATTTATAAATGTTTTTGAAAATTCTAAAAGGATTCCTCGTATTTTTTGCTTTGCTCATCGCACTTACGTATTCTTTCGGATACGATTATCTCTTCTATGGAATTCGCCAGACTTATCTCCGTGGAGCATCAGGTTCTACGATTGATGACGGCAAATATTTTCCGTCGCATACCATCACGAAAGGAAATCCTGTTTTGTGGGAAAAAGATTCTGTTTACAATAAAAAAGCGTTGCCTAAAGATCTAGTTCAGGATCTTAAAAATTCAAATACGGCATCTTTTTTAATCGTTAAAAACGGAAAGCTTCTTCACGAAGAATATTGGGACGGCTACAGCGCAATCTCCAAAACCAATTCCTTTTCCATGGCGAAAGCCGTGACGGTTTTGCTGGTCGGTAAAGCGATTGAAGAAAAAAAAATAAGCAGTTTACATCAGCGTTATTCAGATTTTTTTGAGAATTATAAAAATGTTGAATTTGGGAAAGATTTAACGATCGGCGATTTGGCAAAAATGGAAGCCGGTTTGAAATGGAACGAAGATTACAGTAACCCCTTTCTTCAGAACGCCAAAGCTTATTATGGAAAATCCCTGGAAGAAGCTGTTCTGCTGCGGGGTTTTAAAAGAAAACCGGGAACCAATTTCGAATACCAGAGCGGGGCAACGCAGCTTTTGGGTTTTGCTTTAAGAAAATCCATAAATCAAACGATTTCCCAATTTGCCTCCGAAAAACTCTGGAAACCTCTGGGAATGGAACAGAACGCAGATTGGAGTACCGATGAGTTCGGGATGGAAAAGACGTTTTGCTGCATTCATTCTACATCACGGGATTTCGCGAAATTGGGACGGTTGTTTTTGAACGACGGAAAACTTGGCGGTCATCAAATCATCAGCCCTCAGTTTTTAAACGAGATGAAAACTCCGACAGAACTTTCAAAAAACGCTTACGGAATGGGACTTTGGATCAATAATGACACCGCGATTAAACATTATTATTTCTGGGGCTTACATGGGCAGTACATCATCATCGTTCCGGAGAAAAATATGGTAATTGTGAGAACCGGAACTTATAAAGACCAACCAAAGGACGCAAAAGGAAGACCCCACCAGGTAGCTTTTCTGGTAGATGAAGTTGCGAATCATTATTAACTCAATCAATCGGGATACATAGTATTCAAATATAAATTCCGTAAATTTGAAGCATTCTAAATAAGTTAAATGTTCGATTTACAATATATCCGCAGCCAGTTCCCGATTCTGAATCAGCAAGTCAACGGCAAACCTTTGGTTTATCTCGATAACGCCGCAACTTCGCAGAAACCAATCAGCGTTTTAGATTCCTGGCAAAAATATTACACGGAAATTAACGCGAATGTTCATCGTGGGATACATACTTTGAGTCAGCTTGCGACAGAAGAAATGGAACTTTCAAGAAGAAAGATCCAGAAATTCATCAATGCAAAAAATGATTCCGAAGTTATTTTCACCAAAGGAACTACAGAGGGAATCAACCTCATCGCCTATTCTTTGACGAATTTAATTAAAGAAAACGACGAGATTATCATTTCCTATTTAGAACATCACTCGAACATCGTTCCGTGGCAAATGCTGTGCGAAAGAACCGGCGCTAAACTGAAAGTGATTCCGATGGATGAAAACGGAATTCTGCAACTCGATTTCTTAGATGAAAACCTTAGCGAGAAAACAAAAATTGTCTCTGTGAATCAGGTTTCAAATGCGTTAGGAATTGTAAACCCGATTGAGGAAATCATAGCAAAAACCAGAGCAAAATCTGACGCATTTATCGTTATAGACGGCGCACAGTCTGCTCCGCATTTTAAAATTGACGTGCAGAAAATGGACTGTGATTTCTTCGTTTTCAGCGGGCATAAGCTCTATGCGCCAATGGGAACGGGAATTTTATACGGAAAAGAAGATGTCCTGAATAAAATTCAGCCTTTTCACGGGGGCGGAGAAATGATTGCTACATGTTCTTTTGAAAAAACGACTTACGCCGATTTGCCTTTTAAATTTGAAGCAGGAACACCGAATGTCGGCGGAAACATTGCATTGGGAGCCGCTATTGATTTTATTGAAAACATTGGTCAGGAACAGCTTCAGAATCACGAAAACGCATTGCTCGATTATGCCCAGAAGAGACTTTTAGAGATTGAGGGTCTGAAAATCTACGGCGAAAAAGCCCACAGAACCGGTGTTGTTTCCTTTAATCTGGAAGGTGTTGGGATTTCTTCGGATGTCGGAATGATTTTGGATAAATTAGGAATTGCCGTGAGAACCGGTCACCACTGCACTCAGCCGATTATGAACTTCTTTGACATTGCAGGAACGGTACGCGCGAGTTTTGCGGTTTACAATACTTTCGAGGAAATTGATATTTTGGCAGAAGGCGTGAAAAAAGCGCAGCGGATGTTGAGTTAAACTCAATTTTTTTTCACCGCAAAAGTTTCAAAAGTTTAATTTTATAACAAAGTCTCAAAAAGCAAATCCTTATGACTTATTTTACTTTTGCACGCTACGAGAATCTTAAACCCAAAAGAAGTCTTTTGAATCTTTTGCGGCGAAAAATAAGTAATTAACTTTCTAGAATCTGAGCAGCTGCTTCTTTGGTTTTTACTTTGTCGATAACTCGTGTACAGATTCCGTTTTCATCGAAAATAAAGGTCGTGCGAACGATTCCCATAAATTCTCTGCCCATAAATTTTTTAAGCTGCCACACCCCAAATTTTTCGATCACTTCGCGGCTTTCATCTGCTAATAAAGGATACTGAAACCCAAACTTCTCATGAAATTTCTTCTGGTTTTTCACCGGATCTGCCGAAATTCCCAATAATTGATATCCCTCTTTTTTGAGTTCGGAAATATGGTTGTTTAAATCACAGGCTTCAGCCGTACATCCTGATGTATTCGCTTTTGGATAGAAAAAAACCACCAGTTTCTTGCCTAAAAAATCCCCGCATTTTACAACTTCTCCATCCTGGTTAACACTTTCAAATTCAGGGAGTTTATCTCCAACTTTCAACATAACGCTTAGTTTTGCACAAATTTAACCTTAATTTGCTCAGGAAATATTAATAGCCACAAATAAAAAAGTCATTTCTTTACGAAATGACTTATCCTTTGTACCATACTGCATTATAAGGATTCTGCTGCGAGCACGGCCGCTACTACTAAGGCTGCCCCACCGATAATCCAACCAATTCCTCCGCCCTTTTTAAGTTCCGTCGCCGGCTGAGCCGTTTCTGCTTTTTGAATAAAATTCGGTCTTACTTCAAGCACCTTAAGATCTTTCTCTTCTACCTGACGGAAGTTTTTGTAAGTGGCGGTCCAACCGTAAACTGTTAATTCTGTAGTTCCGTTTTTTGTGGTAGAATCAAAAGTTGGCTCAACCAGAACATCTGCATTCTGCTCCTTAAGTAATTCCCGTACTACAGAATTTTTAGCAGTTTCCAAAGACTGTAAATTGGTAAAAGTCATTGTTCTGGAAACTTTTTCCTGACTCACGTTCAGGTCAGCAATTACGGGTTTATGAATGACTCCTGTCCCAACAATATCCATTGTTTTGGACGTTCCGGATTGTACCGTTGAACATGAAATTAACGAACTTACAGCAAATGCCAATAAAATTTTCTTCATAATGATTAATTATATTAATGATCTGTAAAGTAAAATCTTATGATGAGCATTCGCAAAAGGGAAACCGTAAATGGGACCAATTTTAGGCATCGGAACATCTAATACTTTATATATTTGCAGTTAAATTTTTAGATAGTCATTTATCTTGAGTAACTTAACCTAAAGACTTAACCTTAAAAAGCATGACTAAAAAGCAAAGAGCGCAAACCGTGATGACAGAACTGGAAAAGCTCTATCCCGAAGTTCCTATTCCGCTTGATCATTCCGATCCTTATACGCTTTTGGTTGCCGTAGCACTTTCTGCCCAGACTACCGATAAAAAGGTAAATCAAATTACACCAAAGCTATTTGAAGTTGCAGGTGATCCTTTTAAAATGAAGGATCTGGAAGTTGACGAAATAAGATATTTAATCAAAGAAATCGGTTTGGCCAATACCAAAGCTAAAAACCTCAAAAGAGCCGCCGAAATTTTAGTAGAAAAACATAACGGAATTGTTCCCCAAACATTCGAAGAACTTGAAGAACTTCCGGGAGTTGGTCATAAAACGGCTTCGGTAGTGATGAGTCAGGCATTCGGTGTTCCCGCGTTTCCCGTAGACACCCATATTCACCGGTTGATGAAACAGTGGAAACTGACCTCAGGAAAAAATGTGGTAGAAACTGAAAGTGATGCTAAAAAACTTTTCCCAAAAGAAGTGTGGAACCGCCTCCACCTTCAGATTATCTTTTACGGCCGCGAATATTCGCCGGCAAGAGGAAATCAGGACAAAGATTTCTTAACGAAAATGCTTTTCGAAAAATAAAATTTAGGCAGTTTTTAAAAGTTCCTGAACTTTGTGCACCAGATCATCAATTTCGAAAGGCTTTGTCAGGAACTCATCCACACCAATGGTTTCGCTGATTTTAGAGGCGTCCGGATGTGCAGACATGAGCATGATTTTAATGTCCTGGGTTTCCGGATTCTGCTTGATGTCCTTAGTTAAAGTTCGGCCATCGAAACCAGACATCAGCATATCTGTAATGATGAGTTTAGGTTTTGATTTTTCGATAATGGTATTAAAATCCTTAGGATTACAGCACGATTGCACGTTATAGCCTTCAGAAAGAAGGATGTTTTCGATCAGCATACAGATGTCCCTGTTATCATCAACCACTAATATTTCCATAGTTTTTTCTTATAAATTCCTAAAAATTGGGAGGGAAAAATAAAATTTACTGCCTTTATTTTTTTCACTTTTAACCCAGATTTTGCCGTCGTGGCGGTCCATAATATCTTTCACAATGAATAATCCGATGCCGAAACCCGGGAAAGTTTCTTCATCATCACCTGATACCCTGTAAAACCTTTCGAAAATTCTTTTCAACTCTTTCTGGTCCATCCCGATACCGAAATCTTCCACGAACACCACGGCGCACTCATCTTCTACAAAGAGTTCCACATTTACAGCATCAGCATTTGGCGAATATTTTATGGCGTTGGTGAGCAGATTATTAAGAACCTGGGTAATACGGTCTTTGTCGCCATAAACCTCAACATCTGCGGTATGTTTCAGTTCAAAATTAATGTGGTGGCTCTGTTCGGAAGCTTTTATATCTTCAATCGTTTCTGTAACCAGTTTCAGAAGGGAGAATTCCTGTTTGTTCAATGGCAGTTTACCGGATTCCATTCGGGAAATATCCAGAAGGTCACCGATTAAAAGTGTAAGTTTATTTACCTGATTTTCAATCGTATCAAGAGAATTTACGAGAAACTTATCTTCGGAATCTCCTCGCATTTTCTTCAGAAGCTGTACATAACCTTTTATCGTCGTAACCGGAGTTTTCAGTTCGTGATTTGCCATTTTTATGAAATCGTTCTTCTGATTTTCCTGCCTCTTCATCTCATCGATATCGGTGCTTGTGCCCACCCATTTTGTTACATTACCCAGTTCGTCCAGTTCGGGATAGGCGCGACTCATAAACCAGCGGTATTCATTGTGTTTATTGCGGAATCGGTGCTCGTAAGCGAAGGGTTTCTTTGTTTTTACGCTTTTTTCCCAAAGACGTAAATTTTCTTTCTTTTCCTCGGGATGTACGATTTCGAGCCAGCCGTTGCCCTCCATAAAATGGTTATAATCCTTGCCTGAATAATCTAGGGTTGATTTATTGAAATAAGTAAGGTTCCCGTCGGGCTCACCAATCCAAACCATCTGAGGCATAGAATCCGCAAGGAATCTGTATTTTTTTTCGCTTGCGCTGATTTTCTCTTCGAAATTCTTCAAATCTGTGATGTCGCGGACGGTTCCCGAAATGTAAGCTTTACTGCCGTTTGCGGGAGGAAGAAGTCGGCCATAGAGTTCAATCCATTTTACACTGCCATCACGTAAAACAATCTTAGTCTGGTAATGCAGATCGCCGGTTTCTTTAGCTTTCTGCAATGCTTCAGCGCGAATTTTTATGAAGTTTTTATGAATGTGTTTCTCTAAAATATTTGAGCCAATGGTTTCTTTCGTAGCATCATATCCGAAAATCTCCAGGAATCTTGGCGAAAAATTGTATTTCTGCAGTGATTCCGGATCCATATCGAAAGTCCCGAGTTTGGTAGCTTCCATGGCGGTATTGAGCTGGTGGTGACTTTGCTTCAGCAAAATCTCGCTTTTCTTTCTTTCAGTAATATCCTGCATAACGCCTAACATTCTGGTGGGATGTCCGAAGTCATCAAAAAACACCTTGCCGTTAGTCGCCACCCATTTTTCTATACCGTTATTATCGGTAATCTGGGCTTCATACTTGTAAATTCCGGTTTTCATCGCCTCTTCGAACGCTTTTTCCACAACATGTACGCGGTCGTATTCAGAAAGGTGACTTCGTAGCTGTTCGTGCGAAACAAGTTCGTCACTGCCATAGCCGAAGATTTCAGAAAGATATTGCGAATGAATGATTTCCCGCGTTAACAGGTTAAGATCCCAGGTAGCAGTGTGGGAGCTTTCGGTAGCTAGGCGCAAACGTTCTTCTTCTTCCTTAACTTTAGTTTTAATCTCAATCATTTCAGTAATTTCCATGGCGACGGTTACGAAGTATTGAAAACCACCATTGTCATCATAAACAGGGTGGTAAATAAAATTGAAATAAACATCCTGCAAGACTCCGTTACGGAGTAATTTGATGGAGAATTCAGGCGCATGAAAAGGGGTACCGGTTTTTCTTACGTTTTCGCAAATGGGAATCAGCTGGTCAGCAGTTTCGGGAAAAAGGTCGAAAAGTTTTTTCCCCGTCACGTCTTCGCGGGATTTATGGGCGATTTCCAGCCACGTATCGTTGGCAAATTCAACAATATAGTCACCATTCATCAGCGCAAAACCGAAAGGAGTTTTCTCCAGAACATTCGTAAGGAATCCTTCTGAGAGAGATGTGGGTGAGCTCCGAAAATGTGCGTCCATGAACTGACAGTTAATATTTATAATTAGAAAATGACAAAATTACTAAAATTTTGCGTTAGCAGATGCAAATCATTAATCATAAATAATAATGAGCGCTGTTTTAACTTGATTTAAACTCTTTTAATGAAAATAATTAATTTAAGAACAACTTACTGCTTCTTTGCCCAGAGTTCCATTTTCCGGTCTAAAACGTCGAGCGGAAGGCATCCCTGATTCAGCACTTCATCATGAAACTTCGCCAAACTGAATTTACTGCCAAGCTCCTTCTGATATTGATCCCGAAGTTCACGGATTTTCAGTGCGCCAATTTTATAACTCAAGGCCTGTCCCGGCATTGCCATATAACGCTCTATTTCTGCAGTAGCGGCAGCTTCATCATAAGAAATATTGCTCAGAAAATATTTAATGGCTTCCTCACGGTTCATGGTTCCCGAATGTAGGCCTGTATCAACTACAAGGCGCACCGCACGAAGCATCTCATCACTAAGTGAACCCATTTTCTGATAAGGGTCTGTATAAAGCCCGAATTCTGAACCCAGCGATTCACAGTACAATGCCCAACCTTCACCATACGCGCCGAACCAGCCGAAGCGCATGAATTTGGGCAGCGAAGTGTTTTCCTGCTGCAGCGAAATCTGGTAATGGTGACCGGGAATAGCTTCGTGTAAAAACAGGGATTCCATGCCGGAAGTTACATTGAATTTAGCAGGATCAGGAATCGGGATATAGAAAATACCGGGTCTTTTACCATCGGGAGTGCCCACCATATACTCGGCGCTTGCACTGGCTTCCCTAAATTTTTCGGTTTGGCGGATTTCAAATGCTGTTTTCGGCGTTACCGTAAACATGGTTTTCAGCTTTGGTTCGATTTTCTTTAAAATACCGTTGAACCCGTCCAAAACTTCTTTACTGGTTTTGTATGGAAATGCTTTTGGATCGCTTTTAACATGGGCGATAAATTCGTCTAAAGTCCCGCTGAACTGTACTTTTTGTCTTACTTTTTCCATTTCAGCGCGTATTCCCGCAACCTGTTCCAAACCTATCTTATTGATTTCTTCGGGGGTTTTTCCGGTGGTTGTCCAGCTTTTTGCGTAGTAGCCGTAGATTTCTTTCCCTTTTGGCAGCGCATTGATTCCATCTGAATTTCTAGCTTTCGGCAGATATTCTTTTTCCAGGTAATCACCCATCTTAGTGTATGCAGGGATAATTTTTTTAGAAATCAATTCTTTAAATAATCCTGTGAATTTTTCTTTCTGAGCATCAGTAAAGTTTTTTGGAAAATTCTTTACCGGTCCATAAAAAATATTCTTATCTAAATCAGCCGACGTAATTTCTTCCGCTCGCATCTGAGGAATCATTTTTACCACCAATTTCTTTGGCAATACATAATTGTTCGCTGTCCCCTCGCGGAAGTTTTCGATTGCAGTCTGCATCCAAACCGGGAATTTATCAGCTCTTTTCAGCCAGTCATCATAATCTTTTTCAGTTTTGAACGGCTGGCTTCCCTGCCCGCTTCCCAGCAAAGGAAAATCCAGCGGAAGTCCGCCAAACTGCGTGAAGGGAATGTATTCCGGATGATAAGCGTAGCGCTCTATTTTATCTTTCAAAGTATAATCCAGCACATCGTAAGTCGTTTTATCCTCGTCGCTCAGGCTTTCATAATCAACTTTATCCAGTTGATTCTGCACCGTGTTATAAAAAGAGATTTCGCCGGAAATAAAATCTTTGTCAATATTGATGGGCAACTGGTCGTTATACCGCAAATCTCCCTGTGCAGTGGCTTCCAGCGGATAAAGCTTCAGATATTGCTCGTAGTAGTTTGCCGCAATTGAATCTATCTCGAGCGGCGTTTCTCTGGTGATGGGTGAATCGGATTTCTTGCAGGAAGCTAACCCGGCCGATATACCGATGATTATAAGTATTCTGTGAAAAATTTTATTCATTTCTTTTCTTTTTATGACTTGCTAAATTATAGTATTTTGTTTAAAAATTTCAATTCAAAAAACCATATCATTGGGAAATTCAAAAAAGAAACAAATAATTTTGCGCAATCAATCAATTTTTTATCTTTGTTGGGTTAGATCACAAACAATTAATTAACACTATTTTCTTAAAGAAATGAAAGGGATTTTAAAAATCTACCACCCTGAAGAAACCCTTAAATATCACCTCAGAAGCACTTACTGCAAAGCGGTTTACAGCAATAAACAACATTTTCTGGAAGTTGAGATTATTACAGATGATTCTCTGGATCACGTGGATGATGACTCGCTGCAATATCCGTTTCCGCAGTTGTCGCTGAAGATTTTCGATTTTCTTATTGATGAGGCGGAACTCAACGGTAAAACCTTTGTGATCAACGATTCCAACGACGAAACCTATACAGAAGTTGATCTTTTCGATGATGAAGATGCTTATCTTTACGATAACGAGTTAAAATTCGATACGGATGCAGAAGAAGAACTGCAGCTTTACTGGAAAGGAAATATCGATGATTTCTACACCGGATCCGATGAACCAATTCCTTTCAAGCTCAAATGTCATTTCAAGGCAGACGAGATCATCGTGGAAGAAGAGTAACCATCTGCAACTTTCATTTTCTATTAAATCTTCTATTCATCGGCTTTTTTACAATATTAATTTAAAATTGCCGTTCAACTTTATAATCAAGAATTAAAAAATGTTTTTACAAACTCCTACACAAGTCATTAATACTACGACCGAAAAACATGTGTTTTCTCTCTGGGAAATTCTTTTCAGCGGCGGTTTGCTCGGCAATGCCATCATGATTTCAATCTTTCTGCTGGGGATTCTTGCGCTATATATATTTCTCGAAAGATATTTTTTCATCAAAAGATCTTCCAAGGAAACCCCGAATTTCCTGGAAAACATTAAAGATTTTGTGCAGGAAGGCAAAATACAGACTGCTGTAGATTACTGCAGAACCATCGACTCGCCAGAAGCAAGGATGATTGAAAAAGGTTTGGCAAGAATCGGAAGACCCATTTCTGACATTTCGAATGCGATGCAGAACCAAGGACAATTAGAAGTTTCGAAGCTTGAGAAAAACCTGAACATTCTGGCTTCCGCTTCGGGAGCGGCTCCGATGCTTGGATTCCTTGGAACCGTAGTGGGGATGATTATGGCCTTCTTCGAAATTTCAAATGTTACCGGTGCTGTGAGTCCTAAACTTTTGGCTTCCGGAATTTATACCGCGATGGCAACTACTGCTGTGGGTTTATTTGTGGGGATTCCCGCTTATTTCTTCTATAACATTTTGGTAACAAATGTTGACAGACTTGTTCTGAAAATCCAAACTCATGTTAACGACTTTCTTGATGCCCTAAACAAACCGCTTTAATGGAACTGAAACGCAGAAACAGAGTAAATGCTGAGTTCAGCATGGCATCGATGACAGATATCATTTTCCTGTTGTTAATCTTCTTTATGATCACGAGTTCGGCGATCAGCCAAAGCGCGATTGATGTAAAACTTCCGAAAGCCGATGCTACCAATCCCAGCATTCAGGATCCTTCAACTGTTACCATTAAGGAAGATGGCAAATATTTTGTAAACGATAAGGAAATCCCAAAAGAACAGCTGGAAAATGTTCTGGTAACAGCACTGAAAGATGTGGAAAATCCCTCTTTCACTATTCGGGCTGATGAAAACACTAAGCACAAAGATGTGGTTTTTGTAATGGGAATTGCAGAAACGCATAAATTTAATTTAGCGATTGCAACCACTCAGGAGAATTAATGAATTACACCTTACAACATAAAAAAGTTGAAGAAAGAGACAGAAGGAACAGTGCGATCATTACTTTCCTTATTTCGCTGTTGGTTTTCCTTGGAATATTCTTTTACAAATTCACTAAAATTACCGAAAAACCTGAGGAAATTACCACAATGCTGATCAATTTCGGCGACAACCAAAACGGCGCTGATGCTGAAGAACCTGCAAATCAGGACGGAAGTTTAGCCGCAAATACTGAGGTTTCCATTCCGGAACCCGTTCAGGAAAATATTTCCGAAACCAAACCGGAACCTAAAACCGTTGTTACAAAACCAGTGGTAAAAGAAAAAGTTATTACAGGAAGTAACACGAAAGTTTCAGCTCCCAAAGCCGAAAAGCCTGTGAAAGCAGCTCCGGCTAAAACTTCAGCAAAAAAAGCCGTAACACCAAATTCCACTACCGGCACCGGCGACGGAAAAGGAACTGCAGCTGTCGGGAATTTAATTAAAGGGCGCGGTACCAAAACCAGCACTCAGGGAACAAACGGAACCACCGGAAACCAGGGTGACCCGCTGGGTGGCGACGGTAACGGCGACAGTAAAATAGGCATCGACAGAAATCTGGTGGGTTTTATCCCCGGAACCATGGGCCGAGGCGGTGCGCAGCCTTCGCATAACTGTTCTGCCAGCGGAACCATTAGCATTGCCTATACGGTAGACAAAGCCGGAAATGTTACTTCAGCCCGCAGATCAGGCGGAATTTCAGATCCCTGTGTCGCTTCTACTTCAGTAGCCTGGGTGAAACAGTATGTAAAAGCCGAAAGAGCCAGCACTTCATCAACCGGGACCTACAGAATTACCTTTTAATTTTTGGGCGCTAATTCCCTGCTTTCACTACTCGCTTCCGCTGTTGCGGAGAGTTCAGACATGCCGTTCAATCAGGAGCGCGTTCGGGATCTCATAAGATTATTCAGGATTTTTAATAACATAAAATCCTGCAAAATTTCCGGAATCTAAAAACTTTAATCAAATTTGCATCATGACAAATCAGGAATATCAGGAAGCGGTAGAATGGCTTTTTGTGCAGGCGCCAAATTACCAGATCGACGGTAAAAAAGCTTACAAGCCCGGCCTCGAAAACATCACGAAACTCTGCGATTTTTTCGGTAATCCACAGGATAAAATTAAGACCATCCACATTGGCGGAACCAACGGAAAAGGCTCTACAAGCAATATGCTGGCTTCAGTCCTTCAGGAATCATGTTATAAAATTGGGATTTACAATTCACCGCACCTCGTCGATTTCACCGAAAGAATTAAGGTGAACGGAAAAAACTGTAATCAGGAATTCGTCTACGACTTTATCCAGAAACTCAAAAAACTGCCTGCAGACATTCGACCTTCTTTTTTTGAATTCACGACGATCATGGCTTTCGAATATTTTGCTCAGCAAAACGTAGATTTTGCCATTATTGAAGTCGGACTTGGCGGAAGATTAGACTCGACCAACATCATTAAACCTTTGGTTTCAGCCATCACTAATGTTGCGCTGGATCATCAGAATATCCTGGGAAACACGGTCGAAGAAATCGCAAAAGAAAAAGCCGGAATCATCAAAAGTAACATAAACATTATAAGTGGTGATGAAAATGAAACGGTAAAATCAATCATCAGACAAAAAGCGGCAGAAAATAATTCAGAATGGGTTGATGCCACTTTAATTGATACTCATGTACCTTCGGACTTGAAAGGAAACTATCAGCAGAAAAACATTAGAGTAGTTTTAGCACTTATAGACGAACTTAGAAATTTAGGAATAATAATTCCGCAGGAAAAGGTAGAAAAAGGCTTACTGAACGTTCAGAAAAACACCGGTTTTATCGGCCGCTGGTTCGAATTCTCAACCGATCCACTAATTATTTGCGACACCGCTCATAATCAGGCAGGTTTAGAAGAGGTTTTTGCCCAACTCAATTCCATCCCGAAATTCAAACATATTGTTCTTGGGTTTGTGAAAGACAAAAAAATTGATGAAGTTTTAAAGATTCTTCCGGAGAATTCCACCTTCTATTTTGCCAAACCTTACCTCAACCGGGGCCTTCACCCCAGTTTTTATGAAGACGCATTGAAAAAATCGAAAATTTTTTATAAAATTTTTGATGAAGTGAATGATGCATATCTTTCTGCAAAACAGAATCTTAAAAACGGAGAAATGATTTTTATCGGCGGAAGCAACTTTGTAGTGGGAGAATTTTTAGAAAAAAATTTGCAGAAATAAAAAAACCTTGTATATTTGCCAAACCAAAAAACGAGATATCTCGAACACTGGTAAAGGGCTCTTAGCTCAGTTGGTTCAGAGCATCTGGTTTACACCCAGAGGGTCGGGGGTTCGAATCCCTCAGGGCCCACAAACTCCTCAAGAAATTGAGGAGTTTTTTTGTGCTAAAAATCTATCTCTTGGTTTAATCCGGGGTACAGAAATTCTTAATCCTTTCACATTTCACTTTATTTCTTGAAAGTATGCCTTTTTTGGTGTACAAAAAGGTGCGCATCTTTGTGAAGAAAGGAAGGTCAAAGGAATGTCAAAGCAATATAAAAGGTAATTAAAAATAAGTGAGAATGGTGGCCTGATCAAAAATCCGGAGCGCACAAACTCCCCACATAGTCGGGGAGTTTCTTTGGGGGTGAAATCACCCGTTTTCCGTGCAGGATACAAATTCTAAACAAAATCCTTCAATTTTTATTAATTTTATCTCAAAACACAGATATGCTAGTAAAAATTTACGGAAGCGCCATTTTCGGAGTTTCTGCGCAAACGATTACGATCGAGGTTAATGTAGATACTTCCGGCGTAGGCTATCATCTTGTGGGACTTCCCGATAATGCAATCAAAGAAAGCAGTTACAGAATTTCAGCAGCCCTGAAGAACGTAGGGTTTAAGATTCCCGGCAAAAAAATAACCATCAATATGGCGCCGGCGGATTTACGAAAAGAGGGCTCAGCATATGATCTCAGCATCGCCCTGGGAATTCTCTCCGCTTCAGAGCAGATCAAAGCCGAAGAAATAGGAAATTACATCATTATGGGGGAACTTTCTCTTGATGGTGGTCTTTTACCCATCAAAGGAGTGTTACCCATTGCAATAAAAGCACGGGAAGAAGGTTTTAAAGGAATCATTCTCCCGAAACAGAATATCCGTGAAGCTGCTATAGTAGATCAGTTGGAAGTTTACGGTGTCGAAAATATCAAAGAAGTTATCGATTTTTTTAATGAGGGAATCCCGCTGGAAAGAACTATTATTGATACCCGAAAAGAATTTCAGGATAAAATCAACTTCTTCCCGACCGATTTTTCTGAAGTGAAAGGCCAGGAAACCGCCAAACGCGCCATGGAAGTTGCTGCAGCGGGCGGACACAACATTATTCTTATCGGACCACCGGGAAGCGGCAAAACCATGCTTGCAAAGCGGGTTCCGAGTATTCTTCCGCCATTAACCCTGAAGGAAGCGTTAGAAACTACCAAAATACATTCTGTAGCCGGCAAAATTGGCACGGAAACTTCTTTAATGACGGTAAGACCTTTCAGAAGTCCACATCATACAATTTCAGATGTGGCATTGGTTGGAGGGGGGAGTTATCCACAGCCCGGGGAAATTTCCCTTGCGCACAACGGCGTTCTATTTCTGGACGAAATGCCCGAATTCAAAAGAACTGTACTCGAAGTAATGCGCCAGCCACTTGAAGACCGTGAAGTCACGATTTCACGCGCAAAATTCACCGTTAATTATCCTGCGAGTTTTATGCTCGTGGCGAGTATGAATCCAAGTCCCAGCGGCTATTTTCCGGATGATCCCAACAATACTTCCTCGCAGTTTGAAATGCAGCGGTATATGAATAAACTTTCGGGTCCTTTGCTCGACAGAATCGATATTCATATTGAAGTTCAGAAAGTGGAATTCGACCAGCTCTCTGACAAAAGAAAAGGCGAAAAAAGTGACGAAATCCGCACCCGTGTTTTAAAGGCGAGGGAAATTCAGACCAAAAGATACCACAACGCTGACATTCATTATAATGCCCAAATGGGTCCGAAGGAAATTGAAAAATACTGCGAACTCGATGAGACCTCGCAAAACCTCATCAAAACCGCGATGGAAAAACTGAATCTTTCAGCGAGAGCCTACGACCGAATTCTGAAAGTTGCCAGAACCATCGCCGATTTAGAACTCGCCGAAACCTTAAATTCGAGTCATATTGCCGAAGCGATTCAGTATAGAAGCCTCGACCGGGAATTCTGGAATGTTTAAATCTTTAGGAAATACGCCAGTTAATCTGCGAAAGGCTTAATCAACTTCTTGTTTTTCTCTCTGTTTTCGAAACCTAAATTGTACGAAAATCCGACACCCAGCGTTTGTTTCATCTGAAGTTTCTGAAGCTGGTCGTGATCATAAAGCAAATCAAGACTGATTACGGTGGAAATAAATTTGTTGAAACGGATGTTTAAAGTTCCGTTATATGCAATATCAACCCGTTCTGGGTGGGTTACATAGTTGCTGAAGAAGTTCACCTGATTTACCAGATTGATGTCTTTATAAATTTTCAGGCGGTAAAGAATGTTCACGAGCGCACCTAATTCCGAACGAACGCTTTGTCCGTCTCTTTCCAAACCATATTTCCCGGCTTTCTGCAGAAAAGGATCGGTAACGAAAGTGAATTTGCCGTTAACGGGTCTGAAAATTACCTGGAAATTCTCATTCGGGTTGTAGGAGATACCGAGACCGGCATTTAAATAACCTGGTGACATAAATCTGGAAACCCTGTCTTCGAATTCAGGATTGGGCGTAACCGAATAATTGTAGCCGGGAGAAAACTGCGACAAAAACTGAAAACCGGTAGAGAGATAGAAATTCTTACCGATATCATAACCGTAATTGGTCATGAGGTTGATGTAATCCTCAGTTTTTCGGGATGATTCTCCCTGTGTGGTCACAAAACCGTAACCAAGCTGAAGGTTGTTATCAAGAAAATGTTTGCGGTTCTTATAACTTAAATTATAGTTGATTTTTCCGATAATGCCAATATTGTTATTCCCCCCGGAGTTCCAGTTCGAAAAAGATGATTGGTTGAACACCAGATTATTCTGGCCGAAGTAAAACCACCGTACCGGTTCTTTAAGTTTCAGGAGGTTATAAGGCGTGATTGGTATATCTTCTGTAATGTTGGAAATCACTACTTTATCGCGGATCACAATGGTATCTTTGAAATGCACATCAAAATTGACAAGTTTAGGATTGGCAAGACTGTCTAAATCCAAAGACACAGAATCCCATCGTCGCTGCGAAATCGAATCAATTTCCTTTAAAATATTTCTGCCTTCCTGGGAATAGGCAAACACCGACATCAACAATAAAAAAAAGGCAATAAACTGTCTCATAGGCTGCAAATTTAAGGCAAACATATAAAACCTTAAAACTTCAGCATCAATTGTTTATTACTTTTTGTCTTATTTTAGTTTTTCGATTGCTAAAGATTAGCCATATTTACTTAAAAATTATTTTGGTCACAGTTTTGACGAAAGAGAAGAATGCTAAAAGAATCCCTCAATTACAAGGCGGTAATTTACGCAGCCACAATGGTTTCGGCAATGTGGCTGGGATTTTTCCTGCAATATCTTGGCTTTTTTGATGGATGCAGCGGAGCCATTGTCCCGCTGAATCCCGACGGGTTGAAGGGTATTTTCTTCTCCCCTTTCCTGCACGGCAATCTCGAACATATTTTCGGGAATTCTGTTCCCATTTTCGTTCTCATCTTTCTGCTTTTTCAGTTTTATCCGTTCATTGCGAAAAAAGTCTTTTTTCTTGGCTGGTTGGTATCCGCATTTTTGGTTTGGCTGCTGCCTCCCATTGATATAATTACCGGCGAATTCAATTACGTGTGCATCATAGGCGCCAGCGGGATCGTATATGTACTTGCTTTCTTTCTCTTTTTCAGCGGCGTTTTTCGGTGGAATATGAAACTGCTTACCGTGTCCCTTATTGTCGCTTTATACTATGGAAGTTTAGTTTGGGGCGTAATGCCAGAGGAATTATTCTCAAAACTGGAAGAGCCCAGCAGAATTTCCTGGCAGTCGCACCTTTCCGGAGCGGTGGTAGGTATAATCATGGCGTTTGTTTTCAGGAAAACCGGCGAAAAGAACAAGCGTTTTATCTGGCAGTTCCCGAACTACTATAGCGAGAAAGATGATAAACTTTGGCAGGAATACAAAGAAAACCATCCGGATGATTTTCAGGAGCTGCCTTATCTTAAAAAAGAAGATCCCTGGGATCATCTAGACAAAATCCGTAAAAATGAATAATTTTTAATAATTTTGAGAAAAATCGCCCATGTTCTCCGAAGAAACTCTCTATTCTGTTGCGCTTCGACACTGCCCGCTGATTGGCGACATGGTCTTCAGAAAACTGGTGAGCGAAGTAGGCTCTGCAAAGGAAGTTTGGGAATTATCGAAATCCGGGCTCAACAACATTTACGGCATCGGCAGAAAAATTTCCCTGGAAATTGGGAATGAGGATCATTTAAAATTCGCTGAAAATGAACTCAAGTTCTGCGAAAAAAATAACATTCAAATCAACCTTCGGCATCTTGGAAACCTTCCCCATCAACTTAATGAATGCGAAGATGCACCAGCAATTCTTTACCAGAAAGGCTCCTACAACACCGCTCTCAAGCCGGTAAGCATGGTGGGAACGCGCAACATCACTTCTTACGGAAAAAACTTTGTGCAGGATTTTCTGAATGAAGTGAAGGACAGAAAAATAATCACCATCAGCGGTCTTGCTTTAGGAGTAGATACTGAAATTCATGAAGTTTCAATCCAGAAAAATATTCCCACCGTTGCCATTTTGGCTCATGGATTCCACACGCTTTATCCAAGTAAGAACAGAAAACTTTCGGAAAGAATACTAGAAGACAACGGCGTTCTTTTTACTGAATTCAATTCCAGCCAAAAACCCGACCGCGAAAATTTTATCCAGAGAAACCGCGTTATCGCAGGTTTATCTCCCGCAACTATCGTGGTGGAAACTGCTTTCGGAGGTGGATCAATGAGTACAGCGACTTTTGCCAACAATTACAACCGGGAAGTATTCGCACTGCCCGGAAAGATTACAGATAAATACAGCCAGGGCTGCAATCACCTTATTTTTCAGAATAAGGCAGCAGCGATTTCTACGGTTTCGTCTCTCGTAGAGCAATTGGGGTTTTCTAATAATATCGAAAAAACAGGCGAACTGTTTCCGAGTTCAGAAATAAAGATTCAACTTCCTGAATTTCAGCAAACGCTTTTGCAATCGTTGGATAAAAATATTCCGCTTTCCCTTGATGAAATATCGGTGAAACTTCAGATCCCGTCTTATAAAATATTACCCGATTTACTTCAGCTTGAAATTTTAGGATACATCAAAGCACTTTCGGGAAGACAATATCTTGCCATTTAGCATTCAAGTGTTTTTAAAAATTTATTAATCTTCTGTTAACATTCAATAATTGATATTATAAGTGTTAAAATTATGAATTTAATAAAAATAAACTCTAATATCATTAATATTTTAGTAATTATTAAAATTTTTGTTGCAAGTTTTGAAAAAAAAATTAAATTTGTTGACAATATTAATCAACCCTTATGGAGAATTATAACGTAGACCAGAAAATTCAGGAATTCATGGCCAGAATTGAAGCTAAAAATCCGAATGAACCGGAATTTCTTCAGGCCGTAAAAGAAGTTGCAGTTACTGTAATTCCTTTCATTTCAACAAGAAAGCAATACACCGGAAAAAAACTTCTGGAAAGAATGGCCGAGCCGGAGCGAACAATAATTTTCCGCGTGCCGTGGGTTGATGACAAAGGCGAAATTCAGGTAAACCGCGGTTTCAGAATTCAGATGAACTCTGCAATTGGGCCATACAAAGGCGGAATCCGTTTTCATCCTACCGTAAATTTATCCGTTCTTAAATTTTTGGCTTTCGAACAGACTTTCAAAAACTCTTTAACAACATTGCCAATGGGTGGTGGAAAAGGAGGTGCAGATTTCGATCCACAGGGAAAATCTGATATGGAAATCATGCGTTTCTGCCAGGCTTTCATGACGGAAATGTGCAAACACATTGGTCCTGAAACTGACGTTCCTGCTGGAGACATTGGTGTTGGAGCAAGAGAAATCGGATATTTATTCGGTCAGTATAAAAAAATAAGAAACGAATTTACAGGAGTTCTAACCGGGAAAGGTTTGGCTTACGGTGGTTCATTAATCCGCCCGGAAGCAACAGGTTACGGTGTGGTATATTTTGCTGAGCAGATGCTTAAAACCATTGGTCAGGATTTCAAAGGAAAAACAGTTTGTGTTTCAGGTTTCGGAAACGTAGCCTGGGGTGTGGTTAAAAAAGTAACTGAATTAGGCGGAAAAGTGCTTACAATTTCCGGTCCTGATGGATATATCTATGATAAAGACGGTATTTCCGGAGAAAAAATTGAATATTTACTTGAACTTCGTGCATCCGGCAATAACAGAGCCGAAGATTATGCGAAGAAATTCCCGACTGCAGAATTCCATGCGGGAAAACGTCCATGGGAAGTAAAATGTGATGTTGCAATTCCTGCAGCAACACAGAACGAACTTAATTTGGAAGATGCAAAAAACCTGGTAGCAAACGGAGTAATCTGCGTTACCGAAGCTGCAAATATGCCTTCAACTTTAGATGCGATTAATTATTTCCTAGAAAAGAAAGTTCTCTTCTCTCCTGGGAAAGCTTCCAATGCTGGTGGTGTTGCAACTTCCGGTTTAGAAATGACCCAGAACTCCATCCGCCTAAACTGGTCTTCAGAAGAAGTTGACGCGAGACTGAAGGAAATTATGATCGGAATTCACAAGGCTTGTAGAGATTACGGTAAAGAAGAAGACGGCTATGTAAACTACGTGAAAGGTGCGAACATCGCAGGTTTCGTAAAAGTAGCTGAGGCCATGCTTGCGCAAGGTGTAGTATAAAATTAAAGCCGGATTGCCTCCGGCTTTTTTCATTAAATCCTGTCCCGGGAAAATGGGTAAAAAGTAAAATGAAAGGATAAAGAGCATTGAGTTTTCAATGCTTTTTATTTTGGTGCAAACTGAACTGCAATTTCATTTTTGAATCTTTCTATGACGCTGCAGATTCTGTATTCCGAAAAGTATTATTTTTACTTAAACATTTAAGCCATGTCTACTACGGATCCGCGAATCGATGCTTACATTGAAAACGTACAGCCATTTGCAAAACCCATTCTTACTTATCTCCGCGAAATCATTCACGAAACCTGTCCCGATGCTGAGGAAGGCTGGAAATGGAGTTTCCCGCATTTCATGTATAAAGGGAAAATTCTCTGTGCCTTCACCGCATTTAAACAGCACTGTGGATTCGGTTTCTGGCTCGAAAAGGAAATGAAAACCATCACGGAACTCAGCAAAGATGCCGAAAGAACCGGCATGTTTACTTTAGGAAAAATCAGAAGCATTGAGGACCTGCCATCGAAAGCCCTGTTGAAGGCTGCGATAAAAGAAGCCATGGATCTTACCGACATGGGCGTTACGCTGAAGAAAGCAGCTCCCGAAAAGAAAGAAACCGAAGTTCCGGCCTATTTTTCTGAGGCGCTTAATCAAAATGTAGAAGCTAAAAAAGTCTTCGAAAACGGATCATCTTCCTTCAGGAAAGAATACATCATGTGGATTACCGAAGCAAAAACCGAAGCTACCAGAAACAAAAGGATGGCAGAGGCGCTGGAGTGGCTTTCCGAAGGAAAAGGACGCAACTGGAAATATGAAAAACGCTAAGGATTTTTAGGTGCTAAGTTTATGTCGCGGTAAACCGATCTCGTGCTCCTGAGGATAAGGTTTCCGGAACGTCATGCTTACATCTTCTTTTAGCTGCCGGTGAATATCATATTGTTTCTCTTTGTGATAAGCATAGCGCGGATCCGGAATCATGGGCATTTTAGCCATTTTGAGAATGGTGATGGTCGGAAAATGATAATCTACCTCAACCGTTCCCAACAGCAGATAACATCCACCACCCATAAAATCGTACTGTTTCAGAGAATCCGGAAAATGAGCCGTGTCGAAATAATCGCCGTTCACGTCGATCCAGGTGCCGAAATACATGGTTCCCTTTTTGGTCGGCACGTGTTTCCGGGAAATTAGATACGCCAACATTTTCACCTGTTTTTTATGATTTTTCAGCAGGTCTTTCACAAAAACCGAACCGCGGCATCTGGTTTCGAGCAGCTCAAACGGCGTGGAGGAAACCGGAAATCCCAGGATTTCAATCTCATCAAAAGCATCCTCAAAAAAATCCCTTTTCAGTTCCGGAAGTTGGTATTCCTGAACAGATTCATCAAACAGCATTTTACCTCTGTTTTCGGGCTTGAAATTAATGAGCAGCAATCTTGCTTCAATCAGAAGTTCATTTTTCTGTTTGCCTGTAAACCGAAAGGCACCGATAAATATCAGAATCTGCACACCTTCAATCCCAATCGGAATACGCTGGATAAAATCTTCCAGTGACTGATAATATCCGTTTCTCTCCCGTTCTTCGGAGATAAGCTGCGCAGTTTTGGTATCAAGTGACTGAAGATGCATAAATCCCAGAAAGATATTTTTTCCTTTCAGGGAAGTCTGAAATTCGCTGGTATTAACGCACGGATTCTGAATGATTGCGCCGGACATTTTCGCTTCGTGAACATAAACTTCTGTCCGGTAAAAACCGCCCTGATTATTAATGACCGAAACCATGAATTCCAGCGGATAATAAACCTTTAAATATAAACTCTGGTAACTTTCTACCGCATAAGAAGCCGAATGCGCTTTACAGAAAGAATATCCGGCAAAAGACTGAATCTGCCTGAAAGCCTCAGTGGTCATCTGCTCCGAATGTCCCTGTTCTTTGCACGACTCGAAAAAGTTATTTTTCACTTCATTCAGTTTCTGGATCGATCTTTCCTTTCCGCTCATCGCACGTCTCAGGATGTCACCATCAGCATGGCTGAGTCCGCCAAAATACTGAGCAATTTTAATCACATCTTCCTGGTAAACCATGATTCCGTAGGTTTCTTTCAGATTTTCTTCAAATATAGGATGAAAATATTCAAACTGATCGGGATTGTTGTGACGGAAAATATATTCCTTCATCATTCCGCTCTGCGCCACCCCGGGTCTGATGATGGAAGACGCAGCCACCAAAGTTCTGTAATCCCCACATTTTAACCTTCTTAAAAGTCCGCGCATTGCCGGGCTTTCTATATAAAAACATCCTATTGTTTTGCCTATTGCCAGATATTCATTACACAACGCTTCATCTTTAGAAATAGAAGTATCCCGGATATCAACTTCAATTCCTCGGTTTTTTTTAATGAGTTCCACCGTGTCGCTGATGGTTCCCAAACCGCGCTGGGAAAGAATGTCAAATTTTTCAAGACCGATGTCTTCAGCTACATTCATATCAAACTGAACGATAGGAAATCCTTTTGGAGGCATTTCGAGGGCAGAATAATTCGTAATAGGCTCTTCGGAAATCAGAATTCCGCAGGCATGCATACTTCTCTGGTTGGGGAATTTTTCCATCAATTTGCCATATTCGTGAACGAGTTTTACGACTTTGTTGCCACCATGAGTTTCCATGGATTTTGTCGCAAGATCATCAAGTTCTTCTTTGGGAAGCCCGAACGCTTTTCCCACTTCCCTGAATATCGAACGGTATTTGAATTCGACATTGGTTCCGCAAAACGCAACGTGATCTTTTCCGTACTTATTAAAAATATATTCGAGGATGGTATCTCTGTTTTGCCAACTCCAGTCGATATCGAAATCCGGCGGCGAAGTCCGGTTGAGATTCAGGAAACGTTCAAAATAAAGATCCAGTTCTATCGGGCAGATATCGGTGATCCCCAAACAGTAACTTACAATAGAATTGGCTCCGCTCCCACGCCCCACATGCATAAAACCCATGCTGTTGCTGTATTGAACGATATCCCAAGTGATGAGAAAGTAGGCGGAAAACTTAAGGTCACCAATTACTTTAAGTTCCTTTTCAACTCTTTTTTTTGCGGCTTCGTTGTCTCCATATCTTTTCTGCAAACCTTCATAAGCCAGTCTTCTCAAAAGCTGCATATCTTCTTCCTGAGAACCGGTAAAATATTTTTTGTTTTTGTTTTCTGTGCTTCGAGGTTCCTTGTAGGTAAATTCAAAGCTGCATTCGGAGAGAATTTTCTTTGTATTTCTGATGATTTCAGGATATCGATCGAATGATTGGAATATACTTGTTTCAGATTTCAGATATTCTGATTTGCTGCAAATATCTTCGTCAGAAAGTTTGGAAAGCAAAGTATTGTTTTCAATTGCCCTTAAAACCCGATGTAAATGATATTCTTTGTTGGTACTGAACGTTACCGGATGTAAAATCACCATTTTGCCGGTTTTGCTCATAAACTCCGAACGGATCATTAAGTTTAATTCATCCTCACGCAGACCGATAAATTCATGCTCCTGAAGTGTTTCCGGAATGTTAGTAATCGGATAAATCACAAAAACCCGTTCGAACGAAGGTGCTTTTTCCGTGAGTTCATGGCCATCACAATTATGTGCGGTCAGCATGCGGTTGATTTCTCCTATCCCGCTGAACTCTTTTGCCACAGCAATGTATAACAGTTTTTTTTCTTTTCTTACTTCAACACCTGCAATTGGTTTGATGCGGTATTTTTCGCACCTTTTTTTAAATTCATAAATTCCGGTAACGGTATTAATATCCGTTAAAACTAATTCTTTAGTTCCTGATTCATGAGCCTGCTCTACGAGCGCCTCAATGGAGAGTGTGCCGTAGCGTAAACTGTGATATGAATGACAATTAAGAAACATTATTTAGACAAGTTTAGGGCATCTGCACGTACCTCAGAGAAATCAAATCCAGAAGCACGTTTTACGGCATCAGAGCCGAAGCGGTTTTTTAGACGGTCCATGGTTTGGTAAAGGTTCATCAGTTCTTCGGTATCTTCGAAAAGATTCATTTGGTGATTCCCATGAACTAAGCCGGTAAAACGTAAGCCAATCAATCGCAGGCGCATTCTTCGGGTGTAGATTTTGTTAAACAGATCCAAAGCAATCCGGGAAAGGGTATGATCTGCTGCAGTATAAGCCACTTTGCACTGTTTGGTCTCCGTATCGAAATTGGCGTAACGGATTTTGATGACCACAGTGGAAGTGAGCCATTTTTCTTTCCTAAGCTGGTAAGCGAGTTCTTCTGCCATTCCCGAAATCAGGCTTCTTATGGCAAACACATCCATGGTATCATTGGAAAAAGTATGTTCTTTTGAAATTGATTTTCTCTCCGAATAAGGAATGACAGGGTTTTCATCGATTCCGTTGGCTTTTTTCCAGAGCTCTGTTCCGTTCTTGCCGATCATTTGCTGAAGGGCTAAAACCGGCATTTCTGAAAGGGTTTTGATGGTCCGGATCCCAACTCTGGAAAGCAGTTGAAAAGTGGCATCGCCGACCATTGGAATTTTCCGGATGGAAAGTGGATTAAGGAAAGGTTTAATCTGGGATTCTTTAATTTCAAGCTTACCGGAAGGCTTAGATTCTCCCGTTCCGATTTTGGAAACCGTTTTATTCACCGAAAGGGCAAAACTGATGGGTAATCCGGTTTCTTTGGTTACTTCGGCGGCAATTTCCTGGGTCCACTGGTAGCAGCCAAAAAATTTATCCATACCGGTAAGATCCAGATAAAATTCATCAATACTTGCTTTTTCCATCACAGGGACACGCTGCTGGATGATTTCGGTGACGTCATGTGAGAGTTTCGAGAACAGTTCATAATCACCTTTCACCACTTTTGCATCGGGACAAAGTTTCAGCGCCATCCGGATTGGCATCGCCGACCGTACACCGAAATAACGGGCTTCATACGAACACGATGCCACTACACCACGCTCTCCACCTCCGATTATCAAGGGGATTCCGTTCAGATTACTGTTGTAAAGCCTTGCGCAGGAAACAAAAAACGCATCCAAATCCATATGTGCAATCGCATGATTCATGCTGCAAAATTATATACTATTTGTCCCAAAAATGTTATATTTGCAGATACAATTTGTCCCAATGTCAGTTTTTTCAGATAACATCAGGTTTTTAAGAGGTAAGAGAGATTTAGCTCAACAGGGTTTCGCAGACCAGCTGGGTATCAGCCGCGACCGCTATTCGAAATATGAAAGTGGCCGCTCGGAGCCGCCATATGAAATTCTCATCAAGATATCCAAGTTTTTCCACATCAGCATTGATTTGCTCCTTACGGTGGATATCCGGAAATATCCTTTGGAAGGCATGCTGAAGCTTCCCGACAACCGCATTGTACTACCGGTGGTGGTGGATCAGCAGGGCAATAATTTTATTGAAATTGTCCCTCAAAAAGCTTCGATGGGCTATTTAAATGGCTACAGTGATCCGGAATATATGGAGAGTCTGCAGCGAATGAATCTTCCGTTTCTGAAACATGGAAAATTCCGCGGATTTCTAGCAGATGGAGATTCTATGCCGCCCTTTGCCGACGGATCTTATGTGATTGGCGAGTATGTTGAAAATATTGCAGACTTGAAACCGGAGAAGGAATACATCTTCGTAACACCGCAAGGTATCACTTATAAAACTTTAATGGCAGTAAATTCCTCTTCTATCACTGTATCAGCCGACAACCCATTTTATCCGCCATACGAAATCGCTTTAGAGGATCTTGTAGAAATATGGCGTTATGTACGCGGGATTTTGCCTCAGGATTACAAACCGAATCCGTCTTATGATACGGGAATAAAAAGCATGTTCATGGAAATTAAAAAGGATATTAAAGATTTGGATGATAAAGTCTCCCACTTTAAATCATGACAGAAATGGTTTTCTTACTAGAAGCATGCTGCTATAATTTCCCCCAAATTGTATTGAATATTTTAACTATTTTTACATATATATATTAAACACAAGTGAGCAAAAAATTAGTTTATCTGATTTTATTGATGTGCGCGAATTTTTTCTTTGCGCAGCAAAATGATGAATTCAGAAGTGCAAAAGATTATTTCGATTATCAACGGTTTATGCTGAATAATGAATTCAAGAAAAAATTTGATAACGAGAAAAATATAGATCAGAAAATCGCCATTAAAAGAGACTTTTCGGAATTTATGGTGAAACTCGACAGCATTCAGAATACCGCATTCATAGGAACTTTAATTAAAGTTAAAAACCGAGAGGATTTGGAAAAGATTACCGTTAAAAATCTGCCCGAACTCCATTTAAATCCAAAAAAAGAAGACCTGAATAAGGAAGCCCAATATCCCGGAGGTTTCGAAATGTTAAGAAAACAGGTCGCTGATTTATTCTATACCGATTCGGTTTTGCCTGATCAGAAACTCCTGAAAGCCAACGTGGTTTTTGTGGTAGGAAAGGACGGAAGCATTGGCAATGTGCATGCAGAAGGCGATAATTTCACCTTCAACCGCCAGGCTGAAATCGCGATGTATCTTCTCCCGGAAAAATTTTCTCCTGCTATCATCAACGGAACCGCGGTTCGGTACAGATTCCGACTGCCATTATCCATGACTTTTGATTAAAGCTACTTTCAAATTTTCTGATATTTGATTGAGAATTATTCTATCTTTAAAAAAATATATTTTATGAAGAAATTACTACTCCCGGTTGCGATTTTTTGCCTCATCGTGAATTTACATGCACAGGAAACTGAAGTTTCAGACCGAAGAAACGATATTATGATTAGCCCAATTGAGTTGATTGCCGGTCCTGTTCTTAATGTTTCATATGAAAGGCTTATTAACGAAAATTCCGGAGTGGGTTTGAATGGGCTTTTTTATCTCGGAAGCAATAATGATGATTATCGTGTTACGCAAATTTCGCCTTATTACAGAATGTATTTTGGGAAGAAATATGCGGCAGGATTTTTTGTTGAAGGTTTTGCCCCAATTACAATGACTACAGACACTTATTACGATTTTTATGTTGGGCCAGGATACAATTCTTCCACCCCTCAAGAAGAGAGTAACACCACAATAGGACTTGGATTTGGATTTGGTGGAAAATGGGTGGCCCGAAAAAATATTTTATTTGAAGCAAGTATGGGAATCGCAAGGAGATTCGGAATCGATGAAAAGTACGATGCAGCCATCACCGGAAAAGGAATGCTGGGAATTGGTTACCGTTTCTAGAAAAAATAAAATTTATAATATGAAAAAGGTTTAGTTTTGTACTGAACCTTTTTTTGTTAAAAAGCTTGCCTAATGTTTACCGACGAATATTACATGAAAATGGCGCTTCAGGAAGCCCAGACCGCTTTGGAAAAAGACGAGGTTCCCATTGGATGCGTGATCGTCTCCAACAACCGCGTGATTGCAAAAGCCCACAACCTCACCGAAACGCTCAACGATGTTACGGCGCATGCAGAAATGCAGGCGATCACCTCAGCAGCAAACTATTTAGGTGGCAAATATCTACAGAACTGCACCATGTATGTCACACTGGAACCCTGTGTAATGTGCTGCGGTGCTTTAAACTGGTCGCAAATTTCAAAAGTGGTCATCGGCGCCAGAGATGAGCAGCGCGGTTTCATCAACAAACATCTTACGCTGCATCCAAAAACGGAAATTGTTCTGGATGTGCTTGAAGTCCAATGCTCACAAATTGTAAAAGATTTCTTTAAGAATAAAAGATAGTTTAAATCAACTTTCTACAGCACTGCTGATTTTTAAAGATTTTTTCCTAAATAAAACAAACCTTTCAGCGTATGAAGACGGTCTGCCACATGAATTTTTTCGGTAAGCGGCTTGTAAACATGCGAAACCCCGCCGGTAGCGATTACGAAACAGTCTTCTTCAACTTCTTGGTTAATCCGATCGATAAAACCTTCCACCATTCCCAGAAATCCGTAGACCATGCCGCTCTGCATACAGGAAACAGTATCCAGTCCTAAAACTTTTTTGGGCTTTACCAGTTCAATTTCAGGAAGTTGCGCAGTATCATGAATCAGGGAATTAAGTGAGGTGATGATTCCCGGGGCGATGATTACACCCAAAGTTTCTCCTGCCTCATCAATACAACTCGCCGTCAAAGCCGTACCGAAATCAAAAATGATTTTCTTACCGTCGGGATAAAGGTGATGGGCGGAAACCAGATTTGCGTAAATATCGGTTCCCATCTGCTTTGATTTCGGCTGAACGCCCGAAGGGGTATTTCTGTCGACAACAACCGGCTTTTTACCGTGAATTTTCTGAATGGCGCGGGTAATATCGTAAGTAAGCTGCGGAACTACCGACCCGATGATGATTTTATCAATTTTTTCTGCATCGATTTTATGCGTCTGATACATCATCATAAACTGCATCTGCAGTTCGTCGCTTGTACGATAAGGTTTGGTATTGAGAATCCAGGAAATATCACAGTTTTCATCATTGAAAAGTCCAAATCTGATGTTGGTATTCCCGATATTAATTACAATTGAAGTCATCAAAGTTATTTTCTAATTATTTAACCTCAACGAAATTATCCTCTGGATTCACATCGGCCATGCGCTGTGAGAAGTCAATTCCAATAGCAGTAAGCTGTGCCTTGGTGTATGGAACGGTAACCGAGTATTCTTTTTGTGTCCACGGCCAGTAATTCAGCGTTGTGAAATTACCGTAAATATCTTTGCTTTTCCATGTATGGGTCATATTCAGCGGAATATGGTAGTTGATTACCTTTTTATCTGAAGTCATTACAGAAAAATCTATGGGCATCGGAATCTGGCCCTTGTTTTCCAGGGTTACCGTGGTAGATATTGCGCCGTATTCTACATTTTTAATGGCGTAATCTATTGTCTTGGTTGTATTGATCCAGTAATGTTGGAACCACTTCAAATCCATTCCCGAAATTTTCTGTGCGATATGCATAAAATCGCGGTCTGTAGGATGTTTCAGTTTCCACTGGCTGTAAAACTCTTTCATAATTAGCGAAAGATTCTGTTCCCCGACGATATATCCGAGCTGTACCAAAAACAAATCACCTTTCACATAAGAAGCAATGGAATATGCTCTGCCGTCGTCGTGATGATCCGCGAGCCACGCAGCAGGTTCTTCTTTTCCGGTTTTGGTAAAGTTCACATAAGATTTTATGGATCCCACAAACGGATTCGCTACCGGTTCTTTCGGCGGAAATAACTGATGCATCACATAATCGTCGTAATAACTCGTGAAACCTTCATCCATCCACGGTCTCACGCTTTCGTTGTAAGCCAAAATCTGTTGGTTGTAAGAGTGTCCGCCTTCATGAACCATTAAGCCAACCAAACCTTCAAGCGAACGGCCTTCACCAAGAATCATGGTACACATTCCGTACTCCATTCCGCCATCGCCTCCCTGAATAAAGGAGTATGATGGGTAAACATACTGCCCGAAAGCTGCGTTCATCAACTGGAAAAATTTAGTAACATAAGGTTTAGATTCTTCCCAAAGCTGCGTTTTCTCTGATTTCTGATATACATAATACACTTTCGGTCCATCCAATATTGTAAATTGTTCTACCGTATAATCTCTGTCGGCTGCCCACGCAAAATCGAGGAGATTTTTAGCGGTCCACCGCCATGTTGCTTTATTCTTGCTGTCGGATTTTATATTTGCTTTAGCATCGTAACCTTTAACTTCGAGCGGGTTTTCAAGCGTTCCGCCGGCGCCAATCACATAATCTTTGTCGATTTTAATGGAGACATCGTAATCAGAAAACGGCGCATGAAATTCGCGGCCGATATAATCAAATGTTGCCCACCCATCGTAATCGTACTCAGCGATTTTCGGATACCATTGCGTCATTGTCATATCAATTCCTTCGCGGTTGTTTCTGCCGGCACGGCGAATCTGATGAGGAATTACCGCATCCCACTCCATGGTGAATGTTGTGGTTGAATTTGGTTTCAGTGGGGTGTTAAGTTCCACTTTCATAATGGTTTCCTGAATTTCAAATTTCAGATTTTTGCCATTTTGTTTTATCCAATGGATATTTTGAGCGCCTTCTTCCTCTTTCGGAATTGAGGCTAATCTTGAAACCCCATTAACCTGCAGTCTCGAATCTCCGTTTTTGCCTTGGTTCTGAACCCGCTGATCCATCATAGATCCAGGCTTAAAAGCATTCCAGTAAAGATGAAAATACACCACCTTCAGTTCATCGGGTGAATTGTTGGTATACGTTAAGGTTTGGTTTCCTTTGTAAGTGAAATTGGGGGCGTCAACATCAATATCCATTTTATACTTCGCAAACTGCTGATAGTATGGTGATTGCTGCGCTGAAAGCATTCCGAAAAGAAACGTGAAAACTACGATAAGGCCTTTGTTCATCTTTAATTAATTTTTTAAAAGCGAAAGATAAGAATTTTTGATTTATAGGCGAAGTGACCAAAGTAAAAGCCCTTTCAGTTGGACTGAAAGGGCTTTTTTTATTAAAATCGTTCTTAAGCTTTACCGCTTTTCAGGATTTTCTCCAGAATTTTCAGGGTAATGAGATAAGTCGGCTTCACCCCGGTAAGACCGAGACCACCGGAAGACAGCGTAGAGCCGGTTTCCAGAGGATTATCTGAAGCGTAATAAGCATACATTACAAAAAGGTCTTCCGAGATGTGATGACGGATTTTTGATGCTACCTGAATGGCTTTTTGATAGTGCGCTCCTTCCATTTCAAGGCCGATTGCTTTCCAGGAAGTATCCATGAAATATCTTAAAATATCCTTGTTCTGAAGTGAGGTTCCCAAAACGGTAACCATGCCACCTTCGAAAGCCTGGAGTTCATCATCTTCGAAATCGGCAAGCGTTAATGCGTTTTCGAACGGATAATTATCGGCTGTACCTTCAAAAACGTGGGATGTTGGGATCATAATATCTCCCTTTCCACCCATTAAAATCCCGGCTTTCCCCATGATGGAAATAGATTTCACTTTCATCGTGTAGATTTCGCCGTTGAAATCGTAGGGACGAAGAAGTTCATCCATCACCTCAAATGCCTGCTCACCAAACGCGTAATCGAAAACCATAATAACATCTTCTCCTGAAAATTTCAGGCCCCCAAAAGGTGTGTTTTTAAGATCGGTTTTTGCAAGATCAATAATCTGCACATCGATATTACTGCCGCTTTGGTCATCTATATAAATTAAACCGGCTTTCTGCGAATGTGCAAGCACTTTTTCCTGAAGCGATTTTTTATTGGAAATCTCTTCGTAAAGTTTGAAATCTACATCTTTTGTAGGTTTCTTTCCAATGGCATCATTGGCGTAAAGCATATTTTTCACAGAGTGCATATTGGCAGAAATAATGTGCAAAGGTCTCATCTGGAGGTTATTTTCAGCCAGAACTTCTTTTACCTTATTTGCCCATTTTTCACCGAAGAAATGATGCCCAACTCTTTCGCGGAGAATCGCAGAGAAATGAACTTCGCGTTCTCTGATTTTTTTATTATCGTTGAAACTTTCATTTCCAAGATGATAAATAATTTTGAAAAGCCTGTCCGGATTGGCATCGTCGCCAAAATTGTTATATGCGTTCAAAGTTTCATCGAAAGTTCTTCCCAAAAGTGAAGAAAGATGAATAAGCGCAACTTCTTTTTCTTTACGGCTGAATTTTTTCTCGCCTTTCGCTACTTCTTCGATGATTCTCCAGGCGCGTGTCGGCTTGTCGTTTTCATCAGAAATAAACGCCAGATTTCTAATTTTATCGGCTTCTATATATAAGAAGGTAAGGTGAGTAAGGATATCGTAGATTTCGGAACGGCCAAGCAGCACTTCGATATTCATCTGGTGTTGATCGATCCGGTAACAGTTTCTTCTTCTTTTTTTGGGAACAATAACTTCAAAACTTCCTTTTTCAAAACCTTCATCTGAAGTCAGGTGAATGAAAGAGCATTCTTCAATTCCTTCCGGTAAACGGTCCAGAACATAAAGAAGTCCATCGAGTTCAATTTTATTCGGAACGCCCATAGTTCCGTAAATTTCGGGATTAATTGTTGTTAGTAAGGAGCGAAGACTCTCGCCGGAGATCCCGGATGGTTTGAAAAAACCGCGATAGAATAAGTGTCGCATAGAAACATAAAGCCTTTCAATAGCTTCTGTAGTTTCCCGTGCACGTGAATTTACCATAGTGTATCTTTTGGCAAATATAATACATATCTGCCGAATTTCCGAATTTTGTATTATTATGATAGGATTAACAGTTTATTAATTATCTCCGTAAAACAGGGCTTAAATCACTTTTATTTTACTTACACCCCATATTTTTCTCATTTTTACTGTTTGTTTTCTATTTTTTTGTAATTTTACCCCATCAAAAACCACCCAATTATGTCATCATTAAGATTTAAGGCTTTAGAAATGTTATCTTTTAAAGATTTTAGAAAAGATAATGCAGTTACAGTTCCTGCAAAATTATCAGAACTTTTCTGCCAGAATGTGTTTTCCGAGGAGACCATGAGAGAGTATCTGACTAAAGAGGCGTTCACGTCTATTCAGAATGCGATAAAAAGAGGGACAAAAATCCAGCGTGATGTAGCAGACCAAATTGCAGTAGCAATGAAGGATTGGGCACTAAGCAAAGGGGTAACGCATTACACCCACTGGTTTCAGCCATTAACCGGATCCACTGCAGAAAAACATGATTCGTTTTTCACGCCGTTTGAAAGCGACCGCGCTATCGAAAGGTTTTCCGGAGGAATGCTGATCCAGCAGGAACCTGACGCTTCATCTTTCCCTAACGGAGGGATAAGAAATACTTTTGAAGCCAGAGGTTATACCGCATGGGATCCTACTTCGCCGGCATTTATTATGGGAACAACACTTTGTATTCCTTCAATTTTTATTTCTTACACTGGTGAAACACTTGATTATAAGGCCCCATTGTTGAGAGCGCTTCACGCAGTTGACGAGGCTGCAACTGACATCTGTAAATCATATTTTGATAAAAACGTCACCAAAGTAAGTCCGACTTTAGGTTGGGAGCAGGAATATTTTCTTGTGGATTCAGCGCTGTATCAGTCGAGACCCGATTTGGTAATTACGGGAAAGACCTTATTAGGACATTCCCCGGCGAAAGGTCAGCAGCTTGATGATCACTATTTCGGATCTATTCCTACCCGAGTAATGAATTTCATGAAAGAACTCGAAATCGAGTGTATGAAACTCGGAATTCCAGTTACCACAAGACATAATGAAGTGGCACCAAACCAATTCGAACTGGCGCCGATGTTTGAAGAGGTGAATGTTGCTGTGGATCACAACTCCTTATTAATGGATATAATGGCAAGGGTGGCACATAAGCATCATTTCCATATCCTTTTCCATGAGAAGCCGTTTGCAGGAGTAAACGGCAGCGGAAAACACAATAACTGGAGCTTAGCGACAGATACGGGTGAAAACCTTTTGATGCCCGGTAAAAATCCTAAAAAGAATTTGCAGTTCCTCACCTTTTTTGTGAATACTTTGAAAGCGGTTCATGATTATGCGGATTTATTAAGAGCAAGTATCGCCTCTGCGAGCAATGATCACCGCCTGGGTGCAAACGAGGCTCCGCCGGCGATTATTTCTGCCTTCATTGGGACCCAACTCTTCAGCGTGTTGGAAGAACTGGAAAAAGTTACAGACGGTAAGCTTTCCCCTGAAGAAAAAACGGAACTCAAATTAAATGTTGTGGGTAAAATTCCGGAAATTTTACTTGATAATACCGACAGAAACAGAACTTCTCCTTTTGCCTTCACCGGAAATAAATTTGAAATCAGAGCGGTAGGCTCTTCAGCAAACTGCGCGGAAGTAATGACGGTGATGAACTCTATCGTAGCAAAACAGCTGCAATCTTTTAAAGTGGAAGTAGACACTCTTATTTTAGAGAAAGGTCTTAAAAAAGATGAAGCAATCTTCAACATTTTAAGAGAGTATATTAAAGTTTCTAAAAATATTATGTTCGAAGGGGATGGCTATTCGGAAGAATGGGCTGAAGAAGCTGCGCAACGGGGCCTGAACAACCTGAAGACTACGCCGGAAGCTTTAAAAAAAGAACTCGACAAAAAATTTGTGGATTTATATGAAGAGCTCGGGATTTATACTCACCGCGAAATTGAGGCGCGTAACGAAATAAAACTGGAAAAATACTCCACAGTAATCGCCATTGAAGGAACGGTATTGGCAGATATTGCACGAAACCACATCATTCCGTGTGCTCTTAACTATCAGAACAGGCTGATTGAAAACGTAAAAGGCTTAAAAGAAATTTTCGGAGACAAAGAATTCAGGAATCTGGCAAAAGAACAGATGAATATGATCACAGAAATTTCCGAACACGTTTCCATTATAAAAGTTGAAGCAGACGCTCTGCTTGCAGCGATTAAAAACGCCAAATCAATTGAAGATCCGCAGGAGAGTGCTGAACAATTCTGTAACGATGTGAAGCCACGTTTTGAAAAAATCAGAGATGCGTCCGATACGCTGGAAATGGTTGTAGACGATGAACTTTGGCCAATGACCAAATACAGAGAACTCTTATTCACAAGATAGCATTGATAAGCCCTGACATTGTTCAGGGCTTACTTTTTCGGGACATACATTATAGAGGAATTTGATATCTATTATAGATATTTTACATAAATGTTAAGAAATCATAAAAAAAATAAAACCGCAATCTCTAAAATAAAGGGATTGCGGTTTATTTTCCTTTAACATTGTAAAGAAAAGTGTTAAAAAGTGTTAAATAGGGATTTCAGAAAGGGTGTTTTCACCCCCCATCGAACTCGAATACCTAATTTTGCTTTGCATTTAAAAAGAAGTATTTCAATTTAACACAGATAATCAAATATATATGAAGAAAAGAGTCTTGTATTATTTAGTTGCTGTATCGGCTACATTTTCATTACAATCATGCGTAACCAATTACGTTGTTTCAACCCCAACAACTTACGCAAGTCAATACAAATCAGATGCCAAACTGGCATCAATAGATAACAAAAAATTAGAAACCGCAAAATCTCAATTACTTAAGAGTTTCAACGAAGAAAAACTTGCAGCAGCAAAAACTTTGGAAGCTACAATTAAGAATGAGGAAATTGCAAAAACCATCAGATTCACAAAGAAAATCGATGAGATTTTAACAGAAGCTGAATCTTACTTAGGTACTCCTTATAAATACGGAGGAATGACCAGAAGAGGAATTGACTGTTCAGCTTTTGTATTATCTGTTTTCGGCGCTGCAACCGGCATGACTTTACCACGAGTAGCAGCATCACAAGCTCAGGAGGGAGAAAAAGTAGATAAATCCAACCTTCAGAAAGGAGATTTGGTATTCTTTTCACAAGGTAGAGGTAGAATTTCTCATGTTGGTATCGTAGAAAATGTAACAGAAGAGGGAGATGTGAAATTTATCCATGCCGCAACATCAAAAGGGGTAATGATTTCTTCACTTAATGATTCTTACTGGGGACCTAAATACAGGTTTGCCAAGAGAATAATTTCCCACGATACCTTCAATACAAACTTTGCAAATAATTAAAATAAATAATTGATCATTTAAAGCTGCCTGTGGCAGCTTTTTTTGTGCGCAAAAATTACCAAAGCAATTACGTTGCGTAAATCCTTTACCTTAATAAAATGAGCGAAACTAGGGCTAACTTAGGGTTTTCTATATTACATCATAAGGCGATGACCACATAATTAACATGGCAAACAGCAGATACAAATCAATTTACGCTGTGAGGTTTCTGCTTTTAAGGCTCAGGTTTTAAACCAGACTGTTTCTGTCGGTATAATTCAGTTTGAAGAAGATGAATGTCATAATCGAGAAAGCCAACAGAGAGCTGCCGCCATAACTGAAATAGGGCAAAGGAATCCCAACGGTTGGGAAAAGCCCCATTACCATTCCGAGGTTTATCGCAAAGTGCATTAACAGTATTGAAGCAAAACAATACCCGAAAACACGGTTAAAAGCCGATTTCTGACGTTCAGATAAGTAATAAATCCTGCCTATAAATACGGCATAGAAAATCACCAGCATAGAAGCTCCGAAAAAGCCCCATTCTTCGCCCACTGTACAGAAAATATAATCGGTTTCCTGTTCGGGAACAAATTTCCCCTGAGTTACCGAGCCTTCCTTATATCCTTTACCGAAAAAACCGCCGGAGCCAATGGCTGTTTTCGAGTAAAGTAAATTGTAACCGGAAGTATCGCGGAAGGCTTTTTCGCCTTTATACAACACCTCAATTCTTTCCCGCTGGTGTTTCGGCATTTTTTCCAACGCTTTTGGTGAGCCGTAAGCAATACCGCACAATATAAGGAACGAGCCCGCTATACCAGCAATTGACAGAACATGCCAGTGGATTTTATAATAATTCATAAGAATTACCACCCCATAAATCACAGCAATCCCGATAATCAAATAAAGCGGATCGATTGCGAGTGCCACTAAAAACACCGCAGCCAGAATACCACCTACGCCGAAAACCCATCCGTTCAGTCCTTCCCGGAATAGAGCAATAAAAAATGCAGTAAAAACGAGCAGGGAGCCAACGTCGGGAATCATCAGTACCACAACCGCCGGTATACCGATAATTGCTAGAGTTGTTAACAGTGATTTCCGGATTCTGAGATTAAAGTCGGGTCCGGATACATAATTTGCTAACATCAGCGAGACCCCAATCTTGGCAAACTCTACCGGCTGCATCGTAAAGCCACCGAATTTATACCAGTTCTTCTGTCCCAAAATTTCGGTGCCGAAGGGGAAAAGCCCAATCAGTAATAGCACTCCAAAAACATAGATAATGCTGGCAAAATTTTCAAAGAACTTAGTTCTCATGATAAAAATAATGAGCCCAACGAAGAGTGAGACACAGAAAAATATAAATTGTTTTGTTCCTAAACCCTCATCAACACTGTAAATATTCGCCACTGCAAAAAGTGAAATGGCGAGATACAGAAATATGCTCAGTTTATCAAGTCCTTCGGTCCATTTCATTTTTTCACTGTTTGGTTTCTTAATCTTGCGCGAAGCGAATCTCTTTTATAAATAAGTCTTGCCTTGATATGATCGCTTTTGATAAACTTTAAGCTGTCTTCAATGGACTCAATTCTCATTGAATCTCTGTTCGGTTCTTTATAAAGACCTTTCCTTTTTAAGTCAACGACCCATTGTCTTTTATACTCAGGCATGAAACTCGCGTTGACCAATTTATTGTAAAGATGTTCGCGCTTAAGCTCTCCGGTTAAATACTTTTCTGCAATTGCAGTAGCTGCCGGCCCCGCCCATGTTCCTCCAAAACCAGCGTGTTCCATTACCGCTGCGATAACAATTTTAGGGTTTTCCGCAGGTGCTGCCAGAACAAAAATAGAGTTGTCTTTCCCTTGTGGAACCTGTGCTGTACCGGTTTTAGCGAGCATGGTGAAATCATTTGATTTTAAACTTCTTGCTGTTCCGCCGGTGACTACTGCTTCCATTCCCTTGATAATCGGCCCAAAATGTTTGGGATCGACCAGTGTTTTATGTTTTACTTTAAATCGCGGATCCGGATTAGGTTTCCCATCTATTGATTTTACAATATGAGGGGTGTAATACCAACCTTTATTTACGATAGCCGCTGTTGCATTGGCCATTTGTAAAGGGGTGAGAAGTACATCGCCCTGCCCCATTCCGTTGAAGATTGATCCGTTCATGGTGTATGCGGAACTCCAGTCCTTTTTTCCGCCGCTTCTTTTTTCATAGAAACCGCCGCTCGGGATTCTTCCTCTGGACCCTACCGCAATATCGTTGTTTAAGAATTCTCCCAACCCGAAACTGCTCATGATCTTTTTCCATTCGTCAACTCCTTTGCTCGGATTTCCGGGATATTTATTCATAATCGCAATAAACGCATACGAAAAATAACAGTTGCTAGAAACCTGAATCGCCGGTACCAGCGGATCAGCGCCACCGTGTCCTTTAACCCTCAACCCACGGTAATTGAAACCGCCACCACACGGAAAAATAGTATTTTCATCCATAACTCCCATTTGCATCGCTGCCGCGGCGGTTAGAAGTTTAAAAGTAGACCCGGGAGGATATGCAGCCTGAACGGAACGGTCAAAAGTTGGCCGGTTGTTATACACCGTGTCCATTTGTAGTCTGTACAGATTTTTTGTTTTGTCGGGTCCGGTGAACAGATTAGGATCAATATCGGGACCAGTGGCAAGAACCAGGATTTCTCCGTTGGTTGGATCTATCGCGACAATCGCTCCCTGCTTGTTCACGAGCATTTCTTCTGCCATTTTCTGCAAATCGTAGTCAATAGTCAGAGTTACATCTTTACCCGTAACTACATCTTTATCTAAGGTTCCGTTTTTATAAGAGCCAATACTGCGCAGGCGAATGTCTTTCTGGATATACTGTACGCCCTTTTCACCCCTTAAATCTTTTTCATAAGATTTTTCGACACCGGTTTTTCCAATAAAATCTCCAGGTAGGTAATAAAGAGAATCTTTCTTAATATCACGATCATTTACTTCGTTGGTATAGCCTAAAAGATTTCCGGAGGTTGAAACTTCGTACTGCCGTTGCGGTCGCGACACAATACTGAACGCAGGATATTTAAATATAATTTCCTGAATTCTGGCAATCTCTTCACGACTTAAATTTTTCATAAAAGTCATGGGAGTAAGTTTAGAATAATACTTTTCGTTTTTGATGGCATTAATTCTTTTAATAAAATCCGGTTTACTGATTCGCATTAAATTACAGAAATCCAGCGTATCAAAATCCGGTTTAATTAAAGCTTCTGTAAAGGAAATTTCATAAGAAGGTTGGTTGCCCACTAATATCTTACCGTTCCTGTCGAAAATTACGCCGCGCTGCGGAATTATATATTCTGTTTTTATAGAAGTATTGGCTGCATTTAAGGCGTAGCGATCTGTGAAAAGCTGTAAATAAGCAAGCCTTGCAATAAAAATTATGGCAAGGAGCGCTAATAATAAGGTGATTTTCAGATACTGTGATTTCATGTGTCTGTTAATAACCTTTTATAAAGGTTTTTTGTTCAGTAACGTTAAACTTTCTGCTTGATTTTAAAGGCCAGCGCGTACATCAGGATAAATATAAAGGAAATGGCGCTTGTTGCCAAAATATTCACGAAGATTTCGAAAAACCGGCTGAATTTGAAAAACTCGATGTACTGAACCAATAACTGATGCAGAAAAATACTTGACAGTATGAAGAACAGATATTGCGACCATTGCAAAGACTGGAAGGAAAAGAAATCGGTTGAAGTATCTGTTGAGGTCCGGAAAATCAAAGTGCGGAAATAAGCAATCACCGTCGTGGCAAATGCATTAATTCCCCAGGTGTAAAGAAAAGCATCAATGCTTAATCCCAAAAGGAAACTCAATGCTAAAAATTGAAACTTATTCCTGAAAAACGGGTAAAACATGATAAACACCGGATAAAGAACCGGTGTGTATTTCCCAAAAAGCGTAATACGGTTCAATACAAAAATTTGTAATGCCACCAGAAAAACAATCATCAGGATATCTGTAAAAAGTGTTCTGCTTATCATTTCTCTCTTTTTATGGTGGCCTGTAAGGTATCCTGAATTTTCTGAACTTCCGCTTTCTTAAGGTTCTTCACTACATAAATCTTGCTGAGGTTACCCATTTTCTCGTTCAATTCCACAGAAATATCCCAGAAACCTGTTTTGCTGTCGACTTCGTATCCGGAAACTTTACCGATCATAATTCCCTGCGGAAATATCGCTGATTTGCCGTCAGTTACAACCGTATCTCCAATTTGCAAAGGAACATATTTGGGAACATCAGCTAAATGCATGATTCGCGAATCATCGCCACGCCAGGTTAATGTCCCGAAATAGCCGGATTTTTTCAGCGACGCATTAATTTTGATTTTATTTAAACTCAGCACCGATTGCACTAAGGCGTAAGAATCTGTAGAATTAATAACAATCCCCGCAATTCCTTTCGGTGCCATTACGCCCATCTGGGGATGAACGCCATCTCTTTTTCCGCGGTTGATGGTGAAGTAATTATCCTTCCGGTTGATACTGTTGAACACGATCTCGCCGTCGACAAAAGTGTAGATTTGTCCGCCGCCAATGGTATCATGAACTTTTCTGAAAACAGGAACCCCAGAATTCTTACCGTACACCTCTTCCATCAGTAATTTGTTCTGAGCGACCAACTGTTCGTTGATTTGCTTCAGTTTCAGATAAGAAGCGCCTTCGTCAATATATCCAGAAACCTGAGAATTAAAGGCTGCAGTTTGACCTGCAATCCACGACTGCTGCATTGAATTTCTGCTGAAAATCAATACCAAAGCAATAAGCTGCAGAAATACAAAGAAGACGAACAGGCCGTTCTTCGAAAATAATCGCAGCAAAAATCCCATCAGTTAAGTGTCGTAAAAGTTATAAAATTATTTAATCAGGAAGTTGAATTTATCCATGTTCTTTAGGGCGATACCTGTACCGCGAACTACAGCTCTCAGTGGATCTTCCGCAACGAAAACCGGCAATCCTGTTTTCTTGTGAAGCCTGTCTGCAAGTCCTCTAAGCAATGCGCCACCACCTGCAAGATAAATTCCTGTTTTATAGATATCAGCAGCAAGTTCCGGAGGAGTAAGGGAAAGCGTTTCCATTACCGCATCTTCAATTCTGATGATCGATTTGTCTAATGCACGGGCAATTTCCTTATAGTTCACCATAATTTCTTTTGGTTTACCTGTAATTAAATCGCGTCCCTGAACCGGAATATCCTCAATATCAACGTCAAGTTCTTCTACCGCTGAACCTACCTCAATCTTAACTCTCTCAGCAGTTCTTTCACCGATGTACAGATTATGATGTGTTCTTAAATAATACGCAATATCATTGGTGAAAACATCACCCGCAATTTTTACGGATTTATCACATACGATTCCTCCTAATGCTACTACAGCGATCTCTGTGGTTCCTCCACCTATATCGATAATCATGTTACCTTCTGGTTTCTGAACATCAATTCCAACTCCGATTGCCGCAGCCATTGGTTCGTAGATTAAGCGCACTTCTTTTGCGTTTACTTTCTGTGCAGAATCTCTTACCGCTCTTTTCTCCACCTCGGTAATTCCGGAAGGAATACAGATTACAATTTTTAAAGTGGGCTGAAAAAGTTTCCCTTTGATGCCGGGAATTTGTTTGATGAATTCTTTGATCATGTGCTCAGATGCATGAAAATCAGCGATTACGCCGTCTTTCAGTGGTCTGATGGTTTTAATGTCTTCGTGGGTTTTCCCCTGCATATGTTTTGCCTTTTCACCAACAGCGATCGGCTTTCCGCTGGAGCGTTCTATGGCAACTATCGAAGGCTGATCTATAACAATTTTATTATTATGTATAATTAGTGTGTTCGCAGTTCCCAAGTCAATCGCAATATCCTGCGTGAACATATCAAATAATCCCATTTTTTTCGTGATTTTTTTAAGTGTACAAAGATATAAATTTAGAACCGTTCTAAAAATTAGATTCAGACTAAATTAGGTTAAAATTTTATTAAAGTTACAAGCTATTCTAGAATAACTTTTTTATTTCTTAATTATTTCATTTTTAAATGAAAATTCGGAAAATAAGCACCGAATCTTCATATATTTTACTGATAATGTTCATCTTGTATAATCTTCGCCAATTCAATTTAAAGTCTTAAATTTGCCGTTGCTTTATGAATCAGGATACCAACATTCACAAAACCGCTAATTTTGCCGTCCTCAGCGTCAGTTTTGAAAAAGCCGATGCCGAGACCCGTGGAAAATTCGCGTTTTTTGACGAGAATATTAAAAACTTTGTCAGCGAAATTCATGATGAAAATCTGGGTGACGCATTTGTGGTTTCTACCTGCAACCGTACCGAGATTTATACCACATCGCAAAATTACCTACTGATTGCCGAATTATACTGCAAAACCATTGGTGTAAGCCTTACGGAATTCATGCAGTACGTCAACATCCTGAAACACGAAGAAGCACTGAATCACCTCTTCCGGGTTGCTGCAGGTTTGGAAAGCCAGATTATCGGTGATTTCGAGATCATTGGACAGATCAAAAACGCTTACCACCGGTTCAAAAAAGTAAAAAGAAATTCTAACCCGTTTCTGGAAAGGGCAATAAATTCTGCCATCCAGATTTCCAAGAGGATTAAAAATGAAACAGGAATCTCTAATGGGGCAGCCTCAGTTTCTTATGCTGCGGTACATTATATCCTGAAAAACCAGACCCAGATTTCCGATAAAAATATTCTGCTTTTAGGAGTAGGAGAAATTGGACAGAATACGGTTGAAAATCTGGTGAAGCACGTTTATAAACCGAAAGTTAAAATCGCCAACAGAACCTCGGATAAAGCAGAAAAGATTGCTGAAAAATATAAGATTCCGCATATAGAATTCGAACATTTTCAGGAAGAACTGGCGCAAACTGATATTTTGATTGTCGCAACAGGAGCTCAGCATCCGATTATCAATAAAACTCATTTCCCAAACGGAAAAGAAACTTTAGTTATCGACCTTTCGATCCCGAATAATGTTGAAAAAGACATTACCGAGAATACCAACGTAAGTTTGGTTGATGTTGACCAGCTTTCTCTCCACATCAGCGAAACGATGGTTCAGCGGCAGAAAGAGATTCCGAAAGCCGAAGAAATCATCAGAGAAATGACAAAGGACTTTCTCGAGTGGGAAAAAAAGAGAAAATTAGCACCCAATATTCATCATTTCAAAGCGGTGCTGAAGAATATGGAACGCAATGAAATGCACAATATCCACAAAAAACACAAATATGTGGAAGTGACAGATATGCAGCTTTCGGATAAAATGATCCAGAAAATCACCAACAGATTTGCCAAATACATCATCGATAATCCCTGGAAAGCCGAGGAAATCAGCAAACTAATGCACGAGATTTTAGTCGAACAGCCCAATAATGAATTCAATGAGAAGCATTAAAATAGGAACCAGAAATTCGCCGCTCGCCATGTGGCAGGCGAGGGAAGTGGCAAGAAATCTTCAGAATCTGAATTATACTACAGACATCATTCCGGTACTTGCAACGGGTGATAAAAATCTTACCCAGCCATTATATACATTGGGAATTACCGGTATTTTCACTAAAGATTTAGATATTTCACTTCTTAATAATGAAGTTGATATTGCAGTGCATTCGCTGAAAGATATTCCTACTGAACTTCCGGAAAATATAGAAATTATAGCAGTTTTAGAACGCGATTATCCACAGGATGTTTTGGTGAGAAAGAAAGATGCGGAAACTTTAGAACTTCATGACCTGAAAATTGCGACAAGCAGTCTTCGCCGACGGGCTTTCTGGCTTAAGGAATTTCCGGACACCCAGTTTTCAGATATACGAGGTAATGTACAGACAAGGTTAAATAAGCTCGAAGAACTCGATTTTGATGCTACAATGTTTTCGCTCGCCGCAATCGAAAGAATGGGCTTGAATGTTGATTATGAGCATCTTCCGATCATGATTTCAGCGCCGGCACAAGGTGTTGTCGCGGTGTGCGCAAGACGTGATGACACAGAGATTAAAGAAATCTTCAAGGACATTAACCACAAACCCACACAGATTTGTATTGAAATTGAAAGAAATTTCCTGAATACCTTAGAAGGTGGCTGCACCGCTCCCATTGGCGCTTTTGCTGAAATCAATGATAAAAACGAAGTCCGCTTCATCGGGCGGCTATGTTCCCTTGACGGAAAAAACTGTATCGAAACCGATGAGATTTTCGAATGGAATGAACATGAAAATTTCGGAAAAATGTTGGCGCAGAAAGTTCTTGAAAACGGTGGACGCGAGTTAATGAATCAGATTAAAAGCGAGATTTAGCTTTTTGCAGCATATATAAAATGAGGATTATTTTCACTAAAAGAATCAGTAAAATAATGATTTCCAAAAAGTTAGGGAGTCATTTTTCTTATGATTTCGTGGATGTGATTAAGATAAACCCGTTAACTGTTGAACCTTTTGATTTGAAAAACAATTCATTGATTTTTACGAGTGTTAATGCAGTTCAGAGCTTTTTCGAAAACGGTTTTAAACCCGACGAAGATTTTACGAGCAAGAAATACAATAAAATTTACACCGTAGGAATTACCACAAAAAGGGAGTTACGGAAATTCGGTTACGGAACATTTAAAGTGACGAAACACGCGAAGGAACTTTCTGAATTCATTATCGACAGCAGTGCAAAAGAAAAATTTCTGCATTTCTGCGGAAACCTAGCACTCGATGTACTGAACAAGACCTTGCCGCTGCAGAATATTTCTTATAAAAAAATCCCCGTTTACGAAACCCAGCTTCTGTATCCCGAGGTTACAGCAGGCTATGATGCGGTATGTTTTTTTAGTCCGAGCGGAGTTCGTAGTTTTGCGAAATTCAATTCCCTGGAGGACAAGAAGATTTTTTCGATCGGCGAAACAACCGAAAAAGAAATTAAAAAGTTCACCAAAAACCCAGTATTCACCAGTAAAGAAAGCAATCTTGATGATTTATTGAATGTAATTGCAAAACATCAGGGTTAAAAAGATATTATGATTAAGAATGACCTTTATTTAAAAGCATTAAGAGGAGAAACCGTTGAAAGACCACCGGTTTGGATGATGAGACAGGCCGGAAGATTCCTGCCGGAATTCCGCGCGCTTCGTGACCAGTACGATTTCTTCACCAGATGCCGTACGCCAGAACTCGCAGCCGAAATCACCATGATGCCAATCCGCAGATATCCGCTGGATGCCGCGATACTTTTTTCAGATATTTTAGTTGTTCCACAGGCAATGGGAATTGATTTCGAAATGAAAGAAGGTGTTGGACCATGGTTGGAAAACCCCATCCGTACTTTGGCAGATGTTCAGAATGTTGTAGTTCCTGATGTTAATGATACTTTGGGTTACGTTTTCGATGCGATCGAATTGACGCTGCAGAAATTGGATAACGATATTCCGCTCATCGGTTTCGCCGGATCGCCGTGGACAATCCTGTGCTACTGCGTGGAAGGGAAAGGTTCCAAAGCTTTCGAAATTGCAAAAACCTTCTGTTTCCAAAATCCGGAAGCCGCACATTTACTGTTGCAAAAAATTACCGACACTACGATTGCTTATCTGAAAAGAAAAGTTGAAAAAGGCGTTTCTGCAGTTCAGGTTTTCGATTCCTGGGGTGGAATGTTATCACCTTACGATTATGAGGAGTTTTCATGGAAATATATCAACCAGATTGTTGAGGCTTTAAGCCCGTTAACCCATGTGGTTGTTTTCGGGAAAGGCTGTTGGTTTGCATTGGAGGACATGACAATGTCTAAAGTTTCTGCACTTGGAGTAGACTGGACCATTAAACCGGAATTCGCCAGAGTTTTAACCAATCACACCATGACTTTACAGGGAAATTTTGATCCTACAAGACTACACTCTTCTCCTGAAACTATCCGTAAAATGGTTCACGAAATGATTAACCGTTTCGGCAAAGACCGTTATATCGTCAATCTGGGTCACGGGATTTTACCAAATATTCCTCTGGAAAATGCTGAAGCGTTTATCCGCGCTGTTGTGGACTGGAAACCGAATTAAAATGAATGGCGCGAGCGAAGCGAGCGTCAATAAGTTTAGTTAGAAAAATTAAAAAAGGAAATGCTTAATGTGTTTCCTTTTTTATTTGATTTCCATTTCATAATACCTCAACTCCTCTCCATCATCAGGTAACCGAACGGTTTTCTGGAATTTTAGTCCCAGCTTTTCAATCAGTTTTTGGGATGATATGTTAGCGTCTGTAGTGATTGCGGAGAGTTTTTTCAAGCCAAATTCTTTCAAAGCAACTTTTATTAAAGCAGATGCGGCTTCAAATCCGTAACCTTTACCTTCAAATTCAGGAAGGAAAGAGAATCCGATATCGTGTACATCAAGTCCTTCACGTTCGAAAATGCCAACACTCCCAATTTTTTGCCCGTCATCTTTCCGCACAATAACATAATTCCCGTAACCCAATCTTTCAATCTGAGGAAGAAACCTGTTGATAATATAATCCCGAGCAGCATCCGTATTACGAATGTTTCTGTCTCCAATAAACTCAATAAATCGTGGCGAGTTATATAATTCGTAAATAAACGATGCATCATCAACCGAAACCGGTTTTAGAAAGAGGCGTGCTGTTTCAATATTATCTGTCACTTTGGTAAAAACTATATTGTTGTAAGACTCAAAATTATGAAAAATCACGGCATAAAAATGGAATGTCTGTTAAATCAATGCTTTTTTTAAACATAAATTTAAAATGAACATCAACCCAGAAATTATCGGATTTATCGCCGGCGGAATGTCCTCGGCATTATTTATCCCGCAAATCATCAAAATCATCAAAGAAAAATCCGCAGAAGAAATTGCGTTGCTCACCTGCATCATCGGTGTTGTCAGTTCAGGATTGTGGCTCTGGTACGGAATTATGCAGGAACATATCTCTATGATGGTCACCAACAGCATTTCAATAGTCGCAACAGGGGTTTTGATTGTGTTAAAAATCATTTATGACAAAGAAAAAAACTAATTTTGTACTCATCAGAAAAAACTAAACTATGCTCGATAATAAAGAACACTTATACGAAAAAGCCGTTTTGGTAGGCTTAATCACTCAGAATCAGGATGAAGAAAAGCTTGTGGAATATATGGACGAATTAGAATTCCTCGCTCTAACCGCAGGCGCCACGGTGGTAAAACGTTTCACTCAAAAATTAACCCAGCCCGATTCCAAAACGTTTATCGGAAGCGGAAAAGCTCAGGAAGTACGCGATTTTGTAAAAGAAAACGAAATCGGAACCGTGATTTTCGATGATGAACTTTCGCCTTCACAATTAAAGAATTTAGAAAGGGAAATTGAAGTTAAAATTCTAGACAGAACGAATCTTATTCTTGATATTTTTGCCCAGCGCGCGCAAACTTCTTACGCAAGAACTCAGGTGGAATTAGCTCAGTATCAATACTTATTACCAAGACTTACAAGAATGTGGACGCACCTTGAAAGACAGAAAGGGGGAATCGGAATGAGAGGTCCGGGTGAAACAGAAATTGAAACCGACAGAAGGATTATCCGCGACAGAATTTCATTACTTAAGGAAAAACTCAAAACAATCGACCGCCAAATGGCGACCCAAAGAAATAACCGCGGAAAGGTAGTGCGAGCAGCATTGGTAGGTTATACCAACGTAGGTAAATCCACCCTGATGAACGCCCTTTCAAAATCTGATGTTTTTGCTGAAAATAAACTTTTTGCGACCCTCGATACCACGGTTAGAAAAGTAGTGATCGGCAACCTGCCATTCCTGTTGACAGATACCGTAGGTTTCATCAGGAAACTTCCTACACAGTTGGTTGAGAGTTTTAAATCTACGCTCGACGAGGTTCGCGAAGCAGATTTGCTCATTCACGTAGTTGATATTTCCCATGAAAGTTTTGAGGATCATATTGCTTCCGTAAACCAGATCTTGATGGAAATAAACGCCCATCAGAAACCGATGATTATGGTTTTCAATAAGATTGATGATTTCAGCTACGAGAAAAAGGAGGAAGATGACTTAACACCGGAATCGCGCAAAAATATTTCTCTTGCCGAATGGGAAAAAACCTGGATGTCGAAATCTAAATTCCCTACCGTATTTATTTCGGCTTTAACAAAAGAAAATTTTGAGGAAATGAAAAAAATGATCTACGACGAGGTCTTGAAAATTCATATCTCAAGATTCCCATACAATGATTTCCTGTTTGAGTATTTCGAGGAGGAAGAAGAAAAATAACTTGCATGTGGTGATAGATGAAATAAAATCTGCACTTCATGACTTGGCTCTGCCCGAGAAAGCAGCGTTTTTTCCCCGTTTTTTTAAAGCAGGAAAAGGCGAATACGCTGAAGGTGATGCATTTATCGGTGTTACGGTTCCTGACCAGCGAAAAATTGTTAAAGAATACTGGCAAAGAATTTCTTTACCCGAAATTGAGGAACTTTTATCTTCAAAAATTCATGAACACCGCCATTGCGCTTTGTTGATCCTCGTAAATAAATTCGAAAAGGCAAAGACTGAAAAAGATAAAAACGATATTGTCCGTTTTTATCTGAAGCATAAAAAATTTGTCAATAACTGGGATTTGGTTGATAATTCTGCGTACAAAATTTTGGGCAGGCACGCATTCGAAACCGAGAATGAGAATCTTTTAAGAAGTTTGGCTGCAGAAGAGAATATTTGGAGCAAAAGAATGGCAATTGTCGCCACGATGTTCTACGTAAAAAAAGGGAAATTTGAACTCCTTAAAGAACTTGCACTGTATAATATGCATCACCCGCACGATTTAATGCACAAAGCAAATGGCTGGCTCCTGCGCGAGATGGGGAACAAAAACGAAGCAGAACTTTTTAGTTTCCTGAAAACAAACTATCATACAATGCCAAGAACAACGCTTCGCTATGCCATTGAAAAAATGGATGAAGAATTAAGACAGGATTTCTTGAAAGGGAGAATTTAATGGTAATTTTGGGGTAATTGAAGTGATGATAGCTGCAAATATTATTTTAGAATGAGTGAAATATTTTACGCCCGGGAAATCTTCCATTATTTTCTGCATTTCATTTTCCCGTTTTTTATTGCGAAAGTGTTTTTTAAAGATCATTGGCGTAAAGCCTATCTCATCATGATTGCTACCATGGCTGTAGATATCGACCATATTTTTGCAGACCCAATCTTTGATCCTAACAGAGCGAGCATCGGATTTCATCCACTTCATACTTATCCTGCAATTGCAGTATATTTTTTAGGCACTGTTTTTTTTAAAGGATATTATAAAATAGCATCTGTCGGACTTCTTTTTCACATGTTTACAGACTTTCAGGATTATTATTTTTGGCAATGAAACGATAGTTTTCGATTTGTTTTTTAAATAATTATTTCATTTTCAATAGATTTTTTGTATTTTGTAAAAAATTTTTTTTATGAAGTTAAAGAGCCTTTTACACTGGACAATTCTGGTTCCTATCATCGCCGGCCTATTTTATCTCGGCGGATTCTTAGTGGATAATACAATATCTAATCTTGCCGGGGCAATCCTTCTTTTTGGAAGTGTTTTAGCTGCAGTACATCACGCAGAGGTGATCGCACACAAAGTGGGAGAACCATACGGAACTATCATTTTGGCGATCTGTATCACAATCCTTGAGGTAGGCTTAATTATTTCTTTTATGCTTTCCGGCGGCGAGGGCGCTATGACTTACGCCCGTGACACCGTTTTTGCGGCGGTAATGCTTATTCTTAACGGTATTTTAGGAGCTTGTATCTGGATCGGTGCCGCGAAGTACAAAGAGCAGTTTTTTATGCGCAGCTCCGGAACAACTTATTTAGTAAGTCTGGTAGCCATTCTTGTGCTCACCCTAATATTGCCTAATTATACCTCCAGTGTGCGGGGGCCGTTTTATACTGAGGCGCAGTTAATTTTTGTTTCCGTTGCCTGCTTGGTAATTTATGGTACATTTCTCAGGGTTCAGACGGTACGTCACCGTAATTTCTTTGTGATTGAAGAAGAGGATCACACCACCCACGAAGCAGATCCACCAACAATGCAGAAAACCATGATAAGTTTAGCGTTGTTGGTAGTGAGTTTAGCAGTAGTGATTTTTATGGCCAAAGGCCTCTCGCCTGTCATCGAGCATTTTGTTGAAAATATAGGAGCTCCCCGCGCGTTGGTCGGGGTAATTATTGCATCTGTGGTACTCTTGCCCGAAGGTCTGGCTGCAATAAGGGCCGCCAGGAATAACCAGATTCAAACCTCTATTAATCTGGGATTAGGTTCGGCGCTCGCAAGTGTGGGGCTTACCATACCGGCGGTATCAGTAGTATGTATCCTGTTCGATATCCCGTTCGTTCTGGGGCTGGATATGAAATCCATTATTCTACTCGCTTTGTCGGTGTTCATCGTGATGCTGTCACTGAGTCGGGGCAAAACAAATATTATGTACGGCGCAGTTTTAATCGTGAATCTCGCAGCGTATATTTTTACCGTTATTATTCCTTAAAATAAAAATGTGAATTTTCATCTTCTGAAAATTCACATTTTTTTTGCTTAAGCGTTTATCTCAATTTTCTTGCAATTTCCATTTTATAAGCCATCAAATTGGCAATGTTCGATGCTTTATAGATGGCAGCTTCCGCTAATTCACCTGTAAAATTTTCCTCAACAGTTTCCGTCCACAACCGGATCCAATGCGCAAAATGATCTTTTTCTATTGCTACCTTTTCGTTGATGGGGAAATGCATTGCCATAGGATTTCCTTTGTAGGAGGCTTCCCCCAAAAGCAGGCTTTCCCAAAACGAATACATTTTCGGTAAATGGTGGTTCCAGTTTACTTTAGCAACATCATTAAAAAAAAATCCGATTTTCTCGTCCTTACTGACTTTATCATAAAATGCGTTGACCAAAAATTCGATATCATTTCTTGATTCTAAATTTTTCATGTCTCAAAATTAAGATTTTTAAAACGATTGGTTTACGGCTGCACTTGAAACTATTTTTTTTTCGGCCGGACAATTCGCGCTATCCGCTCATACTCCTCGCTCAGCCGCTCCACTGCGTTGCGTGCATCGCTGTGGGGTAACCGCTGCTATCGCGGCCGCAAATCAGCTATAAATTGACTCCACGCTTCCGAAAATAACAGTTATTTTTGCATCATGAATCTGGACTTCTATAAAAATCAGGCAACTTTAAAACAGAAAGAACACAAAAAATTTCTGGATAATTTAAAGAAGAAACCACCCAAAAACCTGGATTATACCGTTCAGGAAACCCATGACGAAGTTTTCAGTAAAATCGATTGTTTAAAGTGTGCGAACTGCTGCAAAACCACAGGACCGCTGTTCACGGAAAAAGATACCGAGAGAATTGCAAAGCATCTTCGGATGAAACAGGCCGATTTCGAAGCCAAATTCCTGAGAACCGACGAAGACAATGACAAAGTTCTGCAAAGCCTGCCTTGCTGGTTTCTGAATGCCGACAACACCTGTTCAATCTACGAAGTAAGACCTAAAGCCTGCCGCGAATTCCCTCATACGGACCGTAGGAAAATTTACCAGATCAATCATCTCACCATTAAAAATACGCTCATTTGCCCTGCAGCATTCGAATTTATAGAACGTTTAAAGAAGAATCTGGAGAAATAATTCACTTTCCAAATAAATCACAAACTTTAATAAATTGAGTTAAAGTTTCTTTTCTGGAATATTTACATGCGGATAACTTGCGTTATAGCTTCAGCACTAACCTAAAATTTATTATTATGACAAAGTCCTTATTCGCAGTTGTATTATTGACTGCAGGCGTAAGTTTCGCCACCGCTCAAACCACCGACAAGACAAAGAAAGTAAAAGCGGAAAAAGCTGCTAAAACCGAAGTGAAAGCTGCAGTACAGGCCGATGCCGCTGTAGCACTTCCAGTAGAAACTTTGGAAGTGAAAGCAGCAGATGACGCGGCTATAAAAACAGAAACTGCTGCTGAACTAAAACAAGAAGAAGTTGCAAAACCGACTCCAAAAAAACAGGAACCTATGTAAGGAGTAAAAAGTGAAAGAAGGAAGTCCTGCCATTGGGGGGACTTTTTTATGAAAAAAATCCCGGCACATACGTACCGGGATTTTCTTTTATATTTCGAGAATATTATTCTGCGCTTGTAGCTTCTGCTGCAGGAGCTTCTCCTTCTGCCGGAGTATCATCCTCATCATCTTCTACTACTGCTCCACCTTTCATTGCAGTTCTAGACATCTTAACAGCAACTACTACTGCATTGTCCGGGTGCATGAATGTGAAATTGTTTGTTTTGATGTCGCCAACATAAAGTTTGTTACCAATTTTCAGCGGAGTAACATCTACTACGATTTCGTCAGGTAAGTTCGCAGGCAATGCCTTCACTTTCAGCTTTCTGTAAGTCTGTCTCATCGCTCCACCGGAAACTACACCTTTCGCACGTCCTGTGATTCTTACAGGAACTTCCATTACTACCGGCTTGTCATCGGACAACTGATAGAAATCTGCGTGAAGGATTTTGTCGGTAAGTGGGTGAAACTGGATGTCCTGAAGTACGGCAGGAATTGTTTGTCCGTCAACCTCAATAGATACCGTGTGTGCTTCAGGAGTATATACCAAACCTTTGAAAGATCTTTCTTCAGCAGAAAAATTAAGGGTTTCGGCGCCTCCGTAAACAACACAAGGAACTAATTCAGCATCACGTAAAGCTTTAGTAGACTTTTTGCCCACGCTTTCTCTTTTTGTACCTTGAATTGTAATTGATTTCATTATAATGTATTAAAAAAATTTTAAGGGTGCAAAGATAGATAATTTTTCTTAAATAATAAATTTATCACTGATTGATTTGTGTTCGTGAACCATTTTCATTACATCAGCAAAGAGTTCAGCACACGACAGCACTTTAATTTTAGAAGATAATTCCGTTTTTACCGGGATGGTATCTGTAACAATTACTTCAGAAATTCTTGAGTTTTCGATGTTTTCATAGGCTTTTCCAGAAAGCACGCCATGAGTTGCCATTGCTCTTACGCTTTTCGCTCCATTTGCTATCAAGATATCTGCAGCCTTACAAAGTGTTCCTGCGGTATCGATCATATCATCGATAAGGATTACATTTTTACCCTCTACATCGCCGATCAGGAACATTTCTTCGATCACGTTGGCTTTCTTTCTTTCCTTATAGCAGATTACAACCTCAGCACCGAGATGACCAGCATAATTCTTCGCTCTCTTTGCACCACCCATATCCGGTGAGGCAATGGTAAGGTTTTCAAGATTCAGAGATAAAATATGGTCAATAAACAACGTTGATGCATAAAGATGATCCACCGGAATTTCGAAGAATCCCTGGATTTGGTCTGCATGCAGATCCATCGTCATTACTCTTGTAGCACCGGCTGCTGTAAGAAGGTTGGCCACGAGTTTCGCTCCGATCGGGGCGCGGGGCTGGTCTTTCCTGTCCTGTCTTGCCAAACCGTAATAGGGCAGCACGACGGTAATGCTTTTGGCAGAAGCTCTTTTCGCAGCATCGATCATCAGCAACAATTCTAAAAGATTATCTGCCGGTGGAAACGTAGAGCCTATCAAAAAAACACGTCCTCCTCTCACGGACTGATCCAGAACCGGCTCGAACTCACCGTCGCTGAATTCCTGAAACTTAATCTTTCCTAAATCCTGCCCGTAATGTTGAGCAATTTTTTCCGCCAGAACCTTGCTGGTCCTTGTAGAAAAAAGATAACTTGCCTGATTAGCCATTTTTACTTTTTTAGATGGTGCAAATTTAAAAAAATAAAACCACCTGAAAGAGTTCAAGTGGTTTTAAGTTTATTTATTTTCGAATTCCTTTTACGGGAATTTTACTCCTGTATAGCTGTTTACATTAACCATCGGAAGTGTAGATTTATAAGTCGTATTAATCGCTTTGATAAATTCATTGGCAATTAATGCATACCCTCTACCGGTAAGATGAACTCCATCAAGAGAGAAAGTTCCACCTGTAACGAAAGTTGCGGTGTATCTTACCCCATCAAACTGGATTCCAGATGCTGCAGACAGTTCAGTCATTTTAGCATTGGCATCTACGAAAGCTAAGCCTTTTGAAGTGGCAATTGCTTTAAGTGACGCGTTGTATGCCGCTGTGGCTGTTAAAACTTTATTCTTCTCTGTTTTCGTCAGTATGTACTGATTTGCCAATGGATAAGAAATTCCGTTTACATTAATGCTCGCCGGCGCGCCTGCAACCGGAGTACCGATTACTGAACTTGTTGATAAAAGCACCAAATCTTCAGCGGTAGCCTGTCTTGCCTGACCGTAAATCTGCCCGAAAGCTGCTGCTGTAGGCGCTCCCAAAGATGGAGTTAAAGCCAGAGTAAGTTCTGCAGAAAGATTGGTTAAAGAATTATCTACGATTAACAGCGGATTTGCTGATGTGGCTGAAAGCAAATTAATTCTGTCGCCCGCTCCGAAAGCGGTAAGTGCTTGTTTCAAAGGCCCGTACAAACCTGTGTTCAGCGCAGTAATATTAGATCCAAGCAATGCCGGTGTTAAAGGATTATAAGGAACTCTTGTAAAAAACGGAATCGAAGTTACATTAGGGATATTTGCCATTACTCCCTTCGCACCGCCAGCCGTAAGCGCATTCACATAGCCGCTGATTACCGAAGCAAATACATTGGGATCTGTAATATCATTTGAGCCGTAAGTTGTTGGATCAACATTTCCAGTTTGGTCTACACCCGAACCTCCGCTTGTTGCGTAAGAAAGCACATCGTTATTTCCGATCCAAAGCGAAAAAAATGTAGGAGCCTGAGCAACTGCATCACCAATTACTGAGGAAGTTCCGCTTGTTGCAAATCTCACGTAGTAAGGGTTAGCCTTCCCAGTTTGCAATCCCGCCATGTTACCATAACCAGCAGCTCCTAAGTGGAATGATTTAGCTCCCGGAACCCCAAGATTCTGGTAAGGTCCGCCTGAGGTAATATTATCCAGCGCCGCTGCCGGTGCCGATGCTACTGGTGATAAAGCGCCATTAACCACCTGAAGATTCAGTTTACCCAGAAAACCTGGAAGATTAGTAAAACCTCCGGTGTTATTTGGCATCATAGGTTGCTTAAACGCTCCTCCACCTGCAAGCTGCATCTGTGCAGCAATCATTGAAGGGTAAGATTCATTCTGTCCGTCAATATATAATGCATTGTCACGGTATCCGGAAGTAAGTGAATTTCCTAAAGCTACATATTTAGTAAAATCTGCATTTCCTTTAGAAACCACGATACTGCTTACGTCCTGATCAAAATCTGTGTCGCAGCTGATATTAAATAATAAAGCTGAGACTGCTATTGTTGAAATTAATATTCTTTTCATAATTAAAATAATTCTTAAAATGCGTTGTAAGATAAACCTAAACCAAAGTAATAAGCTTTAGCTTTAGCCTGTCCGTAGAAATCGTAATAGCTGTTCTCAACTTTTCTTGCTGTCTGGAAGTTATAAGCTCCGGATAAATCAATACCCAATCCTTTCCACTTGTAACCGATACCACCTGTAATTACGTTTGCGTCGAAAGATGGCGTTTCAGGGATGAAATCTTTATCTTCATACGGTGACTCATCATAATAATATCCTAAACGTGCTGCGAAATTATCCGTAACCATATATTGTGTTCCCACTCTCCAGGTTTGCGTACTGTGGAAATTTTTAGGAGACACTAATACCGTCGGATCACCTGCTTGGTTGCCTACCGGCGCGTTTTCGAAATCAAGAGTTAACTGCTGGTACTGATCCCACCCACTGTAATTGAAATCACCTGAAACCGACCATTTTGGTGTAATTTTATAAGTAACCCCAAGAGTATACTCATCAACCAAAGGTAAAACTGCTTTAAAGTTATCCTGCCCGCTGGCATTTAAACCGATCAGCGGATATAAACTCGGAGCTACCTCAAATGTTGCTACACCTGCATCAGCTTTCATATCAACAGGAGAACGGTAAGCAATACTTACATCAAGTTTTTCACTTGGTTTAAAGTAAAATCCAAGACCAAATCCTGTTCCTGTCGCTTTTTCATCTTTAATGTTAAGGTTTCCTCCAAACTGAGTTAGCGATTTAGTCCAGTCTACACCACCTTTAGCGTAAATGAAACTACCACCCAACGACACCCAAGGTGCAAGCTTGAAAGAGACCACCGGCTGGAAATAGAATGCCTGAAGTTTAATCTCCTGCACAATTTCCCGTCCTGCCCAATCGGTTGGCCACTTCACCGTGCTACCAAAAGGAGTCGCAAAGCTGAAACCAACAGAAACTTCATCCAAAACCTTATAAGCAACCGCAGCATAAATCGGTGTTCCCATAGGATTGTCGGTAGAAAATGATTCTAAAGTAGAAGCATTTTGATAAGTAATTTCAGAGTTGATTCCAAAACCACCTGCAGCAATACTTAATTTACTTGGAATAAAAGAAATACCTGCTGGGTTGAAAAATGCTACACTCGCATCTTCTGCGTGGGCACTTGTATGTGCCATAGCGAGTTGTTTCACGCCCTGTAATGACACTCTAAAGCCACCTGCCTGTGCAAGAATACCGGCTAAAAGTGCTGTTGTTACAACGATTTTTTTCATAAATTCATTATTAATGTCCCAAATATAAAATTATTTTTTAAACAAGTGTTAATAAATCATAAATAATTTTAAACAACTTCAAATATGACAGCACCGTTTAATTTCAGTAGTTTTAAAAAACACATTAAAACGCTTTAAATAAAGGATTTTTAATAGTTGTAAAAGAATAACCTATCGTTGTATTTAATTTAAATATAACCATGGAAACCATAGCATTTTTGAGATTTCATCATTGTATGATTTGCATAATAATATTCTTATTATTGAATTATTCGTAAGTAAGGATGAATTTAGGCGATTATTTAAAATTCAGAATCAAAATGGCCACCGCATTGTTTGCACAAATAAATTTATACTAAATTTGCATGAATATAATCAAAAATCAATATGAGTTGTGGATGTAAAACATCCGGCGATTCGTCCCATTCATGCGGAACTAAATCTGCGAATGGCTGTGAGAATGTAAATACCTGCGGAAATAGTTATAAACTTAGCGTTTTCGATTGGCTCTCGAATGTTAACAATCCTTCCCAATCGCAAACCGATTTTGTGGAGGTAAGATTCAAGAACGATCGTAAATTTTTTTATAAAAACGTACATAATTTACCGCTTCATATGGGAAGCGTAGTCACAGTAGAATCCAGTCCGGGTCACGATATAGGTGTAGTGAGCCTTACCGGAGAGTTGGTAAAAATTCAGATGAAAAAGAAAAATTTTTCTGAAGACAACCCCTTAAAAATCTACCGTTTAGCTAATCAGAAAGACATTGAAGTCTGGCACGAATCGCGGGCTAAAGAAGAGTCCGTAAAAATTCAGGCACGGAAAATCTCGTACGCCTTAAACCTCGACATGAAGATTACCGATGTCGAATTTCAGGGTGATGGTGCCAAAGTAACTTTCTATTACACTTCGGATACCCGTGTGGATTTTCGGCAGTTGATTAAGGAGTACGCCTCCACTTTCCGCACGAAAATCGACATGAAACAAATCGGGTTCCGGCAGGAAGCGGCAAAGGTTGGCGGAATTGGTTCCTGCGGACGAGAATTATGCTGTTCAACATGGCTTACCGATTTCCGGTCTGTAAATACCAATGCGGCACGTTATCAGCAGTTAAGCATCAATCCCCAAAAACTGGCGGGACAATGCGGTAAACTGAAATGCTGTCTTAACTATGAACTCGACAGCTATCTGGATGCACTCAGCGATTTCCCGTCGTCATCGACAACGATTGATACCGTTAATGGGAAAGCTTTCTGTATTAAAATCGACGTTTTCAAAAAAAGAATGTGGTTTGCGTATGTTGACCGTTCTATGGCTTGGTATGACCTTGATGTTCAGGACGTAAAGAAACTGATCGCTCAAAACAAAAAAGGCGAAAAAGCCCTTCCGTTGGAAGAACTGCGTACACAGCACGATATTCCGATGAAGTCTGTCGATCTGATTCAGGAAAATAATATGGACCGTTTCGAAAAGAAAAACAGAAACTCCGGTAAAAACCAGAACAGGAAAAAACCGAACAGTCCGAAAAATAATCCTAACCAAAGACCTGAGCAAAAAGCCACTACCGGTTCTACGGAACGTAGAAATGTTTCTGAGAAAAAACAGCAGCCTAATGCCAAGAGTCAGAATCCAAATCAGCAGCCGAAGAAATTTAAAAAGAAGCCTCAGCCAAAACGAGATGACAATGCATAAGATATTAGGTGTGTTCTGCGTTTTGATAGTGCTTTCGGGATGTACAAGTGATTCTGAAACAGTTCACATGAAAAACCTGAACGGAATCTGGCCGAAAAAAGCTGAACAGAAATTCGATTTTGTTATTGAGGATGCACAGGCTCCAAAAAATATTATATTTGTTGTGAGGAATAATAACGAATATCCTTACAGCAACATTCGGTTTATCGTGAATTTCATGGAGGCTAAAACCAAAAAGAAAACCACCGATACCCTGAATTATATTTTGGCAAAACCAAACGGAGAATGGCTCGGAAAAGGATTCGGAGATACGAAAGAAACGCTGTTTCAATATAAAGTGAATTATAAATTCCCGCAAAACGGCAATTATTCGATTGGAGTTGTCCAGGCGATGAGAACCGACAGCCTAAAGGGGATTGAAGATATTGGTGTAAAAATAGAAACGGCAAAACCGTAACATCATTTATGGAAAACAAAAAAAACCAGGGGAGCAAGCCAAAGCCAACCTTTCCGCTTCCGCCCAAGAAACAGAAAAATACCGGCTGGAAAAAGTGGGTGAAATTTGTTTGGATGGGACTAATTGCTGTAATTCTAGGAATTGCAGCCCTATTTTTTGCAACTTCACAGGGATTTTTAGGCAATATGCCCGATGTGAAGGAACTCGAAAATCCTGACATTTATGTAGCCTCCGAAATTTATTCTTCTGACGGTAAACTTCTTGGCAAATTCGAAAAAGAAAAGACTCAGCCCGTTACCTATAAAGAACTCCCGCCTCATCTTATTTATGCTCTTCAGGCTAAAGAAGATGAACGTTTCAAAGAGCACTCAGGTATTGATTTACAGTCAGTTGCAAGAGCAGTAGTATATGGCGGCCAGCGTGGCGGAGGTTCCACAATTACCCAGCAGCTCGCGAAGTTACTTTTTACCGACAGGGTTTCACAGAACAAAATTCAGAGAGCTTTTCAGAAGCTTAAAGAATGGGTTGTGGCGGTAAGCCTTGAAAAACGCTATACCAAGGAAGAAATCATTACACTGTATTTCAACAAATTCGATTTCCTTTACAACGCTAACGGAATCGAAATGGCGTCCCGAATTTATTTCAACAAACCAACTTCAAAACTTACTCTTCCGGAAGCAGCAATGTTTGTTGCAATGCTCGAAAATCCTGTGAAAAACAACCCGATGCGAAATGAACAGCGGGCAAAAGCCAGAAGAGATGTAGTGTTGGATCAAATGGTGAAAACGGGTTATATTGATCAGCAAACTTTCCAGAAAGCTGTAGATACGCCTGTCGTTTTAGATTATCATCCGGTAAAATCGATTGATGAAGGTTATTCTGCCTATTATAAATTCTATCTTAGAAAAGAAATAGAGGGATATTTAAAGGATTACGAAAAGAAAACCGGTAAAACTCTTAACCTCTTTAAAGACGGACTGAAAATTTATGTAACCTTAGATTCTAAGATGCAGATTTATGCAGAAGAAGCTATTAGAGAACATTTAACTGATCTGCAGCAAAGATTTGATGCTGAACAGCGCGGCCGTAAGCAGAGACCATTCTATTTTCTTGATGACAAGCAGATCGAAGGTGTGATGATGCAGGCTGTGAAAAGAACCGGACGATACAAGCAGCTTAAGAACGCAGGAGTACCTGAGGATTCTATTATGATGGATTTCCGAAAACCGATTAAAACCTCGCGTTTTACATGGAACGGCGAGGAAGAAGTAGAAATGTCTCCGTGGGATTCAATCCGCTATCATAAACAGATTGCGCAGGCAGGTTTGATGTCGATGGTGCCGGGAACAGGTGAAATTAAAGCATGGGTCGGCGGTATCAACTGGCAACATTTCCAGTATGATCATATCAAGCAGGGTAAACGCCAAGTAGGTTCTACGTTTAAACCATTTGTATATGCCACCGCTATTATGAAACTGGGAATGACACCTTGTTCAACGGTTTCTAACGCAACTTATAGAAAAGGAACATGGACCGTAGAAGGATCCGGCGGAATGCTCACGCTAAAAGACGCATTGGCTCATTCCAAAAACCCTGTTGCAGTACGACTAATTGAAATGACAACGCCGAAAAGTGTAATTCAGACTGCACGAGATTTGGGTGTTACAGAAGAAATCCCGAACGAGTATGCTGTTGCTTTAGGTTCCTCAGATATTACGATCTTCGAAATGCTAGGTGCTTACTCCACTTTCGCAAACTACGGTAATTATATCAAGCCTGAAATGATCTGGCGTATCGAAGATGCAAACGGAAGGGTAATAAAAGAAGTAAAACCGGTTCTCAAAGAAGTAATGAATGAACTTTATGCCTACACTATGATCGACCTGATGAAAGGCGTTGCCGATTTTGGTACCGCAGCCGGAGAATTGGGCAGAAGAGGTGTACAGAAAGGAATCGAAATTGCTGCCAAAACAGGAACAACCCAGAATAATTCCGACGGTTGGTTTATGGGAATTACTCCAAACCTGGCAACAGGAGTTTGGGTAGGTTGGGAAGACCGTGCTACCCACTTCCGCGGAACTGGCGAAGGTCAGGGGGCGAAAATGGCACTTCCGATCTGGGCAATTTTCATGAAAAAAGTCTGGGCAGATAAAGAAAGTGGTGTTACTATCGAGGATAAATTCATTAAACCTTCCAACTGGACCGGAAGTTGCTCAGACCTGCAGGGACTTGGTGGCTACGGCGACGAAGGCGCACTTCAAACCATGGATGAACTTACGAATCCTAAAATTGAAGAACCCGTTAACACCCCGAAAAAATCGACCGGCAGGAAAGATGAAAACGTCAACGAAAACATCAATACCGGCGACGAAATAGACTTCAATAAATAATACTTGAAAACCAAATCTATACTACATCCTTTCAATTTTTTGGAAGGATGTTTTTTTTAGCGAACTTTGAATTATGAATTTATCTAAAATCACTCAACAATACTATCAACTTTTCCCGGCCGATACTTCCGGAAATATTATGCAGAGGCAAACTCCGGGCGTACTCCTGGCAGAGACTCCGATCTCGGGATTTACGGATGCCGAGCTCATTATATTTAATAAAAACCTTTCAGAAGAAATAGGACTTGGCAAAATTGAAAATGAGCAGGATTTCTGGTTTCTTAATGCCGCCACAGCACCTCAACATTTAAAAACGTACGCTACTGCCTATGCAGGGCATCAGTTTGGGAATTGGGCAGGGCAACTCGGTGATGGCAGGGCAATTTTTGCAGGCGAGATTGCTGATAAAAATGGTAAAAAAACAGAACTTCAGTGGAAAGGAGCGGGTGCTACACCCTATTCCCGCCATGCGGACGGCAGAGCGGTACTGCGGTCCTCAGTGCGCGAATATCTGATGAGTGAGGCGATGTTTCATTTGGGAATTCCCACAACCCGCGCTTTGTCCCTATCGCTTTCAGGTGAAAATGTAGTCCGGGATATGTTGTATGACGGAAACCCACAGTACGAAAAAGGTGCAGTGATGATGCGCACTGCTGAAAGTTTTCTGCGCTTCGGGCACTTTGAACTGATATCAGCGCAAAACGACATCAGTCTGCTGACCAAATTGGCCAATTTTACGATTCAAAATTATTTTCCCGAAATCGATCCCGAAAGTCCGACAAAATACGCGGAATTCTTTGCACAAATTGCCCACAGAACCTCGGAAATGATTGTGGAATGGTACCGCGTAGGTTTTGTACATGGGGTAATGAATACCGATAACATGTCTATTTTGGGACTAACCATTGATTACGGACCATTCTCATTTCTGGACGAATACAGCTTGAATTTCACTCCGAACACCACAGATTTGCCAGGCCGAAGATATGCATTCGGCAATCAGGCAAAAATCGCGCAGTGGAATCTCTGGCAACTTGCTAATGCATTGTTTCCGTTGATTAAAGATGAAAAGATTCTGGAGAAAACCCTCAATGATTTCAGTACAGAGTTCTGGAAAAAACATGATAAAATGATGGCAGCGAAATTCGGCTTAAATGAAGTTTTAAAAGATGATGATCAGTTTTTCACCACTGCACAAAATGTAATGGCGGAACTTTCGATAGACTACACTCTGTTTTTCAATAAATTAGAATCTGTCTCAGAAGACACAGATCTTAAATACCATTTCGGAAACATTTTCTATAATGCAATTACTGATGAGCAGTTTGGAAAATTTAAAAACTTCATTTCATTATACCTTGAAAGGCTTAAACTGAATACTATTTCCAAAACAGAATCCAAAAAATTCATGCAAAAGAGTAACCCGAAATTTATCCTCAGAAACTATATCTTGTTTGAATGTATTAATGAAATTACTGCCGGCAAAAAAGATTTACTGAATAAAATTCTGAAAGCTCTAGAACATCCGTACGAAGAACTTTTCCCGGAATTTTCGCAAAAGCGTCCGCCGTTTTATGACGGCCAAACCGGAAGTTCCACCCTTTCCTGCAGTTCTTAAAATTTCTTACTTTTGCCGAAATTTTTCACCTTGGTTTTTAAACAAAAAATTACTGATTTTTTTAAAACAGTTTTCCCATCTACGAAATTTGAGCTTTTACTATTCATCATTTTCATTACCGTTTATGGTATTTTAGGAAGTTTCATTGCTCTGAATTACCGCATTATTTTTGATGACAGAATTCCCTGGGATGCTTACTTCAGTTTTGATAACCGTGCGATTGTAATGACCGGTGGCGGATTCGAAAGACATCCGCTGGCCAATTATTATTTCGACTGGATCCGGGAGTTTGCCTATCTTTTTTCAGACGGTAAAAAGGATGAAAATTTCCGGCTGGTTTTAGCCTGCTGCAGTAATTTGGCCATAAGTCTCAGCTTAATTCAGGTTTATAAGTATTTAAAGAACATTATAAGGTTACCGAAGAAAATCTCGCTGCTAATCCTCTTTTTCTTTGCCTTCTTCTCAACCAATATTTTGCTTTCTTTCACACCGGAAAACTACACTTACACTTTGTTTTTCCTCATATTATTTAATTATTACGCTGCACTTAAATTAAAAAAGGAACAGAAAATACCTGCTGCCGCGCTTACTTTGGCGGTCGTTTCGGTTGGAGGTTTAACGGTTACAAATGCCGTAAAAGTGTATATTCCAATGCTCTTTGAGAAAAATATTTTCAGGAACTGGAAAAAGTTAGGACAAGCATTCCTGAGAGTCCTTATTTCAGTTGCGGTGTTTGCCCTTTTATTCCTCAATCGGTTGAATTTCAATTATATGAATTTCTTCAATAAGTCAGGTGAGCAGTTAGAAAAGTTTTCAAAACCCAGAGTTACGCCTGTCTGGGATATGATATCGTCTTGGTTTTTTGGTGGGAACATACTTTTTCCAGGTTTCGTAATCCGTGACTATCATAACAAAAAAAGATTTGAATATAAAGCGCTTTTCATGGATGTTTATGATTCCTGGATTCCCTACGTTTTTGTCGCTACAGTACTGCTTTTGGTTGTATGGAGTTACGTAAAAAACTTTAAAAATAAATTTGTGCAGATCCTGATGATCTCGTTTTTTGTTGATATTATCATACACTGCGTGCTGAAGTTCGGTCTGCATACTTCTTATATTTACGGCGGGCATTTCGTTTTTGTGTTCCCGCTGCTCATCGGATGGCTGTTTCACTCCTACCGAAATTCCCCTAAAACGCTGTCAGTCCTCTATGCTTCAGTTTGGGGGTTATTTTGTTTTTTAGTACTGAACAATGTCGTCAGATTTCAGGAATTTTTCGATTTCCTTACCGCGTATTACCAATAAAAAAACGCATCAGATGATGCGTTTTTTTCTTTAAACGAGTTTACTTCTTACTTAATTTCAATGCAGCCTACTCTGCCACCTGCATTTCCGGTTGGCTGTGTTTTGAAATCGTCGGGTCCGGCATGAATAATTAATGTTTTTCCGAGAATGTTTTTAGATTCATCGGTACAGCCAATACACCATTTGTCGGTACTGAACTGTAATCTTGCCGTCCCGTCTTTATCGGCATTCAGATTTCCAATATCGCCTTTATGATATTCATCGTGTCCCCATTTTCCGTGCGATTCGGTTGTTGGGTTCCAGTGTCCGCCTGCAGAACTTGCATCAGCCGCAGAACAGTCTCCTTTTTCGTGAAGGTGAACCGCGTGAATCCCGGGAGTTAACTTGTAAACATTTAGATCAAGTGCCACATTTTTACCGGTTTGTACAAATTTGGCTGTTCCCTGAGTCTCTGTTCCACTTTTGGAATTGATCGTGTAGTTCTTAGTTGTCGAGCAAGACACTGCTAAAAGCGCAGTACAAGCAACGATAGAAAATTTAGCGATTTTCATAACGATTTATTTTAATGTTAAATGATTTCATAAAGGTAAGCATAATTTCAATTTTTAGAAATGAAACCCCTCAGTACAGAAATTCCACCTTTCGGTTAAAAATTATTTCAGCAAAACTCATTCCGCAATAGATTTGCTTTATAAAACTATTACCCATGCCCACATTATTGCTTCCAAAAATTTTCGCACTTGTTTTGTTCCTGATGAGTTTCTTTGTGACTGCTCAAATCACCGTTTCCGGAAAAGTAAATTTTAAGAACAAAGGAGTTAAGGATATTTCCGTAACCCTTAAAGATACTTACGATGGAGCCACGACCGATGAAAACGGTAATTTCTCTTTTCAAACTTCAGAAAAAGGAAAGCATATTCTGGTATTTACAAATCCTAAATTCGTGGAAGTTGAGAAACCTATACTCCTTGAAAACGATGCGATCACTATCAATGCAGATTTAAAGGAGCAGATCTCCGAAATTAATGCGGTCGTTATTTCAGCCGGTTCCATTGAAGCCAGTGACCGAAAAAGGGCAACTGTTCTTTTGACACCCATCGATGTTTACACGACCGCCGGAGCTAACGGACAGGTTTCGTCGGCACTGGAAACGCTTCCGGGAGTACAGAAAATCGGAGAAACTGAAGGTCTTTTTGTGCGTGGCGGAACCGGCGCTGAGACTAAATTTTTTATGGATGGGAATCTCGTCAACAATTTTTTTGGAAATTCTGTGCCCGGCTTGAAAGCGATGGACCGGCTGAATACTTCTTTATTTAAAGGTAATGTGTTTTCAAGTGGCGGCTATTCGGCGATGTACGGGCAGGCGCTTTCTTCGGTTCTCATCCTGGAAAGCATTGATTTTCCTGAACGCAATTCTGTTGATATCGGAATTTCGCCAATCTTTGTGAGTGGAGGATTCCAAAATGTGAACGATGAAAAAACTAAATCTTTCGGTATCGCTGCAGCATATAGTAATTTGGTGCTGATGACCAAATTGCTCAAATTCAACAACACCTTTACGAAAGCTCCTGAAAGCTTCAGCACCAACTTCAATTTCAGAATTAAAAATAAAAACGGAGGTATCTTTAAATATTACGGAAGTTTTGATACCAACAGGCTTGGACTTCAGGACGAAAGTCTGGAACCCGAAACCGATTTCGACAATACTTCACTAAAAGGCAAAAATACCTTCCACAATATTTCTTACAGACAGAAATTGGGTAGATATCTTGTTAATTTAGGCAGTTCTTACACTTTCAATAATAATCTGATTGATTTAAGCAATACTTTTCAGGAGTCGGAATTCAATCCCAATTCAATTGATCTTACGGGTAATTATTTCAATGCAAAAGGAACTCTGGAAAGGAAAATCAATAAAATATCAGCCATAAGAGGCGGAATTGAATTTAACCAAACTCACGAGAATACTGAGGTCGCTGTTTCATCCGTTCCTTACTTGTTCCACGACCGCATTACTTCAGTGTTTGCCGAAACAGATTTAGGTTTCAGTAATCATTTCTCTGCTAAAGTTGGATTAAGATCCGAATATTCAACTGCAGTAAATCAGTGGAATCTCGCCCCGCGACTTGCCTTCGCGTACAGAATTTCGAAAAACTGGACAAGTTCGCTTGCTTATGGAATATTTTATCAGAATCCTGAAAATCAATATTTTGGAACTCATGACTTGAATTTTCAAAAAGCAGAACACTATGTTTTACAACTTCAGAAATCTGAAGAAGGCAGAAGTTTCCGCGTTGAAGCTTTTTATAAAAACTACGAAGATTTAATAAAGACAAAACTTGAAAATTACAGACCTGTCGCAATCAGCAACAATGGAGACGGTTTTGCTAAAGGAATTGAACTGTTTTGGCGCGATAAAAAATCAATAAAGAATATTGATTATTGGGTTTCTTACTCGTTTTTGGATTCCAAAAGAAATTTCCAGAATTATGACCAGAGTTTATTCCCGAATTTTGCTGCAAAACATACGCTTTCGGTAGTCGCAAAAAAATTCGTTACCGACTGGAAAACCGGTTTCAACCTCTCTTACAGTTATGCTTCCGGAAGACCGTATTACAATTTTCTTACAGATGACAGCGGGAATTATTATCTGAACGCCCAGGGTAAAGTAAAGGATTACAACGCCCTTAATTTCAGCCTGAACTATCTGCCGAATCTGGGTAAAAATGATGCCAAATCTTTTACCGTTTTGGTTCTTTCGGTGAACAATATTCTTAACCAGAAAAATATTTACGGGTACAATTTCTCCAGTGACGGACTGCGGAGCAAACCACTTCTTCCCTCTGCAAACACTTTTGTATTCATTGGCGCATTCATCAGTTTCGGTATCGACAGGACTCAGGATGCAATCGATAATAACCTCTAAATACTGTTCAGAGTATAAATCCGACCTTTCAGGTAATAATATCCCGGGCATAAATAACTTATCATATACCTTTGATTCATCAAAATTGTAAAACAAATAAAAAATAATAACCATGAAAAAACTGATCTTCGCACTGTGTCTGATGACCGGAATAATTGCATTCTCCCAAACCGCCTACGATAAAGTAATGACTGAAAAAATCGCCAACATTGAAAAACACCAGACTGCCGATGAATTTACCGCGCTCGCAAATGATTTCAAAAGAATCGGCGACAAAGAAAAAACACAGTGGCTGCCGTATTATTACGCCGCATTCTCCACCATTCAGAAAGGCAGAATGGCCATGCGCGAAGGAAAGGTTGCAGACCTGGATCCTATTGCTGCTGATGCACAGAAATCACTGGATCTAGCCATGGATTTGAGTAAAGACAATGCAGAAAACCTGATCCTGCAGAAGATGATTCATGGCCTGAAAATGATGGTTGATCCCCAGGCGAGATTTATGAGCGAAGGGATGCTTGCCGCTGATGCCTTATCAAAAGCCGAAAAAATAGATGCCGGAAATCCCAGAATAACACTCATGAAAGCGGAAGACACTTACTTTACTCCTGAACAGTTTGGAGGCAGTAAAGCCAGAGGTCTGGAACTGTTTCAGAAATCACTAGATCAGTTCCAAATCTATAAAACAAAATCAGCTTTAGATCCCAACTGGGGAAAAGGTGAAGCGGAATACTTTCTCGCCAATAAACCTTAAAATCACTAAAAAAAATAAAATCTCCTGAAAATTACAGGAGATTCTTGTTTTTAAAGTCCGTAAACAATCCCGATACTTGGGATAAATCCGCTGCCGAGAAAGGATTTATTCTTATTGTAAAGCACATTATACATTCCGCCAATCTGCATATACGTCCGCTCACCGAGTTTCTGCATATAACCTCCCCCTATGTAAAGCGCTGCTTCATCACCAGAATATTTAAGGTTATCCACCTTATTTTTCTGGGTGATAAAATACTCCTGAAACATACCACTCAGGAAAAAGTTCCGGGAGAAATAGTAATTTACAAAAGGTCCTACTCCTATCATTGTAGATGAATAATAGTCAGTATTCGACCATTGTAAACTTCCTGCTAAACCTGTTTCCAAATTTTCAGTGACCTTGTAACCGACTCTGGGGGAAAGATACACCGAAACGCCGCCGCCATTACCGAAAGAACCTCCCAGACCCGCGTAACCGCCAAAAGTCCATTTTGATTCTGTGCCGCCAACTTGTGCGGAAGTCGCGATTTGTGCATGTAGGCTAAAGGCTGACAGGAGTAAAATTGAAAGTGCTGTTTTTTTCATCGCTGTAATACTTGAGTATAAAATTAAGCCTTTTTTTGAAATCGAAATTTTCAATAACAGTGAAAGTTTTTGATTAATGTGTTTCGGCAGAAAAACAAAAGAGGTTTCAGCCCCGATGGAAGCGGCATCCTTCAACTTTTTGCGAAAAAAGATAAAGATACAGCGGACAGCGGGTGAAGTTTTCGAAAGAGATCCGGATTTTGTTGCTCCTGAAAATCTGCTTTTAATATCGTAAATTTGCCGTGTGAAACTTTCCCTTGACCAAAGTGTAACTTAAATATGAAAATAGTAGTAGGTTTATCGGGCGGTGTAGATTCCAGTGTTGCCGCCTATTTGCTGCAAAAACAGGGTCACGATGTTGTGGCGCTTTTTATGCGGAACTGGAATGATGCCTCCGTCACTTTGGAGGACGAATGTCCCTGGATCGAGGACAGTAATGATGCCTTAATGGTCGCTCAGAAATTGGGAATTCCGTTTCAGGTCATCGATATGAGCGAACTTTACAAGGAGAAAATCGTTGATTATATGTTCGCCGAATACGAAAAAGGCAGAACGCCGAATCCGGACGTCTTGTGCAACCGCGAAGTAAAGTTTGACGTTTTCATGAAAACAGCCTTATCACTTGGTGCTGAGAAAGTTGCAACGGGACATTACGCCCGTGTAAGTTCTGATTTTGATGAAAACGGAACGGAAATTTTTCATCTTTTGGCGGGAAAAGACAACAATAAAGATCAGTCTTATTTCCTTTGCCAGCTGAATCAGGATCAATTATCGAAAGCATTATTTCCGATTGGTGAACTGACAAAACCAGAAGTCCGCGAAATCGCCAGAGAAATGGGATTGGTGACTGCTGATAAAAAAGATTCTCAGGGATTGTGTTTTATCGGTAAAGTGAGTCTGCCAACTTTTCTTCAGCAACAACTAAAACCGAAAGAAGGTGAAATTGTTGAAATTTTCAGTAATTTTGACGGATTTCATGCTGATAAGCCACAGTTTTCAACCAAATTAGAGGAATTACAGTTTCTCTCCAGAAAAATAAAATACCGAAAATCTGACGGAAAAGTAATCGGCAAACATCAGGGCGCGCATTATTTCACCATCGGACAGAGCAAAGGTTTAGGAATCGGCGGTCATAAAGAATCATGTTTCATTATTTCGCGTGACATGGAAACCAACACGATTTATGTTGGTGAAGGAAGAGGTTTCCCGGGGCTTTTCCAGACCGCGTTGAAAATCGACACGCCGGAAATCCACTGGGTAAGAGAAGACCTGCGTTTAGAGAACGGCGAATCGATGAAAGTGAAAGCCAGAATCCGGTATCGCCAAACTCTGGAAGATGCAACTTTATATCAGTTTGAAGAAGGTCTTTACATCGAGTTCGAAAACCCACAGTCTGCTGTTGCGGAAGGTCAGTTTGCAGCCTGGTATTTGGAGGATGAATTAATCGGGAGTGGGGTGATCAGTTAATCTCACTTAAAAAAATCAATAAAAAAGGCGGAACTAAAAGTGTCCGCCTTCTTTATTTTTATTAGGATCTATTTCGATAGCCAGTCTTTAAAATCCTTTACGCGATCGCGGCTCACCGTGATTTCCTCTGCAGGCTGAAATTCCATATCAACTTTGTAGTACGGCGAAGTATGGATGTTCTTTATATAATCTGAATTGATGATGAACTGTCGGTTAACGCGGAAAAAACACTTTTCATCGAGAACTTCCTGAAGTTCGTCCAATGTAAAATCTGTCGGAAAACTTCGGTCTTTCGTCTGAAGGTAAACGATCTTGTTTTCGCTGTAAAAACAGGAAACCTCATCGGTCTGAACAATTTTTAAATTGTAGCCAATCTTTACCAGAATCCGTGAAAGCTTCTGCTTCTCTTCTTTTATTAAAGATTTGATTTCCTTCAAGTTATGATTGTTATCCGAAGGTAAGAAGCTTTTGTATTTATCAATCGCCTGCTGCAGATCTTCTTCCATAATTGGTTTTAAAAGGTAATCGATCGAATTGAGTTTAAAAGCCTTCAAAGTGTACTGATCAAAAGCCGTCGTATAAATCATGAAGCTTTTGGTGGGAACTCTTTCGAAGATATCAAATGATAAACCGTCGCCCAAAACAATATCTGAAAAGATGAGATGCGGATGCTCATTTCCAGAAAACCAACTGATGCCTTCTTCAACAGAATTTAACGTTGCAACTAATTCTAAATCAGGAAACAAACCTAACAGTCGCTCAAGTTTTCGGGCTGCAGGTTTTTCGTCTTCTATAATTACAGTTTTTATCATTTTTCTATCCGTAAATTTTACTTGTATTTATCCATCAATTCACGGGTTTTCCGCTCTTCCCAGTCTTTTCCTAAAATAAAGGTGGGAACAAAAACCCGCATGGCGTGACCCACTACTCCGATCCCCCAGAAAATTGCGGTCCAGTAATTATCGATATCCGCAAGGTTGTCGCCCTGCTGAACATTTCGTGAAATGAGGAAGAGATTTACAATGATATAGACAAACAGATGGATATAAAATCCTTTTAGTTCTTTCACCTTTCTTTTTGCTTTCGCATACGCAGCATCGTGGTTATTGTGTAATTCCATGGTTTATTTTCTTATATTCTGTTCTTTTTCCATGATTTTCTGAATCTGTTTTTCCTCCCAGCTCCGGCCGATTCCGAAAACCTGCAGGGCGTGGGAGGCCAAACCAATTCCCCATCCTAACATCGGCCACCAAAACCAATGGTATTGCGGTACGGTGTATAGATTGACGAAGATCAGAAACGGGATAACAAGACAATAGGAAATTAAATTTCCGTAAAAACCTTTCAGTTCTTTCACTCTTTTTGAGGCTCTTTCGTAAGCCATCGATTCCTGAGTTGGCTGTGTAGTCATGGCAGTTATTTTTTGTGTTAATATGGGTATTTTGACACGGAAGAAATCCTCCGATTTTTCGATAAATACATTCTGTTTGGTCAATAATGAGTAACGCTGTACAATGTTTGCGAGGCCGATTCCGGCACTTTCTTTCATCTGTTCGCGAGCCTGCAGATTATTTTCAATCAACAGAAAACCCTGTTCTGAATAAATTTTTATGCTAAGCGGCTTCTGCGCCGTGGCGAAATTATGTTTGATGCAATTCTCAAGCAACAGCTGCAGCGAGAGCGGTACCACAAAAGATTTCAAATCGCTTTCACTTACGATAAATTCAAAACTTACACTGTCCTCAAATCTGGTTTTCAACAAATCGCAGTAAGTTCGGGCAAAATCAAGTTCTTCTTCAACGGTGACCAACTCCTTGTCTTTCTGCTCTAAAACATAGCGGTAAATCTTCGACATTGAGGCGGTGAAATGCTGCGCCTGATCAGGATTTTCGTCAATCAAAGCACTTAAAACATTTAATGAATTAAAAAGGAAATGCGGGTCGAGCTGGTTTTTTAAACTTTCGAACTGTGCATTAGCCGATTTGGCGATCAGTTTCTGTTCAACTACTTCTTTCCGCGTTGATTTCTTCCATTCCGCAATAAAACCTTTGGCATGTAAAATCGCGGAAATCATAAGTGCGAAATTGATCATGAACCAGTTTACAAAATTCATTGTATCTGAAAAAAACTCAGAAGAATCTTCGTTTTTAATAACAATAAATACAATGTAATTGCAAAAGAGAACCATTACCACATTCCCTAAAACCGTAGCAAGAATGCCGAATATGGTTCTTTCCCTGGTATTCTCAACCCAGGAAAATTTCCTGTTTAAAAACGTATTGATCTGATGATTTCCGGTAGAGAGAACGACTGTATAAAACAGCGAGATTCCCAAAGTGAAGAAAAAATTCTGCACCGTCTTTTCACTGTCGAAAAAAGTAAAGAAAAACAGCCCCGCGCCGAGCGATATGGTAAGGATGTTATAAAAATCTTTTCTTTTCATTGTTTAAATTCTTCAGTAAAACTATGTCAAAATAAAGATATACAAAATTATATCTTGCTGAAAGGCAAAATTCAACGCCTGAACTGTAAACAAAAAAACCACCGGATTGTGCGGTGGTTTTTTTTGTGTGTAATGTTGGTTATTTCATCTGTGCGGCAATCGCAACCGCTTCCTGAAGATAAAGGTCTCGCTGTAGATTCTTCGTCCAGTTCTGCGACTTCTTAGCAAATGCCTCATCTTTTTTCTCCCGGACTATTTCATCCGGATTTAAAGTGAAAGTAAGCCCGTTATTGAATTTATCCAGAGCTTTGAATTTCTCAATCTGTGCTTTTCTGGTTTTCATCACTTCATTGAATTTGGTTTGATTGAGAGAAATGCTTTCTTCTTTATCCAGATTTTCCTTCCACTGCGCTGATTCCTGTACCAACTGGTAAGCTTTGTTGTTCATCAGCCGGGATTCCATGTCTTTCTGTAATGCCTGCGCTGTAAAGTAATTCATCGGCTGATAAGGAACTGCGGGAATTTTATCCCACGCCAAAGCATAATCATCATACCTTTCTCCAATCTCGGCGTAGGTAAAGAAATCCTTCATTTTAAAGTCGGATTCAATCCCTTTTCTTTGAGTAGATTCACCTGTTACGCGGTAAAATTTCTGAATCGTAAGTTTCAAAGATCCGAAATCATCATTTGTATTCAGAAATCTGTTCAGATCAACGAAGGTCTGCACTGTTCCTTTACCAAACGACTGCGGAGATCCGATAACCACCCCTCTGCCGTAATCCTGAACAGCACCCGCAAGAATTTCTGACGCTGAAGCAGAAAGCTCATTCTGCATAATTACAAGAGGACCTGTCCAAAGTGGAACACTGTTTTTATTCTTCAGCGTCTGGATTTTCCCGTTCCCGTCTTTTACCTGAACATAAGGTCCGGTATTCATGAATAGTCCAAGAATATCTCCGACTTCGGTTAAACTTCCACCACCGTTATTTCTAAGATCCAGGATAATTCCCTGTACATTCTGTGCTTTCAGTTTAATCAGTTCGTTTTTAATGTCGTCTGACGCATTTCTGCCTTTGTCATCTGCGAAATCAGCATTGAAACTCGGCAAATTAATGAAGCCGTACTTTTTACCGTCTTTAGAGTTTACGATGATGCTCCTTGCAAACGTATCTTCAATCGCAACTTCCTCGCGGATCATCGTAACTTCTTTAATCGTTTTGTCTTTTTTCTCAACGGTTAAAGTCACTTTTGTTCCTTTTTCTCCGCGGATTAATCTCACAGCTTCATCGGACAGCATCCCAACAACATTTACGGGATCTTCATTTGGTTTAGAACGGACTTTTAAAATCTTATCGCCTTCTGAAAGCTGTTTAGATTTCCAGGCCGGTGCCCCAATCGTAAGCGCTCCAAGATAAAGATAACCTCTTTTTTCCTGGATGATTGCGCCAATTCCGATTACCTTTCCTGTGAACTGTGTATCGAAATCCTCCTTATTTTTCGGGGAATAATAGTTAGTGTGCGGATCGAAAACTTCGGTATAAGCATTCATATAAACAGTAAACCAATCCATCTTGTTTCTTTTCTTGAACCTTCTGAAAGTGTCGGTGATAAGGTCTTTAACCTCTTCTGTCGCTTTAACTCTTTTCTGTTCCGGGGTAAGGATTTCAAGTTTGATGGTGTCCTTCAAATTGAACTTCTGAACAGAATCTTTTTTCTCTTTCTGCATTTCTTCTTTAGCGCTTAAAGATTCCATTTCCTGAAGGATATTGTACTTAATGTATTTTTTCCATTCTGCCGAAAGTTCCTTCGCGTTTGTTGAATTCTTCTTGAGTTTAGGCTCAAGAACCAGCGTTTCGTCTTCCTCTAAATTAATAGGTTTACTCAAGATATCCTGAGTAATTTTATCGATTTCATCAACCCTTTGATAAAGCCTGTCGATGGTGAGTTTATAAAAGGTCAAATCACCCTGATTCAGGTAATCATCAAGCTTTGTCTTATGTTTTGCAAACTCGTCCATATCAGACTGCAGGAAATATCTTTTAGACGCATCTACCATTTCGAAATAGTGCTTGTAAACGTCCTGAGAATAAGCATCATTGATGGGTTTCGGAGCGTAGTGAAGATAACTGAGCGTATTTTTTACACTCACCATAATTGTTGACATTTTATCGTCATCATTTTTTGGGGAATTAAAGCAGAACACTAAGCTCGTAAGCGGAATGAACAGCAGTAAAGTATTGATTTTTAATTTCTTGAACATATAATTGTTTACTATTATCTGATTTGTTAATATTTTTACCGTTTTGTTACAGGATTTTACAAAGTATCAAAATTAATACCTTATTTATATTTGAACACTATATTTTAAGTAATTTTGTTCAAAACCCCTAGATATATGCACAGACCTTTGATATTAGTAACAAATGACGACGGAATTACCGCACCAGGAATACGGAATTTGGTAAATTTTATGAATGAAATCGGCGAGGTGGTCGTAGTAGCGCCGAATTCACCGCAAAGCGGAAAAGGTCACGCCATTACCATCAATTCTACCCTCACTTTTGAAGAAATAAACCTTGAAGGTCCACAGAAAGATTATTCACTAAGCGGAACTCCCGTAGATTGCGTCAAATTTGCTCTTGATAAAATCCTTACAAGAAAACCGGACATTGTAGTTTCAGGAATTAATCACGGGGCGAATTCTTCAATCAATGTTATTTATTCAGGAACCATGTCGGCAGCGGTTGAGGCCGGTGTAGAAGGACTTCAGGCGATTGGCTTTTCGCTGCTTGATTTTTCCTGGGACGCCGATTTCACTCAGGCAAAAAACCATATTCAGGCGATCGTAAAGAAAGTTCTGGAAAATCCGATGCCAAAAGGTGTTGTACTTAATGTTAATATTCCGAAACTGGCGAATGATGAAATAAAAGGCATCAGAGTCTGCAAACAGGCAGATGCCAAGTGGGAAGAAAGTTTCGACCAGCGTGTAAATCCGCACGGGAAAACCTATTTCTGGCTCTCCGGATACTTCAACAATATGGATGCCAGTCCTGATGCAGATGAAGTGGCCCTGTCGGAAGGTTATATTTCAGTAGTTCCGGTGAAATTTGATTTAACGGCTTATGAATATATGAAAGATCTTAAAGGAATTCTGGAATAGCATCTTATTTGTTTCTTCAGGATCAAAATCTTTAAAAATTACAGAATGCGCATAGAATACGAAATAAAACTGGGCTTTAAGGATGTAATGATCCGCCCGAAGAGGTCAACATTAAAATCAAGATCCCAAGTTAGTTTAGAACGGAATTTTACGTTCGTGAATTCGAAGAAAAAATGGAGCGGCGTGCCGATTATCGCTGCCAATATGGATACGGTCGGAACTTTCGAAATGGCTGAGGCGCTGGCAAAAGAAAAAATTATTACCGCCATCCACAAACATTATACTCCGGAAGAATGGACTGCTTTTCTGAAGAATCAACCCGATTCGATTTATGATTATATCGCATTAAGCACAGGAACCGGGAATGCTGATGAGGAAAAAATCAAACAGATTATAGATGCCCATCCGCAGATTGAATTTCTCTGCATCGATGTTGCCAATGGTTATTCCGAACATTTTGTTGAGTTTGTAAAGAACGCCCGCCGGAATTTTCCTAATAAAACAATTATCGCAGGAAACGTTGTAACCGGAGAAATGGTGGAAGAGCTAATTCTCGCCGGAGCCGACATCATAAAAGTCGGAATTGGCCCTGGTTCTGTGTGTACAACAAGAATTAAAACCGGCGTCGGTTATCCGCAGCTTTCGGCGATTATTGAGTGTGCGGATGCGGCTCACGGACTGGGCGGACATATTATTTCTGATGGCGGATGTAAAATTCCCGGAGATGTGGCAAAAGCATTTGGTGGAGGTGCAGATTTCGTGATGTTAGGCGGAATGTTTGCCGGACACGACGAAAGTGGCGGCGATATTGTGGAAGAACAAGGCAAAAAATTCAGACTTTTTTATGGAATGAGTTCGCAGACCGCGATGGATAAACACGCCGGCGGTGTGGCTGAATACCGTGCTTCTGAAGGTAAAACAGTGAAAGTTCCTTATAAAGGCCCTGTTTCTGAGACGGTGAAAGATATTCTAGGCGGCGTGCGGTCTACCTGTACGTATGTCGGTGCTTCAGAATTGCGCGAACTTTCGAAAAGAACAACCTTTATCAGGGTTGCCGAACAGCATAATGAGGTTTTTGGGAACTAAATTTCCTTTTATAGCCATAGCTATTTATGAAATATCAATCTAAAGCAAATGAAACTCCTAAGAACCAACTCCGAAAATCAGGATTTTATACAGTTGGTTAAAATGCTGGATGAATATCTCGCCTATGTTGATGGAGATGATCACGCATTCTATGACCAATTCAATAAAATTGATTCTCTGCAGCACTGTGTTGTTATTTTTGAAGATGAAAATCCTGTCGGCTGCGGTGCAATTAAACCTTATGACAAAACATCTGCAGAACTGAAACGGATGTTCGTGATTCCGGAATTCCGGGGAAAAGGTTATGCCTCAAAAATTGTTTCTGAACTGGAACGCTGGGCGAAGGAAATGGGATTTAAAAAGGTAATATTAGAAACCGGAATTAATCAGCTGGACGCGATCAGGCTTTACGAAAAGACTTATGAACGCATGGAAAATTACGGACAGTATAAAGGCGTCGAGAATTCTTTATGTTTCATTAAAGAACTTAAATAAGTTTTTTAACAAGTCTAAGTTAAGTTGCAGTAATACAAAAACCTTCTGTTCTAAATACAGAAGGTTTTATTTTTATGAAGTAAAAAGAGGTAATCTTTTAGCCCCGATTGTAACGGAAATCCTTTTTTGAAAAAAAGATTGCAGTGAAAAGCGGGACATGTTTTGGGAGTACACAAAATCTTGTTGCTCCTAAGTCAGCATTCCGCCATCAACATTCAGCACCTGACCAGTGATGTACGCTGACATGTCGCTGCCCAAGAAAACACATGCGTTGGCCACATCTTCCGGCTGTCCGCCACGTTTCAAAGGAATTCCTTCTCTCCAGCCCTGCACGGTTTTTTCGTCTAAAGCAGCAGTCATTTCGGTTTCGATGAATCCCGGCGCGATGGCGTTGCAACGGATATTTCTTGAACCCAACTCCAGCGCAATCGATTTGGAGAAGCCAATCACTCCGGCTTTGGAAGCTGCATAATTTGCCTGTCCGGCATTTCCTTTAACGCCAACCACCGAAGTCATGTTGATAATAGAGCCAGATTTTGCTTTCATCATCGGTTTAATTACCGCTTTCGTAAGGTTGAATACGGAATCCAGGTTTACTTTGATGATGGTGTCCCAATCGTCTTTGGACATTCTGAGCATCAGATTATCACGTGTAATTCCTGCGTTATTGATCAAAATATCGATCTGGCCGAATTCTGCCATTACATCCTCTACAAGCTTCTGAGCAGCATCGTAATCCGACGCGTCCGACTGGTAACCTTTTGCTGTTGTAATTTTTGAAAGTTCTTCTTCCAGCGCCTTGGCTTTATCAACAGAACCTGCGTACGTAAAGGCCACTTTAGCTCCTTCCTTAGCGAAAACCTCGGCGATTCCTTTTCCGATTCCGCGTGTCGCGCCGGTAATTAAGGCCACTTTTCCTTCTAATAATCCCATATTAGTTATTGTTTAAATTTTTGTATTTATTTTTTGATAAAGGTTTCTCTGTTTCTGTTTCAACTTCAGAATTGTTGATGATTAAAACAATCTCACCTTTTAAAGTTTTACTTTTTGAGAAATCAATTAATTCATTGATATTCCCGCGTTTAGTTTCTTCAAATTTTTTCGATATCTCACGGCTTAGACTTACTTTCGTTTCTTCGCCGAAGAACTCTTTAATCTGTTCTAGAGTCGTATTTATTTTGTGCGGACTTTCGTATAATACAATAGTTTTTTTCTCTTCCGCAAGCTGTTTCAGTTTTGTCTGTCTGCCTTTTTTCTGCGGTAAAAATCCAGCAAAAATAAACTCATTATTTGGTAAACCTGAAACTACCAATGCAGGCACAAAGGCTGTTGCCCCCGGCAGGCAGATCATTTCAATGTCTGCATCGGAGCCTGCTTTTGCGAGTAAATATCCAGGATCTGAAATACCCGGTGTTCCGGCATCGGTAATGATGGCGATATTCTGTCCGCTTTTAAGATCCTCAATTACCTTTTGCGTCATCTGATGCTCATTGTGTAAATGATAGGATTTCAACGGTTTAGCGATTTCAAAGTGTTTCAGCAAAACGCCTGAAGTTCTTGTATCTTCACACAAAATATAATCTACTTCCTTCAGCACTTTTACTGCTCTGAAAGTCATATCTTCTAAATTCCCGACAGGTGTGGGAACAAAATACAGGATTCCTGACATTATAAATTTTCGAATAAAGTTTTACAGAAATCTTCGAGACCCGGATCCCGTGCTCCCATTAAAAGCAGCACTGTGCCTTCTTTTAATTCAGGGCGCAGCGCTTCTAGAAGATTATTTCTGTCTTCTACAAAATGGGCGTTTTTGCCTTTTGCCTGAATATCTTTAATTAAATCGTTCGCGGAGATATCTTTAACTGCGGTTCCGCCTGCGTAGAAGATTTCGCTCATCCAGATTTCATCCTGAGCCCTTAAAGCATCAGCGATTTCCTCCACGAAATCATTTTTTAAAAATCTTGTAGGTCCGTAACCATGAGGCTGAAACCAGGCAATTACTTTTTCTGCCAAAGGTTGACAGGCCCTGATGCTCGCGGCACATTTGGCCGGATTGTGCGCGTAATCATCGATAACCCAAACACCGTTTTTCTGTCCAAGAACCTGGTGACGGCGGTAAATGCCTTCATATTTTGACAGGCTAGCCGCGCATGTTTCTAAATCAACACCGATTTGATGGGCAACCGCAATTGCTGCGGCAGCATTTTCAACACTGTGTCTGCCGAGCGAGGTCATCTGAAATTTCTGATGACGAAGTTCAAATGCTAATGAAAGTCCATTCTGGTCAAAATTCTGAGCCGAATATCCCGTATCTTCGTTTTCAAAACCAAAATCGTTCTGAGGATTTGCCGACAGTGTTTTGGCAAGTGTATTAGATTGGTTTAAAATGAATAAACCCTTAGTATTGTTCTTAAATATGGTAAACAGTTCGATTAATTCATCAATTTCCTGATGGTCTTTATCGATGTTTAAAAGAAGTCCGATTTCGGGTTCATATTGTACAATTGAACCGTCGCTTTCATCAGCTTCAATGATGAGCCACTCGCCTTTGCCCACAGCAGCGTTTCCTATTTTACCTTCTTTAATGATGGAAGTTAAACCCGCTCCGGAAATAATACTCGGCTCCAGATGAGCATCAAGTAAAATCTGATATAACATCGCTGATGTGGTTGATTTACCAGAAGTTCCGGCAACCGCGATTGTCTTTTTGCTTTTGGCGATTACTGATAAAAGCTCGCTTCTTTTGATGATTGGAACTCCCAGTTCTTTTGCTTTCTGAACTTCAAAAACTGTGTCTTCGATGGCCGTTGATACAACGATGAGATCAGTTTTTTCAGAAATCCCACTTCCGTCCTGAAGAAAACATTGTATGCCTTCAGTTTCCAGCTGTTCTTTTGTTTTGTTGTATTCGTTAGGATGAAAATAACGGTCGCTTCCGGAAACTTCTTTGCCGATTCCTTTCAGATATTGCGCAATGGCGCTCATGCCGACACCGGCAACGCCGATGAAAAAAACGTTTTGAAAATCTCCAATATTAATAATCTTACTCATTCAATCAAAACGTTATAAAAATTTATTTTCAACCAAGTTCCAAAGTCTTTGTGCGTATTCATCTACTTTTGCCCAGTCTTTTTGGTAATAGACTTCGCTTAAATACTGTTTGGCATCTTCAATATTATTAAAGGAATTGAGTTTATCAACGGTATTTTTCAATTCTTCAGCTTCACCATTAAAGAGAAGTTTTGTGAATGCTACTTTATCATTCAGATCCAATTTGAATTCGTTCTTCTTTTTCTCAGCCTCCATAAAATCTGTAGGAATATTTGTTTTCAAAATACTTCCGGATTCAGTTTTCGGTTCTGCAATATGATTTTTTTGTTCTTCAAATCTTTCCAGCGGATCTTCATCGAAAAGGTTTTGTACTACTTTCAGGCCTTTTATATGGGCAAGTTTGAATTTTTTCTCCGAATGAAGCTGCTCTTCCTTTGTTTCCGAATGTAATGTTTCGTTTTTCGGCGGATGTATAATATCTTCCTTCTTGAAATCTACAATTTTTCTCCGGCGTTCTTCCAGTTCAAGAAATTCTCTTTCCTTCTGTGCTACCCTTTCTTCATAATTTTGTTCAATTTCAATTTCGGAGATCATATCTTCTTCGATTTTTTCCTCCACATTTCCTTCAGCTACTCCTGTCATTTCCGTGGATTCAACTACCGGCTCCTCATTTTCTATCTCATTAAGTTCATTGGTAAATATTACCTCTTCTTCAATGGTATTTTCAGATATCAGATTGTCATCAAGCATGTCCAAATCAGGGCTCATAATCTCGTTGGCAGAAAAATTCTTTACGTCTTCATCATCATATTTTTCCGCAACCTCCTCAGCGATAAAACTATCTTTATTTTTTTCCAGAATCCTCAAGAAAGCAATTCTGTCGGTTATTTCAGCAAAAAGATCCTGTTTTCCGAGCAGCTCATCTTTTGAACTGATCCGGGAAAGCGTTTCGAGAATTGTCTTGCATTCAAAAAAAATTTTTTCCTGTAGATCTTGGAGGTTTTGCATAATAAAGTCTATTAAATTTCCTTATTTTTGAGCTTTGAATATTACGGCTAAATTAACAAATGTTTTTAGAAAATACAATTAATCACGCAAAACAGAGCGGCTGGATGGAAGTTATCTGTGGGTCGATGTTTTCAGGCAAAACTGAGGAATTAATCAGAAGGCTTCGGCGTGCTGAAATGGCCGGTCAGAATGTAGAAATTTTCAAACCAAAACTCGATACACGGTATGCTGAAGAAGAGGTTGTTTCTCACAATCAGAATAAAATCAGAAGCACCCCTGTAGAGAGTCCTAATGAAATACTTTTACTGGGTTCAACCTGCGATGTAGTTGGAATTGACGAAGCGCAGTTTTTTGATGAAAGCATTGTAGAAGTTGCCAACACATTGGCGAATAACGGCGTACGTGTTGTTATTGCGGGACTTGATATGGATTTTATGGGCAGACCTTTCGGACCCATTCCGAATTTAATGGCTACAGCTGAATATGTAACAAAAGTTCACGCCATCTGCAAAAGAACGGGAAATCTCGCAAATCATTCTATGCGAACAACTGCAAATAAAGATCTTGTACAACTGGGCGAAACCGAGAGCTACGAAGCAGTAAGCCGAAAAGTTTTCAATGAAGAATTTCTGAACAGAAAAAATAAATGAACTACACTAACAAACAACTTGCAGACCTTACCAATTCACAACTCATTGGGAACGGAGACCTGCAGGTAACAAGTATTTCCTTTGACAGCCGAAATATTTACTCTTCGGCGAACACCGCTTTTATCGCCATCAATACCAAAAAAAATTCCGGCGAAAAATATATTCAGACCGCAGCTGAGAAGGGAATCAAAGTTATAATTTCTGAGCATAAACTTCATGATTTAGAAGACATTACCTGGATTATTGTAGAAAATTCATTAAGATTTATCCAGACACTTGCAAAGCACCATCTCTCACTTTTTAATCTCAAGACCGTTGGAATTACGGGAAGTAACGGGAAGACGATCGTGAAGGAATGGCTTTACCAAAGCCTCTTCACTGATTTCAATACCGTTAAAAGCCCTAAGAGTTTTAATTCTCAATTGGGTCTTCCTCTTTCACTCCTTAAAATTGAGGAGATTCACGAAGTCGGAATTTTTGAAGTGGGAATTTCCAAACCCGGCGAGATGGAAATTCTGGAAAATATTTTGTCCCCTAAAATTGGTGTTCTTACGCACATTGGCTCTGCGCATTCCTCAAATTTCGTTGATGAAGAAGAGCTGATCCATGAAAAAGTCAAACTTTTCAAACATTCGGATACTATTATCTTTAATGGTGACAATCATTTGGTTTACAGCATAATAAAAGAACTTTATTCCCGTAGAAATTTAATATCCTATGGCTTAAAAACCCGTAATGATATCACCGTAACAAACGATCCAAGTAACAAATCTGAATCTTTACAAATCCGTTATTTCGACGAGATATTTCAACTCCCGGCTCAACAAAGGGATGAAGCAACGCTGAGTAATGCTTTATGTATTGTAGCGGTTCTAAAAGAATTTGGATTCGACTTTAACGCAATTACCGAGAAGATTAATGCTCTGAAATCCATAGAAATGCGCCTGGAAAGTGTAAACGGGCTCCGGAACAATCTTATTATCAACGATTCGTTTAATCTGGACCTTGATTCTCTGAAAATTGCTTACCAGTTCATAAAAGAATACAACAAACCCAAGAATACCCTTATACTGACCGACTTTGTTGAGGGCAAGAATTCTGATCAGCTTTATCGTGAAGTCATTGATATCACGAATCAGCAGCATTTCAGTAAGATTATTCTCATCGGTGAAGAAATAATCAATTACCAACAGTATTTTAAAGGCGAATCATACACTTTTACTAACGTGGATGAACTTATTGGAAGTCATTTACTTAATCAAATAGAAAACGAATTGATACTCTTAAAAGGGGCAAGAAAATTCGAAATTGAAAAAGTTAAAAATCACCTGGAACTTCAGAAACACGATACGGTTCTGGAAGTTAATCTCAATGCAATACTTCACAATATCAATGTTCATAAAGCTTTGCTGAAGCCTTCAACCAAAATGATGGCGATGGTTAAAGCCTATTCCTACGGTCTTGGCGGTTATGAAATTGCAGAATTTTTGCAGCATCACCACATTGATTATCTGGGCGTTGCCTACGCTGACGAAGGTGTAGATTTAAGAAAGAACGGGATTACTACACCGATTATGGTTATGAATCCGGAACAGCACAGTTACAATATTATCATTGATTATAATCTGGAACCTGAAATTTACAGCTTCCGGGTATTGGAATTGTTTAATCAGCAACTTATTGCAAAAGGAATTCAGGAGAAATATCCGATTCATATCAAGCTGGAGACAGGAATGCACAGACTTGGTTTTAAGAATAATGAGATTGATGACCTCATTAAGCAGTTGAATAATATGAACGTACAAGTGGCATCTATTTTCAGTCATTTGTCGGTTGCAGACGTTCCCGAAGGAAAGGATTATACTTTAGAGCAAATTGAGATTTTCAGAAAAAATTCAGAACAAATTATTTCAGGACTGGAATATCAGCCAATCAGGCATATTCTTAACACCTCAGGTATAGTGCATTATTCTGCAAGTCAATTCGATATGGTAAGAATTGGAATTGGAATGGTGGGTATTTCGTCAAATTCCGAAATCAGGAAACAACTACAGAATGCAGTTAGTTTTAAAACCGTAATTTCACAGATCTCTACGGTTAACGAGGGAGAATCGGTTGGTTATAACCGGAATTTTCAACCCGACCAGCCCACGCAGATCGCAACAATTCCTGTTGGATATGCTGACGGAATTCCACGCCTGATAGGCAACAAAGTTGGGAAAGTAGGCATTGGCAAACAACTGTACCCGATTGTAGGGAATGTCTGTATGGATATGATGATGATTGATATCGGAAATTCCACGGCCAAAGAAGGTGACGAGGTGATTATTTTCAACTCCAATCCAACTCTTGAGGATTTCTCCGGTTACTGTAAAACAATACCTTACGAGGTTTTAACATCAATTTCCCGGCGCGTTAAAAGAATTTACATCAAAAACTAAATGAAAAAAACACTGGTCTTCCTTCTTACAGTATTACTGAATTTCTGCCTGAGCGCTCAGGTTAAAGAAGGATTCACCATACCTAAAAATCCAAAAATAGGATTATCACTATCCGGCGGCGGTGCCAAAGGATTTGCCCATATCGGTGTTTTAAAAGTTTTAGACTCCCTCGGAGTGAAGATCGATTATATCTCCGGAACCAGTATGGGCGCTATTGTTGGCGGACTATATGCATCCGGATACACGGGCAAGGAAATTGAAAAAATAGTTCTCGAAACAGATTTCTACACCATTATCGCCAATGAAAAGACGCGAAAAGAGACTACTTTTTTCGATAAAGCCGTTGATAAATATATCTTAAGCATCCCGGTAAAAGACGGTAAAATTAATGTTTTGCCGAAAGCCATATCGACAGGACAGAAAAATATTTATCTCCTGAAGGAATTGTTTAAAAACGTTTCAACTATCGATGATTTTTCTAAGCTTCCAATTCCATTTATGTGCATTGCGACCAATCTTGAGAGTGGAAAAATCGAAATCTTCGAGAAAGGTGATTTGGTGAGTTCCATTATGGCAAGTTCAGCATTTCCCTCGCTGATGGATCCGGTCAAGATTAATGATTCGCTTTATATCGATGGTGCGATGACCATCAACTACCCTTCTAAACCTTTGAAGGACAAAGGAATAGATATTGTGATTGGTGTAGATTTAAGTCAGGGTCTCGCCACCCGGGAAAAACTCTCAAGTGCAATTGATATTTTGAATCAGGTTATTGACTTTGGAATTCAGAAGGAAACTAAGAACCAATATCAATATACAGACATTAATATTCATCCTGATCTTACAGGTATGAGTGCCACAAGTTATGACGCTAAAGCAGCAATTCTTGATTCTGGATATGTAGAAGCACAAAAATATATAGAAACGCTTTCCTTACTTCCGCAGCGGAAAAAAGATCTTCTGCGCGCCCCACTCAATTCCATTTACTCAAATGTTTATAAAATAGATAGTCTTATCCTTCAGAACAACCATATTTTCGGAAAAAATTATGTTCAAGGGAAGATGAATCTTAGAGTTCCTTCACTTCAGACTTATGGGGGAATAAATAAAATGATAGACCGTCTTTATGCTACAAATAACTATCGGTTAATAAATTACGATATAATTCAGCAGGATGATCGTAATTATTTGAAACTTAATGTCACTGAAGATGATGCACGTTTTTTCCTTAAATTCGGACTTCATTATGATGAGATCTTTAAAACAGGACTTTTACTGAATCTTACTGCTAAAAGATTACTGTTCCGCAACTCTGCCATTTCACTTGATGTTGTTGTGGGTGACAAGCCACGATATTACCTGAATTATTTTATTGATAACGGTTATATACCAGGTTTCGGACTGTATGCATCGGGGATGAGCCTTGATTTAATAGACGCCGATTCCAATGTATTCGAAAAATGGAACTGGTTCCGAAATGAAGCCTTTATACAGTCTGTTTGGCGCGATAAATACGCTATTGGAGGCGGAATTAGCCACGATTATTACGAATCTAAGGTCTTCTGGGAAACAATTTATTCAAATGCTCATAACTACATTAATCCTTATGTCTTTATCAAAACCGATACGCAGGACGATACCAGTTTCCCCACTAAAGGACTGTTTCTATATGCAGAAGGTAAAGTTTTAGATCTGCTTAATGATGAATTAGAAGGGCGTACTGTACAGTTAAAAATATCTTCACAAATAAATTTTCCTTTTACATCGTGGTTTACTTACAGGCTAGGACTTTTTGGCGGGATTACCGTTGGTGAAAGTCTTTCTCCGTTCTACAATTACAGAATTGGCGGCATCTTTGAACAGAACATTGGGAATTTCGAGAAATTTCAGGGCTATGAATTTGGGCAGCTTAACTCGAAAAATATGCTTACTGCGTCTAATACATTCCAGTTTAATTTTTCAAAAAGTTATTATGTAGATGCCAATTTCAGCATAGCAAATCTTTTTGATGATATAAAAGTTGATGACATTCTACACCTATCAGAGTCTTCTGCAGGTGTTAGCGCTGGTTACAAATCACCTTTCGGACAGATAAAATTCAATTACAGCAGGTCATTAAACCGGAATAATAATATACTGAGTGTAATACTCGGACATTGGTTTTAAAAAAATATGATACAGTTTTTTTTCGAAAATATTGAACAAATAGAACTGGATGGTAACATTACCAAATGGTTGGAAGATCTTATAGTTTCTGAACAGAAAAAGCCAGGAGACATCAATTATATCTTCTGCGATGACGAATACCTTTTACAAATCAATCGGGAACATCTGCAGCATGACTACTATACCGATGTTATTACTTTCGACTATGTAAAGGGCAAAACCATTTCAGGTGATATTTTTGTATCTTTGCCCCGCATTTCTGAAAACGCTGTCAATTTATCTAAAGATTTTGATTCTGAATTACATAGAGTATTAGCACACGGTGTTTTACATCTCTGTGGATATAAAGATAAACTAGATACTGAAATTGCAGAAATGCGACAGAAAGAGGATTTTTATCTGAGTAAAAGATTAATCTAAAAAATTGCTTTTACGGATATCGTTAAAATCTGTAGTCTTTAATAATGTTTCACGTGAAACATCTCAACTTTATTTCCTTAGAATAAATGATAAACGAAATATACGACGTTATTGTAGTCGGCGCCGGACATGCCGGATGTGAGGCTGCTGCAGCAGCTGCAAATATGGGTTCAAAAACCCTTCTCGTTACGATGAATATGCAAACCATCGGACAAATGTCATGTAATCCAGCAATGGGCGGGATTGCAAAGGGGCAAATTGTCCGAGAAATAGATGCACTCGGTGGATATTCGGGGATTATAGCAGACAAGTCAGCTATCCAGTTTAAAATGCTAAACCTATCCAAGGGTCCGGCAATGTGGTCTCCACGTACTCAAAACGACAGAATGCTTTTTGCTGAAGAGTGGAGAATTGCCCTTGAAAACACTCCAAAACTTGACTTCTTTCAGGATATGGTAAAGAGTTTAATCGTAGAAAATAACAAAGTTACCGGTATAATAACCTCACTCGGAATTCAGATTAAAGGCCGTGCAGTAGTACTTACCAACGGAACTTTTTTGAATGGCTTAATACATGTTGGCGACAAACAGGTAGGCGGGGGAAGAATGGGCGAACCAAGAGCTTTCGGAATCACCGAACAATTGGTATCACTGGGTTTCGAAGCTGGTAGAATGAAGACTGGTACACCACCCAGAGTAGACGGTAGAAGCCTGGATTATTCTAAAATGGAAGAACAGAAAGGTGATGAAAAACCTCAAAAATTCTCTTATTCCGATACTCCAAAGCTTACCAAACAGTTAAGCTGCCATATCGTATATACCAACGAAACCGTTCATGATATTCTACGCGAAGGATTCGACAGAAGCCCTATGTTTAATGGCACTATACAAAGTATAGGACCGCGCTATTGCCCAAGTATTGAAGATAAAATTAACCGCTTTGCAGAAAGGGAAAGACATCAACTTTTTGTAGAACCCGAAGGTTGGAGAACTGTTGAAATCTACGTAAATGGATTCAGCTCATCTCTTCCCGAAGATATTCAGATAAAGGCCATGCGTCATATTCCCGGGTTCCAAAATGTAAAAGTTTTCCGTCCAGGCTATGCGATTGAATACGACTACTTCCCTCCTACTCAACTGCATCACACCCTGGAGACTAAATTGATTGAAAACCTTTATTTTGCAGGCCAAATAAATGGTACAACAGGATACGAAGAAGCTGCCGGACAGGGATTAATAGCAGGTATTAATGCGCACAATAAAGTACACGAAAAAGGAGAGTTTATTCTTAACCGCGATGAAGCATATATTGGAGTTTTAATTGATGATTTAATCACCAAAGGTACCGAAGAACCTTACCGTATGTTTACGTCACGAGCTGAATACAGACTACTGTTAAGGCAGGACAATGCAGATATTAGACTAACAGAAAGATCTTACAAAATAGGACTCGCCAGTGAGGAACGAATGAATAATGTCGCCACGAAAATTAGTGCAAGTAATGAATTGGAGGAATATTTAAAATCAACTTCACTAAAACCAGGCGTAATTAATCCAATCCTCAGCAGTATTGAATCATCACCCGTTGATCAGGCTTACCGCGCTTCTCAGATCCTTACGAGACCAAATATGACTTTAGATAAGTTGAGTGAAATTGATTTTATAAAAGAAGTAACTAAAAACATTTCAGAAGAGGTAAAAGAACAGGCTGAGATCAATATCAAATATAAGGGTTATATCGAAAAGGAAAGAGAAAATGTTGCTAAATTAAACCGTCTCGAAACCATCAGAATACCTGAAGATTTCGATTTTTCTAAAATAAGTTCTCTTTCGTCAGAAGCTAAACAAAAACTTAATAAGGTTCAGCCAAAAACAATTGCGCAGGCAGCAAGAATAAGCGGCGTATCCCCTTCTGATATCAATGTTCTTTTAATATTTCTGGGACGCTAAGTTTTATATGTTTCACGTGAAACATTAAATGTATACCATCTACAAGTTTGTATAATATATGATAATTAAAGATCACTTTTTAAGTCAGGAAGAATTCACTCTTGCTGAAACATCCATTACGGGCATTTATAAAACTGAACCTATTCCTGAAAATATAAGCAGCTATTATGAGAGTAAAGAATATATCTCACACTATCAGGATACTGTATCACTCAAGCAAAAGGTTTACAAATTTTTACAGGGTTTCAATCTTAATTTTAAAAGGAATATTCTCGCGAAAGAACTTCACAAGAATGCTCATGTTCTGGATTATGGTTGCGGGGCCGGAGAATTTTTAAAATTTATCCAAGATGATTTCACTACATTCGGATATGAACCTAATCCTTCTGCTAGAAAGTTTGCATCTGAAAAATTATCAAAAACAAAGATTATCGATACACTAGATTCAGTAGAAAACGAAAGTTTAGATGCAATTACTCTTTGGCATGTATTGGAACATATTGAAAATCAGCAAGATATCTTAAAAACTTTTTATAACAAGCTAAAAACCAATGGCTTACTTGTAATTGCTGTTCCTAACCATACCTCTTACGATGCTAAAAGGTATAAAGAATTTTGGGCCGCTTATGACGTTCCCCGTCACATTTATCACTTCTCAAAAACAGGGATGGAAAAATTAATGAACAACGATCAGTGGAATATCAAATATATCAGACCCCTCCTACTCGATGCCTTTTATATTTCTATGCTGAGTGAAAAGTATAAGAAATCACCAATTTTCTGGCTGAAAGGATTTATCTACGGAGCGATTTCTAATTTTAAAGCATTAAAAAACGACGAATTTTCAAGCTTGATATACGTGATCGAAAAAAAATAGATTTTCAATTTTTGATAGGTTTCTGAAGGTCAATTTCGAGTCGATTTCTTCACTTTTTAGAATTTTCTAAACTGGAATTTCAATTTAAGCTTTACTCATAAAAAAAGTTTCCGGCTAATCCGGAAACTTTTTTTTTATCTCGATGACTTGAAGTATAAAATTAACTGTTGATTGCTTTTACACCTGGAAGTTCTTTTCCCTCCAAACTTTCCAACATTGCACCTCCGCCGGTAGAAACATAGCTCACTTTATCATCGTAACCGAATTTTTTAACAAAAGCCACGCTGTCTCCACCTCCAACAAGGGAAAATGCACCCATTTTGGTTGATTCCGCAATACTGTCGCCTAAGGCAACTGTTCCTGCCGAAAAGTTAGGCATCTCGAAAACACCAATAGGCCCATTCCATAAAATAGTACGTGAATTCATAAGAACATCGTGGAACAGCACTCTCGTGCGTGTTCCGGCATCCATTCCCATCCAACCTTCCGGTATATCATAAATATCAACTTCTTTTCTTTCCGCATCGTTACTGAACTCATCGGCGATTACGGCATCAGTAGGTAAAAATACCTTCACATTCTGGGCCTTTGCTTTTTCCAGAATTTCCAGTGCAAGAGTCAGTTTATCTTCTTCCAACAAGGAATTTCCAATATTCCCTCCCAAAGCACGCACAAATGTAAACGCCATACCACCTCCAATAATCAGATTATCGATCGCCGGTAAAATATTTTCAATAATTGTAATTTTTGTCGAAACTTTTGATCCTCCGAGAATCGCGGTTACAGGTTTTTCACCGCTGCCAAGCACTTTATCAATAGCCTCAAGTTCCTTGGCCATCAGTAAACCGAAAAATTTAGTTTCTGGAAAATATTCAGCTATAATTGCAGTTGAAGCGTGCGCACGATGTGCTGTTCCAAAAGCGTCATTTACATAAGCATCAGCATACTTAGAAAGCTTTTCCGCAAATTCACGATCACCTTTTTCTTCTTCATTATAGAATCTCAGATTTTCAAGAAGCAGTATTTGACCGGGTTGCAGTTCACTACTCATTTCCTTTGCTTGAGGCCCAATACAGTCATCACAGAATTTAACCTCTTTTCCTAAAACTTCCTCTATTTCGTCAACTATGTTTTTTAAAGAAAACTCTTCTGTAACCTTTCCTTTTGGCCGACCCAGGTGAGTCATGAGGATTACAGAACCTCCGTCTTTTAAGATTTTATCAATTGTTGGTTTCACTGCCTGAATCCTCGTATTATCCGTAACTTTTAAATCTGCACTTTGCGGCACATTAAAATCAACGCGCACCAACGCTTTTTTATCTTTAAAATTAAAATCGTTTACTGTTTTCATACAAATCCCTTGTTTTAAGTTTCACAAATTTAAGATTTATTCACCTGAATAAAAATTATATTCAACTTAAAATTCCACAATCCCTAATGCCTCATTTTATCTACATTATATTTTTCTTTTAAAAAAAAGAAATGATAGGTGTTGTTGTAGCAGACGGATTTGGGGAGAAATAAAGTGCAAATATTTTGACACACGTAGTTGAAGTTCAATTCATAAATCATTAACATTATAACTCACTGATTTTTAACAATTTTTAACGCTTACCAACAAATGTTAATAAATGCTTAATATCATATATATTGAAAATGTTTTCATGGAAAACTTCCCGAATTATACCCTGAAAGTTTCTCCAACAATTATATTGAATATCGCCAAACATTTTCCATTAGGAATTAAAAACGGATAATAAAAGCAAATCTTTTAAGGACTTATCAACATGATTTAGCACTTATCCTCACAATGGGTGTTAAGTAGTTTTAAAAAAAATTCAGCGTTCAATTTTGAGGCGAGTTAAAAGATTTAATAGCTTAAAATAAACTGTTTATATTAATAGTAGTAAATTTGTAATAAATCTGCACCTTAAAAATTCAATCATGAAAAAAATAGCCATTGCCTGCGATCATGCAGGTTTCGATTACAAAGAAAGTATTAAAAAACATCTGGAAGCCAACTTCGAGGTAAAAGATTTTGGTACTTATTCCAAAGACGCTGTGGATTATCCGGATTTTGTTCATCCCACGGCGGCGTCGGTCGAAAATGGCGAAAGTGAATTTGGAATTCTGATTTGCGGCAGCGGACAGGGCGTTTCTATCACTGCTAATAAGCATCAGCAAATACGTTGTGCTTTATGCTGGATGCCAGAACTGGCTGAACTGGCGCGTAAACATAACAATGCGAACATGATTGCAATCCCTGCAAGATTCATTGCACAGGAGCTGGCAATCGAGATTATTGAGAAATTCCTCGGCACTGATTTTGAAGGAGGTAGACATGAAAACAGGGTTAATAAGATCCCATTCTGTTAATCCTCACTACACAAAATACACTATACTATATGGCAAAAAAAAGCAAATTTATATCTCATAAAAACAGTCAGAAACTCCAGGAAATAGGACGGATGATCTTGAAATTTATGAACCAGAAATCCACTAAAATCTACAATTATAAGCAGATTGCAGACGGAATTGATTATAAAAATCCGCGGCAGCGGGAACTCGTGATTCAGTCGCTGCACAAATTACTTTCTGAAGAACGGATAAAAGAAACCGAGAAAGGAAAATATATCATTAACCTAAAGATTGAGGGAACCCTGACAGGAATTATCGATTTTAATCAGGCTGGCAACGCTTATGTGAAAGTGGATGATTTGGATGATGACGTATTTATCCATTCCAAAAATGTGAAAGATGCGCTACAGGGCGACAAAGTGCTTATTGTAACCTATCACTTCAAAGGAAAAAAAATGGAAGGCTCTGTACTTGAGGTTATTGAAAGAAACCGAGACGAGTTTGTCGGAACTTTTCAACTTATTAAACACAAAGATTTTGGGTTTGTAGTTTGTGATAAAAAAACCATCAATACCGATATTTTTGTTCCCAAAGGTAAAATTGGCGGCGCTGAGGATGGCGATAAAGTGGTTGTAAAAATGACCGACTGGAAAGCTGGCGAGAAAAATCCAGAAGGTGAAATTATTAAAGTTTTAGGAGCTCCAGGCGAGCATGAGACCGAAATTCACTCGATTTTAGCGGAATATGGTTTACCGTATACTTTCCCTGAAGAAGTGGAAAGAGAAGCAGAAGAAATTGACCGGCGAATCCACGACAGCGAAGTGGAAAAACGTCGTGATATGCGTAAAATCTGCACCTTTACCATAGATCCAAAAGATGCAAAAGATTTTGATGATGCCCTTTCCATTCAGAAATTAGAGAACGGAAACTGGGAAATCGGCGTTCATATTGCAGACGTTTCTCATTATGTGGTTCCCGGAACCATGCTTGACGATGAAGCTTACGACCGTGCAACATCCGTTTATTTGGTGGACCGGGTGGTGCCGATGCTTCCTGAAGTTCTCAGTAATGATGTCTGTTCTTTGCGACCGAATGAAGATAAATATACTTTTTCTGCCGTTTTTGAACTTGATGAAAATGCAGATGTTGTGAAGGAGTGGTTCGGAAGAACCGTGATTCATTCCGACAGAAGATTCAGTTACGAAGAAGCTCAGGAAAGAATTGAAACAAAAGAAGGCGATTTAGCTGGAGAAATTTTGGTTTTGGATAGGCTTGCTAAAATTCTCAGAAAAAACAGAATTAATAATGGCGCAATTACTTTCGACCGAAGCGAAGTGCGCTTTAATCTGGATGAAAACAGCGAACCGATTGGCGTTTATTTTAAAGTAAGCAAAGATTCCAATCATTTGATTGAAGAATTTATGCTTTTGGCGAACAGGAAAGTTTCGGAGTTCGTGTCACTTAACAGAAAAGGCGATCCCACCGGAAATACCTTTATATACAGGATTCACGACGATCCGGATCCTACAAAACTTGAAGCGCTTCGAGAATTCGTTTCTACCTTTGGTTATAAAATGGATTTGGCAAACACCAAGAAAGTTGCAGAATCCCTCAACCGTTTATTATCCGATGTTAAGGGCAAAGGCGAAGAAAACATGATCGAGACTTTAGCAATGCGCTCGATGAGTAAAGCAGTATATTCTACGAATCCAATTGGGCATTACGGTTTAGGATTTGAGTTTTATTCGCATTTTACCTCCCCTATCAGGAGATATCCGGATTTAATTGCGCACCGTTTGCTTCAGCATTATCTGGATGGCGGCAAATCCCCGAATAAGCAGGATTACGAGGAAAAAAGCAAACACTGCAGTGCGATGGAACGTTTGGCGGCCGATGCTGAAAGAGATTCCATTAAATTCATGCAGGTTAAATTCATGGAGAAACATCTTGGCGAAGTCTTCACCGGAGTTATTTCGGGTGTCGCTGATTTTGGGTTCTGGGTACAGATTCCGGAAAACGGTGCTGAAGGTCTTATCAAACTTCGTGATCTGATGGATGATTCTTACCAATACGACGCGAAAACTCACGCAGTAATAGGTTCCCGAACAGGAAATCAATATCAACTGGGTCAGGAAGTAAAAATTAAAGTTATGAAAGCCAATCTCATCCAGAAACAGTTGGATTTCAAGATTGTGGAATAATGTCTCCGCATTACAGAGCTTTTCTCTCCGATTTAGTAAAAGTGTTTGGATTTATTCTGAACGCTTTTCTGTTTTTCAGGATCATTACGTACACCTTTGTAACTGTAAAAACACTGTTGATAAGCTTTATATTTCTCGTCTTATTCGGCGCTCTTTCGTATCGATTTCTAAAGTTGAAAGTCACTAAACAGGTCTTTTTTTTAATTTTATTACCTTTACTTTTTAATTGTTTCTTTCTGGTTAATTATGTTTTCTCTAAGCGCCCGCAACAGGAAACCTACAGGTATGCATACGGAATTACTGATATTCAGGGAAGTAGAGGCAGATATTCTACCCAGAAAGGCAGATCAACTACCATTAATCTGGAACGTGGGATTTATAAAGAATTCTACCTGCCCCGAATGTTTTTTGATTATGAAAAAATGAAAGATAAAAAACTGATAACATACGATATAGAAGACGGATTATTTGGTTTTCGTGTGGTGAAGGATTATAAATTTTCGGAGGACAAAACGAATTATATATTTCAGTATTAAAATATGTTCGAACTTATAATTTCGGCAATTGGTTTGGGAATTATGCTCAGCCTCGTGTTCATAGGACCCATTTTCTTTCTTCTGATTGAAACCAGTTTTTCGCGTGGACCGAAACACGCATTGGCACTTGACTTAGGAGTGATTTTCGCTGACATTTTGTGCATAACTGCAGCATTTTTTGCAAGTGCCGATTTAATACAGCTCATTGATAAGCATCCCGGATTTTACCGTATAACCTCTTTTATCATTTTAATTTATGCTGTTTATATGGTGGTTTCTAAAACAAGGATGCACATTGCCGGCGAGGAAAAAATGATTGGGCAGAATTATTTTAAGACTTTCTTCAACGGTTTTTTCTTTAATATTCTTAACATCGGTGTTGTGCTGTTCTGGCTTGTCACAGTAATTTCGGTAAGAAATGCCTACCCCAAACTCGATGAATTTCTCCTTTACATGACACTTGTAGTCGGTACTTATTTAGCCATCGACTTCTTCAAAATTTATCTTGCTAAGCAGTTTCATTATAAACTTACAGAAAGACTTGCCAATCAGATCCGAAAAGGTGTTGGTTTTATTCTAGTTGGATTCAGTATCTTTATCTTTCTCCAGAGTTTCAAGAAATTTAATCAGTTCGACCGGCAATTGGAAGAAGCAGAAAGAACAGAGCAAAAACACATTAAGAAATGAATTCCATAATATTTCCGGATTCTCTTAAAAAGGGGGACAGAATCGCGGTGATTTCTCCGGCAGGTTCTGTAGAGGAATCCCAGCTTGAAACAGGTTTAAATCTAATTCGTGCTAAAGGTTACGAGCCGGTTGTAGGCAAGCATCTTTATACCAAATTTTCAAAGGGTTACAGTTATGCGGGAACAGAAACGGAAAGGATTTCCGATATGAACTGGGCACTGAACGACGCCGATATTTCGGCAGTCTGGGCTTCCCGAGGAGGTTACGGCTGTCAACATTTAGTGGGAAATTTAAAACTTTCAGAATTTAAAAAGAAGCCCAAATGGTATATCGGATATTCGGATAATACAGTGATTCAAAGCCATTTACTGAAACATAGTTTTGCCTCCATTCATGGCCAAACGATTAAAACATCAGGTTTTGGAGTGTCTCCTGAAGGTTATGACCTCACTTTCGATATTCTGAAAGGGAAATTTCCAAAATATTCCATCCAAAATAATTCTTTCAACACCCCGGGAACCGCGGAAGGGGAATTGGTTGGCGGTAATTTAGCGTTGATTTACGCGCTTTTGGGAACAAAATATTCTTTCGATTTCAAAGATAAAATTCTTTTTATTGAAGATATCGGGGAAAAATTTTACGCATTGGACCGAATGATTATGTCACTGGAACTCGCAGGAGTTTTCAGGAAAATTAAAGGACTGATCGTAGGCGGAATGACTTTAATGGAAGACGAAAAGGAAAATATGAACTACGAAGAAAGTTTTGATGATTTTTCCTATCAGCTCATCGCAGAACGCATTTCCAAATATGATTTTCCGGTTATTTTTGGATTTCCGAACGGTCATATATACGATAACAGACCGCTGATTATTGGAGCAAACATTTCAATGACAGTCGGTAAAAAGGTTGAAGTAAAATTCTAAATCATGGCAGAGCACAACGATTTCGGGCAACTTGCTGAAGACCTTGCAGCTGAATTTCTAGCCAAAAAGAACTATAAAATTCTAGCAAGAAACTTTCGTTATCAGAAAGCAGAAATCGATATTGTTGCTGAGTTTGAAGGGATCATCGTTGTTACGGAAGTGAAGGCAAGAAGTTATAATACGTTAATTGAGCCTCAGGAAGCCGTCACCAAAAAGAAGATAAAATCCATCGTCATGTGTTCAGATTTTTTCATGAACGAAAGAAAAATTGATAAAGAAGTAAGGTTTGATATCATTACCGTTCTTCCCGATGAACAGGGAATTCTTCAGCTTAATCATATCGAAGATGCATTCCAGAGTTTTGATGCAAACTAAATTATAAAAAGCCATACAATGAAAACAGCGCTCATCACCGGAGCAACTTCCGGAATTGGTAAAGCCACCGCGCAATTGCTCGCTACAAAAGGATTCAGACTTATCCTTTGCGGTAGAAGGAACGAAGTTTTGGAGCAGATTAAAACTGAACTATCGGACAACACTGAAATTTACACCTTAAACTTCGACCAAAGATATCTCCATGAAGTAGAAAATGCGTTCACTTCCTTACCCGATTCCTGGAAAAATATTGATGTACTGATTAATAATGCAGGCAATGCCCATGGTTTGGAACCGCTTTCCGATGGAAATACGGAAGATTGGGACGCCATGATCGACGGTAATGTGAAAGGATTGCTTTATGTTTCAAAATGTGTGATTCCGGGGATGAAGGAAAGAAAATCCGGGCATATCGTCAACATTTCTTCTGTGGCGGCGAGACAGACTTACGCCAACGGTGTAGTGTATTGCGCCTCGAAAAAAGCTGTGGATGTGATTTCCGACGGAATGCGCCTCGAACTTACTGAATTTGGAATTAAAGTCACCAATATTCAGCCTGGTTTAGTAGAAACTGAGTTCTCTAAAGTCCGTTTTAAAGGCGATGAAGAAAGAGCGACCACCGTTTATCAGGGATACAAAGCTTTACAGCCGGAAGATATTGCTGATGTAATTTCGTACTGCATTACTGCTCCGCAGCATGTTGCGATTTCAGATTTAACGATATATCCGAGCGCACAGAGCGAACCACGAACCGTTTATAAGAATCTATAAAAAAATTAATCTACGGAAGATTGGTTTTTGATTATTAAATTTGCCGAATGAAAATCCTCCATATCGAAACTTCTTCCAAAAACTGCTCTGTCGCCATTTCTGATGGCGAAAAACTACTTTGTGTTTGCGAAGAAGTTTCAGAAAATTATAAACAGTCCGAAAGTCTTCACACTTTTGTAGAATGGGCTTTGGAAGGAGCTGAAATCTCTTTGAAAGATCTGGACGCAGTTTCGTTAGGAATGGGTCCTGGTTCTTATACGGGTCTTAGAATTGGCGCTTCTTCAGCAAAAGGGTTCTGCTATGGTTTGAAAATTCCGCTCATTGCAGTAAATTCTATGGAAACAATGATTGAGCCTTTTTTAGATCAAAAATTTGACTATATCATTCCATTGCTCGATGCAAGAAGAATGGAGGTTTATACCGCTGTTTTTGACCGAAATTCCGGCAAGATGCTCACCGAAACCGAAGCTAAAATTTTAGAGGAGACTTCTTTTCAGGAGTTCGCGGATAAAAAAGTGATTTTTGTTGGCGATGGGGCTTCAAAAGCACAGGAAATTCTTCAGCTTTCCAATGCTGAATTTAACGCAAATGTCTACCCTTCTGCTAAATATTTAGTTAAAAAAGCAACCGGGAAGTTCAATAACAAAGAGTTTGAAAATGTCGCTTATTTTGAACCTTTTTACCTGAAAGAATTCCAGGGCGTGAAGAAAAAGAAATAAGCGTAGATTAAACAGTACATAAGAAAAAAGCGAAGATCAATCTTCGCTTTAAATTTTTATTTCCATCTCCACAGGGCTTGCAATCTGCGGTGTATCCTGTGTGCGGCGTGGCCTCAATGGAGCCGGCTCATTCATCTTTCCGGGAACGGGTGGCGCATCCATATCTGTTGGTGGAACTGGCGTGGCAGCTGGTGTCTTCATTTTGTTTCCGGATTCATCTGTAATTTCTATTTCAAGTTCGCTTTTAAGGTATTTCAGCATTTCTTCTGCTTTTTTACCTTCCGGTGTTCTTGCATAGTTTAGGGCAATCTGTTCCAGCTGGAGGATCATAATCTCTTTACCGGCGGTTTTACCGGTATTGAATGCATTAAGGAGCGCAAATTTCGGTACCAGTGCATCTTTGGAATATTTTTCTAGAGAGGACTGTATGAGTGTTTTGCTTTCTTCATATTTCTCAGTTGTATAAAACTCAAAAGCCTGTGCATAAGCCTTCTCGACTTCCTCTGAAGATTTAGAAAAAGAATTGTTTTTAGGATTCTTTACAAATTCTGCGTATGAAGTATAAGGGAAATCCGTTAGAATCATCTGTTTTGCGCGTTCAGCAGCAGATGGATTTTTCTCGTAATTAAAGGCAAAAATATTGTAAAGCGCCAGAAGTTTTGTTTCTTCTTCCGGATTGGCATCCACCAAATCATAGAGCGTTTTCGTAGCCAGCGGGGTATCAGAGAAATACGATTCGTACATCCTTCCCAAACCTAAACTCGCGGTATCTCTGGCTTTTTTCAGCGCTAAGATATCTTCTGAAGCAGTTGGTATTTTCTCAATATAGAAAGCAGGTTCCAGTCTTCTTGGGTCGGGAGCAGAAGCAATTCCCATCGCTTCATTTTTTAAATCTTCAATAGAACTTCCTCTTGCTGATGTTCGCCAGTTATCATTCAGCGCGCGGTTTCCCCACAATTGTTTAAAAGTGGACTCTCCTTTTGCTACTGTGCTTTGGTTCGCGAAGTAGAAGCCACCTTTGCTACCTCCAAAATCCTGGAAACCACCGGTATTTCCTGCAAACACAGAATTAGCATCATAATCTCCGGTATCAAATCCTTTGGAACGTTCTGCTTTTTTCCTTTCCAGTTCTTCTTTAGCTTCCCTGGCTTTTATGCCGTCAATGTATTTGTTGAAATAAGCGATTTTTTCGGCTTCGGGCATTCTGGTGAGTGCAAGAACACTGTCGTTTTTTCTGATGAGATAGTAATTTGCTGAAACGTGTTTGATATTGCTTGATTTTTCTGTCAACAGTATTTTTGATGGTCCATACGTCATTACTGTAAGTGCAGAATCATAATAAGCACCAGCTGATAAATAGTCGCTTTCTTCGAAAAAACCTTTTCCGATCTCGTAATAATTAAGTCCGCGAATCTGCGGATCAGACATTTTTTCAGTCAGTGACTTCGCAAAAAATGATTTAGCTTCATCCTTCTTACCGGCTTTATTTGCCATAAGACCCAATGCATAGTAGAATTCATTTTTTCTTGAACCATAAGTTCCTTTTTTGCTTATTTTCTCCAAATACTCCTTTGCTCCTTCGTAATCATCATCTTTTCCGTTAAAGGTTTTGGCGATTTCGATTTGGGATTTTACTTCAAACTCAAAGCTGTTTGCATTTTTATACGCGGTAACAAAGCTTTCCCGCGCTTCCTCATTCCTGTCGAGATTTGCTAAAATCTGCCCTCTTAGAAATGCAATTCTGCTGCGCATCTTACGGTTTTTATTCACTGCATATGCATTTTCCAACTCGTCTACTGCGGCTTCTTTTTTGCCGGCTTGAAGCAGCATTTCTGAGTAATAAACGCTCAGCAGTTTTTTATAATCTTTTTTAAGTTTGGAATCTTTTGATAAATCTGCAAAAATCTCGTCGGCTTTGTAGTAGTCGCCCATTTTGGAGTAAGCGAGTCCCTGATAAATACGGGCAAGCGGAATTCTTTTGTCATTCCGCATGTTCGCAAAAACATAATTCAATCCGTCCAGGGCTTCCAATGGTTTATTGCGGTAAATTCTGGATTGGGCCAAAAGTATATTTGCATCAAAGATTTTCTTGTTCTTCTCTTCCCCACCCTTCATTACAGAATATTTGGAAATTGCCTTAAGTGCTTTAGCTTCAGATATTTCTAAAACCGAAGCTCCGTTTTTAATTCCCGGATTAGAAGAATTCTGGAAATTACTCCGGCCACCCGGAACGCCCGGACCTTCGGAATTCATACTTCCCGGCGGCACCGGATCTTCACCAAACATACCACCCGGCTGTAAATCGGTACCCAAAGGCTGTTCTTCGTAAGTCAGAAGCTGAATGTAAGGCGCATAAAAATTATCTACATGAGCCTGATCGCGGTTTTTAAATTCGGTCTCAAGCGCATCTTTACTGTTGAAAAGCGTATTGTAGTAAGAGAAAAATCCTTTCATAAAGGTGGAATCATCGGTTTTTTTCCGTGAAGAGCACGAATTAAAAACCACGATTGCTGAAAGGAAAAGTATAGTTTTTTTCATTATTTCATAATAACTTTCAAATTAGCATTTTATTATGAAAAATGCCTCTTTATTTCTGTAAAAATAATGAATTTTTATAATTGTTAGCAGCTTACCGGAAATCTTTTAGGATCCTGTAAAGCAAATGAGTGGGCAAACCCATTACCGTGTAATAGCTGCCGGCTATACGGTTGATTTTTGCCATGCCGAACCATTCCTGAACGCCGTAACTGCCTGCTTTGTCGAAAGGTTTATATTGGTTAATGTAAAAATCGATTTCATCATCGGTCAATTCATCAATTTCTACATGAGTAACATCGGTTTTAGAAATGCTTTTTTCTGAATTTCTGATTGTAATTCCTGTAAAGACCTCATGAACTCGCCCAGAAAGTTTCCTCAGCATTTCTTTTGCATGAAGAGCATCCTGAGGTTTTCCCAATACTTCATTTTCAATTGCTACAATCGTGTCTGCGGTGATTAAAACTTCATCATTTTTTAAAGTTCTGAAAGCGTTGGATTTAAGCTCCGAAAGATACTCGGCGATTTTCCCAACTTCTAAATCCTGCGGATAGATTTCATCACAATCCACAGAAACCACTTCAAAATCAAATCCTAAACTACTTAAAAGTTCCTTTCTTCTGGGTGAATTTGATGCTAATAATAATTTCATTGTAATTTTTTAATGAGAGCAATTACACACTTTTGGTGTCATCTTCAATCCAGTTTCCCTGTACTTTCATAACCTGTTCTATTACATCGCGAACAGCACCTTTTCCCCCTTCAATATTTGATATATATTCCGAAATTGCTTTCACTTCCGGAACAGCATTTTTTGGGCAGGTTGAAATTCCGGATGCCTGCATGATTTTCATGTCCGGTAAATCATCGCCCATTGTCAGAATTTCGTCGTTTTGCAGGTTATACTTTAATCGGAATTCTTCATATTTCTCCAACTTGTCTGAAACCTTTGCGAAATATTCTTTAATCCCAAGATAATGGATGCGATTCCGTACAGCAGGATCGTCGCCGCCGGTAATCACGCAGATTTTATAGTTGTTTTTTACCGCTTTTACTACAGCATAACCATCCAGAACATTCATTACACGGCACATGCTCCTGTCCGGCATCAGATAAACACTTCCATCGGTAAAAACTCCGTCAACATCAAACACGAACGCTTTTATATTTTTAAGTTTCGATTTATAACTCATACATTTTTTTTATAGAATCGTTCATGGTTTTATAGATTTTCTGGTGTTCCTCGTTGGTGATTAAACCCTCATGAAGTTTTAAAACCCGGTCGTCATTTCTCACAGCCGGTCCGGTTTGGGCAGACTTAGGATCAATTTCATGGATTTTCTGCACCGTTTCATCAATTAGTGGTAAAAAATAATCAAAGGGAATATTTTGAGCATCTGAAATCTCCTTGGCTCTTGCAAAAAGATGATTTACAAAATTACAGGCAAAAACCGCAGTAAGATGAATGTATTTTCTCTTTTCATAATCAGAAATCATTACGTTTTCCGAAATTTTCAGCGCCAGATTTTTCAGGATTTCCAGATCGTCTTCGTTTTCCGCTTCCACGAAAAAAGGAATTTCAGCATAATCAAGGTCTTTTGATTTCGAAAAAGTCTGCAGAGGATAAAAGCTGGCTTTACGGTAATTTCCTTTTAGAATCTCCTTTGGCAGCGAACCGGAAGTATGTGCTACGAGACAGCTTTCTTTTGAAATTTTCTTCGAGATATCCGCTACCGAATCGTCACTTACAGAGATCAGGTATAAATCAGCATCGGGAACTTCGTCGGTAGAATACGGAATACTGAATTTTTCTGAAATCTCTTTCAGCGCATTTTCATTCCGGCCAAAAATTTTTGAAACAGCGATGTTTTTTTCTTTGAACGCCTTTGCCAGATGAAAAGCTACATTCCCCGAACCCAGAATTACAATCTTCATGAAAATAAATATGAACAAATATAATTATTTTGCTTTGGACTGAAAATTGAAATACTTATTTAACTTTTAATTAAATTTACCATCAAAACCCTGAAAGCATCTCAATGAAGATTAAGGAAGAAGAAATTATCCGGCTGATGTCTGGCGAGAAATCCCGTGAAAAAGGAGTCCGCCTGATGATGGATGCTTATCAGAGCAGGTTATATTGGCATATCAGAAGAATTATCGTAGATCACGATCTGTCTCAGGATGTACTGCAGGAAACATTTATAAAAGCGTACCAGAATTTTCATCAGTTTAAGCAGGACAGCCAGCTTTATACCTGGCTTTACAGAATCGCAACTAATGAATCGCTGCAGCAGCTTAACAAACTGAAAAGAATGCAGAAATCAGATGAAGACTCTGAGTACTATCTGCAGAATCTGGTTGCCGACAATGTATCTGCGGAAGCAGAGGAAATTCAGATTTTACTGCAGAAAGCTATTCATTCGCTGCCGGAAAAGCAGAAACTCGTTTTCAACATGAGGTATTATGAGGATCTGCCCTATGAGGAAATCTCAAAAATACTGGAGATGTCGGTAGGTACCTTAAAAACCAATTACCATTACGCGAAACAGAAAGTAGAGGATTATATCAAATTAAATTACACAGAATAAATTTTTTCAACAATGAAAAATTTGGATATTGAAAAATTAGAACGTAAAAATATTTACACCGCCCCGGATCATTTTTTTGATGACATTCAGGCCAAAGTTTTGAAGGAAACTTTTCCGAAGAAGCAGGCAAAAGTGATTAAAATGAACTGGGCTTATGCAGCAGCGGCCGCTGTAGCACTGATTTTCGGAGTCACCTTTTTTGTAACACAGGATGGTGAAAGTATTAATACAATCAGTAAAGAGCAGTCTTTAACAGCGGTTAACAGCACCCCAGCAAACGTTTTATCAGATAGCGAATCACATACAGAAGCTAGAATTGCTTATCAAACTTTGGAAAACGATTTAACTTCTGTAGCAGCAGTTAATCAAAAAGAAGACACAGAGCCATTGGCAGTTTCGGCAAAAACAGGAACAAGCGCAGCAGTTCAGAATAAAGTAAACGCTCCAAATCCTGAGGTTCAGGTCGACCAGATTCTTGCTAATTTTACTTCAGCAGAATTGGCAGATTTAGGAAAAAATACAGAACAGGATATTTATCTCGATTTGTATTATTAAAAAGGAAACCCACATGAAAAAGATTTTATTTATACTCATCACCGTAATTACTGGCTCGCAACTAAGTTATGCGCAGGAACAGAAATACGACTGGAAAAAGATGAAACCCGAACAACGAAAAGAAATCATCCAGAAAATGAGTCCTCAGGAAAAAATGTTACTTTTGAAACAGTTCCGCGAAAACATGATGGTTTCAGAATTAGAGGTTGCTCAGAATGACCAAACTGAATTCAAGACCCTTTATGCTGAATATCAGGAAAAGCAGAACAACATTAAAAGCAGATTCAAGCCAAGCGAAGATTACGACAACATGAGCGATGAAGAAGCTACCAAACAACTTAATGAAAGTTTCGATGTTGGGCAGCAACTTTTAGATAACAGAAAAATATACGCGCAAAAATTCCTGAAAGTCCTAAAACCACAACAGGTTTTACAGATGTACCAAACCGAAGGAAAAATGCGAAGCAAAATATTAGACAAAAAACAAGACGGGCGATCCAACAGCCCGCAGAGCAGGCGACCATAATAGTTTATTTTTTTAATGTTTGAGCGACCTCTACAAATTATTTTGCAGAGGTCGTTCTTTTTTTGTGGCGATCCCCTCGCCGCCGTAAAAATCCAATTCCGGGGTCGGGCTATACGCTGCAACTCCTCACGCAACAACAATCCCACCGCTGTTGCGGGGTTTCCGCTGCTATCCCTATCGCAAATACAGCATTGAAATAGTAAGAAAAATTCCGGTAAAAAACACTAAATTTGCCAACTATCTAGAATATTCAATGAAAAACATACGAAACTTTTGCATTATTGCACATATCGACCACGGGAAATCAACTCTCGCAGACCGGCTTTTGGAATATACCGGAACCGTGACACAGCGGGAACTGCAGTCGCAGACCCTGGACGACATGGACCTCGAGAAAGAACGCGGAATTACCATAAAATCCCACGCCATCCAGATGGATTATGAACTGAACGGCGAAAAATTCATTCTCAACCTTATCGATACACCGGGACACGTAGATTTTTCCTACGAAGTTTCGCGTTCAATCGCTGCCTGTGAAGGCGCGCTTCTTATTGTAGATGCTGCGCAAAGCATTCAGGCACAGACGATAAGTAATTTATATTTAGCTTTAGAGAATGATTTAACCATCATCCCGATTCTTAATAAAATCGATCTACCTTCCGCAAATCCTGAAGAAGTTACCGATGAGATCATGAACCTGATCGGTTGCGAGTACGAAGATGTTTTGCGCGTTTCCGGAAAAACGGGTGAAGGTGTTCACGATCTACTCGAGCAGATTGTAAAAAGAATTCCAGCTCCTGTTGGAGATCCTGATGCACCTTTACAGGCTTTAGTTTTCGATTCTGTTTATAATCCCTTCCGCGGAATTGAAGCTTATTTCAAAGTTGTGAATGGCAGCATCAAGAAAGGCCAGCGCATCAAATTTATGGCGACAGGGAAAATGTATGAAGCTGATGAGGTAGGAACATTAAAATTAAAGCAGTCACCGAAAAAAGAAATTCTGACAGGAGATGTAGGTTATATTATTTCAGGGATTAAAGATGCCAGAGAAGTAAAAGTAGGAGATACCATCACCACTTTTGAAAATGGTGCAGCCGCAGCAATTGAAGGTTTTGAAGAAGTGAAACCAATGGTTTTCGCGGGAATTTATCCCATTGAAGCTGAAGATTTTGAGGAACTGAGATTTTCCCTGGAGAAATTAAGACTGAATGATGCTTCACTGGTTTTCGAACCGGAAAGCTCCGCAGCTCTTGGTTTTGGTTTCCGTTGCGGATTCCTCGGTATGCTCCACATGGAAATTGTTCAGGAAAGACTCGACAGAGAATTTAATATGGACGTGATCACCACCGTTCCCAACGTTTCTTACCACGGATATACCAAAAAAGATCCGGACAAAATGATCCTCATCAATAACCCGTCGGAAATGACGGATCCGATGATGCTGGATCGCGTGGAAGAACCCTTTATAAAAGCGTCAATCATTACCAAATCCGATTTCGTGGGTGCGGTAATGACCTTATGTATCGAAAAACGTGGCGAAATCGTTAACCAGAGTTATCTGACTTCAGAAAGGGTAGAACTCGTATTCAATATGCCTTTGGCGGAAGTGGTATTCGATTTTTATGACCGTTTGAAGTCTATTTCCAAGGGTTATGCGTCATTTGATTATCATCCGATTGGTTTCCGTGCTTCTAAACTGGTGAAGATGGACATCCTGATCAACGGAGACATGGTAGATGCACTTTCTTCGTTAATTCACGATTCCAACGCTTATTATATCGGTAAAAGAATGTGTGAAAAACTTCGGGAATTGATTCCGAGACAGCAGTTCGATATCGCTGTTCAGGCAGCTCTTGGTGCTAAAGTTATCGCCAGAGAAACGATCAAAGCTTTAAGAAAAGACGTTACCGCAAAATGTTACGGAGGAGATATTTCTCGAAAGCGTAAACTCCTTGAAAAGCAGAAAGAAGGAAAGAAAAAGATGAAACAGATTGGTAGAGTAGAAGTTCCGCAATCTGCATTTATGGCGGTTCTGAAACTGAATGATTAGAAAAAAATAACCTTTGGACAGGCTTTTCGGCTATCCAAAGGTTTTTAAATTTAATTAGTGATAGCGCTAACTGCAAGTGTAGAAACGGCTGAGTTTGCAGTCTCAGACGGCGCCGGAGCATTCATCTCATCTTTTTTAACTTTTTTCGCAGCAACAGAATCCTGGTTAAAATCTACAAAATATGAATTGTCTGTATAATTCATCACTGAACCGGTTGCTACGTCGATCCCAATCCCAATGATGCCTCCAAGAAGAACATTAAGAATGGTAGTACCATTGAAATTTCGGTTGAGGTTTACATTTTTTGTAGGATAATTTTCAAGTTTATATTCTACATTTACGTTTGATAGAGATTTATTGAATGTGGCCACACACGGAGTTGTGCATTTTTCCTGACCTTTGTACAATACTTTTGCACCGGAAGGCTCAGAAGCAAATGCAATTTTGGTATTTGTCCCGGTTAAAATGGTAGCACATGAAACGAAACTAAGTCCACATACTGCTAATAAGGCGATTTTCTTCATATAATTTAATTATGGGGTTAAGGTGCTAAAGTATTAAAATTTTAACAATATTTAAGAAAATAAATATGAAATTAAAAAAGTTTCTCTGTAGTTTTTTTATTGGCGGTAGTTTTTTAATCAACACGCTGTCTGCGCAGAATAAATTTTCCACACCTTACGAAAAAGGCGACGGCAACCAAACCGTTACTTATGAGAAAATGGTGAAATTTTATAACGACCTCGATCAGAATTTTGAAGATATTTCCATTGAGAATTTCGGAAAAGATGATAACGGCGAACCCATAAAAGTCGTCGTTTTTAATCTATCCAAAAATAAAAACAATCCTGTAATCCTTATCAACAACGGAATTCATCCCGGCGAACCCGATGGAATTGATGCCACGATGATGCTCATGCGTGATTTGGCAATGGGCAAAATTTCGGCAAAAAACCTTAAGATTGCTGCGATTCAATCCTATAACATTTCTGGGATGTTGAGACGGGGAAAATTCAGCCGCGCGAACCAAAACGGCCCGGAAGAATACGGTTTTCGGGGTAATGCAAGAAACTACGATTTAAACAGAGACTTTATTAAGAATGATTCTGAAAATGCCAAGACTTTCCAGAATATATTTCAGCATTTTAAACCGATTTATTTCATTGATAATCATGTAAGTAACGGAGCAGATTATCAATACCTTTTCACGTATATTTCTACCAATAAAGAGCGTTTGGGCAGTAAATTGGGAAATTATTTTAACGATAAGATGCAACCGGAAATCCTGCAGCACATTGAGAAAAAAGGAATTCTAACCACACCTTACGTCAATATTCATGGTGATTCTCCGGATGAGGGTTTTCCTGCATTTATGGACTCCCCACGTTATGCGACGGGATATACGACGCTTTTTAATACGATGGGAACGGTAGCCGAAACGCATATGTTGAAGCCTTATACCGAAAGAGTCCGTGCGACTTACGAGTATATGCTGAGCTCAATTAATTTCGCCCAGAAAAACGCAAAAGAAATCCAGAAGAAAATGGCGGAAAGTTTTGCGGAATATCAGCCCGGAATGAAATACGCTCTGCAGTGGAAATTGGATGAAACCAGATATCAGCTTATTGATTTCAAAGGATATGAAGCCGGAAAAAAAACGAGCGGAGTTTCCGGAAAACCTCGTCTGTACTATGACAGGACGAAACCTTTTACCCGAAAAGTAAAATTCTTTAATGAATATAAACCGACGAAATCAGTAACGATTCCAAGATATTATGTCATTCCTAAATCCGAAAATAAAGTGATTGAATACCTCACAAGAAATAACATTGCCATTAAGGAAATTGCCCGGGATTCGGCGATTACTGTTGAGCTTTACCGCATTGCAGACTACAAAACTGTAAAAAACCCGTACGAAGGTCATTACCTGCATTACGAAACCAAAACGGAATCTGAGTTTAAAAACGTAAACATAAGAAAGGGAGATTTTCTGGTTTCCACGAAACAAGATGGTGTGAAATACCTATTAGAAACTCTGGAACCGGAAGCGACAGACTCGTTCTTTAACTGGAATTTCTTTGATGCAATTCTTGGGCAGAAAGAATATTTTTCAGATTATGTCTTTGAAGACACTGCGGCTGAACTCTTAAAAAACAACCAGGTTTTAAGAACCGCTTTCGAACTTGAAAAAATTTCAAATCCAGAGTTCGCAAAAGACGGAAAAGCACAGCTGGAATGGATTTACCGTAATTCGGAGTATTATGAGGGATCAGTTGGATTATATCCAATTTTCCGGATTAAGTAAGAAGAAAGGCAAACGTTTAAGTTTGCCTTTTTTAACATATATTTATTTTGGAAGCCCTTTTTTCAGTGCGTAATTTGCTCTTTCAATGGCTTTTTTCTCTTTCCAGTCCATATATCTTTTTTTGAATCTTGCTTTCATAAAGTTGTCAAAATTTCTTTGAACCGTTAAATTCCAAAGCGAATGTGCTTTTACTGCCCAGGACTTGTCCCACGCTCTGAGTGAGATGGAAAAACTTCCGTCCAGATATTTCATCCAGTGCCACCATCCAGTCGGCATGAACAGCGTGTCGCCATGTTCCAGAAAACACTCAATTCCCTCAACACCGTTTAAAGCAGGAAATTTTTCAAAATCAGGGTTTGCAATATCGTAATCTTCCAGCGCATAGGTGGCATAAGGAATTTGGTAAAGTCTGTCTTTCCACTTATTATCGAAGAGAAGAACATGTTTTCTGCCGTTAAAATGGGTATGGAAAATATGCGCCATATCAATGTCATAATGAAGGAAAGTTACCGAGCCTTTTCCGCCGAAAAACATATTGGGATACTTGTCGAGAAAGCCGCCCATCAATTCTTTAGGCGAGAGATAATCTGCTAAAAGTTTAGGCGCAGATTTAATGGGATCAAAGAGAAAAATCCGCAGATCGGTAGGTTCTCTCTGTATCAGATCGATATAATCACCGAATTTCATTTTCGCTGCGGAAGCATTAATGGGTGCAGACGGATCGGCTTTAGAAGAATCATACAGCGGAACTTCAACATCTCCCACGGTTTCCTTCATATATTCCATCGTCCATTTCTGGTAGGCCGGCCAGTTTTTGGCCATATTACGAATGACCACCGGCTTGCGTGAAAGCAGATATTTTTTTCGGAAATCTTCCTGAGAAATGTCTTCTACAACATCGATAGGCGTTAAATGTAATCCCATATAAGGCGTATTTTAGTGAGCAAAATTAGGTAAAAAGTAGTCTAAATATTAAAATATTGCGATATTTTATTCAATACATGCAACCGCTTAATTGTTGTTGCGATATCTGACAGTTTCACAATTTGTAACAAAAACTGTGAAAGGAATACTAATTTTAAAAAACTTTCATGAAATTTTACACTTCCCTTTTTCTCATTTTTGTATTTTCAGCAGTTGCTTTTGGCCAGACAACCGTTTCCGGAAAAATTACTGATTCTGATGGGCAGCCGGTTCCCAGCGCAAGTGTAACCATTGAAGAACAGGGAAAAGACGCTATTATGGCGTTTTCGATTTCCAATTCCAAAGGGGAATATAAAGTCACGTTTACTTCAGCTGACGGAAATGTTGATTTAAAAATAAAAGCCTTTAACCAAAAGCCGCTCTTAAAATCGATCAAAAACGACAATCAAAACCTGAACTTCAGTCTGGAATCAGATGCCACAGAAATTAAAGAAGTAAAACTCAAAACTAAACTTATTACCAAAAAAGGGGATACCATTTCTTATGATTTAAAAGCATTTGAAAGCAAGGCAGACAGAACTTTAGCAGATGTTTTAAAGAAAATCCCGGGAATCGAGGTGAATGGTGACGGTTCAGTTCTTTATCAGGGCGAACCGATCAACAAATTTTATGTCAATGGTAAAGATTTAATGGAAGGAGGGTACGGCACTGTAAATAATTCTTTACCTAAAGATGCCGTTCAGAAAGTGGAAGTGATGGAAAATCACCAGCCCGTAAAAATTCTGCAGGATAAAGTGCCTTCAGAAAATGCAGGTTTAAACGTGGTTTTAAAGAAATCAGTAACGATGACCGGCAGGGGAGAAGTGGGCGTAGGAATGGATCCATTGCTCTGGAACGTAAAACTCACACCCATGTTTTTCGGGCAGAAAAACCAGTGGGTCGTAAATTATAAAGCCAATAATAACGGCGAAAGTGTTGAAAAAGAAGGCAATCTTTTAGGTTTTGGCAACCGTTGGGAAGGTAGAAGAGGACAGGCAACGCCAAAATCATGGTTACGCGTGGAAACTGCCGATGTGCCTGATGTTCCGGAGAAACGATATTTAATGAATAATGTTCATTTCTTTTCAGCGAACGTTTTAACAACGCCTTTCAAAAGCAAAGACTGGGAACTGAAAGCTAGCGCGAGCTACACGAACAACGCAATTGAAAGAACAGACAGCAAAACCGAAATCTACGAAGAGGGTTCATCAATTGTGCCATCGGGAGGAACTTATGTCGCCGAATCTGCCAATCATTTCTATACCAATGCCAGTAAAGGTGAATTAATTTTCACCAAAAACGCAAAGAAAGGATTCTTTAAAAATACCACAACCTGGAACGGCTCCTGGAATGATACCAATGCAACGATCAACAACCTTTTGCCGCCAGCAATCGGGACAAATACCCCAATAACCAAGTTCGGTAACCAGTTTTTGAATTCACCTTCGGGAGTTTTCCAGAATTCATTGAGTACGATTTTGCCGTGGAAAGAGAAACTTTTCAACGTGATGAGTTACGTCAGCTATCAGAAAGACCGCCAGACTATGGATATTCTACCGGCCAGTTATGTAAATTCTACCGACAATTTTCCGCAGGCTAATAATTATGAATCGCTGAGACAGAACGCAGCATCGGAAACCTTTACCGCAAATCATTCGGCTTCGGTCGGCTTCAGTTATAAAAAATGGACATTTACACCGGAAGTAGGTTTGAATTTAGCGTTCAACAATCTGGAATCGCTTCTATCGGGATCTAATGGTTCAACTTATACCGGATTGGGACAAAGTTTTCAGAATGATACAGAATGGAATGAGATTCAACCTTATACTCAAGTAGGCATCAATTTCAAATCAAACAATTTTAATCTGAGCCTTAATTTGCCTTACAATTTCTACGATATCACTTACAGGGATAATTTGCGCGGCAACAGTCTTCATACGACTAAATCTGTGCTGGAACCAAGTTTGTTTGCAAGTCTGGATTTTGCTTCGTTCTTTAAAATTTGGGCATTTGCGAGCCAGAACAATGATTTTGGGAACTTTGGGTTCCTGTATGAAGGTAAAATGCTTACATCGCCTTTAGGACTCACCCAACGGTATAATTACGAAAGCCCGATGATAATGCCGGAATACAGAAACAGTAACGTGGGATCGAGATTAGAATACCGAAATCCGCTGAATAATTTATTTTTCAATGTTCGTTACAGTTATTCAGTGAACAAAAGAAATCTAATAGAGAGATTTTCGGGAGACGGTTTCAATTCATCATTGACATTACTTGCGCTAGATAACACCTCCGAAAGTCAAAGTGAAAGCGCTGAAATCGGTAAATATTTCCCGAAATTTAAAACCAATACTTCGGTGAGTTTTTCAAATTCTGATTCTAAATCGTTCTCGTTTTTTAATCAGCTGCAAGAGTCGAAAATCAGCCGCCAGAATATGGGAATTAAATTCAACAACACATACTTTTCGTGGCTAAGCGTTGATTATACAGCGACGCTAAACTGGGCGACACAAAAAAACACAAGTCAAAATTATATAAATAAAACTTCAGGATGGAATCACAATCTGGCAGCCTATGTCTATCCTTTCGAAAACCACACCATTGGTTTCTTCTGGGACGAAATTAATACTGAAGCCAAAAATCAGAGTTTTACAAACGCTTTTTACGATATTTCATACCAATATACCTGGGCAAAAAAGAAAATCGATTTTGAGATTAAATGGCTTAACATTGCTAATACTGATGTTTTCGAAAGAATTACTTATGATCCGCAATTCTTGCTGACTTCCGTTAGCTCAATTAGAATCCGCCCGAGCCAGGTGATGTTTACGGTAAAATTCAACTTTAAATAGTGACATATGAAAAGATTAGCCGCTTTGTTTTTATTGGTTGGTTTGATGCTTTCGGCGCAGAATAACCGAGTGATCTATGAATATAAATTTGCACCTGATTCTACCAAAACCGACAGTCTGAAAACTAAATGGATGTATCTCGACATCAGTAAAAAAGGATCGAAATTTTACAGCAAAAGCACTTTTGAAAGCGATTCTATTGTTCAGGAAAGCATAAAGAAACAGTTGGCTTCCGGAACGAGAAATGTTTCAATCTCAAGACAGCGTCAGGGTGGGGAAATTAATTATGAAGTTGAAAAAAATTATCCGGACTATAAAACTTATTTAATTGCCAACATCGGAAACGATGCTTACAAAGTTTTAGAGGACCGCAAAATAAACTGGAAAATTTCGCCCGAAAAAAAACAGCTTGGTGAATTTAAAGTTCAAAAAGCAACCACAGATTTTGCCGGAAGAATGTGGATCGCCTGGTTCACCACAGATGTTCCTATTCAGGACGGACCTTATAAATTTTCGGGTTTGCCGGGTTTAATTGTTGAAATTTATGATCAGACAGGGAGCCACAAAATGGAACTTAAGGGATTAAAGAAAATTCAGGAAATTAAAACGGAAGAACTTAACACTCAAGGGAAAGATATTCCGTTCACCAGGAAAAAACCGCTTGAAGTAAACCGCCAGCAGTATGTGAAACAGCTGAAACAGTATGAAAATGATCCCGTGCAGGGCATGCGCGAATTACTTTCGCGTCCCAATTCGAAGGTAAAAATTAATATGGGTGGGAAAGAAATTTCTGATCCTGCAGAAATCCTGCGCGCAATGGAGCAGAATGCAAAAGAAGAAATGGCCAGAAACAATAATAAAATTGAAAAGCAGCCATAAAAAACCGTTCTGTTTTCTGCAGAACGGTTTCCATCAATTTACTTAACGTATTAAAACTTAACTAAAAGTTCTGTTCGTCTGCGCTTGGGCCGTAACTTGCGGGAACGGGAATGTCATTTAACCGGTAATAAACGCCCAGTTGCGCCCGGTGATGGGTAAGCTGATTCAAAGCGTGGCGTATTGCGCTGTATTTGCTGTAATCTGCCAAAAGCTGATCGCCCATGTACATTGCCCATTTACCGCTAAGGCTGTCTTCCGAAAGTTGATTCATCGCAGCATTACTTTGGGCGTAAAATTCTTCTAGTTTTTCCTTCAGTTCTTCCCCCGAAGTCAGATTTAGAGGTTTGTAATCACCTGCTGCGAAATCGAGTTTTTCTGTGTTCAGGATAGTCTCCGGCCAACCTACAATTTCCACGATATGGGTGGCCAGCGGCATCATTTTCATGCTTTTTTCGTGAGGCGCGTAATCATTTTTACCCTCAGGAAATCGGTCTATAAAACGTTTAGTAGTTTCATATTCCTGCTGGAGCTCATCTTTCAAATTTTGTAACGTTTCCATATTATTTATTTTTTCAGGAATTAAAGTTAAAACGAAATGAAGAAGTTCTGGTCACAAAAAAATATAATTTATTCTTAAAATTCTGTAACAAATTATCAAGACCACGCACTAATTATTAAAATCAGAACATGAAAAAATTTGCAAGCCTGTTTTTACTGACTTTGTTTTTTGCCGCAAATGCGCAGGAAACCGCCAACAGATTCTTCTATGAACTCAACTTCAAACCGAAGAAAGATTCTGCAAGAACTGAAAAAGTAATGATGATTCTCGATATTACAAAAGAGAAATCAATTTACCGGGATTATACTATGGTTGCACAGGATTCAATTTTGAAAATTCAAGTGGAAGCGATGCAGAAATCCGGTGTTTTCAAGGATTTCTCGAAAATGGTGACGATGCCTAAATTTTCAGAAAAAGTATATAAATTCTATCCGGACATGAAAATTCAATATGTGGAGCGCATTTCAAGCGGTTTTACGCCCCTAAATATTGGATATAACGACGATACTAAACTGAACTGGAAAATATCCAATGAGAAGGCAAAAATCGGCAGTTACAATACCCAGAAAGCCACAACCGAATTCGGTGGCAGAACATGGAATGCATGGTTTACTCCAGATATTCCGCTGCAGGACGGACCTTATAAATTTCATGGTTTGCCAGGTCTTATCGTAAAGATCGAAGATGATGGCAAAAATTATTCATGGGAGCTGAAAGGAAATAAAAAAGTAGAAAACTTTAATGAGGTTACTTATCTGGAAACCCTTTCACCCGGCGGAAACGGTGGAAAAGTACAGGAAGTTACCCGTGAAAAATTCACTAAGACTTTCACCGATTTTAAGAAAGATCCTTTTGCATCCGCTAGACCAATGTTAAGACCCGAGATGCTTTCTCAAAAAATGCCCGGAAGCGATATGACCATAGGAGATATGGTAAAACAGCAGGAAAAAATGCTGAAAGATTTTTACGGAGCAAACAACAATCCGATAGAAATTGAGGTTACCCCAGCTAAGGCCAAAAAGTAGTCATTCATAGCTAAATTATATTTTTGTAAACCTTGGAACATATTTATGTTTCAGGGTTTTTTTATGACTCTTTTCACCCCGAAAGCTTATTTAGATTAAATTTAAATAGCGTATATTTGCGATAAATTTTTAGTGTTGAAAAGAGATAATTCAGACAAATTATGTTGTTTCCCGAAAAACGAGTTAGGGAAAATCGTGGGTTACGAAAACGACGACCTTAAGATGCCTAATAAAATTATTGAAATGGGACTTCTGCCCGAAACAGCCTTTAAAATCCTCTATCAGGCTCCCTTCAGCGGGCCGCTTTACGTAGAGTTCGGTGATGAAAAAAGCAGAATTGCACTTCGTGAAGAAGAAGCACGGTTTATCATCGTGGAAGCTTTAAATTAAATTTCAATCATTTTCTTCGGAAATAAGCCGAATTAGCAATGCAGAACATCTTAAAAAATAAACAAATTCTTCTCGTAGGAAATCCTAACGTAGGTAAATCAACCGTGTTTAACCTGTTATGCAACAAAACGCAGAAAACAGGTAATTATGCCGGTGTTACCGTAGCAAGTCATTCCGGAAACTACGAGTACAAAGGTGAAGAGGTGGAAGTTATCGATTTGCCGGGTTCATACAGCGTTTATCCCACATCAGAAGATGAAGCAATCTTCTCCAAATTTTTAGTTGAGGAGCAGCAAAATTACTCCGGTGTCATTTATATTCTTGAAGCCTTAAGTATAAAAAGGGGTTTACTGCTTTTTCAGCAGATTCAGGATTTGGGTATTCCGGTTTTACTCGTAATCAATCAGATTGACCAGGCCGAAAGAAGAGGAATTAACATTAATGTTGATGAGCTTTCTAAAGAGTTGGGAGTAACCGTTTTGCAGACGAATGCGAAACAGAACCAGGGAATCGAAAAATTGCGCGAGGAGATTTTCAAGAGTAATTTTTCCAGATCAGAGAGTGTTTCTTTTGAAATTCCGCTGGAGCAAAAAGGTCTTGTGTTCAAAATTTTATCCGAAACCAAAGAAAGCAATCAGTATAAGGTCTGGACGTTACTTTCTTCCGACACGTATCTGGGTAAACTCGAATCTGTAAAAGATCAAATGAATCAGGATGAGATTAAATGTCTTGTTCCCAAGAGATTGCAGACCCAGGAAACCATCAGACGTTACCAGAATATCGACCGTATTATTACGAAAGTTTTATCTAAAAAGCCGAATTTTAAGGAATTGCTGACAGAGAGATTAGATAAAATTCTGGTGCACCAGTTCTGGGGCTATGTTGTGTTTGCATTTATTCTGCTGATCATTTTCCAGAGTGTTTTTTTCCTTGCAGAATACCCAATGAACTGGATTTCCGATGCATTCTTTTGGCTGTCATCATTTACTGCTGAGCATCTTCCGGACGGTCCGCTTAACTCGTTAATTTCCAATGGAATTATTCCGGGAATCGGAGGAATCGCAATGTTTGCACCCCAAATCGGGATCCTGCTTTATTTTCTCTATCTGCTTGAAGATTCAGGCTATATGTCAAGGGTGATATTTTTAATGGACCGTTTTCTGAAACCTTTCGGTCTGAACGGGAAAAGTATTGTTCCTTTAGTTTCTGGCACTGCATGTGCCATTCCTGCGGTAATGTCCACCCGGAATATTGAGAATGTAAAAGAAAGATTGATCACCATTCTTGTGACCCCATTTATGACCTGCTCAGCAAGACTTCCGGTGTACAGTATTATAATTTCACTGGTTATTCCCGATCATTATTTCCTTGGAATCAGTTATAAGGCGCTGGTATTGATGGGAATGTATTTCCTGGGATTCTTCGCTGCCCTTTTTTCTGCTCTTTTGCTTAAGAAACTAATTAAAAACAAGTCAAAATCTTTTCTCGTGATGGATTTGCCTTCATACAAAATGCCGCTTTTCGGGTATGATTTTAAATTGATGCTGAGCAAAGTATGGGAATTTATCACCGGAGCAGGTAAAATTATTTTCTTCTTCAGTATCATCATTTGGGCGTTCAGTTATCTCGGACCAAAACAAAATGAGAATGAAATGGTTGCAACCGACGTGAAATTAGAGCATTCTTACCTTGCCAAGGCCGGTAAATTCATTGAGCCTGCAATTGCGCCGTTAGGATACGACTGGAAAATGGGTGTCGGCGTATTGACGAGTTTCGTAGCCCGTGAAGTTTTTGTAGGAACACTTTCAACACTATACAGTTTGGATGAAGAAGCCCCGGAAGACAGAATCATCGATAAAATGCGGAATGATACAAAACCCAACGGTGAAAAAGTTTTCAGCTTTGCCACCGGAATTTCTATTCTGATATTTTATGCGTTCGCAATGCAGTGCGCATCTACCTTGGCCGTAGTTTACAGAGAAACAAAATCCTGGAAATGGACTCTGGCTCAGCTTTTCGGAATGTCGGGACTGGCTTATATCGCTTCATTTATAACCTATCAGTTACTTAAATAATGGAAACCGAATTAATTTTGCAGTATGTGCTTGTCGCGGTAATTGTATTGTTTGCGGCATATTCGATTTACAGAATATTGAAAAAAACGTTCTCTCCAGGTAAGTTTAAAAAAGGAAAACCGGGCTGTGATTCAGATTGCTGTTCATAATCAGTTCACGTCGTGTATTTTTTTTATTCGTAATTTTGCGGCAGTTTAAATCAAACGTTTAAAAATCAATTATTCAATGGCTTTAATTAAAAGTATATCAGGGATCCGCGGCACCATTGGTGGAAAAGTAAACGAAAATCTTACCCCGCTTGATGTGGTGAAATTCACATCTGCTTTCGGAACCTGGCTTCAAAATAATAAAAACAAAAAGAATTTAACACTTGTGGTTGGCCGCGATGCCCGGATTTCCGGCGCGATGGTTAATTCTCTGGTAACAGCAACGCTGCAGGGATTGGGAATTCATGTGGTGGATTTGGGACTTTCAACTACTCCAACTGTTGAGGTTATGGTTCCTGAACTGAATGCCGACGGCGGAATTATTTTAACAGCATCCCACAACCCAAAACAGTGGAACGCTTTAAAACTTTTGAATGAAAAAGGAGAATTCATCACTGGCGAAAACGGCGGGGAAGTTTTAGCGTTAGCTGAATCAGAAAATTTCAATTTTGCTGAGGTTGACGATTTAGGGAAATATGAAACCCGTGACGACGGTTTTGCAATTCATATTCAGAAAATTCTGGATTTACCGATGGTAGATGCCGAAGCCATTAAAGCTAAAAAATATAAAATCGTAGTTGATGCGGTAAATTCGACGGGCGGAATTGCTATTCCGGAGCTTTTAGAACATTTGGGCTGCGAAGTCATTAAATTGTATTGTGAGCCGAACGGTCATTTTCCTCATAATCCCGAACCTTTAAAGGAGCACTTGGGCGATATCTGCGAACTCGTGAAAAAAGAAAAAGCAGATCTGGGAATCGTAGTTGATCCGGATGTAGATCGTCTGGCCTTGGTAGACGAAAATGGCGAACTTTTTGGTGAAGAATACACACTGGTTGCGGTAGCAGATTATCTGCTGAAGAATAAAAAAGGAGCTGCGATTTCAAATCTTTCTTCGAGCCGGGCTTTGCGGGATGTGGCTTTAAACCATGATTCAGAGTATTTCGCGAGTGCAGTAGGAGAGGTGAATGTAGTAACCTTAATGAAGGATAGAAACGCTGTTATTGGCGGTGAAGGAAATGGTGGGATCATTTATCCTGAGCTTCACTATGGAAGGGATTCTTTAGTAGGTGTTGCTCTGTTTTTGACACATTTGGCCAAGGAAAACAAAACAGTTTCCGAACTCCGCGCCACGTATCCTTCTTATTTCATGGGTAAAAAGAAAATTGAACTCACGCCGGATATCGATGTGGATTCACTTTTAACTAAAATGGAAAAGGAATATCAAAATGAAGAGGTTTCCACTGTTGACGGCGTAAAGATTGATTTCGAAAAAAATTGGGTGCATTTAAGAAAATCCAATACCGAACCGATTATCAGAATATATACCGAAGCTTTTTCGCAGGAAGAAGCCGACAGTTTGGGAGACCAAATGATTGCCAAAATAAAAAGTTTGATTTAAGATCGCTTTTTATTAATTTTAGGACTACTAATAAAAACGTTTTTCCGAAGTTTGTAAGCAGGCTTCAAATTTTGGAAACAACATTGAGAAAATAAATTGGAAGAATTTTTTGAAAACGAACTCATTAAGAAGTTCGAAGAAATGGTAGAAAATAACGATGAACTCTATTTCGAAACCGAAGAATACGAGGATATCATTATTTATTATCTAGAAATGGGCGACATTTCCTTCGCGGAAATGGCAACCAATTATGCGCTTAAACTTCATCCTAATTCCTTAGAACTGAAAATAAAAAAGTTTGAGGTTCTACTTGAACTTGAAAATTATACGCAGGCCAAAGAACTGATGCAGGAACTGCAGGAAGCATCGATGGAGAGCACCGATTTTCTGGTGTGCTGCGCAAAATATTATTCGAATCTGGGGAATCCAAGACGCGCGATTACTTTTTGTGAAAGAGCCCTGGAATTGGAAGAGGAGGAAAACTTTCTGCACAATTTCATTGCAGATGAATATGTGAATCTGGAAGATCCATTCAACGCATTGAAACATTATAAACTGGCTTTAAAATTTGATCAGCAGGACGAATACTCTTTAGAAAACGTGATGTTCTGCTACAATCAGCTCAGCAGAAGCGACGAGGCAATTGAATTCCTTAACGGATATCTGAACGAGTTTGCGTTCTCTGAAACAGCCTGGTACGAATACGGACAGTTCTATTTCAACCGCAAAAATTATGAGGAAGCGATTCGCGGGTTTGACTATCTTTTGGCTATAAATCCACAATCTGTAGGAGTGTATGCCAACAAAGCGGCATGTTATGAAGCGATGGGAGAGTGGCTGAAAGCAATTGCTGTTTATGAAGAAATGCTCGAACTTGAGTATACGAAGTCTTTTACCTTCTACAAAATCGGGTTGTGTTATAAAGAAAACAAGCAGCCGGTTTCAGCGCTGAATGCGTTCCAGAAATCTTTGAGAGACGATCCGCAGTTTTATCTGTCAATGATGGAGCAATCTTATATCTACGAAGAAATGGGCGGCATGAAAGAGGCGCTGCACTTTGCAAAAGAAGCAGTTTCAATGAATGATAACAATTTAGATTATCAGAAAAGACTCGCATTTCTTTACATCGATTCCGGAAGTTTTGAAGAAAGTTTAATTTGTCTTAAGAAGCTTGTAGATTTCGAACCTAACCGGTTTTATAACTGGTACGCGTACTCAGAAGTTTTAATGCTGATTGGCGAATTTGAGGATGCGATAACTGTTTTAAAGCAGGCGACTAAAATCCATAACCGCGCAGAAATCTATTATCAGCTGAGCAATTGTTATTTCCATCTCAACAGCCAGAAAGAGGGCAGAAAAGCCTTGGATGTGGCGTTAGATTTGGATCCAAATCTTCTGGAAGATATGAAACAGAAATACCCATTTATTAAAGATGAGGTTGAGAAAGTAAAAACAAAGAAGAAATAATTAATCCTCACAGATAACAAAAAAACCCCGGTCAAATTTGACCGGGGTTTCTTATGATGTTGAAGATTATTTTGCGCTCTGCTTTTTCTTTACAGTTTCGCCTATAAGTCCATCTTTCTCTTCATTTAATTTCAAAATGATGGTTTCACCTTCGGAAAGCTGTTTGTTTACCAGCATTTCTGCTAAAAGATCTTCAATGTATTTCTGGATCGCACGTTTCAGTGGTCTTGCTCCGAAATCTTTGTCCCATCCTTTCTCTGCAATGAAATCTTTCGCGTCCTGAGAGAGGTCAACATGATAATTGAGTTTTTCAAGTCGCTTATACAATTTCGCCAATTCCAAATCGATAATTTTGGTGATATGCTCTTTTTCAAGGGAATTAAAGATCACGATGTCATCTATTCGGTTAAGGAATTCCGGCGCAAATGCTTTCTTCAGCGCATTTTCAATTGTACTTCTAGCTCTCGCATCGGTAGTTGATTTCTTCGCAGAAGTACCGAATCCTACACCATCACCAAAATCTTTAAGATCTCTCGTTCCAATATTCGAGGTCAGAATAATAATCGTATTTCTGAAATCTATTTTTCTACCTAAAGAATCTGTTACGAAGCCTTCATCTAAAATCTGCAGCAAAATGTTGAAAACATCCGGATGCGCTTTTTCAATCTCATCGAGAAGTACAACTGCGTAAGGTTTTCTACGAACCGCTTCTGTAAGCTGTCCGCCTTCCTCATAACCAACATATCCAGGAGGCGCCCCAACCAGTCGTGAAACAGCGAACTTCTCCATGTATTCACTCATATCGATACGGATCAGCGCTTCATCTGAGTCGAAAAGTTCGCGGGCCATCACTTTTGCAAGTTCTGTCTTACCGACACCTGTTGTTCCGAGGAAAATGAATGTGCCTATCGGTCTGTTCGGGTCTTTCAGTCCGGCCCGGTTTCTCTGGATAGCTTTTACCACCTTTTTCACCGCGTCTTCCTGACCAATCACTTTGCCGTTCATCATGGCATCCATCTGCGAAAGCTTGTCGAGTTCGTTTTTCCCGACTTTTGTAACAGGAATCCCGCTCATCATCGATACTACTTCGGCAACGCTTTCTTCGGTAACCACTTCTTTTTTCTCCTTCACGTTTTTATCCCAGGTTTCCTGAGCGAGATTCAGTTCAATCTGTAGCCTTTCTTCTTCATCTTTCAGTTTTCTGGCCTCCAGGTAATCCTGAGCTTTCACGGCTTTCTGCTTGAGATCTTTGATTTCTTCGATTTTCTTTTCGTGTTCGATGATTTCTGTAGGAACCTTCATGTTTTTAATATACACTCTGGAACCGGCTTCATCCATTGCGTCAATTGCCTTGTCTGGCAGAAAACGGTCGGTGATATATCGTGCAGTGAGATTTACACATGCCAGAACCGCTTCCTCGGTATAGGTCACGTTATGATGATCTTCGTATTTGTCTTTAATCTGATTCAAAATCTGAATGGTTTCCTCAACAGTCGTCGGTTCAACCATTACCTTCTGGAAACGACGTTCCAGTGCACCATCTTTCTCGATATACTGTCTGTATTCATCTAACGTTGTCGCTCCAATGCATTGAATTTCTCCCCTTGCCAAAGCAGGTTTGAACATATTGGAAGCATCCAGACTTCCGGTAGAGCTGCCTGCGCCAACAATAGTGTGTAGTTCATCAATGAAAAGGATGACATCGCGGTTTTTCTCGAGTTCCGTCATGATTGCTTTCATTCTTTCCTCGAACTGTCCGCGGTATTTTGTTCCGGCAACCAAACTCGCTAGATCAAGCGTAATTACCCTTTTTCCGTAAAGAACACGGGAAACTTTTTTCTGCTGAATTCTTAAAGCAAGTCCTTCCGCGATGGCTGATTTACCAACGCCGGGTTCACCGATGAGAAGCGGGTTGTTTTTCTTTCTTCTTGATAAAATTTGTGAAACTCTTTCGATTTCTTTTTCACGTCCGATTACAGGATCCAGTTTTCCGTCTCTTGCAAGGGAAGTTAAATCACGTCCGAAATTATCAAGTGTAGGGGTTTTGCTTTTACCAGTTCCGATATTTCCGGTTGGTTTACGCATCTGCCCGAATTCTTCTCTTTCTTCGTCATCGTCGTACGCGCTCATTTTTGGATTCTGTCCCGAATTTTTAAGCATCGTTTGATATTCCTTTGTAACTCTCTCGTAATCGATATCGTAAGAACCCAAAATGTTGGTTGAAGGGTCATCAGATTTATAAAGTATTCCTAAAAGCAGGTGGACTGTATTAATTTCTGAACCTTGGTATTGTCTGCATTCGAGTTCTGATCGTTTTACGGCCTGATCTGCCATTTTTGTGAAAGAAATCTTGTCACCATCCGGAGAAAAAGGGTTCAATCCCGATACCGCCATGGTTTCAATTTTTCTTCTGATCTGGGTTAAATCTGCACCCAAATTTTGCAAAATGTCCTTAGCCGAATTCTCAGTTTTAATCATTCCCAAAAGAAAATGTTCTGTATTGAGAAACTCGCTTTGCAAACGTCTTGCCTCGTTTTTACTGTGTTGGAAAACCTGATCCAAACCGTTTGAAAATTTATGATCCATATTATTGTCGCGTTGTTAAGTTTTAAAGATTGCTGGAATCTTTAGTACTCAATCAAAGTTACAAATACTTTACCAAAACTAAATAATGACTTTATGGCAGGAAATATTTTCTCATTTCACTGAAAATGACTAGGTTTGTGTCCCTAAAAAATTAACTATGAGCCCTGATATTACTAACTTTATTGGTTATGCCGCTTCGTTTTTTGTTGTGTTGAGTTTTGTACTCAAAGACATCAAAAAAATTAGAATTGTAAACCTTATTGGCTGCATTTTCTTTGTCATTTATGGAATTTACAGCGATTATCTTTGGCCTATTATTATTCCAAATGCCATTCTTTGCTTTATACAAGGCTACCATTTGGTAAAAAAGGATTAAATTTCTGTCATGAAAGTTCTGGTAAGCGTTTTTAATAATTTATATACAGACCAACGTGTTGAAAAGGTTTGCAGAACATTATCCGAAAACGCCTTTTCCATTGAACTTATAGGAAATAATTGGGGAGGCCTGCCCGAAATGACGCGCAGCTATCCCTTCTCCAGAATTATCCTCAAATCGACTGTTCTGCGGTATGCTTATATAGAATTCCAATGGAAATTATATAAAAAGCTGTTGAAAAGCGCTGATAACGAAACAATTCTTCTTGCTAATGACTTAGATACGCTGCTTCCTAACTATTTGGTTTCCCGTAAACTGAATATTCCGCTCGTTTATGACAGCCATGAAATTTTCACAGAAATGCCTTCCGTAAACGGGCGATTTACCCAAAAAATCTGGCGCTCACTGGAATCCTTTATCGTGCCGAAATTAAATTTTATGATGACCGCGAGCGAAAGTTATGCAGACTGGTTCCGGAAAACTTATGAAATTGATAGGCCTGTGGTCGTGCAGAATTTCCCGCTCAAAACAGATAATCCGCAAAACTACTCTATCATTAATTCGAATAAAATCATTCTTTATCAGGGAGTTATCAATCCATCCCGCGGTTTGGATAAAATGATTCCGGCAATGCAGGAAATTGAAAATGCAGAGTTTTGGATCGCCGGTGACGGACCGAAAAAAGCAGAACTCGTAGAATTGACTAAAACTTTAGGTCTGAATGATAATGTTAAGTTTTTGGGGAAACTTCTTCCCGAAAAACTACGGGAGATTACCCATAAAGCAGATGTAGGACTGAGTATTGAGGAAAATAACGGACTAAGCTACTATTTCTCAATGCCAAATAAAGTTTCAGATTATATTCAGGCAAGAGTTCCTGTTGTTGTTTCAGATTTTCCGGAAATGAGAAAGGTTATCGATAATTTCGGAGCGGGAGAAAAAATCCGGAACTACACGGAATTGGCTGAAAAAGTAAAGATAGTGCTCGAAAACGGCAAGCAATTCTATGAAGATTCACTAAACTGTGCTGCAGCACATCATTGCTGGGAGCAGGAAGAACCTAAAATTATTCAACTTTTCAAAACCATCAGATCTCAGAACTCCTAAACGCGAAATCCTTACCTTTGCACAAATTTGAAAAAGCAAGATGACGATCAAAGAAAAACAGAAGGAAATCGTAGAAGAATTTGCATTTCTGGAAGATTGGGAACAGAAATACGAATACATTATTGATTTAGGAAAAGAACTTAGAGGGTTTCCTGAGGATAAAAAAACAGATGCTAACTTAATAAAAGGTTGCCAATCCAAAGTTTGGATTGATGCCGAATTTAATAATGGCAAACTGTTTTTTAATGCAGATTCCGATGGGATTTTACCAAAAGGAATTGTGTCGCTGCTGGTTTCTATTTACAGTGGCCATTCCACTCAGGAAATTCTGGATTCCGATTTTGAGTTTATTTCGGAAATTGGGCTTCAGGAATTTCTTTCACCTTCACGCGCCAATGGTTTGATGGCGATGACAAAGCAGATTAAGTTTTACGCAGTTGCATACCAGCTCAAAAAGTGAGAACAATCCTAGCATACCGTTTTTCGGCTTTTGGTGACGTTGCGATGACGGTTCCCGTTGTCACCGAATTTCTGGAACAGAATCCCAATGTAAAAATCGTTTTTGTGAGTCGGAAAAACTTTGGCGATTTATTTAAGGGCATTCCGAATCTTGTTTTCAAAGGCGTAAATATTGATGATTACAAAGGCATTTTCGGAATGAGAAAACTTGCACGGGAACTTACAGATGAATTTAAGCCTGAATTTGTGGCGGACCTTCACGATGTAATCAGAACAAAAATACTCAGCAAAATTTTTAAGCGTAAAGGATTTAGGGTTTCAATTATCAATAAAGGCAAGAAGGAAAAGGAACATCTTACCGATATCTGGAATCTGGAAAAAGCACCGCTCAAAAAAAACACAGAGCGCTACGCTGATGTGTTGCGTGAATTAGGATTTCCGGTGACCTTATCTCATCATTACAGACCTTATTTGTCACAAAAAAGCGGAATAGGATTCGCGCCTTTTGCTCAGCACGAAGGAAAGATGCTGCCTCTGGAAAAGTCTTTTGAACTGGCAAAGCATCTTTCAGAAAAACATAGAATATATTTTTTTGGCGGAGGAAAAAATGAGGTAGAAACGCTGGAGAAGTGGGTTGCTCAAATTCCTAATACCGAGAACGTTGCAGGCCAACTTACTTTAAAACAGGAACTCGCAAAAATAGCTGAGCTCGAAATCATGATTTCTATGGATTCCGCAAACATGCATCTTGCAAGTTTAGCCGGCACCCGCTGCATATCGGTGTGGGGCGCGACACATCCTTTTGCAGGCTTTCTTGGTTACGGGCAGCACGAAGAAGATGTGGTGCAAATAAAAGATTTGACCTGCAGGCCGTGTTCGGTTTTTGGTGACAAAAAGTGTTACCGAGGCGACTGGGCCTGTCTGCATGAAATTAATATTCAGCAGATTATCGATAAAATTTATAAGGATTAACAAAAAATCTTTCAGATATTGAAAGATTTTTTGTTTTTTTATAGAAACTTATCGCTTTTTTTTAGCGTTTTTAAATCATGAATATATTCCTTGATGAGCTGATCGTTATCGCGAGGACAGATTAGAAGTGCTTTATCGGTATCCACAACGATATAATTTTTGAGACCGTCGATGATCGCCGCTTTGTTTTTATTTTTGAACTGAACGATGTTTCCCTTCGCATTATACATAAGAATGTGCTTGGACTGCAATGTGTTCTTGTTTTCGTCTTTATCTAAGTTTTCGTAAACCGATGTCCAGCTTCCAAGATCACTCCAGCCCAGGTCTGCGGGGATTACATATACATTTTTAGCTTTTTCTAGAATACCGTTATCGATAGAAATTTTAGTGACTTTAGGATAAATCATTTCAATACAGCTCGCCTCGCCATCGGTATTATAATCGCAACTCACGAACTGTTGAGACATTTCCTCAAGATAAAGATCGAACGCAGAAAGAATAGATTTAACATTCCAGATAAAGATTCCCGCATTCCAGAGGAAATCGCCGCTTTCCAGAAAACTTTTGGCAATTTCCAGAATTGGCTTTTCAGTGAATGTTTTCACCTTAAAATGGTCCGCATTTTTTTTCTCAATGAACTGAATATATCCGTAACCCGTATCAGGACGGGTAGGAGTGATGCCTAAAGTGATGAGATAGTCATTTTGGGAGGCCAGATTAAATGCCAGTTCCACTTTTTGGAGGAAAACGGTTTCCTTCAGAATCAGGTGATCTGCAGGCAACACAATCATATTGGCGTCGGGGTTTTCAGCAGCAATTTTCTTTGCCATATAAATATTGCAGGCTGCGGTGTTTTTCATCATCGGTTCGCCTACGATATTCTTCGGTTTTAGTTCCGGTAACTGTTGTTCTGTCAGCGAGACATATTCTTTATTGGTGATTACGTAGATGTTTTCTTTCGGGACAATTTGGCTGATTCGGTCGTACGTTTGCTGAATCATTGTTCGGCCTGTACCTAAAATATCCTGAAATTGTTTAGGGAATTTCTGTGTGCTCATTGGCCAGAATCGGCTGCCGACTCCTCCTGCCATAATAACGCAGTAATTGTTTGATTTAGACATGCTTAACTTAATTTTTCCACTCTAGCTAAAGGTTTAAAAATATACCTTTTTCCGTTGTCGAGATTAAGGCAAATATAGTTCTTTTTGCGTTTATCTTCTATGATATAAGTCTCTTTCCGGTAAATATAACGGTCGCCGATTTCTAAATCTTCGATGTATGAACTTTCGTCTTCGTAATTTTCTATGTGGAAGTATTTTACCAAATCAGGACTGGACATGAAATTGGCTTTCGGAGCTTTCGAGAATTTAAGGATGATAGGTCTTAAATCTTCAGAATAAATTGAAATGCTTTCTAGAAGCATTGTTCTAAAAGTATTTTTCCATTCCGCTCCGTGTGGTGAAATGCGGTTTCCGAAGTTTTCAAAAGCCAGAAGATGCGCCAGTTCATGGGTTAAAACAAAAAAGAACAGTTGAGGCTGCAGCGTAGAATTTATCGTAATCTGGTGCGATTTATCCGGCATTTTCCGGTAATCGCCCAGTTTGGAATTTCTTCCTTTTGTGATTTTAATGTGAATATAATGTTCGCCAAACCAGGTTTTCAGGAAAGGCAAAGTATTTTCCGGTAAATATTTCTGAAGGTTGGCTACAGACATTTTATCACAGACTCAATGGAATTCCTGCATAGAAATTGAGAAGTTTCATGCTGAAGAGATAGTTATATTTAGCCTGTGCTACAGATCCCTGTGCATTGGCAAAATTATTCCGCGCACTGTTAAGATCATAAACAGTTGAACGTCCGGCGGCGAAACTTTTTTCGGCAAAATCCAAAGCCAGTTTCGCGCTTTTTTCTGCTTCCGTTGCTGCCAGATACGCCTCGTAATTACTTTCCGCATCAAACTGCGCCTGCTGAACATTTTGTAAAACCTGCTGTTTTTGCTGTAACAAAGTGGTTTTTGCAATATCCTCATTAATCTTCGACTGCTCTACCTGTAATTTTGTAATTCCTTTATTGAAAATCGGAATATTGGCAGACAAACCAAGTTGTTGCCCGAAATTGTCTTTGTATTGGGTGAAAAATTGCGACTGCTGGATCGTATTTCCGTTAAGATCTTTTGCTGGACTAAGTAGGTAAAAGTAAGAACTTCCTAATCCAGCATTGGCTGTAACAGTAGGCCAGAAAGCAGTTTTCGTCACTTCGGTCTGTGCCTCGGCTGACTGAATTCTGCTTTCCGCAGCTTTAATCTGCGGCTGGTTTTCGTAGGCTTTGGTGATAATGTTTTCTGCTGTAAAAAGCGGCGCATCCAAAATTCCGTCAACCGGAACCTCCTGAATGTCAAAATTCTTATACTCGGGCAACTGTAAAAGCATTGCGAGTGAAAAGAGACTTCTGCTTGTGTTTATTTCTGCAGTTTTTACATTTTGCTTTTCTCTCGCCAGCGCTGCTTCGGCTTCAGCGAGAACAGTTTGGGGTGTAGTTCCGACTTCAGTTGTAATTTTAGCTCTTTTGTAGAGTCTGTCAGCATTTTCTAAAGCACTTTCAGAAATCTTGACAATTTCACGATTGAGTAAAACCGATAAATACTGCTGGGCAATCTGAAGGGATATATCATTTTTAATTCTCTCCAGATCAAATTTGCTGGCCTCAACGTCAAATTCTGTTCGTCTAATATTCTTCTCGAGTCTTCCGTTGTTGAAAACGAGAATGTCGGCGCCAACACTTGCGCTGTTGCTGAAATTATCGTTTCGGTTTGTATTTCCGAAAACATCCCGACCCTGCCCGAATGATGCATTATTATTAATATTTCCCGAAACTGAAGGAAGGTACTGACGCTTCGCGATCTGCAGCGAATTATCCTGGGTTTTGGTATTTAATGTATTCTGGATGACCTGCAGATTATTTTCAAGCGCATAATTCACACATTCCTGAAGCGACCATTTCTTTTGTGAAAAAGCGAGAAAGGAGATAAAGCTCAGCAAAAGGACCGCAGTTTTTTTCATGGGAAATTTTAAAGAATAAGACGCAATTTTTATGATTTTGTTACACTTATGCCTTCAATTCGTTAATTCTCGACACAATCGGCATTGAAAATATTCCGCTTTTCTGCAGATAGGTTTCGTAAAAACCCTTTGCCTTCGCCGCGAGATCCGGACTTGGATTCTCCTTATTTTTAAAATAGAACAGATGCCCCAAAAGTTCAAAATATGGAATATGGTGCGCTGTGTCTTTTGTGCTTATCAGATCTGTGATTTCGGCGCTTGATTTGAGAGCAAGTTCTTCGAAACTCATTTTAAAAGTATCTCTCATGTTGGTGTCGAAAACACGTTCGAGTTCAGTAAGATCACCTTCGTTTTTTCCTCCTAAAATCATCTTTGAAAGGAATTCTGAAAACTGTTTTACAATTCTGATGATGTAATCTTTATCGTGTATCATATTGAATTTTTTAAGCGAAGAAAATATAAGCTAAAATAATGGAAGTAATGATCCCCACAAGATCCGCCAAAAGCATCGCTGTTACGGTGTATCTTGTGTTTTTAATGCCAACCGCTCCGAAATACACCGCAATTACATAAAAGGTGGTATCTGAACTTCCCTGCAGCACGGCGGCTAATCTTCCCTGAAAACTGTCGGCCCCGAAAGTCTGCATCGTATCCACCATCATTCCCCTTGCGCCGGATCCGGAAAGCGGTTTTATCAGAGCGGTTGGTAAACCGTCTACAAATCTGGTGTCGAAACCTACCACTGCTGCTACCCATTTCATTCCGTCAATTAAAACATCAAAAACTCCGGAAGTTCTTAGCAAAGAAATAGCGATAAGCATCCCCACCAGGTAAGGAATGATTTTCACACAGGTCCAGAATCCTTCTTTCGCGCCGTCAACAAAAGCATCGAAGACATTAATTTTTTTATACACTGCACCAATAACAATGGCGAAGAAGATGAGCAGAATAATTCCGTTGCTCAAAAGCATACTGAAATTATCGAGGCCTTCTTTTGTAAGTTGCACCAAATAAACCACCAATAATCCCACGATCACAGATATTCCGCCGACGTATGCGATGACAGCCGGCTGAAAAAGATTGATTTTCTGATGAATAGAAACGATTATCATCGCCGCCATAGTTGCCGCAAAAGTTGCGATCATGCAGGGAAGAAAAATATCTGTAGGAGTGGCCGATCCCATAGAGGCACGGATTGCAATAATTGAGACAGGAATCAGTGTTAAACCTCCGGCGTGCAGGCACAGAAACATAATCTGCGAATTGCTGGCCCTTTCTTTATCAGGATTTAAAGTTTGCAGACTTTCCATCGCTTTCAGTCCGAAAGGCGTTGCCGCATTATCCAGACCTAGTAAATTGGCACTGAAATTAAGCAACATATGTCCGAATGAAGGATGGTTTTTTGGTATCTCGGGAAATAATTTAGAGAAAAACGGCTGTATTAATCTCGATAACAAATTGATTCCGCCGGCTTTTTCGGCGATGCTCATGAAACCCATAAAAAGTGTCATAATTCCAATCAAACCAAGACAGATTTTCACTGCGGTTTCTGAAGTTCCGATAACGCCATCGGTTTCCTGAACGCGATAAATCTGAACCTCAGATTTTGCAGAATCTGTTTTATAATGAACCCTGTTTTGACCAAAATCCGGCTTTGCAAGAAGTTGGCTCTGGATATCAGGATTCAGTTCAGTTATTTTTTTGGAAGCAATCTGCACAGTGTCGCCGCTTTTACCGACCACCATATCGTTGTAAATCGCTTTATAATTGTCTGAAAATAAATATTTTATACTTGCAACTAAGATGGCTACAATTATAAATGCACTCCAAATTCTGCTTAAAACCATTGCTGAAAATTTTGTTAAAAATAACTAAAAAGTTTATGCAATTGGGGTGAGTAGCCAAAAATTTTCTTGGATAAATAAGCAGTGGCTTAAAAAAGTTTTAATTGCTGGTCTTTACTGCCCGTGAAATTTTCAGTAGAAAGCTGTGTGATTTCTTTATCGGCGAAGAATTTTCGTCTGCCTAAAGCAAATGTGTCGTGAATCATTTCGGCAATATTTCCTTCCCCCTTATAGCGTTCATGAAATCTTTTATCGCCAAGCTTTCCGCCACGCATGGAACGGATGAGGTTCAGGACTTTCTCCGCTCTGTCGGGAAAGTTGGCGTTAATCCAGTTGATAAAAACCGGTTCAACCGTATCATTAAGTCTAACCAAAACATATCCGAATTTCTGTGCGCCCGCTTCAGAAATAGTTTTTAATATGTTAAGACTTTCGTCGCTTGTCAGTCCCGGAATTACGGGTGCCACCATAACGCCAACAGGGATCTTATGTTCGCTTAAAATTTCAATAGCTTTCAGTTTGTTTTTTACAGAGGAAGTCCGCGGTTCCATTTTTCGGCGGATCTCTTCATTGATCGTCGGGATGCTGAACGAAACTGAAACCAGATTCTGTTCAGCCAAATGTTTCAGGATATCCAGATCTCTCAAAACCAAAGCGTTTTTCGTTAGAATAGATACCGGATGCCGATATTCCAGACAAAGTTTCAGAATTTTCCGCGTGATTTCAAATTCCCTCTCCGCGGGTTGATAACAGTCGGTATTACCTGAAAGGGTAATGGTTTTCGGCACATAATTTCTTTTCTGAAAGAATTTTTCAAGCAATTCAGGAGCATTTTTCTTGACCATGATTTTGCGCTCGAAATCTGTGCCGGCTGAAAATCCCCAGAATTCATGCGTAGGTCTCGCAAAACAGTAAGAGCAGCCGTGTTCGCAGCCTTGATAAGGATTCAGGGAATATTCCATCTTTAAATCCGGGCTTTTTACGTCATTAACAATTGTTTTAGGGAAAACCTCTGTGAAGGTAGTCTTTGTCTTCAGAAAATCGTCTTCCTCAGGTTCAAAGCTATACCTGTCGAAACGGTTGATCTCATTTCGCTGTGCGCCCTGACCTTTAATGAAATTTTCATTGGACATTAAATTGTTTTTGAAGTGCGGTTACAAAAATAATTTCTGCATCCTATTATATAATGAGTTTTAAGGCTTCACTTTTCCACAAAAAAAATCCCGAATTCGAAGAACCCAGGATCAATGTTTATGAAGATGAAGAATTATTGCATTGCTAAATATTCTACACCATGATGCCCATCATCTCTGTATCGTTTTTCAAAGTGGCGGTGAAAGTCAGAATAGTAGTCGTGGTAGTCTTTATGTTTTTTGGCAAAAAACTTTTTAACACCAAATATGCCGAGACCAACTATCACTCCGAGGCTTCCTGCCAATAATACTCCTGTTTCTTTTCTCATTTTAATACTTTTATTTTTTAAAGTTAAGCAAATCCTATTCCTTTTTAGCAACAATTACTTTTAAAGTTTGTTAATATTGGAGCGCTGTAGTTTAATACAGTTTTAATTTTATAAATTTGAAAAAACTGTTTAAATGAAGACCAATTCAATTATTATGCTGACAGGAGCCTTGTTTTTTGCTTCCTGTACAAGTCAAAAAATGAACAATTCCCTCAATTATCCGGAAACAAAAAAAGTGGTCCATACCGACGAGTATTTCGGTACGAAGGTGGAAGATCCTTACCGTTGGTTAGAGGATGACATGGCTGCGGATACCAAAGACTGGGTTCAGCGCGAAGTAGCTTTTACCAATACTTATCTTGCCAACATTCCTTTTCGGGAAGAACTCAGATCTCAGCTCAAAGACATCTGGAACTACGAAAAAATCGGCGCGCCGTTTAAAGAGGGAGATTATACTTATTTCTACAAAAACGATGGTCTTCAGGCGCAATCTGTACTCTATAGAACCGATAAAAACGGAACAACTGAAGTCTTCCTGGATCCCAATAAATTTTCTGACAAAGGAACGACGTCTCTTGCCGGTGTTTCCTTCAATAAAAAAGGAAATCTTGTAGCATACAGAATTTCGGAAGGTGGAAGCGACTGGAATAAAATCATCATTATGAATGCTTTAACCAAAGAAATCATTGATGAAACTATTGTAGACGTGAAGTTTTCCGGAACATCGTGGTTGGGTGATGAAGGTTTTTATTATTCAAGTTACGACAAACCGAAAGGCAGCGAACTTTCCGCAAAAACAGATACTCATAAAGTATATTTCCATAAACTGGGAACAAAACAGTCTGCCGACAAGTTAATCATTGGTGGTGAAGATTTCAAGCGCAGATACATGGGAATCGGTGTTTCCGACGATGAAAGATATGAGATTTTAAGTGCTTCTGAAGCCACCAACGGAAACGAACTTTATATTAAAGATCTTAAAAATAAAACCGATTTTATTCCTATACAGAAAGGATATGAATTCAACACCGATTTCATCGATTCCAAAGGTGATGTTATTTATGCATTGACCGATAAAAATGCTCCGAATATGCGTTTGGTGAAATTCAACATCAACAATCCGAATGTTTGGACTGATGTGATTCCTGAAACTGAAAACGTGTTAAGCGTGTCCACGGGCGGAGGATATATTTTCGCCAAATATATGAAAGATGCGGTTACGAGCATGAAACAGTTCGATTACGACGGAAAGCTCATCAGAACAATTGAACTTCCTGGAATTGGCACAGCGTCCGGCTTTGGCGGTAAAGAAAAAGAGAAAGATCTCTATTTTTCTTTCACCAACTATATTACGCCGGGAACGATTTATAAATTCAATGCCGACAGCGGGAATTCTGAAGTCTATCAAAAACCTAATGTAAAATTCAATCCAGAAAATTATGTTTCCGAGCAGGTTTTTTATACTTCGAAAGACGGAACCAAAATTCCGATGATGATCAACTATAAAAAAGGAACAAAACTCGACGGTAAAAACCCGACGATTTTATATTCTTACGGTGGATTTAACATCAGCTTACAGCCGGCATTTTCTGTGGTAAACGCGATCTGGATGGAAAATGGCGGAATTTATGCCGTTCCAAACATTCGTGGCGGCGGCGAATACGGAAAGAAATGGCACGATGCGGGAACCAAAATGCAGAAAAAAAATGTGTTTGACGATTTTATCGCTGCCGGGGAATATCTTCAGCAGAAAGGCTATACTTCCAAAGAATACATGGCGCTTTCAGGCCGTTCAAATGGTGGACTTTTAGTGGGCGCTACGATGACGATGCGTCCTGATTTAGCGAAAGTTGCGTTTCCTGGCGTGGGAGTTTTAGACATGTTGCGGTACAATAAATTTACTGCAGGTGCGGGTTGGAGCTACGATTACGGAACTGCAGAAGACAATAAGGAAATGTTCGAATATCTGAAGTCATACTCGCCGGTTCACCAGGTTAAAAAAGGAATTTGCTATCCTTCAACCATGATTATAACAAGTGATCACGATGACCGGGTTGTTCCTGCGCACTCATTTAAATTTGGTGCTGAACTTCAGGAAAAACAGTCGTGTAGTAATCCTGTTTTGGTGAGAATTGAAGTAAATGCAGGCCACGGAGCAGGTAGAAGTACAGATCAGGTAATTGGTGAAAATGCTGATTTGCTGAGTTTTGCATTATATGAAATGGGGATTAAAGCTTTGAAAAAGTAATAAAAATCCATACGTCAAATATTAACTTCCTGAGAAATCAGGAAGTTTTTTTGCATAAAAAAGCAAAAATAAAATCATTATTTTTACGCAATGAAACAGAATGAAATCTCTGATTTTTATGATGAATATGTTCAGAGACAGATAAAAACAGGTGCCAACGAAAGACTTATTTCCCTTTATAAAAGGCTGCTGAACGGCGGGTTAAATGCCGATTCCAAAGTTCTTGAATTGGGTTGCGGCGTGGGAATTTTCACTAAGCTTTTGGCAAAAAAAGTCAAGAACGGGATTATTGAAGCGGTGGATCTTAGCGAAAAAAGTGTGGCCGTTGCGAAGAATGAACTGAAAGACAGAAATAATATCCATTTTGATGTCGCTGATATCGTAAAATACCAGCCCCAAAATTCAGATTTTGATATGATCACTTTGATGGATGTTATCGAACATATTCCCTTAGAACATCACGCTGAACTTTTCGCAAATCTAGCTGAAATCGCTACTGAAAAAACCAACATTCTTATCAATATTCCGAACCCGCAATATATTGGTTATGCACGAATTAACCATCCTGACAGTCTCCAGGTAATTGACCAGGAAGTGGAACTTTTTACCCTGATGCAACATCTTGAAAAAAATGGTTTAGAACTTGCATATTTCGAGAAATACGGGATTTGGGAACAGGACGATTATCATTTTATGGTCATCCGGAAAAAGAGAAATTTTGAGCTGAAACATCTTTCTGATCAAAGGAACTTCTCCGAAAAGATATTTCATAAACTTACCACCAAAATCGATGCAGTTAAATACAAATAATTGCAGAAAAGTATTCATTTTTAAATTTACAAAACCCCGAATCTAATCGTATTTTTGTCGGAGATTAAAAAAATGTCAGATATTATAAAACTTTTGCCGGATCATGTCGCCAACCAAATCGCTGCGGGCGAAGTGGTGCAGCGGCCTGCTTCAATCGTAAAAGAACTCATGGAGAATGCCATCGATGCAGGTGCCACTAAGGTTGAACTCATCGTTCGGGAGGCAGGTAAAAATTTAATTCAGGTGGTAGATAACGGCAGCGGTATGAGCGATACTGATGCGCGGCTTGCCTTCGAGAGGCACGCAACTTCAAAAATAAGTACAACTGAAGATATTTTCCGCATTTCCACTAAAGGTTTTCGTGGAGAAGCTTTGGCGTCAATCGCAGCAGTAGCACAGGTTGAACTTAGAACCAAAACCAAGGATTCCACAACCGGAACCAATATTTATATTGAAGGCGGCGGGTTTCAGTTTCAGGAACCTATACAGACTACAGAAGGTTCTAACTTTTTAGTCAAAAATCTATTTTATAATGTTCCTGCGAGACGCAAATTTCTCAAAAATAACAATGTAGAATTCCGCCATATTATTGATGAGTTTCAAAGAGTTGCTTTAGCTCACGAAAATATCGATTTTGAACTCTTTCATAATGATGATATTATTTTCCGGCTCAGGAAATCGAGTTTGCTTCAGCGAATTGTAGAAATTTTCGGGCGCAAACTTCATTCTATTCTCGTTCCGATAAAGGAAGATCTTGGCTGGGTAAAACTCCACGGATTTGTTGCAAAACCTGAAGGCGCTAAGAAAGTTCGTGGCGAGCAGTTTTTCTTTGTCAACGGAAGATTTTTCCGGAGCGCTTATTTCAACAAAGCGGTTCAGGAAGCTTTCGAAGGCTTGCTTTTGCCGGGATATATCCCCACATTTTTCCTTTTCTTAGAACTTGATCCTGAGAAAGTTGATGTCAATATTCATCCTCAGAAAACGGAAGTTAAATTTGAGGACGAAAACCTGATTTTCGCGCTGGTCCGTTCGACGATAAAAAAATCTCTCGGAATTTATAATGTTGCGCCAAGCCTAGATTTCGAGAGGGATGCAAGCATCGATGCGTTCGTTCATCAAACGAGTAAAAGTGGAAGCTTTCGCGCACCAGAGATTACAGTAGACCGCGATTACAATCCGTTTCTGGAAGAAAGAGCTTCTGCGGGCGACCGGACAGCACTCACTGAAATGTACCAGCAGACTATTCAGCCTGAACCTTCTAAAATTAATCTTTTTGAAGACGAAGATTTCGATGAGGACCTGATGAGGCTTCCGAACGGTTACTGGCTTTTCAACAAAGGCGGAAAAACCCTGATGCTTGATTTAGGCCGCATGCAGCGACTTGTAATCAGTGAAAGGAATGCAAAGAAAAAACGCAGCAGCGAAAAACATACGCTACTTTTTTCTCTGGAATATCACATGAACGAAACGGAGAAAAACAAATTCCGTTCGATTAAGAAATACCTGCCGGAGCTTGGTTTCGAAATGGTAATCGCCAATGATAATGTTTTACGGATTGACGCTATTCCTGAAGGACTGAAAGAAACACAGGTCATGAAATTCATGGAAAATCTTTTCGAAATCCTGGAATACAGGACGGAAGAAGAGTTTATGAATTTTTACCAAAACCAGTGGAATAAAATACAGAGCAGATCGCGGTTCGATTTCCTATATAAAGTCGACGCAGAACAAGTTATAAAAGATTTTACTGCGCTTGGTTTTCCCGAATATCTGCCTTCCGGGAAAAGGTGTTTCACCGAGATTCCATTAGACGAATTAAAAAATAAATTTTAAAGTACATGTTCAACAATATACCGCCAATTACGCGAAATATCATTATCATCAACGTAATCGTCTTCATCCTGACGTACGTTTTGCAAACCGATTTAATGTACCGGTATCTGGCCGCATTTTATCCTTTTTCACCCTTTTTTCACTCGTGGCAAATCATTACGCATATGTTTATGCATGGCAGTTTCATGCATATTTTATTTAATCTCATGACGCTTTACAGTTTCGGGCCTGTTCTGGAACAGGTTCTTGGAGATAAAAAGTACGTGATCTTATATTTTGTAAGTGGTCTGGGTGCGTTTTTCCTTTTTAACCTTTGGAATTTCGTTGAAGTCGAGCAGATAAAGAGCAGTCTGCAAAGTTTAGGTTTTGATCTGGCTGGTTATCTGGATGGCGAAAGTGTTTCATTTAAAGGAAATTCTGCAGCGATTCTTGAACAGCAAAATCTTGTAAACCAATTACAGTCTATTATTTCGGTTCCGATGGTTGGTGCATCAGGCGCGATTTTCGGTGTTATAGCAGCATTTGCGACGTTATATCCCGACGCGAAAATTATGTTGATGTTTATCCCAGTGCCGATTAAAGTAAAATATCTGATGCCCGTGGTTATCGCGGTTTCGGTGTATTTGGGAATCTCCGGAAACGTTGGGGGCATTGCACACCTTGCACACGTTGGCGGTGCTTTGGTAGGTTTTATACTGGCTAAAATCTGGAAAAAACATCTGTACCGGTTTAATTAAGGTGTGATTGTGGGAATGATCCGTTTTTTATTTACAGTATTTCACTCTTTAGTCATTGTTCTGTTATTGGGGACTTTGCTGAATGCCTATGTGCCACCCAGAATTTTCCCCTGGTTTAACATGCTTTCTCTGGCTTTTCCGGTCTTAATGATTCTGAATGTCGGTATGATCCTACTGTGGATCGTTCTCTGGAATAAACGCGCGTTCCTATTCTTACTGCTGTCTCTATTTTTGATTAATCCTTTGAAAAGATGGATTAACTTCAGCAGCACAAAAGAGCAGCAAGGTAATCTTAAAATTGTATCTCTCAATACAAAAGGGGGCTTACTTTATGGTTACGAAAAAGTATATGATTATCTGAAAAACACAGATGCAGATATAATATTGGCTCAGGAATACAGCACGGAGTTTAATGTTCCGGGTTACCAGCACCAGACCGATTCTTACGAAATTGTAGCATTGAATTCAAAGTATAAAATTATCCACCAGAATAAAATTGCAACGCTTGGAAACGGAAACTCTTTTTTTGCGGATGTGGAAGTCAACGGGAAAATTATTCGTCTGATAAATGTTTATTTAAGTCCATTCTCGTTTGAAAAGGGCAAGGTTAAACCAACAGAAGATCTTGATCAGAATAAAGTAAAACTGCGATATGTCATCCGCAAGCTTGTGCCAACATTTAAAAGTCATCAGGATGAAGTTGCCGATATTCAGAAAGCAATCGCAGAATCGCCTTATCCGGTCATTTTAGCGGGAGATTTCAATGCCGTTCCTAACTCGTATGAATATTACCACATCGGTAAAAATCTGAAAGATGTTTTTGTAGAAACCGGTTCCGGAAGTGCTACAAGTTTTCATGATTATAAATTTCCGATAAGAATTGATTATGTTTTCTGTTCCCCGCAAATAAAGCCCGTTAGCTATAAAGTCGACCGAAGCGTTAAACTTTCGGATCATTATCCCGTTATTACAGAATTTAAAATTGATTAAGATGGAAAAAATCTTATTATTTACTACTTTGGTGATATTAATTTCCTGTGGAAAAGAAACAGCGAAAACGGTAACTGCCGTTCAGGAAAATCGTGTTGCTCCATATGATACAGCAGCTGTGGACTCATTTTCTGTAGGAGCAACTTCTGTAGATGTTGCCCGCCGAATAAGAGTTTCTTCACTCAAATATCAGGATTCGATTAAGAAAATTTCCGCTCAGATTGAAGAAGAAAAAATTCTGAAAAAAGCCAAAGAAGAGAAGGAAAGGGCAGATAAAAAATCCGCAGAAGAAATGAAAATAAGGGAATCTGAAAAAGCTAAAAAAGAAAAAACTGCTTCTCAATCCGAAAATTCGACATCGGAAACACCAGTTCAATAATATTGTTTTAATTTTAACCGTCACCAATACATATTATTATGAATAAATATTTTTTAATGGCTGCAGCAATTTCACTGTCAGCTATAAGTTGCAAACAGTCTGAAACCAAAATTGAAACTACCGAAAATCCCGACGGTACCGTTACTACTACGACATTAGAGACCGAAAAATCTACGGCGTTTGATTCTGCGACGATCAATGCTACTGTGGACAAAGCGAAGGAAAAGCTGAATGTTGCAGGCGAAAAGATCGATGAAGTCGCTGACCGTGCCGGAACTGAATTTAAAAAAGCCGGCGAAGATGTGAAAGATGCCGCATCGAAAGGTGCAGAAAAAGTAGAAAAGGGCGCCGAAAATGTAAAGGAAGACCTCAAAAAATAAAAAAAATCCGCTGATTTTCAGCGGATTTTTTTATTGGTTCATTTGAAGTAGCGGATCGATATATTCGCGGTCGTTGCTCAGTCTCGGGACTTTGTTCTGTCCGCCCAGTTTCCCGCGGGAAGACATCCAGCTGTAAAAAAGCTGCGGTTTGGCAACGTGAACAATCGGTTTTTTCAGCGTCATATTGTTATAACGCTTGGCTTCGTAATCGGAGTTTACGGACTTAAGATAATTATCAAAAACTTCGGTAAAACGTTCCAGATCTTCAGGTTCCTGAGTGAATTCAAAAATCCATTCGTGTGCTCCGCTCTCGCCGTCTTTCATGAAAACGGGAGCTCCGGTAAAATCTGAAACCGAGGCGTCGGTTACTTCGCAGGCTTTAGTAAGCGCTGTTTCTACATTATCAATCATCAGTTCCTCGCCAAAAGCATTAATATAATGTTTAGTCCGCCCCGAGATTTTAATCCGGTATGGATGAAGCGAGGTGAACTTAATGGTGTCACCAATTAGGTATCGCCACAGTCCGCTGTTGGTCGTGATAACCAGTGCGTAATTTTTGCCGATTTCAACATCTTGAAGTGGAATGGCCTGCAAGTCATCGGGATTGAACGCATCCATAGGAATGAATTCATAGAAGATTCCGTAATCCAGCATCAGCAACATTTCGTCGCTGCCGGGCTGATCCTGTATCGCAAAAAATCCTTCGGAGGCGTTGTATATTTCGTAGTAATTAATTTCTTTACCGATAATTTTTCTATACTGGTCGCGGTAAGGTTTGAAGCTGATTCCGCCGTGAAAAAATACTTCCAAATTTGGCCAGAGATCAGATATGGTTTCCTTTCCGGTGTCGGCAAGTGTTCTTTGAAGCAGAACCATCATCCAGCTCGGCACGCCGGTCATGCTTCCTACATCTTCGTTCTTTACTTCTGATACAATTGCTTTCAGTTTACTTTCCCACTCAGACATCAGAGATACCTTTTTACTTGGAGTGGTGGTTATTTCAACCCAGAACGGGAGGTTTTCAATCATTATCGCCGAGAGATCACCAAACTTCGTATTGAAATCTTCGTAAAGTTCTGAACTTCCGCCCAGTCTTAAATTTTTATTTGAAAAAAGTGAATTGTCCGGATGATTGTTCGCGTAAATCGAAAGTAAATCTTTACCCGCCTTGAAATGGCAGTCTTCTAAACTTTCTTCAGAGATCGGAATAAATTTACTTTTCGCGTTAGTTGTGCCAGAGGATTTTGCAAATTTACGGATGTAACCCGGCCAAAAAACATCGGCTGCTCCCTGACGTGCTTTTTCAATATAAGGTTCGAAATCTTCGTAGGTTACGATGGGAACATTTTTGCGGAAATCATCATAACTGGAAATAGAACTGAAGCCGTGAATTTTCCCATAATCGGTATTCTCTGCGTGATAAAGCTGAGAGAATAAGACGCCATTTTGCGTTTCAATAGGATGATTGATGAAATTCTGGATCTGATCGATCCGCTGGCGGATAAACCAGTTTACAACCGTATTAAAAAGCGCTTTTGTTGCCATTGATACAAATATAATATATTTCGGCTAAAGATACGAGGCGGATTTTTCACAAAAAAAATTCCGCCAAAAAAAGCGGAATTCTGTTTGTAACTAAATGTTTCGTTTAGCAGTATTCTTCATAGGCAGCCTGCAGGTTGGCAGCAATTGCTCCGGCAGGATTTCCTTCAATATGATGTCTTTCAAGCATGTGAACTAACTCACCATCTTTGAAAAGCGCTACACAAGGGGAGCTTGGTGGGAATGGCGCAAGGAATTTTCTTGCTTCGGTTACCGCATCTTTATCAAAACCTGCAAATACTGTGGTTAACTGATCAGGTTTTTTATCTCCTGTCAAAGAAAAAATAACTCCCGGTCTTGCAGCTCCTGCCGCGCAACCACAAACCGAGTTAATCATTAACAGGGTAGTTCCCTCTTTTTTAATAGCTGTTGTTACTTCTTCAGGAGTGGTTAAATCCTGGAAACCTTTATCGGTAAGCTCAGCCTTCATCGGCATTACTAATTCTTCTGGATACATATAAAAACTTATTTATGGTTAAAAGTGAGACTTTTCTCTTGTGCAAAATTAATGAATTTCGATCACAAATTCTTATTCAAATTAAGTATCAAAATCATTCCGAAAATCAATTTTTGTCTTTTTGTCAGAAAAAACCCGGCGCAAAACTGCTCCGGGCTTCAAATCAAATCGATATGCAAAGGTTGAATATCCTTGTTGTTAGGAAAGTAATTTCTTCGCCATTTCGGAAATACTTTTTCCGTCGCTTTTTCCGGCGAGTGCTTTACCTGCCATTCCCATTACTTTTCCTAAGTCTTTGGCACTTTGTGCGCCGGTTTCGGCAATGATTTTTTTCATTTCCGTCTCTAGTTCTTCCGAAGAAAGCTGCTGAGGCAGAAATTTCTCTATGACCTTCATCTGTGCTTCTTCCACTTCTGCCAAATCATTTCTGTTTTGGGCGGTAAACTGCTCATAAGAGTCTTTCCGCTGCTTAATCATTCGCTGCAGAATGGCGATTTCCTGTTCGGCGGAAACTTCCGCACCTTTCGCTTCTGTTTTCAGGAGTAATATCTGTGATTTTACAGCGCGCAGGGAATCGAGCGCCACTTTGTCCTTCTCTTTCATGGCGGTTTTAATCGCCTCGCTAATGGTAAGTTCTAAACTCATAATTATTAATCTACGTCTTTGTTTAAAAATCTGTTCTCGCGAACCTGCATTCTTCCGTTGTTTTCAGCAAGAAAATTATTGATTTTCTGCTCAGATGCGTTGCCGCTTTCAATCGCGATATTTTTTCTGCGGAAAGCAGGTACAGTTTCGAAATCGTTTTCTGCTTCTGAAGTCTGATATCTCGAGTTGAATTCTCTGAGTTTATTTCGTCGCTCCACCACTTTATCATTTGGTGTCACCTTACTGATGAAAGTGAATTCATTTGAAGTTTCTACCTGGGTTGTGGTTTTTGTCTCTTCTATGTTTTGCGACACCTTAATTTCGGTTTTCTGAACCGGTTTTTCCTTGATTTCAGCTTTGGGTTGGGGTGTTTCAACTTTCGGCTCCTCAATCGGTTCGTTTACGAAAAAACTGAATTCCAGTGGCTTTTCTTCAGTAAATGTGGTATGCGTTTCAGTGGTTTTTTCCTCTACAGTTTCTTCAGTCTCAAATTTGAATGACTGAACTTCCAGCGCGTCAGTAGGATCCTCTTCAAATGAGAACAGAGAAAGTTCCTGCGGAGTTTCATTAATATTAAAAGTCTGGTCTGGCTTGGAATCTTCGTTCAGGTCGAAGAAACGCATTTCTGAAGTAGTATCTTTTTCGGTTACCGTTTTCTTCTCAACCGTTTTTGTAGTGAACTGAGGCTGCTGGAAATCATCTTCGTCATCTAAAACAAAAAGGCTTTCTCTCACAAAGTCTTCGCGGGTGATTTCCTCTTTTTCCGTTGTTTTCTGTTTGAACGGTGATTCCTGTTTTGCAGGGCTCGTCATGGTATCGGTAAGAGCAAATTTAATTTTCTCTGAAGTTCCTGAATGTTTGTGGTGATCCTTAGCAAATCCTGTTGCAATAACAAGAACGCTCACTGCATCTCCCAATTCTTCATCAGTTCCCACACCGAAAATGATGTCAGCCGTGTTTCCAGCTTCTTTCTGGATATGATCCATGATTACGCCGATTTCATCCATGGTAACTTCTTCAGAACCACTTCTGATTAAAAGCAATACGTTTCTTGCGCCGGTAATTTTGTTGTCATTCAACAATGGCGAATCAAGCGCTTTTTTCACTGCTTCTTCAGCTTTGTTTTCGCCGGAAGCAATACCGTTCGACATCAGAGCTGTTCCGGAGTTAGCCAAAACAGATTTTGCATCACGGAAGTCGATATTTACGTCGAAATATCCTGTGATTACTTCTGCCATTCCTTTTGCGGCATTGGTTAACACTTCATCAGCTTTGGAGAACCCTGATTTGAAACCAAGATTTCCGTACTGCTGGCGTAATTTATCATTGTTGATAACGATTAATGAATCGACATTATTTCTTAATTTTTCAAGACCTAAATCAGCCTGCTCCAGCCTTCTTTTTCCCTCAAAACTAAAAGGTACGGTAACAATTCCTACGGTAAGAATTCCCATGTCTTTTGCCACTTTTGCGATCACGGGAGCCGCTCCGGTACCGGTTCCACCGCCCATTCCGGCAGTAATGAAAACCATCTTGGTATTCTGCCCCATTGAAGCTTTAATATCCTCAATACTTTCGATTGCTGCTTTTTCGCCAACTTCAGGATCTGCGCCTGCGCCCAAACCTTCGGTAATGGTTACCCCCAACTGCACTTTATTTGAAACCGGATTGTTATCCAAAGTCTGGGAATCTGTATTGCAGATCACGAAATCAACGCCGTGAATTCCTTTTTCGTACATGTGTTTCAGCGCGTTGTTTCCGCCGCCGCCAACTCCGATTACCTTTATAATTGATGAATTTCCCTTTGGCAAATCAAATGAGAATCCTGGTGTGTTCATATTTTCCATATTATTTGTATTTATTATTTATTCAACTTCTTCAAAGAATTTTTTTACGCTTTCCATAATTTTCTGTCCGATGGTAAGTTTGTTCCGTCTTTTGTCCGCGGATTCTTCAACGACCTGTTCTTCTGTTCGGAATTCGGGTGTTTCTACAGGCAGATCTGCTTTTTCAACTTTCACTGGAATTTCATTTTCCGCGGGCTCGGCTACAGGATGCTCATGACCGTTTTTCTTATCGCGGATTTTAAGACTCTCCATTAATAAACCAATGGATGTTGCGTATTCCGGACCTTTAAGAAACTGATTCTTATCGTTGGCCACATATTCGTTAGAGAAACCAATTCGCGAATCGAAACCTGTGGTGTAATTGGCAAGCTGACGAAGGTGACGAAGATTTGACCCGCCGCCCGTCAATACAATTCCTGCGATCAGTTTTTTCTTCTGCTCGAAAGCGCCGTAAGCTTTCAGTTCGGTATTGACCATCTCCAGAATTTCCTCAACTCTTGCGTTGACAACATGAGCTAAAGTTTTGAGAGAGATTTCTTTGTCAGGCCTGCCGTGAAGTCCCGGAATCGTAACAAACGTGCTGTCTTTTTCCATTTCTGGCATTGCAGAGCCGAATTTTACTTTCAGTTGCTCCGCATGTTTTTCGATGATAGAACAGCCTTCTTTAATGTCATCAGTAATGATTCCGCCACCGTAAGGAATTACGCAGGTATGACGGATGATATTGTCTTTAAAAATAGCGATGTCTGTTGTTCCGCCGCCGATATCTACGATGGCAACGCCGGCTTCTTTTTCTTCTTTTGTGAGTACAGATTCGGAGGAAGCCAATGGTTCCAGCGTTAAGGATTCCATTTCTAAGCCTGCTTCGCGAACACACCTTGCGATGTTTCGGATGCTTCCCATTTGGCCCACTACGACGTGGAAGTTGGCTTCAAGACGTTTCCCATGCATGCCGATGGGTTCCTGAATTTCTCCTTCAGAATCCACCTTGTATTCCTGTGGTAGCACGTGAATGATTTCTTCGCCTGGGAGCATTACCAGTTTTTTTACCTGGTCTTTCAGCTTTTCAATATCATCTTCGGTAATATATTGGTCGGGATTGTCCCTCATAATATAATCGGAATGCTGTAAAGAACGGATGTGTTTGCCTGCAATTCCTACCGTAACCTTGTGAATCGGGACGCCTGAACTGGCCTGTGCTTCGGCTACTGCGGCTTTGATGGACTGTATGGTCTGGGAAATATTGTTCACAATTCCCTTGTGAACGCCCAGGCTCTTCGCCTTTCCTACGCCGAGAATTTCAATTTTGCCGTGGGCATTTCTTTTACCGACAATCGTCACAATCTTGGTGGTTCCGATGTCGAGGCCTACTGAATACTCGTGATTTTTCATTTATATGTCGATTTGATTTTTTACTCTATTTTAACTTTCGCTTTCGGCTTTGCTGCCGGTTTGGGGGTTGAAGCCTGATGCTTCGTGGTTTCTTTTTTTACCGCAGTTTTAACTTCTGCTTTTGGTTTGGAAACGGTGACCTTAGGTTTCTCTCTCGGTTTGGTTTCCGGTTTTGCAACTGGTTTGGCTGCTTCCTTTTTAGCAATATTTGCTGCGGTAGGTGCTTTTGCCAATTCTTTACTTCCTACATTAATCAAACTGTCGTTTTCTTTGAAAAAAGGATTCAGTGTCGTGACGATCTGATTGTCGTATTTCACCGATATTTTGCTGTATTTGTCAGGTTCCTGATAAACAAGATGCTTTTCAACAAAAGTTTTGAAACCTTTCACCTTCAGGTTTATCTTATCTAAATCTCCGATTTCAACCTTATAATTTCCCTGGCTTGTTAATAAATTATAACCGCCATTTTCTTTTGTAATTCCGATGAAGTACTTTTTACTGAATTCATCCCGGTCGATTTTATCGACAAGTTCGGCCAGCTTTACATATTCAGATTTCTCAACATTTCCTGTCACCAGCATGCATGGGAAGGAATAATTTTTAGAAATCGGGAATTCGGTACCTTTTTCGTCCACATAAAAATCGCGTCCGTTCTTGTTGAGCCGGAATGCCGGAACTCTCTGTTTGATATCCAGATTCAGATTTCCATTTAAATTGAGGTATACATTTGCGCTGTCAACCGCCGGAAGAAGATTTATTCTTTTCTCTAAATCCGGGATATTAATGTCGCCAATTCTTTTATCGGGATTAGATTTTTTTACGATGTCCCTGATGTCTTTCTCATCAATGAAATAAACCGGATGCTTGGTTTGTGTAAGCTGCACCGACACTTTTTCCATGGGTTTATTATTGAATCTTTTCAACGAAAAACTCAGCAGAAATCCGAAAATGATTACTGTAATTAATATTTTTAATATTCTGAATTTGTTTTTCATTGTTTAATGCTGCACTAATTTTTTTATTTGCCCGAAAGCCATTCTATAATTCCGTCGTACAATGTGTCGATATTTCCGGCGCCAACCGTTAATAATACATCGAAATCCTTTTCTTTAATTCTATTGAAAGCTTCATCTAAAGTGGAAACTTCACTGTTTTCTAATTTTAATTTTCCTGCAAGCCAGGTTGAGGTCACGCCTTCAAAATTTTCCTGTAATTCACGCGCCGGATAAATATCGAGAAGAATGAGTTCATCAGCTTTATCTAAACTTTCGGCAAAACCATCGGCAAAATCGCGTGTTCTGCTGAAAAGATGCGGCTGAAAAACCACCAACAGTTTTTTACCAGGATAAAAAGTTTTAATGGAACCAATCACGGCATTCAGTTCTGTTGGATGGTGCGCGTAATCGTCGATATAAATTTTTCCGCTTTCGAAACGGTGTTTCGTATATCTTCTTTTAATTCCTTTAAAGTTAGCAATTGCGCGTTTTAAGGTTTCGAAATCCACGCCTAAATTATGAAGGATTGCAATGGCAACCGTGGCATTTTCAACATTGTGAATACCCGGAATTTCCCATTCGAAATTATCAATCTCCTCCGTTGGCGTATGAAAATCGAAATAAGTTTTATCGCCGATTTCTCTTATATTATCCGAATAATAATCCGCTTCCTCGTTTACAGCATAAGTTTTTGCGTCTCTGCCGATATTAATTCCTTTTCTTACAAACAGCTGATTTTCGGACGGGACTAAATCTGCGAAATCCCTGAAACCCTGTTCGATCGTTGCTTTGTCACCATAAATATCCAGATGATCGGCATCGGTAGAAGTTATCACGGCCCAGTCGGGAGAAAGGTTGAGGAAACTTCTGTCGTATTCATCGGCTTCAACAACCGATATGTCGTTTCCGTTGTAGAGGAAATTCGATTTAAAGTTTTCTGCAATTCCACCTAAAAAAGCTGAAAACGAAAGATCTGCTTCTTTGCAAAGATGTGCCACCAACGAAGAAGTTGTTGTTTTACCATGCGTGCCCGCTACTGCGATACAAGCGGTGTTTTCGGTAATTAAACCAAGAACTTTCGCTCTTTTCAGGACAGTGAAACCCAGATTGTTGAAATGGTTAAGGATTTCAAGTTTTTTGATGGCCGGCGTGAAAATTACGAGTGTGTTTTCAGGATTTAGTTGTTTAATTTCTTCAGATATGAAATCTTCAAAAGTAATATCAATTCCCTCGGATATTAAAGCTGCCGTAATCTTTGTTCCGGTTTTATCGTAGCCCATTACTTTTTTTCCGGATGCATTGAAGTAGCGCGCTAAAGCACTCATTCCGATGCCGCCGATTCCTACGAAGTAGAAGTTCTGATATGTTGCTAAAGCTTTCATTTTTCGCTTAGGATTTGATGTTTAATATGGTGAGGATTTCAGATACAATTTCCTGAGCGGCATTTGGTTTCGCGAAGAATTCCATGTTCGCGGACATTTCTTTTCTGAGACTTTCATTCGCGCAGATTTCCATCAGCGTGGTCCAAAATTTCTCCGTCATTTCAGTGTCTTTCACCATTCTTGCCGCATTTTTTCCGACCAAGGTCATCGCATTTTTAGTCTGATGATCTTCAGCCGCGAAAGGAAAAGGTACCAGAAGCGCGGGCTTTTTTGCAACCGCAAGTTCAGAAATAGCAATCGCGCCAGCTCTGGAAACAATTACATCAGCTGCAGAATAGGCCAACTCCATATTTTTAATAAATTCTAAAATCTGAACATTTCTGTGCTGTTTGGTTTCTGTTTCTGCCAAAATATTATGATAGTCGGTTTTCCCCGTTTGCCAGATCAACTGATAATCTTTAGTTAAAATTTTATCTAAATGTTCTTTCCAGGCGTTGTTCAGGGTTCTGGAGCCCAGCGAACCTCCTACCGAAACAATGGTAAGTTTATTTTTGTCGAGACCAACTTTCTCTTTGGCGACTGCGCGGTCAACTAAATCGGTAATGATACTGCTCCGGATTGGATTCCCGAGAAAATGAGTTTTCGTTCCGCTGAAGAATCTGTCCATTTCGGGATAGGCGGTAAATACTGCTTCCGCACGTTTGGCCAGAAACATATTGGTTTTTCCGGGCAGGGAATTCTGTTCCTGAACAAAAATTGGTACGCCAAGCGCCGAAGCCATAAATAATGCAGGTCCGCTTGCAAAACCGCCCGTTCCTACAGCAAAATCAGGTTTAAAATCTTTAATTGCTTTTCTTGCTTTTGCCAGACTTGAAACAACTTTGAAAGGCAAACCAATATTTTTCAGAAGATTTCCACGGTCGAATCCTGCGATATTTAAACCGATAATTTTATATCCCGCCTGTGGAACTTTTTCCATTTCCATTTTGCCGTTGGCTCCGATGAACAAAAATTCAGCATCCGGAAATCTTTTTTTGATTTCGTCGGCAATAGCGATAGCCGGGAAGATGTGTCCACCTGTTCCGCCGCCGCTCATTAAAACTTTTATCTTCTTGTTCATATTCTAAAAACCGCATTTTATGCGATATCATTTATTTCTTCGAGATCCTGTTTTTTGCCCATTCCTTCTTCATCATAAACCTGAATTCTTGAACTTACATTAAGGATAATTCCCAGCTGTATATAAGTAACGAGCATCGATGTTCCACCGTAACTGATTAATGGTAAAGGCTGTCCTGTAACCGGAATAAGATTTACCGCCACGGCAATATTTACTGAAAGCTGTACGAAGATCATAATTCCGAGACTCAGCACAAGTAAACTTCCGAAAAATGCCGGCATTTTACTTGCGATCATCACGATTCTGATGATCATAATCAGATAAAGTGATATTAATGCCAAAGCACCAAAAAACCCGTATTCCTCCACAATAATTGCGAAAATAAAATCGGACGCTGACTGTGGAAGCATTTGTTTCAAGGCACTTTTTCCCGGACCCATCCCTGCAATTCCACCGTGAACGATGGCTGCTTTTGCCTGCATGACCTGATAATTTTTAGCCTTGTCAATTTCATTTTCGATCTGGTTCTGCTGTTTAGAATCCATGAAAACTTCCACGCGGCTCATCCAGGTGTGCACACGGTTATTTTCGATCATATCGGTTTTCAGCGCAAGGAATATAAAGATGCCAATTGCTAAGGAAGAGATTCCTACGAAGCCAAAAATGTATTTTTTACTCAGCTGACCAATAAGCATAACCGCGAGCGAAACAATTAAAATCATTAATGCTGTAGATCCGTTATCCTTTGCTACCAAGCCAAACACGAGGAGAACCGGCCCGAAAATGAAGAGAATATTTTCCCAGGTATGGCGTTCCCTTTTAATCTTTTTGGTTAAATATCTGCACAGGTAAATGATGAGTAAAAGGTAAGCGAAGGATGAGGGCTGGAATGAAATTGGTGTGCCCGGAATCTTTAACCAACGAGATGCCGATGCGCCGTCTATGGTTTGTCCGGCAAACATCGTTAAGCCCAGCAAGAGAACCATAAATGCCAGCAGAATACTGCTGAGTTTTCCGATATATTCGTATTTTACAACCCCAACGAAACGCATGATCGCTAACCCCAATACTACAAAAAAGGTGTGTTTGATTAGGTGTGAGGTGGTGGTACCGCTGTTTACGATATACTCCAGATTCGAACTTGCGGAATAAACAGGGAACACCGAAAAGAACGAAATCAGTAAGATTACGCTCCAAAGGACTTTGTCGCCTTTTAATAATTCGAATTTGTTTTCTGTTTCCTGCATTTTTATGCCCGTAAGGGTTTATTTTAAAACTTCTTTTTTAAATTTAGTACCGCGGTCTTCGTAGTTATCGAATAAATCGAAACTTGCACAACAAGGCGAGAGCAATACAGTATCTCCGCTTTTTGCGAGTGATTTCGAAATTTTTACCGCTTCTTCCATGCTTGATGTGCTGTAAATGAGTTCATTTTTGTCTTTGAAGAAATCGATAATTTTCTGGTTGTCGATTCCCAAACACACAATTGCTTTTACTTTTCTTTTTACAAGGGCTTCGATTTCCGTGTAATCGTTGCCTTTGTCAACTCCACCAACAATCCATACAGTCGGCTGTTTCATGCTTTCCAGGGCATAATAAGTAGCGTTTACGTTGGTCGCTTTGCTGTCATTAATAAATTTTACGCCATTAATTTCTGCGACCTGTTCTAAACGGTGTTCTACAGCCTGAAAGGTCATTAATGAATTCCGGATGCTTTCGTTGCTGATTTTCAGTATTTTACCTGCTATTGAAGCGGCCAAACTGTTAGCAACATTGTGGTTTCCAACCAAGGCCAATTCATTAATTTTAATCGAAAAATTTCCATCCAGGTTTATTGTCATTTTATCTTCAGTAATATAACCTCCTTCTTTCAGGTTTTCTTTCAGGGAAAAAGGAATCTTCTTGGCTTTGATTTCGAGTTTTTCAAGAAGATTCATGCTCATTTCGTCATCTTTGTTGTAGATGAAAAAATTATCGTTCTCCTGATTTTCTGCAATCCTGAATTTTGCCAGTGCATACTCTTCGTAATTGTAATTGTACTGATCGAGATGATCCTGACTCAAATTCAACAACAGAGAAATATAAGGTCTGAAATTCTGAATATCATCTAACTGAAAGGAGCTAACTTCCAGAACATAATAATCAAAATTCTCGTCGGCAACCTGTTTTGCGAAACTTTTGCCGATGTTTCCGCCTAGACCAACTTTAAGATCATCGTTTTTCAGAATATGGTAAATCAGCGATGTTGTTGTAGTTTTACCATTGCTTCCGGTAATTGCGATGATTTTGGCATCGGTGAATTCAGAGGCAAATTCAATTTCAGACGATAGTCTGATACCTTTTCTGTTGATTTTTGAAATAATCTCAGCTTTCTTAGGAATGCCGGGGGATTTGATAATCCAGTCTGCAGCGAGAATTCTTTCGTCATCATGTTTTCCTTCTTCAAACTCAATTCCTGCGTCGATCAAAAGCTTCTTGTAGTCATCCTTAATCAGACCTTTGTCCGACAGGAAAACCTCCAGGCCTTTTTTCTTTGCCAGGTATGCCGCGCCGAAGCCGCTTTCTCCGCCTCCTAAAACAACTATTTTCATTTTTATGTTTTTAATGACAAGCCTTGCCTGCCGCTATCTCACTTTTAAAGTAATTAAACAGATAATCGCAAATAAAACCCCCATAATAATCATTCGGTTCACAATTTTACTCTCGTGATAACCTTCTTTCTGATAATGATGATGAAGAGGCGACATTTTGAAAAGTCTGTTGTTCTGGGCATATTCCAGCCCGTATTTTCTTTTTCTGTATTTGAAAACTCCGACCTGAAGCATTACAGAGATATTCTCAATCAGGAAAATCCCGCAAAGGACAGGAATCATGAGTTCTTTCCTCAAAATAATCGCTAAAACCGCGATCACGCCGCCCAACATTAAACTTCCGGTATCGCCCATGAAAACCTGAGCCGGGTAAGTATTGTACCAGAAAAATCCGATTACCGCACCCACGAGGGCGAGTGCAAAGATGGTAGTTTCACCCATATTCGGGAGGAACATGATGTTGAGGTAATCTGCAAAAATGATGTTCCCGGAAATGTATGCAAAGAACGCAAGTGTAAGCAGGATGACGACGCTGGTTCCCGCCGCAAGACCATCAATCCCATCGGCAATATTGGCGCCATTTGACACCGCTGTTACGATGAAAATTACCATTGGAATGAATACAATCCAAGACCACTCGTGTGCTTCTTCGGGGCTCATCCAGAACAGGATTCCGCTGTAGTCAAATTCATTATTTTTAACGAAAGGTACGGTGGAAACGGTAGCTTTCTCAGTCGGCATAAAGTTTTTCTCGATGTTATTTCTGTTGATCTCCTTTGCGTCTGCATATTTTCGTTTCACCGTAACATCAGGATGAAAATACATGAGAACTCCAACGATCAGTCCCAAACCAACCTGTCCGATAACTTTGAACTTTCCGCTTAAGCCGTCTTTATTTTTTTTAATCTTCTTTAAATAATCATCAATAAAACCGATGGCGCCCATCCAAACTACTGAAATGATGAGTAAAATGATGTAAATGTTCAGAATTCTGGTGAAAAGTAAAACGGGGATCAATGTCGCAAGAATGATGATTAAACCACCCATTGTAGGCGTTCCTTCTTTTTGCTTCTGACCTTCTAAGCCCAAATCACGAACCTGCTCACCCATTTGTTTTTTTCGGAGGTAATTGATGATTTTTTTTCCGTAAACCAAAGCGATAATCAGAGAAAGCAACACGGCCATGCCTGCACGGAAAGAGATAAATCTGAACATACCAAGTCCCGGAACGTGAATCCCGATGCTGATGAAATATTCGTAGAGATAGTATAACATTTTCTTTGGTTTTCGGTTAATATTTGAGGTTCTCGAAAATTATTTCGACATCAGTTTTGCTAATTCCACAATGGTTTCTTTATCATCAAAATGGTGTTTTACGCCATTAATTTCCTGATAATCTTCGTGTCCTTTTCCGGCAACGAGGATAATATCTTTGGGTTCCGCGAATTTAATTGCCATTTTCATTGCCTCTTTCCGGTCAGGAATTGAGGTGTATTTGCTGAAGTTCTGGGGTTCTACGCCGGCTTCAATTTCTTTGATGATGGCTGCCGGATCTTCACTTCGGGGATTGTCGCTCGTAATGATTGCCAAAGTAGATTTTCTGGTTGCAATTTTCCCCATTTCCGGACGTTTTGCCTGATCCCGGTCACCCCCGCAACCGAAAATCGTAATCAGTCTTTCGTTTTTTGTACGGATATCGTTGATAGAATCTAAAATGTTTTCAAGCGCGTCTGGCGTATGCGCATAATCGATGACAAAGAAGATTCCGCTGTCGGATTTCAACGTTTCAAATCTTCCTTTTACTCTTTTCAGTTGCGACATCGCTTTCAGTACATCTTCTTCATGAAAACCGCTTTCGATAGCAACAGCATAAGCCAAAAGCAGGTTGTACACATTGAATTTTCCGGTTAGCGTAGTCCAGAATTCTTTGCCGCCAAAATTCAGCAGCATTCCGTTGAAATCTGCTTCCAGAATTCTTCCGTGGTAATCTGCCATGGTTTTCAGCGCGTAGGTTTTTTGCGTTGCTTTAGTGTTCTGCAGCATCACAGTTCCGTTTTTGTCATCAATATTCGTGATGGCAATTGCTTCCGGATTCAGTTCATCAAAAAACCTTTTTTTGGTTTTGATGTATTCGCTGAAGGTTTTATGATAATCTAAATGATCATGAGTAATATTGGTAAATCCTGCGATTTTGAAATTGAGGCCTTCCGTTCTGTTCTGGTGAATTCCGTGCGAAGACACTTCCATGAAAGCATATTCACAACCCACTTCAACCGCTTTTGCCAGCATTTGATTTAAGCGTACAATATCCGGCGTTGTGTGAGTTGAGGGAATAATCTCATCAGCAATGCGGTATTCCACCGTCGAAATTAAAGCTGATTTTAATCCTAAGTTTTTAAAAATATCAAACAAAAGAGTAGTCACCGAAGTTTTTCCGTTCGTGCCTGTAACTCCTATCAGGTTGAGTTTTTCTGAAGGATTTCCGTAAAAGTTTGACGCCAGTTGACCCAAAGTTTTTGAGGCGTCTTTTACCTTAATGTAAGTTATTTCTGGATTCAGTTTTTCAGGAAGAACTTCGCAAACAACTACTTTTGTGCCTTTTATGATGGCAGCATCAATAAATGAATGTCCGTCGGTAACCGTTCCTTTCACTGCAACATACAGCGAGTTTTCCACAGCTTTACGGCTGTCGAAAACGATTTCTGAAATTTCTAAAGTTTTACTTCCGGAAATTTCGAGGACTGGGATGCTATTTAATAATGCTTCTAAAATCATTTTTTTAATTCTGTAAACTCAGGTAAATTCTCTGGTTTTTATTGATGGTAGTTCCTTCCAGGGGAAACTGCTCTCTAATTCGTCCTACGCCTTTGTAATCAACCCGATATCCTTGGTTTTCAAGTTGTGGAATTACGTTTTTACCGATGAGTCCAACAACTTTCGGCATCTGTTTTCCTGTAACAGCGATTTTCGCAGTAGGTTCTACCATTTTGCTGAGGTCAACTTTTTTATCGACCAACATTTCCCTTTCGATATTCTGAGGAGTCTTAAGGAAAGTCTTTCCTGCGATCTCTTTAAAAACAGGTGCTGCAACCGTAGATCCGTAATAACTTTTAGAAGGATCTGGCTGGTTAACCATCACGATGCACGTATATTTTGGATTATCGGCGGGATAAAAGCCTGCGAAACTCGCCTGATATTTTGCGGGTCCGGGTTTCCAGTACTCGAATCTTGCAGTTCCCGTTTTCCCGGCCATTTTCAAATTAGGTGTGAAAATACTTCTGGCGGTACCTTTTTCAACAGCTTTGGTCAAAGCGTTGGTCATCATAGTAATCGCTTTTTGCGAGGCCATTTTATTGACCATAACTTCGGGTTTTGCGCTGTAAAGAATCTGGCCGTCCTTCATGATTTTATCGATAAAAAGAGGCTTCAGCATTTTACCTTTGTTAGCAATTCCGTTGTAGAATGTTGTAAGCTGCAGAAGATTGAATCTTGATGAATAGCCGTAAGAAAGCGATGCCAATGTTGCAGCATTCCATCTTTTATTTTCAGGAGTTACAACGAAAGGTTTTGTGATTCCGGGAAGTTCGATGTCCATTTTTTCGAACATTTTCCATCTTTTCAGGTGATCCAGGAAGACCTGGGGCTTGTCTGCATAATATTGGGTAATCAGCTTGGCTGAACCGACGTTGCTTGATTTTGCCAAAACATCAGCGATTTCGTAAGTTCCGCCTCCGTGACCATCAGAAATTCTCTGTTTAGCATAAGTCCATACACCGTTTCCAACATTTACTGTTGTATTTTCATCAATAAAACCATCATCCATTGCGGCCAAAAGGGAAACAGTTTTGAAGGTTGAGCCTGGCTCGGTAGCATCTTTAAGTGAATAATTGTAGGAATCTGCATACATTCCGGGTTCAGTACGCTTGAGATTTACCATGGCTTTTACCTTTCCGGTAGCCACTTCCATCACCAAGACAGAACCGTGATCTGCATCGAAATTGATGAGCTGTTTTTCAAGTGCTGAATGCGCAATATCCTGAATTCTTAAGTCAATTGTGGTGTAAACATCCTGTCCGTCAACAGGTTCCTTAACTTTCCAATAATCTATGGGTTTCCATTGGCTGGAATTCACACGCTGCTCCAGTCGGGTTCCGTTGATTCCTGTCATGTATTTCGAGAAAGCGCCTTCCAAACCTGATTTTGCAACGCCGTTGTCCATTCCGATCGTACCTGCGCCGATCTGTGTGGTAGCAAGTTCGCGTTTAAAGTTGCGGTCAATGATGAAACCGCCGCGGTTTTTTCCTTTTTTGAAAATGGGGAATTTTCTGATGCGGTCGTACTCGTCAAAATCGAGACCTTTTACCAAAGAATAATATTGGTTGTTTGCTTTTTTCTGCTGATCAAGCCGGTCTCTGAAATAACTTCTAGGTTTCCCAAACATTTTAGACAAGGAATCTGTTAAAGCGCCGATATTATTAGAGTAAACTGTGTCTTTGACTGTTTTGAAATCGAGGTAAACATCATACCGCATTACAGTAGTAGCCAGAATGGATCCATCTGCCGCATAAAGATTTCCACGAGCTGCTTTTAAGGTTGCTTCGCGATAATTTTTATTGATGTAATCATCTTTAATTTCCTGAACATTAGTATTCTGCAGCATAATAATGCGACCTAAAAACACGACAAAAAGGATGAATGCTGCCCCGGCAAAAAGGTAGCCCCATCTCAATGTTTTTGAGCGCTTATTTTCGAATTCATTTAGTACTGCCATCTGTACTGTCTAGTTTTATCAATAGTTTGTGTGGGTGGTTTTCCAGCGATAAAAGCGAGTCTCCCACCATTTCTTTACCCAGTTCCGATTCAAGTTTTACTTTGATTAAACGGCTTTGGGCATATGCGTTCCGGGATTTATATTCCTCGGTCTGTTCTTTAAGGTCGTTAACCAGTTCTATCTTTTTACTCACCAAGTGGTTGCTGTAAATCATAATCATCAGCAACAAAAAAACAAGCATAAAATACCTGTAATGAATTTTTACTTCATCACGGTTCAGGAAATTCCCTTTAATAATATCAATAAAGGTTAATTTTTTCTTAGGGCGATATGTTGATTTCTTAGCCATTTATCTGATGAATGCGATCACTCATCTTTAATTATATTTTTATTCCGACGCGCATTTTTGCACTTCTTGCGCGGGAATTTTCTTCTATTTCTGTCTGGTCCGGAACTGTTGCCTTGCTTTGAAGGAGATTGAATGCCTTCGCATAATTCCCATAAATATCTCGTGCCGGTTCTCCTTCGAACATTCCGTTTTTGAGGAAGCGTTTTACCAGGCGGTCTTCCAGTGAATGATAGGAAATCACAACTAGTCTGCCGTCGGATTTCAAAATATTATACGACTGCATCAGCATTTCCTTCAGTACTTCGAGTTCCTGATTCACTTCGATTCTAACTGCCTGAAAAACCTGCGCGAAAAATTTGTTCTGTTTAAATGCCGGAATGTAACTGAACAACTTCTTGAGATCCTCCGTGGTTTCAATAGGTTTAATTTTTCGGTGATGAACAATTTCGCGGGCCAGTTTTCTGGATTCGCGTAATTCGCCGTAATAGTAAAAAATACCTGCGAGCTGTTCTTCTTCGTATTCGTTGATGATTTTTTTTGCGTCTAAGCCCTGCATCACATTCATTCTCATGTCAAGCGGAGCGTTGCTGCGTGTTGAAAAACCGCGCTCGGCTGCATCAAACTGGTGAGAAGAAACACCCAGATCTGCTAAGATTCCATCAACTTTGCTGATTCCATAAGCCATCAGGGAGTTTTCCAGAAATCTGAAATTCTGGTTGATGAGCGTGAATCTTTCGTCTTCAATGGTATTTTTAAGAGCATCCAAATCCTGGTCAAAGCTGTAAAGTCTGCCTTTGGATGAAAGTCTTTTCAGGATTTCTCTGGAATGTCCGCCGCCGCCGAAAGTTACATCCACATAAATCCCGTCAGGATTTGTTACCAAATCATCAACACTTTTCTTCAACAAAACCGGATTGTGATACATTCTATATTATATTAAGGAGAAAGACTTCCCGACTAAAACTTTATTGTAATTTTTCTGCAACCGTTATTCTTCATCATCAAAATTGATGTCGCCCATCACTTCTTCTGCAAGTTTGGCAAAATCTTCTTCTGAAGTAGCTATTACCGATTCGTACGCCTCTTTGTCCCAAATCTCGAACACTGCTCCGGCGCTTGTGATGACGATTTCTTTTTTCAGATTTGCGAAGAATGTTAAGTCCTTAGAAATCTGGAGTCTGCCAGCGTTATCGGGTTCCACCGTTTTCAATCCTGCGGTAAACTGCCTGATAAAGTCTGCATTTTTCTTTTGGAAACGATTCAGTTTATTAATTTTTTCCATCAGTTTTTCCCATCCCGTCATTGGATAAACTTCCAAACACGACTGGAAAACGGAACGCTTTACCACAAAAGAGTCACCGCCAAAATTCTCCATCTGTTTTACCAGTGATGAAGGAAGTTTTATGCGACCTTTGTCGTCGATTTTGCATTCGTATGTACCGATGAAATTCTTCATTTGGGACAAATTTATATAAAAATTTCTAATACTTCCCACTTTTTCCCACTTTTTGACTTATTGTTAATAAGTTTTGAATAATCTAATTAAATGCTTGATTAAAAAGAAGTTATCTCTAATGATATTTTTTAGAAATATTTCAAAAAAGCAGTCAGTTTTTTCCTGAAAATTTTTATTTTTATTGAAAATTCGGTCATCTAAATAATAGTTGGTCTTTAATTTGTATTTTTGCAGGGCTTAGTAAGCATTCCTATGAGATTTATTACGAAAAAAGAAAAAAAATACTCTTTCATTGAAGCTGGAGAAGGGCATCCGTTGATTCTATTACACGGACTAATGGGAGGATTAAGCAATTTTGACAAAACGGTAAAATTTTTTTCAGAAAGAGGGTATAAGGTTTTTGTACCTGTACTGCCTATTTATGAGTTACCTGTTTTACACACCAATCTTACTACGATCGCGAAATATGTAGCGAAATTTATTGAAGAAAAAGCAGACCAGCCGGTAACTGTTGTAGGAAACTCTATGGGTGGGCATATTGGCCTGATCCTTACTCTTGCCAGGCCCGAACTTGTTGCGAACTTGGTTCTTACAGGAAGTTCAGGATTATACGAAAGGACTTTTGGTGACAGTTTTCCGCGTAAATCCGATAAAGAATACATCAGAAAAAAAACTCAGGAAGTGTTTTACGATCCAAACGTCGCTACAGACGAGTTGGTAGATGAGGTTTTTTCGGTAGTTAATGACAGAATGAAGGGCATTAAAACAGTTATGCTTGCAAGAAGTGCTATTAAACACAACATGTTGCACGATTTGCCGAAAATTACAAAACCAGTATGTCTGATCTGGGGGAAAGAAGATAATGTTACGCCACCGGAAGTTGCGGTAGATATGAATAAATTCCTTCCTAATTCAGACCTGTTTTGGATTGAAAATTGTGGGCATGCTGCGATGATGGAAAAGCCCGATGAATTCAATGAAATTCTGTACAGTTGGCTGCAAAAATTAGAAAAATAAGGTGGGAGTTTTTAACTTCCATTTTTTATTTAATTAAATTTGAAAAAAAATAAAATGGTTATCAAGACAGCAGAGTTTGTAAAGAGTAGTGGGAGATGGCAGGATTGCCCAGAGGCTAACTTGCCGGAGTATGTATTCATCGGCAGGTCGAATGTGGGAAAATCATCGCTGATCAATGCGATGCTGAATCATAAAGATCTTGCTAAAACGTCTCAAACTCCAGGAAAAACACAGCTAATTAATCATTTCGTCATTAATGAATCCTGGTATCTTACCGATTTGCCCGGTTACGGCTATGCCCGAGTATCAAAAAGTATGAGAAAGGATTTCGAAAAGCTGATCACCAACTATATATTGAACCGAAAAAATCTGGTTAATCTCTTTGTACTTGTAGACGCAAGGCATACCCCGCAAAAGATCGATATCGAGTTTATAGAATGGTGTGGCGAAAATGGGGTGCCGTTTTCAATTGTTTTTACAAAGGCAGACAAAGTAAAACCCAATACAGTTATTACTAACGTAGAAAACTATAAAAACGAACTTCTTAAAACCTGGGAAGACCTGCCCGAAATTTATGTTACTTCTGCTGAAAAGAAGGAGGGAGGTGACGCGATTCTTAAATTCATTTCTGATACCAATACTTTTTTAACTAATAATAAAGTCAATTTTCAGTAATGAAAGAACTGATCTGGAAAATCAAAACCTTTGATGAACTTTCCACAAAAGAATTATATGACGTTCTTAAAATCCGTCAGGAAGTATTTATTGTAGAGCAGACCTGCTATTATCTGGATGCAGATGGATACGACGAGATGGCGGTTCACATATGGGCTGAAAGAGAAGGAAATATATTGGCGTATTGTCGAATTTTTGACCTCGGAATAAAATATGCGGAAGCCTCCATCGGCAGAGTGCTTACTCATCCTGACCACCGGAAATTAAGATTAGGCAAAATATTAGTAAAGTTGGCGCTCGGTACAATTGAGTCCCGCTTCAGAACCAATGAAGTTAGGATTTCGGCGCAGGATTATCTCTTGGCTTTCTATTTGGAATTTGGATTTGTTGATACAGGAAAAAAATATCTCGAAGATGATATTCCACATACCGAAATGTTAAAGTCTCATCAGCTTATTTGATTCATATTTATTCATACTCAATCTAATTCTTTAATTTACACCAAAATCATCTTTAAGGTAAAAAAATGACAATATAGTTTGTGTGTTGTTTCGGATTTATATACTTTTACAAAAAATCATTAAACTTTAAAGATTATGAAAAAACTTTTACTTACTGGCTTTGTACTAGCCTCTATGGTATCTCAGGCTCAGTCTTGGTTGCCGCAAGGAACTAAATTCCCCCTAAATAGCGGGGTTGATGAGATCGATATTGTTGACGCCAACACCGTTTGGACTTTTGCATACGACGGATCTGGAGCCGGGACATATCCTAAAATTGTTTCGCGTACGACTAATGGTGGAACTACCTGGACAGCTACAACGGTTTCGGGCCTTCCATCGAACGCTTTAATTGCAGATATTTCAGCAATTAGTGCTACAACAGCTTATATTGCCACAGCTCCATCCTCAGGTTCCACCGCAGCAAATGGAATTTGGAAAACAACTGACGGTGGTGTTACCTGGACTAAACAGGCAAATGCTTATAATCCTGCCGCCGGTGCATCATTTGCCAACCATGTATATTTCTGGGATGCTAATAACGGATGGACCAGTGGTGATCCTATTAGCGGTAAATTTGAAATGTACAAGACTTCTAATGGAGGAACTTCATGGACCCCAGTTTCTGGTGCATTACAAGCTGTGAATTCGAATGAGTTTACCTATGTAGGCCTTAAGGACGTAGTGGGTGATAATATCTGGGTAGGTACAAGTATTGGCAGGATTTTACGTTCTACCGACAGAGGAAACTCCTGGACTGGAAGTTATAGTCCGGTACTTGATTTTGGAGGTGTAATAACTTCCGGATCTTCCGGATCTTTCGCGTTTCAGGATGCGAACAATGGTCTTCTTATCTCGGTTGATGGTGCCGACTCACCCGCAACGACTTCAGCAGTTCTTTACCATTCTACGGATGGAGGTATGAATTGGGATCCGATAAATCCAACAGGCCCCTGGTATTTTGGCGATATCGCTTATGTTCCAGGAACAGTAAGCACTTATGTTTCTACTGGTATTAACCCGGGTACTCAAGCTGACCCAAGACCTGAGTGGTTAGGTTCATCATATTCTACCGATGGCGGACTTACCTGGACCGCGATTGATGAAGGCGAGCAGAGAGGAAAAGTTGTGTTCCTGAACCCTACTACAGGTTGGGCTGGCCAGTTTAGCGACGGGCCGACTGGAATAGAGGGTATTATGAAATTTGTTGGTAACTTATCTTTGGGTACTTCAGACAATGCAGTTAAATCTTCATTAAAAGTATATCCAAATCCCGCAGTTGATGTTGTAAGTGTTTCTTCCAACAAGAAAATCGAGAACATTACAGTAATTGATATGACAGGTAAGAAAGTTCAGTCTTTCAAAGCGGGTAACCAGATCAATGTTTCTTCTTTACCAAAAGGAACTTACATTCTTCAGGTATATTACGGCGAAGGTGCTGTAGAAAACACGAAGCTTATCAAAAAATAATTTTTGATACATATTATAAGGAATGGATGAGGTTACTCATCCATTTTTTTTGCAGAAAAGCTGTATTTCAAATGATTTTCATAAATTAGCCTATTAAATAATTTTATAAATGAAAAGAATATTTTTACTGCTCACATTCATGCTGAGCTTTGTACAGTTGAGAGCCGATGAAGGTATGTGGCTGATGACGATGATTAAAAGACTTAATGGAGTGGATCTTAAAAAACAGGGTCTGAAACTAACTCCGGAAGAAATTTATTCCGTGAACAACTCCAGCCTGAAAGACGCAATTGTGCAGTTTGGTGGTGGGTGTACCGCAGAGATGGTATCTAAAGAAGGTTTATTATTTACCAATCACCACTGTGGATATGGCAACATTGCAGCACTTTCAACACCAGAAAAGGATCACTTGACTAACGGGTTCTGGGCAATGAAAAAAAGCGAAGAACTTCCTGCAAAAGGCCTTTCAGTTAGATTTTTAGTAAGAATGGATGACGTTACCAAACGCATCAACGCTAAACTAAATAATAGCATGTCTGCAGACGAGAGAAAAGCAGTAATCGATGCTGAATATAAAGCAGTACAAACCGAAAATTCAGAAAACGGAAAATACAGTGTTGTCGTAAGAGACTTCTTTAACGGAAACGAATTCTATTATTTTGTATATCAGGATTTTAAAGATGTAAGATTGGTAGGTACGCCTCCAAATGCTTTAGGTAAATTCGGTGGTGATACCGATAACTGGGAATGGCCAAGACATACTGCAGATTTTTCTGTATTCAGAGTGTATGCTGATTCTAACGGAAACCCGGCAGAATACTCTCCGAACAACGTTCCTATGAAGCCTAAACATGCGCTTCCTATTTCTCTTAAGGGATATAAACCTGGCGATTTTGCGATGATTGTTGGCTTCCCTGGAAGAACCAACAGATACCTTACTTCTTTCGGGATCGAGCAAATGGTGAATAAAGATTATCCGGCTTGGGTAGAAGCCTCTAAAGTAGCAATGGATGTAATGAAGAAACATATGGATGCTGACCAGGCAACCAAATTAGATTATGCTTCGCAGTACGCATCTGTCGCAAACTACTGGAAAAACAGACAGGGAACTATCGATGCTGTAAATAAAAATGGAACCATCGCTGACAAAAAAGCGTTGGAAGCAAAATACATGACTTGGGCACTTCTTCCAGAAAACCAGGCAATGTATTCAGGCGTTTTAACCGATATTAAAGCAAATTACGCACAGTTTTCCAACAGAAACGTTGAGAGAAACTATTCTTCTCAACTTCAGAGAAATGCCAAATACATCCCGGTAGCATATCAGCTGGGTTCACTATTGAAAACATATGCAGATCAGGATGCCAACGGTAAAGCTGCAATGAAAACTAAGGTTACTGATGCTATCGAGAGAATGTATGACGGATTTAATGTTAAATTAGAAGGCGAAATGCTTAACTCAATGGTAAACCTTTACCAACAGAGAGTAAACAAAGGCGATTCTTCACCAACATTAATGGCTGCAGATGCTAAAAATCTTTCAACCATGGCTTACTCATCAATTTTTGCAACGAAAGAATCGGTAATGCATTTTGTTGAAAATCCGGACCGTCTTAAAATTGATGCGGATCCATTGCTTAAGCTGGCTAACGGATTTGTTGAAGATCAGAAATTAGGTGCAGAAAAGTATGCTAAAGTTGACGAAGCATTCGCTAAAAACAGCAGAATATTCTTAGATGGTTTAAGAAAATCACAGCCAGAAAAAGCATTCTATCCAGATGCGAACTCTACAATGAGACTTACAACCGGTTCTGTTTCTACTTTACCTGTAAGAAGCGACCGTAATTACGCGGGAATAAAAGCGAAAAATAATTATTACACAGAGATTAACGGAATGGTGGCTAAATATAAAAAAGGCGACGAAGAATTTGATCTTCCACAGGATTTCCTTGATTTGGTGAAAAGAAAAGATTTCGGTCAGTATGCCGACAAGAAAGGTTTTATGCCGGTAAATTTCCTCTCAAATAACGATATTACCGGTGGTAATTCAGGTTCACCGATTTTAGACGGGCAAGGTAACCTTCTTGGTCTGGCATTCGACGGTAACAGTGAGGCATTGAGCGGTGACATCATCTTTGATGAGAAACTTCAGAAAACAATCAATGTTGACGTAAGAATGGTTCTTTGGATCATCGAAAAATACGGTAAAGCAGGTCACCTAATCAGTGAAATGACATTAGTAAAATAAAAAACATCTTAGTAAATGTAAAGCCCGCTGATTTCAGCGGGCTTTGTTTTTTTAACGGAGAATTATTTCTGCCTATTTATTCGGTTTCAGGTTCCAGCATTCCAAGTTCACCGTAATGTTTTTTGAACTTTGCAATTTTTGGTCCCACTACCGCACTGCAGTAAGGTTGGGTTGGATTATTGTTGTAATAACCCTGATGGTACTGTTCTGCGGGCCAGAACTTTTCGAATTTCGCCAGTTCTGTCACATATTTTCCGTTCCATCTTCCGGAAGCTTCTGATGCTTTTAACGCAGCTTCTGCTTTTTGCTTTTCAGCATCGTCTTTATAGAAAATTACTGAACGGTATTGGGTTCCGATATCATTTCCCTGCCTGTTCAATTGTGTGGGATCATGAAGGAAAAAGAAAACATCCATCAACTGTTCGTAAGAAATTATTTTAGGATCGTAAGCGATTTCTACCACTTCTGCATGGCCGGTTTCGCCCGTGCATACTTCTTCATAGGTCGGGTTAGCTTTATGTCCGCCGGAATAACCTGAAATTGCTGCATCAACACCTTTCAGCATATTGAAACAACTTTCCACACACCAAAAACATCCGCCGCCGAAGGTGATATATTCTAAATTCTGTTTATCCATTTTTTGATTATTTATTAAAGGTTTCTTTGTCTCCTGTCCGTTGCAGGAAGCTAACATTAGACCCATCAAAAATACTAAAATCTTATTCATATTGTAATAACGGTTTTCTATGATAAAAATTTTATTATTTAATAATTGACGGCATCTTGCCATCCGTTGTTTTGACATATTTACACCGGAATAAAAAAAACATCCTCTTTTCGAAGATGTTCATTTATTGTTTTTGAAGCTTTTTACTTTTCCCATACCAAAGCACTGGCGCCAAGAATAGCTGCATCTGCCTCATCCAGTTCGCTGAAAACGAGTCTAACTTTGTTTCTGAAAATCGGTAAAAGGTTGCGCTCCATATGGAGTTTTGTGGGTTTTAAAATGAAATCTCCGGCTTTAATCACACCACCGAAAAGAAGAATAGCTTCGGGTGAAGAAAACATCACGAAATTGGCCAACGCCTCACCTAATTTCTGTCCGGTATATCTGAAAACTTCTATAGCGGTAGGATCACCTTTCAATGCGCATTCGTAAACCACTTTGGAATCTATTTCCTCTTCAGGATAAGAGTTCAGCATAGAATCGGGGAATTCTGCACGCATTTTTTTAGCGGTGATCGAAATTCCTGTGGCAGATGCGTAAGCTTCCAGAGAACCTTCAGAACCCGTACTCCAGTGTTTTCTTCCTCCGGGTTTTACAATGGTATGGCCAAGCTCTCCCGCAAATCCGTCGTGTCCGTAAATTAAGCTTCCACCGGAGATAATTCCGCTTCCAACGCCGGTTCCCAGAGTAATCATAATAAAATCTTTCATCCCTCTGGCCGCCCCAAACATCATTTCACCAAGAGCTGCAGCATTGGCGTCATTGGTCATGGTACATGGAAGGCCGAATTTTTTCGTCATTAGTTCTGCAAAAGGAACAATGCCTTTCCAGCGAAGGTTAGGTGCCTGCTCAATGGTTCCGGTATAGTAGTTTGCATTGGGTGCGCCCACGCCGATGCCATCAATCTGTCTCTGGCCACAGTGCTTTTTCATCAGCGGTGAAATAGTGGTGTAAAGTGCATCGATAAAATCTTCTACTCTTTCGTATTCATCGGTTCTGATGCTGCCTTTTTCAAGGATTTCGCCACGGTGATTTACAAAACCGTATTTGGTGTTCGTTCCCCCGATATCGATTCCTAATGCAACCTGTTTAGACAAATCTATTAATGCCATTCAATATAATTTAGACACTAAAAATACAACAAATTCACATTAGGTTAACAAAAAAACTTCCCCAAAGATGGAGAAGTTTAATGATATTACTCAGTATAAACTGTTATGCCGGGATCTCGCCTTTGTACAAAAACGATACAATTTCTTTGTTCACTTTTTCTACCATTTCGCTGAAAAGATAGAAAGATTCCTGTTTATAAATTACCAACGGATCTTTCTGCTCGTAAACGGCACCTTGTGAAGAACGTCTTAAATCGTCCATTTCTCTGAGGTGAAGTTTCCAGTTTTCATCGATAATAGCGAGTGAAATGTTTTTCTCGAAATCATTGATCAAAGAATCACATTTTGTTTCGTATGCTTCTTTTAAGTCGGTAACGATGGTCATGGTTTTTACCCCGTCTGTAAACGGAACCTGAATCATCTTAAACATAGAACCTTGATTCTGGTATACATTCTCGATGATTGGAAATGATTTTTCTTTCAGAAGTTCCAGTTTCATTCTGTAATCTTCTGTAGCCGCCTTGAAAAGAATATTGGTAAGTTCTGCAACCTGTTTTGTTTTGAATTCGTTCTCAGAAACCGGAGCTTCCATGGTGAAATGCTTGATGATTTCGTACTCAAATTCTTTATAATCGTTTTCAAGCTTGGTTTTGCTCACGATCACCTGCGAAACATCGAAAATCATGTTTGAAATGTCATATTTCAAGTGATCACCGAAGAGTGCATTCTTTCTTCTTTTATAGATTACGTCACGCTGTTTGTTCATTACGTCATCGTACTCAAGCAATCTTTTTCTGATTCCGAAGTTGTTTTCCTCTACTTTTTTCTGGGCTCTTTCGATGGATTTGGAGATCATACCGTGCTGAATTACTTCACCTTCTTTATGACCCATTCTGTCCATCATCTTCGCGATTCTTTCAGAACCGAAAAGACGCATCAGATTGTCTTCCAGAGAAACATAGAACTGAGAACTTCCAGGATCTCCCTGACGGCCGGCTCTACCTCTTAACTGGCGGTCAACTCGACGGGAATCGTGTCTTTCAGTACCGATAATGGCCAGACCTCCGTTCTGTTTTACTTCGCCCTGAAGTTTGATGTCGGTCCCTCTACCCGCCATGTTGGTTGCGATTGTTACAACGCCAGGTCCACCAGCTGATGCTACGATTTCCGCTTCCCGGGCGTGGAGTTTCGCGTTAAGTACGTTGTGCTGAATTTTTCTTAACTGCAGCGCTCTTGATAATAATTGAGAAATCTCAACCGAAGTTGTCCCAACCAATACCGGTCTTCCGGCGGCGGTTAATCTTTCAATTTCTTCGATTACTGCGTTATATTTTTCGCGGTTGGTTTTGAAAACCAAATCCTGTCTGTCATCTCTCTGGATCGGTCTGTTGGTAGGAATTACCACTACATCCAGTTTATAAATCTGCCAAAGTTCACTCGCTTCAGTTTCTGCAGTACCCGTCATCCCCGCAAGTTTGTTGTACATACGGAAATAATTCTGAAGGGTAATGGTTGCAAAAGTTTGGGTAGCGGCTTCAATTTTTACATTTTCTTTTGCTTCGATTGCCTGGTGAAGTCCGTCGGAATAACGTCTTCCTTCCATGATACGTCCTGTTTGCTCGTCTACGATTTTTACTTCGCCATCGATTACTACATATTCGTCATCTTTTTCGAATAAGGTATAAGCCTTCAGTAACTGACTTAACGTATGAACTCTTTCAGATTTTACAGCAAACTCGCTGAAAAGTTTTTCCTTCGCTTCGAATTCTTCTTCTTTGGTCAGGTTTTTTGATTCAAGTTCTGCGATTTCAGTTCCGATATCATTTAAAACGAAGAAATCTTTGTCCTCGTTTCCGGCAGACATATATTCTACCCCTTTATCGGTAAGATCGATCTGGTTGTTTTTTTCGTCGATAACAAAGTAAAGGTCTTTATCAACCTTTGGCATATCTCGGTTGTTATCGGCCATATACTGTCCTTCCGTCTTTTGGAGAAGCGCTTTATTTCCGCTTTCGGAAAGGAATTTAATTAAAGGTCTTGATTTTGGCAAACCTCTGTAAGCCTGAAGTAATTTGAAACCACCGTCTTTTGTATTACCGTTTGCGATGAGTTTTTTCGCTTCGTTGAAGATTGCGGAAACCGTTTTTTTCTGAATTTCAACGATTCTGTCAACAGAAGGTTTCAGTACATCAAATTCCTGACGGTCTCCCTGTGGAACCGGTCCGGAAATAATCAGCGGAGTTCTGGCATCGTCTACCAAAACAGAATCTACCTCATCAACAATCGCGAAATTTAGTTCGCCCTGTACAAGTTCTGTAGGCGAAGTAACCATATTATCTCTAAGATAATCGAAACCGAATTCGTTATTGGTACCGTAAGTAATGCTCGATTGATAAGCCTTTCTTCTCGAATCAGAATTGGGCTGATGAAGATCGATACAAGCGATAGTTAAGCCATGAAACTGATAAAGAGGTCCCATCCATGCGGAGTCACGTTTTGCAAGGTAATCATTCACGGTAACTACGTGAACACCTCTTCCTGGCAGCGCATTTAAGTAAATCGGTAAGGTTCCTACTAATGTTTTACCTTCACCGGTTGCCATTTCGGCAATCTTACCGCTGTGAAGCACAACTCCACCAATGAACTGTACATCGTAATGTACCATATCCCAAACTACAGGAGTTCCGGCAGCATCCCATTTATTCTTCCAAATAGCAATGTCGCCCTGTACTTCGACGAAGTCTTTAGTTACGGCAAGTTCACGGTCGAGATCGGTTGCTGTGACGCGGATTTCGCCGTTTTGGGCAAGTCTGCGCGAGGTTTCTTTAATTAAAGCAAATGCTTCCGGAAGGATTTCACTCAGAACTTTTTCTTCAACCTGGTAAGAATCTTTTTTAAGCTGCTCTACCTTTGTGAAGAGTTCTTCTTTCTCATCAACATTGGTAGCGTTTTTAATCTGCTCCTTAACTTCTTCGATCTGGGAAGTAATATTGGCTGTGGCAGTTTTTATTTTTTCTTTGAATTCTGCAGTTTTTTCTCGCAAACCGTCATCAGTAAGTTCCTGAATTTTTGGCTCTACTGCCTTTATTTTACCAACCACTTTTTTTACTTCTTTCAGGTCGGTCGTATTTTTATCACCAAGAAAACCTTTAAGAACTTTGTCTATAAAACCCATAGTATTTGCTTTCGGCTGCATGCGCGGGCATTCAGCCATTTTAAGATTTTAATTTTTAGAATTTTTCTAAAATATAAAAACCGGCTGCAGACAGCCGGCTGCGTTTTTTAATATTCGTCTTCGTTCCAGAGATAGTCATCATCTGTAGGATAATCGCTCCAAATCTCGTCAATAGCGTCATAAACCTCTCCTTCATCTTCGATGGCCTGAAGATTCTCTACCACCTCCATTGGTGCGCCGGTTCTAATTGCGTAGTCAATAAGTTCAGACTTGGTCATCGGCCAAGGTGCGTCGCTTAAATATGAAGCCAGTTCTAATGTCCAATACATATAATAATTTTTTGCAAAAGTATAAAATTAGGCGACATAAAAAAGGTTTTTGTCGCTGAGTTTCAATAAACTTTGATTTTTATTTCAAAATTTTTTCATCAACCATTTCTCAAAAACCATTCCACAAACTTTTTTGTGCCATTTTGGAAATGAGTGGTGGGATGATAGCCTATTAAAGCCCTTGCTTTGGTAATATCTGCATTGGTTTTGTCTACATCGCCGGGTTGCGGTGGCAGAATTTTTTTTATTGATTTTTTTTCTAAATGTTCCTCCAGAGTTGCGAGCATTTCATTCAGGGTAATAACTTCATTTTCACCGAGATTGATGATTTCATAAACCTTTTTATTTCGATGCAAATATTGAATTGATTTCATAATTCCATCGATAATATCATCGATATAAGTGTAATCTCTGGAGGTAGATCCATCACCATAAAACGGAATTTCCGTATTGTCATCAATAAGTTTTGTAAACTTATGAATAGCCAGATCCGGTCGCTGTCTTGGCCCATAAACAGTGAAAAACCTTAGCTGTATCATATCGATTCCGTAAAGATTATGATACACATGACCCAGAATTTCAGTGCATTTTTTGGTTGCTGCGTATGGTGAAATGGGTTTATCTACATTGTCGGTTTCAGAAAAAGGAATTTTAATATTGTTTCCGTAAATGCTTGAGCTGGAAGCATTAATGAATTTTTTAATTTTATATTCCCGGCAAAGTTCCCACAGATTCATTGTGCCTTTCACGTTTACTTCTTCATATTCCAAAGGTTTTTCTATGGAAGGTCGTACGCCCGCCAAGGCTGCCAAGTGAATTACAGCATCAATTTTATGTTTGGCGAATATTTTTTCAAGGCCGTCTTTGTCGCGAATGTCCTGATAGTAAATGCGATAGTGTTTCTTTGAAGTTTCGAAAACGAGTTTTTCAATGTCATGCTCCTTATTATGAAACGAAAATTCGAAAGGTTTCCCTACGGACTCCAACGTATTTCTGATTTTTATCCTGTAATCATAAAAATCATCAAAATTGTCAATATTAATGACAGAATGTCTGTTTTTCAGTAAATGTTCTACCAGATGCGAACCGATAAAGCCGCTTCCACCGGTAACTAAATATTTCATCTTTGTTTTTTAGTTCTACAAATTTAATTAAATTCAAATCATTATTTTTACTGAAATATTCAAATATGCAGTTCTCCGGACAAATCCTGAAAATGACAACGCAAAACGCGAAACCCATTCAATATTTCCTGAATCTTTCACATGACCTTATTAATATGAATCAGCTCATTGGTAAGAACCTGAAGTTGAAACATACCGGTTATGAGTGCGTAAACTGCGGCAGCGAGGAAAAGATTTATCGCATGGGATTCTGTAAGAAATGCTTTTTCGAAAGTCCGTATGCAAGTGATACGATCATCCGTCCGGAACTTTCGACTGCGCATTTAGGCATTGGTGAGCGTGATTTGGCAGTAGAAGAAGCGATTCAGCTGCAGCCACATATAGTTTATCTTGCCTATACTGGAGATGTAAAAGTTGGAGTTACTCGACATTCCCAGATTCCGACAAGATGGATTGACCAAGGCGCTACTTTCGCGCTTCCGATTGCTAAAACCGACAACCGTTATGAAGCGGGAATGATTGAAGTCGCACTCAAGGAACATCTGGCAGACAAAACCAACTGGCGTAAAATGCTGGAAGACGATTTCGAAGACGATTTGGATCTTGCCGACTTCCGCGAGAAGATCAAAGATTATTTCCCGGATAATTTCAAGAACTTCTACTTAATGGAACATGAAATGCTCCGCTTGGATTATCCTTATGAGGCTCCTGAAAAAATAAACTCATTCACGCTCGACAAAAGACCTGAATTCGAAGGGGTTTTAAAAGGGATCAAAGGACAGTATCTTTCTTTTGAGGGCGGCAATTTTATAAATGTTAGAGGGCACGAAGGGTATGTGATTGAACTTACCATAAGTTAATGAAGAAGTTTTTAATTTTAGTAGTTATTATTTTATTTTCATGCAAAAATGAAAGTCAATCGATTGATTTATCAAGAATCAATATAAGTTATCAGGAGAGGGATGCCGCAACAGGCTGGAAGAGAGTTTTGCTTATTACACCTAATAAATGGGGATTTATCAATGATAATAATGAAATCATGATTCCTTTTGAGTATGATTTTGTAAATCCTTTCGAAAACGGATTAGCCTACGCCAAGAATCATGGCAAAGAATTTTTCATCACGACTAAAAACCTAAAGTTAACAGGCGACTATGAAGAAGCTGGAATATTCACTTTTGGTTTAGCACCGGTTTCTAAAAACAAAAAATGGGGTTTCATTGATGAGACAGGAAAATTGGTGATCCCAATGCTTTATGATAGCGTGGAATATTTTACCCAGAATGGGCTCAGTGCTGTCAAGCGAAATGGGAAATCTGGATTTATTGACAAGCAGGGACATGAAATCATTCCAGTTATTTACGAAATGGTAAAAGGCGAACAATTAGATGATATCGTTATCGTTCGCAAAAATTATAAATGGGCTTTCTTTGATAATTTTGGCAAACAACTGACAGATTTTTTATATAATGATGTTCAGAGAGCGTGGAAAGGAGATGACACTACTTTTTTCGGCAACGGACCTGCTTCGGTAAAGGTCAATGGAAAACATGTTTTTTTGCATAAAAACATGCAACCAGCATTTGCTGACTTAAAATTTGATTCGGCAACTTCTTTCGATTCAAACAGAAATGCAATTGTAATGAAGGACGAAAAGTTTGGGATTTTGAAAAATGATGGCAAATTTGTTATTCCGATACAATATACCGCTATTGAAAATTATAATAGCAATGGAAATCCTAACCCAAATTTTTACCTTTTAACAAAAGGCAATCGATATGCATTGTTGAATTCGGAATTACGAAAAGTCGCGGAATCCGCTGAGGATTCTTTCAATATTACATTTTCCAATCAGAAGAAATACATTTCATTTAAAAATTTCAACAACAAATTCGGTGTTGTTAATCAGCAGGGTAAAATACAAGTTCCTTTTCTTTATGATGAAAATCTGTACTTCGATGGAAATATTTTTTCGATTGCTAAGAGAAATAATAAACAAGGAATTATCGATATCAATAATAAAGAACTAATACCTTTAAAATACAGATCTGTTTCGCAAATTGATGATAAGGATTTGATGCTGTTTGTATTGTCAGACAGTAAAGAAGAAAAAATTGTTAACCTCTCAAACAAGGTTATTTTGTCCGGATATAATCAAATTCAATCAGTTTTCAATCAACCACTAAAATTTATTGTAAAAAAGAGTAATAAATTTGGAATCGTTGATCTCGATAATAAAATTATTCTTCCGATTGAGTATGATGCAATTTCTAACTGGACTGAATACGGACCAAAAACTTCTAAATTCATTGTTAAAAACGGAAAAACAGGATTAATTGATGAGAATACTTTTAAAATAACGGTGCCTCCAGTTTATGATGAGTTCAAATATATAAATGGTTTAATTTTCGCGAAGAAAGATGATAAAGCTGGAATAATCGATGAGCAAGGAAAGGTTATTTGTCCATTTATTTTTGATCAAATCATTCCGAATTTATTAGATGTCCATGATTTTAAAGCAGACAAAATAAGAATTTATGCAAAGAAGGGTAAGAATTATTTTCAGATTAATTATACGGGCAAAATTTTAAAATCTAATATTTCATTACCCGAAGTATTAAAACAAACCAATATTCCTGAACCGCCGCCACCTCCCAGACCCAATAAATAAAAACTGGCACAGAATTTAATCTTCAAAAAAATGAAGAAAAACTACTTTAGAATTTTACTCAAAGTTTTAGCAATTCTGTTTCTGCTTATTTTAGTGGTGAACTTCGGTATGAATTTCTGGCTGAAAAGCAAACTGCCAGGCTACATTAAAAATAATTCCGATTACAAAATTTCTTACGAGTCGCTTGACGTGGATTTAGGTACCGGAAATATTTTTGCTACGGGAATTACGGTCAACAATAAAAATCCTGAAAATCAAAATGTAATAAGAATACAGGGAACGGTCGATACGTTATCGGTTTCCAGGCTGGGGATTTATGACGCGCTGTTCCGAAAACGCATCAACAGTTCTAATCTGCTGCTTCGAAATCCTAATCTCAACATCATTCTTGCCAAACCAATCAACGATAAAACAGGGAAAAAACGGAATCCTGTAGTTTTTGAAAATCTTAAAATCAGTGGCGGCACCCTACAGGTGTTCAAACATACCAAACGGAAATTTTTATCGGTTCATGATCTCAACCTCAATGTGGAAAATCTGCAGATGACCGAAGAATCTGTGGAGCGTAAACTGCCTGTGGTTTTTGACCAGTACGATATCAATGGGAAGAACTTCTTTTTCCGTCCTGATCCTGTGTATGCAGTTACTGCTAAACATATCACTACGAAAGAGCGGAAAATGAGTCTTGTAGATTTTACGGTAACTCCGCTGCTTTCACAAAGAGATTTCATAAGGTTTTATCCGGCAAAAAAGAATCTTTACGATTTCAAAACTTCTGAAATGCAGTTTACCGATATCGTTCTGGAAGGCAATAAGGTAATGCTCGCCAATGCGGTTTTTAATAATCCTGAATTAAAGATATTCACCACGAACGCAAAAGCCGTTGCCCAGAAAGATTTCACCTATGATGTTAACATGAAGCAGGTTTTAATGAAGAATGCAAAAATAACTGTTCTGAAACCCAATGGCACTCCGCGTTTAAATGCTGAAAATATCAGTCTTGATATTAATAAATTCCTTATGAATGGTGATACTTCTAAAGATCCGCTTCCGTTTCAGTATGCAGATTTTAAAATTTCAGGAAGAAACATCGGTTTCTCGTCAGAAATAGAGAGTATGCAGATTGCGACTGTTTCGCTAAGTCCGAAATCGGTTGATCTCGGAAATATCTCGATTAAGCCCACCCAGTCAAAATCAGATAAAACAATTTTAAATTTAAATGCGCGGAGAATTAATCTTAAGATCAGTGAATTCATATTTGTAGAAAATAAGCTTAAACTTAATATAGAAAATGTTCTGGTAAATGCTGTCAACGGAAAGATATCGGCTGCAGGCAATCCTACAAAGAAGCAGGCAGATTGGAAGGGAATTCATTTTCCTTTGATTATTAAAAATATTGCGATTCAAAACTCTAATTTGGTTTACGATAAAGGTGGGCGTCCGTTGGTTTTTAATGATCTGAATGCAAAAATTCAAAACCTGGAAATGAATGCAAAGACAGCAAAAGAGGCATTTCCTTTCAAAACTGGTTTTTACAGTGCCACAACAAGAAACTTCAGTTACAGAACGCAGTTCTACAATTTATCAGCTTCGTTATTGAAATTCAGTAAAGACGGAGCGCAGATTTCTGATTTTGTGATGAAGCCGACGGTTTCCCGGGCTCAATATATCCGTATGATTCCTACGGAAAAGGATTTATACGATCTCAAAGTTACCAAGATTTCGATGAAAGGAAACTGGGATTTATGGTCGGCTCAAAAATTCATCAATGCCTCCCAGCTTACCTTAACAGGGATGAACGCGAATATCTTCCGAAGTAAAATTCCCAAAGATGATTTAACTGAAAAACCGCTTTATTCCAAATTGCTGAGAAGCATAAAGTTTCCTTTATATATACAGAATACAGATATCAAAAATTCGGTACTGGAGTATGAGGAAGACACAAAAAAGTCTGATGGACCGGGCAAACTTACTTTCAATAATTTCAACATGAACGTAAAAAATCTGAATTCAGGAAAGATGAAAGACAAACCGACTCAGATCCCGATAAACATAAGCTGTCTTTTTATGAACGCTTCGCCGATGAATGTGAAGTGGAATTTTGATACAGCAAATGTGAGCGACGTTTTTAGCATCGCAGGAAATATTGCCGATCTGCCGGCCTCGCGGGTGAATCCTTTTATTGAACCTTATCTGAAAATCCGTGCAACAGGATTGATTTCCGATTTGATCTTCAACTTTAAAGGGAACAACAAAGGTCTGAACGGAATTTTAAATATGAAACATCAGGATCTACGGGTTTCGGTATTGAAGGAAACGGGTGAGAAAGACAAAGTATTATCTGCAGTGGCCAATATTTTTGTGAAGACAGATTCGGGCAAATATCCCGATTCAGTTCCAGTTGACAACATTGTTAGGGATCCCTCTAAATCATTTTTTAATCTCTTCTGGAAAGGTATTGAAGAAGGTTTAAAGAAAACCCTTATCGGGAAAAATGTTGAAAATACGGAAAAGAAGGTAAAAACTACCGTAGAAAATACCAAGTCTTCACTCGAACAGAACAGAACGGAAATGAAGGAAACTAAAGAGGAAGTGAAAGAAAAAGTGCAGCAAACCAAAGAAAACATCAAAGCTAAAGGAGTTTTCCGGAAGATTTTCAGAAAAAAATCCGAAAACTGATTTCGGATTGAATTTTAATCGAGGTCAAAATCTTCACGTTCCTCCACCGGAATTTCACGTAAAAAATTATCAAATTCTTCACCTGAATAATTACTGTCAGCTCCGTAAGAGTCGATGATCAGGGATTGAATTCCATCTCTGTCCTGCGTTACATAAAGCACGGCATTGTCATCCGGGCTGCTGTCGCCTTCAAAACGGTAAGATTTTACGATGCATAAATCGCTGGGTTTGTAGATAGTATCTGTCCCTTCCAGAACAAATTGTTTTTGCTCATTCATGCAGATTTCTTTGGTGATTCCTCGTCCGCGCAGGATGTTAAGCACCTGGGAAAGTGTTTTTAAATTGTGATTTGCCATAACAGATTGTATTTTTTTGTAAAAATAAAGTTACAAAATGTTTGCCGAAGCGTTTGGCACAAAACAAAAAACGCTGCAAATCAATTAAGATTAACAGCGTTTAAAGTACCTCGGACGGAGGTATTATAAAACTTACCTATTATTTTATCCTTTTTAATCCGTTTATATTCAATAAATTTGACTTGCAAAGGTTTTTGGACTTACAACATATCTTGATTTTATCTAAATTAAATTTAAAAAAAGTCCCCCTTTTGTTCCCCCTTTTATTCATTTTAAGTATTTTAATATCATGATAAAGTATAATTTTCAGTTAAGAAAGGACAAAGTAACTCAAGATGGTTTAATGCCTATCAGGTTATTATTTAGAATAGATAGTGCTATTATAAAAAGAAACACCGGATTGAATTGTAAACTTGAGGACTGGCAAAATAACCGAGTTAAAGCAAATTCTAAAAAGGATGAATATTACGGCTATGATGAAATCAATGAAAAGTTACAGAAAATAGAATCTAAGATTCAGGATATTTCTTTGTTTTTTAGAGCAAACAAAATTGACTTAACTAAAGAGTCTTTCATTGATAAATTTGATTCAAAAGGTGAAATTGCTATAACACCTGAGCTAGATTTCTTCAAATGTTTTGATGATTATATTGACAAGGGAAAACCAATTAAAACTTACAATACCATAAAAGGCCAGGTTACTGTTAGAAATTTCATTGAGATTTTTGCTAAAGAAAAAGGATTTAAAATAACATTTGATATTATTGATGAAGATTTTTTTGAATTATTACGCGACTATTCTTACAAAACAAAAGAAATTAAGCAAAACTATTTTTGCAAAATAATCAAAGTGCTTAAATCTTTTCTGAATTGGGCAACTGATAAAGGCTACAATAGCACCCGAGATTTTGAGAAATTTAAAGCATCCGATCACGATATTGATATCATTTATTTGTCATTCGAAGAATTGATGAAACTTTATAACAAAGATATGAAGAGCGATAAACAATCTCAAGTTCGGGATTTCTACTGCATGGGATGCTTTACAGGATTACGGTTTTCAGATCTTTCGAAATTACATCTTGCAAATATTTCTGATGATCATATTGTGATCTCTATCCAGAAAACTAAAACACAAAATCATGCTATTAAACTAAATAAGTACGCAAAAGAAATTTTGAATAAATATAAAGGCACGATTAACGAACCATTGCCGGTAATTTCTTCGCAGAAATTTAATGAATACATCAAAGATTGTTGCGAAGTAGCAGAAATCAACCAGTCATTTACAATACATTGGTTTGTGGGAAATCAGAAAAAATCTCTTACCCAACCCAAACATAGATTTATCACAAGCCATACTGCAAGAAAAACTTTTATAACTAATTCGCTGCTTCTGGGAATGGAGCCGAAAGCCATCAAGAAAATTGCAAATATTAAAAAAGATGCGGTTTTAGATAAATATATGAAAGTGACCGAAGCATTTACGGATGAACAGATGGATAAAGCGTGGGGATAATTTACTTAAATCTTAAATTTCTTTAAATAAAACCGAATTTTTCATTTTAAGATTTTAACGAACCGTATTAAACTTTATTAAAATCGCTCATTTTTAGTTAAATATAGTTAAAATTCGAACTTTATTGAAAACTCTAATTTGGGCTAAAAAACATTAATCTGGACTCAAAAAAAATAAATCTGGGCTAATCTGGGTTAATCTGGGCTAATCTGGACATTGATTAACTATTTGATTATCAGATATTAAAATAATATTATTGCATTTGAATTTAAACTAATTTAAAAAGCAATAATATGTCAGTACAACTTTATTCACATTCTAAAAGTGATCTCGAAAAAGCCGTAGAAATAATTCTTTCCAAAGCGAAGGAATTTAGACTACCCATTGAATCTTCTGAAGAAAAACCAGAAGATCTTATTTCGCAAAACGACGCAGCAAAATTCCTTCACATCTCTATGCCTACAATTATTGATTGGCGAAAGCATAAAGATTTACCTCATTACAATTTTAATGGTCGGTTCTTTTATTCAAAGAAAGAACTGCTTACATACGGAAAAGATAAACGCAACTGATTCTTATTAGTTACACCAAAATTCTTTTTAACAAACTCCGTATACCAAAAATTTAATAAAAATGAGTGACAAAATCCCCTACTTAAGAGTTGGAACTACTTATTACAAAACCATTGAAAAACCTCTAATTTCAGGCGATAAAATTTCAATATTAGTTCGCTGGAATCGGGAAACGATCATAAGCGACCATGGAAAAACATACGTTTCAAGCGTTCCGAAATTTGATGGCTTTTGCTGTATTCCAGAACATTTAGAATATCGACAAATAGTTCAAGGTTTTTATAATATTTACAATGAAATTCCATTTTCGCCTTCTAATGAAACCCAAAGTTTAAAAAATTCGATTTCATTTTCTTTAAACTTTGTAGAACACATTTTCGGAGAACAAATGGAAATGGGCTTGGACTATTTAAAGATCTTGCTGCAATACCCGACACAAATCCTACCAATCTTATGCTTGGTTTCTAAAGAACGGGCAACAGGAAAAACGACCTTCATTAAATGGCTAAAAGAAATCTTTGGCTTGAATATGACTTACATCAAAGGAGATTCGTTCGGAAGTCAATTTAATAGTGATTGGGCAGCGATGTTGGTTGTCGCAATCGATGAAGTGTTTTTTGATAAAAAAGAAATAACAGAAAGATTAAAATATCTCTCTACAACTAACAAAGATAAATTGGAAGCAAAAGGAAAAGACCGGGAGGAAATCGATTTTTTTGCCAAATTTATTTTGTGTTCCAATAACGAAGAAAATTTCATTCAAATAGATGAGAACGAAATCCGGTTTTGGATTTTAAAAATCAATCCTATCAAAACTGAAAATACCGAATTTCTAAACAATCTAATATCGGAAATACCCAATTTCCTGCGATTTTTAATCGAGCGACCATTTTCTACGTCCAAGAAAACCAGAATGTGGTTTTCTGCGGATGAAATAAGAACAAAAGCACTTCAGCGATTGGTTTTCAAGAATAACAATAAACTAGAATCGAAAATCATAGAATTGCTTTACGAGTTCTTTGAAAGCAATGAAGACAAAGAAATTAATGTGGTTCCGCAGGACATTCTAAATATGATGAACCGAATGTTTCGCCCAACCTACTGGACCCGAAATGATATTAGAAACCTACTTAAAGAAACCTGGAAATTATATCCACAAAATAATGGGTTAAGTTACATCAGATACGACATTGATTTTGCAGGAATTTTTTATCAAAATAATTCAGTTGGTCGCTATTTCACCATAAAAAAGGATTTTATTCTTAATAAATATGTTGAATTGTTGAATTAATTGATAATGAAAAGAAAATCAAAGAGTTAGTTCTCAACAAAATCCTCAACAAACTTTTATACCATCATTTTTGTTGAATGTTTGTTGAGAGAAAAAACTCAAGTTTGTTGAATTGTTGAGAGTTTGTTGAGGAAGTAAATAATATACATTCAATTAGTTACAAGGTTCCCTCAACAATTCAACAAAAATTCCCTAGCACAAAGCCCGGAAAATACACCACTATGAATTGCAGTCAATTTAATAAAATCGCTTTGGAAGAAGTCCTTCAAAATTTCGGACACCTTCCCACAAAACAATCGGAAAAAGAAGCATGGTATCTGAATCCATTCGCACCAGAAAACCACGCCTCTTTCAAACTAAATAAACGTATAAATAGTTGGTATTTATTTTCAGAAGGAATCGGTGGAAACAATATCGATTTTATGAAGAAATATCTAAACGCTCCGATAAGCGAAGTTTTGGTGTGGGCAGAAAAACAAAATTTTTCTTCTTTTCAAAATCAAAGAGTTGTTCCTAATCTGAAATTAAGAAACCTACCTAAAAATTATCAAATAACTGAAGTAAAGGAAATTCAACATCCTGCACTTGTGGAATATTTACAAAAACGAAAAGTGGAAAATCAAATTGAATTTTTAAAAGAGATCCATTACCAGATGAATGATAAAAACTATTTCGGAATTGGTTTCAAAAATGATTCTGGTGGCTATGAAATCAGGAATGCTTATTCTAAAATTTGTCTGGGCAAAAAGGATATCAGTTCAATAAAAAACGACTCAAAATCACTTCGGATTTTTGAAGGCTTTTTTGACTTTTTATCATTTAAAAATATAGAAAACTATCTAGAAAAGAAACCTTCCGATTACATCATTTTGAATTCAGTTTCGCTGTTAAATAAAATTAATAGTGCGATTGGAAATTATGAAAATATTGAACTCTATTTTGATAACGACGAAGCAGGAAATCGAGCTGTTAAGATGATCAAAAATAAAAGTGTAAATGCAGAAGATTGCCGGGTTTTGTATTCCAATTTTAAAGATTTAAATGATTGGTTGATTCATGAAGATCCATTAAGTGAGAGAGTCTTTAGTTTCAAACGAAGGTGAGTAAAATAGTACCAGTTTCGAAATGCATATCAAAATTAGACTAGGTATCAGCCTGCGTAAAATAAACACAGGTAGAATAAAGACACCTGCGTAAACTAGGTTAAGGTAAAATGTGGTAGAATTTTAGTGCAAAAAGTACCCAATGTTTACAAAAAGCGCGTGCTGCTTTTTCGTAAAAATGGGAGTTTTTGATTTCTTCCTATCGTCATAAATACCATTAGATTAAAAATTAATAAAAGATGAAAGCAGATAATTTGAAAAATTTTATAGATAAAATGGCTCAAGAAAACGAGCGAAAAATGAATGCTGAAAAAAGAAAAAAACACTTCCAAGAAATTGGGCGAAAAGGAGGTTTAAGGAAAAAATCTGAACAGCAATTATCTAAAGTAATTTCGTTTCGATTGAAGGATTTGGAATATGAAGATAGCCAGAAAAAAGCGAAAGAATTTAATCTGAAATTATCGGCCTATTCAAGAATGGTTCACCTGCAAAAAGAACTAAAAGTGAATGAATTTGAAATCGATAAAACACTGTTAAATTACGGAAATAATTTTGCCAGGATCACTAATCTTTTGCGAAATAGAGAATGGAATATGTTCCAAAATAAGAAGCGAATTTTGATGGAAATCCAAGAAGTTATTGACCTTATCCGTCAATATTTATATTCAAGAATGAATGATAAAAATAAAGAATGAATAATTCAGCAACAACCAGAATGATTTCTAAAATCGCTTTGGAATACAACGGAAACGACAAAGGAATGGCGGAACTTGCGGCAGTAAATTTTCTTTTGAGCAGCAATCCAGAAGATCAATTTCACGAAATGAAAATTGTCGCCGACCGAAATTCCAAAGTGAAAAAATGGGCGTTAACAGGATATATTTCGCCTCCAGAAGAAATTGGAAAATCGCTCTCTGATTCAGAATTGACCGACATTGCGATTGAAGCATTGAAGAAAGTTGGCGTTACAGATCTAAATCAATTCCGTTTGGATATTCACAACAGTACGAAGCAAAAACACATTCATTTTGTGGTGAATAGAATGAATATTCATGGAAAATGCACGGTAAAATCGCATAGAATTGGAGAGAGATTCGGAGAAGCAGTCCGACAGATTTGCCAGGAACGAAACCTAAAAACCGATGTAGAAATTGGAATTAAGAAGAAAGCAGAAATGCTGAATAACCTCACAGAATCTTTGCGAACATCCAATAATTTTGAAGAATTAATTTCAAAAATGCGTGCAAAAGGTTTTGATGTGCAACTTTCTTCCAATGTAAAAGATGGAATTTCTGGAATGCGAATCATTTTGGAAAAAGATAAGAATCCTAATACAGAACGACAATACAAAGCAGGTTACACGCTTTCTCAAATTTCAAATAAATTAAAAATTTCAGAAATTAAATTGCTTTTTGAGATTAAACAATCTTTATCGAAAAATCTACATAACTCTAATTGTTTGAATCATCTCCGTCAAAAACTACAGAAAGATGGCTTTAAAATGAGAGTTCAATACAAAGGAGAATTCAAGCCCAATCAAAAGAATGAAGTTCGAGATATTTGGATCAATAAAATAACTCATTCGATAGAAAATCTACCAAAAGACGGATTTTTTTATAAGAAATTCGATGGCTTTTCTCTTTCATCCATTGATGACAATTTTGCCGAAGTGAGTAAGATTAATATACAAAGTCAACCCATGAAAACTTCCTCCATAAAACGCGAAAATTCAATTTTAGAAATCGCAGAAGAATTAATTGAAGACGTTCTGAAACCTAATTATGTAACGCAGCAGGAAGTTGACTGGTGGAAAAAGAAAAGGAAGAGGTGAACTATAAACAAAGCAAATTATTTAATTTTTTTGAAAATAATTGCATACTATAATGTACTGCAAAACAAGTATTTAAATAAATAAAATAAATTTAAACTTTATTTAGTACAGCGAGTACCTTAAAATAAATTTGCTTATTAAATAAATTTATTGTAATATTGCAGCTGGATAAATACAAAAAAACCAATTTCTATTAGTAGTAGAAGTTGGTCTTATATTAATTAATGGTTGACTTACAAAATTCATACTGCGCTTAACAGTATATTTAAGAGGCTTGTCACCTCATATGAATCTGGTATAATAGTCTAATTCGTTTTGCAAAAGTAGTTATATTTTATAACATATGCAAGTTTCACATTCTGTTATACCTTTTTGAGCAATTTTAATAAACTTTAAAAATACAAAAAATGGTATTAGAAACAGTAGCGGCTAAATTAGGTTTAGTAGCCGGAAAAGTTATCATAAAGAAGGCGACAGAATCGTTGCTTGATAACAAAGACAAAATCAGCACCTATTTACAATCCAATTTTACAAAAATTAAGAATGAGGACGTTCGTTTCTCAATTAGTTATCTTATTCGTATTAAAATTCCAGGAACTTCAAAATTTTTATTGGTGAGAGGTCATCGTATCAAAGACCAGTTTCAACCCGTAGGTGGAGTTTACAAGAAACACAACTCTTTTGATGACTTTATGGATTGGGGCTATAAGGAAGACTGTTCAGATAAAGGAATGAAAACGGATGATATTAGTCAAGATGATTTGCGTTTCCGAGTGAAGGGTAAATATGCGATTGATGTTATCAAATGGTTTGAAACAGAGAAAGGCAGAGAACTCACGTTTGATAGAGAATTCGAAGAAGAATTAATAGAAACAAAAATTCTTGATGGTGACATTTTCAGAGAGAAATCGTATGGAAAAATCTCAAAAGTTATGAAGGTTTTTGGTTACAGTACCTATCACCAATGTCATGAAGTTCTCATTTATAATATTGTAGAATTTAGACCATCTTCTGAACAAGCGGAAGCATTGAAAAATTTACTAAAAAATCCAAGAACTTCCGGTGATGACTTTATGCTGGTTGACATCAGTGAAATTGAAAGGTTAAGGATAACGGAAAATGAGGAGCAAATCGGTAAAATAGGAGAACACACAAAATATTTAATAAATGAAAAATAATTTATATAACAACAAATATGAGGAGTACAAAAAGGACGAACTCCTCGCAATTATAGCATCTAATTTGGAATTAGATGAAAGTAGAAAACAGAAAATGGAGTCTGCGTACAGAGCTGTAAATGACGTTCTTTCACGAGACGAAGATTTTTTTAAAAATTATAAATGTCAAGTCTATGCACAAGGCTCATTGTTAATCGGAACTACTGTGCGGCCGTTACCTGGAAAAGAATTCGATTTGGATATTGTTCTACATATTGAAGACTCATATCTTAATCATACACCAACGGAAATTTATGATGAATTGTACAGGGTTTTAAGTAGACATGAAACATACAGACCTCTTTTACAAAAAAAGAATCGATGTGTGAGAATCAATTATAATAGTGATTTCCACATGGATATTCTACCTGGATGTATTATTACCACTGATAATACAAGGCTTATGATTGCTGAAAATGCTTTGCGCTTGACTTGGTCTCGTACTAATCCGAAAGGATATGCAGAATGGTTCAAAAGGATTTCAGAAATAAACCAATCTCAATTCTTGCTTACGGAAAGGTATAATATGATGATAAAGGCATCTGTGGAAACGGAAGATTTGCCTACTGATATATTTTTGAAAACGCCATTACAGCGAACGGTACAAATTATAAAGAGATATCGTGATTTATACTATAACAATAAAAATCTTAATACAAATCCATCCGTGTCTAGTGTAGTTCTAACGACACTGTTGGCAAAGAGTTCGGAGGGGGAACTGTCAATTCATGCTGCTTTAAAAAATGCAGTTAAAAAGTTTAGAAAATTAGCGGATGACTATAAATTGAATGGTGTTAAGTTTAAATTATATAATCCCGTGGATACTCATGAAGATGCTGAAAAAAGGGAAAATTTTACAGATTCTTGGGAAGATAAACATTACGACAGTTTCGCAGATTTCGTTTATGATTTGGAGCGCAAAGTGACAGATTTCTTAACGGACAGGGCTAATGAAGACAGTTACAAAAATTTATTTGGTAACGGTTTTTATAAAGAAAATGTCCAAAGTCTGGTTAAGCTTGAAGAAAAAATTAGTGGGAATAATCGAATGACTGCTTTGCTTTCAGGAACAGCATTTACGGACTCATTTGGTAATATTAATACTCAAACAGGTACAAAAAATGGTAGCCACGGGTTTTATGCTGAATGAAATAGATTGCGCCAAGAAGAATTGGTTTGGGTTTTTGATAAAAACTAAATTAGAGTGTGAGAAAAATTTCGAATGGTTAACGTTTACAATTAAGAACGGTAAACTGTTAGGGAAAGGTTCACTTACTGAAAATGGCAATAAATATGATTTTACTATCTTTTGTTCTCCCTTTTTTAGAGGTAGGTTTGAGAGGGTCATTGTAGAATCGAAAAAATTGAAAAGAAGTGCTGATACTCATTTTAATGAAGATGGAACTTTATGCCTTTATCATCCAGTTCATGACCTTCATCAAAAACCATTTGTAAATTTGGTGGATGTAATACCGTGGCTTTCAGAGTGGGTGTATTTTTATGAGAAATATTTGGAGTTTAATGTTTGGTTAGGGCCTGAATATCCCCATAATATAAAGTAAATTTGTTAAAAGCTCCTTGCTTTAACTTATCGCAAGGAGCTTTTTTAATTAAGAAATTAAAAAATGAATACGATTGCAAAATTAAAAGATTTTGTCTCTATTCGGTCGGGAATGGTAGTATCCAAAACGGCGAATAATGACGAAGCTTTACTTACAGATGCTTTTGTGAGGATGATTGTAACATCTGATTATGATGAAGACGGAAATTTGAGAAACGACTTAGAGGCAAATGTTCTAATGAAACCTTCTATTGAAAAAAATTTCTTAAAAAATGGGGAAATTTTATTCAATGCAAAAGGCAGACGCTTTTTTGCCACATTATTTCAGGAGGAATATCAGCATGCAATTGCAAGTTCATCCTTCTTGGTCATAACAATAAAATCATATCAGTTGGAACCAGAATTTTTAGTCTGGTTTTTGGGACATCCTGAGACTTTGAAAATATTTGATTCTAAAATATCAACACAGGTTATGCCTACGATTACAAAGCAAGAATTGGCAGAATTAGAAATAATTGTACCACCAAAAGAAGTTCAGCATCGAATTGTAAAAATAGATCAACTGAAAAAAAAGCAAGTCAAGATCCAAAAAGAGTTAATAGAACTCAAAGAAAATTATATAAACGCAATAACTTATAAAAAATTAAAAAATGAGCAATAAGGTTACTCAAAAAGATATCAATAATGTAGTGTGGAAAGCGTGTGATACTTTCCGTGGTGCAATAGATCCATCTCAGTACAAAGACTACATTCTAACAATGTTATTCTTGAAATATGTTACTGATGTGTACAATGAAAAGAAAGAAGAGTATTCTAAAAAATATGAAGGCAACGAAGATCGGGTTAAAAGAGCCTTGGAACGGGAGCGTTTTGTAGTACCAGACGAATCAAGTTTTGACTTTTTATACGAGCATCGAAGCAGTCCCAAGATTGGTGAAATGATTAATCACGCTTTGGCGGAATTGGAAGAGGCAAACAGAGAAAAATTAGGTGGTCACGATGGCTCAAATATTTTTAGAAATATTGACTTTAATAGTTCTAATCTAGGAGATGCCAAAGGGAAAGTATCAAGATTAAGAAACTTATTAAACGATTTTGTACAACTTAATTTATCATCGTCACATTTAGAGAATAATGATGTGATTGGTGGCGCATACGAATTTCTGATTGCAAATTTCGCCTCGGATTCTGGTAAGAAAGCGGGAGAGTTTTTTACACCTGCAGAAGTTTCAACTTTGTTAGCAAAACTGACTAAATCTAAACCAGGATCACGTATTTATGATCCTACATGCGGATCGGGTTCGTTATTAATTAAAGCGGGTCGTGAAGTTGGAGATAATAATTTTTCCCTCTACGGTCAGGAAGCGAATGGAAGTACTTGGGCTTTGGCGGTGATGAACATGTATTTGCATGGATATGATAGCGCAATTATTCGTTGGGGAGATACCCTTAGAAACCCAAAACATAGAGAAGGAGAAAAACTAATGCTGTTCGATACGGTAGTGGCAAATCCGCCTTTCTCACTGGATAAATGGGGAGCGGAAGATCTTTCTACGGATCAGTACAATCGTTTTTGGAGAGGAATGCCGCCTAAGTCAAAAGGAGATTGGGCGTTTATTTCACACATGATCGAATCATTGAATATTTCCGGGATAGCTGGAGTGGTAGTTCCACACGGAGTTTTGTTCAGAGGATCCTCTGAAAGTAAAATCCGTAAAGAGATGTTGGATGAAGATATTATTGAGGCTGTGATTGGTTTACCTTCCAATTTGTTTTTTGGTACAGGAATACCGGCAGCAATTCTCATCTTTAATAAACAAAAACTGAACAAAAATAAAGTGCTGTTTATCGATGCGAGCAAAGGTTTTGTCTCTGGGAAAAATCAAAATGTTTTGGGATCTGAACATATAAATAATATCGTAAAGACGTATGATAATTTTCACAACACGATTGCAAAAACGGGAGTAGTTGAAGATAAATTTGCGTTTATCGCACCTTTAGAAGATATTAAAGAAAATGACTACAATCTAAATATCCCAAGGTATGTAGATACGTATGAAGAAGAGCCTGAAATTGATCTTGGTCTAACCCAAGCACGAATTAATGTTTTGGAAGCAGAACTTGATGAAGTGAAAACGGAAATGAATCACTATCTACAATTCTTTAACTAACTGATATGAAAGAAGGGTATAAACAAACTAAATTAGGAATTATCCCAGATGCATGGGAAATTAAAAAATTTATTGATTTCTCGGATAAAAGCAAAAAATGGTCGTTTACAGGTGGACCTTTTGGTTCTGATTTGAAATCATCTGATTATACAGAAGACGGAATCAGAATTATACAATTGCAAAATATTGGTGATGGTAGGTTTATCGATAACTATAAAATATATACTTCATCAACAAAAGCAGATCAACTGTTAAGTTGTAATATTTATCCAGGTGATATAATATTATCAAAAATGGGTGATCCAGTAGCAAGAGCATGTTTTATTCCATCAAGTGAAGATCGATTTGTTATGTCTTCTGATGGAATTAGATTGTCTGTTGACGAAAATATTTTTGATAAAAAATTTGTCCATGATTATATTAATTCTATCTATTTTAGAAGGCGTGCAATTGATGTAAGTACTGGTAGCACACGACAAAGAATTGGTTTACCAACTTTAAAAAATTTAGATATAATTTACCCGCCTTTAAAAGAACAAAAAGCGATTGCTGATTGTTTATCATCTTGGGACAAAGCCATAGAATTACAACGCGAACTTATTTTATCAAAAGAAGTCCGAAAAAAATCGTTAGCTCAGCAATTGCTTACGGGTAAAAGGAGATTGCCAGGATTTACAAACGAATGGAAAGAACAAACTTTAGGAAATTTGGGAGAGGCTTATACTGGGTTATCGGGAAAGAATAAAGATCATTTTGGAAAAGGTAAACCTTTCATTACTTACATGAATGTTTTTTCTAATTCAACGATTAATTTATCATCATTTCCATTAGTAGAGATTGAATCTAATGAAAATCAAAATAGAGTAAAATATGGTGACATTCTTTTTACGGTGTCTTCAGAAACCCCACATGAAGCAGGAATGGCTGCTGTTTTTTTAGATGATTCTATTAAAGAACTTTACTTAAATAGTTTTTGTTTTGGGTATCGATTACATGATTTTAAGATATTACTGCCAATTTTCGCATCATTTATTTTAAGAGCAGATGTATTCAGAAAGGAGATCTATAAATTGGCACAAGGATCTACAAGATTTAATATTTCCAAAAGTGGAGTTTTAAAAATAAATTTCAGAATACCAAGTATTGTAGAGCAAGATGCTATTGCAAATGTTTTAGAAACTGCCGACAAAGAAATTCAACTTGAAAAGAAAAAACTCGCTGACCTTCAACAACAGAAGAAAGCACTTATGCAGCAACTTCTTACGGGCAAAGTGAGGTTGGTGTAATCTTATTAGAGAAGACATTATTTAATAACCGCTATTCACAAAATGACGCATCCGAAACACAAGAAATATAGACTAGAATCAGTCACAGATACCACGGCGTGGGTTTATGATATTGCCAACCAAATGCAGCACCGGTGCTTTGTTTTGGACCACAAAATCGGTGATGAGTTTTACCTTTTTGAAAAAGAGATGAATATCTTCAATGGTCATATAACTTTTGAGTATAGTATTCTCAATCTTTATGAAGTGGGTTCTACCTACAATTTCGAAATTTTAAAAGAGACCGATAAAGTAATTGTGGTGTCTAATTATAACCGATTAGAATTCGCTGTACCTATATCATTTAAAGAGTCAGAGCATCAAGAAGATATTGATTTGGAGATTTATGATTTAGATCTGGTGCATAATAAACTTAAGTTTAAAAGTAAGAGTAATAATTCTTCGAACAGTGTAGAACAAGAAGAGGTCGATTATTCGGTATTCAATGAAAACGAGATTTACACCTTACCGATCATCAAGACTTATATAAATAGGAACAATAACTTATTCGCAGTAGTCGAATACCAAGGAAAGCAATTCAGTTTAAATATTCCTCCAACATTAAGTCAGGATCAACTTGGGGATCGTATTATTGTTCATTTGGGATTTTTTGGTGACGGAAAACCGGCTTTAAAAGTTGTTCGTTCATTCGTTACTTCCAAACTTTATCAGGTAGGTCAGCGTTATAATTTCATTATTGATAAACAAATACATGATCCTGAAAGCGGCATGACTTATTGGTCTTTAAAAGATCAGTATAATATGTACAACCACTATCATCCGAGCAATGACAGTTCGTTTAGTACAGAAATGAATAAACTGGAGGAAGGTGATTCTATTTCACTGCGAATTTTTAAAATTACAGATCGCGGTTATTTGAATTTGGTTAATGAATTTTCGGAGTGGGATTCGACCAACTATTTGGTTGAAGATGTTTTTGATGCAATTGGTTATGGCGATTTAGAAGATCAGTATTTTTTTAATCATACTGTACATACTGAGATTTCAGATGATACCTTAGGAGATCGAAAAGATTTGTCATTCATTGATCAATACAATGATGGTGAGAATCTGTGGGTGTTTTCTTATTTGGCGTTTTTAGATTCGGAAATTTTTAAAAAATTAGATGAAGGTGAATATGAAGAAGCGAAGACTCTTACCGATATCTACATTAAAATTGAAAAGTGGATACTGGAAGGATCTGATTATTTGAAGAATTTCAGTTTACATAAAACGTCAGAGATTATTTATAAAGCTGAAAGTAAAATTGAAAAATTAGAGGCAATGCTTTCTGCAATTGACCTTTATTTAGAGGATAAAGACCAGGACTTTTTAGTTGACATCAAAAACAGTTTAGACCGTTCCCCTTATTTAAACAAAGAAAAAAAAAATATTCTAAAGGAATTAGTGAAGATTTCACAATTCTTCAACGCTGACTCTAATGATGAGAATTTATACGAGGCAATTCTCTTAATGATTAGACATAAATTTATTCAGGAGGATGATCGTTATTCTTATATTCGTTCTATAGAATCTAAAATTAGCAGGGCGAGAGATAAAATTTTAGAAGCACGCTCAGAGAATTTTATTGAAGATGAAAACATGAACCTTCGGTTTCTCGTCTCTAATCAATATTTGCTTCTTATCCTTCATTGCTTAGATGAAAACTACATTAAAGCTACAATATCTTCTATCAATTTTTTGCGTTTTCTTGCCATTTATCACAATGATGTTGAATACTTAAATATGGCAATTAATCTTGCCGTGAAACAAGGCTATATTCAACCAAACATCCATAGGCATACCGATATTTATAGTCTTCCAATTGCTGATTTTAAAAAATTAAGTGTTTATCCTGATCTGGAAAATACATTCTGTCCAGGAGCAGGAAGGATTTTTTCATCATCAGAAGGGTTAGAATTTGTTCCGAAAAATCTTTACAGGAAAAATTTATTAGATAATAAAATTCAAATCACTACACTTGATACTTTTAATTTATTTATTTCTTCAACGCTAGAAACTGATCCTTTATCTTTCGAGGATAATATTAATGAGTTCCTTAAAAAAATTATAGCGTTAATATCTTTTAAGAAGCAAAGAATAGAGAAGATTGTAGAGCCTATTTCAAATAATGTTTTGAATGAGGTTTATAGCGGAAGAATAAAATCATTTCATAGTGATAGTCCGGGTATTTGTTATTTAAGATGTGATATTGGTGGTAAAGTGATGGACACTCTCTTACATATCAATTCCTATCAGAAAGTAAAAGCATTGAATAATGTAAATGACTTTCTACAGATTAATGATCGGATAAATTTTGAAATTACTGCTATCGAAGGTGAGAAAATACAGATTTCGCCGAAGTTTGCTTTAGATAAATATGCTACTGAAATTTTACAAGAACAATCAGATACAATTGGACAAGTAGTTAAGATTTATGAAGACAAATCTTATGTAATTACCCAAGAAGGATGGCCAGTTTTTTTACCAAATTCATATTTAGGATTTGGTGATGTCCTGGAATTAACAATTTCAGATTATTCAGAAGAGCATCATTCTTTCAGAGCATCGAGCTATAGAGTAACAAATCAAGAATATATTGGTGAGCCTGCCAGTAATTATCGAAATTATCTTATTTCTGCAGGCGTACTTGATGAAAATTTTGATGAAAAGGAAATATTTGAAGTTAAAAATGAACATCATAATTCGGTAGATTGCAGCGAAAGTGAAACGGAAATTCAATTTGACCAAAATCTGAAAATTTTTTCTAATCTTATTTTGCAATGTTTAGAACAACGCCTATTCTATATTAAAGAGCCGAAAGAACTTGCACTTAATTATTTCTTTTTAATTGCAATTTCGGGGATTGTAAAAAGTAATAAATCATTTATCTACAATGGTAAACTAAATGATTTAGCGGAAATTGTAAAACTTGAATATGAAGAGGATTTCGAATTATTATTGTCACCGGAGACAGATTCGGAGCATGGTATCACTAATTTACAACTTGATCAAGAATCAGAAGTTTTTGCGTTAATCAAATTTATCAATACTGATATATTAGATCTTCCAATAAATTTAACTTCAGATTCAAAGTTTTATATTCTGAAAAAATTAATAGAATCCAATAACTTATTTTTCTCATTAGATAAAAACGCATCGATTCTTAAATACCTGCGCAAAGTTATTATTAGCGAACTTTATAGTATTACGATAACAGGAGATAAAAACTCTATTAAAGAGTTTGAAGCTGTTCTGCTTGGTGATAGTGCAAGTGAAGAAACTGAAAACAATAAAAAGGTAATTACAAATCTTGGAGCAGAGTCAAAAAATAAAGAGTTTAAAACATCTGTTTTTTATTCTGCATCAGATGAACCACAACAAAAAGTAATCTTAAGAACGATAGCCGGATTCTTAAATTCGTATGATAATGGAGGATCTTTATTTATTGGCGTCAATGATTCAGGTGATATTAAAGGCTTGAAAAATGACTTGAATTTTGATGATAAGATTACAACTCTTGATAACTACCAAAATTATATTCAAGGACTTGTAGTGTCAGCATTTCCAAAAGAAATAAATGCTCTTTTAGATTATAAGTTCCATAAATCAAATTTGTTAGATTATTTGGAAATTATAGTACCGCGCTTAGATAAACCGATTCCTTTTGAAAATGAGTTTTATCAAAGACAAGGAGTACAAACAAGAATTTTAAAAGGTACAGACTTGGTAGATTTTATGTATCGAAAAGCCAATATAAATAATCGAGTAATAAATATCCAAGATCAAGTTCAAACTGAGGAGGGAGTTGAATTTCAAACATTTGAGAATGTTCGTCAGTTAAGTTTTGAAGAATTTGATAATAAAACAGAATTAGAATATAAAAGCGAAGATTTTTATGCAGACTTAAAAAAAGAGGGTGACAGAAGCGCTAATTCTACAAGTTTGACACGCGAAAATTTATTAGGATATCTTTACGTCTTTAAAGATAATACTTACATGATGTCATCTCTGGAATTTGATGATTACTTATTCAAGATCGAAATTACGGAGAAATATAAATTTGCGCATCTTCTATTATGTTATGATAACGCATGCATTAATAAAGTTGAAATTAGAAGCATTTTGAATAGACCTTTTAACAAAAGATATATGAATGCGATGAGTGACTATGGTAAATTAATGTCGATATTCCCTTCTCTTCCGAATTCAGAAATAGCAATTACAACTCAGAGATTTAATAAGACCTATATTAAGTTATTTGATACCAATAAAATATCTGAACACCGTATTATAGGATTAAAGGGAAATTGTGTCGTGCAAGAAGATTTTGATCAGGTTTTAGCCTTTCATCCGACTGAAAAATTACCTGAAGAATTTGATTTATTTAGACGAGAATCTAAACAAGGTTTAGGTTGTGAGACTAGTAAAAACCCAAAATTATATAATATTCTAATTAAACACCTTTCTTGATAAATGAATTTTACAGAAGATAATATATCGCAAATACCTGCACTAAAGTTATTAATTACTCTAGGGTATGAATACGTAAGTCCTCAAGAAGCTTTGTCTTTCCGTGAAAATCGGGAAAGTAATGTTTTATTAACAAGTGTTTTGAGGGATCAGTTGATTGAGATTAATTCCATTAAGATAGGCAGTAAAAAAGCAGAATACAGTGCAGCAAATATTGAGAAGGCGATTCAAAAAATTCAAGAGGTATCATTGTCTGAAGGTTTGGTTAATGCTTGCAACGAAGTTTATAATTTGTTGGTTTTTGGTCATGCATTGGAACAGTCGATAGAAGGGGACAAAAAAAGTCATACCATACAATTTATTGATTGGGATAATCCATCTAATAACAAATTTCATGTTTCAGAGGAATTTTCCGTTATGCGAATGGGGCGAAAAGATACTTACCGTCCAGATGTAGTTTTATTTGTTAATGGTATTCCGTTGGCGATTATTGAGTGTAAAAGTCCAACGATTAAAGAGCCTATAAAACAAGCGATTTCTCAGCATATTCGTAATCAGCAGGAAAATGGAATTCAAAATTTATATGTTTATAGTCAACTGCTGTTAGCTACCTCTTTGGTGGAAGCAAAATATGCGACAACAAATACAAAAGAGGAGTTTTGGTCAGTTTGGAAAGAGAAGGATCAAGGTTTCAAAGATCAAATAGACGGTTTTGTGAATCATCCACTTTCAATGGAAGACGAATCAAAATTATTTAATAATCCAGATATCAGAAAGATTTCAGATTTAATTGCATATCGAGAAAAAAATGAGCACCATATTGAGGCTACTATTCAGGATGTTTTCATTTATGGATTGTTGAGTCCTGAAAGGTTGTTGGCTATCATTAAGGATTTTATACTTTTTGAAGGGGGTGTCATTAAGAAGGTCGCACGTTTTCAACAATTCTTTTCAATCAATAAAATAATTGAGCGAATTAAACCTATCCGAAATGGCAAAAGGAAAGGTGGTGTTATCTGGCATACGCAAGGTAGCGGAAAGTCTTTAACCATGGCGATGTTAGCACGGAAAATTCAGAATACAATAAATAATCCGCAAATAATTCTGGTCACAGACAGAGTAGATTTAGATAGACAGATTACGACGACATTGCAAAAAGTTGAAGTGGATGTTATTAATGCAGGATCAGGAAAACAACTGGTGTCTCTACTACAGGGAAATGGTGATCTCGTAATAACGACCATAATTAATAAGTTTGATGCTGCAGTAAAGAGTTTAAGTGATAATCAATTGACCAGTCCCAATATTTTTGTTTTGATTGATGAAGGCCATCGAACGCAACATGGAATATTTAATGTAAATATGGAAACTGTATTACCTAATGCTTGTTTTATTGTATTTACTGGAACTCCATTGCTTAAGAAACAAAAAAATACTGCCGCAAAATTTGGCGGAATAATAGATACGTATCCAATTAAAGAGGCTGTTGAAGATGGAGCAATTGTTCCCATTTTATATGAGGGCAGACTAGCGGTGCAGGATGTGAATAGTAAAGCGCTTGATAAGGGTGTTGATATGGTTATGGATGGTTTGTCGGAATATCATAAAGCAGATTTGAAGAGAAAAATGAATAATGCGGGTCTTCTTTCTAAGACAGATCAGAACATATTTCAGATCGCAATGGATATTAGCAATCACTTTAGCTCCAATTGGGGTGAAGATAAAACAGGTTTTCATTCTGGCTTTCGAGGGATGGTAGTCTGTCCAGATAAATTGACTGCTGTAAAATATAAAAAAGCGTTCGATTTAATAGGAAAAGTAAGAACTGAAGTCGTTATGTCTGCACCTGATAATCGTGAAGATAATGATGATGTTCACTCTTCTGAGTCCAGTGAAGTGAATCAATATTATGACCTTTTAAAAACTAAATACGGACAGGATATAGATAAATCGATTATTCAACAATATGAATATGGTGAAAATATTGAACTATTAATAGTTATAGACAAACTGTTGACTGGGTTTGATGTGCCACAAACAATTGTAATGTACTTGTGTAAAAAATTAAAAGAACACACTCTTTTACAAGCAATTGCTAGAGTTAATAGAGTTTATCCGGGTAAGGATTATGGCTTTATTATCGATTATGCCGGAATTATGGAAGAACTTCAATTGGCAATGGAAAATTATTCTGGGGATGAAGATGCCTTCGATCCTGAAGATTTAGCAGGTACTTTCACTAATATTTCTGAAGAGATTCATAAACTTTCCCGATTCCATACTGATGTATTAGATATTTTTAAGAGTATTAAAAATAAATTAAATATTGATGAATATGTCGTGTTTTTGTCAGATCAGGCGATTCGTGAAGAATTCTATAATAAGTTTAATTTATTTGCAAGAGTATTGAAAGTTGCTTTGTCTTCAATTGATTTCCATAAAGAAACTCCAAAAACGATTATTCAACAATATAAAGATGATTTAAAAAAGTTTGCAGGGATTAGAGTTGCAGCAAATTCGGTTTATTTAGACAAAATAAGTTTTTTACAATACGAGAAGCAATTGCAGAAATTACTGGATCAACATGTTATTACAGAAGAGGTTATCAGACTAGTAGAACCTTTGGATATTTTAGATGCAGAGAGTTTTGATCAGGAAGTTGAGAAGTTAATTGGGCCAAGAGCAAAAGCTGAAAAAATTGCAGCTGCGACCTCTAAATATTTATCAGTAAATATGGATTCTGATCCGATTTTATTTAGGAAATTATCTGAATTGATTAGTGAGACGATTGCGCAAATGAGAGCAAATAGAATGTCTGAGTTAGAGGCGTTACAAAAATTGAAAGATATAAAAACTGCTACAGTAAAAGGATCATTTTCTGAGGTGCCGATTGAAATTCAAGATAAAAAAAGGAATGTAGCTGTTTATCGTTTACTTCAAGATGAAATTGCACAGACAGATAAACTAGTTGAGATGACATTTATGTTTAACGAAATCATTACAAAATATGAAATTGTAGATTGGTATAAGCGAACTGATATTATCAATAAAATTGAATTAGAATTTGGAGATTACTTAATGGATATGTTTGATATTTCAATGAGTGATGCAGATGACATTACAAGGAAAGCAATCGATATAGCAATCGCAAATAATTAGATGATGACCGCGAAAATTTTATTCGGCTCTCATACTATAGAGTTTAATCTTTCCTATTCGAAAAGAAAAACTTTAGGTGTTAAAGTAATGCCAGATTGTTCAGTGCATGTTGCTGCTCCTATGGATATTTCATTAGATAAAGTTAAAGAAGTTGTTTTAAAAAAAGCACTGTGGATTTTAAAACAGAAGTCTTATTTTTTGAATTTTGAAGCAACTAATATTAAGTACGAAATTAAATCTGGTTATTCAATTCATTATTTAGGGAGGCAATATAAAATAGTAGTAGAGCAAACAAACAACAATGAAGTCGCCTATAAAGGAAATCTTTTTTTGATCTCAGTAAAAAATAAAAAGGATGCTAAATTAATTTTTGATCAATGGTTAAAGGAGCGAGCAGTGACTAAAATAATTGAAATTTCAAGCCCTATGATTAAGAAATTTAGTCTTTCGTTTCAACCTCCTTCAGATATATTCTTTCAAGAAATGCCTACGAGATGGGGTAGTTGTACAATTAAAAATAAATTAATTTTAAATCCGAAATTAATTCACACACCGAAAAGATGTATAGAGTATGTAGTAATGCACGAACTCTGTCACCTAATTCATAAACATCATAATCAGGAATTTTTTAAACTGCTGACTCTTATGATGCCAGATTGGGAGAAGAGAAAAGAGAAATTGGATTCTTTTACATTTTTTAATTAAAATGAGAAAACTTATTATTTAGTAAAGTATTATAATTTTTTAAACAATTTAATTTTCTAAATATTCTGGAACTCCTTTTGGCATTGGTATTTTTCTCAATTCCGAATATATCGAAAGGTAATTTTTTTCTAAATTATCTGATTCAACTGTAAACCCTTTTTTTTCCAATTTTTCGCAAATATCTTCGATCATCATTCTATTTAATGTCCATAAAAATTGATATTCATGTTTTGCTTTTGTATACTTGATAAAATCTTTATCTCCAAAATCTAAATCCTGTGCCAAGATATTTTTGTTTTTGGTTATACTTCTTTGAATATTCGAAGCTACACACCGGTAATAATCAAAAATAATAGTTTCAAGTAGTTTAATCTCATCATTGTTTAAATGTTGATCATCAATAGTATCGAATAGCCTCTGGAGACCAGTAGAAAAAAAACTGAATTCGTTTGCATCAGAAAAGTTAACGCAATATTTTATTTTCTTCATACCATTCAAATGCTCATTTTGAATATCCTTAACAAAGCTTATATTAAAGTTATTACTAAAATTAGTGGTATAGTTAATTCCTAAATTTTGAGCAACATAGTCATAGTAATGATTTTCAGTCAATGGATTTTGCGGTAAGACCGTGAAACCAATAAATTCTGGACGGGTAACGAAGTAAGTATTAAGATTAAATTCGATATAAAAAGCGACTCGAATAGGAGAAACACTTAATAATTTCAGAAAACTTAAAGTTATTTTTCTATCAGAATAGTCTTCTATAACATCAATTATTTTATTTGATAAACGTTTTATTTCCCATTGATCTAAACCACCAGTTATGATAAACCTCGTTTTCATTAATTGCGAAATAACATCAAATGCGTAGAATTTCTTATTTTCTTTATCGTAAGCACTAAGTATAGTTAATAACTCTAATAAATTTTGATAAGATGAAACTGAATTTAAGTATTTTAGATTTTTATTGATTAAATCATAGTGCTTACTAAATGCATATCTCATAAACTGATTAGGATATCTGAGAATCTCATCTTTAATACAAATATTTTTAAGATGTAAAGCTTCTTGATCCGTGAGTGATTCTCCGAATCTTTTTAGTTGAACGTTTCTTTCGGCATTATAAACAACTCTTTCTTTCTCCGTTTGCTTTTTGGGATATCGTTTCCTCGTCTTTATGATGTCTGGCAATTCATCAAAATAATATTTTAGAAGTTCTTTACTGTGCTTTTGCTCTGTTGCATCATAAAATTTCTTATAGTCTTCCTCTAGAAAAATGCAAGAATTTGAAATCACTGTATTAATTGCATCTATGTGTGAAAAAGGTTTTCCATTATTTCCTGTCATGGGTTGTGACCATGTTGGAAACGCAGAAACAATGGTATTTCCTTGAAGCTGAATTCTTATTTTAATACTTTTAAATAGCTCTTTTTTATTAAAATATCCAATGATCAAATCTTTTTTAGTTTCCTCAATGTCAATGTTTCGAAGTGCTTCATCAATTGCTGTAACTATATTATTTTGATCAAAATATGCAGGAAATAAGGTTTTCCATAAATATCCGGATTTATAATACGTTTGCGGAAATTTAGTAAGATTAGCTGCTTTTGAATTGAAACAATCTATAGGAATTTTAAGAAGGATAACGTCATTTTGAAGTCGTCTTGCATAGTACCAGTTTTCATATTTTTCTGTAGTGTTATTAACACCATGATTAATATCTGGTCTCAAGTTTAAAAAATCGCACCAGGCCTGCCATGTATGCAGCCCGCCTGTAATTATTTTTTTCAAAATAGTTTTTGAATTTTTATCCTGCAGTTGCCTATCTGATAAATCACCTTTTATAATATGATTCAATGCTTTCTCCGTGAGTTTGTATTGCCCATTCTCTCCCAGATGATATTCCATGCTTCAATTTGTTTACTTAGTCATTATTGTTTTTTGAAGATACATCAAATTTTACTTTTTGCAAAAAGTATTGCTTATATTTGAGTAATACCTTAAAACTAATTAGCATGAAATGTATTATTTGCCCAAATGACGCCAATGCTACTGGATCTCATATTGTACCAGCTAGTCTCATTCAAAATTGTGTTGGAAAACATTATAAAGAAGAATCATATAGCATAGATGCAAAAGATGTGAAAATTGATGTGTATTTTGGAAGGGATAATCTTAAAAATAAATCTCCTGAAATAAAAGAAAGTCATTACAAAGAAGATCATATCTTATGTCAGGATTGTGAAGATAATTTGGCAAAAATCGAAAGTGAGTTTTCTACAAATTTCCTCCAGAAATTTAGGGAAGAAAAATTTAAGCAAAATTTTTCCACAAATACTACTGTTTATGGGGTAGAAATTGTAACTCCTCGTAATTTTGACAATAAGAAAGTATATTTTTATCTATATTCAATAATATATCGCTTTTGTATCAATTCTGGGAGGAAGACTGGAGAGTTTTTCATGGAAGCAGATGATTTGGAAAATATAAGAATGTACATAGAAGGCTATCTATATGGAGAAAAGCTAACCTCCGAAGAGCATCTGAAAGATTTCAATTTGATTATAACATTTGATAAAGCTAATAAAAATGGCTCATTTGTATCTTCAGCAAATCAGTTCACAAATCCATATATTTTTTATTTTTGTGAGCCCATCTTACTTTTGTTCAAAGGAAAGCTTTCCACGGAAGCTCGTCATATATTTGGTGATTATGTCAATCATATTTTGGAAGATCAAAATATTAAAATAGTGATCAATTCGGAATTTTATGATGCATATAGAAATGTTATGGCTAAATATCTAGCTGAAACATTTATCACTAATGCTATCAACAATTTGTCAAATCTAAATGGGAAAAGTTATGATGAAAATTTCGTAGAATTTAATCTGGAAATGAAGAAGTTTGATAAAGACGATAGTGAACAATCTATTAAGGCTTATAATCTACTATTTCTAAAATATAGTACGAATATAGGGTAGAAAACTATCAAGCAACATTTCAACAATCTCAAATTATGCCAATTGTTTTAAATTAAACATATTTTTAATAAGAGAAAATTCCATTATCATTTTGATTAGTTATAATATTCCAATTTTGAAAAAATTAGTAATACACTCTACTATCTAATTTGATTTAAATTGAAAGTGAGATTAACTATTTAAACCTATAATTCTTTTCAGCAAGATACAAAAAGAATATACGAATTAGCGATCCCCTTTTCGTTCCCCCTAAAAACAAAAAACCCTCTGTTAACTTGCGTTACAGAGGGTTTGAAGTACCTCGGACGGGACTTGAACCCGTACATCCTTGCGGATACAGGATTTTAAGTCCTGCGTGTCTACCAGTTCCACCACCAAGGCAGGTAGATTGTTGAGCGAAAAACGGGATTCGAACCCGCGACCCCGACCTTGGCAAGGTCGTGCTCTACCAGCTGAGCTATTTTCGCAATAAAAGTGCGGATGGAGGGACTCGAACCCACACGCCTCACAGCACCAGATCCTAAGTCTGGCATGGCTACCAATTACATCACATCCGCTAATTAACTTCTTCTCTTTTTTTGTGAGTGCAAATATATATACTTTTTCCCTTTTAATGCAAGAAAATTTTAGAAATTTTAATTTTTTTAAAGTTTTTAAATCCCAACTTCTTTTTCTCTCCTTTATTTATTACTTTTACACCTTTAACAATTAATTATGGAATTACAAGGTATTATAAAGAAACTAGGTGACGTTCAGACTTTTGCGAGCGGCTTTCAGAAAAGAGAAATGGTTATTGTGACCGAAGAACAGTATCCGCAGCCAATCAGCATAGAATTTCTAAAAGAAAAAGGAGATTTACTTAATGCTTATAAAGAAGGTGATAAAGTGAAGGTTTCTATCAATATCGGAGGAAGAGAATGGACTTCTCCTCAAGGCGAGGTAAAATATTTCAATTCCATCACCGGCTGGAGAATCGAGAAAGTTGACGGAGCAGGTGATTTTAATGAACCGGTACAGGCAAGAAATGCAGATGCAAAACCTGCAGCTTCCAATACAGATGTTTTCGCTGAAGATGATGACGATTTACCATTCTAAATTTTTACGGAATAAAAAATCTATAAAAAATCCTGCTTTTTTCAAGAGCAGGATTTAATTTTGAAAAATGGTTTTACTCGACCCGCATGAAATTTCTTTTCCCGATCCGCAATTAACCGAGTCCGAAAGCGGTTTGCTGGCAATTGCTGGCGATCTGTCTCCCGAACGGCTTTTATTTGCCTATCAGCTTGGGCTTTTTCCGTGGTTTAATGAAGGTGAGGAAATTCTCTGGTGGTGTCCCGATCCCCGATTTGTGCTTTTCCCGGAAGAAGTGCGGATTTCGAAATCCATGAAAAAGATTTTAAGAGACGGCGTTTTTACCTTTACCGAAAACAAATGTTTCAGCGAAGTAATGACTCAGTGCAAAAACGCTTACAGAAAAGACCAGGACGGGACGTGGATTTCCGATGAATTAATAAAATCTTTTACGATTCTTCACGAAAATGGCTTTGCAAAAAGCTTGGAAGTCTGGCAGAACGAAGAACTCGTTGGCGGATTTTATGGAATACAGATCGGTAAGGTTTTTTGCGGCGAAAGCATGTTTGCGAAAGTGAGCAATGCATCGAAAGCCGGATTTCTTAATTTCGTCTTACAGAATAAAAATCTTGAACTTATAGATTGTCAGATTCATTCAGAACATCTCGAAAGTTTGGGAGCGCGCATGATTCCTAAAAACGATTATTTACAAATTTTAAAAAGAAACAATGAATCCTGAAAAAGAAAAATGGATTTTGCTGGTGCTGCTCTCCGTGATCTGGGGTTCATCTTTTATACTTATCAAAAAGTCGCTTGAGCATTTTAATCCTTACGAAGTTGGTGCGCTGCGGGTTCTAATTGCAGGAATCATTCTGCTTCCGTTTGCACTAATGAATATGCGCAAGTTCCCGAAAAAACATTTGAAGTGGCTCATTCTGGCTGCGGTAACGGGAAACTTCATTCCGATGTTTCTTTTCCCGATAGCTGAAACAGAGGTCAGCAGTAGCATTGCGGGCATCATCAATTCGATGATGCCGATTTTCGTCATTATCGTGGGTGCGTTGCTTTGGAAATTTCAAACAACCAAAAGGCAGCTTATTGGAGTCGTCATCAGTTTTAGCGGTGCGTGTATCCTTGCGTTTTCCGGCGGAGAAGGCGGCGAATTTAAGCTTATTCCTATTTTGCTTCTGCTTCTTGCAACCTTATGTTATGCGGTTAGTACCACCACGGTAAAATCTAAATTAAGTGATATTCCTGCCAAAATTCTTTCTGCATTTGTCTTTTCATTCGTTCTGATTATTCCGTCAATGGTCGCTTTAGTATTTGCCGGATTTTTTAATAATCTGCAGGTGAACACAAGTTTATGGGAAGGGCTTGGGTTTGTAAGCTTGCTCTCAGTTTTCGGAACGGGTTTGGCAATGATGCTGAATTATAGGCTTTTGAGTGTTTCTACGCCGCTGTTTGCTTCTACCGTAACTTTGCTGATGCCGGTTGTGGCGATCATCTGGGGGGTACTAGATGGCGAAAAACTTACAATGATGCAGGGGTTCGGAGCGGTGGTTATTTTGGCGGGATTAATTTTCCTGCGACAGATGCCTGCAGCGAAAAAATAAAAAAACTGCAAAGCCCAATGGACAGTGCAGTTTGAAATAAATCTAATAAAAAGTAAAAATGAAAGGCGACAAAGATATATTTTTGTTTGCATACAAAGCAAACTATTTTTTAATAATCTTTAAAAATTTGTAAAACAGCATTCGTTTTTTAATATTTTCCTAAATTAGCATCATGTTTATCAAAGATTACATTTCTAAAGATTATCCAGCTTTTAATTCCAGCGATTCGATCGATGATGCCAATGAAGTGGCGAAGGAATTTGGGTATTCTCATGTATTTGTAAAGAAAAAAGGGGTTTATCAGGGTGCGATCAGTCAGTCGTTTTTAGATGAAAGTCCGGAAGGAACTTTAGGATCACTCGAAATTCATTTCGAAAAGTTTGCAATTCTGGATGATGGTAATTTACTCGATTCCATCAAACTGTTTCACACGTTCAACTGCAATGTGGTTCCTGTGATCTCAAAAAACGAAAAATACTTAGGATATCTCTCCTGCGATGATATCTTCAATGAATTTTCAAAATATCCGCTGTTTTCCGAAAATGGCGCGATCATGATTGTTCAGACCAACGGAAGACACTATTCAATGACGGAAGTCGCAAGGATTGTTGAGTCCAATAACGGCAAAATTTATGGCTGCTTTATCAATCTGATTACCGAGGATTATATACAGATTACACTGAAATTTCATAGTGACAATACGAGTTCTATAGATGAGACGTTCGAACGATATGGCTACAGCGTAGTGCATAAATATTATGATGACGAAAAAGAAGACCTGCTGAAAGACAGATTCGGTTTCTTCCAAAAATTTCTCGAATTTTAAATGATGAAGGCAGCAGTATATTCTCAAAAAAGCGATTTAGATACTTTTCTGTACCTGAGTAAATTTGTTTCAGAACTCGAAAAAAGAGGCGTGAAGGCGGTTCTTTACGAAGAGATGGCCAACGCAATGCAATTCTCAAAAATTTTTGAAACCTTTTCCGGCAAAGAAGATTTAAAGGAAAAAAAAGTAGATCTTTTTTTTACCTTCGGAGGCGACGGTACCATTGTAAATTCACTGCTTTTTGTACAGGATCTTGAAATCCCGGTGGTTGGAGTAAATACCGGCAGACTGGGTTTTCTTGCCAGTTTCACGAAGGAAGAAGTATTTCTGGAACTTGATGAAATCCTTAAAGGAGAAGTAAAAATCAGCCGACGCTCTGTAATCGAGATTGTTTCACCGGGTAAATCGATGTTTTTTCCCTACGCCTTAAACGACATTACGATTTCGCGCAAAGAAACCACCGCGATGATTACGGTAGAATCTTATATTAACGGCGAATTTCTCAATATTTTCTGGGGCGATGGCGTGATTGTATCAACTCCAACCGGTTCTACGGCGTACTCATTAAGCTGCGGTGGCCCAATTATAACCCCCACCAATGCTAACTTTGTCATCACTCCGATCGCGCCGCATAACCTTAACGTGCGCCCATTGATTGTAAATGATGATGTAGAAATCCGGCTGAAGGTGGAGAGCCGTGTTCCTCAATATTCGCTGTCTTTGGATTCCAGACTGATTCATATGGAAACCGATGTGGAAATTATCCTCAGAAAAGCCAAGTTCCAGATCCTGCTGATTCACCCCAATAACTTAAGTTTTTACGAAACAATCCGCCAGAAACTCCTATGGGGAAAAGACAAAAGAAACTGATATCTTTCGCATAAAATTATTAACTTTACACACCTAAAATTCAGGTTAAAAATCTATTAAAAACTATATTATGAGCAGACGTTTTCCGGCAGGTGTTGCCACAGGTCAAATGGTTACCGACATTTTTGAATATGCTAAAGAAAATAATTTTGCGCTCCCGGCAGTAAACGTTATTGGTTCCAGTAACGTAAATGCTGTTTTGGAAACTGCAGCAAAATTGAATTCTCCGGTAATTATTCAGTTTTCTAATGGTGGCGCCGCTTTTAATGCAGGAAAAGGTTTAACTAACGACGGGCAGAAAGCTGCAATTGCAGGAGCTGTTGCCGGCGCCAAACATATCCATACTTTGGCAGAAGCTTACGGCGCGACCGTAATTCTACATACCGACCACTGTGCGAAGAAATTGTTGCCTTGGATCGACGGACTGATGGATGCTAATGAAGAATTCTATGCACAGACCGGAAAATCCCTCTACTCATCTCATATGTTGGATTTATCTGAAGAACCGATTGAGGAGAATTTGGATATATCTTGCAAATATTTCGAGAGAATGGCAAAAATGGGAATGACCTTAGAAATAGAATTGGGAGTTACCGGCGGCGAAGAAGATGGTGTTGACAATTCGGGAGTAGATTCTTCTAAACTTTACACCCAACCCGATGAGGTAGCTTACGCTTACGAAAGATTAAGCACCATTTCTCCAAACTTTACGATTGCAGCCGCTTTCGGTAATGTACATGGTGTTTACAAACCGGGCAATGTAAAACTTACTCCGAAAATCTTAGATAATTCTCAGAAATACGTTCAGGAAAAATTCAATCTTGGTGAGAAGCCTGTAAACTTTGTTTTCCACGGCGGATCGGGCTCTTCTGTTGAAGAAATCAGAGAAGCAATCAGCTACGGCGCAATAAAAATGAATATCGATACAGATCTTCAGTTCGCTTACACAGAAGGCATCAGAGATTATATGGTGAACAATGTGGAATATCTGAAAGCACAGATTGGAAATCCAGATGGCGACGACAAACCGAACAAAAAATATTACGACCCAAGAGTTTGGGTGAGAAAAGGTGAAGAAACTTTCTCTACGAGATTGGTTCAGGCGTTTGAAGACCTTAACAACTTAAATACTTTATAAAAATAGAATTTTAAACCATGTATTATCCAAAGGTAATGCATGGTTTCTTTTCAAATAAATACTCAGCAAATGGCATTCGACTGGTTTAAAAGAAAAACAAAAAACATCACCACGTCTACGGAAGATAAAAAAGATGTGCCTAAAGGACTTTGGCATCAGACTCCGACAGGTAAAATCATTGAACATGAGGAACTTAAAGCTAATAATTACGTGTCCCCGGAAGACGGTTTTCACGTAAGGATCGGCAGTAACGAGTTTTTCTCCATTCTTTTTGATGACAACAAATACCAGGAACTTAATGCGGATGTGGAAAGTGTGGATATGCTTAATTTTAAGGATACCAAATCTTACACAGAGCGTTTGAAAGAGGTGAAATCCAAAACTAAGTTAACCGATTCTATCCGTAATGCTGTAGGAACAGTAAATGGTGAAAAGATGGTGATTTCGTGTATGGATTTTGCATTTATCGGCGGATCATTAGGATCTGTGATGGGTGAAAAAATCCGTCGTGCCGTTGATTACTGCATCGAGCACCGACTTCCTTACATGATCATCTGCCAGTCCGGTGGGGCAAGAATGCAGGAAGCCACATATTCACTGATGCAGTTGGCTAAAGTTCAGGCAAAATTAGCGCAGCTTTCTGAAGAAGGTTTGCTGTACATCGCGTATCTCTGTGATCCAACTTTTGGCGGAATTACCGCTTCTTTCGCAATGACTGCCGATATCATTATGGCTGAACCCGGAGCGCTGATCGGCTTTGCAGGCCCACGTGTAATCCGCGAAACCATTGGTAAGGATTTACCTGAAGGTTTCCAAACTTCTGAATTTTTACAGGAGAAAGGTTTCGTAGATTTTATTGTAAAGCGTAAAGAAATCAAAGAGAAGGTTTCAAAAACAGTGAAGCTTCTGGTTCACTAAGTAATATATAAAATATAACAAGAATCTCTCCTCCTCAGGGGAGATTTCTATATGAAAAGGATAACTGCTATATTATTAAACACGTTGCGGACACTGAGTTTCACAAAAGTTCTAAAACTTCTGAGACTTACGGTACCGCATCCGTTATTCTCTTTACTCGCTTTTTATGCAACGGTAAAAAGCTTTTCGCTTGCGCAGCAGCATTTTCCTAAAACCAACTCCAACAGCGGAATCGGAAATGCTTACCGCCATGCACTTTGGACGTGCTTAATCATGATGTATTGCTGCAAAATTTCCTCTCCTGAAAAATCTTTGGATTTCTGCAAAAGGATGACCGACCTTCATGAAGAACTGTTCCCCAACAAACCACTGGAAAAGAAAATGGATTTACACAATAATAAAGTGGGAATGAATCTTTTCATGGAATTACTACCGGGAATCCATCGACAATTCTTCGAAACTAATTTTTTCGTTGAGAAACTTTTCGTTAAAACCAAAACAGCCAAACTCCTTACCAGCTTAGAGGAGAATTTCGGACCGGAGCTGGTTTATTTAGAAAATTAAAAAACCCTGAGCAGAAGTCAGGGTTTTCTAATATTGAAAGTCTATCTATTTCTTTGAAATCCTGTAAAGTTTTCCGCTGTCGGAAACTGCATACAGATTTCCGTCCTGTCCGTTCAGTACGTCTCTTATTCTGTCATTTTTATCGGTAAGCAACCATTCTTCGCCAACTACTTTATTATTTTCGATCACGAGTCTGATGATTTTTTCTCCGCTGAGGCATCCAATCATCATATTGTTTTTCCACTCTTCGATATTGCCCGTGTAGAAAGTGATTCCGCTCATCGAAATTGAAGGATCCCAATAATACACAGGTTGCTCTGTGCCGGCTTTTTGTGTAGTTCCGTTATTGATTTTTTTGCCGCTGTACTCGATTCCGTAAGTCACATCACCCCAACCATAATTTTTTCCGGGCTGAATTAAGTTGATTTCGTCACCTCCGCGCGGTCCCATTTCTGCATCCCAAATCTGTCCTTTTACATCGATCGCCATTCCCTGAGGATTTCGGTGTCCTGTAGAATAAATCTCAGGTTTCCATCCCGCAATTTGTGGATTTCCGGGAGCAGGTTTGCCGTCTTTGGTAATTTTTAAAATTTTCCCTAAGTACGAATCCTGTTTCTGCGCGTAAGGCCTCGTTTCCAGATCCGAACGTTCGCCCGTACTTACAAAAAGATGGCCGTCTTTATCGAACTCCAGGCGGCTCCCGTAATGCTTATCACCATCATAAGTCGGTGTCGCGCGGAATATCACAGAAGGGTTTTCAATCCGTTTCTCATCAGCAGAAAGTTTACCCTTTGCGACAGCGGTATGATTTCCGCCTGAAACGGGTTCCGAAAATGTCCAGTAAATCATTTTGTTATTTTGAAAATCAGGATCTAAAGCCACATCTAATAAACCTCCCTGACCTTTAGCATCAACTTTAGGCAGTCCCTCAACTTTTGAGATTGTTTTTCCGTCTGCGGACACAATGTTAAGGTGACCTGTTTTTGAGGTAATCAGAAATCTTCCGTCGGGTAAATTGATAATTCCCCAGGGTTTTTGTAAATCTGAGTTGATAACTTCTACATTGTAAGCTGTAGCGGTTTTTACTCCCTGAATTCTTGTCTGTCCCTCGAAGGCAGGCATATATTCCACGGAATTTTTATCTGCGGTTTCAGGATTTGGTAATGTTCCGTTTACAGAGGTTTCCTGTGCTGCTACCGTTGTTTTTGAATTTCCACTACACGAGACGAGAATTATAGCACTCAATAAAGAAAGGGTTTTAATGGATAAATGTTTCATAATGGTGATGTTTGTTATTATATTTTATGCTTCAGGATAAGAAATTGAGCCTTTGAAATGGCTATTTCTGCCGCAGTTTAAAATCTACCGGCTTGAAAATTTCGGCGGTATCGGTCTGGAAAAAAATGCCGTTTTCCCTATCAGTAATCATCGGTTTGAAACCCAGAATCTTTCTGGATTGTGAGATCACGTTGACCTTATATTTTAATCCCACTTTATTGCCTGTGGAAATTTTCTGTTGAACTCTGTTGATAACGACGGAAGTGGCAGGAATAGAATCATGCGATAATTCGAAACTCACATGATAGCCTTTCTCACCCGCGGCATCATAAGTCTGATACGTTGGCTCCGTAACTTTTGGCAATAGGTTTGCAGTACACGACATTGACATTAGACCAGATATACTTATTAAAAATGACGGAGCTATTATATTGATTTTCATATTTATCCGTTTTAGGTTTGACTCAAAAATATTAATAATAAAACAAATGAACACTAAGATATTATCAGGATTTGCCTTTGTCACTTTACTTTTTGTATCGTGCTCCCGCGATAACGATCCTGTGCCCGCACCCAATACAGAAACGAATTCTGTAAATGATTTTGTATGGAAGGCCATGAATTCATGGTATTATTGGCAACCCAATGTTCCTAAATTAGCAGATAACTTCAAAAACTCTGCCGAATATTTACCTTTTATCAACTCGAAAAGTCCCGACGGATTGTTCTACAGTCTGTTGTACGATTACGGCAATACCGACCGTTTTTCGTGGATCGAAAATAATAATACGATCGTGCAGGCATCGCGGGTCGCAGAGGTAGAAAAGATTTCGGGATTTGATTATGCCGTGTATCCGAAAGACAATACCAATACCTCGGCAGTAGCCCTCGTTAATTACGTAGTTCCCGGCTCTCCGGCGGCTAATGCAGGAATTATACGTGGAGATATCATTACTAAAGTGAATGGCGCCCCTTTAACATTGAGTAACTACTCACAGCTTTCGCAGGATCAGTTCACGCTTACCAGGGCAGCAACTGCGGTGATGACATCTTCGGCTTTGGTCACCACGGACAGAGCGGAGAACATCAGTATCACCAAAACAAATATTGATGAAAACCCCGTCGCTTTCTATAAAAAATATAATTACGGCGGGAAAAACATAGGATACCTCGTTTATAATGGTTTTAAATCAGATTACAACGACGAACTGAACGCTGCTTTTGCTACAATGAAGGCAGACGGAATTACAGAATTGGTGCTGGATCTGCGGTACAATGGCGGTGGATCTCTGGAAACAGCTACAGCGCTTGCGCAGATGGTAAACGGTAATTATACTGGCCAACCCTACGTTTATTTGGATTTTAACGCGAAACATAACGATGAAGACGGAATGGATTATTTAACCAACACCGTGAAAACATATAATGTGGTCAACGGTCATCCCGAACAGACTGGGCAGCAAAACGTAAACAGTCTCAACCTGAGCAGAATCTATGTTTTGGTTTCTTTTCAGACAGCTTCAGCCAGTGAACTGACGGTCATCAGTCTCAACAAATATGTTCCTGTAACCACAATCGGTAACGAAACCTATGGGAAATTTGTAGGATCTATAACGCTTTATGACTCGCCCGCATCAGATTTTACATCATACGCCACCAGAAATACTTCCCACAACTGGAAACTTCAGCCAATTACTTTTTCTTATTACAACAAGGACAAGGACTCAAATCCATCAGGTGGAATTCTGCCAACCTACTTAATAAATCCTTTCCAGGCCATTAATAACATTAAGGAATTCGGAAATGTCTCAGATCCTGAACTTAAAAAAGCTCTGGAACTGATCAGTGGACAAACAATATCAAAAACCGCGGAAAGTCCTTTGATTTACAGTAACAGAAACATTCGCTTTCAGCTTAGAAATGAAGGTGATGGACTCGTAATTGAGGACTTTGAAAGGTTTTCAAAAAACAGAAAATAATTTGCATCATAATTAAAAGAGCAGAATTCCTGCTCTTTTGTTTTTTGTATTTTTGTAATCACATTATTAAATGTGACATTCATATCCAAATTATGCAGTTCAAACTTCAATCAGACTATAAACCGACCGGCGACCAGCCACAAGCCATTGAAAAACTGGTCAAAGGCATTGAAATTGGCGAAAAGTACCAGACACTCCTTGGTGTTACCGGTTCTGGAAAGACCTTTACCGTTGCCAATGTTGTGCAGGAAGTTCAAAAGCCCACCATTGTATTAGCGCATAACAAAACTCTGGCGGCGCAGCTTTTCATGGAGTTCAAAGAGTTTTTTCCAGAGAACGCGGTAGAATATTTTGTAAGTTATTACGACTATTACCAGCCGGAAGCATTCATCGCTTCGACGAATACTTATATTGAAAAAGACCTTTCGATTAACGAAGAGGTGGAGAAACTCAGACTTTCTGCCTCAGCGAGTTTACTTTCAGGACGCAGGGATGTTTTAATCGTGGCTTCGGTTTCGTGCATTTACGGTATCGGAAATCCCACGGAATTCAATAAGTCTTTAATTGAAGTCCAGAAAAACGCAAAAATTACCAGAACCGCGTTTCTTCATAAACTAGTTAATGCTTTATACTCAAGAACGTTAAATGAATTTACCCGTGGGACGTTCAGAGTGAAGGGCGATGTAATCGATGTTTATCCCGCATATGCCGATAACGCCGTCCGTATCCAGTTTTTCGGAGATGAAATTGAAAGAATCCAGAGTTTCGATCCACTTTCAGGAAATGTGATGGCCGAGTTTGAAGAGATTAATATTTATCCAGCAAACCTCTTTGTAACGTCCAAAGAAACACAGATCAACGCGATACGCGAAATTCAGGATGATATGGTAAAACAGGTTGATTTCTTCAATGAAATCGAAAAACCTTTCGAAGCCAAACGCCTTCAGGAAAGAACCGAACTCGATCTCGAGATGATGAAGGAACTTGGTTACTGTAGCGGAATTGAGAATTACTCCAGATATTTCGACGGAAGGTTGCCGGGTTCCCGTCCTTTCTGTCTTCTTGATTATTTTCCTAAAGACTTTTTGATGGTTATTGACGAAAGCCACGTTACGGTTCCGCAGGTTCATGCGATGTACGGAGGAGACAGAAGTAGAAAAGAAGTTTTGGTGGAACACGGTTTCAGACTTCCGGCAGCGATGGATAACCGTCCGCTGAAGTTTGAGGAGTTCGAAGCCATGCAGAATCAGGTCATTTATGTCTCGGCAACTCCCGCAGATTATGAACTTGAAAAAAGCGGTGGCGAATATATTGAGCAGATTATTCGCCCGACAGGACTTCTGGATCCTGTAATTGATATCAGGCCTTCATTAAACCAAATTGATGATTTAATTGAAGAAATCCAGAAAAGAACAGAAATTGATGAAAGAGTTCTGGTAACCACTTTGACCAAGAAAATGGCTGAAGAACTCACCAAATATTTCACCAGATTCGGAATCAGAACGCGTTATATTCATTCTGATGTAGAAACACTGGAAAGAATTCAGATTATGCAGGATCTGCGTGTTGGTCTTTTTGATGTTCTTGTCGGCGTAAATTTATTGAGGGAAGGTCTGGATTTGCCCGAGGTTTCGCTCGTAGCAATTCTGGATGCTGATAAAGAAGGAATGTTGCGGTCGAGGAGATCACTCGTTCAGACAATCGGCAGAGCTGCAAGGAATGTTAATGGAAAAGCCATTCTGTATGCAGATAAGATTACCGGCTCCATGCAGAAAGCTATCGATGAAACCAATTACCGTCGCAAAAAGCAGATGGAATACAACGAAAAACACGGCTTGGTTCCGACAGCATTAAACAAGAAAATTTCAGAAATTCTGGTCGGAAGATCTAAAGATTTCCCGGATCCAAAATATACCCAGAAAGAGATTCTGAAACAGGTTGCAGAAGAAAAATCAAGCTACGGCAAAGATGCTGAGGTGATTATCGCTGAAAAACAAAAAGCCATGGAAGCGGCTGCAAGAAATCTTGATTTTATTAAGGCCGCAAAATTACGTGACGAAATTGCAGCATTGAAAGCTTAAAACTTATAAACCCTCTTTTTCGGTTTTTCATAATTGACTTTCCCGCGGATTGGCGCGAGTAAATCCATCAGACCATTGATTTTAATTTCGTAAATAGTAGAAAGCTGCATGCCCAGTTTGCCGGGTGGCATTCCCTGACGGTGAAACCACTCGAGATAGCTGATCGGCAAATCCGCGATTATGGTGTCTTTGTATTTACCGAAAGGCATTCTTGCGATGCAGATTTCCTGCAGGATTTCTGGTTTTAAACCTTCCATTTTTATATACTTAAATCAATTTTCTTCTCGATTTCTTTAGGTTCCGGCATAATAAGTTCGCGGTCGTCATCAGAAAATTCATCTCTGTAAACCTGAATTAGAAGTACCGTGATTGAAATCAGAATGGGTCCAAAGATGAGTCCCATAAAACCGAAAAGATTCATTCCCATAATAATTCCGAAAACAGTATTCAATGGGTGAATATTTTCCAGCCTTTTTAAAAGGGTAAACCTTAGAAGGTTATCGGTTAGTCCCACCGCGATAAGGCAGTAAGCCGCCAAGCCAAGCCCCGCGCCCATATTTCCTTCCGCAATCATAAAAATACATACAGGAACGTAAATAATTGCTGCGCCAACGATGGGAATCATCGATGCAACTGCAGTTAGCGCAAAGAGAAGAAGTGGACTTGGTGCTCCAAAAATCCAGTATCCTAGAATCGCTACAATTCCCTGTCCTATAGCAACAACAGGAATCCCGATCGCATTCGCAACAACCATCTTCTGAATTTTTTCGCCCAATAAGTTAATGTTGGCTTTCTTCAGTGGGGCAGAACTTCTTACAAGCCTTTCGAAAAGTCTTGGCTTTTCCAACATAAAATAAAGGATAAAATACATGGACAGTACAACGGTAAGCGTGTTGAATGTGCTGCTCACGGCTGAGGTTGAAAAATTTCCCACCTTGTCCTTCAGTTTGTTTAAATTTTCTTTGCTTAAAATGTCTACTCGGGTTTTCGAATAAACATAATCATGAATTTTATCGACGAAAATGTTGAATTTCTGCATATAAACAGAAGCATTTCCTAACTTCTCAATCAGCATATCGGCGATAAAATAAATGGGCAGAATTAAAATAATCAGTGTACCGAGAATAATTACCGTGGAAGCCAGCCAAGGTTTCCACTCTTTTTCTTCCTGAAGATACAGGTTGTATTTCCGGGTGATGATATATAAAGTAATAGCCCCCAAAACGGAAGGAATAAACAGCGCAAGATTAAAGCAAATTAATCCCGCAAGCACAAGAATAACGGCCAGCAGAAAAACCTGCTTAATTTTTACCTCGCTGATTTGATGTTTTCTGTTGGGCATAATATACTTTATAAATCAGTTCCGGTTAATTAGTGAAATTCAACTGTTTTGGCCTTCCGCAAAATGCGATGTAAGCGGAATACATTACCACCATATAGAAAGGCAGTGTTGCCACGATTCCGATTCCGCAGAGCAAAATTCCGGCGATGCTGATCAGTAAACCAAGAAATGACGCTCCCAGAAAAACCATGTAGTTTTCTTTGGCAATCTTAAAACTCTTACTTAAAGCCTCAGAGAACGTTGCATTTTCGAAAAGTAAAACCGGGTAACCTAAAAGCAACAGCGGAATTACAAAAAAGAAAGGTAAAACACACATTGCGATAGAGATTGCCATAATCACAGATGAAAGCAAGCTGTAAATAACGATATTAAGAAAATTCTGTCTGTAACCGATAAACAGATCAGATACCTGCAAACGCTGCTTGAAATCGTATTTGTTTGCGAGATAGATAATTCCCACATATAGAGGTGCCAAAAGCAGGCTTACAATCCCCGATAACCCGTAATAAAGCTTCAGGCCAGGAATCGCCCAAATATTGATTGACGAAAAATCCCCATCCGCGGACGTAATCTCTTCGGAAAAACTTCTGCTGTCAAACCCCGAAAGCGGCTGAATAATCATAGAAACCAGAAAATAAATTACCATTGCCAGAATAGCGTAGAGAAAAATTCCCTTATACGTATCAAAAGCGTGAGAGATAATTTCGCCCGAAGTTCTGTTGGGTACATTACTGCTATCCATTTCCTCAAAAGTTTCCATAGTTTTAATTTTTAATGTTTTTCAAATTTAAATTTAAAATTGGAAAAAACAGCATTAAAGTTAACAATTACCCAACTTCTTTATAATACTGTTGGTAAAGCACATAAATCATTGCATTGAGGAAAGGGAATGTGAGAAGGAAACCGACTCCGCAAATTAAAATTCCGGTTAGACTGAAAAGAAAAGCCACCAGCATTGCCGGAACTATCGTACTGAAATTTTTCCGCAGAACTTTAAACGTAAGTGATATTCCTTCAAAGGTTTTTACATTCATAAAATACATCAGCGGAACACAGAAAAGCGTCACGAAAATCCAGAAAACTCCCAGTAACAGAAGCGCATTGCCGTAACTGAAAATAATAATCCAGAACAGATAGAACCCGAAAAATTTGAAAAAATCGAAGCCCATATATCCTGCGAATAGATCATTCAGAGTTACAGGTTCTTTAAGGTCAATTTTACGGTAAACATTATAAAGCCCGACATTGAGAGGATTTATGAGTGCCAGAAGTACAAAAAAACCAAGCGCAAAATTACGGGCTTGCGGTAAACGTGCGATTTCCTCCATCTTTTTATTGAAAGCAGGCAAATCTGTTCTCACCAATTCCTGATACTTCGTAAACTCATCCCAAAGCCCAAAATATTTGAAAAGATAAAAATATCCCAGAAAAAACAGTGAAAAATATAAAATACTGAAAACCAACTGATAGAGAATTGTTTTGTTCCAGTAATTAAAAGCGTCCTTCAAAATCTGTCCAAGGCTTGCCTGTTGCGTGTAGTTACTTTGCATGGCGCAAAAATAGGGTTTAAGATTTAAATTTTCTGTTTTAATATTAAGCGTGCGCTCTTTTCAGTATTTTTGCCGCAATGTTAAGCGCATTTCACCCAAATTTCGATAAGATGGATGAACTTTCTCAGGCAAAAGTTCCCTTCTTTTTTATGATAGATTTCTTAATGGAAAATGTTGAGGTTTTTCAGGAAAACCAAATTTCAGATTTGGGTTTATTGATTGATTTTGAGGGATTTAAAAACACGGATAAGCTGCATCATCAGCCTGATGATTTTCAGTTTGAAGCCTTTCCACAAAGTCTGGAATCTTACAGAAAGGGATTTGATTTCGTACAGGATAACCTGAAAGCAGGAAATTCTTATCTCGCCAATTACACCTGCAAAACCGAGGTGAAAACCAATCTTTCTTTGAATGAAATTTTCTATCTTTCAACCTCAAAATATAAAGTTCTTTATCCAAACAGATTCGTGTTTTTTTCCCCTGAAACTTTTGTTGAGATTATCGACGATAGGATTTTTACCCATCCGATGAAAGGAACAATTGACGCTGATCTGGAGAATGCAGTTGAAGTTTTGAAGAACGATGCGAAAGAAAAAGCCGAACATTATACAGTCGTGGATTTGCTCCGGAATGACTTAAGTATGGTAGCGGATGAGGTGCAGTTAGATGATTTTCAGAGGATCGACCTTATTAAAACACATGATAAGAATCTCTACGCCATGAGTTCCGAAATTTCCGGAACGCTGAAACCCGAGTTTCGGGGAAAAATCGGAAGTATAATGAAAACGCTTCTTCCTGCTGGATCTATTTTAGGTGCACCCAAACCCAAAACACTTGAGATCGTTTTGGAAGCCGAAACATATTCCCGTGGTTTTTATACGGGAGTCTGCGGTTGGTTCGATGGGAAGAGTCTTGATTCCTGCGTGATGATAAGGTTTTTAGAAAAAGAAAACACGAAACTGTATTTTAAAAGTGGTGGAGGAATTACCCATTTAAGTAAACTGGACGATGAGTACCAGGAAATGAAAAACAAAATTTATGTCCCGATTTATTGAAAGTATTAAAATAGAAGACCGGAAAATGTTTCTCCCGGATCTTCACCAGAACCGCGTGAATGAAACCTTTGCGCATTTCGGCGTGGAAGGATCAATCGACCTGCTGAAGATTTTCAAGGATTTACAGCACGATGAAGATGGACTTTATAAGCTCAGAATCAGTTACGATCTCACTAAAAATTATCGGACGCAGATGATCCCGTATGCTATTTCAGAGATCGATAATTTTCAGCTGGTGGAGAATAATGTTTATGATTACTCGTTCAAGTTTGAAGACCGAAAAGAATTTGAAAAAATGCTGCAGAAAGCAAAATCCGACGAGATTATCATCGTAAAAAATAATCACATTACCGATACCTCGTTCTCCAACATTCTCTTTAAGAAGGGAAAAGACTGGTTTACGCCAACCACTTATTTGCTCAACGGAGTGCAGCGGAAAAACCTGCTGAAAACTAAGAAAATCAAAGAAGCCGAAATAACCATGCAGAATATTAATGAATATTCTCATTTCCAGTTAATTAACGCAATGAATGATTTCGATAATATGTTTATTTATCCGATAGCGAAAATAACCAATCTCCCCGGCCAGTCTGCTTATCTTGAATTATAATGTTCAGGCTCACAATTGGTCTGTTTTTCGCTTGTACGTCTTTTTAATGGGAAATTTGCTGCTGTATTCATGAAGAATTCCAATCTGTTTTTATATCATTTCTTGTACAAGATTAAACTTGTTCTTTTCTTGCTTTTTGTTGTTTTAATCAATTCCCAGACTAGGATTTCGGGGAAAATTGTTGATGCCAAAACCAACAAACCACTTACTTCCGTAGAAATTTTTATTAACGGCAAGGAAAAAGCAGCGCTGACAACGGAAAATTCTGAGTTTTTAATTGAATCAGATTCAGGAATCTCAACTGCCACATTTATCAGAGCCAATTATAAGCCTGAAATTCTGAATTTCAGTGATCTGCGTTTTGAAAATCTCCTTGTAAAACTTCAGCCCGAGAAAGTAGAGCAGATCAGTGAGGTAGTGATTTCCGGAGTTACCAGAAAGAAATACAAAAACAAAAAAGAAAATCCAGCCTACGCCATTATGCAGGAAGTCTGGAAACGCCGTAAAACCAATGGTCTGGCAAATTACAGTGATTATCAGTTCAAAGAATACGAAAAAATTGAAATCGGACTGAACAATATCGACAGCGCCTTCATGAAGAAAAAAATCTTCAGTAATATGGAGTTTATCTTCGACTACGCAGATTCGGCGAATTTCGATAAAAAGCTCGCGTTGCCAGTGTTTTTCAATGAAACGATTTACAAAACCTACGGGAAAAACCATCCGGAGAAGAAAGAGAACCGAATCATCGTCGCCAACAAATTTTCAGGCTTCAATGATAATGAACTTATCGCTTCAACCGCTAAAAATCAGTTTAAAGAAGTAAACATCTACGACAACACGCTGAATTTCTTTAACATCGGTTTTCCGAGCCCTGCCGGAACAGATGGTTTCAATACTTACGAATACGAGCTCGCCGATTCGGTTTCTGTAGATGGAATCGAGGCTTTCGTCATTAAATATTTTCCCAGAAATAAGGAAATTCTGGCCTTTCAGGGAAATCTTCTGATCTCGAAAGATACCTATAATATTGTAAAAGCAACGCTGAGATCAACCAATAAAATCAATGTGAATTTCGTCAACGGGATTTATCTTGAAACCGAATACGAAAATCTGGATGAGAATGTATTTCTGCCCAAAAGAACATATACCGAACTGGAAATGTCGGTTTTGGGAAAGAAAAAAGATGCGAAAAGTATACTTTTTAAAAGAACCGGAATTTTCAGTGACTATGAATTCAATAAAAATTTTAGTGAGAATTTCCTTGCCGATAAAGGCCAGACTTTAAGTGATGATAATCTGCAAAAGGCAGATGATTTCTGGGAAAAACAAAGAACAGAACCGCTTTCCGAAACAGAGCAGAATGTGTACAAAATGGTTGGCGAACTGGAACAGGTTCCGAAATTCAAAAGAATCGTGAAACTCGTTGAAGTTCTGGAATCAGGATATATCAATGCCTGGAATGCGATTGATTTCGGTGATATTTATTCGGTCTACGGAAATAATGAAGTAGAAGGCGACAGAATTCGCGTAGGTGCCAGAACGTACTTTTCTCCGAACGATATGTGGCGTATTGCAGGATATACCGCTTACGGATTCAAGGACCAGAAACTGAAATACGGACTGGAGGGACGCTACATGTTCAACCGGGAAAACCGTGCTACAGTTGGTTTCGGAAGCCGGAATGATGTGATTCAGCTCGGCGCACAACTGATGAACGATGACGGAATTATGACGAGATCTTTCGCTTCATCATCAGTTTTTTCGTCGGGAACCAATGCTTCTTTAAGTCTCGTGAAACAGAACAGTTTTTTCTTTTCTCTGGAACCCGTGAAGAATTTTGAGGTAAGAATGGATGCTTCTCTGCAGAACATTAAATCCGCCAATCCGGAACAGTTCAATCTCGGTTTTTATAAAAACAATCAGCTGAAATCTGAGCTGAAGGATTTCCACACCACCTTCAGTCTCATCGCAAGGCCGGGCGCAAAATATTCTCAATACGGTGTAGACCGTTATGCTTTTACCACACTTTCACCAACATTTGTACTGAAATTCACGCATGGTTTTGAGAATGTTCTGGATGGAGATTTCGATTATAATAAACTTCAGTTTCTGTATTCACAGCCTTTTGTGGTAGGAAATTTGGGTCGGTCAATCATTAATTTCGAAGCCGGAAAAAATTTCTCCGCGGTGCCTTTGGCGTTGCAGAATATTATTCCCGGCAACCAGTCTTACAGCTTGGTTCCCAACACTTTTGCACTTTTAAAATACTACGAATTCGTTGCTGATGCTTATACGACTTTGAACTACGAACATCATTTCCAGGGAAAAATTCTTGCTCATCTTCCTTTGATTAAGAAGTTGAAATTCAGGGAATTGGTTTTCCTCCGCGGTGCGTATGGAACTTTAAGTGATGCCTCTAAAAACATTAATTTAGAAAATACGCGTTATTCCGCGCCCGATCAGCAGATTTATTACGAATACGGTTTCGGACTCGAAAATATCGGTTTTGGGAATCTTAGAATTTTACGTGTAGATTTTAACTGGCGCGGGAATTACCTCGACAGACCTGATGTTTCTAAATTCGGCGTAAAATTCGGATTGCAGATGAATTTCTAATTACTTCAGAAATTCAAAATACTGTTTCAGAACCGCTGAATTTTCAATCGCCGACGTATCAACCTCCAAAATTTTTGCTTTTTCATCAGGTTTAAAGAAATTATCCAGAACGCGCGAAAGCGTGTCTTCTTCATCCACTTTCGTGTATGCAAAACCGAAATGCTTTGCCAGATATTCCGCGTTTTTGTGATGTTGCGTCAGGATAAATTCATCCAGGGCATTGGTAGAATCCGGTCCCGGAATGATTTTGAAAATATCGCCGCCGCCATTATTGAAGACAATAATTCGGGTGTAAGGCGGTATATAATTGTTCCATAAACCATTGATGTCGTAAAAGAAACTCACATCGCCCGTCACCAATACAGTCTGTTCTTTCGCCTTCATCGCAAATCCCATCGCGGTAGAAGTACAGCCGTCGATACCGCTCGTACCACGGTTGCAGTGTATGCTGTTGGTTTTGAACTCGAAAAGCTGTGCATACCGTATTGCGGAAGAATTACTGAAATGAAGGTTGACGGTTTCCGGAAGTTTATCAGCAAGAATTTCAAAAAACTTAAAATCCGAAAAAGAAGTTTTAAGGCAGTATTCCTCATGTTTCAGATCTCTCTTGTCACGCAGAACATCCCAAAGATTAAAGTAGGGCTGTGGTTCCAGCGTAATGAATTTCATTAATTGAGAAAAGAAGATTTCAGGTTTTGTTTCAATTTTTTCTGTCAGCGCAAAGAAAGTGTCCGGCTGCCAGACTTCATGAATATGCCAGTGGTTTTTTGGCTTTGCTTTTCTCAGAAACTGCTTGATTTTCTTGGAAACCACATTCTGACCAATCGTAATCAGTAAATCAGGTGCGTAGGTTTTGAAATCCTCTTCAGAAAAATTGAAGATATACCGGTCGATATGATTAAAAAACTTCGGGTGTTTTACATTAGAATTGACTTCCGTTAACACCACAACACTGTGGTTTTTTACCAACTGGGTGAGCTGCATCTCCAGTTCTTCGCTGTAATCACGTGTGCCGACCAGAATCATGATTCTTTTGGAAAGATTCCAGTCTGCGGCAAGATTTGCAGGAAGTTCATATGCTTTTTTCTGAAATGTCTTTTCAACCGGCGGAAACGCAGGAAGTTCTGAAACCAGATGATAAAGCGGTTCAGCCAGCGGAATATTGATATGGACCGGGCCCTGTTTCTCAATACAGAGTTCAATGGCTTTTTTTATTAAACTGAAGTTTTCGTCTTCTGCATTCTCTTTATCATCTTCAAGAAGCTGAAAATCACCGTATGAATGCTGCTGGAAAAGTTCTTTCTGACGAATGGTCTGCCCATCAAAAATATCCACAAAATCCGTAGGGCGGTCTGCGGTAAGCACAAGAAGCGGAATGTTCTGGTAAAAGGCTTCGGTAATAGCGGGATAGTAGTTTGCCGACGCAGAGCCGCTGGTACAGGTTAATGCGACAGGTTTTTTCTCGCTTTTCGCCATGCCTAAGCCTACAAATCCTGCGCTCCTCTCATCCACAATACTGTAACAGTTCAGTTCATCCGTTTCAGAGAAATGAATGGCAAGCGGTGCATTTCTGGATCCGGGTGAAATTACAACGTTGAAGATTCCGTATTCTTTTAAAAGGTGTGCTAAAATCTGTATGCTTCTTTTCGAAGAGAACTGTTTCATGGGAAAATTTGGATAAACGCAAATTTACTCATAATTAAAATTCTAATCTAAAAAATCTTATTTTAGCAACACAATTTTTAATCCAATAAAATGAAACTAGTTCCAAGTGTGGATTTGCGTGATTTCCTTTCGGGTGACCCGGAACGCAAACAAAAATTTGTAAATGAAATCGGAAAAGCATACGAAGAAATCGGCTTTGTCGCCTTGAAAGGTCACTTTCTCGACGATAATCTGGTGAACGAACTGTACGGTGAGGTGAAGAATTTCTTCGACCTGCCGGTAGAAACCAAACAGAAGTACGAAATCCCGGGCATTGGAGGCCAGCGCGGTTATGTGGGTTTTGGGAAAGAGACAGCCAAAGGTTTCAAGAAAGGAGATTTAAAAGAATTCTGGCATTTCGGTCAGTATCTTGAAGACGGCTCTAAATATTCCTCCGTTTATCCGGATAACGTGGAAGTATCTGAAGTTCCTAAATTTAATGAGGTTGGTAAAGAAGCTTATAAAATGCTGGAGAAAACCGGCGTTTATGTGTTAAGAGCTTTGGCGCTGCACCTGGGTTTAGACGAATTTTACTTTGATAAATTCGTGAACGAAGGAAATTCGATTTTAAGACCGATTCACTATCCGCCGATAACAGAAGAGCCCGACAATGCAGTTCGTGCAGCGGCACATGGCGACATCAACCTCATTACGCTTTTAATGGGCGCGCAGGGCAAAGGTCTTCAGGTCATGAACCACAATGGCGAATGGATCGACGCGATCGCTGAGCCGGATGAACTGATGATCAATGTTGGCGATATGTTATCCCGTCACACGAATAACAAACTGAAATCTACCATTCACCAGGTTGTAAATCCGCCGCGTGAATTGTGGGGAACGTCAAGATATTCCATTCCTTTCTTCATGCACCCGGTAAGCGAAATGCCGCTGAATGCTTTGGAAGGAACTTTTGACGAAAACAATCCGAAATTGTATCCGGACACTACAGCCGGAGAATTTCTTCACGAGAGACTCGTGGAACTTGGATTGATCAAGTAAAATTTATTTAAATGTATATAGCGGACAGATTTTTTTCTGTCCGCTTTTTTATTTTTGGTGCAATTTTGATTCGTAATTTTGTAAGATGGAAGTTTTAGATGTACTGATTATCGGCGCGGGACCCATCGGTTTGAACTGTGCTTTGGAAGCCGAAAACAACGGTTTAAATTATCTAATCATTGAAAAAGGCACCATCGTCAATTCACTCTATCATTACCCGTTGTACATGCGTTTTTTTTCGACAGCAGAGAAACTGGAAATCGCTGAAATTCCTTTCATCACAACATCGTCAAAACCCGGAAGACAGGATGCGCTGGAATATTATCAGGGAATTGCGCGCCGGCGTGGTCTGAAAATCAATCTTTACGAGAAAGTTGTAAAGCTTTCAAAAAATGAAATATTCGAGGTTGGAACATCGAAAGGAAATTATCTCGCTAAAAATGTCATCATCGCAACCGGATTTTACGATATTCCGAATCTGCTGAAGATTCCCGGCGAAAATTTACCTAAAGTAAAACATTATTATACCGAACCCTATCCTTACGCACGGCAGAAAGTGGTGGTAATTGGCGCGAGCAATTCCGCGGTGGATGCTGCTTTGGAAACCTACAGAAAAGGAGCGGAGGTCACCATGATCATCAAAGGTTCGGAGATTTCGAAATCCGTAAAATACTGGGTGAAACCGGATATTGAAAACCGCATTGCTGAAGGAAGCATTAAGGCGTATTTCAGTGCTGAAATGATGGAGATTAAAGAGAACACCGTTGTTTTTAAAGATGAATTCGGAAAGGTTCACAACATTGAAAACGATTTCGTGCTGGCCATGACAGGCTATCTTCCGGATTTTGAATTCCTGCAAAACTCCGGGATCGACTTGAAAGGCGACAGTCTCGTTCCTGCCTACAATCCAGAAACCATGGAAACGAACGTTGCCAACCTTTATTTGGCCGGCGTTGTTTGTGGCGGCAAAGACACGCATCTCTGGTTCATCGAAAACTCCAGAATTCATGCGGAAATAATTCTGAACCATATTTCTAAGAGTAATTAATAGTTTCAGTTTATTTTCGTATTTTTATAACACGCTATAAAACAGTGTATTAAACTAAACGTTGTCTTGTTGCAAATGCATTTTTCAGCCTGTTAATTCTCTCTAAACCCTTTCCTGAAAACATTTGTAGAAGGTTGAGCCGTAGTTGAGCCGTACCAAACTAAGGTGTTCCTGTAGTTTATTTCATGTCTTAGCCTGCTTTAGGGAATCTTAATCCTTAATGCCAAATATCATGAATTTACTTTTTAAAAATAACAGGAACCAATTTAAATCTTTTGTAACTTTAACTACCTAAAAATCAAATGCAGGTCATTTCCTTTTTAGCATTTCCATAAAATAATTAAAACTATATATTATGAGTGCTAATACCAAAGATTTACGAAACGTGGTTTTACTCGGTCATTCCGACAGTGGCAAAACCACGCTTATAGAAACCATGCTTTACGAAGGCGGAGCGATTAAGCGCCGTGGATCAGTCGAAGGACAGAACACGGTGAGCGACCATACAGACCTCGAGCACGAAAAAGGGAAAACCATTTTCTCGCACCAGATGTTCGTAAACTGGAAAAACAACAAAATTAACATTATCGATACCCCAGGATTTGACGATTTCGTTGGCGAGGTCGTTTCTTCATTAAAGGTAGCCGATACCGCCGTTATCGTTCTTAATGCTGCCAATGGTGTGGAAGTGGGGACAGAACTGGTTTGGGAATATGTTGAAAAATACCAGACTCCTGCAATCTTTGTCATCAACCAGCTCGATCACCCAAAAGCTGATTTCGAAAAGACCGTGGAACAGGCCCAAGAACGTTTTGGTTCTAAGTTGGTTCCCATTCAGTATCCGTATAATTCAGGAGCCAGTTTCAATGCGATTATCGATGCTTTAAGAATGGTAATGTATGAATTCCCTGCAAACGGAGGGAAACCTGAAAAGAAGCCGATTCCCGAAAGCGAAATGGCAAGAGCCAACGAGATGCACAACGCATTGGTAGAAATCGCAGCCGAAAACGAAGAAGGTTTAATGGAAAAATACTTCGAAGAAGGCAATCTTTCTGAAGAAGAACTTGCCAAAGGCATTACCATCGCATTGGCAAAACAGCAGTTCTTCCCAATATTCGTAACCAGCGGACTGAAAGACATGGGAAGCGGTCGTTTGATGGGATTCATCGATGACATTGCCCCTTCACCTGCAGAACGTCCTGCCAGAAAACTGGAAGACGGCTCAGAAATTAACTACGACCCTAACGATAAAACGACCATCTTTATCTACAAAACACTTTCCGAGCCTCAGGTAGGGATGGTTTCCTATTTTAAAGTTTTGAGTGGTAAACTGAAACCCGGTGATGAACTTGTAAATGCCAATAACGGCGAGACTGAAAGAATTTCTCAGCTCTTTGTAGCAGAAGGAAAAGAAAGAATTCCGGTAAATGAACTGGTTGCAGGTGATTTAGGGGTTACGGTAAAACTGAAATACGGTCACTCCAACAATACTTTAAATACAAAAGGTTTAGATAGAAAAGTAAGACCGATGGAATTTCCTGAAAGCCGCATCAGAAAAGCAGTTTCTACAGATTCAACCGCGGATATGGAAAAACTCGTCACCGCTCTGCATAAAATTGAGGAAGAAGATCCTACCCTGAAAGTGGAACAGTCCGCAGAACTGAAACAGACGATTCTTCATGGTCAGGGCCAGCTGCATCTGGATTTGGTGAAACAGAGACTGCAGAAAGAATTTGGTGTCAATATGAATTTCGGGAATCCTAAAATTCCTTACCGTGAAACCATCACCGGAAACGCCGATGCCGATTACCGTCACAAAAAACAATCCGGCGGCTCCGGTCAGTTTGGGGAAATCCACATGCGAGTAGAGAATTTCTATGACGATATGCCTGAGCCAACGGGAGTCAACATCCGCCAGAAAGACATTGAAGATTTGCCATGGGGCGGAAAATTCGCCTTCTATTGGTGCATCGTCGGTGGTGCTATCGATAACCGTTACATCGGCGCCATTAAGAAAGGGATTATGCAGCAGATGAAGGAAGGGCCGCTTACCGGCTCGCATTGCCAGAATATCCGTGTAATTGTTTACGACGGTAAGATGCACAGTGTGGATTCCAATGATATTTCCTTCCAGCTCGCGGCTTCAGGCGCGTTCCGCGAAGGATTCCATAATGCAAAACCACAGTTGCTGGAACCTATATATTCAGTGGAGATCCTATGTCCGGACGAAGATACCGGCGACGTAATGGGCGATTTACAAACGCGACGCGCCATGATCTCCGGAATGGATTCCGAAGGGCATTACCAGAAAATTCTGGCTGAGGTTCCTTTGGCTGAACTCCACGATTACGGCTCCACGTTGCGCTCGATTACGGGAGGTAAAGCAAAATTCACAATGAAATTCTCAGAATATCAGCTCGTTCCATCGAATGTACAGCAGGAACTGGTGAAAAAGCATTCGGTAGAATTGGTTTAAAACCTTTAAATTAGAAATCACTTTAAACTCAATCAATATGTTGGTTGAGTTTTTTCCATGCTTAAACTCATAAAATAAAATAGTAAATTTAAATAAGACTAATTTGTCTGAATTAAAAATAATATTTAAATTTGTCACAGAATTACACAGTATGCTTTCGAAAACATGTGAATATGCGTTAAGAGCAATGATCTATATCGCCCAGCAATCAAAAGACGGACATATGGTGAATATTAAAGAAATTTCCGAGAAGATCAATTCACCGGAGCTTTTTATCGCCAAAATACTGCAGAGTCTCAGCAAAAAAGGCTACCTGCAAAGTTCAAAAGGCCGATACGGCGGATTCTGTATTTCCGATAAGGAAGCGGAATTTTCATTGGCAGATATTGTGGAAGCGATTGATGGCAGTAAAATGTTTCATGGATGTGGATTGGGACTTGAATTCTGTTCAGCAACAAATCCCTGTCCGATTCATAACCAGTACAAAGAAGCCCGCGACAAACTGTATTCGATTTATGGCGAAGTGACGCTGAGCAGTTTCCGAAACGGAAATGAAGCCGATATACTTCAGCTGAAAAGAAGGTAAAAAAATTTTAAACAATAATCAGACAAATTAGTCTTAATTAAAAAACAATAAATCAACCCTAAACCTAATTTAAATAACATGGCAACACTCCAAACACTGAATGTAACCCTTTTAGAACCCAGACTAAAGCATCCCACAGTTTTTCAATATTTCGATGCGTTGGCGGCTGGTGAAAACTTCGTCATCGAAAACGATCACGACCCGAAACCTCTGTATTACGAGCTTCTTGCCGAGCGTGGAAACATTTTTACCTGGGAATATCTGGAAAAAGGTCCGGAATGGTTCGTTGTTCAGATTGCAAAAAATCTAACAGAGGAAAGTCACGATATACAAACGTTAGATGTTACCCAACTTGAGCCGCGAATGAAGCATCCTACAGTTTTTAAATATTTCGATGCACTGCTAGCTGGTGAAGCTTTCGTTATTGAAAACGATCACGATCCTAAACCATTATATTATGAACTTCTTGCTGAACGCGGAAATATCTTCACCTGGGAATATCTGGAACAGGGTCCTGAATGGTATAAAGTGAAAATCGCCAAAAACCCCGATGAAAAAACGCCACAGAAAGGTTCAATTCCTGAAAAAGATGTGAGAAAAGCAGCGCTCTTAAAAGAAAAAGGGGTGACTTTCGGTTGCAGCGATTCAGGAACGAAATTCCCCGACAATAATGATTACGACGAATGGGAACTCGGCATGTTGGCCGATTATATCGTAGCGACGCATCACCAGTACATTAAAGATAATGCTGAAAGCCTGAATGGTCTCGCCATTAAAGTATCCGAACATCATGGGGAAAATAATCCTGAACTGCACCGTGTGGCTACCAGTACGCATCATTTCCTGCAGGATCTGCTGAATCATATTACGAACGAAGAGGAAGTGCTTTTCCCTGTCATCAGACAGTTATTGAGTAAAAAAGATAATCCGTGCGAAGAATTAATTTACGACTCCGGAACGCTGGATCATCCAATCCGCATTCTTCTAAAAGAGCACGAAATCGCTGGTGAAGACCTCAATTTCTTAAGAAGAATCACCAATAATTTCGCACCCCCGAAAAACGCATGTAACTCTTTTACTTACCTTTATGAAAAACTGAAGGAGTTCGAGAGCGATCTTTATATCCATCTACGCATTGAGAACGACTATCTGTTCCCAAGAGCATTAAAGCTAGATGAAGAGATTGCGGCGGCTCATTCATAAAAAATCCAACAATGGAAAAAAAACCGATCAAACGCAACGAAAATCTGGTCCCCGTATCCCGCGAACATCACGCCACGCTGCTTTTCTGCTGGAAACTGCGCACCGGTGTAAAAGCAGAAACCGAACCCGAAAGAATGATCTGTTACACCAACTGGTTCTGGCTGCATCATTTAGAGAGCCATTTTGCGACCGAGGAAAAACTGCTTTTCATCGATACGGAGGACGAAATGGTGAAGAAAGGTCTGGCCGATCATCAGAGAATTTTAGCCAAGATCAATGAGATTAATCTGAGATCACACACCAAAACTTATCAGCTTCTGCTCGATCTGGCCACGTTAATCGATGATCATACAAGATACGAGGAGCGGCAGCTTTTCCCTTACCTTGAAGAAAAGTTTTCTGATCTGGAACTCGGGAAGATCGGTGAAACGCTGCACAGTGAAGACCACGATGCCGTGGAAGATTATGATGATGAATTCTGGGCAAAGGAAAAAAAGAATCACCTATGAAAACAATTTCAATAAATACAAAGATTTCGGAGCTTATCAAGGAAAACTCCGGCAGTGTAGATGCTATAGCCTCCATTGCGAAACCTCTGGAGAAGCTAAAGAATCCTATTCTTCGCAAAATTATGGCTTCGCGCGTCACTATTGCTGAAGCTTCGAAAATGACCGGAACAAAAGTAGATGATTTCAAACGCGTGCTTTCCCCGCTGGGATTTATTTTTGAAGGGGACGAATCCGCTAAGGAAGAGTCGTCACCAGAACCCAAACCTTCATGGCTTAAAGATGCGCGGAAAGAAATCATTGATTTTTATGATGTGCGCCCGATTATCGATGACGGTGCAGACCCGCTGAAAGAAATTCTTCACCGTTTCAAAGAAGTGAAACCGGGTGAGATTCTCTGTGTAATCAACGGTTTTGTGCCGACGCCTTTAATCCATCTTCTGAAACAGGAAAAAGCCGAAGATACGTTCGTGGAAACCATCAGCGACAAAGAATTCCACACCTATTTCCTGAAGAAAAAGAAAGAAGCTGAGGTGGCTGAACCTTTAGAAAGTAAATTACAGATGAACGGCAGTGAGGAATTCAGTAAAATTCTAGCCAAATTCAGTGATGATCAAATCCGCAGGATCGATGTCCGCGAACTCGAAATGCCCGGGCCCATGCAGGCTATTTTGGGGGAGCTCGAAATTCTTCCTGAAGGAAACGCCCTCTACATCGATCACAAAAGAGTTCCGGTTTATCTTCTGGAAGAACTGGCAGACAAGGATTTCGAAGTTCATATCCATAACGTGGCAGAAGGCGATGTAAAAATGTTGATTTTCAGAAAATAATGGCACATATCCACATTGGGCGGGCACCCGGAAATAAAGCAGTACTGCCGTTTTATGCAACGGGAGCCGTAGCGTTTTTGGTGTTGTGTATCGTGATGCTCTGCACGCCGCAGTCGTTTACCCAGCACTATTTCACGCCACATTTGCTCACCATTGTGCATATCGCTGCGCTGGGCTGGGGAACCATGGTTATTTTCGGGGCTGCCCACCAGCTTTTGCCTGTGATTTGCGAACAGGATCTGTACAGCGAAAAAATGGCTTCGGTGAGTTGGTACACGCTTACCGCAGGAATTATTCTCCTCACCTGGAAATTCTGGAATCTCGATACAGGTTGGGTGATGATTACCGGTGGCTCACTCATCGTACTTTCGGTGGTTCTATTCGTGATTAATGTTTTGAAAACGACCGCAATCTTCAGAAAATTCACCACCCAGAAACTCTTTATCATCAGTTCCGCGCTGTGGCTGCTTTTTACGGTTTCCGTGGGGCTTTTGCTGGCCGTTAACCTGAGTTTAACCACACCCATGTTCCAGGTAAGTCATCTGGAAGTGCTGAAGATTCATGCGCACATGGGCATCGCAGGCTGGTTTCTGCAACTGATAACGGGTGTGAGCACAAAGCTTGTCCCGATGTTTCTGCTTGGGAAATCTTCCAAGGATTATCTCCTCAGAAATGCGTTTATCTTTCAGAATCTGGGACTTGTTTTATTCCTGACCGACGGTTATTTCTTTGCTGTAACGGGGCGGGTGCTTATCTACGCGGCCATTGTTCTGGCAGGAATTATTTTCTGGCTGCTTTTTCTTTATGATGTTTTCAGAAACCGGTTAAGGAAGAGAATAGAACTGCTGATGAAGCACACGTTTCTTTCTTTTCTGAGTTTAATTCTCGCGGTATTGCTGATTCCTGCCGTGTATTATTCCGATGGTTACCGGTGGACGATGGTTTACGGAACCCTGATTTTCCTCGGGTGGATTACCAATATTATTCTCGGCAAAACCTTCAAAACCCTGCCCTTCATTATCTGGAATAACCAGTACAAACACCTTTCAGGAAAGGCGAAAATTCCGCTGCCCAAAGACCTTTATCATGAAAAGCTCACCATCTGGCAGTTCAGGCTCTTTATTGCGGCGTTCCTGGTTTTTGCACTCGGGCTGGTGCTTCAGCACTTAACTGTCATCAGAATCGGGCTTGTGTTATGGCTTGCTGTAGCGGTGATCTACTGCCTGAATGTTTTTAAATTACTTTTTCACAAAACAAAAAATTGAGCATGATATTCAACGAGAACGATAAAACCTACGATATGCAGAGCCGTGCCGAAATGGCGCTGTATGAAGTGATAGACCCCGAACTGATGGTAAACATCATGGATCTGGGTTTGGTGTATGAAATTAATTTCCCCGAAGAAAACAAAGTTCACATCCTGATGACGCTTACCTCGCAGTTCTGCCCTATGGGCGACGCCATTAAAACCGGTGTACAGAACGCGCTGGAGACAGAATTCCCCGGCATCGAAGTAGAAATAGAACTCACCTTCAGTCCGACCTGGAATTACGACTGTGTGTCGCAGGAGGGAATGATGCAGCTGCAGAACAGGTAGAAAATGAATAAAATGTTTCGGCTTTTAACTACTTTTATCAACCTGTATCAAAGTTGAAATTCCTCCATGAAAAAATTCCTCTTACTGCTGTCTGTTTTTGCATTCAGCTTTTTCTTTTCCCAGCTGACGAAAACCTTTACCGTCGGCGGAACTCTGCGGAAAGCGGTTCTTTTTGAACCTGCGATAAAGTCTGAAAAGGCTCCCGTAATCTTTGTGTTTCATGGGCATGGCGGCAACGCGGAATTTGCTTCCAGGAAAATTGATTTCCAGAACTACGATAAGGAAGCGCTGGTTGTTTTTATGGAAGGCATTCCCGGAACCTCGGGTTATGTGGTTGATAAAAAAGGTCTGCTGAACGGCTGGCAAATGTTCCCGACTGATCACGGCAACCGCGATGTGCTGTTCTTTGATGAGGTTTTAAAGGATCTGACTGAAAATTATAACATCGATACGGGCAGAATTTACCTCGCAGGGCATTCCAACGGAGCGCGGTTTGTGAATGTGCTTTGGGTGGAACGTGCCGATAAAATTGCGGCCATCTGTTCCGTTGCCGCGCAGGGCGGCAGAATGATTATGGGAGCGAAACCCTTATCGGTTTGGATGAGCATGGGAAAAAAGGACCCGCTGGTTCCGTACACGATGCAGAAACGATCTATTCCTATCGTCGCAGATAATCTGAAAACAGATCCCAAAACCGCCGTGGTAAAAGGCGACAAAACCTTCTACACCGGAACCAATCATACGGAACTCGTGGTAGAAGAACGCAATGCCGGCCACGAATTTCCCCATGAATCCATCCCGGAAATGGTGGCGTTTTTTAAGAGACACCGCAAATAGGAGCAGTTTCATACCGCTGAAACTTTTGTTTCAAAGTAATGAAACTCTTGTTTCACACTAATGGAACTTTTGTTTCAGTGTAATGAAACTTTTGTTTTAGAAGTATGATTGGAATTAGTTACAAAGCCGGCTCCAATGCCGCAGGCTACGAAACCAAAATGAATGAGCTGAAGCAGTTCTTTCCGCGAAGTGGCAAACGCCCCGCGCCTGCTCCTGAAGGAGAAGAGTAACTGATTTTCACTAAATCAGAGACAGCCTGTGGTTTCCGCAGGCTGTTTTCTTTTATTTTAATGAACCGTTTCGGTTGTTTTGTGAACCGTTTAGGTTAAAGGATGAAAGTTTTGGGTTCCCGAGCTAATCGATTAGGTTCCGGGCTTAAAGTTTTGGGTGTTGCGCCTAAAAATTTGGCTTGAAGACCTAATGCTTTGGATAAAAGACCTAAAGTTTTGGTAAAATGAGCTAATGGTTTGTGTTGGGGTGGGGAGCTTAGGAGTTAGGAGTGTAAAGGGCGGGATTGTGGGGAGTGGGGATGTATCATTTAATCTTTTCTATATCATCTAAAAATTTTTGGTAGAAAATGATTCCCAAACGTGCTACCTCCAATGGTTCCTTTTCGTATCTAAGTCTTTCACCTCTATGAAAAAAAGGTGGGTGCCAATATTTTCCATTGATTTTGAACGTTTTTAATTTTATTCTTGCAGGAAACATTGGGTGTTCCGTCGTTTCAACAATATTTCCATCATCATCTAAGCGACTAAGAGAAAATGAATCTACAATATTATCACTAACTATTTGCAAATCAACAATGGTTTCTAATCCGTGTGATACTGCGTCTCTTGCATTCTTAAGGTAAGATAATAATGGGTCAATTTTTCGCAAGTGTTTATACCTACCTTGAAATGGTGAAAATTTATCTTTAATATCTTGGGCCCCTCGCTCTGCTTTTATAAATGATAGTTCCAAATGAATTAAAAAATCGGACCAGTGCTTACTATGAGGTGCAAAGGTTTTATCGTTTTTAAATTGATCTAATGCTTCTTGAGCAAATTTAAGTTCTTCCCTCGCAAAAAAAAGGTTTGGCATATTTTATTTTAATAGGATTCGATAAGTCAAATATCCAACAAATACCTCGATCAACCAACAATAATTACTTACAACATAGCAAATTAGCATAACAAAATCCGCTCAGCAACGCCGAACGGATTTTGATATTTTACGCTTCTTCCAGTTTCACGGTGAAGTGTCTTAGAATTTCAGATTCCCAGGTGATATGGTAGCCTTTTTCTATTTCGTCGCGCCTGTCGTAAACGTTTTTAATGGCGGCAGCGATATAATCCATGTGATTGTTCGTATAGGTTCTTCTCGGGATAGCGAGCCTCACGAGTTCGAGTTTTGGGTAGCGGTTTTCCCTCGTCTGCGGATCTCGGTCTGCCAAAAGTGTCCCAATTTCTACGGTGCGGATGCCGGCTTCCTTGTAAATTTCGTTGGCAAGGGTTTGCGCAGGATATTCCTCACGAGGGATGTTGGGTAAAAACTTTAAGGAGTCTACGAAAACGGCATGTCCGCCAATCGGTTTCTGTACCGGGATTCCGAACTCTATCAGTCTGTTTCCGAGATATTCAACCTGCGAAATGCGGCTTTCAAGGTATTCGAACTCAGTAGCTTCGTTCAAACCAACCGCCAGTGCAGCCATGTCGCGGCCGGCCATTCCGCCATAGGTAATGAAACCTTCGTAAATAATGGTCATGTTGGACGCGGCTCTGAAAATGTTTTCATCATTCAAAGCGATAAACCCGCCGATGTTCACCAGACCGTCTTTCTTGGAACTCATCGTCATCCCAACGCCGTAGGAGAAGACTTCTTTTGCAATTTCCTTGATCGTGCGGTGCTCCTGGCCGGCTTCTCTTTTCTTGATGAAGTAAGCGTTTTCGGCAAAGCGGGCAGAATCGAAGTAGATCGGGATTCCGTACCGGTCTGAAAGTTCTTTCACGGCCTTCATGTTTTCGAGAGAAACGGGTTGTCCGCCGGAAGAATTACACGTGATGGTTATTAAACAGAACGGTATTTGTTCTTTAGGATGGCTTTTGTAAACCGCCTCGAGTTTTTCAAGATCGATATTTCCCTTGAAAGGGTGAAGATTTTCGATATCGAAAGCTTCATCGATGGTACAGTCGATCGCGTGGGCTTTTCTAATTTCGATATGGCCTTTCGTGGTATCGAAGTGGGAGTTGCCGGGAATCACATCGCCTTCTTTTACCAAAACAGAAAACAGCACGTTTTCGGCAGCGCGCCCTTGGTGGGTGGGCAATAGATATTTATAACCGGTAATATTCTGCACAGTTTCGTGAAGTTCATCAAAACTTCTGGAGCCGGCGTAACTTTCGTCACCCGTCATCAATGCGCCCCACTGTTGGTCGCTCATCGCACCGGTTCCGGAATCGGTTAACAGATCAATATAAACCTGAGAAGATTTCAGGTTGAATAAATTATAGTTGGATTCTTTGAGCCAATTTTCTCTTTCTTCTCGGGTAGACTGGCGAATTTCTTCGACCATTTTTATTCTGTAAGGTTCTGCGTAAGGAAGTTTCATTATATGAGTAATGAGTGATTAGTAATGAGTAATGGGTGTTCGGTTGCTGATTATTTTACAGTTTCCGTGCACCGGATGTGATGAATATCGGGTAATTATTGAAGTTGAAATGAACAGTTGACTTATGAATGATTTTATCACTCATCGCTATCTTCATTCTGGTGCCTTAAAGACATTGTCATCCGAATGGAAACCTGCTACACCACCGCTTACGGCAAACTTCATGGCCTGAGCAGCACTCACATTTTCCAGGAGTACAATATTTTCAGCCAGCACAAAAACCACCCACCCCGAAACCGCGTAGGAATGGGGCAGATAAACCGATACATAATCGGGGAAACCAACGGAGGAGAGGTCTTTCTGGGTAAGGAATCCGATGCGCCAAACTTCAGGATCGTCTGTAGTTTTGATGAGGACCGGCTGGTTGAATTTCTTTTTATCGCCAACAAAAGAAGTCATAACATCTTTCAGTGAGGTATAGATGAATTTAATACCCGGCGTATGCTCCAGAAGATAATCGAAACTGTCGACAATTACGCGCCCGATAATAAATTTGTTGCCGAGATAGCCGATCGCGGTTGTTCCTAAAACCACGGCAATAAAAGTGATTCCGGGATAAAGCCGTTCCGAAAGGGCTGGTATAATATTATCGATACTCGAAACAATATACCAAATGATCCAGATCGTAACTGCAAAAGGCCCGATAATCAGCAAGCCCTGGAAGAATGATTTCGCAAGGGTGTTCAGAATCTGTTCAAGGCGGTTACGGTCCATTGGGTTGAATTAATTGTCGGCGGTAAAAATACTAAAATTCTGAGGACGGCCATTAAAAAATGCTATCCGTGAATCGTTTCTTTTTTACCGTAGGATTTGATGATTTCGGCTTCGTAATCCAGCCATTCTTCCCACCGTTTATTTACCGTTTCGGGGTCGCCGAGCTGCCTCGCAAAACCAATAAAAGTGGTGTAATGATTCGCTTCGGAGATCATAAGTTCCTTATAAAAAACTTTCAGCTCCTCGTCTTTAATGTTTTCGGTAAGCACTTTGAAGCGCTCGCAGCTCCGTGCTTCAATCATCGCCGCGAAAAGCATTCGGTCTATAATCCTTTCGTCCCTTGTACCGCCGTGGCGGATGAATTTAATGAGTTCACCAACATAATCGTCTTTCCTTTCGCGTCCGAATTCGAAACCGCGTTTTTTGATGATTTCGTGAACCATCTGAAAATGTTCGAGTTCTTCCTTTGCGATATTTAAAAGTTCAGTAATGATTTCGGGATATTCCGGAAGCATCGTGATAAGCGTGATGGCGTTGGTTGTCGCTTTCTGCTCGCACCATGCGTGATCGGTAAGGATTTCCTCCAGATTTCCTTCTGCAATATTCGCCCAGCGTGGATCGGTAAGAAGTTTCAGTTTAAACATGCTAAAAAGTTTGGGTAAAAATACTCAATATTTTCCGCAGTTAAAACCTGTGAAATCTTTAACATAACAGAGTGATTTTTAAATTTAGCGAAAAAGAATGGCAAATTATGGCACAAATCTTGAACACAGAAATGATAACATTAAAAATTTAAATTATGAATACGCAATTATTAACCAGCAAATTAGAAAAATTCGGAATTCTTGTTCTTACGTTTTTCTTCAGTGTAATGGCATTTGCTCAGGATGCAACCAAATCTCCGGATCTGAATGTTGATGTAACAACAACCAAAACCACGAGCACTACAGAAGAGTGGTTCACAAATCCGATTTATTGGGTAATTGGTGCATTATTGTTAATTATTATCATTGCAGTTGTTGCAAGAGGTAACAGAACTACAGATTAATTATTATACTTCAGGTATAATATTTGTGTCCGCTTCAGTTTATGCTGAAGCGGTTTTTTTGCGGAGAAATTCCAAAATCTTCCAGCCGGCAGCGTCGAGTTTTTTAAGTCCTTCAGCAATGAGTACGGCCAAAACAATATTGATGAGGTAAATAAGAATCATTAAAATCCACCACGGCATCGCATCCTGCAGAGGAACGACAAGAAAGTAAACCAGCGAAGAACTCATACCCTGCGCAAAATAAAAGAAAATCGCATTTTTCCCGATATAGGTAATGAAGCTTTCTTTGGTAATTTTCAGTCGGTTATAAAGAACGAAAAGCGTAACTAATGAAAAGCATGACCAGAAGATATAAAGCAGTTTCGGCGGGAATTTGGCCTTATTCATTTTCAGGAAAATATCTTTCCCGTAATTCCAGAACAGGATGATCAGAATGACCGCCAGTATTCCGTATAAAACCGGAATCCATTTCGCGGGAATCTTTTTTCCCTTTAACTGATGCGCTGCAAGGAATAATCCTAAGTAAAATGCAACGTAACCAACCTGCCCTGTCGGATAATAGTGGGGTAACAGATTGAAAAGTAAGGTTAAACCAAAGCACACACCGATAAACCAGTTGATGTGTTTCGGGAAGAATCTTAAGATGAGAACCCCGAAAACCGTGAGAATAAAATATACTTTCAGGTACCAGAAACTTCCCATCACCACAGGGAATGTGTCTGCATTGGTGTATTGATGAAGATACCAGTTCCCGAGATTCTGCCATTGCGGAACATCAGAAATATTCTGCGGAACATACTTCGCCCCGAAAGTGGAGTAGAAGTCTTTCATCCATTCCAGACCGAAAACATTCAGGCCGAAGACCTTGAAAAGGTAGTCGAGAAAGAAAAGAAAGGTTACAAAAATCATGAAGGTGATCTGCAGTTTCAGGAGCCTGTAAAGGGTTTTCTCTACATTTCCGCCCGAGGTTAATCCGCTTAAGGCGTAAAATAAAGGCACATCAATCAAAAGGGACAGAACCCGCATTTCAGTAGGAACATAAAACTGTCCGGACCAGAAAACGGTATGGATAAAAATAATGGCTAACGTGGCAAAGCCTTTGGCAAAATCAATGTATAAATCTCTTTTCATGGTGTAAGGAAAATCAAATTTAAATTAAAATTAAGCGAAATTGCTTTAGGAGGTTTTAATTTTTTTAGTCTCTGAAGCTATAAATGTAATTTTCAGCTTTTTAAGCTAAAAAATATTGCATCATTGTGGATAAATCAGAAATATTTCTTACTTTTGCACCTCGAATTAACTAACAAAATTTATAAACAATGTTTGCAATTGTAGAAATAGCAGGGCTTCAATACAAAGTTGAGCAAGACCAGAAGTTGTTTGTGAACCGTTTAAAAGGAGATAAAGGAGGAAAAGTTTCTTTCGATAAAGTTCTTCTTACTGTAAACGGTACTACAACAATCGGCGCCCCGGCTGTAAGCGGTATCACTGTTGATGCTGAAATCTTGGATCACGTGAAAGCGGATAAAGTAATCATCTTCAAAAAGAAAAGAAGAAAAGGTTACGAAAAGAAAAATGGTCACAGACAATCTTTAACTCAAATCGTTATTACAGGAATCACTGGTTTCGATAACGGTAAGAAAGAGAAAAAAGCTGAGCCAAAAGCAAAAAAAGAAGCAGTAGCTGCTGAAGAGAAGCCTGCTAAAAAAACAACCAAAAAAGCAGACAGCGAAACTGCTGAATAATTTTAACCCAAAAACCTTAAAATAAAATGGCACACAAAAAAGGAGTTGGTAGTTCCAAAAACGGTAGAGAATCGCATTCCAAAAGACTTGGAGTGAAGATTTTCGGAGGTCAGGAAGCTATTGCCGGTAACATCATCGTGAGACAGAGAGGTACTACACACCACCCGGGTGAAAACGTGGGAATGGGTAAAGACCACACCCTACACGCATTGGTTGACGGAAAAGTAGTTTTCAGAAAGAAACAAAACAACAGATCTTTCGTATCTATTGAACCAAACGCATAATATTTGCGTCCCGATAACATCGGAATATAAACTAATCCTCAGTCGCAAGACTGGGGATTTTTTTTGATGAATTAAAATCATCTAGTTTAATCAGTTAACTTTGGAGACAGAGAATTTAATTTTAAATTAATTAAGGATTCAAATTCAAATGTTAAATTTGAAAAAACGCTCATGGGAAAAAGAGAAGTGGAAATCGTGGTCCTTTCCGACATACATCTGGCAACTTACGGCTGCCACGCCACAGAATTGGTAGCTTATCTTAAAAGCATTAATCCGAAACTGCTGATCCTGAACGGTGACATTATCGATGGCTGGGCATTCTCAAAAAAATATTTCCCAAACGCTCACATGGCGGTGCTGAGTGAGTTTTTCCGGATGATGAAAAGCGAAACCCAAATCATCTACATCACAGGAAATCACGATGAATTCTTAAGAAAGTACTCGGATTTAACGATGGGAAACCTTTTCCTTACAGATAAATATCTGCTGGAAATCAATGGATTGAAACACTGGTTTTTCCATGGTGACATTTTCGATCATACCACAAAAGGCGGTGCTAAGTTTATTGCTAAAATTGGGGGAATTGGTTACGACTGGCTCATTTTGGTGAACCGCGCCATCAATTTTCTGCTGGAAAGTATGGGCCGGAAAAAAGTTTCACTTTCAAAGAGGATTAAAAATTCCGTAAAAAATGCAGTGAAATTCATCGGTGATTTTGAAGAAAAAGCAATCGAAATCGCCATCGAAAACAAATACGATTATGTAATTTGTGGCCACATTCACCAGCCCGCAGACCGTATAATTACAAAGGAAACTGGCACAGTGCGTTACCTGAATTCCGGCGACTGGATCGAAAATTTATCTTATCTGGAATACAATAATGGTAAATGGGAACTTCTTTTCTTCGACGAAGCAAAATTTGATAAACCCGAAATTGCCGGCAACGATGTTTCTGTGAATGTAGAAGAACTCATTCACCCAAATGTTTTTACGGCATTTGTCGGCCAAAAAGTGTAGTTTATTTGTTCAGAAAAGCATCCCAACCTTGTGCATTCAGTGCAATAAGTTCGTTGCTTCCTCTTGCCACAAGAAAATTTCCCTGATCTAAATCTACGGCGTGTCCCACGATGGTAAAATCCGGGTGATTTCTGATCTTCTCGAAATCATCAGGAGAAATCGTGAAGAGCAATTCGTAATCTTCGCCACCGTTCATGGCGCACATTGCAGGATTCAGATTCAGTTCATCCGCTGTAGAAATCGTGAGAGAATCCATCGGGATTTTTTCTTCGTACAAACGGAATCCCACTTTACTTTGATCTGATAAATGAAGAATTTCAGAAGACAAACCATCAGAAACATCAATCATAGAAGTTGGTTTTATGCCCAGTTCCTCCAAAATTTTCTTCACATCGGTTCTTGCTTCCGGTTTCAGCTGTTTCTCCAGAATATAATCATAGCCTTCCATTTCCGGCTGCATATTTGGGTTCGCAAGAAATACGGCATGTTCGCGTTCCAGAATCTGAAGACCAAGATATGCGCCACCCAGATCGCCTGTCACTACGAGCAGATCATTAGGTTTGGTGCCGTTTCTTTTCACAATATTCTCAGAACTTTCCAGACCGATTGCGGTAATGCTCATCACCAAACCCGAAGTTGAACTCGTAGTGTCGCCACCTACCAAATCCACTTTATAGCGCTTGCACGCCAAAGCAATTCCGGCATAAATTTCTTCCAAAGCTTCCACAGGAAATCTGTTTGAAATGGCCAGGGAAACGAGAATCTGCGTAGGGACAGCGTTCATGGCTGCAATGTCGCTCAGATTAACCACCACGGCTTTATAACCCAAATGTTTCAACGGAACATACCCCAGATTAAAGTGTACGCCTTCAGCCAGAACATCTGTCGTAACAACTACTTTCTGGTTTCCGGGATTGATCACAGCAGCATCGTCGCCGATCGAAACTTCAGTGGATTCGTTTTCGAAACTAAAACTTTCGGTCAGGTGTTTGATGAGGCCAAATTCGCCGTAAGCGGAGATCGGAGTCAGTTGCGGAGCTTTATCTTCGAGCATAATTATATCGTTTGTCGCTAATTGATTCGGTTAGTTTTCTTCTTTATCTTTTTTCCAGGTAAAAGTTCCTCTCTTATGAAAAGCTTCTACATTTTCAGGCTTGAAAGGCAGATCTCTAAGGTCTTCTCTGGTAAGAATCTTTGTGTTTTCCGTACTGAACTCCTTCATAACTTCCTCAATTTCTTCAGGAGGAGTGGTGGTTTTTCTCAGCATCATGTCGATCCAGATTCCTGTTGCTTCAGATGTTGCGCAGTGCGTTCCATCAGGAAGATAAAATTTATGGATGAACTGATAAATACTTGCGTCCTCCGACATTCCTGCGATTTCCAGACTAACATAAACCGTTTGATCTGCAAAAATCTCTTTGAAGAAAGAATATCTCTCGTGGAGGATGACAGGCCCGATTCCCCATCGGCTCAGTTCCTTCAGGCCCATTTTATGGGTATTCATAAAAGCCATTCTCGTTTGCGCACAATACTGAACGTAAGACGAGTTGGCAAGATGTTTATTGGCATCAATATCGCTCCAGCGAACTTCGAATTTGTAATGGTATACCGACATTTTTTCTAGATTTATTTTTGGGCAATCCCCTCGCCCCGCTTTGTCCCTACCTCGGGTCGGGCTTTTCATTCCAATCTTTTTCCGGCGCTGCCAAAAAAAGGATTTTCATTGCAATCCCTATTGCGGTTCAGGATTCATTCCCCCATTTATTGCAGCCACAAAATTAAGCATTAATCATGGGGTGGAAAAATTGTATTTTTGCATCACCGCGAATTTCATTTCAAGAAAAGTGATTCAGGACGTTATATAAAAGATGAGCAAAAAGAAAATTATCATTATCGGAGGCGGAGCAGCAGGATTTTTTTGTGCCGCAAATCTTGATGAAACAAAGTATAGTGTTACCATTTTAGAGCAGAATTCGGATGTGCTGCAGAAAGTGAAAATCTCCGGTGGCGGAAGATGCAATGTTTCGCACGCCTGTTTCGATCCGAAAGAACTCGTTAGCTTTTATCCGCGTGGCAACAAAGAACTGCTCAGCGTTTTTCATAAGTTTCAGCCTGGAGATACCATGGATTGGTTCGATAAAAGAAATGTTGCCCTGAAAATTGAAGGCGACAACCGAATCTTTCCGGAAAGCAATTCGTCGCAAACCATTATTGATACTTTAGTTAATGAAGTGGCTAATAAGAGGTTTGAAGTAAAAACCCAGTCTGTAGTTCTGGATATTAAGCAACAGGACGCAAAGTATGTGGTTAGCACAAATACTGCTGAGTATGTTGCAGATTACGTTATTTACACCACCGGAAGTTCGCCTAAATCGCTGAAACTGATAAAGAACCTCGGGCATAATATTGTGGAACCGGTTCCATCGCTTTTTACCTTCAACATTAAAAATGATACTTTAAAGGATTTAATGGGCACAAGTTTTCCCCACGCAGAAGTATCGATTCCGAGCCTGAAAATGGAGGAATCCGGGCCGATGCTGATTACGCATTGGGGATTGTCCGGACCTGCAATCCTGAAAATTTCTGCATGGAAAGCCCGGGAACTTGCGGCACAGCAATACAGATTCAATATTGTCGTTAACTTTTTAGGAACCGATAGGGTTGATGCAGAAGAAACTTTTAAAAGTTTCAGAAATGATAACCCTAAAAAGACGGTTGGCGCCTCCAAAATTTTTGATATTACAACTCGGTTTTGGCATCGCATTTTGTGGCTTTCAAAGGTTGATTTGGATAAAAACATCTCTAATATTACCACAAAAGAACTTCAGAAGATTACTGAAAATCTCTGCGAAAACCAAATGGCTGTTACCGGAAAATCTACTTTTAAGGACGAATTTGTGACGGCAGGCGGTGTAGAATTAAAGGAGATCGATTTCAAAAATATGTCGTCTAAAATCCTCACTAACTTTTACCTTTCGGGCGAAGTTCTTAATATTGATGCAGTTACCGGCGGATTTAATTTTCAGGCGTGCTGGAGCGAAGCGTGGCTGATGGCCCAGGATTTGAATTCCAAATGATATAACGGCCCCGAAATGATTCAGTAAAGATTTATTTTATTAATTTTGGGACAATAATTTTAAAAAATGAAGAAATACTTTTCAATACTCACTCTATTAATCATCCTTATCTTAACATCTTGCCAGACAAGAGTCGTGAGCGTACAGAAACCAATGCAGAAAAATTCTCTTGAATTGTACCAGAAATATACCGTGCAGACCAATGATGGAAAAATGACGAAAATGGAGGTTCTGAAGCAGGATGAAACCACTATTTACGGAAAAACAAAAACGGGAGAAGATATAGCTATTGCGAAATCTGATGTACGCGAAGTAAAAAAAGTAGATATTTTCTCGTCCATTATTTTGGGGTTAGCAGCAGTAGCAGCTGTAGTTTTCATACCGATTTAAAATCTAAAATTCAGATAAAAAAAGACTCAGATTCACCTGAGTCTTTTTTTTATTTAAATATTCTACCGACAATGTTTCCTATTTCTACGAAATCATCGGCATTGGCGATATCCCGCGTTTGCTTTTCGAACTCTGTTTCGTTTTTGCGGGACGGGAAAATAAGGAGATAGTTGCGGTATCTGAAATGATCGTTGAGATATTTCGGAACCTGCTGCATTTGTGGCAGGAATGAAACCATTTCGCGGTTGGCCATAAAGAGGATAAGCGCATCGTTTTCCTTCATCTTTTCAAAGATCTTACGCATCTCATTCCAGTCATTGAAGATGATAAAAGACGCATCGATATTAACTTTCTTCCTTATTTTTTCAATGACTTTTATGGTTTTCTCATTTCCGTAAAATTCAATTTTCGATCCTGAATTTCTTGCAATATTCCATACTTTCAGCAGCGAACGGAAAAATCCGGATTCCAAATGGGCATTCTCCGGCAGGATTACAAAATACTTCTGTATCGTGCTGACAGGCTGCGAGGCGTGATAAACCAACAGATTTACCGAAAAATTATTGAGGTAGCCACTATAAAGATTATAGACAAAACTTGGCGAGAAGCCTTTGTCAGGATCTATTCCAATCATCAGATCGGTTATCTGGTACACCTTGATTTCGTTACTTACACCTTTAATGATATCCGCATCATATCTCGTAAGCGGCGTAATTTTCACATCTGCAGCTGCACCGATATGCTGTGCCTGATTCAAAAGTTTTTCTGCATTTTTTCTGGAAGATTCGTTTTTTTCTTCGTTGATGATGTTTAATACGTAAATATTTTCTTTATTGCTTTTGGATTTCAGTAAGAGCGAAAGATTGGTCATCGGTTCCACCGTAACCGGATGGTTCACAGCCAGTAAAATGTTTTCTTCTTCCGGATTGTTATCAGTGATTGGATTTTCATTTTCGGATTTTACGAGTTTCTGCGCATTCTTCTGTGTAACAAAAGATGACACAGTACAGGACACTAGAATCAGTAAAATGCTTCCGTTCAAAACACTCTCATCGAGAAGACGGATGGGTTGTCCGGCTTCGGTTTCCCCGATGATGATGTTATATCCAACCATCACAATGGCCAGCGTTGCAGCTGCATGTGCGGCACTTAAACCAAAAATTACGCCGCCCTGTTCTTTCGTGAGTCTGAAGGTTTTCTGTGTGGCGACCGCAGCCAGATATTTTGCGATGACAGCAATAACCGTCATTAAAACAGCAATTTCTATGGTTTTACTGTCTTTGAAAAAGATTTTGAAATCAATCAGCATCCCGACACTGATCAGGAAAAAAGGGATAAAAATGGCGTTGCCGACAAATTCTACCCGGTTCATTAATGCAGAGGTATGAGGAATTAACCTGTTGAGCGCCAGACCTGCGAAAAATGCACCAATAATTGCTTCTACACCAGCCAGTTCTGCAAGAAGTGCTGCCAGATAAATCATCACCAATACAAAAATATACTGCGAAATATGATCATTCACTTTCTTGAAAAACCACCGGCCAACAATCGGGAAACCGAATAGAACTACGGCACTGAACAATACCATAGAAACCGAAAGCTTTGTCCAGAAAGCTGCATTTACTTCGCCTTGTGTAATTCCTACACATACCGCGAGAACCAATAGCGCAAGAATATCGGTAATCATCGTTCCGCCTACCGTAATATTAACCGGCAGGGTTTTAGATATGCCCAGTTTACTGACAATAGGATAGGAAATAAGGGTATGAGATGAAAATATACTGGCAAATACGATGGAAGTAAGCCATGTGAAATTAAATAGAAAGTGAGCACTCAGAATACCGAGAATAAAAGGAATAGCGAAAGTGTATAGCCCGAAAGTGATGCTTTTCCATTTGTTTTTCTTGAATTCCGCGAGATCAATTTCGAGTCCTGCCAGAAACATAATATAAAGAAGTCCGGTAGTTCCCGTCACCACGATGCTGCTGTCCCTTGAAAGCACGTTGAAACCATTCGGACCAATTACTGCACCAGCGATAATTAACCCGAGAAGATGCGGAACTTTTATTTTGTTCAGAAGAAGTGGCGCGGATAAGATGATAATCAGAACGACCAGAAACTTCAGAACGGGGTCTTCCAGGGGCAAGGAGAGATTGGCAATGCTTAGAACTGTAATCATAACTTATTTTTTTGCTTTTTCTAACTCGAGCGTAAATTTCGCTACACAGTTGTTATTTGCCGTAACCTTGCGGGTTCCTTTCAGATTATTTATTTGAAGTTTATTCCAGATCAGATTGATTTCTGTTTTTCTTGTAGCTGTAGAATCTTCATTCGAATTCAGTTGGATTTCTGAACCGCTGTAATTTCCGCTGTAGACCTTCAGGTTTCCGGATCGGTCAGTAACTTTTGCCAGCACTGTTTTGCCGTTTTCAGAAAATTCCCAAATATCATTTCTCTGGTCACCAATGGCGTGCTCTGCACAATTGGATTCGGTACAGATCATCTTGCCGTTCCATTTCCCCAATATATCGGCAGGAAGGGTGTTTATGACTACTGAGTCTGCTTCCTTAATGATGCTGTCGCGCATTGCAAGAAGATTTTGGTACTCACTTTCTTTCGCTGCGAAATCCTTTTCTTTGGAAATCAAGCTGTTTTCTCTTTCCTGAAGCTGTTTTTCCTTTTCAGAATCGGAGCAGGAAGTTAACATTGAAAGCAAGATAATACAGATAAGTGGCAAAATCCTCATGGGTAAATATTTTTGGTGTTTTTAAAAATAACAAAAAAAGCCAAGACTGAAAAATCCCGACTCCTGTATTTTATTTTAAGGCAAAGGTTTTACGCCTGCATTTTGGCGATCACATCAATTCCACCTTTGGTTTTATCACCAATTTTACAGGTGATTTCAGTGTCCAGCGGCAAAAATACATCCATTCGGGAACCGAACTTAATAAATCCGAACTCATGACCCGCCTTTGCAGTATCACCTTCATTGCAATAGAAAACGATTCTCCGAGCAACGTATCCCGCAATCTGGCGGAATACCACTTGATGTTGGGTAAGACTTTCGACGGCAACAGTTGTTCTTTCGTTTTCGGTAGACGACTTTTCGTGCCAGGCAACAAGATATTTCCCGGGATGGTATTTTTTATAAATTACTTTACCGGAAACCGGATATCTGCAGATGTGTACATTAAGCGGCGACATAAAGATGGAAATCTGAATGGCCTTTCCCTTGATGAATTCATCTTCTTCAACCTCTTTAATCATCACCACTTTGCCGTCAACCGGTGCAATTACATTTTCTTTGTGATCCTGAATATCGCGGTTTGGAACTCTGAAAAACCAGAAAACAAGTCCATAAATAACGAGAAGAGGAACGATAATCAGCAGCGACCATTCCCGAAGGTAATACACCGATAGAAATGCGGCCAGTGCAAAAACGATGCTCGCAACAATAATAGTTCCTTTTGATTCTTTATGTAATTTCATGGGGGATTATATAAATTTTTCTAAAATAAAGTACAAATATACGACAGGTGCGCAGATAATAAAACTGTCGAGGCGGTCTAATATTCCGCCGTGTCCCGGAATCACATTTCCAGAATCTTTTACGCCGAAAGTTCTTTTCAGCTGGCTTTCTACTAAATCTCCAAAGGGTGCAAATACCGAAACCAGAAATCCGACAACAATCCAATTGCCGCGGAGATCCGGGTGAAGCCTTTCAATGAAAAAAGCAACCACCAAAGTCAGCAGAACCCCGCCCGCAAAACCTTCCCAGGTTTTCTTTGGTGAAATTTTGGGAGCCATCTTATGTTTTCCGAAAAATTTCCCGGTGAAGAAGGCAAAACTGTCGCTGCTCCAGATGAGGGCAAATAGGAAGAAAACCTCTAAAGTAAAAGTTTCATTTACCGCAGAAAATTTCGGTAATCCCAATGCGAAACCGAATGGAAGTGCAGTATAAATAACAGTGAAGATCAACTTTCCGTTATCGTAATATAATTCTTTGGAAAATTTGAATAAAGTAATGACTGCAATAAGAATAAGCGAAAGCGCTAAGATTTCAGATAAATTGAAATCGTAATAAAATCCGTGCTGAAAATATCTTTTAGAAAACCTGTAGAATACAAAAACTATAATCGGAAAAACAACCCACTTTTCCCAGCTTTTATGGTTGAATTTCATAATTTTCACACATTCCCAGGCGCCCAAAAAAAGGAAGAGGGTAATTAAACCATAATAAAGATTGTGCTGCTGAATGAGTCCCGGCGATATTTTATTGATAAGCTCTGCGCCCAGTGGTGTCGTACAGAGAATAACAATTAAGCCATAAAGCAAGCCCCCGAAAATACGTTGAACTAGATTTTTATCCAAGATTGAGTGATTATGAGTTAAGAAGACTAAACTTTGAAATTAAAAAACTCAAAGAAATTAATCTTCGAGCAAAAGTAAGAAAAGTTTTGTATTGTCCTTGTTCGGGGTGTCTAATTTTGAATTTCCGCCGCTGATCGAGGTTAGATTACGAATATTGCCGTTGCGTTTTATCTTACCCATAGCATCGTTCAGATTAGTGACAATCTGTGATACATTCGCCATTACAATAATCTTCTGCGGAAGTCTGGAAGAATGATAATGCAGGATATTATTATGCGAGAGCATAATTCTGCCGTCGTAAGCAATTAAATATTCGCAGGTAATAAATGCACAGTCGTTGAAAAGTTCCAATTCTGTAGTGTAAGGAACCTTTACCACATCGAGAAAGTTTTTCAAATCATAATCCCAGCAAAATACTGATTTAATGTCTTCGATCTTGATGATGTGATTGAGTGTCTGCAGGGCTTCAGCCTCATCAGCACAATAATTAAAAAATCCGCCGGAGTGGGTAAAAAGCTGTGCAAACTTGTAATCGAGGTCAGCGTTTTTCAACTGATCTCCAAGTTTAATCAAATCCTGATTTTCATCGTCCTCAGGTTGATTTAGAATTTTTCCGACAATTTTTTTGAAAAGGCTCAATTTCTATTGGTTATGCAAATGTTAAAACAAAAATAGAAAATATTTGTTCAGGGAATAAATTTAATAAAAAAATCCTGATAATACACCTAAGAAGGCAATTATCAGGATTTTTTTTATAGTTGAGTATTAGATTCGGGTGCTTGAACAGTTTCAGGAGTTTCACTTTCGGTTGAATGGGTAGTTGAGACCGGGTGTTCGGTTAACTCTGGATCCCACGCTCGCTGACCGAAAACTTCCTCTAAATCTTCGCGGAAAATAACTTCTTTTTCAAGCAATTTAGCCGCCAATGCGTCCAATTTATCCCTGTTTTCGGTTAATATTGTTAAAGCCCGTTGATACTGGGTTTCAATAATTTTAGAGATTTCTTCATCAATCATTTTCGCAGTCTGCTCTGAATAAGGTTTACCGAAATTGTATTCAGACTGGCCTGAACTGTCGTAGTAGGAAATATTCCCAACTTTTTCGTTAAGACCATAAATGGTAACCATGGCCTGAGCCTGCTTAGTAACTCTCTCCAGGTCAGAAAGTGCGCCCGTGGAAATATTGCCGAAAACAGCCTGTTCCGCAGCTCTTCCTCCTAATGTAGCACAAAGTTCATCGTGCATCTGTTCGGTTGTGGTCAACTGTCTTTCTTCCGGAAGATACCATGCGGCTCCTAGAGATCTTCCTCTTGGGACAATGGTAACTTTAAGAAGTGGAGCGGCGTGTTCTACCAGCCATGAAATGGTCGCGTGACCTGCCTCATGGTAAGCAACTCTGCGTTTTTCTGAAGGTTTAATTGCTTTGTTTTTCTTTTCGAGTCCGCCGATGATTCTATCGATTGCATCCAGAAAATCCTGTTTGGTAACGGTTTCGTGGTCATTTCTTGCTGCAATTAAGGCTGCTTCGTTACAAAGGTTCGCAATATCAGCACCGCTGAATCCAGGAGTCTGTTTTGCCAGGAAATCCCGGTCGATATTCGGCTCAAGTTTAATTTTTGCCAGGTGAACATCGAAGATTTCTCTTCGTTCGTGAAGTTCGGGTAAGTCTACATAAATGGATCGGTCGAATCGGCCGGCTCTCATCAAAGCTTTATCTAGGATGTCAGCTCTGTTGGTCGCAGCCATAATGATTACGTTGGTGTCGGTACCAAAACCGTCCATTTCTGTAAGAAGCTGATTCAGTGTGTTTTCGCGTTCGTCGTTGCCGCCTGTGAAATTTCCTTTTCCTCTTGCTCTACCAATCGCATCAATTTCATCGATAAAAATAATTGCCGGAGATTTTGCTTTTGCCTGTGCAAAAAGGTCACGGACTCTGGATGCACCCACTCCAACAAACATTTCCACAAAGTCTGATCCTGAGAGAGAGAAGAACGGAACTTTGGCTTCACCTGCGACAGCTTTGGCCAATAGGGTTTTACCGGTTCCTGGAGGGCCTACAAGCAATACTCCTTTCGGAATTTTACCGCCTAATTTGGTGTATTTGTCTGAGTTCTTCAAAAAGTCTACAACTTCCTGAACTTCCTCTTTAGCACCTTCAAGACCTGCTACATCTTTAAATGAAACCTGAATTTTATCTTTTTCGTCAAAGAGCTTTGCTTTGGATTTTCCGATTGAAAAAATCTGGCCTCCTCCGCCGCCTCCGCCTCCGCCCATCATTTTGCGGAAGATTACGAAGTAGAATAAAGCCATAATCCCAATCCAGAAGAGTGCTGTGAAAAGCAGTTCTGTCATTGGATTTTTGCCAATTCCATAATCTTTTTTGGTGGTCAGTGCAGGATTATCCTGTTTAATTTTATCAAATTTCTCAAGGAAAAGCTGTAAGTCACCGAAACTTAAAGTGTAATCGGGCTGTGGAGCAAAGTCAAAAGCCGAAAACGGACTTTTTTCCTTAGCAATCTGCTTGTTTGCCAGCTCGGTTTTAGCAGCTTTCGTCAGGAAGACGTCTGCTTTTTCCGTGTCTTTATAAATCAAAACATTCTGAATTTTGCCCTGTTGCAATAACTGATAGAACCCCTCTTCATCCATAGCGTTGGAATTGGAGTCGCTGTTCATATTCGTAAAGAAAATGAGCAGCACCGCAGTAATTACAATCGGAAAAAACCAGTTAAATCCTTTATTGTTATTCATATCTTTTTTCATAAAAATTTTGACGAAAATGGTATTCCGTCAAAGTATAAATTAATTTTCTATTTTGGTGATTTTTGCATCTCCCCAAAGTTCCTCAATATCGTAATATTCTCTGGTTTCTCTCTGGAAAACATGCACCACCACGGAAACGTAGTCAAGCAGAACCCATAGTGAATTTTCTGTTCCTTCCACATGCCAAGGCCTGTCCTGAAGTTCATTTCTTACTTTCTTCTGAATGTTTCCTGAGATTGCAGAAACCTGTGTATTTGAGTTTCCGGTGCAGATAATAAAAGTTTGCGCAACTGAATTTTCGATCGTTGAAAGGTCAAAAACCATTATATCCTCGCCCTTTGTATCTTGTATTGCTTCTACGATTTTGTCGGTAAGCAGCTGTTTTTCTGTAATTATATTCATTAAAATTTTTGTATAATCTGCAAATTTATTGTTTTTTTATTTAATTTGGGCCACCTTTACCCCGTTCTAACTCTTAAAGTTTTCATAAATGCCTGCCTTAATTTTCTTAAAAGAATGCAACTCCACCAATGATGAAATCCTGAAATTTCTTGATGCTTCAAAAGAAGAAACTCAGGCACTTTACACTTTCAATCAAACCCAGGGAAAAGGCCAGTATGGAAATTCCTGGGAATGCAGCGAAAATCTGAATTTAGCTTTCTCCATTGCGTTTCTCTCAGGGCAATATGAAACACACCTCCATTTATTCAATTTCCGTACCGCCCTTTTGCTGGCTGATTTTCTTGCCAATATGACAAAAACGCGTGTTGATATTAAGTGGCCGAATGACATTATCATCAATAATAAAAAGGTTTCGGGAATTCTTACAGAGAAGAAAAGTGTTTCGGGAACTCCATATTTTATCATCGGGATTGGGCTGAACATTCTTCAGGAAAATTTTGAGCAACTGCCGAAAGCCGGGTCAATCCTTACACAGACTGGCTTAAGATTAAATCCGGATGAAGTCGCGAGTCTGCTTTTCGAATATTTAACAGCGCATTTTAAAAAGCCAATTTCAAATAGAGAGTTGTTCAGCCGGATCAATCAAAAGCTATTCAGAAAAGATGCCGTCTCTGTTTTTGAACTTAGCGGCTTAAGACAAAATGGCATTATAAAGAAAGTAGATGAAAACGGATATTTATGTATTGATCTGGAAAATGATGGGTTGAAAAAGTTTTATAATAAAGAAATTGAACTTCTTTACTGATTTGCTCTTTTAAAATAGAGATATAGCGCAACGGGACCGAATACCAGATTTGGTAACCACATTGCTAGAAGAGGTGTAAGTGTTTTATTTTCCGATACCACTTTCAAAACCTCAAATGAAAAAACAAAAACAAACGCCAAGGCAATACCGATGGCGAGGTTTACACCGAGCCCGCCACGTTTTTTCTGGGAAGAAAGCGAAAGTCCAAGGAAAGTCAGAATAATGACAGAAAGCGGCATAGAGGTACGCTGATAAAGTTCATTCAGGTAGCTGTTGAGATTGGCGTTTCCTTTTTCTTTCTCCCGGTCAATGAATTTAATGAGTTCAGGCGTGGTTTTATTCTGGCCGAGAAGTACATCTGGGAAAAGTTCCTCCGGAGGATGACCAAAACTTTTAGTCATGGAATCTCCGTTTCCTAATTTTTCTGTTTGGTCGCTGTTGATTGTCTTTTCCAGATAACTCGTGAGAATAAAGTGTTTTTTTTCCTTTACCCAATAAAATTCATTTGCGATTAACTGATAAATTAACTTTCTGTTTTTATCCAGTTTCTGATAAACGAAACCTGAGCCACGCTTTTCCTTTTTGTTGTAGCTTTTAATGAAAATATACTCAGTTTTAGAAAGTTGAGTTGAAATCTCTGCGTTTCCCGTGAATTCTTCTCTGCTTTTAGCGTTATAGGTATAGGGTTCGAGTTCGTTTTTCTTGATGTTTGCAAGCGGCAGAACGAAATGGTTTATTAAAAGTGCGATGACTGCTATGAAACCGGATGTTATTAAATAAGGTCTCGCAAAACGGTGAAAACTTGCTCCTGAACTGATGATTGCTACAATTTCTGTATTGTTGGCAATTCGCGAAGTAAAGAAAATCACCGAAATAAATACCAGAATTGACATAAAGGTAATCACGAGGTTGATAATCCAGTAAGGATAAAAATCTATCAGGAATTCTCCCACAGTAAACCCGTTTGATTCAATCCTAGGCGCCTTCGCCTGAACATCGATGATGAGTACAATAATCGTCAAAAGCCCCAACATGAACCCAAAAGTCCCGAGGTATTTTTTGATGATATACAGATCGATGATTTTCATGAAGTTAACCGTTTTTAAAGTCGCTGTTTCAATACCGGGATCACAGAATTTTTCCATTCGTAAAAATCTCCTGCAATAATGTGCTCCCGTGCAACTCTTACCAAATCCAAGTAAAATGCCAGATTATGAACCGACGCAATTTGTTTCGAAAGATATTCTTTTGCCACAAATAAATGCCGCACATACGCTTTGGAGTAAGCAGAATCAACATAACTCGTTCCAAATTCATCCAAAGGTGAAAAATCGTCTTTCCATTTTTCGTTTTTCATGTTCATGACTCCCTGCCAGGTGAAGAGCATGGCATTTCTTGCATTTCGGGTCGGCATTACACAATCCATCATATCAATTCCGAGTCCAATAGATTCCAGAATGTTCCATGGTGTGCCCACGCCCATGAGATAACGGGGTTTGTCTTTTGGCAAAACATCTGTCACTTCATCAGTGATGCGGTACATTTCCTCTTCAGGTTCACCCACCGAAAGTCCGCCAATTGCGTTTCCTTCTGCATTCTGTTCAGAGATGAATTCTGCAGAAGCTTTTCTTAAATCCGAATAGGTAGAACCCTGCACAATAGGGAAAAGTCTTTGTTTGTGACCGTAGATTTCCGGATTTTCTTCTGTCCACTGTATGCATCTTTTCAGCCAGCGGTGTGTCATTTCCATTGAATCTTTGGCTAAATTGTATTCGCACGGGTAAGGTGTGCATTCATCAAACGCCATAAAAATATCCGCTCCGATCTGCCTCTGGATTTCCATCGATTTTTCCGGAGAAATAAAATGGGCACTTCCGTCGATATGCGATTTAAATTTCACGCCTTCTTCGGTTAATTTTCTCGATTTTGACAGAGAAAAAACCTGATAGCCGCCGGAGTCGGTAAGAATCGGCAGTTCCCAATTCATGAATTTATGTAAACCGCCGGCGGCCTGCATGATATCCATTTTCGGGCGTAAATTAAGGTGATACGTGTTTCCCAGAATAATCTGGGCTTTTATGTCATCGCGCAGTTCGCGCTGATGAACTGTTTTTACGGAAGCCACTGTTCCTACCGGCATAAAAATCGGGGTCTGTATGGTTCCGTGGTCTGTAGAAATGGTTCCGGCACGTGCTTTACCGGTAGTGGTGTTGTTGATTTCGAAGAATAAGGACATAATTTTATCTTGCAAACGCAGGTACGTTCTGGTTTTCTTTTAATTTTTTATCAATATAATCTTTGGCTGAAGGATCTTTTGCGACGATAATCTTTTGCGCATTATCCAGAATCTCTTCCAAATCTCCTGTAGCGATATAATATTTATAACTCTCGGTAAAATCCTGGGCTTTTACTTTTTTATTCTTTAAAACAAGCCGGGTAGCGTTTTCGAGATCAGATTGCGGCAGAAAATTATTGAACTGGTCATTCAGTGCAAAATCTGCAATAATCTCAGACATGTCATCTTTTGAGATAAGTTTCTTTGGCGGATCGATCAGTTCGGAACACGCCATCACCAAAAACGGAAAAAATAGTAACAACAGTTTTTTCATAATTTCCCGATGATTGATTTCCATTTCAGGTTTAAAACGCCGAAAACGGCTTCGTGAATAATGCCGCCGTTCATTTTACTTTCGCCCAGTTCTCTGTTCGTGAAAATGATTGGAACTTCAACAATTCTGAAACCTTTTTTAAATGCACGGAATTTCATCTCGATCTGAAATCCGTAACCTTTCAGCTTAATATCGTCTAAACCAATTTCTTCAAGTACTTTTCTGGAAAAACACACGAAACCGGCTGTGGTGTCGTGCACCGGGATTCCTAAAATAAACCTTACATATTTAGACGCAAAGTAAGAGAGCAGAACACGCCCCATAGGCCAGTTCACCACGTTTACCCCTTTGGAATATCTGGAACCGATGCTCATGTCGTTTTTCAGGCATGCCTCGTAAAGTCTGTTGAGATCTTTCGGATTGTGCGAGAAATCAGCATCCATCTCAAAAATGTAGTCGTAATTATTCTGAAGCGCCCATTTAAAACCATGGATATACGCTTTTCCCAAGCCGTCTTTTGTCTTCCGGACACTTAAATGAAGTGCATGTGGATGAAATTTCTGAAGATTCTTTACGATTTCGGCTGTGCCGTCGGGTGAAGAATCATCCACAATAAGAACATGAAAATCCTCCTTCAGCCCGAAGACTGCGGAAATGATATTTTCTATATTTTCTTTTTCGTTGTAAGTCGGGATAATGACGAGTTTCTTCATCCTGCAGATTAATTTGCAAAGATAAACTTTTCCCGCATTAATTTTTTGATGTTATTTTCAGTAATACTTCTGCTACATAATTACTGCGAAATCGCCGCTTAACTTTGCTTTAATATGCTTATTTTTGCAAAAAAAATACAAATTGACCAGAATTGTTCAGCAAAATGATTGGGTAGTCATCATTATTATATGCTGCATTTTCCTCTATATCTTCATGCTTCTTTCTTTGAGGAGAGACTCTTCGGTCACGGAGTTTCTGCTTGAAAAATATGCAGATTCCACCAATAACTTCCTTAGTTGGGTTATTATCAGTCTTGTTTACACTCTTGTTTCTTCGGTATTTGTTTCCCAGAATATACCTGTGGTTCCCAAAAAAGTATCTGACATTCATATTTTAGGCTATGAACTGAATAAATTTGGATTTACATTTCTGAGTATTTCAGGATTTTACTTTGTGAAAAATATTTTGACCTATCTGTTCTTTGCCGGAACGGGTGCTGTTAAAAAATGGGATATTTTTTATTTTACTGCCTCAAAGTTTTATTTCTGTCTGTCGGTTTTAGTCATCATGGGTTGCGTGGTGCATTATTTTTATCTGTTCGACAGATTTGTGATGTTTGATATTTACGTCGTATTGTTCGTTATTGCCTTCCTATTCAAACTGTTATTCTATATGTTCCACCGGAACAACATCCTGCCCGAGAAATGGTATTATAAATTTTTGTATATTTGCACCCTCCAAATAGTACCTGTTTTGGTACTTTTGAAACTGTTGTTTTTTTAATAATTTGATGATGAAAATTAAATCTATACTGGTGTCTCAACCTGCACCCAATGAATCTTCTCCTTATCTAGAGATGGCTAAAAAAGAAAAAATAAAGATCGATTTCAGGCCGTTTATTCATGTTGAAGGTGTTGATGCTAAGGAGCTTAGAGCGCAAAAAATTGATCTTGCTCAATACACAGGAATTATTTTCACAAGCAAAAACGCAGTGGATCATTATTTCCGACTTGCGGAAGAAATGCGTTTCGCAGTGCCGGATTCTATGCGATATATCTGCCAGTCTGAAGCGATTGCCAATTACCTGCAGAAACACATTGTTTACAGAAAAAGAAAAATTTCTTTTGGTGAGAAAACCTTTGCAGATTTGCTTCCGCTTTTCAAGAAATTTCCTTCAGAAAAATATTTGCTGCCTGCTTCCGATGTTTTAAGTCCAGATATTGTTAAAGTTTTGGATTCCGCGCCTATTGAGTGGACCCGAGCAACCATGTACAGAACAGTATGCAGCGACCTGACCGACATCAATGTTGATGAATATGATATGCTTGTGTTCTTCAGCCCACAGGGAATCAGATCTTTAGCAAAAAACTTCGATAAGTTCGAACAGAAGGAGACTAAGATTGCCGTTTTTGGACCTACGACAGAACTTGCTGCGAAAGATGCAGGTTTAAGAGTTGATGTTATGGCGCCAAGCAAAGAAACTCCATCAATGACGATGGCGATTGAAAAATATATAAGACTTATGAATAAATAATTCTTATTTAAATACCTTTTTTTTAAAACCGTCTTTCATTGGTAAAGATGGTTTTGTTTTTAATTAATCTTAACTTTGCGGACTTTTTGCACGCAAAAACAACCTTCAATTACGTATAGATGAACGCCCCCAAAGCAAAAAAAATAAAGAAGATTCTGGAAATTCACGGCGATACAAGAGTCGATGATTATTTTTGGATGAATGAGAGAGAAAATCCTGAGGTTACCGAATATCTTAACCTGGAAAATGCTTACTGTGATCTGATAATGAAGGAGACCGAAGCGTTTCAGCAGCAGCTTTTCGACGAAATGAAAGCACGGTACAAAGAGGACGACCAGAGTTTACCTTATTTTTTCAATAAATACTGGTATATCGTAAGATTCGAAAAGGGGAAAGAGTATCCTGTTTTCAGCCGGAAATTCCAGACACTGGAAAATAAAGAAGAAATTTTACTCGATGTAAATATACTTGCAGAAGGAGAAAAATTTTTTGAAGTAGGCAGCGTTGCTGTTTCACCTGATAACAGACTCATGAGTTTTTCATCAGACAATATCGGAAGACGTATTTACACCATTAGTTTCAAAAATTTGGAAACTGGCGAAGTTTTTGGCGACCAAATCACGAACACTACAGGAAAAGCAGTTTGGGCAAACGACAACAGGCATGTTTTCTATACCAGAAAGGACGAAAATCTGCGCGCGTTCCAAATATACAGACATGAGTTGGGAACTGATTGTGAGAAGGATGTTCTGGTTTTTCATGAAGAAGATGAAACCTTTGATGTCAGTCTTTTTAAAACGAAGTCTCTGGAATATATTTTCATTGCGAGTTCAAGTTCGGTTTCAGATGAAATGCGCTTTATTCCCGCAAATGATGTTTCAGCAGAATGGACTTTAGTGCAGCCGCGAACCGATGATCTGGAATACTCTGTGGAACATTACGGAGATGAGTTTTACATTATCACCAATGCCGATGGCGCTACGAATTTCAAAATCGTAAAAACGAAAGTCTCAAATCCCGGAATTGAGAATTGGGTAGAGGTTATTCCGCACCGCAAGGAAACTTTATTGGAAGGTTTTGAAATCTTTAAAGATTATCTTGTTCTCGAAGAAAGAACCGAGGGGCTTCTGCATATTAAAATCATTGAAAATCACACCGGTAACTCTTATTATTTAAAGTTTTCGGATCCAACGTACACGGCTTATATCAGTCTCAATCTGGAATTTGATACTGCTAAACTGCGTTTTGGTTACACTTCATTAACTAAACCGAGTTCTACCTTAGAATACGACATGAAGGAAGAAACCACCATGATCCTGAAAGAGCATGAAGTTCTCGGTGGGAAATTCTTTGCTGAGAATTATATTTCGGAAAGAGTTTGGGCGCCTTCAAGAGATGGGAAAAACAGTATTCCGATTTCCATCGTATATCATAAAGACACTAAAAAATCTGCGGAAACTCCGTTATTGATTTATGGATACGGAAGTTACGGTCATACAGTTGATGCAAGTTTTTCAAACGTCAGACTTTCGATTTTAGACCGCGGCTTTATTTATGCGATTGCCCATATCCGCGGTGGCGAATATCTTGGCCGTGAGTGGTACGAAAACGGAAAGATGCTTCAGAAAAAAAATACTTTTTACGATTTCATCGACGTTGCCAAATATTTAATCGCCGAAAATTATACTTCAGAAAAACATCTTTATGCCATGGGAGGGAGCGCCGGCGGACTTTTGATGGGCGCAGTAATCAATTACGAGCCCCAGCTATTTAATGGAATTGTAGCGCAGGTGCCTTTTGTAGATGTGGTTACCACGATGTTAGACGAGACGATTCCGTTGACTACAGGTGAGTTTGATGAATGGGGAAATCCTAAAAAGAAAAAATATTACGATTATATGAAGTCGTATTCTCCGTATGATAATGTTGAGGCTAAAAATTACCCGAATATGCTGATCACAACTGGATTACATGATTCTCAGGTTCAGTATTGGGAACCGGCAAAATGGACTGCGAAACTTCGCGAACTTAAAACGGATGATAATCTGCTGCTTTTCAAAACAGATATGAGTGCCGGGCATGGCGGCGCTTCCGGACGGTTTGAATCTTTGAAGGAAGATGCGTTGGAGTATGCCTTTATCTTAAAATTAGAAAATAAAATTGATGGAAAATAAATCCGACAGCCAACTTTGGGAAGAAGTGGAAGCTTTTTTCGCAGAGAATTTCGATACAGACAAACATCCGCAGATCGATACAATCCTTTTTTTAATCGGAGTTCAGGAACTCGGCAGCGGTCAGCAGAAATATACCAAAGATGACAAACTCAATATTTTGCATATTGCGGTGTGCAGGCTTCTGGAGCCCTTTGGATATTATAAATTCTCGCATTACGATGATGACGGGTACCCGCATTTCGAGGAACTTGAAAAACTGCCGGAGCTGAAACCCAATGAACAGCAGATTTTAATGAAAAAAGCGATCATTCAGTATTTTATTGATGAGGAGCTGTTTAAATAAAAAAAGGACTGATTGCGAAATCAGTCCTTTTTATTTATAATTTCATCGAGCTGAGAAAGACCCATTTTGAAACCTTCCTCAAATCCCATTTCCAGAATCTTTTTCATATCAGCTTCTGAATTAAAATGAATGTTGATGGTAAATTTGGTTCCTTCATCCACGCCGGTAAATCCGAAAAGCCATTTTACTGTGGGCAAAATTGTCTCTCTATTACCGTTGGCATCTGCAAAATAATCAGTGCAGTCAAAACTTCTATGGACTGTGATTTCGTGATAAGTTGCACCTGCGAACTGTTTTTCGTTTTCCGGGCCTACCATTGCATAGTCCCAGGTTCCACCCTCACGGAAATCCATTTTATGGGTTACGCATTTCCATGGGCGCGGTGCCCACCACTGATCCAGGAGTTCGGCCTTTGTAAAATAATCCCAGATGACTGAAACGTCGGTATGATAAACTTTCATAACGAACACGCTTGCCGCATCAAAATCTTTGTTGAAAACGATATTTGATTCCATATCTTGTATTTTAACACAAATGTAAAAGATTATTTTTAAAGCATTGAAAGCCAAATAACCGCTGTAGCAACAATGGTTATATTATGTTAAAAAAAAGATTTTTAAGAAATTAAACACAATATCTCCTGCGGTTTCTTGTTATTATATTCTTAAAATGACTAATTTTAACAATTCAAATTTAAATTTCTCATGAACAATAAGTTTATTCCTTTTATATCTGTGCTGATGACAATCTCTATGATTGTGTTCGTCACGCTGCAGCTGTATTGGATTAAAGAACTATATTCTGCGCTCAACCAGGATTTTTCAAATAAAGTATATTCGGCTCTGGAATCTGCGACTTTAAAAACGCAGCAACTGGAAGTTGACAAATATCTGAATCAGGACTATAAAAACTTCGGGAAGAATGTGATCGACAGCAGCAATCTGCCAACCCAGACCTATATTCAGCAGAATTCTGATTCTGCAAACCGGTCAACCATCACTTTCCAGAAAAGCATTGTAGAGAACCAAAACTTCCCGATTTCCCCGAAAGGCGATAGTCTAAAGCTCACAAAACTCTACACTGATGAAGGCATTTTGAAGATCAAAAAAGAGCAGAATTCGTCTGAGCCTTTAACAGCCCAGCTTAGCAAGGATATCAATGATAATACGTACGCACTACGTGAATTTGCAAAACTCAGCGCTACGAATCTCCCTATTGAAAAAAGAGTAGATGTCGCCACACTCGATTCGGTTCTTTCCAAGGAATTGAGGTTGAACGGGTTGAATACTAAATTCGGTTTTGCAGTAATGGATAAGAAGAATAACGTTACGAAAGTGGTAAACGATATTTATGCTGATCAGAAAGAAAAGAGTAATTACACTTACCCGCTTTTTACTGATAGCAAAGAACGTACACTTTATACGATCGCTCTGGTCTTCCCAAGAAAAGATTACTCTCTCGCCAAAAATAATTTACCCATGCTTTTGGGTACCTTCATGTCGCTTCTTACGATTTTGGGGATTTATATCATCTCCATTAATTATATGATGAGGCAGAAGAAAATTGCAGATGTAAAGACCGATTTCATCAATAACATGTCTCACGAGTTTAAAACGCCGCTTGCAACAATTTCTGTAGCGACCGATTCCCTTGCTAATGATAAAATCGCGACGAACCCGGAAAAAGTAAAATATTATTCGGGTTTGATTAAGCAGGAAAACCTGAGAATGAAAAAACAGGTGGAAAACGTACTCAATATGTCGAAACTCGAGCGTAATGAAGTGCAGCTTTTTCTAAAGGAAACCGATGTAAGATCACTTATCAAGGAAATTTCAGAATCTTTCGGACTTATTGTTGCACAGAGAAACGGGACTTTAACTCAGGAATTTAATACCAGTAAATATACTTTTAAAATTGATGAATTTCACATTTCCAACGCTTTGGTGAACCTTCTCGACAATGCGAATAAATATTCGCCGGAAGCCCCGGAAATTAAGGTAAGAACGAGAAATGAAGGAAATTGGTATGTGGTGGAGATTTCCGACAAGGGAATGGGAATGGATATGGATAACAAAACGCGGATTTTTGAGAAGTTTTTCCGCGAGGAGACCGGTAACATTCATAATGTTAAAGGTCAGGGACTCGGTTTATCGTATGTGAAGAAAATAGTGGAACTGCATAAAGGCCAGATTTTGGTGGATTCCCAGAAAGGAAAAGGAAGTACGTTTACGATTAAACTCCCAATGACGCACTCTACCGTTAAAAAATAAATAAAATTGAGGATTATTTACACTAAATCCTCATTAAAGAAATTTAAATAAATAAATTATGAGCAACAGAATCTTATTAGTAGAAGACGACCAAAGTTTTGGTGCTGTTTTAAAGGATTATTTAACCATAAATAATTTTGAAGTTACCCTGGCTACCGATGGCGAACAGGGATTAAAGGAGTTTACAGAAAACGAATTCGATATTTGTATTTTTGACGTGATGATGCCTAAAAAAGATGGCTTCAGCTTGGCAGAAGATGTAAAAAGAATTGATAAAAACACGCCCATTATTTTTCTTACTGCGAGAAATATGAGGGAAGATATTCTGAAGGGCTATCAGCTTGGCGCGGATGATTATATTACCAAGCCTTTTGATACTGAGCTTCTTCTTTATAAAATTAAAGCAATTCTGCAAAGAAGTGCTGTTTTGGAAGATGATGAGCAGGAGCAGTTCAAAATTTCAAATATTTTCTTTGATTCGATGCTTCGTCAGTTAAGAGTCGGCGATAACGAGTACAAACTTTCGCCTAAGGAGAACGAATTATTGAAACTGCTTTGCATGCACCGCAACGATTTCATGCCGAGAGATTTGGCGCTGAGAAAAATCTGGAAGAAAGAGAATTATTTTACTGCTAGAAGTATGGATGTCTATATCGCTAAACTGAGAAAGTTACTTCGTGATGATGAAGGACTCGAAATCATCAATGTTCATGGAGAAGGTTTCCGACTTCTGGTGAAAAATTAAACTGCTTAAAAATAAAAAGCTCCGTAATCACGGAGCTTTTTTATGCTTTAAGGCTAAATTCTTATTTTGCTTCTACACAGAATACGCGGTATTGGATCGCGATAGCTGAATTGAAATGCGCTTTAATCTTTGCTAAATCAGCTGCTGCGCTTTGTTTTGTAAGATAACTTCCTGCCATTACTTTATAGTTTGGTCTTAGTGACGCATCAATTTCCACCTTCATATTGGGGAACCTTCTTCGGAAGAACATTCCTACTTCGCGGGCTTCTTCGTTACTTTTAACTACAGCCAACTGAATTTTGTAACCCATAATACGAGGGTTTTTGCGGCAGATTTCAGCTTTAGAAAGTTCTTTTTCCGGAACAGCAATTTTAGGAGTGCTCGGTTTGGTGCTGCTGTAGTCGTTGTTGGAATCTCTTCCTGTTAAACATTTGTCTTCAACATTACCAAGAAGTTCATCAACCTTTTTATCCATTGACATTGAAAGTGGGGTACCGGAAATGGTGTCGTTTTTTACAACTAGCTGTGCATCAAATGTGTTGGCTGCTACGAAAAAAAGTACAGAAATTATTTTAAGAAGTTGATTCATTCAGATTTATTTTAGGCAAATTTATAACAAATAAAAATTATACCAACATTTGCTATTTAGAATTAATACAAATTAACTAAAATGAGCGTGTGCTCATTTAATCTGCCGTTAAATTATTGTTAAAAGTCTTATTTTTGCGCAATTGAAAAGTAAACTCAAATATTTTACTAACCCAAGATTTTATAAATGATTAGTTGGAGAAAGCATTACAAGAGAGGTCTTATTGCAATAGGTTTATTGCTGTCGACCAGTGCTTCTATTTACGCCCAGGGAGATGCCAAAAACGGTGAAAAGCTTTTTAAAGCTAACTGTACAGCATGTCACGCTTTAGACAAGCAACTTGTTGGTCCTTCGTTAGGAGGTGTAGTAGACAGACTTAAAAAGGAGCAGAATCTCGATACAGATTGGCTGCATAAGTGGATTAAAGACAATAAATCCCTGCGCGAATCCGGCGATAAATACGCCATTGAGGTCTATGAGAAGTTTAACAAAACGGAAATGCTTGCTTTTCCTAATCTTACAGATCAGGACATCAATGATATTTTAGAGTATACCACAAATCCTCCTGCGCCGGAACCGGCAGCTGCAGACGCGGCAACTGCGGGAGCCGATAACAACTCGGTGGCAGCTTTAGAAGCAGCTAAAAAAGAGTCGGTAAATTCGAAAATCATTCTAATTTCATTGGTAGCAATAGGTGCATTATTGCTTTGGTTGCTTTTAAAACTTCAGCAACTTGTTAAGCTTCAGCAAAGTGAAGAGCTTTCTGAACTTAATGCAAACAGAGCTGTTTCCCTTGGTGATTTGTACAGAAAATACCACTATGTTGGTAAGGGGGTTCTGGTATTGCTCGGCGTTTTAGCGGCATACGGTATCTGGAATTCGCTGATGTGGATTGGTGTTTATAAAGGTTACAAACCGGAACAGCCGATCTATTTCTCTCACAAAATTCACGCAGGCGAAAATAAAATCGACTGTCAGCTTTGTCACTCTTCCGCAAAATACGGTAAGGTTTCCGAAATCCCTTCTATGAATGTTTGTATGAACTGTCACAGAACAATTTCTGAATACAACGGTAAATACATGGAGCCAGGTAAAGACAAAGCGTTCTACGATGGAGAAATCCAGAAAATTTACGCAGCAACAGGTTGGGATCCGGCTTCTCAGCAGTACACGGGCAAAACGCAGCCTGTGGAATGGGTGAGAATTCACAATATGCCTGATTTTGTTTACTTTAACCACTCTCAGCACGTGGTAGCTGGTGAGCAGGCAATCATCAGTTCTTACAACCAGAAAAATCCAGAAGCTAAAATTGATGTTGTGTGTAAAGCTTGTCACGGACAGGTTGATACCATGAATGTGGTTCACATGGCAAATGATTTCACAATGGGCTGGTGTATCGAATGTCACAGAACGACAGAAGTTGATATGAACAACGGTTATAATAAAGAATACTTCAAGAATCTACACGACAAACTGAAAAAACAGTATGGTTCAGGTACGAAAATTACCGTAGATGCGATTGGAGGTCTTGAGTGTGGTAAATGTCATTATTAATAACAAAAATTAGAAGTATCAATGGCTTCAAATAAAATAAAATTCAGAAGTATTCACGAGCTGAAAGACCCAAGCTTAAACTCTAGGCTGGCTCTGAAGGAGTTTCAGGACGAAATTCCTGTGGGTGAATTGTTGGGAGGTGAAAAATCTAGCGAGTCAGGTTCATCCAGAAGAGATTTCCTGAAGCTTTTAGGTTTCTCTACCGCTGCTGTTACTTTGGCTGCGTGTGAGGCTCCGGTGATCAAAACCATTCCTTACGTAGTAAAACCCCACGAAATTATCCCTGGTGTACCCAATTATTACGCAACCACCTATTTCGACGGTTATGATTTCGCAAGTGTTTTAGTAAAAACCAGAGAAGGAAGACCAATTAAAATTGAACCGAATCCTTTAGCAAAAGAATTGGGTAAAACCAACGCAAGAGCGCAGGCAGCTGTACTTTCTCTTTATGATAACGATAAAGTAAAGCAACCAAAACTTAACGGAAAAGACGAAACTTTCGATAAAGTTGATGATTTCGTTCTGAAAGGTTTGGCAGATGCACAGGCGGGCGGTAAAAGAATTGTGGTTCTATCACATTCTTACGCTTCACCAACTTTCAAAAAGTTATTTGCAGACTTCAAAACCAAATATCCAACTGCTGAACTTGTAACTTATGATGCAGTTCCTTATACTGCAGCTTTAGATGCTGCTCAGGAAGTGTTCGGTCAGAGAGCATTGCCGGTTTACGATCTATCGAAAACACAGTTGGTGGTTTCTTTCCAGGCAGATTTCTTAGGAGATTATAACGGAGGTTCACTTGAAACTTCTTACGCTGCAGCAAGAAAGCCTGGTCCGGAGATGATGAGACACGTTCAGATCGAATCGAATATGTCCTTAACCGGAGCTAATGCTGATACAAGAATCAAACTGAAGCCAAGTGCGGTAAACAAAGTTCTTGTAGAAGTTTATAACGGTCTTAATGGAGGTTCTGTTAGCAAAGAGGCTGCAGAAATCGTAAAAGAACTTCAGGCAAAAGGAAGCAACGCTGTTGTTTTTGCAGACGGTTCTAAAGCAGCTCACGTTTTAGCTCACTTAATCAATCAAAAATTAGCATCAACTGCTTTCACAGGTAAAGCAAACTTCCTTAAGGAATTTGATGCAGCTAAATATCAGGAATTTTTAACCTGGATGAATGCAGGGCAGGTTGGTGTATTGATCACCAACAACGTAAATCCAATTTATTCCAACAACAAGGGAGAAGATTTCAAGAAGCTTGTAGCAAAAGTACCATGTGTAGTAGCAGTTGCTGACAAGAAGAATGAAATGTATAAAGCAGCGAAAGCTGTTATCCCGGTTGCAAACTGGTTAGAATCCTGGGGTGATATGGCTCCGCAGACAGGTGTTTACACTTTGATGCAGCCAACCATCCAGAAAATTTACAAATCAAGACAGATTGAAGAATCACTTTTGGTTTGGATGAACGGAAAAAACAACGCAGCCAATAATTATTACGATTATCTAAAAGCCAACGCGGCCACCTTAATCGGCGGTACAACATTCAACAAAGCACTTTACAATGGTGTTGTTGAAGGCGGAAGCGTAATCGGATCGCTTTCTTATGCAGGAGGAAATGCTGCTCAAGCTGCCACTGAATTAGGAAACTTAAAAGCATCTGATCTTGAATTGGTGCTTTATACCAAAACTTCTATCGGAGACGGAACCCAGGCAAACAACCCCTGGTTGCAAGAATTGCCGGATCCAATCACAAGACTTTCATGGGATAATTACCTGACAGTTTCTCCTAAAGATGCTGAGAGATTAGGCTTAGATAACGACCTTAATGCAAGAATGCAGTTAGGTGGTTCACTAGTAAATCTTACTGTAAACGGTGTTACGTTAAAGGATGTTCCTGTTTTCGTACAGCCAGGTCAGGCAGAAGGTTCTATGGGACTTGCTCTTGGTTACGGTAAAAAAGATTCCGGAAAAGTAGCTGAAACAGGTGTTAATGCTTATCCTTTATTTGATGGTTCAAATTCAGTTTTATCAAATGTAAAAATTGAGAAAACCGGAGGTGAGCATGAATTTGCAGGAATGCAGCTTCAGAATACCCTGATGGGCCGTTACGAAATTGCGAGAGAAGTTCCTCTGGATACTTTCTTAAATGTAAAATTCGATGACGAGCAGATCGGATGGAACAAACCATTGGAGTATCATACGATCGGTGGTGCATTACCTGCCGGCAAAGTAGATCTTTGGGATTCATTTGATGATACTGATGGGCCACACTTCAACCTTTCTGTGGATTTGAATTCATGTACAGGTTGTGGAGCATGTATTATCGCTTGTCAGGCAGAGAACAACGTTCCTGTTGTTGGTAAAGAAGAGGTAAGAATGTCGCGTGATATGTACTGGTTGAGAATCGACCGTTACTATTCTACTAATGTTCCTGCTGAAATAGACAAGAATAAAGACAGCAAACTGTCTCAGGAAGAAGCAATTTCTGCTGATCTGGATGTACCTGGAATGTATGGTCATTTCTTAGATGAGAAGAGTGGTATTTTGAACCATCCTGCAGATAATCCGGATGTGATCTTCCAGCCGGTGATGTGTCAGCACTGTAACCACGCTCCTTGTGAAACTGTTTGTCCGGTAGCGGCAACATCACATGGTAAGCAGGGACAAAACCAAATGGCATACAACAGATGTATCGGTACTAGATACTGTGCAAACAACTGTCCGTATAAAGTTAGAAGATTCAACTGGTTTACTTATAACCTTAATGATAAATTCGACTTCAATCAGAATAATGATTTAGGTAGAATGGTTCTTAATCCTGATGTTGTTGTAAGAACAAGAGGGGTTATGGAAAAATGTTCAATGTGTATTCAAATGACACAGAACACCATCCTTGAGGCCAAGAAAGAAGGCAGAAAAGTAAAAGACGGAGAATTCTCTACTGCATGTGTAAATGCTTGTTCTACAGGTGCAATGAAATTTGGTGATATGAATGACAAAGATTCTGTAGTAAGAGGCTTATACAACTCCAACAGAAGATATACTTTGCTTGAAGAGATCGGTACCAAACCAAACGTCTTCTACCACACCAAAGTGAGAAACAGAAAAGAAAATATAGTTTAAATAATAAATAGGTAAAAAATGTCAGGACATTACGAAGCTCCGATAAGGGAACCTTTAATTATTGGTCACAAGACTTATCACGATATCTCAGAAGATATCGCAAGACCTATCGAGGAACGCGCAGGAAAATTATGGTGGGTTTCCTTTTGGATAGCTTTAACACTATTCATCTACGGATTTGGCTGTATCGCCTACACCATTGGTACCGGTATCGGTGCATGGGGACTCAACAGAACCAACAACTGGGGATGGGATATTACCAACTTCGTTTGGTGGGTAGGTATCGGTCACGCCGGAACCTTAATCTCTGCAGTACTCTTATTATTTAGACAAAGATGGAGAATGTCGGTAAACCGTTCTGCTGAAGCCATGACGATTTTCGCCGTTGTACAGGCAGCAATTTTCCCGGTAATTCACATGGGTAGGGTTTGGGTAGGATATTGGGTTTTCCCTTTACCAAACCAGTTCGGTTCTCTTTGGACCAACTTCAACTCACCGTTACTTTGGGACGTATTTGCAATCTCAACTTATTTCTCTGTATCTACCGTATTCTGGTTTATGGGATTAATCCCTGACTTTGCGATGATCAGAGATCGCGCAAAAACACCTTGGACAAAAAGAATCTATACCTTCCTGGCTTTCGGTTGGGGCGGTAAAGCAAAACACTGGCAAAGATTCGAGGAACTTTCACTCGTTTTGGCAGGTTTAGCAACACCACTTGTATTCTCGGTACACACCACGGTATCCTTTGACTTTGCTACATCGGTAATTAAAGGTTGGCACTCTACCATCTATCCACCGTACTTCGTTGCGGGAGCAATTTTCTCCGGATTTGCAATGGTACAGACGCTATTGCTTGTTGCAAGAAAAGTAGCTCACTTAGAAGATTATATTACCATGTATCATATCGAGATTATGAACATCGTAATCATCGTAACCGGAGGTATGGTAACAGTAGCATACGCTTGTGAATATTTCATCGCATGGTATTCAGGGTCACGATATGAAGATTTCGTATACCTTTCACCAGGTGCAGCAACCGGTCCTTACTGGTGGGCGTTCTGGGCATTGATTATCTGTAACCTTGTAATTCCTGCAGCTTTCTGGTTCAAGAAAGTGAGAACCAACATTATGGCTACATTCATTATCGCACTCATCATCAATATTGGGATGTGGTTTGAAAGATTCGATATTATCGTAATCAATATTTCAAGAGATTACTTGCCAAGTTCATGGACGATGTTTAAACCAACAATAATTGATGTTGGGGTATTCCTTGGAACAATAGGATTCTTCGGAGTGCTGTTCTTACTTTACGCCAGAACATTCCCTGTAATTGCTCAGGCTGAATTGAAGACTATTTTGAAAATCTCAGGTGAAACTTATAAAGCAAAAGAAGAAGAAGATGAGCACCACTAAAAAAGTTTACGGTATTTATGCCGATGACGACGATTTATTGAACGGCGTACACGCTTTCAATGACAAAGGAATCAAAATTGACGAAGTTTATACTCCGTTTCCGGTTCATGGTCTTGACAAAGCTTTAGGTTTGAAGAAAACTAGAATTTCTGATGCCGCTTTTATTTACGCAGTATACGGTGTTACCATCGGGATTTTAGTTACTTGGTACACTATGAATCACGACTGGCCTCAGAATATTGGTGGTAAACCAGCATTTGAATGGTCCAGAAACATGCCTGCGTTTGTAGTTCCAATGTTTGAATTAATGGTGTTCTGCGCGGCCCACATGATGTCTCTTACCTTTTTGGTGAGAAATAAAATGTATCCTGGTTGTCCACCACAGAATCCAGATCCCAGAACTACTGATGATAAGTTTATGATGGAATTTGTAACCGATGATGTAGAATCTGTGAAACAAATCCTGATTGATACCGGTGTAGAAGAAATTACGGTAAAAGATGCTTAGAATGAAACCTTGTAAAACGGTTTCATCTGATTATAAAAACAATAAAATTGTCCAAATGACAAAGAATATATTTAAAATTACAGCGATCTTGGGATTTGCAGCAATTTCATTAAGTTCTTGCAGCAAAGAAAATCCTCCTTTGGTTTATTTTCCTGATATGTACTTTCCGGTGGCATATGACCCTTTGATGAAAGCTGAAGATGCATACTCAGACCACGAAAATGAAATCCCCGCTTTTGTTAAGAACAACGGCGCTACAGGATTGGGTCCGGTAAATGGTACTGTTGCCCAGAATAAAGATGGTGTTGCTGATGAAGCGATGAATTCGGCAATGACTCCGGATCAGTACAACGGTGGTTACGACGCTTCGAAACTGGTTGCAGCATCTCCGTTAAATCCTGCCAATCAGGCTAAAGATATCGAAAGAGGTAAACTTTTATATGATCAGACCTGTGCAGCATGCCACGGTACCGGTGGAGATGGCCAGGGACCGATTGTTACCAGCGGTGCATATACAGGAGTTCCTAATTATGCTGACAGGCAAATTACAGTAGGCTCTGTTCATTACGTAATTACAAACGGTAGAAACGCAATGGGTTCATATGCAGGTCAGTTAAAGCCTGGTGACCGTTGGAGAGTATCGATGTATGTAATGAATGCCTTCAAAGGTGGGCTTGCTCCCGCAGCTGCCACTGAATCTACAGCTCCGGCTGCAGGTGCCAATACGACTGAATCAACAGCTGCTACAGCTTCTGCGAGTGTATCAACTAGTCCTAAAAAATAAAAAGAATTTAAAATGTATAGTTTTTCACCTAAATTAAGATTATATTCAATCATATTTATCGCTTTGGGATTAGTGCTTTTTGGAGTAGGTTACTTTATGAATCACGGTATCGACGATGCGAGAATTGAACATATGATGGAGGCAGTACATGCCGGTGGTAATCATGCTCCTACTCACTCAAGTGAAATGGTGGGACCTCAGGATCATCAGGCCCATTTGGACCACGCTAAACTTCAGGTTCACAACCAACCTTTGGCAGCTATCCATACAGTTGCTGTATTCCTGTTTGCCCTAAGTTGTTGTGCATTGTTTTTCTACTGTATTCAGAACGCAGCACACGCAGGATGGTCAATTATCATTTTAAGAGTAATGGAAGCGATTGCATCTTTCATCCCTTGGGGTGGTGCAATTCTTATCATCATTATGTTGTTGAATGCAAGTCATCAGGGACACCTTTTCCACTGGATGGATCCTGAATTAACGACTCCTGGTGATCCGCACTTCGATTCAATCCTTTACGAGAAGAAAATTTTCCTCAATATTCCTTTCTATGCTTTCAGAACCGTACTTTATGTAGTAGGCGCATCTTTCTTCGCATGGAAACTTAAATCGCTTTCTAAAAAAGTTGATGAAACTAAAGACCGAAAAGTTTATGCAAGCTATTACAGCTGGAGCATCGGATACATTGCATTCTTTGGCTTTGCTTCTGCAGCCTGGGCTTGGGATTGGTTGATGTCAATTGACCCTCACTGGTATTCTACCATGTATATTTGGTATGCGATGGTGAGTACTTTGTCATCTGCTGTTGCAGCAATTATTCTTATCAGCGTTTACTTAAAGAAAAAAGGTGTTCTTCCTCAGTTCAATGACAATCACCTTCATGATTTAGGAGTGTTCCTTTTTGCAACGAGTATGTTGTGGTCATATACCTGGTTCTGTCAGTTCATGCTTTACTGGTATGCTAACGTTCCGGAAGAGGTTAACTATTTCTTTGGTAGATTCAAATATTACGGCGCAACATTCTTACCAATGCTCATTCTTAACTTCCTTATTCCATTATTGGTATTGGTTAGTTCTAGCATCAAGAGAAACTATACAGTGGTAACTACTGTTGCAGTAATTGTACTTGTAGGTCACTGGCTTGATTATTTCAATATGGTAATGCCGGGAACCGTAGGTCCTTACTGGAAAACACCAGAAGTTCTTATCCTCAATTTAGGATCCGTATTGTTCGGAGTTGGTTTATTTGTATTTGTAGTTTTAACTGCGCTTTCAAAACTTAAATTAATTCCTGAAGGAAACCCATTTGTAAAAGAATCAAAGATTTACGAATATCCTTTCTAAGATCTGCACAATATCAAATTAATATATCCCGGCTTTATGTCGGGATTTTTGTTAAATTTGTATCTAAACATCACCTTATGAAGCAATTTTTTATCATACTGTTTTCCGCTTTTCTACTGATTTCATGTAAAAAAGATAAAGTGGACGCCAGCAGTACAAAAGCCCTCCAGTCCAGCATCAACGATATGGCTTCCAGTCTCAGTACGCTGCAGCAGGTAAAGTTCAATGAAGCCCTTTACATTCTCAAAACTTTTGGTGTAGAAGCCGATGGCGATGTGAACGAACTTAATGCTTTGGGTAAATTGATTAACGGATTGAAAGTTCCGGGTATTTTTGCCTTAGCAGATAAAGTTGCTCAGGAAAACGGAATTGAATGGACCAGTACGGGGCCGCCATCCTTAGGTGAAATGAATATTTTTGGTGCTGAGGAAGCTAAAGAGTCTGACCCGAATGATATCTCCGCAAGTTCATTAAACCTTAAGACCAAACCACTGGCAGTTGACAGCATACTTGGGCCGAAATCTCTACAGGTAATTCCTAGGCTTGTAGATGCGTCGGGGAATCCAATTGTTTTCGATGGTGCAGCTTTAGAAACAGTGATGGAAGTTTACAGTAGTGGAAACCGTATTCTAACAGCTAAAAATCTAATGCTCAATAACGATTTTAAAGGTTTTACGCTGAGATTTGCCTCGCTGCCTGCTGAAAAAATCAGTGACAACAAAATAGATATTACCGTTTCCGTGAAAACCACTAAGAAAACATTTAAAATGTCGAAAATTGGTGTTCCTGTTAACGCAAAAGCACTTTTGATGCCCGCCGGCAACCCTACCGAAAATCCGGCAAATCCTACTACCGACATTCCGGTATTGGGTACGGATATTACCTCTCCTTCTACCGACACACCTGTTGTAGCTTCGGGTGACCCTAAAACAAGTGTAACAAAGTTTCTGAACAATCTTAACAGCCAGAATTTAAAAGGGGCATACGAAACTTCCGACAATCCCAGTTGGGGATCTTATGAAACTTTTTCGAATCCTAATTCCGGGTTTGGAGCTGTAAAGAACATTAACGTCAAAAATATTTCTACCCAGAATTCAGGTGCAAACGCCGCCAGCGTAAATGCCACCTACGATGTAACGGACAAAAGTGGAAAAACGACTGCTCTGCAGGTGACATTTGGTTTGAAGAATGTGAACGGAGAATGGAAGATTTCCAGCTATAAAATCAATTAAAATGAAAAATCATCAACTCATCCGTGATTTAGAAGAAACCATTGAAAATATTCCTGACTTCCCAAAACCGGGCATTCAGTTCAAAGATATTACGCCGATTTTTCTTAATCCTAAGCTTTATGAAGATGTAATCGCTGATCTGGTTGCTTTCAGCCGTGGGAAGGTTGATGCAGTCTGCGGAATCGAAAGCCGCGGATATCTTTTCGGGATCGCAGTTGCTGTGGCGCTCGAAGTTCCGTTTATTCTTATCCGCAAAGCAGGGAAACTTCCGCCGCCTTTTGTTGGAATTGAATACGAATTGGAATATGGCTCAGCCGAAATCGAGATGCGTACCGGACAGGTAAAACCGGGACAAAGAATACTTATTCACGACGACTTGCTCGCAACGGGCGGTACAACTCAAGCCGCAGCAAAACTGGTGGAAAATCAGGGAGCAACAGTTTCGCAGTTTAGTTTTCTGATTGGTTTAAAGAATCTTAACGGTGCAGAACGCCTCAAAGATTTCGATGCGGAGGTCTATACAATTCTGGAATACTAAATCAGTTAAATTTTAATATTTTTCAAAGAAAAAATTACTTGTTTCAGTGGAATTTTAGCAACGGAATGTTTTTTCAGGCATTATTTTGTAAATCGTTCAAAAACAGTTAAATTTGCACTTCAATTTTTTAATACATTATGGCAAAACATAAAACGCACACCGACAAACACGAAATGGAAGGGAAGGAAACTGTAGAAGTTTTCAAGGATTTAGACAGAGGTGCATTAGATACCGAAAGATTTCTGGAAAAAAATGCCAAAACATTGGTTACAGTTTTTGTGGCTTTATTAGCACTGGTTCTTGGGTATTTTGCTTACCAGCAGTTTTATGTAGGTCCACGAAATGAAGAAGCTACTTTAAGTTATCTTGCTGCTCAGAAAAATTTGGCTGACGGAAAAGAAGAACTGGCTTTGGGCGGTAAAACGGCTGCTAATCCAGGTTATTTAGGGACTTATAATGAATTTTCAGGAACCAAAGTCGGTAAGCTTTCTGCTTATAGTGCAGGATTGCTGAAATTCAAAGAAGGAAAATATCAGGAAGCTTATGATCTGCTTGATAAATTTTCATCAGACAACAAGATCTTAACTGCACTGAAATTCGGAGCAATGGCAGATTGTCAACTTAACCTGAATAAAAATGAGGACGCTCTTTCACTTTTAGATAAAGCATCTACAGCATCTGATGATCCCTATACTTCTTATTATTTCACAAAGAAAGCGGGAATGGTGTCTCTAGCATTGAAAAAAAATGCAGAAGCAAAAAAATATTTCAGCGCAATCGACGAAAAATATCAGGATTACGACAACGGAATGTCTGATGCTTACATTGAAATGGTAAAATATTACTAAATAAAAAATATAAAATGGCAACTGTAAATCTTTCAGATTACAAACCATTGCAGCTTACTAATGCCGGTTCTTACAGAATTGGCATTGTTGTTTCTGAATGGAATGATTTTGTGACCCATAACCTTCGCGACGGAGCATTGGAAGTTCTGAAAACTGAAGGTGTAAACGAGGACAACATCAAAGTATTTAGTGTTCCCGGCGCATTCGAACTTAATTACGCCTCTATGCAGCTTTGCAAAGAGAAAAAATTTGATGCTGTGATTGCTATTGGTTGCGTGATCCGTGGAGAGACTCCTCATTTTGATTACGTTTGTTCAGCAGTTGCGCAAGGGATTAAAGACTGCAACATTTTAACTGATGTTCCCACGATATTCTGTCTTTTAACTGATGATACTAAAGAACAGTCTGTCGCAAGAAGCGGCGGAAGTCTTGGTAATAAGGGCGTAGAAGCTGCTGTTACTGCTCTGCAAATGATTGAATTCAAGCGCAATCTTTCCGAGAAAAAAGGGAATATTGGTTTCGGAAATTTGTAGCTTTACAGTAACTCTGCTTTATTCAAAAGCGAAAAAAGAGATTACAATTTAAAGCGAAATGATACAGACAAAACTAAAACCGTTTTTTTATCTCGGGATTTTTTATCTCCTGGTATCTCTTATTTTAAGAATTATTTTCATCTTTCATCCAATTACAAATGCAGATTTTGCACTGTTTGAAAGTCTGAAGATAGTAGCTGTCGGTTTGTTAAGCGACATTTTAGTTTTTACGTTAGCCAGCAGTTTATTGGCTTTGTACTTTCTTTTCTTATCTAATTCTAAGTACAGAAAACCATACGGATACATCATTTTCGGCTTGTTGATGACTGCATTCGTTTATACCGCTTTTGTACCCGGAAATATTTTCCGACAGTACGGCGGAGCATTCCCCGAAGTTGCCACCGCATTTATAGGTTTGAAAACACTGCTGTTTGGCTTGATGCTTTTTCTCCCAGTTCAGCGGCTTAAAATTCGTAATATTCTTTACTTTATCACCTTGTTTTTATATGTTGTACTCATCATTTTCAATGCAGTAAGCGAATATTTTTTCTGGAATGAATTCGGGCTCCGATACAATTTTATTGCAGTAGATTATTTAATTTATACCAATGAAGTTATAGGAAACATTATGGAAAGTTATCCTGTACTTCCATTATTTTCAGTCATATTTATTCTGGCAGCGGCAGTTACATGGTTCATATTCCGGAGGACTAAAGATGAACTTACTGAGCTTCCCAATTTCAAGCAGAAACTTATTTTACTCGGTTCATTTGTGCTGTTGTGTGGTATGAGTCTTCTGCTCATTCCGAAACTGAACGAGGTAAAAACAGGCAACACTTTCGCGCAGGAGATTCAGGCGAACGGCTTTCCTAAATTCTTCAATGCGTTCACCCAAAAAGAGCTCGATTATTTCCAGTTTTACCCAACGCTGAACGAATCTGTCGCTGGACAGCGCTTTCTGAAAGAATTTAAGCCCGCATCATTATCCCGTATAATTACATCACCAAAACCTGAATTAAAGAAAAACGTGGTACTGATTTCTATTGAAAGTCTGTCCGCCGATTTTCTAGCTCATTACGGAAATACCCAGAATATTACTCCATTTCTCGACAGTCTGGCAACCAGATCTTTAATGTTCACAAACCTTTATGCCACCGGAAACAGAACAGTTCGCGGACTTGAAGCTTTAACCTTGTGCATTCCTCCAACAGCTGGAGAGAGTATTATTAAAAGGAAAAATAACAAGAATAAATTTACCACCGGAAGTGTTTTCAAATCGAAAGGCTACGATGTGAAATTTTTATACGGTGGTGACAGCTATTTCGATAATATGGAAGATTTCTATAAGGGAAATGGATATGATATTGTTGATAGAAGCAGTTTTAAACCCGAAGAAATCACTTTTGGGAATATCTGGGGCGTTTCAGATGAAGATATGGCGAGAAAAGCAATAGAGGTAATGAATCTTGAAGCGAAAAGCGGAAAACCGTTTTTTAACCATTGGATGACGGTTTCTAACCACAGACCTTTTACTTATCCCGACGGTCGGATTGATATTCCCGGAAACGCCAAATCACGAGAAGGCGGCGTAAAATATACCGATTATTCGATCCGGAAGTTTTTTGAAATGGCTAAGAAACAGGATTGGTATAAAAATACTGTTTTTGTAATTGTAGCAGATCATTGCGCGTCGAGTGCAGGAAAAACAGAACTTCCAATGGATAAATACAGAATCCCTGGAATGATATTTTCCGAAGGCTTCATCGAACCACAGCAATTTAACAAGCTGATGTCGCAGATCGATGTGATGCCTACATTGTTGGGAATTTTAAATTTCAGTTATCGCTCTACATTTTTAGGTCAGGATGTTTTTACGGACGATTTTCAGCCAAAAGCCTATGTAGCTACCTATCAGGATCTGGGATTAGTTAAAGATAATTATTTAACGGTGATTTCACCAACAAAAAAAGTGAGACAGTATTCGTTGGTATCACAAAAATCGGGTTTGCCGGAAGATTTTAGACTTTATTTTGATGAAATACCGGCTAAGAAATCGGTACAGAACTTGATTGATGACTGCGTTGCTGCATTTCAGTCGACCAGTTACTGGCTTCAGGAAAACAAGCTGAATAAATAAAATTAATGTATTTTTAAAATAAGAAATAACTTATAAATTACAGACCATGAAATGGACAAACGACAGAAGCGGAAATGTGGATGACAGAAGGGGCGCAGGTGGAGGCGGCGGAATGCTTGTAGGCGGAGGCTTGGGAACCTTAATTATCGCTGCTATTATATTCTTTTTAGGTGGCGACCCTTCAGCAATACTTTCCTCAGGGATGGGAAGTTCGAGCCAGCAGACCGAACAGCGTGATCTGACTCAGGAAGAGCTAAAAGTGAGGGAATTCGTAGAGATGATTACAGCAGAGAATGAACAGACCTGGGCCAAAGTCTTTCAGGAAAACGGAATGCAGTACCAACCGGCAAAAGTGGTGATGTTTGAAGCGGTAACCCAGTCAGGATGTGGAACAGCACAGGCAGCGATGGGGCCTTTTTACTGCCCAGCCGATCAAACCGTTTATATGGATATGAGTTTTTTCAAAGAATTGCAGCAGCGTTTTGGCGCACAGGTTACGGAATTTTCCATAGCATACGTAATGGCTCATGAAATGGGACATCATATTCAAAATCTATTGGGAACCTTACAGAAAACTGACCAGTTACGCAGAAGCGGTAGGTATTCGGAAGCGGATATGAACAGGGTTTCTGTGGCTACAGAACTTCAGGCTGATTTTTATGCCGGAGTTTGGTCGAGACAAACCGATAACCGTGAAAAGTTTCTGGAACCTGGCGACCTTGAGGCTGCAATTTCAGCGGCTGAAGCAGTAGGCGACGATAATATTCAGAAGAAATCGCAAGGATACGTGAATCAGGAAGGTTTCACCCACGGAAGTTCAGCCCAACGTAAAGAATGGTTTATGAAAGGATATAATACCGGAGATATTCGCCAGGGCGACACATTCAACGCACTTCTGAAATAAATAAAAAATTAAATCCTTGAAATAAAAACCCGCAATGTAATTTTACATTGCGGGTTTTTGGTCTGAAAAGGAGGTGTTTTAATTCTGGTTTACAGACTCGTTAACTGTTGTTTTAGCTTGCTCAGCTTTGTTCTGTACCTGAGAAGCAACTTCATTGGCTTTGGATTTTAAATCGCTTCCCAATTTATTGAAATTGTCTTTCGCAGTGTTAAACTTATCTTTTACTGCCTGCTTTTCTTCTGGAGTAGAGTTTTTATATTTCCAAAATGCTACTGCTCCAAGTCCTAGCAATGCTAATAAACCGTTTCTTTTAGTGCTCATAATTTAAGTTTTAAGTTAATGTAATTAATGAATGTTTACCCACAGTCAACTGTAAAAACTATGCCAGTTGAATGTTTGAAAATATAAAGTTTGTTAAATTATAAAGTTGTGCCCGGATTTTAAGCATTAAAGACATTGAGCATTCAGAAAGGCATCAGTGGTCTGAATATTTTCACAAAAAAACTCTGCCAGAACGACAGAGTTAGTTATTTTAAAGTTTAAAATCCTATCCTAAGTAAGGATATTTATAATCCTTAGGAGATACAAATGTTTCTTTAATACTTCTTACGGAAACCCATCTCAGCAAATTCATTTTAGAACCTGCTTTGTCATTGGTACCGGAAGCTCTCGCGCCGCCAAAAGGTTGCTGGCCAACTACTGCACCCGTCGGTTTGTCGTTGATGTAAAAGTTTCCTGCGGCGTTTTCCAAAGCTTTGTATGCTTCATCAATCGCGTATCTGTCCTGCGAAAAAATAGAACCCGTTAAGGAATAAGGAGATGTTTCATCCACAAGTTTCAGCGTTTCTTTCCAGTTAATGTCTTCATAAACATACACTGAAAGTATTGGGCCGAAGATTTCTTCGCAAACTGATTCGTATTTCGGATTCGTAGTTTCAATTACAGTAGGCTCAACAAACCACCCTTTTGAATCATCGCACTTTCCGCCGAAAATTACTTTTGCATCTGAAGATTGCTCTGCACGTTCAATGTAACCTTTACATTTCTCGAAAGAATTTTTGTCGATAACTGCATTCACGAAGTTAGAAGGATCTTCCGGGCTTCCCATTTTAATGGTTTTAAGCTGGGCTTCCATCACATTTTTAACCTCGGGCCAAAGCGATTTAGGGATATAAGCGCGGGAAGCAGCAGAACATTTCTGCCCTTGGTATTCAAAAGCACCGCGAACCATTCCTGTTGCAACAGCTTCAACATTCGCCGACGGATGCACCATAATAAAGTCTTTTCCTCCAGTTTCTCCAACGATTCTTGGATATGTTTTATACTGGTGAATATTATTCCCGATTTTCTTCCACATATCCTGGAATACCGTGGTTGAGCCTGTAAAGTGCAGACCTGCAAAATCAGGATGTGCCAATACTTTTTCTGCAGTTTCTTTGCCGTCTGTAAAAATCATATTGATTACGCCCGCCGGCAAGCCAGCTTCTGTAAGAATATCCATAATGATCTTAGCAGAAAGAACCTGTTTGTCCGAAGGCTTCCAAACCACAACATTTCCCATCATCGCCATACAGGTTGGAAGATTTCCGGCAATTGCTGTAAAGTTGAATGGTGTAACCGCAAAACAGAACCCTTCCAGCGGGCGGTATTCTGATCTGTTCCAGATTCCGCTGTCGGAAACAGGCTGATCACTATATATTTCGGTCATGAATTCCACATTATATCTTAGGAAGTCTATAAACTCACACGCCGCATCGATTTCTGCCTGATGAACGTTTTTACTCTGCCCGATCATTGTTGCGGCATTCAGACGGTCACGGTACGGTCCGGCAACTAAATCAGCAGCTTTCAGAAAGATTGCAGCACGCTGTTCCCACCCGAGATTGTTCCACTTTACTCTTGCAGCGAGAGCGGTATTGATTGCTTCGTCAACATGCGTCATGTCTCCTTTGTAATAAAAGCCGAGATTATGTTGATGATCCTGAGGGGAACTGATAGCGACCTTATTATCAGAAGTAATTTCTTTACCGTTGATGATCATAGGAATTTCTACCTGCTCTTTCCACATCTTTTTGTAAGTTGCAATCAAAGAGTTAACTTCAGCAGAACCCGGTTCATAAGTTCTTACGGGCTCGTTTACTGCGTAAGGAACTTGCGAAATAGCTTTTGACATATTTTTAAATTTTATTGATTATTTTGAGAATGTTACAAAGTTAAGGCAATTGCTTCAATGTGCCAAAACAGCTTTTTTATAGAGATGCTTTTACAAGAATCTTATCACATACTATTTTGCTTAATATAGTAGAGGCATCGCTGATTTTTACGGTCATGGATCTGTCGAACTTTTCGATCTCCAGGATCTCGATTTCCTTTCCCAACTCGAGGTTCTTTATATTTAGAAAAGTGAGAAAGTCATCGTCTGTAATTGTCACAGCAGTGAAGATCACACTTTGTCCAATACTGCATTCGCTTAATTTTTTCAAATCCTGAGCGATAATATTTCCTTCTTTGTCCGGAATCGGTTCCCCGTGTGGATCAAATTTAGGGTAGTTCAGGATTTCGTCCATTTTATCAAAGAAGGTTTCTGAATGAATATGCTCCAACTGTTCAGCAATTTCATGAACATTTTCCCATCCAAAATTCATTTTTTCGACAAGAAACATCTCTGTTAAACGGTGCTTTCTTACGATAAGTGCTGCCTGTTTTTTTCCCGAATCTGTAATTTTCAGTGGTTTATAACTCTCGTAAACTACCCAGTTTCTGTCAGCGAATTTCTTCATCATATTGTTCACGCTTGGCATTTTCACATCAAGGAACTTGCTGATTTCATTGATGGCTACAGTATTTTCTTCATTAATTAAATGAAAGATAGCTTTCAGGTAATTTTCTTCACTAAGTGATATCATATAAAGTTAGATTAATGGGTCTGTAAATCTAACAATAAATTGTATAAAGAAAAAACGCGCAAGAGTTGCGCGTTCTGACTAACATTTAAATATATGATCTTTACTACTTTTACGAAGTTCCGGAAATACGTTTAAAGAAGGTAAAAATGGTTATTAGTTTTATTACTTCTTATTTTGCTATCACAAAGGTGGAAAATTAAATCGTTTCCTAAACGGGTGATTTTACCGTATTTTTATTGGTGAAATCACCCATTTTGTATACATTTATAATCCAATATCCGTGGAACCCAGCGGAAGTAATTAAATAAGATTCTAAATAAAGAATGAAGTATTCATTTAAGAATGATTATGCTGAAGGTGCACATCCAAGGATACTGGAGGCACTTATCAAAAATAATCTCAGCCAGCAAAATGGTTATGGACTAGACGAATTTTCGTTAAATGCTGCCGAGCTAATCAAAACCAAGTGTCATTCACCACACGCATCCGTACACTTCGTTTCAGGAGGAACCCAAGCCAACCTGATCGTCATCTCAGCTTTACTAAGACCACATGAAAGTGTTGTAGCAGCGCATACCGGCCATATTTTTACCAATGAAGCTGGAGCAATTGAGGCAACCGGTCACAAAGTTCATGGAGTTTTGACTTCTGACGGGAAGTTACGGCCCGAAGACATTCAGAGTGTTTTGGATATCCACCAAAATTTTCCGCACCAGATCAAGCAGAAAATGGTGTATATCTCCAATTCTACAGAAGTAGGTACTATTTATTCCCTGCAGGAGTTGCGGGATCTTTATTCGTTCTGTCAGGATAAAAATCTGATTCTTTTTATGGATGGTGCACGCCTTGGTCCTGCACTTACGGCTGAAACCAATGATATAAGTTTTGCGAATATTGCAAAATATACCGACGTGTTTTATTTAGGAGGCACCAAAAACGGCGCACTGATTGGTGAGGCAATCGTGATAACAAATTCAGGTCTTCAGGATGAATTTGGCTTTCATCTGAAACAGAAAGGAGCAATGCTTGCAAAAGGCCGCCTTCTGGGAATTCAGTTTCAAGAACTTCTCGCGGACAATCTTTATTTTGAGCTTGCCGAACATGCAAATCAGCAGGCAATGAAAATAAAAGAGGCTTTGCTCGAAAAAGATTGTACTTTTCTTTCAGAGACCTTTACGAATCAGATCTTCCCAATTTTGAGTAAAAACCATATCAGTCAGCTTTCAGATAGATTTGACTTTTACGTTTGGAAGAAAATTAATGATGAAAGTTCGGCGGTTCGGATCATTACCTCATGGGCAACATCCGACGAAATAGTAAACGATTTTATTAATGAAATTAAAAATTTAAAATGAAAAAATTGATTTGTGTTATGGCCATGTTTCTATCACTTTCAATAAGTGCACAGAAAGTCAACACCGACCCGGAAATAGCACGATATGTTAGCCAGGTTAGCAAAGATTCTCTGAAAGCTAACGTTGAAAAGCTTGTGAGTTTCGGGACCAGACATACAATGAGTTCAACCACAAATCCTAAGGGGGGGATTGGTGCTGCAAGAAACTGGGTGCTTTCAAAATTCCGGAACTATGCTAAGAACTCAAACGGACGAATGGAAGTTTACCTCCAAAATGAAGATCTAAAACCCGACGGTAAAAGAATTAATAGAGAAACGAATCTTGGGAATGCCATTGCGTTTTTAAAAGGTACAGATCCTAATGATAAGCGTGTTATCATTATTTCCGGGCATCTGGATTCCCGCGTTTCGGATGTGATGGATGCCGAAAGTTTTGCGCCTGGAGCCAACGACGACGGAAGCGGGGTATCAGCGGTGATCGAAAGCGCAAGAGTTTTAAGCGCATCGAAGTTTCCTGCGTCAATTCTCTTTGTTGCGGTTAGCGGTGAAGAACAGGGGCTTTTGGGTGCAAAGATGTTAGCTGATCAGGCAAAGGCAGAAAACTGGGAGTTGGAAGCGGTTTTAAACAATGATATGATTGGGAATAACAGTTTCGATGCCGGGAAAAATGCCGGGAAACCAAAACTACGGGTTTTCAGCGAAGGTTTATCTGCTTTTGAAACCGAAAAAACAGCAGCAGCGATACGTAATTTAGGTCTCGAAAACGACGGACCTGCGCGACAACTCGCACGCTACGTAAAAGAAATTGGCGAAAAATACGTGAAAAATATTGATATTAAACTGATCAACAGAAACGACCGTTTTCTGCGCGGTGGTGATCATACTCCTTTTGTTAATCATGGTTTCACTGCTGTACGCTTAACAGATTATTACGAGAATTACGATCATCAGCATCAGGATGTAAGAACCGAAAACAATAAAAAGTATGGTGATTTAATTGAATTTATGGACTTTGATTATCTGAAAACAAATACCGCAGTAAATGTTTCCGTTTTGGCTAGTTTGGCAAAATCAGCATCTAAACCTGAAAATGTAAAAATGGATGTAAAGGAACTTTCGAATTCCACAAAACTCAGTTGGGAGAAACCGGCTTCCGGGAAGATCAAAGGTTATCATATATTGATTAGGGAAACCGACAGCCCGGTTTGGACTGAAAAAATTTTCACTACAGAAAATTCAATCACAATTCCCTATTCCAAAGATAATTTCCTCTTCGCTGTACAAAGTGTAACAGCCTCAGGGAACGAAAGTTTACCGGTAATTCCGAAAATTTCGAGATAAAAAAATCCGCTCTGTATAAAGGGCGGATTTCTTTTTTATTCTGATTGAGATTATCCTTCGAAATTTTCAAATTTATCTACGATTTTCTGTGAAACTCCGGTGTTGCTGAAACCTCCGTCGTGGAAGAGATTCTGCATCGTTACTTTTCTGGTAAGATCTGAGAATAGGCTTACACAATAATTCGCACAATCCATCGCATCAGCGTTTCCAAGTGGCGACATACTGTCGGCAAAGTTGAAGAAGCCGCTGATTCCTTTTACACCTGCGCCGGCTTTAGTCATAACAGGAGATTGCGAAATGGTATTTACGCGAACCTTTCTGTCACCCCAATAATAGCCGAAACTTCTTGCAATACTTTCAAGATAGGATTTGTTGTCGGCCATATCGCCATAATTCGGGAAAGTTCTTTGTGCAGCGATATAAGTTAAGGCAAGGATTGATCCCCATTCGTTCATAATATCTTTGTCCCAGGCGGCTTTCATTACTTTGTGGAAAGAAACGGAGGAAACATCCCAGCCTTTTTCAAGGAAATCATAATTAAGGTCTGTATAAGCTTTTCCTTTTCTAATGTTTACCGACATGCCGATTGAATGAAGGATAAAATCGATTTTACCAAATTTTTCCTGTGCATGGGAAAAAAGTTTTTCCAGGTCTTCTACAGAAGTTGCATCTGCAGGAATAACATCCGAACCTGTTTTTGCGGCAAGTTCATCGATCTCACCCATTCGCATTGCAATTGGTGCATTCGAAAGGATAAATTCTGCGCCTTCTTCATGGCATCTTTCTGCAACTTTCCAGGCGATCGACTGATCATTCAGCGCTCCGAAAATAATTCCTTTTTTACCTTTAAGTAATCCGTATGACATAATAGTTCTATTTAATTGCAACAAATTTAGAATATTTATTGCTTAAAGCATAGAAAAAGAGAACCAATTTCTTGGTTCTCTTCCTTAACTATATGAAATTATGATTAGTTGGTGCTCTTATTCCACTCGGCTTTCACGTCTTCGCCAGCATCTTTTACATTATCTACTGCATCGTCTGTCCAGTCTTTAGTTTGCTCCCATGCATCGGATACTGCATCTTTAGTGTCTTCCCATGCATCAGAAATATTATCTTTTGCACGCTCCATCCAACCTTCAGCAGTTGGGGTTTCGTTTCTGTCGCGCTGCTCGCGGATATAATCTTTAGCTCTGTCTGCATAATCGTTTACGGTCCACTTTGCGTTGTTAACAGCGTTTTCTGCGTTGTTATAATCTTGTCTGTCCATAATAATAATTTTAAATTAATGATTTGGTAATAATTTAATTTGATATTATGTTAAGTACCAACAATTGTTCCTCTTTACATTAAGATATGTTAAAAGTTTTATAAAGTTTTATTAAATATTTCTATTAATTTTATCAGAATATTGACAAAATGGTAGATAAAATGGAAAAGATCCGCTGCGGTTGGTGCGAAAAAGATATTTTATACAGAGCTTATCATGATAATGAATGGGGGAAACCCGTCTACAATGACGAAACGATTTTTGAATTTCTGGTGCTCGAAAGTTTTCAGGCCGGACTTTCATGGTACACGATTCTAAAAAAGCGTGAAAACTTTAAAGTAGCTTTCGATAATTTTGAGTACAATAAAATTGCAGCATATTCCGATGAAAAGGCAGAAGAATTGATGCAGAATGCTGGAATCATCCGGAACCGCCTGAAAATTTTAGCAACGGTTAATAATGCGAAAAGGTTTTTAGAAGTTCAGAAGGAGTTCGGGACTTTCTCAGAATATATTTGGGCATTTGTCGGCGGAAAACCAATCGTTAACCAGTTTTCAGAATTAAAACAAGTTCCTGCGACAACAGAGATTTCGGATGCTTTGGCCAAAGATTTAAAGAAAAGAGGCTTTAAGTTTCTTGGTTCCACGGTTGTGTACGCGCACATGCAGGCAACGGGAATGGTGAATGATCATTTAACGGACTGCTGGGTTCGTAACCAATAAAAAATCCGGCAAGTTTCCCAGCCGGATTTTAAAATTTGATAACTTTTATTTAATAATCCGCTCCAAAACCCATTCGATCATATTCTTTTCGGAAGCCTGATGGTCTGCAGAAAACTCGCCGCGTCTTCTGTTGGCGATCACAGCGTTTACGGTTAATGCTTTATGGCCTAATAATTTCGCCAAACCATAAATTGCAGAAGTTTCCATTTCAAAATTGGTTACGCCTAAATCATTTAAAGTCTCCAGAAACTGATCATCGAGGGCTTTCAGACGAAGCTGTCTTCCCTGTGGTGCGTAAAAGCCCGGGAAAGTAGCGGTGTTTCCGTGGTATTTCGCGTCTTTGTAATAATCAGAAATATCTTCCGCCCAATCAGAGAAATATAACATTGGTTTTATTTTGTCATAAGGGAATTTCTCCAGAAAGTTTTTTGAAAATTCGTTCTCAAACTGATAATCCTGGTAGAAATGCAGTAATCCGTCGAGTCCAACAACATTCTGCGTTACGAGCATATTGTCTACTTCTACATCAGGATTTACGCTTCCACAGGTTCCTAAACGGAAAAGCTGAAGTGCTTTGTGTTCGCTTTTGAATTCTTTATCTTTAAGATTAATATTTACCAATGCATCAAGCTCGTTCATCACGATATCGATGTTTTCGGTACCGATTCCTGTTGACATTACGGTGATTCTCTCGCCGCGCAAAGTTCCGGTGTGGGTGTAGAATTCTCTTTTATTTTTTTTGATTTCTACCTTATCGAAATACTTCGAAACTTTCGGAACGCGATCCGGATCGCCAACAAGGATTATTTTTTCTGCAAGATCTTCAGGTAAAAGGTTCAGGTGATAAACACTTCCGTCCGGATTAAGAACCAGTTCGGAGGCCGCTAATTTATTAAGCATATTATTATTGTTTTAAATTAAAAAATCCCTTTGTAAAAAAGGAATTTAAAGGTACGGAGAATTTTTGTTCTGATAAAATAATGGGGAAACTATCCACCAACGCGTTTCGTTTTATAGCCCATTTCCTGAAGGATTTTCATGATTTTGTCGCGGTTATCTCCCTGAATTACAATGATTCCGTCTTTTGCCGAACCGCCGATTCCCAAAGTCGTTTTTATTTTCTTTGAAATATTTTTTAATTCATCCTCGCTTCCTTCAAATCCTTCAATTAAAGTAACAGGTTTTCCATTTCTGCCCTTCTTTTCAAACTTGCATACCAAAGGCTCTTTCTGCTGAAATTTTGCCGATTCATCTTCAGGCATTTTAAAATCCTGTTCTTGGTGTTCCGGGAAAAGGTTTTTCAGTTGATCGCGTAAATCCATCATGCGAAATTAGCATTTTTCATCTTTTATGCTGTTAAATTGTTTTAAATATTTGTTAAAAGAAACCTCAGGTTCGTTTCGTTCCGAACTAATAAATTATATTTGTGCTCATTGTATGAATATGGAACCATCGTTGGACCTGGATAAACAAATTTTTCGTGACATGGTGAAGTTTTATGGGGAAACCCTGCACATCCCACCATTGGCTGCTAAAATTTACTCATACCTGATTTTCGATTTCGAGAAGAAGGGAATTTGCTTTGATGAATTTGTACAGGTTTTTGCTGCAAGCAAAAGTTCTGTTTCGGCTAATCTTAATCTGTTGCTGAACGCTAAATTAATTATTGATTTTAATACCATTAAAGAAAGAAAGCGTTTCTTCAGAATTAATGAAAACTATATGACCATTCGGTTTGAGGAAATTATCACAAAAATGAAGCAGGAAATATCAATTCTCGATCAGCTCCATGAATTCTGCAAAAGCAAAGACGAAGAACAGATTCAAAGATTTGAAATTTACAGAACGCTTTTAAATAGAAATATTAAAAATATCGAAGAAACTCTCCATAAAATTTAAGTATGAAAAATAAATTAATCATTATTTCCCTTTCTTTACTGTCGGTGCTTTCATGTAAAAAGAAAGAAGAAAAAAAGCAGGAAGGACCTAAAGAAGTTCCTGTAGTTGAAGTGCAGGAAAGAAATGTAACCGGATATGAGTCATTTCCGGCATCTATTCAGGGCCGTGTAAATAATGATGTTCGTGCAAAAATCCAGGGATATATTACTCAGGTTTTGGTTGATGAAGGTCAGTATGTTACCAAAGGTCAGCCACTTTTCAGGCTGGAAACAAATACGCTTAATGAATCAGCAGATGCCGCCCGTGCAGGCATTGGCGCAGCGCAGTCAGGAGTTTCCGCCGCGAAAGCTAATGTAGGCGCGGCGCAGGCAGCGGTAAATGCATCTCAGGTTGAGGTAAACAAATTGATTCCCTTGGTTCAGAAAAATATCATCAGCAGCGTACAACTGGAAACTGCCAAAGCCAATTTAGCACGCGCTCAGGCACAGCTTGCGCAGGCTCGGGCAGCTCAGGCACAGGCTTCTGCCGGAGTTTCTCAGGCTTCTGCAAATTACAAAGGCGTGCAGGCAAATATCAATTATTCCGTGATTCGCGCTCCGATTTCAGGTGTTCTGGGGAAGTTGCCGTTTAGGGTAGGAAGTTTAGTTGGTCCTGGCGATCCAATGCCATTAACAACAGTTTCAGATACCAGCGGTATTTTCGCTTACTTTTCGATGAACGAAAGAGAATATCTGGATTTTCTCGAAAATGCCTACGGCGCAACAGTTCCCGAAAAGTTAAGAAATATGCCGATGGTAGAACTTGAACTCGCCAACGGAAGTATGTATGGAGAAAAAGGAAAAATAGAAGCAGTTACCGGACAGATAGATCCCCAAACAGGAACAATCCAGTTCCGCGTTTCTTTCCCGAATGCAGCCAAACTCCTGAGCAACGGAAACAGCGGAACGGTTAAAGTTCCTAAATTATATGACAAGGCTTTAATAGTTCCGGAAAGTGCAACTTTCGAGCAACAGGGACTAGTTTACGTCTTCAAAGTTGAAAAAGATACCGCCAGAAATGTCATGATTGGTGTTACTGACCGGGTGAATAATCTGGTCGTTGTAAAAGACGGGATTAAAAAAGGAGAAAAAATTGTAGCTCAGGGCGTCGGTGCTTTAAAACCCGGGACTGCGGTAAAATCAAAACCTGCAAGTTTCGACGAGATTGTTAACGCTATAAAACCGATTTTCTAATGGTAAAACATTTCATCAACAGACCGGTTCTTGCGAGCGTCGTCTCCATCCTTATTGTAATTCTTGGCGTTTTGGGTCTTCAGGCACTTCCTGTAACCCAATACCCGGATATCGCGCCGCCTACGGTGAGCATCTCTGCGAATTATACCGGTGCCAGCGCAGAAACCGTAATGAACAGTGTGGTAATTCCGATTGAAGAACAGGTAAACGGGGTAGAGGGAATGGATTATATTTCTTCCTCAGCGAGCAATAACGGTTCAGCAAATATTCAGATTTTCTTTAAACAGGGTGTAAATCCTGATATTGCGGCGGTTGAGGTTCAGAATAAAGTTCAGCGTGCGATTCCGCTTTTGCCGGCAGATGTTACGCGTTCCGGGGTTACGGTACAGAAACAGCGTACAAGTGCCCTGATGTTCCTGTCTTTTTACACTTCGAATAAAGATTTGGACGAAGTCTGGCTTCAGAATTATTTAAATATAAATGTAATTCCGGAACTGAAAAGGGTAAACGGTGTAGGTGATGCGCAGGCATTCGGAGGGAAAAATTTCTCGATGAGAGTATGGATCGATCCTGCAAAAATGGCGGCGTACGGTTTAGAACCGTCAGATGTTACTGCTGCTATCAACGAACAGTCGCGGGAAGCTGCAGCCGGACAGTTGGGGCAGAATAGCGGAAGCGCTTTCGAATATGTCATCACGTACAAAGGGAAATTTAATGTTGCCAATGATTACGGCGATATCATCTTAAAATCACTCGGTAATGGGCAGTTTTTAAAATTGAAAGATGTCGCTGAGATTAAATTGGATGCACAGTCATACAGTTCAATCGGTGAAAATAATGGCCGCCGCTCCGTAAGTATGGGGATTTTCCAGACACCTGGATCCAACGCGCAGCAGATTATTAAAGACATCAAAATATTTCTCGAAGAAAACGAGAAAACATTACCCAAAGATGTGGGTTACACGATTAATTTTGATACCAATGACTTTCTGGAAGCCTCAATTGGTAAAGTAGTGACTACCTTACTCGAAGCATTTGTACTTGTGTTTTTGGTGGTTTATCTATTTCTTCAGGATTTCCGTTCTACCTTAATTCCGGCGATTGCGGTTCCGGTTTCCATCGTTGGAACTTTTTTCTTCCTGAATTTATTCGGATATTCCTTGAACCTTTTAACACTTTTTGCATTAGTTCTCGCAATTGGAATTGTGGTCGATGATGCCATTGTCGTCGTCGAGGCGGTGCATGCGAAAATGGAACACGGATTTACAGACGCCAAAAAAGCGACCGTAAGTGCGATGGATGAAATTACCGGTGCGATTATCTCAATTACGTTGGTAATGTCTGCAGTATTCATTCCTGTAACCTTTATAACAGGGCCTACAGGAGTTTTTTACCAGCAGTTCGGGATTACGCTGATCGTGGCAATTTTAATCTCTGCGGTTAATGCGTTGACACTCAGCCCGGTTTTATGTTCTCTGTTTTTGAAACCAAATCCTGCGCATCATAAAGAATATGCTTCTATGAACTTTCTGCAGAAGTTTTTCTATAAATTCAACGCCGCATTTAAAAGCGGTACAGACCGGTACGGACGACTTTTCGTTTTCCTTTTGAGACATAAATGGGTAACGCTGATTATTTTTGCTGTTGGAGGATTGTTTTTCTGGTGGTCCAATGCCACAATGCCTTCAGGCTTCGTACCTAAAGAAGACCGTGGAATTATCTTTACTGATGTGGCACTTCCGCCCGGATCCTCTATGGAAAGGACTTATAACGTTTTAAAAGATTTGCAGGAAGAAGCCCGGAAAATACCTGGAGTTGCCAACGTTACCTTTACCGCAAGCCGTGGATTTATGTCAGGAAGCGGTTCTAACGCCGGGCAGGCTTTCGTGAGGCTGAAACCTTTTGGTGAAAGGGCAAAAGATGATGATCAGTCGGTTGAAGCGATTACCAAAAAGCTTTTCGGACTCGCAGGGAAATATCCTGACGCGAAAATTGTATTTTTCTCCCCGCCAAGTATTCCGGGATTTGGTTCCAGTGATGGTTTTTCAGCAGTATTGCTGGATAAATCAGGAGGCAGTTTAAGGCAGCTTGATGGCGTTGCAAAAGAATATTTGGGGGCTTTGATGGAAAGACCGGAAGTTCAGTTCGCTCAAACTTCTTTCAACACTAATTATCCGCAGTACGAAATGGTAATTGATGTCCCGCGTGCAAAAGAGACCGGAGTTTCAGTTTCAGATATATTAAGTGCGATGCAGGGATATGTTGGAGGGGTGTATGCCGCCGATTTCACCAAATATGGGAAGCAGTTCCGGGTAATGGTTCAGGCATTTCCTGATTCACGAAACGAGCCGTCGGATCTCAGCAGTATTTTTGTAAAAACTGCTTCCGGCCAAATGGCACCCATCTCTCAGTTTGTAACGATGGAGAAGACCTTCGGGCCAAAATCTGTGGAAAGATATAACCTCTTTACATCAATTTCGATTTCAGGGTCGAACAATCCTGGATTTTCAACGGGTGATGCAATTCGTGCAGTACAGGAAGTTGCAGCAGAAAAACTTCCCGCAGATTATGTGGTTGAATTTACCGGTCTTTCTAAAGAAGAATTGAGTTCAGGTTCACAGACAGCCATTATCTTCTTACTGAGTTTGGTATTTGTTTATTTCATCCTCGCGGCACAGTATGAAAGTTTCCTGCTTCCTTTGGCAGTTATTATTTCGCTTCCTTTGGGAGTTGCAGGTGCTTATTTCGGACAGAGAATTGCCGGCCTGGAAAATAATATTTATTTCCAGATTGCCTTGATTATGCTCGTAGGGCTTTTAGCCAAAAATGCCATTCTTATTGTAGAATTTGCTATACAGCGAAGAAATCACGGTGAAACTTTAGCCATGTCTGCCATCAACGCCGCGAAGGCGAGATTAAGACCGATTCTGATGACCTCGTTCGCATTTATTTTCGGGATGCTTCCATTGGTTTTTGCTTCCGGGATTGGGTCTGTAGGTAACCGATCTATAGGAACCGGAGCTGCAGCAGGTCTTTTGATCGGAACGTTTTTCGGGTTGGTAGCGATTCCTGTTCTGTATGTGATTTTCCAGTGGTTACAGGAAAAAATCACTCCGGTTAAATCCAAAAAAATTAATCTGGCAGAATAATTTCTCACTTTGATTAAAATTTTAAATAATGAGTAAACATTTAAATATAAAAACTTTATTACTGTCGCTCTTTACGTTAGCAGTGCTTTCGTCCTGTACAGCACGGCAATCGTATGAAAGACCCAATGAAGTGAATGAGAATCTTTTCAGGACAGATTTTCTTCCGAAAGACTCCTCCAGTATTGCGACAGTCTCATGGCGCGAGATTTTTACTGATCCTGTGCTCCAGAAACATATTACAAAAGGCCTGGAAAACAATCTGGATATCAGAATTGCGCTGCAGAATATTGCTTCAGCGGAATCTTATCTAAAACAAAGTAAAGCTGCTTATCAGCCAACACTTTCTGTTGGTCCGTCTTATACTTTTCAGACACAATCCTTAAATACACAACTGGGGCAACTTTCTGGTAACAGAAGATATAACAATCTGTTTGATCTGAGCGGTGATATTTCCTGGGAAGCAGATATCTGGGGAAAAATGAAGGCTGAGGAAAAGGCTCAGTTAGCACAGTATTTAGGAACGGTTGCCGCGCACAAAGCGGTAAAGACTGATTTAGTTGCCGCCATTGCCTCCGGCTATTACCAGCTTTTAACCTTCGATGAACAGAAAAGAATCATCAGTGAAACCATTGCTCTCCGCAGGAAAAATCTTGAAACCACAAAAGCTTTAAAAGATGCCGGAACATTAACCGAAGTTGCCGTTCAGCAAAGTGAAGCACTTGTTTTCAATGCAGAGTCGCTGCTGATTAATACCGATGTTCAGATAGCGCTCCTGGAGAATGCCATGAGCCTTTTAATGGGTATTCCTTCGCAACAAATCGAGCGCGCAACACTAAGCCAGCAACAGATGCCGGCTGATTATAAACTAGGCTTTTCTGCAAATCTGCTTTCCAATAGGGCTGACGTGATGGCTGCTGAATACGGATTAATGTCCGCTTTTGAACTTACAAATGCTGCAAAAGCACAGTTTTATCCCAGTTTAAGGATTAACGGCGGTGGCGGTATACAGAGTCTGGATATTGATCATCTTTTCAGTGTGAATTCACTTTTTGCCAATGTGGTAGCAGGTTTGGTGCAGCCCGTTTTAAATAAAAGACAGATCCGAACCAATTACGAAGTAAGTTTAGCCAACAAAGAAAGAGCCTATCTGAATTTCCGCAAAACCCTTCTTACAGCAGGAAGAGAAGTCTCTGATGCTTTGAAAGTTTACGAATCCCAGGACAGTTTTATCGATTTAAAAAGAAAGGAATTAACCGCTTACCAAAAATCAGTGGAATTTTCTCAGGAACTGGTGAATTACGGGATGGCAAATTATCTGGAAGTTTTAAATGCGTCTGTAAATTCCCTGAACGCAGAATTGAATATTTCCAATGCCGAATATGCCAAAATGAAAGCCGGTGTAGAGCTTTATCAGGCGCTTGGCGGTGGCTGGAGATAATTTTGATATTATTATAAAAATTTAAAGCACCCATTTCCGGGTGTTTTTTTTGAGTTATTGAAGACTAAATTTCAGTAATTTTGATTCTGGGAAGAAATATTATAGATCAGATTTATGAGTTTGTATTTCATTGCGGTGGTTCCTAATAAACAAATTACGAAAAAAGCCAGGGCAGTCAGTAAAGATTTCGCTGAACGGTTTAATTCTGTAAAATCGTTCAAAAATTTTCCACATATTACATTGATCAAACCTTTCTCTTTTGATGAAAATAAAGAAGATGAATTGGTAGATAAGTTTTCAGAAATGGACTTAAAACAACTTCTTTTATTGTTGATCTTAATAATTTCCGATGTTTTCCTAACAAAAATAATCCGGTTATTTTTATCACACCTGAAAATAAGGAAGAACTTCAAAAGTTGTACGATGAAGTTCAGCCGAATATGAATTTTCATTCTTACACAAAACTTAATCCTCATCTAACCGTCGCTTATAGAGATTTAAGTCCCGAAAATTTTAAATTAGCGTGGGAAGAATACAAAACGAAAACCTTTGAAGATTCATTCTTGGTAGATAAAATCTGCCTTTTCAAACATTATAACGGAAAATGGAATCTGCTGAAAATTAAAAATCTAGAATAATTTATTTCAGATTTTTAAAAAATTCCCACATTACAATTCCGCCGCAAACCGAAACATTCAGCGAGTGCTTTGTTCCCAGCTGGGGAATTTCCAGAAAAGTATCATAAAGAGAAAGTGCTTCGTCGCTCAATCCGTCAACCTCGTTACCAAGCACCAGCGCGTATTTTTGATCTTTGTTGATTGTGTAATCTGTAATGATTTCGGAGGAGGAAGTCTGTTCGATTCCAATAATCTGGCAGTGTTCTTTTTTCAGATTCTGCAGGGCTTCCGAAATGCTTTTTTCATAACTCCAGTCTACGCTTTCCGTAGCGCCCAGCGCAGCTTTGTGAATTTCGCGGTGAGGTGGCTGCGGCGTGATCCCGCACAAAACAATTTTCTCTACGATAAAAGCGTCCGCTGTCCTGAAAACCGCGCCCACATTATGCATGCTTCTTACATTATCCAAAACCACTATCAAAGGAATCTTTTCGGTTTGCTTAAAGGTTTCTATATCGATTCGGCCTAATTCTTCGAGTTTCAGTTTCTTGGTGGATGACATTTTCGTATTTTTGGCAAAATTAAATAAAATAACGCTTTAGCGGCAGAAAAACCAACCATGGCAAAGAAAGAAACTCCTTTAATGACACAGTACAACACCATCAAGGCGAAATATCCTGATGCGCTTTTGCTGTTCCGCGTAGGAGATTTCTACGAAACTTTTGGCCAGGACGCCATCCGGACTTCCCAAATTTTGGGCATCGTCTTAACGAAAAGAGCCAACGGTGAAGGACATATCGAACTGGCAGGCTTTCCGCACCATTCCGTAGATTCCTACTTGCCAAAACTCGTGAGAGCGGGACTCCGTGTTGCTATTTGCGACCAGCTTGAAGATCCCAAAACCGTAGCGAAAGGCATTGTAAAAAGAGGAGTAACCGAACTTGTTACTCCGGGTGTTACTTTTAATGAACAGGTTTTAACTTCCAAAAAAAATAATTTCCTGCTTTCGGTTCACAAGCATAAAGAAAAATTTGGGGTCGCTCTGGTCGATGTTTCTACGGGAGAATTTCTGGTTTCTGAAGGAAATCTGGAAAAATTACTGCACATCGTTCACACTTTCGATCCTAGTGAAATCATTTATCAGAGATCTACCGAACTTCCGGCGCAGCTTAAAAATAAGAACTCATTTAAGCTTGAAGACTGGGCTTTTCAGTACAATTATGCGTATGAAAAACTCACGAACCACTTCAAAACTGCTTCGTTAAAAGGATTTGGAATTGAAGAGCATCAACTGGGTATCATTTCTGCCGGAGCAATTTTCGCTTATTTGGTCGAAGATACGCATCACGCATTGCTTCAGCACATTACAAAAATTCAGCTGATTCCTCAGGATGATTATCTGATGATGGATAATTTCACATTAAGAAACCTTGAAATTGTTTATCCAAGTAATCCACAGGGAAAATCGCTGCTTGATATTATCGATAAAACGTCGACGCCAATGGGCGGAAGATTGCTCAGAAGAAGGCTGATTCTGCCGTTAAAATCAGTAGACGAAATCAACCGAAGATTAAATTTAATTGAGTTCTTCAACAAAGAAGATCAGTTAAAATACGAAATCCAGCAGTTGCTGAAATCGATTTCTGATCTTGACCGTCTGATGGGAAAACTGGCTTCAGAGAAAATCTGTCCGAAAGAATTAGGTTATCTCCGCCAGAGTTTAGCGAATATCCATCAGATTAAAAACTTGCTTCATCCGTTTGATGAGGTTTTGGCCTGGATAGAGCCTTTAAACAATCTTGAAGAACTCATTCAATATTTACAGAATTACCTGAATGAAGAACTTCCTGTAAATATTGCGAAAGGAAATGTGATTAAAAGCGGAATTTCGGAAGATCTAGATCATCTGCGCGGACTGCAAAGCAAAGGGAAAAACTTCCTGGACGAAATGTGCGAACGCGAGATCGAAAGAACCGGAATTTCAAGTTTGAAAATCAGTTTCAACGGTGTTTTCGGATATTTTATTGAAGTTAGAAATACGCATAAAGACAAGGTTCCGAGTGATTGGATCCGTAAACAGACTTTGGTAAATGCAGAGAGATACATCACTGAAGAACTGAAGGAATACGAAGAGCAAATCCTTGGGGCAGAAGAAAAGATCTCAAAAATCGAGCATGAACTTTACCGTAAAGTCTGCGATAATGTCATGGTTTATATTGATGCCATTCAGGGAAATTCAAAAATCATAGCGGAACTCGATTGTGGCGTTGGCCTTTCTGAACTGGCTTTTTCCGAAAGTTATACAAGACCGATACTGAATGATTCTTTTGAAATCAATTTACAAGAAGCGCGTCACCCGATTATAGAAAATGCGCTTCCGCTCGGCGAAAAATATATTCCGAACGATCTGTTTTTGGATAAAGATGCACAGCAGATCATCATGGTCACCGGACCGAATATGGCGGGTAAATCAGCAATTCTGAGGCAGACCGCGATTATCTGTCTGATGGCACAGATCGGAAGTTTCGTTCCGGCAAAACATGCGGAAATTGGCATTCTTGATAAAATTTTCACGAGAGTTGGAGCGACCGACAATATTTCTGCCGGCGAATCTACTTTTATGGTGGAAATGAACGAAGCGGCCAATATTCTCAATAATATTTCTGACCGGAGTTTAATTCTTCTGGATGAAATTGGACGCGGAACGTCAACTTACGACGGGGTTTCGATCGCGTGGGCGATTGCGGAATATCTTCACCAACATCCCACTCAGGCAAAAACTCTGTTTGCGACGCATTACCACGAACTGAATGAAATGACGGTAAATTTTGAAAGAATTAAAAATTTCCACGTTTCCATTCAGGAGAATAAGGGAAATATAATTTTCATGAGAAAACTTCTTCCGGGAGGAAGTGAACACAGTTTCGGGATCCATGTGGCAAAACTGGCAGGAATGCCTTCAAAGGTTGTAAACCGCGCAAATGAAGTTTTGAAAACACTTGAGAAAAGCCGATCACAAAGCGGTTCTAAAGATTCTGCCAAAGCAATTACCGAAGAAAATATGCAGCTTTCCTTTTTTCAATTGGATGATCCGGTTTTGGAAAATATCCGTGAAGAACTTACAAAAATCGACATCAATACTCTAACGCCGATAGAAGCTTTAATGAAGCTGAATTCGATTAAAAAAATGATTGGGAAATAGTAATTTAAACCTACTCAAAACTCATAGTGAGAGGCATTGTGAATCTGTACTTCACTTTCTCACCATCAAGTTCTGCCGGCTTCCATTTAGTCTTTATTTTTGAGACGACACGGATGGATTCATCATTCATAGCCTGATTCTCCCCCAACGCTTCTATGTCACTGACAGTTCCGTCCTCATTTATTACGAAAACGATCGTGGTTTTTGCAATTCCTTTGTCAATTTTTAACTTTTCTGTCCTGAAATTTTGATTAATAATATTTCGAAATTCGTTAATTCCACCAGGAAATTCAGCCAATTTATCAACATCTTTCTGAGTAGTTTCAACGTTCGGGTTTTCCGTTTTGGTCTGCGCAAATACAAGTCCTGCACTTAAGAACAGAGATATAAAAAGTATTTTTTTCATTATTTAAACTGATAAGCATTAATGTCTGATCTTATCTAAAAACTCATAGTCAATGGCAATGCATGTATGAATCTCACCGGTTCACCATTAAGCCTGGCAGGCTTCCAAAGACCATTAATCTGCTTAAGCGCTTTTTGAGCCGCTAGCGAATATCTTTTATCACCAATGGCTATCACATTGCCCATTTTTCCGTCTTTCTCTATGATGAAATAGGCAGTGGTTTTGAGTATCGTGCCGCTTTTCTCGTCAAAGTTCGATATCGGGAAAATTTCTGCAAATTTATTTCTAAAGGCCCAGATTCCGCCTGGAAATTCCGGTGGTGTATCGACCGTAGTATAAATATCAGTGAGATCAATTTTTGTTTTTAGAACATCGTAATCTTTAATTTGTGTAATGTCTCCGTCTTTCCCTGAATTTTCCTGAGCGGAAATTGATAAACTCGTCAATAAGGAGAACAGTATAAAATATTTTATCATAACTTTTTTTAGCTTGGCGAAATTACCCAAAATTCTGCAGTTCCACGAGTCTTCTATAAACATTGTTATTGTTCATCAGCTCAATGTGCGTTCCTTGCTCTACAATGCTTCCGCGTTCCATCACTACAATCCAGTCTGCTTTTTGGATGGTTGAAAGTCGGTGAGCGATGATGAGGGAAGTTCGGTTTTCCATCATTTTTTCCAAAGCATCCTGAACAAATCTTTCAGATTCGGTATCTAAAGCGGAAGTGGCTTCATCCAGAATCATTATTGGAGGATTTTTCAGTACCGCTCTTGCGATTGAAACCCTTTGTTTTTGACCGCCGGAAAGTTTATTTCCATCGTCGCCGATATTGGTGTAATATTTTTCCGGAAGACCTTCAATAAACTCATGCGCATTCGCAATTTTCGCGGCAGCCATCACTTCCTCTTCGGTAGCGTCCGGTTTTCCCATCAGGATATTGTTGAATACAGAATCATTAAATAACACTGATTCCTGAGTCACCATTCCGAGAAGATTTCGGTAATCGTCCAGTTTTAAGTCTTTGATGTTTACGCCGTCAACTAGGATCTCTCCTTCAGAAATATCATAAAAACGGGCAAGTAAATTTGCAATGGTCGTTTTCCCTGAACCTGACTGACCAACAAGCGCAACCGTTTTGCCTTTTGGAATATTTAGATTGAAATTCTTGAGGATTACATTGTCTTTATCGTAATAAAATCCAATATTTTTAAATTCAATTTTATCTTTTAAAGTAGAAATAGCGATGGGATTTTCAATTTCTTCCACCTTCAGATCATAATCTAAAACTTCGGAAACCCGGTCCAAACTTGCCATTCCGCCTTGTATATTGGAGATTGCACTTGATAATTTCTTCGCGGGATCCAGAATCTGGAAAAACATCCCGATAAAAACTAGAAATGTTTCCGGTTCCATCGTCTGCTCGTTTAAAATCTGAACGCCTGCAAACCACGTAATGATCAAAATGGTGACGGAACCTAAAAATTCGCTCATCGGAGAGGCAAGTTCGCGGCGGCGGCTCATTCCGATCGCATATTTTTTCCAGTTATCTGTGGTGGTATTAAATCTGGTTTTCAGTATTTTGTCTGCATTGAAGATTTTAATGACTTTCGAAGATTTTAAAGTTTCATCAACCAGTGAAAAGAGGTTTCCGAGTTCTTCCTGTGCTGCGGTAGCCTGTCTTTTCAGACTTTTTCCGACCCAGGCAATCAGGCCGCCCATTAGAGGAAATACAAGCAGTGAAAACATGGTAAGATTCGGTGAAAGAATAAAGAGCGTGATCAGCGATGAAATAATCATGAATGGTGAATTAATTACATCCACCAGACTTCCCATAATGCCGCTTTCAACGCCGCCGATATCGTTGGAAATCCGGCTCATCATATCGCCCTTGCGCTTCTCAGTAAAAAAGGAAACGGGGAGCTTCAGGAATTTGTTATACATCGCAGTCCTTAAATCTTTGGTAATTCCCACACGGTAATTTACCAAAAGATAGGCCCCAAGATATCTGAAGATATTCCGAAGCAGAAATGCTACAGCGGTTACCGCGCACAAGATTGCCAGAACCTTTACCGTTCCGTAAGTGTCAATATTTTTCTGTATCGTATAATAAGCCCAGTCTTTAGCATATCCAAAAAAATCAACAAGCCGGCCGGGGTTTACGGGTGGTTTTGTCGTGTCGACTTTATCTACCGTCCCGAACATCAATCCCAGAATTGGAAGCATTGTAGCCACCGAAAATATATTGAGAACAGAATACATGATGTTGAAAAACATGCTTCCGAAAAGGTATTTCTGATGAGGTTTGGCAAAGGAGAGAATGCGTTGTAATGGTTTCATTCAGGAAATTTAGTGGGCAAAATTACGGATTTTTTGATTGGTTGCTTCTATTACTTAAAGCTTACTTTATCGTTGTATTTAGGTGTAAAGTTTTCCGGAGTGAGCTTTTGAACAGTTTTTCCAAAACTGTTTATAAGCACAGTAAGATTATCAAAATTCACTACATTAATATCGTCATTGAGCTGATGGTAATGTTTTGCAACATTCATGTCCACGCTTGAAAACGAATGGGCAATAATTTTCTTTTTAACAAAACTTACGTTATCTGAACGGTAAAAAAGCTGCTGTCCAATGTATGGATCGGGATGAACTTTAAGTCCATCTGCGGCATTGGTATTCAGCAATTCATCGAGGTCAGAAAATTCAGCACCGGTCATATAAAGTGCATTGGGTCCGAATTGCGAAACCGTAGCCACCATTTCAAAATTAAATAATGCAGAAATTTTGGAGTGTTTTTCTGTTAAAAGAGGGTTTTCAGCGATCGCTTTTGATCCTTTCATCCCTTTTTCCTCACCATTGAAAGCCATGTACATCATTGAAAAAGCAGGATCTGTATTTTTAAAGTAATCAGCAAGTCCGATCATTAAAGTCACTCCACTGGCATTATCGTCGGCGCCATTATAGATGTTATCACCACTTTTGTCGGTGGAACCGATATGATCGAAGTGTGCGGAATAGGCTAATATATTGTCCGATTTTCCTTTCTGTATCCCGCAGACATTATACACTACTTTTCCTTTATATTTGAAGGGAACCAGATAAGAATCGCCGGTGCAATACGCAAGATTATTCTCCTTGAAGCGTTGCGCAATATACACTGCAGCGGAATCGTTTTGTGGTGTTCCGATTTCACGGCCTTTCATATCATCCGCAGCCAGAGCAGAGAGCACCCTAAAGATGCGGTCTTTAGAAACTTCCTGTGCATAGCAGACTGTTGAAAATACGAGTGCAAAAAGCAGATAGTGATTCTTCATTGGTAATTTTTGATAAAGATAAATATTTAAGTGGGCGATAAAAAAAAACAGCCCCAAAACCGGAGCTGTTTAACTCAAAAAAAATCGTTGTGAGTTTAGCGGAGTCTGTCTACAGATTTCACGAGCCTCTCGTCTTTTCTGATATAAGTGTTTGCAATTAACAAACAGATTATCGAAAGCAACGGGAAAATCGGCTCAATACCTTTCTCAGGAAAATTAATTCCTCCAGATAAACTGAGTAGCCAATACGCCAATAAACCGAGCAACAAAGCGTTTATAAAAATGCTGATGTTATTCAGCAGAACTTGTCTCTTTCGGTCTTTATAACTCAAAATGCTGATGAATCCTACAAGCACTAAACCTACACAGACTACCGAAATAAATGGAACGGGTCCGAAAACGGAAAAATCCTGGCCGGTGACGAACAGAAAAATCGCACCTAAAATCGCCAGAAAAATCCAAACAGTCTGTATTCTTTGCAGCATCGTATTGAGTATGAGGTGCAAAAATAACAATAATTTTTTGCATAAATAAAAAATTAACGTAGATTTGCCGTACAAATGACCTTATAAAGAAAGTCGCCCGACTTAACTTTCTTACTTACACTTACTTATAACATACTTTTTCACATAACAATTTATGTTCAACATTGAAACGTTACGGTCAAAATCCGAATCGGAGTTGACTAAAATCACGAAAGATTTAGGCGTTAAACTTGCTAAAAACAGCACGGATAATGATAAAATCTTTGCAATCCTTGATTTTCAGGCTTCAAATACCAAAATTGCAAAAGATTACTTCAACGCCACTGAAACTACTATGAATACAGAAGAAAAACCTGCTCCTGCACCTAAAAAACCGGTTGCAAAGAAACCGGCCGCCAAAAAGAAAGTGGAGAAACCCGCCGAAGTTTCCGCAGAAATTACGTTTGAAAAAACAGAAACACCTGCTGAAACTCCTCAGGAAAAACCTTCTGAAACTCAAGAATCCACTCCAGTTGATGCCAATAAAGATTCCGAAAACAACCGGAATGAGCAAAAGAAAAAAAGACAGCGTGTTGCTGCTCCGAAAGAGGAGGCCGCAACTGAAGCTGTAGTTGCAGAAGCTTCGGTAGAAGCTGAAGCAAAGCCGGAGCAGGCTAAAAATCAGAATCCGAACCAAAATCAGAACCCAAACCAGAACCCTAATCAGAACCCTAATCAGAACGGGAATGGCAACGGAAGCGGTAATGGTAACGGAAATAAAAATCCAAATCAAAACAGGCCACAGCACCCGAATCAGAAAAACCAGAACAAAAACCCTAATCAAAATCCAAATCAGAACCGCAATCAGCAAAATTCTGAAACTCAGGAAGAGAATTCTAAGAAAGAATTTAATTTTGACGGATTAGTAACGATTGAAGGGGTTCTTGAAATTCTTCCCGATAACTATGGCTTCCTTAGGTCTTCCGATTTTTCTTACCTTTCTTCACCTGATGACGTGTATGTTTCTACCAACCAAATTAGAAACCACGGTCTGAAAACGGGAGATACTGTTCGTGGAATTGTACGTTTGCCTAAGGAAGGCGAGAAATATTTCTCCTTACTGAAACCAACAGAAGTTAACGGCCGCGATTTAGAATTCATTAAAGACCGCGTTGCATTCGAATTCCTTACGCCGTTGTTCCCTGAAGAAAAATTCAATTTAACAGGGAAAAACTCTACGCTTTCTACAAGAATTGTTGATCTGTTCACCCCGATAGGAAAAGGGCAGCGTGCCATGATTGTTGCACAGCCGAAAACGGGTAAAACGATGTTGCTTAAAGACATTGCAAACTCAATTTCCGAGAACCATCCCGAAGCTTATATGATGATTTTACTCATAGATGAAAGGCCGGAAGAGGTGACGGATATGGAAAGAAGCGTAAACGCAGAAGTAATTGCTTCAACTTTTGACGAACCTGCTGACAAGCACGTAAAAGTCGCCAATCTTGTGCTTTCAAAAGCACAAAGAATGGTAGAATGCGGTCATGATGTAGTGATTTTACTGGATTCAATTACGCGTTTGGCGAGAGCTTACAATACGGTAACTCCAGCATCAGGAAAAATTCTTTCCGGAGGTGTTGACGCCAATGCACTTCATAAACCAAAGAGATTCTTCGGTGCAGCTAGAAATATTGAAGGCGGCGGATCATTAACCATCATTGCAACAGCATTGATCGATACAGGTTCTAAAATGGATGAAGTTATTTTCGAAGAATTCAAAGGAACCGGAAATATGGAACTTCAGCTTGACCGAAAAATCGCCAACAAAAGGATTTATCCAGCCATCGATTTGGTATCATCAAGTACAAGAAGAGATGATCTTCTTCTTGATGAAACTACACAGCAGAGAATGTGGATCCTGAGAAAATATCTTGCCGACATGAACCCTGTGGAAGCGATGGAATTTGTAAACAAAAGCATCAAAGGAACTTTAAACAACGAGGAGTTTCTGATGAGCATGAACCGTTAAAAAGTTCAACATATACAATCTTAAACCGTTCTGCAAAGAGCGGTTTTTTAATATAATCTATGTTAAAGATTTATTAAAGTAATGTCTGTGGTTTGTACTTGCCCTACATTATGACTAAATTTGGGTATTAACTTAAAAATTAAAAAAATTATGGCATTCGAATTACCACAATTAGGATATGCGTACTACGCTCTGGAACCAACCATTGATGCAAGAACAATGGAAATTCACCACACAAAACATCACCAGGCATACATTGATAATTTAAACAAAGCAATTGCAGGTACAGATCTGGAAGGAAAAACCATCGAGGAAATCTGCAAAACAGGAACTGATAAACCTGCAGTTAGAAATAACGGCGGCGGACATTATAACCACACGCTTTTCTGGGAAATTTTAACTCCAGGCGGAAGCAAAGAACCGGTTGGAAATGTAAAAGCTGCGATTGAAGCCTACGGAGGTTTTGAAAAATTCAAAACAGATTTTTCTGAGGCTGCGAAAACGAGATTCGGTTCTGGCTGGGCTTGGCTTTGTAAGAAAGAAGACGGAACGGCGGCTGTTTGTTCTACCCCAAACCAAGACAACCCGTTAATGCCCGTTTCGGAATGTCAGGGAACACCGGTTTTAGGACTTGATGTTTGGGAGCATGCTTATTATCTGAACTACCAGAACAGAAGACCAGATTATGTTACTTCGTTCTTCGAGGTGATTAACTGGGATAAAGTGGAAGAAAAATTCAACAAGTAGTATTCATATTATTTAAATAAAGAAGGTTCAGAAATTTCTGAACCTTCTTTTATTTTTATACTAACGGATATCTGCACCGCTCAGTCCCGACATCCGCAGGCCGTATTTCCACTGAACATACGCGAAAACCTGATAGAGTTTATATTCAAATTTAAGTCCGTAGTTTTCCTGAGGATCGTAATCAATAGAAGATTCAATCACATTGCGGTATTTTCCGGAGTAATAATACGAGTTCCATTCGTTCACGAGAAATGTATTTCTTGTTTTCAGATAGCTTTCAGAATACATGCTCATTGGTTTTGCAACAGCATTCAGGAAATAATCATATTGCGTATCAATAACCTGAAGATCCCACTCACCGTCATCATTCTTCGAAGGCGAAATTTCTGGGTTTCCGGAGCTGTCTTGAGGCTTATTCTGAGGTATGCAGGCGATTATACTAATTGCCAATATCAGATATATAAATTTCTTCATCCTTTTATTTTGATATAAAGGTAGGAAAAAATAAAACCGAAGTCAGCAACTTCGGTTTCATCTATAATTAAAAAAATATTATTTGGACTTGTGTTCACGCTGTAATACCGTAAACACAGGGAAGTGATCGCTGTATCCGTTAGTGAAGCGGTCGCCATCCCAGGATCTTAACGGATAACCTTTCCATTGTCCTTCGCTGTTTTTAAGATAAGAAGGGGCATAAACCTCTGTTTTAAACAGAGAATATCCTGTTGAAAGTTTCTCGGTAGAATGTAAATTTTTTGACGCAATCATCTGATCAAAAAGATTCGGAGCGTCCCGGTAACCCAGTGTTGCTACACCTGATTTGTACATTTTGTTCATCAGGTTATAATACGGCGATTGGTCACTAAGTTGGGTCGGTTCTCCTACAGCTCCTAAAACTTTTCTAATACTTGGGCTTACCGGATCATCATTAAAGTCACCCATGGCCACTAGTTTAATTGAAGGATCTTCGGCTCTTAACCTGTCCATTTCAGTTTTAAGCACTGTTGCAGCCGCTGCTCTTCTCGGATAGGATCGCGCTTCACCACCGCTTCTTGATGGCCAGTGATTCACGAAGAATGCGTATTTTTCACCATCCAATAAACCTTTTACGACTAAAACTCCACGGGTATAGCTTCGGTAGCCTTCATCGTTGAAGGTTTTGATTTCTTTTTCGTAATGGTCGGTTACCACAAATCTTCCTTTTTGGTAGATTAAGCCAACATCTACACCACGCGCATCATAGGAATTGTGGTGAACGATTCCGTAATTGCTTTTTGCAAGTGCAGGTTGCTTAATGAGGTCTTCAATCACCTGTCGGTTTTCTACCTCTACCAAACCAATTACAGCAGGATTATCGTTTGTGTACTGTCTTCCGAGTTCGGAAAGCACTTTGCTCACGTTCGCCATTTTCTGGTTATACTTCTCTGTATTCCAGTTTTTTCCGCTGTTTGCAGTAAAGTCATCGGCAAGAATTTGATTCCGTACGACTTTTTTACCTACCAGCAGTTCGTTACTCCATTCTCCTTTATAAACTTCTGTTGTTTCAAGGTATTGTAAAGAGTCGATTGGTACACTTCGGTGGAAAGCTGGATTTTTAAAGTCTTTGGTACCATCAATATAGTCTGCAGAAGGAACGGTGTCCCAAAGGTTTTCTACGTTATAAAATGCAATGGCTGCCCGCTGTACCTGAACTTTCTGGGAAAAAACAAGACCCATTGAAAACAGCGTGATTGTAATAAAAATTTTTTTCATTAGAAATACATAAAAATTTTAAGTGGGTAAAATTACTAATAATTTCGGAAGCAAGCACTTAAAACTCACAGTATTCTTTAGCGAAGTAACCTGATTAGTGTCATGCATCCTATTTTAGGGATTTAAATAATAAATCATACTTCTTATAAGAATAAAGTGTTAAATATCTTTAACTTAATAAAAATTAAGTTTAAATTTGTTGCCCCTTAAAAATATATTATCATAAGGGATTTTAAATAATTAGTTATGATTAAAAAGTTATCCTTAATCTCATTGTTTACGTTGCTTCCGGCATCCTTCTATTTCGCACAGACTACGGTTTATGCGTACGTGAAAGACCAGGAGGGCAAACCAGTTGAGAGCGCAGAGATTGATCTTGTACAGTCTACTGATGATGTGAAAGCCGATAAAATTGGTTATTTTCAGTTTGTTGATCTACAGCCTGGGCAGTACCAGATCAATGTTTCAAAGCAGAATTTTGAAACAAAAATTATTGAGTTTACGGTATCTGCAGACGAAAAAAGAAGAGATTTAGGCGTAATCAGTTTATTGCCTGCCCCATTTGCAAATGCAGGGGTGATGGTAATTGATGATTCCGCAGCTGATAATGATGAAGGAGGATCTTCTATGCAGCCTACAGTAGGGCTTCTTAGCTCTGGCCGGGATGTTTTTCAAAGTATAACTGCATTCGAACTGGGTGCATACTGGTTCCGTCCGAGAGGGATTGAGAACCGTTTCGAAGATGTACTTTTCAACGGTGTATCAATGTCGAAAAATGACGACGGGAAAGTAGATTTCAGCAACTGGGGAGGATTAAACGACGTTACCCGTTACCCATTTGAATCTGTAGATAATATTACCCCTTCCGAATATGCTTTCGGTAATCTTGGTGGGGTTGTATATTATAATACAAGAGCTTCAAGCTACAGAAAACAGACTTCTCTTGCTTACTCATTTACAAACAGAAGCTATTTCCACCGTGCTATGGCGACTTACTCCAGCGGTTTGTCTAAAAACGGTTGGGCATTTACATTCTCCGGAAGCCGAAGATGGGCTGATGAAGGTGTTATTGACGGAACTTATCAGGATTCTTACGCATATTTCGGTGCAATCGAAAAGCAGTTCAGCAGCCGACACGCAATTAACTTGACAGCTTTTGGAGCACCAACTTACAGAGCTAATAATTCACCAAACACCCAGGAAGCTTATGACCTGATGGGTAAAAATTATAATTCTTATTGGGGATGGCAAGACGGCGAGAAGAGAAATTCAAGAATCAGAAAAGTATTTGAACCAATGTTCATGCTTACTGATTATTTGAAAATCGGTAAAAACAGCAACTGGAACAACACCATTTCCTATCAGGAAGGTAGAGACGGAAGAAGCCGTTTAGACTGGTTCCATGCAGCCGACCCTAACCCTACTTACTATAGAAAACTTCCAAGCTACGGTATTTTCACTGAAGAGGAATTTAAAGCTAATTCACAAATCGACTGGATGAGCCTTTACCAGGCCAACTACCTTAACCGTTATGATATGGCAGGTAATGAGCAGGGCGCAGTGTATAGTATTGTAGAAGATGTAAATAAAGACAAGACCATCAACTTTGCGTCGCACTTTGATACAAAGCTTGATGAAAACTGGAAACTGAACATCAACTTTAACTATCAGAATTTAAAATCTGATAATTTCAGAGAGATGAAAGATCTTTTAGGAGCATTATATGCAAACAATCTGAATGCTTTCGGAAACGATCAGCCTTACGATTTAGACAATCCTAATGCTAAAATTCTTGAAGGAGACAGAACGCAGTATTCTTACGATTTATTAAGAGATCAGTATACATTAAACGCGTCTACGGAAATCGATTTGCCCAAATGGAATGTAACTGCTTCGGTATTTACTTCTTATGCGGATTCACAAAGAGACGGAAAGTTCAGACATCATCAATATGCGGACAGCAAAGGAAAGAGCGAAGTTTTCAATACCATCGATGCAGGTCTTAAAGGGAGAGTGCTTTATAAATTAGACGGTAGAAACTTTATCGTGTACAACGGCGCCTTCTTCAGTCTGGCACCTACTTTAAACGAAATCTTCATCAGTCCGCGTGTAACCAATATGATTACACCGAATGTGGAAAACCAAATTATTAACTCAAACGATTTAAGCTATATTCTTAGAGGCCAAGTTCTTAAGCTTAGGTTAAGCGCTTACTCGACCACTATTAAAAATGCTACAGAAATTTCCAGATATTATGCGGATATTTCCAGTGAAGCAGTTGATCAGGGTAACGCACTGGTTGCAGAGGTGCTGAGCGGGATCGATAAATCCTATCAAGGTTTGGAATTGGGGGCAGATGTAAAAATTACAACAACCCTGAATGCTACCGCTGTTGCAAGTTATGGTGATTATAAAGTTACCAACAATCCTACAGTAACAACTTTTGATGACGATTTTGGAATCAGAGAGTGGGGAACTGCTAACATCAAAGATTATAAAATTGCCGGTACACCGCAAAAAGCTTACTCATTAGGATTGCGTTACAACTCGAAAAATTTCTGGTGGGTAGGTGCTACAGCGAATTATCTGCAGGATCAGTATCTGGATTTCTCAGCGCTGAACAAAACCACAGCAATGTACACAGATCCTCGCACAGGAGACAACTATCCCGGAGCAACACCAGAAGCGATTGCAATGATTACTGCACAGAAAAAGTTTGATGATCAGTTTATGCTGAACGCCAATGCGGGTAAAACTTTCGTGTTCGGAGATTACAGAATGGGCGTCAGCTTAAGTGTAAACAATATTCTGAATAACAGAGATTATGTTACCGGCGGTTTCGAGCAGGGCAGGGCAGTTAACTTCCCGGAAGCTTTTGCAGAATCACAAAGAGAAAAACCTTATTTCGGTCCAAAACTTTGGTACGACAGAGGAACTACGTTTTTTGCAAACGTTTATTTAAGATTTTAATTACTAATAAAACATCCAATGAAAAAATACAGTTCATTTTTTAAGATTTTCTTCATCGCTTTTGCATCGCTCCTGCTCACGGCGTGTGTGCACGATGATAAGTATGATGATCCTGTTCTGCAAGATTACCAGTGCAAAGACCTTACGGCAACCATGACGATTGCTCAGGTAAAGGCTCTGCATACCAATATGCGTTATGTTTTTCCGGAAGGCTCAACGGCAGTGATGGAAGGTTATGTGTCTTCTACTGATGATTCAGGAAATATATATAAGACCATCTATATTCAGGATTCCCCGGTTAATCCAACCCAGGGATTTGTAATCAGTGTAGATGCAGTAAGTACTTACACTAAGTTCCCACAGGGATCAAAAATTTATATCGAATTGAAAGGCCTTGCCCTTGGTACTTATGGAGGTTTGGTGCAGTTAGGTGTAGAAGATGCTAACGCTGTTGCCCAGGGAGTTGATGCTGTTTCCAGAATTCCTGAAAAATTGGTTCCACAAAGAATTTTCAGATCTTGCACGGTAAGAGAAGAAATTGTACCGAAAGTACTTAAAATTTCAGAAATGGCGGCTAACCAGGCACTACTCGGAGCTTTGATTAAAGTGGAAGATGTAGAGTTTACAAACAGAGTGCTTTGTTCAACATATGCACCGGATGGTGTTACGGTAGACCGACCAATTGGTCAGGGATGGAATGGAACTGCATACATGTCAACAGCAGTTGTAAGAAACAGTGGTTTTGCGGCGTTTGCCAACCAATCTATTCCTGCGGGGAATGGTGATTTTGTTGGAATTTTCAGTAAGTTCAACACTACTTACCAAATGTATATCAACAAGGCCAGTGATTTGGCAGACATGAAAAACTTCCCAAGACTCGATGGAATTGCAGCAGATCCTTGCGTAATTAATCCTGCATCTTACACTGCTAAAACAGTGGCAGAAGTGAAACAGCTTTACAGTGGATCACTTACGCAAATTAACGGCAACTTCCTTGTTAAAGCGAAAGTAACTGCCAACGACGAAACCGGAAACCTTTTTAAATATATTTATATTGAAGATGCGACTGGGGGAATTAGGGTAAATATTAATAAAACCAATCTTTACCAGGATTCAAGATTTAAAGTGGGTAAAGAAATTTATATTAAACTAAAAGATCTCTATATCGGTAACGTTTCTGGCGAATTGCAAATAGGACAACCTTTCAATGGTAACGCTGGACAAATTGCTGAGGCTGACGTTTATAAACATTTCTTTGATACCAACCTGCCTGCAACTCCGGTTGTAGCGACAGAAAGAACCATTACTCAACTTACAACCGGTGATGTTGGAAGATGGATTAAATTAAAAGACCTTCAATTCATAGATGCCGACCTGGGGCAGCCTTATGCGTCGGGAGGAGTTACCAACAGAACGTTGGAGGACTGTGCCGGTAATAAAATTCTTCTCAGAACAAGCAATTTCGCAACCTTTGCAGGTGCTGAAGTTGACGGAGGAAAAGGTGATGTATATGGTATCTTAAGCGTGTTTAATGGTACTTATCAGCTATGGATTCCTAAACAGGTTCATGCGGATCTAGATGACCCGAGATGCGATGGTTCTCAGCCACCGACAACCATTTTCTTTGAGGGATTCCAGACCAGTCTCACGGCGAACTTTACAGCGTATGATGTAGCGGGACCACAACAGGTATGGACGAGATCTAACCAAGGAACCGGAACGAACTATTATGCAGTGATGAATGGTGGTACTTCAGCGAACGAAGACTGGTTAGTATCAAGTGAGATTAATCTTACTGGTTATAACGGTTATAGTTTCTCTTTCGATTCAGATGGAAGAGCTACAACCCCAGGTAATCCTTTGGAGGTTTATATCACCGAGAACTTCTCAGGTAATCCTTCCACAACAACCTGGACGAAAATAGATGCACCAATTGATACAGCTTTGGGCGGCTTTGCGTTCTTTAGCTCTGGTAAAATTAATATCAACAGTTATGCAAACAAAAAGATTAGAATTGCGTTTAAATATACTTCTACGCCAACAGCTTCCACCACTTGGGAAGTTGATAATCTGAAAGTTTCAGGCAGTAAATAGTGAATGCTCTATTATAATTAAAGGCCGCAGAAATGCGGCATTTTTTTGGTTTCATACAGAACCATTTCCTTTATATTGGTAAATGCATTCGGGTTCTTAATCCAGTTTTCATAAGTGTTTATAGTCAGCATAATTGCATACGCAAACTATAAAGGAAAAAACTGCTATTGTGACCAATTACTAGGAACGAAAAAGCTGCCTCTAGTTAGAGACAGCTTTTTATTTTAATGTTTAAGTTTATTTGCTTAAAAACTTACTTCATTCACTTCTTTTCCTCTCTGGAAATTCATTGTTTTTTGGTTACCTTTATAAGCGATATTCACCAAATTAATCTGTCGTGGAAAAGTGCTGAGCATAATGGTATTTTTAATCCTTAACGTGTTAACCTCACTCACACCGCCAGCTTCGAAATAAACCCAGACGGATTCACCGTTAACCTGGCTCCCTGTGAAAGTAAGCGTCTTTGCACTGCCATTCACAAATAAATCGAAATTGTTGTTCACATATTTTTTAACTTCTGCTTCAAAACCTGCTGTATTGGGGTTTATTTTAACTGCGTCAGAGATATGTTGAGTATTCATTTTCGTTGTAAACTTCAGGGTCTTGCTTCCTTCCACATAATCTACCTTTGTCATCGAGGAATAAAAATCTGCTTCCGCAAAACTTGTTATCACCATCATAGCAAAGATTCCGATAATATATAAATAATTTTTCATCTGTATAACTTGTTTCAGTATATTCTCAAATATAATGCCAATTAAAAGTTCACGTTTACCGTGTATTTATCGTAAAATGCTTTAATATGGGCCACGGCATCATCGGCAGTGTCAACCACCCGGTACAGGCTCAGATCTGCCTCAGAAATCATTCCGTTTTCAAGTAAAGTATCTTTAAACCAATCCAGGAGACCTTTCCAATATTTAGACCCCACCAATACGATGGGGAACTTCCCTATTTTATTGGTCTGGATCAATGTCATCGCTTCCAGCAATTCATCTAAAGTACCGAAACCCCCGGGCATCACAATGAATCCCTGAGAATATTTCACGAACATCACTTTTCTTACAAAGAAGTAATCGAAATCCATACTGTAACCCTTATCAATGAAAGGGTTGAAATGCTGTTCGAAAGGAAGTTCAATATTCAGACCGATGGATTTTCCGCCGCCTTTGTTGGCACCTTTATTTCCGGCCTCCATAATTCCGGGTCCGCCTCCAGTGATTACACCGAAACCAATTTCGGTAATTTTTTCTGCAATATCAACTGCCAATTCATAGTACTCACTTCCCGGCTGCAGCCTTGCAGAACCGAAAATAGAAACACAGGGACCAATTTTAGCGAGCCTTTCGTAACCGTCTACGAATTCGGCCATTATTTTGAAGACCATCCAACTGTCTTTGGTTATGGTTTCGTCCCAGGTTTTTTCTGTAAAAGAACGCTGAATTTTCTGATCGATTTCAAATTCAGTTCCGGCCGCAGCACGGGTTGTCCCTTTTCCCCTCTTTATTTTGCTCATTTGTTTTATTTAAAATGGTGCTCTGCTTCCAGAACAGATTCCGGTCTTCCGACATCAATCAGTTTAGCCTGATGCTCGTATCCGTGGATTTTTTCAGTGTGCATCAAGTCCAGATATTCTTCCATAATAGAAAATTTTCCCGTACGTTTAATTTTATCAAAAATCCTCGGATTGATACAGTGTATTCCACTAAAAGCCAATGGTTTGAACCCTTTGTTGAATTCTGCCAGCCGCTGTTCGCCCGTTTCTACATTTACCCAACCGCGCAAAATCATTTCAGGATTGAAAAGAAGTTTTCGGGAACTTTTTCTGTCGGAAACCGCTAAAGTAGCGAAATCTTTCTTTTCCTGATGGTATTTTACAAATTCTGTGATGTTTAAGTCGGTGAGAATGTCGGCGTTAAGGATTAAAAAGTCTTCACCAAAATCCAGAAATTTTCTTGCAAAAACCAAGCCGCCTCCGGTTTCCAAAAGCTGATCTTTTTCATCGGAAATTTCGATATTGGAACCAAAATTCTGATTGTCTTTTAGAAATTCAATGATCTGATGCCCAAAATGATGGACATTGATTACGAAATCATTGATTCCGTAACTCTGTAAATATTTAATATTTCTTTCCAACAGAGGAACACCGTTGACCTTGGCCAAAGCTTTCGGGTGATGGTCGGTAAATGGTTTCAGCCGGGTTCCTTTGCCTGCTGCGAAGATGAGTGCCTTCATGTTTTATTAATCATTCAGTTGTGGCTGTTCATCATGCTGAATAGTAACGGTCGCCTGCGGATATTTTTCGCGGATAAACGCTGCGGTTTTTTCAGCGCAGTATACCGATCGGTGCTGTCCGCCCGTGCATCCGAAATTGATCTGGAGATGCTCAAAATTTCTCCCAAGATAATTATCAATATTGATGGATACGATGCTTTTTACCAACTCCAGAAACTTCGGCATTTCGGTTTTGGTTTCCAGAAATTCCTGCACACCGACATCGCAGCCGGTTTGCGCTTTATATTCCTCAATTCTTCCGGGATTTAGAATTCCGCGGCAGTCGAACGCAAATCCTCCACCGTTTCCTGTTTCATCTTTGGGTATTCCGCCTTTCTTGTACGAAAAACTGTGTATATCTATTTTAAGACTCATTTATTTTATTGATTTGAACCGTTAATTTCTTTATGGTTTCTGATTATTGATTCGATTTTATCTTTAACTGAATTTGATTTCAGCGTTGTGATTAATTTTCTAAGTTCCGGATAATGCTGCATTCCATCGCAGGAATTTGCTAACTGTTCCAGATTTTCAATTCCTTTATCAATGCTCGAAATGAAATGCTGTTTTCTTTGAATAAGTCCGCGGAATCCATAGGCGCCCAAAACCTGCATGAAACGAATTACCTGAATGGGTTTTACTGAATTTTTAAGGTCTTTTACTTTGTTTTCATTCTTCCAAAGTGAGAAATAATAACTGAGCATCTCATTTTTAAAATCATCAGGGAAATTAGCTTTAGCCTGGTAAAGAAATGAAATAACATCGTACATCAGCGGACCTTTCATCGCCGACTGGTAATCGATGAAGAAAACTTCGTCCTGATTATTTACCATAATGTTTCTCGCCTGAAAATCTCTGATTATTAATCCTTTGGGGCCACAGTTTTCAATTTCTGCAGTAAGGTTTTTAAATTCTTTCAGTAATGTAGCTTTGTGGTAGGGAATCTCGAGTACGTCGGCAATAAAACTTTTGAAATAGAACAGATCATTCGTCACCGGAAATTCATCATAACTTTCGTATTCGAACGTTTTACAATAATCGATTGTATCGGCTGTCCGGGTTTGAAGCTGAAATAATTTTTCGATGGTTTGCTTTACCAGAGATTTCGCTCTTTCATTCAGACCTTCATTTTCAATAATTTCTGAAAGCGTGTTTTTGCCTAAAAATTCCTGTATATAAATTTTACGGTCTTCAGAAATTTTGAAAATCTTTGGAGTGTTGAGATGTAATTCAGAAAAAACTTCAGAAAAATAGAAAAAACTCTCGTTTTCGGGAATATTTTCGTTCTCGGTGATGATGTACTGTTGATTTGGTGTGGAGCCCACGAAATTCTTTCTTGCTGAACCGCTTTGGGCTAATGAATAAAAATCCTGCGATTTTCGCCCAATAAATTCTTCGAAAAAGAGTTTTGCGTTTTCCATACTCATACTTTTACAAATATAGGAATTTAGAATTTTTGAAAAGATTATATTTGCAATATGTTCAATGATTTCAAGCCTGTTCTGAAAATCCTGCTACGCTTCGTCATCCTTTATGTGGTGATGGTTTTGGCTTATCAGTTTTACCTGAACCAGTTCAAAAGTATGGGTTTGGATCCCGTCTCTGAATGGGTTGCTGATCAGGCGGCGTTTATACAGAATTTTTTAGGTTATCAGACTCAAATCGTACCTGGTAAACCTCAGCAGGAAACGGATTGGTTTTACGTTAGCGGCAGATATGTTTCTCGCATGGTAGAAGGCTGTAACGCGATTTCGGTGATGGTGCTTTTTCTCGCGTTTATTTTCGCTTTTTATCAGGGAATCAAGACCTTTGTTTTTGCGGGATTGGGTTTTGTCTTCCTTCACGTCATCAATGTACTGCGAATTGCAGGTCTGAATATTCTTTTGGTTGAATGGCCACAATACTCTAAAATCGGGCACGATTATCTTTTCCCTGCAATTATTTATGGCAGCGTGGTTTTGCTCTGGCTGATCTGGATTAAGTTTTTTGCACTAAAAGATCCTGTACATGAAAGTGCTTAGAACTTTACTCATCATTCTCGGAATTTTTGGATTAATTGGAGTGAGAATGGTAGAAGAATCTCTTTTTTACGATCCTTTTCTGAATTATTTTCATACAGCAGATAAAAATGCACCGTTTCCTGATTTCGAATGGGCGAAACTGATTGTTAATTATATTTTCAGGTTTTCTCTGAATTTAATCCTGTCGGCGCTTGTTGTTCATTTGGTATTCAAAAATAAAGAATGGACGATGCAGGCGGTTGTTTTAATTCTGCTGGTTTTTGCGATTACTTATCCTATTTACCTTTACTGCATTCATACAAAATTCGAAATCGGCTATCTTTTCTCTTTCTATATGAGGAGATTCGTGATTCAGCCTTTAACTTTACTGCTGATTATTCCTTTATTTTATTACAGAAAACAGCTGTTGAAGAAAGTAAGGAATTAGGTGTTCACGTCGTGTTTATCAACGTGCGAAATATTATTTTCGTCCCACTCAATTTTCTTCACAAAAGGCCGTTCTCGTACCTTGCATTCGGAAAGCTGGCAGATTTCACACGAAAAAGGCTTGCAGTCATCCAGATGGAAATTAAATTCAATCGCCCGGTTCGAGTTTTCCGCGATTAATTTATATGTTTCTTCCATTTCTTCATGAGCTTTTCTCAGCTCAAAATACCATGGTAATGTTAGATGTGCATCGATATGAAGCCCGCTTCCGTGCTGTTGAATTCTGGTATTATGAATATCGATCCATTCCCGTTTTCTGTTGTCATTCATGATTTTTGCCAGTCTGGCGAGCATGTCCTGATCGGCCTCATCCATGATTCCGCTTAAAGCTTTTCGGATGATTTTATAACCGATGAAGATAATATATCCGCCGAATATCAGTGCCACCGCAGCATCGATCCAGTAAATCTTGGTAAAGTAAACGAGAACTAAACTTATCACCACGCCCAAAGTTGTAATTGTATCGCTTTGGAGATGTTTTCCCGAACTTTGCAGGACCAACGAATTTTGCTGAATTCCCTTTTTCACTGAAATGTAACCCATCAGATAATTAATGGCTGCAGTAGCCGCAATGATGAGCATTCCCCAATCCAGTTTTTTCGGGATATTGCCGTGGAGAAGCGAATCTACAGCCTGAATGATGATGATAACTCCGGCAAAGATGATAAGTGCACCTTCAATTCCGGAAGTAACGAATTCAACTTTTCCATGACCGTATGGATGGTCAATGTCTTTAGGTTTTGCGGCGAGATAGAGGGAATAAAGTCCCATGAAACCTGCAATGATATTCACGATACTTTCCATCGCGTCAGAAAATACCGCATCAGAATTGGTAAGATGCCACGCAATTAATTTCCCGATAAAAAGGCCGATTCCTACAATGGCAACAGTTTTCTGAAATGTAAAATTAGTCTGTGATGAATTTTGAGTTTCCACTGCAATGTTCGATTAAATTAATTAATAATGTTTCAGGCATCTAATAATAAAAAAATGCTCACTTACTGTGAGCATTCAGATTAAATTAATTGATTTTTTAAGAGATATTCTGCAATCTGTACCGCGTTAGTGGCGGCGCCTTTTCGAAGGTTATCTGCCACAATCCACATGTTGAGGGTGTTGGGTTGCGAACGGTCCCGGCGGATTCTTCCGACAAAAACCTCATCTTTCCCTTCTGAATACAGCGGCATGGGATAAATTTTGTTCGAAACATCATCCATCACTACAATTCCAGGTGTTTCCGAAAGGATTCTTCGCACCTCATCCAAATCAAATTCATTTTCAAACTCAATATTCACGCTTTCTGAATGCCCGCCCTGAACGGGAACCCGGACCGCAGTCGCTGATAGGTTAAAACCATCGTCGCCCATGATTTTCTTGGGTTCTGTCATAAGTTTCAATTCTTCTTTCGTGTAGTCATCATCCGCAAAAACATCGCATTGTGGAAGTGCATTTTTGAAGATTTCATAAGGGTAGACTTTAGCAACATCGTTATCGCCGGCAATTTCTGCATTCAGCTGATCAACAGCATTTTTTCCGGTTCCGGTAACAGACTGATACGTTGAAACGATTACTCTTTTCAAATCATATTTAAGGTTCAGAGGATGAAGAACCATTACCAACTGAATTGTTGAGCAATTGGGATTTGCAATAATTTTATCGTCTTTCGTAAGTTCAGTTGCGTTGATTTCGGGAACGACCAGTTTTTTATCTTCCATCATTCTGAAAGCAGAAGAGTTGTCGATTACCGTAGTTCCGGCTTCAGCAAATTTCGGGGCAAATTCCAGAGAAGTAGTGCCGCCGGCTGAAAACAGAGCGATTTCCGGCTTCATATCGATGGCGGTCTGCATTGATACGATGGCGTATTCTTTCCCTTTGAAACTGATTTTTTTTCCGACGGATTTTTCTGATGCAACAGGAATTAATTCTGTTACAGGGAAGTTTCTTTCTTCCAAAACCTTCAACATTACCTGACCAACCATTCCGGTGGCGCCCACAACTGCTATTTTCATTTTATTTGAATGATAGATATGAATTTTAATAAATTAAGCGCCGAAAAGTCGGTGCCACTGGAATGCCCAAAGCATGAATGCAAGTGCAACGAATCCCATAATCAACCAACTCATCTTCATGGTATCATTGGTTTTGAATTTTTTATTGAGGATTGTTAAAAGCACCGCTGCTACAATCATAGCAAAAGGGTGTTCAACATAAGTGTTTCTTGCGGTGGAATCGCTCATCAGCGTTCCGGCTTCCGTAGCGGCTTTGAATCCTGGCGAGAAGAAAAACAGCATGATCAGTCCGATAACTGCCTGAAGATGGAAAAATATCATCGTGAACAGCGTTGATTTTCTTAAAAGTTTGGAAATTTTACCTGAATATCCGAACATGGTCACAAGCAGTGCCACAACAAAAACAGCTGCCAAAAGCAGGATTAAATAAGCAAAACCACGGTGTGCCTGAAGCATGATGTTGAAATCCATAATATTTTTTTATAAGTTAACTGCAAATATAAAAAAAATCCCGACGATAAAGTCGGGATTAATATCAAATCTAAAGTTCAGAACTCTAGGTTTCTTAGAATGAATACTTCATACCGAACATTGCAGACCAAGTCGTAAATCTTGAACTAGCCGGTCTGTTAGGAGAAGTAACTAAGTCGTTACCGCTTCTTAACATCTGGAATGTTGGGTTTGGAGATAATGCTCCGGATCGGCCAAGTATTGCAGCACCATAAGAACTTACGTTCTGATCCTGAATTCCCCAATCGGAGTTCAGCATATTACCAAAGTTCAGGATATCTAAAGAAAGTTGAATTTTATCTCCTTTCTGAACCATATCACTAAACAAATTCTGAGTCAAACGGATATCAACACGGTTTAACCAAGGCATAAGGAACTCGTTTCTTGGTAAGATCTGTCCTCTGTATCCTTCCAAATCATTGTCTTTAATGAACTTGTCGAATGCTGCCCTCTGCTGATCTGCCGTGAACAGAACGGTAGTATTTGCACCACTTCCTGTAGTAATATTGGCAAAGTTCATATCAGCGGTAGAAGTCGGAAGGTAAAGCAAATCATTTGCGATTCCGTCTCCGTTCACATCATTCGAATAATAATAAGAATATCTTCCCTGATGAGCTCCTGAATAGTAAGCACCAATTGTAGTACCTGTTTGCTTAATCTCGTAAGTTACGTTAGCAACCACTCTGTGTGGAACTGCGTAATTAGAGATACTTAAGAAATCCTGGTTCGGAGAATCTACTGTTGGAGAACCTAACCAAGATGAAGATGCATTTGATCCTGAGTTAGATGAAACTTCTTCAGCTGCGGAATAGGTGTAGAACGCAGATCCTGAAAGGCCTTTCCAAGGTCTCATCTGAGCTCCGAAAGTTGCAGAAAATGCATATCCTTTGGTATCTGTATTCGTAAGAATCGTCGCACTGTTTGCTCCGATCGCAGAGTTATAAGTGTAAGATCCAGCATTTGGATAATAAACACGGTCTGCATAAGTCATTTTTTCCGTTGATGCTTTTCTGTTCGCTCCAAACTGGAATACCGCGTTGATATCTTTAGTGTAAAGAATATCAGTAGTAAGTGTTAAAGGCGAGTTTGGCACTTTATAATCAATACCTAAACTTGATCTCCATACAGACGGCATTTTGAAATCCTGATCAACAAGAGAGAATGAAGATGGCGCACCAGCTTTTGGACTCGTGATGAAAACATTCTCGGCTCCTACAGGAACGTTGTTCAGGTGATAATAAATATCCTGTGGCTGGAAGGTAACATTGTTAATCCATCCGGCAACCTGTGCGTAAGATCCCGGTTCAATGGTATTCTGAAGTACACCTGCGTTGGTTGGCATGTTAGTTAACCAAACAAAAGGTACACGTCCCGAAAATACACCACTTCCTCCACGGATTGTTAATGAACGGTCTCCCATTACATCATAATTAAATCCTAAACGTGGGGAAATCATCACTCGGGATTTTGGCCAGCTGCCTGATGAATATTTCGTAGCATTACCGTTTTTGTCAAGCAATTCCAGTGCATCAATAGACGGGTTTGCAGTAAGGTCGTTAAGATAGAACGGAAGTTCTGCTCTTACCCCAACTGTAAAGTTGAATTTATCGTTAACTGCTACCCGGTCCTGTACGTAAGCAGATCCTAAACCGAAGTTTACTCTTGCGTAAGTGTCCTGATTAGCATACGGATAAGTAAGACCGAACATGATTGGTGCAACTTCATTTGCAGTACCTGTTGTAAGGAAGTCTGCAACAGAAGCGTATCGGTAATAACCAGTTCCCATACGGGTGTATGAGTTACCAAACTTCTGCATTTCGTATGCAACACCACCTGTTAAAGTGTGTTTCCCAGCATTATAAGTCAGGTTATTTGTGATTGAGAAGTTGTCGTTAACTACATCGTTTAGGTAAGAGAAAAGCTCAGTTCCGAAACTGATATAGTTACCGCCGTTTGCAGAACCATCCCAGATATCAACAAAAGGGAAAAGAGTATCTGAAGGCGTAGATCTTAAATCCTGAATTTTCGAGTAAGTAAATAATAATTTATTCGAAAGGTTAGAATTAAAAGTAGAGTTTAATTCAGCAGTTAGTGAAGATACTTTGTTTTCGAAACCATAATTTCCGTTTTCGAAAGTCATTGCTCTGTCACTTACACGGTTCCATGTTGAACGTGGTGAAGGTCCAGAATTTCCGTTTGCAACCTGCATTGATGTTCCGTTAAGAATGTTGTAACGGATTGCAAATTTATGCTGATCGCTGATGTTCCAGTCTAAACGCGCAAGAAATTTGTCGCCCTGCTGTTCAGCTTCGTTTGCATATCCCTGATATCTTCCCGGATCATATCCCCATCTGTTGATCAGGTGATTTCTTACCGCAATAAGATCAGATTCTTTAACTCTTGAAATATTGTTTGCAGGATCAGAAACTCCATTCTGAGAAGCCTTCCAAAGGTTAGCTCCAGATGCGTTAGCACCGGTTGAAGCTTCTCTTTCAGCACTGATAAAGAAGAACAATTTATTTTGAACGATAGGCCCACCTACTGTGAAACCATTGGTAACCTGTGCTCCGGAAACTTTTTCAATGTCATTCCCGTTAATTTTCCAACCGTTAAGTTCCTTACCGTTATAGTAACCATAAAGTGATCCGTGGAATTTGTTGGTTCCTGATTTGGTAACCGCGTTGATCCCAGCTCCGGTAAAACCAGACTGTGTAACATCAAAAGGAGCAATATTTACGCTAATTTCCTGAATTGCATCCAAAGAAATTGGCTGTGAATTACCTCCAGGGATAGGGCTTGAACTTAATCCGAAACCATTGTTGAAGTTTGCACCATCAATTTGAAGGTTGTTGTAACGTGCGTCACGGCCTGCAAATGAGTTGCCGTTTGCCTGTGGAGTAAGTCTGGTAAACTCAGTGATACTTCTGTTTGCTTGTGGCAAATCCTGAATTTGCTTCTGGCCTACGTTTGTAGCAGCTCCTGTTTTGTTCACGTTGGATCTTCCCGCACCAGTGATCAATACTTCTGCAATGTCAGTTGTTTTGGTTTCACCTACAACAGGGTTCAGTACAAAAGGCTGCCCTAATTCCAGATAAAGATCTTCATACACTTGTGGAGCTTGGCCTGCATAAGTAATTTCTACTCTGTAAGGACCACCAACACGCATGTTTGGTAAGTTAAAGTTGCCTGCAGAATTTGCGTTGGCTGAGTACACAGTACCCGACGGCATGTGCGTTGCTTTAATAGTTGCGCCCGAGCTTGCCTTACCATCTGCGGTAGTTACAACTCCGGTCATGTTACTTGTGGTAACCTGCGCGTGCACAGTACCGTAGCCGCAAAATGCGATAGCAGCGATTAACACGGTCTTCTTTAAAGTGTTACTTCTCATAGATAAAATTTATACTTTTTTTAAATTTAGATGGCGCAAAAATCGTTAAAAAAATTGGAACTTTTATTACGGATGTGTTAAATTTTAAAATTTTGTTAAAAAACGCTGTATCCAACAGGGATACAGCGTCTTAAATTTTTTACCCGGTATGTTTTTAAAATATTATTCTTTGCGTACTATGTGTAATAATTCCTATAAAACCATTAATTTGACAATTATTTTACCGCCTTCAGACTGAGGTCAATATTCGCTGCAGAGTGGGTTAAAGCGCCAGCAGATATAAAATCAACACCTGTAGCAGCAACTTCTTTCAACATGTCGCGCGTGATTCCGCCTGAAGCTTCACTCTCGCATTTGCCGCCAATCAGTTTTACTGCTTTTTTCATGCTCTGGGTATCCATATTGTCTAGCATAATGCGATCAGCACCTGATTCCAGAGCTTCCTCCACTTCCTGCAGGTTCCGTGTTTCAACTTCTATTTTGAACTTCTTTTTGTTGGCTTTAATATAATCCCTGGCCATTTTCACCGCATTAGTAATGCTGCCGTTATAATCAATATGATTGTCTTTCAACATTATCATATCGTACAAACCATACCGGTGATTGGTTCCGCCACCTATTGCCACTGCCCATTTTTCACATATCCTGAAGTTGGGAGTGGTTTTTCGGGTATCCAGCAGTTTGGTTTTGGTTCCCAATAACCTGGAGTCCCAATCGTGGGTAAGAGTCGCAATTCCGCTCATGCGCTGCATACAGTTCAAAACTAATCTTTCCGTTGAAAGAATTGACCGTGCACTTCCTGTTACATAAAAAGCGACGTCGCCGGCTTTTGCGGATTCCCCGTCTTTGATAAGTGCCTCAACTTTTAGATTTTTATCAAACTGCTTGAAGATGATTTCTGCCAGTTCCACTCCCGCAAGAATACAGTTTTCTTTTACTAAAAGTTGCGCTTTCTGCTCCAGATTTCCAGGAATTGTAGAAAGAGTGGAGTGGTCTCCATCTTGAATATCTTCCTCCAGGGCAGATTTTATGAATTGTTTTAGCATTTTATCATTTACGTATGCAGGTCTTTTCATGTTTTATTTTTTTAGGCCAATGAGCCGAATTTAAAGTTGTTTTATACCAGATCTTTGTTGAAAAACGCACCTTTATTCTCCTTCATCGCGATGGAATGCTTGATGATGAGATAAGAAATATTCACCAGATTTCGAAGTTCTGAAAGTTGTGGAGACATAATGGAATAATTATAAAGTTCAGTTACCGCTTCATAAATTTCACGCTGCTTCTTTTTAGCAAGTTGCAGCCTTTCATTGCTGCGGACAATACTTACAAGATCGCTCATCATTTCCTGAAGTTGGCGGCGCAGATAAGAAACCAGTACCATTTCGTCCATCATTTTCATGCCTTCTTCGTTCCATTCAGGAACCGCCTTTAAATCATCAAAATTAAAATCATTGATATTTAAAAGTTCTACCGTTTGCAACGCAGCATTGTGACCGAACACCATTCCTTCTAATAATGAATTGGATGCCAATCTGTTAGCGCCGTGCAGTCCGGAATTGGTACATTCGCCTACGGCAAAGAGGTTTTTAATGGAACTTTGTCCGTTCATATCTGTCTCTATACCGCCCATCAGATAGTGGCAGGCAGGAACAACCGGAATCAATTGCCTGAACGGGTCAATCCCTTCGTTAAGGCATTTCTGGTAAATATTGGGGAAATGTTCTTTGAATTTTTCCTGATCCATTTCGCGGCAGTCTAGACCTACATAATCGTCTCCGGAGATTTTTAGCTCATTGTCAATGGCTCTTGCAACAATGTCTCGAGAGGCCAATTCTTCACGCTCATCATATTTCTGCATGAATTTTTCTCCGCTTTTGGTCCGGAGTTTCGCACCATCACCACGCACGGCTTCCGAAATCAGAAACAACATTCCGTCTCTTTTTGAATATAGAGCAGTGGGATGAAACTGATAATACTGCATGTTTGAAACTTTACCGCGGGCTCGGTGTACAAAGGCAATTCCGTCGCCTGTAGCAATTACGGGATTTGTAGTGTTTTTATAAACATGACCGGCTCCTCCAGTGGCCACGAGCGTTATTTTTGCAGTAATTTTCTTGATTTTCTTTTCTTTCTCATCCAAAATATAAGCGCCGTAACAGGAAATATTTTCTGTATTCAGTTCTTTTCCGGGAACATGATGCTGCGTGATTAAATCCACCACATAATGGTGCGCCAGCATTTCGATGTTAGGTGATTTTTTAATGGTTTCCAGAAGTGCGCGTTCTATTTCGGCGCCGGTGATGTCTTTGTGATGCACAATTCGGTTTTCGGTATGTCCGCCTTCACGGCCGAGTTTGAAGTCTCCACCAGTTTCCATATCGAAGTTCGTACCCCAGTTCACCAGTTCCTGAAATCTCGCGGGACCTTCTTTGATGACCATTTCTACAACATCTCTTTTATTTTCGCCGTCGCCGGCTCGCATGGTATCGTCAATATGTTTCTGGAAATTGTCGTTATCAAAATCGGTTACTACGGCAAGGCCGCCCTGTGCGTACTTGGTGTTGCTTTCGTCTTCATCGGCTTTGGTGACGATGATGATTTTGGCTTCGGGCATTTTTTCAGAGACTTTTATCGCGTAGGAAAGCCCCGAAATTCCGGAGCCAATGACCAGTACATCTGCTTTAATCATAGATTTTTAAATGAATTTAAATAATTTCTCGTCCGGTTTCCTTACTTTTTTCATCTTCTGAAATTCATCATTCGGCGAACGGTAACCTAATGCCAACGTAACAGCGACACTTTCTTTTTCGGTGTCGATATTCAGAGTTTTTTCGATATTTTCTTTTATGAAACCTTCCATGGGACAAGAATCGATCTGCTCCAGTGCTGCCGCAAAAATAAGGTTTCCTAAAACGATGTAGGTCTGCTTTTCTGCCCAAAGATGAACGTTCTTATTAGTTTCGGTATAAGTATCAATATTTTTTCGGAACATTCCGAGATTTTCCACAGGAATTTCCCGTATTTCCGAGATATGCCTGAAATAACCGTCAACGTAATTTGCCTCAATATTTTTTTTAGAAACAATTACGATTAAATGCGAGCAGGTAGAAATCTGGGAGGGATTATGAAATGAAGGAACAAGATTTTTAAGCATCTCATTGGATTCAACTACAAAAATTTTATACGGCTGAAGGCCCAGTGAGCTTGCAGAAAGTTTTCCGGCTTCCAGAATATTCCGAAGAACTTCAGGAGAAACCTTTTTCGAAGGGTCAAATTTCTTTACCGAATATCTTTTTTGAAGCGCCTGTAAGTAATCCATTTAACAAAGATAGGAAAAGTCGGAAAACAGAGGACTGAAGTGACGGTAAAGTTGAGCAGTAAAGAACAATAAGTGATGAAATCAGAAAAGGCCGCCGCCCTTTTGATTTTCGAAATAGGTATCGATTTCCGTGTTATCTGATTGAGCAGCTTTTACTGCGAGCTGGTCGCAGATTTCGTTTTCAGGATGGCCTGCATGGCCTTTAATCCAGTGAAAAGTGGTTTTGTGCGTTTTGAGTAGCGGAACCATGCGCTTCCATAAGTCAGGATTTTTTACATTTTTAAACCCTTTTTTAATCCAGCCGAAAATCCATTTCTGATTAATTGCGTCAGAAACATACTTGCTGTCGGTGTAAATATGGATGTCGTTTTCGGTAGATCTTAATTTCTCCAGAGCTACAATCACTGCGAGAAGTTCCATACGATTGTTCGTAGTAAGACGAAATCCTTTGGAAAACTGTTTCTGGTAGTTTTTTTCCGGTACTTTCATCACAATTCCGTAGCCGCCTTTTCCCGGATTTCCGCTGCAGGCTCCGTCGGTGAAGATTTCAATTCTAAGACTCATATTTAATATTCGAAATCGTCATCATCATCCAAATCATTCATCGATGAGCCGGAGAGATTTTGGTTGCTCGGTAAATCGAAAGCTGCACCCGGATCGATGGTAGCTTTTATCTTTTCGAAACCGCTAGGTTCATCCTGCTGACCGAAGTTAGAGGGCTGATAACCGTAACCGCTTCCGAAAAGGTCGAGGTCGGCAAATTTCGCAATATTCTTGTGGAAAGACATTCTTACATCTGCAGTTGCACCGTTACGGTGTTTTGCGATGATGAGCTCTGCCTGGTTTTCTGTGGAAGATTCTGCACCGTCTTCATCGTTATCCCACGTCGTAATTTTATAATATTCCGGACGGAAAATGAACGAGACAATATCGGCGTCCTGCTCAATCGCTCCGGATTCCCTAAGGTCAGAAAGCATCGGTCTTTTTCCGGGACGCGTTTCCACACTTCTTGAAAGCTGCGAAAGTGCGATTACAGGAACATTGAGTTCTTTTGCAATGGCTTTCAGGGAACGGGAAATCATTGCGATTTCCTGCTCACGGTTTCCTGCTCCGCCTTTTCCGGAGTTGGCCGTCATTAACTGTAAATAATCGACCATGATGATTCTTACACCGTGCTGCATAACGAGTCTACGGCATTTTGCCCTGAAATCAAAAACCGAAAGTGAAGGCGTTTCGTCAATAAACAAAGGCGCATTTTCAAGTTCTGATACGTTAGAGAACAGCCTTTGCCATTCTTCATCACTCATCTGCCCTTTACGGAGTTTTTCTGAGGAAATTCCGGTTTCGGAAGCAATCATTCTGGTGATCAACTGTACCGAAGCCATCTCCAAAGAAAATAAGGCTAAAGGAATTTTGTGTTCAACAGCGATATTTCTCGCCATTGAAAGCAGGAACGCAGTTTTACCCATGGCCGGACGCGCCGCGATAATAATTAAATCGGAATTCTGCCAGCCGCCGGTTTCTTTGTCGATATCTCTGAATCCTGATGGAATTCCGGAGATTCCCTCCTTGTCTTTCAAAGCTTTTATGGTGTCAATGGCCTGTTTTACCAAGGTATTTGCAGTGTCGAAACCTTTTTTGATGGTTCCGTTTGTGATTTCAAAAAATGACTGCTCTGCTTTGTCAAGCAGTTCGAAAACATCGGTCGATTCTTTGTAAGAACTGTCGATGACGTTCGCCGAAACATTGATAAGACTTCTTAAGATAAATTTCTCAAGAATGACACGGACATGATATTCGATATGAGCACTGGACGAAACCCCCATCGTTAAATCAATGATATAATGATCACCTCCCGCAAAACCCAGCTTTTCAGTTTTTTTAAGCTCCTGAATTACGGTCATTAAATCCACAGGATGGTTTCCTTCAAACAGTTTCAGGATCGCACGGAAGATTTCCTGATGTCTTGGATCGTAAAAAACTTCGGGTGTCAGTAAATCGATGGAATAATCGAGACCTTTTTTATCGATAAGAAAAGTACCGATAACAAGTTTCTCGAAATCTACTGCATTGGGCGGCATTTTGCCATCGGAAATTGAGAGTTCTTTTGCGAAATTACCGTGAATGAGGGACGATAATGTTTCCTTCTGTGTCATGGGACAAAGATAGAATATTAATCTTTTCGGGACCGTGATTGTGCAGAAGAAAAGCTAAAAATTCAGAAAACTTTGCACTCATCACCTTTAGGCATTGGTTTAAATCTGTTGATAAATCTGGATAACTTTTTAACAGAATTTTAATAATTCATTTTCCTGAGTTTGGGAACGGTTGTGCCTACCAATAAGGCGATTAATACCGTCATGCTTCCGCCAAAAACTACAGAACGCACCACACCCAGCAACTTTGCTGCTACACCACTTTCGAATTGTCCCATTTCATTACTCGACATAATGAAAATTGAATTCACACTCAAAACCCTTCCCCGTAAATGATCAGGTGTTTTCAGCTGAACAATAGTGCCACGGATGACGACCGAGATTCCATCAAGCATACCGCTGCAGACCAGAAGGAAGAAGGAAAGCCAGTATAATTCCGAAAGGCCAAATCCGATAATACACAGCCCAAATCCTGCAACGGCGACCAGTAGTATTTTGCCCTGGTTTTTCTTTAAAGGAACAAATGCAAGGAAAGCTATAATACACATCGAACCGATATCTGAAGCGGCATTCAACAACCCGAAACCTTCGGAACCCACCTTTAGAATATCTGTCGCAAATACTGGAATCATAGCGACTGCGCCACCGAAAAGTACCGCAAACATATCAAGACAAAGTGCTCCCAGAATTTCTTTGGTTTTATAGATGTATGAAATTCCTTCGCGCATGCTTTGTACCACGCCAATTTCTCTTGAGGAATTCTGCGAAGGATGCCGATTGAGGGTCCAAAAAAATATCGAAGCAAAAATCATTAATCCCACAACCACCAGAATCGTCCCCGAAATATCGATCCAGTGAATCAAAAATCCTCCGAGCGCGTGACCTGCTACGGAAGCCGTGAGAAATGTTCCCTGATTAAGGGTAATCGCATTGGGTAAAGTTTCTTTTGAAACGATTTTAGGAATCATTGAGGGGATGATGGGCCCCAAAAATGCGCGGCAGAATCCGGTGAAGAAAATCACCATATAAATAAAATATGAAATTTCCTTGTTGCTGAAATGCAGAAGTTGATGTCCGAGAAATGCGGGAATCAACAGTAAACTGATAAGAATTACATAAGCGTAATTACAGATGATGAGCAGTTTTTTCTTTTCGGAATTATCGATAACGTGTCCGGCGTAAAGCGCTGTAGAAACTGCAGGAATTACTTCTGATAGTCCAATTAACCCAATAGCGAAGGGATCCTTTGTTAATTGGTAAATCCACCAGCCCATCACCGTGGCTAACATTCTGAAAGACAAAACAAGAAAAAACCGGCCGGTCATTAAATTCCGGAATTCCGGGATTTTCAGGGTTTGAATAGGCGTGAGTGAAATCATGGTGCAAATGTAATTTTTAGCAGCAATATCTCATCGAAAAGGAAGCGACTTTTTTCAGAAACAAAAATTAAAATTACCTTTGAAAAATGAACTGGATTATCCTTATTATCGGTGGCTTATTTGAAACCGGCTTTGCAATGTGTCTCGGGAAAGCTCAGGAAACAACCGGAAAAGAAAGTTATTTCTGGTGGGCAGGCTTTGCCATCTCTCTTTTTCTGAGTATGTTTTTGCTTTATAAAGCTATTTCCTTTGGTGCGCAACCCATTCCTGTAGGAACTGCGTACGCCGTATGGACCGGAATTGGAGCAGTAGGAGCGGTGTTTATGGGAATCTTTGTTTTCAATGAGCCTGTAACCTTGTGGCGGATGTTTTTTGTATTTACTTTAATTGCTTCAGTAATCGGTCTGAAGGTGGTTAGTAATTAACCCATTGCCAGCCGGATCATAAATCCTAGTAATTTTCAAAAAAAATCCGGACACACGGCCCGGATTATTTTATAGTGAGATTAAAATCTATTTCTTAATAAATTTAGTGCTCAATGTTTTACCGTTAAGAGTTGTTACATTTATGATGTAAATCCCTTTGGCCAGAGTTGCGATATTAATTTTATCACTGTTTCCTTTCAACACAATTTTTCCGTCAGCTGAATAAATTACTCCTGATTTCAGTTTCTCATTTTTGGTGAAAATATAGAGTTCGTCAGCAGCCTGAGTTACGGTAACATCTTTAATCGTACTGTAGGATTCTGTAGTTCCCAGATTGTTATCACCTTCGATGGAGAATGCCAAACCATCAAATGTTGAATCTTCCGTTAATGTTGAAATATTAGTCCAATCCGTTGCACCTGCGCCAAATGCGTCAGAAGGATCCAGTAATTTGGCAAAATCCGAATTCACAGTTCCCACGCTCCAGTTCCATCTTTCTGTAGCGGAATAGCCCGCAAGGTTAAGTTTAGGAGCAAAAACTACCCAATATTTTGTGCCAGAAGCCAGTGTTGGTGCCGCACCCATGGCTTCTACAAGGTCAACATTATAAACATAATAACCGGCTGCAGGAGTAGTAATGGTAAAAGCGGTAGAAGTTTGAGTAAGATCTATTTTGGCAATATATGGATTCGCATCACCCGGTTTGCCTGAAGGTTTTCCGCCGTTATCGGTATAAATATACATCAGCATTCCTCTGTTAAGCGTAGGAAGTGTAGCGGCATTCTGAAAGCCTACAAAAGAAAATTTCTTCGCCGAAACATCACCTGTTAAGGTAAAATCGTCGGCAGCAATAACATAATTACCAGTTGATAAAATATCCGAAACGATACCACTTGTTGAAGTAGGTACCTGCTCGTATAAAACGGCGGCAGGTCTTTGTGAGTTTTGTACAGGAGTCTGATTAGCGGAAACTGCACTAATACTTTGAGCACTAATAACTGTGAGTGTAAAAAGTGATGCAGCTACAACATAAAGTTTTTTCATTTTATAATTTTTGATTAAGTTGGTGAAATTATAAAAATTATGTTAAATAAGCGGCATTTATTTTGCTAAAAATGCCCGGATTATTGATTCTCCGGCGGTTAGAAAAAACGATTTTATTAGAAATTAAAGATGCGACATTGTATTTCGGGCTTAAAATTTAAATCCGCTTAAAAAATCGCCAATTTTTCTGTCATTTGCGAGTCTTGGAATTTTATTTTGTCCGCCAAGTTTTCCTTCAGATTTTGCATAATCCTGAAATGCATTTTTCTTCAGTTTGGTAATTATTAAAGGCTGCAGAATATTTCCAGAAATTAAATCGTCGTAATAAGTATTTCGCTTCCGCATTTCATCGTCGAGATTTTTCCCGAAGCTTTCCAGATCTTCAGGTTCTTTTTCAAACTCGATAAACCATTCATGATAAGGGAGCCCTTCGGCAGGATTTACCTGTGGAGCAAGGTGAAACTCAGTAATCTGTGCCGGGAATTTCTCCACAGTAGCTTTCATCGCTTCTTCCACTTCAAATGCGATAACGTGTTCGCCAAAAGCAGAAGTGAAATGTTTTGTTCTTCCGGAAACTACGATTCTGTATGGTTTTTTTGAAATAAACCGTACAACATCTCCAATCGAATATGCCCAAAGTCCTGAATTTGTGGTTAAAATCAGCGCGTAATCTTTATGAAGTTCAATGTCTTTTAAAGTGAGTCTTTTTGCTTCCGGTTTTCCGTATTCCTCCAGCGGAACGAATTCATAAAAAATTCCGTGGTTGGTTAAAAGCAATAAGCCTTCTTTCTGATAATCGTCCTGAAACGCAAAAAACCCTTCACTCGCAGGAAAAGTCTGTATCGTGTCCACCGGTTTCCCGAGAAGTTCATTCATCTTTTCCCGGTAAGGTTCAAAGTTGACGCCGCCGGTAATGATCAATTGAAGATTTGGGAAAAGCTCCGTAATTTTCTTTCCGTTCCTTTCAATCAGTTTTTCAAAATACATAATCAGCCACGGCGGAATTCCCGAAATTAAGGTCATGTTTTGCTTTTCGGTTTCTTTTACAATTTCATCAACTTTGGTTTCCCAGTCTTCGATGAGGTTTGTTGTTTCGCTTGGTAAGCGGTTTTTCTGCAGATAATTCGGGATATGATGGGCAACAATTCCCGAAAGTCTGCCGGTTTTTATACCGTTGATTTCTTCAAGCTCAGGACTTCCCTGAAGGAAAATCATTTTCCCGGAAACGAAATCTGAATTATTTTTCTGACTGATATAATGAAATATCGCACTTTGCGCCGCAGCAAGCTGATACGGCATTCCTTCTTTTGAAATCGGGATGTATTTTGACCCGGAAGTGGTTCCGGAAGTTTTCGCAAAATATTCGGGAGTTTCGGTCCAGAGGATATTTCGCTGGCCTTTTTTTACTTTTTCGATATAAGGTTTTAAATCCTCGTAGTCGGCAATTTTTACCTGATCCTGAAAATCCTGAATGTTTTTGATATCTTCAAACTGATGTTCTCTACCAAACAAAGTTTTTTCGGCAGTTTTTACCAGAGAAATCAAGAGTTTTTCCTGATCTTCAACAGCGTTCTGTTTAAAACTTTCGGTTTGTTTTACGTGCTTCCTGGCCCAGAGTAAAGCAATTTTTTTCTTTATGAAATTTAGCATGAAGCAAATTTAAAAGTTTTTAGAAACAAAGTCTTAAACCTAAAGAAAAATTTAACAATGTAGCTTTGGAGTAGTATTTTTCAATTTTTGGATCATCCATTTCTGTAAAAGTATGCATAAAATAGAGCCGCGGACCACCAACAAGAACAAGGCTGTTGTTTTTGGTAACGCTGTACAGTGCTTTTCCGCCTAGGAAAAAAGTGTTGCCGCCTTCGGTAAATTTCTCAATCCTGTAATCGGAATAGCTTTTCAGCTGTGAAAATCCACCGCCGATATTTCCTTCAAAACTCAGTTTTTGATTCACATCATACCGGTAAAGTGCATAAATATCAAATAAGGTAAGCTGCGGATTGTGCAGATCGCCAAACACGGAAACATCAGAAACTTCGGAATATCCTTTGTTGAATTCGATTCCTAAACCAAAGTTTTTATAAAAAGTTCCGGTGAAGCCTGCCCCAAATCCGGTAAAGGTTGTGGTTCCGTCCGCGATAAAATTATTGCCCAATCCGGTAAACGTATTTCCTTTAAGCTCAAAAGCAAATCTTTCTGAATCCTGAGAAAAGCAGAAGGTGGATATCAGTATAAATAAAAGTAAAATATTTCTCATGGTTCGAGCTGAATTTGGGGAAACTTAAAAGCAATGTTTTTTGCCGGAAGAATAATAGATAGGGAATCGTATGCGAGTCTGCACTCTGGATCATTCGACGAAAACGCAACAATTTTTCGGTTTAAAACCAATGATTTTTCTTTTGTAGTTCCGGGTCCGCCGAGTTTAAAATTCCCCTGTGCATCCGTTTGGGTTTCGGAGATTAAAATGTCGTCAGCAAAAAGTTTTACCGGGATATTCGGCGTATTTGATGAACTTATTTTTCCTTCAGCATAAATTCGGGAATTGCTCACATATTCCGGTTGACAGCCGTTGGGTGACATTAAAAATGTAAGGGGCAAAACAGCCGAGAAAATAAAGCGGTGTATCATAATATGTTTTTTTAGGTAGTTTTTTCGGGAACAGAACGAAAGCTAAAAATTATATCGGTAACCTACGCTTAGACTCACAAATGTAGAATTACTGTAGTATTTACGGATCTCCGGATTTTCATTGTAAATGTTGCCGTAGTAGAAGTTGGCTTTCAAAGCTACAAAAACCTGCTGAGGTCCGTCTAAAGTATAAATTGCTTTGCCACCAAGATGGAAGCCCATTGCGTTGTTTTTAAGTTTTTCACTTTTGTCGAGATAAAGGTTGGTAAGGCGGTAATAACTGAATCCTGCCATTTCCTCGACCATAAAATCGTCCGAAATGTTTTCTCGGTGCGTTAAAAATACATCCACAACAGTCATTCTTGGCGAACCGATATTGCCGTACAAATTCTGCTCACCATATTTCACGTTCGAGAACAGCTCACTGTAATCCAGACCAATCCCAAAATTAATCGGAGTCATTAAATTCCCTCCGAAACCGAAACCGTAAAAAGGCTGCAGATTCTTTGCGAGAGAATTGTTTCCCAATGGTTTCATTGCCAAAACCTTTACATCGATATTCGAAACTACATCCAAACCTTTTTTCTTTTGAGAAAACAGAATGGCAGACGTGAATATCAGCAATAAAATCAATGTTCTCATTTCTCAAGCATGATTTCGTTAAACTTTATATAGGTAATTCCGGCCGGAACATCGATTTTGAAACCGTCATCTGATAAAGTAAGACCGGATTTTTCTGTATCGAAGGATTTAATTTTATCTGTAGAAATCAGTGAAAATCCTGAATTCCCAATAGGTCCGGAAACTTTGAATCCGCCACCGGACTCCAGCATTGTTTCGGCAACCATTACATTATCGCTGAGGATTCTTAAAAAAAATGTATTGTAATTTACGGACGCCGACACAATTTTTCCTTCTGCGTAGGCGCGGGGATTTTCACTTGAGTCAGTATTGCAGCCTTGAAAAAAAAGTGCGCTAAACAATAAAACCGAAACTACATTGAGTTTTATTTTCATCAGGAAATATTTTTTTTAAAAATACAAAAACTGCCTCAATAAAATTGAAGCAGTTTCGGTTAGTATGAAGATTGGGTTACCTTACAGCATTTGCTGTCCAGGTTTTTCCGTCTTTGGAATAAAGAATTTTAAGGTCTTTGTTATCGATTCGGATATATGAAGTAGCAGTAGAACCAACCATTACCAAGGTGTTATCACCCGTTTTTTCAAACTCAACGCCATTAAGATCTGGAATTCCATCAGAAAATCTGAAATTATACTTTGTACCGCTAGCAATTTTGGTTACAAAAACGCTACCGTTATCTTTCGAAATGGAAGTTGTGCCGTCGTTATAAGAAATACTTCCGTTGTAGGTTCCTGCAAAGAAATCGTTGTCGGCTGGATCGTCATCGCGGCTACAGGATGTAAGTAAGGTGACTGAGAATACCAGCATCAAAATACCCAGAAATCTAACTGCATTTTTGAATGTTGAATTTTTCTTTGATTTTAAGTTTGTAATTTTCATAATACTTTTTTTAAATGTTAATGTTGTGGGTTTTTTCAAACATTATGCCATCAACTCATAATTGATTTGTTTTAACTTTAATTAGCAATATTTTTCAAAATGATATGGATTTTATTTTTTAAGAGATTAAAAAATAGCTTTTCTGTAATTCGAGGTAAAATTTACATTCTCAGAAATATACCTTAAATTTGTGCATTCAGAACGGTTTCGGAATTTCCCGAAATCGTTTTTGCCGTTTGTTTTTTTACGAAACGGTTTAAATTTTAATTAAAGAATGCAGTTAAAAGCCATACACGAAACTTTTCTTCCCGATATGTTGCGAAACGAATTCGGCAGAGAAATCTTTAAGAATATAGAAACACATCAGCACATCTCTGTGAAAGGATTTGCCGGTTCGTCGCCCTCAGTTTTTGCGGCAGAATTATTTCTTACGCAAAAGAAAACCATACTGTATCTTATTGAGGATAAGGAAGAATCACTTTATGTGACTTCCGAAATGGAGGACTTATTGGGTAAGGAGAACATTCTTTATTTCCCGGCAACTCATTTGGAGCCTTACCAGATCGAGAAAACCCAGAATGCAAATCTCGTCCTTAGAACTGAAGTGCTGAACAAGTTGAACTCCGCAAAAAGACCAAAAGTAATCGTTGCCGGATTTTCAGCATTGTCGGAGAAAGTCCTGAAGAAAGAAGACTTCAAAGCGATTTCTCATCAGATTAAAGTAGGCGAAAGTTTAGACTTTGATTTTACAGAAGAATTGCTGCAGCAGTTCAATTTCAACTTAACAGATTTTGTTTCGGAGCCCGGTGAGTTTTCTGTGCGCGGAGGCATTGTAGATGTTTTTTCATACTCGAATGAAGAACCTTACCGAATTACGTTTTTCGGAAACGAGATCGAAAGCATCAAAACCTTCAACATTGAAACCCAGCTAACCAACGGAAAAGTAAATGAATTTCAGTTGGTTTCGAATATGAATTTCGCGGTTTCCGGAAATAAAGTTTCTCTGTTTGAACTTTTACCGAAAGACAGTTTCGTTGTTTCTAAAAACGCTTTTTTAGGCGTAAAGAAAAACCGAGATTTCTACGCGAAAGCCGAAGAAAGATTTGAAACGCTGAGCAAAGAAATCAGTCACAGAGCGCCGGCCGAACTCTTTTTAACAGATGAGGATTTGCTGAAGGACTATCAGAAATTCAGAAGCATTGATTTCACCTTAGAAGAATTACGGATTCCGGATAATTTCACCGTTCAGATTAACCAAACCCCGCAGCCGACTTTTCATAAAAACTTTGAACTTCTCATTGAGGATTTGGTTGAAAAACGCGATTCCGATTATGATATCTGGATTTCTTTTTCCACAGAAAAACAAAAGGAAAGACTTGAATCCATCTTTGAAGAATTGGGAAGTTTCGGTTTAGGTGAGCAGGAATTACCTTTCAAATCCTTTAAATCTGAACTGCATGAAGGGTTTCTGGATCTTGACCATAAAATATCGGTGTATACCGATCACCAGATTTTCGACCGTTATCAAAGATTCAAATCGAAGAATACTTTCGCCAAATCCGAACAGCTCACACTGAAGGATTTGATGCAGATGAAAGTGGGCGATTACATCACGCACATCGATCACGGAATTGGGAAATTCATGGGATTGGTGAAAGTGAACAATAATGGGAAAGTTCAGGAATGTTTTAAACTCGTTTACAAAAACGGAGATTTACTGTATGTAAGCATTCATTCGCTTCATAAGATCTCAAAATATAATGGCCCCGACGGTCGCGAAATCGTGTTGAGTAAACTCGGTTCTCCCGCCTGGAAATCCTTAAAACAGAAAACAAAAGCCAAAGTAAAGCAGATCGCTTTCGACTTAATAAGGTTGTATGCGCAGCGGAAAACCGCCAAAGGTTTTGCTTTCACCCCGGACACTTATCTCCAGAACGAACTCGAAGCCAGTTTTATTTACGAAGACACACCTGATCAGGAGAAGGCGACCGTCGACGTAAAAAAAGACATGGAAAATGATACCGTGATGGATCGTCTGATCTGTGGCGACGTAGGTTTCGGGAAAACAGAAATTGCAGTAAGAGCTGCTTTCAAAGCGGCAACTGACGGGAAACAGGTTGCGATTTTGGTTCCGACCACTATTTTAGCATTTCAGCATTTCCGGAGTTTTAAAGAAAGACTCAAAGATTTCCCGGTGAATATTTCCTACATGAACCGCTTCAGAACCGCGAAACAGAAAGCGGAAACACTGAAAGGACTGGAAGACGGAAAAGTAGATATCGTAATCGGGACGCATCAGTTGGTGGGAAGTTCGGTGAAATTTAAAGATTTGGGGCTTTTAATTATTGATGAAGAACATAAATTCGGAGTTTCAGTAAAAGACAAACTCAAAACTTTGAAGAATAACATTGATACACTGACTTTAACCGCAACCCCAATTCCAAGAACGCTGCAGTTTTCCTTAATGGCCGCGAGGGATTTGTCCGTCATTAAAACACCGCCGCCAAACCGCCAGCCGGTTGATACAAGCATAATCGGCTTCAGTGAAGAAATTATCCGCGATGCGGTTTCTTACGAAATTCAGCGTGATGGACAGGTGTATTTCATTAACAACAGAATCGAAAATCTTAAAGATATCGCAGGCCTTATTCAAAGGTTAGTTCCGGACGCAAAAGTAATTACCGGCCACGGACAGATGGAAGGAAAGCAGCTGGAACGGAATGTCCTTGATTTTATGGAAGGGAAATACGATGTTCTGGTTTCCACAACAATCGTTGAAAGTGGAGTGGATGTTCCGAATGCAAACACGATTTTCATCAATGATGCACAGCGTTTCGGGATGGCAGATCTGCACCAGATGCGCGGAAGAGTCGGGCGTAGCAACCGGAAAGCTTTCTGTTATCTCATCACGCCGCCTTTCGATATGATGACTTCTGATGCAAGAAAAAGATTGGAAGCCATTGAGCAGTTTTCGGATCTGGGAAGCGGTTTTCAGATTGCGATGAAAGACTTGGAAATACGGGCTGCGGGAGATTTGCTGGGCGGCGAGCAGAGCGGTTTTATTAATGAGATGGGTTTTGATACGTACCAGAAAATCATGCAGGAAGCACTCGAAGAATTACAGAATGATGAAGAATTTGGTGAACTTTTCGAAAATGAAGAAGACCGTAAAAAACTCTTTAAATCAACCAAAGAAGTAAATATCGATACGGATCTTGAATTGATGCTTCCCGATTCTTATGTTCAGAGTATTGAAGAAAGACTTTCGCTTTATCAGAAACTGGCGGAAATTCAGAATAAAGAAGAACTTCAGAAATTTGAAAACGAACTGACAGACCGTTTCGGTAAATTACCTTCTGAAGCCAGAAATCTTCTGAAATCGGTAGAATTAAAGTGGATTGCCGCAGAAATCGGTTTTGATAAAATCGTAGTGAAAAACGGAGTTTTTCTCGGATATTTCCCGCCAAATCCTCAGGACAAATTTTACCAGAGCGAAAAGTTCAGGCATATCATTTCCTATTTAAGTCAGAATCCGAAGGATGCTACTTTGAAGGAGAAGCATTCCGCGGACGGTAATCAGCTGATGATGCGCAAAGAAAATGTGCAGCATGTGGATGAGGTGAATGCGGTTTTAGAGAGGATTCTCTCGAAATAATGAATAAGTTAAGATCTCAAAAAAAAGTTTACTTTTGTTAAAATTAAATTCTGATGAATAAAGTCCTGCATGTTTTCTCTTTCCTGTTTGCCATCATGGTTTTGTACTCTTGTGAATCAAGCCGCGCAGAAAACGGTGATTTACTTAACGGTATTGATGGAACCGGAACCCCGCCCGGAACTGGCGGCGGGTCAAGTACAGACAAAGTTTTAAAGAAAGTGATCATTGTAGACAGCGAGGGGATTTCATCAGTATTTACGTATAATTATACGGCCGGTAAACTTACCACTGCACATTTTGAAGGTGACGGTGAAAAGACAGATTACACCTTATCCTACGAGAATAATTTACTTTCTAAGCTAACTATTCTTCAAGACGACGGCAGTACTGAACTTACTACGACACTCAATTTAACGTACAATGGCGGTAAGGTTGCAATGGCCTCCGGAAATATGACGGGCGGCGGACAGGAACTCATGAGAAATGAGACAAATTTTCTTTATGATTCAACCGGTAAACTAAAAAAAGTGGACACCGTAATGCTTATGGAAGATCTGGATAATCCGGGAACATACAAGCCTGCAACCAAAATGGTGAGCGACCTGTTGTTTACCGGAAACAACCTGTCTCAATGGAAAATGACGATGACCACGATTGCCCCACCGCCAATTGTGATTCCGCCGATTGTTTTTGACATTAAATTAAGTAATTACGACAGCAATAAAAACCCTTGGGCGACGCTTCCTGTGGAATTTACCATTGCAGGCGCTCATTTTATGACAGGAACCAACGCGTTCACAGGATTATCTATGAATAATTACAAAACCGTATCGGTTACGTCTTCAGCGGGCAACGATGGCGGAACGTATGCATATACGTACGACAATGCTGGTTACCCGACCAAAGCCGTCTCCACAGCGGGTACATTTACCTTCGAATATCAATAAAAATCAATGAAATACCTTATCGTCGGTCTCGGCAACAAAGGAGATGAATATACTGAAACCCGGCATAACGTCGGGTTTAAAGTTGCTGAAAAAATCGCCGAAACTATTGAAGCTCCGTTTAAATCTTCAAACTTCGGTTTAGTTGCTGAAGGAAAATATAAAGGCAGAAAAGTCTTTATTCTTAAGCCTGATACTTACATGAATCTTTCAGGAAATGCGGTGAAATTCTGGCTTCAGAAAGAGAATATTCCTTTGGAGAATTTAATGATTGTCACGGATGATCTTGCTTTGCCTTTCGGAACTTTAAGAATGAAAATGAAAGGTTCCGACGCCGGACACAACGGTTTGAAAAGCATTCAGGAACAGCTTCAGACTCAGAATTATCCACGATTACGTTTTGGGATTTCTGCAGATTTCTCCGAAGGGAAGCAGGTAGATTATGTTCTTGGAAAATGGGAAAGTGAGGAAAAAGAAAAACTTCCCGAAAGAATCGAGAAGTTTTCCAAAGCATGTCTGTCATTCGTTTTCGCGGGAATACAGAATACGATGACCGCTTTTAACGGGAAATAGCCATTTCGAAGGTCTGCGCTTCCAATTCCGCTTCCATATTTTCGTCTAGCCATGTTACAATTCCGCTTTCGACGCAATAGTTGGCACCCACAATTTTAATTTTTCCGTCTTTCTCCAGTTGATTCAGCGTAGTACTCTGCTGACGGATATCCTCCATCGTTTTCCGGATATTGCAAACGTTAAGTCTTTCCAGAAGATCGCTGTTTGACGACGAACGTTCTTCGCCTTCTTTAATCAAACCGTCAATACAGCCCTGAAAATGACCAACAAGATGGTTAAGGTTTTCCATGCCCATTCCTTCAATGCTTTGTGCGTCCAAACCGCCTTTCAGAGCGCCGCATTTAGTGTGCCCGAGGACCACTACCAATTTGGAACCGGCAACATTACAGCCAAACTCCATAGAACCAAGAATATCTTTATTCACAAAGTTTCCGGCGATTCTTACGCTGAAAATATCGCCTAAGCCCTGATCAAAAATCAGTTCTGCAGAAGTACGGCTGTCGATACAGCTAAGTATTACTGCAAATGGCCACTGCCCGGCGCGCGTATCGTTTACCTGCTCGAGCAGATTGCGGTTCATTTTTAGGTTCTGCACAAAGCGTTGGTTTCCTTCTTTAAGAAAATTAAGTGCTTTTTCTGGTGTTGTTGTAGATTGTGTTTCTAAGGTATGTGCTTTCATTTATTTATTTTAAAGTTGATGTTGATTTTTTTAAGTTACATGGCTCTTCTGTGGGCAATGATGATGTGTGAATCTTCGTCGTCAGCGTATTCCTGATAAGAGGTTTTGAAACCAACTAGCCTCACTTCAATATCCTCTTCTTTTGCACGGATATTGGCAAATTCCTGAATCATTTCAAGAATGTCGGTCGCGATGTAGGATGTTGATCTCGCATCAATACAAACCTGTGAGTTTGGTTTGATATTTTTCAGCGTTTTTTTAATGGCCGCTTTGTTTAGAAAAGAAACCTCTTCCGCAAGTTTTATGTTGATTTCATCAGCATCGTCAAGCTCTTCGCGACTCAGATAGTATGCCCGTTTCATGTTTCCCTGAAGGATATAGAAAACCGAAATCAATAATCCAATTCCCACACCCTTCAGTAAATCAAGCGAAACTACTGCGACTACTGTCGCGATGAAAGGGATAAACTGGTATTTTCCTTTATGCCAGAAATGCATCACCGTTGCCGGTTTCGCCAGTTTGTAACCTACCAGAAGTAAAACCGCGGCCAAAGTAGCGAGTGGAATCATATTCAGAATAAAGGGAATCGTAAGAACGCAAATCAGCAATAGCCCACCATGAATAACGGTAGATAGTTTAGAAGTTGCTCCCGCATTCGCATTGGCAGAACTTCTTACCACCACTGATGTCATGGGCAAACCACCAATCGCCGAAGAAAGCAGATTTCCGATTCCCTGCGCGCGGAGTTCGAGATTGGTATCTGTAATTCTTCTCCGCGTATCCAGACGGTCAGAAGCTTCAATACAAAGCAGCGTTTCAATGGACGCTACAATAGCGATGGTTGCGCCCACAATCCAAACTTTTGGATTAAGGAATCCCTGCAGATCAGGGAAAACAAGCATGTTTTTAAAATCTGCCGCACTTTGCGGAACAGGAAGGGAAACCAAATGGTCTGAACCAATCGCAAGTGAACTACCGGAAAGAATGAAGATATAATTCAGCAGAATCCCTGCACCTACTGCTACCAAAGCTCCGGGAATCATTTTGAGTTTTTTCAGCGCTGGAAATTTATCCCAGGCCAAAAGAATCGTGATGGAGACTAAGGTAACGATTACTGCACCAGGATGAATTCCCGCAGCTAATTCGGTAAAATAATTGGGGTTAAAACCATTGGCGAAAAGCGTCTGGTTTCCTTCAAAATCCTTATCAAAACCCAATGCATGAGGGATCTGCGTTAAGATGATGATGATGCCAATCCCGGCCAGCATTCCTTCAATAACGTTGGTGGGGAAATAATTTGAAATACTTCCAGCTCTGATGAATCCTAAAATCAGCTGAAGAATCCCGGCAATAATTCCGGCGCAAAGGAAAAGTTCGAATGCGCCTAAATCGGTAATAGCAGTAAGTACAATAGCGGTTAATCCCGCTGCGGGTCCGCTGACCGAGATATTCGAATTGCTGAGGTAACCGACCACCAAACCGCCGATAATTCCTGCAATAATCCCGGAAAGTGGTGGTGCGCCGGAGGCTAATGCAATCCCAAGACACAGTGGGAGTGCTACTAAAAATACGACGAGTCCTGAAGGGAAATTTTCTTTAATCCCTCCATATATAGAAAGTGTTTTTTTCATTTTTTTTGAAAAATTGTGCTGCCTTTAGCCACAGCTGGCCGTTTGGAATTTCGTACAGGAAATATCCGGACACAGTTTGTGACTACAGCGGTTGAAATGTAATTTTTGATACAGAACGGTTTGCCAGCACTTAAAAAAGTGTGGAATGTTCATTAAAAACAATAAAAATTAAACTTCGGGAGGCGGGGAAAATATGGTAAGAAAAGGGGAAAGGTGTACAGAATCATCTGCACAGATAAATGAATTTGCTGAGAAATCTCTTTCGAAAAACTTCAGAAAGTCATGAACACTAAGTGTTTCAGGGACAGTTTTTTCGTTGATTACCAGCGGTGAGTGTTGGGTTTCTTCTTCGGAAATAATCATATTAGTCGCCGGCAAATCCCAATTGAAAAACGGGGCAATAGTTGGTAATGCCATGAAATTCAAAAAGACCGTCAACGTTATGATGCTCCAAAGTTTCATATTAATCAGATGAGGTTTTTATTTTTTTTCCTGCTCATTACCCATTCTGAGTTGGTTAGATTGTAAATCTTCTGAATATCTTTCAGAATACTTTCAAAATCAATTTCCAGATCAATGATCTTACCTGTTTTCAGATCGAAAACCCAGCCGTGAACAATTGGATATTCATCGACCAGATACTGTTCCTGAACCACAGCCATTTTAATAACGTTGATACACTGTTCCTGAACATTGAGTTCTACAAGGCGGTCGTAACGTTTCTGACCGTCTTCAATTGCATCCAATTCAGCCTGATGCAGTCTGTAAACATCGCGTATATTCCTGAGCCATGGATTCATCAGGCCAAGATCCTGAGGAGTCATTGCAGCTTTTACACCGCCACATCCGTAGTGTCCGCAAACGATGATGTGTTTTACTTTCAGGTGCTCAACGGCGTACTGAATCACAGCTGTAGCACTCATGTCCAGCGTGTTAACGACGTTTGCAACGTTTCGGGTTACAAATACTTCACCGGGTTTCAGACCCATCATTTCCTCTGCCGAAACACGGCTGTCTGAACATCCAATATAAAGATAATCAGGAGTTTGTGATGCAGAGAGGGTTTTGAAAAAGTCTTTGTCCTCTGTGAGTTTTGATTCAACCCATTTTTTATTGTTCTCGAAAATAACTTCGTACGATTTTTTCATAAATAACTGTTTCAGGGTTTAATTATATTATTTCGCATAAGTTGTTTTCTAATTCAATAGACTAAATCAATAATGCAAAAATAGATGTTCAGATTTAAAAAAACCAGTATTTAACAAAAATTTAATATTAAATTTTGTGATTAATATAGCCATGAGTGGCATTTCCGTTTGGGGTGATTTCGGCGGGATTTCCGATTACGACTGAATTTTCAGGAACATCGCAGTTTACATAAGCGTTGGGAGCAATCAGTACATTATTACCGATTGTGATATTTCCCACGATTACAGCGTTCGGTCCGATCCAAACTTCATCACCAATTTCCGGAACACCCTCAGTTTTTCCACGGTTCGTCTGAGCGATCGTTACGCCCTGCGCAATGTTGCAGTTTCTGCCGATTTTGGTCTTTGGATTAATGACCAATGCGCCCCAATGTCCCAGATAAAAACCTTCTCCAATCTGCGTTTCAGGATAGATCTGGAACCCATATTTAATCTGATGATGACGCAAAACCAATCTCCAGAACGCTCCTAATATAGATTTTTTTCTGTACTGTTGGCATTTCCTTAAAATATAGATGAAATGAAGATTGGGGTTAATGCATTTGGCCCAAATTTCGGGAGAAGACAGCATTTTTCCGCTCTCCCGGTAAAAATCTTTCTGTATGGTTGTATAATTGGGCATATCGCAAAGTTAAGTGAAAATTGCTTTATAGTTCATCAATTATATGAGTGATTTTCTGTACTGAATTTTCAAGGTTGAAGGGCATTGTGTAAGTTTCCAATGCTTGAGTATAACCGTAAAGACTTTCGGGATGGATGAGCGCTTTTTTCATTCCCGCATAAATTCCTTCTTCAGAATTCTCTACCATTAAGCCCAGTTTTCCGTCGGCAAGCATTTCTTTCACACCAGAAACATCAGTCGCAATAATGGGTTTCTTAAGCACAATGGCTTCAAACAAAACAGTCGGGAATCCTTCATATCTGGAACCTAAAATATAAAAATCTGCTTTTTTGAAATACGGATAAGGATTATCTGTAAATCCCAGCATCGTGGCGGTTCGGTCAAGCCCAAGATCGGTCTTAAGTTTTTTTATATTTTCAAAATCGTACCCGTCGCCGATAATCAGCAAGTGATGCTGAAGGCCTTCGTTCAAAAGTTTTTGATGCACTTTTAAAAGCCTGTCGAAACCTTTTTGAGGGAAGACGGTTCCTACCGAAACAAAAGTTTTCAGGCTACCGAATTCATAATTGGTTACCTGAGCTTTTGATTTACTTATAATTTCATCAGTGTCTAATGGGTTGTAGATTCTTACAATCTTTTTTTTTTCTGACTGATTAACTGCTATGTTTTCAAAATCATGATGAATTTTATCTGAAATGACCATGATTTTATCAAAACCAAAAAACTTCCGGAGTTCTTCATCATTATAGTTTTTAAATTCAGTCTTTTTTAGGTCATTATGAATCCAGATGATTTTTTTGGATGATTTTAAAGGGGAAGATAAAATCTCGTCGCGCATCCCATGAATCGCAGCAAATTCGATGTCGTACTGTTTTCCTTTCAGGATTTTTGAATAAAGGATGCGAGGAAATCTCTTCATCAATGACTGATATATGACCCGGAACGCTTTGACAGGAATGTCCTGAATTCGGTTGGTGGTGATCATTTCGCCTTTGTTGAGGTAGAGAATATTGATCCAATTGGGTACTTCTGCCAGATATTTCCCGGAATACAGGTTCAGCAGGAGATCGATTTCGTACCTGTCTTGCGGCAGGTTTTTCAGGAACGTCACCAGGACTTTCTCTGCGCCGCCATGACGCAGGGATCCGATCCGGATGAGGATTTTCTTTTTTTCAGTAAGGTTTTTCATTCTTTACCCTTTCCTTTGACATTCCTTTGCGCTGTTATTTCACAGGTTTGTACGTGTGTGGAAGATGTTTTTTTATGTATGCTTCAAGTTTGTGTCTCTCCGACTCAAGTTCGCGCGGATACAGAACATTATTTGCAAGAAGTTTATCGCCATATTCTTCAACAGTACAGATGTATTTCGCGGGAACTCCTGCGAAAACGGTACCTTCAGGCATTGAAGTGGTTAAGACGGATCCCGCACCCAAAACGCAGTTGTCCTTCATTTCTACCCCCGGCATCAGGGTACAATCTGCGCCGATGAGGCATTGTTTCCCGATTTTTATCCTCCCGAAAGTTCTTACATCTTTATATTTTTCATAGAAATGAAGCGCATTCTGCCCGCCATCGTGGTTTACAAATCTTACGTTGTTTGAAAAAGTTGTTTCATCCCCAATCTCAATAAGGAACGGTTCCGTTCCGAACTGTGGCACTTCCACAAATCTCACTTTTTTTCCTACTTTAAGTCCTTTTGCCAGACAGATTTTAAGGTAAATCTGCTGAATAAAATATTGGTAGGATGTATGAATTTTGAGAATGATTCTATACAGAAAAATCATGTTTATTTTTTTACTAAATTAAGGATGATTTCTTCAACTTCATTAAAAATCTTTCGGTTATCGAACTGTTCATCGATGTTGCTGAGGTTGTCTTTCAAGTTCTGAACAAAGGTTTTGTCGGTTAAAAATTTCTTCATCGCCTCATAAATTTCTGATGTTTCATAACGGATCAAATGACCGGTTTTGCCGTCTTCGATCATCAGATCAACATCGCCAACCCTTGTTGCTATAATAGGTTTCTGCAAAATAAGTCCTTCTGCAATCACGAGAGGCCAGGCTTCGGACTCGGAAGGCATGATGAAGAAATCTGCATTTTTACTGTAAGGATAAGGATTCATTCTGTTGCCTGCGAGAACAAAAGTTTTTTCAACTCCAAGTTTTTTCTGCTGTGTTAAAAGATTCGGGAGTTCCTCGCCGTCGCCAATTACCATTACAGAATGTTGAAAACCCTCTTTCAGAAGTAGATGATGAGCGTCCATCAGTTTATGGTAGCCTTTCCTGGTATGAAGCCTGCCGACCGAAATAAAAACAGGTTTAGGAGGCAAATCAGTGATTTTTTCTTGACTCTTTTTACGGATTTCCTCAATCGGAATTGCATTGATAATCACGCTTTCCGGCGGGTATTGCAGTTTTGGATATATCTCGTGCATGATCGTCCTGATTTTCTCTGAACAGTAAATCATATGATTGAACTGGGAAATCTGCTCCAGAATTTTCGGGACCAATGGCTGAAGTTTCGGCAAATCGATTTCAGAATGAAACCAGCCTATTTTCTTTGAATTTTTATTGGAAGAATTCAGTACAGACCCGAAATCATTGTACGTCATTGCGATTTCAACATCATATTCATCTTTCAGAATTCCTTTATCGATAATTTCCGGATGTTTATTGAACCTCTCAAGTTTTATTTTCCTTTGAAAAAACTGAAGTTTCGCCAGCAGAGTGTTTGTAGAAAAGTCTTCTTTTCCTTTAGTCAGAAATACTTTCCGTATATGCGCGGGAAATTCGTTACGAAGTTCGCCCTGGTTGAGATTCAGGAGAACAGTCATCTCAAATTTTTCCGGATCCAGATTGTTTAGAACACTCAGCATCACTTTCTCAACGCCGCCCATTTCCATGGACCTGTGACGGAAGAGGATTTTAATTTTGTTTGGAGAGGACTTTTTATTTCGCATATCTCTTTCGGATAAAATGATTGAGCGGTTCCTCGATGTATTTGAACATTAAAACCGATAAGGCCGTAATGATGACAAAAATAACCGCGACGTTCTCTGCAATATAGTCATAAATCAGGATTGGAATGAAGCCTTTGTGGATGAGGTAGAAAACATACGAACTTTTGCCCAATAAAGTCATGGTGTCGGTAGACAAAAACCGGCTTACCAAAGTGCGTTCGTGTATAAGTCCCCACAATAACGGTGCAATTCCCAATACTGATAAAACAAGGACCTGTGTTGCCCGGAGGAGATCATGACTCCCGTGAGCCCATGGATTCATTATTAAATAAAGTAAGATAAATCCGATTCCGAAATAAGTCGCAAAACCATTCGGGAGCATAAGTTTTTTATGCTTTTTAAGTAGCAGAGCCAAAGCGATACCGGCAAAAAACTCAAAAATATAGACGGCAATATTAGTCTGCATAAATCCCCATGAATTCGCAGCGACATTCGCGGTATTTTTCAGTAACAAACCGAAGATAAAAATTATTAACGGGAGCAGATATAGCCATAATCTGTTGCGTTTAATGAGGATGAAATAAAAAGGTGCAGTAATATAAAAAAGTTCTTCCAGAGTTAATGTCCACCCCTGAGAAATGCCCGCCGTAAAGAAATACTCCGTGAAAAGCGCTTTGGTCATTGTAAAACTTAAAATGGCTTCTACGGTTTTTTCAGTATTCCAGAGTTGATTTCGAATATAAAAATCTACAAATACACCTGCTGTAATGATGAAATACATGGGATATATCCGCGAAAAACGGTTAACGATATATTTCCGGAAATTTAGCTGATGTTGGTCGAAGTATCTATATGTTATCAAAAATCCGCTCAGCACGAAAAACATATCTACTCCGATATGCCATTCTCTGATGAAATTTTTAATAAAATCCGGAAAAGCAGGATTGCTGAACGGAAAGAAATGAAGGACAAAAATCATCCCGGCCGCAATTGCCCTGAAGCCTGTAAGCGCCGGCATAAAAACCTTTGAGCTGCTATTCATGTACTTTAAGCAAAATTTTGAAGAATGATTTTGAGCTTTTTAACCAATCGGAATGGAATTTTATTCTGGTAATTCAACAGATCGAAGATTTCCTGAGGATGTGCATAAGTTTCAGGAACGTTTTTCCCGTTGATTTCGGTGATTCCTCTTCTTTTGAAAGCTTCAAAAATAACTTTTGCGAAATTCTTTTTGGCTTTTACTTTTGAAGCGTGCTGCGAAATTCCTTTTGCGTGTCGCCGGTAAAAATACAGGTTTCGAGGAATGAAAGTAACGTCACCTTTTTCCAGAACTTTCAAATATAAATCCTGGTCAACAGCAGATTTTAAGGTGGGATCCAATCCCACAGTTTCATCGTAAACCGCTTTTTTAAAGGTAAAAAAGTGGTGAATCTGTATAGGCAGATTAAAGAAAAAACGGTCGTTAAGAATTTTCTGTATCTTCTTGAAATCGCTTACGGGATTAAGTTTGGGATCGCAGAATGTAATTTTCGAATAGGTTGCGACAATATTGTTTTCCCGGTATTCCTTCACTGAAAACTCTAATGCCTGTTCTTGAAGCGCATCGTCAGGATCCAGAAAGCCACAGATTTCACCTGTTGCTAATTTCAGGGCTTTCCGCTTGGTGTAACCACATCCCTGATTGCTTGCATTGGTAAAAATTTTAAATCTTGAGTCACCCTTGGTTAGACTTTCGATGAGTTGTAACGAATTATCCGTAGAGCAGTCATCCACAATAATAGCTTCCCAATCAAAATAGGTTTGCGAAATGATGGAATAATAACAGTCTGAAAAAAATCTGCCGTTGTTGTAGTTGGCAATAAGGATCGAAAATTTCATGAAGAAGTACTAAATAAATTTAAGGTAGAAAAACCAAATGATTCCCAAAGATAGGAGTTTTATCCGCAGGCTAATTGAAAAAAGCAACCAAAATTCTCTTCCTGATTCTGTAAAAAAAGGAGTTCTGATATTTGAGCAAATCAAAAATCTCCTGCGCGTTGGTATATGTCCCAGGAATTTTTTTGCCATGTATCGTTTTCAGACCGCGCCGCTGCATCGCATTCCAAATCACCATTCCCCACAGCTCGTAAGACTTTTTTTTGTTATCGTTTTGGGAGATTCCGCCGGCATGGGTGCGGTAAAGATAATTCGTATCGCTGATGAATTTCACATTACCTTTTTCATACATTTTAAGATAAAGATCCTGATCTTCGGAAATTCGTAATTCCTGATTTATTTTCTCGGTCTGAAGATAAATATCCCTTCTGAAACATACAAAATGATTGATGACAATGGGACAGTTAAAAAAATAAGGATTATTATTTGCTACCTGTTTTGCGGATTGAAACGGTGCTACAGGTTGAAGATTTTTATCGCACTTCATAAAACGCGAATAAGTAAGAACCGTTTTTTTGTCTTTACTGAAAATCTCGACTGATTTTTCGATGGCGGTAGGCAGAATCGCGTCATCCGGATCTACAAAGCCGCAAATGTCACCTGTAGCCAGTTCAATAAGTTTTGATTTTATGACACCAACGCCAGCATTTTCAGCATTTTCGTAAATCCGGAAACGGGAATCATCCCCAATCAATTCCCGGATGATCTGCAGAGAATTGTCTGTGGATTTATCATCAAGAATAATAGCTTCCCAATTGTCGTACGATTGAGAAACGATAGACTGATAGCAATCCCGGAAAAATTTCCCGTTGTTATAATTGGCGACAAGGACAGAAAATTTCATGATCTCATAGGTATTAAATTAGCATCCTCATCAATCCTTTCATTTACAAATATAACCGTTTTCTGCATGTTTGGGATTTTTACTTATTTTTGTTGAATAATAAACATAAGTGAGCGAATTAAAACGAGTTGCCAAAACCCTTGTGGGCTATATAAAACGCCCGGATCTGTATCCTGAACTGGGCAGGAAAATCATAAAAAATATATTCAACAGAAAAAGTGCTTTTCGCGGAAAAGCGCGCACTACAGAATGGGCCCAGTCACTTGCAGTAAATCAGAAAATGGCAGTGGAGCAGCTTTTCGGAATTAAATTCGAAACCTTTCAAAACCTGTTCTCAGAAGAGTTGTATGATGCTTCGAAGAGAGAAAAAGAGTGCCCAATCAAGATGGGAGGAGCCGGTGCGCTGGAACTTATTTATTACGCCTGCGAATTTACCAATGCCGAAAGTGTTGTAGAAACGGGAGTAGCTTACGGGTGGTCTTCATTAGCAGCATTACTTTCTTTACAGAAAAGAAACGGAACACTGTATAGTTCGGATATGCCATACCTGAGTCAGGATGGTGACCGTTATGTAGGTATTGTCGTTCCGGATCAATTAAAAGAACACTGGAAGCTTTTCCGTCATGCTGACAAAGAATCATTGCCTAAGATTTTCGGTGAAATGGATCAGCCAGATGTCATTCACTATGATTCCGACAAAAGTTATGAGGGAAGAACCTGGGCTTATGGTGAACTGTATCAACATTTGAGAAGAGGCGGCGTATTCATCAGCGATGATATCGGCGATAACGCTGCGTTTCAGGATTTCTGTACAAGCAATACTATTTCGCCTACTGTTGTGGAATTTGAAGGCAAATTTGTCGGCCTTTTCGTGAAAAATTAAATTGAGAAAAGGTTATCCCTGAAATTAATATTATACAGGCCTGAACGGATACTTCTGTAATCCGTAATCAGATACTTCATAATCATCATCCACTTTTTTAACGGTGAAGCGTTTGCAATTTCCCAACTTCTGTGCATCCGATTGATATGTAGCTTGATGTCCGTGGGCATTGTGGATTCATTTAGAGCCCAGCTGTTCACTTCGCGCCAGAGTAAAACCCGTGTGGAAGCCGGATTTATTTTCTTCGAATCAACCTGTGTAATTCTGTTGTTTTCGTGAACACCCCGCACCGCTACTGCCTGATCCAGAATGCCTGGATACAAATCTAAATAATAGGAAATCCTGAAAAGAAATTCCGTGTCCTGATGCAACCTCAGATGAGTTTTCATCATGGGGCTTACCTGATCAAGCGAAGATTTTCTTAGTGTTAACGTGTCAATACTGAAAAGCCCAAAACTTCCGTTCATTCCAAGTTGTCCGCGGAAAACCTCTTTTGGCGGATTTTTTTTGTAAACCGTAGTAAGCCGGTCACCATAGATCTTGTAATGCTGTTCTTTGGCTTTTTTAGTGTAATAATGCACGCCCAAAGCTCCATAAACACCATTAACATTTTGGTTTTTAAAAAGTTCTTTTTCTGCATCAAAACGGTTTGGGAGATAATAATCGTCTGCATCCAGAAACGCAATAAAATCACCTGTTGCTTTTGCCAGACCTAAATTTCGGCTGGCTCCGGCGCCATGATTTCCTTGGTCGGGATGCTGGAAAAGCTTAACGCGTTCATGTTTTTCCGCTAATTCTTTGCAGACTTCCAAAGCATTATCCGGCGACTTGTCTTCCACCAAAATTATTTCGAAAACTTCGTCAAGCTGCAAAGCAGATTCCACGGCTTGGGAAACGTACTTTTCAGCATTGTATACAGGAATAATGACGGAAATTTTCATAATACTTTATCTGTTCAGGTAGGTAAAACGGTATCTGGTTTTCAGAATTTTTGGGTCTTTAAGTGTTGCTGCGAAAATATTAAAATATTTCGTCACGCCTTTATTTAAAGACAGTTCAAATGATTTTTTTGTCAAAAAGAGATGGTCTTTATATTCCTTTTTAATGTTTTTGTCCTTAGCCCATTCGTATACAGAATTCCACAACTGCAACTGTCTCTGATTGTATTTTTCCGAATATCTTTTTATTTTGGTAATCCGGTTGTCATCATGAACTCCCCGAATTGCTATTGCTTCATTGATGTTTCCCGATCTCAAACGACAATGCCAGGCAAGTTTAATAATGAAATCGGTGTCCTGATGAACCCGCAGCTTTTCATTGAACTTCAGATTATTTTTTCTGATGCTTTCAGTTCTCGCAGTCAGGCCGTTGAGGTGAAAAAAACTTCCGAAAGTTTTTTCGAGACCGAGTAATCCATAGAAAACTTCTTTACCTTCGGCCGGATGATTTACTGTAGTAAGGTCAGTATTTTTAAATTTTTTCTGAAATTCAGCCCTGCCTTTTTCGGTGAGAAAAGCGGTTCCAATAGCACCAAAAACACCTTCCGTGTTTTTATTGCTAAAAAGTTCTTTTTCAGCATCAAATCTGTTTGAAAGATAATAATCGTCTGCATCTAAAAACGCGATAAAGTCTCCGGATGCTATTTGCAGTCCAAGATTCCGTGAGGCTCCCGCGCCGTGGTTCGCCTTGTCAGGATGCTGATAAAGTTTTACCTTATCCAATAACGACGACAGTTCTCTGCAGACTTCCAAAGAATGATCTGTTGAGCCGTCTTCAATCAGGAGGATCTCTTTTACATCATTCAATTCTACTGCAGATTCCACCGCTTTTCTTAGAAAAGATGCAGCATTGTAAACCGGCATGATGACAGAGATATTCAGCATATAGAATGACTAGAGGTATGTTTTGTAATTATAAGCCCAAAGCGCCAGCTGAAGCAGATTCCAGTGTTTTTTGTCTTTATTCAGGAATTTCTGAGCAGCACTAAAATCAATAAATTCAAAAATTTTCTGTGTCTTATCTTTCAGCAAAACATTTGACAGTTCCATTAGTCCCTGTTCTTCAAACCAACGCTCCACGGAAGATCCAAAGCCCTGTTTCTTTCTGTTTCTAATGCTTTCGGTCCAATAACTCTGCATGGATTCGCGGAGAATGATTTTATCATTATCGCCGTCGAGTTTTAAATTTTCAGGCAACTGAATACAGAATTCTGCAAAATCTTTATCAAGAAACGGGGTGCGGACTTCAAGGGAATTCGCCATCGCCATCCTGTCGGATTTTACGAGCATATTTCCGGGAACGTATTTTTCCATATCGGTGCGCATAATGTCGTTCAGGGAATCCGGATTCGCTTTGAAACTGTATGGCTGATGATATCTTGAAGTGAGGCCAAGCGAGGTTATTTCTTTTGGACTGAAATAATTCCGCACGATGTTCTGATGGAAATCCAGGATGTTTTTGTAGGTAGTATTCTGTTGGGTTAGAAAAGAAGTTTCGCGGAATTTTCCGAATTGTTTCAAACCAAATTTTATCAGTGCATTATTATAGCTGAAATGATTTTTCAGTTGATTTTCAACCTGATAAAAACTGTATCCGCCGAAAAGTTCGTCACCTACGTCACCTGCCAAAACCACTTTCAAATGTCTTGCGGCAGCTTCACATATTTTAAACTGGGGCGTAAAGCTCATGTCCGCTAAAGGTTCATCGAAAAAGGGAGAAATTTTCTGCAATTCGGAGGCAATGTCGCCACGGTTTTCATAGATTTCAATATGATTGGTGTGGTGTTTTGCTGCAATTTCATCAGCATATTTCAGCTCACTGTCTTCACCGGAATATCCGAAACTGATCGTTGTCTGTTTGGGTTTAAATTCATTCACCATTGCTACAATTGTTGAAGAATCCAGTCCGCCACTTAAAAAACTTCCCACTTCTACATCGGCTACCAGCTGTTTCCGAACCGCGTTTTTGAGTAAGGCGGTAAATTCTTCCTTCGCTTCCGACAAAGAAATGTGAAGATCGTTTTTCGGAATGCTGTAATATCTTTCAACCTTAATTTTTCCATCCGAAAAAATCAGAACATGAGCAGGCGGAAGCGTCTTGATATTTTTATAAATGCTTTGGTAAGCGCTTACATAACCATATTGAAGATAATGATAAAGCGCCTCCTGGCTCACCTCCGGTTTTACCAAACCGGAAGCGAGAATTGCTTTGATTTCTGAAGCAAATATAAATTCGCCGTTTTTTCCGATCGTGTAATAAAACGGTTTTTCACCGAAGCGGTCGCGTGCGCAGAAGAGTTCCTGTTTTTGTTCATCCCAAATGGCAAACGCGAACATTCCGGGAAGTTCGTTCAGCAAATCCTTTCCTTTTTGCTGATACATTGCCAGAATGATTTCAGTGTCGGAAGTTCCGCGGTACGGATAGTCCGAATATTTTTTCTTTAAATCCTGAAAGCCATAAATTTCCCCATTCAGCACGATACACTCATTTTTCGTATCTGAAAACATGGGCTGTTTTCCGTTTTCCGACAAATCGATGATCGAAAGCCGGCGGTGACCGAGGGCAGCGTTAGGAAAAAACTCGTGATGTTTGGCGTCCGGTCCGCGGTGCGCGATCGCAAGTGTCATTTGCTGAATTTCTTCAGTATAGTTTCTTGCGTTTGGGGCGATGATTCCGGCGATTCCACACATATTATTCTGTATTATTTTTCAGCGCAAAGTACCGGTATCTGGTTTTCAGCAGTTGCGGATTCGCAACTGCATAGCGCGCAAAGTTGATGAATTTTTTTGGTCCGCTCTCCGAAGCGGTTTTGGAAGAAAGATATTTGAGTTTAAAAAAAGTACGGTAGGATAACGGAACATTTTGTTGCCTGCTCCATCGGTACAGCGAATGGTACAGTTTCATATTGTGACGAAAGTATTCTGCGGAGTTATTCTGCAGTCTGGTAATGGAATTACTGTCGTGTGCAGTTCTGATCGCGACTCCTTCTTTAATAATTCCGGTTTTAAGATAGCAGTGATAAGCAAGGCGGATAATGAATTCTTTGTCTTCCATTAAAGTGAGGTCTTCATTAATACGCAGCTGGTGTATGTTCAGGGCTTCTTTTTTAACCGTAAGTGCAATGAGAGAAAAGAAAGTGCCGAACCTGTTGGGTTCCTGGATAAGTTCTCCAAATATTTTGGGGCCTTCAGACTCATACTGCACAGTGCAAAGCGTATTTGTACCGAATTTCTTTTCATAGGCATTCTTTCCTTGCTCCCCAAGAAAATCTGCATCTATTCCGCCAAAAACGCCGTCAACTTTGGGGTCTTGAAAGATTTTCCGCTCAGCATCAAACCTGTTTGGTAGCCAGTAATCATCAGCATCAAGAAATGTAATAAAATCGTGGGTAGCATTGTCGATACCTAAATTGCGTGAAGCAGAGACGCCCCTGTTTTGGTTATCAGGATGAGTAAGTACTTTTATTTTGGGGTGCTTTTGTGCTAAAGAAGTGCAGATTTTCAGTGACCGGTCTTTTGATCCATCATCAATCAACAGCACTTCCTGAACTTCCTGGAATTGAAGGACCGATGCTACCGCTTTTTCGATATATTTTTGGGCGTTATAAACCGGAATTATTACACTGATGTTCATCATTGCCGCAAAATTAATCTTTTAAAAATTTTCGGAAGCCGCTTAAAGTTATGAGACCACGTTTTCCATATCAAAATTTCCGGGGTATGCTCCAGTGGGATCCCAAATTCTTTAAAATTTATGCTTGAAAACGCTTTTGTTTGAAGGGTAGCGTTCATCAGATTCTGCGAATGAATCAGCTGAATGAAAAGTGGTTTTTGGTCATAACTTACAACATTCTGGTAGTTTCGGAAGTTGGTGTGCCGTTCATTCATGATCGTTTTGAACGCAGTAACATTTTCAATTATACTTACAAATGGATTGGCGACAGCGTAAAATTCATTTACCAATACTTTGTTTCTTTTGATAAGACTCATCTGTAGACCCCGCCGTAAATCAATAACCAAATTATGAACCGGTTTATAAAGAGACTGAATTGTATCTAGAAAATCTTCATGCAAGAAATCGTCATTATCAATATCCGTACTGATCACAAACTGCGTGTCTTTCTGAAAATATTTCTCGAAAATTTCTACAATACCCGCATTGATCTCGCCTCCATCACGTACAAATACCGGCATAAAATTCGGAAATTCGTGTTGAAGATTTCTTACAATCTGTAGGTATTTGGTTTTGGTATTTACATCAAAAAAAACGAGCCAGACGAAATTTTTATTTTTCTGATTTTTAAAAGAGGGAAATGTGTATTTCTGAAATAATTCAAACCGGTGTTCATGCCATTCATCAGTAAGCGGCGTATGTCCGGCCCGGGTTTGTGCCCAGTTTTCTGTGGGCACGTTGAAGCGGGTAGTGATGATATGGATGAATGCTGACATTTTATAGAGTTTCTATAATCCTTAGTTTGAAAAAGCTCAGATACAAACGCATAATTTTTAAATAACTAGAGAGGCCTAAGTTTTTAGGTAAAAACTGGAGTGTTTTTTTTATTGAGTTAATATTAAATGGGTAAAACTTAAAGTAGTAGCTAACGAATTTTAAAAAAGCTGTTTCTTCTAAAGCTATGTTATAAATATTCTGGAAATTACTGCCGATTTTTTTTCTGATATAAAGGTTATTATCTAACCAAACTTTATCCGGATTCCCGCTGGAGAAATGTTCAATTTTGATATCCGTAACCACAAAATTGGTAAAAACCTTTGCGGCACGTAAACTGATGTCGGTGTCGTAGCCATGGAACCCCGGTATGTTATGATCAAATTTAAGCTTGTCAAAATTTTCAGAGGTTATTCCAAGGAAAACTCCGTCGAGAGCTAAAGCTTTTGATTTAATTTTATCTGTCTGAACTTTAGTTTCAGGGGCAACAAACCATCCGGATGGTGCTGCAGGAACATAATTTGAACCTGCGATGCCAATAATTCCAATGTTTTTATCCGATAAATGTTCTATAAACGGCTTGCCCCAATTTTCTGTTAGAAATCTTACGTCATCATGAACAAAAAGTAAAAATGGATATTGGCACTGGTTCCGGCCGGAATTGTAAGCTTCTCCAATTGAATATTTTCCTGGATTATAGACTCCAATAATTTCGAAAACTTCACCACAAGTTTCTGCAATACTTGTGCTAACGTTTGCGAAGTTTTCTTTGTTAGAATAAGAAATAACTATTGAAATCATTTTTCTTTTACCTCCATTAATGATGAACACACACTATCTCCTGTAGCAGAAAATATTCAGCTGCACATTGAAAGAATTTTTGGGCTCCGACTTCATAAATGGATATTGAATTAAATCGGAGGCCATTTTAATATAATACTCAAACCCTGCTTTTTTGATGAGGTTTAGAATTTCGCCAAGCATCTGCTCTTCATTTTTTACGGAATGATATTCTAGGAACAGATATTCAACATTCTGCAGATGGTCTCCTAAATGAAAAAAAAGTTCGTTTTCTGCCCCTTCTATATCAATTTTAAGAAAATCAACCTTTGTTTCAAGATATTTCCTTAAATCTATTGCTTCCACATTGATGGTGTTGTTTCCTTTACCAAAATCAGTTACTAAAGAACCCGACAAACCGCCTTGCGAATAGAAAGTCAGCGGTGTATCTTCATGCCAGACTGCTTTTTCTAAAACCTGAATATTGCTGTTTTTAAGCTCTTCAGCGTTCTTTTTTAAAATACTGAAAAGATCATGGTCCGGTTCAAACGCAATAATACGTGCATCGGGATATAGCCGATTAAAATAAAGCATGCTTAATCCTATATTGGCACCGCAATCTATAATTAACGGACTTTTATTCTGGGTATGAAATTTATATACTTTCTGGTGAAAAATCTCTTCTAAAGAATGAAGTAAAGCCCCGCCGTTATTGTAATAAAAATTAGATCCGTAAACCGTTACTGAATCCAGATTTGGATAAGGGTGAGATTTTAATTTCTTTTTGTCTTTTTCGGTGATTTTAAGTTTAGGATCAATAGAATTTACGGCAATATTTTCTCTGTAAAACTCATTCAGTATCCAGTAGATCTGCTTAATTGTTTGTATCATGCTCATGGTTATTTACAGTTTTACTTTGTCGAAAAGTATTCGGTAATAAATAAGTGGAATCTTCACTAAACTTTTATAATCTTTGAGTAGCCAATAATATTTAACTAAATTAAGTTTTAAATCTGAAAAGTGATGATGAAAGGCAAAACTTATCTGCTGATTAATTTTATCTGATATAAATTCTTTTGGCAGAAGATGATGATATTTATTGATAAAATAGGTGTCAAAAATAATGGCATTCCGCTGTTTCTCAAGAAAGAGTTGACTGGAACCGGAAATGCTTTCTGAACTTATCCGTACTTCTACCTGGGCATCGGCAATAAAATATACCGGCGTATTGCCGGCGATCTCAAATACCGCCAGGTCATCTGTTCCCCACGCCAAAGGTAAATGTCTGAACTTCACCTTTTCGTAAGCGGAAGTTCGGAATATGTGTTCGGATAGGCTGGATCGCTGTCCTTTGATGTATTTTTCTTTCCAGTTGTCCAGCGCCAGAAGAAGTTTTGGCTGAGCGGTATATTCCTTAAATGGTTTTCCGTACTCATCAATCCAACGTTGCGAGAATTTAATGACGTTGCTTTTGTTCTGTTCAACTTCATCCAGGTTTGTATAAAACTCCGCTACAAAATTCTCGCTAATGACATCGTCATCGCCTAAAATTTGAAACCATTCACTAATTTCGCTATCCTGAATGCATCTTTCCCATTGTTTTACGAGGTTTTGGGAGCCAAGATTTTCTGTATATTCTTTATAATTAAACGCTGTTGTTTTCAGTGTTTCCTTAATGAGATTTTCGGGATTTTCGGGACTAGCATCATTACCGATAAACAGTTTGAAATTTTTGCAGGTTTGCCGTTCTAAAGACCGCAAAGTTTCTTTAAAAAAAGAGATTTTATAATATGGAATTATTATGGTGAGCAAATCCTATTTTTTATTAAGTACGGCGATAATATAACCGGCATCCAATTCTTCCACTTTTAAGTCATGCGCTGCTTTTATGCCTTCAAAAAACTTGGGGTCAGATTTTGTGATTCTTTTTCCCAATCGGTTCTTTATTCTGTTTGTAAGCGTATATTCAGGGTAGTTTCCTTCAATTACTGCATTCTGAATGAATGTATCTTTCAGAATGAAATGTTCCTGGAGTAATTTTGTAAAGTCACTGTAGCTCCATTCAATTTCATGATATGGGTTATGATTTGGTTTTATTGTAGTTTTCTTTGAGATTGGTGTTGAAATTATAAATGTCCCGTCTTCCGCCAGGTTTTGGTTAATATTTTTCAGAAATAATATATAATCGTCAAGATGTTCAACCGTTTCATAACTGATGATGACATCGAAAGGAGTTGCACTGGAAAATTTGGTAGCGTCGTCTACAAAACGGTTCACCAGGTGATGGGCATACCGAAAATTTCCATAACGAACAGCATCTGCATCCAAATCTACTCCTGTAACCTTTAAAGCATTTCCCTGCTCTGCAATTAAAAAAGAGCCATATCCGCTTCCACAGGCAATGTCTAAAACATTTTTGTTATTTACGAACTGTAATGCGAATCGGTACCGTTCTATGTGCTCTATTTCGTATTTAGGGTGCAGGAAGCCCTTGACCCATCGCTCAGCTTCGCCTTTCAGTACTAAATCCGCAAGTGTCTTTAACTCATATTTTGTACAGAATAATTCTTCTTCAATTTCATTCATATTTTTTCCAATTTTGGTTGACGATAAAATACCCTTGCGAATAATCGGGTGATTCATTTCTGTAAGAATCAATGACTCTCATTTTTAAGCCTTTATCGTAATAATCAAATGTTTCCTGATTGTTTCCTAAAAAAATTTCTACTATATAATCTCCTGCCTTCAAAGGAAAATTATTTATTGTACAGATAATTCTGTTTTCTCCAGGGATTAACTGAAACGATCTGTCTTGATGTTGAGAAAAGGGAGTAATTAATCTGTTGTTGTAACTGTCATTTATACCGATTCCTATTTTTACATTTTCCTGTTTGCTTTCTGCTTCAATAACGAATTCCAAGGCGGCGTCTTCGCCAGATACTATATTGGAATTTGTATCTGATATCTGATAACTGAGAAATTCTTTTAAGAATATTTTCTTGTCATAGTTAGGAGATACCTGTTCGGATGTTATTAAATCCTGGCTGTACAAATTGATAATATTACTTACAGGCCCCTGGTCAATTAACTCGCCTTTTTTTAGTAAAATACCAGTATTACATAATTTACTAATGCTGCTCATATTATGACTCACAAACAGCACCGTTCTTCCTTCGCCTTTACTTACATCGCCCATTTTGCCAAGGCATTTTTTCTGGAATTCAGCATCACCTACTGCTAAAACTTCGTCTACAATAAGGATTTCGGATTCCAAATGCGCCGCAACTGCAAACGCCAAACGAACATACATCCCGGAAGAATATCTCTTTACGGGAGTATCAATATATCTTTCAACCCCAGAGAAATCAACAATTTCATCAAATTTTCTAGTGATTTCTTTTCTCGTCATTCCCAGAATCGCACCGTTCAGATAAATGTTTTCGCGACCCGTCATTTCCGGATGGAAACCGGTTCCAACTTCCAAAAGCGAGGCAATACGACCGTTGGTATAAATTTTTCCGGTAGTGGGTTTCGTCACTTTGCTTAAAAGCTTCAAAAGGGTAGATTTTCCGGCACCGTTTCTCCCTATAATGCCTACTGCATCGCCCTGTTCGATCTCAAAATTAATGTCGCGAAGGGACCAGACATATTCGGAGGTTCCTCTCGAGCTCCTGTCATTCGCTTCGCCGATTTTCAGATAAGGATCTTCCTTGCCGCGGATCTGCGCCCAGAAACGGTTCAGGTCATGGGAGAGCGTGCCCGTCCCTACCTGTCCGAGGCGGTATTGTTTGGAGATGTTTTCTGCTTTTAGTGCGAGCATTGTTGGAGGTTATGGAGGTTATGGAAGTGATGGAAGTGATGGGGGTTATGGAGGTTATGATGGTTTGTTTTTTATTGATTTGATGAGGTTTGAGAGCATTATTCTAATGAAAATGATCTTGTTGCGAATTTCTTCTGATTCATTTATATAATTCAGGTTTTGGGCAATTTCATACTGTGTTTCCAGTTCTGCTAAGGAGCCAAGTGAAATGTACAGATATTGAAGAAGTTCTCTGTTTCCTTTTCTGGCGCATCCTTCTGCTATATTTGAAGGAATTGAAATGGCACATCTTCGTATCTGTGAAATAAGTCCGTATTTTTCATTTTCCGGAAAGCAATCTGATAGACGATAAATTTCTGTGACTAAATCCATCGATTCCTGCCAAACTTTCAAATCTTTATGAGATCTTATGTCGCTATTCATTTGACAAATTTTATCTGATATTAAATATTTTTCACATCATCACTAACATATCCATCTTTACTTCTATAACTTTCATCACCCTCTTCACTTCATCACCTCATTATACAGTGTCCATAAAACTCTTTTCCACTTTGTTAAAGACTAAAGTGCCTATTGCGAGTAAAACGAAGATGATGGAGGAGCTTATTAATAAAAGCATCGGTGAGAAATCACCAGAGCCTAACCAGCCATATTTGAAACATTCGAAAATTCCGGTAAGCGGATTATACATCGCGATTTTTTTCCATATTCCGGAAAGTGATGACAGGGGATAAATTACCGGTGTTGCGTACATAAAAAGACTTACCCCGAACCCCAATAGCATCTGTAAATCCCGGTATTTTGTGGTAAGTGACGAAACCAGCATCCCTGCACCCATCGCGAAAGCGGCCATTAACAGGACAAGAAAAGGTGTCGCCAATAACCATAGATTGGGATTGATATCGCCCTGAATCAGATAATAAATCCAAACCAAAAGGAAAAGGATAAACTGCACGCCAAAACGCATCAGATTAGAAATAACGATGGTGATCGGCATTACGAGACGCGGAAAGTACACTTTCCCGAAAATCGAAGCATTCGTCGTGAAAACCGACGAGGCACTTGTTAATGAGGTCGAAAAATAATTCCACAGCGTTACTCCGGAAAGATAAAATAGAATTTGTGGCAAACCATCTGTAGATAACCCTGCAATTTTACCGAAGACGACAACGAAAACAATTGTTGTTAAAACAGGATTGATAAAAAACCAGACCGGACCCAATATCGTCTGCTTGAACGAAGAAACGAAATCCCGCTTCACAAACATGTAAACCAGATCCTTGTACCGCCAGACTTCCGCCAGTTTCAGGTCAAAAAGTGAATGCTTAGCCTCAATGGTTTCGGTCCATTGCTGTTGGGGTTCGCTCATTTGTGAAAGAATAAATTTTTATCAAAAATAGGGTAAATTATTGAAATTTACGGATGCGAGTGCGACTCAGAAGAAGTGAAGTGAGAAATAGAGGAATATACAGCCGTATTTCGTAAAGTATTCCGGAGTAAAAACACATTAAAATGTAGGGAATAGAAAGAAGATGGAAAATGATAATATTCCTGATGGAATCTCTGTCTTTTGCCACCATAAAAGGAAAAACAAAAAATACTAAACCGAATAATAACCCCAAAATGTTCTTAGGCTGAGTGAAATTCTGTACTAAAAGATTACCGTCGCTGGTAGAAAAACTTTCGTTCATCAATCTCATGCCCAGATAAGCCACAAGAAACGAGATTCCTAAAACAGCAACCGGAATAATCGATTGCTTTTTAAGGCCAAATTTCGCCAAAAGTAATGTAGCCGCCAGCGAAATTGAAAGCGCTGAAGACTCTCTGTTTAAGGTTGAAATCAGCAGAATAAATCCCAGAACAATCAACTGCCCTGTTGAGCTTTTATTTAAATATTTAATGAGGATTAAGAGAAAGAGCATGAGAAAAAAATAGCTCGAGATATCATAAGGAACTATTACAAACTGAGACAGTCCGACAGTTAAAATGCTGAACGCTATCAAAAGAATTTTTTCTGATGAGGTTGCAACGAAGTTTTTAGTTTCAGTAATTAAAACCATCACCGCGGAGGTTAAAACCAGGAAAAATGTATTCAGCAAAAAGAAGGAGATATACATTTTTGGTTCTGCATCTGCGTCGAAAAATTTCAGTTTAAAAATCGAATAATCGATGTCTAATGTTGAAAGGAATTCGTAAATCCATATCACGAAATAACCGCTTAAGATGCGGTATTGGTAGATCCCAGAACTGAACTGTTGCTGGAAATCTGTGTAATTTAAAATCTTCGAAGAATAAATATTTCCAAAAGAAAAATAAACAAAGCTGTTGACCGTGAAAGCCAGCAGCGCTGCAAAAATCAGTTTGGAAAATAAATTCAGTTTCAAATTTTGTATGTTGTCTTGTTGTTTTATTCCACCGTTTTCCTGCCAATCGATTTGTAATAAAAGCCAGAATCTTCAACCTGCTCCAGTGCAAACATATTTCGGCCGTCGAAAATGGCTTTGTGATTCATTTTTTCGGCCATAAGGCTGAAGTTCGGATTCTTGAATTCGCTCCATTCAGTTGCGATCAAAAGGCAGTCGGCATTTTCCAGTGCCGAATACATATCCGGCGCGTAAGAGATTTTGTCCCCCAGTATTTTTCTTACATTTTCCTCAGCAATTGCATCGTAAGCATTTATTGAAGCCCCTTTCTCTAGTAAAATTTTAATATTGTCAAGCGACGAAGCTTCGCGGATATCATCAGTATTCGCTTTAAAAGCCAGTCCCCACAACGCAATTTTCTTACCCTGAAGATTTCCGCCAAAATATTTTTCAATTTCCGAAACCAGAATTACTTTCTGCGCCTGGTTTACATTTTCGGTCGCTTCCAGAATTTGGAAATCAAAGTTTTCTTTTTTTCCTGATTTAATCAAAGCTTTCACGTCTTTTGGAAAACAGCTTCCGCCGTAACCGATTCCCGGAAAGAGGAAACGGTGACCGATCCTGTCATCAGAACCCATTCCGAGACGCACTTTGTCCACATCTGCGCCAACTTTCTCGCAATAATTAGCGATTTCGTTCATGAAAGTAATTTTGACGGCGAGAAAAGAATTTGCAGCGTATTTGGTAAGTTCCGAAGATTTCTCATCCATAAAAATAATCGGAATTCCGGTGTTGGTGAATGGCTGATAAATCTTTGCCATAATTTCTTTAGCCCGTTCCGATTCGCTTCCTACAACAACTCTTGCCGGATTCATAGAATCTTCCACCGCAAAACCTTCACGCAGAAATTCGGGATTGGAAACGACATCGAAAGGAATATCAGTTTTAGCAGCAATAGTTTCCCGAACGATATCTGCAGTTCCTACCGGAACCGTGGATTTGTTTACGATTACTTTGTATGCTGTCATCATATCACCAATATTGTTGGCAACATTCAATACATAGGAAAGGTCAGCAGAGCCATCTTCGCCGGGTGGAGTGGGCAGCGCCAGATAAATGACTTCACTTTGGTCTAAAGCTTTCTTTAAATCGGTGGTGAAGAATAACCGCTGCGCCTGGATGTTTCTCAGAAACATTTCTTCAAGCCCTGGTTCATAAATAGGAACGATTCCCTTTTTCATGGTTTCAACTTTTTCCGCATCGATGTCGACACAAAAAACATTGTTCCCCAATTCGGCTAAGGTTGTTCCCGTAACAAGGCCTACGTATCCCGTCCCTACAATTGTAATATTCAAAATTAATCGTTTTAAAACTCATGCAAATATAAATAAATTAGCGCTTGTTGCTGATTATGAATAAGTGATTCTTTAAGGAGTTTTGCAGTATTATCAAAAATGTGTATATTTGCATCGGATTTACGGATAAACATGAAAAGGCCTTCGCAAGAATGCCTTTTTTCGTAACTCAAATTAAGGATATGGAATTTAGAAAGAAGATAGAAGAACTGCTGAGCGGTTTTCTGGAAGAAAGAAAAGATTTATTTCTGGTCGATTTGAAATTTTCGGCGGCCGACGATATTACGGTAATTCTTGATGGAGATCAGGGAGTTACACTGCAGGATTGTCTTGATGCAAGCCGTGCAATTGAATTTAATGTAGACCGCGAAGAACATGATTTTGCTCTTCAGGTGATGAGTGCAGGTTTAAGCGAGCCTTTAACCACACCACGACAGTACAGAAAAAATATTGGACGAGAACTCGATCTTTTAATGACAGATTCTACCAAAATTGAAGGTGAACTTGCAAAAGTAGAAGAGGATAAAATCACACTCATCTTAAGATACCGTAAACCGAAAGAGATCGGGAAAGGAAAAGTAGATGTGGTTGAAGAGAAAGAAATTCCGTACACCGAGATTAAAAAAGCACTCGTAACAATAAAATTTTAATAACAAATAGATGAAAAGATGCCTTGGCAGCTGACATCACTTATCACTTATACATATGGACGGTTTAGCATTAATTGAAGCATTTGGCGATTTCAAGGAAGAAAAAAGCATCAGCAAGATTGATCTGATGGCGATTATCGAAGACTCGCTTAAGACTTTATTAAGAAAGAGATTTGATTCTGATGATCATTTCGACGTTATCGTAAACCCTGACAAGGGAGATTTCCAGATATTTTTGAATAAAACCATCGTTGAAGATGATATGTCCGAAGATGATGATTTAGAAATCGAAATCTCAGAGGCAAAGAAAATTGACCCTACTTTTGAAGTTGGCGAAGATTTTACTGTTGAAATTCCGATTGAAAAATTAGGGAGAAGAAGTATCCTTACGCTGAAGCAGATTTTATCTACCAAACTTCAGGAGCATAACAATGCTGTTTTGTATGAGGAATTCAAGGATAAGATTGGCGAAATTGTTGTAGGTGAAGTTCACCACATCCGTCACAAGCACGTCATTCTGCTTGATGATGAAGATAACGAGTTCATATTGCCTAAAGAAAACCAGATTCCTTCCGATTTCTTTAAAAAAGGTGAAAGCATTCGTGCAATCGTAGAAAGTGTTGATTTTAAAGGGTCAAAACCTCAGATCATCGTTTCCAGAACAGCTCCGAAATTTTTGGAGAAATTGCTTGAGCTTGAAATTCCTGAAATCCAGGACGGCACCATTATTCTTAAAAAAGTGGTGAGAATTCCGGGTGAAAAAGCTAAGATTGCAGTAGATGCCTATGATGACAGAATTGATCCGGTAGGAGCTTGTGTTGGAGTTAAAGGATCCAGAATTCATGGTGTAGTACGTGAACTGAAGAATGAAAATATTGATGTAATTCAGTGGTCCAAAAACCCTGAAATCATGGTGAAAAGAGCCTTAGGAAATATCACCATTAATAAGATTGATATTAATCCGGAAACCATGTATGCAATGGTTTACACCCCTGTGGAAGAAATTTCAAGAGTGATCGGAAAACAGGGACAGAATATCAGACTGGCGTCCTGGTTAAGCGGCTACGAGATTGATGTGTACAGAGAATCCAGCGAAGATGATGACGTAGAACTGAAAGAATTCGCAGGTTCAGATGCTGGAGATATCGAGCAGTGGATCATCGACGAATTCCAGAAAGTGGGCCTTACCACCGCAAAAAGTATTTTAGATAAAGATACCGAAGCACTTCTGAAAATGGTTGACCTGGAAGAAGAAACGATTGAAGAAGTAAAACAGATTTTGAAGGAGGAGTTTGAAGACTAATCCCTGAAAATACCCAGAGTAATGTTAAAATAAGTAACTTTACCAAAAATTAAAACAAAAGTATAAATTATACATGCCCAAAATTAGATTAAACAAAGCGGTTAAGGAATTTAATATTTCGATGACAAGACTGGTAGAATTTCTTCAGTCCAAAGGAATCGAAGTAGAAAGCAATCCGAACGCTCAATTGGAAGAATCGGCATATTCTGCATTAGAAGCTGAGTTCGCAAAAGACGGTGAACAGAGAAAAGCTTCTCATGAGGTCGTGATGATTAAAGTTCCGGAAGAAAAACTGGAAATTGAACCTTCAAAACCTGAGGTAATAAGAGCCAAAACAAGTCTGAGACCCGAAACAAAAGTTTTGGGTAAGATTGATTTGGAGCCTAAGAAGCCTGAAGTTCCGGCAGCAAAAGAACCGGAACCGGAAGTTAAGGAAGCGCCAGTGGTACTTCATACTCCTGCTGCCGAAAAACAGGAATTTAAGGTTTTAGATAAAATCGACCTTTCGCAAATTGAAGGCAATAAGCCTAAATCTTCTAAAAAAGATCAACCAGCAAAAGAAGAGGAGAAGCCTGTGGCAAAAGCTGAAGAAGCTCCTGCTCCAAAGGTTGAAACTCCCGCTCCGGCTGTAGAAAAATCTCCTGCACCTGTGGAAGAGGTTCCAGCTACAGAAGAAGCCCAGTCCGATAAAATTGAAACAGTTTATCAAAAGCTGGAAGGGGTGAAGATTTTAAAGCAAACCGTTGACCTTTCCCAGTTCAATAAACCGAAACCTCAGGGAGGAGCCAACAGTGCGGCTGCAAAGAAGAAAAGAAAACGTATTGAAAAACCTAATGCACCGGGCACAGGAACAACTGGACAAGGTGGAACCCAACAGGGTAACCGTCCACCAGGTCAGGGTGGCAACCGTCCGCCAGGACAGGGAAATAACCGTCCGGGTCAGGGTGGCAACAGACCGGGCTATCAAGGCGGCGGAAACGCCGGAAAAGGTGGCAGCCGAAGAGGTGCTCCTACGATGCCTGTGGAATTGACCGATGAACAGGTTAAAAATCAGATTAAAGAAACTTTAGAAAAACTGACCAGTAAAGGCGGTAAAAATAAAGGAGCAAAATACAGAAAAGAGAAAAGAGTCTACAGAAGAGAGCAGGATGAACTCCAGCAGGAAATGGATGCTGCCGACAGAACGCTGAAGGTTACGGAATTTATTACCGTAGGCGAATTGGCGAGTTTAATGAACGTAAGCCCGACAGAAGTAATTTCTGCATGTTTCTCTTTAGGCGTTATGGTAACTATGAATCAGCGTTTAGAAGCTGATACGTTGTTGCTTGTAGCCGATGAATTCGGTTATAAAATTGAATTCTCCGATGCAGATCTTGAAGAATCTGCGATTGAAGAAGATACTGATACCGCAGAGGATTTATTGCCGCGTGCGCCAATCGTTACCGTAATGGGACACGTTGACCACGGTAAAACTTCTTTACTCGATTATATCAGAAAAACTAACGTAATTGCCGGTGAATCCGGAGGTATTACCCAACACATCGGTGCTTATAACGTTAAGCTGGAAAACGGTCAGCGAATTACATTCCTTGATACTCCGGGTCACGAAGCATTTACCGCGATGAGAGCCAGAGGTGCACAGATTACCGATATTGCTATTATCGTAATTGCTGCCGATGATGATGTGATGCCGCAGACGAAAGAAGCAATTTCCCACGCACAGGCAGCGGGAGTTCCGATGATTATTGCGCTGAACAAAGTAGATAAACCAAACTCGAACCCTGATAATATCCGCCAGCAACTTTCTGCCATGAATGTTTTGGTAGAAGAATGGGGCGGTAATATTCAGTGTCAGGAAGTTTCTGCGAAATTTGGTAATAATATGGATGCTTTGCTTGAAAAAGTATTGCTTCAGGCAGAAATGTTGGAATTAAAGGCCAATCCTAACAAAAATGCTCAGGGAGTTGTGATCGAAGCTTCTTTGGATAAAGGAAGAGGATACATTTCCACGATCCTTGTTCAGAGCGGAACTCTTAAAGTAGGTGATTACATTCTTGCCGGAAAAAATCACGGTAAAGTGAAGGCTATGCTTGATGAAAGAGGGAAACCGATGGAGACTGCTGGTCCTTCAATTCCAGTTACTATTCTGGGTCTTGACGGCGCGCCTACTGCAGGAGACAAGTTCAGAGTTTTTGAAGATGAAAGAGAGGCGAAAACAATCGCAACCAAGCGTGAACAGTTACAGAGAGAGCAGTCGATCAGAACTAAGAAACACCTTACGTTGGATGAACTGGGCAGACGTATTGCTTTGGGAGATTTCAAAGAACTCAATATTATCCTTAAAGGTGACGTTGACGGTTCTGTGGAGGCGCTTTCAGATCAGTTACAAAGGCTTTCAACCGAAGAGATCAGCATCAATATCATTCATAAAGGAGTTGGTCAGATTACCGAATCCGACGTACTTCTTGCAGCTGCATCCGATGCGATTATGATTGGATTCAACGTAAGAGCTGGTGTAAATGCAAAAGATCTTGCTGACAAAGAAGAAATCGAAATCAGAACTTACTCAATCATCTATAAGGCCATCGATGAAGTGAAGGAAGCGATGGAAGGTATGCTGTCTCCGGAAATTCAGGAGCAGGTGATCGGTAACGTAGAAATACGTGAAACCTTTAAGATCACTAAAGTCGGTACTATTGCAGGATGTATGGTTCTCACCGGAAAAGTAACCCGAAATTCCAAAATCCGATTACTGCGCGACGGTATCGTTAAATTTGATGGCGAACTCGAAAGTTTGAAGCGTTTCAAAGACGATGTGAAGGAAGTAACCAAAGGTTATGAATGTGGACTGAATATTAAAGGATACAACGACATTGAAGTTGGTGATATTCTGGAAGTGTATGAAGAAGTGGCGGTTAAGAAAAAATTAAAGTAACCATCAACTATATAAAAGAAGCCTGCAGAAATGCAGGCTTTTTTTTATGCTGGAAATGGCTTATTGTTAAATTTTAAAAAAAAGTTGAATTGTAAATTTTTTATTTTTTTTTTGATTTGTCTGCAATAAAGAAAATTAAAAAATGGAATCATTAACACAATCTTATGACTTTCTTTAAAACCGTATGAATACGGTATTCCCTTGTTTTTTAGAATGCCTTTACAGGTTTGCTAATGTTAATTAAAATTAACATATTTGCGCTAATAATATTAAAAAAGTGTTAATATGAATGTAAAGTTTAAAGTGCTAGGAGCAGGAGTCCTTTTCTTTTTAGGAGGAGGTATTGCATTAGCCCAAACTGATTCAACAAGGGTAGCTGAAGTTGATGAAGTAGTAATCGTTGGATATACTGCTGTAAAGAAAGAAGATTACACAGGATCCGTTTCTAAAGTAGGTAGCGAAAACATTTCTAAGAAAAATGTATCCAATGTCGCGCAAGCCTTAACGGGTGAAGCCGCTGGTGTTAGAGTAATTACAACATCAGGTCAGCCAGGGTCAGAGCCTTCTATCAGAATTAGAGGTTTTGGTTCAGTTAGTGGTAACAGAGAGCCATTATACGTGTTAGATGGCATTCCTTTTAATGGAAACGTTTCGGCAATCAACCCAGATGACATCGAAAACATGACTGTACTGAAGGACGCAACTGCAACTGCTATTTACGGTTCCAGAGGTGCGAATGGTGTAGTATTGATTCAGACCAAAAAAGGTAAATCTGGAAGAGATGTGGTAACTATTGATACCAGAATTGGTTTCAATGCACCGCTTATTCCTCGATATGACGTAATCCGTAGTCCTGAGCAATATATCGGTCTTTCCTGGGAAGCCCTTTACAACCAAGGGAAACTCAGCGGAAGTGCAGATCCAATTGCGTATGCAAACGCACGTTTGTTCTCTACCGCAGGTATCAGAACACAGTACAATATGTGGAATGCCAATGCAGCACAACTTATCGACCCAAATACACGTACAGTAAGAGATGGTGTTTCCAGAAAATACAGTCCGGAAGACTGGAGAGATTACGGTTTCCAAACATCAATGAGATCCGAAACCAACTTCAGCATCAGCGGTGGTGAGGGTAAAACTACTTACTATACAGGTATCGGTTATTTGAAGGATGAAGGTTATACCATCAACTCTAAGTATGAGCGTTACAGTGGTAGATTAAACCTTACTCACCAGGCAAAATCCTGGTTGAAAGGTGAATTCAACATGGGTTATGCTTATTCTGATACCGACAGAAACGGACAGACAGAAGACAGTGGAAGTATTTTCTGGTTCGTAGATAACATCCCATCAATCTATCCTTTATTCTTAAGAAATGCACAGGGAGGATTTGTTGCAGATCAATATTATGGCGGTAACCAGTTCGATTACGGTAATGGTAGAGGTTTCGGAGCTTTAACCAACTCTATTGCTGATGCGACGTACAATCTGGATAACAGAAAAAAACACGAAATCAACGCCAACTTTTTCTTGAAAGCTGATATTACCAAACAATTGAGTTTCGAAACAAGACTTGGTGGTCAGTATTATAATAACTCCAGAAACGATTATAGTAACCCATATTACGGAAGTTCCGCTTCGCAGTTTGGCTCATTGTATAAAGTTCGTACAGAGTTATTCTCTCATAACTTCTTGCAATTGTTGCGTTATATGAACCGTTTCGGAAACCATGGTGTTCAGGCATTTGTGGCACACGAAAGTACAGACTGGAAGTACAACTACCTTTCTGCATCTAAATACGGTCTTGTAATTCCGGATGGTGGCGAATTCAACAACGCTATTAACCAGAACCCGGCTTATTCTTACATGTATAACTATGCACTCGAAAGTTATTTTGGCCAGGCTATGTATGATTACGCAGGAAAATATTTACTTTCTGCAAGTGTTAGAAGAGACGGTACTTCCAGATTCTTAAATGACAAATGGGATACGTTCTACTCCGTAGGCGCAGGTTGGGTTGTAAACAAAGAGAACTTTATGCAGGATAACAGCGTTTTCGATAAGCTTAAATTCAAAGCAAGCTACGGAACTGTCGGTGATCAGGCTGGTGTAGGTTATTACCCGGGATACAATGTATATAATCCTGGTAACTTTATGGGTATTCCAGGCGGTGCATTTGATAGAATTGGATATCCTGATTTGACTTGGGAAAAATCCAAAACTTTTGATGCCGGTATGGAATTCACCTTATTCAAAAGCAGAATCATTGAAGGTGCTGTAGATTATTATCACAAAACTACCGATAATTTGATTTTTGATAACAGACTTGCTCCTTCTACGGGTAATGCTATTATGAAAGTAAACGATGGTCTTTTGGTTAACCAGGGTATTGAATTTACTTTAACCGGTCACGTAGTTAATAAAGAAGATTTCTACGTAGATCTTTCACTAAACGGTGAGTGGTTAAACAATAAATTAACCAGAATGCCAATTGATGCCACTACAGGTCTTCCAAAAATTATTGATCTTGCAGAATCAGGATTCGGTAGATCAGAAGGACACTCGCTTTATGATTTCTATATGAGAGAATGGGCAGGAGTAAATCCACTAACCGGTGCTGCAATGTGGAACGTGAGTTATACCGATAACAACGGTAACGGTAAATTTGATGGTGGTGAACAAATTGGATCTTTGACAGAATTTTTGGCACAGAACCCGGGAGCTACTGTTCTAGAAGCAACTACCGAAGTTTATACGCAGGCAACTCAAAAATATGTAGGTAAATCTGCAATCCCAGATCTTAGAGGTGCTTTTTCATTGAATGCTGGCTATAAAGCAATATCTTTATCTGCACAGTTCCTTTACGGAATCGGCGGTTATGCTTACGACGGAGCTTATGGCGCATTGATGCATAACAGTGTAATTGGTAATAATAACTGGCATACAGATATTATGGACAGATGGCAGAATCCTGGTGATATAACTGATGTTCCTAGATTAACAAGTAACAGAACAGGTGATACCAACTATAACAGCATGTCAACCAGATTCTTAACAAAATCTGATTATCTTGTCCTTAACAACGTGAGGTTAGCGTATAATTTGCCAAACAAATATTTTACAGGACTAGGATTAAACGGACTTACTATTTCATTAACAGGTGATAACTTATGGATCCAAACGAAGAGAAAAGGATTCAACCCTACCACTTCTGAAACAGGAAACAGTAATACTTACAGATATTCACCACTTTCCACCATCACGTTTGGTGTAAAAACAAACTTCTAAATTTTACTCGAAAATGAAAAAAATACTTGTATTAAGTTCCCTAATGGGACTGCTTTTAACTACAACTTCTTGTAGAGAAGAGTTTTTGCAAAGCGAGCCAACGGAGACATTGGCAAATCCACCAGCTCAGGCTAAACTGAACGGACTTTACCTGATGATGGTAAATACCGGTACAGGGGGTACTACAGGTCACGATGATTACGGACAAAAAGGTTACGACCTTGTATCTGATATGTTGTCAGCAGATATGGTACTTAGCGGTGTAACTTATGGTTGGTACAGAAATATCGCTAACCTTACAGCGACTACCGATTTTACAAATAACTCAAACTATATGCCCTGGAGATATTACTACAGGATTGCATACGCTGCCAATGATGTTATTGCAGGTTTAGGAGGAAACGATGCTGTTCCCGCTACTGCTGCAGATAAATCTGCAATGGGTCAGGCGAAAGCAATGCGTGCCTATGCGTACTTTTACCTTACCCAGTATTTCACTCCAAAATATGATCCGGCGGCTCCGGCAATTCCTTTGTATATCGATGCAGGAGTACAGGCTCTGCCAAAAGCAAAACAGTCTGAAATCTATGCTCAGATTGTAAAAGATCTTACCGAAGCGGTTACATTGTTAAATGGTTTTGGCCGTGCGAACAAGGGGATGATTAACCAGGATGTAGCGAAAGGACTATTGGCGTACACGTATGCAGCAATGGGCGAAAATGCAAAAGCAGCTACTTTGTCTCAGGAGATTATGGCGAAGTTCCCTAAAACTACAAAAGAAGAAACTGTATTTGATGAAACTTCAGGCTCTGGAGGTGGATTCAATGATCTTAAGACCAACAGCTGGATGTGGGGCTTTGACCTTACAGAAGCTAACGATTTGGACTTAATCAGCTGGTGGGGTCAGGCAGATATCTTCAGCTATTCTTACTCATGGGTAGGAGATGCGAAGTCTATCGATCTTGATTTGTACAACGCTATCAGAACTGATGATATCAGAAAGAATCAGTTCGTATCTGTGAACGAGACTGCCTCAGGATTTACTACTGCTCCTGCAGATGCGCCGGGAACTTTTGATTATCCAGCAGTTCCTGCAAATAAGTTCTATGCACCAGGAAGAGCTATTGGAGGGCAGAGGATAATTACGACCGATTATTTATTTATGCGTGCGGATGAATTCCATTTGTTAGCAGCAGAAACATTGGCTAAATCCGGAAACGAAGGTCAGGCAAAAACCATCCTGAAAAGCTTCCTTACCCAGAGGATTACTGATGTAAGCTATATCGACGGTTTATCCGGTACTGCATTACTGAACGAAATTTACCTGCAGACCAAGATTGAACTTTGGGGTGAAGGTAAAAGTTACTTAGCAATGAAGAGAAATAAGGCAACGATCAAGAGAGGGCCTAACCACCTGTTCTTCGCTGGCCAGACTTTTAATTATGATGATGACAGGCTGTCGTATGATATTCCACAAGCGGAAATCAACAACAATCCTAAACTTAAATAGTCAACCTATTTGGTTAAATTTTTTCAAAGGAGCAGATTTATCTGCTCCTTTTTTGTTTGAAATAATCTCAATTTAATTAATGAGCTGCTGTATTTATAATAGTTCTAAATTGCTATAAATCGAATAAAATTTTCTCAACAAAACCTAAGGGTGAGCTCTGTGATTTATCAATAACACAAAAATATTGTTATATAAATGGTTTTTGGGTTTTTTGATTGTTATAATCCCATATTTTAACCGATATTATTATCAATATTAATTTAAACAGTTTGTAGTGTTAAAAAAAATTAACATATTTGCCGCTATAATATTAAAAAAGTGTTAATATGAATGTGAAGTTAAGAGTATTAAGTATTGGGGCAATCTTTTTTGCCGCCCAGCACTTGTCGGCCCAGAGCGACACTGCCAAAGTTCAGAATATTGATGAAGTAGTGGTAGTCGCTTATGGAACGCAAAAAAAATCAACATTAACAGGTTCTAACCTTCAAGTAGGTGCGAAAGAAATTGAAAACAGGCCAGTCTCTAATGTCCTTCAGGCTCTGGACGGAGCCGGAGCAGGTATTCAGGTTGCTGCATCTTCCGGTCAGCCAGGTGATGGCCCTGCAATTAGAATCCGTGGCGCAGGTTCATTCCTGGCGAGCAACTCACCTTTGATTGTAGTAGATGGTGTACCGTTTTCAGGAAACTTAAATTCGATTAATCCAAATGATATTGAAAGTCTAAACGTTCTAAAAGACGCTGCTTCCACTTCATTATATGGCTCTTCGGCAGCTAACGGGGTAATCCTGGTAACTACTAAAAGAGGGAAGAAGAATTCCTCGCGGGTAACTCTTAATTCAAGTACAGGTATCATTGGTAGATTTGTACAGGAATATGACCGTGTTGGCCCTAAAGATTACTATGCGCTGACATGGGAAGCAATGAGAAATGGAAGATTGCTCACTTCAGGCCAGACTTTGGCTACTGCTAATGCTTATGCTACTGCGAATCTAATCTCAGGTAACCTCAAAACGAACGTATTCAATGTTCCGGATAACCAATTGATAGTGGATGGTGTTTTTAATCCAAATGCGCAATTGAAGTATAACGATTTCGATTGGGCAGATGCAATCATGGGAACAGGTTTGCGTAACGAACACAGCATCTCATACTCTGGAGGTAATGATAAAAGTACTTTTTACTCATCTCTAAATTACATGAAGGAAGAAGGTTATGTAATAAAATCCGACTTCGAGAGAATGACACTCCGTTTAAATGCTGAATCTCAGGTTAAACCATGGTTAAAATTAGGGACAAGTCTTAATGGATCTTTCTCTACCGGTTCTAATGCCGTAGATGGCGAAAACAATAACGCAGCATTTGTAAACCCATACAGATGGACACGCGGGATGGGGCCGATCTATAGCCCTTATAAACATGATCCTATTACGGGTCAAAGGATGTACGATGCTGATGGAAACGTAATGTACGATAATGGAGCAATGCGTGGACCTGATGCTGCATCAGGGAGAAACGTTGTCTGGGAAACATTACTTAATGATAATATTACAGACGCTTACAATATTCAGGGTAACGTCTTTGCAGAAGCACAGATTTTAGAAGGATTAACCTTCCGTACTAACGGGGCATACAATTACAGGGGAACACTTAATAAGACCTACACCAATACGCTAATTGGTGATGCAATAGGAATTGGTTCTGCTGCAAGAACTGCCTATTTCCGAAGAGATTTTACATGGAACCAGATCTTGACGTACAATAGGTCTTTCGGAGATCACAACTTCACCTTAATGGGAGGTCATGAAAATTTTGAGGAAAAATATGACTATTTATATGGTTATAAGAGACAGCAGATTCTTGAAGATCAGTTCGAATTTGATAATTTCGTAGACAACTCATCACTAAGTTCATCATTCAACAGAAGAAGTAAGGAGGGTTATTTCGGGCGTGCGAATTATAATTATCTGGAGAAGTATCTCCTTGAAGGATCTATCCGTTGGGACGGTTCTTCACGTTTCCGAGACGAGGTGAGATGGCAGTCTTTCTGGTCAGCCGGAGCAGGATGGGTAATTTCAAGAGAAAACTTTATGAACGGCATCGGCAAAATCGACTTCCTGAAATTAAGAGCATCTTATGGCGAGGTAGGAAATGATAATCTTGCAAGCTGGTATGCATTTAAATCATTATACGGAATTGGTTACAACAATGGAACAGAAGCAGGAACGCTGCTTACAACCGTGGCTGATCCTGATGTTCACTGGGAAACAAAGGCACAGAGTGACGTTGCGCTGGAGTTTGAATTGTTCGACAGAAGACTGAAAGGAACCTTAGAATATTACAATTCCGAAACCCGTGATCTTCTTTTTGCAACGAAGAAACCGCTTAACGCAGGTATACCTGGTAACGAAGTTGTGACAAATATTGGTGGAATGGTTAACAGGGGTTATGAAGTTACACTTTCAGCAGATGTAATCCGCAATCAAAACTTAAAATGGAATATCACTGCGTTTGGTTCAACCTATGAAAATGAAGTAACTCAACTTGAAGAATCTTTTATCAACGGATCGAAGAAAATTGAACAGGGCAAAGACATTTATGCGTTCTATCTTAGAACCTGGGCCGGAGTAGATTCTTCTGATGGACAGGGGCTTTTTGTGCTGGATCCTGCTAAATCTGTATTGAATGCTACTGACGAAAGAACAGTAAATGGACAGAAGGTTACCACAAACCTTAATAAAGCATTGCTGGAGTATCAAGGATCTGCAATACCAGATTTCTTTGGAAATGTTTCAACAACAGTCAATTTCAGAAACTGGGAATTATCTGCAGCGCTTAACTATCAATTCGGCGGTTTGATCTATGATACAAACTACGCAAATCTAATGACAGCTTATCCTCAAGGTGGTGCGCTTCATACTGATATGCTTGACAGATGGACGACTCCTGGACAAATTACAGACGTGCCTGTAATGAACTCATCATATACTGCTGGACCTGCTGCAGCTTCTTCAAGATGGCTGATCGATGCGAGTTATGTTATGCTAAGAAATGCAACTTTAGGGTATAATTTTAATAAGGACATTATAAAATCTGTGGGAATCTCCAATCTTAAACTATTTGTGAGCGGTGAGAATATCTGGATGACAAGCAAGAGAAAAGGATTGGAACCTTATCAGTCATTCAATGGTACTACCACTAACAGGTACTCGCCCTCCAGAATTGTTACCTTTGGTTTAAGTACAACCTTCTAAAATAAATTAAAATGAAATTTTTCAATAAAACATCAATTTTTGTAGCAGCGGCATCTGTACTGTTTGCTACGGCGGTATCGTGTGAGAGAGAGTATCTCACAACAGATCCGACAGATTCTGTGAGTTCATCAACTGTTTATTCTTCTGTAGCAAACATGACTACAGCAATAAACGGTATGCACCGAAATATGCATCTGCGCCAGAATGCAAGTCAGGGTCAGAATGGTGCAACCCATATCTTAATTTACATGGACGTAATGGGTGAAGACCTTATTTTCCCTGCAACTGGACCGAACTGGTTTGTGAGCACTATAAGATGGCTGGATAATGCGAACGCTAACTCTGGTAACCTTTTCTATCCCTACGATTTCTTCTATGAACAAATAAGGATGGCGAACGATCTTATCAATTATGGTCCTGCAGCTGCGGGTGATGCTACCGAAAGAGAGCGAGTAATGGGTGAGGCTTACGCTTTCCGCGCATATTCTTACTTCATGCTGAATCAGATTTATGCTAAAAGATATATTACAGGCAGTACAAACACGCACTTGGGGGTTCCTTTAAGATTGGATGATAGCATGGATGCTATTCCTCGTGCTACCTTGGAAGCTAATTATACCCAGATCAAAGCTGATCTTCAGCAGGCTATGGCACTGCTAAATGGCAAAGCAAGATCCAACAAATCACACTTTAATGTAAATGTGGTAAAAGGCCTTATGGCGAGAGTTGCGCTTACAACAGGAGACTATGCAAACGCTGCCACTTATGCAAATGAAGCAAGACAAGGCTTTGCACTAATGAACAACACGGTGTATAAATCTGGATTTAACAGCTATGCTGTAAGTGAATGGATGTGGGGCTATAAACCGATTGCCGCTACTTCTGATTACTTCGGTAACTTCCATGCATATATGTCCAGAAATTACAACTCTTCTCAGATCCGTCAGGCACCGAAAGTTGTGAATAAACTTCTTTTCAACAGTTTCCCTGCAACGGACGTAAGAACACAGGTAATTGATCCTACGGGAGCGCATACTTCACTCAATTTGCCTTCAACTTATCTTAAGGTACCATACACCTCACAGAAATTTCTTTCTGTAAATGCAGAGGGTGCCATTGATGCAAATACAAGTTTAGGTGACATTCCTTTCATGCGATCGGCAGAGATGTATCTTATTGAGGCGGAAGCTTTGGCAAGAAACAATCAGGAAGCACAATCAAAAGTGGTCTTCAATCAGTTAGAGCAAAACAGAAACCCTGCCTATGTAACTTCTACAAAAACTGGTCAGGCATATATCGACGAAATTCTTACCAGCAGAAGACTTGAGCTTTGGGGTGAAGGTTTCAGATTCCTCGACTTAAAGAGACTGAACTTGCCATTGGACAGAACAAATACGAACTACGCACCTGTTGTAGTGAATAACTTAATTACTGTTCCTGCGGCCGATAAGCTTTGGACATGGCTCATTCCTCAGGCGGAAATTGATGCATCGAAAGGACTTGTTGAGCAGAACGAACTTTAGAATAGATGTTAGGATAATATAGATTTTTCTTACCATCAATTAGTTAAAAGTATATAACAGTGAGAAAATGTTAAAATCATTTTAAATAAACTTTTCATTCGATAAAGCCACCCGAAAGGGTGGCTTTATCTTTTTATTGTCAAAAGGGAATAAATTCAATATTTAGTATTGACTTTGGGTTTATAGTTATCACTTAGGAAATTAAAAAGCGGTAATTTGGAACTTATGTCAATAAAACAAAAAAATTATTGATGATATGGGAATTTTAATTTGGCTATGTTAAATTAAATTAACATATTTGCGAGATTAAATATTAAAATGTGTTAATATGAATGTAAAATTACGAGTTTTAACCATTGGTGTACTGTTCTTTAGCGGACATGCGTTAATGGCTCAAAAAGCAAAAAGAGATACTGCTACAAAAACCAAGGATATCGAGGAAGTAGTACTTGTGGGAGGTATTAAGTTGGATCCGGCAGTTAAATTGGGTTCTTATACTGTGGTGTCAAAAGCGAACTTTGAATCTACACCAGTAGCGTCTGTTGACGAAGTTTTGAACGGTAGAGTGGCGGGTTTGACTTTTTCAACAAACGGGGGAGACCCAGGCTCTACTAACCTCATCACCATTAGGGGAGTAGGGTCTTTAATTGGCACGCCAAATCCGCTGTATGTTATCGATGGAGTTGTTGTAGGGAAAGGGTCCGATAATGCCCAGGTTATGGAATCCTGGAATCCATTGGCTAGTATTGATCCTAACTCAATTGAAAAAGTCGCGGTTCTGAAAGATGCTTCCGCTACTGCACTATATGGGGCGAGAGGAGCTAATGGTGTGATCGTAATTACCACAAAAAGAGGTCGCTTTAATCAAAAAACCCGTTTTAATTTATCCAGTGACATGTCTGTGCAGGATATTGCCTTCGACAAGCAAAAATATATGAATGCGAAAGAGTTTTTGCAGTGGGGTGGACAAATGTTGGTAAATAGCGGTGCTTATACGGATTTACAGCTTGCCACCGATCAGTTCGCCCAGGATAATTCTTATGATGGAATTTCCGATGAAAACTGGCAGGAGAAGGTACAAAGAAGAAACTCAATTGTTAATACTTACAATTTCTCAGCTACTGGCGGTGGAGAAAACACTTCTTTTAGACTGGGAGGCTCATACTATCAAAATGAACCACTCGTATTAAATAGTAATTTCGATAGGATTAGTTTGACTTCTGCAATAGACCATAAAATTTCGGATAAGTTAAACTTAGGGTTTAATGCTAATTTCACCAATGTAGAAAGAAAAACTTATGATGCTGGAGGGGCGTATAGAAATCCTTGGCTTACCAACTGGTATATAGCGCCGATATATCCGGCATATAATTCTGATGGTTCATTTAACCAGACGAACTTAGGAAACGGGAACGATAATTTTAATCCTCTAGCGATCCAGGAAATGGATTTCATGAAGGGTTCTATTAAAACTTTCGTTTCTTCAGTAAATGCTGACTTACAGGTTATTAAAAATGTGTTCGCTAATTCACTTTTTGGTGCTCAATATCAGGCGTTGGATGAGAAGACATACTGGGATCCTAGAATTGGTGATGGTTTAACCTATAATGGATATGTGCTTGAAAGTCGATCCAGTGCCTTCGATTGGAACTGGAACAACTCTTTAAGTTATCGAAATACTTTTAACGATCGGCACGAAGTTCAGGCATATGTGGGAATGGAGTATCAGGAGCATAAATATTATTCTTTGGGTGCTCAGGTAGATAATCTTTCTCAGCCCATTCCTTATATATCGTTTGGGACTGATTTCTTGCAGCCATGGGAGGATCGTCTGAAGTGGACTCAAATTTCTTATTACTCACGCCTAAATTACAATCTTGATAAAAAATATTCCCTTTCTGCGCAAATACGTAGAGATGGGAACTCTACCTTAGGTGTTAAAAAGTATGGAAACTTTTGGTCTGTTGCAGGGGCATGGACTATGTCTGCGGAAGATTTCATACCGGAATTTTTTAATCTTCTAACATTAAGGGCAAACTATGGCGAAATTGGAAACATTCCCTATGCTGACCAGTGGTATGTACAGTATAATGCCTTGGCATTAGTTAGTCCTACTTCAATGTACGCGGCGGATCAAGCTACGGTAATATCACAACCGGGGAATCCTGATCTTCGATGGGAAGTATCAAAACAGTATAACCTTGGTTTGGATTTTACAATCTTCGAAAACAAGTTTAATGCATCTATAGACGTTTACCAGAGAAAAACTGTTGACGCAATTTACTCTTACACTACCGCAACTACTGCTGGGGGACCTGACAGTTATTTAACTAATGTGGGAGATATTTTAAATAAAGGAGTAGAAGTTACTGCAGGTGTTAAACCTTTTAGTGGGGAGTTTCAGTGGCTTCTCGATGGAAATTTTGCTTATAACAAAAACACTGTAGAAAGCATATCAAATCCAGGTCAAATAGATTTATCATCGGTATCTAACAGTATGCGAGCGATAAGTGAAGGACATTTGCTAGGAGAGTATTATACTTATGATTGGGCGGGAGTAAATCCTCAAACTGGGGCAGGAATGTTTTGGACTGATGCATCACATACCGAAACTACAACAAACAGAACAGCCGCTCAGCGAGTTTGGCAGGGAAAAACCCCTTTTCCAAAATATACCGCTGGCCTTAAAAGTGAGTTCCGATATAAGAAATTTAGCCTTAGCGCATTCTTTACCGGACAGTTTGAGTATTCTGTTCACAATAGGTGGCAGAATTATATCTTGGGCGACGGCTCAGCCATTAATAATCAAATCACAGACGCGCTTTATGACAGCTGGACACCAAACAATACTACCGCTTCAAATCCAATTCAGTTGCTGAATAATCCATCCAACGCGGCTGGTCCTTCTACAAGATGGATGAGAGATGGGGATCATATTAGACTTAAAGAAGCAAAATTAAGTTACAGTTTCGGTAACGTTTTGAAGGATGCAGGAGTTGATAACCTCACTTTATATATGAGAGGTGTCAATTTATGGCTTTATACTTTTGACAAAAACCTAACTTTCGATCCGGAGGCCAATTCTAATGCCGCAGGAGCCTCTTGGGCTGGTAAAGGATTGTATGATTACACATCGCCTATCATGAGGAGTGTTTCTTTTGGTGTTTCTTTAGACTTTTAAAAAATTTACAACAATGAAATTTACAAAATTACTTATAACAGCAGCCTGCGCATCGTTATTGCTGCTGCCTTCATGTTCAGAAGAAAGGTTGAATGAAGGTCCTGTGGATCAGTTTCCAATTCAAGATGCGATTAAGAGCGAAAATGATATGCGAAGTATTTTAAATGGGGCGTACGATCAATACTCAACTTCTACTGCATTTGGTGCGGATATTCTAGCTTTTGGTGATCTAATATCAGATAATGTATTTATAACCGCACTTCCCTCCGATGTAGCATATAGGAATACAGGCTTTTTAAACTGGTCCGCCGATATATCAGATTTCGGTATGCTTGATGATCTGTATGATGGTATTATTCTCGCCAATACAGTTGTCAATAATACCTCTTTGCCGGACACACCCAATGTTTTGAATCTTAAAGGGGAGGCAAGAATTGCACGCGCGGTTGGTTATTTTTATGCCGTAGCATTTTATTCTCCAAATCCCACTTCAAATGTAAATCAGGAGTTTGGCGTGCCATTGAATTTAGGTAATTACGACCCTAACCAGCAACTGCCTAGAGCCACAGTAGATGCAGTATACGATCAGATTATAACCGATCTTACTACTGCTTTAAACATAATGTCTGATGAAGCACCAGTTAATAAAGGGTTTCTTAGTCCGACTGCTGCAAGATTGTTATTATCCAGAGTGTATCTTACGCGAGGCAAATCAGGGGATTACCAAAAGGCAATAGATTACGCAGATCAAGTTATAAATGCGGCATCTCCCGGTAGCCTCTTTAATTTTGTATCCAAGGATGATTATGTTAAGTATTTTACCTCTAGTGATGTAACATTAAGTGAGAATCAGCCGGAAACAGTATGGGAAATTAATATGAATGCCACATCTGGAGAGAATTCTGGAATCAACAATTCTTTGTCTTCTTTCTACGAGTTCAATGGTTCCAAGAAAAGATTTTTATTTAGGCAGAATTTTTATAGTACTTTCGCCAGTACAGATGTGCGGAGATCGTTGTTCAATTCTGCCGCAGTGCCGACCCAGGATAATCCTCTTGGAATTTGGACAAGAAAGTATTACCGTAACACTAGCGAAGGACCTTTCGCACAAAATGTAAAAATCTTTAGAATGTCAGAAGTTAAACTCAATAAAATAGAAGCATTATTTAAATCAGGTAATACTGCATTAGCACTTACCGAATTGAATAACTTTGCACTTTCTAGGGGAGCTCAAGGATATGCAGAAGTGAATTTGGAAAATATTTTAAATGAAAGAAGAAAGGAATTTTTTGCTGAGGGGCACCGGTTCTTTGATTTAAAGAGAAATAATCTAGGCTTCACAAAAGTTACGAACTGCTACAGTATAGTTTGCGAAGTGGCACCAAATGATAAACTGTTTGTTATTCCTATGTCTCTTCGAGAAAGAAATATCAACCTTAACATGACTCAATATCCTGGGTGGTAATAACATTTCATTAATAAACCCCGTTTTAAACGGGGTTTATTATTTCTCCATATTTCTTACATTTGTAACCTAAAGGAAATGAAACGGCTTCACGTGACCAATGGCAAATTGAGTTTCATGCGGCTTAATCAACAATAAAAGCAAATAGATGAAATATCTTCTTCTCTGTATTCTGTTCTTCGGCTACGGTTTTAATGCGCAGGTGATCAATAAAACCGATTCCAACAGAGTGAAGCCGCAGGATACGCTCGTTATCGATTCGGGGCAGAAGGATTCACTTCAGATCTTTAAACCTACCATTTACGATTACCAGTATCATACACAGTTTTCGGAGAAGAAAGTTTTCGATACGGTTTTTACCCACGACAAAACTTTTATTTTTTCTCAGTACAATAACCGCGATAATTTCGGGCGAATTCAGTTCGCGAATATAGGAGCGGGATTTCAGCCTTTGGTTTTCGAAGTGAATACAGAAAAAAATCTTTCGCTTCTTCCGACGAATAAATCATTCAATATTTTGGGCATCAGCGATGTGAAATATTATGATGTGAAAACGCCGACTGCTGCTTTTATTTACCACAATTCAGTGAGCAGCGGGGCAGAACTTCAGTCAACTTATACTCAAAATATTGGTAAGAATTTTAATTTCGCAGTAGAGTATCTCGGATTGCGTTCCCTTGGGATGTACCAGAATTCACTTGCTGCCAATAATAATATTGTGTTCTCGGGGCATTATACTTCGAAGAACAATAAATATGAAGCGTTCGCACACTTCCTTCATCAGAATGTCAACAATCAGGAGAATGGTGGAATCGCTGATACGGAACTCTTTTTAAGCGGCAACAGCAATTTCGACAACCGCCTGAATATTCCGGTTAATCTTACTTCCTCAGACTCCCGTTTTGGATACAGACGTTATTATTTCAGTCAGCAGTTCCGGCCATTTGCCTCGGAAAAGTTTCCCTTCAAGATCCGCCACACCATTTTTCATCAGGGAAATAAATACTACTACAACCAACAGTCGCCTGAGCCCTACTATTTTGACGAAACATCGGGCTTAATCGATTATCCGCTTTCTTCGAAAAAATATTCAAAGAATCTGAGCAACACGGTAAGTGTGCTGTTTGATAAAGAAAATTTCAAGCTCGATGCAGGCGTACGTCACCAGCTTATCAAGTTGGGAACTGGAACCGCTTTACCGGCATTTGTAAATATTCCGCAGGAACTTTCAGAAAACAGAATCGGCGCTGTAGGAAATCTACAGATCAGGCTTTGGGATAAAATTGCTCTGAATTCTAACCTCGAATTTTCAAACGGAAGTGAATTCGGAACATTTCTCCGCTCCCAGAATTTAATGAAATTCGAACCGATTGAAGGTTATTTCGTGAATGCAAAGGTTAATTTTCAAAGCGCGTCACCAACTTTCAATCTGCTGCTGAACCCTTCTGTTTATAGGCAGTTTAATTATATTCTGGAAGATCCGAACAACGAAACAGTTACAGAAATCGGCGGCGATGTTAACCTGAAATGGTTCCAGAGCAAAGTGTTTGCGAATTACTTCAGAATTGATAATTATACTTATCTGGATTCCTCTGCACAACCTCAGCAAAGCGGTTCAGGACTCAATATTTCACAGATCGGTGGTGAGGCTACTTTTTCATACGGTAATTTCCATCTCAACCCGAAAGTACTGTTCCAAAGCGCAATCGGTAACAAAGATCTGTTGCCCATGCCGAATTTTATCGGACGGGCAAACTTATTCTGGCAGGCAAAAGCCTTTAAAAAAGCCGCCGAAATTCAGGCCGGGATCAAAGTCTATTATTTTACAAAATTTGCCTCCCGCGAGTATTTTCCGGTCCTGAATGAATTTATTCTTCCGGGTGCAAATTCCCAAATGATTGGTGGGCAGCCGATTGCTGACGTATATTTTAATATGAAAGTGAAGCGCATGTTTTTCTTTATTGAAGCGCAGCACCTCAACACTACGTTTATGCAGAACAGGTCGTTTACCGCGCCCAATTATCCGATTTACGATTTCCGTCTGAATCTGGGAATCGTGTGGTATCTTTTCAGTTAAAATTATGGCCAAAAAGCACAGTAGCATATCTTTTCTGGATATTGAGAGCATCCCGTTGCTTATCAAGGATTTCCTGACACAGAAAATTGAAGGTTTCGAAAATCAGCTTTTTAATGACGGGAATATCGACAATCAGTTCAGCGTAAAAGCCAGGGAATTTACTTCCGAAAAAAGGACTTTGCTTTTCGATGTTTTAAAAGATCAGTATTCGGGAGTTCAGCTGGCTGAAAAACAGAAGGAAAATTTAAATTCACTCCTTCTCGAAAACACTTTCACAGTGACAACAGGTCATCAGCTCAACCTTTTCACAGGGCCTGCTTTTTTCATTTATAAAATTCTGCAGACGATAAAACTGGCCAATTCGCTGAATGAGAAATTTCCAAACCGCAATACAGTTCCCATTTTTTGGATGGCGACTGAAGATCACGATTTCGAGGAGATTAATCATTTTAAAACAGAATCGAATTACTACGAAACCAAAGCGAAATCTGGTGGGCCGGTAGGCAGAATTTTGGTGGAAGATGATTTTTTCATTTCTGAATTTGAGCGTGAATTTAAAGATGCTGTTTATGGCACAGAGCTCATTCTTCTGATGAAGAAGGCTTATAAAAAAGGAAATTCTCTTGCTCAGGCTACCCGTATTCTGGTTCAGGAACTCTTTTCAGATTACGGTTTGTTGGTGATTGACGGCGATGACCGTAAGATGAAAAACCAGATGAAAGAAGTTTTCAAAAATGAAATGCTTCATCAGGAACTGTATTATTCTACCAAAAATACGGTTGAAGTTTTAACTGAAACCTACGGGAAAGTGCAGGTAAATCCGCGTGAAATCAATTTGTTTTATCTCAGCGAAACAAGAAACCGAATCGAATTTGACGGTGGAAAGTACAGCGTGGTTGATACCAATATTTCTTTTTCTGAAACAGAACTTCTGGAAGAACTTGAAAACTGTCCGGAAAATTTCAGTCCGAACGCTTTAATGAGGCCAGTTTATCAGGAAACCGTTTTACCGAATCTGGCTTATATTGGTGGGAATGCCGAAATCATGTACTGGCTGGAACTGCAGGATTATTATACCAAGATCGCACTCGCATTTCCTGTTCTGATCCCGCGTGTTTCCCTCCTTTTTGTCACTGAAAAAACCTTGAACAAGACAGAGAAATCAGGACTGAAAATGAATGATTTCTTTAAAAACTTTGCAACCGTAACCAAAGATATTTTGCTTGAGAATAATGAGATTCTTCAGCTGTTAGATCAGCAAGAGCATGAATTAAAGAAGGGTTTCGATGATATTTCTGCCCAAGCGGCTCAAACCGATAAAAGCTTCGGAAGCCTCGTGAATGCAGAGAAAACAAGGCAGTTAAAATCATTTGAAAGGATGAGAAAACGTCTTTTGCGCGCAGAAAAAATTAAGCAGAACGAAAAGCTTGAGAGGCTGGAGAAAATGTTTTTAACTGTTCATCCCGGCAAAAACTGGCAGGAACGCGTGTATAACTTCTCTGTTTTTTATGCAGACTACGGTCACGAATGGCTTCAAAGTTGTTATGAGGAGATAGAGGTCCGGAAATCCGAATTAATTATTCTCAGCATTTAATTTTAAAGCAGTATTTTTGTAAATATTTATCATAACAGATGATCAGAAAACTTTTCTTACTATCAAGTCTCATCGCCTTTTCTGGGTTTTACGCCCAAAAGACACATACCGTTGTTAAAGGCGATAATCCGTATAATATTTCTAAAAAATACGGGATTTCCGTTGATGAATTATATAAACTGAATCCCAATGTAAAAGAAGGTAAAATCTCCATTGGCGAAGTACTGGTAGTTAATAAAACGGGTGGTGTAAAAAGTGCGGTTGCCGAGAAAACGGGAACTTCAGCATTAGGAAAAATTATTCTGCAGCCCAAACAGACTGTTTATGGGATTACCAAGCAATATAATATATCGGAAGCCGACTTAAGGAAACTGAATCCAAATCTGGATTCTCACATGAAAATAGGCGACGAAGTTATATTGCCGTTAGATAAAATAAATAAATTTGGTGGTACCCAACCTGTTGCTGCAACAACAACAGAAGTGAAAATCCCAGCCGCTACTGTAGAAGTGAAAAACACGGAAAACACTACTCCAGATGATTCTTATACCGTTCAGGAAAAAGACAATTACTATAAGCTGACCCGTAAATTTAATCTTACCCAAAAGGAACTTTTCGCTCTGAATCCAGGTTTGGAAGCAAAAGGACTTCAGCCGGGTGAAATGATTAAAGTGAAGGGGAATATTGCGACAACTACTACAACTGCTGAAGAACCAAAAGCGGTTCCGGCAGCTCAAACAGTTTCTACCAACACTTATGATACCACGTCGGTAAGTGATGATTATGTAACGTATACCGTTCAGGCGGGCGATACGGTTTTCGGGATTTTAAATAAATTCAGCGTAAGTTTAGATCAACTCCTGAGCCTGAATCCGAACCTTTCACAAGGTCTGAAAACCGGAATGGTTCTTAAAATTAAAAAACTTGATGCCGGTTATGTGAAAAAATCCGGTGATGCACTGAATGTAGTTCTGATGTTGCCTTTCGGCTTTGATACCGATGATTCAAGAGCCAGAACACTTTCTCTTGATTTTCTTGCGGGCGCGAAATTAGCCATCGAAAGAAATGCCGCCAAAGGTCAGAAACTGGATGTAAAAGTAATCGATGCGGGAAATGAAAGCAGTTTCAAGAATTCTTTAACCCAGATCAATTCCGACAATACCGATTTAATAATCGGGCCGTTTTTCAAATCAAGTGTTCTTCAGGTTCTGGATTATGTGAAATCGAACAAAATTCCTGTAGTAGCACCATTTGCCAATACTGAAGATCTTTTGAAGTACGATAATCTGATTCTTATTGAAACCAACGAAATGGTTTATGCAGACAGAATTGTGAAGGAAGTGAAAAGTGCTTACTCGGATCAGAAAATATTTATCGTAGCCGATGAAGACCGATCCAAAGCCAATTATCTGAAATCAAATATTGAAAAAGAGATCAAAAATGCTTCGGTCGTGATTGTAAACTCTCCGCTCGATATTCAACTCGATAAAAATATGATGACGGGCCAGTCGGCACCTGTTATAGCCGTTTTGGCAAACGATAAAGACTCTGTTGGCGATTCATTTGCGAGCCAGATGATTGCGCTTTCTAAGGAAGTTGCCAATGTGCGGGCTTTCAGTATGTATTATTCGCCGGTATTCGAAAAGAAAGTTGATGATCTCAGCGCTGCGAATCTTGTTTATTTAATGGACAGAAAGATTGATACTGAAGGGGATTTTGAAAAAGAAATTCTGGCAGCCTATAAAGCTAAATATTGCAAAACTCCGTCTAAATATGCGGTGATCGGCTTCGATGTTGTAAACGATATGCTGAGCCGCGAAAACAAAAAAGGAGAAATCTTCAAACAGATGAATAAAGTGCAGACTCAACTTGCCACTAAATTCGAGTTTGAAAAGACCAAAAATGGAGCATACGTGAACAAAGGGTACAGAGTTGTACGTTTGGTTCCCAACTAAAACACAAACAGTCTTCTGAAGATCAGGAACTAAAATGGGAAGAAGACGATGATTTTTAAATATTCGGTTGATGAGGTTCACCTGTCAGCTGATACAATTTTTTTCTAAATTATATATATGAAAGCACTTGTATTTCCGGGGCAGGGTTCACAGTTTGTGGGTATGGGTAAGGAACTGTACGATTCCCGCAAAGACATTAAAGATCTTATGGAATCCGCCAATGATATTCTGGGTTTCGATATCCTGTCGATTATGTTCAAAGGAACCGAAGAGGATTTAAAGAAAACAGAAGTCACACAACCCTCCATTTTCATTCATTCAGTTGCAGCACTTAAAACGATCAATGGAATCGGTCCAGAAATGGTTGCCGGTCATTCTTTGGGCGAATTTTCCGCATTGGTTGCCAACGGCGTCCTGTCCTTTGATGATGGTTTAAAACTAGTTGCAGCCCGTGCAAACGCGATGCAGGAAGCCTGTGATGCAAACCCGAGTTCTATGGCCGCCATTCTTGGTCTTGCAGACGAAAAAGTAGAGGAAATCTGCGCTTCCATCGACGGAATTGTAGTTCCTGCGAATTACAACTGTCCGGGACAGCTCGTTATTTCCGGAGAAACCGCAGCTGTGGAAATGGCATGCGAAAAAATGAAGGAAGCCGGTGCCAAACGTGCACTGATGTTGGCAGTGAACGGAGCGTTCCATTCCCCATTAATGCAGCCTGCACAGGAGAAATTAGCGGCAGCAATTGAACAGACTAAATTCAGAACAGCTATGATTCCTGTGTACCAAAATATTTCTACAAAAGCCGTAACTGACCAGGAAGAAATAAAGCAGAACCTTATCAAGCAACTTACCGGTCCGGTAAAATGGACTCAATCTGTACAGAATATGATAAAAGACGGTGCTGATAATTTTATTGAAGTAGGTCCGGGCAAAACGCTGCAAGGTCTTATCAAGAAAATCAACAGCGAGGTTACTTTTTCATCAGCAGTTTAGCAATGACGGGTAAAATATTCTCACCGGGAAAATTATTGCTCACTTCAGAATATGTCGTCCTCGATGGCGCTTTAGCTCTTGCCGTACCTACAAAATGGGGGCAGGAGTTTTTTTTTGAGGAAATTCAAAATGGAAATCCCGTTGTTTATTGGGAAGCTTTTCATCAGGGGCAACTTTGGTTAAAAGCAGCGATCAATTATAAAACCCGGGAAATCTTAAACGCCAATTTTCAGAAACCAGCGGAATTTATTTTGAAAGTTCTGAAGCATGTGCAGCAACTTTCCTCCACTCAATTTCAGAGAGATTCCACTTACCATCTAAAAACAAATCTTCAGTTTCCTGCTGATTATGGTTTGGGAAGCAGCTCTACCTTAATGAACAATCTTGCAGAATGGGCCGGTATTGATGCTTTTGTACTGAATGAACTCAGTTTAGGCGGGAGCGGATATGATGTGGCTGTCGCAAAAGAAAAATCTGCAGTTCTTTATCAGAATACCGGGGGAGAAAGAGTGATTCAAGCCATCAATTTCAATCCTAAGTTTAAGGATGAGCTTATTTTCGTTCATCTCAATCAGAAGCAGGACAGCCGCGAGGGCATCAATCTCTACCGCTCGAAGGCAACATCACCACAGTTAACAGAAATTTTCTCATCGCTGACTTTGGAAGTTATGAATGCTGAAGATGCAGATTTGTTCTCCCAATTAATGGAAGTTCATGAGCGGACACTTTCTGAATTTCTGGGAATTAAAACGGTGAAAGAACATTATTTTGAGCAATGCCCCGTATTCGTGAAAAGTCTGGGTGCATGGGGCGGCGATTTTGTAATGAGCAGAAAATTTCCGGGTTTTGAAGACTATTTTTCGGGAAAAGGTTTTAACCGCTTTTTTTTGTGGGAGGATTTAATAAGTTGATTATAAGCAAGTTGAAGAATTTTAAATTTCTTGTGAATTCTGACGAATATCAGTAGTTTTAAAACCATTTTAATAACCTATAATAGGTAAATTTGTTTTATTAAAAAGAATCAGAAATATTAAGTCATTATGAAGAACATCAGAATTATCCAGCAATTACATGATTTAGGGATCACCGGTTATGAAGAGGTAGTTTACAATCCAAGTTACGAGGAGCTTTTCAAAGCTGAAATGTCTGCTAAAAACCAAGGATTTGAAAAAGGCGCATTGACAGAATCGGGTGCTGTTGCCGTAAAAACCGGAATTTTCACAGGACGTTCACCGAAAGACCGATTTATTGTAAAAGATGAAGTTACAGAAAACACGATTCACTGGGATGGCAATGTAAATCTTCCTACAACACCGGAAATTTTCGAAAGCTGTAAACAGTTGGTTCTGAAACAACTTTCTTCCTCCAAAAAAATATATGTTGTTGACGCTTTTTGCGGCACCAATCCAGATACCAGACTTAAAGTAAGATTCATTATGGAAGTGGCCTGGCAGGCGCATTTCGTAACGAATATGTTCATCCGTCCTTCCAATTTTGAACTTGAAACTTTTGGCGAGCCGGATTTCATCGTGATGAACGGTTCTAAAACCACCAATCCAGACTGGAAAGAGCAGGGATTAAATTCTGAAAACTTCGTGATGTTCAACCTGACGCAGAAAATTCAGATTATCGGCGGAACCTGGTATGGCGGCGAAATGAAGAAAGGAATGTTTGCGATGATGAATTATTACCTTCCGCTGAAAGGAATGGCTTCTATGCACTGTTCAGCCAACGTAGGTGAAGACGGCGATGTTGCTTTGTTTTTTGGACTTTCCGGAACAGGAAAAACCACACTTTCTGCCGATCCTAAAAGATATCTTATCGGTGATGACGAGCACGGTTGGGATAACAACGGCGTTTTCAATTATGAAGGCGGATGTTATGCAAAAGTGATTGACTTAACTGAAGAAAAAGAACCGGACATTTATAAAGCCATCAGAAGAGATTCACTGTTGGAAAATGTTGTCGTGAACGAGTACGGTGAAGCGGATTACACTGATAATTCAATCACCGAAAACACGAGAGTTTCTTATCCGATCTATCATATCAGCAAAATCGTATTGCCTTCAAAAGCCGGACACGCGAAGAAAATCGTATATCTTTCTGCTGACGCATTCGGAGTATTGCCGCCGGTTTCCATCCTGAATGAAGATCAGGCACAATATCACTTCCTTTGCGGTTATACCTCAAAACTTGCAGGAACCGAAAGAGGAATTACAGAACCACAACCGTCCTTTTCACCGGCGTTTGGTGAAGCATTCTTAACGCTGCATCCAACCATGTACTCTAAAACCCTCATCGGGAAAATGAAAGAGCACGGAGCAAAAGCTTATCTGGTAAATACAGGCTGGAACGGAACCGGAAAAAGAATTTCCCTGAAAGATACCCGAGCGATTATCGATGCCATTATCGACGGATCCATTGAAAAAGCGGATAAAACCATTATTCCGGTAATGAACCTTGAAATCCCAACCGCTTTGCCTAATGTAACCGATGGAATTCTTGATCCGAGAGCTACTTATGCTGAAGTTTCAGAATGGGAAGCGAAAGCAAAAGATCTTGGCGCACGTTACATCAAGAATTTTGAGCAGTATTGCGACACTGCAGAAGGTCAGAGACTGGTTGCTGCAGGACCGCAACTTTAGAATTAATTAATTGTTTTGTATTAGAAATTCCCCCGACCATAAGGCTGGGGGAATTTTTTTGCCTGATCACTCCGGCAGGATTGACTGCCGTATGATGAAAAAGCTGTAACTTAACAGGGTATTGGATGAATCCTTTGAGATATGCAGCAGTTTTCCGCAGGTTGGTAATAAGTGCCTCCTACTTTATCCATGAAGTAAAGTCGGCATAAACTACAAGTTGCCATGAAGGTGACTGCATTTAATCACGAGCAACATCAAAACGATATATATATGGCTAAGCAGGTAGGTCCACTCTTTTTTAAAGGAACAATGAGGGGTATTAATTACTATTTCCGGGAAGGCGAGCCCCTTGCGCGCAGAGCGGGGGGAGGTTTTTCGCGTAAGAACATCAAGGAAAGTCCAAATATGGAAAAGGTAAGGAAAAGCAACAGTGAGTTTGCGCACTGTTCCAAGGTGAACAAAGCCTTTAAGCTTGCTTTGCAGCCTTATCTGTCGCGTTACAAAGACGGTACTTTTCACTACCGGCTGATGCAGCTGTTTTTAAATATTAAGGACTGCGATACTGTGTCTGAGCGAGGGAGACGTTCCGTAGGAGAGGGGATTGCGACCACCACCGGGCAACAGCTTGTGAAAGATTTTATTTTTACCCCAGAGCGACCGCATCTTTTTACCGGTGACTCTGAATTTGAATGGAATCCGCCTCAGTTTAAGGTCAGTAATTTTAAACTTACTGATGCAAATTGGCCAAATGAGGCAGATTATATGGAGATCAGTGTCGGTTTGCTCCGCTTTGATTTTGAAACGCTCGCTTATGGGCATGTTTTTGCAGATCCGTTGGTGATCGGAGGTGATTTCCAGAAAGATTCTTTTAGTATCGCCTGTCCGGATCTTCCGGGAGGTGAGGGAATGCTTTTTTCGGCAGTCAGGGTTTCTTTTTACCGAACTGTTGATGGAGAAAGACATCGGGTGCCTGAAAGCGGGCATACGGGAGTCCGCATTATGTCTGTTTGGGAGGGAACCGAAGATTGAGCGTTTCGCAAATTATATCACAATATAACAGTTACGACACCGCACTTTTACATGAGCTACTTTGCTTATCAGGGAAATGTTGTCAGTCTTACCGGGATATTTTCTATACTTACCCATACGAATAAGCAGTTGTTTTATTTTCAGTTGGCAGGAAACCATTCCAACAGTTATATCCTTTCTAAAAAGTGCCCAAAATAATTTTTCTTTACCGTAAGATAAGATTCATTCGTGGCGTTAGCATTAATTTCCAGCGGAATTCTTTTATTAAGCAAGATACCGCTGTTGTCCAGAGATTTTAATTTTTCAGGATTATTGGTTAATAAATTCACCTTTGAAATATTCAGGGTTTTAAGCATTTCAACGGCGACACCAAAATCTCTTCCGTCTGCGGGAAGGCCTAATCTCAGATTCGCTTCTACGGTATCAAAACCTTCTTCCTGAAGCGCATACGCTTTTAATTTGTTAATGATTCCAATATTTCTTCCTTCCTGTCTAAGGTAGATCATCATTCCTCCATTTTCCGAAACAAATTTCATCGCGGCATCCAACTGTTGTCCGCATTCGCATTTTCTGGAATGAAAAACTTCTCCCGTGATGCATTCTGAATGGAAACGTACATTCACAATACCGTTAAAATCTGTTTTCTCTGCAACCCACACTAAATGAGGATTCCAGTCATTTTCATTTTCGGAAAAAGCATACACTTTAAACATTCCGAAATCTGTAGGTATATTGGATTGGGCCTGAACTTTCAACATCAGTTTATCATTTGAATGAATATTATAGCACAAATTTATACTTTATTTATTTAATTAGTAAGATTTATTACTAAAGTTATCATCCATAAAATCTATTAAGGAAAAACAAAACTGGCTTCAGTTGATGCTCTGAGTATCTAAAAAAAAAGCCCACACCGTTGTATATACTCTTGAATATTTAGTGAGTGTTCACGAACGCGGAAGCCTCCCTGTCTCAGGAACATTCGATCGTAGCAAAAGTCAACATTGTGTGGATCAGTATTGGCTCGAAGGTCTCCAAAAAAAAATATAGAGTCTTCAATGAAGCCAATCTCTAAACTTCAGACCGCTTTAATGTAAAGTAAAAAGTACTTCCGGACCCTAATTCACTTTCAACGTTTACAGATCCCCCCTGCGCTTCTATAAACTCTTTGCTGATCGCCAATCCCAGTCCGGTTCCTTCCTTCTGTGTTCCTGGAACTCTGAAATACCGGTCAAAAACTTTACCGAGGTATTTCTCTGGTATCCCGCTTCCATGGTCTTTTACCATAAATTCGACATGATCATGTTCTTCAGAAATCTTTACCACAACTCTCCCTGCTTCATGAGAGTATCGAATAGCATTTGAGATCAGGTTAATCAATATCCAGATTGTTTTTTCTTCGTCCGCTAGTACTTTAGATAGATGATCTTGACAGGAGACTTCCACGATGATGTGCTTTTGTTCTGCCTGTGTTTTGGTGGCTTCCAGAGCGTAATGTACCAATTCTTTGGGATCGGTTGGTTTCAACGACAATTGAATATTGCCACTTTCTACCTGAGTGAGATTCAGCAGTTCACCTGTAATTTTCAATAGACGGTTGGAGTCATCTTTTATACTTTCCAATAAATGTTTCTGTTCCGGGTTTAATTTCCCGACGCGCACGTCTTCTAATAATTGCAAGCTCATTTTTATCGAGGAGATTGGTGTTTTAAACTCGTGAGATACGGTGCCTATGAAATTGGTTTTTGCCAGATCCAGTTCCTTGAATGGAGTAATATTACGGAGCATGATCACATGACCGATCAGCTGTGATACCTTTTCTCCTGTAGGAATGACCTGAATGTCGATCAGTTCTTTTTCAAAATAACTTTCTTTACCGTCAGCAAAAATCTTTATCGGTCCTTCATTTTTAGTGAATTCCGGATTAATAAGTTCCTTTATTAAATCCCTCACCAGATCATTGGAGACCGCAATGTCCTGAATCTGTTGCCCAATGAGATTTTCTCTTTTAAGACCTGAAATTTTTAATGCTTCATCGTTGGCAAACAATACTTTTTTATGCTCATCGATCCCAATAACCGGATCGTGCATGTTGTTGATGAGGGTTTCAATACGTTTTTTTCCTTTGATGATTTTATCGAGTTTGCTCTCAGCGTACTCTTCCAATTTCTCAGCCATGGTATTAAAAGACTTGGCTAATTCGCCAAATTCGCTGTGACTTTCAAACCTTACGCGTTCCTTGTAGTTTTGGTTGGCAATCTGCCTGATGCTTTCGGTGAGTTCCTTTATCGGGTTGGCAATATTCCCCGGGAGATTCACCAACAGTATAAAAGCAATCATAAAACAAACAGTGCCCGCAACAGAAATCCAGAATACCGCACGGTCGGCGGTGATATTGGCAATGCTGCTCTTCCGTTCAATGGCCTCCATGTTCAGGCGCATAAGTTCTGCAATATCATTCCGGATGGAGGAAGCCAGTAACGCATCACCCGGGTTCAGTTTTAATCTGCGGAAGTGGTAGGCGAGCTCCGAAGTTTTTTCCTGTTCCCCAATTTCTGTAACGTTCGCCTCCTGCTTTTTAAGATTTTTTTCAAAACCGGAAAGTGCCTCTGTATTTGTGGGAATTTCTTCCAACGCCAAAAGCATATTTCTTGAATACTGAAGCGTATTGTAGTTGGCGACCAGTATGTTTTTTGTGTCACGTTGCAGTGCATTTACATAAATAATACTCATTGCTGCAAGCAATATAATAAAGGCAAACAACAGACCTACGCCCGATATAAGTTTCGTTTTTATTTTCATTTTCTTTCTTTATGTACAGCAGCATCAATTTTGCTCTATAGGATTGCTTTAAAAACAGGTTCCTGAGTTTTTGATGGGGCCCTCAACTGAGAATAACCATATCAACATTTTTGGCAGACAGTTTTTTTAAAAGCACATTAAAAACATCTGTAGCCATAAGCAAATTCCAAATCGACAGACGGGGTTTTCCAATACAGACGGTCGTTATTTTCTTTTCCTCCACCTGCTTCATAATCGCCTTGGAAACTGATGAACCTTTTACATTGATGATTTCGGCACCTAATTCCGTGGCTAATTTATAATTATTAATCAAATGCCGCTGCCTGCTTAACGAGATCCTGTCCGCATTTTCTGCGGGGGTCTGCACATAAAGTACATACCATTTACTGTGATAATAATTCGCGAGTCTGGCCGTCTTTTTTATGATATTTTTTGCCGACTTCTCATTGCTGCTGATGCAGGCCAGAAACCGTTCCTGTTTCAGGGTATTGGGCTTTACAACCTCCGTCTCCACTTTTCTGTTGACCTGCGTTGCCACTTCTCGCAATGCAAGTTCGCGCAACTGTAAAATATGGTCGCTCTGGAAAAAGTTTGTTAAAGCCGCTGCGATTTTCTCAGCCTGATAAATTTTACCCTCCTTCAGCCTCCCGATCAGCTCATCGGCCGTAAGGTCGATGTTGACCACTTCATCTGCCCTGCCAACCACACTGTCCGGAATTCGCTCCTGAACGGTAATTCCGGTAATGTGCTTGATTTCGTCATTCAGACTTTCGATATGCTGAATGTTTACTGCAGAGATAACGTTAATTCCCGCATCCAGGATCTCATAGACATCCTGCCAGCGCTTTTCATTTTTGCTGCCTTCAATATTGGTGTGTGCCAGTTCATCGATGATCACCACTTCGGGCCGGAGATTTATTACTGCCTGTACATCCAGTTCCTCCAGTTCCTTCCCTTTGTAGAATAAAGTTCTTCTGGGAATCAGAGGCAGTCCTTCCAATAGGGCTGCAGTTTCTGCACGGTGATGGGTTTCGATATATCCGATTTTCACATCGATGCCGTTGCGCAGCAGCGTGTGTGCTTCCTGAAGCATTCGGAAGGTTTTACCGACCCCGGCACTCATGCCGATGTACAGTTTAAATTTTCCCCGCCTCGATTTTTTAATCAGCTGGAGAAAATGTTCTGCGGTTTTTCTTTCTTCTTCCATTTTTCTGTGGTACCGGATATTTTTCAAGGCAGGAAATACAGATTAACGTCTTTTATTTCACTTTTTTTAAAAGCTGACTGCCAATGCTGTGGTGGCCGAGAAGCTTTTTGAGTTAAGATTTCCGTCATGTTTTACAAAGATAGGGTCTTTACTGGCCAGATTTTTAATTTCTGTACGCCAGACCAGATTCGGTAGAATGGCATAATCTGCATTTGCCGAATAACCAAAAGTTTTAAATCCATTCGGCGTTCCTGTTGCTATAATCACTCCTGCTTCATCCTGATAATATTCGCCCCGCGCGGTGATGCTGAGCTTGTCTGTGGCAGCGTATTTGGCCACTAAAACCGTTGTGTACCAAGTATTATAACTGTTGCTGTTTTTTTCTTTCTGTTCGGCTCCGATATCAAATCCGGCAGTAATTCCGACCTTTTCGTTGACTTGATAGATGGCATATAGGTTATGGAAATAACGCATTTGCCGGATCCTGTCGGGTTTGTCATTGCCAATAAACGATCCGCTGTTCAGAGTCACTTTCGCATTGGGCTTGTAGGTGAGCTGATGCCCGAAAGCTGGTGAGGAATTTCCGTCAACCCTTTGGATGCGCTGCCATCCGTTCAGCATCAGTCCGCTTACGAACCACTTTCCGGTGGGCGAAGTATAAGAAATTTTAGCACCTGTCTCAAAATAGGGAGAATTCTCGGCTACTAAACTTCTGGTGAGGGTAAAGTTGTCTTTACCTGTAGCACTTTCGAAACCGAGATGAGAGGGCAGAATTCCAGCATCAATCCACAAATCGTGTTTTTTCGAAATTCTGAAACCGATGTTACCTTCATAAATGTTCTTTAAAACATCAGGCTCCGCCGCGTAATTGGCACTCATGTAAGAACCTGCTCCCAAGGCGATATTGGATCTAACCTGTTCAGTACTGTAATTCGCTTTTAAATAAGCCAGATTCAGGCTCACTTCATTATTTCTGTTGTGGCTGTAAATAAACCCGGGCCGTGTGTTGTTTAAAGGTCGGTTGCCATCATACTGATAATACACTTCGGCATAACCGGTAAGATTTAGTTTTTTTGCTGAATCAGATTCTGCCTGAGCGGATAAACTGCCTATGCTGCCTGTAAGAAATGCAGCGATTATTATTTTTTTAGTCATTGTTCTGTTATTATAAGATTGTTTTTATTTTTTTAATTGGTCTAATGCGATATTCAGTTTCAGGACATTAATTTTTTCCGGGCCGAACAGACCCATTAAAGGTGATTCGGTATGATCGGCAATAAGCTGTTCCAGTTTTCCGGGATCAATACCTCTGATTTCCGCGATGCGTTTTAACTGAAACTGAGCTGCCTGAACAGAAATATGGGGGTCTAAACCGCTCCCACTGGCGGTAACCATATCCACAGGAATATCCGCTTTTGTCATTCCCGGATTCGTTATCAAAAGGGTATCAATACGGGCCTGAACTTCTGCAAGATATTCCTCATTGGATGGTCCTTTGTTACTGCCTCCGGAACCGCCTGCGTTATACCCGACCGCCGACGGGCGTGAATGGAAATACTGCGCCTGGGTAAAAGACTGCCCGATATTGGTGTAATATTTTTTCCCCTGAAGTTCAGTGATTTCTCCCTTTCCATTATTCGGGGCCAACTGGGCGATTCCCCAAACAGTGAGTGGATAGAACACTGCAAAAAATACAATGGCGGCTGCTGTCAGCTTTATAGCCGGTAAAATATGTTTTTTCATTTTATATAGTTTTAAATAAATATAGAGACAAGAATATCAATGATTTTGATTCCTATAAACGGAACCGCAACGCCTCCCAATCCGTAAATAAGCAGATTTCTTCGTAATAATGCAGACGCACCGATCGGCTTGTATGCAACGCCTTTTAACGCCAGCGGAATAAGGAAAGGAATGATCAGCGCGTTAAAGATTACAGCCGATAAAATGGCACTTTGAGGACTGCCCAAATTCATAATATTGAGGCTTTGAAGGGCAGGAATTGCGGTGATAAAAAGAGCGGGTATGATCGCGAAATATTTGGCTACATCATTGGCAATACTGAAGGTGGTGAGCGTTCCGCGCGTCATCAGCAACTGTTTTCCGATTTCAACCACTTCAATGAGTTTGGTGGGATCATTATCGAGGTCCACCATATTTCCAGCTTCTTTAGCTGCCTGAGTCCCGCTGTTCATGGCTACACCTACGTCTGCCTGCGCGAGCGCCGGCGCATCATTCGTCCCGTCGCCCATCATGGCTACAAGTCTTCCTTCAGCCTGTTCTTTTTTGATGTAATTCATTTTGTCTTCTGGCTTGGCTTCCGCAATAAAATCATCCACCCCTGCTTTTTCGGCAATAAATTTAGCGGTAAGCGGGTTGTCTCCTGTCACCATCACCGTTTTAATGCCCATTTTACGCAGACGGGCGAAGCGTTCCTGAATCCCGGGTTTGATGATATCCTGGAGTTCGATGACACCCTGAACCTGTTCATTCTCTGCTACGACCAGGGGCGTTCCGCCATTGCTGGAGATGACCTTGACTTGTTCTGCAATTTCTACAGGGAAAATATGGCCTGCTTTCTCAGAAATATTTCTGATAGCATCAGTCGCTCCTTTACGGATCCGCGTGTTTTCAAAATCTATTCCCGAACTTCTGGTCTCCGCAGAGAACTGTATAAATAGGGGATTTTTCACTCCAAAGCTTTGCGGATCAACGCCGGCTAACTCGATAATTGATTTTCCCTCCGGAGTAGAGTCACTCATAGAGCTTAATACCGCTGCTCTGATCATCTGTGTTTCGCTGATGCCGTCTGCAGGATAAAAGTGGGTTGCTTTTCGGTTTCCGATGGTGATGGTTCCAGTCTTATCCAACAACAGTACATCAATATCTCCGGCAGTTTCCACGGCTTTTCCGCTTTTAGTGATCACATTCGCCCGCAATGCGCGGTCCATTCCTGCAATCCCGATCGCAGAGAGTAATCCTCCAATCGTAGTGGGAATCAGACAGACAAAAAGGGCAATAAAGGATGCAATCGTAATGGGTGCATTGGCATAATCGGCAAAAGGTTTCAGGGTGATGGTTACTATGATGAATACCAAAGTAAACCCAGCCAGCAAAATAGTCAGTGCGATTTCGTTGGGCGTTTTTTGTCTGGATGCACCCTCTACCAAAGCAATCATTTTATCCAGAAAGCTTTCTCCCGGTTCGGTGGTTACCTGTATTTTGATGCGGTCGGACAATACTTTTGTGCCGCCTGTAACCGAACTTTTGTCGCCGCCCGATTCACGGATTACCGGAGCTGATTCGCCCGTAATGGCGCTCTCGTCGATTGTTGCAAGGCCCTCAATAATTTCTCCGTCGGTGGCGATGATGTCCCCCGCTTCGCAGACAAACACGTCTCCTTTTTTAAGTTGGGCTGAAGAAATCATCTCTCCGTTTTCTAATCTTGCGGGGGTTTCTTCTCTTGTTTTTCGCAAACTGTCGGCCTGTGCTTTACCGCGCGCTTCGGCGATTGCTTCAGCAAAGTTGGCAAAAAGCAACGTTAACAGTAAGATAAGAAATACGGTAAAATTGTAGCCGAAACTTCCCTGGGATGTTTCACCGGCCAAGGTCCATAGCGACACGATCAGCATCACGGCTGTTCCAATTTCTACAGTGAACATCACCGGATTCCGGAACATAAGTTTTGGATTGAGTTTAACAAAAGAGTGGATAAAAGCTTCTTTAAGCAAATCTCTCTGAAACAGGGATTTATTATCTGATTTCATTTTATTTATTTATAAGTAATGCTAATTATTTCATTGAAAAATATTCTGCGATCGGACCTAAGGTCAGCGCTGGAAAAAATGCCAGAGCAGCAATGATCGCGATCACCGCAAATACCATCAGACCGAAGGTGGAGGTGTCTGTTTTTAAGGTACCGTTGCCTTCAGGGATGTATTTTTTACCGGCCAGCAAGCCTGCGATTGCGATGGGTCCGATAATGGGTAAAAATCTACCTAAAATCAAAACAAAACCTGTAGTGATATTCCACCATAAATTATTATCACCCAATCCCTCAAAACCGCTTCCGTTGTTCGCCGCCGAGGACGTATACTCATACAGGATTTCGCTGAATCCATGATAGCCCGGATTATTGAGCGTAGATGCGCCCTGTTCCGGAAAAGCAGTCGCTAACGCGGTGCCCACCAAAATCAGAAAAGGATGCAGGAGGGCAATGATCATCGCGATTTTCATTTCTCTGGCTTCAATTTTTTTACCCATAAATTCCGGAGTTCGGCCCACCATTAATCCGCTGATGAAGACCGCAAGAATAATGAAGATGAAAAAGTTTAAAAGTCCGACACCGTTACCGCCATAAAAAGCATTCACCATCATGGCCAGCAGTTCATTCATTCCCGACAGCGGCATGGTACTGTCGTGCATTGAGTTCACCGAACCAGTTGAAATTACCGTGGTTACAATACTCCAGAAACCTGATGCAGCTGAACCAAGCCGTATTTCCTTTCCTTCTGTAGCGCCTAACGTGTTATCGATGCCCATTGAGACGATAGCGGGATTTCCGTTCATTTCCATATTGATGTTGGGAACCGCAAGCAGTAAAAATCCGACCGTCATCACCCCAAAGATCATCCATGCAAACTTCTTTCTTCTGATAAAATAGCCGAACGCAAATATCATCGCCATTGGTATGATGAGCTGAGCAACCATTTCAACCATGTTGGTAAAATAACTGGGATTTTCAAACGGATGCGCAGAATTCACTCCAAAGAATCCTCCGCCATTGGTTCCTACGTGTTTAATGGCAATAAATGCAGCAGCGGGACCGGTAGAAACTTCCACAGTGTCGCCCTGCAAAGTAGTGATCTGGTCTTTGCCGTTAAAAGTCATGGGTGTGCCGTTAAAAACCAACAGCAAAGCAACTACAAACGAAACCGGCAAAAGAATTCTGGTGCAAGATTTAAGGAAAAAATCATAGAAATTTCCTAACTCCACAGTTGTTTTCTCGCGGAATGCCCTGAACAGAATGGCAGCGGCAGCCAAACCGGTTCCCGCACTTACAAACTGCAGAAACATCAGCCACAACTGGCCCAGATAACTGAGTCCCGTTTCTCCTGAATAATGCTGCAGATTGCAGTTCACCACGAATGATATGGTCGTGTTAAATGCAAGGTCGGCGCTCATGTTAGGATTGTTATCGGGATTGAGCGGCAGCCACTGCTGAGTCATTAAAATTCCCATTCCAAGGAGAAACCAGACAAAGTTAATGGTTAATAATGCGGTCATGTGCTCTTTCCAGTTCATTTCTCTGGTAGGGACAATGCCGCTGATTTTATAGAATATTTTTTCTATTGGATTAAAGAGCGGGTCGAGCAGTGTTTTTTCGCCCCCATACACTTTGGCAATGTATTTACCAAAGGGTATTGCCAAAGCAACAGCTGCGGCAAACATTACGATGATTCCTAAAATTTCTGTGTTCATTTTTTGTTAATTAATAATTAGTGTAAAGAGCCATACAATAAATTGGTACAATCCGTACACGAGTAGAAAAATGAGTACGGTTTGTATGACGTCTTTGGTATCGCTCCAATAATCTCTCAGTTTTTTTGACATTTATTTTATGGTTTTATGAGCGGTGTCTGTACCGCTAAAATTTTTCGGGATTCAGCAATACATAAATGATGTAGAAAAATACTGCGATAGCTAAGATGAATAATGCGATCATGTCATTGAATTTTGATTAAGTTATTGTGAGTTTGTCGTACATAAATTTTCCGGAAGGCGGGTGGAAATTTGCAGTACAAAAGCTGCCACTGTGGGACTCCGCACCGCTTGCGCAACCCTTCAAAAGAGCGTACAAAAAGATTTCCGATGATTTCCTTAATGTACTGGCTTCCTCTTGCATACACCCATCCTACATCACGGATGATGCTTGTCATTGTTTTGATCTGGCGCTCTTGCAGCAATGATTTTAAGTGGTTGACGACCGCCTGCAGTACTCCCGCAAAGTTTCCCGTGATAGTCAGGACATCTATTTCTTCTTTGATTTCCGGCAATTTTGCTGCGAAATATCGGGAGGCCCGGATTTGATTAATTTTACTCATCCTACTGCTTTTTTATCCTTTAGTGTTTCCAGCAGTACCTTAATATAGGTGAGCTGAAGTGTTGCAGGAATCCTGTTAAGGTGAGTCATCAGATCAACTGTTCCCAGATTTTCTGCTATGACGGATAGAAATTCGTTTTCAATTGCGTTTTTACAGAACAAATCTTTCGAATGATACAGCTCATTCATTACAATCAATATTTCTTCTGTTTGCCTTTCCTCCAGATTGCCGATACAGTATTGCCCAAAATGCCTTAACAAACGGTAAACGATACAGTCGTCACCTGATTCATGGGAAATCAGTCCATAAGGATAGATTTCCGGGAACCTGAGTCGTAAACATTGTTCTAATTCCGTTTTCATTTCTATATTTTATCAAAAAAATCGATGGACTTAATTAAAAGGGCGAAGCAGGCTATTCCGGCTATTGTTAAAATAAGGGTAATCATTGGTTTTCTATTTTACTGTTAGTGTTATTAATTGGTCATTTAAAATTCGGATAGCTGATTTGTATGTATTATCTTGGGAGTAGGTGGGATTCCCGGGAAAGTTCTTTATTGGTCTCCGCTATTCCGTAGATATGGTCCCCTTACATTCCTGATTTATAGACCTCTTTTATATAAATTTGATACAAACCTGCAGGAACTTTTTCCATCACCTGGTTTCTTTCGGTTGGGGAGCAGGACAAAATGATGTGATCCATGGAAAAAACAAATACGTGTTCTACTGCATGCCTGATCATCAGATCTCCTCTGGCATGAATCCTTCCGATCAGATTCAGGCATTTTTCTACCATTGAAATATTTTGCTGTTGCACCATCTTTTGCGTGTAGCGCGTTAGTATTCTGACCAGTGCAAACGGATTCTGCAGGTTGATGCTTCTTGTCACTTCATGGGTAAGTTCCGGTAATGTAGCGGTGATATCTGCCGCGGCCTGATGTGCATTCATTTAAAATGTTTATGGTTTGTTTCCATACATACGAATGACATACCGCCTGTGCCATACGATATATAGATATCTGTTTATCAATAACTTGCTTTGATCAGTGTAAAGAGGAGCCACGAGAAAAGCCTATCAAAATGATAGGCTTTTTATCAAAACGGAAGGATGAAAATAGAATCGTACTTTTAAATTTCGCTCAACCTGTATTCTTCAATTTTTCTGTACAGGGTAGCAATGCCAATCTCCAGAAGACGGGCAGCTTCCGCTTTATTTCCGTGGGTATGGTTGAGTACTTTCTGTATGTGAAGTTTTTCCACACTTTGCAGTGAAAACGCCGAAAGTTGCTTTCCGGATTTGACGGCGGATTTTATCTGAATATCAATGGGCAGATCGTCTAGTGACATTTCATGTCCGGTATTAAGGATAATTGCTCTTTCAAGGACATTTTTCAACTCGCGGATATTCCCTTTCCACGGATGCTGTTTTATAGCGTTAATGACATCGGGGTGCACGGCATTAATTTTCTTATTCATTTTATGAGATAGAACTTCTATAAAATAGGGCACCAATATTTCTAAATCTGCCACCCGCTCCCGCAGCGGTGGTAAGGGAATTTGAAATACCGAAATCCGGTAATATAGATCCTCGCGAAAGTGTCCCTGTTCAATTTCCTCTTTCAGGTCGCGGTTCGTAGCGGCAATAATCCGGACATTTACTTTGGTGGGCTTTGTTTCGCCAATTTTTATAAATTCTCCGGACTCGATGACCCGTAATAACTTTGCCTGCAGGTCCAGCGCCATTTCACCCAGTTCGTCCAGAAAAATAGTTCCGTTATGAGCCTCTTCAAATAAGCCTTTCTGGTCTCTTGAAGCGCCGGTAAATGACCCCGCTTTATGCCCAAACATTTCGCTCTCGAGTAAATCTTTGCTGAAGGCTGAGCAGTTGACGGCCACGAAATTCTGCTTATGGCGGTTGCTTTCATGATGAATGGCCTGCGCAAATATTTCTTTTCCGGTTCCCGTTTCACCGGTTAAAAGAATTGAAGTATCGGTCTTTGCTACCTTTTTAGCCAGCTCCACAGCCTGCAGGATGAGTTTTGATTTTCCTATGATTTTGTCAAACGAATGCTTTTCGTTGAGCTGTTTTTCCAGCTGCTGAACCCTTTTTGCTAATGTTGCCTTTTCGCACGCGTTATACAAAAGTGGAATGATCCTGCTGTTATCATCACCTTTGGTAATATAGTCAAATGCTCCGTTTTTAATAGCCTGTACACCGTCGGGAATATTACCGTAAGCGGTGAGCAAAATGATTTCTATGGAGGGGTGTTTTTCTTTGATTGCTTTTGCCAGTTCCACGCCGCTGCCATCCGGAAGTCTAACATCACAGATTACTACATCAATATCCACCTGGGCCAGTTTCTTTAAACCGCTTCTGCAGTCCGATGCCTGTAATACGTCAAATCCCTCTAAACTAATAATCCTTGCGAGTAAGGATCTCAATTTTTCTTCGTCGTCAATAATCAGTATTTTTTTCAAAACGGATAGGGTCATGGTGGATTACAAATTTACAAATATAATCTGTTACGTACACTTAACCATTCCGTCATCAGGAGATTGGTGGATTTTACTAAAAGAGAAACTGGAAAAAATTAAGAGCAACAGTTTAATAGAGTAAACGTACATTATTCAACACGGAATGCCTCTGGCAAAAGCGATTGAGTGTTGATTCAATTGGCAGTAGTCAATAAAAAAAGGTATACTTGGGTAAGTGCCTTTTTAGTGGGTTGTGGAGTGGGAGGGATTCGAATCCTCGTCCAAACAAGCACACCTAAGACTTTTAGATGCTTATTCTGCAAGTGATTTTCGACGGTAAACCGAGCACAGACACCCAATTCACCGCTTATCTTCTAATTATTTCGAGAATTTGCCGAAGTTTCCCAAATCTTATTTCCGCGTTGCCAAACCCCGGAATCAGAGGGAGGATAGAGGAGAAGGTTCATATCTTCAGTGCTCCATCAGCTTCAGTTGATGCTCCGAGTATCTGAAGAAAATGAGCCCACGCCGTTGTATATACCAGTCAGTATTTAGTGAGTGTTCACGACCTCACCCTGCGGGTGTACAAGCACCCTCGTTATGTTTTTCAGCTATCTGATGATTAATCCGATACCTGGATGAACTGAAAAAACACCCCAGATTCCTCCCTTTGTTGCATAAAAAGAAAACCGCCCCGTTGTATATACTCTTCAGTATTCAGTGAGTGTTCATGACCTCACCCTGCGGGTGTACAAGCACCCTCGTTATTTTTTTGGACTATCCTATAATCAATCCGATACCTCGGTGAACTGAAATAAACATCCAGATTCCTGCCTTTGCTGCATAAAAAAAGAAAGGCGCTCTGTTGTATATACTCTTCAGTATTCAGTGAGTGTTCAAGACCTCACCCTGCGGGTGTACAAGCACCCTCGTTATTTTATTTTGCTATCCGATAATCAGTTCGATCCCTGCTTTTTCTGCTTTGTATTTTATTTTGGTCTGCAGTTCATAATAGCTCCAGTTGCGAAGCACAAATTCCTGTTCTTTTGCAATGCCTATTCTGTCTTCCTGATCTTTCAGAATAAGGGTACCTGCCTGCTGTTGAATGCAGAAATCGATCAGCTTCCGGCTGTACAGATGAAGCCGATGACTGATATATCTGTTTTCCTGGTTTTCTGTTTTGTGAAGTGCCTTTTGTTTCCGTTTTGTTCCATTTCCCGAATGGCAGAAGGCAATTCCCGCTTGAATCCTTTTCTGACTTGCCTGAATTGCCAGCCTTCGGTATAGGAACTCCTCTTTCGAGCCAATGTTGATTCTTACGTTGTTAGCCTTTGCTACGATGGGATGTTCCAGAGACAGGGAGGCTTCCGCGATGATTTCAGGTTTTAGAAGGTGCTGTTCCTTTTCAAATTCAAATACAGCGAGCCAATAGATTTTTCCGGCTTTCAGCTGGACCTGGGATGTGCAGAGTTTGATCTCTTTCTTTAAAAGTCTTTCCATGATCAGGCGCTTATCAGAAAAGTCTTTCCCTAAATAGGTCTTTACCGGAATGGCCAACATGTTGAAGCAAAACGCTTTCTTTTCGGCATCATATCTCATTTTTGTGATGCATTTCACCGGAAGCGGTATGGGAAGGTCTTTCTTAAAGTTTCTCAACGATTTTGAGCCCTGCCAATAGTCGGCTCTGTCTTTAGAAAAGTTGGACTGAATTGTATTATTCAGGCTTCCCAGAATATCGGTGGGTATCTCTCCTTTGAAGCGGTCGCAAACCATACGCGCGGTTGTGTTTGTTTTCGAACGCGTAAATATTCCCATTGGATCTTTGTTAGCATCGGCGAGCTTATATTGAATTTCTTCAGTGAAGTAAAAAAAATCCTTGATCATTTCCCGTACGTACAAGTGGGAAACAATGAAATTAGCTGCCCTGAAGCAGCGGTTCTGATAGCGGTAGAGTTTTTCCCACATCTCGTTCCGTTCACTGGCAGGAACGTCGATCAGTAATTGAATTTTTCTGGTTAGTGTCATGGTTGATTTTTCCATCTCAAAAAGGTATTTCAGCGGTGTTTTGATTTTGGAACTGTTGATAGGCTAACAGGAATTCCCGGTGGACTTCCTTCTCAGAAAGTTTGAGGTCACGGGCAATGGCGATGAAAGAAGACTTTTGCTCAACCCTTCTTTTTAAAATCTCGCGCTGCTGGCTGCTGATGTTATCCGGCGGCCCGTTATTACTGAGCGTTTTTTTTCCGGGTTGTTCGAAAGAAGTTCCTTTGAGTATTTTCCGAAGATCATCGATGGCTATGCTTACTTCATTGCTGATGTCTTTCACGCTGCTTCCCATTGCCTCTGCGATGGGTTTGTAGTGAAAGCCATATTCCAGGCAAAGTCTGATCAGGTGTTTTCTTTTGGGATCAAGTAGGTTTAAAACCTTCTTCACCTCATCAACATTTCTTTGATCGGATTCCTGAGTGAGGAGGTGTTCTTTATCCTGCCGGGGATCGTATCCTGCAAGATAATCCTGATAATTCTCAAAACTTTCCAGGGAAGCGGTTAAGCGGGTGAATTTATTTTTAGGAGCATTGAAATAGGAGATGCAATCTCTTTTCAGAACAAAGCGTAAAAAGCAGATCATGTGATTTGGCGTTTCAATAGAATCGCGGTGCAGCCACAGTTTGAGGAATGCATCCTGCACGAGTGTTTCGACTGCGAAATCATCTTCAAGCATTTGTTTTCCGAGCCAGAACAGCAGTCTTTTGTAGCGTATATGAACCTGTTGCAAAGAGTTGGGATTGCCTTTTTTCAGCAAAGCGTATAGCTGATCATCGGTCAGCTTTCGGGGCAAAGATTCTGTCCTTTTCATAAGCAGTGTTTTTTAGCTAATTATTGCCGGAAGGAACTGCTTTGATCTATAAGAAGAATTCTCTGCATCATTCAAAATACTATCTCACTACATCTTGCCCAAAATAAAAGGCGTGGAGCTCTACTTATAGCATTAGAGGTACTGGTATACCCGTGTACGATAAGCGAGCCCACGCCGAAGTCGTGGGCACATTTACTTATCTTCTCGTACACATAAAAATTACCAGTTTTCTAATGCGAGAATCTAAGCAATAGCTTCTATATTTCTTTGAACTATTGCAAAATTACTTTTATAAGTAATTTGTTCCAAATGTAATAAAAATAATTTAATGTAGGAAACTTTACCCACTATTTATTTTTTGTTTCTATGGAAATTGCTCTCAATTAATTTGATATGAAAATAAATTCCGAAAAAATTGCATTTCTAAAAGGCTTTGGAATGAGGCTTCAATTTTTGAGAGAAGAGAAACAGCTTAGTCTTCGACAATTAGCACAAAATTGTGAAATTGATTATAGTGATATAAGTAAAATTGAAAAAGGCTTACGAAATATTCAGCTGTCCACAATAGTTGAGTTGGCAAAAGGATTAGATGTTCATCCACAGGAACTGTTTGATTTTAAATCAAAGTAAGAAAATTTATTGTTGAGCAATTTTTTAAACTTATAAATTAATGAAATACCGACGAGAGTTGGTATTTTTATTTGGAAAATGATGTGAGTAGTTGGGGAGTAGGTTGAATAGGAACTAGCTAAAACTTTAAAAATTAATTTGAAGAATGGCTAAAATAGCAAACTATTTCAATGTCTTGAACCAAAGCCTTTATTATATTTATTCTCAAAACGAAGCGGCAAAAAAGAACGACTGTAATTAATTATAAGGTTTAAAGTATTAGAGAGCAAATTTTTGCTCTCTTTTTTATAAAGAATTGTTTGTGAAATACTTTTATTGATAAATTTGTTAAATGAGTAAATTAATAAAAAATATATCCATTATTATAAATCTTTTGATTTTAGGTGTCTCAATTATTTGGCTTAAAAAAACAAATTTTGATTATGAGCCAATAACTATTTGTTTAGGACAAGTTTTGGCACTTGTGATTCTTCTTTTTGGTGACAAAATTTATAATAAATTTAGATTGAAAAATATTTCAAACTCTAAAGTCAAAATTGATACTCATAAAGAGGATGATGCCGAATATAGCATATCCAATATTAAAGAGAATTCTGAAATTAATATTAGAAAGAAATAGTGATTGATTTTTTTGGGAAAATTTTCGGAAATAAAGATGCTCAACGCAATATTGATATTAAGAATGTTAAAGAATCAAATATTAATATTGTGCAAATAGAGAAATTTGATATTTCAAATTTTATTAATAGTCCATATCAAAATATTATTATAGGGAGTTCACTAAGGAAAAGTTCTTCATCAATCTTAATTAATAATATCAGTAATAGAGAAAATACTATAAAGAATATTATGAGTGATTGGGGAGATAAAACATGGCTAAATCTTTATGGTGGTTTTGATACTGGTAAAACTCAACTTTCATTATTAATAGAAAAGCATCTTGCTTTTGAAAATGTATTAAATTATAATTTTAAAGAACTTTCCAAAGCAGAATTTCAAAATATAATTAGTTTACTTTTCACTCAATTTTTATCAGGGAATATCAACGATTCTTCACAAAATATAAATTTAAAATTAATAATTTTAGATGATTTGCCTGAATTTGGATTGGATGAAAATGTTAATGCTCTTTTTACTGAATTTATAACTTTCTGTAAGGAAAATAATATTAAAGTACTTTCTACATCGAATTACAAGATTCATTCAAAAATTACAAAGACTATTATCAGTAATTTTTATGAGTTACAAATACCTTTATTAACAAAAGAAGAAATTGAGGAAGTAATTTTCACTTATAAAACTGAGGAAAGACTTAGAAGTTTTTCAACTATAATACTGGCTATTTCGACTGGCTACCCAATATATGTTCAAATTATATGTAGGTATTTAGATTCAAAAGAATGGAATCTTACTGATGAAAATTTGGCTGAATTTATTTCTGGAAAATCTTTTGACGAATTAGATGACGAAACATATCAAAAATTATTTAGTTCTACTCAAGATGAAAATTCACGTGAACTTTTATATAGACTTAATATTGCTTTAGGAGCAATAAATAACGAAATTGTAGAACTTGTAAGTAAGATTAATCCAATCGTAGAGAAGCCTTTTGAAAAAATAAAAAATTTAAATGGAACATGGCTGCAAAAAAATAATGATGATACATATTTTATCTCACCCTTAATAAAAAGATTAGGGAGTAATAATGTACTTTTTGAAACTAGAAAAGAAATTAATAATTCTTTGGCAAAATCTATATTAGCAAAAAATACTATCTCTCAGTATGAAGGGCAAAGAGCAATGACATATTTTTTGGCAGGAGAATCTTTTGATGATGCTGGTATAATTATGACAATGGGATTACAAACTTACTTTACAAATCCTAAATTGTTCTTGGATTCTGTATTTAAGTCATTATGGGTGAAGTCAGAATTACCCAATAAAATGAGCTTAATACTTAAATCATCAATAAGGTCATTGCAATTGCACATATATATTGATTCACAAGTCAAAAATAATAATATTTACAATGAAGATGACAAAGATTTTATTAAGTATGATTTGGAATTGATATTGCAAGGCGATTTGGAATTAATACCTAAAGAAATACTTAGTATCTCTTATTTAATGCTTTTTAGATGTTATTTACAAGAGGATAATGTAGAGAAGGCATTATTCTATATATGTAAATTATACACAACGCCTTTAAGAAGTTTAGACGGATTTGATGAATCTGTAAAAGCTAATTTTTGGACAGTATTAGATAAAATTAGTGATTTAAAAGAAATCAGAATTTGGTTTGAGGCTTTTGATTTAATTGGAAAAACAGAAGATTATTATGATAAAGCATTAATTCATTTGTTTTCAAGGCGATTGATTGATAATATAGTTGAAAAATATGAGGGTGACTGGGATACAACAATTAAATTATTAGAATATATTATTCAAGAATCTAATTTGAGAAACCTGGAGTTACTAAATGCCTATTCTTGTAAAACAATGCTCTTCGTTTTTGCAGAAAAGTATAAGGATATAAATAGAGCAACATCATTTTACAATAATATTAAAAAAGATTTTTCCAATCCTGAAGCTGTATTCGTTATACAAGATGAATTTGGGAGACAACAGTTTTATTCCGGAGATAAAGAAAATGCGCTGATAACCTTATTAGAGATAGAAAACACCGATATTATATCTCAAACTAAAGTTGATACTTATATAACAATTGCTAAAATTTTTGGTGAAAAAGATAAAAATTTAGCTCATATATATACCAAAAAGGCATATGATTATGCAGAAAATAAACTACAAGTAACAAAGCTTACTTTATCGAAATTAAGGGCTGAATATGCTATTTCTTTTTGGTTTTTAGGTGATTATAAAGCTTCTTTATATAATCTTTCTGATGCATACGAACTTCTTACTAGTGGATATGAGGAAATAGATGTGTTTGATAATATTGATGATTTTAATATTACAACATTAAGAATAGGGACTGTTATAAATTACATTTGGCAAACAGTGCATTTTGAACGACTGCCTCAAAACTATGATGGCTCTCAATTACCTAAGCCACAAAGAGGAATGTTAAACAATTCTTATGACCCTATAACTTTAAAAGAATGGTATGATGAGGAAAAGAAATATTTGAATATGTACATCCTTGTTGAAATGTTTGAATATTATGAAGATAAATCAATGGCTATTAAATGGTCAAATTACGCTTTTGAATTAAATAAGAAAATTATATTTTATACACAAAAGCATACTTTGCGTACCATGCTTGGATATAAAATAATTCAAGATTTATATCAAGAAGCAATTGAACTAGACAGCGAAATTGAGCTTTTTGAAAATAGTTTAAATGAAGGAATGATTCATGGAATTGAAAGTAATCTTTTAAAAAAAGCATTTCTAGAAAAAATAAAGCAAGGTAAACGACTTGATATAAATGACGATTATTATTACATTTCTAACATTATTCCAATATTTATAAAGGAGTTAACAGAATTATTAAATTGTAAAATTAGTATTTTAGATTGTACTTCACGCATTAAAGAGCATTTGCTTAGAAATAATAATTTATTCATAAATAAAGATAGTTTAGAACGTATAAATTATATACTTGATAATTTTCCTAATAACCAAACAGAATGTAAGAATCTACTGAATTGGTTTAGTGATTTAGAAAATGTTGAAAGTAAAGAAGCAATTCAAGTTATCTTATATTTGTGTTGTTCTATAAATGCACCAACTAAACGGGCTCTTAACCTGCATTTGGCAAGTATGACATATTTAGAAGTATTAATTCGAGGTTTATCTTCATCAGTTCACTTATTTATTTTATATCCGTTTATTTTAAAATTTTGGACTTCTCGTGTTTTAGAAAATCCGCAAGACTTTTATTTTTTAGAATTATGGAGGAGAAATTTAGAAAAAAGCACTGATGTTAAAAATGAGTTTAAAGTAATTGCGATAATCGCTCTTGTTTGTATGCATTTACGATACTTACCTAGTGAAGCTGAAGAAAGTTGGATGTCAAAATATATAAATTATGTCCGTGAAAATATATAATAATTATTTGTAACTTATGTATTTAATATTACTATTAAAATAATTTTATAGGCGTCATATTTTGTCGCTTATACGGTTTAAATTAGTTAGTAAAACATAATAGTTGTTTTTATTAATTTAAGGATTATAATTGTTAGAACATTTCAATTTAATTATCCATCAAACACTTATGATGTTTTTGTAACTTTGCCAAATAATAATTAAGAATGAATCAAGCATTGCTAACTAGACTATTTAAAACAATCGAAGGAAATCAAGAAACTCCTTTGATGAAGGTAGCTTTTAGTATAATTGAAGAAGAAAAAAGAAAGGGACATACTAAGTTAGCAGATAGATTAAATACTATTTTACATAGTAATATATCAAAATCTAATGAAGTAAGACCTACGCTAAAAATAGCGAAAGAGTCACTTATTTATAAAGTACCAGTAGATAGAAGGTATAAATTACCATTGGCTACGCACATTGAACATGATAAATTAAGACATGAAATGATACTTTCAACTGATGTAGAAAATAAAATTCTACGAATTGAGAAGGAGTATTTAGCTAGGGAAAGACTTGCTCATCATGGATTAAAGCCTCGTAAAAAGATTCTCTTATATGGTTCTTCTGGTTGTGGTAAAAGTATGGCTGCGGAAAGAATTGCTTGGGAATTAGGATTACCATTTTATAAAGTACGTTTTGATTCTATTATATCTTCTTATTTAGGAGAATCAGCATCAAATCTCCAGAATTTATTTGAAAGTATTGAAGATTATCCTTGTGTTCTTTTGTTGGATGAATTCGATATAATTGGTAAACAAAGGGATTTTTCTTCAAATGATGTTGGGGAGATTCATAGAATAGTTAATATTCTATTAGGTTTGTTAGAAGAATATGATGGTTCAGGAATACTTATAGCTACTACTAACCTTGAAGGTAGCTTAGATAAAGCTCTTTTTAGAAGATTTGATGATTTTATAGAACTGCCTAAGCCTTCGGAAAAAGAGATTGTTGATTTATTAAAAATGTCCTTTTCTGCATTAAGAGTAAGCAAAGAAATTGATTTTGAATACTATGCAAAAGAGATGGAAGGACTTTCATATGCTATTGTGGTTAAGATAGCTAATGATGCAGCTAAAAAAACAATTATAAATTCTAATCAGGTAGTCTCACCAGATGACTTGTCTAAGGCTTTGGAGGAAAACCTAGCTCTTAATAGATAAATATGGATAAATTTCCTCATTTGAGTTTTTCTGAAAAATTAGTCGGACGTGCAAGGTTTAATAGTAATCGTGGTGGGATACATCCTACTACGGAGGATAACAAACGAAACAGGCAAGGACATAGTGAAGACTTGTTAGATATAACAACTAAATTAAATACTGACTGGGCAAATTATATTTCCGAACGGAGTTTCTTGCATCTTGCTCCTTTAGATGAGGAAATAAAACCTATTTTTTTACAGGTTAATCCTGATTTATTTGCCGATTCTAATTTTGATTTGCAAAGTTTAGGTATTGAAATTATTTCAGAGGAAGAAAATGGTTTTATTATTGGGGCTTCGATGGATGACCTGAGAAGCTTGACTGAAAAAATTAATCTTTTTGCGGAAAATAGACATGGCGGTGGGAGGATTGCTGATTTATGGCAAATTATTTATGGTAATAGAGAAGATTGGAAGCCTCAACATATTCTCTCTCCAAGCTTGTTTAAAGAATGGAGTGTGATTGATGATGATACAGTTTACGAGGTTGAAGCATCTATTGCCTTTGATAAGCCAATAAAAGTTACGCTGAATCCTGAAAGTTCCAGATATGAATCTCAACTAGCTAAATATACTGATTTAGTAAGAGAACGTATGGATAAGATGTTCGAAAGACAAGATGATTTTGAAGATTTTATTAAATTCTATAATGGTAAATTAATAAGTGATATAATTGAACTTGAAGATAGTTTTGGATGTCAAATTTCAATTACGGGAAAAGGCTTAAAGGATTTGGTTATCAATTATCCTTATGTTTTTGAAGTTAGTGAAGTTGAAAATATATCAGGGATTATTGGTGCAGATACAGGGACATTTGATTTTGATTTAGAGATTTTGCCTCCTGCAAGTGATGCTCCAGAAATTGGAATAATTGATAGTGGGATTATGGAAGGTCATAAATTTTTAGCACCTGCTATTAAAAAAGAAAAATCAAAGTCTTATGTACATGATGACTCATCAGTTGATGATAAAGTTGAAAACGGAGGGCATGGGACAAAAGTTGCTGGAGCAGTGTTATATCCAAATGGGGTTTCTCATTTGTCAGGAGCATATCAACTGCCTTGCTTTGTCAGAAATTTGAGAGTTTTAAATAGTGAAAATGAATTAGAACATCAATTTCCGGCAGAACTAATGCAGAAAATTGTAAATGAAAATCTAGATTGTAAAATTTTTAATCTTTCAATTTGCTCTAAGATTCCCTATAGAAAAAAACATATGAGTTTATGGGCTGCAATGTTGGATAATTTAATACATGAAAAAAAGGTTTTATTTATTGCTGCCTCTGGAAATATTACACGTAAAGTTATTAATCATTATATAACCAATAATATAGAATATCCTCATTATTTGTCTAGACCATATTGTAGGTTAGCAAATCCTGCACAAAGTAGTTTTTCAATTGTTGTTGGCTCCGTAAATCATATGTCTTTAGATACAGAAGATTGGAAATCAATAGGGGATGAAAATGAAGTAGCACCATATTCTAGAATTGGAAGTGGTATTTGGGGGCATATTAAGCCTGATGTCGTAGAATATGGAGGAGGTATGCAAATTTCAAAAAATGGACTAAATAGAATAAGTAATAAAGATACATCGATTGAATTGTTGCGCTCTGGAGGGCGGGCATTTAATAAAGAGAGTGTTGGGACTTCTTTTGCGACTCCAAAGGTTACTCATATTGTAGCAGAGCTTCTAAAACTTTATAAAGATGAAGACATCAACTTAATTAGAGCATTATTAGTTCAGGGAGCAAGACTGCCAAATGAATTTTTTTATCATCCTACAAAATTAAGTATTCAACATTTTGGCTATGGAGTGCCTTCTTTAAGAAGAGTTACGGAGAATACTGAACATAGAATAACTTTTTATAATACTAATGTAATAAAAGCAGAAGAGGGGCAAATTTATTCGTTAAAAATTCCGCAAGAATTAAGAGAGCAAGGTGATGAATATAAAATTCTTATAGAAGTAACACTTGCATATACTGCTAAAAATAGAAGAACTAGGCAAAAAACTAAGTCTTATTTTTCTACTTGGCTTGAGTGGAAAAGTTCTAATTTATTTGATACTTATGAGGAATTTAAAGATAGAACTCTATCCGAAATTGAAGACGATAAAATTGAAACTTATGAAAAAAGCAAAGGAGGGGCAATTCAATGGAAGATAAGAGAAAGGAGTGGTTGGGGAGAAGTAGAAGAAATAAGTAGAAATAAGAGTTCATTACAAAAAGATTGGGTCATTTTAGATTCTTATGAGTTGCCAGAGGAACTTCACTTTGCAATTGTAGCCCATAAAGGATGGGATTTGTATAAAGAACCTATTCCTTATGCAATTACTGTTTCAATAGAGATTTTGGGTGCTGATATTCCGATATACGAATCAATTAGACTTCAGAATGAAGTTGAATTACCAATAGAAACTTAATTAATTTTGAGGCAGTACAGTAATCGTACAAGTTTTAAAAATAAAAAACCCTAAATATTTAAATTTTAAATATTTAGGGTTTTGTTTTGTGGAGTTGGAGTGATTCGAACCCTCGTCCAAACAAGCAACACCTCAAATTTCTACATGCTTATTCTGCGTTTGATTTTCAACAGTAAACAGAGCGCAGGCACTCAATTTACTGCTTATCTTCTGAAGTTTTCGAGCTTTGGCCGAAGTATCCAAAACCTTATTTCCGCATTGCTATACCCCGGAATCAGACGTCGCGAGACAGAACTTCTGTGGGATATCATTTCAAGAATGTAGATTGGCTACAACAAGTTTTCAAATAGAAGTATTCGATCTTAGTTGATTTCAAAATTATTACTTGAAACACTGAAATATTAATATTTGTAGTTAGACCTCAACTTTTGATATAACAATGCCTCCCGGTTCCGTGCGATTGCATCGCATGGCCTATTTGATTTGTGAAGGGCTTTACAATATTGTGGACACGATAGGAATCGACACTACACTGGAACAAGTTGCCGGAATCTTATGTGGAAAACAGTAGTTTGTAAAATGGCTGTTGGAAAGGAAGAAGAGTAGACTTTGCATCAATATTTCATAGAGGCTCTTCAGCCCCCATATTGCTCAAACCGATGTTGTGGGTTCGTTTTTTTTATTCAGTTAATTTATCAATTTCGCAGTCTGTTAAGTTTTGAATGTTTTCTGTTATTCTTTCAATGTCCCAGTTCCACCATTTGAGTTCTAATAATTTTGAAATCGTTTCCTGGGAAAATCGTTTTTTAATTTCCTCAGCAGGATTTCCTCCTACGATTGAATAAGGTTCAACATCTTTTATCACTGTCGAATTTGTTGCAATTATTGCCCCATCTCCAATGGTAACTCCTGCCATAACTGTTGCATTGTAACCAATCCACACATCATTCCCAATAGTTATATCTCCTTTTTGCGGGTAAGATTTATTATCCATTGCGTTTTCCCAACCGTTTCCAAAAATTGCAAACGGATAAGTTGACAGCGCATTTGTCAAATGATTTGTTCCATTCATTATAAATTTCACGTCAGATGCAATCATACAAAACTTTCCAATTATTAATTTGTCGTCTATAAAGTCAAAATGATATTTTACATTTTTTTCGAAGTTTTCAACATTATCGAAATCATCATAATAAGTGTAATCACCTACAATTATGTTCGAATTTTTTACTACATTCTTTAAAAAGCAAAGCCTGTCGTAATGGGCAAGGGGGAATTTAATATCTTTATTGGGTCCTGTCATAAAATTTTCTTTGTTAGATTACGGTCAGTGTTAAAATAATGCACAATGGCTACGTATTGGTGATGGTGGGGCAAAACGGCAGCCCAACATTTTGCACAAATGCAGATGAAGAAAAAACCTCAAATAAGTAGTAGTCTTCTTTCGAAGACAAGACCCGCCTATTGCCAATACGATGTTAGCGCATGTTGGTTTTCATATCTTTCTATTTGTCATTACAAGCGTATTATTTCCATGAGAAGATGCTTCTATCGTAAAACCAGCCTTTTTATATAAATTGACTGCGGAAGAATTTGTAATTGATACCTCAAGGGAAACCGTTACTTCACCAAATCTTTTTTTTGCTTCTTTTAGGATGTTATCAAGTAAACCGAATCCTATGTTCTGTCCCTGATATTTTTTTTGAATGTACATTTGATATATATTTCCATCGCCATTTTCATCTTTAACAAAAGTTGAAATTCCAATTAATTTGCTGTTATCAAATGCCCCAAAAACAAATTTTTCAGGAGTTCCATTTTCTATTGAATATTCCATCGAAAGCTTTTCAATCCTGGATGTTTCTTCGTAAGTTGCAGAAAAGGCGTCGGGAAATTCTTTCAAACTTTCTAAACGTATGCTGCGATAAATATTACTTTCATTACGATCTAAAGGTCGATAATTTATGGTCATTGTATAGAGATTAGATCGTGTTTCTAGAATTCTTTAACGGTCGTTGTATTTGTCAAATATTACTGTTTTCTGTCGTCCCATTCCCGTTTCAACATTGCGTATTGAAATTCACTTCCCCATTTTCCTTTGAAGAAAGTGTTTTCAATAAAGTGTCCTTCCTGTTTAAATCCTGTGCTTTTTAAGAGGTTAACTGAAGCAATATTTTCAGCGTCCACAATTTCAACTACCCGGTGTATTTCTTTTTTGTCGAATAGAAAAGACAAAATACCCAATAAAACTTCTTTTGCGAAACCTTTTTTTTGTTCGAAGTTTGAAATTGTTATTCCGATTTCTGCAATTCTTGTGTCGTATTGGTCAAGTTTGATGGCACAGTCGCCTATCAGTTGTTTTGTTTCCATGTTTTCAATTCCGTACTGAACCCATTCTCCTGCGTTTCCAAAATGCTTTGTCGCGTTGTCATTAATAAACTGTTCGGCCTGTTCAATTGTCATAACATCAAAACCCTGATACTTTGTAACCTCTGGATTTGAACGGTAAATGTGAAAATCTGTGAGATCCGATAATTTTAATTGTCGAATATTAAGTCGTGTGGTTTGTATATTTAGTGTTTCCAATGTCTAAATTATTTCGTTTATGATTTGTGGGGTGTGTTTTTACAATGACCGCTAACGGAGCGCGCGGATTTGACAGTGGCGGAAAGAACCCTAAACTTTATAGTGGCACTGAACTTCAATGGGAGTAAAAGTCTTCTATTCAGCAGTGAACCCGCCATATTGCCAAACGGATTTCAGCAACAGCTCTTCTTCCATCTCTCAGTTTGCCTCTGTGTATTTTTTAAAGTTTTCCAAGATTGCCTGCCAACCGTTTCTCTGTAATTCCACTGAATTTTCAGTTTCGGGGTCAAATGTTACCGTTACTTCTGTCTGTCCGTCTGCTTCATTAAATTCAACTTTTGCAAGTCTTCCACCAAATTCATATATAAAACTCAGTCCTTGATTTATTTCTTTATAAACAGCATCAAAGTCAAAACCAAAACTTCCGTCTTTGGCTTCCATTCTTGCTACATATCGTCCACCAACTTTCATATCATTAGTTGCAGTCGGACAGTGCCAACTGGGGTCTGCAAAATTCCATTTCGTGATATGTCCGGGTTGCGTGTAACAGTCCCAGACTTTCTGTTTGTCAGCCAAGACAGTCGCTCTAACTGTTATCTTTTCTTGTGTCATGATTTTCCTGTTGTATTTGAGTTGGGTCAGTAAACATTATTTCCCATTGGTGTCCGTCAAGGTCTGCAAAACAATCGTAATACATCCAGCCATGGTCTGCACTGTCTCTGTAACGTGTTGCGCCGTTTTCAAGAGCAAGGTTTACGATTTTGTCAACCTGTTCTCTGCTGTCAACTTCAATTGCAGTCAGGACCTGTGTTGTTGTTCCGTCTGTAATTGGTCTGTTGGTAAATGTGCTGAACATTTCGTGGGTGATGAGCATAGCATAAATCAGCCCGTCATTAAGAACTAAACACAATGCTCTGTCGTCAGAAAATTGTTCGTTAAATGAAAAGCCAAGTTTTGTCCAAAAATCTTTTGTCCTTTTAACGTTCAGGATTGGAAGATTAACGAAGATTGATTTTACTTTCATATTATATGTTTTTGTCGTTTTAAAATCGGCACTCCAGTGTGAAAAAGTTGTAGCGGAGCTGAAACATTTGCACATCTCTCAAAAATACAAAATTATCTAATCACCCTTCAAAGGCTGAATATTACTATCAGCAAGTTATACCTCAACTTTTTATCTTACAGAGCCGAAAATAATTTCTTTCCGCTTTTCTTTATTTATTTTTGTGGGACCGAGTTCGTGGCCGAACAGTGATAAGACAAGGTTGACTTTATCCATTCTCAGTGTTTCTTTAACCTGCTCCAACTCTCTAATGAAGCGCAGTGATACGCCAGCTTTCAGGGAAAGTTCCTCCTGTGTGAGGTTTTCGGTTTTCCGCTTTAATTTAATAAATTTACTGAGATTGTTCAGAATGTATACCTTTTCGGGTATAAAAATGTTAAAATTGTTTGAAATACACCTGATCGGGTATAAAAAATAAAAATGGAGGTTCTATTATACCCGATAAGGGCCGAGGGAACAAGCGCAGATCAACAAAAAAATAACCACCTGTAAAACAGGTGGTTATTTAAAATAATGTGGAGTTGGAGGTTTTCGAACCTTATATATTTTATCATAAGTTAAAATATGTAAGTGTGCTATTTGTCAGTATTTTAACTATATTTGTATATATGAATATAACTAGTTTTTATAACTAAATATAGAAGAAGTAGCACCCAAACTGGCACCCAATGAATTACACTTTTAAACTTAAGAAGCCTAGTGAAACTAAGGAAACTCTCATTTACTTCCGCACTTTTTTCAACAGTGAAAATAAGAATTTTATCTATTCTACTGGCGAAAAAATTAAGCCTTCTGAATGGGACTTTGAAAATAGACAACCTAACGATTTGAATGGAAGAACTAAGCGAGCTGAAATTCATAGAAGTCTGAAAATGCAACTAGACAGGTACAGTAGTTTTTTTACTGAGATAGTAAATCGTTATAAAAATATAAGCGAGGAACTTACTGTAGATATACTCAAACAACGATTTGATGAAAAGTTCAAAAAAATTACTGTAAAAAGTGATTTTTTTAGAATTTATCAGGAATTTTTGGATGAGAAGGAAAATGATTATACGGGAAATTCGATTTCAAATTCGACTCTAAAACGTTATAAATGTAATAAAACTTTACTCGAAGATTTTGAGAGGAATAGTAAAACCAAAGTTACTCTCGGAAAATTTGATGATAAGCTATATAACAAATTTCTTAAATACTGTATTGAAGAAAAGAAGCATTCTGCGAATACTGTGCATAGAAATGTTGGTCTTTTAAAGACTTTTTTGCTTTGGGCTTTAAATAAGAAATATACTTACAATAATGATTTTATTGCTTTTAAGAAACCTGCTAAATTTATTACTGACGAAATTGCTTTGAACTACGAACAGGTTGAACTAATTTACAATTACGATCTAACTAAAAATAAAAGATTAGAAAAAGTTCGTGACCTATTTGTTTTTGGTTGTACTACAGGAATGAGGTTCGGTAATTATAGCACAATCTCAAAGAGCGATCTTGAAGGTAATTTTATTAGAGTAATTGATTTAAAAAGCAAATCAAAAAATTTGGCAATCCCTTTAAATAGTATATCTAAAGCAATTCTTGAAAAATATGATTATAATTTGCCGAGCATCACAAATCAAAAGATGAATGAATATATTAAAGAGGTTTTTAAAAAGCTGGAATTTACTGATGAAATAAAGAAAACTATGAAATATGGTGATCAGTTAGTAGACCAAAAAGCCGAATTTTGGACAAGGATTTCTTCACATACTGCAAGAAGAAGTTTCATCACGATAATGAAGAACAAACGAGTTCCAGATAAGGTAATTATGAGCTACACTGGTCATACCAGCTTAGAAGTATTTAATGCCTACTACAGACCAAGCGAAGATGATAAGATTAACTATATGAATGAGGTTTTTAAATAAAGACTAGTATAATAATGGATCATAAAAAACTTTACGGACGTTGGAATTTTTGGGAGGAATTTGTCGGCTATCCGATGATGATTTATCATTTGATAAAACGAGAAAAGATTCAGGAGCGGTTTCAACGGAGAATTGAAAAAGCCAAGCAAAAATCCTCTAAAATTGTTCTTAATGAAAAATTGCGGAATGAGTATTTGATTAGATATGAAAAGCTAGACAACTTCTTCAGTTTTCATTTCAAAGATATTGATACATCACGAAATCATAATTTTGAAGATAAGATTCAATATTGTTTAGATCAATATAAAAAAGAATCAAACAGCCTGATAAGTTCAAGTAATTTAATGAAGTTGCAGGGCAATTTTTTAAGTGGCACCGAAACCACACTTTTTCTATATTTTGCTTTACAAAGCAAAACAAATAGAGAGGTTCGTTTATCAGATATTATGATTGGTGAAAATAGTTCTAAAATTTTCATCTCTTTTTTAAAAGACAAAAAATTCGTCGATGAAAATCACAACCTAATCGTAGATCAGAAATCTTCCTTCATCAGAATTCACCGATTCTTAAAAGACAATCATATTATTAATCCGGATTTTCAAGATACCACTATTATTGAGGCTATGGAAAACGAATATAATTCCAATTTTGACAAAGGAACATTTTCACGGGCAATAACTGTGAAACCTAATGATTTTGAGGAAACTATCTATCACGAATTATCTAAGCTGTTTAATATCAGGCATTAAACTTTACGCAATTGAGTAGAATTGCATTATTAGTTATTCCAATCATACAATTTTGTCTGCAAATAAATATCACAGATTATGCAGACAACAAATCCATTCCAAACCATTCTCGACGAATTAGGGGAAGTGAAAGACTTACTCTATTCTCTCAAAAAAGAACCTGAAATTGAGTTGAAAAAGAAACTATACTCTATCAAAGAGTGTTCAGAAATTCTAAAACTCGATTATCAAACCGTACGCTCACATATTTTAAAAGGTAACATTAAGGCGGAACAAATTGGAAGATTCTACAGAGTCAACCATTTTGATCTTATGGATGCTTTAAACGAAGTCAAGTCGCTTAAGTATAGAAGATAGATAGAGACTTTTTATTTATCAAGCATTCCAATTCACCCTTCCGTATTTCCTGTACGGAATCAAAACTTTAAAATATGAGCGAAAAAATCCCTTATCTAAGAGTAGGGACAACCTACTATAAAACTATTGAGAAACCGTTAATCTCAGGAGATAAGATCTCAATACTAACTCGATGGAATCGTGAAACCATTATCAGCGATCACGGAAAGATATACGTCTCAAAAGTTCCCAAGTATGACGGCTTCTGTTGTATTCCTTCCCATTTGCAATACCAACAAATTATCCAAGGATTCTATAATGTTTACAATGAGATTCCTTACCAGCCGATTAAAGAGACACCGGAGCAAACAACCCTACTAGAAAAGATTCCATTTTCACTTAGATTTATGGAGCATATTTTTGGAGAACAGTTGGAACTAGGATTAGATTATATCAAGATCTTACTGCAATATCCAACACAGATACTCCCTATTCTTTGTCTTGTAAGCAAAGAAAGGTCTACAGGAAAATCTACATTCATCAAATGGCTTAAATCCATTTTTGGACTAAATATGACTTACATCAAAGGAGATTCTTTCAGCAGTCAGTTCAATTCGGATTGGACATCGATGCTTATAGTTGCTATTGATGAAGTATTCTTTGACAAAAAGGAAATTACAGAACGATTAAAATATCTTTCAACGACTGATAAAGACAAGAAGGAGGCAAAAGGAAAAGATCGTGAAGAAGTGGAATTTTTTGGAAAATTCATTCTCTGTTCCAATAATGAAGACAACTTCATTCAGATCGATGAAAATGAGATCCGATTCTGGATTATTAAAGTAAGATCAATCAAAAGCGAGAACACTGAATTTCTACGCAATCTCAACAAGGAGATTCCCTATTTCCTTCGTTACCTAATCCAAAGACCTTTTCACAGCCGTAAGGAGACAAGAATGGGGTTCACAGATTCACAGATCAGAACAAAGGCTCTTCAAAGATTGGTTTGGAAAAATAACAATAAACTGGAATCTAAGATCATCGAACTTTTATATGAGTTTTTCCAAAGTACCGAAGACAAAATTATTAACTGTATTCCGCAGGATATTTTCAATATGCTTGGTAAAATGTTCAGCAAACAATATTGGACAGTCAACGATGTCCGGAAAATTTTGAAAGAAAACTGGAAACTCGAACCTCAAAGTAATTCTTTAGCCTACATCAAATACGACCTCGATTATGGTTTAAGCTTTTTCCAACAGAACAAAACAGGACGGTATTTTACAGTAGACAGAAATTTTATTCTTCAAAAATTTGATGAAATGATGAATTAATTGATAATGGAAATAAAATCAATTAGTTACATCTCATCAAAAGCCTCATCAAATTTTTAAACCTTGGTTTTTGATGAGAGCTTGATGAGAAGAATACCACAAGTTTGATGAGATGATGAGATTTTGATGAGGACGTAAATTATTAAAATTCAATTAATTATAAGGTTTTCTCATCAATTCATCAAAAATTAATCAAAACCAAATCCGTCCGTTTTAACCGACAGGACACCTACTATTTATTACTAAAAATATTAAAAATTACAACAATGAACTGCAAACAATTCAACAGCATACCGTTGGAAGAAGTCCTCCTTTCTCTCGGACACCTTCCAACGAAACAAAATGAAAAAGAAGCTTGGTATCTCAACCCCTTTGCCAACGAATCCCAAGCCTCTTTTAAAATCAATAAAAGCCTAAACTATTGGTATCTGTTTTCAGAAGGAATTGGTGGAACCAGTACCGACTTTATGAAGAAATACCTGAACGCTTCGGTCAATGAAGTTTTAGCGTGGGTTGAGAAGCAGAGTTTTTCTTCTTTTCAACAGCAACGTATTTCAAATCAGAAAGCAGAAAATTTATCTAAACAATATGAAATCATTGAAATTAAAAACGTTCAGCATCCTTCGCTTTTGGAATATTTAAGAGAAAGAAAAGTTGGAAATCAAACTCAGTTCTTACACGAAATTCATTACCGAATGAAAGATAAAAACTATTTTGGAATTGGTTTCAAGAACGATTCTGGCGGTTATGAAATCCGTAATAAATACTCTAAAATTTGTTTGGGTAAAAAAGACATTTCTACTATACAAAATGGAGCAGAATCGCTGCGGGTCTTCGAGGGGTTTTTCGATTTTCTTTCCTTTAAAAATGTAGAGAAATTTTTACAAAAAGAACCTTCAGATTATCTCATTTTGAATTCCGTTTCGATGATTTCTAAGATTAAAAATTCAATCGAAAATTATGAAAATATTGAGCTTTATTTTGACAATGATGAAGCAGGAGATCGTGGCATTGAAATGATTAAAAATGAAAACAAAAATGTAGAAGATTGTCGGGTTTTATATTCAGATTTTAAAGACTTAAATGATTGGATGATTCATAAAAACCCATCACTTGAAAGACAAGTCAAACAAAGGAGAAGGTGAGTAAAATAAACACAGGTAAAATATGGTGATATGTTAGTGCAAAAAGTACCCAAAGTTTACAATAAGCGTATCCGCTGATTGCAAAATTGGGATTTTTGATTTCTTCCTATCGTCAGAAATGTTTTTAAAAACTAAAATTAACACAATGGCAAAAGACTTTTTAGAAAAATTTATAAACCAAGCCACCCAAGAGAATGAAGCAAAAATTGCTCAGGAAAAGAGAAAAAAACACTTCCAAGAATTGGGCAGAAAAGGCGGTTTGAAAACTAAAGAAAATAAGAAATTAGATAAGGTGATTTCGATAAGAATGACCAATGCTGAATATGAAATTCTCATTCAAAAACAAAAAAAATATCCGCTAAAACTATCCACTTATATTCGGAGTGTTTTGTTCGAAAAAGAACTTAAAATTAATGAATTTCAAACTGATGAGGTCTTACTTGCATATGGAACGCATTTCAAAAAAATCACCAACCTTTTGCGAAATCGGGAATGGAATGTTTTTGAAAATAAGAGAGAAATTTTATTAAAAATTGAAAATTTGATCGAATTGATTCATCAATATTTATATTCAAAATCTCAGAAAAATGAATAATTCCGCAACCACAAGATCCATCACAAAAATAGCTTTGGAATACAACTCAAACGATAAAGGAACAGCAGAGATGTTGGCTTCGAATTATCTTTTGAGTAATACTGCAGGAGGTCAGTTTTACGAAATGAAAACTGTAGCTGAACGAAACCCAAAAGTAAAGAAGTGGGCATTGACAGGTTATATATCACAGCCGGACGAAATTGGCAGAAAATTGAAGGATGAAGAATTAAAACAAATTGCGATGGAAGCTCTTGTAAACGTAGGTGTGACGGATAAAAATCAATACCGATTGGATATTCATAATAGTACAAAACATAAGCATATTCATTTTGTTGTCAATAGAATTGATATTTCGGGAAAGTGCACCGTGAAAGCACACGATATCGGAAAGCGATTTGGTGAAGCCGTTCGAAAAATTTGTAAAGAGAAAGGATTATTGACCGATGTTGAAATTGGAATTCAAAAAAAAGCTAGGATGCTGAAAAGCTTGACCGAAGCTATCAGGTCAAAAGATAATTTTGATGATCTGATCTCAGAAATGAAGAAAAAAGGTTTTGAAATTCAATTGTCTTCAAATGTAAAAGACGGGATTTCGGGAATGCGGATTGTGATGGAAAAAGACAAAAATTTTCAGACAGAAAGGATTTATAAAGCTGGGTATAAATTATCTGAAATTTCAAATCAATTGAAAATCTCTGAAATAAAATCTCTATTTAAAATGAAACAAGCTGTTAGGGAAGTACAAAGAAATGCTGACAACTTAAAGGAGTTTCGGGAAAATCTCCAACAAAAGGGATTTTCTGTAAAGATCCAATATAACGGAGACTTTAAAGCTGGTCAAAAAAATCAAATTAAAGATATATGGATAAATGAAATTAATAATAGTCAAAACAAAAACGGATTTTTTTTCCGGAAAAATGTTGGATTCTCTCTTTCTTCAATAGATTCTAACCTTGGTGATCTGGTAAAATCATTAAGTCAAAGTAGTGTAAATAATGACGCAGGTAATCCTTTGAAAAAAGAAACAAATGAAAGCTTAATAGAAATTGCAGGCGGATTATTAGGTGACTTCCTTAATCCAACCTATGTTTCTCAGGACGAAGATGAACTCTGGAAAAAGAAGCGAAAATTAAGACGATAATCAAAAATTAAAAAATAAATATGGAAAATGAAAATAAAGAATCTAAAAGTAATGGAATGGAACTTTTAGAAAACGTGATCAAATCAAACAAGGAAAATATAGAACAAAATATCAAACTTCAGTTTGCCATTGAAGACCATACAACCCTGTTGAACGAAGTACAGATCAGTTTTGAAGATGGACAGTCGACCAATAATGAAACTGTAGCCTTTATGAAAGTAGAGCAAACCAAAAGAGTTGAATTCCTTGACAGTATTCCTACTCAGATAGAAACAGTTCTTTCAAAAGAAGCTAAAGATTATTTGGACGGTTTTGGGAAGGATATACGATGGAAGAAGAAATTTATTTGGAGCGGAATTGGAGTTTTTGTCTTTGCGGTTTTAGTACTGGTCGTCTCCATTAATTTCGCAACTAATTGGTACAAAGAAAGCATCAAAGCCAAAAGTGAATTGCGTCAAGATATTTTAAATGAAATTGCTGATGAAGGAAAAAAAATCTACGATGAAAATGAGATAACAATTTTGAGAGAAAACACTCAAATAATGCAATTATGGATCAAGAACAATCCTAAAAAAGCGGAAGATTTTCTGAGGTTTAAAGATGGATATAACGCAAGTAAGGAAAATCATTAAAGAAATTATCACTCAGCTGGAAAATTACTTTGGAGATGTAAATTAACGTGAAAACCTTTGGAAAGGAATTTCTCTATTTATCAAAGTGCTTCAGGACTATTATTACACTGATAGATAATTAAAATTTAAAAATGTCATTCAAACTATTAAAAACTATGAAGGAAAAGTTTTCCTAAATAATCTCGGTCATTTAGTTCCAAGCAAATTTCATCAGGTGTAAAAATATATTTTTCACCTTTTTCATCAGTGGGTATATCAGAATCAATCAATGATAATATGTACTGCAAATCGTATTCGTCGCAGATGCTTTTTACCTTGTTCAATAATCTGATTTTTATACGATCATCGAGACCCTCTAAAATTCCATCGTGATAGGCAAACCTGAAAAAAGAACTTTGACGGTAGTGAATTAATAGAGCCAAATCAAAAGCCATACAAAGTATTTTCTTATATGTAGTACCCTGTGATTCAGAAGTCGTTAATAGATCGGCTGGATTTTGATAATCAGCACTGTATTCTACATTTCCTTGTTTGTATTAGGTAATAGGGGTAGCATTCGTTCACTAATTTGTATATTAAAAACTAATATAGAGGATACCGATCAGGAAACGATCTATCAGAAAACAATTATAGTTATCTTAGTAGAGTGACGACTGATAGATTAAAAAAAATTAACTTATGTAACAAAAGTAGCGGTATAACACTTTGTAAACCCCGAAATTTGTACTATAAAATTAAAAAAGTATAACCCTAAAAAATTACATTATGTTTTTTCAGCATATTTATGATAAGAGCCTTGCGCAGGCTAGCTATTTAATAGGATGTCAGGCAAAAGGTGAAGCCATTGTTATCGATGCCAAAAGAGATATCGATACCTATCTTCAGATTGCCAAAGAAAATAATCTCACGATTACACATATTACAGAAACTCATATTCACGCCGATTTTTTGTCGGGTTCTAGAGAACTTGCGGAAGTGACGGGTGCAAAAATGTATCTTTCGGATGAAGGTGGTGAAGATTGGCAATATCAGTTTCCACATACCGGATTAACGAATGGAGATATCATTAAAGTTGGAAATTTAACTTTAAAAGTCATTCACACGCCGGGACATACGCCGGAAAGCATCAGCTTTTTATTGACCGATCATCCTGCAACGGACGAACCGGTGATGATTTTTACAGGAGATTTTGTTTTTGTGGGAGATATAGGAAGACCAGATTTATTGGAGAAGGCGGCCGGAATTACAGGAACTCAGGAAAAAGGAGCGAAAGAAATGTTTCATTCTGTTCAGGATTTTAGCAGATTGCGGGAGTTTATCCAAGTTTGGCCGGGACACGGTGCAGGTTCGGCTTGCGGAAAAGCTTTGGGTGCAGTTCCGAGTTCAACGGTAGGTTATGAAAAAATCAGAAACTGGGCTTTTCAATATGAAGAAGATGAGGAAGGTTTTGTAGAATATCTGCTGGAAGGACAGCCGGAACCTCCAAAATATTTTGCAATGATGAAAAAACTCAACAAAGTGGAAAGACCTTTATTAAAAGAAGTTCCAAAACATCCGAAACTTTCCAAAGAAGAATTTTTGAAAGCTTATCAAAATGGAGTTAAAATTATAGACACGAGAAATAAAGTAGATTTTGCCCAAGGTTTTATACCAAACAGCATCAATATTCAGGGTAATAATTCATTTTCCACGTGGATGGGATGGATTGTCAATTATTCCGAGCCGTTTATTTTGGTTGCTCAGGAAGAACAAATGGAAGATCTTACCAGAAAACTGATGAGAATCGGGATGGATCAAATGATGGGCTATATTGATGACGTGAAAAATTTAGACTTAGAATTACAGACTGCCGATATTATTGATATTGAGGAATTCAAATCTTATCTGAACAGAGATAATATTCAGGTGGTTGATGTAAGAAATAAAACCGAATATGACGCAGGACGTATTGAGAATGCTGAGAATGTCTTTGTGGGAACTTTGGAGGATAATCTGGATAAAATTTCCCATGAAAAACCAATTGTAATTCATTGTCAAAGTGGCGACAGAGCAGCAATTGCCTATTCTCTACTGAAGAAAAACGGTTTTGAGAACGTCAAAAATTTCTCTGGCGGAATGAAAGAATGGACAGAAAAAGCAAACCCTGTAAAAAATTAAGATGGATTTATTATCAATGTTATTCGGAAAAAAAGACAATGCTGCGCTGGAAACTGCGTTGGAAGAAGGTGCTTTTTTGGTAGATGTAAGAACGCCCGTAGAATTTGCTTCGGGAAGTGCTAAAGGGGCTGTTAATATACCTTTGGATGTCGTCAAAGACCAGATTTCCAAGTTCAGGAATAAGAAAAACATCATTGTTTTCTGTAGAAGTGGAAACCGTAGCGCAATGGCAAAAGGAACATTGGAACGAAACGGAATCACGAATGTTCTCAACGGTGGCAGTGTACAGAATATGATAAAACTAACGGAACAATAATGAAAGATTTTTGGGACGAAAGATACCGCCAGTCAGATTTTGTGTACGGAGATCAACCAAATATCTATTTTGCCGAAAAATTGGCTGAACTCACTCCCGGAAAAGCTCTTTTTCCTGCTGAAGGAGAGGGTAGGAATGCTGTTTATGCGGCAATTCAGGGTTTTGAAGTTGAGGCTTTTGACCAAAGTGAAGAAGGCAAAAAGAAAGCGATGCAGCTTGCTGAAATAAACTCGGTGAAAATAAATTACACAACGGTTTCGGCAGATACAATAGGTTATAAAAAAGAAAGTTTTGACCTTTTAGTAATGGTTTTTGCCCATTTTCCTGAAATATTGAGGCGGGATTTGCACAGACGGTTTTCATCGCTTGTGAAGAAAGGTGGGGGAATTATTCTGGAATGTTTCAGTAAAGAGCATTCTAAATTTCAAGACGAAAATCCAAATGCAGGCGGACCAAAACATTGGGAAATGCTTTATGATTTAGAAGAACTGAAAACTGATTTTTCCGATTTCGATTTTCAGGAAGCATATATTTCCGAAACCATACTGAGTGAAGGCGCTTATCACAAAGGAAAAGCTTCGGTTGTACGCTTTTTTGGTACAAAAAGATAAAGAAAAGTATGGATAATTTATTTAAAAACTGGAACTTTGTAAGGTTGCTTCGTCTGGCAATGGGAATTTTCCTTGTTGTAGAAGCCACACAATCTGGAATGTGGATTTTGGTGGCTGTCGGAATGGTTTTTGTTGTAATGCCACTATTCAATATCGGCTGTTGTGCTGCGGGAAACTGTTCTGTCCCAACAAGAAATTCAAAAAAAATGGGGATAAGGTTGAATATGAAGAAATCAAATAAAATCTGAAAAATGAATAAATTTCAGGAACTAATCAGTCAGGAGAAACCCGTATTGGTAGATTTCTTTGCAGAATGGTGCGGTCCATGCAAAATGCAGGCGCCTATTCTTCAGGATCTCAAAAAGAATATTGGTGATGTAGCAAGCATTGTTAAAATTGACATCGACAAAAACCAGGCGGTTGCCTCGCAATTCGGAATCCGAAGTGTTCCTACTTTGATGATCTTCAAAAATGGAGAAGTAAAATGGAAACAATCCGGTGTTTTTCAGGCGGATGAACTGGAAAGATTAATCAAGCAAAACCTTTAAAATGTATAAAAACCTAATCGTTGTATTTTTTCTCATCGCAATTACAGGATGCGGAAAAGCTCAGAGTAACAAAAGCGAGAGCAGTCTTCCTGCCAAAGAATTTTCTAAAAAATTGGACCAGACCAAAGATGCACAATTGGTTGATGTAAGAACACCTGGAGAATTTCGTAACGGTCATCTTAAAAGTTCAATGAACATCGACTGGAATGCAGATGACTTCACAGAGAAAGCAAAAGCGCTCGATAAGGATAAACCTGTATTTGTGTATTGTATGAGCGGACCCAGAAGTACGGCCGCCGCTGCAAAACTTCAGGAAATGGGTTTTAAAAATGTATATGAAATGCAGGGAGGAATGATGAAGTGGAGGAACGCTGAGCTTCCGGAGATCAAAGCATCAACTGCTACAGGAATTAGTCTTGCCCAGTATAAGGAAATGTTGAAAAGCAATACTCCCGTTCTGGTGGATTTTTATGCAGAATGGTGCGCTCCCTGCAAAAAGATGGAGCCTTACCTTAAAAAGATGGCTGCTGAAATGCCGGATAAGGTGAAAATTTTAAGAATAGATGCAGATGCAAATACAGAACTCTGCAAAGAACTGAATGTTTCTGCACTACCGGTCCTGAAGCTGTATAAAAACGATAAATTAGTCTGGGATAATTTAGGTTTTGCAACAGAGCAGGAAGTGAAAAACAAGATTGCACAATAATGTATTTCATATAAATTCTGTTAATGTTTTTGACCTTACTAATTAAAAATTTATATTTGCAGGAATGACTTATCAGAAATTAAATACCAATCATATAATGAAAAGCGTTATTGCAATGTTTTTCATTATATGTATTTTAATTTCTTCCTGCGCTGTAAAATACGGTATCAAAAACCTACTCAGTCTGCAGCCTTCCGCTAAAAGTCATACCTCCGCACCAAAGGAGAAATTTACCACCAACACAACCACGGCCTCTGTCTGCAACTTTTGCAAGGAAAGAGAAATTACCGCTAAAAATGATACCCATTTTTCAGTGGCGGAATTTCAGGAGCTTGCTGCATTTACATTCATTCTATTTGCAGGGGCGTTTCTGTTTATAAATCTAAGAGAACATCCATTTTACAGTACTTCCAAAATTGGAAATACGGTTCCCATCTTCATACAATACCGCAAACTTATCATTTGATTTAAAATTTAATGGGTCTCTTCTTGTAGAGACTCAAACGATTGATTTTAAATTTTTATTAATCCTTATCGGAATCATTTCGGTAACTGTTAATCTTTCATACAATGATAAGAAAAAGTCTTTCAGTCCTTATTTTTGGGCTGATTACTCAACAGTCTGTCCTTTATGCCCAGCAAGAATCACTTTTGGGTAAAATATGGACAGAAACACAAAAAAACTATTCAGGGATCCGTGCAGCCGAGTCTGCAATAGAATCTTCAGAATATAACGAAGAGACAGTAAAATCCAAGGCATTACCACAGGTAAAGCTTCAATATCAAAATACCTACGGAACATTAGAAGGAAGCAGTGGTGGTTTTTTCCCACAGTCCGGTTTTTTTAATGTTTCCGGAAATAGGAATTCGGGCTCCTCTTTATCCTCAAACAATTTCGGCTCAGCCATTGCGGAGTACGAGATTTACAACTTCGGGCGTCAGAAATCCGAGGAAAGATCAGCAAATGAGTTCACACAAAAGCTTAGGACAGATAAAGAATCCTATTTGCTGAAGCTCAAAAAATTGCTATCACAACGTTATCTTGACTATGTCTTTAATGGCGCCAAGCTCAGATGGGCAGAGAGAAACTCGACGAGGCTCGAAGAAATCCACAGTTCAAGCAAAGCCCTTTCGCGTGCCGGTCTCAAACCGGAAGCAGATTCTGTACTTACCTATTCATCGTACGTTCAGGCATTGGCAATGCAAGATAATTGGTTTGGAAAGCAGCAGGCAGCAACAGAAAAACTTAAGGAATTTTACATTGATAATTTTAAAGTAGAGGATTACCAGGTCAGTCATTTTCTTGCCCCTGAAATAAATTCTTTTAACAGTGAGAAGGTTAATCCATCACATCCTTTTATAAAGTCCATCCATCAGGAGTCCGAATACTATCAGACCAAAGCGGAAATTGAGAGAAGATCATCACTTCCGTCGCTTAAGATCTTGGGAGGTTATGCTTACAGAGGTTCAGGAGCCGATCCATATGGCAATGTCTCAGGGAAATTTACCGATGGTTTCTCCAATTCTGCCAACAATGCTCTTGTTGGACTTGGATTGACGTGGAATATCAGCAGTCTTCATACGAACAGGCAAAAAGCCAATATGCTGTCAAAAGAAGCGGAACGTCTGGGTTATCTCGAAAACCAGTATCAGCTATCATTGCAGACTGAGATTAAAGCCCTTGAAAGCAGGATTGTAGAACAGCAAAAACAACTTAAGAAAGAAAGTGCTTCTGTGAAAGGCGCATCAGATGCGTACGAAATGTATGTAGCAAGATACAAGAGTGGGCTTATTACCCTCACTGAACTGTTACAGATCCGTCAGATTCTTGAAAATGCAGAAAAAAGTCAGATCGATGCCGCAAAAGAATTCTGGGAGCAGGTCATAGCAAAGGCTGAACTCACCGGCGATTTTGATTATTTATTTACCCAACTTTAAAATTTTAGAATGAATTTAATACGTTTTGCGCTCAGAAAGCCCATTGCCGTCATGGTCGTTTTCCTGTCGGTCATTGTGCTTTCCCTTACAGCTATAAAAAAAATAAAAGTAGATATTTTCCCGGAGGTAGAGTTGCCGTCAATGTATATTGCGATGCCTTACGGAGGGCTTTCACCTCAATATATGGATGGTTTTATGTCCAATGAATTTCAAAAAGTTTTACTCTTTGTGAATGGTGTCAAGAATATTGATTTCAAAAGTGTTCAGGGACTGACCTTAATGAAACTGACCTTTTATCCAGGCACCGATATGGCTCAGGCTGCAGGTGAGGTTTCTACACAGGTTTCACGGGCAATGGGATTTTTACCACCCGGTGCAGTACCGCCCATGGTTGTGCGGTTTGACGGTAATTCACTTCCGGTCGGTCAACTTGTCTTTGAAAGTGACAATCACTCTGTAACAGAGCTTCAGACAATGGTCCTAACCAAAATCCGGCCGATGTTTGTTGAGATTCCCGGTATTACGGCTCCGGCACCTTTTGGGGGTAACATCCGTTCGATCGTTGTAAATATTGACCCGGCTGCAATGCAGAGTAACGGACTGAGTCCGGAAGAAATTACTTTGGCGATCACAAAAAGCAGCCATCCTTCGCCAGCAGGAAATATCAGAATGGGCGAAACGAATTATATGGCACCAATCAATTCCATAGCCAAAGATCCTGCGGAGTTTCTTAAAATCCCGATAAAGACCCAAGACGGTAGAACTCTTTACGTGGGTGATGTAGCCAATGTTCAGGATGGAGCTGACCAGACATCTGGATATGCATTGGTCAATGGGAAACGCTCTGTGTATCTCCCGGTGATCAAAAAATCAGATGCTTCAACACTGACAGCAGTTGAAAATCTAAAAAAAGCAATGCCAAAACTGAGAGATCAGCTTCCGGATGATGTGAAGGTGAGTTATGAATTTGACCAGTCAAAATATATTGAACGTTCCCTTTCAAATCTAATTCATGAAGGACTTTTGGGTGCACTCTTTACAGGACTGGTCATTATTCTTTTCCTTGGTGACCTTCGAGGTGCACTGATCGTGGTCTTTACAATTCCCATAGCAATATTAACAGCCGTCTGTGTGCTCTATTTTGCAGGGTATACTATTAATATAATGACCTTGAGTGGATTAGCCCTGTCCATCGGAATTTTGGTAGATGAAGCTACGGTCACGATCGAGAATATCCACCAGCATATGGAAATGAGGAAAACCAAACCCAAAGCCATTCTTGATGCAGTACTTGAAATTTCCATTCCTAAGGTGCTGATATTATTATGTATTTTGGCCGTTCTTACGCCTGCCTTCATTATGACGGGCATTCCAAAAGATATGTTTCTTCCGCTTTCTTTTGCAGTTGCATTCGCAATGATAGCTTCCTTTCTGGCATCCCAGACCTTCGTTCCGATCCTTGCTAACTGGATGATGAAGAATAAGCATATTGAGAAGCATTATGTTAAAAACAGGAGTTTTTTCTATCGATTCAGAACGGGCTACAGTCACAAAATGAGAAAATGGTCGGGAAGGACTTTGGTATTGTTTTCGGCCTATATCATTTTCTCGGGCCTTTTAATATTTTTAATGATGCGCTCATTGGGAACCGATATTATGCCTCTTTCCAACAGCGGTGATTTTCAGATGAGAATTGATGCGCCACAGGGAAGCCGTCTAGAGAAAACTGAAAAGCTGGTGAAGGATATTCTCAAAGATATTGAAGGTATTTTGCCGGAAAATGCGGTCAGCATCAGTTCGGCCTATGTCGGTTTACATCCGGCAGCAACGCCGATCAATCCCATATTTCTTTTCACCAACGGAACACACCAGTCTGTTTTGCAGGTTTCTGTAAATAAGGAGATCTTTTCAGGGTCTATGGAAGATCTGAAAGAAAAGATCCGCAAGAAGATTGCTGAAAAGCATCCTGAAGCGCAAATCAATTTTGAACCGATGGAACTTACCGAAAAAATCATTGGACAGGGGTCGATGACCCCGATAGAAATCAAGGTAGGATCTCCGAATCTGAAACTGGCGGCATCTCACGCAAAAAAAATAGAGGAAAAGCTGAAAAGCAACGATTTCCTGCGAGACGTCCGCATTGCAGAGCCACTTCAATATCCGACGTTACAGATCAACGTAGACCGAAATCTCGCTGCGCAGTTCGGACTGACGATGCAGGATGTGACACGCAGTCTTGTGACCGCTACCTCTTCAACCCGCTACACCGACAAGAACCTCTGGGTCGACCCAAAATCAGGACTTGTCTTTCAGACACAGGTCCAGATTCCAGAAAGTATAATGAACTCTGAAGAGATCCTGAAATCACTTCCACTGAAAAAAGACAGCCCGAGACCCGTTCTTGAAGATATCGCTACAGTTAAAAAAACGACCGCACCTGCACAGGTCAACCGAAAGGGACCTATGAGATATGTAACGATTATCGGAAATGTGTACGGAAAAGACCTGGGCTCTGCTTCCAAAGCGGTAAAAAATGCCATCAGTGAGACCGGAAAACCTCCAAAAAGTGTTTCTGTCTGGACAGAAGGCACACTACAGCTACTGGATGATACACTCGACAGTCTTGCAATGGGACTTTTGGCGGCAGTACTAGCGATATTCCTAATGCTTTCTGCTTATTATCAGTCATTTAAAGTACCTTTTGTTGTTCTTTCCGTGATTCCTTCCGTGATCGTGGGAAGTCTTGTTTTGATTTTCATTACCGGCAGTACGCTCAACCTCCAGTCATATATGGGGATGATTATGTCCATCGGTGTTTCGGTTTCAAATGCCGTATTACTTATCAATCAGGCAGAGTACTACCGTAAACATTACCATATCAGTGCGCTTCATTCTGCGAGAATGGCAGCGGCGTCCAGACTCCGCCCTGTACTGATGACCGCTTTGGCGATGCTTGCCGGGATGATTCCTATGGCAATCGGTATCGGGGAAGGTTCTGAGCAGGTTGCTCCACTTGGTAGAGCTGTTATCGGTGGTATCATCGCATCCACTCTTACCATTCTGCTTTTGGTTCCGCATTTTTTTGCAGCAGTAATGTCCAATGCAGGACATTCAAATCCTTCCTTGGATCCGGAAGATGAGGAAAGTAAATTTTTCGTACAATCTTAAATAATTAAAAAATAATGAAAATCATCAATAAAATAAAGTTCATCTTTATTCCGGTCGTTCTTTTGGGAGTGGCTTCCTGCTCGGGCGAAAAGGAAAGTAAAAATGAAACAAAAAAAACAGTTCAGCCTGCTCGGTCTTTCGTGACCACAGAAATCAAGCTGATAAATCCCACTTATCAGATTTCCGTTCCAGGCGAACTGAAACCTTATGAATCGGTGCAGATCTTTGCGAAGGTTGCCGGATTTATCAAGAAAATTTATGTTGACAGAGGTTCAGTTGTGACCAAAGGTCAGCTTCTTGCAGTTCTGGAAGCACCAGAAATGAATCAGGATTACCTATCCGATAAATCTTCACAGCAGAAAACATACACCGACTATCTTTATGCTAAACAGGCTTTTGAGCGATTGCAGGATGCTGCCAGTACAAAAGGAGCTGTTGCGGACATAGAACTGGATAGGGCTAAAAGCATTATGCAGAGTTCCAAAGCAACATACGAGGCATCAAAAGCGGGCACCGGTAGGTCTTCACAGATGAATCAGTACCTTAGGATCACGGCACCTTTCAGTGGTGTGATAATGGATAGGAATCTGTCGGTAGGAGCCTTGGTTGGTCCCAATTCAGGAATGGCTCTTTTCAGTATCGCTCAGAAAAATAAGCTGAGACTGACGGTATCTCTTCCTGAAAAACACGCATCAAGTGTTAATGAGGGGATAGTGGCGCAATTTACGGTCAACTCGATCCCAGGAAAAAATTTTGAAGCCCATCTTTCAAGGAATTCCGGTGTTATCAGTCAGGAAAACCGTTCGATGACCCTTGAGTTTGACGTTCCAAATCCGGGCACTGTCTTAAAAGGGGGAGAATATGCACAGGTCCAGCTCAATCTGAAAAGAAGTGCACCTACATTTTTTGTACCCACGAAAAGTATTCTGCAGACTCAATCCGGAACCTTTGTGATGACCTTCAATGATAATACGGTAAGCAGAGTTGCTGTGAAAGAAGGAATCACCTACGAAAAAATGACCGAGGTCTTTGGTGCACTATCCGGCCATGACAAAGTTCTAGTAAAACCTTCCGAAGAAATTGAGGAAGGAAAGATATCAACCCCAAAAAAAAATAAATAATGATAACGACCTTAAAATTTAAAACACCTATTTTCATTCTTATGATGACCCTGTTTTCTTTTTCTTTGAGTGCGATGCAATCAAGAGTAGAGAATCAGGATGGGCGCATCCCACAAAATAATGTAAATGATAATGAGGATATCATCTTAATCGATGAGAACGGAAAGAAAATTGCTTTGAGTGAACTGAAAGGGAAAGTGGTCTTTGTAAATTTCTGGGCCACATGGTGCAGGCCTTGTGTCGAAGAAATGCCGAGCATCAGAGACCTGAAAGACAAATTCAAGGGAAATGACAATATCGTTTTTGTCCTTCTCAATGTGGAAGCCAACCTGACAAAGTCTAAGAAATTTATGAAGGATAAAAACTACGATCTTCCGGTGTATGTCGCAGCCGACACTATTCCTTCGCAGTACTTTCAGGGAGCAATTCCGACGACTTTGATCTTTAATAAAAAAGGAGAACTCGAAGCACAGATGCAGGGAGGGCAAGATTTTGACCAGCCTGAGATTTATGAAGCACTGAAAAAGTTAACCGGACAATAATTTATTAAAATTAGAACAATGGAAAAATTTAAAATATGGCTTCGGAAGAACTGGAGTACGGCACTTTTGGTGTCAATATTCATCGTGTTGCTTGTGAGTCCCGATGCAAAAGCCTGGCTGATGCGCCAGATCATCTCTACCGGTCTTATGAACTCAAAGATTGAAGAAAAGGAAACAGAGCCGGCCGTTGAGTCGACTCCTTTGTCCAGTACTGAAAACTTCAGTGTCAGGAATGATAAAGGTGAGATCATCAATACTTCTGACCTCAAGGGAAAAGTGGTATTTATTAACTTCTGGGCGTCCTGGTGCCCGCCTTGCCGTGCGGAATTTCCTTCGATTCAGACATTCTACGACCGATTTAAATCCAATAAAGATCTTGTTTTTCTTACAGTCAATCTGGATGAGCAGACCGCCTTGGGTAAGATGTATCTTGAAAAAGAACAATTCACTGTTCCGTTTTTAGTTGCAGAAGGTTCGATTCCAACTGCTTTTTTTAATGGTTCGCTTCCTACGACCGTCGTTTTGGACAGATCAGGAAAAATTAGGATGCATCATGCGGGAATGGCAGACTACAGCAAAGAATCATTCTATCAAGAAATCAATCAACTTTTAAATGAAAAATAATGAAAAACTTAATTAAGATATTGACCTTCTCAGTTTTCCTGACAGGGTTTATGGGTTTCGCGCAAAAGGCAACAGTTTACGAACCTGCAAAATCTATTAATAAGGAGTACAAGGCTTTGTATGTGATCAATGAAGGTGATGACCAGAAAATCAGAGTCATTATCAGAAATATCAATAACGCGATGGAAGATCCCAGGCTGAAAGGCAAACTGAAGGTCGAACTGCTGGCCTTTGGGGGCGGAGTGGAAATGTTCAGAAAGAAAAACCCCTATGGGGAACTTCTTACAGGTCTGCAAGATAAGGGGGTAGTGATGGTACAGTGCGAAAATACCCTTCGTGAAAAAAAGATCGAAAAGTCCGAATTATTTGAGTTTGTAAATTACACCCCCAGCGGAAATGGGGAAATGATTTTGAGACAGGACGAAGGATGGGCAATAGTTAAACCATAAAATTGAAATTATGAAATTATCAATAGGATTCATCAACGATGTGCACGGCTATATGGAACCCCATCCAGAGCTGTTTTATGACTATCAGAAAGAATATGTTAAAAGTGCAGGAGGTTATGCCAGAATTCAGACCATCTTCAAAAAGATCAGGGCAGAAAATCCGAACGCATTGCTCTTCGACGGAGGGGATACGTTTCACGGAACAGTTCCGGTGGTACAGTCGAAAGGAGAGGTCTTGATTCCCATACTTAACCAACTTGGATTTGATGCAATGGTAGGACACTGGGACTTTGCCTATACACCAAGACATCTGTTAAAACTGGAAAGCCAGCTCAATTATCCCGTCTTGGGCTGCAATGTTTTTGATGAGCAGGGAAAACGATTTCTACTACCTTACAAAATATCTGAAATTGGAGGACTCAAAATTGGTATTATCGGGATTTGTTCCAATATTATCGATAAGACAATGCCGGAGAAGTTCAGTGAAGGCATAACGGTGACCGACGGAATTGAAGAGACAAATCAATGCGTCAGAGAATTAAGAGAGGATGCTGTGGACATTATTATTCTTTTGTCGCACAATGGTTATCCTCAAGATATCGAACTGCTCAAAAAAGTGGAAGGAATCGATATTTGTCTCAGTGCACACACCCATAACAGGATGTACGAAGCAGAAAAAGCAGGAAACTGCATTATCATCCAATGTGGCTGCCACGGATCATTTGTAGGACATCTAAAGCTTGATGTCGAAAATGGAATGATTACACATTTTGATTACAAGCTCATTGAAACTGACGACAGTATTGATGAAGATGTAGAAGTTAAAGATCTGGTGGAAAAAAGTCTACAGTCTTTTGCTGAAATGAAAAGTACAGTATTGGGGACGACAGAACATATTTTGCACCGCTATTCCACGCTGTCTTCTACTATGGATGACTTTCTTCTGTCTGCCGTCAATTTTGCGACGGACGTTGAGATCTCCTTTTCCAACGGATGGCGCTATGGTGCACCTATAGATGTCGGGAATGTTACCCTCTGGGACTTATACAAAATCGTGCCGATGAATCCGCCTATTTCCACCACAGAGCTTACTGGAAAAGAGATCTTTGAAATGTTAGAAGAAAATCTGGAGCGGACCTTTTCCGCAGAGCCGATGAAACAAATGGGAGGTTATGTTAAGCGTTGCAACGGATTGAGAATTTTGATGCGCATTGAAAATCCGCCGGGTTACAGAATTCAGGAAATCTATTTTCAGGGAAGACATTTACAAAAAGACAAGGTTTACAAAGTTGCTTTCCTCACCGAGCAGGGTGTTCCAAAGAAATATGGAAAAAACCGCACAGAGACAGGATCTAATGCCATAACAGCAATGACATATTATCTTGAGAATAATTTTAATATTGAAAGATCTGAAGATTCTTTTCTTTTGGTCTGATATATTATATAGATATTAAATAGATATTAAATAGTTTGCTTTACTAACTAATAAAATATCTCAATGATACATCTTCAAGATTAGCACCTAAACTAGCACCTAAAAATAAAAAACCCTGTAAATCAATAATTTACAGGGTTTTAAGTGGAGTTGGAGGGATTCGAACCCTCGTCCAAACAAGCAACACATAAGATTTCTACATGCTTATTCTGCGTTTGATTTTCGACAGTAAACAGAGCACAGACACCCAATTTACTGCTTATCTTCTGAAGTTTTCGAGCTTTGGCCGAAGTATCCAAAACC
>JAECQR010000007.1 GCA_015999765.1 Flavobacteriia bacterium
GTCCAACCATTAAATTTTGGTAAATCACCTATTTTCATTAAAAGAAGATTTCTTATATCCAAATATTTTTCAGAATTATTATCTTTTGTGTTTCTATTGCCCCCTCTCTGTGCAACGACAAAGAAAAAATAATTGTTTTCAAGTTCTATATTGATTCCTAATTCTATATCTAAATTTTCAAACGATTTAAAAAAAACATATAATCCATCTGAAGCGCGAAGAGCTCTTTCAACGCTGACATCATTCTCAGAAAAACCATTTTTAATAAAACAATCTCTTAAAATATTAATCTGTTTTTGAATTAAAATATGAACCGTTTCCTCATAATTTTCTTTTATAAGCTTCGCAGATTCTAAATTATATTGTATTAGATTTTGAATTTCTATTTCCATCTTTTTATTCGTTGTTTGATGAGTTAATTTTTTTATCAGATTAATGTATTGTCCTATGGTTTCTCGTAATATTGGCAAACTGACTGCTTCTTTTTTACATAATTCCAGCCATTCTATGATGTGTTTTTTGTATGAAATTGAATAAGCTATCCCGTCTTCTTTGTTTAATGTAGCAGTTTCATATCCATCTAATGTTAAAAACAGCGAATGACATTTTTTAAATGTTTTTCCATAATTGCTATAACGAAGTATCTGATTTTCTTGTTCTCCTGCATAAATTTTATTTTCTATACAAATTAAGTTTTTTTCATTATCTTCAATAGCGATGTCTATTCTACCACCAGTTATCTCTGTTTTTTGTCCAATATATCTTTCTACCTGAGTATTTGACTTTTCAGTGTTCAAAATAATTTCATCTTCATTTAACAAAAATATTTCGTTACTGTCTTTATCAATTTTGGTGTTATTCAAATATTCAAGAAATAATTTTAGGAAAATATCGCCTTGTAAATGTGAACCTTTTGGATTTAAAAGCTCTGCCAAAAATTTGGAATGCGTTTTTACTTCCGCTGTTTCCATTCCCAGAATTTGGAAAAGATTGAAATCTTCTCCTGTATTTTGTTTTACAATTTTATACGCTTCGTTGATTGTGTTAATTTGCGAAAGCAATTGTTTTAAAGATTCTTTGTTATCTTCCATAGTTTCTAATTTTTTTTTTCAAATACAAAAATTTACAATCCCGGAAATGCTACAATAACATCAGATATTTCCAACATTTTCGATTTCCGTTCAGACATTGTTTTTGTGAAAATCAGTTCATTCTTTTGTCTTGAACTTTTCTCATTTTTAATGAACTTTTCCGGTCTTATTCCCACAATTTTCCGTCCGTTTTTTCGGAAGACATCGGCAACCAAACCCATTGTTCCATAATCGCTTCCGCCAAAAACCAAATCAAATCCGTAATTGGAAACCAGCTCACAAATAAGAACAATATCCTTTCTTATGCTTTCAGAATTTCCTGCGTTGCTTCCGCAAAAAATGCAAATATTCATTCTATTAATGGACGGTTATTTAAAAAATTGGTTTTCTATCGCTTTGCTTATTACGAGATTTTTGTTCATAATTTCTATTGGGTAACTTCCTAAATAAGCATATTTCCTGTTTTTCTGAGGATATTCGTGTGGTTCCGAAATCTCTATCAAGTTTTTGCTTTCCAAAGAATATAAAACTTCCAGATTTTTCAAAATATCAAACCTCGACACATCTAACTGACTAGCGATTTCTTCAATGTTACATAATTTAAACTCCGAATTGTTTGCGATAATTGAGAGCAGAAAAAGAGATTCCAAAGAATCAATCTTAAAAAACTCCGACACATAATCCAGTTCTTCCTTGTAATCCATTTTGTTTTGTTCCAATGTTTTATACGTATAATGGGAACTTTGTCTGTAAAAGCTGGTTACTTTTTCTAAAATTTTATTTTTCATTGTTGAAATATTTAATTAGCCAGCAAAATTATTTTCACAATCGGACAAAACACGACCGTGAAGAAATTTTCCTTAAATTGAAACCCCGCATCAAAAACAATCCAAATAATTTCAATTAAAGCAATATCCTAAAAATCAAGTGGAACATGACAGAGAATATAGTGGAGAATGTAACAGAAATAGCTTAATTTTGACCAAAATGTACCGCTTATCAATTCGGTAATCGAAAATTCCACGCTGCAGTTCCTTCGCGAACTATCCAGAAACAACAACCGCGACTGGTTCACTGCAAACAAAGAGAAGTATATTTCCGCACAGCATAACATCATTGAGTTTTTGGGAAGTTTGATCGAGGAAATTTCAAAATTCGATGAGGAAATTGGAAAAATGGAAGCTAAAAAGTCGCTCTTCAGAATCTATCGCGATACCCGTTTCCCCCGCTGCGTAAAGTCTGACTTCGTCGAATCTTTGATTTCCGAACTTTGAACCTATTTCCCCAGATGCAGCAGCGTCCCACTACCACTCCCCAGCGTAGTCGTCGGCATCACGCCGTCCCATTTCAGTACGCGCTGGTATTCCACATAGGTAGGGGTAATTTCCTGCTGCTTCAGGCTGATCGCCTTGGCATCGGCCTGCGCCCGGATCACAATTGACGCAGAATCTCCTTTCGCAAGCTGTATCTTTCTCTGCGCATCGGCCTGCGCCACACGCGCCTGGGCTTCGGCTTTAATCGCATCGGCATCCGCGGTCGCCTTGTCTTCGATGGACTGGCGGATGGCTTTCGGAGGCTGGATATTGGTTTTCAGCTGCGACACCATAAACCATTTCCCGATTCTTTTATTTACTTCCGACAGGATTTCCGCTTCATAGGTTTCCCGGTTGTTGAAGAGGTAATCAATCGAATGCCGGTTCGCCACATCATTGATGGCCCCGATGATGGCATTGTTCAGCCACCCGTCCTGTATGGCTTCCAGTCCGCCTTTTTTATAGGTAGACCTCAGGTTGGTAAACATATCCGACGCCGTTGATTCCTTCACCGAATAGTTGAACGAAGGCTTGATCGGGCAGGGGAACCCGCCTTTGGCCACGATAATGGATTCGGGATATTCGATATGTCTCTGGTCGAGTGGGATTTCCTGGATCTCCTGGGTGTATTTGTTGTAGAACACCACCCCCGAAACTTCTTCCGTATCAGAAACCCCTCTTCTGTCTCCCAACAGATTGATGAGCAGGCCTTTGTGACCCACGCTGATCACGTCGTAATTCATGGGCTGAATCAGGGCGGCAAGTGCGGCAAGCAGAATAAAGGTGACGGGTTTCCATTTCACGCCGTTGGGCATCTGTTTTCCGTTTTTATCGGGCGGTGAATAGGTGAGGATATCAAGTTTTTTGGTAATGATTCCGATGGTCACCACAAGGGCGATAAGGACAAGAAGTAAAAATGTTAAAGACATAAATAGTTTTTAGATGTAAGTTCCTAAAGATAATCATTTCGCGGAATCCCGCAAAGAGGAAAACCGTAAAGCATACAATGCGCAGGCGGCGCAAAAAAGTGTACCGCAAAAGCAGCAAAAAACCCGCCGGGTAAGTTTCCAAAAAAGCGCAGAACTTTTAGGGACGCCCAAACGTTACGGGTAATGGATTACCGCAAAAGGGACAATAGCCTTGTGTCTCTCATGACTGCAAAAGGGTGCAAAAGATTCAGGAATGAGCTTGGTAGGCGTTAATTTTCACCAATATTTTGTTTACACAACGGTGTTACTTCAGAACTCTTCTGAAAGGCATCCAACAACAAAACGCCCCACAGTGCAGAGCGCCGTAATCAAAGATTCCTGAGGTTTTAAATAAAGTAATGCTGAATGGGCTATTTTACTTTTTCAAGAAGGTAAAGCCGGGTGCCCGCCATGGTGAGATTTCCTTCCAGGATGAGATTTTTACTGCTGACATCAATCACCGAAATATAGTTGCGTGAATTGTATTCGATATAATTCTCCCGCTCCCCGTTCGATGGGTTTTTCCCGAATTCGAGATCGTATTTGGTCCAATCTTCCTTGTCAGAACTGCAGTGTACAGGCTTGAATTTACTTTTGCGTGAATTGAATTCAATCTGCTCGAAACCGTTTTCACATTGGGTTTCAAAGGAAGTTTCGGGGTTCTGCCGGGTTTCGTAATCGCTGAACGGACCTTTGTAGATTCCCACCACTTTCCAGGTGCCGTTCAGCCGGTCTTCATCGATTTTGCCCCTGGCTTTGCTTACCGTCCAGCTGATGCCTTTCACGGTACCTTTCACCGCTTTGTAGCCTACGGTGGCGACTCCTTTTACCACTTTTGCCGCAGTGGAAACCACGCACGACTGTAATAGAACTGCGGCGGAAATAAGGACGATGAATTTTCTCATGGGATGGGTTTTATCCCACGAATATAAGTTTTTTTTAACGGTGCAGTTATTTAGTGCTGACTTAAACCGTGAGCCAGAAAACAAAAAACGCTCCGTAAGGAGCGCTGATATCTTTGGGAACCTGTTATAAATTGAGAAACAGTTTCGGGTTGACAGGGGTGTTGTTTTTATGAACTTCGTAATGAAGGTGAGGTCCTGTAGAACGTCCGGAGTTGCCTGATTTGGCAATCACCTGATTTACTTCAACTGTTTGGTTGGCCTTCACACTGATGGTGGAAAGATGCCCGTACAGCGTGGCCAGTCCGTTACCGTGAGAAAGGATCACACAGTTTCCGTAGCCGCCTTTCTCGCCTGCGAAGATCACCGTTCCTTTAGCCGCCGCACGCACTTCGGTACCGTAGGCTACCGCATAATCCATCCCTTTATGAAACTGGATCTGCTTCTCTTCAGCATCCGGATTGTCTGTGGTTGCGGTGGGGGTTTTGGCTACAGGATTTACGAGTGTTCTTTTTACAATATTTCCTAAGCTGTCTTTTTCTTCAACGTAATGTGGGGTTGCCGGCACTTCAACTTTTACGGGTTTTACAGAGGCCATCAGGACATTTCTCACCGGAATGGGATTAATTCTTTTGCCGAAATTTGACGAAATATATCCGTCAGTCGGGTGGCCCAGAGGAACCTGCTGCAGTTTGTTCTGCAGATCCATCAGATACTGGCTGTAGCGGTTGGTCTGCTTGGCAAGATACACGGCGTTCGAAATGCTGTCCTGCGCAAGGGTTGCAATTTTACCGTCGCTGATGTTTTTGGCTGCCAGAAAGGAGTTGAGTTCCCTTACGGTATAATCTACCAGTGTAAGATTGTTTTTCATTTCCAGATAATCAACACTGTCTTTCTGCGTATTGATCTTTACCAGATTCACTTCATAGGATTTATCGTTTTTCTCTGAATAGAGCTTACCGATAAACAGCGCCTGTCCAAAAATGATCAGTAAAAATGTTCCGAAAAGCACGTTTACTTTCTTTTTGTTGCTTAAAAAATTTTTCATTCGTTAGCGTTGGGGGACTTTAATTCTTAATTTTTCGGATGCAAAAATAATAAAAAATAATAAATAGTTTCTAAAGGTCTCAACGACATACCTTTATTAAAAATTTCACATCATCTGTTAATCTTTTGATAAATATCAGCCTTAGACGTATTTCCCTGCCAAATCCTTTTTTTACTTCTACACTTTCGTATCTTTGTACGTCAAGTATACATTATGGCTAAAAAAGATCAGAAACCGGGACAGGTGGTAGGCGTAGTTGGCAGCGGCAGTTTTGCGACCGCCATTGTAAAGATGCTCACCGAAAACTGTAAAACCGTGCACTGGTGCGTAAGAAACGAATTTGTAAAGGGTGCCATAGAGCTCCGTCACCATAACCCCAATTACCTTACCGCGGTGCGGTTCGATGTCAAAGGCCTGAAACTCACCACGGATATCAACGAACTGGTTTCAGCCTGTGATATTGTTGTCCTCGCCACACCTTCCATTTACCTTTCAGATGCGCTCGATAAGATGACCTGTGATTACAGCGGAAAGATTTTCGTTTCAGCCATCAAAGGGATTGTACCGAAAGTAAATGATGTGGTTGCGCATTACCTCCGCGACGAATTCAAGATCGGCTTCCGCAGTCAGGCAGTAATAGCTGGACCCTGTCACGCCGAAGAGGTGGCGATGGAAAGACTCTCTTATCTTACCATTGCAACGGTGGAAGAAAATACTGAACTTTTGAGGGATAAATTTGCGTCGCATTTTATCAAAGTGAACTGCAGCTGTGATATTCTGGGGAATGAATACAGCGCCATTCTGAAGAATATTTATGCCGTAGGAGCAGGTATTGCAAGCGGTCTCGGATACGGCGATAACTTTACGGCGGTTTTCGTGTCGAATGCCATCCGGGAAATGGAAATATTCCTTGAAGGAATTCATGAAATGCCACGCGATGTGAATGAAAGCGCTTATCTGGGCGATTTGCTGGTGACCGCTTACTCCCTGTTCTCCAGAAACAGAAGTCTCGGGAATCTCATCGGGAAGGGCTATACCGTGAAATCTGCCATACAGTCGATGAACATGATCGCCGAAGGATATTATGCCGCAGATTCCATTTATAAAACCTCGAAAGAGAAAAAAATGAACACCCCGATCATCGATACCATTTACGCGATTCTTTACGAAGAGAAAAATGCAGAGAAACAGTTCCAGAAACTCACTGCAAAACTGAACTGATCGAATGAAACCAGAGAAACAATATGAGGTTCAAACCTATTCAGAACTGGAAGAGAAACTCAATGTCTGGTCGCATTTCCTTGGTTTTGTTCTAAGTATTGCAGCTCTGGTGCTGCTTATTCTGAGGGCAGTTGATTTAAAGGACACCTGGGTATCCGTCAGTTTTCCCGTATTCGGCGTGAGCATGGTGATTCTTTACATGGCTTCCACTTTGTATCACCGGTCCAAAGATCCTGAAATCCGGTACCGGCTCAAAATCTTCGATCATTCCGCAATTTATGTGCTGATTGCCGGAACCTATACCCCCTTCGTGCTGGTAACCCTCAACGGAACGGAAGGATGGGTTGTCTTTTCGGTCGTATGGCTGATTGCCCTTGTCGGCATCATTCTTAAGATCTTCCTCACCGGTAAATTTAAAATTCTGTCGACCTTGCTGTATGTGGCGATGGGCTGGATCATCATTTTCAGCTTCCGGTCCCTGGTTCAGAATCTTGATTATAACGGGCTTGTCTGGCTTATTTCCGGTGGATTAGCGTACACGCTCGGCGCTGTTCTTTACAGTATTGAAAAGATTAAACTCAATCACGCGATTTTTCATATTTTTGTTCTGATGGGAACCTTCTGCCATTTTATTTCGGTCTATCTTTATGTAGTTCCTGTGGCAGCAGGCTGAGCGTAATTAACCGCTCACCCTTAATAAACTAATACTTATTTTATGCCCGACTCCCTGATCAAAAAAACGCCGAGCCCGAAATACGATGTGGTATTAATCGGTGGCGGAATTATGAGTGCTACGCTGGCCACGCTTCTTCACGAGTTGGAGCCCGGCCTGAAGATTGCGATTTTCGAAAGACTGGGCAGGTTTGCCCAGGAAAGCTCCGCAGCCTGGAACAACGCCGGGACCGGTCATTCAGCATTCTGCGAACTGAATTATACTCCTTTAAAAGAAGACGGCAGCATCGATATCTCTAAGGCAGAAAATATCGCCGAGCAGTTTGAGATTTCCAAACAGTTCTGGGCTTATCTCGTGAAGAAAGAATATATACAGAGTCCAAAGCAGTTCATCACCTCCTGTCCTCACATGAGTCTGGTTTTCGGGCCTGCTGATGTGGAATATCTTAATAAGCGCCATGAAGCGATGATACAGTCACACCTCTTCCGCGGGATGGAATTTACGACCGATCACGCACAGTTGAACGAATGGATTCCGCTCGTCATGCAGAAACGGAAGGAACATGAAACCCTGGCAGCTACAAAAATGGACATGGGCACTGATGTAAATTTTGGAACACTTACAAGAAAAATGGGACGGTTCCTGGCTGATGATTCCAATGTATATGTTTTCCTTTATCATGAGGCTAAAGATCTGGAGCTTCGCGATGACGGAAAATGGGCGGTGGAAATCCGTGACAGGCTGCACCAGCATAATCAGCAGGTGGTAGCAGATTTCGTCTTCATTGGAGCCGGAGGTTACGCTTTGCCGCTTCTCGACAGTTCTGATATCCCCGAAAGTGAAGGCTACGGAGGTTTTCCGGTGTCCGGCGAATGGCTCGTATCCCACAATCCCGACCTTATCGAAAAACACCATGCAAAAGTTTATACTTTAGCCTCCGTTGATGCTCCGCCCATGAGTGTGCCGCATCTTGACCTGAGAATTATCGACGGCAAAAAAGCGCTGCTCTTCGGCCCGTTTGCAGGCTTTTCTACCAAATTTCTGAAAGAAGGCAGTTATCTTGATCTGCCGGAAAGCATCAACTTCAGCAATATCCGCTCGCTGTTTGGCGCGTGGTGGCACAATCTTCCGCTGACTCAATATCTCGTAAGACAGGTCGCAATGACCAAAGCACAGCGCGTACAGCATTTAAGGGAATTTATTAAAGACGCCGATGAAAAGGACTGGGAACTGAAAGTGGCCGGACAAAGAGTGCAGATCATTAAAAAAGATGAAGAACTTGGCGGTAAACTGGAATTCGGAACTGAAGTGGTGGTGAATGCCAACGGGACTATCGCGTCATTGCTCGGTGCTTCTCCGGGAGCTTCTACCGCAGCGTATGCCATGATTCAGGTGTTGGAAAAATGTTTCCCCGACAAGCTTCAGAATGAATGGAAAAAGAAACTCCTCGAAATCATCCCGTCTTACGGACAGGATCTTTCTGAAAACCCTGAGCTCACCGAACAGATCCGCAATTATACCAAAGAAAAACTGGAGCTGGATTATTAATCGGTACAGTTCATTAAAAACCTTGTTCTTTAATTATCTACCTCAGCAATGCCTACTATTACCAAACCCGAAATCTGCCAGGAAATACTGGAAGCACTGCAAACCGAAATACAGGAGGAGAAACAGGTGATTGTGCACTGCTGTTTTCCCGCAACGTTTTATGACGGAAGTCTGATCCGTATCTGGCGGTCGACTTTTCTGGTTGATGAACGTTTGAAACATAAAAGCAGCCTCATCCATCATGAGAATATCTCGATTTTCCCTTACTGGACTGCGGTTCCTCCTATGCAGGATTACTGGTTTACTTTAGTTTTTTCGGGGTTACCGAAAGACTGCACCAGCTTCGACCTGAGAGAGGAAATTCCCGAAGAAGGAGGTTTTCTGGTGAAAAACATCAAAAGAAACGGTACCGATGTTTACCGTGTGAAATTATCCTGAACAATTAAAAACCACGTTAAAAAAATACAGCTCTTCATGAAAAAAATTACTTTAATCCTGATCCTTATTTCAGCCTTCGCTTTTTCCCAGACCGAGAAGAAACAGATTTCAGAAATAAAAAAGTTCCAAAAGGAACTCAATGACGGGTACACGAATAAAAAGGAGACTCCGCTCAGGGGCGACAACTACACCAAATTCAGGAAACATCCGTTTTTTCCAATTGATTTAAAGTACAGGACTAAAGCGCAGTTTACGAAAACCGAAAACGCCGTTGCCTTCGAAATTCCAACTTCTTCGGGGAACACGCAGCCGTACCGCGAGTTTGGTAAAGCGACCTTTACCATAGATGGCTCAACGTATATCCTTACCGTATACCAAAGTCTGAATTTAATTCACACCCCGGGCTATGAAGATTATCTGTTCCTGCCGTTCCGTGACGAGACGAATGGCAAGGAGACCTACGGTGGCGGTAAATACATTGATTTAAGGATTCCGGCCGGTGATCAAATTATCATCGATTTCAACCAGTCTTATCAGCCTTACTGCGCTTACAACGCGTATGACTACAGCTGCCCGATCGTGCCTGAAGAGAATTTTTTACCGGTAAGAATTGAAGCAGGAGTGCAGTATGACGATGTTTATCATCACTGATGATTTCTAATGGCATAAAAATGGCTTTTCCAGAAACAATTAAATAAATCGTTATGGAAACCTCAAAAAGAAATAAACCGGCAACCTTGATTATAGTGTCGGTCGCGGTCATCGTGCTGCTGATCGTATTTTATTTTATACTGCTTACCGTATTCCCGAATCTCTTCGAAACACTTCCGACAGGAAATGTGCAGCCGGTGCAGGATTAGATTTTCGCAAGAAATTCCTCGAAAGCAGGAACTACAGATACCGTACCGTCGGCCTCAATCTTATTGAGTTTTAAATTCTCGATCTGATTAACGGACTGCCCGTCATAAGGTTTCTGAACGCGTACATAATTTTCAGTAAATCCGTACATGAATCCGTCTTTGTTTTCATGTTCCCAAAGCACAGGCAAGGTTTTTCCGATCTGGGTCTGGTAGAAAGCCATCTTCTTTTTTTCTGAAAGAATTCTGAGCATTTTATTGCGTTTTTTCCGCTCTGGAATCGGTACTATTCCGTGCATTTCAACAGCTTCAGTATTTTCTCTTTCGGAATAGGTGAAAACGTGTAGATAGCTGATCGGAAGTTCGTTCAGGAAGTTATAGGTTTTGAGAAACTTCTCTTCCGTTTCCCCCGGAAATCCAACAATCACATCCACGCCGATACAGGAATCCGGCATTACTTCACGGATTTTATTGATCCTGTTGGAATATAATCCAGTTAAATAACGTCGTTTCATCAGTTTCAGCAGATCGTCGCTTCCGCTTTGTAAAGGAATGTGGAAGTGCGGAACGAATCTTTTGCTTTTGGAAACCAGATCAATACTTTCGTCTTTCAGCAGGTTCGGTTCAATAGAAGAAATTCGGATTCTTTCAATCCCTTCCACCTGATCCAGTTCTGAAATCAAATCCAGAAAAGTGTGTTCGTGCTTTTTATTACCGAATTCACCTTTTCCATAGTCCCCAATATTTACACCGGTCAGTACAATTTCCTTAATTCCTTTTCCTGCAATTTCGCTCGCGTTTTTCACCACATTTTCGATGGTGTCTGAACGTGAAATTCCTCTTGCTAAAGGAATGGTGCAATACGTACATTTATAGTCGCAGCCGTCCTGGACTTTAAGAAAAGCGCGGGTTCTGTCGCCGATAGAATAGCTTCCGATGAAGAAATCGGCTTCGTCAATTTCACAGGAATGAATCAAACCGTGATTTTCAGTTTTCTGCAGATCATCCAGATAGCTCAGAATATTGAATTTTTCTTTTGCTCCCAAAACCAGATCTACGCCTTCAATCGCTGAAATTTCTTCGGGTTTCAGCTGTGCATAACATCCCAGAATCACCACCAATCCATCAGGATTCGCTTTCATGGCACGTTTCACATGAAATTTACATTCGCGGTCAGCATTTTCTGTTACCGAGCAGGTGTTGATCACGTATACGTGAGCCTTTTCGTCAAAGCTTACCTTTTCATAACCGGCGCCGGTGAGTTGGCGGGCAATGGTAGAGGTTTCCGCGAAATTTAATTTGCAGCCAAGAGTGTGAAAGGCAGCGGTTTTGGTGGTAGAATGTTGCATAATATGAAGCTGCGAATTTAAGCATTTTTTTTAACCCAATGTAGGGTGAGACGGGACAGAAAAAAACCACAAAACAGATTGTGGCTTTCACTAATGAAAAAGATATGAAAAAATTACTTTTCTGTTGTTAAATCTGAATGATTTTGGTGTACGCATTCTCGGGTAGATCCCATGCGCAGGACTGGGCAAGATGCGACAGGTGAGCCACCTTGCGGTGTTCTGTATCGAATATTCTTACGCCTTCCAGGTTCAATTGGTCGCTGCGGTAAAGGTGCAGACTTACGCTGATGTCGTTTTCATTATTGATGATAGAATGAATTCCTGCGAGTTCTTCGGTAAAAACATCGCCTTCGCCGCCAACAGCCAGGGAATTGAATTCGATGAAATTTGAGTTTTCGCGGTAATTCACCACGCCCAGGCTTCCTTTCAGGATTTTGATTCTGCCGTCGTAACTTCCGTGATCGTGAATCGCCGTGCAGCTGTCGCCTCCCCAAATGGTAATCACCGCCAGCGGCTCATCTTCAAAAACCGGAATTCTGATGACATTTTCGTGGCCGATTTCTCTGTGGGACAAATTATAAACCGCATCGAAATCCCTGTACCGGAAGGTGAAGAGCAAATCGCAGATTTCTTCAAAACTCAGCCTTTTTTTTGTTTTAAGGTCTTCGAGAACATGCGTTAAACTGGGGTCTTCGAATGGAGGTTTCATCACTTAGATTTTTGTAGTGTAAAGTTACGTACCACAAAACTGATGTGATAAGCATCTTAAGTGATTTATATCAGCGCTGACTTTTATCACAAGTTCAGGATTTGAACTCATCGCGTACTTCGGGGTCCTGAGCAAAACATACAGGGGATGAATTCTGAGGAATTTCGTCAGGATTTTGTTTTTTCAGCATTTCTGTATTGTATTCAGCTGATTTCGATTTTGGGATGGAAAGATTCTGCCAGTCTCCGTTCTTAAGGATTTTGGCCACGTAAATGATCTGGCCGATATGGTAGGGATAGTGTGCAAGCTGCCTCAACACTGCATCCAGTACAGTATGTTTCTCGCCGCGGATAAAAACAGTTTGATGAATATTATTTTCAGTGATTTGATTCAATGCTTCGAAAAGCACTGCCCATCCTTTTTTCCAAAGTTCAAGCATCTGATCTCTGGATTTTATGTCACTGACAAATTCCGTGTCGCGGTTGCGCCAGGGTTTTTCTCCGTCTTCAATGAGGAAATTTGTCCAACGTGAAATCATGTTTCCTGAAAGGTGTTTTACAATAACCGCAATAGAATTGCTTTCGGAATTCGGCTGCCAGCGCAGCTGTTCATCATTCAGCTGAACAAAGGTTTTATCGCCAAGCTCTTTGTAGTAGAGAAAACGTCTGATGAATATTTCTTTCATGAGATTTTTTAAAGGGAAGGGAATCTAAATTACGAAATATTTCAAAACCTCAGGATTTATAGTTCTTATTTATATTGGAAAAAGGGTTTGGTTAAATAATTCAGAAAATTAATGGCGGATGACGGATGAATTTTTTAATTTTGATAAAACAAATGCCATGATCAAGCCGGAAAAACGATGCAGAAACTGCAATCATCACCTGTTGCTGAATCAGAGATTCTGCCACGAATGCGGTCAGAGAACAGATACCCACCGCCTGAACTTTCATTATTTTCTGCATGAGGTGCCGCACAATATCTTTCATGTAGACGGCGGAATTATTTTCACCTTAAAGGAATTATTTACCAGACCGGGACATACAATCCGCGAATATTTAGAAGGGAAACGCCAGCCACATTTTAAACCTGTAATGCTCGTTCTGATCATGGGTTCGGTATGTGCGCTGATTCAGTATCTGCTGAAAGACCAAACCAAGAAAAAGATTGCCGACAGCGAAATACTGAAAGGCGATGTGAAGGCTTCAGGACTTACCAATTATGTTGATTTCGAAGGACTCGTTTTATATTTTAAACATATCGTTGAATGGTTGAGTAATCATTTTGCGTTTACCGTTCTGCTCATGCTGCCAATTGCGGCTTGGGGATTTTTTCTGGGATTTAGAAAATACAGACTCAATTATCCTGAATGGCTTGTGGTATTTCTCTTTCTCGCGGGGCAGTCGCTTACGGTGTATGTTTTTTTTATCTTTCTGAACCGGTTTTCAGGTAACTACAATGCCCTGTTTTTTCTGATATGTTGGGGATTGGTCACTTTTTCACTCACCCAGCTTTTCAATGAACGGGGGGCAAAGTATGTCGTTCTGCGGTCGCTTTGGTCCATATTTCTCAGTTATTTTTTCGCACTAATTTATATTGTTATCGCCGGTTTAATCATCGCGGCGATAGGATTTATACTCTACGGATACGACACCCTGATTCCAGTAATATCCAAGGAACTATGATAAGAATTAGGATAAAGGAAATTTAAACCTGAATAATTTTCAGCAGGAATTTAAATATTTACCTTTGCACCTTAATTTTTATGAAAAAGAGATATTATGGATTTCAAAAATTTTACAATGCCTTTCAGTATCAACCCTGAATATTCTAAAAAGGTAGCCTATTTTTCAATGGAATTTGCCATCGATCAGGCACTTAAAATATATTCCGGCGGACTCGGATTTTTAGCAGGCTCCCATATGCGAAGCGCCTATAACCTGAAGCAGGATTTAGTAGGAATCGGTATTTTATGGAAATTCGGTTATTACGACCAGGCCAGAAATCACGACCAGACTTTGCAGCCAACATGGACCAGAAAAATGTATTCTTTTTTAGAAGATACAGGCATCAAATTTCAAATTGAAATTCACTCTGCACCGGTTTGGGTAAAGGTGTATTATCTGGATCCCGAAATCTTCCATACCGCACCGATGTTTTTTCTTTCTACCGATGTTCCGGAAAACGATCATATTTCTAAAACAATCTGCCACAGACTTTACGATGCTAATGAATCTACAAAACTGGCTCAGTACATCCTATTGGGTAAAGGCGGCGCGAAATTACTCGATGTAATGAATCTTGAAAGAGATGTTTACCATCTTAACGAGGCGCACGGGCTACCTGCAGCATTCTATTTACTGAAAAAATATGGAGGTGATTTGGAAAAAGTAAAAGAAAAACTTGTATTTACTACCCATACTCCTGAAGAAGCAGGAAATGAAAAACACAATCTTCATTTGTGTCACGATATGTCTTACTTCTCAGGACTTACCATCAACGAGGTGAAATCTATAGAAGGAGTTGCTGATGACCGTTTTAACCATTCCCTCTGTGCACTGAGGATGGCACGGGTAGCGAATGGAGTTTCGCAGCTGCATGGCGTAGTTTCCCGCGAAATGTGGAGCAAATATTCAAACATCTGCGAAATCAAAGCCATTACCAATGCCCAGGAATTTAAATATTGGGCAGATAAACCGCTGTACGATGCTAAGGATGAAAACGATAATATGCTCTTTGATTTCAGAAAAAAGCACCTGAAAAAGAGAACATTTAAAATCGTAGCCGATCAGACCGGGAATTTATTTGATCCAAATATTTTCACCATAGTCTGGGCAAGAAGGTTTGCTGGATACAAGAGAGCAGATCTGCTTCTTCACGATAAAGAACGTTTCGAAAGACTTCTTAATAATCCTAAATATCCCGTACAGATCATCTGGGCAGGGAAACCTTATCCAATGGATTATTCGGCGATTTCTACTTTCAATACCCTTGTTGAGGAAAGCAAATATTACAAGAATATGGCCGTGCTTACCGGTTACGAACTTGCGCTGAGTAAGTCCTTGAAGCAGGGATCGGATCTTTGGCTGAACAACCCGAGAGTTCCGCGTGAGGCGTCTGGAACTTCCGGAATGACGGCTTCTATGAACGGATCGATAAACCTTTCTACCGATGACGGCTGGATTCCGGAGTTTGCCAAAAACGGTGTAAACGGTTTTGTAGTGCCTCAGGCGGATTACAAAAATGCAAGCGTGTACGATCAGGATAATTTCGATCTCGAAAACCTGTACAATGTTCTGGAAAATGAAATCCTTCCAATGTATTACGACAGACCAGATGAATGGAGAAAAGTGCAGCACAACGCGATGGAAGATGTTAAAAAATCCTTCAACAGCGACCGGATGGCCGATGAGTATTACAAACAGATCTACGCATAAACTTAAAATGTTTAAGTGGTAAATACAGAATCCGGAAATTTATTTCCGGATTTTTTATTTACTTTTAGGCTAAGAAATTATTTTATGGATCCAAGTATCTGGGAACTCGAAACTTTTTATAGAAACCGTGATATTATTATTATCGGCGCTGGTTTTACGGGACTTTGGACCGCCATTTCCGTTAAAGAGAAATTCCCTGCTAAATCTGTTTTGGTTGTGGAGCGCAGTTCCGTGCCCATCGGAGCTTCCACCAAAAATGCCGGCTTTGCATGCTTCGGAAGTCTGACTGAAATTATTGCAGATTCTCAAAAAATGGGTTGGGAAAAAACACTGGAACTGGTTAAGATGAGGTTGCAGGGTTTGAAGAAAATTCAGGATTGTTTTACGCCTGATGAGATCGATTTTGAACTCTGCGGAGGTTACGAAATACTTAATAATGATAGCCCTTTAGCGAAAATTGATGAGGTTAATTACCACCTGAAACCGGTGACGGGTTTAGAAAAAACATTCAGTCTTAACCAAAAAAAGCTGAAAGAGTTTGGTTTTGGAAACTCAGAATATCTCATCGAAAATCCCTGTGAAGGAAGTCTGCATTCCGGAAAGCTGCTTCAGAAGCTTCTCGAACGGTGCCAGCAATTAGGGATCGAATTTCTTTTTGGAACAGAGGTTTCAAAAATATCTGAAGATGAAGACCATGTTCTCATCAAGACTGAAAATTTTGAAATCAGTACTGAAAATCTTATCATCGCCACCAATGCCTTTACCAAAAACCTGGTTGAAGATCTTGATTTGGTTCCCGCCCGGGGACAGATTTTGCTTACAGAACCCATTGAAAATTTAAAAATCAAAGGCACTTTCCATTATGATGAAGGGTTTTATTATTTCAGAAACTTAGGAAACCGCATTTTGCTTGGCGGCGCAAGAAATCTGGATTTCGAAACCGAAGAAACCTCAACACTGGAAACTACAGATATTCTGCAGAATCATCTGGAAAATTTTATAAGAACAGTAGTTCTTCCCGGTCAGAAATTTGAGGTTACCCACCGGTGGAGTGGGATCATGGCAATGGGAGCAGAAAAGTCTCCAGTTGTTAAAGCGATCTCCAAAAGGCAGATCGTTGCGGTCCGGCTTTCAGGAATGGGCGTGGCGCTTGCCCCTCAAATAGGGGAGAACGTAGCTGAGATGATTGTAAAATGATTCAAAATATGATTTCTTAAAACTTCGCGTGACTATTCTTTAAAGATGATTTTCGAAAAATTTCAGTACCAAATGCTTATTTTTGCACTATGATTAACAGCGACCAGGTTAAAGACCTCAAATCCAGAATTGAGGATCTGTACAAATATCTTCAGATCGAAAAAAAACAGATCGAAATCACCAACGACGAAGAAAAAACAGTTTCTCCTGAATTTTGGGATAACCCGAAGGAGGCGGAAGCTTTTATGAAACAGCTCCGTTCCAAGAAGAAGTGGGTGAATGATTACGAGGAGATCTTTACGCGCTACGAAGACCTTCAGGTGCTTATGGATTTCGCCAAGGAAGATCCGGACTCTGAAAAAGAACTCGATGAGGCATTTCCGGTTTTAGTGGAAAAAATAGAAGATCTGGAATTCAGAAATATGCTCTCCAACGAAGGCGACGAACTTTCGGCGGTACTGCAGATTACTGCTGGTGCTGGCGGAACAGAATCCTGTGACTGGGCATCAATGCTCATGAGAATGTACACAATGTGGGCAGAAAAACAAGGTTATAAGCTAAGGGAACTTAATTATCAGGAAGGTGATGTTGCGGGAATCAAAACCGTTACACTGGAAATCGACGGCGAATTTGCCTTCGGTTATCTGCGTGGCGAAAATGGGGTACACCGTCTGGTAAGGATTTCTCCATTCGATTCCAATGCAAAAAGACATACGAGTTTCGTTTCCGTATATGTTTACCCTTTAGTTGACGATACTATTGAGATCAACATCAATCCGGCAGATATTTCTTTCGAAACCATGCGTTCGAGTGGAGCAGGAGGGCAGAATGTAAACAAGGTCGAAACGGCTGTCCGTTTGCGTCACGCACCGACTGGAATTATCATTGAAAACTCAGAAAGCCGGTCACAGCTTCAAAATAAGGAAAAAGCGATGCAGCTTTTACGTTCAAGACTTTATGAGATGGAACTTGAAGAACGGATGAAAGCAAGAAACGAAATTGAAGCAGGAAAAATGAAAATCGAATGGGGAAGCCAGATCCGCAATTACGTCATGCATCCCTATAAATTGGTAAAAGACGTACGTTCGGGTTACGAAACCTCTGATGTAGATGGGGTGATGAACGGTGACCTGACTCCTTTCCTTAAAGCATTCCTGATGGCCGACGGAACCGCTGCAACGACTGATGATTTTGCACTGTAATTTTTGGGAAACTTTAACAGATTATTAATCTGTAAAAAACTGCTCTTTTATTATCTTTGCGAATATGGAACATTTTGAGAGTTGGAAGGATTTACTGAATCCTGAATTTTACATAAAAATGGGCGGTTTCTGGCTCATTTTGTTTATTATTTTCGCGGAGACAGGTTTATTTGTAGGTTTTTTTCTGCCGGGTGACAGTCTGCTTTTTGTATCCGGAATCTATGCTGTAGAAATTGTGGACCAGGCTATCGGTTCCACCGGAAGTGATTTTTTAGACACCACTATTTTGGCCACCGCCATTGCGATTGCAGCAGTTATCGGAAACGAAGTTGGCTATTGGTTCGGCCGAAAAGCAGGACCTGCGCTTTACAAAAAAGAAGATACTTTCCTTTTCAAGAAAAAATATCTGTTTCAGGCTCATGATTTCTTTGAAGAGCATGGCGCGCTGGCTGTAATTATGGCAAGATTTCTCCCTGTAGTACGAACCTTTACCCCAATTGTTGCGGGAATTGTGAAGATGGATAAAACGAGATTTCTTATCGATAATGTCATCGGTGCATTCCTGTGGTCTTTTTCCCTGATCTTTGCGGGCCACTATCTCGACAGGCTTTTCATGGACCAGTTCGGAATCGATCTTAAGTCGCATCTGGAGATGATCATTATAATTATCGTGCTGATTACTACCGTTCCGATCATCGTTAAATTCTTCTTCGGTAAGAAAAAGGAAGAAAAGCATATTGAAAAGTAAGAATTTCCCCAATATAAAAAAAGCAATCTGAATAATCAGATTGCTTTTTTATTTTTAGTAATATGGAAATAAGAAGTTTAGTTTAGAAAATATTTTTAACTCAACTTTTTAATTATTCAATTGAAAAGGTCGCGTACTTTATCGAAAAAGGTCTTTTCTTTTCCGGAAGGTTCTGCGATCATGTCTCCGTTCTTCATTTGTTTTTCGAAAAATTCCCGCTGCTCAGCAGACAAATGCTGTGGAGTCCAAACGTTGATATGAACAAACATGTCACCTTTGCCATAACTGTCGATGCTTGGTAAACCTTTACCGCTCAGTCTGAGAATTTTTCCCGACTGTGTGCCGGCATCAACCTTAATTTTAACTTTACCTCCAACGGTAGGAATTTCTTTTTGTGTTCCTAAAGCAGCTTCTGCAAAGGAGATATACAGTTCCTGGTGAAGATTGTCGCCTTCACGTTTGATGGTGTTATCTGTTTCTTCTTCCACTACAACCAAAAGATCACCAGGATTACCACCAAACGGTGCGTCGTTTCCTTTGCCGCGTACATTCAGCTGTATTCCTTCTCTGGCTCCAGCTGGAATATTGATTGTTACTTCTTCATCTTCTTTAATGAGACCCTGTGCATTAGCTCCCGCCGGAATTTTATCAGCAATTTTACCGATTCCCTGACAGGTAGAACAATGGGTTTGAGTTTGCATCTGTCCGAACATGGTGTTCATAACTTTCACCTGCACACCGCTTCCATTACATGTTGTACAGGTTTTGGAAGTGGCACCCGGAGCCATTTTCATCTTTTTGACTTTGATGGTTTTCTGGGTTCCGTTCACCATCTCTTCAAGATTGAGTTTTATTCTTACTCTAAGGTTGCTGCCGCGCTGCTGCTGTCTCTGTGCGCCACCTCCACCACCGAAATGTCCACCGAAGATATCACCAAACTGGCTGAAGATATCATCCATATTCATTCCGCCGCCGAATCCGCCACCACCGAATCCACCGCCGCCATTCATTCCGGCATGGCCAAACTGGTCGTAACGAGCTTTTTTATTATCGTCGCTCAGCACCTCGTAGGCTTCTGCAGCTTCCTTGAATTTTTCCTCAGCGCTTTTATCACCCGGATTTTTATCTGGGTGGTACTTAAGCGCCATTTTTCTGTAGGCTTTCTTTATTTCGTCTGCCGACGCATTTTTACTGACTTCGAGTATTTCGTAATAATCTCTTTTTGACATTTTCTGGGTATAATTGATAAAAGATAAAAAGATAACTGACTGTTTTCAATTACCTTTTTTATTTATGTTTTTAATTTCCTGTAACGACTTTAGTAAACCGAATTACTCTGTCGTGAAGGGTATAACCGGTTTCTATAACATCTACAATTTTACCTTTCAAATCTTCAGTCGGTGCCGGAATCTGGGTAATCGCTTCGTGAAAATCTACGTTGAAATCGTCGCCGGGTTTCACTTCCATTGATTGAAGTCCTTTTTCCGTAAGTTTACCTTTAAATTTCTGGTAAATCAGTTCTACACCCTGTAAATCGGTTTCGTTTCCTGTCTTTGCAATTTCTTTAAGTGCTCTTTCGAAATCATCCAGGATTGCAAGCATAGAAATCATCATGTCCTGATTCGCATACTGAAAAAACTCCATTTTTTCTTTGGCAGTTCTTTTCTTATAATTTTCGAATTCTGCAAAAAGACGGATGTAACGGTCTTTTTCTTCTGCCAAAAGTTCCTCTGTTGTAGGACCTGCTGTCACATTCTCTGTGGCATCAGCTTCCGGTTTTTGATTGATTTCTTCCTGCAGATTTGCATTTTCATCGTGTATATCTTGATTTTCCGACATAATATTACATTTTAGTACTCATCATTTCGCAAAGATTTTGCCAAATGAGGTTTCAAGACATTTCGGCAGAATTCCTATTTTACCCTGAAGCGGTACGAAGCGCCACAGGATAAAAAATAGCGGGGTGATAAATGGGAAATTCCAATTCCGGCAGAAGCATCAACCTGAAAATTATTACTAAACAGATAAGTGAAGCCGGTATCGAAACGATGATCTGGCGGTTGAAATTCATTAATAAATCCATAAAATTCGGCAAAGCCGCCAAACCGCTCATTAAATGAATAGGAAGTTGAAACCGTATAAATTCCGGTGATATCTGGGTTTTCGCCGTTCCACTCTGCACCCAGATTGTAACCCAGACTTAATTGGTCCGATAAAGTATGCTGAAAGAGAAATCTGAATGAAGGGGCAGGATGCGGTGTTTTATAATTTGAAGATGCAAGCCTGTTTGCCGTCAGGTGACCTAGAAAAGAAATTTTTGGAAAAAACACCTTTTCGTCTGCAAGTTTAACCTTAAAACCAAATGTCAGCGGCGGAATGCCAGACTTTGTATCAGAAGAGGCGATCTCCGAAATGAACTCTGTTCCAATTCTCGCTTCAAAATTTTCATGAATTCCGTATTTCCACAAAACGGTAGGATGGGAGAATGATTTAGATTCTTTCCCGGTCCTTTCATAAAAAAATCCGGTTTCTATCTGCAGGTGACCTTTCGGAGTAATTGATGTTGATTCCGTTTGGTCAGGTCTGTCGGTTTGAATACTTTCCTGAGCATTCACCAATCCAAAAGGCCATAATAAAACAAAAAATTTTATTTTCATTACCCAAAAAATGTTTCGATGAGGAGGTATAAATTCAACAAGATGATTATAATGGCAATTATCCATACCGTTATCTGCAGCCATGGCTTGTTTACGAATTGTCCCATTTTTAATTTAGATCCGGTAAACATAACCAAAGGAACGACCGCAAAACTCAACTGCATTGACAGAATGACCTGACTTAATACGAGTAAATCGGTAGTACCTTTTTCGCCGTAAAGAATGGTGACAATAAGTGCCGGAATTACAGCGATTAGTCGCGTGATCAATCTTCTTAACCAGGGTTTCAGACGAATATTCAGAAATCCTTCCATCACGATTTGCCCAGCCAGAGTCCCGGTAAGTGTTGAATTCTGCCCTGAAGCCAGTAGTGCAACTGCAAAAAAGATGCTTGCGAAAGTAGTTCCTAAAATTGGTGCAAGCATCTTGTGCGCATCATGAATATCTGCAATATCCTGATTCCCTGTGGTGTGAAATGTAGCTGCAGCAACGATCAATATTGCGGCGTTGATGAAAAAAGCTAAGAATAATGAAGCTGTACTGTCGATTGTGGCGAACTTAATCGCTTCTTTTTTTCCTTCATCAGTCCGTTCGTAGTTCCGGGTTTGAATGATGCTGCTGTGTAAATATAAGTTATGCGGCATCACGGTAGCACCAAGAATTCCTATTGCAATATAGAGCATCGAAGGATTTGTAATGACTTCTTTTTGAGGAACAAGACCGCTTAGAATTGGGAATATGTCGGGTTTGCTGAGAATTATTTCATAAATGAAACAGCCTAAGATCACAAAAATCAGCCCTGCCACGATACTTTCCAGATATCTGAAACCTTTGGCCTGAAGAAATAAGATAAGAAATACATCTACGACTGTAATAACTACTCCCCACGTTAACGGTATGCCAAAAAGAAGATTAAGGGCAATTGCAGATCCTATCACTTCTGCCAAATCACACGCGGCGATGGCAATCTCACAGAAAACCCACAGGATAAAGTTGGTGGTTGGATTAAAATGGTCGCGGCATGCCTGTGCCAGGTCCCGTTCAGCTACGATTCCCAGTTTCAATGATAAATGCTGAAGGATCATCGCAAACAGATTGGAAATTAAAATAACAGACAATAGCGTATAACCAAACTGTGCCCCGCCCGCGATATCGGTGGCCCAGTTTCCCGGATCCATATAGCCTACTGCCACCATAAGCCCAGGTCCGGCAAAGGCAAAAAGCTTGCGCCAAAAACTGGCGTCTTTCGGTATGTTAATGCTTGAAAATACTTCAGGCAGGGAATTTGAATGTTTCTCCCGCTGCCAACCACTATTAGATTTCGTCACAATTGTTAGATTAGGCTAACAAAATTAAATAAATAAATCTAATTTACAAATTTCAGTAAAAAAAATCCCGACTATATGCCGGGATTTATATAAATCTTAAGTAGTAATTATTTTGCAAATCGCACTGCCATTTTACGGTCAGCTGCACGTTCGGCATCAGAAGCTGTCGCCGCAACTGTAGCAAACTGGCTACCGTAACCTTCTGCTCCAATTACCTGAGCACCTACGCCCGCTTTTTCCAAAGCAGTTTTAATATAATTGGCTCTCGCTGTGGATAGCTTCACGTTGGCTGCTTCGTCGCCAACTTTATCTGTATAACCACCAACTTTTATCTTAGCATCAGGATAAGCTTTAAGAATCGCCACCAAATTATCTAACTGAACCTGGGAGCCAGCTTCCAGCTCTGTAGAAGAACCCATTTTAAAGTTTACTTTGTCAAACGTATACCAGGCATCTTTAAGTGCTGCATCATCCGCTGCATTAGTATAGCCACCTGACTTCAGAAAAGATATCATTGAGTCTTCCATTCCGCCTCTGTATCCTTTCAGAGCTACACCATTGAGATCAATGTCTTCATCTGTTTTTGTAACGGTAACCGCCGAAGAATCCATTGGCATCATATCAGCAGAGTCCGTAACCACAGAAGTAGAATCGGTTATGGTTGTGGTCTCATTTGCCGGCTGGTTGCACTGCTTCCAAAGGAACCAGGCAGCTAGCGCCAATAGTAATAATGGTAAAAGCCATTTCCAGATGGATCCGGCGTCTTTATCATCAGTCCGGTCTACATTTACATGAGTATTACCACCTCTGTTTACTTCAACTTTTGGTTCGTCATAAGAAGTTACTTTTACTTTTTCAGTTTCAACAGCAGTCTCGCCGCTCCAATTTCCTAAACCGAGGGACGCCAATGAAAGGCCTGCAGGAAGTAGGGAAGAAACAATGCCTTTCTGATCAGCTAATAGACTTGAAAGACCGTTTCTGTCAAGATTATTGTCTGCTGAATACTTACCGAGTGAACCTAAAGCAGCACCAGTAACCATATTGAGTAGAGAACCCGATGTGGAATTGCTTACTCCGGAAAATCCAGAAACCGCATTAATCAATCCATTCATTTTATCGCCAAAGATGGCAGACAGAACGGTGGCGATTAAAGAATTGTTAGACGAGCCTCCTAAAAGATTGCCGAGCAAACTGGTAGAATTGGCACCTGTAATAGCATCCAATACTGTGGACTGGTTAGCATTATTTGCCATTCCGCCAACAACCGCGGGCAATAAGCCGCTTATTGCTTTTGAAATTCCTGATTCACTTTCTCCGTATTGCGTGGCAACCTGAGAAACCAATGCCGGACCCAATTGTCCCTTGATAAGATCGATAACATTTAATGACATAATAGTTTATTTTTAAATTTAACTTTATAAATATATGCAAATATTAATCCAAAAAGGCTTTAAATTATATAATTTATATTTAAATTAACACTTTAATGTCATTTATTTAACCAGTCAACGATGTTAATAGGATTTTGCGAAAATAACACGTTGAGTTGAGGTTTTTCCGGAAATCATTGAGATGCCTTCTTCCAGTTCATTATCTAACGGAATACATCGGATAGTCGCTTTTGTTTCATTTTTGATCTGCTCTTCCTCTTCAGCAGAACCATCCCAGTGAGCAGAAATAAAACCGCCTTTTTCTTCCAGTACTTTTTTGAATTCCTCGTAATTATCAACTTTTGTGATATGTTCTTCGCGGTAATTCAGCGCTTTCTTATAAATATCCTCCTGTATTGTTTTAAGAAGATTTTCAATATAAGTATCAAGATTCTCAAGTGGCTGGGTTTCTTTTGTTAAATTGTCTCTTCTGGCAATTTCCACAGTTTTGTTTTCAAGATCTCTGGCTCCTAAAGCAATTCTTACAGGAACACCTTTAAGTTCGTATTCTGCGAATTTCCAGCCCGGTTTATTTTCGGTTCGGTTATCATATTTTACAGAAATACCTTTTGCTTTAAGTTTAGTCTGAATTTCATAAGCAACTTCGTCAATCTGCTGCAGCTGCTCCTCGCCTTTAAAAATAGGCACAATAACAACCTGAATTGGTGCTAAAGAAGGAGGCAGTACCAACCCTAAATCATCAGAGTGAGTCATGATCAATGCACCCATCAGCCGGGTAGAAGTTCCCCAGGATGTGCCCCATGCGTGCTCTATTTTTCCTTCTCTGTTGGTGAATTTGACATCGAAAGCTTTTCCGAAATTCTGTCCTAAGAAGTGTGACGTTCCTGCCTGAAGCGCTTTGCCGTCCTGCATCAATGCTTCAATACAGTAGGTTTCATCGGCACCGGCAAATCTTTCGGATTCGGTTTTAATTCCTTTAATTACGGGTATTGCCATGAAGTTTTCGGCAAAATCTGCATAGACGTGAAGCATTTTTTCAGTTTCCCCGATGGCTTCTTCTTTTGTTGCATGTGCGGTATGACCTTCCTGCCAAAGGAATTCCGCCGTTCTCAAAAACAAGCGTGTTCTCATTTCCCAACGCACAACGTTCGCCCACTGATTGATTAGTATCGGAAGATCACGGTAAGACTGAATCCAGTTTTTGTAAGTGTTCCAGATGATGGCTTCGGAGGTTGGGCGTACAATCAGTTCTTCTTCGAGTTTAGCTTCGGGATCTACGATCAGTTTTTTAGGATCATTGGGATCGGTTTTAAGTCTGTAGTGGGTAACAACCGCACATTCTTTGGCAAAACCTTCGGCATTTTTCTCTTCAGCTTCAAATAAACTTTTCGGGATAAAGATAGGGAAGTACGCATTTTCATGCCCTGTCTCCTTGAACTTACGGTCCATTTCATCGCGCATTTTTTCCCAGATTGCATAACCGTAAGGTTTAATCACCATACATCCGCGAACCCCGGAATTTTCTGCCAAATCAGCTTTTACGACCAATTCGTTATACCATTTACTGTAATCTTCGGCTCTTGAAGTTAATTTTGCCATTATATTTTATCTTTGATTTAACTTTTCTGTAATACGTCTATCTAATCTAAAAAGTGTATTTTTACTCAAAATTTAGCCGTGTTAATGGTATAATTTTGGTATAAAGTGCAAATATAAATCAAATTAAAACTTTTCACCTTATCATGAAAAAAATTACTTATAAAAATTTACCTCAAATCCTGAAATCCAAAGCGGTTTTGGCGGTTGCCGGAGGTTTAATTTTAATGTCCTGCGGTTCGCAGATGGGTGGGTACAGCGAAACCGATGGTGTTTACTACGATCCTAACCGAGATACACTACCTGAGGGAACCGTGATGAACAGCGGTAACAGGGTAGGTGAATATTATGATTATCAGGCAACTGATGATCAGAACAAATATTTAAATGCAGATAACCGCAACGAACAATGGAAGGAGCAAAACTCCGACTGGGGCAATTATTCGGGAACCGACACGTATTATAATGATACCTGGGGATATCCGTACGGGATGTATTCTGGATTTGGATGGGGGATGAATTTCGGTTTCGGATCATATTGGGGATATGGAGGTTACTACAGTCCGTGGGGTATGGGATATAATCCATGGTACGGTTACTACAGTCCTTGGTATGGACATTACAGCCCCTATTACGGATACTATAATCCGTATTTCGGATATAATCCTTATGGTTATTATTCGCCTTACGGTTACGGTTACGGAAACTACAACAGCTATAATGGTGGATTCACATACAAAAGAAGTGGGGCAGATGGTGCATTCAGAAATTCTTTACGAAATTCCAATGACCGTGTAAATACCAACGCAAACTCTGGTTTCAGAAATGATAATCCAAGGATGAATTCGAATCAGCCAAATAATCCAAGATTCAATCAACCTAATAACAGTACGCAGCCCAGACTCAGAACTACTCCGCAACCTAATAATAATCCAAGGCAAAGTACTCCGAGACAGAGTTCACCAAATTATAGTGAACCACGGATCAGAACGAATTCTAATGACGGCGGCGGTTTCCGTTCAGGCGGTAACAGCGGTGGAGGATTTAACAGCGGGTCATCGAGCTCTAGTTCGGGTTCAACCAGATCATCGGGAGGATTTAGAAGATAATATATTTAAAAAACTTATAATTTAAAATGATTAAAAATTCTTTAATAGTTTTAACACTTTCTGCCGCATATTTTGTGAATGCGCAGGATGTTTCAACTCTTAGAAATACAGTTGAGGTATACTCAAACTCATCATTAAACGGCTCTTCGAAATACAATTCCATGGCCGGATCTATGGGAGCTTTAGGTGCAGATTTCTCGACGCTAAATTCCAATCCTGCGGGTATCGCTGTGAGTATTGCAAGTGAGTTTTCGGGAACATTAGGGATAGAAGCTAATAAGAACACCACTTCATATGCCGGAAAATCTGCTGATTACCAGGTAAATAATACTGATTTAGGAAATGTGGGCGGAATTGCAGTTTTCCCTGTCAGCGGTTCAACACCCTGGAAATTTGTAAATGTGGGAGTAAATTATTCGAATCAGTCGATTGAGAATTATTCCGAAACTCCCGGCAACAGCAATATCATCTATGAGATTAGAGATGCTGATGATTTGCTTGTTGATGAACTTCAGTTTGCAGGACACGCTTATAACCGTTACGGGAATCTTTCGAAGATGAGCATTGGAGTTGGTGGTAACTACGATAACAGAATTTATCTTGGAGCAGGACTTAACTTCCATAATACTATTTTGGATCAGTATGATTCTGCCGCGTTTACCAATAACGACAATATTACCGACGTTTACGATAAGCAGTACACTCCTTTCTCCGAATCTGCAAATGGGTTTTCTGCTTCAGTAGGAATTATAGGCAAAGTCAGTCCGCAGTTCAGACTGGGAGCGTCACTCGAAACCCCAACTTGGTGGAGTATCGCAAGAGTTTACAGTGAATATGAAAATCCTGTTGACGGAACTTACACTGAAGACCGTAAACTATCATCACCAATGAAAGCAACCTTGAGTGCGGCTTATGTAGCCAACAAAAATTTTGCGATTAATGTTGATTATTCATTAGGCCTTACTAAACCAAAGTATAAAGTTTATGGAAATGCAGAGACTGAACTGAATAATTTCTTCGCAGATCATTCCAGAAGTCTTTCGGAAGTTAAAGTTGGCGCGGAATACCGCATTGCTGCTTTCAGATTAAGAGGCGGTTATGGGTTTGCTTCCAGTCCGTTTGATTCAGTTTCTATCAGCACCTTGTCGGATAACGGCACTGCGTCGAATACGTCTTACGACAATTTGATTTTAGGAAAAAGAAATACGTTGGGCTTAGGAGTTGGATACGATTTCAAATCCTTCTTTATCGACGCAGCATATCAGAATGTGAACTCTGAGTACAGCACCCCGTTTTTACAGGGCTCAGCGTCGAACAATACCGGTTATTTTTCAAACAATTATATTGTTGAGTCTGATGCGTCAATTGTATCAAATGTAGAGAATAAAAAAGATAATTTCTTTATAACACTAGGCTGGAAGTTTTAATTCCAGAATTAAGTGAAATAATGATGGGAGGCTTCGGAGAAATCCGGAGCCTTTTTATTAATGGTCATGGAACAAATGTCCCACCAGCGCTAAAATTACGCCGCAAATCACCATCAGAATCTTACTCCAGTCGATATTGTGATTCTTATTGCTTTCGAAAATAATTACCGACGAAATGTGGAGGAATATACCGCCTACCAGCGCCAGAAAATAAACTTTGTAATCAGGATTGAAGTAATTTCCGGTAATTAATCCCAGTGGTGATGCAATCGCAAAAAAAGCGATGATAAGCCAGGATGTTGTAGTAAACTTCTGTTTCTGAATAAGAAAAGCCCCTAAAACAAACGAAATCGGGAGGTTGTGAAACAGAATACCCATTAAATAAGGGTTGAAAACATCGGTTTCATTCGCAAGCGGAATGCCTTCCAGAAATGCATGAATAAACATCCCAATCATCAGTGCAGCAGGAAGTATGTTTTTCTCTTCTTGATGATGATGAAAATGCCCGTGCTCAAATCCTTTCGTTAGATTTTCAAGCAGCATTTGAAGCAAAACACCAGCAATTACAAAGATTCCGATATTCGCATTTCCCTCTGCATAAACCTCTGGGAAAACGTCGTTCAGACAGATTGTTATTAAAAAACCTGCACTTAAAATCAAAAGATTTTTCGCGAATTTCTGTTGTGCTCCAAAGTATTTTCCGAGAAATACTCCCGCCAGAACACTAAGTATTAAGAGAAATATGATCATAAATCTATAAGGTTTTTATGGTTTTACCGGTTGAGGTTAGTTTTAAATCTTCCGGAATACATTAATGCATCTGGGCGACTTTTGTAAATCGAAAGTTCCCAGGTTATAATCCCCGTAAATTTTTACGCGCTCAAATCCAAATTCTTCCGCATAAGCGCCAATTTCCTCTAATGTATGAAGTTTAACCTTCTCGAAAAAATGAAAATCCTCGCCCTGATCTTTAAAAATAATATCTTTAATAACGTGGTGGTCTTCAATTCTTTTTGAAATATGAAAGTCGATGTCTGCTTTTGTAATTACTGCCTCCGGGATCAAAGTGTTTTTCACCCACTGTTCGTTCAGAAAGTCTAGAACAAAGAAACCATTGGAATTAAGAGCATCACGTACAGATCTAAAAATTTTCTTGTCTTCTACGTCACTCTCGAAATATCCGAAACTTGTGAAAAGATTGAATACCGCATCAACTTTCACTTTCGAGACTTCCGGAAAAATAGGGTTTCGCATATCGTGAACCTTAAATTTCAGGGAATCATTTTCGAAGGCCTTGTTCTGCGCAATGCTTTCTTCGGACAGATCCAAACCTAAAACTTCAAATCCCATTTTGTTAAGAAAAACAGAATGTCGTCCCTTTCCGCAAGCTAAATCAATAATTTTTGAGTGTTCTGATATTTGCAAATCATTGATTAGTAGTGTGATGAAGTTTTCTGCTTCTTCGAAATTTCTATCCTTGTAAAGAATGTGATAATAAGGGGTATTAAACCATGTTTCAAACCATGCCATTGTGCAAAAATAACTAAATTTGCAGTTCGCAAGCTACAAATCAAAAAGTTTTCTTTTTTTAAACGTTGTCCGTATCTTCAATTTCGGACTGAAGTTTTAAAGATGAACTCTTGTAAAAGTAGAGCTCAAATAAATATGGATACAGAAAATTTAAAGATACAGATCAAAACTTTTTTCGGACTAGAAGAAGTTTTGGCAGAGGAAATCAAGAAACTGGGAGGAAAAGACGTTGAAATCAAAAACCGCGCGGTAAACTGCGAAGGCGATCTTGGTTTTCTTTATAAAATCAATTACTCCGCCAGAACTGCGCTTAAAATTATGATTCCGGTGCTTACTTTCAAAGCCTGGGACGAAAGCCGGTTTTACGACAAACTTTTTGCTTTTCCGTGGGATGAATATATGGATGTGGACCAAACTTTCGCAATTGACGCGACGGTTTATTCCGATCGCTTCCGTCATTCCCAGTTTATGTCGCAGAAAATGAAAGACGCAATCGTCGATTATTTCAAATTCAAGCACAGAAAACGCCCCAATGTTGACACTCAGGATCCGGATATTAAATTTCATCTCCATATCGACCGCGAACTGGTAACGATCTCTTTAGATTCTGCCGGCGATCCCTTATTCAAGCGCGGTTACCGAAAAGAACAGGGCGAAGCTCCAATTAATGAGGTTTTGGCCAGCGGAATGTTACAGCTGGCAGGCTGGGACGGAAAGGGTAATTTTCTTGACCCTATGTGCGGTTCCGGAACTTTACTCATTGAAGCCGCGATGATTGCAATGGATTTACCCGCGCAGATTTTCAGGAAAAAATTTGCTTTCCAGAACTGGAAAAATTATGATGCTGAACTTTTTCAGAAAATAAAAGAAGTAAGAATAAACCGAGTTAAGGAATTTAACGGAAAAATTGTTGGATACGACATCGATTCACAAATGCTTAACGCTGCTCACATCAATGTAGAAGCTGCCGAAATGGAGGATGTTATCGACGTACGAAGACAGGATTTCTTTGATTCTAAGAAAGAACTATTCCCGCTTTTAATGGTTTTCAATCCGCCTTACGATGAAAGAATTGAAATCCATGACGACGAATTCTACAAAAAAATCGGTGATACTTTCAAGAAAAATTATCCGAATACTTTGGCGTGGTTAATTTCTTCGGATTTGGATGCTGCCAAAAAAGTGGGTCTGAGACCGTCCCGCAGGATTAAGCTTTTCAACGGAAAACTGGAATGCCGTTTTCTTCAGTTTGAAATGTATGAAGGAACGAAGAAAATTCATAAACTCGAAGGAAAATAATTTGCTAATATGCTGATGTGTTGATCTGTATGATAAATCAACAAATCAACAAATCAACAAATCACCGGATCAACGCATTGACAACAATCTCCATCATTATCGCCATTTACAACCGCAAAGACGAACTTTTCGAGCTGCTCAATTCACTGTCCCACCAAACGAACAAAGATTTTGAAGTGATTATTGTGGATGACGGCTCACTGATTGATTTAAGACCTACCACTGAACTTTTTAAGGGAAGTTTAAATATCCAGTTTTATCGAAAAGACAATTCCGGTCCCGGTTTATCGCGGAATTATGGCGCCAGAAGAGCCAAAAACGACTGGCTTGTTTTTGTAGATTCGGATGTGATCGTGGAAAAGGATTACATCGAAAACATCAAAAAAAATATCACAGAAATTCCCTGCGATGCGTTTGGAGGCGCCGACAAAGCCCACAAAGGTTTCAACCTTATGCAGAAAGCGATTTCATATTCAATGACTTCGGTTTTTACCACAGGCGGAATCCGCGGTAGTAAAAAAGCGGTCACCAAATTTCAGCCGCGAAGTTTTAACATGGGTGTAAAAAGATCAGCGTTCCAGTCTGTAGGTGGATTTTCAGAAATGCGTATTGGGGAAGACCCGGACCTTTCGATGACGCTTTGGGAGAATGGCTTTACCACGGCTTTTTTTGATGATATCGGAGTTTACCATAAGCGGCGTGTCGATTTCGGTAAGTTTTCGAAACAGGTTTATCAGTTCGGTTGTGCAAGACCGATCCTGAACCAGCGGCATCCGAATTACGTGAAAATATCATTTGCGTTTCCGTCCCTGTTTCTTATTGGTTATGTGTTGGGATTCATCGAATATTTCCTCCTTCAGAAAGGATTTATCCTGGCCATGTACGGCTTATACACGGTACTCGTATTTTTCCACGCGCTGTATAAAACCAAAAATATCAGCATCGCTTCATTCGCTATTATTTCAACTTATATCCAGATGTTCTCTTACGGCTACGGCTTCCTGAAATCCTGGATTTTGCTCAATATCTTCCGCCAGAAACCCGAAGAGGCATTTCCGGCGCATTTTCACAGGAATTAATTTGGGCGCGCATTTCCGGCTTTCACTACTCGCTTTTTTCTGGCGGCGGCAAAGCCGCCGCCAGAAAAAGAGCTCAAACATGCCGTTCAATCCGGGGCGCAGTTCCCTTTATCAATAGAAATTAGTTATTTTTACAAAAAATTTACCATGAACAATTATTTAGAATTCAACTTCAATATATCACCTCTCCAGCCCTGGAACGAAATCCTGATGGCAGAACTCATCGAAATCGGTTTCGACAGTTTTACGGAGGAACACGACGGAATTCTGGCTTATATTCAGAAGGATATTTTTGATGAAAAGCAACTTCAGGAAATCAATATGTTTTCAAATGAAGCCGTAGAAATTTCCTATACCTATCAGGAAATGCCCAATATCAACTGGAATGAGGAATGGGAAAAGAATTTTGAGCCGATTAATGTAGAAGATCAGGTCTCCATCCGAGCGGAATTTCACGAAAATCAAAATCTTCCACACGAAATCATCATCCAACCCAAAATGTCTTTCGGGACGGGTCATCACGCAACAACCTATCTCATGATTCAGCAGATGCTGGATATGGATTTGGAGAAAAAAACTGTACTTGATATGGGTTGCGGAACTTCGGTTCTCGCAATTTTCGCTAAACAGAAAGGCGCAGGGAGAACCGTTGCCATTGATATCGACGAATGGTCTGTAGAAAATTCAAAGGAAAACGCAGAAAGAAATAATGTTGAGCTCGAAATTTCTCAGGGAACAGCGGATAATTTAGGTGCAGAAAATTTTGATATTATTCTGGCTAACATCAACCGGAATATCCTAATTTCAGATATTCCGACCTACGTTTCGATCTTAAATAACAGAGGACAGCTGTTGCTTTCGGGATTATGTTTCTTCGATGTTGATGATATTCTGGAAGTTTGTAATGAGCAGAAACTTACCCTGAAAAGAAAACTGCAGCGTGAGGAATGGGTTTCCCTGCTTCTGCAAAAATAAAAAACCCTGCTTAATGCAGGGTTTCTGTGACCTCGACAGGATTCAAACCTGTAACCTTCTGAGCCGTAATCAGATGCGCTATTCAGTTGCGCCACGAGGCCTTTTTTTAGGTCTGCAAATATAACACTTTTTTATTCCTTTCAAAAAATGAAACGTACTTTTTTTGCATTTTTATCTCTATTTCTGCTTTTGTCATGTAAAAAGGAAGAAAAATTTACGCTTAACGACTGGCAAAAGATTTCTGAAAATGTCGCATTCAAAAGTGACGGCGATTTTGTGAAGTTAAAATCGGGGAAATTTGATTACAGTATTCCTTCTTCAAAACTTCCTTTTACAAAAGTGATTTTACTCAATGCAAGTCTGGTAGGTTATTTCACTGAATTGGGTTTGGAAGAGAAAATCATCGGAATCTCCAGTCCGGAATATGTTTATTCACAGAAAATTCATCAGCTTATTTCTGAAGGAAAAATCCATAACATCGGAAACGAGCAGAAATATGATGTCGAAAAAATTATCGCACTAAAACCCGACGCGGTCTTCACCAATTATATTGCGAGTTTCGACAATACTTACGATCTCATCAGAAAAAACGGAATCGAAATTATCTTTCTGGATGAATATCTGGAACAGAATCCTTTGGAAAAATCCAAATATCTTATGGTTTTCGGAAGACTTTTAGGACCTGAAAAAGCTTCTGTTTTGCGGTTTAAGGAGATTCAGACTTCCTATGATTCCCTGAAAGCATTAGCCCAAAAAGCACAGAACAGACCTGTTGTTCTTGCCAATGAAATGTACGGAAACCAATGGTTTTTACCTGGCGGAAAAACAAATTTAGCAACCCTGATTGCAGATGCAAACGCAAAATATATTAACGCTGAGAACTCCGATTCGAAAGCAGTTCCTTTAAGTTTTGAAGAAGTTTTTGTGAAATCTAACAACGCTGAATTCTGGGTGAATGTGGGAAACCATAAAACAAAGAAGGAATTACTACAAATCAACCCGAATTATACGAAAATGAATGTATACCATCAGGGAAAACTTTACACCGTGAGCGGAAAAGAAAAGGGAAGTGCGAATGATTTTTTCGAAAGCGGAGTAGTTCGTGCCGATTTAATTCTTAAAGATTACATCAAGATTTTTCATCCCGAATTGCTGCCCGATTATAATTTAACATACCTGAAGCCCCTTAAATAATTAATATTTCTATTTTTGCAGGCAATTAATAATGCTCATCACCCTGACGTTTATGTGGAAGAAAATCAAAAAACTCATCTTTATATTCATCCTTGCCAATATCCTCTTTATTGTCTGGGGAAAATTCTTTAATCCTCCCGTTACGATTACGCAGATTGGCGGTTTACTGGAATACGGAAAACTAAAAAGGGATTATGTATCCTATGATGAAATGGGCAGTCTTGTAAAAAGAGCAGTAATCGCGTCAGAAGATCAGGCTTTTTTCAGTCATACAGGTTTTGATTATAAAGCCATTGAAAAAGCCATGAAGCATAATGAACAGGGCAAAAAACTGCGGGGCGGAAGTACCATTTCGCAGCAAACTGCAAAAAATATTTTCCTGTGGCAGGGCAGAAGCTGGATCAGAAAAGGTTTGGAAGCGGTTTATACCTTCATTATTGAACTTGTTTGGGGCAAAGATGTGATTCTGGAAAGATACCTGAATTCCATAGAAATGGGCCGCGGAGTTTTTGGCGTTGAAGCAGCATCTGAATATTATTTCAACAAAAGCGCAAAAAATCTCACGAAAAGTGAGGCCGCCTGGATTGCCGCCATTCTTCCTAGTCCCAAAAAGTATGATCCCAAAAATCCATCTGCTTACCTCAAGCGCAAACACAGTTGGATCATGCGGCAGATGAATAACGTCAATTTGAAATAAATTATATTTGTAGGGAATATGCCTTTGTACAAAAGAAATAAGACAGATTTTAACACCCTTCTTTCCAAATATTTCAGTTTCCGGAATGAAACGAAATCTTTGGAACCACTCTCTGAATTGATGCTTAATCTGCGCTCTTCAGATTTTAGTGGCATTCTTGATTTTCTGCGTGCAAACCCCGATGTCACAGAGAACTTTGCATTCTACATCAACCATGTTTTCGAAGGGAAACCTTTTAACCTTTCGCTTACTGAGGCTAATATATTATCAGAAAACGCTTTTTTTCCGGAATTTAAAAAAAGGCTATTGAATAAGATTCTGCCGGCGGTGGAACACGAAAATACAGTTTGGTTTCTGGTAGATGCTACTTCTGTACGTCCCACAAAAGATTTGCAGTATTTCCAGAATCTTCCGGAGGAACAGCTGAGCGAATTTTTCCAGCTTCTACGGATTGATGATTTAATTATAAGGCCTAAAGTGAAGCAGGAACTGCTTTTTTCAATGAATATATTGGCCTGGCGTGTCATCGGTAATGCGATGGATGTTGAAGTTGTTAATATGGCTCCTGAATACCGAAATTTTGATAATCCGTTTCTGGCGCTTCAAAATGAACTCGACAGACTTAATGAAAATTACGGTGAAAATCCAGATTTCATCCTCAATTCCAAAGATGTACATTATAAACAGATAAAAGTGTATCTGGAACAATGTCTTGATTTTGTAACACTAGCCTTCAAAAACTCCGCAAAATATGGAATTTCCGGCAAAATCAACCAGTCGCTTATTAAAATCAGGCAGCAACTGAACCGCATGAGCGACATTCATAACGTGATGGTTATTGATGAGGATGAAGATGTTGTGCGGAAATCCAAACAGCTGTTTTTCCATATTCTCGATTATAAATCACATAAAAACAATCTGGTCGATTTGGTGTCAGACAGTACTACGCTGATGTCTCACCTGATCACCAATCATACGGCCGAAACCGGAACGCACTACATTACCTCGTCGCGCAGGGATTATATGAGCATGTTCCTGAAAGCCAGCGGCGGTGGAATCATAGTAGGTTGTCTTGTGGTTCTTAAACTTTTTTATGGCTCGCTTCCCGGAAGTGATTTTTCTCACGCCATATTGTACGCCACCAACTATGCGATGGGATTTATCATGATTTATCTGATGGGTTTTACATTAGCGACCAAACAGCCTGCAATGACAGCGGCAACGATGGCAAAAGTGCTTTCTGAAGGTGAAAATACCCAGAAAAACTATGTCGATTTTGCGCATTTGGTTTCCACGGTTTTCCGTTCGCAGTTCATTGCATTCATGGGTAACGTGGCATTGGCTTTTCCGGTAGCTCTGGCGATTATTTATGGACTTGATGTTCTTTTTCAGCAGAACTTTGCCGCAGAAAAAGCTACGAAAATCCTTCAGGATCACGATCCGTTTCATTCCAAAGCCATTTTCCATGCCTGTATTGCAGGATTCTTTCTCTTTATTTCCGGGATCATTTCCGGAAATATCGGCAACAGTTCTGTATTTTACAGTATTCCAAAAAGAATCGCAAAAAATCCCTTTCTGAATTACTTTCTGGGCAAAAAATCAGCGGAAAATATTTCAGACTATTATGCCCGTAACTCCGCCGGAATCATCTCCAATTTCTGGTTCGGTGTTTTTCTTGGAATTACAGGTCCTGTCGGGCTTTTTCTAGGCTTAGATCTCGATATCCGCCACATTACTTTTGCTGCAGGAAATATTGCGTTAGGCTTTTATGGTAAAGGATTTATGGTCGATTCTTACACCGTGTGGATTTCGGTGATTACCGTGTTTTTGATTGGTTTCTTCAATTTTGCAGTGAGTTTCGGACTTTCGATGGTACTGGCTTTCCGTTCCAGAAAAGTAAATTTTGGCGAGGTGACCGAAATCTATAAAGAGATTTTCAGGTATTTCATGAAGAATCCGCTGCGTTTTTTCCTTCCGCTCCGCTCTGATCTGGATGACAGCGCGAAAGAAATGGTGGACAATACCGTGGTTACAAAATCTGAAGATCGGTAACGTTTTCTTCACCGAATTTTTCTTTAAATTTATTCAGAAAGAAGGTTTTCCGCATTCTGAAATCATTTTTCAGCAGCGGAGATTTTATCCTGATTTCTAAAATTTTCTTATTCAGATTTACGGATTCAATTTCATTGGAAAGTGCATCGCTTAGATATTCGTTGAGAAAATCCTTAATTTCGAAAGCAAGCAGTTTATCTTCGAAACCATGAATTCGGGCAAATGATTTTACCAGTTCAGAAGACTGAAATTCGCGCTTTTTCTTTTTCATGGTTTAAATTTCAAAAATTTTAGACTCTTCATTAATCTTTTTTACCACTTTTTCGGTGCGTTCCAGATTCGTATCAGTAATGAAAATCTGTCCGAAATGCTCCTGATTCACGAGTTCAATCAGCTGCGAAACCCGCGTATCATCAAGTTTATCGAAGATATCGTCTAAAAGCAGGACCGGTGTTTTTCCGGTAAGTTCTTTAATTCTGTTCATTTGGGAAAGCTTCAGTGCGATCAGAAAAGATTTCTGCTGGCCCTGGCTTCCGATTTTCTTCAGCGAATTACCGTTCATCTCGAATACGAGATCATCTTTATGTATTCCAGTCGAAGTATATGTGAGCATTCTGTCTTTTTCAGAATTTTCCCTCAGAAGAGTCCCGAAATCATTTTCCTGCAGATGCGATTGATAAATTACCGTAACCTTTTCGTTTCCGTTGGATATAATATCGTAATACTGCTGAATCAGTGGGACAATGGAATCGGTAAACTGCTCTCTTTTTTCAAAGATTTTTGTACCAAATTTAATCAGTGGATCATTGTAAATGTCAAGGTTTTCTGCATCGAAATAGCGGTTTCTGGCAAAATTTTTAAGCAGTGCATTTCTTTGCTGTACCGTTTTCTGGTACTGGATCAGGTTGAAAAGATAATCCGAATCCGTCTGCGAAATCATGGCATCCAGAAATCTTCTGCGGCTTTCTCCTGAATCAGAAATCAGGTTAGAATCGTAGGGAGAAATTATTACGCTGGGCAAAAACCCGATATGATCTGCAATTCTGTCGTAGGATTTATCGTTTTTTTTGATGATTTTCTTCACATCTTTAGGCATCTGAACCTTGATGATATTTTCTTTTTCACCATCAGAAATTTCGCCTTCAATAGCGAAAAAATCTTCATCCGTTTTAATATTATTCAAATCCGTGTTTCCGAGAAAACTTTTGGCTACGGAAAGGTAATGCAACGCATCGAGGACATTGGTTTTTCCCACGCCGTTGTTTCCTACAAAACAGTTGATTTGCGGTGAAAATTCAAAGGATTTTTCCTGATGGTTTTTAAAATTGATGAGATGCAGTTTCCGGATAATCATTTTTCAAAAATACTTCATTAAAATCAGAAATAAAAGCGGCAGACCCGAACAGCTTTCCACGCCAAAAGAAAAGTAAGAATCTTTATTGGTGTTTTCTGCGAAATATATTAAAATGAAAGTGATTATTGAAGTGACGGAGAAAGCCACAACATAATCAGTTTTCAAAAATACTACCGCCAGCATCATGCTTGTAAATACCATTAAATAGGCCAGGAATTTGGTTTTCTGCACTCCAATAAGCTGTGGGAAAGTGATCACCGTGTCATCTTTCATATCACGGATGTCAAAAGGAAGGACCAGCGCACTTACAAATAAGAGACTGATGATGAAGATTTCCGGATGAAATTCGGGTACGATAAGCCAGGAATTAATTAAAGCCCAGATTAATCCGACATAAAACACTTTAAGCAAAGGAATATTTCTGATTTGATTTTCGATGAGAGCTGAATTGTAAAGCAAACCGAGGACAACTATTAGGCCCCATTTCAAAAGCCGGATTTCATTATGATTTAAGAGGATTAAAACCGCAGAAAAAATGCCGCAAAGTATATTAAAGATAAGAATTCTGGTAAAAAAGCGGTGTCGCTGGTACTTGGTATGAAGATAGCCACTGAAAAATGTGATGAATATTAAAATCACTGTAGGGAAGCGGAACAGGTTTTGCTCGAGCATGAAAAATATTGCCAACAGGGTTCCCATCACAGAAACATATATTTGGCTGTCGATTATGTATTTTTTTAGTATATTTAAAAACTGCATCGGCGCAAATTTAACCAATAATTCCCTTTTGCATCCTATTAAGACTTTAGCAATAAACCATATGAAAAATTTCACCAGAATTTTTACGCTTTTCCTTTTAATCTCTTTTATCTCACCGCTTTTTGGTCAAAAATATTACGATGACCAGTGGAAAAAAGTCGCTGAGAATTACAAAACCGGAAAATACAAATCCAATCTCCCCATCATTTTAGAAATCCAGAAACAAGCCATGAAAGACGACAATGCGAATCAGTTAATACGCTCGCTGAAAGCGGAATTCAGCATTGTGAACCAAACCCGGGCTGATGAAAACAACGATTCATCCAGTCAGTTTTTCAAAAAACTATCATCTTTTGGTGATGAGCTGAAAGGAGAACCGAAGCTGGTTTATGAGGTTTTGCTGGGTCAGTTTTTTATGGATTATTATCAGAATGAATCCTGGGAAATCAACCAGCGGGCCAATATTAATAATCAGGATGTTTTCCAGATTGAAACCTGGAGCAAGCTTGATTTTAAGAATTATTTAACCCAACATTTTGAAAATTTAAATAAGAAAGAAGCTGACTTACAGAAAATCCCGCTTTCAAAATGTAAAACCATTTTCGAGGAAACTCAGGATTTGGAGTATTTCCCGACTTTATTCGACTGGAATGCAGTGAATGAAACCGAATTTCTGAAAAATGATGAGCTGTTTACGCCAAACGAACTCAAAGCCAATCATCAGAAAATATTAGATATTTATGATGAACTGATTGCCAGGAATACAGGGAATCCCAAACTCTATTTTCAGCATCAGAAGCTGAACTATAACTGTGAATTTACAAATTGTAAAGACCGATTAGAGCAGCTTCAGGATTTGGTAAAAACAAATACAGAAGGAGATTATAAAGTTGTGATCATCGCTGAGATCATGGATGAATTTACTTCTGCGCAGAAATATCAGGAGGCTCTTTCGTGGGCTGAAACCGCCAAAAAACAATATGTAAAATCGAAATTTTCGGATAATATAAAAAGCCGTGAAAACCAGATTGTAAATCCCGCGCTGGTAATTAAATACGAGACGCACACGCAGACAAATCTGCCCATTCATTTGGTTGCAGAGGCCAAAAATGTGCATCAGTTTTCTTTAAATATTTATGAAGTAAAAGATGATTTTCAGAATTTTTTAAAATATGTCTCCAATCAGTATGACAAAAATATTTTTCAAAATGTGAAGAAAACGCTTTTGCGCAAAGAAATTTTCACTCTTCAGGATTTAAAGGATTATAAAAGCCATAAAACTTCGTTGGAAATCAAGCCGCTTCCGTCCGGAATTTATATGGTGGAATACGTGGTGGAAAATGCCATTCAGGAGAATTTTTACTTTATTTCCACTTCTTCAAGAGCTATTTATGCGAAAAGAGATGAGAGGAAATCTGTGGAAGACCAGCTGAAATTAGTGAACCGCGAAAACGGTAAATCCATTTCAAATGAAGATCTGAAAATTTTTGAATATTCCCGTGGAAAGACGGTGAATTCATTTAATGCGACTTCTGATCAGTCTGCGAACTTCAAATTTCCTGTCTCCAGCGAAAAAGAGTATTACCGCTATTATCTCGTGCAGCAGCCGAAAACGAACGATTTTAATCTGATTCAGGTGTACGGGAACAATTATTATCGGGAAAACGAAATCGGAAAACAGCGAGATTTGGCACAGGTATTTTTGGACAGGGGGATTTACAGACCTGGACAAACCGTTTATTTCAAGGTAATCAACACCAAACTGATGAATGAAAAAGAATCAGTTTCTGCCGGAATTTCTCAAAAAATTACGCTTTACGACGCAAACGGTGAGGAGATTTCTTCGCAGAATTTTAAAACCAGCGAATTTGGCTCCTACAGTGGAAATTTCGTTTTGCCAAACGGAAAACTGAACGGAAATTTTTCACTGCGTATTCATGAAAACAATATCGAAGCCTATAAACCATTTCAGGTTGAGGAATATAAACGTCCAAAATTTGAGGTCATTATCGATCCGGTAAAAGACGAATACAAATACGGACAAACGATTGAAATTAAAGGAAAGGCAATGACTTTTTCCGGGATTCCGCTCAGCAACGCAACGGTAAATTATGAAATAAAAAAACGCAATATCCGATGGATGTATTTTTACTGGTATCCTCGTGGGAATGATAATGAAAATTCGATTTTGGGGACGGTAAAAACCAATGAAAAAGGGGAGTTCACCATTAAAGTTGACCTAAAGAAAGATGAAACCTTAGACGGAATTCAGATTGATAATTATGAGATCAACGCTTCCGTAACCGACATCAACGGAGAAACGCAGTCTGAGACGGCAAATGTGAAGGTAGCTTCGGTTTCCCATTACATCAAAGCCGATGACATTAAAGATACTTTTACCGATGAAAATGTTAAAATAAAAGTTGAGACCAAAAATTATAATGACCAGAATTTAAAGAAACCTTACAGCGTAAAACTTTCTAAACTGGTTCCTGATGAAAGAATTTTCAGAGATAATTTTAAGGAAGAAGTTCAGGATTTGCCTAAATTTTCGAAAGCTGAATTTGTTCAGAAATTCCCGCATGATTATTTTAATAAGGAGGAAAAGGAGGATAAAACTGCAAAAGTGGTTTTAGAAAGAATCGAGAACCTAGAACCAAGAACCAAGAATGAAAATAGTAAACTTGAATATCTTGATTCTCCAATCTTGAACCTTGGCTCTATAAATGCGGGTAAATACAAACTCGAACTCTACAACGTCGAAGGAAAAGACACAATAAAAACCGAAAAAACTTTCGAAGTTTTCGATAAAAGATTCCTAACCGACTCGCAAAAACCTTTTCTGAAAGTTATCCAGCCAAAAGCTGAGTTCAAGCGAACTGAAAAGGCAAAAATCTATGTGTACTCCGCCGTTCCGAATGCTTTGGTCAACATCTATGTTCAAAATGGAAATGGCGAAACGGTTACGGAACAAAAATCTTTAAAAAACGGCGTTTTAGAATATGAAGTGGCGTTTCCGAAAGATGAAAGTATCGATCAGGTCAACGTTCAGTTTCAGTTGGTAGCCTTCAATGATGTACAGACGCAGTCGGTGAATTTGAAAATTATATCTGACAAAAAACTTTTGCGTATAGAAACCGTGACCTTCCGCGATAAACTTCAGCCAAATTCCAAAGAAAAATGGATCGTGAAAATTTTAGGTGATGAAAAAGAACGCATCAATGCGGAAGTTTTGGCGAATATGTACGACAAATCTTTGGATCAGTTCGCAGCCAATTCTTATTCCTGGCAAAAATTGTATCAGAAATATTTCCTGATGAATTCTTATGGAATTAATGATTATCTGGCGCAGGAGAATTTCAGCAAAAGGGTACCGTATCTAAATCAGAAAGGAGTTAATATTCCCGAATTTAATTGGTTCAACGGAGGAATTTACGGAAACCGAATGGAAGTAATGTACAGTGCGGCAGTTGCCGAACAGTCAAATGCTGTTCGAGCCAAATCTGAAATGAAATCGGTGGGAAATCCGCCGCCACCGCCGACAAAAGCCGAACGTATGGTTGATTCCACTTCTGTTTCGGATGTGGAAGAAGTTGTGGTAACTGGACTGGGCGGGAAAAAAGAGGATTTGGGAAAAATTCCAGTCCGACAAAACCTGAACGAAACCGCATTTTTCTACCCTAATTTATTAACTGACAAAGATGGAAACGTAACTTTTGAGTTTACTTCGCCGGAAGCTTTAACTCAATGGAAACTCATGTTTTTGGCCCATACCAAAGATGCAAGATCTGCAGTTTTGGAGAAAGAGGTGGTAACGCAGAAAGAGTTTTCGGTTACACCAAATTATCCGAGATTTCTGCGTGAAGGTGACGAACTGAATCTTCAGTCCAAACTTTCAAGTTTAGTCAGTCAAAAGCTCAACGGAACGGCACAGCTTCAGATTTTGGATGCTTTTACCAATGAAGATATTTCCGGTAAATTTAGTTTGAATGAAACACAGGAAACCTTCAGTCTTGCCGAAAACGGAAATGCTGTGGTCAACTGGAAACTTAAAGTTCCGAACGATGTGTCTTCGATCATTATTAAAATCGTAGCCAAAGCCGGTAATTTCTCTGATGGTGAACAGAAAGCAATCGCCGTGTTGCCAAACAGAATGCTGGTTACCGATGCGGTTCCGATTTTTGTGAAAGAAGGTCAGACCAAAACGTTTACACTGGAAAATTTAGCCAAAAATACTTCAACAACCGCCACTAATTTTTCCAATACTTTGGAACTGACAACCAATCCAATCTGGGAAATTATGTTTGCTTTGCCAAGTCTGAAAAACGACCAAAACAATTCAGCTGATGTTATTTTTAATAAATGGTTTGCTGATGTTTTGGCTTCTGAAATTTTTAAAGCCAATCCAAAACTGAAAACTGTTTTTGAAGAATATCAAAGCAAAGGTTTACTGACTTCAAATCTTGAAAAAAATCAGGAACTGAAACAGTTGCTGCTGGATGAAACGCCTTGGGTTTTGGACAGTAAAAATGAAACGGAACAAATGGAAAAATTGGCTCGTCTTTTTGATGCAAATACGATGCGAAATTCCATTCAAAGCGATTGGGCAGAGCTGAAAAAACTGCAAAATCCGGATGGTGGATTTTCGTGGTATCAGGGTTATCCGAGTTCGTACTACAACTCGCTGTATATTTTGAAATCTTTAGGAAAAATTAATGAATGGCTGAAAGGAAACACTGCGGATTATCAAAGTTCTGAACAGAAGGAAATGGTTTCGAAACTGATCAGTTTTGTGGATACGGAAGTGAATAAATACGGGCAGATTGATAAAAAGAACGTGGTTAATAATTATGTTCTGGACTATCTCGACACCCGAAATTATTGGGAGAAAGAATATCCTTTAAAAGCGAAAGGAACTGCGCTGAAAAATGCCGTAATTTCCAAAGCTAAAACAGAAAAAATCACCGATTTTACCTTCTTTGGATTGCACCGTTTAGCGATTTTATTTGACAATTATGGAATGAAAGATGTTTCGAAAAAATTCCTTACTTATTTGAAAGAAACTTCTACAGATACAGAAACTCAGGGCGTTTACTGGAAACAGAATCTGAACGATTGGGGTTGGTACAATTCTAAAACGGTAAATCATGCCGGTGCATTGGAAGCGTTTAATAAACTGACTCCGAACGATACCAATTTCATTGAGGAAATGAAAATCTGGCTGATTACGCAGAAAGAAGTGAATTCATGGGGAAGTTCACGTGGAACTGCAGAAGTGATTTTCACAATTTTGAATTCAGGAAAATCCTGGACGAATTCAGAAAGCGATAAAGCAACCATTATTTGGGGCGGAAAAGAATTGGCAAATCCGGACAAAAAAGCAACCGGATACGTGAAAAGCTCAGTGAAGGAATCTGTAATTGATAAAAATTTAGGAACGGTTACTGTCACCAAACCCGGCGCCGGAATTGTTCAGGGTGGATTGTTCTGGCAGTATTATGAGGATCTGGACAAAATTAAATCCTCCGAATCTTACCTTTCGATCACGAAAGAACTGTATAAAAAAGTGAAAACCGTAAACGGCGAAGAGTTAATTAAAATCACAGAAAATTCACCGTTAAAAGTGGGGGATAAAGTTACCGTAAGAATGATTCTGAACACCGATAGAAATATGGAATTCATTCACCTGAAAGATATGCGTGCTGCAGGTTTTGAGCCGTTGAACATTATTTCAGGTTATGAATGGAAAAACAGTTTGGGCTATTATCAGTCCACGAAAGATGCTTCAACAAATTTCTACATCGAATATATGCCGAAAGGGAAGTACGTTTTCGAGTACGATTATATCTGCAACGCATCGGGAACTTTCAGCAACGGAATTACCACTTTGCAGAATTATTACGCGCCGCAGATGAATGCGCATACGAAAGGCACGAAGGTAACTATCACTCAATAATTAAAAACGGACTTCGGTCCGTTTTTTTTCGCTATTATATACTAAAGAAATAAGCTAATAGATAAGGAAAATGATATTGTTTTGATAGAAATATTGTCAAAGGAGTGCTCTTTTGCTAAAAAATTTGTATTTTCGTCAGTTCATAAATGAATTGAACTCATAATAAGTAATTTATGCGCTATATTTTGCTGTTGTATATTGTAATGTCCTGCCAGCAGCTTCATGTAAAACCTGTTGAAGATTTGAAAAATATAGAATTTTCCGAAATCAATCATGTAAACGTGAAGCTTACTGAAAGTGAATCCGAGATCCTGGATTCGCAGAAAAGTATTGACCGCATATATAACACCATCAACATGAATAACCCCTCTCCGAGGAAAAATCCAATACCGTCTTTTACTGAAACAGAAATGTATATTCTGGTACAGCCAAAGATTGAAAAATCAGATTTCACTGTTACGGGGGTATCTGGCGGCGGTAATACATTAAAAATTACTGTTCAGCCCTATGATAATCGCGAGTATACAGGCAGGTCTAATCCCGCAAGTGTTATCGTCATCAGTAAAAATCATCAGTTTAAAACGATAGAAATTCAAAAAATAAAACCATAAAATTTTAGCATGAAATCAAAACTACTATTGACAGCGGCAGTGATGTTTTCGGGAATAGTTTTCTCGCAGACAAACCACTGGAAGTCGGTCGCAAGCGTAGACAGAAAGGCGCCCGTGTATGACAAGACCTCGACCCCGGTAAAGTATAAATTATTTAAACTTAATCTGGAGGATCTTAAAAATGATTTGGCTACAGCACCACAGAGATTTTCTAATAACGAATCGCTCATCCTGAAATTTCCTACTGCAGAAGGAAAGCTCGTAAACTATGTGGTACACGAAGCCTCGGTAATGGATCCTGTTTTACAGGCAAAATTCCCGGAGATCAGATCGTATGTAGGTTATGAAAAAGGAAACCAGAGCAACTCAATCCGATTCAGTGTCAGTCCGTACGACGGGATAAATATAATGTACTTCAACGAAGGAAAAACCGCTTATCTTGATGCTCATACTCAGGATAAGTCTACGTACATGGTGTACGACCGTAAAGAATTGCCAAGTGTGGGTGGTTTTGTATGCCATTACGAAAATCCTGAAGAAAACACGGCAGCAATTGAGCCACAGGCACAGGCGCTGGTTCAGGATGGCCTGTTTAGAAATTACCGTTTGGCACTTTCTTCCACTGTTGAATACTCTAATTATCACATCAACAGGGCAGGATTAGGATCCGGCACGGTTGAAGAGAAGAAGGCTGCAGTTCTTGCGGCGATGAATACTACGATGACCAGAGTGAATGGGGTATACGAAAAGACGATATCATTAACCATGACCATGATACCCAACAATGATTTGTTGATTTCGATCGGGACCGATGCTTATGGACCTGGATTTACCAATAATAACGGTAATTTGCTCCTTAATGAAAATCAAGCCTTTATCGATGCGACAATCGGAACAGCAGCTTACGATATCGGTCACATCTTCAGTACCGGTGGTGGAGGAATCGCTCAGTTGAGATCGCCATGTACTGCGAGTAAAGCCCGTGGTGTTACAGGCCGTTCTGCACCGAGAAACGATGCTTTTGACATAGATTATGTAGCACACGAAATGGGCCACCAGTGGGGAGCCCAGCATACTTTTGATAATTCGTGTGGTGGTAACAGATCATCAGGAAGCTCCGTAGAACCGGGAAGCGGAAGTACCATAATGGCTTATGCCGGAATTTGCCCTCCTGATGTGCAGAGTAACAGTGACGCCTACTTCCATGTAGTAAGTGTGAATCAAATGTACACGAATATTACAACTCAGACCGGGGCAAACTGCGGGGAAAAAACTCCGAATAATAATCAGGTTCCTGTAGTTCAGCCTCTTGCAAATTATACGATTCCAGCGGGAACCGCATTTGTACTGACCGGTACCGCATCTGATCCTGACGGTGACGCAGTTACCTATCTTTGGGAACAAACCGATACAAGACCTTCAACAACTTCAACTGTGCCTTCGCCAACGCAGACCAATGGAGCAGTATTCCGTTCTTTAACACCTTCAACGTCTCCTCAGCGATATTTTCCCGCGATGGCTTCCATAGCTGCAGGTAATCTTGCGCCAACATGGGAAGTTATCCCAACCGTAGCAAGAACGCTTAACTTTGCAGTGCTCGTTAATGACAACAAGGCGACAGGTAATCAGGCTGCAAGGCAAAATATGGTAGTAACCGTTGCAAGTACGGCACCTTTCAGAGTTACCTCTCAGAATGTTGCGGCTACATATACGGGCGAAACAGCAATTACCGTAAACTGGGATGTTGCAGGAACCAATGCGGCTCCAGTTAACACTCAAAATGTTCAGGTTTTGCTTTCAACCGACAACGGATTAACTTATCCGACAGTTTTGGCTGCAAGTGTACCGAATACAGGAACCGCAGATGTAATGCTGCCGAATATTGATACCTCTAATGCAAGAGTTATGGTGAAGGCGGTTAATAATATTTATTTTGCAGTAAATGCTACCAGATTTAATATTACTAAAAATCTTGCAGTGAGCGATACTTCTAAGAAGGGCTTCAGTCTTTATCCGAATCCTGCCAAAGGCGAAGTAAATATTCAGTTGAAAAACAATGTAAAATCTGACTTCAAAATCTATGATCTTTCAGGAAGATTAGTGAAATCAGGATCACTCGCCGCAGATCAGAACAAGATCAGTATCAGTGAACTGAAAACAGGAACTTACCGAATTGTAGTTTCAGCTGACGGGGCAACCTACAGCCAGAATCTTATAGTGAAGTAAAATTTCAATATCCAAAAAAAAGGCTGCCATTGGCGGCCTTTTTTTATTTTATCTGTTTCGGTAAGACAGTCCGTTACTTACAAAATGTTTATATTTGAGAAGGATTTGTCTTCGGATCTTTTAGCTATCATAAATTCATTAACACTCACATTAAAAAGCATGGTGAAAAATTTTACATTACTTATTTTTACAATCTTATTTTACAACCTGAATGCTCAGAATAAACAGATACCGAGCGAAATATTCTGGAACAGTTTAAAAAATCACTGTTCTAAATCCTACGAAGGAAAAATTACAGCCGGCGGTAAAGAAGGCGACGGTTTCACCGGTAAGCGTCTGGTGATGCAGGTTTTGAGTTGCGAATCTAACAGAATCAGAATTCCGTTTTATGTAGGTGAAAACAGTTCGCGCACTTGGGTTTTATCAAAAAATGATAAATCAATTTTAAAACTTAAGCACGACCACCGCCACGAAGACGGTACAGAAGATCAGGTGACGCAATACGGCGGTCAGGCTCCGAATCAGGGCTTCGAAAATCTTCAGATTTTTCCGGCAGATGAAGAAACTGCCAACAGGATTTCTTACGCTTCAACGAATGTTTGGTGGATTACTTTGGATGAGAAAACATTCAGTTATAATCTGCGTAGAATTGGCAGCGACAGGGTGTTTACAGTTGAATTCGATTTAACCCAGCCTATTGAATTCAGTTCAAAACCATGGGGCTGGAAACAATAGTGATGATACTCTAAAATAGTTTCAGGAGCAAACTCAAAAAATATTAAATTTGTTTTGAAATAAAAAAAACCTGAAAACATGCAGAACATTTTCGACGCTAAAGATGCGCAGAATTACATCGACAGAATCAATACACTTACGCCGGAAACCCAGAGAAAGTGGGGCAAAATGAGCGTAGATCAGGTACTTGCTCATCTGAACGTTGCTTACGAAACGATTTACGAAACTGATAAACATCCCAAACCGGGTTTTATTGCAGGATTTCTGCTGAAAAATTTTGTGAAACCAAAAACTGTAAATGAAATTCCGTACAAGCAGAATATCCCGACGGGTCCGATGTTTATCATCAAGGGCAACAAAGATTTTGAAACCGAAAAAAAGCGTTTGATCGGTTTCATCCAAAAAACCCAGCAGTTGGGTAAAGAAGCTTTCGACGGTAAAATGTCGCACTCGTTTGGCAAACTTACCGCTCAGGAATGGAACAATATGCTGGCGAAACACCTGAATCATCACCTCGGTCAGTTTGGTGTTTAATATGAAATATGTTTTCTTTTTTCTTTTGTGTTTTATTATTACGTCAGCACAGAAGAGCATTGACCTGCCTGACTTAATTAAGAATAACGGTCATTATTTTGAAGGGGAAAAGGGTAAAAAACAGTCGATAAAAGTTACTTTTAGTTCAGTATTGATGAGTACCGGAATATCAAGCCTGTATGACGTAGAAGGAAGTTTGCAGATCGGTGATGAGACTCATAAGATTACAGGAAATGTGAATTACAATCAAACGGAAACTGCCAGAGTGAATGATGAATCGATTCAAATATACAGCGCTGTCTTAAACATTGAAAATCAAGGTGTTTTTAAAGGATCTTTGGGACTTAAATTAATGCCCAAATTATTTAATGTTATTGTATTTGAAGGGGTTTTGCAAAAAGATAAAAAGAAAGTCGCGATGCATTTTGACAATTCTAACCAAATTATGAAATATCTGGAATCATTAAAATAAAATTGTAATGAAAAAGTTTTTGTTCATATTCATGCTCGCATCAGGTTTCGCGTTTTCTCAAATGCCTAATATCGCTGAAGTGTGGATGAATAAATCCCAACCTTACACGGGAACAATTGCAGGCAAAGAACTTCTGAAGATCAAAATTAATATTTCAGAACAGAACAGGAAAAACGATCAGGAATATTTTCTCGCAGGATATTCAATGGTTGAAAAGAACTTTTCAAAATTTGAAGGAAAACTGAAAATCAACCAATACCGAGACGGCAAAAAACGCAGTACCGTGTATGGTGAATACGAGCTTGCGGAAGAACCGAAAGGCAAACATTCCGGTATTTTTACCGGTAAATTCATTTACACTTTTATGTGGAATGCAAAACTTCAGCAGGTCGAAAAACAGTTCATCGAATTCATCGGAAACTGGAAGAGCTATGATGGTACATTAAGTTATAAAACAACATGGAAAAACCAGTAAAATGTTAAGAAAAGCAGCAGCAATAATCGCTGGAATAGTAGCCACCAGTATCGCCGTTGGGCTCGTTCAGCAGTTGGGTCATTATCTTTATCCACTTCCTGAAGGCACAAATCCCAATGATGCAGCAGCGATTAAAGATTACGTTGAACAGGCACCGTTTATGGCCGTTTTCTTTGTCATTATTTCTTATGCCGCAGGTGCATTGGCAGGAGGTTTTGTATCAACAATAATTGCAAACGACGGTAAAAAAATCTACGCCATCATTATTGGGATTTTCTTTCTAATAACGTCGGTCTATATGATGATCACCATTCCGTCGCCCATTTGGTTCTGGATTCTTGGGATTGCTGTTTGGGCCCTGGTTTTAGTAGGCTATCGGTTGGCTCTAAAAAAAACAAGAGTATAGAAATCAATGTTTTCGGAAACTCATTTTTCTGAAAATTTTTATAAAGAGGAACTTTTTTCATCAATTAAATAACAAAAAAACTACAATCATGGCACAGGTAAACGCGTACTTAACTTTCAACGGAAACTGCGAAGAAGCTTTTAATTTCTACAAATCCGTTTTCGGCGGAGAATTTCCTTATATCGGCCGTTTCGGTGATATGCCTTCGGGTGAAGAAGGCAAACAGATGTCTGAAGATGATAAAAACAAAATCATGCACGTCACCCTGCCTATTTCTCAGGAAACGGTTCTGATGGGATCTGACACAGGCGGGGAATATGCGTCGCAATTTATTCAGGGAAACAATATTTCGCTTTCAATAAACACCGATTCTAAAGAAGAAGCCGACAGACTTTTCAACGGTCTTTCCGAAGGAGGAAACATAACAATGCCGCTTGCTGATACGTTTTGGGGCGCCTATTTCGGGATGTGGACCGATAAGTTCGGCATCAAATGGATGGTGAATTACGATGACCCTGCGAAAACCCAGCATTAAAATTTTCAGGAGCAACAGGGTTATATCTTTTTCCTGAAACCCGTCCCGCTTTCCGCACTCGCTTTTTTGGGCCGCGGCAAAGCCGCGGCCCAAAAAAGCTCAAGCAAATGCTTCAATCGGGACTAGAAAACAATTTCGGTGTTTTATTCAGAGAATACCATTCAGCACCCAACTAAAAACCCTTTCATTTGAAAGGGTTTTATATTTACATTGGTTATTCAGAGACAATTATACATTGACATTTTCCAAAATCACCGCGTAGCCTTGTCCGACACCGATACACATCGTTGCCAACGCGTATTTTTTGCCGGTTTTATTCAGTTCCAAAGCTGCAGAATAGGTAATCCGCGTTCCGCTCATTCCAAGCGGATGACCAAGTGCGATTGCACCTCCGTTTACATTTACTCTTGCATCGTCGTTTGAGATTCCAAGTTCCTTTAGACACGCAATACTTTGAGCCGCAAAAGCTTCGTTCAGTTCGATGATATCAATTTGGTCTAACGTGAGATTGGCTCTTTTCAACGCCAGTTTTGTAGCATCAACAGGTCCGATTCCCATAATTCTGGGTTCAACTCCAACAACGGCAGAACTTACGATTTTTGCTAAAGGTTTCAGTCCGTAATTTTTTACCGCGTCATCCGAAGCAATGAGCACTGCAGCGGCACCGTCATTTAATCCCGAAGCATTTCCTGCAGTTACGGTTCCGTTTTCTTTGACGAAAGCGGCTCGCAATTTTCCTAAACCTTCCATTGTGGAATTGGGTTTGATGAATTCGTCTTTGTTGATAATCATCGGTCCGCCTTTTCTTTGCGGAATTACAATGTCAGAAATTTCTTCTGCCAACCTTCCGAATTCCTGCGCTTTTTTGGCTTTCATCTGAGAATTCAAAGCAAATTCATCCTGTTCCTCGCGTGATATTTTATAGATTTCCGCTAAATTTTCTGCGGTTTTTCCCATCGCTTCTGTGCCGTACATTTTTTCCATTTCTGGATTAATGAAACGCCAACCAAAACTTGTATCATACATTTTAGAATCCGTTCCAAAAGCACTTTCTGCCTTTGAAATTGCGTATGGAGCTCTCGACATACCTTCCACGCCCCCGGCAATAAAAAGATCACCTTCGCCGGATTTTATCGCTCTCATCGCCTGAGCGATTGCGCTCATTCCGGAGGCGCAAAGTCTGTTCACTGTTTCTCCCGGAACTGTGGTTGGAAGTCCGGCCAAAAGCAAAGCCATTCTTGCAATATTCCTGTTGTCTTCTCCGGCCTGATTGGCGCACCCGATAATCACGTCTTCAATTTTATCCAAAGGTAATTCCGGATTTTTGGCAACAAGGCTTTTAATCACGGAAGCCATCAGATCGTCTGTTCTAACCGGTGCTAAACTTCCTTTGAAATTTCCAATGGCAGAACGGGTTCCGTCGATAATATATGCTTCTTTATTCATATTTTTATTTAATTTTTATTACTGGTTTGATATTTCAGATCCAGTATTTTACGGTGCACAAATTTAATCATAAAAGCGGTGGAAACGGTAACCAGCAAACCAATAATACAGCCGATAAACACTGAAACAAATCTTTCCACCGGCGCCATAAAACTTTCGTCTGGTCTTTCCATCAAAACAATGATGATCGCAACGATTGCACTTCGTGATACATTCAGCAAATTAAACAGTTTGCAGATAAGTGCAGCTGCTGTAATTCCGATCAGAATTTTAAAATACATCTCAATCGGAAGTGAAAATACAATAATTCCGGATAATGCACCGATAAAATTAGCTTTCACCCGCTCCATGGATAACTTTTTCGAATCTTTTCCTTCCGGAGAAATGACCAACAGAATAGAAAGTAAGGCCCAAAAAAAGTCAAATCCGGGAAAGGATTTCAAAAGAAAATACCCAATAGAAAATCCAATGATGCACCGCATAATGTAGATTACAATCGGTGAAAAAAAGAATGCTCTTATTTTATTGGTTTTCTTCAATGCTTAGGTAAGCTGTTTTTATGAAAGTTTTTCTTCAAACTTTGCTGTCGTTTTTTCACGGACTTCTTCTAAAGTTGCGCCCGGCATTACTTCCGTTAAGGTTAATTTATCATTGATATAACTAAAAACTGCAAGGTCAGTAATCACCACATCAACAGATTTTAAAGCTGTTAAAGGTAAATCACAGACCGGAACGATTTTCGAAGTTCCGTCCCGCTCGGTATGCATCATTGTTATGATGAGCTTTTTCGCCCCGGAAGCCAGATCCATCGCACCACCGACGCCTAAAAGAGGTTCGCCGGGAACGGCCCAATTGGCAAGATTTCCTGCTTCATCCACCTGCAGACCGCCCATTACCGCGGTATCGATATGTCCGCCGCGAATCATCGCGAAAGAATCAGTGCTGTCGAAATAGCTGGTTCCGGGAAGTGCTGTAACCGGGATTTTTCCTGCATTCACGGGATAATCCATTGCGCCTCCGCCGTCTTCAGGAACGGGACCAACACCCAACATTCCGTTTTCGGTGTGAAGAATAATACCGTGGTCTGCCGTAATTAAATCAGCAACCAAGGTTGGAATTCCGATCCCCAGATTCACTACTTCGCCCTTCTGAAGTTCAGCCAAAGCACGTTTTGCCATATTCATCCTTTTTTCGGAAACGACTTTTGATTTGCTCACCGAACCGGAACTTCCAAGTTCTTCCAAAGTCGTATGCGCCTGAACCAGATAATTGATATAGCAACCTTGCGTATGAATGTTTTCGGCAGCAATTTCACCAACCGCAACAATTTCTTCCACTTCTGCAATCACAAGATCGGCTGCAGTTGCGAAAGCCCGGTTAAAATTCTGCTCCGTCATTCTGTACTGAAGATTTCCTGCCGTATCAGCTTTCCAGGCGCGGATGAAGGCGACATTTCCGCGGATTCCGGGGACGAAAACCATTTCTTTCCCGTTGATGGTTTTCGTTTCTTTTCCTTTGGCAATTTCGGTTCCTGCAGACGTTACGGTATAAAAACCGCCAATTCCTGCGCCACCTGCACGAACAGCTTCTGCAAGCGTTCCCTGCGGGATGAGTTCATATTCTACATCGCCGTTTTGTGCCGCTTTTACGGCTTCCGGGTTGGAAGTGAAAAAGGAGCCGATCATTTTTTTAATCTGTCCGTTTCTTAAAAGCCGGCCGCCGCCTAAGCCCGGTTCGCCGACATTATTTCCTATAAAAGTGATGTTTTTCGTGTTTGTTTCCGCCAAAGCGTGCATCAGGTGAACCGGATTTCCCGTCATCCCGAAACCGCCCTGCAAAAGGGTATCGCCATCTTTTACGAGTGTTGCGGCTTCCTGTGGTGTAATTTGTGGAACGTGTTTCATTTTACTTTTTTTATATTTAATGCAAACTGCATATTTCTTTACTGATTTAAAAACTGAACAACCGCGTCGTTGAATTCAGTTGGTCTTTCGAAGTTCGAAAGATGGCAGGTTTCCAGAACGATATGCTCAGCATTTCTGATATTCTTTTGCAGGAAATTGCCGTCTTCAACCGTTGTCACTTCATCGTATTTTCCGGAAATGATGAGGGTAGGAATATTGGTTCTGTCGAGTTCATTTCTGAAATCGGCATCGCGGACCATCGCACAGTTGGAAATGTAGCCTTGTAAAGGCGTTTCAGCGAAATTTTTCAGAATTCCATCCACTTCATTTTTATGATTTTTATTGAAACTTTCCGTAAACCATCTTACGGCAGTTGCTTCAAGAATAGAAGAAAGTCCGTTTTCGGATACGCTTTTGATCCGGCTGTTCCAGCCCTCAGCGGTACCGATTTTGGCTGCTGTATTGGAGATAATCAGTTTTTTAAGTCTTCCGTCAGCATTTAAAGCAAGCCACTGACCAATTAATCCGCCCATTGAAATTCCACAGAAATAAAATTCCTTGATTCCTAAAAATTCAGTGAGCTGTAAAATATCATTTCCTAAAAGTTCAGCACTGTAATCGCCCTCCGTTACTTCACTTTTTCCGTGTCCGCGGGTGTCGTAGAACAGAATGTTGAAATATTTTGAAATCTCTTCACGCTGTTTTTCCCACATCGAAAAGTTGGTTCCCAATGAATTCGAAAATACGAGCGTGTTCTCTTTGCCGTGATCTTCAAAAAGATAATTGATTTCTGTGTTATTTACTTTTGTTAAAGGCATTAGTTAGATTTTTATCTGTCGGAATTGAAAAAAAACCAAACAAACTCTACATCCTGAAATGAAGAGTCTGTCTGAAGATTAGATTATTTCAAACTGTTATGATGCGAGTGCTCTTGTTCTGTGATTTTCGCCGTTATCATGGATTACTTCTTCTTTTACAATGGTAAAATTGAAATTCGAGTGGGCATAAGCTTCGTCTCCGTAACCGTTGGCAACTGCTTCTTCTGCAGAATGTCTTGTAATTTTCGGTACCAGCTCTTCCTTGGTTGCAAAAGCGAAATCTTCAAAAATTAACGGATCTCCTTCGATATTAATTTGGGTCGTTAATTTTCTGTAACCCGGCGCTGTAACAAAGAAGTGGATGTGTGCAGGGCGGCTTCCGTGTCTTCCCAAAAGTGTCATCATTTTCTCTGTCGCACTTCCCGATGGACATGAATATCCCGGCGGAACCACGGTTTTAAACTTATATTTTCCGTCGGCTCCAATTCTGATGGCTCTTCTTAAATTGTACTCGGACTGGCTCGTATCGAAATAAGAATACATTCCATGTTCGTTGCAGTGCCAAACTTCAAGTAAAGCGCCTTCAACAGGATTTCCGTCAACATCTTTTACGGTTCCTTCCATATAGAACCTTTCCAGATTTCGGTTTTCTTCCGGGTCGTTTTCAAGTTCAGCATAAGATTCAGTTTCCGGTGAGCCAGCTACATAAAGCGGTCCTTCGATGGTTCTTGGCGTTACATTGTTTAATCCGGCCTCTTGATCTTCGTGATCCATCATGTCATCCATGAACTTTTCAATTCCCAAACCGGCGAAAAGCAGTCCCCATTCGTTGTTCTGACCGACGGTTTTCAGATAATCTGCGGCGTGCCACATTTCCTCCGAAGTAATATTAAGATCGACCATCGCATAAAAAAGGTCTTTCAGAAGACGGTTTGTAATTTCCTTAACTCTTTCATTGCCCTGTCCGGCTTTTTCCTGACTTGTGATTACCGCCAATACGGCATCTATCTGTTCTCTTGTCATCATGATTTTTAAATTTTTTTTGAATTGATATTGTTGTTAAATTTTTAGAGAAGTGTTTCGCGCAAAGCATTCGGGTGTTTGCAGACGCTGGTTACTTTGATGGTCATGTACGGGAAAAGTGGGAGGGAACTCAGGATTTCATGAAGTTCATCGGGGCTTTCCACTTCCAGAACGCTGATGTTGGAATATCTGCCCGCAACGCGCCAGAGATATTTCCATTTCCCGGAATTCTGCCATTTCTGGGAAGTTTCCTGTTCCCTTTCCATGAATGATTTTTTTTTGTCTTCATCCCAGGTTTCCGGAATGTGAACATCCATTTCTACTACGTATACCATGATTATTTTCTTTTGTAATGATTCAGTTTATCTTCGTCCACCTCAATTCCTAAACCGGGAACTTTCGGCACTTCGAGGGTACAGTCTTTGAACACCATTGGATTGGTGACAATATCGTCGGTCAGCAGCATGGGTCCAAAAAGTTCTGTTCCCCAACTTAAATTGCTAAAAGTGCTGAAAATGTGCGCCGAGGCTACGGAACCAATTGTCCCTTCAAGCATGGTTCCACCGTAAAGACCGATATCCGAAGCTTCTGCCATACCCGCGATCTTGGCGGCATTATAAAGTCCGCCGGTCTTCATGATTTTCAGGGCGAAAACACTTCCGCCGCGGATTTTGCAGAGTTTCATAGCATCTTCAATGGTCGCTACTGCTTCATCTGCCATAATCGGTACGTGGAAATATTCTGTAAGCCGCGCCAATCCGTCGAAATTTGTTTTCACGATGGGCTGTTCGATTAAATCGATGCCGTTTTCCTGCAGGATATTAATCCAGATTTTTGCGGTGTATTCGTTCCAGGCCTGGTTGATATCAACGGTAATTCTGATGTTTTCGCCCAAAGCTTTTTTAATGGCAACTACATGTGCAACATCTTTTTTGGGCTCGTTGCTTCCTATTTTCAGTTTGAAAGTATCGTGACGGTTAATTTCAATCAGGTGTTTAGCTTCTTCAATATCTTTTTCGGTATTTCCGCTGGCCAAAGTCCACAAAACCGGAAGTCTGGAATTAATGGAACCTCCGAAAAGTCCAGCGACGGAAACACCAAGACGTTTTCCCTGTGCATCGAGCAAAGCGGTTTCAATACCGGCTTTCGTGAAGGTGTTTCCTTTTACATTCCGGTTGATTTCATGCATCAATACATTAATATTAGTCGCATCTTTTCCGGTCATTAATGGTGAAATATACTGATCCACCGTCAGCTTCATAGACTCCGGAGATTCCGGTCCATAGGTCATTCCGCCGATGGTTGTAGATTCTCCCCAACCGATAATAGCGTCTGTGGAAGTGATTTTAATAATCACCATCGTCTGCTTCATCATCGTCGCCATTGAAAGTTTGTGTGGACGGATGGTAGGTAAATCTATAATTGAGGCTTCTACACTTATGATTTTAGGATTCTGTTCCATTAATATGATCGTAATATTCAGTTAAATTTGTCTTGATAAATCTGTAAACCGAAATTACCACACCCAAAAAGGATACAGTAGGATTTTTTGAAGGATTAATAGGATTTTTTGTAAATAAGCAGGCGATTGTGCTTAAATATTGCTTTTACAGCATCAGTTGAGATTCGATCGGTACTGTTTTGGAGTCTGTCCGGTTTTCTGTTTGAAAAGCCTCGCAAAATAACTCGGGTCATCGATATCAAACTGATAGGAAACTTCAGAGATACTGAATTCAGGGTTTTTTAAGGTTAATTTGATATTAAGGATGAGGAAATCCAGAATGACCTCTTTAGGCGATTTACCCGAAATTGCTTTGCAGATCTGGCTTAAAGCTGCGACCGTAATTCCGAGTTCGGAAGCGTAATCTTCAACTCTTTTCTTGATGGAATTATTTTCCTGTACCAGTTTCTTGAAATTCCGGAAAACTGTTCTTTCATTTTGGTTCAGCGTATGAATCACCGTTTGGTTGGAGTGGTTGATTCTATAAAGCCGCAGCAAAAGCATTCCGACAAGATACTGCAATGCCAGATCTTTGCCCGGAAGCGCATTGTCGTACTCAAAAATACATTTGTGAATCGTACTGTACGCATCTTCCACCAGTTGGTTTTTCTGACTGATTTCCGTGATGCTGATCGTATCGAGCTCATAAATTACTTCTACATCATATTTCAGCATCTGCTCGACGGCGTTTGATGAAAGAGAAATTAAATATCCTTTAGAACCGGGCTCAAATTCAAGGCCGTGAAAAACCGACTGCGGTATAGTAATAATCGAGGGTTGCGCCACTGAAAAAGTTTCGTTGTTGGCGAGGATCTCAATCTTGCCTTTTTCCAGCACAAAAATCTGGAATAGGTTGCGGTGTGCATGTGATCTGATGGAATGTCCGATGCGCGTAAACATCTCATGCAAAGGAACAATGTTGATGATATCACGTACCAGCTTGATGTGATTTTCACCAAAAATTCCGTTGTAATAAACCTTCTGAGACATTTCCTAAAATTACGAAAAATTAAGAAAATGGAAATGTTTTTCCCTGAGAACTCATTTCGCCGCTATTTGATAAACTCTATCAAAGGCGTAATAAACCTCTCGAAAACTTCGATATGCGGCGAATGTCCGACATTTTCGAGCTCGACTAATTTTGAATTTTGAATTTTTTTCTGGGTTTCTTTTCCGAGATTCTGATAAAGTCCCATCAATGGTTGCAGTTCTTTCGGTGCATTTGCTTTACCAATGGCGGTTCTGTCGCGTGTCCCGATGATGAGAAGGGTAGGGACATTTAATTTTTCAAAATCACCGACCACAGGCTGCGTATAAACCATATCTGAAGTTAAAGCGGCATTCCAGGCGGTAATAGGAAAATCTTTGGAAATCGTCCAACCTGCTAAGAGATTCAGCCATTTGTCATATTCCGGTTTCCATTTTCCGTCGTAATAGAATTTGAGCTGATAATCTTTGTACGAATCATAGGTGTTTTTAAGTTCCGAGGCATATTGTTTATCGATATTCTGGTAAGGCGAAAAATTGCGGTAATCTTCAAGACCTATTGGATTTTCGAGAATCAGTTTTTCAACATTTTCGGGATACATCACCGCCATTTTTGTGGCGAGCATTCCGCCCATGGAATGTCCAAAAACGATAAATTTTTCAATTTTTAAATCATCCAGAATAGATTTGGTGTTTTCGGCTAACTGCTGAAAACGGAACTGATACTGTTTGGGTTTGGAGGATTTTCCGAAACCGATCTGATCGGGCATGATTACCCTAAAACCTTCTTTCTTAAGTTCCTTTGCCGTCTGTTCAAAATAATATCCGTTGAAATTTTTACCGTGAAGAAGGATGATGGTTTTTCCGTTAGGGTTTGCAGGTTTCACGTCCATGAAAGCCATTTTCAATTGCTGTCCCTGATTTTTTAATTCTTTAAACTGAACTGGAAAAGGATATTTTACCGTGGATAATTCGGCATTCAAAGGCTGTAATTTTGATAAGTCCTGTGCTTTTGAAAATATAGAGAATAATAAGATGAATAATGTGATTGGAAACTTCATATCGATCAATTTTCCCAAAAATACAAAAGAAATCTGTCTTTGCTCTTAAGCACGCTTCTTTTATAGAGATTAATGCAGCTGCTGATAAAAAGAACCGTTGCTGCAATTATTGCAAAAATATAGACTGCTGAACCTGCCTCATTTGACTGCGAGATGGCGATAAATGCCCAGGCGCCGACAAAAGCGAAGAACGGTGCGTTTTTCTGCCATGTCATCATCAGGTGGATAACCGATGCGACTGTAATCATAATAATCGTCCACGTGCTCTCAGAAATTCCCCAGCCGTTCCAACCGATTTTATGAAGCCACGAAGCAGTCGCAACAATTAAGGCGACACTCATCCATCCGGCGTATATTTGAAAAGGAATATTAATTAGCCATTTTTCCGCGGTGCTGTTGTTATATTTTAAGGCTTGGAGTAAAATTTTGGTGAGGGAAACCATCGCAACCACTAAGATCAAGACCGAAATTCCGCTGAAGCCGTAAAGCCAGACGACGATCCACGCGCAGTTAGCAATGCAGGATATTACGAACCACCAGCCCATGTTTTCTACAAAGTCATCTGCTTCATTTTTGGCAGTATTAATTAAACTTCTTCCGGTGTAATAGACGAAGCCAAATAAAAGCAGGTAAATGAGGCCCCAAATGGAAAATGCATAACCTGAAGGAGTGATTAAGGTGTGATATTGATCGGAAACATTGCCGATGGTTTTCCCGTTGAAAATCCCTGTATTGCTGAGATAATTGAAAATAATGGTGAAAATGAGCGAAAAGCCGTTGGCAACCTGTAGTGTTTTTTTCATGGCGCGGAATTTAATTTTAACTCGTGCATCTTCACGACTGTTTTTACATGCAAGAAAAAATTATTCCAAATATCTTATCGATAGTTTTTCCACCATTTTTCGTACTCTTTCAAATCATCTTCCCAGTTGACTTTTTCCCCGATTTTTGGGGTGATGATTCGAAGATTTTCGGTATTCAGTTGGATAATTTTATCGAGGGGTTCTTTCCATGAATGATTTGCGAGGGCGAATTTCGAATTATGAACCGGGATCATTCTTTTCGCATTAAGTTCTTTCATCGCTTTGATGTTTTCTCCCGGCATAAAGTGAATATACCGCCAATCCCTGTTATACTGGCCATTTTCAAGAATAGCGAGATCGAAGCTCCCAAATTTATCGCCGATCTTTTTATAATGATCATCGTAACCGCTGTCGCCGCCGATATAAATTCTCTGTTTTGGAGTTTCAAAAACGAAACTTGCCCAAATTGCCTGGTCACGCTTAAAACCACGTCCGGAAAAATGTCTTGCAGGTTCGCAATAGACTTTAAAACCGTTCCCTAAATCCGAACTTTCGTTCCAGTCGAGTTCAATAAGTTTTTTAGGATCGTAACCCCAGTATTCCAGATGTTCGCCGGTTCCAAGACCTGTAATCACTTTTTTAACTTTAGGAATGAGCTTTTTCACGGTTTCGTAATCCAGATGATCCCAGTGATCATGCGAAATGATCAGATAATCAAGCTCCGGAATATCGTCAGTGGTGTACAGATCAGATCCTTCAAAAGCTTTGGTTGTAAAGGTAAAAGGCGACGCGTTTCCGCTGAAAACCGGATCAACAAGGATTTTTTTGCCATTGATCTGGATAAAGTAAGAAGAGTGCCCCATCCAGATGTAGGCGTTTTCGTCTGGACTCAGATTTTTTAAATCAGTTTTGGTAAAACTGAATTTCTGAGAAGGTCTGAGATTTTCTTTCTTTCCGAAAAGAAACCTGAACATCACTTCCGGCATTGAGGTGTCTTCTGCAAGCTGAGGTGTTTTATTGAGATTATCAAACTTTCCGTTTTTGTAATGCGGCGATTTCTGTATTCTTTCCATCCGTTCTCCAGACGGGCTTTTTCCGAATTTCGGATGCTTCATCACCAGATAAGTTGCGGTGGCAAGAACCGCGAGCAGAAAAAGTATGATAATCATAAGGTTTTTTAAAATCTTCATCTTATTTTAGACAGTTTTAATGGTTTAAAATAAAACTGTGCGCACGAATTTTACTTTATAAATGGCTGCAAATGTAACCGAAAATTAAGGAAATGAATAAAATCATGGTAATAATTTTATCTATCACTGAAATAAATGTTAACTTTAATACCATCAAAAAAATCTAAGATTATGCACGAAAATGTTGTCATTAAACAAAGAGTGAATGCGCCCGTAGAAAAGGTATGGAACGCTTTGACCGATAAAGCGCAGATGAAGGAATGGTATTTTGATATCCCGGATTTTGAACTGGGACTTCACAAAGAGTTCAATTTTTATGAACCCGGCGAGGAAAAAAGGTTTCATCATCATGGGGAAATTCTGGAGGTGATTCCGAATGAGAAATTTAAGCATACCTGGTCTTACCCGGAAATTTCTAAGGAGAAAACAATTGTAAGATGGGAATTGGAGGAAGAAAATGGGGGAACAGTTATTACCCTCACGCACAAGGGTCTGGAGAATTTCAGTCATTTAGGCAAAGATTTCCAGAAAGAAAGTTTCGAAAACGGATGGACCGATATTGTGGGTCAGAGTTTAAAAGAATTTATAGAAAAATAGGTTAATATTGATTGAGGAAACACGCTGTGAGGCGTGTTTTTTTGTGGAAGGAACTTCAAATCCGGAAAGATAACTGAATTGTCTGTTCGAAAAATAGTTTAGGGAAATTTTTGAGAAGAATAAGGTAGAGAAGTTCTAGCCCCGATGGAACGGTATGTTTGAGCTTTTCAGCGCGGCGGCGCAGCCGTCGCGCTGAAAAGCGAGTAGTGACAGCGGGACGGGTCTCAGAAAGAAACGAAAACCGTGTTGCTTCTCATAATTACTGTTCTGCAGGTACCTGCGATCTGTCCTGAACTTTTTTGTAAGTATAAGCGCTCATCATGATACTGAATTCATACAGTAAAAGCAGCGGAAATGCAGCCATAAGCATACTTAAAACATCTGCCGGAGTAATGATCGCAGCGACAACCATAATTAAAACAATTGCATGTCGGCGGTAAGTGCGCATAAATTGGGGAGTAAGAATTCCGATGGTCGTCAGAAAATAAACGATTACGGGAAACAAAAACACAATGCCCATACCCAGTACAACCTGCATGAATAAAGTGGTGTAATCGCTAAGATCGAAAAGCTGGGTAATGGAATCGGAAATGGTAAATAAGAGTCCGAAATTAATCGCAAAAGGAAGAATCAGGAAGTATCCGCACAGAATCCCTACCAGAAAAAGTATCCACACAAAATTAATCATGAAGACTGAGTTTTTTCTTTCGTTCGGGTGAAGGGCCGGAGAAATAAAGCGCCAAAGTTCCCAAACAATATAAGGAAACGCCGCTACGATACCGCCAAAAATAGAAACCGACATCATCACATTAAACTGCTGGAAGAGCTTCTTCTGCTGTACCGCAAAATGATCAGGGAGCACAATACTGTTTTCTCCAATCAGTTCCCGTGAGAAATGGTTTACCACCCTGAATGTAAAGAAATCGTTTCTGGTAGGCCCGAAGAAAATATGGTCCATAATCCAGTTCACATTAAATCCTACAACAATGGCACCTACGATAATGGCAATGATGGACCGGATCAGGTGTCCCCGCAGTTCGCCAATGTGTCCCCAAAAAGACATTTCTTTTCCTTCGCTCATTTTAAAATTCTAGATTTGGAATTCAAGACTGCGAAATTACTGAAATATTGCCGAATACAGGAAACGGGCGAAACAATTTTCGCCCGTTTATATTGATCATTCGTTTTGTAAAAAACTGTTTTCCAGCAATCCTCTTTAATTAATGCCTTCGTCCAGAAGTCTGTGGATGTCGATGATTCCGTGGTATTTGCTATTGTCGGTTACAATCAGCTGCCCGATGTTCTTGTCTTTCAATATCTGCATAGCCTCTTTTGCAAGCGCATTTTTGTCGATACTTTTTGGGTTGCTGCTCATAATGTCTTTAGCCACAATTTTAGAAACATCCTGTTCGCTCAAGAGCATTCTCCTTAAATCTCCATCGGTAATTACTCCGGTGATTTCTTCTCCCTCTGTAACAACGGTGATTCCGTGCGAAGAACTACTCACAGAAATAATGATTTCCCTGATGTTTGCAGTGCTGGAAACCTGTGGCTTTTGTGAAGATAGAAACTGTTCCACTTTAGCAGTGAGGTTTTTTCCCAAACTTCCTCCGGGATGGAACTTCGCGAAATCGTTTTCTTTGAATCCGTTGAGTTCCATCAGGCAAACTGCCAAAGCGTCTCCCAAAGCCATTTGCACTGTTGTAGAACTGGTTGGCGCAAGTTTGATGGGACATGCTTCTTTTTCTACCGAAGAGTTTAAAACAACGTCAGAAAATTCCGCCAGTTTAGATTTCAGATTGCCCGTCATTCCTATTAAAGCGGACGAATAATCTTTTAGAAAAGGAAGGAGATTTACAATTTCAGGCGAATTTCCGGAATTCGAAATACAAAGCACCACATCAGTTTTCTGAATAACTCCTAAATCGCCATGAATCGCCTCGGAAGCGTGCAGAAACTGCGAAGGTGTTCCGGTAGAATTCAGCGTGGCAACAATTTTGTTTCCTACATGTGCAGATTTTCCGATTCCTACGATGATGAGTTTACCTTTCGCAGAATTAATGATTTCTGTAGCTTTCAGGAAATTATCATCGAGCCGGTTTTTAAGATTTTCCAGCTCATTAATTTCAACGGATATGGCTTTTTTTGCGATTTGAAGAATTTCGGAATGGTTCATTTTGCTATTTTGAAAACATGAAATTTTAATCCTATTAATATAAGGAAATATTTTATTTATATGCGTCCCAAAATTAGTGGTGTATATTTTTATTTTGATTTTTATTTTCTAACTTTGGATGGTATGCAAATTTAGCAAACAATTTAAGACGAACTGCCACGGATGATTAATTTTGCGGTAAATGAAGGAATAAGGAGTTCAGTCTGCGCTATACAATTGAATAATAAAAAATGAAAACAAAAACTGCCGATTTATCGAAAGAACTCAAAAAATATTTCGGCTTCTCTACATTTAAAGGTCAGCAGGAATCAATTATAAAGAATTTACTGGAAGGCAAAGATATTTTCGTACTTATGCCCACTGGCGGGGGAAAATCTCTTTGTTACCAACTCCCTGCTTTAATTTCTGAAGGAACTGCGATCGTAGTTTCTCCGTTGATTGCGCTGATGAAAAACCAGGTTGATGCCGTTAACGGACTTTCTTCAGATCCCGGCGTAGCCCATGTGTTAAATTCCTCACTCAATAAAACCCAGACCAAACAGGTTTTTGATGATATTAGAGCGGGGCGCACCAAACTTTTATATGTAGCTCCTGAATCACTTATAAAAGAAGAATATCTTGATTTTCTGAAAGAGGTTAAGATTTCATTTGTAGCTATTGATGAGGCGCACTGTATTTCCGAATGGGGACATGATTTCCGACCGGAATACCGTAATTTGAAGCTGATCATCGATAAAATAGCAGACGTTCCTGTGATTGCTTTAACTGCAACGGCAACGCCGAAAGTTCAGGATGATATCCAGAAAACTTTGGGAATGTCGAACGCACTTGTTTTCAAAGAAAGCTTCAACAGGCCAAACCTTTTCTATGAAGTTCGCCCGAAAGTGAATATTGACAAAGAAATTGTAAAATTCATCAATCAGCATAAGGGAAAATCTGGAATTGTATATTGTCTCAGCCGCAGAAAAGTAGAAGAATTCGCTCAGCTACTGCAGGTTAACGGGATAGATGCGTTGCCTTATCACGCCGGACTCGATCAGAAAACCCGTGTAATGAATCAGGATAAATTCCTGATGGAAGAATGCGATGTAATCGTTGCCACAATTGCTTTCGGAATGGGAATCGACAAGCCGGATGTGAGGTTTGTGATTCATTACGATATTCCGAAATCTCTTGAAAGTTATTATCAGGAAACCGGAAGAGCTGGAAGAGATGGCGGTGAAGGAATTTGCTTAGCATTTTACGATCCAAAAGATATCGAAAAATTAGAAAAATTTCTTGCGCAGAAACCCGTTTCTGAGCGCGAAATCGGTCTTCAACTCCTGAATGAAGTAGTTGGTTATGCGGAAACCTCTATGAGCCGGCGGCAATATATTTTATACTATTTTGGCGAGCAGTTTGATCCTATAAGTGGTGCCGGTGCGCAAATGTGCGACAATTCTGTAAATCCGCCCAAACTGAAAGATGCGACAAAAGAACTGAATTTAGTTCTAAAACTTGTTAAAGATCTGGAGGAGAAATTCAAAACCAAAGATTTGATTTCCGTGATTGTGGGAAAAGAAAATTCAGTCACCAAATCCTATAAATTAGAAACTACCAAACATTTCGGAATTGGCAAAAACGAAGCTGAAAACTTCTGGAAATCAATTATCAGGCAGGCCACTGTACAGGATTACCTTCAAAAAGACATCGAAACTTACGGCGTTTTGAAAATCACCGAGAAAGGTCTGAAAGCCATTGAAGAGAAAGATAAAACGCCCTTCCTTATTGCTGAGGACCGCGAATATGATCTTGCCCAGACTAAAGCAGATTCCCAGCAGGTTCAGGTACAGCAAAACAGCGGTTTAGACGAAAATCTTTTTGTTCAACTGAAAGAATTACGGAAGTCCGTAGCCAAAAAACATGGGATTCCGCCTTACACCGTTTTCATGGATCCGAGTCTGGAGGATATGACTGTGCAATATCCGGTAACGATTGACGAAATCGGGAAAACTTACGGAGTTGGTGAAGGAAAAGCCAAAAAATACGGAAAAGAATTCGCAGATTTCATCAAGAAATATGTCGCGGAAAACGGTATCGAGCGAACCCAGGATATGGTCATCAAGCAGGTGGCCAATAAATCCAGCCATAAAGTTTTCATCATTCAGAGCACCGATAAAAAAATTGATCTGGAGGATATTGCGAAAGCAAAAAATCTTTCGATGGAAGATTTGCTTAAGGAAATGGAACGTATTGTTTATCAGGGAACCAAGCTGAATATCGATTATTACGTCGATGAAAACTTTGATGAAGATATTGTAGAGGAGTTCATGGAATTCATGCGCGGATCGGATAGCGACAGCATGAAAGTACTTCTGGCAGAATTCGGTGATGATTTAAGCGATGAGGAAGTTCGGATGCTCAGAATCAAGTTCATCAGCGATGTCGCGAACTAACCGTCAAAACTGTAAACATTGGCAGCGGTTCAAAGCAAAAAATCAATTATTTTCATTCTTCCAGACCTCGACACCGGAGGAGCCGAGAGAATTGTTACTACCATTGCCAATCACCTCCCAAGAACTCTTTTCGCCACCAAAATATTATTACTGCGGAAGGTTGGTGGTTACCTCGATATTTTAAAAGAAGATGTAGAAATCATCGATATTAAAACTCCGCGAATCCGGCATTCTTTAAAACCAATCCTACTTGAAATTAAGAAGAGAAAACCGGATATTGTCTTTTGCGGTTTCGGTGAAATTAATGCCTATCTCTCGCTTTTTATTCCGCTTTTTCCCAAAACCAAATTTATTGCCAGGGAAACCAATGTTGTTTCGCGACATGTCAAGCGTAAGGAAATCCGATTTTTTTACCGCTTTTACAGTAATTACCACCGCATCATTTGTCAGAGCGATGATATGATGCACGATCTTATAGAAAATTTCAAAATAAGACCCAATAAAATCATTAAAATCAATAACCCGGTCGATTTCGATTTTATTGAAAAACAGTTGGAAATTTCTATCAGACCCGAAGCCTTTAAGAATGCTTATAAAAATGTCGTCGCTATCGGGAATCTATCCTCCAGAAAGGGTTTCGATAATTTATTGAAGGTTTTCAGTCATTTAAAAAACGACAAAATTCTTCTTCACATTCTCGGCGATGGCAGAGATAATGTTTTGCTGCATCAGAAAAAAAAGGAATTTGGATTAGAAAACGTTATTTTTCATGGACAGCAAAAAAATCCTTATCAGTTTCTGAAATATGCTGATTTATTTATACTTTCCTCACGTTATGAAGGTTTCCCGAATGTATTGTTGGAAGCTGGCGCCTGCGGTGTTTATGCGCTCGCCAATAACTGTCCGGGCGGAATCAATGAGATTATACAGCCCAAAATCAACGGAGAGATTCTAGCCATCGAAAATCATGAACTTTTTGCTCAAAAAATCCTTGAGGTTTTGACCGAAACCCATTCAGGCGATTTAATTAAAGAATCCATCCGTTCAAGATTCTCGAAAGAATTAATACTGAGTAAATACGAAAAAGTTTTTAATAATTTGTGATTGTGATCATATTTTAATTTCCAAAATTTGCACACTTTTCGTATTTTAGAAATATTTTTTAAATTGATTTACAATACGTTAACCTAAAATATTTGTAAACTTTTTTTTAATCAGATTATCTTCTGTAATTTTATTTCGAAAAACAAATATTATTATGGAAGGCACAAAAACACCGATTCACCCCAAAACTTTTACTTATAAAGACGCGTATGAAACTACCTTGCAATATTTTGAAGGCGATGATCTCGCCGCAAAAGTTTGGGTAAGCAAATATGCGCTGAAGGATTCCGATGGCAATATATACGAACAGACTCCGGACGATATGCATCGCAGGATCGCCTCAGAAATCTCAAGAATCGAAGCCAAATATCCCAATCCGCTTTCTACTGAAGAAGTTTTCGACCTTATTAGAAATTTCAAATATATAATTCCGCAGGGAAGCCCGATGACCGGAATCGGAAACGATTTTCAAATCGCCTCGCTCTCAAACTGCTTCGTGATCGGCAGCGGAACCGACAGTGATTCCTACGGAAGCATCATGAAAATTGATGAAGAGCAGGTTCAGCTGATGAAAAGACGGGGCGGCGTTGGTCATGATCTTTCGCACATCCGTCCGAAAGGTTCGGCAGTGAAAAATTCCGCGCTTACTTCTACCGGTCTGGTTCCGTTTATGGAAAGATATTCCAATTCCACGCGCGAAGTGGCTCAGGACGGCAGAAGAGGCGCGCTTATGCTTTCTGTGTCTATTAATCATCCTGATTCTGAAGATTTTGTAAATGCGAAACTGGAGCAGGGTAAAATCACCGGAGCTAATATTTCTGTCCGGATTGATGATGAATTTATGAAGGCCGTGGTAGGGAAAGAAGATTATGTTCAGAAATATCCCATCCACAGTGAAAATCCGAAATTCAGTAAAGAAATTAAGGCCACAGATCTTTGGGATAAAATTATTCATAACGCCTGGAAATCCGCCGAGCCCGGTGTTCTTTTCTGGGATACAATTATTAAAGAATCTTTGCCCGATTGCTACGCAGCGTTCGGCTACGAAACCGTTTCCACCAATCCGTGTGGGGAAATTCCACTTTGTCCGTATGATTCGTGCAGACTTTTGGCCGTGAATCTGTTCTCTTACGTTGAGAATCCTTTTACAAAACAGGCGAAATTCAATTTTGAGCTTTTCAGAAAACATGTAGGGTACGCCCAAAGAATGATGGATGATATCATCGACCTTGAAATGGAAAAAATCGACGCAATTCTTCTTAAAATTGAATCTGATCCTGAAAGCGACGAAATCAAAGCAACAGAAAAAAATCTTTGGACCAAAATCCGCAAGAAAACCATTGAGGGCCGCAGAACAGGTGTGGGAATAACAGCTGAAGGCGATATGTTAGCAGCTTTAAATATCCAGTACGGCAGTAAAGAAGGAAACGAATTTTCTACTTTGGTTCATAAAACATTAGCGCTTGCAGCATACCGTTCGTCTGTTGATATGGCCAAGGAACGAGGTGCTTTCGCGATTTATGATGCGAAACGTGAAGAGAAAAATCCGTTTATTTTAAGATTGAAGGAAGCCGATGCGAAATTGTATGAAGATCTAAAAAAATACGGGCGAAGAAATATTGCATTGCTGACGATTGCGCCTACCGGAAGCACTTCGCTGATGTCCCAAACCACTTCAGGGATTGAGCCTGTTTTTCTTCCGGTTTACAAGCGGAGAAGAAAAGTTAATCCCAATGATAAGGATGTGCGCGTAGATTTTGTTGATGAAGTAGGGGATTCATGGGAAGAATATATCGTTTTTCATCACCGTTTTAAAGAATGGATGGACGTAAACGGCATCGATACTGATAAAAATTATACCCAGGAGGAAATCAATAAGATCATTGAGATTTCTCCTTACTACAAAGCAACTTCAAATGATGTGGACTGGCTGAGTAAGGTAGAAATGCAGGGCGCGATCCAGAAATGGGTAGATCATTCGATTTCAGTAACGATTAATATTCCGAATGATGCCACAGAAGAACTGGTGAATCAACTCTACATCAAAGCCTGGGAAGTCGGTTGTAAAGGTGTTACCGTTTATCGTGACGGTTCGCGTTCCGGCGTTCTGATTTCAAATGAAGAGAAAAAAGAAGAAAAAACTGAGACGCTTCAGCAGGCCTTTCCAACTAAAAGACCTCAGGTTCTGGAAGCTGAAATTGTCCGTTTCCAGAACAATAAAGACAAATGGATTGCCTTCGTTGGGCTGATAGACAAAAAACCTTACGAAATATTCACCGGTCTGGCTGATGATGAAGAAGGAATTGCGCTTCCGCGTTGGGTAAACCAAGGTCTTATTATTAAAAATCGCGACGAAGACGGAAAATCCCGCTATGACTTTCAGTTTACCAATCTCCGAGGCTACAAAACAACTATAGAAGGGCTTTCTCATAAATTCAATCCTGAATTCTGGAATTATGCAAAACTTATTTCCGGAACGTTAAGACACGGAATGCCGATAGAAAATACGGTGGAACTGATCAACCGTTTAGAACTCGATTCAGAATCCATCAACAACTGGAAAGCCGGAGTTGCACGCGCCTTGAAACGCTATATCGCCGACGGAACCGAAGCTGCCGGAAAATGTTCGAGTTGTGGTTCAGACCAGGTAGTTTATCAGGAAGGTTGCTTGACTTGTAAAAATTGCGGTAACAGTAAGTGTGGGTAGAATCTGGAAAGTTTATAAAATTAAAGACGCAAATTTCTGCGTCTTTTTTAGTGTTTGTTATCTGGAACTTTAAGATTTTTATTTTTGAATATATTTTTTAAATTAAAAATCCGGCTTTCATAACCCTGATTTCAGCGGCATCCTTTTGCAGAACGAAGTGACGCAAAAGATACAGCGGAAAGCAGGTTCCCGGCTCCTGAAAATCATCCTAAAATCTCTAGAATTCAACACCATCAGACGGCAAAAATTTTTGTAAATTTGTGCACCTTTAATTTTTAATCAATCAAATAAAAATAAAAATGAGTCAATTCGATGTTACCGTTATCGGTTCCGGTCCTGGTGGGTATGTAGCGGCAATCCGCTGTGCACAGTTGGGTTTAAAAACTGCTATTATTGAAAAATATCCTACAATGGGCGGAACATGTCTGAATGTTGGATGTATTCCTTCAAAAGCTTTGCTCGACAGTTCTGAACATTTCGAAAACGCAAAACATAACTTCGCAAATCACGGCATTCTTATAGACGAGCCAAAAGCAGATTTAGCAAGAATGATTGCCAGAAAAAATGAAGTGGTAGATCAAACTACGAAAGGAATTACCTTTTTGATGGACAAAAACAAAATCACCGTTTTTGAAGGCGTTGGTAGTTTTGAATCTTCAACTCAGGTTAAAGTAACTAAAAACGACGGTTCATCAGAAATCATCGACTCCAAATATATCATCATCGCGACAGGTTCCAAACCAAGTTCGCTGCCTTTCATCACTTTGGATAAAGAAAGAGTGATTACTTCAACCGAAGCTTTGGAACTGAAAGAAATCCCAAAACATCTTGTCGTAATCGGCGGAGGAGTAATCGGTCTTGAATTAGGTTCTGTTTATAAAAGATTAGGTTCTGAAGTTACCGTTGTTGAATTTATGGATAAGATTATCCCAACAATGGACGGTGCTTTATCAAAAGAACTCAACAAAGTTTTGAGAAAACAGGGCATGAAATTCATGCTTTCTACAGCAGTTCAGGCTGTTGAAAGAAACGGAGATACTGTAAAAGTTACTGCTAAAGACAAAAAAGGCGAAGAAGTAGTAGTAGAAGGCGATTATGTCTTGGTTTCTGTAGGAAGAAAACCTTACACCGACGGACTTGCCATCGAAAAAGCTGGTGTTGATCTGGATGAAAGAGGAAGAGTAAAAACCAACGAGCATTTACAAACTAATGTTTCCAATATCTACGCGATCGGTGATGTAGTTGCCGGCGCAATGTTGGCCCACAAAGCTTCTGAAGAAGGCGTTTTGGTGGCAGAACAGCTTGCCGGACAAAAACCACACATCAATTATAATTTAATTCCAGGCGTGGTTTATACCTGGCCGGAAGTGGCTGCAGTTGGTAAAACTGAAGAACAATTAAAAGCAGAAGGTGTTGCCATAAAAGTAGGTAATTTCCCGATGAGAGCGTTGGGAAGAAGCCGTGCTTCAGGTGATTTGGACGGTTTTGTTAAGATCATTGCAGACGAAAAAACCGATGAAGTTTTGGGTGTTCATATGATTGGCGCAAGAGCTGCCGATATGATTGCCGCTGCCGTAACCGCGATGGAATTCCGTGCAAGTGCTGAAGATATCGCAAGAATGTCTCACGCACACCCAACTTTCGCAGAAGCCATTAAGGAGGCTGCTTTGGATGCTACTGGCAAAATCGCGATCCACATGTAAGATCATTCAAGATTTAAATATTAAAAGAGAAGTTTCGGCTTCTCTTTTTTTTTTTTGATAAGTGATTTAAATGCGTAACTTTCATAAAATAAACATCTTATGAAAAAAGTCTATTTTCTGTTTTACAGCCTGCTTTTCTCAATGCATTACAGCCAGATCGTGAATATTCCGGATGCTAATTTTAAAGCTATATTATTACAAGCGGATGTCACCAATAATATTGCCAAAGATCTCACCGGAAATTCTGTTAAAATTGACCAGAATAATGACGGTGAAATACAGGTTTCGGAAGCGGAGAATATTTCCAAAATTTCATTAAATAACAGAGATATCGATTTTATTTATTATTTTTTTAATTTTAGGGATTACACTGCCGCCGTTAAAGATATTTATTCTATTGAAGGAGTTAACAGTTTTAAAAATTTACAGTTTTTAGATTGTTCTTATGCCAAATTAAGCAGCATCGATTTTACCAATTTAAGCAAGCTGTCGGACTTGTATTGCAATAATAATTTAATCACTTCTTTACCAATTTTCAGGAGGTAAGATCGCTTTTCGCTTTAGATTGTTCTAATAATAAGATGACCAGCTTAGATTTAAGTCAGGCTTCCATTAGCAATTCAACAGGCCGGAATGAAGTGCTTTTTAGATTTAACAACAATAATTTTCAGTATCTGAATTTACAGAATAATAGAAATACAGCATGGATGTGTTTATGCAGCTGGACAGATTGTCCTTTTCCCGTATATTCCACTGTCAATACCTGTAAGTATATTCCTTTTCTCGAAGGAAATCCAAATCTGACAGAAGTTAAAATTAACTGTGGTGAAAAGTTTTATTATGAGAACACCTATTCCAATCAGTATATTTTTACCGAAAACTGTGCAGTTTCAGCTACGCAGGAATCAGATTTTAGCAAAAAGTTTAAAATCTATCCAAATCCTGCAAATGATTTTATAGCAATTGATACCAAAGAAACAATAAACGAAATTTCAATCCTGGATTATTCAGGAAAAATTATTTCGTCAAAAAAGGAAAAACTCACCAATATTTCTTTACATCATCTTCCCAAAGGGAACTATGTAATAAAAATTAAAACGCTGGAAAAAACATTCAGTTATAAGTTTATCAAAAATTAAAAGTCATCTTCTTGAAATTTATTTAGAGAAGTTTCGGCTTCTCTTTTTTTGTGATCGGCTATTTTTATCCATTTATTGAAGGTGAAAAGCCCATTTTCAGGTATGTAAAGAACATTCTTGCCTTGCAAAGTAACATTCTCGACTATGTAAGTTCAATTCTCGGGTATGTAAATAACATTCTTGCCTTACAAAGTAACATTCTTGCCTTACGAAAGAACACTCTTGCCTTACAAAAGAACATTCTTGCCTTACTAAGTTCATTTATCGCCTCTCATTAATCATTACTCACCTTTTCATACTTAAAGATAGGCTTGATGTTTTTATTGAGATAAGTCCCTTTTGAAAAAGCCGCGCGGAAATCATCGAAAACTTCCTGCGGCACGTCCAGATAGTCATATACAGCTCCCGACACATAAACGATGGTCAGGATCTGGAGTTCCGGCTTATAAAAATATTTTCTTATGACTGAAGAAGGCATATTCAAATTTCAGCAATATCTGTTCCTTTAGTTTTCTTACCTTTGCATTCAATTATATTTATCACGCTCACCTATGGATCTCGGCAAAACTCAATTATTAAAAATCGCAGAAAAAAATTATTCTGGATTATTTCTGGAAGATGAAAACGGAGAAAGAGCATTTCTTCCTAAAATTTTTGCTTCAGAAGATGCCGAAATTGGTGATGAAATGGAAGTTTTCGTTTATCAGGACGACGACAAGCTGAAAGCAACAACAGAAAAACCAAACGCCGAAGTAGGTGAATTTGCGGTGATGAACTGTGTGCAAAGCCTTCCCAGCGGTGCTTTTATGGATTGGGGAATCATTAAAGATTTATTCATTCCGTACAAGCAGCAGAAACAGAAGATTGTTGAAGGAAAAAGATATTTGGTGCACGTTTATATCGATGAGATTTTAGGATTGATAACAGGGACCACCAGGTTCAAGAGAAATCCTGCGTATGAAGATCTGCCTTTCCGAAAAGGTGATAAAGTGAATCTGATTTTAATGGGTGAAGGCGAACTGGGCTGGAATGTCATTGTGAATAAGCAATATATCGGTTTGATTTACGCATCTGATGTTTATAAAAAACTTTTCCCGCTTTCTGAAGAAATCGGCTATATAAAATCCATCCGCGAAGACGGAAAAATTGATGTCTCTCTTCAGCCCGAAGGTTATGAAAACAACGACGAGTTTCAGCAGATCATTTTAGATAAATTAAAGGAAAATTACGGTTTACTCTATCTTTCCGACAAATCGGAACCTGAAGAAATCAAGCAGGAACTTCAGATGAGCAAAAAGAATTTTAAGAAAGCCATCGGCGGATTATACCGGGATAAAAAAATTGAAATTTTGGAAGATAAAATAAGATTGATTGAGGATCATCTTGATTAAAAAATAAAAAAGAGCAGTATAAAACTGCTCTTTTTTTGTCGGGATACTGGATTCGAACCAGCGACCCCTTGCACCCCATGCAAGTACGCTACCGGGCTGCGCTACATCCCGAACGCAGAGGCAAAAATAAGGATTAGCAAATGATTTTCAAAATGAATTTCATCTCTAATTCCTGTTTTTTATCAGCAGCCAACCGTTTAGGATACGCCCGTCAGAAACTTTAATAATATACCAGTAGCTTCCGGTGGGAAGGGCATGGGAATCAAATTTTCCGTCCCATTCAAAAGTTCCGGTGGTTATTTTTGAGAGGACCACTTTCCCGTTTCGGTCGTACACTTTTATGTCCGAATTCGGGTAATTCTCTATCCCGTCTATTTTCCAGGTATCATTGATGCCGTCAGCATTAGGAGTGAAACTGTTCGGAACGTTAAAAATGGTGAAGTTCATCTGTCCGATCACGCATCCTCCCGAAGTTTTTACATAAACCGTATGATTTCCGTTCGAAAGATTGCTGAATAGGTTAGAAGTCTGCCAAACTGCATTATCCAAAGAATACAGAAAGTTTCCTGAATTCGACATAATAACTGCCGCGGTATTGTTCACAATTTGAACTCCGGTGATCGTTCCGAGTGAGGATTGGGTCACGGTTACGGATGCAGAGTTTTCGCAGCCAAAACTGTTCTTCACTTTTACTGTATATTTTTCCGTGGTCGTAACATTTAAAATTCGATTGGTTGAAACCGGTGTTCCAGAACCACCTTTGGTCCATTCGTAACTTGAAAAACCGCTGCCCGCATCCAAATCTACTGATTGTCCTGAGCAAAATTCCGCGCTCGCAGGGAGATTCAATGTTGGTTTTGGATGTAAGGTTAAATTCAGTTTTACGTAGACAAAACAGCCAAGCGCATTCGAAATTTTCACATGAAATGCATTGAGACCGATATTCAGTTTTTGATTGGCCGGATTAGCAATTAATTGGTTGGCCGAATCGTAGAATTCAAAAGTTAGACCTGCAGTATTTGCAATCAGACTGGTGTTATAATCATTAAGATCTACAGTTTTGGTACTGGATGTAGTATCATTACAGAAAGCCATAGAATAATCATTTGCGGGAATTCCGCCATTTGCAACAGAAACTTTTACCGCCAGTTTGGTTGTGCTTTCGCAGCCGTTTACAGATTGGGTTGCATAGTAAGTTCTACCATCCGAAAGTGGAGTAGAAGCTGTCAGTATCGCGCCTGTTGAATCATACCAAATTATATTCTGACCTGTTACGGTCAAATGAGAAATCGTAGGGTTCTGGGCGGAACAGAAATCCTGCTGGGTGCTTCCTGTCGGTGCCGTGGGATCATTGAGCGTTACAATAATTTCTGTTTTGGCACTTTCGCAGCCATTCAGTGTCTGGCTTGCATAATATTTTGTACCGTCAGTTAAAAAGGTGTTTGAATTTAAAGGATTTCCGGCGGCATCATACCATTTAATGGATGTTCCCGTAATCTGAAGATCGGAAATTTTAGGGGAACTGATCTTGCAGAAGTTTTGTGCTGCATTTGCAATAGGCAAAGGCTCACTGGTGATCGTTACATTCTGGTTTTGCGTGGAGATATTCCCGTTTCCGTCATCATATTTCCAGGTAATCACATAGTTTCCGGGCAGAGAATATTGCAGCGGATTTGCTGTCGTAGCGACAATATTACCCATACAGACATCAGTTGCTGTTGGGATGGTGGTAATTATGGTTTTGCAGTTTCCGGTGATTGTTGGAAGTACTGCAATATTAGGGATGGGAGCGGTTTTGTCTTCTACTTTTATCGTCACGGAATATGTTCCGTCGCAATCCCCGGTGCCGGTTATGATACAGATATAAGTTCCAGCGTGGGTTGCGGTCGCATGAGAAATTGTTGGATTTTGAAGCGTAGAGCTGAATCCGTTTGGTCCGGTCCAGGAATAGGAGGTTCCGCCGGACGCTCTAAGATTGATTCGCGAATTAGGACAAACGACTGAAGCCGCTGAAACCTGCACATTGTTTTGGCAGTCCTGAAATTTTGCGAGATAATATCCAGCATAGGCTGTAGGCATAAAAGTTCCGTAGGTTCCAAGCGGATTTCTGGAATCGGTTCCAGATGTCCATCCAATAACATAAACATAATTATTTTTAAAAGTAATATTTTGAAGATAGTCCTGAAAACGGTCTGCGTAGTAAGTTCCCCAAACTAAAGATCCATTCTTTGAAAATTTAGCAAAATAACCGTCATCACTTTGATTAGGATTGGGTTGATAGGCATTAGATGTGGCGATGTCCTGCGAACTTCTGGTGTCTCCCACGACGTAAATATCATCTTTATTATTTACATACATCGCGGTTATTTTATTTCCGAAATTATTTTCAGCGCCATAATAGGTTGACCAATCAATTTTTCCGTCCGGAAGAAATTTTGCAATAAATCCGTTGTCATCATCAGAGTTATGATTCTCTTTGTAGGCACCGGGAGTGGCAATATGGTCTGCACTTCGGGTAGTTCCGGCAATTATAATGTTATCATTGGAATCTACTGCCAGTCCTGAGATGTAATTGTTGGATGACGTGGCAGAAGTGTAATTGCTGCTTCCGCCGTAATAGGTTCCCCAGATTTTTGTAAAAGAGTTATCAAATTTCAAAATATACGCATTGTAATAACCAATCATATTTGGTTGATGCGTATTGGTACTGCCTATATCGGGTAATGAATTGTCTTTGAAATATTGACCTGCAATAACGGTATTATTATGACTGTCAGCAGTAATATGATTTACAGGTCTGTAAAAATAAGACCCGTAAAGCAACTGTCCTGATGATGAAAATTTAGAAAAAAAGCCTGAAAATGAGTTGGGTCTTGTGGCTAAAAAAGCGGTGGGAGTAGTTATTTGGTTACTACTGTTGGTATATCCGCTGGCAAGTAAATCCCCGTTCTGATCAAAGTTTAAATCGTAAATATCTTCATATCCTGTACCTCCATAATAAGTTCCCCAAATACGGTGTCCATAAAAATCAAGTTTCATTATGAACGCTTCCAGGGTATTCGCAGATGCAAATTGTTTATGTACTCCTGCAGTTGTAATATTATTGATTCCACCCGTCTGGTCAAACGTTGAGCCGCCTATATACAATGCATCGTCATTTAAAATTCCGGCGTACAGTTTTGTGTCATACAGCAAATTTCCAATATAAGTACCCCATAATCGGTTTCCCGAGGGGTTAAATTTTTGGACAAATCCATTCTCATAAGAACCATTCAATATGAAAAACTGATGAGTTCCCGAAGTAGCAATATTTGTTGGATTTGTAGTTTGACCACCAAAATAGAGATTGTCGCCTTCATCAGCCACAATAAAAGTTGACGTATTATCATAATAGGATCCGCTAAAATAACTCCCCCAAATCCTCGTAGGCACCGGATCAATCACTACCGTTTTATCAGAAGCATTTTTCTCCGCTGCAAATCCAAAAATCTGATTATCTAAGTCGCTGAACTGAACATCTATCGGTTTTTTTGAAGTGCCAACTTCTTCCCAGGAATGCGGAATGTTTTCCTGCATTTCCCCGAAACGAAGATTCATTGAAAGCTTGCCGTCTTTCAGTTTCGTTTTAGCGCCTTTAAATTTTAATTTGATATCAGAAATTTTGCCACCCGGATTAACGATGAAATTATATTCGATTGGTTTTAAAGAATCGTCTGGTTTAAAGAAAACCAAGTCAATATTACGGTATAAATTTTTATAGGTTATTTTTTGGAAGCGGTGAACTTTTTCAATTCCTTTCGGTCTGTTTGGGAGGTTGTAATAATTATCGTAATCAGTAGATTTTCCTTCTGCAATAATTGCCGGATTTTTATTGGCATCTATAAAATCAATATCTATCCTGTGATACTGATGTTTATAATCATATTCTGTTCGTTTTTTATCTTGCTCAAAAAGGTATTGTTTATTCTTTTTAGAGTCCTTTTTTAAAGATTTTTTAACTTCATATACATCATAAGAAAATCCTTCTATTTTAATTTGCACATTGAGTCCTTTGGATTGAAATAGATATTTGACGTTTGAGTTTTCTTTTCCCTTCTGATCAACGATCTGACCTTTATTCTCGTAGAAATGATAAGAATTCTCTGTATTAGAATATTGTTGTGCTAAGAGTAAAATATTAAACAGTATCAACAGAAGGACGTAGATTTTTTTCATCCAGTAATTTGTAAAGGGCAAAGATAATTATTTGAGTGGAGGTTTTATTTATGTTAAATTCTAATTATGGTCATAACTGGTTTAAATTCGAGTTATTGTCCGCCTTTCTAATTCCTGTTTTTTATCAGCAGCCAACCGTTTAGGATACGCCCGTCAGAAACTTTAATAATATACCAGTAGCTTCCGGTGGGAAGGGCATGGGAATCAAATTTTCCGTCCCATTCAAAAGTTCCGGTGGTTATTTTTGAGAGGACCACTTTCCCGTTTCGGTCGTACACTTTTATGTCCGAATTCGGGTAATTCTCTATCCCGTCTATTTTCCAGGTATCATTGATGCCGTCAGCATTAGGAGTGAAACTGTTCGGAACGTTAAAAATGGTGAAGTTCATCTGTCCGATCACGCATCCTCCCGAAGTTTTTACATAAACCGTATGATTTCCGTTCGAAAGATTGCTGAATAGGTTAGAAGTCTGCCAAACTGCATTATCCAAAGAATACAGAAAGTTTCCTGAATTCGACATAATAACTGCCGCGGTATTGTTCACAATTTGAACTCCGGTGATCGTTCCGAGTGAGGATTGGGTCACGGTTACGGATGCAGAGTTTTCGCAGCCAAAACTGTTCTTCACTTTTACTGTATATTTTTCCGTGGTCGTAACATTTAAAATTCGATTGGTTGAAACCGGTGTTCCAGAACCACCTTTGGTCCATTCGTAACTTGAAAAACCGCTGCCCGCATCCAAATCTACTGATTGTCCTGAGCAAAATTCCGCGCTCGCAGGGAGATTCAATGTTGGTTTTGGATGTAAGGTTAAATTCAGTTTTACGTAGACAAAACAGCCAAGCGCATTCGAAATTTTCACATGAAATGCATTGAGACCGATATTCAGTTTTTGATTGGCCGGATTAGCAATTAATTGGTTGGCCGAATCGTAGAATTCAAAAGTTAGACCTGCAGTATTTGCAATCAGACTGGTGTTATAATCATTAAGATCTACAGTTTTGGTACTGGATGTAGTATCATTACAGAAAGCCATAGAATAATCATTTGCGGGAATTCCGCCATTCGCAACAGAAACTTTTACGGTTAGTTTAGTCGTGCTTTCACAGCCGTTGACAGTTTGGGTTGCATAATAAGTTTTACCGTCTGAAAGTGGAGTAGAAGTTGTCAATTTTATTCCGGCAGCATCGTACCAACTGATGTTACTACCGTTCACAGCGAGATTAGAAATCGTAGGATTCTGTGCTGAACAGAAATCCTGCTGAGTGTTTCCTGTCGGTGCCGTGGAATCATTGAGTGTCACCGTAATTTCTGTTTTGGCACTTTCGCAGCCATTCAGCGTCTGGCTGGCATAATATTTTGTGCCGTCAGTTAAAACGGTGTTGGAACTTAAAAGATTTCCGGCGGCATTATACCATTTGATGGAAGTTCCGGTAATCTGAAGATCGGAAATTTTAGGGGAAGTGATCTTGCAGAAATTTTGTGCTGTCGCGGCTACCGGCTTTGCAATGCCCGTAACTGTAACATTTTGATTTTGAGTTAAAATATTGCCCTGTCCGTCATCGAATCTCCAGTGAATTACATAACTTCCGGGTATTGTATATATGAGTGGATCGCTAGTAGTAGCAATAATTTGGGTACCGCAGCCTGTGGTTGCAGTAGGTATGGTAGTCACCGTAACATTGCAGACACCGGTTAGGTTTTGTAAAACAGGGATGTCTAAAACAGGTCCTGTCGGGCTGCCTACCTTTACGTTTACAGAGAAAATACCGCCACAGGATTGTCCGCCAGTTATTTTTACAAAGTATTCTCCGGAATTATTTGCCTGAGCATTATTTATAACAGGATTCTGCAAAGTAGAATAATAATTATTGGGTCCGAACCACTCATAAGAAGTTCCACCGGAAGCATTGAGCTGCAGGTTCTGGCCAATACAGGTAGGGGTAAATGATAGGCTTACATTTGATTTACAATCGGCAAATTTTGCGATATACATGTCGTTCGAGCGTGTGTCGGTAGTTTGTTGAAAGGTTCCAGGAGTTGCAATTCCGGTGGTATTTCGTGAAGACATTCCCCACACATAAAGATTATCCGTATTATCTTTTATCATCATTCCCAATTGACTGCCACCGTTACCCTGATAAAAAGTAGACCAAATTCTGTTAAAGTTTGAGTCATATTTAGTATAATAAGCTGAACTGAATTGTCCGATTGTCGGCAAGAATGCATCAGGTGTTGCTACCTGACTAACCCATGGCTCCCCTCTGTCAGCACGCCCAGACGTAAAAATATTTCGGTGCCTGTCGATATAAATAATGCCGTCATTATTTCTTACATCTACTTCTTTATACTCTTTCACAATGTTTGATGAGGTGTCCACAAGATAATAACAAAATTTCCGTTCGGTACTAATCCGTGCGCCCATCATAATTTCATTTCCAAACCTTTGTGCGGTCACGAAATAGTAAAATTCGGTTCCTCCGATGTAACTTGATTTCAAAAGATTTCCCTGTTCGGAAAATTTGAGATACAGACCATTGTTTCCTATAGAGCCTGCATTATTAACGGGCTGAAACGCATCAATCATGGGGAAATTAGTTATCCGAGTTGTACCCAAAATTTCAATGCCGGACGCGTCGACATTAAATATGCTGTGTAATTGGGTGTAATTATTATCTCCGACGTAAGTGAAATAATCTAAATTTGCTGTTACTGGATCGAACTTAGCCAAAAATCCTGATTGTCCCGAATTTAAATTTTCCTGGAATGTGCCAGGCGTTCCAAAACCAGAAACCCTTGTATGACCAATAACATATAATTTATTATTGTGGAGCTTAACGTCGGTAATTTCTGATTCGTCACTATATCCACTATATGATGGATTCCCCGTTTCCTTGCCAATCTCATTTTTAATAATTAAACTTCCATCAGACTTCAATTTGAGCAAGATTATTTTTGGATAAAAATAATAACGATTACCTGGATAAGCTGGATTCGGTTTCTCAGATAGAATTGCAGCGTAAACATTTAATTGATCATCAGTGTCAATGTTTCCTACTACATCAAAATATAAATTTCCATAATAAGTTCCCCATAAACGCTGACCGTCTTTAGCGATTTTGTTGATAAAAGCGTCAGCTCCTCCTACCCGGTTGCTCTGATAACTGCCGGTTGTCGCAACATTGTTGGTGCTGGTAGTATATCCTGAAAGATATACATCGTTGTTTTTGTCAGGCTTTATCCAACCATATTCTTCCCCATCGCCACCAAAATAGCTCCCCCAAATCCTTGTCGGAACTGGATCAATAATTACCGTTTTATCAAAAGTGTCTTGTGTTGTTTTAAAACCGTATGTATCATTTCCTAAATCGGAATATGCTACAGTAAGGTCCTGTTTCCTGCCATTCATTTCTGTCCAGGAGTGGGGAATATTTTCCTGCATTTCACCGAACCGCAGAGCCATGGATATTTTCCCGTCTTTTAAATGGGTTTTTGCTCCTTTAAATTGCAGTTTGATATCTGAAATTCTTCCACCCGGATTAACCACGAAATTATATTCCACTGGTTTTAGTGTGTCTGATGGCTTGAAGAAAACCAAATCAATATGGGCGTATAAATCTTTGTAGATTATTTTTTCGAAACGGTAAACCTTTTCAATCCCGGCAGGCTTGTGAGGAATGTTATAATAATTATCATAATCTATGGACTTACCCTCTGCTATAATTTGCGGGTTTTTATTTGCATCCACGAACTCAATATCTACACGGTGAAACTGTTGCTCCAAATCATATTCCGGCCGCTTTTTTGTTCCGTGAAAGCTATTTTTGCCAGGTGTTTCTACACCTTTTTTCAGTGTTCTTTTTGCTTCGTAAACGTCGTAGGAAAAACCCTGATTTTTGATCTGAACATTTAGGCCGCCAACATTTAGGAGATATTTTACATCTGGATTCGCATTACGGTTCTGATCAATGATCTGTCCTTTATTCTCGTAGAAAAAAGCATTGGAACTCGTTCGAATATTTTGACTGAAAAATAAAGCGGAAAGCGAAAAGAAAAAGACGAGGAATAGAGGTTTTTTCATTAAAAAAATTATGCTCAAATATAAATCATTCCTTTCGCACCAACAAAATCCAGTCTTCCTCCAGTAATTTGTAACCAATGTCGTAGACAAACCGATATTCAGCGCCGTTTTTATAAATTTTTAGACTGGTGAAATACTCGAAATCAAAACCTTCGGAAGTCAGTTTGTTGCGGGTTGTTTTTGCCTTCCCGTCAATAAATTTCTGTTCAGAAAGGATGCGGTGGTTTTTCCGCAGTTTGTTGTTGATGTTACGCATCAGATTCGTGGAGTCCTTATTGTGCTTATTGTTGTAGGCATTCCGGCAGCCATCATTACAGAATTTTTTATCACTCCGTCCGATGATTTTGTCGCCGCATTCCAGGCAGTGTTCCATGTTTTTTAATTTTTAATTTTTAATTTTTGAAGCGAAAGCGATAATATGACCATCCGGGTCTGCAAAATAAAATGTTTTGTCGCCCCAGTTTCTTTTCTCTAATCCGCTGATCAGTTCAATGTTATTCTGTAGAATATTATTTAATTCACCTTCAATATCATGAACATACAGATACAGTTCGCATCTCGGGATCCCGGTGCCGCTTTCCGGCGGTGGTGTCCTTCCGGCCAGTATTTTGGCGATCCTACTGTTAGGCATCAGACCTAAAGTAAAATCGTCTGTTAATTGAAATTCTGTCATACCCGGAACATTCAGATCTGGCTTCCGACGCAAAATTTTCGTGTAAAACTCAGTGCTGATCTCCTGATTTTCTACGTACAAAATGGCGTGGATTTTCTGAATTCTTTTCATGCTTTTCGTGAAGTAAAAGTGATATCTTACTCAAATATAAGTAAATATCCGTTTGCTACCGGATATATTTTGTTATTTTTTTGATTTTTTATCATGAATTAAAAAAATAGTTTATACATTTGTCATCACAAAACAAAAAGAATGTTCAATCAATTGCATCACCATCATCTTCATACTTGCACTCTCGCGAGCTGATTATGATATGCTGTAAATTCAACAAATATTTAATCCCGCCTGAGTAAATCAAGGCGGGATTTTTTTTGGTTTAAATTCAAAAAATCAGGTTTCGGTTTACTCACGCATTTAGAAAAAAAAATAATGAGTAAACTTAAAATTGCTATCCAGAAAAGTGGCCGGCTCAGCCAGAAATCTGTCGCTCTTTTAGAGGAGTGTGGCTTGAAATTCCCTAACGGAGGCGGTAAACTGATCACGGAATGCACCAATTTCCCTGTAGAAATCCTGTTTCTGCGTGATGATGATATTCCGCAATACGTGGAGCAGAATGTTGCACACATCGGCATCATCGGTGAAAATGTTTTTCTCGAAAGCGAAAAAGAAATCAGCATCGTTGAAAAAATGAATTTTTCGGCCTGCCGTTTAAGTCTCGCTGTTCCGAAAGAGATTGATTATCCGGGTCTGAATTTCTTCAACGGAAAAAAAGTTGCCACTTCTTATCCGAATATTCTGGAAAATTATTTCAGAGAAAACGACATCAGTGCAACAATAGAAGTCATTTCCGGAAGTGTGGAAATAGCACCGGGAATCGGCCTGGCGGATGGAATCTGCGATATTGTGAGCAGCGGTTCAACCTTACTTTCCAATGGATTGAAGGAAGTTGAAACGGTGATAAGAAGCCAGGCCGTGATGGTTGCAAACCCAAATCTGGACGAGGAAACGCAACAAATTTTAAACAAACTGCTTTTCCGGATCCGTTCCGTACAAAAGGCGAAAGAGAACAAATACATCCTGTTAAATTCTCCTAATATTCAACTTGAAAAAATCATCCAGATTCTTCCCGGAATGAACAGCCCAACCATTCTTCCACTCGCAAAAGAAGGATGGAGCAGTTTACACTCCGTCATCAGCGAAGATAAATTCTGGGACGTTATCGACGAGCTGAAAGAAGCGGGTGCTGAGGGAATTCTGGTGGTACCTATTGAAAAAATGATTCTCTAAATCCAAAAATATTCAAATGAAAAATATAATTAATCCGCCTGTTTCTGATTGGGCTAAGATTTGCGAAAGACCGGTTTTTCCTGCTGAAGATTTGGAGGACAAAGTAAAAAATATACTTGGACTGGTTCAGCAGAAAGGCGATTCGGCTCTGAAAGAATTGAGTTTGAAGTTCGATAAAGCGTTTGTCGAAAATTTGAAAGTAGGCGAGGCAGAAATAGAAGCTGCAAAGCAGCAGGTTTCTCATGAATTAAAAGAAGCGATTGCAGTCGCTGGTAAAAATATCAGAACTTTTCACGAGGCACAGCAAGTCACCGAAAGTGTGGTTGAAACCATGCCCGGAGTTCAGTGCTGGCGAAAAAGTGTCCCTATTGAAAAAGTTGGTTTATATATTCCGGGCGGTTCTGCACCATTGTTTTCCACCGTTTTGATGCTCGGAATTCCGGCGCAGATTGCTGGATGTAATCAAATTGTATTATGCACACCACCGGATAAAAACGGAAATATTAATCCCGCGGTTTTATATACGGCGTCTTTCCTCGGTATAACAGATATTTACAAAGTTGGCGGCGCTCAGGCCGTTGCAGCATTGGCTTATGGTACTGAAACGATTCCTAAAGTCGACAAGATCTTCGGTCCCGGAAACCAATTTGTCACCAAAGCTAAAGAACTCGTTCAGAAAAGCGGAATTGCCATTGATCTTCCGGCTGGCCCTAGCGAAGTTTTGGTCATTGCAGATTCAACTGCCGACGCTGATTTTGTTGCTTCGGATTTGCTTTCCCAGGCAGAACACGGTCCGGACAGTCAGGTTGTTTTGCTTTCAGATTCGTCTGAATTTGTATACAAAGTGCAGGTTGCTGTTAAAGAGCAGTTGCGCGATTTACCGAGGGCCGATATTGCTGAGAAGGCTTTCGAAAACAGCTTTTCTGTGGTTTTAAATTCTATTGACGAATGTGTGCAATTCAGCAATATTTATGCACCGGAGCATTTAATTCTGGCCATTGAAAATGCGGAAGAGTATGCAGATCAAATTCAGAATGCGGGTTCGGTTTTCCTCGGAAATTATTCCTGTGAAAGTGCGGGCGATTACGCGAGCGGAACTAACCACACTCTACCCACAAACGGGTACGCAAGAAGCTACAGCGGTGTTTCCCTCGACAGTTTTGTGAAGAAAATCACTTTCCAGAATATCAGTAAATTAGGGTTGCAAAATATCGGTAAAGCGGTGGAAGTAATGGCGGAAGCAGAGCAGCTTTTGGCACACAAAAATGCCGTTTCTATCAGACTCAAAAAAATACAGAATGAAAAGTAAAGTTCAACAGTTCGTAAGAAAAAACATTCAGGCTTTGGCTCCATATTCCAGTGCAAGAGACGAATATTCTGGGAAAGAAGGCATTTTTCTGGATGCCAATGAAAATCCTTTCGGCGTTTACAACCGGTATCCCGATCCCTATCAGCCTGCGCTGAAGGAAAAGTTGGCGCAGATTAAAAACACTTCAGCGGATCAGATTTTTATCGGTAACGGAAGTGACGAGGCCATCGATCTGGCGTTCAGAATTTTCTGTGAACCGGGTCAGGATAAAGCTTTGACCTTTGTTCCGACTTACGGAATGTATGAAGTTTCTGCCAACATCAATGATGTAGAACTCATTAAACTTCCCTTGAATGAAGAATTTCAAATCGACAGAAACCTTTTACAGCCCTTCTTTTCAGACAAAAACCTGAAACTGATTTTCATCTGTTCGCCGAATAATCCGACAGGAAATTTATTTAGAACCGATGATATTGAGTTTATCCTTAAAAACTTTAACGGAATTGTACTCATCGATGAGGCGTATATTGATTTCTGCGATCAGCCGTCTTTCATTCAGAAAATCAACGAATATCCCAATTTAATCGTGATTCAGACTTTGAGCAAAGCGTGGGGATTAGCGGGAATCCGTTTAGGAATCGGTTATATGAATCAAGAAATTCTTTCCTATTTCAACCGCGTGAAAGCGCCTTACAACATCAGCACAGTCAATCAGCAAACAGCACTGGATATTTTGAGTAGAGAAGACTATCAACAAAAGGTTAAAGATATTCTAGACGAAAAAGAACAGCTAATCCAAAATCTTTCCGATGTTAAAGGAATTCTTACGATCTATCCTTCCGATGCCAATTTTCTGCTTGTTGAAGTAGAAAATGCTGATGAACTCTATGAAAAACTCATCGCCAGAAAAATCATCATCAGAAACCGGAATTCCGTCATTAAAAACTGTGTGCGGATCTCTGTAGGAACTTCAGGGGAAAACCAACAATTACTAAATGCTTTAAAAGAATTCAACAATGACTAAAAAAGTTTTATTTATAGACCGCGACGGAACTATCATTCGCGAACCTGAAGATTTTCAGATCGACAGTTTCGAAAAGCTAGAATTTCTTCCTAATGTCTTCAGCAGTCTTTCCAGAATTGCCAGAGAACTGAACTATGAACTCGTTATGGTAAGCAATCAGGACGGTTTGGGAACAGATTCTTTTCCTGAAAATACCTTCTGGCCTGTGCAGAATTTCATCCTCAATGCTTTAAAAAATGAGGGCGTTAATTTTGCGGATGTGTTGATTGATCCGTCTTTTGAGCATGAAAACAAACCTACCAGAAAACCTGGAACAGGCATGCTGCAGAAATACATTTACGGAAACTATGATCTGAAAAATTCATTTGTGATTGGAGACCGGCAAACCGATATTAAACTCGCAGAAAATTTAGGGACGCAATCAATATTCATCAGTGAAGCACCAAATACAGAAGCAACGCTTGCCACCAATGACTGGAATGAAATTTACCAGTACTTAAAATCGGTCCCAAGAATCGGTAAAGTTAAAAGAGAAACACTTGAAACCTCGATCAGTATCGAAGTGAATCTTGATGGCAGCGGTGTGTCAGAAATCAATACCGGTTTGCCTTTTTTCGATCACATGCTTCAGCAGATTTCCAGACACGGCGATCTTGATCTGAATGTTCAGGTAAAAGGCGATCTCGAAATTGATGAGCACCACACGGTGGAAGATACCGCCATCGCTTTAGGAGACGCTTTCTTGCAGGCACTTGGAAACAAAAAAGGCATTTCGCGGTACGGCTTTTTACTTCCTATGGATGACTGTCTGGCTCAGGTGGCTGTGGATTTCGGCGGAAGACCGTGGCTGGTTTGGGAAGCGGAATTCAAAAGAGAAAAAATCGGCGATGTTCCCACAGAACTGTTTTTCCATTTCTTTAAATCGTTCACTGATCAGGCACGATGCAATCTGAATATCAAAGCAGAAGGCGACAATGAACACCACAAAATCGAAGCAATCTTCAAAGCTTTCGCAAAAGCAGTGAAAATGGCGGTGAGCAAAACCGAAAACTACAACATCCCAAGCACCAAAGGAATTTTATGATCGCGATACTGAAATACAATGCAGGAAATGCCACATCCGTAGAAAATGCGGTGCAGCGGCTGGGCTACGAAACGGTAATTACCGATGATATTGCAGTACTGAAAGCTGCAGAAAAAGTAATTCTTCCGGGAGTTGGCGAGGCAGCTTCGGCCATGAATTATCTGAAAGAAAAAGGGCTGGATGAGGTGATTAAATCCCTTAAACAACCGGTCCTCGGAATCTGTCTCGGCATGCAGCTCCTCTGTGAATTTTCCGAGGAAGGCGACACCCAAACCTTAGGTATTTTCAATACCAAAGTGAAGAAATTTCCGCCCGAAGATCTTGTTCCTCACACAGGTTGGAACAATTTTACTGCCGTAAAAGGAAAGCTGTTTGAAAACGTACGGGTTGACGAAAACTGCTATTTTGTTCACAGTTATTATGCGGAAATCAGTGATGAAACCGTGGCGGTAACTGATTATATTCTGCCTTTCAGCGCAGCTTTACAGAAAGATAACTTCTACGCCACCCAGTTTCACCCCGAAAAATCTGCCCCGACAGGCATTCAGATTTTAAAAAACTTTTTAAGCTTATGAGAATTATTCCGGCCATCGACATCATCGGTGGAAAATGTGTGAGATTAACGAAAGGCGATTACTCCACCCAAAAAATATACAGCGAAAGTCCTTTGGACATGGCTCAGATGTTTGAAGATGCAGGCATTCAATATCTTCATGTTGTGGACCTCGACGGTGCCAAAGCTAAACAGATTGTCAATTACAGAACGCTGGAAGTTTTGGCATCGCAAACCAGTCTGCAAATCGATTTCGGAGGCGGTATTAAAACTGAAAACGACATTAAAACCGCTTTCGACTCTGGCGCAAAGCAGATTACTGTGGGAAGTATTGCTGCTCAAAATCCTGTTTTAATGCTGGCATGGCTGAATGTGTATGGTTCCGACCGAATTATCCTCGGCGCCGACTGTAAAGACCGTAAGATCGCAACCAACGGCTGGCTCGAAAGCAGCAATCTTGATGTGGTTGCTTTTATTAAAGAATATGAGTCCAAAGGCGCAAAATACGGAATTGTTACCGATATTGATAAAGACGGAATGCTTTCAGGGCCGGCTTTTGAACTGTATGAAGAAATCCTGAATGAAACTGACATCAACCTTATTGCAAGCGGAGGAATCACGACCCTTGAGGATGTTCAGAAATTAAAAATCATGGGTTGCGAAGGCGCAATTATCGGCAAAGCCATTTATGAAGGCACTATCAACCTCAAAGAATTAACAGAATTATGCTGAAGAAAAGAATTATTCCGTGTTTAGATATTAAAAACGGAAGAACGGTAAAAGGAATTAACTTTCTGGAGATCAGGGATGCAGGTGATCCTGTGGAACTGGCCAAAAGATATGTGGAAGAAGGTGCGGACGAACTCGTATTTCTCGATATTACCGCAACGCTTGAAAACAGGAAAACGCTTACGGAACTCATCACGCGCATTGCTTCGGAAATCAATATTCCTTTCACAGTGGGCGGTGGGATCAATACACTGGAAGATGCGAAGATGATTATCGATTCCGGTGCAGATAAAATCAGCCTCAATTCTGCGGCAATTCTCCGTCCGGAACTCATTACCGAAATCGCCCGTTTTTTTGGAAACCAGTGTGTCGTATTGGCGATTGACACCAAATTCGTTAATGATGAATGGATTGTTTTCCGCAGTGGCGGAACCATTGTTACTGATTTAAAAGCTACTGACTGGGCGCAGAAAGGCGCCGAACTGGGTGCGGGAGAAATTTTGCTGACTTCGATGAATAATGACGGAACGAAGAACGGTTTCGCCCTCGATATCAGTAAAGCAGTCTCTGAAGCCGTTACCATTCCGGTGATTGCATCAGGAGGTGCTGGAACCATGGAACATTTTGCTGAGGTTTTTACCCAGACCAATGTCACAGCTGCTTTGGCAGCAAGCGTTTTTCACTTCGGGCAGATCCCGATACCTGACCTTAAACAGTATTTACAAACCCAAAATATCCCCGTAAGAATATGAAACCTGATTTTAATAAAACCAACGGCCTGATTCCCGTGATCATTCAGGATGAGGTCAGCCTGCAAATCCTGATGCTGGGGTATATGAACGAAGAAGCGTTTGATAAAACCGTGGAAGAGCAGAAAGTGACTTTCTTCAGCCGAAGCAAAAACCGGCTCTGGACGAAAGGCGAAACCTCCGGAAACTTCCTTTGGGTGAAAGACATCAAGCTTGATTGTGATGAGGATACTTTACTCATTCTCGCCCAAGCCGACGGACCTACCTGTCACAAAGGGACGGTTTCGTGTTTCAGTACCGAACCGAAAAAAGGGTTTCTGTACCGTTTGGAAGAAACTATTTCTCAAAGAATTGACCAAAATATTGAGGGTTCTTACACCAATGAACTTTACAGACGAGGCATTAACAAAGTCGCCCAAAAAGTAGGAGAGGAAGCGGTAGAATTGGTGATCGAGGCCAAAGACAATAACGATGAGCTTTTTAAAAATGAAGCAGCTGATCTGATGTATCACTATTTAATTCTCCTTAAAGCCAAAGGATTCATGTTAGAGGAAATTGAAGAGGTTTTAAAGGATAGGGAGAAATAAAAATCTACTTTTCTTCCTGTATGTTTTCGACTAGTCGGCCTTTGTATATTTAGATAAAAAATTTAACTAATAGATAATTAGTTCTTTTGCCTTGAAGCAAAAGAACCAAAAATTCAAGACTGGAAGCTCCGGCTAAAATTTCCAAAACTCGGGCGGAAACTAGATTTATTGTTTAATTTCAATTTTTGCCGCCACTCAAACAGTGGAAATTTTTTAACGTAAAATATTGAAAATTTCTTAACGCCTTTGTTTCCTAAGTCAATTTTCGTGGATTTATAACAAAATTAAATTTGCTTCCCAAATGCACAATTGTTAGATAATTAAGATTTCTCCGTTACCATATATAGAGGATCTTCCAGAATATTGACATCTATAATGGCTTCGGCATTTTTCAGAAGAGCGATACAAGCCGGGCTTAAATGCTGCAGCCTTACCGTTTTTCCCACTATGTGGTAACGGTTAGTAAGGGCATTCAGTGCTTCGATGGCCGACATGTCTACCACACGGCTATCCGCAAAATCGATGATGATTTCTGCAGGATCATTGGCCACATCAAACTTCTCTGAAAAATTCGTCACCGAACCGAAGAATAAGGGACCATAAATGTTATAGTGCTTCACGCCGTTTTCGTCGACATGTTTCCGGGCACGGATTCTTTTCGCATTATCCCACGCAAAAACCAGTGCGGAAATAATTACCCCGATCAAAACTGCCAAGGCGAGATTATGGAGGAAAACGGTAATCAAGGTCACCACAATCATCACGAATATATCCGACTTGGGCATGCGTTTGAAAATTCTCAGACTTGCCCATTCGAAGGTACCGATGGCGACCATAATCATGACGCCTGTTAACGCAGCCATCGGTAATTTCCCGATCACCGGAGCGCCTACCAAGATGATGACTAAGATGGTCAAAGCCGCTACAATTCCTGAAAGTCTTGCCCGCGATCCGGCGGAAAGATTTACCAAAGTCTGTGCAATCATGGGACAACCGCCCATTCCGAAGAAGAAGCCGTTCAGGATATTGGCACCGCCCTGTGCAACACATTCGCGGTTGGAATTTCCTTTTGTTCCTGTAATTTCATCAACCAAATTCAGCGTTAAAAGCCCTTCTGTTAATCCTACCGCTGCCATAATCAGGGCATAAGGAAGGATGACCTGTAGTGTTTCCAGGTTCAGCGGAATATCCGGAATATGGAAAGGAGGGAGACTTCCGCTTACCGAGGCGATGTCTTCTACCTGTTTGGTATCAATATTAAAAAACGTCACGATGGCGAAAACCACTGCAATCGCCACGAGTGATGCCGGGATTTTCTTTGTGACTTTCGGGAGCAGCACCAAGATGGCGATGGTGAGTGCCACCAATCCTGCCATAATCAAAAACGGTGTACCGGTAAGCCATTCGGTTTGCCCGTTAGCAGACATTTTAAACTGCTCCAGCTGCGACATAAAAATGATGATGGCAAGGCCGTTCACAAAACCAAACATTACAGGCTGCGGAACGAGTCTGATGAATTTACCGAGTTTCAGGAGTCCGACGATGATCTGTAAAACTCCCGCAAGTGCTATAGCACCGAAAACATATTCCAGTCCGTGGGATTTCATGAGGGCGATGAGGACGATGACTGTAGCGCCTGCACCTCCGGAGATCAATCCAGGTCTCCCGCCGAACACAGCAGTAACCAATCCCATGATAAAAGCGGCGTACAGTCCGACCAATGGCGGAAACCCGGCTAAAATGGCAAAGGAAAGCGACTCGGGAATCATGGTCATGGCGACGGTAAGTCCGGCGAGGATTTCGGTCCGGTAATTTACTTTCTGGGAGAAATCGAAAAGGTTGAGCGCAGCTTTCATGAGTAATTTAAAGTTGCAAAAGTAGGAGTTTAGGTAGGAAGCGGCAAATGTAGTGAGGGTTATTGACTGGATTTCCTTACCGGTAAGAAGTTGAGCAGGGACTCGTTAGGAAACCGTTCGGGTTCTGTTCTGCCTGAGTTCCGAAACATGGCGTATTGAGTGAAAGTGCTCCGAAGAAAGATAAAGTTTACCCTGACTAAAGGGAAACGGTGATACGTGCAAGCTGTAAAGGAGATATTAAGCTGCTACGGCCCAAGTACGGCGGAACTACGGCTCAACCTCGGGGAAACCTGTGTTAATAATGGTTACGGAAGAATTAATAGGCAGAAATTCTATTTTATACACAATTTTACAGTCATAAACTGCTGTTTGTGTGCTGTTTGTAAAGTTAATGAAGGTTTTAAATCCAGGTGAAATAATGTTTTTTTTATTCGCCTATAACATTTAAAAACAGGTTATCTCATATCCGTTTACATAAAGAGTAACAGACTGGTGGCCATTACCGCCATTCCGGCAATCAGTCCGCCGATTGCGATGTGGTGTTCCCCATATTCTTCTGCGGCTGGCAGTAATTCATCCAGAGAAATATATACCATAATTCCGGCAACACCAGCGAAAATGAACCCAAACATACTATCGCCGAAATAGCTTCTCAGAATAAAATATCCCAGCAAGGCACCTACAGGTTCTGCCAGTCCGGATAAAAAAGAGTATCCGAAAGCTTTTTTACGGTTTCGAGTTGCATAATAAATAGGCACAGAGACCGCAATACCCTCCGGAATATTATGGATGGCAATCGCTACAGCAATGCTGATTCCCAGTGCCGGATCTGAGATGGCACTCATGAAAGTAGCCAGCCCTTCCGGAAAATTGTGAATGGCAATGGCTATTGCCGCAAATTTTCCCATTCGCAATAACTTGTCGCTGTTGGCGGTGTTCCAGTTCTTTTCATCGATGTTTTTTACTTCATGCGGATTTTCGAAAGAAGGAATCAGCATATCGATCAAAGCGATCAACGCAATGCCGACAAAAAATGCAACCACGGTATAAATGTGTCCTGACTTAATTCCATACTCGGCCACGAGTGAAGTTTGTGCTTTTACCAGGATTTCCACAAAAGAAACGTAAATCATTACCCCAGCAGAAAACCCCAGAGAGGCGGCCAAAAATTTGGGATTATAGGTTTTTGAAAGGAAGGCCATCAGACTTCCGATACCTGTTGCCAGGCCGGCAAATAGAGTTAACCCAAAGGCAAATAAAATATTTCCGGATTCCATTGATGATTTATAGAAGATTGGGGTTTATCATTAGATTTTGCCAAAGATATTATGAAATTATCTTATTACGGTAATTTCTGTTTTTCTTTTTTAAACTGAAGGCTTCAATTGTAATATTTCCCATTTCAGAAGTTGGTGTAATAATAAAAGTCTAAAGAAAAGTTGAGAATATAGATAAAAAAAGCACGGCTTAAAAAAACCGTGCTTATCAATTTATGCCTCGTGGCCGTACATTTTGTTATAGAGTTTGATATAGCGTTCTTTTACTGCTTTACGTTTAAGTTTGAGCGTCGGTGTAAGAACGCCGGAGTCGATAGACCAGATTTCCGGGGTCAGTTCGAAGCGTTTGATTTGTTCCCAGCTTCCCAGTTTGGTGTTGAGATAGTCGATTTCCTTACTGATTCTTTCCTTCAGTTCAGGGCTGTTGGCCATCTCTTCCGGAGTTTTCCCGATGTTGATGTTTTTGCGTTCTGCCCAGTGCTGCACGAAATTGAAATCTGGCTGAATAAGGGCACAAGGCATTTTTTCGCCATCGCCTACGACCATAATCTGCTCGATGAACTTAGAGGCTTTTGCCTGGTTTTCGATAACCTGAGGTGCGATGTATTTTCCGCCTGAAGTTTTGAACATTTCTTTCTTACGGTCGGTGATGTGAAGGTAACCTTCTTCATCGATGTGTCCGATATCGCCGGTTTTGAAATAACCGTCTTCTGTGAAAACTTCTTTCGTCATTTCCTCATTCTTGAAATATCCTTTGAACACGGAAGGACCTTTTACGGTAATTTCTCCATCTTCCTGAATTTTAACATCCAGGTTTTCAAGTACATGCCCTACGGTGCCGACTTTGATTTTCCCAAAACTGTTCACCGAAATTACAGGCGAGGTTTCGGTTAAACCGTAACCTTCAAGGATCGGGATACCTGCATTCTGGAACATTTTATTCAGTCTGGGCTGAAGGGCTGCTGAGCCCGAAACCAACGTAATGATGTTGCCACCCAAACCTTCTCTCCATTTGGAGAAGACAAGTTTGTCTGCAATAGTTTCCATGAGACCCGAAGGTTTGCCGAGTTTCTGCTTGGCTTTGTTAATGCCAAGTGCCCAAAGGAAAATTTTCGATTTCAGTCCGCCTGCGCTGGTTCCTTTATCATAAATTTTATCGTAAACTTTTTCGATCAATCTTGGCACTACCGACATGATGTGCGGTTTTACCTCCTTGATATTGTCGCCCATCTTTTCGATGCTTTCTGCAAAATAAACAGAGTAGCCGTTATACTGATAAAGATAGAAAAGCATTCTCTCAAAAATATGACAGATGGGAAGGAAACTCAGAATTCTGATGTCACTGTTCTGTAAACCATTTACCCGCGGGATTCTAGGGTCAGAAGCCAATACATTAGAAACGATATTGTGGTGAGTTAGCATTACACCTTTTGGTCGTCCCGTCGTTCCGGAAGTGTAAATAATGGTTGCTAAATCCTCGGAATTGATGCCGTTGCTGAGATCATTCACCTCATTCTGAGTGGCATCATCATTACCAAGATCCAAAATTTCATTCCAGTTAGGTGCTCCATCAACCTGATCGAAAGTGAAAACTCCCTTGAGGGTCGCAACATTGGCCTTAATCTGTATCACCTTATCGTAGAGATCGCGGTCCGACACAAAACAATACTGAACTTCAGCATTGTTAAAGATAAAATCGTAATCCTCCGGTGAAATTGTAGGGTAAACCGGCACTGAAACCGCTCCGATCTGGGAAATCCCCAAATCCATTACGGCCCATTCTGTGCGCGTGGCCGTGGTGATGAGCGCGATTTTATCACCTGGTTTAATGCCTAATTTCAGAAGTCCGCGGGATATTTTATTTCCCTGGTCACAAAATTCTCTGGTTGATATTTTTTCCCATTCGCCGTGATATTTAGTAATGAACATATCATCCTGCGAATATTTTTCCAACGCATTGTGGGCAAAATCAAAGATTCTCTTTATCGTCATAGTTTAATTTTTTTTATCTGATTCCGTTATCGGTAAAATTAGTATTGCTTTTGGGTAAAAATATCGATTTTATTTTAAACAGCAAAACAGATTTTATGATGTGTTTTTCTTAAAAATTCAAATGATTTTATAATACATATAATGAATAAAACTGTTATTCAATGAATAATTTTAACCTCAGGCAATATAATTTTTTATTTTTTAGAAAAAGCGTAAATTTACGATCAAACAATTATATACTTTATGGACTTTAATTTATCTGAAGAACAGTTAATGATTCAGCAGGCTGCAAGAGACTTTGCCAATACAGAACTTTTACCTGGCGTAATAGAAAGAGACAATGCACAGACGTTTCCACACGAGCAGGTGAAGAAAATGGGAGAACTCGGTTTTCTGGGAATGATGGTGGATCCACAATATGGTGGAGCGGGAATGGACAGTGTTTCTTACGTTTTAGCCATGGAAGAAATAGCAAAAGTTGATGCGTCTGCAGCGGTAGTGATGTCGGTAAACAATTCTTTGGTATGCGCAGGACTTGAAAAATTCTGTAACGAAGAACAGAAAATGAAATATCTGAAACCTCTTGCCAGCGGAGAAGTAATCGGTGCTTTTGCACTTTCTGAGCCGGAAGCAGGTTCCGATGCGACTTCACAGAAAACTACAGCCGTTGATATGGGCGACCATTACATCCTGAACGGAACAAAAAACTGGATCACCAACGGTGGGAACGCGACATATTATATTGTAATCGCACAAACTGATCCTGAGAAAAAACACAAAGGAATCAACGCTTTCATCGTGGAAAGAGGTTGGGCAGGTTTCGAAATAGGACCAAAAGAAGACAAACTCGGCATCCGCGGAAGCGATACACATTCTTTGCTCTTTACAGATGTTAAAGTTCCGAAAGAAAACAGAATCGGAGAAGACGGATTCGGATTTAATTTTGCGATGGCAGTACTGAACGGAGGAAGAATTGGGATTGCATCCCAGGCTTTAGGAATTGCTTCCGGAGCTTATGAACTTGCATTGAAATATGCAAAAACCAGAAAAGCTTTCAGAACCGAAATCATCAATCATCAGGCAATCGCATTTAAATTAGCCGATATGGCAACGCAGATTACCGCTGCCAGAATGCTTTGCTATAAAGCTGCGGTAGAGAAGGATGAAGGAAAAGATATTTCTGAAATCGGTGCGATGGCTAAATTATACGCTTCGCAGGTCGCAATGGATACTACCATTGAAGCAGTACAGATCCACGGTGGATACGGTTACGTAAAAGAATATCACGTAGAACGTATGATGCGTGATGCGAAAATTACCCAGATTTATGAAGGAACTTCAGAAATCCAGAAGATTGTAATTTCCCGCAGTATTGCCAAATAAATTAATCACTAAAGATTTGCCATGAAGTATTTGTGGATCAGCCTTGTTGCAGTTTTTTTACTTTTAAGCGGTATTATTTATTACCGGTATTATTTCGTTTTCGGAGAAGGCGTGAAATCCGGAATTCTTAATTACGCTGTAAAAAAGGGAAATATATTTAAAACCTACGAAGGTAAACTCATCCAGCAGGGATTCGGAGCCAATCCGCGAACCGGCAGTTTAACGAGTTATGAATTCGAGTTTTCGATTGAGGACGAAGAAATCTTCAAACAGCTCGAAATCAACAACGGTAAAACATTTGACCTTCATTACAGGGAATACCACGGCGTGCTTCCATGGCGCGGAAACACAACATATGTTGTAGACCGTATTGTGAATATGAAATAAAAAAAGCCTTCCGGATGTGGAAGGCTTTTTTGTTAATTAGCTATTCGGATGATTACTCTTGCAGATTATGCGAATAATAGTTATTTGATTGTGTGTTCTTTTGTCTTGAACCAAAAGAACCAAAAATTCAAGACTGGAAACTCCGGCTAAAATTTTAAATAATTTCCTAAAATTCGCAAAACTCGGGCGGAAATGAAATTGGTTGTTTAATTTCTATGATTGCCGCCAGTCAAGCAGTGGAAATTTTTTAACGCCTCCGTTTCCTAAGTCAAGTGAAAGCTATTATGATTAGCTCTGACGCTGAAGTTTGACCACCTAATTTTTCGGTAAATATTTCGAATAATCCGTATCTGGCGTTTCGCCCGGTTTTGTTTCCTGAACAGGCTCTGTAGAAGTCTGATTTTCTGTGGGATAATTTGCGGCAGTCTGCTGCTTCAGGATTTGCTGTCTTTCGAATTCTGCTTCAGCTTTTTTCTTTTTATTTCTGTGGATGAAATAGCACACCAATCCTCCAATCAAAAACAGAGGCCAAAACGGGAGCAGAAGCAGAAACGCGTCGCCCAAAACTTTGAAACCTTTCATAAATGCAGCGCTGAAACTGTTGCTATTTTCGGCTTCTTCGTCTTTGGTTAAAGCAGTATCGGCAATGTTTTCGTTCTGAAGCAACGTGATTTCAATGTCACACATTTGGGAAGCGATATAATCTTTACCTTCAGATTCCGTGCTTTTCGATTTCACATCGCCGAGTTGACCGGAAAGATTGGAAAGAAGCTGATCAAAGTTCTGAAGCGGAACTTTCGCTGTGATATATTCTTTCTGTATGCCTTCGTTCTGACTGAAATTTTCGGTTACCAAGTCTGCGTTGTTTTCTCTGATTTTCTTTTTCAGCAGCGCTTTTGCTGCATTAAGATCATCAACCTGAATTTCAAGCCTTGCTGTTTTTACCAGCGGATCTCTTTCTACAACAGGCGGTACAATCACCGGATTGTTCTGTTCCTGTGGAGTTGCACGGTTTTCCGCGGCCGGAGTTTCTGGTGTTGAACTTTGCTTTTGGGTTTGCTTCATAATTTTATCAGCAGTTCTGGTGAGGACTTTTATTGTGCTTTCCCCCTTTTGTAAAGATTTGTTTGCCGAATCTAAAGTTTTTACAACTTCAGTTCCTACCCCCACGTTTTTTGTGATCTTTTCAATCTGTCTGTTGATAGAATCGATGCGCCAGCCGCCCGATTTTATGGTGCTGTCGATGGATTTTTTCTGTTTTTCAATTTCAGGAATGATGACTTTTTTGGCAATGCCATCGGAGTCGGTGATGGTTTTTGAGATTGAATCTAAAGTTTTGATTCCGTCGTTAGCTTTGGTGAACAGACTGTCGGCTCTTTTAACCGTGTCGCTGGTCTGCTGGATTTTGTCGCAGGAAGATAACGTACCGGCGATAATCAGTGAAAGCAATATTTTCTTCATTATTAATTTTTGATTGATAACAGTGGAGTAGAATCAAATAGTATTCCCTAAAAAAGGAACTTTTTAGTAAATATTTGAAAACTAAAGTTTTGCAAATCAATTTACAAAATATTTACAAAAAAATCTCCGGATTTACCGGAGATCACTTTATTGTTTGTTTCGGAATTCACTGATGAAATGGAGTTTCACATTCGGGAACTTTTCCTGAGTCATATGAATTGTAAATGACGAATCGGCAAGAAAAACCGGCTGCCCGTATTTGTCTTTTGCCATGAAACGCTGTTTCAGTCTTGCAAATTCCTTGAATTCTTCAGATTTTTCATCAGCTTCAATCCAACATGCTTTGTGAATGGAGAGCGGCTCGTAGGTGCATTTTGCACCGTATTCGTGCTCCAGACGGTACTGGATGACTTCGTACTGAAGCGCGCCAACCGTTCCGATGATTTTCCGGTTGTTCATATCCATAGTGAACAGCTGCGCCACCCCTTCGTCCATGAGCTGGTCGATTCCCTTTGCAAGCTGTTTTGCCTTCAGCGGATCATCGTTGTTGATATAGCGGAAATGTTCCGGAGAGAAACTCGGGATTCCTTTGAAACTGATTTTTTCACCAGCGGTCAAAGTATCTCCAATACGGAAGTTCCCGGTATCGTGAAGTCCCACAATGTCGCCCGGGAAACTTTCGTCGACCACTTCTTTTTTATCAGCAAAGAAGGCATTTGGTGAAGAAAATTTCATCTTCTTATTATCTCTTACCAACAGATAATTTTCATTTCTTTTGAAAGTTCCGGAAACTATTTTTACGAAAGCCAGTCTGTCGCGGTGTTTCGGGTCCATGTTCGCATGGATTTTGAACACAAAACCGGTAAAATCTTTTTCCTCAGGTTTTACAATTCTTGTTTCACTTTCTTTCGGCTGAGGTTTGGGAGCGATCTCGATAAAAGCATCGAGGAGTTCGCGGACTCCGAAATTATTTAATGCAGAACCAAAGAAAACCGGCTGCAAATCACCATTCATATAATCTTCGCGGTTGAATTCTGGATAAACCGACTGAACCAATTCGAGTTCTTCTCTTAAAGTTGCGGCGGATTTTTCCCCGATAACATCGTCGATTTTAGTGTCGTTAATATCATCGAATTTTATCGCTTCACCTACTTTCTGTTTTTTCTCTTCCAAAAACAGTTGTATGTTATTTTCCCAAATATTATAAATCCCCTGAAAATCGCTTCCCATACCGATTGGCAATGATAATGGACAAACGGTTAATCCAAGTTTCTGCTCCACTTCATCCAAAAGATCGAAAGCATCTTTCCCTTCACGGTCTAATTTATTGATGAAAACCAACATGGGAATATTCCGCATTCGGCAAACCTTTACCAGTTTTTCAGTCTGTTCCTCAACCCCTTTTGCTACGTCAATAACAACGATTACGGAGTCAACAGCAGTTAAAGTACGGTAAGTATCTTCCGCAAAATCCTTGTGACCCGGTGTATCGAGAATATTGATTTTATGATTTCGGTATTCAAAAGCTAAAACCGACGTTGCGACAGAAATTCCTCTCTGTCTCTCGATTTCCATAAAATCGGAGGTGGCTCCTTTTTTAATTTTGTTCGATTTTACTGCGCCTGCTTCCTGAATTGCGCCACCGAAAAGCAGCAGTTTTTCTGTAAGCGTGGTCTTTCCGGCATCGGGGTGAGAGATAATTCCGAAAGTTTTTCTTCTTTCTATTTCTTTAATGAGTTCAGACATAATGATATTTGAGTTTGCAAAAATCGTGTTTTTTTATGGAAAATGAAAACCCAGTTTTAGCTGCCTGAAATCTCCTTTTTTATCTTTTTAATTATCTTTGTTGAAATTAAAATTCATGGCAGAAAATTCCTCGCGGAAAAAATTTATTTTCGACTGGAAAGGTGCATTCGCGCTTATCGGCGGAATGATTGTAGGCACAGCAGCAGTTTCTGTAATCAATATTTTTTCGATGTTTGTCTTCAATGAAAATCTGCAGTATAAAGATTTCTATTTGATGCTTACTAATGCTGCGGGATTTCTGGGTGCTATTTTCGCTTTCGACTATTTTATAGCAAGACCGCAGACCGGCAGGAAACTGAACTTCAATTTTTCTCCTACAAATGTCGGAACGTATCTTCTGATTTTTCCAATGATGCTCGGGATGATGCTTATTGCTGAATTTATTACTGCCCAAATTCCCATTACCGGTCCTTTTTTCGGGAAATATTATGAGTTTTTCTCACGCCTGATGGAACAAATGACTAAAGATAAAGCCACGATGATCGTTCTGGCCGTAATTATGGCACCCATTTTCGAGGAGATTGTTTTTCGTGGTATTATTCAGAAAGGATTAATCAACAATGGAATGAACCCTATAACTGCTATCATTATTGCATCAGTGGTTTTCGGGTTGGTTCACGGTAACCCGTGGCAGTTTGTGGGAGCGGTTTTGCTCGGCTGCGTGTTAGGATTTGTATATCACAAGACAAAATCTCTGCTTCTTCCTATTTTGCTCCATGCGTTTAATAATCTGTCTTCCTCGATTTTAATTTTTTACGGTGATTCCGAAAGTTTCGCTGATGTTTTCCGCATTTCAGAATGGATTGTTCTGGCGATCGGAATTATACTTTTTGCCGTATTCTACTATCTTTTTACACGGAAATACCGCGTTCATTACTCTGAAAAATAATTTATTACTATAAAAATATTATGGCCAAAGAAATCCTCATTGCGACCCACAATCAACATAAGAAAGAAGAAATTCAGCAGATTTTGGGCGGTGATTTTAAAGTAACATCCTTAACGGATTACAATATTCACGATGAAATTGTGGAAGACGGGAACAGCTTTCATGCAAACGCACTCATTAAAGCAAAATACTGTTTCGAAAGAACCGGAAAACCAAGTCTTGGTGATGATTCCGGTTTGGTGGTAGAAAGTCTTGACGGAAGACCGGGAATTTATTCGGCTCGTTATGCAGGTAACCACGATTTCGCGAAAAATATGGCGAAAGTTTTAGAAGAGATGAAAGAGAAGGAAAACCGCAAAGCCTATTTTGTAACCGTAATGTGTTTGGTTGATGAAACCGGGGAAAACTATTTTGAAGGCCGGGTTTACGGCAATTTAATTCACGAAATCCGTGGGGAAAAAGGCTTCGGTTATGATCCCATTTTTGTTCCGGAAAACCATGAAATCACCTTTGCCGAGATGAAAGCGGATGAAAAAAACCAGATCAGTCACCGGAAAAAGGCCATCGAAAAGTTCCTGGATTTTCTACATTCCTAGCAAGAAAACACCCCAAAACTTGCGGCTTAAAAAATTTAAGACTGAAATTACCGCCGAAATTTTCAGTTAAAAATTGTATTTTTGCAGTTCAATAAATATTAGAGATGTTAGAAAAGATTGATGAATTATTGGTTGAGGTAAGTAATTTCAGCTCAGCAAATAAAGATGAAATTGAGCAGTTCCGAATCAAATTCAGCGGAAAAAAAGGAATTCTGAACGATATTTTCTCCAAATTCAAGGATGTTCCGAATGAGCAGAAAAAAGAATTCGGGCAGAAGATCAATACCCTCAAGCAGGCTGTCGAAACCAAACTCGAAGACTTAAAAAACACAACTTCTTCTAACCTTATCCTCGAAAAAGAAGATTTAACGAGACCCGGATTTTCTTCGGAACTGGGAACACGGCATCCGATTAATCTGGTAAAAAACAAAATCATTGAAATCTTTAAATCCATTGGTTTTGCTGTGGCGGACGGACCGGAAATTGAAGACGACTGGCATAACTTTACGGCATTGAATCTGCCCGAATATCACCCGGCGAGAGATATGCAGGATACTTTTTTCATTGAAACCAATCCGGATCTTCTTTTAAGAACGCACACCTCTTCGGTACAGATCCGATATATGGAAGAAAATCAGCCACCGATGAGGATTCTCTCACCGGGAAGGGTTTTCAGAAACGAAGCAATCTCATCGCGTTCTCACTGTATTTTCCATCAGATTGAAGGTCTTTATATCGATGAAAATGTAAGTTTTGCGGATCTGAAGCAGACCATTCAGTTTTTCACGACAGAACTTTTCGGGAAATCAAAAATCAGACTCAGACCCTCTTATTTTCCTTTTACAGAGCCAAGTGCAGAAGTAGATGTGTATTGGGGATTGAATTCAGAAACCGATTACAGAATTACCAAAGGAACCGGCTGGCTCGAAATTATGGGCTGCGGAATGGTGGACCCTGCGGTTTTGCAGAACGTAAACATCGATGCTGATAAATATTCCGGTTATGCTTTCGGAATGGGAATTGAGAGAATTGTAATGTTGCTTTACCAAATGAGCGACATCCGAATGTTCTTCGAAAACGATAAAAGAATGCTCGAACAGTTTAAATCACTGTAAAAATTAAAATAAAAAAAGACCATTTCAAAACTGAAATGGTTTTTTTATTGGTTATCCTTTTTTCTTTAACCAGTTTTTTGCCTGATTGTAGTCGATGTAATAGGTCAGTTTCAGAGAAATATTATCAACCATTGGCTCATTAAATAATCGGTTGAAGTTTTCTTTAATACCGATTCCCGATTCTTCCAAATAACTTCCTACAGCATTTCTGTATAGCAAGGTGAGCTGACTTCCGGGAGCAAACCACCAGGAATATCGTAAGTCAACATTCCATGAATTGAATGTTCCGTCGCGGTTTTCTGTGAAAAGACTGGTGTCGGTTACACTTCCGTCTGCATTCAAAGTCGAGAAACCTTTATAAGTAACCTGAGAAAAATAATGACGGAAAGAAAGATTGAGCGCCATTTTGTTGTTGAAAGTGTATTGGGACGAAATGCCATTTTCTACAGTGAATCGGTTTCGGGTCCCCATAAAAATGTCAGCAGCATCTTTACCTACAAATCCCCGGTCGTGATTTTGGTAATTGAAGTTTGCATCGTAGTAGAGGCGTAGCTTGTCCGAGAATTTATAACTCGGGTTCAGCTGATAAATCAGCTGGTAACGGCCTTTTTCGTCGAAAGCATAATAGTCGATATAGGTATTGATCCGGAATTTCTTTCGGTTATCGGTGTTGATGAAAATCCATGGGTTAATCATAGCGGGAACTTCCAGATGTCTTCCGGCAGTTCTGGGTTCGTAGATGTCGTTTTCACCCAATGGCCAGATCATCAGGCCGCCGCCAAAATTGAAAAATTTCTTGGTCTGCATTTCAATACTGTTATGAATGACAAACTGCGTAAACAAATCCTCATCAAGTCTTCTGTTATGAGAAACATTTAAATTATAATTCAAAGCGTTTAAACCACCTTTCGGCTGCAGATAACGGTAAGAATAATTGGTGTTAATGCTGTGGAAGTTGGTTCTGTCGTAATATCCTAAATCCCCAATATCGTAATCTTTGGTTCTCATAAAATAATTGGCACCAAAACGGTGTACGCCGGAAACTTTATTAAACCCGGCAGAAGATTCGTTGCCGTATTTTGTTTCTCCGTTCATTACGAAGCTTGCTTTTGTACCACCAAAATATCTATAGGTGTTTTTCTTATTTCTGATGTCGAATAGTAGCGCCGTTACATTAGCATCCCGAAAACTGCCGTCTCTAGTTACGTTTGAATTAACGAGTGAAACCGAAGAGTTTCCCTGAAAACGCTGGTCCAGAACAAAAACATTGTAATTGGCCCAAGGTTCAGTTACTTCTGTGCGTGTTGCTCCGGTGTTGATGTTTCGAATCTCTGCAGTCATTTTCTCGGTAACGGCATTGAAGAAACCGATTCCCAGCCCTTTATTTGTTCTTCCGGAAATTTTTACCGCATTAAATAATTTTACTTTATCAGGATTTTCAACAAATATTTCACCGTCATTTAAAATCGGCGAGACCGAAGGATTTCCCCCGATCCGTCTTGAGTAAAAAAGGTTTCCTTTGCTGAAAAGTTCTGTTCCTTCTGTAAAAAACGGGCGCTGCTCCTGAAACTGAACTTCGAAAGGTGAAAGATTTAGGACAGATTTATCAAAAGAAGTCTGTCCAAAATCGGGAATAAGTGTTAAATCAAGAGTAAAAGCATCATTGATCCCGTATTTTAAATCCATCCCGCCATTTAAATTGGTTGTTGTTTTTCCCTGGAAATGGTTTAAATAGGTCGAAAAATAGGGGAGAAAGGAGAGTCTTGTGGGCGGATTAATGTTTTCGATACCCTCTAAAAGCCCGTCGTATAGCATATAACTTCCTTTTTTATTGTCAACAAAATTCCAGTCGTATGTTGTGCTTGTGCGGTTAACCAATCTTAAAATATTGATTCCCCATTCCTGTACCTGTTTTTTCGGGAACCTCAGTTCGGAATATGGAATCTTCATTTCTACAACCCAACCGTTTTCAGTGATTTGTACTGCTGAAAACCATACGGCATTCCAGCTGAAATCTTCGCCTAAATCAGTGGTAAGTTTCGCATCAGCCTGCACTCCGGCAGGGGTTATCAGGAACTCCAGACTTTGCTGGTGGTCATTATAACCGTTTAAAGTAACGCCAAAAATATCATCATTTTCAATATTGTCTCTTTCGGTGAGTTCTTTGGCGATTTTCCCGGGTTCAGTATCAAAAAGTATGGCTCCGAAATAAATTCCGGTATCATCATAAAGTATTTTTACTTCGGACCGGAAGGATTCATCGGCGGGTTTGCCATTATTGGGGCGGCGCTCGATAAAGTTGCCAGCTGAAGGGGCGTTTTTCCAAATTTCTTCGTCCAGAATCCCATCGATTTTTGGTGATTGGGTAACGGAAATTGCAGTAATTTTTTTTCTTGAGATACTGTCGGCCCCAATATTCTGTGAAAAAAGATGATTGAAACAAAGAATGCAGAGTGCACTTATAATCGGGGTTTTCATGGCGGTGTTAGTTTGTTATGAATAAGACACCATAACAGGAACTTTTGTTACACGCGTAAATAAAAAAAACCGGCGTTGGCCGGTTTACTATTATTTTTAGATTCTATTTCCTAAAGTTTAAAGGATATTTCACATTTTTAAATGAATCAATACTTGCTTTCAGTGAACCTACCACCAAATCTGCTTTAATGGCGATCGGAACATAATTTCTGTCATTACTCACCCAAAGCGTAACGCCTTCCTTGTCTTTAAAAACGCGGCCGCTCATTACCTGAGGAACAATCTTCAGTGTATTGATGGTGCCGAATTTTGTTTTGATGTTTTCTGTGCCCACAACTTTTATCTGAAAAGGGAACATTTCATCATCAATCCACACATTTATTTTTTTTACACTGCCAACTCGCAGATCCGTGGAATCCAGACTTCTCAAATGATAGAAAGCGGATAACATATCCTGAACACCCTTCACAGATTTTAGGCTTCTGGTGGTGTTTTTCTCTTTATCTTTAAGGGATACTGTGCCGTTGTTCTGATTAAATGTGGCTTCAAGATGTTGTGTGTAGCCACCTTCCTGAACATTACGAACATAAAAACTGGGTAATCCGGTGTTATAATTAATATAACTTTCGTAATTATCTTCAACTTTGAAGAAAGCCCGCACCGCACCAGTGGTTCTTCCGTAACCTTTAACATAGTAATGAGGCTGACCTTTATAATTAGTCTTTACGGTGGTTAAGGTTGCTGTTCCGGCATTCAGCAAACCATAATGAATCCGGTAATTTAATGCCTCACCAGGCTGAATATTATCGAGTTTTTGGGAGAAACCCAATGCAAAAAATAAGAGGGTAATAACACTTAAAATCTTTTTCATAGACATGGTTTTGCAAAAAATTTGCCACAAATATAGAACATTGATTTCAAAGGCATTTAAAGTGATATTTCTCAGTATTATGCAAGGCGCCCTTCTTTTATTTTTCTTAAATTTGGCAAATTAAATTTTTTAAACAATCATCAATGATTACAAGCGATATATTGATTATAGGAGCGGGACCTACAGGGCTTTTCGCAGTTTTTGAAGCAGGTTTACTTAAAATGAAATGTCATTTAATAGACGCGTTGCCCCAACCGGGCGGTCAGTTAACCGAGCTTTATCCAAAGAAACCTATTTTCGATATTCCCGGATTTCCTTCTATTAATGCAGGGGATCTTGTAGATAATCTGATGGAGCAGATCAAGCAGTTCCAGCCCGGATTCACTTTAGGAGAAACGGCGCAGACTTTAACCAAACTGGAAGACGGAACTTTTGAAGTCATTACAAATAAAGGAACTGTTCACCGCGCGAAAGCAGTAGCGATTGCAGGTGGATTGGGAACTTTTGAACCGAGGAAACCTGTGATCGACAATATTGCCGATTACGAAGAAAAAGGTGTTGAATATTTCATTAAAGAGCCTGAGCATTTCCGCAGTAAAAAAGTAGTGATTGCCGGCGGGGGCGATTCTGCCCTGGACTGGAGTATTTTTCTTGCCAATATCGCAAGTGAAGTAACTTTAATCCACCGAAGAAACGAGTTCCGCGGTGCGTTGGATTCTGTTGAAAAAGTGCAGGCGCTGAAAGACCAGGGTAAAATTCATTTGGTGACGCCAGCAGAAGTTACAGGAATTAAAGGAGAAGGTAAAGTTTCTGCCATTACCGTAGAAAAGGATGGGGAAGTTTTTGATATCGAAACAGATTATTTCATTCCACTTTTCGGCCTAACACCGAAACTGGGAGATTTGGGTAACTGGGGATTAAATATTGAAAAAAATGCAATTGTTGTAAATAACGCATTGGATTATCAGACCAATATTCCCGGAGTTTACGCGATCGGGGACATCAATACATATCCGGGGAAACTGAAACTTATTTTATGTGGTTTTCACGAAGCTACTTTGATGTGCCAGAGTGTTTATAACATGCTGAATCCGGGCAAAAAATATGTCCTGAAATATACAACGGTAAGTGGAGTGGACGGTTTCGACGGAAGCCGTAAAGAAGCCGAAAAAGCTGTTGTTAAAAAAATCGATTAAGAAATCATGCAGGATATCAATTTGAAAATTACCGACCGAAACGGCAAAACTCATGAAGTGGTTGCACCAACGGATATGTCGATGAACCTGATGGAAGTGATCCGTTCTTACGAACTTGCAGAAGAAGGAACCATTGGTGTTTGCGGCGGAATGGCGATGTGTGCATCTTGCCAGGTTTATGTGTTGGAAGGTTCAGAAAAACTGGTAGAAATGGGAGATGAGGAAGATGCCATGCTTTCGGAAGCGTTTCATGTGCAGGATAATTCCAGGCTGGGCTGCCAGATTCATATTACGGATGAAATCGACGGTTTGGAAGTGGCGATCGCGCCGTATCCATAACGTTTTTATAAAACAGAAATATAAATCCCGGAATGTTTTCCGGGATTTTTTGTTGGTCTGTTTTAGAGGGATTACTGATTTGTCTAGCTCCCAGATTTACGCAGATAACGCAAATCTTTTTCAGTATTGATCTGCTGAACCAGCAGGATGTGCGAGAAATTTTAAGACCTTGTTCTACCTAAACTTTTAAAATTCCCCGGAATCCGCGTGCTGCATAATAAGATTCTGCGCCGTTGTGATAAATGAAGACGGTTCCGTAACGCAAATCACCGAAAATCGCGCCGCCAAGTTTACGGATATTATCGGGTGTCTTCAGCCAGCTTGAAGTTTTGGTGTCGAAGCTGCCTAAAGTCTGTAAATAACGGTAATCTTCTTCAGTCAGCAGTTCGATTCCAATTTCAGCAGCTGCGTCGATTGCGTTGTTTTTAGGTTTGTTTTCCTTCCTTTTTTCCAGCGCGTCAGGGTCGTAGCAGAAACTTCTTCGTTCTTTCGGACTTTCCGCAGCACAGTCGAAAAATATGTACTCGCCGGACTTCTCATCAAAAGCTACCACATCAGGTTCACCACCAGTTTCTTCCATTTTCTGCAGGACTGACAGTTTTTTTGGATTCGTTTCGAGTTTCTGCTGGATTTTCTGCCAGTCCAGATCCGCGTGACGGTGCATGTTTTTAAGAAAACGTGTTTTTAGAATGGAGAGCATTTCTTCGGAGGAGAATTTTAAGGAAGCCATCAATTTAATTTTGAATTAAAGTTAGCAAAATCTGAATTTAGAATTTTCTAAAAAAAATATCCAAAACACTTTCGCATTTTGGATATTCAGATTCAATTTATTTTTTCGGAATTTCTGCAAGGATTTCTTTTAAAAACTTCCAGAATTTCTGTGCCGAGGGGATATTTGCTCTTTCATCCGGCGAATGTGCACCGCGAATGGTCGGACCGAAACTCACCATTTCCATTTCGGGATAATTCGCGCCGATAATCCCGCATTCCAATCCCGCATGGCAGGCAACCACCTGAGGTTTGGAACCGAAATCTTTTTCGTAGATTTTTTCCATGAGCTTCACTATTTCGGAACCGGGTTTCGGTTTCCAGCCGGGATAGGAACCGCTAAAGTCAACCTTCATTCCAGCCAGTTCGAAAACCGATTTCAACTGTTCTGCAACCGCATATTTTGTAGATTCTACAGAAGAGCGGGAGAGATTTAAGATCTTCAGTTCACCCTCCTTCAGTTCTACACGAGCAATATTGTTAGAAGATTCAACCAAATCTTCAACATCTGGACTCATTCTGTAAACGCCATTGTGCACAGATTTTAGAGCTAAAATAATTTTCTTGGAATCTTCTTCAGAAAGTGCTTTATCGGCACTGGAGAAAGTTTCTATATTGATGTGCAGGTCTTTTTCTACGTTAGCGAACTCTTCCAGAATCTCATTTTTCAAAGCGGTAACCTGATCAATAAATTCCACAGAATGTCGAACCGATAAAACCGCGTTAGCTTCCCGTGGAATTGCATTTCTCAAACCGCCGCCGTCGATGGAAATCAGCTGGATGTTTTGGTTATAAAGTCCAGTATAAAGAAGTCTGCCCAATATAACATTTGAGTTCCCGAAACCTTTAATAATATCCATTCCGGAATGGCCACCCTGAAGACCCTTCACTTCAATTTTTACAATCTGTCCTCTGGCGTTCTCCAAACCGTAGGTCTGGCTTGCTGTTACATCAATTCCGCCTGCGCATCCGATATCAATTTCGTCGTCTTCTTCCGTGTCAAGATTTAAAAGGATTTCACCGTTCAACTGTCCAGGTTTCAGGCCCATCGCGCCGGTCATCCCTGTTTCTTCGTCGATGGTGAATAGTGCTTCCAGCGAAGGATGGGGAATGTCATTGCTTTCGAGAATACTCAAAATCGCAGCTACGCCCAAGCCATTGTCGGCACCAAGTGTTGTACCTTTTGCTTTTACCCAATCGCCGTCAATTTCCATCTGGATTCCCTGCGTTTCGAAATCGAAATTTACATCGTTATTTTTCTGGTGAACCATATCAAGATGCGATTGAAGAACAACAGATTTACGGTTCTCCATGCCCGCAGTTGCAGGTTTGTTAATGATAACATTGCCCACTTCGTCAACTGTAGTCTCTAGGCCGAGATTTTCTCCAAAGTTTTTAATGAATTCTATTACTTTTTCCTCTTTTTTCGAAGGTCTGGGCACAGCATTTAATGCTGAAAAATTTTTCCAGATCAGTTGAGGTTCTAATTGTGAAAGTGCCATAAAAGTATAATTTTGATCAAATTTAAGAATAAAAAAACGCTCCCGGAATTTTCGGAAGCGCGAATCTTAAATTTAAGTTGGTCTAGCAGCCGCACTCGCCATAAATTGGTGTGAAATATTGGTCGCCGGTTTTTTTATTTTCTACGGCCATTTCACCCTGGAACATTAAAGTTTCATCCATTTCATTTATTTTTTTTGCGGTCAGAGTAACTTTGTAATCACTGTTTTCTATGTTCTTCCTAAAGTTATCAGGTTCAAAATCGCCATCTTTCATGGGGATTTTGATCATTTCCCCTGCTGCTTTAATGAAAGCATTTTTTCCATAATCGTCAACATAAATATATTTCTCGTTTTCGTAATCTTCTTTGTTTTTGGCGAAATAGCAAGAGCAACCTTCAACTTCCGCAGGCATTGGAAACTTTTCTAATCCGGATGCTGTTTTTGCAGAAACCGAATCAGATAATTTTTCCTGATGATTAACCGAATCATTCACGATGTTTTCTTCTGGATTTGCTGTTTCTTTTTGGCAAGACTGGATGAATAAAAAGACCAGGGCGAAAAATAAAGTGTGTTTTATCATAGAAATTAAAAATGTTTAGCCGCGTTCTCTTTCCAATAAAACCATCATCAAAAAGCTCAGCACTACAAGAGATTCATCTTCGTCATTAATATCAATAATCCGGTCGAGCTGAAATTTTCTTCCAAAGAGTGAAGGCATTTTTTTAAGTTTAAAATATTCTTTTCCGGCGTTATCTTTTACCGTGTAAGAAGGATTCAGGAAATAACCTGTCAGCATTCCAACCACGGGAATTTCGCCAATGATCCCGTCCAGTACTTTAATCCAACCATTGTCTTCATTAATTTGATACTTTGTCGCGCTTGTTTTGTCTGCAATATCGTACTGTGATTTCCAGAGCGATCGCATTCCTCGACGGGAGAGATTTCCGAAGATTTTGCCCGACTGCAGATCGGTAATGGCGTAGGATGCATTGAAATCAATCCATTGGTTAGCTTTAATCCTAAAAAGTTCCTGAGATTTAGTTTCGTCATTAAAAACGATTACATCCTCTTTCAGTTTAAACATTTTCTGGCGCACGTAGGCAACATAATTTCCGTTTCTGTCGGTAATATTAAAATCGCTGGAAAGCGTGGTGATTTTGAATTTAAAATCCAGAGGATAATTTAAGTTTTTCAGGACCATGAACTGTAATTTTTCCAAAGATAATAAAAGGGTTGAAACTTGCATCCTGAGGGATAAAATTTTATTTTTGTGGAATGAACTATCCGAGTAAAGTTTTGGCGAAAGCCGTAGAAGAGATTTCCGGGCTGCCGGGGATTGGTAAAAAATCAGCGTTGCGGCTGGCTTTGCATCTTCTGAAGCAACCGGAAAGTCAAGCAATCGCATTAGGAGATTCTCTTAAAAAACTCGTTACAGACATTAAATACTGCAAAGAATGTCATAATTTTTCGGATTCTGAAATTTGTGAGATCTGCGCTAACCCGAAGCGGAATGATGAGCTTATCTGCGTTGTGGAAGATGTGCGGGACGTTATGGCGATTGAGAATACAGGAAAGTACCGCGGGAAATATCTTGTTTTAGGCGGTAAAATTTCACCCATGGAAGGAATCGGACCGAATCAGCTTAATATTTCCTCCATAGAAAGGAAACTGCAAAACGGCGTTGCAAAAGAACTAATTTTTGCCCTAAGCGCTACGATGGAAGGCGATACAACAGCATATTATATCTATAAAAAATTCAAGAATTTTGAAGTAAATTTCTCAACAATTGCGCGCGGAATTTCCGTGGGCGATGAACTGGAGTATGCCGATGAAATTTCTTTGGGAAGGTCAATACAGAACAGGCTGCCTTATAACGAGAAAGATTAAACTGTTACCATGATAAAAAGCCAGTTTCTGCGTAAATCTTTTGTTATACTCCCTTTAATTATCTATCTGGTAATAAACGGTCTGTTTATTATAAAGTACGGGACTTTTGGTTTGGCAGGAAATGCTGTGTTATTCGGGATATACTCGGGCATCATTCTTTTGGCGTCTGTTTGTGCGAACAGGATTAAACTTCGTGAAGTTTCTCTGAAATATTTTTTCTGGGCTATGGTAGCTGTTTTTTTTATTTTCACTTTGATCTTAAACCATTATGTAAAATTAGAATCTCTGAAGGTGGATCGGTTAGATGCTCTGGACATGGGTATTAAAGCGGTTCTGAACGGTGAATATCCATATAATCAGGTGAATCGCCTTGGCAATGAGTCATCAAATCTTCCAGTGCTGATCTTATTGGGATTGCCGTTTTATCTGCTCTTTGGCAGTGCAGTATATCTTCAGAATTTTTGTTTTCTTCTGTTCAGTTTTATCGTATTCCGCTATTTTTCTACCTATAAAGCGCGAATCTTTGCCCTTTTACTATTAATAATATCCCCAGGTTACCTGTACGAACTCTATGTGAAAAGTGATCTTCTGTCTAACTTCATTATCGCAGCAGGTTTTGTATTGTTAATCTGGAACAGCTTTATAAAAACTTCCAATCTGAAATTACCTGTGGTAGCGGTTTGCAGTGCACTTCTGGTTCTGACAAGAATTCCCGTAATCATACCATTAGCGATTATTTTAGTTAAAAAGTGGATTGCGCTTAACCTGAAGAATAAAATTTTTTTCGCTTCGGTTTTCATAATAACTCTAGCAACTATCATTATCGCTTTCACGAAGTTAGCTCCGGACTTCCAGGTGGTCATGGAACATAACCCCCTGCAGCTCCAAAGTAAACAGCCTGTTTTTTTAAGCGTTTTTGTTATCGCTGCAGCTGTATTCTTTTCTTTTAGAGTTAGGGATTTTGTAAGTGTTATGTTGCTGAGCGGTCTTCTTTTATTTGGAAGTGTATTAATTAGCTTCTTGCTTGCAGGTATTAAGAATGGCCTCTACAATACGTACATTGGTTCTTATTTCGATATCAGTCATTTCAATATGGCAATTCCGTTTATTGTTATAAGTTTGGCTTCGGGTTTACTGACTACTAAAGATGGTACTCTTAAATGAAAGCAAAGCAAAAAATTTCTGTAATCATTCCAATGTACAATGCTGAAAATACGGTGATGAAAGCACTGGATTCAGTACGTGTACAGAAAGGAAGTGAATACTTATTTGAAATAATAGTAGTAAATGACGGCTCAACTGATGGTAGTAGAAGTGTTGTGGAAAAGTACCGGAAGTTACACCCCCAGATGAACATTATCCTGCTGAATCAAGATAATAGTGGTGTTTCAAAAGCAAGAAATGCCGCTATGGAAATAGCCACAGGAGAATTTATTGCACTGCTGGACTCCGATGACGAGTGGCTGCCGGAAAAAACGGAAAGGCAGATGCCGTATTTACTCAGTAAAAATAAAAACATTGATTTTATTTCCTGCAGAAGAAAGAATCAAAAGATACAGCTTCCTTATGTAGTAGGAAAGAATGCTTTAGCAGGAATTACTTTCAGAAAAATTATGCTTCGGAATGAAGCACAACCTTCCACCGTTATTTTTAAAAGGAAAATTCTTGAGAATACAGGCTTTTTTGATCCAAATCAGAGGTATGCGGAAGACATTAATTACTGGTTGAATATTTCGGTGAAAAATACAATGTTTATATTAGACGAAGAATTAGTCATTGCAGGCGGCGGTAAAAGAACTTTTGGGGTTTCCGGACTTTCCGCCAACCTGGCAGAAATGGAAAAAGGATTACAGAAAAATTTAATAGAGATGTGGAGTAAGGGCCGCATAACGAGAGGGGAGTATTTTTTATATTTAATATTTTTCAGAATTAAATTTGCAATAAGAGTTATGCGTAACAAATACCTTTCAGTGCAAGGACGATAATACATTGGCTTTTAAGATTAGAAGATGCATATACAATATAAAAACATACTCATTACCGGCGGTGCAGGTTTTATTGGAAGCCGGCTGGCGTTAAGGCTTTTAGAAGAAGGTCATACGGTTACAGTGCTCGATAATCTTTCACCTCAAATTCAAGGAAATAACCCGGAACATGATTCGCCTCTGTATAAAAGCATCGCGGGAAAAGTAATTTTCATTAAAGGTGATGTAACTAAGCGCCAAGATGTAGAAAATGCCCTCGTGGGTCAGGATGCAGTCATTCATCTCGCAGCCGAAACCGGCACCGGGCAGTCGATGTACCAGATCGAAAATTATAACCGGGTAAATGTGTCCGGTACGGCGCTGATTCTTGATGTTTTGGTTAATATTCCTAATACGATAAAGAAGTTTATACTTGCTTCTTCACGAGCCGTTTATGGAGAAGGTAAATATGTGGATGATAACGGAGTTTTTGCCTATCCGGAGAACCGCAATTCCGTTGCAATGCAACAGGGAAACTACGAAATGACCGATGTCGAAGGAAATTTATTGAAGCCAGTGGCTACTGATGAGTCATCAAAACTTCATCCGACCTCTTATTACGGACTTACCAAGCTTCAGCAGGAAGAAATGGTAAAACTGGTTTGCTCCTCGATTAATCTTCCTTTCGTGATTCTGCGTTATCAGAACGTTTACGGAGTCGGTCAGTCATTGCTTAACCCGTATACCGGAATTTTATCTATCTTTTCTACACAGATTTTGAATGGTCAGGATATTAATATTTTCGAGGATGGTTTGCCAAGCCGTGATTTCATCAATATCAAAGATACGGTAGAGGCAACGGCTAGAAGCTTAAAAACTGATCTTGCGAATGACGAAATAATTAATGTGGGTACCGGAATTCCAACTTCTGTACTTACTGTGGCAGAATATCTTGCGAATCTCTACGGGCGTGAAACGAATATTAAAATTTCCGGTGAGTTCAGAATAGGTGATATACGACACAATTTTGCGGATCTTTCAAAGATGAAAGCACTCTTAAATTTTCAGCCTGGAGTAAGTTTTGAGAAAGGTATTGACGAGTTTGCAAAATGGGTTTTAACACAGCCTCTTCACGAGAATAATTTCCAAAATTCTCTTGATGAATTGAGGAGTAAAGGATTTCTAAAATCATGAATTTTGCCCGGAAGAAAATACTTTTTATTTCCCCGTACTTTTTCGGTTACGAAAAGGCCATTGTTGCCAGGCTGCGCGAACTGGGAGCAGAGGTAGATTTTTATAACGAAAGACCATCAGATACGATCATTACGAAAGGAATGATCCGCGTGAAAAGTAAATTGTACCGAAACAAGATACTGCGGTATTATGAAAAGCTTTGGCAAAAGCTGGAGGGAAAAAATTATGATTATTTTCTTTTAATCAAAGGAGAATCTATACCTCCCTCTTTTTTAGAAAAATTTGCGTCAGCTAATCCAAGTACAAAAAAAATATTCTATTCATACGACGCCACCGCAGAGTATCCTAAGTTTTTAAAGCTCTATCCTTTTTTTGACAGTAACTTCACTTTTGAACCTTCGGATGCAAAAAAATATCACCTGCACTTCCGGCCCCTTTTTTTTCTGGAAGACTATAAGCTTTCTCAGAAAGTTTCTCCATCGAAATTCAATGTGGTTTTTATCGGAACGGCGCATACCGACCGCTATTTAATAGGGGAAAAAGTACGTGATTTTTGCTCTGAACGCGGCTTTAAATCTTTTTTTTATTATTACGCGCCAGGTAAACTGGCTTTTGTATTAAAAAAAATATTCGATAAAAACTTACAGCATTTTGATATGAAAAGACTCAGTTTCAGCAAGCTTAAACATTCCGAAATTGCTGAAATTTATAGGGAGTCATTCTCTGTTCTTGATCTTAATAAACCATTTCAAAATGGCCTCACGATGAGGACCTTTGAAGCTCTGGCTTCCGGGAAAAAATTATTGACGACAAATGACGATATCAAGAATTATCCTTTCTATCATCCTGAAAACATTCAGATTCTGGACAGGAATGATATCGAAATAAATGCTGATTTCTTTCAGACGGAATTCAGCAAACTCGATGCCTCAGTTCTTGAGAAGATGTCCCTTGATTCTTGGCTTCACTGTCTTTTCATTCAGCATCAGGATGAATATTGGAGAATTAAGGAGAATTTTAAATAAAGACACAACAACTCAACAAAAGAAAAAGCGGTTCAGATAAACTCTAAACCGCTTTCTAATATTTGAAAAACCTGTTTTTAATTTCCTGCAGGAGCCGGAACAGGCATTGTAGTCGTGTTATTTGTACCAGGCGCTGGAGCTTCTTTTTTGGCAGGAGCCTGCTGCATTGTTGAAGATGGTTTCGCTGTTAAAATCACACTTAATAAAATTAAGAACACAATTGCCCCACCAAGAATCCATGTAGCTTTCTCCATAAAATCATTTGTTCTCTGAACACCGAACTGTGCAGATGAAGTTCCACCGAATGTTCCGGAAAGACCGCCGCCTTTAGGGTTTTGAGCCATTACAATGATGATAAGTAAGACGCTAATAATCATGATCAGAATCATGAATAATGTAAAAATTGTATTCATTTCTATTTCAAAGTTTTCGAACTGCAAATATAATTATTATTTTGAAATATAAAAGATAATTTATCGCCTAAATAACAGCGCAATTTGGAACAATTTTGGATATTAAGGCGCAGGCTTATTATACCAAAAAATATTTGAGAGGGCCATAATGTTAACATAATATGAAGTTATTTAAAAGGTTGCCATATTTTTCTCTAAATTCGCAGCGATGAAAAATTTTCTACTTAACAATGTGAGTTTAGACTCTTTAACCACTCTTTTCAGTCAGGCTCCCGTAGCTTTAGCGATGTTAATGGGAAAGGATCAGGTTGTAGAAATTGCTAACCACCAGATACTGGATTTATGGGGGAAAGATCAAAGTGTGATAGGACTGCCTCTTCTGCAAGCTTTGCCCGAAATTAAAGACCAGGAATTTCCGAATATTCTAAAGGGAGTTTACACTACAGGAATTACTTATAAAGGTAATAGCGTCCTCGCTATGATCGAAAAAAATGGCATTCTGAATGAGTGCTATTTTGATTTTGTTTATTCACCAATCTTCAATAATGATATAATTACCGGAGTAAGTGTTGTTGCCACCGAGGTTACAGAAAAAGTGCTGTCGGAAAAAAAGCTGAAGGAAAGCGAAATACGTTTTAAAGAACTTATGGAGATTTCCGATTATTCTACAGGAATTTACGTAGGCGAAAATCTTATTATTGATTTTGCTAACGATCAGATGATCAAGACCTGGGGTAAAGATAAATCGGTTATCGGAAAAACCCTGGAGGAAGCGCTGCCCGAACTTAAGGGCCAGCCATTTATCGGTATTCTTCAGAATATTTTTAAAACAGGTGTTCCTTATGTAGCGCAGGAAGATAAAGTGGATTTGGTGGTAGATGGTGTTTTGCAGACGTATTACTACAATTTTTCATATAAGCCTCTTCGTGATGTCAGCGGTAACATCTACGCCATTATGAATGTGGCAATGAATGTTACAGAATTGGTGGAAGCTAGAAAAAGGGCAGAAGCAAGCGAAGTGGAATACCGTAACCTTGCAGAAGCTATGCCTCAAATCGTCTGGACCTCTTCCGACGGAAAATTCGATTACTTCAACCGTAATCTGCTGGAACTGCTGAACTGTACTGAAAAAGAGGTGAACGAATTCAACTTTGAAGATATCGTACATCCTGCTGATCTGCATTTAGTCAAGAAAAGGTGGGAAGAGAGCGTGAAGAATTCGCAGAACTTTGAAATGGAGTATAGAATCCGTAATTCCCGCACCGGCGAATACATTTGGTTTCTCAACCGGGCCACGCCGATAACAGTTGAAGATGAGGTTGTAAAGTGGATCGGCACTAGCACCAATATACATGAGTTTAAGAATCTTGTCGCGCAGAAGGATACTTTTCTTGGGATCGCAAGCCATGAACTTAAAACTCCTCTAACTTCTCTAAAACTTTATGCACAGGTATTAGAGAGAATGTTAAAGAAAACAGGAGATGAAAAAAATGCGCAGTTTGCCAAAAAAATGGATCTTCAGGTAATTAAACTCACTTCGTTAATCGGTGATTTGCTTGATGTGACTAAAATCAATTCCGGAAAAATCCATCTTAATCAAGACGTCTTCCACTTCGAGAAACTTGTTTTGGAGACCGTAGAGGAATTGCAAATGAGTACAATGCACAAAATCGAAATCAAATCGGAGCATGTAGGTATGGTTTTTGCTGACCGTGAACGGATTAGTCAGGTAATCACCAATTTAATTTCTAATGCAATTAAATATTCGCCGGAAGCTGATAAGATTGTTATCGATGTAACCGGGAATGAAAATGAAACTGTTTTCACGGTACACGATTTTGGAATTGGGATGCCGGAGGAGAAGAAAGACCGGGTTTTCGAACAGTATTACCGGGTGAGCGGCGATGAACAGAGTACTTTTCCGGGGCTTGGGCTGGGACTTTATATCGCGGCACAGATTGTAGAACGTTCCCACGGTAAAATCTGGGTAAACAGTGTGCTTGGAAAAGGATCAACATTCAGTTTTTCACTGCCTTTGGTGAAAATTTAAAAAGAAAAAAATGAATTCAAAAAAAATAATAATAGTCGATGATGACGTTTCGATTCTGGATTCTTTAGGAATAATGCTCGATTTTGAAGGTTTCGAAGTGAATGCTTTCGAGCGCGGTTCCGAAATTTTTAATTATGTTGAATCCGTTTCAAAACCCGATGTAATCCTTTTGGATATGTGGCTTTCCGGTGAAGACGGAAGAGATATCTGTAAAAAACTGAAAGAAAACGAAATCACCAGGAACATTCCGGTGGTAATGATGTCTGCAAGTCGCGGTTTGGAACATACTGCAATTCAGTCCGGTGCCAATGCGTTTATCGCAAAGCCTTTTGAAATTGACGAAGTTGTAAATAAATTGAATCAGCTCACTGCTTAAAACAATTAAAGAAATAAATAAAAAAGACAAACCTAGATGTTTGTCTTTTTTTATGATTGAATGCAAAATTTAAACGCGTACAACATCAAAATTAAATGAACTGGTGAAATTCATCTGAAAATTTGAATTCAGCCTGTATTTTAATTTCTTTGATATTTCATTTAACAGATTGAAATAATCTGTTCTGTCAGAATCGTCAGTAAGTAAATTTTGGTTATTGATTTTAATTCCAGAATCGTCGAAACGGATAAATTCTAATCCATAGTGGGAATGAAGTTTTTCTAAAAATTTAAGATCTTCTAAAGAGAGTATATTTTCTGACATGGCCGTATGTTTTTGGATTATGTTAGAATATTTACAATTATTGTGCCCTTATGATTTCAGAAAATCATAATCTTCACTTTTTTTAACAAAATATAGATTTCGGCAAATAAAAACGGCAGCCTAAGCTGCCGTTTTTTCAAAACATTTAAATAAAGCTTATTTAAAATCTGAATCTTTAGATTGGTTGATCTGGTAAGATTTCACGGTAAAATCTACCGGCATTCCGCCCATGTTCTGCGACATTCTGTATGGAAGTTTTACGCCTGAAACTACTTTGTAATCACCGAAAACAGTAGGGACAGCCATTTCTCCCTGTGGACCTTTCTGCATTTTGGTTTCGCCCAGTTTCATTCCTGTCTTTACGCTGTAGTAATAAGTGTTTTTATCTTTCTTTACTACGTATGCATCTTCATTCTCGAATTTTTCAATTCCGGCTAATTTGTAATCTGCGGATTTAGCGAAATTTAATTCTGGGAAAAGTTCCGTTGCATCAGCAAGTTCTTTTTTCGCATCTTCCGGCATTGGGGACTTCTGTCCCTGCATTTCCATGAAACCATCTTTACCGTCAAAAACAACTTTCTGGAAGGTGTTGCCCATCATTTTAATCTCCATTTTCATTTTACCGCCTCTGGCCTGGATCATGTTCATATCCAGATCCATTCCCTGAACTTTAGCAGAAGCATCCGTGGTAATTGAGTTTACTTTTTGTACCGCAGCTAAACCTCCGATTGCATCGATGTATTTGTCAGCAACTGTAGCCAGAGTTACGCCGGCATCCATTTTCTCGGTTGACGGTTTTGCCGCAGGATTTGCTTCAGTGTCATAATATTTTACCGGATAACCTAATTTTTCTAGACCTTCCGCAATATCAGCTGCTTTACCTGCAACAAAAATTCTGCTTTGGTTAGGCATTATCGTACTTTTTACTGCTGCAGAAACATCAGCTGCAGTTACTTTATCTATGGACTTGAGATAGTTTGCATAGAAATCTGCAGGCAGATTCTGCACTTTTTCGTTCAGGGCAAATCTCGCGATTGTTTCTGGTCTTTCAAGAGAACGGATGAAATCTCCCTTCAGTTTCGCTTTTGCATTAGCGAGTTCATCAGGTGTTACTTTAGAAATCGCGTTCAGCTCGTTCATGAATTCTTTTACCGCTTTATCGGTAACTTCATTTCTAACGCTGGAATTTGCAGAAAAATTTGGGGAATATTTACTTGCAGTTAATGAGGAATATGCGCCGTAAGTGAAACCGTTTTTCTCGCGAAGATTCATGAAAAGCCTCGCTTCACCGCCGCCGCCTAAAATGTAATTTGCGATCATTGACGAGAAATAATTCGGGTCGCTCATCTTCAAATTATTAATGTTTCCTACAGAAACCACCGACTGAACCGCTGTAGGAACATCCACAACATTAATTTCTGTTGCAGCAACATTAGAAGCCGGTTCTAACGGGCCGAAAGTTGTGCTCGATTTTTTCCAGGCTGAAAATGCTTTTTCAATCATTTTTTTAGCCTCGTTATATTTCACATCACCAACTACGACAAGATATGCATTGTTGGGAGCGTAATATTTGTTGTACATATTCTGCACATCAGCGAGCTGAATGTTTTTGATGCTTTCCTGAGTTTCAAACTCACCTCTGGAAGTATTTTTTCCGTAAGTAAGTGCTGTAGAAACACGGTTCGCGATTGAACTTGCGTTTTTTTCGTCAGCTTTCAGGCCTTCGATCATTCTGTCTTTTGAGCTTTTTACTTCAGTTTCAGAGAATTTTGGATTTACAATCGCATCAGCCATTAATCCTAAAACCTGCGGAAAATATTTCGACAATGTGTTGGCATTGGCGCCCGCTGAAGAGAAGTTTAGATTTGCTCCCAGAAAATCAATTTTCTTATTGAAATCTTCCTTGCTCATCGAAGTTGTTCCGCTGCCAAGCTGATCTGCCATAATTTGGCTCACGCCCACAATCTTACCTTCGTAAACGGGAGGTCTGTCCATAGAAAGACTCATGTTGACTCTTGGTAATTTGTTGTTTTCAACCACCATTACGGTAAGACCGTTTTTCAGGGTGAAAGTTTTTGGTTTTGCAATGTTAATTGTTGGAGTACGGCCGGGTTTCGGCATCTCGTCCTTATTGATTTTTTGTGCAGAAAGCATTCCTGAAATTAAAAATGCTGCCGCGATATATTTAAAGTTGTATTTCATGGATTATTTTTTTTCAGGTAAGTAATTGATGATGATTCTTTGGTTCGGGTTAAGGTATTTTTTAGCCGCATTCATAATATCCTGTCTTGAAACAGAACGGTAAATATCGAGCTCTTTATTGATGAGGTTGGTGTCGCCCATCAATACATAATTAGTCGCCAAAGAACTTGCGATCCCCTGAATAGATGAATTGGAATTTACGAACTGATTTTCGTATTGGTTCTGAAGTTTCTGATAATCTTCTTCAGAAATCAAAGTAGTCTGCAGCTTTTTAATTTCCGCATCAATATCGCTTTGCAGCGTGTTTTTAGGTGTTGCACCCATTGGAATAGCAAAGAAAGCGAAGATCCCCGCATCTTCCAGACCTTGGTTGAAAGCCTGAACCTGAAGTGCTTTTTTCTCCTGATCTACTAATTTTTTATAAAGTACAGACGATTTTCCGTTGCTTAAATAAGACGAAAGCATGTCAAGGATATAAGCATCTTTTTCTTTGTTTGAAGGTGTTCTATACGCAAAAACATACGCCGGAAGCTGAATGTTTTTATCAGTAACCGTTACTTCTTTTTCCTGTGTAATGGGTTCGTCTTTCGGGAAGTTTTTAGGATAAACAGTTCCTTTAGGGATGTCACCGTAATATTCCAGAATCCATTTTTTCGTCTGTTCAGGTTTGATGTCGCCCGCAACTACAAGGGTTGCGTTGTTCGGAACATAGAATTTTTTATAAAAGTCCTGAAATTCTGAAAGCGTAGCCGCATTCAAATCCTCCATTGAACCGATGGTTGACCAATGATAAGGATGTTTGGTGAACAAATTGTTCTGTACAGCAGTGAAAAGATTTCCGTAAGGCTGGTTATCCATTCTCAGGCGTTTTTCCTCCTTTACTACTTCTCTCTGCGTATCCACACCGATTTGGTTAACGGTTCCGCTTTTCAATCTTTCGCTTTCCATCCACAAACCAAGCTGTTCGTTATTCGACGGGAAAGTTTCATAGTAATAAGTTCTGTCGTTGGTGGTGTTGGCATTGTTGGTTCCACCGTTTGAGGAAACAATTTTGAACCAGTCGCCGCGCTTGATGTTTTTGGTTCCTTCGAAAAGCAAATGCTCGAAAAAGTGAGCCATACCGGTTCTGCCAACCGCTTCATCTTTGGCGCCTACGTGATACATCACACCTGTTGTTACGACAGGAGCGGTGTTGTCCTGATGAAGAATTACGTGCAGCCCGTTAGGAAGATCATATTCCTCGAATTTAATTTGCTGTGCATTAATGATCATTCCCAGGAACGATACAGCAGCAGCAGAAAGGAGTCGTTTTTTCATATTATCTTTAAAATTTATGGTATATGTAGCTAATATAGGATAAAAGTTACAGTTATAATGATTTTAATTTCTCTCTTTTATCGGTTTTTTTCTGTTCTAAGTACTTTAATTTATCTTGTGTACATGTTAAGATTAATTGTTGTATCTTTGCAGTATAATTTATAAGAGGCAACTGCCTTGCTTTATCTACTACCGTTTAGAATCTACTTTTTTTCTTATCAGTTTTCGCTATTCCGCAGCTGCTTTTATACTTTATCACCTGACTTTTTTTGATTTCTTATGTCGTTCCGGCGCAGGTTAAGATTTTATTTCAGGTTAAATTTAGAGGCTAAAGTGAGCCGAATTGGTTATTAGAAACTTAAATACGATTATAATATATGGCAGATTCTTTCTCAAAAAAAGAAAATTTCAAGAAAAAATTACAGAAACAAAAAGAGAAAACGCTAAAGCGTGAAGAGCGCAAAAGCAACAACAACAAAGGGAAGGCATTAGATGAAATGTTCCTGTATGTTGATGCAAACGGGCAGTTAACAGAAACGCCTCCCGGAGAACAAAACCGCGAAGGCATCAACCTGAACGACATTCAGCTTGGCGCAGCGCCAATTGAGGCTGAAGAAACTCTCAAAACAGGAATTGTAACTTTCCTAAGCGATAAAGGGTACGGATTTATTGCAGAAAACGGAACTCAGGAGAATGTTTTCTTCCACGAGAACAACTGTGCACACGCCGTAAAAAAAGGCAACAAGGTCTCTTTCGAAAAAGAGAGATCACCAAAAGGTTTTTCAGCTGTAAACATTCAGCTCGTAAAATAATAACACAAACATAATTAACATCAATACAATGCAAGAAGGCACAGTAAAATTTTTCAACGAAACTAAAGGTTTCGGATTTATCACTCCATCAAACGGAAGCGAAGACATTTTCGTACACGTTTCAGGATTAACAACTAAAATCCGTGAAAACGATTTGGTAAGCTACGAAGTTCAGCAAGGAAACAAAGGACTTAACGCAGTTAATGTAAAGTTAGCGTAAGCTCCCATCTTTATAAAAATTGATATAAAGCTCCGTTATCGGGGCTTTATTTTTGTTTAATTACGAATTGAAGTTAACTTACACTGAAATCGAAACCGCTTTTTGACTTCCGTATATATTTCTTTAAATTTGTTCCCCAAAACTTTTTGCCCAGATGGATTATTTGAAAGGATTAAATGAAGCCCAGTACGAAGCCGTAACCACCTTGGAAGGACCACTGATGGTGCTTGCAGGCGCAGGTTCCGGAAAAACCCGTGTGCTTACCATGCGGATTGCCCATCTTATTACCAATCTTGTAGATCCGTTCAATATTCTGGCGCTAACCTTTACCAATAAGGCTGCTAAAGAAATGAAGGAAAGGATCGCGAAAGTGGTAGGGCAGAGCGAAGCCAGATCGCTCTGGATGGGAACTTTTCACTCCGTATTTGCGCGGATTTTAAGAAGTGAAGCTCATTATCTGGGTTTTCCTTCCAATTTTACGATTTACGATTCTCAGGATTCCCTGAATGTGATTAAAAAAGTTTTAAAAGAACTCAATATTGACGCAGACCTTTATAAACCCAAGAAAGTTCAGGCAAGAATTTCAAATTATAAGAATAATCTCATCACCGTTAAAGCATATTTCAACAATCCCGAACTCATTGAAAATGATGAAAGGGCGAATATGAAGCACATGGGTCTTATTTATCAGAAATATGTAGATGTCTGCTACCGGAACGGATCAATGGATTTTGATGATTTGCTTCTTAGAACAAATGAGTTACTGACCCGTTTCCCGGAGGTTCTGGCGAAATATCAGGACAGGTTCCGCTATATTTTGGTTGATGAGTATCAGGATACCAATCATTCGCAGTATTTAATCGTGAAAGCACTTGCTTCCAAATTCGAAAATATCTGTGTGGTGGGCGACGATGCACAGTCTATTTATTCGTTCCGTGGTGCGAACATTTACAACATCCTTAACTTTAAGAAAGATTATCCCGATGCGGTGACTGTTTCTCTCGAACAGAATTACCGTTCAACCCAAAACATTGTAAATGCTGCGAATGTGGTTATTTCCAAAAACGTGCAGCAGTTTAAGAAAAACGTTTTCAGTGACAACGAAGAAGGTGAAAAAATTAAAGTTTACCGGTCACTTTCAGATGCTGATGAAGCAAATTTCGTAGCCTCAAATATTTGGGAACTTCATAATTCCCAGCAGAGAAAGTTTACCGATTTTGCAATTCTTTACCGTACCAATTCACAAACCAGAGCATTTGAAGATGCTTTGCGCCGAAAAAACATTCCTTACCGCGTATTTGGCGGACTTTCTTTCTATCAAAGGAAAGAAGTAAAAGATTTGGTGGCTTATCTCCGTTTGCTGATTAATGAAAACGATGGTGAAGCGCTCTCAAGAATCATCAACTTTCCTGCACGTGGAATTGGTGAAACTACCCAAAATAAACTGATTGTTTTTGCAGATTCACAGAATGTAGCGATTAACAATGTTTTAGATAACCTGGGAATGTACGCTCCGCAATTGGGTTTGAATAACGGGGTTTTGACCAAGCTTTCAGATTTCTGGGGAATGATTAAAGCCTTTCAGGTGATGCTGAAAACCGAAAACGCTTACACCGTTGCCATGGAAGTTGCCAAACGCACCGGCCTGATTAAGTTTCTGAAAGACGACCAGACGCCCGAAGGGATTTCCAGAGTTGAAAACGTGCAGGAATTAATGAATTCCATGCAGGGATTCATCGAAGAACAGCAGCAGATTGAAGATGGTGACCCGTCACTTTCAAACTTTCTGGAGAATATTGCGCTTTCTGCAGATACGCAGAATGACAAGAAAGAAGATGGCGACCAGGTTTCCCTTATGACGATTCACCTTTCCAAAGGTCTGGAGTTCCCGATTGTGCATTTGGTTGGTCTGGAAGAAAATCTTTTCCCAAGTTTCATGAGTTCTTCCACCCGTGAAGAACTGGAAGAAGAACGCAGGCTGTTTTATGTAGCCCTGACGAGAGCAGAAAAACAGGCTTTTTTCTCTTACGCAGTTTCCAGATTCCAGTGGGGGAAAATTACTGATGCTGAACCTTCCCGATTTTTAAGTGAGATGGATTCTGCTCATCTGGAATTCATCAATCCGGCGATCGAAAGCCGTTTTGTCAATCATTCCGGCCTGAAATCAAATATTTTTGATGACGGTCCCAGCGAACCCCGGTATTTTAAGAAAAAGGAAGAAAAGAAAAGCATTCAGCGAAACGAACCCTTGCCGGTCCCTCAAAATCTGAAACCGGTAGCGACTGCAAAAATTACCAATCCAAGCGGCCTTTCCTCCGAAAACATTGAAGTAGGCGACAAAGTACGTCACGACAGATTTGGTGTGGGGGAAGTTTTATTTTTAGACGGAACCGATCCACAGAACATCAAGGCAAAAGTGAAATTTCAGCATGAAGGTGAGAAAAACCTGATCCTGAAATTTGCCAAGCTCACGAAGAGTTAAAAACAATTCTTCATAAAGAAAACGCGCCTTTTGGCGCGTTTTCTAATTTCTTACTTCCGTAATTTACAGTCTTGCCACCGTAATTTACATTCTTGCTACCGTAAGTCACATTCTTGCCACCGTAAGTTCAATTCTTGCCACCGTGAGTAACATTCTTGCCACCGTAGGTTACATTCTTGCCACCGTAAGTAACGTTCTTGCTACCGTAAATAACATTCTTGCCTCCGTAAGTTCAATTCTTGCCCCCGAAAACAATATTCTCGCGTCCTATTTTACTAGTTCCTCAAACAACCTTTCAAACGTTGCATCAAGATCTTTAGCTTTTCCCGGATGCGGACGTGAAGTCTGGATCACCGAACTCCTAACCGCTGTCAGCCAGCGGAAACGTTCAGGAATATCAAAAGCTGCAATTTCTCCGCCTTCTTTTTCTCCCCTCGCAACATGTTTGAAATTTTCAAGATTCTGAAGGATGTCTTCAAAATCAATCTCGCAATGCATCATTTCAAATTTTTTCTCACAAAGATGAAATTCCACCCGGATGTATTTCTCACGTTTCGAAAACATCACGAGGCCGATGTTGAAAAATTCTTCTCTTTCAACTTTGGGAACCAGCCGGATCACCGCGTATTCGTAAATTTTAACCTCTTGCATTTTTCGCTTCATTTACAAAGTTATGAGAATTCTCGAGTCGGGTTTTCAGGAAATTAAAATACACTTCTTTAATTTCTTCCGGTGAATCATCGGTATCGTTCCAATGCAGCCATTCCATAGGAATAAGTTCTACAATCTGGCGCAGAATGGTTTCATTTAAAACTGTTTTGGCAAAAGCATCGGCTTCATCAAGCATCGAAGCCTGGCGAAGAAGGACGTGATCTTTTATATAAGTGAAAGGGCTCAGCGCATGCTTTTCAAAATTCATCCACGAATGATGGAAGTAGAACGAGGCGCCGTTATCGATGACCCAAAGTTCTTTGTGCCAAATCAGCAGATTGGTATTTTTAAAAGTTCTGTCGATATTGGTAATGTATGCATCCAGCCACACGATTTTTGAAGCCAGCAATGGATCGATTTTCACGGAACCGTCATAAGCAATGGCACCGGAAAGAAAATGCAGCGCAAGATTTAGACCTTCTGAAAATTTAAGTAAATCCTGAATTTCTTCGTCGCCTTCTGTCCTTCCAAAATCGACATCGAGATTGGCAAAGACAAGTTCCGGAATCTGTAAACCGAGAACCTCGGCAATTTTTCCGCCTAAAAGTTCAGAAATCAACATTTTCACTCCGTGGCCGCCGCCGCGGAACTTCAAAACATATTTAAAATCGTCATCCGCTTCCGCCAAAGCCGGCAGCGAGCCGCCTTCGCGCAGAGGCAAAATATAGCGCATCACAGTGACGGTGCGTAAACTTAAATCCTTAGTCATGCCGTAAAAATACGAAAAAGGAAAGGTAAATTGTATTGTGTAAAAAGTATGATGTATAAAATATAGAGAATCAGAGCGATATCCATTTACGAAAACATCAGTCATTATGATAGGGTTTTCCCTGAAGAATCTGGTCGGCGCGGTAAATCTGTTCAACAAAGAAAAGCCGGATCATCTGGTGCGTGAAGGTCATTTTCGATAGCGACATTTTTTCGTTGGCCCGCTGGTAAATTTCCTCGGAAAAGCCATAAGCTCCGCCAATAAAAAACGATACTTTTTTCACTGATGAATTCATCCAGCTATCAATTTTACCGGCAAATTCGCGACTGGTGAACTGTTTTCCGTTTTCGTCGAGTAGAACGACAATATCAGAGTTTTCGGTGTGGCTGAGGAAAAGTTTGGCTTCTTCTTTTTTCAGAAGATCGGGCGAAAGATTTTTGGCATTTTTAACGTCGGAAATTTCTGTAATTTCGAAATTCCAATGCTTTGGAAGCCGGTTTTGGTAGTACTTTACAAGGCCGGCAATTTCCTTATCGTCGGTTTTGCCAATGCACAGCAAATTGATTCTCATTTCTTATCTTTGTTCTGCAAATATAGATTAATGGGTATTAAAACTCCTAGATTCCTTCTGAAAATCCATCAGTATCTCGATGATATTCATATTCCTGTATTAGGAATTTCGCTTTGGAAAATGTTCGAGATATACGGTCAGGGTGTTTTTAAAATGCAGATTGGGCGCAGCGCCGCAAGTATTTCGTGGAGCTTTTTTCTGAGTCTGTTTCCGTTTATCCTGTTCCTGCTTTCGCTGCTGCCGTATCTGCCGCATTACGATAAACTTCAGTTCTATATTTTCGAGGTGCTGATGCATAATATCTTTCCGGCGCACATTCAGCACGATGTTTCTTCCTACATTCAGACATTTATTATTCCGAATATGAAGAACATCAGCAATCTTACGATTATTTTTGCGATGATCTTTGCGGTAAACGGCACGCATTCACTGATCAACGGTTTTAATATTCATACCAATCTGCAGCGCGGCGTGGTGAAGGAATATATCGTAGCTTTTTTTATCACAATTGCCTTTATCGTCCTCATTATTGCATCTCTGCTGGGAGTTTATTACAGCGAAGTGGTTCTGAAACTTTTCACTCCGGAAATAAATATTTCGTGGCTCGTAAAAAATATGTCGAAGATCATCGGATTTTTCTCCTTTCCGGTTTTCTATTTTATTTTACTGGCGCTTTTTTACTGGGTAGGATGTCTTAAGATTACTTCGTTTAAACAGGCAATGCCCGGCGCGGCGCTAACAACAGTTCTGTTTGTGGTGTTGGCTTATGTTTTTGCGATTTATGTGCGTGACTTTGCCCGTTACAACGTGCTTTACGGCTCTATCGGGACTATTATTCTGGTAATGGTTTGGGTTAACCTCAATATTATTTTAATTCTATTGGGAAATGAACTGAATATCGCAATTAAAAAAGTGAGGGTCGAAAAAATGATTGCCGATGAAATGAAACACAATGCACAGCAGTTTAATCCCAAACTTCTTCCTGATTTAGAAGAACCAGATGATACCCATACCGTGAAAATTTAATGTGAGGATTTTAATCCTGATCAACAGTTTTTTTCCGGAAATTTTTCAAGATAAGATAACCTGAAATTCCTGATATGAGGGATGCCATGAGGATGGCAAATTTAGCCTCGTCCTGAATTTCCGGATGTCCTTTAAATGAAAGCAGGGCGATGAAGATCGACATGGTGAAACCAATTCCTGCAAGAAGACCGGTTCCCAACATTTGCGGCCATGTACTTTTATCCGGTAAGCTGCTGATTTTAAGTTTGATGAAAATGTAGGAGAATAAATTAATTCCAATCAGCTTGCCCAGAAAAAGCCCGAGAACAATTCCATAACCCAAACTGCTGAAAAGCCCGTCAACCATTCCGGATTTAAAGGTGATATTGGTATTCGCCAGCGCAAAAAGAGGCATAATCAGAAAACTCACCGGAAGATGAAGTTTCTGTTCGAGTTTTTCAAGCGGTGATATTTCGGTTGCAGAAACGTTCGTAGGAATTGTAAAAGCCAACAAAACTCCCGCAATAGTTGCATGAATTCCGGAATGATGCATAAAATACCACAGCAGAATTCCAGGAATAATATAGAAAATATGTTTTTTAAAATTCAGAAAATTCAAAAGTGCCAAAACCGCCACCATCAAAGCGCATAAACCTAAATAATTCCAGTGAATCTGGTCAGTATAGAAAATCGCAATCACCATAATGGCGCCCAAATCATCTACAATAGCCAGCGCCGCTAAAAAGACTTTCAAAGACAGCGGAACGCTTTTCCCCAACATTGAAATGATGGCTAAAGAAAATGCGATATCCGTCGCCATGGGAATGGCCCAGCCATTAGCATATTCCGTTCCCTGATTAAAGAAAAAATAAATTAATGCGGGAACCACCATACCGCCGACAGCCGCGACAATTGGCAAAGAAGCATTTTTCAGACTTGAGAGCTCGCCTTCTACAATTTCACGTTTAATTTCCAAACCTACGAGTAGAAAAAAAATCGCCATTAAGCCATCGTTAATCCAGATACTGATGGGATAATTCAGTTGAAAGACATCAGTCCCGATATTTTTGTCCAGCAAATTTTGAAAGGCCGGCCCCAGTGATGAGTTCGCAATCAGCAGCGAAATTGCCACGCAAATAATCAGTAAAATGCCGGAAGACTGGGAGTTGTGAAGAAATTTTTTAAAATATTCGGTAATGAGCATAATTGTATTTGATTTTAAAGACGTTTAACTCTGGAAACTCCGTTGATGTTTTTCAGCTGTTTGAAGGTCTCTTCGAGCTGGCTTTTGTTTCTTACTTCGAGATTGATGTTTCCCAAAAATATCCCGTTGTTGGATTCAATCGACATACTTTTCATATCCATGTTCATCGAATTACTGATGACCGCCGTGATGTCGTTAATCATTCCCATTCTGTCCAGTCCTTCAATTTCGATTTTAATTCTGTTTTTGAAGCTTTCTTCGTTCACCCATTTCGCGGGTAACACCCGGTAATCGTACTGTGCACGGAGGTTTATAGCATTTGGGCAGGCATCGTTGTGTACTTTGATACCGTCAGAAATAGTTATAAAGCCGAAGATTTTGTCGCCGGGAATAACGGTGCAACACTTCGCGAAAGAGTAGTTCATTTTTTCTTCATCCTTCCCGAAAACAATCATATCCAGATTGGTTTCCGGAACTTCAGTAAATTCTGTATTTTTTGTCGGAGACTTTCGGAAACGCTGGATGAAATTGCTGAAAATTCCTTTTCCTTCGGTATATTTTTTAATATCACCCATATCCAGATTACCGTTCTGGAAACTCAGAAACAGTTCCTGCGAAGTTTTCAGATTGAAGAATTTCTGCATTTTGTTGATTTCCTCATCATTGAAATTCAGTTTTGCGTGGCGCATTTTTCTCTGAAGGATTTCTTTCCCTTCTTCAACCAACTGATTTTTTTCTGAATTCAGAATCGCCTTGATTTTCGATTTTGCTTTGGAGGTGACGACAAAGTCGAGCCAGTCGGGCTTGGGTTTTTGGTTCTGCGACGACAGAATATCCATCTGGTCACCGTTTTGCAAAACATATGAAATAGGAACCAGTTTACCGTTGACCTTCGCACCCAAACATTTTGTACCTAAATCTGAGTGAACCGAAAAAGCAAAATCGAGTGCGGTAGAGCCGATTGGCAGAATTTTAATTTCACCTTTGGGAGTAAAGACAAAAACTTCCTTGGAATAAAGATTGAGTTTAATATTGTCTAAAAGTTCTGTCGTGGTAAGCGATTGCTGATTTTCTAGAACTTCACGGATCTCTGTGACCCACGTGTCGAAGTTTTTTTCGTCGCTGTTTTTGCTGAATCCTTCTTTGTATTTATAATGCGCAGCAACACCTTTTTCGGCAATATCATCCATCCTTTCGGAGCGGATCTGTACTTCGATCCATTTTTTATCAGGACCCAAAACCGTCAGATGAAGACTTTCATATCCTGTAGAACGCGGCTGCGAAATCCAGTCGCGCATTCGCTGTGGATTGCTGTGATAAAGGTCAGTGACTATAGAATAAATTTTCCAGGCGAGGAATTTTTCGTTCTTCGCGTCAGATTTATAAATTATCCGGATCGCGTAATTATCGAAAACCTCGTCGAAAGTTACATTTTGCTTCAGCATTTTCCTGTAAATGGAAGAGATTGCTTTCGCGCGGCCTTTGATTGAAAAATTTAAACCTTCATCGCGAAGTTGCTCAGAAACTTCTTTCTTGAACTCTTCAATATATTTTTCGCGGTTTTCTTTGGCGAGTTCCAAACGTTCCGAAATATCAAAATAAACATCAGGATTATTAAACTTTAAAGAGAGATCCTCAAGTTCAGATTTAATGTTATAAAATCCGAGACGGTGGGCTAGGGGAGCGTAGATATAGACTGTTTCCGAAGCAATTTTCTTCTGTTTGTCGGGCGTCATGCTGTCCAGTGTACGCATATTGTGCAGCCGGTCTGCAATTTTAATCAGGATTACCCGAAAATCTTCTGAAAGGGTGAGGAGGAGTTTACGGTAATTTTCAGACTGAATAGAAATATTCTGGTGATTCATCACCGAAATCTTGGTAAGTCCGTTTACGATATCAGCGATTTTTTTTCCGAAGATTTTGTTGATGTCTTCATAAGTGTACTCCGAATCTTCGATGACGTCGTGAAGCAAGGCACACGCGATTGATGTGGCTCCCAAACCGATTTCGTTGGCTACGATTTTTGCCACCTCGATAGGGTGGTAAATGTAGGGTTCGCCGGTTTTTCTGCGCTGGTCTTTGTGGGCATCCAGAGCAATATCGAACGCTTTCCGGATGACTTTGTTCTGCTCCTCATCCAGAGTGCGGTAGGTATTGGAAATTAAATCTCTGTAGCGCGCAAGAATTTCCTTGTTTTCCTGTTCTAAATCGTATACCATTAAAGAAATTTTTTTCAGTATACGAAAATAGGTAAAAATGGATAATTATTGAGTTACTTATTTGAAAATACCACCACGGTGTTGCAGTAAACCGCACAGAAATAAAAATCCGCTTCAACTTACTGAAACGGATCCAAGATGTTTATTCTCCTTTACCAAAAAGAACTTCGGAATTCATCCCGTTATGTTGGGTATGATGCTTCATTTCCTGAGATGAGAAAATCTGTGATTTCGCACGGAGCGAAGCAATTCTTTTCAGATAGTCCAGTGACATTGCATCGCGGAATTTTATATTTTCGAAATAGTTATAGTGAATGACATTATTCTCTGAAAAGATTTTCAAAGCCTTCTCTTTTAAGGTCGGATCATTAACTTTAACACTAATTGCCAGACTTTCGTCTTCAAGGGTAGTATCATCTTTAAAGAAAAATTGCCATAGCGAAGTTTTTAAATCCCTCGAAACATGTTCTTCATGCAGGTACATGATGTAATCTGAATTATCAAAACCTGCATTCTCTAAGTCTTCAGAAATTTTCTTAGACTGACTTTGGCTTCTGAATAAGCCTGTGATGATTGAAGCCATAATTAAGGTTTTTAAATTTCTACTACAAATTTTACGAAAAAAATATGAAGTCTGCAAATTTTTATGAGATTGTTTTACATATCCGTATTATAAGCGGGTTCCATTTAAAAACGATATTTAATAATCAAAAGATTATTTCGTTATATTTGAAAATAAAAAGGAAAAATGACCCGATTCATTGCCATATTACTGCTTACTTCCCAGACGTTTCTCGCTCAGAATATCGCCCAAAAATTAGAAACCGCGACCAAAAACTTGCTGAGTTCAGCACCGGCCTATTCGGCGAGTCTGTCGCTGTATGTTGCAGACGAAAACGGTAATTTTATCTATGAGCATAACGGAAACCAGGGACTTTCGAGCGCGTCGACACAGAAGATATTTACTGCAGCGGCCGCTTTGGAAACTTTAGGAAAGAACTATCAATACACTACCACAACTTCCTATTCGGGAGATATTTCCGGCGGTAATCTAACAGGTAATCTTTTAATTTATTCTAACGGTGATCCCACTTTAGGAAGCTGGCGTTACGACAATTATAAGCCTGAAAACTTTAAACAAAAATTCATAGATGCACTGAAACAGAAAGGGATTTCAAAAATCTCAGGCGATTTAATCATTGATGATTCATATTTTGATTTTCAAACGGTTCCCGGAGGCTGGCCGTGGAACGATCTGGGGAATTATTACGGAGCCGGGGTGTGGAGTGTCAACTGGCGTGAAAACCAGTTCGACATGAGTATGAACGGTAAAGAAATGAAAGGTTTGAACGTAGATCTTCCCAATGTTACCTGGGTAAATGATGTAAAAACTGGCGGCAGTTCTGACCAGAGTTTAATTTATACTGCGCCTTATTCGGATGTGGCTTACATTAACGGAACCCTTCCTGCCAAAGCGATAACTGTTTCCGGCGCAACACCCAATCCTCCACTGACTTTAGGAGCCGAAATTACCAGATGGTTTCAGGAATCCGGGATTAATTTTAACGGAAAAGTGATCTCAACTTCAATGCAGAGAATTAAAGGCGAAAAAATGCTTCATGCTCCCAAAAACAACATTATTCTGGAATACAAATCACCCACTCTGGATAAAATCGTGTACTGGTTTTTGCGGAAGAGTGTGAATCTTTACGGTGAAACTTTCATTAAAACCTTAGGAAAAGAAAAGAAAAACCAGGGAAGTTTCGATGCAGGAGTCGATTTTCTTAAAGAATTCTGGAAAGGCAAAGGAATCAATGCTGCCATGATTAATTTTGCTGACGGAAGCGGTCTTTCGCCTCAGAATTATGTTTCTGCGAGAGCTGAAGTTCAGGCACTGCTTTGGAGCCATAAACAGCCTTGGTTCACTGAGTTTTTTGAAGGTTTTCCTACTCAGGGTAACGGTATGAAGATGAAAAGCGGTACGATGAAAGACACCAAATCTTTTGCGGGCTATCATACATCCAAAGACGGCAAAAAGTATGTTTTTGCGATCATCATTAATAACTATCAGAGTTCTAACCTGAGTGATGCGCTGTATAAAGTTTTAAATGTTTTAAAGTAATCTAAAAGTTTAAAATGAAACGCAGAAGCTTTCTCTCGAAAATCAACAACTGGGTCATTTATATTCTGCTTACGCTTGCTGTTACGGGCGTAGTGGTAGCATCTGTTATTCTGATTAATTATTTGAGAAAGGAGGAGATTAAAAGGATTGAACTTTTTGCTACCGCTATCAAATACCAGCAGCAGGAAGAAATTCTTGTCGATCCCAACATGCTGGAACTGATTTTCCAAATCAACAATACTAATAATACAATCCCGGTAATTGTAACCGACAGGAATAAAAAACCACTCGGACCCGATTTTCAGCGAAACATCCCCGAAAATGTTGCGAAAGATCCCCAAAAGATGATTTCGCTACTCAAAAAGATGGAAAGTTCTTATCAGCCCATTGAGTTGCAGATGCCGGATGGGAATAACCAGTACGTTTTTTATACGAACTCCAATCTTCTTAATAATCTGCGGTATACTCCTTATATCCTGGGACTTCTGGTAGTGGCTTATATTTCATTTTCCTTCTGGTTTCTAAGAACCATTAAAAAAACTGATGAAGGCTACGTTTGGGCAGGTTTGGCGAAAGAAACTGCGCACCAGATCGGCACGCCGCTATCATCAATGATTGGCTGGATCGAAATTCTCCGCATGGAAAACGAAAACAGTCAGGGCGTGAAAGAGATCGAAAATGACATCAACCGACTGAAAACCATTTCGGAAAGGTTTTCTAAAATCGGTTCGGTTCCGGAGCTTAATGATTTGAATATTAATGAGACTTTACAGCAAAACTACGATTACCTGAAATCCAGAATTTCATCAAAAGTAAGATTCATGCTGGTTCTTCCGAAACGGGAAATCCTGATTCCGCACAATCGAATTCTCCTCAGCTGGGTGATTGAAAATATTGTAAAAAATGCGGTGGACGCTATGAAAGGTGAGGGCAAACTGGAAATTGACCTCTACGAAAAACATAAAAGTATCATCATCGATTTTAAAGACAGCGGCTCGGGCATGACGAATTATCAGGCTTCCAATGCATTCAAAGCGGGTTATTCTACCAAAAAGCGTGGCTGGGGTTTAGGACTTTCGCTTGCAAAAAGAGTGATTAAAGAGTATCACCGCGGCGATATTAAAATAGCCCACAGCGAAGTAGGAAAAGGCACAACTTTCAGAATCACAATCAGGAATTCTTAAGCCTAAACACGTCATTTGATGAGACTTAAAATTCAGTTATAGTTTATTCCGTAATTTCGTGGGAACTAAAAACCATCGAAATGAAAAAACTAATGCTTACGCTGTTCCTAGTAATAGGGATGCTGGGAAATGCCCAGATTTTAAACATGATTAAAGACAAAGTGAAAGACAAAACGATGTCTTTAGCCGGCGATAAAGTGGTAAATGCGATTACTACCGAGGCGATCACCACTAATTTTAAGGACTGTAACACTGCAGATGTAAAAAAGCCTGATTTTGCTGCTGATAAAAAATTTGTAAGCCTTTGCAAAGAATCTTTCACTCAGGATAAAGGTTATGTACTCAGCCCGGGCTACTATCAGCTTGAACTGAAAAGTTTTTGCCTGAAAGCGGGAACCTACGCACCAAGCAAAGGCGACGGTTATCTTTTCGCGCCTTTAAAAGGTCCTAAAGAAGAAATCATCAATGCTTTGGTTAAAAACTGGTACAATCATCAGGACATTCCCCAACAGCAGGTCCAGTCTCTGGTTTGGGCGGTTATTGCTAAATCGAGTCTCAAAAACCTGAGCACCGAGAATAAAGTGGTTGCTGCAAGGCTTTTAAGCAAAGATCAGTTGCTGAAATTATCTAAAATGGGGTTGGATTTTATTCCTGCCGATCTTATGAACAGGGCAAAAAGCAATCTGCCCCAACCGGTCCAGATTGCTCTTGATGCTGAAAACAAGATAAGGAATTTCTTCGCTTCTTCGTCATCTTCAAGTTATGATGAACTTGAAAGGCTTGCCATGATTTCGGGAGTTAATCCGGAAAAATCTGCGGTAGAATACGGGACATGGGGTCTCCATCCGGACGGATACTGGGTGGCGTACCAACCGCATGGTTACAGGGAAATGACCGTAAAAATATATGTTCCTGATAATTTAACTTCAGTCAGTTTTACTCCTTCCGATCAAGTGGCCGTACCTGCAAACACGTCAAGCCAAAGGCTGATGCTGTCGGATATGCTGAACTGTAAATAAAAATTAAAATAATTTTTCTGATTCTTGCACGAATAATAATATTAAATAGAAGTTTCGGCGCCGCAGGC
>JAECQR010000014.1 GCA_015999765.1 Flavobacteriia bacterium
AAATCTTTGCCTCATTCTGTTTATTTCTTTATGTGAATCGGCGAACCACGCCTTCGGCGGGTTTGTTTATGCTTCATTCCAACTTTTTCTTAACGCAAAAATCTCCGATGTCATTTTGACTTCCGAAATAAAAGATATGATCAGAATGAACTAACTCCTTTCATAATGACAAATCATTCTTTTAAAATCCCACATCATCGACACAGCTTTTGTCACTCCGAAGGAGCCGCACCGCGGCGCAGCCGTAACGGTGCAATCATCCAGCATGCAGCATCCAGCACCCAACACCCAGCACCCAGCACCCAGCATCCAGCACCCATCACCCAGCACCTTAGCACCACCCCGTCAGTACACCTGCGGTGCACTGCCACCCCTCCAAGGGAGGGGAATATGCGTGCTTTTTATAAAATAAGTTTTGAAATCGATGAATGTACCCGGGAAAACAGGTAAGCTCCAGCCGGTCATTACGAACTAACTCAAACACCCAATCACTAAACTACCAGATCACTCTCTCACTAAGTCATCCAACATCTGACACCCGTCACCCATCACCCATCATCCATCACCCAGCACCTAGCACCCATCATCCTACAACCCAAACCGCTTCCACCACTTGATTTTCTGCCGGTGTTCCTCAGAATAGTAGCCGTAGCCGATGGTAGTCCCGTAGCGGGTATTTTCAGGTTTTACACTGTTGAGGACAAAAGCGATATTGTCGATCCTGTTTTCGTTCCTGAAACCATAAGCAAAGTCGATCATTTCCTTTTCGGTAAAATCGGATTTCACCACATAGAGTACAGCGTCGGCATGTTCGATAAGATGAAGCGTATCACTCACCAGCATGACCGGCGCGGAATCAAGGATAATATAGTCGTAGCGCGTTTTAAGCACTGCCAGCATCGTGTCTAATTTCTGCATATCGAGCAGGTCATTCGGGTTCGGGGCAATTTGTCCGCCAAACATCACATCAAGATTTTCACTCAGACCTGAAGGCACGATAAAAGCCTCGGGCTCCTGATCGTCAGACACCAGATAATCGGTGAGACCGGTATTATTCCCTTTGAAAAACCGGTCAAGTTGCGGATTACGGATATCTGCCCCTATAATGAGTACCGAACTGCTTCCGGCTAACGTAACCGCTGTATTCATGGAGACCGTTGTTTTACCCTCTCCTTTTATGGAGGATGTAACGAGCACCACGCCGCCTTTTTCCTGATTTTTAGCTTTGAGGAGGAATTTAAGGTTGGAACTCAGGATCCTGAAAGATTCAGAGAAGACCGAGAAATCATTGGGGTGTACCAATTCATCCTTAACTTCCTGCACCGGGATTTCGCTGATAATGGAAGCATCCGGGAAGTGCGAAAGGATATGTTCTTTCGTATGAACTTTGGTGTCCAGCGTATTTTTGGCGAAAAAGAAAACAAGTGGCAGAAGGAATCCTGCCGCCAGTGCGCCCAGGATAATCTGTTGGTTCTGTGGCTGCACTTTGCCTGTCGTGAAGGCAGGGTTGACGATCTTGGCTTTCGGAGCCGTCACTGCAAGGGTAATCGCATTTTCTTCCCTTTTCTGTAAAAGATAAAGATAGAGCTGTTCCTTGAGGGTCTGCTGTCTGTCAATGCTTCTGAAGATCTTTTCCTGCGTAGGATATTTACTGATATTTCCTTTCGCGACATTAAGCTGGGCATTGGCCTGGGCAATCTGCAGCTGCAGGGTTTCGCGGCTTTCCATGAGGTTCTTACGGATGAGGTTGCGGAGTGCACCGATCTGTTTGTTCATTTCCACGACTGCGGGGTTTTCACCTGTAGCCTGTTTCAGGACCCGGTTACGGGTAAGCATGAGTTCGTTATACTGCGTAATGCTGCTTTCGGCACCGGCGGAGAGACCCATTCCGGAGGGTAAAAGCTGTTCGGAACCCGCTGCTGAAAGCACGGAGTTTACCACATCAAGCTGCATGCTTTTTTCGACGACTGCTTTGGTATTCGCATCAGCATTATTTAAGGCAATACCCGCCTGTGACTCAAGATCCGTGATTTCGTTGGAGCGCTTGAAATTCTCTTTTTCCCCTTCAATACCCGACAGGTCTTCAGTGATGATTTCAAGCCTTTCATTGATGAAATTCTGGGTATTCTGGGCCTCTTCATTTTTATCGTTCACGCCGTCAATAAGATACTGTTTGGTGAGTTCGTTCAGGATATCCTCGGATTTTTTGGGAACGGGTCCAACCATCGAGACTTCCATCAGCATTCCTTTGTTCGGGGGAAGGCTCACATTAATGCTTCCTTCCAGTCCTCCCACCACCCTGGAAATATTTTTAAAGACAAATTTCAAAGGAATTCTGTTGTTCGTTCCGGGCTTGGCATCGATCTGAATCACCCCAAACGAGACCTTAGCGGGGATCCCGAACCGGTATATTTTAGCGGATCCTGAGAGCCGGTAGGAATTGTTGCCTACAGGAGTCAGCATATAGCTTGCTCCGCTGAAACCGGAAGGCTTGTTGATACTGATGATGTGTGCATCGTAAGGTGAATTCGTGTAAAGCTCAAATTCCTTAATCTTTCCTGAAGAGTAGACCGCAACATCGAGATTCAGATTTTTGGCCACCTTTTGAAGGATAGGCTTGGATACGATCACGGTGGTTTCTCCCTGAAGTTCATCGGAACCACTTACACCCATTCCCAGATTCTTAAGATCATTCAGCGCGCTGGTACTTTTCCCCTTCGATTCCAGGAGTTTCAGTGAGGTTTTGGTATAATACTGCGGTTCGGCATAGCGCAGATAAATCTGGGCAGCCGTATAGAAAAGCGCCATACTGACGAGAAACCAGGGCCATTTCCTGAGGTATTTTACAACTTCCTTCTTAATGTTAAGGGGTTTCGCCTTCTGTACGGGTCCCGAAGATTCTAAAAGTTCCATGTTTTTATTTTCGGGTTAATGAAATAATCAGCGTTACCAGCCCCAAAGCAATACCTCCGTAGCGAATCCACTTATCGCTGGCTGAATCATTATTCACAGCCACCTGCTTGTTGCGGTCGGGCTCTACATACAGGATATCATTCTGCTGTAAATAGTAATAGGGAGAATTCATAATGGAGGCTTCCGACAGGTCAAGGGACACCACTTCATCTTTACCGGTTGCTTCTGAAGTCCGGATCAGTTTCACATTTGTACGGTTCGCGTCGTAGGTAAGGTCTCCTGCCAAAGCGATAGCCTGGAAGAGATTGAGTTTCTCATTCGGACTGGTTTTCTGACCAGGTTGTTTTACTTCACCCAATACACTGATATTGAAGTTCGTAAGGGTAATGGTGACCAGAGGATCGGTCAGGTATCTTTTAAGCCTGCTTTCCAGGTCTTCCTTGAATTGCTGCTTCGTCATGCCTTTGCAGTACACTGCGCCGAGGACCGGAAAAATGATGGTCCCGTCACTGCTCACGGTATATTCGCTGGGGCTGCTTGCGGCATTGGCACCGGACGTTCCTGATGCAGCATTCCCCGTGCGGGTCATGGTCCCAAGATTGAACGGTCTTACCGCAATATCGTCAAATGCTGATACCAGAATCTGAAGTTGGTCGCCTTCCTGGATGTGTAAGCCGGAATATTTAGCGCGTGAAACTTCCTGTTCAAAATTGTCATTAGACATGTAAACGATATTCTTTTTGGGTTTACATGAAAACAGGAAAAGACATAATATTATGAATACAGATGCGTATTTGCTCATTGGTTGGTTTTAAGATTACAAAGGTAAAGATATGTAAATAGGCTGTAATCTCAGTTTAAAAGTGGCTGTTTACCACCAGTTTTCATTCAGGTAATAGTTGACTCCAAGCGCGATAAGCCGGTTGTAGGTATTGTTGCGGTCGTTATTAGGATACACCTTGCTGAACCCGCGGTCGTAGCGCAGAAATGCAGACCACTGCTGGGTGATCTTAAGACCTGCGCCAAAAGACACGCCATATCCGAACTTATTTACTTCGTCATCAAGATTAAATTTATAATAAATTACATTATAGGCAGGGTCCACCGTTTCTTTCTGTCTTACCATATATTCAATGCGTGGTCCGGCAAATAGAAACACATCCCTTTTCATGTTCCCTTTATGAAAAAACCACTTGAGATACACCTGCATCGCGGCATAATCATAGTGGTATTTCTGTACACCAAAGCGGTCTACATTCACTTTTGCGTTTTCTCCCTGCATGCTGTATTCAATCTGCGGCACAATATAAAGCCATGCCGAATCGAAAACGTCGTTCTCTACGAGCGGAATCTCCGCGAAAACCCCTAATCCACCCCCATACTTCCCTACTGACCTGTCGTGCACTCCTACGATAGAACCTCTGTGAATGTTCCCGGTAACCCCATATTTAAATGATTGCGCACCAATGGTTAGCGCAAAGAATATGGCAAGAACTGTACTTATTTTTTTCATATCTGAGAACATTGACTGTTATTAGTAACGTAATATTTGTGCAAATTAATTAAAATTATTTCAATAATTGGTATTTTTTTTAATCCCATACCACATTAAGGTTAGTTAAAACCCCATATTCAGGACAGATTCTTTATTTCTTCCCACGGGAGGCTGCACGATACAAAACTGCAGCCGCTCCTTCAATACAGACGTTTGTCACTCCGGAGGAGTCTCACCGCGGCGGAGCCGTAACGGTGCAGTGATGAGCATCCGGCTAATAGAATGTCACTTTTTGCCTTGATGCAAAAAGTAACCAAAAAAATGACTCTTTCTTTTCTTTGTTTTTATTTTGAATCGTCGAACCTTCGGTTTCAAGACTTGAATCCTATACGCTAAAAAGCTTCTGTTATGCTAAAAGATTTAAAACTCGCGCGATTGAAGATTGGTGCATTGATCTCAGGTGACTGCGCGCTCAAACACTAAATCTTTGCCTCATTCTGTTTATTTCTTTATGTGAATCGGCGAACCACGCCTTCGGCGGGTTTGTTAACGCTGCATTCCAACTTTTTCTTAACGCTATAAGCTTCTATGTCTGTGTCCATAGCCGCAACCAGGCATTTTGTCAAGCTGTAAGCGTCTCTCCAAAAGTGGACAGAAACTTCGTCATCATTATAATACTCAATTACTCAACCACAAGACCACCCAATCACTCGTCCGCTATACCACTCTGAATTCCTCCGCCTTCGGGAGCCTCAGGCATCGGCAGAGCATTATTGATGAGTGATGATCAATAAGTGATAAGTGATTAAGGGTACTCCGGTCAGTTTGTGGATACCTTCCAACACCCAGCTTCCAGCTTCCAGCACTCGAACACTCACCCACTAAACCACTCACCGACTCAACCACTCAACAGCCTCAGGATCTCCTCATACTCATAACCTCGCCCAAGCAGGTACTTTACCGTTTTTGATTTCTTCTGGTATTCCTTGCCGGTCTGTCGTGAGTAATACTGTTCATAGATTTTCAGCAGTGTTTTTTCATAATCCGCATCATCAATTTCATCAAAACAGCTGTTGATCAGTTTCTCCGGCACGCCTTTAAACTTCAGGTGGTTCCGGATCTTATTGCGTCCCCAGGACTTAATATAGAACTTGCCACGGATATAACTTCTGGTAAACCGTTCCTCATTCAGGAAATTCTCCCGCATCAGATAAAGGAGAATTTCTTCCTTCGCCTCGGGAATCAGCAGGAAATCACGCATCTTCTGCTCTACTTCCTGATGACAGCGGTCCTGATAGGTGCAGTACGCCGCCATCTTCTGTTTGATTTCGAGGAAAGTGTAAGATTTGTGTTCCAAAGGCTAAGGTTAAGGTTGAGGTTAAGGTTCAGGATAAGGTTGAGGATAAGGATAAGGCTATTTTTGTTTATTCTCCAGAGTTTTGATGATTTTATTAAGTTCATATACCACATCTTCGACCTTAGCGATAATAGCCAATGACTCCTGTTCTTCGAAATACAGTACCCGCACACCATAAATGAGATGATTTTTAGTCTCGTTCGCAGAACCGCGCGCGAACCTGTAAAACATCACCTTTTCCTTATCACCGCCCCGTCCGAAGCCTTCAGAAATGTTGGAGGAAATACTTTCAGCGGATCTACGGATTTGAGATGTTAGGGCGTAATCTTCTTTTCTGGGAAGCGCCGCTGAAATAGTGAATACTTCCACTGCAATATCCATTGCATTCCTCCACACCGGCATCTGGGTAAAATCTGTGTACATGAGTTGAGGTTAAGTTTTAGGTTAAGATTAAGAGGTATAGGTTAAGCAACTACTTTATTAAATTTAACTTTTTAACACTAAGCGTGCAGCTGGGCCCCAGACTTAACCTTATCATGCATTCCGCAACTTTATAAATTATATTAAAACTCCTTTCGACCAGCAATTGCACCATTCAGCCTCAGCCTTAACCTCACCCTGCGTTAGGCTACTACCTCTACTGATCTAAAAATTTAATTTCCACTCCGAACCGCGATGCTCGACCTCAACCTCAACCTCAACCTCTTTAATACTGAAACAGCGGCTTTGCATCCATCAGTTCATTCACTTTTTTGCGGACACCGGCGATTACGGTTTCATCTTTAAGATTCATTACGACGTCGTTGATCAGTCCGGCAATGATGGCCATATCGTCTTCCCTGAGACCTCGCGTGGTGATGGCTGCAGTACCGAGACGGATTCCGGAAGTGGTGAACGCTGACTTATCATCGAAAGGCACCATATTTTTATTACAGGTGATGTCGGCTTTTACCAACGCTTTTTCAGTTTCCTTGCCATTGACGTTTTTGTTTCTGAGGTCTACCAGCATCAGGTGATTGTCGGTACCTCCGCTTACGATATCGAATCCATTATCCAACATGGCGTTGGCCAAAGCACGGGCATTGGCGACAACCTGTTTGGCGTAGGTTTCAAATTTAGGATCAATAGCTTCGGCGAAAGCCACAGCTTTTGCAGCGATAACATGCTCGAGGGGACCGCCCTGAATCCCCGGGAACACCGCACTGTCGAGCACCGCGCTCATGAGTTTGGTTTCGCCTTTGGGCGTTTTATGTCCGTAAGTATTTTCAAAGTCTTTGCCCATCATAATAAGACCGCCTCTTGGACCTCTCAGGGTTTTATGGGTAGTGGTTGTTACCACATGACAGTGTTCGAAAGGCGAACTGAGCAGCCCTTTCGCGATCAATCCTGCAGGATGCGCAATATCAGCCCAAAGGGTCGCACCGACCTCATCTGCCACTTCACGGAATTTCTTAAAATCAATATCTCTGGAATACGCAGAATAACCAGCGATCATCATTTTAGGTTTTACTTCCAAAGCTTTCTGGCGCATGGCTTCATAATCGATCAGTCCGCTTTCACGGTCTACACCATAGAAATTCGCGTTGTATTGAATTCCCGAGAAATTAACGAAAGATCCGTGGGTAAGGTGTCCGCCCATGGAAAGATCAAGCCCTAAAATTTGATCACCGGGCTTAAGGACAGAAAGATAGATCGCAGCATTGGCCTGAGAACCGGAATGAGGCTGAACATTCGCATATTCTACGCCGAAGAGTTCTTTTGCACGTTCGATGGCCAGCGTTTCCACTTCGTCCACCACTTCGCAGCCGCCGTAATAGCGTCTGCCCGGATAGCCTTCCGCATATTTGTTGGTGAGGACACTGCCCATAGCCTTCATCACGTTATCTGAAACGAAGTTTTCTGAGGCAATAAGTTCAATTCCGTGCGTTTGTCTTTGTCTTTCCTGTTCGATAAGGTCAAAAATTGGATCCATATTCTGTACTATTATTGATGAATGATTGTAAGCATCCAAAATTACGGAAATTTTTCGGTAAGAATTTGGGACATTTCAGAGAAAGTTCAGGACTTTTTTTGAAGCGATGGCTTACTTTGTCAAAGTTATAAACAGCGTAATCATACTTTGACAAAGTTGAACCAAAACACCCTCGTTACTGCAGAACTTTGTCAAAGTGCTTCTGCTAGTGAACAGAACTTTGACAAGATAGGAGACGAAATCCCAGGGAAATGAGTTTACAGCACGACATTAAAAAAATCAAACTTTCCTATTCACACAAATTTTATTAATTTAGTTAATTAAACGCCGTTCTATGCAAATAAGGAAACAACCATTGGAGTCTTCTTGTTTTTACCATATTTACAATAGGGGAATTAACGGCCAGCCTATATTTTTGAAAGATGAACATTTCATATTTTTTCTGCAAAAGACGAAGTATTATTTGTTACCCTATTTTGAAGTATATACCTATTGTTTGATGAGCAATCATTTTCATTTTCTGCTGAGGGCCAAAGAGTCGGTTCAAGCCTCTATTTTAAACGCGGATAAAACCGGGCTTCATTCCGCAAATAAGGTTTACAGTAAGCAGATTGGCAAGATGATAAGTTCCTATACACAGGCTTTTAACAAAATGGAGAGCCGGCACGGTCCACTTCTGGAATCCCCTTTTAAAAGACTAAAAGTTGATTCAGAAAGCTATTTAAGGAATTTAATTATTTACATCCATCAAAACCCACTGGACATCGGAATTTCAGTGAATAACTACGAATACTCTTCCTACAAAGCAATCATCAGTGACCGATACACAGTTCTGGAAAGAACAGAAGTTATTTCCTATTTTGATGATATTGAGAATTTTAAATTCTGCCACAGAAATAGAGTGGATGACACTTTGTCAAAGTTTTAAACAGCATAAGCATTATTTGACAAAGTTGAAAGCAAACCGTTTTAAAAAAAACTTTGTCAAAGTGCTTGTGCCAGTGAACAGAACTTTGACAAAGTAGGAGCCTGCACCCAAAGATTTCCCTATTTTTGCCCCATTCAATCCACTCATGAAAATCGGCGATAAAATATCAGTCATTGATGACGATCTTAAAGGCACCATTACTTCTGTAAAAGGAGCAGTGGTGGTCTTTAAGGATGAACACGGCTTTACGCATCAGGAACGTAAAGAAAAAGTCGTTCTTCAGAATCCGGAGATTTACGAAAACGTGGCGATAGTGCGCAAAGCCGAGGCCCCGAAACCGCTCTCAAAAAAACATAACAGAAAGCACATGGTACTTGATCTGCATTTCGAAAATCTGGTAAAAAACCCTTCAGATTATAATGCGTTTGAACGGATCTTCATGCAGAAGGGAAAACTGGAGGAGACCATCGCATTCTGCCGGACCAACAACCTCAAGAAACTGGAAATCATCCACGGCATCGGTGACGGAGTGTTACAGCGCATGGTGCACGATTACCTTGTCGGACAAACGAATCTGGAATTCGATGACCATGATTTTTTCTATCATCAGAGAGGAAGCGTGATGGTGACGCTGCGGTAAAGTATAAGGCTAAGGTTGAGGTTGAGGGAACTCATTAGTGATGAGCGATCAGTGATAGGCAATAGACCTGAGAGGTGAGATGTGGAAGAGTAAATGAGTGGATTAATGGTTTACCCCAAACTGCTCATTACTATACTACTAAACCACTATTCCACTATACTACTCAAACACCCGGCTTCCCGCAACCGGCGTCCAACATCAAACATCCCGCATCCATCATCCAGCACCCTACTACCCTCACTTTTTCTCCGTCGGCAGCAGTTTAAAAGAAGTTGCTACAAATTTTCCGTCCTTTACTTCTCCACTAACTTCAGCTTTTCGGACAGCGTTGCAAAATCCTTCTTTCGAATGGGCGTCGCCATGGTCATCGATTTTTGTGCCTTCAACAAAATAAGATTTCCCACCAATTCTTACAGCAAGGTCACAGCCTTTTTTCCCCTGCATCTTAAACTGGCATTGTCCGCACGCAGCTTCCACCACCTGGGTTTTCTGTTGGTTTGTTTGCGAACTGATGCTGATTCCTAACGACATAAGGAAAATGACAAGAAGATTTTTCATTCTATAAATTTTTTTTGTAAAAGTAATGCATTCGATGGAATCGATTTATGACTGCAGTCAGGTTTTAAGATTAAGGTTAAGGTTGAGGTTTAGTGGATTAGTGGGATACTACCATACTATCAATCAGCAAACCATCCACCGCCGCCTCATCACATCAACAAATCAACGAATCATCAAATTACCAAATTACCAAATCATAAACTTCCCACACCCCGCACCCAACCCCAGGCATCAAACACTTCTTTTTTTTTAGTAAATTTGCTCACTACCCAAAATTATGCAGAAACTTGCTCTACTTTTCACCAAAGACGGTTTGCAGTACCAGATTTCCAAAAACAAAACCGTTTTAGAGGAACATTCCTTTTTTGCGGATGAAGAAAGTCCTGAAGAAGCGATTTCCGTAAAACTGAAGGAAATCCTTGCCCAGAAGAACATCAGCGAAATCACCACATTTTCGGCGATTAACCATTTCACGGTAATGCCTCAGGGATTTTCAGAACACGATCTGGGTTACGATTTAATTGCTTTCAATGCGCCTGTAGACAGAGAACATGAAGAATTAATGCTTTCTGTCAACAAAAAATTGGGAATCCAGTTTTATTATACCTTTCCTAAAAAATATTACGGGCAGATTAAAGAAAAGAACATTCCGACGAAATTTAATTTCTCCGGAGAAAAGTTCCTGAGCACGCTGAATATCCGAAACCAGAAAGAAATCCATATCAACCTTTATCATCACCAGTGCGAGTTTTTTGCCTTTGATCAGAAAAAACTGGTGCTGTACAACAATCTGGACGTGAATTCGGAAGTCGATTTTCTATATTTCATCATGTTCACCTTAAGCAAGATCGGTTTCGGAATTAATGAAACCCACTTTTTCGTGTACGGAGAAACCACAGAAAACGAGACTTTCATTACTGAACTCAGAAAATTCGTAAAGCATCTGAAGATTGTTTTCGATAATATTCCGAAGCGCAATTTTGTGATGAATGGGTAATATCGGCTGGATGTGGGGTACCGAGGGCTGGATGTGGGGTGCGGGATGCCGGATGTAAGAGAAGTTTCCTTCCCAAAATGAATCCTTTAAAATAATGAATCACATCATCGCTTTTAGAAATAAACTAGATTTAACATCCAACACCAAGCACCAGCACCCAGCACCCAGCACCCAACAACTTGTACCATGAGTTTTAAATTTGAAAAATTAATTATCTGGCAGGACTCAATGACTTTCGGAGAAAAGATTTTTGCTTTTTCGAAAACATTTCCAGATGACGAAAAATTTAATCTTACGTCACAGATCAGAAGGGCTGTAGATTCTGTCGCTTTAAATATCGCTGAGGGAAGCGTTCTGCAAAGCAACGCAGAATTCCGAAAGTTTTTAGGATATTCCATACGTTCCATTTCAGAAGTTGTCACCTGCCTTTATAAAGCTAAAAACAGAAGGTATATTACAGAAGAGCCATTTACAGCATTATACAATGAATCCTTTAAAATAATGAATCACATCATCGCGTTTAGAAATAAACTTGATTAAACACCCATCATCCATCACCCAACACCCAACACCCAGCACCCATCACCCATCACCCATCACCCATCACCCAACACCCAACACCCAACACCCAACACCCAACACCCAACATTATGTATAGAATCATATCCGGAAAATGGAAATCCAAAAGAATATCCGCACCCAAAAACTTTGACGTAAGACCTACCACCGATTTTGCGAAGGAAGCGCTCTTCAGCATTATTGAAAACCGATTTGACCTTGATATTGCGTCCAGTTCGGTGCTCGATCTCTTTGCCGGAATAGGTTCCATTTCGCTTGAGTTTGCCTCCAGAGGCTGCAACGATGTAAATTCCGTAGAGATGAACGCCAAACACTCGGGATTTATTCATGCCACCGCCGCAGAACTGGAAATGGCGATGCAGGTAAAAGTAAACCGGGGAGACGTTTTTGAATTCTTAAAAAAGAACCGAAACCGCAAATCGTATGAGATTGTCGTGGCTGACCCACCCTTTGATATGGAGGAAAAAAAATATGAGGAACTGATTTCGCTGGTGCTGAACAATAATTACGTTAAGGAAAACGGTGTTTTCATTCTCGAACACCAAAGCCGCATGAAGCTGCAGCACCCGAACTTGCTCGACACGAGAAAATACGGAAATGTGAGTTTCTCTTTCTTTAAACCGAATGAGGTTGAGGCGGAGGCTGAGGATAAGGTTAACGATAAGGATTAGGGCTGAGAAGGAAATTGCTCTTCAGGTCTTTACCGCAATAGTGACAAAAGTTCCTGCCTTTTAAGCTGTTCAAAAGACCAAAAAAGGTGAGCGGTGTAAATAAAACAGAAGGCACACTACAATCTCAATGCGCTGTGGAAGCCTCTGTGCACTCTGGGGTTGAGGGTGAGAATAAGGTTCAGGTTAAGGCTAAGGTTCAGGTTTAGTGGGCTGGTGGATTAGTGGTTTACTGATTTAGTGAGGCCGCCTCATCACATCAACAAGTCATAAAATTACGGAACCATAAAAGAGGTTAAGGTTGAGATTTAGGTTAAGGTTTAGTGGGTTAGTGGTTTACTGATAAAATCTGCATCATCTGCATCATCAGCGAGACTAAATCCCATTAAAAATTCCTTGCTTTAAATTTTCAAGCTTCGACTCCAGCAGCAAGCATCTAACATCCAACACCCAGCATCCCCACATCAAAGCGTCTTCAATTCCAGTTCAATCGAATTTCCGAAGAATTTCTTTGATATTTTCTCGAAATTTTTGGTAAGATCCGAAAGATAGAACTGGTATTTCGGATCCGGATTTTTATCATTCAGCAGATTGTGTTTTTCCAGAATCATCTTTAACTGGTTCGCAACAATACTCGGTGAATCAATGACCCTCACGCGGTTTCCGTAATACTGACGGATTTCGTCAATCAGAAGCGGATAATGCGTACAGCCCAGAATTAAAGTCTCGATATTCTTCAGCTTACTGTTGCTGAGGTAGTTATAGATAATGGAATGCGTAATCGGATGGTTTTTAAAACCTTCCTCAATGGCCGGCACCAAAAGCGGCGTCGCCAGTTCGTCTACTTTAATGAATTTATTGTGCTTACGGATCGATTTTTTATAAAGCCCTGAATTTACCGTCGCTTTTGTGGCAATCACGCCCACATTGTTGTGAATTTCATACGACACTTTTTCCGCAACAGGATTGATCACATCGATAACCGGAACCGTTTCGTCTACCAGATCCAGAACCTCTTTCAAGGCATTTGCCGTGGCAGAATTGCAGGCAATTACGATCGCTTTGCAGTTTTTCTCCAGGAGAAAACTGGTGATCTTGGTGGAATAGCCTACGATCGCCTCCCTGGATTTTTCTCCGTACGGAAGATGCTTGGTATCACCGAAATAGATAAGATCCTCGTGAGGTAAAAGCCTTTTGATTTCCTTAGCAACCGTCAAACCTCCCACACCGGAATCGAAAATCCCAATAGGCTGTTTGGCGGAAAGATGGCTGAAATCCTGTTTGTTCTTTTTCAAGGGAAAGAATTTTGTGCAAAAATATGAAATTTTGCTGGATGCTGGATGCTGGATGTTTGATGATGGATGATGGATGCGGTGCCGGAAGTTTCGATGGTTCAATGTAGCCTCCCGCGGATGACGCCGGTTTTTGTTGCTGAATGATGGGTATCGGATACCTTTTGACGGGTATGTAATGTTGATTCACTGATCAATGCTTCCTGGTGCCCTCCGTAGACCCTTGTGCCTTTTGTGGTAAAAATTCCATTCTTAAAAGTTTACGGTGTCCTCCGTTAAGCCTCTGTGCGCTGTGGTAAATACTCCCGCAGATTACACGGAGGGCGCTGATTCAGCTTTTTCCTGTGAATTATACCTAGTAATTTGGCTTCCAGCACTCTACAACCTACATGCAGCATCCAGCACCCTAAACCCTACACCCTACATCCAGCATCCAGCACCCTACACCCTACACCCTACACCACAAACAAATCCGAGGCAATCCCATCGGCCATAAACCAGTGTTTTTCAGGAATTTTCAGGTGGCTGTTCTCTATGATTAAAAGGCCTTCTCCAAGTTTAAACTGAATTTCTTTCTGAAGATGTGCCAGAACTTCTTCACTGAATGTTTCATTTAAGACATTCAGATCAACACCCCAAACCGTTCTGAGACCGATCATGAGCATTTCATTGAACTGATCGGCTTCCGATAAAATTTCGCTTTCGCTCGGCACCGTATTTTTTTCCAGAGCATTGATATACAGTTTATTGTTGGCGACATTCCAGCTTCTTTTGGTGCTGCCATTGTACGAATGGGCAGAAGGGCCGAGCCCCAGGTATTCATGGGATTTCCAGTAGGCGGAATTGTGCCGCGAATGAAAACCTGGTTTCCCAAAATTCGAAATTTCATAATGATCGAAACCATGATCTTTCAGAAAATCCGACATATAATAAAATTCACGGTTCTGTTCGGCTTCTTTCGGTGCAGCAATTTTTTGCTGCTTAATCCACTGGTTAAGGGCTGTTTTCGGTTCCACGGTTAAAGCATATGACGAGACATGCGGAACCTCAAGTGCAATGGTTTTGTTGAGATTTTCTTTCCAGATCTCAAAATTCGAGGTCGGCGACCCGTAAATCAGGTCAATACTGATATTTTCGAATCCGAAATCCTGCGCCCGTTTGATGGAAGATTCCGCTTCACCGGCGTTGTGGGCACGGTTCATCAGCATAAGATCTTCATTAAAAAAACTTTGGGTTCCGATCGACAGACGGTTGATTTCAGTAGTTGAAAGTTCCTTTAAAAATGACTGGTCCAGATCATCGGGATTCGCTTCCAGGGTAATTTCGATATCTTCATTAAAACTGAAATATTTCAGAACCTCATCAATGATTGATTTCAGTTCATCCACTTTCAGGATCGAAGGAGTACCGCCGCCAAAATAAAGGGATTTAAGATTTCTGTTCTGAAGTTCGTCTTTGCGCAGAAAAATCTCCTTTTTTATCGCAGCAATCATCTCTTCCTTAAAATTCAGGGAAGTGGAAAAATGAAAGTTGCAGTAACTGCATTTCTGCTTGCAGAACGGAATATGGAGGTAGATCATGTCTGTTGCGGGGTGATGGGTGCGGGATGTGGGGTGATTGAGTGATTGGGTGATTGGGTGATTGGGTGGCTGTTGGTGAAAATTTTAAGTTTAGAACTTCAGATGTATTCTGTCATTTGCTGACATCAAGCATCAAACTTCCAGCATCCAGCATCCAGCATCAGACATCAAACACCCAGCATCAGACATCCAGCATCCTAATACCTGTACCCTCTCGTATTGATAAAGTTTTCGATATTATACCCCACACTCAGCATAAAACTGCTGCCGGCATACTGCTGTATATCTGAAAGTCCGAAATTATAACTTGCGCCAAAAAAGAAATTGTTTACGGTCGCTTTCAGGATAGGCGAAATTCCCAGATTCTGGCTTCCGAACTGGTTCTTTGAGGTTCTGAAACTGGCTCCGGCAGAAAACGAATTTTCTTCGCCCAAAATGGTCGCCATTAAATTCATATCGGTGATTCTGGATGAATTGGTATTGAAATTCATCAGCACCGACGGAGATACATAAAACTGCTCGGTAAGGTAGTAATCATAGCCCGCGTTCAGGATAAATTTAGTTGGTTCGGGCTCAATGCCGTTAACGATAGGAATATCATTGGTCAGCGCAATATCATTTACAGAAATCCCGGCAAAGAAATTCCGGAAAGTCACCGCCATCCCAAGATTCGCATAGACAAGGAAGAGACTGTTGGTATCTGAAGCCAGCGTGGGATCTCCCGGATCCTGAGGATTCAGTTTCCCGAGATCGATGTTCATATTATAGAAATTCACGTTCGTGCCAAAAGAGAACTGGCTTTTTCTTTCGCCATCGTCATCAATAGGAATAAAATAAGAAGCTCCGGCGCCGATTCCGTTCGAGGAAACCGGACCGTTCTGGTCACGAAAAAACGAAAGTCCCGCGCCCACACGGTCAAAAATATTGGCGTGCAGCCCGATGGACTGTACATTGGGCGACTCTGCAAATTGTGAAAACTGTTTCTGATAATTTAAATTCAACACCACATCGTCGGTTTTGCCATAAAGCGCAGGATTAAAAAGGAAATCGCCTTCGAGCAGGTACTGCTGATAATAAGGGAGCGTTTCCTGGCTTTTGTACTGAACAAAAAACACTAAAACGAAAAATAACGTATATATTTTTCTCATAATTAAAGATGGGTGAATTTTTAACAAATATAAAAAACTTTTCGGGTTATTAATGTTCCAGATAATTTCTCCACTTTTTCACGGCTTCATCCATATCTGCGGGCATAGGACTTTCGAAGTACATTTCCTTTTTAGTGGTTGGATGTATAAAACCTAAGGTGTGGGCATGCAGGGCATGTCGCGGAAGAACCTCGAATACATTTTTTACAAACTGTCTGTATTTGGGGAGGTTTACTCCTTTCAGGATGACATTCCCTTCATACCTTTCGTCATTAAAGAGCGTATGACCGATGTGTTTAAAATGCGCTCTGATCTGGTGGGTTCTGCCTGTCTCCAGTTTGCATTCCACCCAGGTGATGTATTTAAACCTTTCAATCACCTTGTAGTGGGTGACCGCATGTTTTCCGAAACTGCCGTCAGGGAAAACAGCCATCTGCATCCTGTTTTTCAGGTGTCTACCGATATTTCCGGTAATGGTCCCTTCGTCTTCAGGCATATTGCCCCAGACAAAAGCCCAGTACAATCTTTTGGTGGTTCGGTCAAAAAACTGTTTGGCAAGGAAACTCAGTGCATATTCGGTTTTGGCAATAACCAAAAGTCCCGATGTATCTTTGTCGATCCTGTGCACAAGTCCTACCCTGTCGAGATCAGATTTCTGTCCGTTTTTTTCAAAATGAAATGCTAGCGCATTAACCAGTGTTCCGGTATAATTGCCGTGACCGGGATGCACAACCATGCCGGGATCTTTGTCTACAACCACAAGATCATCATCTTCATACACGATGTTTACAGGAATATCCTGAGGAATGATGATATTTTCTCGTGGCGGATGAGCCAGAAGCACTGATATTTCGTCACCGGGTTTTACACGGTAATTCTGCTTTACCGGTGTACCGTTCACGACTACATTTCCGGCGCGACAGGTTTGAGAAATCTTGTTCCGGGAAGAATTCTGCCGGAAAATGAACAGAAACTTATCAATGCGGAGCGGCTCCTGATTCCTGTCCACTTTAATATTCAGGTGCTCGTACAGGCCTGCCGACTCGGCATCATCAGTTTCGCCGGATTCCTGGCCGGGTAAATCTTCTTCTAAAAAATCGTCGTTTTCGTCGGACATAGGATTAAAAAAAGCTTCAACTTACCGCTGAAGCTTTATCATTTTATGGATTATGGATTACTCTACAATTACTTTTTTTGCTTTCGGCTTTTCAGCTGGCTTTACCGGAGTGGTGGATGTTCCGGTTTTCGGTTTCGGATCTGCAGAAGTCTTCGGTGTTTCCGTTTTTGGAGTTTCCGTTTTTGGAGTTTCCGTCTTCGGTGTTTCTGCTTTAGGCGTTTCACTCCTTGGCAACTCCTGTCTAGCTTCAGCAGGTCTTGGATCAGGTTCACGGTAAACCGGGGGATCCGGATAGGTTGACAGCGGTTCTACTTCCTGAAGTTTGATTCTGTATATCGCGTTAAGTTCAGAAATCTTGCCTCCCATTTCAGCAGGAGTTTTCTTGCTCGCCCAAATATCGATCTGCATTCCCTGGTCACGGACATCAAACGGAGCCGGATCCTGATAATATACAATATCAGATTCGTCCTGCCTGCCGTCTTCACTCTCCACAAGACCTACCTCAAAAAGATTCTGCTTAATGATCGCTTTGGCTTCCTGAACGGTTAAGCCTATTAAATTGGGAACGGTAATATTTCGTTTTGGTCCTGCCCCGATCACGATATCAATGGTGGAAAAACGCGGAAGCAAAGATCCCGGTTTCAGGGATGTTCCGTTGTACAGCATTCTGAGTACCGCATCGCGCTGAATACTTGGTTCGTAAATAGTGTCACCCACCTTTAATCCGACCTGCTCCAACTGTCGGAATGCCAAACCTTTATATCGGTCTAAAACATCTGGGACGGAAACCTGTGCATAAGTTCTCGGGTTAACTTTCAACATAATCGTTCTGCCATCCTTTACACGGGAACCCGCTGAAGGATAAATCTGCAGCACCTGAAAAGGGCGGAATTTGGGATCGTATTTAAAACTGTCAACCTCATAATCGAGTCCGGAATCATCGAGGATTTTGATGGCATCGTGAACCGACCTGTTCATCACATTCGGTACCGCGATCTCCTTGCCGTGATTGGTATGCAGCTCAAGCCACCGGAATGTTAACCAAACCAATCCCGTGAAAACTACAGCCGCCAAAATGATATTAACCAGGACTTTCCAGTGGAAAAGCGATTTAAGCATATTTCTCAAACTTTAAATAGATGTGCAAATATATAAAATAATCTTTTCGGATAGAGTCGAAACTTATTGCCCCTATTTTTGATGCTCAGGAGTCTGGAAATATTTATCTTTGTCTGCTAAAGCAAATCCATGATTCTATCCATGACAGGCTTCGGAAGAAGCGAAGGCGTTTTCGAAGGAAAAAAAATAACCGTAGATATTAAATCCCTCAACAGCAAATCTTTTGACCTGAATATTAAGATGCCCGTGCGGTATAAAGAGAAGGAATTCGAAATGCGCAAAGTGCTCAACGACAGCATTCTTCGCGGAAAGGTTGACTGCTACATCAATCTTGAGTCTCTGGATGATTCGGGAGATGTGAATATCAACCACGATTTGGTGAAAGCTTATATTGAAGATCTAAAGAAAATCTCCAGCGACGGACCGGATTTCGAATACCTGAAAATGGCCATCAGAATGCCCGACGCAATCTCTACCCGTCCCGATGAACTGAATGAAAATGAATGGATTTTCCTGAACGGCCTTTTAAAGGAAGCAGTTACGAAATTCAACAGTTTCAGAAAAACTGAAGGCAGCAATCTTCATGAAGAACTCAAGCGCAACATCCACAATATTGAAAGTTATCTTTCACAGGTGACCCCTTACGAAAGCGTGAGGCTGGAAACGATTAAGGAAAAATACCGCAGCACGCTGAATGAATTCGATAATATTGACGAAACCCGCTTCTATCAGGAAATGGCCTATTTTACCGAAAAACTGGATATTGCTGAAGAAAAGGTGAGACTCACCCAGCACTTAAAATATTACACCGAAGTGATGGAAAATGAAGATTTCAACGGCAAGAAACTTGGTTTTATTTCTCAGGAAATAGGCCGCGAAATCAACACATTAGGTTCGAAAGCCAACCACGCGGAAATTCAGAAACTCGTGGTGATGATGAAAGATGATCTGGAAAAAATCAAGGAGCAGACGCTGAATGTTTTGTAAAAAGAGCCAGCCAAAAGCAGGAAGCCATTAACCATTAGCTAAATATGAACAAAGTCATCATCTTCTCCGCACCTTCCGGAAGCGGAAAAACCACTTTAGTCCGCCACTGTCTGGAGGTATTTTCGGAACTGGAATTTTCTGTTTCCTGTACTACAAGAAATCCACGTGGCAACGAACAGAACGGGATTGATTATCATTTCATTTCTCCGGACGAATTCCGGCAGAAGATTTCTGAGAATGCTTTTGTAGAATTTGAAGAAGTGTATACCGATAAATATTACGGAACCCTGAAATCGGAAGTCGAAAGAATCTGGAACACCGGAAAAACCGTAATTTTCGATGTAGATGTAAAAGGTGGAGTTTCCCTGAAAAAATACTTCGGAGATCAGGCGCTTTCAATTTTTATTATGCCTCCTTCGATTGAAGAACTAGAACGCAGACTGGTTTCCCGAGCAACAGACGACGCCGAAACCATCAGAACAAGAGTGGAAAAAGCGTCCGATGAAATGACCTTTAAAGATCAGTTCGATAAAATTGTGGTGAATAATGATCTGGACGAGGCGAAAAGTTCTGTTGAACAACTTCTGAAAAACTTTCTGAGCGCATGAAAATTGCCATTATCGGTTGTGGCTGGGTAGGAAAAAAACTGGCGGAATATCTCACCGGTAAAGGCCATCACGTCATCGCAACCACCACCTCTCCGGACAAAATACAGGAGCTGAAAACGGTAGCGGCAGAAGTACATCTTCTGGATTTCAGCAAAGATTCAGGATCTCAATTTTTAAATGATGCGGAGGTAGCCATTTTCAGCATGCCGATTTCGCGCATCAGTTGGTTTAAAGGATTCGAGGAAATGCAAAACTCCTTTCCTAAGACCATTCTGTTCAGTTCCACAGGAATTTATCCTCAGGAAAACAGAATTTTCACTGAAAAAGACACCATGAATCTAAGGCCGGATATCGCAGCGGCAGAAAAAATAGTCAGAAATAAATATCCTCAAACCAATATTCTCCGTTTCGGCGGCCTGATGGGCGGTGAGAGGTCCCTGCAGAATTTCTTCAGAAACAAAGAAATCCGCAATCCTGAAAAACGCGTCAATTATATTCATTACGAAGATATTTTAGCGATCGTGGAACTGCTGATCAACTCAGATAAAGCTTCCGGAATTTACAATATTGTTGCTCCGGAACATCCCTCAATGGGAGAAGTTTTAAATAAAGAAGAGGTTAATAATGGGGACTCACATGATTCCGCGCAAAGGATCATTTCCTCGGAACTTTTAATTCAGGAATTTAATTATACTTTTCTTCATCCTGATCCCAAATTTTTTAATCCGTAAATACTGAAAAAGGCGGCTAAAATCAATATTCTTTAATTTATTTTCATGATCAGTATTTCCGACGAAACATTTACCAAAAAAGATTTCACTAAAACACCTCTGGAAAGCGGTGAATACGACAACTGCGTTTTCAGCAGCTGCATTTTTTATGAAAGCCGGCTTACCGAAATTTCCTTTATAAACTGCGTGTTCAACGACTGCGATCTGAGTTTGGTCAAAATTGAAAACACCGCATTTCGGGAAGTTGAGTTTAACAGCTGTAAAATGGTCGGCGTTGATTTTGAGCATGCCAACGGTTTCGGTCTGCGTTTCAGTTTTAAAAACTCCAACCTTTCCCATGCAGTTTTCTTTCAGAAAGATCTCAGAAAAACAGTTTTCGAACACTGTATTCTGCATGAAACCGATTTTACCCAGGCAAATTTGCCGGAAAGCAAATTCAACTATTCAGATCTTTCGGGAAGTATTTTTGACAGGACTCATCTTGAAAAAGCAGACTTTAGGGAAGCTTTGAATTTCAGCATTATTCCGGAAAACAATTTCCTGAAAAAAGCCAGATTTTCCCAACACAATCTTGCAGGATTACTGATGCATTCAGGAATTGAGATTTCCTGAGAAAATTAGCTGAAAAATCACTAATTTTAACCCTTACTTAAATTCACAGAAATGAGTACAGAAACATTAGATAAAGCAAAATCAAATCTTCCGGTAAGGGGATTTTTAAAAATAGACGATCTTTTTATTCCTCAGGGCGAAGAATTGGTGAAAGCCATTCTGGAACTGAAGAAACAAAAAAATGCCGTGATTCTGGCTCACTATTATCAGCCGCCTGCGATTCAGGATATCGCTGATTTCCTTGGAGATTCCCTTCAGTTGGCGAGACAGGCAAAAGATACCGATGCAGACATGATCGCGTTTTGCGGCGTCCATTTTATGGCTGAAGCAGCGAAGATTCTTAATCCGACTAAAAAAGTAGTTCTTCCGGATACACAGGCGGGCTGTTCGCTTGCAGACGGCTGCAGCGGAGAAGGTTTGCGCGCCATGCGTGCTAAACATCCCAATGCTCTAATCGCCACTTACATCAACTGTAACGCTGAAACCAAGGCAGAATCTGATATTATCGTGACGAGCTCCAACGCCGAAACCATCATTAAATCTTTACCGGAAGACCGGCCGATCATTTTCGCCCCGGATAAAAACCTCGGCGCCTATCTCGCGAAGAAAACCGGACGCGATATGATTCTTTGGGACGGAAGCTGTATTGTTCACGAAGCATTTTCCATGGAAAGAATAGCAAAACAGTTGGCCGAAAATCCCGATTCAAAACTGATTGCGCATCCTGAAAGTGAATCGGCTGTTCTGGATCTGGCGCATTTCATCGGCTCCACTTCTGCGTTGTTAAATTATGTCGAAAAAGACGATTGCCAGAAATTCATCGTTGCAACTGAAGAAGGAATTCTGCACGAAATGAGAAAACGTGCTCCGCATAAAGAATTGATACCGGCCCTGGTTTTTGATGAAAGCTGCAACTGTTCCGAATGTTTTTATATGAAGAGAAACACGATGGAAAAACTTTATCTCTGCATGAAATACGAACTTCCGGAGATTTTAATTGATGAAGAACTCCGTTTAAAAGCTTTAAAACCTATTGAAGCGATGCTGGAACTGAGTAAAACGATAAAATAATCTCAAGCGCTGTTAGGGCTTAAAGCCCTAACAGCGCTCCTCAAAACATGAATTCAAAAATCCTCCTCGAAAACCTGAAAATCTACGCTTACCACGGCGTTCTTCCCGAAGAAACCATCATCGGAACTTACTTTATTCTGAATATTGAAATTCATGCAGATCTGTGGAAAGCCACCGAAACGGATCATCTGGAGGACACCATCAATTATGCGGAAATCAATGCAATTGTTCATGAGGAAATGAAAATCCCTTCAAAACTGATGGAACATGCCGCAGGAAGAATGATGACAAAAATTAAAAATACTTTTCCGCAGATCACTTTTATCTCCGTAAAAATGACCAAAACCAGCCCGCCGATGCAGGGGGAAATGGATGGGGTAAGTGTTTATTTTGAAAAGAAATTCTGAAACGATTAACCTGAATTAAGGAAACATTAATTGGAGCGGGCTTTAGCCTGCTTATTTTGTTCACCACACCATTGGCTTTAGCCCAAATTTAAAGCTATATAATCTTCGACCTTTAGCAGATTTGCTGAAAATCATGCAGGCTTCTTCCCCCAAATATTTTCAGTAAATTTGCGCGGGCACGAACTCTTTCATGCCCATCAAATTCAAAATAAAGACTAAAATTCAATGAAATATATTATACTTTCATTAATCTCTGCCATGCTTCTCAGCATTTCCTGGCCAACTTACGGAATTCCTTTTTTTATATTTTTTGCCCTGGTTCCGTTGCTGATGATGGAACACGAAATCTCCAAATTTTCGAAGATTAAAAACAAAGGAAGTCTGATTTTTGCCCTTTCCTACATCTGTTTTATCATCTGGAATATTGTCACCACAGGATGGCTTTACGGAGCCAAAAATCCCGACGGATCTCATTCCTTATTCGCCGTTGTGATTCCCGTTCTTCTTAACTCGCTGTTTTACGCATTTATTTTTCAGCTCTACCACTGGTACAAAAACGCGCAGGGAACCTATTGGGGACTTACCTTTTTTGTTGCCATATGGATGTGTTTCGAGAAGTTCCATATGAGCTGGGAACTTACGTGGCCCTGGCTCAATCTGGGAAATGTTTTCGCAGACTATCCTAAAATCATTCAGTGGTATGATACCCTAGGTGCAACCGGCGGAAGTTTCTGGATTTTACTCATCAATGTTTATATCTTCTATACGCTAAGGATCTGGGAAGCGGGCAGGAAAAGAAAGTCCTTAATCATCAATTCGTCGGTTTTAGTAATCGCAATTGTGGTTCCGATGCTGATCTCTCTGGTGAAGTACAATAATTTTGATGAAAAACCAATCGGATCTGTGAATGTACTGATGCTGCAGCCGGAACTAGATCCCTACACCGAAAAATATTCAAAAGACAGTTTAACGATTCTGAATGACCTGCTAACGTTGGCTGAAGTCAATTCAAAAGGGAAGATCGATTATTATATCGGTCCGGAAACTTCAATACCGGGATATGGCTCAATTTCGGAAAACGGTTTTGAACAAAGTATACTTTTGAATACCGTAAAAGATTTTCTCACCAAACATCCTAAATCGGTTTTCGCGACAGGCATTTCCTCTCACCGCTTTTATGCGGATGAAAGTGAAAAATCGGAAACTGCTTACCAAACGCCGCAGGGAGTGTATGTAGACAGTTACAATTCTGCAGTTCAGATTATCCCGAACCAGAAAGTGGAAGTATATCACAAAGGAAAACTTGTTCCCGGAGTAGAAATCTTCCCATACATCAACGTACTGAAACCGCTTTTAGGCGATGCAATGCTGAATCTTGGCGGAACTACTGCGTCTTTGGGCGTTGATAAAAAAAGAACTGCTTTCGGCAACCCTTATAATCCGGGTAAACTGGCTCCGATCATTTGCTATGAAAGCATCTATGGCGAATTCGTTACTGATTATGTGAAAGAGGGCGCCAATTTCTTAGCCATTATGACGAATGATTCCTGGTGGGGTGTTACGCAGGGTCACCAGCAGCTTATGGCTTATGCAAGACTCCGTGCAATCGAAACCCGCCGCGAAATTGCAAGAGCAGCCAACAGCGGAATTTCTGCACACATCAATGCCAGAGGCGATGTCACAGCGGATACACTTTACGGTGATAAAACTGCGCTTTATGCAAAAGTTAACCTTTACGACGGCATGACATTTTATACCAGAGCCGGCGATTTATTGTCACGGATTTCTGTATTTATCCTGGGTTTTCTGGTGGTGTATACCCTGATTAAGAAATTTCAGAACAGGAAGAAGAAAGGTTAATGGTTAATGGTTAATGGTTAGTGGTTAGTGATTAATGGTTAACGGTTGTTGCTTACCCTGAACTTTGAGAATTTTTTTGGAACATAGTTTTGGAAGCATATAATTCAGTGAAAAATTTATTCAAATATTACGTATTAATCTGCGAAATCTGTAAAATCTGCAAGATCCTTCTACTTGCTTTTCTTGTGATTGTAATGATTCATCAGAATCCGTATTTCGTTGAATTCAAAATCATTGGGCAGTACTTTTTTCCAGTCGGATAAGGTTTCGTGTGGAATGTTTTTTTTGAATTCTTTTTCAAAAGTTTTAATCTTTTCCTTATCGAAAACCCTCGTTAAATCAAGTAATCCCTGCTCTGCGAATTTAGCAAGATGCCCGTAAATGGTTTCGGTTACCAACCCGCGGTCTCTTGCGATTTCGGGAATTGTCCTGCCCTCCTCAAAAAGCTGAAACGTAAGAACATGCGACGGAACTTTGGAGATTTTCGTGGTTACTTTTACATCATTTTCTGTGTCGAAAAGTTTGGTTTCCAGCAGATAGAGGTCTTTCAGATCATTCAGATAATCTTCCAGATCATCGAGAAAAACCCTGAAATCTTCGTTATACTGTTTAAGTCCTTTCACCCCTTTACTTTCAGCATAAAAATCTTTCAGCGGACTGAATATTTTGGCATTCACATGCGTAAAAAAGAAATTAACGGCACCTCTGGCTTTGCTTTCAATCTCGCTCCACTCCTCATCTCCATTAATGAATTTGCGGGTTTTCTGCTGAATAATTTTTTCGAACTTTTCGTAAATGGCGTTAAATTTTTCAGCTTCCGGTTTTATACCGTGATAAAGGAATTTCACTTTTTCCTTATCCAGTATCTTGGCATTTGATGCAGTATTGTGCCACTGCATCAGCGCTGTTGCCATCCATTTACAGTCCAGGCGGTTGATGATTTTGCGGATGCTGTAATCGTACTTTTCGGTGTTCAGAATTTCTTCGATGCGGTTGTTTGCATGAGTCTCATCCTGAAATTTCGACACTCTTTTATCTGAAAAAATAACTTCCGGAGTAATTTTAGATTTTAAAACAATGCCTTCAAGCGTGCGGCAGCGGGAAAGTGCCACGTAAACCTGCCCGGAGGCAAATGATTTACCCGCATCAATAATGAGGCGGTCAAATGTTAAACCCTGGGATTTATGAATGGTAACTGCCCATGCCAGGCGAATCGGGTACTGTTTAAAACTTCCCAAAACCTCTTCCTGGATGCTTTTGTCTTCGCCGAGAGAATACCGTTTCTGTTCCCAGGTCTCTTTTTTCAGTTTGTAGATTTCGTCTTCACCGTCGATAATGACACTGATTTCCTTTTCATCAACATCAACAATTTCAGCCAGTTTACCGTTAAAATATCTTTTCTCACCGCTTGCATCGTTGCGGATAAACATAATCTGAGCGCCCAATTTGAGTTCCAGAACCTCATCGTTAGGATACTGGTTTTCATTAAAATTACCAATGATTTCCGCATCATACAAACGTGCTTTTCCGGGAAGTGCTGCCAGTTTTTTCCGGTTGATTTCATCGGCCATTTTGTTATGAGAAGTCAGATAAACATAAGGCTCATCTGAAGGCTCAAAATCGGGCTGGTATCTTTCATTAAGGGTATCGAAATCGATATCCCGGATTTCTCCGTCTCTGATTTCGTTCAGAATTTCAAGAAATTTTTCATCTTTCTGCCTGTAAACGGTGGTAAGTTCCAGTGTAATTAACGGGAGTTCCTTCAGCGCGTAACTGTCGAAGAAAAAAGGAGACTGATAGTACTGCTTGAGGACATATTCGTCTCGCACAACCGGTGGAAGCTGATACAAATCCCCGATAAAAAGCATCTGAACTCCACCAAATTTCTGCTGGTTTCTGCGGACATGCCGAAGAGAAAAATCCATCATGTCCAAAACATCTGCCCTTAACATCGAAACCTCATCAATGATGATGATTTCAATTTCGCGAAGCAGTTTCAGTTTGTCTTTGCGGTATTTGAAATGATGCATGAGGTCAGCAATATTATTCGCCATATTACTGTCTACCCGATCGGTTGTCGGCAGAAATGTCCTCAAAGGAAGCCCAAACATCGAATGAATCGTTACTCCGCCCGCATTAATCGCCGCAATTCCGGTAGGAGCAACCACGATATGCTTCTTGCGGGTTTTGCGCACGAAATCATTTAGAAAAGTAGTTTTTCCCGTGCCGGCTTTTCCGGTGAGAAAAATACTGCGGTTGGTGTGTTCGGCCAAACTGAAGAGGGATTCATTCATCGGTCAAATTTAAAGAAAATGATTAATTTCCGGGGTACATTCCTTGGTGATAATTTTTTTAAAGGAAATTAAGATGAAAATTGGTGCAGTTCATAAAAAGGCAATATTTTTGTTGCGACCTAGAAAACTCACAATGAAAAATCTGTTCATCCTTGCGCTTGCCGCGCTCTCTCTCACCTCCTGTAAAAGCAAAAAAGCAGTTGATACTGAAACCTTACCAAAAGACATTTCGCTGAAACCGGAAAACAATCTTTCGCAACAGGATGACCGCGAAGATCTTACAAGAATCATCAGAGAAATAGACGCATTAATTGCCACAGAACCATGCACAGATTCTTCTGAATGGAAATTCGCTGCAATTGGCGCAAAACCCTGCGGCGGCCCAAGCTCTTATATCGCGTATCCTCTGAAACTGGAAGATGAAATCCTTCCGCGTATTGAACATTTCACCGCAATGCAGACTGCTTTCAATAAAAAATACAATTTAATGTCTGATTGTGCTATGGTCATGCCACCAAACGGAATCCGTTGCGAAGACGGGAAAGCAATACTGGTTAGCGGCAATTCTGAAGAGTCCGCCATTCAATAATCAGCCGACACTTTGGTTGCTGTCGGTTTTATGCATGGCATCTTTAAGCAGTTTAGCTGCGCTCCATTTTGCGTGCCGCGAAGGTTTAATGGTGTGATTCATTTTATACGCATAAACTTTGGTGAATTCAGCACCGAAAAATACAATCTGGCAGGAGTAATTTACCCACATCATCAGAAGGATGATGGTGCCGGCAGTTCCGAATACAGAAGTAGGCTTGGAGATTTCAAAATAATAACCGAGTAGGAATTTTCCGATGTTAAATAACAGTGCAGTAACGAAAGCCCCCATCCATACGGAACGCCAGGAAATTTCCACATCAGGCAAAACTTTGAACATCAATGCAAACAAGACCACTACCACAATAAAGCTGACGATAAAATTGAGTACCTGAACGAGGACAAAAGTTTCGAGGCCGAAATGCCGTGTAATCCATTCGTTAGCGAGGCCAAGAACCGAAGATAAGATAAGACTGGTTAGGAGCAGGAAAGAAATTATCAGGATCATTCCGAAGGAATTAGCGCGGTCTAAAATGTATTTCCGCCACGCTTTTTTAGGCGCGGCTTCTACGTCCCACAATGTATTGAGACTGCGCTGCATCTCAAAAAATAAGGTAGTTGCACCAAAAATCAGCGTTAGAATCCCGAAAATTTTCATCAGGATATTCTGGTTGTCCCACACCGCGCTTACAATCATACTTTGAAGACTGTCGGCGATTTCTTTTCCTGCAATTCCGCTTGCCTGTGCGGTCACCTGCCCGCGAACTGCTTCATCACCAAAGAAGAGTCCGGCAACCCAAATGACGATAATCAGCAATCCCGGAAGAGAAAAAATCGCATAGTAGGCAAGGCTGGCAGAATCTCTTGATGCACTGCCGCCATTCCATTCGTTAAAGGTTTCTTTAAGAAGTTCCCAGGTGAGTTTGAGGTATTTCATAACGAAATTTTAAGGTATAAATATTCGCTTCGTCTTAAACCCAGGTTACAGGTCATTCAGAAATGAATATTCTTTTGACTAACTTCAAATTTCGTTCCTACTTGATTTTTTCAGATTTACTCTTCTTTATACCATCCGGAATATTTTACATAGTTATTGGCAATCCGGTTCACTTCACCTTCCAGTAATTCGGAAGAAATATCTTTGATTTTTCGCGCAGGTATTCCTCCCCACACTTCACCGGATTTTATATGCGTACCCTGAGTCACCACCGAGCCGGCGCCCACAATGGAATTGCTTTCAACCAGACAGTCGTCCATTACAATCGCGCCCATACCAATAAGTACATTGTCATTAATCGTGCAGCCGTGAACAATCGCGTTATGACCAATAGAAACATTATTTCCGATGGAGAGGGGGAATTTCTCAAATGTACAGTGCAGCATCGCATTATCCTGAACATTTACTTTGTCGCCCATTTTTATAAAATGCACATCGCCGCGGATTACTGCGTTATACCAGATACTGCAGTCTTTGCCCATCGTAACATCGCCGATAACGGTCGCAGTTTCTGCCAGAAAAGTATTTTCGCCAATTTGTGGGGTTTTTCCCAGAAGTTCTTTTATTAAAGCCATTTTTAAATGTATCAGGTTATTGATATTTGATTTCTGCCGGATTGAAAATATCTAATTTCCGAATCCTGAAAGCCGGTTTATAATCCGTATTTTTGCCATTCAAATTTAATGAATTAAAATGAGACAAATTCTTATAGAGCCTACCGAAAATCCAAAAGTGATGAAGTTTGTTGCAGACTACAACCTGATTCCCGGATCTCTGGAGCTCGACCGAAACTCCGATATCTCAGAAATTCCGCTGGCACAGGAACTTTTCAATTATCCTTTTATCGAAAGGATTTTCATTACGGCCAATTTTATAGCAGTTGCTAAACAGGACAGTGTAGAATGGGAGTTTGTAACCGAAAGTCTGAAAAATATTATTGAAGACCAACTCATTGCTAACCCAAGAATCTATCAGAAGAAAATACAGGACATTCCACAGGTTTTTGCAGAAATGACACCGAATCCTATGGTGATGAAATTCGTTTCGAATAAACCTTTATTAAACGGTTTTGTGGAAGTGAAATCCCGCGAAGAAGCTGCTGATGTTCCTTTGGCCCAGGCCATCTTTCATGAATATGATTTTGCAAAAGAAGTTTTTATTTCTGACAATTTCGTAGCAGTGACTAAAAATGTCTCTGTGGAATGGCATCAAGTAATGGTTGCAGTACGCACATTTATCTCAGAATATCTGCAGAATGATGGGAAAATCTCTAATCTTCCGCCCCAGAAACACGCCAATCCCGTTGAAAATCTCATCAACAGAGATTATACCGAGAACGAACAGAAAATTTCGGATATTCTGAATGAATATGTAGCACCAGCTGTCGAAGGCGATGGCGGAAAAATTTCACTAATTGAATATGACGAGAGCACCAAAACCGCAAAAATGTTGCTTCAGGGTGCATGTTCGGGCTGCCCAAGTTCTACCGCAACATTAAAAGGCGGCATTGAAAACCTCCTGAAACAGTTTGTACCGGAATTGGTAGAAAATGTGGAAGCAGTAAACGGATAAATTTTTATCATCAATGAGTAATGAGCGCAAGGCTATTACTCATTGCTTATTACGCATTACTTATTTTATGAAAGGAATTTTATTAGTCAATCTCGGGTCACCGAAATCAACGGATGTAAAAGACGTTAAAGAATACCTCGACGAGTTTTTAATGGATGAAAAGGTGATCGACTACCGCTGGTTTTTCCGGTCGCTACTGGTGCAGGGTATCATTCTGAACACCCGTCCGCCAAAATCTGCTGCGGCTTATAAAACTGTATGGACTCCCGAAGGCTCGCCTTTGATTGTTATTACCAAACAGATTCAGCAGAAATTACAGAAACTGGTGGACGTTCCTGTCGAAATTGGAATGCGATACGCAGAACCCAGCATTGAAAACGGAATCCGTAAACTTACCGAACAGGGCATTACTGAGATCGTGCTGTTCCCGCTCTACCCTCAATATGCGATGAGCACGACGGAGACGGTGGTTGATAAGGCAGAGGAAGTCCGAAAAAAGTTCTTTCCTGATATCAAAATCAATTACGTTCAGCCCTTTTACAACCGTGAGATCTACATCGACTGTTTAGCGGAAAGCATCCGTGAAAAACTCCCTGAAAATTTCGATGCGCTGCAGTTTTCTTACCATGGCGTTCCGGAAAGACATATCTATAAAACCGATCCAACAAAGACCTGCAATCTGAATGACTGCTGCTCGCGCGACCAGAATCCGAGTCATCAGTTCTGTTACCGCCACCAGTGTTTTAAGACAACGGAAATGGTGATTCAAAAATTAAATATTCCTAAAGAAAAAACCGTAGTGTCATTTCAGTCGCGTTTGGGAAATGACAAATGGATGGAGCCTTACACCGATGAAACTTTAGAAAATTTACCGAAAAAGGGCGTAAAAAATCTTGCGATTGTTTGTCCGGCCTTCGTTTCTGATTGTTTGGAAACTTTAGAGGAAATTTCAGTTGAAGGTAAAGAAGAATTTATTCACGCCGGCGGCGAAAATTTCCACTACATCCCGTGTCTTAATGATGAAGACCGTTGGATTGAGGTGGTAAAAACACTTTGTGAAGAGAAACTTGGGGAGTTTTATCTAGTTTAGATTCTCTTTATTTTTTCTTAACTTTGAGTCAATGAATATTACTGTTGAGCAAATTACAGATCGGCTGAAGTCGCTACCCGCAAATTTTCTAGAAAGAATTTGGGGGTATATCGATGGCTTAACTGAAGAAGAAGATCCAATTTCTATTCCCGATTGGCAGAAAACAATTGTCGCTGAAAGATTGAATGAATACAGAAAGAACCCTGATTCAGCTATTGATATGGACGATGTCTTCAAAGAAACTGAAAAGGATGTGGAGTGAAAATTAAATTCACACGTGAAGCGCAATTTGATTTTCGGGAATCCGTAAAGTTTTATGAAATCCGGCAGAAAGGTCTTGGTGAAAAATTTTCAGAGGCTGTAAAAAATACACTCTATTTTATTGGAGAAAATCCACTGGGTTCTGAAGTAAAGTATTTAGAGGTAAGGGTTACGACTGTTAAAAAATTCCCGTTTACGATTCATTATTCCATTGAAAACGGCGTCATTATAATTTTCGCAGTATTTCATAATTCACGAAGTCCCCGGCAAAAAGACATCACTTAACCATTAGCCCCGATAGTAGCGGCATCCTTTTGTGATGAGGAACGAAGAGCAAAAGATACAGCGGATAGCGGGAAAAAGCTCCCAAAAAATTACCGGACAGGCGCGCGGAACTCGCCATAGCCGATCAATCCATCGTAATTTCTGCCAAAAGGTTTGCAATAAAGATAAGCCTGATAAAGATTTTCGGTCTGCCAGAAACTGCCGTTGATTTCGCCGAAATTCAGACTTCCGTCCGCGTTTTTTGTGGCTAAAATATAATTGTAAAAACCCTGTTTCAGGTAAATCTTTGCGATATATTTCTTTGCGGCCTCATCGTAGAACATCTGGTTTTCGTTGGTAGGAATAAAGTCGTTAAAACCTCCCAATATATAAATTTCCTTATCTGTCTTCTGTGAATCCAGCGCGAAATAAACCCATGAGTAGTCTGCTTCTTTATCTGCGACACGTTCAATTCCCAAATCATTACGGCGGAAATAAAAAGCACCGTTTACGTCTGGCTGATACTGGTAATTCAGCGGAAAAGCCCAAACGGGATAGAGATAAGTGTAATTAATTCCTTCCACCGTTTCCGCGCCGGCTACCATATCGAACGCCTGATTCATATTCTTGTTGTCGAAATAATAAAACTCATTATTCCCCGGAAAGGTTAGATTCATCTGCTGGAACAGAATTTTATTTCCCAGAGTTGAACTTGGCCGCTGGTTATACACCGCGGTGTTCCAGTTGTTGTTTTGAATGACATTTAAACTTACAGAATTGATGTTCTGCGAAAGTGCGGTATTATTCCCGATCGCCTGCACCTCAACGCGCTGGTTAATCTGTGGTCTGCGCGCATCTGAAGTCCGGCTGATATTCAAACCTACATTTGCGCCGTCTTCCACCACAGAAAATCTTTTGGTGAAAAGCGGTTTGCTCTGGGAGTCTTTATAAACGATGATTTCAAAATTGCCTGAAATCTTAGGCCTGATTTTATCATTCGGAAACGCCAAAGTATAATTGGTATAAGGCTGTAAAGTATTGAAGGAATACTGAAACTGATCAATGAGTCCGTTGAGGCTTCCATTGGCGTATTCGGTAAAGAAAAGCCCGTCATCCTGCCAGTTTCTGTCGAAATGCTTCAGCGTATAACGGTAAATCGTGCTTGAATTTGAAAGGTCGTCAAACTTAAGAATCAGCTGCTCATTGAATCCAATTACCGGCGTCTGGTCGTTGGTCTGCGGATTAAAAAGCTGAATGCTTCGAATATCCTGCGCAGAAACAGATGAACTAAGGACAATTAAAAAAAAGTATAAAAATTTCATTCCTACGAAGTTAACGAAAAATGCGCTAATTTGTTGTACGCGGTTCGCAAGGTTCTACGCAAAACCGTATTTTTGAGGATAAATTAAATTCAAATGTTACAGATAAAATCATTCGCTTTTAATCCGTTTTCGGAAAATACATATATCGTTTTTAATGACACTAAAAACGCGTTCATCATCGATCCGGGAAATTTCAGCGATCCGGAAACCGCAATGCTTGAAAAATTTATTCATGATCAGGATTTAAAAGTCCGGAATATTCTTCTTACCCACGCACACATCGATCATGTTCTGGGTTTACAGAAAGCCTATGATGTATATAAAGTTCCGGTTATTCTTCATGAACTGGAAAAGGAAATGCTCGAGAGGAATCCTATGGATGCAAACCGTTTCGGGTTTTTCTTCAAGCCATTTGAAGGTGAGACTGAATTTATCAGCGAAAATGAAATTTTGAAACTGGATAATGATGAGTTGCGAATTCTGCACGTTCCGGGACACTCGCCGGGACATATCGCTTTTCATAACGAAATACAGAAATTCATTATTTCCGGCGATGTTTTATTTGAAGGCAGTATCGGAAGAACCGATTTATATAAAGGAAATCATGAACAGCTGATTGAAAGTATCAAAACGAAACTTTTCGTTCTTGATGAGGAAACCAAAGTGTACAATGGCCACGGAAACCCTACGACGGTTGGATTCGAGAAGAATCACAATCCTTTTTTCTAAGTAATACATAAAATTAAAAAGAGCCAGGTGTAATAACACTTGGCTCTTTTATTTTATACCTTGCTTACTAAGCTTTCCACTTAATATTACAGCCCATACTCGGTCTTTGGAATTCTTCCTGAGGTTCGCCTGCAAGAAGGTTTTCGAAAGCGATAATCAAGTCTTCGCCGGTAATTTCCTTCTGGTTTCCCGGTCTGGAATCATCCATCTGGCCGCGGTAAATTAAATCCAGTTTTTCATCAAAGAAATAAAAATCAGGGGTACATGCGGCGTCATAAGCTTTTGCAATCGCCTGGCTTTCGTCAAATAAGTATGGAAAATCGAATTTTCTTTCTACCTGAAATTCCACCATTTTTTCCGGTGAGTCGGCAGGATATTTTTCCACATCATTAGCGTTGATGGCGATAAATTCGATTCCTTTATCACTGTAATCCTCATAAAGTTCCGCCAGTTTATCGATAACGTGCAGAACGAACGGGCAATGGTTGCACATGAAGATTACCAAAGTTCCTTTTTCACCTTTCAGTTCTTCAAGCGACTGAATTTCGTTGCTGTGCGATGGATTCGGAAGTTCGAAAAAAGGAGCTTTCGTTCCAAGCTCTAGCATATTTGAAGGAGTATTTGCCATTTTAACTGTTTTTGGGTTCGATGTTTAATTTACTGAGCAAAGATAAGGATTCCTGCACTGAATTTTCATAGTTAACCCAATTGATATCGTTTTCTTTGCGGTACCAGGTCAACTGTCTTTTTGCAAATCTTCGGGAGTTTTTTTTGATTTCTTCGATGGCAAATTCAATACTCCATTCTTTATCAAAAAACCTGAAAAGTTCGGAATACCCCACAGTACGGAGTGAAATTAGGTTTCTGAAGGGAAGTAGCGACTTTACCTCATCAACCAAACCTTCTTCCAGCATTTTATCAACCCGCTGATTGATTCTTTCATAAATGATTTCACGCGGTGCTTCAATCCCAATTCTGATGACTTCGAAATCCCGTTTTTTTATCTGCACAGCAATGTTTTCGGTATAGGTTTTCCCGGTCTGCCAAATGATGTCGATCGCCCGGAACAGTCTTCTCGGATTATCTTTATCTACGATGTTAAAATATTCCGGATCCAGCTTTTCGAGGATTTTCTGAAGTTCCCCGATGCCTTCTTCGGAGAATATTTTTTCTAATTTCTGCTGATTTCCTTCGTTGGCCTCGGGAAGGTCGTTCAGTCCTTCGATGACGGCTTTTTCATACATCATGCTTCCGCCGACAAGAACTACTACATCATGGGTTAGGAATAATTCTTCTATTTTCTGAACCGCCTCTTTTTCAAACTGTCCGATGGAATAATAATCTTCCACCGAAAGATTTCCTATAAAATGATGGGGAATTTGGGCTAATTCTGTGGCTGAAGGTGTTGCGGTTCCAATTTTCATTTCTCTGAAGAACTGGCGCGAATCACAGGAAATAATTTCGGTCCCGAAATGCTTTGCGAGTTCGATGGCAAGTTTTGTTTTGCCGATTCCCGAAGTCCCGATAATGGAAATAAGTTTTTTCACGGCGCTAATTTCCTGAATTTTTCTGAATAAA
>JAECQR010000002.1:0-253667 GCA_015999765.1 Flavobacteriia bacterium
GAAGCCGCCGCCCAAAAAACAAAAAGGATTTCCGCTACCTTCGCTCACGCAAAACGAAGCCATCTCAATTTGAAAACAAGAAATCAAAATAGCTAAATTTGAAAGCCTCAATATTAACCGCATGAAAATAATCATTCAGAAAAACATTATTGTTCGCAATCCGACAACACGCGATTTCCTTGCAGACGCGTATTATGCTGAGGAAGCGAAAAATCTTCCGCTCGTAATTTTCGTTCATGGATACAAAGGTTACAAAGACTGGGGCGCGTGGAATCTAATGGCTGAAAAGTTTGCCGAAGCCGGTTTCTTTTTTGTGAAATTTAATTTCTCACACAACGGAACTACTGTAGAAAATCCTACAGAATTTGATGATTTGGAAGCTTTCGGAAATAATAACTTCTCAAAAGAAATGTCGGATCTTGATGCACTTTTGGCGCATTTTGCAGACCATCCTTCGATTGATTTCAGTAAAATTGCCATCATTGGGCACAGCCGCGGCGGAGGAATTTCAGTGATAAAAGCCTATGAGGATGAACGGATTAAAGTTTTGGTAACGCTTGCCGGAGTAAGCAATTTCAATTACAGATTTCCCTCCGGCGATCGTCTGGAAAACTGGAAGAATTCCGGGGTTATGTATTCCGAAAATCAAAGAACACATCAGCAGATGCCTCACTATTATCAGTTCTACGAAGATTTTAAACAAAACGAAGAACGGTTTACGATACAGTATTGCGCACAGCATCTCGAAAAACCAATGCTTATTATTCAGGGCACTGAAGATGACGCTGTGAAGGACAAAGAAGCATTTTTGCTTCATGACTGGTGCAGGAAATCGGAACTCTATATCATCGAAGGAGCAAATCACACTTTCGGAGCAAAAGAGCCATGGATGGAACAAAATTTGCCGCCTCACTTCGAAAATACAATTACTGAAACTGTAAGGTTTCTTAGAAAGAATTTGTAAAAAGTATTTTTAAAACTGTATTTTTGACCCTTAAAAAAATAAACAATGGATTTTATATCAATTATTGATTTACCCAATTTTGCCGACCCCCAAATATGGATCAGTTTACTCACATTAACTTTTCTGGAAATTGTACTTGGAGTCGACAACATTATCTTTATTTCAATCATTTCCGACAAACTGCCGAAGGAAAAGCAGCGTTTTGCGAGAAATCTCGGACTTGCGTTTGCAATGATTTTCCGTGTCGCATTACTCCTCATGATCAACTGGATTATAGGCCTGAAAGAACCGGTTCTTACTCTCGACTGGTTTAATGAACCAGGCACTGATCTACCGCTTGCATTAAGTTGGAAAGACATTATTCTTCTGGGTGGTGGTATTTTCTTGATCGCAAAAAGTACTTTCGAAATTCATGGAAAAATGTCCGGCCACGACGATGTGCCGAAACCAAAGTCCAGTGCATCAAGCTTGATGACAATGGTAATTCTTCAGATTATCGTGATCGATATGGTATTTTCTTTAGATTCTATTTTAACAGCGATTGGATTGGTAGATAATGTTTTACTGATGATTATCGCAGTGGTGATTTCAATAGGAATTATGATGGCGTTTGCCGGACCGATTTCAGCAATTATCAACAAATATCCTAGTCTGCAGATGCTGGCACTGTCGTTCCTTGTAGTAATCGGCGTAATGTTGGTAGCAGAAGGAATTCACCAGCATGTAAGCAAGAATATCATCTATTCGTGTCTTGCGTTCAGTTTGGCTGTAGAAATGCTTAATATTAAATTCAGAAATAAGCAGAAACAGAAATATCTTAAACTTAATCCGGATTTAAATGATGATTTAAGCATCCGCGAAGAAGACAAATAAATAAAAGGAGTGAAAATTTTCACTCCTTTTATATTTAGATATTACCCGTTAATATCTTCCAGGCGGCTTCGATATTGTTGTCCAGAAGAAATTTTCTCGCTTGGGAATGGATTTGTTCATCACCTGAAAAATTACCTTGAGGCAGTTGTTCAGTGTTTGCCAGCATTCCCAGATCGTTACCGGTAAATACTTTGCTGTATTTTATTTCATTAGGTAGTAAATCGAACCCGATTCCTTTTGTTACTAAAGGTTTCGGGACTTCAAAAAGATTGTTTTCGTTGTTTCTGGAATACCAGTTTCCGCCTAATCTCGCAACTAAATCCAGTTTTTTCTGATCAAGATTTCCTTCTTCATTCAGATATTCTTCGCGCACGTGAATTCTAAGAACTTCACAGATTACCAGATTTCCTGCTCCGCCTTCGCTTCCCAATGCTTTAATTTCAAGAACTTTGCATTCAAGATTGACCGGACATTCTTCGATGAGTTTTGCTTTTACCAAATCTGCATCTTTCATCGTTAAGCCCGCTTTTACAAATTCATTGACATTTTTCTCGTATTCAGTGGACGCAAGAGAAATCTGCTGAACAATGTTATAATTTACAATGCCAATAACGACTTCACCAACTTCATGAACGTTTTCCAGCGTATGTTTCGTTGTATTATCGCGTACTCGTCTTGACGGTGAAAAAATCACCACCGGCGGATTGGTGCTGAATAAATTGAAAAAACTGAATGGACTTAAATTCACATTTCCGTCTTTGTCAATTGTTGATGCGAGCGCAATGGGACGTGGAGCAATTGCAGTCTGCAAAAGCGTCTGTAATTGTAAGTTATTTAAGTCTTTTGGAGAAATTGTTTTCATTTCCGGATTAATTTGCTGGTAAAATTTTCCCTGAAACTTCCCCGAAACCAACTCTAATTCCGTATTTTTCACCAAAACCACGCATGATTACGGTGTCATTATCATTGATGAATTTTCTTTCTTCGCCGTTGTTCAGTTTCAAAGGATTTTGCCCTCTCCATGTCAATTCGAGCATCGAACCGAAAGAGTTCGGATTTTCGCCTGAAATTGTTCCGGATGCATACACGTCGCCAACTTCTACATTGCAGCCGTTTACGGTGTGGTGAGCGAGCTGTTGCGTCATATTCCAGTACATGAATTTATAATTACTTTGAGAAATAAGATTTTCGGAACCGTTTTCAGGTTGCAGATACACTTCGAGATTGATGTCGAAATTTTTATTCCCTTTAAATTTTAAATAATCTAGAACCGCAGGTTCCTGTTTTGGAGATTCAGTTCTGAAAGGTTCCAGTGCTTCGAGCGTAACTACCCACGGCGAAATGGAGCTTCCGAAATTTTTACCTAAAAACGGTCCCAGCGGAACATATTCCCAACTCTGGATGTCTCTCGCAGACCAGTCATTGAATATCACCATACCGAAAATTGCATCTTCAGCCTCAGCAGTCGTAATACTTTCGCCCATTTCGGTGTGTTTATTTACAATGAAAGCCATTTCAAGCTCGAAATCAAGTTGTTTTGATGGCCCGAAGACAGGTGAATCGGCATCTGCAGGCTTGGTTTGACCTTTCGGACGGATGATATCGGTACCCGAAACTACAATGGAGGAAGCACGACCATGATAACCTACCGGAAGATGTTTCCAGTTTGGCAGAAGTGCATTTGCAGGATCGCGGAACATTTTTCCGACGTTGGTGGCATGTTCGATGCTGCTGTAAAAATCAGTGTAGTTCGGAATGTGAACCGGCATCATCGTCTTTACTTTATCAAGATCGAAGAAACATTCTTCTTTGGTTTTTTCGTCGTTCGCGAGCTTGGAATTTTCATCAAGAAGTTCCTGTATTTTCAGACGTACAGCATTGGTTACTGGTTTTCCGAGTTCAATGAATTCATTCAGTGTGTAGGCTTCGAAAACATTTTCATTCAAGCCTTCAATTTCATCAAAAAATCCATAATCGTACATGGTTGCCAGATCAATGACCAAATCACCGATACGCGTACAGCAGGCAATATATTCCTGGTCGAAAACCGCCACTCCAAAAGGAATGTTGTAAATTGAAAAATCTGAGTTCTGTTCGTAGTTTACAAAAGATTTCATAAGTATTTTTTTAAAAGAAAGGTTCAAGTATTAAATTTTTGATTTAAACCTTGAACCTTATCATTGTTATTTTTGAATTTTTATTTGTTGAATGCGCTTTCTTCAATCCATCGTTCTTTGGTATTGACGTCTATGAGATAAAGAACTTTTTTCTGTTTCGTCATGAGAAAAGTGCGGGTGATGGGCAAAGCAATCTTCTGGTTTTCTAGTTTATCAGCGCGCAGCGAAATTATATTATGCCGCGAACGGACAACATCTCCTGAAAACACGTTGGACGAAGTTTCCCCCGTCTGTTTATCATCAAACATTTCCACATAGGTGGCTTTATTTCCTTTGATGATGACGAAGCTTCTCTCTGTGTGATCATCGAAATCCTTGATTAAAACAAATTTTGTATCATCAATATTTACATCTTTTAGATCTTTATTGACGCCGCGTTTCTCTTCCAGCCGGTCAAGAATAGCATTAAGGGTACCGTACTGGGCTTTTAGTGCAAGCGAAGATGCAAAGAATGCGATAAGAAGAAGTGCTTTATTCATGGATTTCAGTTGAAGATATTACTTAAAGATTACCTCTTCTTTCCTGCTCTTTTTCTAACGCTTCAAAAAGGGCTTTAAAATTTCCTGCACCGAAGCTTTGCGCGCCATGTCTTTCGATGATTTCGTAGAACAGAGTAGGGCGGTCTTCAACCGGTTTGGTGAAGATCTGTAACAAATAACCTTCTTCATCACAATCGATAAGAATTCCTAAATCTTCCAGTTTTTTAATATCTTCATCAATTTGGCCCACTCTTTCAGGAACCATTTCGTAATAAGCATTTGGAGGAGCAGGTAAGAACTCAATTCCGCGTGCTTTCAGTTCGGTAACGGTCGTAATGATGTCTTTTGTCGCTACTGCAATGTGCTGAACGCCTTCGCCTTCATAGAAGTCCAGATATTCCTCAACCTGGGATTTTTTCTTTCCTTCCGCCGGTTCGTTGATCGGGAATTTCGCGAAACCGTTTCCGTTACTCATTACTTTACTCATCAGCGCAGAGTATTCGGTGTTGATCTGTTTATCATCAAAACTAAGAATATTTACAAATCCCATTACCTTCTCATACCATTCAACCGTTGGAATCATTCGGTCCCAACCTACATTTCCAACACAATGGTCAACATACAGAAGCCCTACATCGGTTGGATTATAGTTGCTTTCCCATTTCTGGTAGCCCGGCATAAAATCGCCGCTGTAATTTTTACGTTCTACAAACATGTGAACTGTTTCACCATAAGTATAAATTCCCGACATGCGGACTTCACCGTATTCATCGCTTAACGTTTGAGGTTCAAGATAGGGTTTAGCCCCACGTTTTGTGGTTTCTTCAAATGCGGAATAAGCATCATCCACCCAAAGTGCCAGAATTTTCACACCGTCGCCGTGTTTTTTCTGATGCTCACAAATGGGTGAATCAGAGTTGAGGCCGGACGTAAGTACCAATCTAATTTTCCCCTGCTGAACGACATAAGAAGCTCTGTCTCGAACGCCTGTTTCCGGTCCGGCATAGGCTACAGACTGAAAACCAAAAGCGGTTTTGTAAAAGTGCGCTGCCTGTTTAGCATTTCCGACATAAAATTCGATATAATCGGTCCCGTTAATCGGTAAAAAATTTTCTGCCTGAGCTATTTTTTCGGCAAATGTGAGTGTAGACATGAGTTTGTTTTTTAGATACGGCAAATTACAAAAATTTTCAGGACAGATAAAATGGAATGATGTGACGGTTAGAAAGTGTGTGAAATATAATTCATTCAAAAAAAAATCCCGAAAAACTCGGGATTAGATTATTTTAAAGACATTTAAATCTTTCAAAGGTCGCTTTTTCCAGCATTTCGCGGTCATCAGGATGCGAAATGTCGATCAGTGCTTTTGCTCTCTGTCTTAAGCTTTTTCCGTATAGGTAAGCGGTACCGAATTCCGTTACTACATAGTGAATGTGACCTCTGGTCGTTACAACACCTGCTCCCGGTTTCAGGAAAGGTACAATTCTAGGAACGCCTTTTTTAGTTCTTGACGAAATCGCGATGATCGGTTTTCCGCCATCTGAAAGTGCCGCGCCCCGCATGAAATCCATTTGTCCGCCAATTCCGCTGAACTGGAATGTTCCGATAGAATCTGCGCAAACCTGGCCGGTAAGATCAATTTCAATTGCTGAATTGATCGCGACCATATTTTTGTTTTTCATGATGTTGATCGGATAATTTACGTGTTCCACATCCATGAAAGCGAAAGAAGGATTGTCATCAATATAATCATATAATTTTCTGGTCCCAAAAGCGAAACTTGTAATGGTTCTGTTAGAATGGGTTCCTTTATATTTGTTGGTGATGACATCGTTCACTACCAAATCAACAATACCATCGCTGATCATTTCTGTATGAACTCCCAAATCTTTGTGGTTATGGAGGCATTTCAGAACTGCATCCGGAATAGTTCCGATTCCCATCTGTAAAGTCGATCTGTCATCAATAAGTTCTGCTACATTTTTCCCTATTAAGAGTTCTTCTTCGCCAACTTTTGCGCCGTAATCTACGGTAAGCAGCTCTTCTTCATGCCAAACCATCTTATGGATTTTGGAGTAATGAATCATCCCGTCACCATGCGTTCTCGGCATCCGCGGATTTACCTGTGCGATGATAGTTTTTGCGGTGTCTACAGCACTTCTTGCAACATCTACAGAAGTTCCCAGGGTGCAGTAACCGTGCTGATCAGGAGGCGAAACAGTAACCATGGCTACATCAATCGGCAGAAGACCTTTTTTAAACAGGGTCGGAATTTCGCTCAGGAAAACCGGAACAAAATCACCGCGATCCGAATTAACAGCGTCGCGCACCGGTGTTGAAACAAAAAGAGAATTGATATAGAAACTGTCTTTGTACTGAGGTTTTGCCACTTCCACATTTCCCTGTTGGGTGATGGAGACAAATTCTACCCCTTTGAGTCTTGAGGACTGTTTTGCAAGTTCATCAATGAGGATGTTTGGAGTACAGGCGCTACCGTGAGAAAAAATCCTGTCGCCACTTTTAATCATTGAAACCGCTTCTTCGGCACTTACATATTGAACCATAGTGTTGTAATTAGTTTGCTGTTGTTAATTGCTCAAATTTACCCATTTCAATTAAGACTGGAAATGAGGAAACTCAGTTTTTGAATATATTTTAAAATTTTCTTGCGACCGAATAAAAAATATACTTACTTTGTGTCTCAAAGTACTTTTAGAAATCTAATTTTAAAAACAAAAAAAATGATGACACACAATCAACGCAGCGCCGCTATTTTTGCTGTTCCTGCAATTTTACTTTGTATCCCCCTAATTGCTATGCAGTTTACGAAAGAAGTTGACTGGTCCGGATCTGATTTTATCATCGGTGGAATTCTTCTTTTCGGCACCGCAGCAGTTGTTGATCTGGTTTTAAGGAATGTAAAAAGCCAGAGACACAGATTGATCCTCACTCTTCTGGTTTTAGCAGTTTTGTTCCTGGTTTGGGTGGAACTGGCAGTGGGTGTTTTCGGAACTCCCTTTGCCGGAAACTGATCTGAAGATCTTATAAATTGAAAAAGCTAACATTTCCGTTAGCTTTTCCAGTTTTTATTCTTGAGATCTGTCTTCCAGATGATTTTCAATATCTTCGAGCCAGGAAGTCAGATAAGTAGGATCTTCCACTTTCAGGGCCTCTTCCGTCAGTTGTAAAGGCCGGAACGGATCAACCATCACCGCGTATTCTTCGGTGAATTTTTTGCCGATGCTCCGTTCCATCGCGCCAGGATGTGGTCCGTGAACAATTCCACCCGGATGCAGCGTGAAATCCATCAGATCAATGTGATTTCTGCTCATGAAGTCACCTTCTGTATAGAAAAGAACTTCATCTGAATCAATGTTAGAATGGTTATAAGGCGCGGGAATCGCAAGCGGATGATAATCGTACATTCGCGCTACAAAAGAGCAAACAACGAAATTATGCGCCTCGAAAGTCTGGTGAATCGGCGGCGGAAGATGAACCCGTCCGGTGATCGGTTCGAAATTCTTGATGTTGAATTTAAAAGGATAGAAAAATCCGTCCCAGCCTACAACATCAAAAGGATGGGTCGCATAAAAGAAATCCCAGATTTGATTTTCTTTTTTTACTTTGATGAGAAAATCACCTTTCTCATCTTTCGGTTCCACAAAAGTGGGCGCAATAATATCTCTTTCGCAGAAAGGCGAGTGCTCGAGCAGCTGACCGAATTCGTTTCTGTAACGTTTTGGTGTGTAAATTGGTGAATGGCTTTCAACAATCAGAAAGACATTGTTTTCTGAGCTCAGTTCAAGCTGATAAATAGTTCCGCGCGGAATGATGAGGTAATCGCCGACTGAAAATTCCAGATTCCCAACAAAAGTTTTCAGAACTCCGTTGCCTTCATGCACGAAAAGCATTTCATCACACTCCGCATTTTTATAGAAATATTCGGTTGATTTTCGTGGTTTTGCGAGACCCATTTTCAGATCGTTATTCAGCATGAGAATCTTGCGGCTGTCGAGAAAATCGTCTTCAGCACTCACATTCATTCCTTTAAACATGCGTGGGGTCACGTTTTTACCAACAGCGATCTTAGGCGTAACATCTTTCGGTTCGCTAATCGATTTTATCTGTGTCGGGCGGTGAATATGATAGAGTAGTGAGGAAATTCCGTGAAAACCTTCGGTCCCGAAAAGCTGTTCGTAATAAAAATTGTCGTTCTCGGATTTAAAAACAGTATGTCTTTTCTGAGGAATTTTACCAGACTGGTGATAGCGCATTGTTTTACTTTTTGTTTCAAGGTAAATTTAAATAAATTTTCAGACTTTGAATTGAAGTAAAAGCGAAGGCTTAAAATGCTGATCAGTAATTATTCGAAAGTCATAAGCGCTTCATAGAAATCTTCTTCCATTATCCCAAACTGCTGGCAGAGCAGTTTAATCCCGTTCATGTTCTGCACTAAACTTTCATCTGTGGAACCAAGTGGAATTTCGCCCATTTCAGTACTGATGCTGATTTTTTCACCAGAAATTTTAAATGCTGAGTAAGAAAAAGGTAATCTTCTGAAATAGTTTTCAGCTTCATTAATATTTTCTTCCAACTTTTCAGGATAAACCAAAACGCCGCCGCCGGTGATGTTTTTAAGAACTTGAAAAAAATTTTCACTTCCCATTTCATCCGAAATAAACGCAATAATAGGTTTGAAATCTTTAGCTTTTTGTAAATCAGAAGTTTCTAAGATGACAAAATCACTGTCGGTCTGCTTTTTGTCGCCTTTTTCAAGAAAATAATCAAAATCTTTTTCAAAAAAATTCAGTACGTAGATGATAAAATTAGCAACAGGTTGATGCGAACTATAGATTAAAACACGGGTTTTGTATTGGGAATACGCAGAAATTACTGAAAAATCGGTCATCGAAATCGGTCGTTATTTAGCTTCAGAAGTTTTGGAATCGATAAGCTTGCGGAAGGTGTTGGCAACATTTTCCCACCGTGATTTATCTGCTTCCATGATATAAGACGCATCTGATTTGCTGGCAGACTGGCTTCCTATTTTCACGATGATGGAAGTCGAAATATAATCGTACAGCTTCTTGTAATCTTCCTGTATCATCCGGAACTTGTTCTGCTCCAAAACATTCTGGATATTGCTGAGCTCGTCTTTTGAAAGCGTAAAATCTTTTTTGATGTTTTTGCCCTGACCTTCGAAGGAATAATGGGCATTATTCCCTTTAATCCAAAGATTTTCGTAGATCGGAGAAAGACCGCCGCTGCGGGAATAACTGTAATCGAAATCGTTATATTTTTTTTGTGGAGTACAAGCCGCAAGAGCCATTAAAACGAAAAATGCAATAAATCTTTTCATTCAGAATTTTTTATGATTTTAGAGTAGATTTTTCCTCAGTTTTTTGAGCTTTAAGTTCCTGGTCATATCCATGTAAAACGTTGAAATCCTCAGTTTGTTCTATAGCTACCATGATTTTTGTTAAAATAGTTTGCGCATCATCGTTATCATAATCAATTTCCAACGGCTTTTTGAATTCCATCGTGGGCTTTACGCCTGTAACCTTTACTCTTAAGCCTTTTTTGTCGAAAGCTCTTCTGAAACCATTGATTTTTATAGGAATTACGATCGGTCGCTGATTTTTCACCAGTTTTGCAGTTCCTTTTCTGCCCTGTGCAAAAGCTGAGGTTGTACCCTGTGGGAAAGTGATTACCCAGCCGTTATCCAGCGCTTTCATAATATTTTCAACTTCTGTTAAATCTACCATTCGGTTCACGTTCGCGCCTTCAGCACGCCAGGTTCTTTTTACGGTTACTGCGCCTGCAAGTTTAAAGATTTTGGTCATAAAACCTTTATTCATCGTTTCTTCAGCAGCTACATAGTAGAAATCTACTTTAGGATTCAGCAGGTAAACCGGATTCTTAATCGTGTTCAGATAACCGTTGTTTACTGAGCAGAACGCGTGGTACATTGCCGCTACATCTGCGAAATATGTTTGGTGGTTTGAGACGAAAAGTACGTTGGAATCTGGCAGATCAACCAGATTTTCGGTGCCGGAAATTTTCAGTTTGTTGAAGCCATTGAATCTTCGGTAAGATACAAGTCCCAAAATGATGATAATTAATCTTTTGAGGAAATAAAGATTGCCGAATGCATCTGTGAAAATATTTTTCTTCGCCATTATCAAAATTACATAGACCGCGAATTTACAAATTTTTCATCAATTTGCTGAACTCACTCAAAATCATTGAAGTTGCTCCCCAGATGATGTATCCGTTGAAATTAATCACAGGAACTTCCACGCCTTTTGAGCTTGGCAGCACCATCATTTCCGGCTGTTCGGTGAGTGTTAAGATTGAAGAGACGGGAAATTCTATCAATTCCACAGCTTCGGATTCCTGCAGGATAAATTCCGGATTCTTCTTGGTATACGAAACGAAAGGCCTTACGTAAAAATTGCTTGGTGGAATATAGATGGGCGACATTTCGCGGATGATCCGGATGTAATGTTCTGCTATACCCATTTCTTCACAAGTCTCGCGTTTTGCAGTTTCTTCGAATGTTCGGTCGGTTTCTTCTTTTTTTCCACCTGGCAGCGAGATTTGTCCGCTGTGGCGGTCGCGTTCGTTTGTACTTCTCACCATCAAAGGAAAATACCATTCGTTATCCTTCAGGTAAAGCACAATATTTACTGCTGCGTATTTTGGATTTCTGTCTACAATTTCATCATATGAAAAAAGCGGCCGGTAAGGTGGCGAATAAATCATGTGGGCATTCTCGCCCAGCAGTTCTGCGTCCTGAATTTTTTTGATAAGATCTCTCCCGAAAACTTCCATGTCACAAATTTAAAGAATTGAATATTGAAAGTGTTTTAAAGGAAAGTTAAAATTGATTGTTTTAGATGAGATTTTTTAATCGAAAATTATTATTGACTAAAAAAAACTCCTGAAAAAATCAGGAGTTGGTTTTTTAATAAATAGTTTAATTATTTTTTTTCTCGTCTAAAGAGATATTGTAAACTTTAGTGTCATACTTTTTTATTGAACCTGTTGCAGCATCTATTCCCCAACCTAAAATTCCAAATAAATTAATGATGGCTACTGAATTAAATTTAGAATCGAGAGCCATTACTTTATTTTCATATCCATCTTTTTTCACCTCGATTGTTTTTTCAGAAAGGCTGCGACCTACTTTATAGGTACAAGGTGTAGTACATTTTTCAATACCGCTTTCCTAAACTTTAGCCCCTTCAGGAGTAGAATTAAATGTAATTGGATCTGAAGTCCCGGTTAAAATTGTTGCACATGAAGTTAGAGAAATTGTTGCTGCTAAAAGAGCAAAAGAAAATGTAAAGGTTTTCATTAAGTTAATTTTTGTGTTATCTACTTTCAGGATTTACGGTCGCTGTTTCGATTTTCCGACCGTTGACAAATATAACGGTCTCCAATCTGCTCACCTTACGGGAATCCGTAAAACAATGGTTTTTTTATTTACTTATATGAAATTCTGATTATTTGGAAAGAAAAACTTAAATATTGGTAATTCTTTTCTTACCTCCAAAATATATGGAGAGGAGGAATAATTTTTCACAAAAAGAATAAATTATTATAGTAAAAGCATCTTATAAGGCTGGCAAATCAACTTAGTACTGATTTTCGGGATATAGTTTTCAATCTCAGTCTTAGTTTTACCAGTTCATACCAAAGCACAGAGATGAGACCAATCAGGACACAAAGGCCCAGTTCCCTGGCAGATAGTCTTTCGAATAAAAAGAATTCTGTGAAGACAGGGATGTAAAGAAGCATCAGCATTACTGCCGTTGTAATCGAGATAATAAGAAGAACGAGATTGTTTCTATATCTTAAAGTCGTAAAAATTGAATAATAAAATGATCTGTTTTGTAACGTTAAAAATATATTTGCGGCAACCAAAGCAGTGAAAACCATAGTACGCGTGTGCGCTTCATCAAAACCGTTTTGTACGGAATACTGATAGGTAAATAATGTTCCCGCCGAAATCGCCAATCCCTGAATTATGCTCGTCAGCAACTCTCTGCTGTTGAAAAAAGTAGTTTTAAAGGAACGCGGTTTCTGCAGCATGGCGTTTTTTTCCATCGGTTCATTTTCGAAGACGATAGAGCAGGTGGGGCCCATAATAAGTTCTAAAAAAATCACATGAGCCGGCGTGAAGATATTCGGATAAATCCATCCCAGCGCGAGCGGAATGAAAACCGTAAGAATTATCGGGATGTGGATGGAAATAATATATTGGATGGCTTTTTTTAAGTTGGTGTAGATTTTCCGGCCCATCGCAATCGCATCTACCATTTTTGAGAGATCATCTTCCATCAGAATTAATGAGGCTGCCTGTTTGGCAATTTCTGTTCCTCTTTTTCCCATTGCAATCCCAATGTGCGCAGCTTTGAGCGCCGGACCGTCGTTCACGCCGTCGCCGGTCATTGCCACGATTTGGCTGTTGGCCTTTAAAGCGTTGATGATGCGGAGTTTTGCTTCAGGAAACATTCTTGTGAAAATATTGGTTTCCATTACAGTTTCCTGCAGTTCTACTTCTGAAAGCTTCATGAGCTGTTCACCCGTTAAACTCTTTTCTGCACCTTCAAAATTTATTTGCTTAGCGATGGCCTGTGTGGTAGCCGCATTATCGCCGGTAATGATTTTTACTGAAATTCCGGCGCGGTAAAAATCCTCGAGTACTTTGCTGAAATTTTGTTTTGGCGGATCATAAAATGCAACAATTCCCAGGAAAGTAAAAGGAAGTTCCTGCTGGCTCTTTGGATAGCTCTCGCCAGCGAAATTGCTTTTCCCAACTCCTAAAACCCGGTATCCTTCTTCAGTAATGATTTTGATAGCATTTTCAACAGCAATTTTTTGTTCTTCAGAAAGGTTACAGACTTTTATAACCGCTTCCGGGGCTCCTTTTGCAGCAATAATTTTTTTTCCCGAACTGTCCCTGAAAATGTGGGTCATCATCGGAGGTTTTCCACCCAAGGGATATTCATGGATCATCCTGAAACGGGGCCTTTCGTCTTCAGAGTTAAGTTTTTGGTATTCAGCATGGAGCGCAGTTTCCATAGGATCAAAGGGAATCGGTTCGCTCGCCCACATCGCGAAGGTGATAAGGTCTTTTTCTTCTTCCGTTAAAATTTGATCAGGAGTGGAAATTTTTTGAGTTTCTGGTGTGAAAATTTTAGCAAGACTCATTCTGTTCTCGGTTATCGTACCGGTTTTATCGGTGCAGATTACGGTGGCGCTTCCCAAAGTTTCTACCGTTTTCATCTGTTTTACGATGATCTGCATTTTCATGAGCCGCCAGGCTCCAATCGCCATAAATGCGCTGAATGCCATTGGTATTTCTTCAGGAAGAATGCTCATTGCTAGTGTAAGCGCTTTGAGCAGACTGTCGAGAATATCATAAGAATTAAAGTAATTGATGGCCCAAACCACCAGAAAAGCGCCTGCGCCTGCAATCACCATTTTCTTCACAAAGTCGTTGATCTGAATTTCGAGCGGTGTTTTTTCTTCCTGAATACTTTCCAGACTTTTACCGATTTTACCCAGTTTGGTGTCGTTTCCGATGCTGGTTACCGTGATGATTGCAAGTCCGCTTTCTACCGTTGTGCCTTTGTAAACAAAATGGTCTTCTTTGTTTTTATCTTTAAATACCGCAAAAGATTCGCCCGTAAGAATGGATTCGTTTACAGAAAAATCATTGGAGTGAATAATGATCCCGTCTGCTACAATCGAGGTTCCTTCCTCAATAATCAGACTGTCGCCAACCACAAGATCTTCGCTGTTAATTTCAATGGTTTCGCCGTTCCGAATTACTTTACAGCTGGGTTGTGTGAAGTGCTTTAATTTTTCGAGTGCATTACGGCTGCGGGAATCCTGGTATAGGGAAATGAGTGAAACAACTACAATTGCGGAGACTAAAAACAGTCCGTCGCTAACCATGCCGCTGATAAAATAAATCAACGAAGCTACCAGCAGTAAAATGATCATTGGTTCTTTAGCCAGACTTTTTACGGCGTCAATAAACGTGTTTTCCTGTTTGTATTTTAAAGTGTTTTCGCCGAATTCTTTGCGGGAAAGAAGAACTTCTTCATCCGATAAACCCTTAATGTTAAAATGATTGTCCGGCATTATCTGAGGTTTTAAGTTTCTGTATACTCAAAAGTCTAATTTACGAAATTTGACATACAATATCAGGCAATTCCACAAAAAAAACTCCCGTAAAAGGGAGTTGCAATTTTTTATCGGAGAACTTCGGTGAATTCTGTAGGCTTTTAAGACTTAGTTCGAATAGCTCATGAGTTCTTCTTTCTTGGAATTGATAAGTTTATATTCCAGATATTTAAATGAATCACGCGGGATGATCGTGACCCATTTTTTGTATTTCAGATACCATTTGGTCTGAATGCTAACGATACCTTTCGTAAGATAAGCTTCAACAAAAGGATGTACGTGAAGGAAAATTTTGCCTTTTTCTTTTTGAATCAAGCCTCTTATCACTTCCTCCATACGTTCAACAACAACGATTGGAGCAAGAATTTCGCCGTCGGCATTAGGGTTTTCCTCCTTCGTTTCAATAATGTTTTCCGGGCGGGTTCTCTGCCGTGTAAGCTGTATTAATCCGAATTTACTTGGTGGTAAAATTTTGTGACGGGCTTTGTCGCGGCTCATTTCCGATTTCAGATGTTCGTATAAATCGCGGCGGTGATCTGCATTAATCATGTCAATGAAATCAATCACGATGATTCCGCCCATGTCGCGAAGTCTTAGCTGGCGGGCAATTTCAGTTGCTGCCATCTTATTCACAGTCAGTGCGTGTTCTTTACTTGCTGAATTGCCGGATGAAATGTTGTTTCCGGAATTCACATCAACTACGTGAAGGGCTTCCGTATGTTCAATCACCAAATAGGCACCTTTGGAACTAGGAATGTTTACGTGCTTTCCGAAGCTCTGTTTCAGCTGCTTTTCAACATTGTAATACTCCATTAATGGAATCGGTTTGTCGTAGAACTGAACGATGTTTTTGCGTTCCGGAGCAATAACTTCGATGTAAGCCTTCATATCTTCAACCATTTGCTCGTCATCACAGATGATCGAAACAAAATCTGCGTTGAAATTATCCCGCAGAATTGATGAAGCTTTGTCTTCTTCACTCAAAACGCGGCTCGGAACTTTATTTTTCTGAAGATTCTTGAAGGTAGTTTCCCATTTCTGGACCAACTGATTCATGTCGTTGTGCAGTTCTGCAACTTTTTTGCCTTCTGCAACTGTTCTGATGATTACACCGAAACCTTCGGGTTTAATACTTTCAATTAAAGTTCGTAAACGCTCTCTTTCTTCTGCGCTTGCAATTTTTTTGGAAATGGAGACGCTTTTGTCGAAAGGGATTAAAACGAGAAATCGTCCTGTTAAGGAGATTTGGGTCGAAATTCTTGGACCTTTTGTAGAAATTGGCTCTTTGGTGATCTGTAGAATGACGCTGTCGTCTTTTGCAAGAACCTTGTCGATGAGGCCGTTTTTATGAATTTCGGGCTGAATTTCGAAGTTTTTTAGAGAAGAATTCTGCTGTTTTTTGGCAACAGTGTCCTTCAGAAATTTTTTGTAGGTCAGGAATTGTGGCCCTAAATCCTGATAATGCAAAAAAGCATCTTTTTCGTACCCGATGCTCACGAATGCAGCATTAAGGTTGGGTGCGAGTTTTTTTACTTTACCGATAAATAAATCACCAACTACGAAGTCGCTTTTATCTTCCTGTTCATGAAGTTCAAAAAGCCTTCCGTCTTCCAAAAGGGCAATTTTAGATTTTTCGTCTTCATGAGATATAATGAGTTCTTTCTTCATTCTTGTATAGAGGAATTAAAAATCTTAGATAAAGGAAATTTACTCAAATTCCTCAAATATCACTAATATTTTTAACTGTTTTGGTACGTAAATAATGTTTACCGGCTAAGAATGGGTATTTTATGGGGCATAATCAGCTTGAAATCTGGTATTGCCCAATCCTTTAATCCTTATTTTAAAAATTTGGAGCAAAACAAAAATATAGTCGGTGAAATTTTATAAATATAAAAACACCAACTATATTGTTATATTGTAAATCGCGAATAGCTTATTTTTTCTTGTGTCTGTTCGCTCTTCTTCTTTTCTTTCTTTTGTGAGTTGCAACCTTGTGTCTCTTTCTCTTTTTTCCGCTTGGCATAATTTAAAAATTTTTAGTTTGTAACTTATATATTCTCTGGTTTATTATTTAATTGCTACTTTGGTTTTTACCTTCTCAACAAAAGTTTTAGATGGTTTAAAAGCCGGGATATTGTGAGCCGGGATTTCGATTGCCGTGTTTTTAGAAATGTTTCTTCCTGTTTTTGCTGCTCTGGTTTTGATAACGAATGAACCGAAACCTCTTAAATAAACATTGTCGCCATTATACATTGAAGTTCTGATTTCCTGCATGAACGCCTCTACAACTTTCTGAGTTTCATTCTTTTCAGTTCCCAATTTATTCGAGATGGTGCTCACCAATTCTGCCTTTGTCATTTCCTTTATTTATTTATATTTTTGGTGTGCAAATATAAGAACATTTTTTGAAAAGTAAAAAACAAAATGCTGATTTTCTTCACGTTGGTGAATTGCTGGTGGCATGGTACAAAATACACGGCAGGGACTTACCGTTCCGAAATACGAATGATCCCTATAAGATATGGATCTGCGAAATCATTTTTCAGCAAACAAGAATCGAGCAGGGTTTAAATCATTATAACAGATTTATAGAACGGTTTCCGGATGTGAAGACGCTTGCGAATGCTGAAAATGACGAGGTTTTACTGTATTGGAAGGGACTCGGTTATTATTCCAGAGCGCTTAATCTTCATAAAGCAGCTCTTCAGATTGTGCATGAATTTAATGGAAAATTTCCGGAAGATTATGATGACCTCCTAAGTTTGAAAGGAGTTGGCAAATATACTGCAGCAGCAGTTTCGAGTATATGTTTCGGTGCGAAAATTCCGGCGGTTGACGGAAATTTTTACCGGGTGCTCTCTCGGGTTTTTGCTGATGATTTTGATGTTTCAAATTCAAAAGCTTTTGTATATTTTTCTGAACTGGCCTTGAAAATGATGCCTGAAAACGAAGCCGGAAATTTTAATGAAGCGATGATGGATCTTGGATCAGAAATCTGCAAGCCCAAGAACCCACAATGCGAAATCTGTCCTTTAAACAAGGATTGTATAGCTTTCAATTTAGGAAAGATTCACCAATTTCCTGTAAAATCTAAAAAAGTAAAACCTACAGATCTCGAACTTACTTATTATTACGTGGAATGCGGCGGAAGATTTCTCATTAAAAGGAGAGGTGATGATTTTATCTGGAAAAGACTTTACGAATTTCCTGTTGAAGTTCCTGAGGAATTTAAAGCCGAAATTATTCATCACAAAACGGTTTCGCACAAACTTACACACAAAAATCTAACCGTACAGATTTATAAAATAGCCTTAAACCTGGAAGATAAATTCAAAGATTTTGCCGGAGAAAACGGTTTTACCATTGTAAATATGGAAGAATCTCACCAGAAATCTTTCCCGAAACCGCTGGAAAATTATTTAAAATGGATTGAAAGTGAAATTTAAATTTAACATTATCAGTTTTATGGACTCTAACTACAAATCAGTCAATAGTAGTAACTGTTTGAAATGGATTTAGGAATCTTTTAGAATTAAATGATTGATATGCAAAATAAAAAGAAGATTCCTAAATCCTTTTTCTTTGAAAATTTCTTCCCGTTCATCTTTGGTTATTTCATCATTTCGATGCTAAATCGCCCGCTAAAATCTCAAATCAAATTTGTACTTTTGCGCAATGTTTAAAAAACTCATTTTCACATTTTTAGGATTTGTTTTGTTTTCGTGTGCCGAAGAGGCGCAGCCGAAACCTTCCGGTGAACTTCGGTTAGAATATCCGCTGGCAAAATATCAGAAATACAGTTCGCCCTGCGGTTTCAGCTTCGAATACTCAGATTTTGCTAAAATTGTAAATGCAAAAAACAACTGCTGGTATTATATTGAATATCCGCAAATGAAGGCGAAAGTCTTTCTTACGTATTTCCCCGTTAAAAATGATTTCAACCTTCATGTGAAAGAGTCGGAGAAAATGGTTTATGAACATACAATTAAAGCAAGCAGTATCGATACAAAATCATTTACTTATCCGGAACGGAACGTTTTCGGAAATTTCTATGAACTTAACGGTCCCACTGCTTCTAATCTGCAGTTTTTTGTTACAGATTCCACCAGACATTACGTAACTGCAAACCTCTATTTCAACTCCAGACCGAAGCCCGATTCTCTGGCGCCGGCTGTTGCTTATATCAAGAAAGATTTACAGCATTTAATCGATACATTTGAATGGAAATAATTTTTCCGTCAATTTAATTAAAACTTAAAAACAAATATAAATGAAACTATTAGTCGTTGGTTCTGTCGCTTTTGACGCTATTGAAACTCCTTTCGGAAAAACAGATAAAATTTTGGGCGGTGCGGCAACCTATATCGGGGTTGCTTCTTCGATTCTTAATGTTGAATCGGGAATCGTTTCCGTAATTGGTGGCGATTTTCCGCAGTCAGATCTTGATATGCTTACCTCCAGAGGGGTAAATGTTGAAGGAATTGAAATCATTAAAGAAGGAAAAACTTTTTTCTGGAGCGGCAAATATCACAACGACTTAAACTCACGAGATACGTTGGTAACCGAAGTAAATGTTTTGGAAAACTTCGACCCGAAAATTCCTGAATCAATGCAGGATTCCGAAATTTTATTGTTAGGGAACCTACATCCGGGTGTTCAGCTTTCTGTACTGGAAAAAATGCATAACCGCCCGAAACTTGTGATTTTAGATACCATGAATTTCTGGATGGATTCTGCTTGGGATACTTTGATGCTGATGATTGCAAAAACTGATGTAATCACCATTAACGATGAAGAAGCAAGACAGCTTTCCGGAGAATATTCTTTGGTAAAAGCTGCCAAAAAAATCCATGAAATGGGACCTGAGTTCGTTATCATCAAGAAAGGTGAACACGGCGCGTTACTTTTCCACAACGGGAAAATTTTTGCCATTCCTGCGCTGCCGCTTGAGGAAGTTTTCGATCCAACCGGAGCTGGAGATACTTTCGCGGGAGGTTTTGCGGCTTATCTTGCGAAAAAAGAAGATTTCAGTTTCGAAACCATGAAGTCAGCGTTGATTGTAGGTTCTGCAATGGCGTCATTCACCGTAGAAAAATTCGGAACCGAAAGATTACAGGAAGTTACAGAGAGCGAAATGATCGCAAGAATCAAGAGCTTCAAAGATTTAACCACTTTCGAGGTTGAAGTTTAGAATTCTGAACCATTTACTAATCACACCCATGTCATTTTCAAATTAAAAGAACATTTAAGTATGAAGAAAATATTTGCTTTCGTTATGTTGGCAGGCCTTGGCAGCACAATGTCTGCCCAATACATGATTATCGGAAAAGACAGCATTTCATTAGCCGATTTCAAAAAAGAATACCAGTACGGTTTACAGAATACCGGGATTGAAAAAACCCTGAGTGCAACTGAGGATTTTATTCTTCTCCAGCAGTTTGCAGCCGATAAAAAAGCCGATACTGCAGCCTCGTTCCGTGAAAGAATGATGGAAAAAGAAGCAGATTTGCGCGAGCAGTATTTTTTTCCGAAACAGGTTCTGGATCCGGTGTTGAATGACTACGTAAAAGATAATCAGACCGAAAAGCAGGTTCAGATTTTCATGGTTCCAAAGACCGAAGGCGACACCAATAATTACCAGCAGATTTACAACGATGTGAAAGCAGGTAAAATGACAATGGATGACGCCATTACTAAATATACGAAAGGAGCCCCAAAACCGCTCTTCATTAAACCGGGAAGTGTTGACAGTGATTTGTATACCCAGCTGAAATCCTTACCCAATAATTCTTATACAAAACTGCAGGATTCGCCTGGATATATTGCTTTTGCTAAAGTTCTCAATTCCCGACCAAGTCTGGGTTATATGATTTTCGGGACCATTTCTTTTCCTAAAGATGCGAATTCCGAAACCGTTAAAAATAAAATTTACACCGATCTGAAAGCTGGCAAAAGTTTTCAGGAAGTAGCAAAATTGTATGGAGCGAATGAGCATGAAAAGGATAATGGTGGAGTAGTAATGGGTTCGCCGACACTGCCTGACGAAGTTTATGAACTTTTCAAAGGTAAAAAAGCGGGCTATTATTCGCCGGAACCTTTACTGTTCGGGGAGAATTATTTTGTTTTCAATATTTATAATGTTGAGCCTTATGTGCTTACCGACAAAAACAGAGATTTTTTCCTGCGTGATATGAACGGGTCGCTTTATAATGAAAACCTGCAGGACAAAATGCTGGCTTATCTGAAATCTGACCCTACCTATAAAGAATTTCCGGCATTTCAGAATGCAAAAAAATCTTACCAGGCCTTCAGTGCAGCAAAAGATGATACCGTTCTTTATCAGTACAAAAAAGACAAAACTACAGTTGGCGACCTCAGGAAACTAATCGGAGACAAAAAGGCTGAAGCCGAGAAACTCACTCCGGCTTTATGGAGCGATGCACTTTCCGGTGTAAATGCACAGGATTTAATGAGATTTTACGCTGCCGATTTTACCAACCAGAAAGATATTAAGAAAGCGCTTAACGAATTTAAAAGAGGACTTTACTCCGATTACATATTCTCCAAATTTCTTAATGAAGAAGTTGTCAAACATCCGGAATGGCTTACCGATTATTACAACAGAAACAAATCGAAATACATGTGGGGAAACCGTGCTGATGGACGTGTAGCGATCATTGCTGATGACAAACTCACCAAAGAAATCGAAAAAGACATTAAAAATCCTAAAAACTGGGAAACCCTGAAAGCAAAATATTACGGAAAACTGAACGATAAAAAACAGATTCTCGTCAACTTCGAAAAAGGTGAAATGTCTGAAGATGCCGATGTTTTCACCAAGTACAAAGTTCCTTTCAAAACCGGAGTTCACCAGACCAAAATGGAAGAAAGAACTTTGGTGATTGCGATCGATAAAATTTTACCGCCAACACAAATGACTCAGGCTGAAGCTGCCGAACTTTTGAAAGATGCCGTAAACGAAGAAAGACTCAAAGCCATCATCGCGGAGCAGAAAGCAAAAACCAATATCGTGATTCAGCCCGAATTCAGAAAGGATTTGGAAAAGAACTTTAAGAAATAATTATAATAAAATATGCAGGTTATTTCGTTTAGAATGATAATTTTGCACATCGTTAAAAAATGGATATGAACAAGAACATAAAATTTGCACTCCTTTTTTCATTTATTTTCGCCTTTTTCGGGGTTAAAATGAATGCACAGCTTAAGACCGGAGATTTGGTCGACGGTATTGCAGTGGTGGTAGGAGATGAAATTATTTTGGAATCAGATATTGAGGAGCAGGCAAACTATGCACAGCAGCAGGGCGCCACGGTAGCCGATAAATGCGAATTTGTTGAAAGCATCATCAACAATAAACTTTTGATTTACGAAGCGAAAAGAGATACCCTGATCGAAAACCGTTCTGCGGCAATTAAAGAAAACGCAGCGCAGAAATACTCCCAGATTCTTGGTCAGTTTCCCGACGAAAAAACAATGCTTTCTACTTACAAGTTCCGTACGTCTTATGAAATGAGAAACGCCATCGAGAAGATTGATGCTGATAATTATTACGGACAGATGAAATTCGGAAGAATTACCGAAAAAGCCGACGTAACTCCAAACGAAGTAACCGATTTTTTCAACACTTACAGATATCAGCTTCCAGAGGTAAAAGACGAGGTAAGCCTTTCCCAGATCACCATGTATCCGAAACTGACAGATGCGCACAAAGACGAAATCATTGCACGCCTCAACAAAATCAAGCAGGATATTCTGGGCGGCGAATCTTTCGAAAGCCAGGCAAGGATTTATTCCGAAGATCCGGGATCTGCTGCCAACGGAGGTTTATACAAAAATGTTGCAAAAGGAAAAATGGTAAAACCATTCGAAGCCGCAGCACTCAACCTTCAGGAAGGCGAGCTTTCCGAACCTGTAGAATCCGAATTCGGCTATCACCTGATCCAGCTTGTGAAAAAGAGCGGGAAAATGTACGATGCCCGTCACATCCTTCTTAAGGCAGAACCTAATGCCGACGAAATTGCCTCGGCAAAAAAGGAACTCGACAGTATCCGGACTTTGATTCTCGAAGGTAAACTCACTTTTAAAGAAGCAGCGTACCGTTTTTCGGATGATAAAAGAACAAAATTCAATGCCGGAATCATCACTTCAGAAGACGGATCCGACAAAATGGAAAAACTCAATCTTCCCCCGACCATTTCTTACCAGATTGCAGGTCACAACAAAGGCGATATTACCGACGTTTTCCAGGATACCATCGCTCAGGACAGAAAAGTGGTAACCATCATCAAAATCGACGACGTAATTGCGGCGCACCAACTCGATATCGCGACAGATTACGACAGAATCAAGCAGATGGCGCTCAACAAAAAGAAAAACGAAATGGTGGAAAAATGGGTGAAAGAAAAATTACCCAATGTATTTATCTCCATCAACAACCGTTACAAAGACTGTACTTTCAAAACCGACTGGCGCAAAAATACCGACGGAAAATAAAATATAAACTCTGCATTTTGCAGAGTTTTTTGTTTCAGGAGCACCCCGTTGTTCGCTTCTCCGAAATCTCTACCCGCTGTCCGCTATATCTTTTCCTTGGCTGGTACTACGCAGAAGAATACCGATGCAAAAACAGGAATGAGTTTCCACCATTCAAATAAGAAATAAAAACACCTCTTACCTCTTACCTATTAGTTCTTAGTTCTTACCCCTTACCTTTACTTCGTACATTCTACATTCTACATACTACTTGCATCTTTCACAGCTCTTCCTTATTTTTACGCATGAGCAATTTTATCCATTTCGGGATCGCCGAAAAAATGTACCGCGAGGAGCAAAACAGAATCACAGAATTATTTCAAATCAAATATCCCATCATTCAGGGAGGCATGATCTGGCATTCCGGCTGGCGTCTGGCTTCTGCGGTGTCCAATTCCGGCGGTTTGGGACTTATCGGTTCCGCAAGTATGTATCCGGACATTCTGCGCGAAAACATCCGCAAATGCAAAGCCGCGACTGATAAACCTTTCGGCGTAAATATCGCCTTGCTTTACCCGAATCTCGACGAAATTATTCAGATTGTTCTCGAAGAAGGAGTGAAGATCGTTTTCACTTCCGCCGGAAATCCCAAAACCTACACCGAAACCCTCCAGAAAGAAGGCTTGAAAGTGGCTCACGTGGTTTCTTCAACCAAATTTGCAATGAAATGCGAAGATGCCGGCGTTGATGCCATCGTTGCCGAAGGTTTCGAAGCGGGCGGCCACAACGGAAGAGACGAAACCACCACAATGGTTCTCATTCCCAATGTAAAAAAGCATATTTCCAAACCCCTAATCGCAGCGGGCGGAATTGCGCTCGGTTCTCAAATGAAAGCCGCCATGATTCTGGGTGCCGATGGTGTTCAGATCGGTTCCCGGTTTGCCGCAACAGTAGAGGCAAGTTCTCACGAAAACTTTAAGAATAAAGTCATTTCCCTTACCGAAGGAGATACCCAGCTCACTTTAAAAGAACTTGCACCGGTGCGTTTGGTGAAGAACAAATTCTTCTATGACCTCGAAAGACTTTACGAAACCGGAAGAGATGCCGAAGCACTGAAAGAAACTTTGGGCCGTGCACGTGCGAAACGCGGCATGTTCGAAGGTGATCTCGAAGAAGGCGAACTCGAAATAGGGCAGGTGTCTGCTTTGATTGAAGAAATCCTGCCTGTCGAAACTGTTTTCCAGAACTTGCTGAAAGAATTTAAACAGGCAGGTTTCACAGATTTTTAGGCATTAACTTAATCCTGTAATAACGCCGTTTTTATCGATCGACATTCCTTCCGCTGCCGGAATTCCCGGTAAGCCCGGCATTCTCATCATATCACCCAGAATCGGAATAATAAATCCTGCACCTGCAGCAAATTCGAATTCCCTTACCGTGATTTTAAAGTTGGTAGGGCGGCCGATTTTAGTTTCATCGTCCGTTAAGGATTTCTGCGTTTTTGCCATACAGACCGGCAGTTTGTCCAGACCTAAATCATAAATCGTTTTCAGTTGGTTTTTTGCCTTCTGCGAATACACAACGTTGTCGGCACCGTACACTTCGCGCGCAACGGTTTCAATTTTATGCTCAACCGATTCAGTTACCTTATACAGCGGCTGGAAATCGTTTCCGCATTCGAAAGCGCAGCGCGCAACTTCGGTCGCCAGCTCTGTCATTCCGTTTCCGCCGTGTACAAATTCATCGGCGATAATGGCTTTTACGCCTAATTTTTCGCATTCATCTTTGACAAACTGTATTTCCTCCTCGGCATCATTCGCGAAATGGTTGATGGCTACAATCGGTCTTAATCCGAATTTAAAGGCATTTTCAATATGCTTTTTCAGGTTATCGATTCCGTTCTTCACGAACTGAAGGTTTGGTTTGTCGAATTCTCCTTTCTTCGTTGCGCCGCCATGATAACGGAGCGCCCTGATCGTAGCCACAAGAACGAAAGCATCAGGCTTCAGTTTTCCGTAATGACATTTGATGTGGAAGAATTTTTCCGCACCCAGATCCGCCCCGAAACCTGCTTCGGTTACCACAAAGTCCGCCAGCGAAAGTCCGGTTTTGGTCGCAATAATCGTATTGGTTCCCTGCGCGATATTCGCAAACGGGCCGCCGTGAAGAATCGCCGGATTGCCTTCCAGAGTCTGTACCAAATTCGGTTTTATCGCATCTCTCAGCAGAATCGCCATCGCGCCTTCTGCTTTCAGATCACGGGCATAAATAGGTTTTTTATCGAAAGTATAACCCACGAAAATATTACCCAGTCTTTCTCTCAAATCCTCGAAATCTTTCGAAAGACACAGGATCGCCATCACTTCAGAAGCAGGCGTAATGTTGAAGCCTTCTTCCCGCGCAATGCCGTTGTTGGCTCCGCCCAAACCGATTACGATCTGTCTCAGACTTCGGTCGTTCATATCCATCACGCGTTTCCAGGTGATGGTTCTGGGGTCGATGTTCAGACTGTATTTTTTGTTCTGTAAATTGTTGTCGATAAGGGCTGAAAGCAGGTTGTTCGCTTTCTCGATCGCCGCGAAATCTCCTGTGAAATGTAAATTAATATCCACCATGGGGATCACCTGCGCATATCCGCCGCCCGCTGCTCCGCCTTTAATCCCGAAAACCGGTCCCAAACTGGGCTCGCGCAGAACAGCGATGGTTTTCTTCCCGATTTTATTCAGGCCGTCACACAGACCTACCGAAACAGTCGTTTTTCCTTCGCCCGCCGGAGTAGGGTTGATGGCGGTAACCAAAACAAGTTTCGCCTTCTTAATCTTTTCTTCGTCGATGTAGGATAAAGGGATTTTCGCTTTGTATTTTCCGTAATATTCCAGATCATCATGGTCAATGCCAATTTTGTCTGCGATATGTTTGATGTGCTGAATGGGCGCCGAAGTTGCGATCTCTAAGTCAGTGGGGAAATTCATTTTTACTTAATTTAGGTACTCAAAATTAATCATAAGAATCTCTTCTGCTTCATTTTCCCTAATGCGATTCGTCAGTTTTCAGGTTTTTTTTCCTCATCCGTTTCCGGAAATAAAGACAAAAAAAATCCAACTTCATTTTTGTAAGTTGGATTGTTGGTTTCTAAGCCGTACCGCTTGTCATTGCTTTTTCCTGTTTTTTTCTGGCTTGTTTCTCTTCGTATTTTTTTACGACGTAACCTATTGCTAATGGCGCGACCCACATCAGGAGTCTTCTTAAAAGTGTTGGATTCATAATATTTATTTTTACGGATCAGGTTTCAAGAATTAAGCCAAACATGCGCTGGGTTTACTTCTTCTCCGCCAGCGCCTCGCCCTCGAAAGCAATTCCGTCCCAGCCAAATTGCACGAAGTTGCGGATGTTCTGGTGGTCGCTGCCTTCAGGATTTTCCAGTACATCGGTTCTGTAGAAATCCCCGAACAGCGCCAGCGTTTCCTCTTCGTTAAGCCCCTTCAGCTTTGCAAAACTGAAAACTTTGCACGAGCCGTTATTTTCCCCCGCTTCATTCACCGCAGTTCCGTTCCTGAATTTCGTCGGCGCGAAATCGTAATGTTCATCAATATAGGCAATGACTTCTTTAAAGTTGATGGTGGTAGGGGAGGTTTGGAGTTGGTTTAAGATCATTTTCTTTTTATTTAATTCTTTAAGTGCTGAAAGATCCAAATTATTTAGTAAAATCCCAAAGCATATTCACAAGAATTCTGCTAGTCTCTTGATATACTATTACCGAAACTTGCTTATATTTGATTGCTAACTAAAATCACATTCATAAGACAAACACAACATAAAAGGGTTGTATTGTATTATTTATGAAAGAATTATACAAGTTAGCTGCAGTTACTGCGCACACTCAGAAAAATAAAACCCCAAAATAGTTTATGGAAAATTTTCTAACAAAACTTTATGACACGAATCAAAATTTGAGCATGCTGCTTCTAGAAGCTAAAGATATTGCTGACAGAAATGATGAATTTGAATTATCTAACTATATTGAAAAAGAATTGGAGGGATACAAGATTGAAGATGTAATTCCTGACTACCGGAAAATAAAGGGTCAAATTGTTGGCGATATCAAAGATGTATATGGGAATCTTGTTCATAAAGAGTACGATTTAGATTTTACAGTACTTTCTAAAAGTTTGGGATTTGACCTTGATGACGCATATATTCCAGATAGTATTTCATTTGTCGAAACGTCAGTAAGTGGATTAAGTGGAAAAAATGCCATTAAGCCAATGCCAAAAGAAATTGTTAAAATATTAGACGACACCTTTCACTTCAATAATTCACATCTCCATATTATTGCAGCTTTTCATAAAATTCCAACAGCCACTTTAGAATACATATTAGTAAAAGTTAGACAAAACTTAATCAAAGAGTTTCAAAAACTTAATCGAAAAATACAAAAACCAAAAACTGATACCGACATTCAAAAAATTTCAGAAACTCCAACGGAAACAAAAAGAACTGTTTTCGTCACTTACGCTTGGGAAGATGAAGAGTATAACTCACAAATTGTTTCATTCGTTAATTTTCTAAGAGAAAATGGTTTTGACGCATCAATGGACAAGAAAAAAAGTCAAGAAGCAGTTTCTGTTAATTTCAATCAAATGATGGTTGAAGGCATTCAAAATAGCAGTAAAGTCATTGTTGTTCTTTCTGAAAAATATAAACAGAAGGCGGATAAGTTTGAAGGTGGTGTTGCTACAGAATTAAAAATTATCTTAGAAGATATGAAAAAAAATATAAACAAATATATTTTCGTTTCTTTTGGTAAATCAAATAGAGATGATGTTATCCCAACAGCGTTACTTGGCACGGATGTTTTAGATTTAAAGAAAGACCAAGATGACAATGAGTTCAATAGTCTTTTTGCCAAAATAAAAGAAGAAAACATTATAGAATTTTCTGAAGTCAGCGACGATGAAATTCAAGTGAAAAAAGTTGAAATAAAGCCTTTCAAATTGTAACTGTACCACCTCCCGCTCTCCGAAGTCCCCCGCAAAGTCTCCCGACTTTGAGCCTACTAAAAAAATCACCTTTAATATCCCCCCCCCCTACAGTTAGCAGCAAGTTATAAGATGAGGCAGTTACTTTTAAATAAAGATTTTGCAAATAAAGATTTTCTTAAATCGTTAATTGATGATTTTATTGATGATTTAAAAATAGATAAAAATAAAAATCAGAAGAAAATTTTAGAACTATGTCATGTTGCAAAATTCTTAACCTTTTTTGAAGATAAATTTAAAATCGAGAGAATAAGTGAAGAACCTGATTTCATTATTTTTTCAACATCTGAAAGAATAGGTTTAGAACATCAAATTTTAATTGATACTGGTGTAAAAGAAAAAGAAGGTTTTATAGAAAACTTGTTTAAACAAGCAGAACAGATTCTATCTAAAGGGACAGATGTACCGAGTTTTCTTGCTAATATCTATATATATCCAAATTTAGAAATTAAAATAAATGATAAAAGTCAAAAAATAATTGAGATTGTAGATTTACTGAAAAATTATCTCAAAACGGGGAAATTATATAGAAATGATATTATTGAGGATATTAATATCATGCCTCATTCTCAGATTTCTTTAAATCCAAACTTTGGAGGTTGGTGTCAAAAAAATATTACATCAGATTTATTGTTAGAGGCAATTTCAAAAAAAGAACGACTGGTAAATAGCTATATTAAGAAGACAAATTTGAAACAATGGTTGTTAATTGTCATTGGTGGACTAGGTGAAAGTTCGTATGAATATGATCTCGAATTTGATATAGATGTAGAAAGTAAATTTGAAAATATTTTTTTGATGGAGGACTTTAGTTGCAAACTTTATGAGATAAAATAACCCCGCTCCCGCGCGATTCCATCGCGTGGCCCACTAAAAAATTCCCTCCGAAGCCCCCAGCTTCGGAGGTTTCTTTTTCCCTCCAAAACAAAAATCCCAACTTTAGGTGTTTTCACCCGTGTGCGGTCACAGATTTTCAAATATATTTGATTCTCAACAACCTAAAAAACTTAAACTATGGCATCACAATCAGAAGTAGGGCACGCACGAAATGTCGCGAACCTTCAGAAACTCATCCAGCAGATCACCGCGTATACCCTCTACAATCCGCCCGTACCCGCGCTCCAGATCGCAAACCTCCAGACCCTCCACACCAGCTCGGTCGCCAAACTCGACGAACTCGAAGACAGCCGGATCGCCAACAAAGCAGCAATCTACAACCGCCAGGTCGCCTTCGAAAACCTCAAACCCCTCAGCACACGCATCTTCAACTTCCTCGAGATCATCGACCTTCCCGCAGGCATGCTCGAGCAGGCAAGATCACTCAACCGCATCATTCAGGGCTACACTCCCAAATCCCAGCAACCCGAAAATCCAGACCCCGACGGCGAACCCAAAGACACCGTTTCCACCTCCCGCCAGTCCTACACCCAGCAGGCCGAGACTTCGGAAACCTCGTCAGCCTCCTGCAGACCATTCCCGCCTACACACCCAATGAAGACGACCTCAAGCTGCCCGCCCTCACCACCTACCACCAGGCTTTGGTTAGCGCTACCCAGCCCGTAGACCAAACCGAAGCCGAACTCAAAGTGCAGCTCATCGCCCGGGACCAACTCCTTTACGCCGAAGGAACCGGACTCATCGACCTCGCCCAGAAAGTTAAAAAGTACGTCAAAAGCATCTACGGCGGCGATTCTCCCGAATACACCAACGTGGCGGCCATCAAATTCACCAACCCAACCTGATGGTAGAGATTAAAGAAGATCCCGCAATCCTCAGGCGGGCCCAAAACTCAAAGTTACATTCCCCGGATGTAACTTTTATTTTTTTTCCCTCTTTATAAATGCGAACCGCTTTTGTCATTCCGTAGGAATCGCTCGCCACCAAAACCACATTTTCGCCTCAGTAACTAACATTCTTGCCTCCGTAGACAACATTCTTGTCACCGTAGACAACATTCTCGTGACCGTAGACAACATTCTCCTTACCGTAAGTAACATTCTCGTCACCGTAGACAACATTCTCGTGACCGTAAGTAACATTCTTGCCACCGTAAGTAACATTCTCGTCACCGTAGACAACATTCTCGTGACCGTAAGTAACATTCTTGCCACCGTAAGTTCAATTCTTGCCCCCGTAGATAACATTCTCGTCACCGTAGATAACATTCTTGCCCCCCGTAGGTTCAATTCTTGCCTCACAAAACCACATTCTTGTCCCACAAAAAAACCACCTCAAATCGAGGTGGTTTCTTTTTTATGTAACAGCTGACTAGAATCCTTCCGGCTTCACATCGTCAGTATTTTCTGATTCGTTCAGCGGCTTGAAGGTATCTTCGCCGGCTGGTCTTTCTTCAGTTCTTCCACTGTGTTGTGGTCTGTCATTTCCAGGTCTGTTGTTACCGCCCTGTCTTCTGTCGCCACCGTCTCTGCGGTCATCTCTTCTGTCGTTTCTTGGCGGACGGCTGTCACGTCTTTCGCCATCACCATCGTTCCTTTCAGTACGCTCAGGTCTTGGTAAAAGAACTTTACGGCTAAGTTTCATCTTCTTACGGTCATCATAACCCATGAATTTCACTTCCACCATATCGCCTTCGTTGTAAGGTACTTTATCCAAACGTGCCCATTCGATCTCGGAGATGTGAAGCAAACCTTCGGTTCCTTTTGCAATTGCTACAAACGCACCGAAATCCATTACTTTCACTACTTTACCGTTATACACTTCACCTACAGTAGGTACAAATGTAATTTCGTTGATGGCAGCGATGGTTGCATTGATGTTTTCTCTGCTTACACCGGAAATTTCAATTCTTCCGATCTCACCGATTTCTTCAATCGCAATAACAGTCTGGAAATCTTTCTGCATCTGCTGAATGATTTTTCCACCAGGTCCGATAACGCCGCCGATGAATTCTTTCGGAATTTCGAGTACTTCCATTTTCGGAGCGTGTGGTTTTACATCAACTCTTGGCGCATCGATGGTTTTCATCATTTCACTAAGGATATGAAGTCTACCGTCTCTTGCCTGGCTTAATGCTGTTTCCATGATGTCCATAGAAAGTCCCTGGATTTTGATATCCATCTGGCAAGCGGTAATTCCGTCTGCAGTTCCTGTAACTTTGAAGTCCATATCACCCAGGTGATCTTCGTCTCCTAAGATATCAGAAAGAACGGTGAATTTACCAGATTTTGGATCAGTGATCAATCCCATTGCAATTCCGGAAACCGGTTTTGTAATCTGTACACCCGCATCCATCAATGCTAAAGTTCCGGCGCAAACCGTTGCCATAGAAGATGAACCGTTGGATTCCAGAATATCAGAAACAATACGGATCGTATAAGGGTTTTCTGCAGGAATAATTCTTGAAAGTGCTCTCTGAGCAAGGTTTCCGTGTCCTACTTCTCTTCTTGAAGTTCCTCTTAAAGGTCTTGCTTCACCGGTTGAGAATGGCGGGAAGTTATAATGAAGGAAAAATTTCTCGTCGTAATTAATGGCTACTGAATCTACCATGTTGGCATCTTTTACAGAACCTAAAGTTACGGCAGTTAAGGACTGAGTTTCACCTCTTGTGAAGACTGCAGAACCGTGAGCTCCCGGTAAATAGTCGATTTCTGACCAGATCGGACGGATGGTTTCCGGTGTACGGCCATCAAGACGGATTTTTTCGTTCAGAATCATCTGTCTCATTGCTTCTTTTTCCACATCGTGGAAATATACTTTCACGAAAGGCTTCACTGTTTCCAGTTCTTCTTCAGAATATTGAGCAAGGAATTCTTCTAAAACCGCTTTGAAGTTGTCGCCTCTTTCTTCTTTTGCAGAAGGTGTTTTAGCTACTTCATATACTTTGTCGTAAGTTTCTTTCCATACTTTTTCGCGAATTTCTTCGTCGTGAGTTTCGTGGGTATATTCTCTTTTCGGTAAAGATTTTCCTACTCTTTCAGCAAGTCTTTCCTGAGCTTCTACCTGAACTTTAATTTCTTCGTGTGCAAATTTAATGGCTTCGATCATTTCCTGCTCGGTAATCTCGTCCATAACACCCTCTACCATTACGATAGAGTCTTTTGTAGCACCTACAAGAATGTTAAGGTCTGCTTTATCAAGATTCTCTCTGCTTGGGTTTACAACAAGTTGTCCGTCGATTCTGGCAACAGTAACTTCAGACATAGGCCCGTTGAAAGGAATATCGGTAATTGCAATTGCTGCAGAAGCGGCTAAACCAGCCAGTGCTTCGGGCATGCATTCTTTATCATAAGAAATCAGGGAAATCATTACCTGAACTTCTGCATGAAAATCTTCCGGGAAAAGCGGACGCAAAACTCGGTCTACTAATCTCATGGTTAAAATCTCCTCGTCGGAAGGTCTTGCTTCTCTACGGAAAAAGTTACCCGGGATCTTACCACCTGAATAGAATTTTTCTCTGTAATCTACGGTTAATGGAAGAAAATCCACTCCCGGACTTGCGTCTTTATTGGCTACAACGGTTGCAAGAAGCATCGTTCCGCCCATTTTTACTACTACAGAACCGTTAGCCTGTTTTGCCAGCTTTCCTGTTTCGATGGTAATTTCTCTACCATCTTTTAATTGAATTGTTTCAATAATTGCTTGTGGAGCATTCATAAAATTTGTTCGTCTTTGGCACTCCGTATTGAGTGCGGTTAATATTTAATCGTTTTAAATTATCGGAAGCAAAGATAGGTAAAATCGCTGAAAATCCCAGATTTTAAACCAGATTAGTACAGTGTGCCTAAATCCCCGTATGTAACAGACAAAATAGATTTGCGACGAATCGGGAAACTTTAAACATGAAAATTTTATTAAAGCTGGAGTATGTTTCTTTATTTCTAATCGGCATTTTAGCCTTTGTGGAAACCGGTATTTCCTGGTGGTGGTTTGCTGCGATGTTCTTTTTACCCGATCTTTCGATGCTTGGTTATCTTGCCGGAAGCAAAGCGGGCGCATTTCTGTATAATTTATTCCATCATTTCGCGGTAGGAATTCTTTGTTTTATAGTTGGAAAATATTTGAACAACGATGATCTTACGGTTGCAGGAATTATCCTTTTTTCTCACTCCGCCTTCGACAGAATTCTTGGATATGGATTGAAATATCCCAATAGTTTCCATAATACTCATCTGGGAACCATCGGTCATAAACAGTGATTCTAATTTTTTTAAAATTATATTTTTTTTCTGAAGGGTTGGTTCCCGTGGCATAATATTGGAATTTAATCCGGAAATCATTAAAAAATTATTATTATGGGAATTTTATGGACGCTTATTATTGGCGCAATTGCAGGCTGGCTAGGCTCACAGATTTTTAAAGGAGGTAGTCTTGGTCTTATCGGAAACATTATTGTAGGAATCGCGGGCGGGGTAATAGGATATTATCTTTTAGGGACAACCTTTGGTACCGCGGTTATTGGTCAGATTTTAACCGGAGCAGTAGGTTCTATTATCCTTCTGGCGGTAATTAATCTACTTACAGGTAGAAAAGTGTAGGAAGTTCTTCACTTTATCGCATAAAAAAAGCAACTCAATTGAGTTGCTTTAATTTTTCCCGGAAAATGATTATTTTCTTAAACCAAGTTCTGCGATAATCGCTCTGTATCGGTTGATATCTTTTTTCTTAAGATAATCCAAAAGCGCTTTTCTTTTACCTACCAAAGCTACAAGTGAACGCTCCGTGTTGAAGTCGTGACGGTTTGCTTTAAGGTGTTGAGATAAGTGGTTGATTCTGTAAGTGAAAAGGGCAACTTGTCCCTCAGCGCTTCCTGTGTCTGCATCAGACTTTCCGTGTTTTGCGAAGATTTCTTTCTTCTTTTCAGTTGTTAAGTACATTCCAATATTATTTAATGATTATTATGTAACGGGTGCAAAAGTACAACAATTTTATCTTTTATGAAACATTAAGTTCGGATTGCCGATACACAAATTCGAAAAACGTTAAAAAAATCTTAAAATTAGTATTGAAATTCCGGTAAATGGCAGTATTTTTGTAAACACAAAATCATGATGAATCATCTTTACCTGTTTGCACTAGGCACTTTTTTTCTTTTTACTGGTTGCCAGTCACTTCCGGCTCAAAATATTTCGGCTCAAAAGGATTTGAAGAACCAAAATATCATCTATTTCAATCCTGAAGTTTTTCCCGATATCGATGAGATAAAAGAACCTACAAATACCGCTTTCTATGCTGCGGTCTCAGAACGTGTTGCTTCCTTTAAAAATTATAATGTTCTGCGGGTAGACACCAGTGTGCCTTTTGATAATGTAGATCTAGATGTAATTAAGGAGTATTGTAAGAATAACAATGCGCAACTGGCCGTGGTGCCAAAGGTAAAATATTTTAAGGTAGGAGTGGGGAAGTATGTATTCTCTAACCAGGTAATCATCAGTATGAAACTGTACGATTCGATGGGAAACTTCCTTACTGAAACGGACTACGATACCTATAAAAAAAATGCAAGAATTTTGGGTTCAGCTGAAAATTCCATAAAGATTGGTGCCATTGGAGCCCTTACCAATTTGGGAAAAAGCCTTAAAAAATCTAAAACGTATTCTATCGCTGCTGAGAATTAAATTTCTAAGCCTTTAAACCAGCTATATTTCTTTACTGTAAGTTTTTGAACTATTTTTGCAGTTCAACACCTATTTTTTTGGAAACTCAGGAACTTATTTTTAATCCCGCAGATATTGCAGAAACGCTCAGCGAACTTCCCGTTAAAGAGCGGGTTTTAGCATTTCTGAAAGTTCCGAAACAATACAAGGCCGATGTATTCTCGCATCTGGATCCCGATTTTCAGGAAGAAACCATCCGAAACATCGGCAGCGAAGAGGTTTCAGAAATCCTGAACGCAATGACTCCGGATGACAGAACCGCTCTTTTTGAGGATTTCCCGGATGAACTCATTAAATATTCCATCAATCACCTAAATCCGCAGGAAAGAAGAATTGCATTAAAGCTTTTGGGCTATAATTCCGATTCCATCGCGAGGCTGATGACGCCTTATTACATCCAGATCCGAAAAGAATGGACGGTGAAAAGATGCCTTCAGCAGATTAAAAAAGTGGGTAAAAAGATGGAAACCATGAACCATCTTTATGTAGTCGATGAAAGAAACCAACTCATCGATGACATAGCGATCGGCTCACTGCTTTTGGCGGAAGAAGATACATTGATTTCTGAGATTACAGATAACCATTTTGTCGCTATTACAACAACCACGAGTAAAGAAGACGCGGTACAATACTTCGAAAAGTACGACAGAACAGCACTCCCAATTGTAACAGAAGCCGGTGTTTTGGTTGGAATTGTTACGATTGATGATATCTTAGACCAAATTGAACAGCAGAATACCGAAGATATCCAGAAATTCGGGGGTATGGAGGCGCTTGATGAGCCGTACCGCCAAACACACTGGTTCGAGATGATTAAAAAAAGAGGTTTCTGGCTTATTCTTTTATTTTTCTTCCAATTGTTAACGGCATCTGCCATGGGTTATTTTGAAGATGAAATTCAAAAAGCTGTTGTGCTCACTTTATTTGTACCGCTGATTATTTCAAGTGGCGGAAATACCGGTTCGCAGGCGGCTACGCTTATTATCCGTGCGATGGCACTTCAGGAAATTACCGTAAAAGACTGGTGGCTCGTTATTAAAAAAGAGCTTGTTACGGGAATGGTGCTCGGTGGGATTCTAGGAATTTTCGGATTTTTCAGAATTATGCTATGGCAGTATGCAGGCTGGTTCGATTATGGCCAGTATTGGGCATTTATTGCTTTAAGTGTCGGGATTTCTCTTTCGATGATAGTGATGTGGGGAACACTTTCAGGTTCCATGGTTCCTTTTGTTCTGAAGCGTTTTAATCTGGATCCTGCTACTTCTTCGGCGCCTTTTGTGGCAACTTTGGTCGATGTTACAGGTTTGGTTATTTATTTTTCTGTTGCAGGACTGCTTTTGAGCGGAAAACTTCTTTAAATGAGATTTAATGACAATAATTTCACTGGTTCCGAGTATTACCGAAGCCCTTTTTGATCTGGGCCTAACTAAAGTTGAAATTATCGGAAGAACAAAATTCTGTATTCATCCGGAAAATCAAGTCAAAAATGTGGCAGTAATTGGCGGAACAAAAAGCATAAATATTGAAAAAATAAGGTCACTAAATCCCGATATTATTATTGCCAACAAAGAAGAGAACACAAAGGAAGATGTAGAAGAGCTTCAGAAATATTTTAAAGTTTTAGTGACCAATATTTCTACTTTGGAGGATAATTATTATCTGCTGAAAACCCTCGGGAATCTTTTGAATAAACAGGAAATCGCGCAGAAATACAATTCGAAAATCAATGAAATTTTTCAGGATATTCAGTGTAAAGAAAAAAAATCCTGCGCGTATCTCATTTGGAAAAACCCTTATATGACCGTGGGTTCAGATACCTACATCCATGCTGTTTTAGATCAGATTGGTTTTGAAAGTATTTTTAAAACTCAGAAAAGATATCCAGAAATTTCGATAAAAGAACTGAAAGCTGCTGAATTTGTTTTTCTTTCTACCGAACCGTTTCCGTTTAAGCAGAAACATGTAGATGAACTTCAGAAACAGCTTCCGGATTCAAAAGTGATTCTGGTTGATGGTGAAGCTTTTTCCTGGTACGGAACGCATCTTGCCAAATGTGAAAGTTATTTCAAAAACCTCCTCGAAATCTGCAAATAAAAAAAGGACTTTTTTGCAAAAGTCCTTTAAATGTATCTGTATTGTGGTCTAAATTTTAGCCATTTCAGCTTTAATCTTGTGTTGTAATCCAGCGCTTGCTGTAACCAGAGGAAGTCTTAAATAATTTTTAATAATTCCTTTTTCAGCCAAAACAGTTTTAATTCCGGCCGGATTTCCTTCTGCGAAAATGAATCGCGTAATTTCTACCAGTTTGTTGTGGATTTCATAGGCATCTTTCACTTTTCCGTCGAAAGCCAACTGAACCATTGTTGAAAATTCTTTCGGATAACCTTGTCCGATTACCGAAATCACACCGTTTCCACCCGCCAGAGTTACCGGAAGAGTATATTCGTCATCACCGGAAACCAAATTGAAATTTGCAGGTTTCATTCTTAAAATATCGAAATACTGCAGAATATTTGGCGCAGCTTCTTTAATCATGATCAGATTTGGGAATTCTCCGGCCAAACGCAAGGTTGTGGATGCTTCGATATTCTGTCCTGTCCGGGAAGGTACGTTATAAATTATGATGTTTTTTCCGGTTGCGGCTAAAACTTTATAGTGCTGGTAAAGCCCTTCCTGATTAGGTTTGTTGTAATACGGAGAAACAGAAAGTACTGCGTCAAATTCCGAAAGATCAGTTTCTTCGATCTGTTTTTTTACTTCCATGGTGTTGTTTCCGCCAATACCCAGAACAAGCGGAACACGTTTATTATTAACCTTGATGATGTGATTTATAACCTGTGTTTTCTCTTCTGCCGAAAGTGTTGCCGCCTCGGCGGTAGTTCCTAAAACGACAAGATAGTTGGTTCCGTTTTCGATGTTGTAATCTACCAGTTTGGTAAGCGAATCGAAATCTACGGATAAATCTTCATTAAAAGGTGTAACCAAGGCAACACCAACTCCTTTTAAATTGCTCATTTTTGTATTATTAATCTTTCAAAATTACAAAATTTAAAGCAAGAATTTAAGAAAAATAATCATTAGTTTATATTCATATCTTTATATTTGCAACAATAGATTTTATCTTCATGAAAATTAAATTCCTGCTTATCGCATCAGCATTTTTGTCGGTTACGGCTTGCAAAACCCCGCTGAATATTGCCAAAGTAAGCCCCGAAAAAAATATTTCACTTTCCAAGGATTTACCGGAAGACCAGCATTTCAAAAATGTTATTGAGCCCTACAAGCTAGAAGTGGAGGGTAAAATGAATGCCAAGATTTCGCACACAGCAGTGGATCTTAATAAACAGGGCGACAACAGCAATCTCGGGAATCTTCTGGCAGATTACACTTTTGAAGGAGCTGATGACTGGGCAAAAAAAAACGGGATTCCTGCCGGAGTTGACGGTGCGGTAATTAATGTTGGCGGAATCCGCTCTACGATTGGAGCAGGAGATATTCTTACCAAACATGTTTACGAAGTAATGCCTTTCGAAAATGAAGTGGTTATCGTGAAAATGAAAGGTTCAGATTTGCAGGGGCTTTTCGATTATTATCTGAAGACTCAAAAAAATAATCCGGTCGCGCACCTCTATATTGAAACTGACAACGACCAGGTCACTAAGGGACTAATAAAAGGAAAAGAAGTTATTCCTAACCAGGATTATTATATTGCAACGTCGGATTATCTGGCTTTAGGTGGTGATAATATGGCTTTTTTCGGGAAAGGAGAATTAATTTCTACAGGATTAAGGCTTCGTGATCTGTTTTTAGAGAAATTTATTTCAAATCCTGAAATCGTCGCGCCGAAAGACATCCGTTTAAATTTTAAAAACAAGAAAAACAAAACCAATGAATAGAAAGAAATTTCTGAGCACTATTGGCGGCGGAACATTGGCACTAACGCTTGCTCCGAATTTACTTCTGGCAGAAAATTTAAAATTCCTTGACCAGAACTCCGATTATAAACTTACTATTTTACATACCAACGACCAGCACAGCAGAATAGAGCCTTTTGACTCCAGTTACAGCCGTAATCCCAATCAGGGCGGTTTTGCAAGACGGGCGGCTTTAATTCAGAAAATCCGTGGGGAAGAAAAAAATGTACTTTTGCTGGATTCTGGTGATACTTTTCAGGGAACGCCTTACTTTAATTTTTTTGGAGGTGAACTCGAATTTAAATTAATGTCGATGATGGGTTATGATGCGTCTACAATGGGAAACCACGATTTCGACAATGGTTTGGAAGGTTTCAAAAAAGTGCAGCCGAATGCAAAATTCCCTTTCATCTGTTCCAATTACGACTTCAAAAATACGATTCTTGACGGACAGACTTTACCCTACAAAGTTTTTAAAAAAAACGGAATAAAAGTCGGAATCTTCGGCGTTGGGATTGAACTTGCAGGCTTGGTAGGTAAAAAAAGCTATGGCGAAACCGTTTATCTGAATCCGGTAGAAATCGCGCAGCATTATGCGACATTTTTACGGAATGAGAAGAAATGTGATATGGTAATCTGTCTTTCGCACATTGGCTATGATTATAAAGATGATCCTAAAAAGATTTCAGACAAAATTCTTGCATCACAAACCGATGGGATCGATTTGATTTTGGGCGGACATACCCATACTTTTTTACCAGAGCCACAGACTTTTGTTAATAAATCAGGCAAAAATGTAATGGTGAATCAGGTTGGTTGGGCCGGACTGCTTTTAGGAAGAATAAATTTTTATTTTGACAAAAATAAAAATGTGAAAAATATTTCCTGGAATAATCAAGTTATAGATGACAGCATATTGGTTTAACATGATGCCTTCGGCTGAATGCAGCCAATAAAAACAGAACATGAATATACAGATGAAAAAATTTTTACCGTTTATAATTCTCTTTCTTTCTTTGCAGATTTCTGCACAGGTTATTTCTTCAAGCAAATGGACCGATTTGTTTTCCTATAATAATGTTTTGGCGATTCGCGAATACAACGGGAAATTAATTGCAGCTACGGAAAACGGTATATTTTTCTATACACCTGCGACTGGTGAACTAAAAAAGCTTTCGAAAGCAAACGGTTTGCACGAAGTGAAGATCTCGGCTTTTGATTATAATCCCGAGACCAAAACGGGTTTGGTCGGATACAGGAATGGTTCTATGGATGTTATAACTCCGGACGGAATCACCTATGTAGTTGATATTCCTATCGCAACAGGTTACGCCGGCGATAAGAAGATCAATCATATTTCGATTACAGGAAATTTAGCTGTAATTTCAGTGGGATATGGCGTTTCAATCTTCCGGTTAGACAGAAAAGAGTTTGGCGATTCAGCGTTTTTCACCAGTGGAGGGACTTATGAATCCGCGCGAGAAGCTGTAATAAAAGATAATTCGGTTTATGTAGTGACCGCGACAGGATTAAAGTCTCATGAAATGAATGTTACTTTCCCTATTTATTCAACATGGAATACAATAGCGGCTGGCGGGTATAACCAAATCAGCAGCGGCAGTGTGTTAGCTTACGCCAACGCAAATACAGTAAGATATGGTAACGGAACGTCATTTACATCGATTCCCCGAAGTTTCACAGATATTCAGGATGTTGTATTAACTCCGCAAAACATTGTCGTTACAGATTACTCAACGGTATACGTGTATGGTACAACGGGCAATTTCATTAAATCTTATGATGCTTCAGAATTGGTTAACAGCGGCACATACATCGAGTCTAAAATTTACGCAGGTACGAAAGTTTCTGGAATGAAAAATGAGGCGGGTGATTTGCTGAAACCCGATGGTCCTTATAATAACACATCATATAAAATTAATCTTCACGAAAATCAGATTGTAATTTCTACTGGAGGTCGCGACGCCTATAATACCCCAATTTACAGAAACCTGGGTTACTATCATTTCAATGGGAGCAGTTGGGTTTATCCTGAATTTTTTAAAAATTCAAGCATCTTATTCAATGTGATGGATGCTGTTATCAATCCATCAAAACCTTCTGAAATCTTCTTTGCCAATTTCACACCTGTAGATGGCGGAAAGGGTATTTATAAGATGAATGATGATGAATTTGTAAAACGGTATGCTAGTACAGATGGTTGGTTAAACCGCGTAATCGGATGTACTTTTGATGAGAACAATCAGTTGTTTGTCTCCGTTTCTGGGGTGAATTCCGGGAGAATTGGGTTTTATGCCTACAATGCCGCTGCAGATAATTTTAACCTAATCTCGCCTATAGTGGGTGCAGGTGTGCAAAAACCTTTCACCAAATCTGGAGTTCTTTATATTCCTTCCCCTGACTTCACGGGTGGTGGGTTGCTTTTATATGATTACAAAAATACGCCCGCAGCAACAGGGGACGACCGTTTTAAAATTCTTAGAAAAAATAATAATCTCCCTGCGGACGGAGTGGTTTCTGCCAATATTGATAAGAACGATGATATCTGGATAGGGACCAGAATAGGCCTGAGAATCATCAGTAATCCATCATCTATTCTAAGTGAAGAAAATCCTCAGGCGGACCCCATAATTATTGAAGAAAATGGTTTGGGCGAGGAACTGTTCCGCGACAGTAATATTTTGCAGATCGAAGTTGATGCTGGAAACCAAAAATGGATATCCGTAGACGATGGTGGAGTATTTTACCTGAGTTCAACAGGGGAACAAACGCTCAATCATTTTACAAAAGAAAATTCCCCACTGCCAAGCAACAGTGTGACCGACATAAAGGTTGACAATAAAACCGGAAAAGTGTATTTTGTTACCCTTGATGGAGTTATGGTTTATCAGGGTGATGTGTTGAATGTAACTTCAGATTTCGGTGATGTATTGGTTTACCCGAATCCCGTTGTTTACTCGAAATATAAAGGCAATGTAAGAATCCGAGGTTTGGCAGAAAAAACCAATATCAGAATTACTGATGCGGCCGGAAATTTGGTCCATCAGGCCGTCTCCCGTGGCGGATATTACGAGTGGAACCTCAATAATAACCGTGGTGTGCGTGTAGCATCGGGAATCTACTTTGTACTGATGACCAACGCTGATGGTACCGATACTGCCACAGCTAAAATTGCGGTAGTGAATTAATGCAGAATCAAACCTGTTTTTTACTTTCTTATGTGAAATACGGTGACCAGGATGCGATTCTTCACTGCTTTTCATCCGAGCGTGGTTACCAGAGTTTTTTCGCAAAAGGAATCTATTCATCTAAGAATAAGAAGAAGCCTTATCTTTTTCCCCTGAATTTATTGAATATCACTGTTGCAAGAGGTGCAGGAAACAAAACTTTACCACCAATTGCTAAACTTGAGCCTGCTGCTGATTCCTATGATTTCAATGACGTGAAAGTGAATTCAATGCTGTTTTTTACGGCAGATTTTCTTCACCAGATTTTACGGGAAGAACATCAGAATCAAAGGGCGTTTGATGAAATAATGCGGTTTAAAGAACAGGTTGAGGCCAGTAATCCTATCTCACACTTGTCTCTGATTTTTCAGTTTTTAAAAGTTTCGGGGATTGCGCCGCTTTTACAGGACGGAAGGCATCTGAATCCTGAATCAGGAACCTTTACTCCAGAGATTTCGCATCCCTTTTTTACTGCAGACATTTCATCGTTGTGGAGGGTTTTTCTGAAATCGGAAAATCCCTATGAAATCCAGCTTCGAAGAAATGAGAGAAATGCTTTTTTAGACAGCCTCATGATTTACTATCATTTGCATTTTACAGGATTCTATACCCCGAATTCATTGGGTGTATTGCGTCAGATTTACGAATAATTAAACAAAAAAAAAGTTCCCCCAAAGAGAGGAACTTTAATTTTTTCGCCTTTAGGAGTTACCTTTCCTGCGAGTAATGTGTTGATTTGTAAATTTGGAAATTGAATACAAAACTCCTGTTTCTATAAGCAAGGCCAGTGTAATTAAAATGAGCATCTCTTGCAAAAGCCGCTCGGGATGGTACAATAATTACCCCTTGCAGATTGTAATTGCTGTCATCCGGAATATCAAATGCCTGGAATTTTTTAATGGCTTCCTGAAATCCTTCGATTTCATAATAACTTCTTTCTTTTGCCTGAGGTACGGTAGCTTTAGTTAAAACTTCTTTCTTTACATAAAAATAGGACGGATCTACCTCCGGAACCCCGCTTCCTGAGATCGTATTTCGGAATGTTGATGGCGACGCATATGCAACTTTGTTATCTGTATTTGTCGCGATATAAGTTGTAGATCTGCTCATTAATCTCAATAAATCATATTGTCCGATTGCTGTTCCAGTTGCTGGCTGTGCTCCCGGTCTTACGATATAAATTACGCCAGATGGCAATGTTACAGGGTTAAGATCAGCTAATTTTACATTCACTGTATCTGTAGCAACAAAATCCTGTATATTTCCTTTTGCATCGAGATAATGGGTTTCCAAAAAGTGCTGTGCAGCCTGGTCATCATATGTATTCTGAGTCTCTATGCTTACTTCCTCGATGGTCTCCGGAGTGTCATCTTTTCTGCAGGATACGATGGCAATCGATGCTAAAGCGAGATATAAGAATGTTTTTTTCATTTTTAATATTATCATTAAATTGCTAAAATTTTCAATCCAGCAAAAGTATAAATAAAATATGAGAATCGATAAATTTTTATGGTGTGTGCGTTTTTACAAAACGCGTAGCATAGCTGCCGATGAAATCAAGAAAAACAGAGTTTCCGTGGGAAGCAGCGCAGTGAAATCATCAAAAGAAGTAAAGCCCGGAGATTTAGTTAAAATCCGGAAGAACCAAATTGATTATCAGATAAAAATACTGGAGATTCCGAAAAGTAGGATTGGTCCCAAACTGGTGCCGCTCCACATTCAGGACAAAACCGAGCCTGAACAGTATGAAATTCTTAAACTTCGCAAACTAACACAGGATTATTACAGGGGAAGAGGAGAGGGCAGGCCAACCAAGAAAGACCGCCGTGATATGGATGATTACATCAGTACCGATGCCGGTTCAGAGATGGAAGATGGTGAGTGGGACTTGTTCTTCAGTGACGTGGATGAAACAGCGGAAGATTAAAACAACGCCGCAATTTCATCTGCGATCTGTTCGGGATCTTTGCCGTCGGTATCAACAGTAAATTTCGCCTGGGAATAATAGTGGTTTCTTTCGAACAGATGTTTTGCGATAAATTCGGGTAAATCATCATCCTTCTGCGAGGCAATTAACGGCCTTTTGTTTTTTTGCTTTAGCAGCCTTTGAGCGAGTGTGTTTACCGAGGTCCGCAGAAATACAGATTGAGAATGCGCATTGATAAGGAACATATTGTTGTAATATGCAGGCGTGCCGCCACCGAGGCTCAAAATACATGGTTCGGGTGTCATTAAAACCTCTTCCAGCATTTCCCTCTCCTGCTTTCTAAAGTAGATTTCGCCCTTTTTTTCGAAGATTTCGTTAATGGCAGAATTATTTTTAAAAGAAATTTCTTTGTCGAGGTCAATTAATTTAAACTGCAGTTTTTGGCTCAAAACTTTGGAAATGTGAGATTTACCACTGCCCATGTATCCGATGAGTGAAATAATCATTTTTGAATTTTATACAAATTACTAAAAAAATTTTGAGATTTTAAAAAAAGGCCTATCTTTGCACCACTCAAAAAGGGAAAATAATTACTGATTTAGATTTTTAATTATTCTTTTAGAGAGTGACCGACTCGGTAGCTCAGCTGGTAGAGCAATACACTTTTAATGTATGGGTCCTGGGTTCGAATCCCAGCCGGGTCACTTTTTTACTCTTCGGAGTAAAATTTTTTTCATATTAATATTTTGTGATTTGGTGATCAAAAGTCTTCCCGCAAGGAAGACTTTTGACGTTTTATAGCATGGTGCTAATCCAAATGCATGTTATCAATAAGCCGTACATCGCCAACGTTTACTACAATGAAGGAACGGTAGTTTCGGTCTTTATAAAAGAAGTCGGTTTCTTTTAAGGTAGATTCGTCTGCAATTAAAAAATATTCCAAAGTCATTCCCCTCTGATTTTCGAAGATATCTTTTACACGCTGATTGATTTCAGGAACAGTGATCACCCTAAACCAATCATTTACTTTAACTAAGGTTTCGTAAATCACTTTTGCAGCTTCGCGCTGGGTAGAATCTAGCCGTTGGTTTCTGGAACTCATCGCAAGTCCGCTGTTTTCCCGGTAAATTGGTACCCCGTGAATTTTTATAGGTAAGTTGTGTTTTTCGGCCAATTTCTTAATAATAGCAAGCTGCTGATAATCTTTATCCCCAAAATAAGCATTGTCTGGTTTCACCTGTTGGAAAAGTTCTTCTACCACTGTTCCTACACCATCGAAGTGACCGGGCCGAAACTTGCCTTCCATTTCATTTTCCAGACCGTCAAAGTCATAGCTTTTGCTTTTGAGTTCATCGGGATAAATGTCATTCACCTCCGGAATATAAACTGCATCAACAAATCCGGATTGTTCTAAAGCTTTAATGTCATTCTCGATTGTACGTGGGTACTTCTCAAGATCTGCTGCATTGTTAAACTGGGTGGGATTAACGAATATTGAAGAGATAACAAGATCGTTCTCTTTTCTGGCCTCGGCATAAAGCGACAGATGACCCTGATGAAGTGCACCCATGGTAGGAGCAAATCCAATCTTTTTGCCCATTTCCTTCTGTCTTTCAATATAATCGAGAAGTGTTTTCTTAGTTTTAAAAATTTCCATAATTTATTTAATGTACTTGTAAAAATAGGTATTTCTAAGAAAAAATGATACGCTGAGGGAAAAATGTTTGTACTGAAACAAACCCTTTTCAATTATAATTATTAAAATTTGTTAATTAAAAGATATATGCTTAAAATTTCGTAATTTTGCACGACAGAATATTCTGTTTGATAATTAGAGAAACGATAGATTTTATGCCGAACCAAAAAATATTATACGTCACTACCGAAATGTTCCCGTATCAGGAAGATAGCAATATGGCTTCAATGGTGAACAAAATGTCACTTAAAATGCACCAGGATGGTAACGATGTACGCGTTTTTATGCCAAGATTTGGCCAGATCAGCGAACGTAAATTTCAACTACACGAAGTGATACGTCTTTCAGGAATGAATATTATTATTAATGATCTGGATCAGCCTTTGATTATTAAAGTAGCATCGCTGCCCGGGGAAAGACTTCAGGTTTATTTTATTGATAATGATGAGTACTTCAAGAGAAAGCAGTTTTATGCTGATGACGAAGGAAATGCTTTTGTTGATAATGATGAACGCGCCATTTTCTTCGCGAGAGGTGTCATCGAAACCATCAAGAAACTTAACTGGGTTCCGGATGTAATACATCTTAACGGATGGATGGCTTCTTTTATTCCCGTTTACTTAAAGACTTTCTATAAAAACGATTCGTATTTTAAAGATTCAAAGCTTGTACTCTCTGTTTATAATGAAGAAGATGCAGAACTTTCTACGTCAATAGAAGAAAAAATGAAATTCGACAATATTACTTCACTTAAAGCGTTTAAGAAACCTAGTTTTCAGCAGTTCGTAATAGAAAGCATGGATATGGTAGATGTTGTAGTTAAAGGCGATGAGTTCCTTCAGGATGAACTTGATGAAGCTTTTAAAAAGACAAAAACTACCAAATCTGAATATCTAGGCGCTGAATCAATCGCAAACTTATACTAATCAATTTAAATTTTAATGATAAAGAATATTAAGAAATTATTCAATATTACTGCTTCGCTGGTAATTGGAAGTTTAATTTTATATAGTTGTGAGCCTGATGCTGATATGCTTGGTTCACAGTTTTTTCAGAACGGAGCTCAGGGTACAGAAACTTCATATGATGTGATTGCATATAATGTAAGTAATAATAATATTATTCGTACAGATAACGCTAGGCTGCAGAGTGCTACTTTAGGCGCGTTTAGCGAACCTCAGTTCGGTATGCAAAAGTCGTCCTACGTTACGCAGGTGAGACCATCGAGTTATAGCCCCGAGTTTGGAACAAATCCTGTTTTGGACTCTGCAGTATTAGTGATAAAACCTATTTATGCTGCTGATTCTGTAACCACTACCACTGCGGATGATTATATTTATCCAGTTGGAGCAGTTCCCGCTAAGAAGGTTGTAACCACTTTTCCCGTGGCTAAATACGGTAAAACTAAAATTGATGGTAAAACCGTTTTTAATATAAAAGTTAATGAGGTGAATGACTTTCTAGGATTAGCAGCCGAGGATTCCATTATGTCTAACAGAAGTGTTGCGGAGGGTAATTTGCTTGGAACGAAAGTTTTTAATGGTAATATCAGCGCTATCAAAATCACGAAAGATTCAGATAATTCCGATCTTTATATTAGAGAGGCAACCTTAAGAATCCCTTTAGACAGCACATTCTTCCAAAATAAAATCATTACCAAAGGTAAATCACCTGAACTTGCTGATGCAGCATCTTTCACCAGATATTTTAAAGGAATAAAATTATCGGTGGTTGAAAACGATGGTTATATTTTCAATTTCGATCCCAACAGTGTTGTGATTAATCTTTATTATAAAAAAGACAAGGTTGAGAACGGAACAACTACTCGAGAGGAGGATGTTTTCCCGCTTGATTTAGGTGCTTCTAATACTCATTTTAATCAGATTGCTTACGATCGCACTAATACACCGGCTGCAGCGGCAATGGCGGTTTATGATACGATTAACGGATCCCCAAAACTGTTTGCGCAGGGGATGGGCGGACCTGGAATCGGGTTTAAAATTCCTGAATCAAAAATTGCAGATATCCGGGATTTATATAATAATCAAAAAATTGGAATTATCTCCGCCAAAATAAGAATGTACACCGATGAAGTGAGTTGGAATAACAAGTACCAAAAACCTTCATACTTTGTGGTGAAGCAGAAAAAACTAAATACTTTTCTTGAGGATATGAGTGCTCTGGCTTACACTGGACTCTACAATTTAGTAAAGCCATTTAATTTAGATAAAAATCCGGCTTATTATGAAATTGGTATCACTCAGACTTTTAAGAAAGTAATAGAAAAACAAGCACAATCCGACCATTTTATTTTAAATGTCGGTAGTTACACATTCGATGCCAGTGGTAATTTACTCGGATCAATTTATCCGGACCTGGGCTCTCAGAATTTTAACACACGGGCATATACTCCAAACCGCGTGGTGTTGGTAGGTACTACAGATCACGGTAATGAAAAAAGCGCAAAGCTTATTCTGACTTACGGTAAAAAATAGATTAAAAATTTAAAATAGAAAAATATGTGTGGTATCGTAGGATATACCGGTTTTCAGGATGCATATGAAGTGGTAATCAACGGGCTTCGTCGTTTAGAGTACCGCGGTTATGACAGTGCAGGAATTGTACTTGATAGTGAAAACTCAGATTTTGTTGTAGCTAAAACAAAAGGTAAAGTTGATGATTTGGTAGCCATTTCAGGGGCTCTTGCAGGGAAGTCAAACGTGGGAATGGGTCATACCAGATGGGCAACCCATGGTGTGCCGAGTGACAGAAATTCCCACCCGCATGTTTCCAATAACGGTAAAATTGCATTGGTTCATAATGGTATTATCGAAAATTACGATACTATTAAAATCATGCTCACCGAGAAAGGATTCACCTTTCAGTCAGAAACGGATACCGAGATTTTGGTTAACCTAATTCAGTTTTTCATGGATACCAATGCGGAAATCGATTTCCCTACGGCGGTTCGTTTTGCACTGAATGAAGTTTATGGTGCATATGCAATTACGGTAATGCATGATGATTACCCTGGCGTACTTGTAGTAGCAAGATTAGGTTCTCCGTTGGCAATTGGTCTTGGTGATAAAGAATATTTTATCGCTTCCGATGCTTCACCTTTTGTTGAATTTACCAAAGAAGCTGTTTACCTTGAAGAAGGTCATATGGCTACAATCTCTCTGGAAAAAGGTGTTGACATTAGAAACATTAAGGATAATGAGAAAGTGATCGCTGAAATCCAGGAACTTAAATTAAGCCTTGAGCAGATTGAAAAGGGAGGTTATGAACATTTCATGCTTAAGGAAATTTTTGAACAGCCAAAATCTATACATGATACATTAAGAGGAAGACTGCTGGTAGATGAAGGAATCATTAAGATGGCCGGAATCTGGGATCACCTCGACAGAATCAGCCAGGCACAGAAAATTACAATTATCGCCTGCGGAACTTCATGGCACGCAGGATTAATTGGTGAATATTTAATTGAAGAATTTGCAAGAATTCCTGTAGAAGTTGAATATGCCTCAGAATTCCGTTACAGAAATCCAATCATCAGCGAAAAAGATGTAGTAATTGCCATTTCCCAGTCGGGTGAGACAGCAGATACGATGGCTGCTATAAAAATGGCAAGAGAAAAAGGAGCTTTCATTTACGGAATCTGTAATGTGGTTGATTCTTCAATCGCAAGAATTACCGATGCCGGATCGTATACTCACGCAGGACCGGAAATTGGTGTAGCTTCCACAAAAGCATTTACTGCCCAATTAACGATTCTTTCGCTTATTGCTCTAAAATTAGGAAAGCACAACGGACACTTGAGTAATCAGGAGTTCATGAAACTTATTACTGAACTCGATGCACTTCCGAAAAAAGTAGAAGAAGTTCTGGAAAGCACGCACGATATTACAAAAGATATTGCCAAGAACTTTGTTGATTCTCAAAACTTCCTTTATTTAGGCAGAGGTTATAATTTCCCGGCCGCATTGGAAGGAGCGTTGAAGCTTAAAGAAATCTCTTATATTCATGCAGAGGGATATCCCGCAGCAGAAATGAAGCACGGACCAATCGCTTTAATTGATGAGAACATGCCGATTGTGATTATTGCTCCGAAACAGGGACACTACGATAAGATTGTAAGTAATGTTCAGGAAATTAAGGCACGTAAAGGTAAAGTAATCGCTGTTGTAAATAAAGGTGATACTCAGGTTTCTGCAATGGCAGATTATGTTATCGAGTTCCCGGAAACCTCAGAATGTTTCTCTCCAATTATCGCATCTGTACCTCTGCAGCTACTGGCATATTATATTGCAGTTTACCGCGGAGCAAATGTGGATCAGCCGAGAAATTTGGCAAAATCAGTAACTGTAGAGTAAAAAAAAATGTTAATTCCTGTAAAATAATCGAAGGAATTTTACGTTTTGCAAAAAAAATCATAATTGTTTTTCTAAAAAATTATATATATTTACCGCTTAATTTCTAAAAAATAGCATGAAAAGAATATTTCTTATATTAATATCAGCATCTGTAGTAATCTCATGTTCGAAAGGTGGTGGAGGTTCTGCCGGTAAACCCGGAGTGAAAGGTGAATTGGTTCCGAAAGGGAAGTCTAAATCCTTTGTAGCAGAAAGACCTTATGGAATGGTAGCTGTGCCTGCGGGTTCCTATGTTATGGGGATGGCCGATCAGGATTTCACCAATACTCCAGAAAAAGCACTTCTTAAGACGGTAACCGTTTCTTCGTTCTTCATGGATGAGACTGAAATTACCAATGCCGAATACCGCGTTTTTATCAACTATGTAAGAGATTCAATTGCAAGGTCTTTACTTGCTGAAGCAGCTGGCGATGGCGGATCTACTGGCGACGGTAATTCGATAGCAGACTTTGCATATGCTTCAAAAAAGGCGGGCGACACTAAAAATGCTTATCAGGAATTTATGGATTCTCAGGGAGGCAGAGAAGGTTACGACGAATCGAAAAAACTCGATTGGTCTGTTCCGCTCCGTTGGAAAACTTCGGATTATCCCGATGCTCAGTATGCAGAAATTTTAGAATCTATGTATCTTCCACCAGCTGAAAGAATCAATAACGAAAGAATTTTAGACAGTAGAAAACTTCTTTATTCTTACCATTGGGAAGATGTAGAGGCGTCAATAAAAGACAAATCCAGAGGAGCAAATTACCTGAAAAAAGAGAGTATCGCAGTTTATCCTGATACTACGGTTTGGATTAAAGATTTCAATTACGCTTACAACGAACCGTTATACGACGGTTATTTCTGGCACAGTGCGTACAAAAACTACCCTGTAGTTGGGGTAACGTGGGATCAGGCAAGAGCATTCTGTGATTTCAGATCTAAAATGAAATCCGACTGGAATGAAAGTCAGAAAAAGAAGAAACAAAAACCAATGTCGTTCCGTCTTCCTACCGAAGCAGAATGGGAATATGCTGCTAGAGGTGGTAAAGAAAATGCAACTTATCCGTGGGGCGGACCTTATTTACAGGATGACCGTGGCTGCTATCTGGCAAACTTCAAACCGAAACGTGGTAATTATATAGAAGACGAGAAAAAAGGAACCTATACATATACAGCACCTGTTAAGCAATTCCAGAAGAATGGGTTCGGATTATATGATATGGCAGGGAACGTTGCAGAATGGACCGAATCTCCTTATAACAATGCAACCTATCAATTTGCTTCTACCTTAAATCCTTATCTTTCAAATGAAGCTTATAAAGAACCGAGAAAATCTGTACGTGGCGGATCCTGGAAAGATGTTGGCTATCTGTTGATGACCGGTGCCAGAGATTACGAAAGAAAAGATTCTGCAAGAAGTTATATCGGATTTAGAACTGTTCAGGATATTCCTGAGGGAACTGCGAAATTCAAAAAAAGAACAAACTAGGTTTAGCAAAAAACAAAACAAATAATTAACTACTAAAAAAATTCAACTACAATGTTTAAAACTAAAGAGGCTGTATACAATTTCATCTATTCATTTGGAGCAGCAATCGTAATTTTGGGTGCATTATTCAAATTAACCCACTGGAGCTTAGGTCCTTTGACAGGAAACGTAACATTAGCAATCGGTCTTATTACTGAAGCGATTATCTTTATCATCTTTGCATTTGATGCACCAAAATCAGAGGAATCTTATGCCTGGGAAAATGTATATCCAGAATTGCTTGATAAGGATGCAAATCCAAACCCAAAACATTCTTCATTAGGTATTCAGTCAGCTGAAGTGAAAGAATTGGAAGTTTCTCTTTCAGACAAATTAGACAAAATGCTTGCTGATGCGAAATTAGATGTAAACTTATTCGAGAGATTGAGAACAGGTATCGACAAGTTTTCAAGTTCAGTTGATCAGATTAACCAAACTGTAGACGTAACCGGAGCTACCCAAAGATATAACGATCAGTTAACACTTGCTGCAAGTCACTTAGAAAGCATGAATGCGTTATATGCATTGCAATTGGAGCACGGTAAGACCCAAACTGAGTACAGCAAAAAATATGTGGAAGATATGCAGAGATCTGCAGCTCATTCAGAAAAATTCAACGAAGAATTAACAGGATTAACTTCAAACCTTAACAGTCTTAATAGAGTGTACGGCGGTATGCTTAGCGCAATGAAATCATAGTTTTCTAACCATTAATTAAAATTTAAGATTATTAACAAAATTTACTAAAATGGCACAAGGAAAACAGACCCCTCGTCAGAAGATGATCAACTTGATGTATCTGGTCTTCATTGCGATGCTTGCAATGCAGATCGACCAAGAGATCATCAGGTCATATGATGATACCAATAATACGCTTACCAGTACAAGAAAATTAGTTGAAGAAAAGAACGATAAAATTTTCGAGAAAACTTTAGAAGCAAAACAGGTTAATACACCTGAAACATACACCAAACCACTAGAGGATTATCGCGGTTTAAAAGCGCAGACCAACGATTTGGTGTCTTTCATTGAAGGTTTAAAGACCAATCTTAAAAAAGAAGCTGAATTTGTTGAAGGTATTGATGTTGGTGACAACTTCGCGGCATTGAACAATACCGAGCCTTCTTCAAAAATGTTTTTTACTAATGCTGACGAAAACGCCCCTTCTAAAAATGCGGTGGATTTGAAAGCTAAGATTGAGAGTCTTAAAGGTTATATCAACCAGACTTTTGGTAGTAACAGCGACATGAAGCCTGTAGTAGACAGAGCAAACAAGATGTTGCTTACTGAATTCCCGAAGGGACAGACAATTAAAAATAAAAACTGGTTACAGTACAAGTTTTATGGTCAGCCTCTTATTGCAGCACTTTCTAACTTAGAAGTAATCCAGTCTGAAGCGAGAAACCTTCAGTCTGATGCCTTGATGACAATGCTTCAGGAAAAAGTTGATGCAGATATTAAATTTGATGCTTATACCGCTATCGTTTCTGCACCCACAACAGTAATTCAGGGAGAAACTGCGCAGGCTAAAGTGGCTATCGGTAACTATTCCAGCAATGTTCCTGGTTTATCAATGCCTGGTTTGGCGGTTACAAACGGCCAGGGAGTTGCTAATTTGAATACTTCAACTTTAGGTGATAAACCTTTTAGCGGTAAAATATCATTCACCGATGTAAATGGAAAAGTGATAGAATTACCATATAGCCATACTTACAAAGTAATCGCAGGAGCGCAGGAACTTAAGGCACAAAAAGGTGCCATTATTACTGCAGATAAAATGAATGTTTTATACCGTGGATTACCTAACCCAATTTCTGGTTCAATTCTTGGTGCAGATATGTCTGGGATTTCCCTTTCAGCATCTGGAGCATCTGTTAGCGGTAGTGGGGGTAAATGGACTGTTACACCTGGAGGTGGTTCCACAGTTAACTTAACAATTTCAGGACGTGATCCAAAAGGCGGCGTGATTTCTCAGTCTTTCCCTTTCAGAATCAAGAATGTTCCGCCACCAGTGGGGCAGGTTCAGGGTAAGTCTGTTGTTTCTATGCCGGCAAGTTCAATTCCGAACCAGCGTGTAACAGCAGATATGCCGGATTTCGATTTCCCAGTAAGTTTCACGGTGAACAGTTTTATGTTTAAAGTTCCTGGAAAAGCGGCAATGTTGGTTAACGGAAATTCACTGAGCAATGTAGCATCTTTGACAAAGAATCTTAGAAACGGTGACATCGCTTATATCTTTAATATCCAGGCTACCGCAAGTGGTCTTGGTGGGCAGGCATTAAAACAGATTCCGCCTGTTGTAATAAACGTACAATAATTGCGTTATTGATTTGATAATATCAAGTCAGTAGTATAAAAATTTTATAATGAGAAAGTTCGTATTTTTATTTCTTGCGTTGAGTTTCCTGTCTGTACAGGCTCAAACGAAAAAGAAAACAACCAAGAAAAAAGCCCAGGCTAAAACTACAAAGGTTGCAAAACCTGTAGAAGAAGCTCCTGTAGTTGAGGCTCCCGTGGTAGAAACTCCTGCTGCCGGAGGCGTAGTTGATGATACTCCAATCAATTCGATGTCAATTCTGAATGCGAAATCTCCGGAGTCTTTCAGAAAATATAGAGAAATGGGGCTTATTAAGAAAGGTGATTCCATGGTTTCAAATAAGATTACTCCGCTTAAATACGGCTTTATTGAAGATAAAGACATTTTGAAAAGCATGGTAGTTTGGGAAATTATTGATATGAACGATAAAGTAAACCAACCGTTCTATCATAATGAAGATGGTCTTGTTTCCCAAAACAGATCTCTTTATCAACTTTTGTTTGATGCTATTAATGATGGTAGAATTAAGGAAGTTTACGATGACGAGATGTTTATGACACGCCTTAGCCCAGATGCGATCCAGTCAAGAATCAAAAATGAGGTGATGAGTGATGCGGGAATCGACAGACTTAATGAAGCCGGAAAATTAACTGCTGATGAACTGAAGGAATTTACCAATGTTTATGAAACTAAAACGGAAAACGTAAAGGTTTTGAAAATCAAAGGTATGTGGTATATCGACAGAAGAGACAGCCAGATGAAGTACAGACTTTTAGGTATCGCAGCGATGGGGCAGGATCCAGCTACTATGGGTCAGTATGGTCCAGATGGTCAGCCACTTGCTTCAAAAGATGAGCTTATCGACCTGTTCTGGGTATACTATCCGGATGCAAGAGAAGTATTGGCAAACGCTGTAGTTTTTAACAGTAAAAACTTGGCTTCCGATATTACTTTTGATGATATTTTGAATGCTAGAAGATTTTCTACCATCATTTACAAAACAGATAATGGTTTAGGAAATGGCGTAATCAAAGACTATATTCCGCGTGACGCAGATGCTCAGCTTGAAGAAAGCGAGAGAATCAAAGCACAGATTCTTCAGATGGAAAATGATATGTGGAATTACTAATCATTTCTTTTGAAAATATAACAAAACCTGAGTATTTTTACTCAGGTTTTTTTTGACCCAAATTTTTAGATAATGAAGAATGTAGATTACATTATTGTTGGTGGCGGATACGCCGGGATTTTCTTTGCGCACCAACTGATTTTGAACAGTAAATCTTTTGTGATTTTTTCCGAGGACCGAAAGAGTGCTTCGGAGGTTTCTGCCGGTATTGTTAACCCTGTTGTATTAAAGAAATTCACCACATTTTGGCTTGCCAAAGAGCAGATAGATTTTCTGAATGCAACCTTAGATGAAATTGCCGGATATACAGGAAAAAACTATCTGATTAATGAAAATATTCACCGCATTTTTCACGATCAGAAAGAGCAGGAGCTGTGGCTTACAAAATCAGATACCGACGAGCTCAAGCCGTTTCTTAATACTGAATTTAAGTCTTTAGGGACAATTCTGAACTCTTTTGGAGCAGGATCCGTAAATTTATCTGCTAGACTTAATGTGGAAGGTTTTTTTAATGATTTTAAAGCTTTTTTCATAGAGAATAACCATTTGAGGGAAGACCGTTTCGACTATTCAAAAATTTCCGGAAATACATATGACGATATCAGTTTTAAACATATTGTTTTTTGCGAAGGAATTGGCGTTAAACACAATCCTTTCTTTTCCGAGATTCCTGTGGTTGCCAATAAAGGTCATCATCTCAAAGTAAAACTGTCTGAACCTCTAGGTCACCAGCTCACACTTAAGAAAAAGCATTTTCTATTTCCTTTAAATGAAGAAATTCATTATTATGGCGGAACATACGACCCTAATGAAAGAGGAGATGAAGTTGATGATCTCGCACAACAGCAACTTATAGATGGACTTTCAGAATTCTATCCACACAGTTTCGAGATTAAGGAAGTAAATTATGGTTTCAGACCGACGGTAAAGGACCGTAGGCCAATTTTGGGAAGTCATCCCGAACATTCTAATCTTTACGTTTTTAATGGTTTGGGCGCACGCGGTATTCTAAACGGATGTTACTTTTCCAAAGAACTTTATGTACATATTGAAAATCAAAAACCTCTGATGCCTGAAGTCGATTTGAAAAGGTTCAATAAATAAAAAAATCTCTGAAGAAAACTTCAGAGATTTTTTTTGCAGAGAGGAAGGGATTCGAACCCTCGATACAGTTACCCGTATACTAGCTTTCCAGGCTAGCTCCTTCAACCACTCGGACACCTCTCTAATTGAAGACTGCAAAAATAGATTATTTAATTGAGAACTGAAAATCGAAAACGAATTTTTTTAATCTTTAGCCAACGGTTATTTCACCACAAATGTTTCTCGCGAATAATTCAGCAAAAGTTCCTTTATACTTAGGATTGTCGAGCAAATGCATCGCTTTGGTGATGGAGCTTTCCGCCGTCATATCATGCCCGCTGATTGCATCTATTTGGGTGAAAATATTTGAATTTGAATATTTCCCGAAACTTACACCTCCGGACACACATTGCGAAACCACTACGATCTCGGTTCCGCGGTCGCGGAGTTTCTGCAGAATCTGTTTTGTCTGAAGCGAATTGAAAATCGTTCCGGAACCGAAAACCTGAAGAATTAAAACCTTCATCTTCGGCATCTCCAGCAAATGTTCAAGGTGCATTCCGGGAAATATTCGCCAGAATAAGACATCGCGAGAAATATAGTCGTCAACTTCAAATCCGTTATCACTTTTTGAACGCCAAAGAAAGTCCTTCTCAATATTCAAATGAACGCCCGATTGCCCTAAAACCGGATAATTCGGCGTTTGGTAAGCATCAAAATATTCAGCCGAATATTTCAGCGTGCGGTTTCCGCGAAGCAATTTATACTCAAAATACACCGTAACTTCCTGAATCACGGCTTCATCATTTTCGTAAAGACTTGCGTAGTAAAGACTTGTCAGCAGGTTTTCCTTTGCATCCGTCCGTAAATCCCCGATAGGTAATTGTGACCCTGTAAGTACCACAGGTTTTTTAAGGTTTTTCAGCATGAAACTCAGTGCAGATGCGGTGTACGACATCGTGTCGGTTCCGTGCAGAATCAGGAATCCGTCGTAGTTATCGTAGTTTTTACCGATATAATTGGCAATAAGCTTCCACTCCTGCGGCCCCATGTCCGACGAATCAAGCGGTTTCTTGAAAGGATGTACAGAAACTTCACATTCTATAAGTCTCATTTCAGGCAGTTTCTGAAAGATATTCCCAAAGTCGAAGGCACGCAGACTTCCGGTTTCATAATCTTTTTCCATTCCGATGGTTCCGCCGGTATAGATGAGAAGTACTTTTCTTTTCATAAATCCAAAAATACATATTTTAAGCTGAATTCAAATGATTTGGGCGCCTGTTTCCGTCTTCCACTCCCGCTTTTTTGCTCCGCTGCGCTGCGCAAAAAGAGCTCCGTTCAAGCCGGGGCGCGGGCAAGGTTTTCAATTGAATGTGATTAACGAACAATTCTGCGATTTCTAATATAAGCTTTCAGCACTTTTTGACGCTCGCTTCGCTCGCGCCTCCCACAAAAAATTCTTATTTTTGAAACATGAATAACCAGCAGACCTTCGACTATATCAAGCAGTTTTTAACGGACGAAAGACTTGCGAAGATTGAGCATTTCGCGCCCGAAAGTTCAGATTTTGTTTTGCTGGTGATGGAAGATATTTTTCAGTTCCGCAATGCGGCGGCTATTGTAAGGTCGGTAGAAGCTTGCGGATTTCATAAAATTGTGGCGATGGAAAGTGAGAACGAATTCAACCCTAATCTTCGTGTGACAAAAGGTGCGGAAACCTGGGTGGAAGTGGAGAAAATGCCGTATAATCTGGAAAGCTTGAGAGAGATTAAAGACCGCGGCTATAAAATTCTTGCTGTTTCTCCGGAAAAAAATGCAACGATGCTTCCGGACTACGAATTAAAAGAACCGGTAGCATTGGTTTTCGGCACAGAAAAAGAAGGAGTAACAGAAGAAATTCTGGAAGTTGCAGATGAAACTTTAGCGATTCCGATGTATGGATTCACGCGGAGTTTCAATGTTTCAGTCGCGGCAGCGATCTGCTTTTATGAACTCAAACAGAAACTCATCAGGTCAGATCTCCACTACAAACTTTCTGAAGAGAAACTCTGGAAGATGAAAGTAAGATGGGCTGTAAATTCTATCGCCAGCGGGCCTCAGATTTTAGCGAAATATTTAAAAGAACATTAAATTTAATACTATGCTGAATCAGCTTTTTGAAGATCCGTTTTTCAATATAACGGCACTTGTAGGCGGGATTTTTGTAGCAGCAGGATTTTTTATGTTGAAATCTCCGCCAAAGAAAATTAATTTCCTTTACGGCTATAGAACAAATTCATCGATGAAAAATCAGAAAAGGTGGGAGTTTGCGCAGAAATATTCGGCAAAGGAAATGATGATAACCGGACTGGTATTAGCGGCAAGCGGGCTGATCACATTAATTACAGATTTCGCGACTTGCGTGAAACTTGGGGTTGGTCTGGCAATGATTGGTTTGGCTGTTATCGTTCTTCTGGTAAGAGTTGAAAGGGCGATTAAGAAACGTTTTTCTGAGTAATAAAAACATTTTTACATCATCTGGAAATAATTCCATGCAGCGACAAAAACTCCCGCGGTTTCCGTTCTCAGTCTTTGATTTCCCAGAGAGACCGCTTTAATTCCGCGTTCTGCCAAAAGCTGTATTTCCCGATCTGAAAAATCTCCTTCGGGCCCTATTAAGAATGTGATGTTTTTCATTGGCTCAATTTCTTTCAGATCAATCCGCTCCAGATTTTCATTGCAATGTGCAACAAAAGTGGTTTCCGGATCCAGGGTTTTTATGTAATCAGAAAATTTTGTAAGATCATTAATAACAGGGAAATGAAACCTTAAACTTTGTTTCGACGCAGAAATACTTTGTTTTCTAAGTTTTTCGATGTTAAGATTTTTTCTTTCTGTCTTTTCTGTCTGAATCAGAGTGATCTCTGAAACTGCCATTTCTGTAGCTTTTTCGAGAAAAAATTCAATTCTGTCAATATTTTTTGTTGGTGCAATCGCAATATGAAGTTGGGTCGAAAAATTCGCCAGATTTTCTGTGATTTCCGTGGTTTCAATTAAAACTCTTTTACCTTCAAAAATAAGATTTCCTTTTGCCAGATTTCCTTTTCCGTCGGTTACGAAGATTTCTTCACCTTCGCGCATACGAAGTACTTTTGCGATGTGCGTTTGTTCCTCTTCACTAATTTTTACTTCGGGAAAGATTTCTCCAAAAAACAGTTTCATATCTGGTCATTTTTCTGGCTGAAACTTTCTTCAATATCATATCTCGCTGTTGCAGAAACAGAAAGGTCGGCAAATTCGCCTCTGTCGTATTTAAGTTTGGCAACCATCGCGATCATTGCAGCATTATCGGTGGTATATTCAAACTTTGGGATATAGATATTCCAGCCTAGTTTTTCAGCATTCTGCTGCATTGCTTCGCGCAGTCCGGAATTGGCGGAAACGCCACCGGCAATGGCAACTTCATTAATGTTTAACTCTCGTGAGGCTTTTTCGAGTTTATCCATTAGAATTTCAACAATCGATTTCTGTACGGATGCGCAAAGATTCGCAAGGTTTTCTTTAATAAAATCCGGATTTTTCTTCACCTCTTTCTGAACAAAATAAAGAACAGAAGTTTTGATTCCGCTGAAGGAATAATCATACTGTTCGAGCTTTGGTTTGTTAAATTTAAATGAATTTTTATCACCTGTCTTCGCCAGGCGATCTACAATTGGACCGGCAGGATAATCGAGATCAAAGATCTTCCCAATTTTATCAAATGCTTCTCCTGCTGCATCATCAATTGTTTTTCCAATGATTTCCATATCGAAATAGTCTTTCACGAGAACGATCATGGTGTGTCCGCCGGAGACGGTTAGGCATAGGAAAGGAAATTTCGGGGGCATAATATTTGCATCGTCGATGAAGTGCGCCAGAATGTGTGCCTGAAGGTGATTGACCTCAATTAAAGGAACATTTAAACTCATCGAAAGTGATTTGGCAAAAGATGTTCCTACGAGCAGAGATCCCAGAAGTCCGGGACCACGGGTAAACCCCACCGCAGAAATATCTTTTTGTTGTATATTTGCCTTAGACAGTGATTTTTCTACTACGGGAATAATATTTTGCTGGTGCGCACGTGAAGCCAGTTCCGGAACCACACCGCCGTAATCGTTGTGGATTTCCTGATTAGCGGCAATGTTTGAAAGGATTTTGTTTCCCTGAATAACTGCTGCTGAAGTATCGTCGCAGGACGATTCTATCCCTAAAATTATTGAGTCGCTCATAACAATGGCAAATTTAGAGAATAATAACGATAACGAAAACAAAAAATCTGTAGCCCAGAACATTGGCGATTCTGTGCAGAAGGGTGTAGAGAACGTTCAGGAAACGGTAAAAGAAACCGTCAAAGGTGCTGCAGAATTGGCTTCTGATGCGATTACCCGTCCCGTAGAAACGGCAGGTGAGTTTGTTGACCAAGCTGCCAAAGATGTCACCAACTATAAATGGTGGGCAAAACTGTTGCTGGTATTATTCTGGCTCGGACTTTTTCTGCTCGCTTCATTTCTAATTGTCGTCAGCCTGCCTGCAACAAAAAACTGGGCTGCACAAAAAGTTATTGCCAAGCTTAACGCAGATATGAAATCGCAGATGTCTTTTAAAAGTGTTGACATCAATTATTTTGGCGATATTCATATTCATGAAGTTGCGATTAAAGATCATAAAAACTTCCCTTTCCTAAAGGCTAAGGAACTTTACGCTGATTCCAATTGGTTTAACATTATCAGCAATTCGCGTAATCTTCAGTTCCAGTCGCTGTCTTTAGAAAAAATGGATTTGAAGGTAATTACATATAAAGGGGACAGCATCGCAAATTTTATTCGTTTCGTTGACCTTTTCAATACCCCTGCACCTACTGTAAAGAGGGAACCTTTTCAATTGAAATCCAGAATATTTATTACTGATTCTAAAATTTCAATCGTCAATCAGAACAGTGAAGGCGAGGCCGGAAAATGGCTTACCGCCGAGAATGTAAATCTTGTTGTGCCTGAGCTCCGCGTAAACGGATCTGATGTTTTTGCGCAGATTAATAATATGCGTTTTACCACCGAAAGATGGGGTAAAAAACATTTCGTCGATACATTTTCTACAGAATTTGACCTCACGGACGAGGCTCTTACGCTAAAGGACCTAACACTTAATACCGATAATTCTCTGCTTCAGGGGGATTTAATCTTCAATCTGAACAACGGTTCCTGGGCGGATTTCAGCAATAAGGTGAAGTGGGATATGGTGATGCAGCCCGGAAGCCAGATCAGCGGCTACGATATCAGCTATTTTGTCACCAATTGGGATAATTACAAACCGATCAATATTTCCGGGACGATGACTGGGCCACTTAATGACTTCTATCTTGAAAATTTTGTAGTGAGAAATCCTCAGGTGAATGTCCGTACAAATAAAATGAAGGTCAGGAATATTCTGAATGGGGATTTCCAGATCGAAACTAATTCTTTGTCTACAGATTTTACTTACCGTGAGCTGAAAGCCATGATGCCTACTTTTATCTCATCAAAAATGAAAAATTTTGCTGATGATTTTGGAAGGTTAAAATATAATGGAGCAGTACGGCTAAATCCTAAACAGGTGTATGTTTCGAACGCAAAATTAATCACAGGAATCGGCCAGGCAAAACTCAGCAATTTTTATCTGGAAGATTACAGTTCTAATTTACCAAAATACCGTGGTTATGCGGAAGTAAATGATTTAAATACTTCAGTCATTACAAAAATGAATCAGGTCGGACTGATTTCAGGGAAATTTAATCTTCAGGGTCAGAGTTTTGATGTGAACACCATGAAGATCAGAACAAGATCCCAGATTTCTAAGATTGAAATCATGGACAAAGAAATCAATAATATATTTCTTGACGGTTTGCTGGATCATAAAACCTATAACGGAATTGTAAATGTAAACGACGAGCAGGCAAAAGCAAATGTAAAAGGACGGATAGATTTCCGAACCAGTCGTTTGCTGGCAGATGTTGCAGCAGATGTTAAATATCTGAACATTAATTATTTTACCGGCGGAAAAGGCCAGCAGATCGTAAGCGGTTTTGTAAACGGTAAAATCGCTATGACCAATATTAATGATCTGAATCTTGACGCTGATTTAAGGAATGTAAGTTTTGCGAACGCATCTCAGAAATATCTAATCCCGAACGCTAAGATAAAAGCTTATTTCGAAAACGGAAACCGCATTGTTTCTGTAGATGCTCCCGGAGCCGTAAACGGCAGAATCGCTGGCAGGTTTAACCTCGGGGATTTGGCGGGAATGATTGAGAACGGCTTGGGGAAAATTCTGGTTGGCCCACCGCCCAGAAAGTTATACCGAGGTCAGCATTTTACGATGGATTTTGATGTAAAGCAGGGATTAGTGAGTTATTTTGAACCCAATCTACAGCTTCCTAAGGGTGCAACTGTGAATGGCGCGTATGAAGGAAATTCAAATAATCTGGTTTTAAATATTGATGCAGCCTCACTAAAATATCTGATGACCAAAAAAGAAGAAATCACAGATGCAGATAAAGCGCTGGCAGCCGCAAATCCGGCTTACAAAATTACGGAACGCGATAAAATCAGCCGCGACAGTGCGATGGTAGACAGCCTGATTGTAAGAATCAATACAGCGAATCTCAATGAGCAGATTTTTGCTAAAGTTAACAGAGTAGAGTACAATCAAAATATACTGAAAGACATTACCTTAAGCGGACGAAACGAAAATAACAGCGTTCTTCATATCGCCGCTAATTTTAAACACGGCAGCCCGGAAGATGAAATTAAAGAAACCCTTAAAGAATATTCGGTAAACCTTAATCAAACGACCGACAGAGTAGGTGATTATGTGTTCCGTTTCGAGCCTACTACTGTTAAATTCAACGATGTAGCATGGAGTGTGGATACAAGTCCGGAACTTAATCACTCTATAACATATAGGAAAAAAGCCGGCGATTTTTTAATCCAGAATCTGCGTCTGTATTCTGATACAAGTGAACTTCTTCTAAATCAGGCAGTTTTTAAATCTGCAAAGGATTTTTCAGCTGATGGAGAAGTTAAGAATCTGGACATTGCGAAAGTATTTGCGCTCACCAATAGCGATAACAGCATGGATATTCAGGGAACCGCGAACGGAACCTTCGATATTACCATGGACAAAAATAATCTTGAACCACTTATCGATTTGAATATCAGTGATATTCTGATGAATGGGAAAGACATGGGAAATGTTATTGTTTCCGCAAAGAAAAGTAGTGTTCCCAATGTTTTCGATGTTGAAGCCAAAGTTGTTTCAGCGGGAATTATAGGCGATAATAATCTACATCTTATAGGAACAATTAATAATAATACCTCCTCGCCAACTCTTGATTTAACAGCAGATATGAATGACTTCGATATCGCTTTTGCTCAGGAATTTGTGAAAGGCGTCTTCGGAAATCTGAGAGGAAAAGCCTCCGGAGAACTTAAGATTTCCGGTAAACTGAATGATGTAGACTACAGCGGTGATATCGCCATGAAAGATATGGGATTGAAACTTAATTTTACAGGGGTAGATTATTCCTTTGATGATACGGTAATTTCACTTTCCCGAGGCTTAGCAATACTAAACGACATTGGTGTGCGAGATGGCAGAACTAATTCCCGCGGATCCATTTCGGGAGCGATTCAGTTTGAAACTTTATCCTCAATGGGGGTCAACCTGGTGATGAGGGCTGATAATTTAATGCTTCTCAATACAACTCAGAAAGATTATGATTTGTTTTGGGGAAGAATTTACGGCACGGGAACACTGTATGTTGACGGTCCTGTTTCAGCTTTAAATGTTTCAACACCAGAGATGAGGGCATTAAACAACAGTGTCTTTACATTCAATTCAAATTCAACTTCAAATGTTGAGGAATTCAAAATGCTGAGATTTCTAAAGAGAGATGAAGCAGGAATTGTGTCTGTTGAGGAAAAGAAAAGATCCAGTGCGAATATGAATATTGACTTCACCATTTCTCTGGATCGTGGAACTACAGTTAATGTAATGGTAGGAGATGATATTGGCGATATTACGGTTCGTGGAAACTCCGACAAACTCCGGTTTTTAATGACCAGAACTGGAGCCATCTCAATGAACGGAGATTACTTTGTAGATAACGGAACTTTTGTTTCTAAAGCGATTCTGAACAGAACTTTCCAAATTTCAAAAGGAAGCAGCATCCGTTGGGATGGTGACGCAATGGCTCCGCAGCTCGATATTAATGCAACTTACCTTAGAACGGTTACTAACGCTGGAGCTTATCTTAATATGGGAAGTCTGCAGCCCGTGAATGTTTTGCTTACCACTCGGATTTCTCAGACATTAAACAATCCGAAGATTGAACTTGGTGTTTCTGCTCAAGATGTTTCCAGCAGTTTACGGGAAACGCTTGCCGAGAAAATGAGCAACGAGGACGAAAAAATCATTCAGTTCGGTTCTGTTTTGGTGATGAGCAGTTTTAATGTCGGAAATTCAGCTTTCGACATCAATTTAGGAAATACCCTTGAAACTTCCGGCTACAATATGCTGTTCAAACAGTTGGGTTCTGTACTTAACCAGATCAGTAATGAGTTCCAGGTCGATTTGAATTATCTGAAAGGAGATGCGAACTCCAACAGTGGCGACCGGGCTAATGCAAGTGTAAGTTTTGCCCTTTCACCAAGAGTTAATGTTAAAACAGGATTGGGAATCCCAATTTCTAGATCAGATAATGCGAATACCGATTATCTTTCAGGTGAAGGAATCGTAGAGTACGACTGGTCTAAGAAGAATGACGGCACAAGATTATTGCGGGCTTATTCCAAACCAACTAACATCGGTCTGAACGGATCTGGAGCCGGAAATGCAAGTGCAAACCAAAGCTATGGAGTCGGTGTAGTTTATAGTAAAAGTTTTAATACGATCTTTAAAAGGAAGAAAAAAGATAAAAAAACCAATGCTCAGGAATTGGAAAGTAAAAGAGATTCGGTTAGAAATGATACAATTAAATAAAGATATTTACTTAAATAATAAACAATGCGTTAAAACCTGTTAATGTTTATCTAAATTTTTTCATTTTAATATTTTTTTGTAAATTTGCAAAAATATTCGCTTAGAATTATCAATTATACAATACATATATAAAATGAATTATCAACTCGACGAAATAGATAAAAAAATCCTAGATTTTTTAGTAGAAAACACCAGAATGCCTTTCACAGAAATCGCCAAGCAAATGGAAGTTTCTGCAGGTACAATTCACGTAAGAGTTAAAAAGATGGAAGATGCAGGTATTATTTTAGGATCTTCTCTCAATATTGATTACGGTAAACTCGATTATCATTTTACTGCATTCATCGGAATATTGCTTACAAAATCCAACAGAACCCAGGAGGTTTTGAAGGAATTAACTACGATTCCAAACGTGATCGAAGCAAGTGTAATCTCCGGAAAATATAACATCTTCTGTAAAGTGAAAGCCAAAAATACGGAAGACGCGAAGAGAATTATTTACCAGATTGATGATATTCAGGATGTAATGAGAACAGAAAGTATGATCTCCATGCAGGAATATATTTCTGATAAAAACAGACTGATCGATGCGGTTTCAATTTAATTGAACTTAATCTTCAGTTATAACTTAAAACTTTTGAATTCTTTCAAAAGTTTTTTTAATTTTACCCCTATGAAAGAAGAATTCTCTAACGAAAGTCCGAAAAAAGATCTTGGATTTATTTTATCACTCGCGGCTTTGCTGCTTTTCACGCTGATGGGAATCGGGATCGATTATGATGAATATCTGCAGCAGAACGATCTCAATATTCCCGGCTTTTATTTTATGCTGATCTTTTTTATTGACCTGCTGATGTTGTTGGGACTCGTCTTCATTTTTTTCTACCGAAAAATAGGGGTTTATCTTTTCCCAACTGCTGTAGTTCTTCATTTTTTTCTTCACAACTTCTATCTTTCTACATTTCTGTATACAGATGTGACTAATCTTTTTATTTTTATCTCCGTAGGTCTTCTGGCATTTATTCCAAAATGGCAGTTCTTTAAATAAACGTATATGTTTTCAAAAGCCTGCGAATACGCCATCAAAGCTTCCATTTACATTGCCCGGCAAAGTCTGCAGCAAAAGAGGGTTAATGTAAAAGAAGTTTCGCAATCCATTGATGCTCCCGTTGCTTTTACCGCAAAGATTCTTCAGGTACTTTGCCGTGAGAATATTATGCAGTCGGTACGCGGTCAGCAGGGTGGATTTGTTTTTGAGGAATATAAACAGCGCGAAGTGAAGATTTTCGATATCGTAAGACTTATCGATGGCGACGGGCTTTTTACCCAATGCGGCTTGGGACTTCAGAGATGTTCTGCCGATAACCCTTGCCCGGTACATGATGATTTTAAAATCGTGCGCGAGAAACTCATAGAAATGACTCAGAAACATTTGCTGTACGATTTAGCCTTAAAAACTGAAAGCGGTCTGGCTTGGCTGAAATAACATATAAAAATCAAAATCATTTTACTTTAAAATTAATTAGGATAAATTTGTCCGAATTGAAAATATTTTATAGCTTTGTACTATAATTTAAAACCAAAGTAAATGCTTACTCAAGAAAAAACCATTGGCGACTTCGTAGCAGAGAATTTCAGAACTGCAGAAGTTTTTAAAAAATATCACATCGATTTCTGCTGCAAAGGCGGTAGAACGGTAGAAGAAGCCTGCGATAATAAAAAAGTGAGTCCCGAACAGATTTATCAGGAGTTGGAAGAAGTTGCGAACAGAAAGTCCGAAGACATCGATTTCAATGCCTGGCCACTTGATTTATTGGCAGATTACGTAGAAAAAACCCATCATAAATATGTGGAAGAAAAGTCAGCGATGCTGATTCCTTACCTCAACAAACTTTGCAAAGTTCATGGCGAAAGACATCCGGAACTTTTTGAAATCAATGAGCTTTTCATTGGCAGCGCGCAGGATTTAGCTGCACACATGAAAAAAGAGGAACTTATCCTCTTCCCTTTCATCAAACAGATGATCGAAGCCAAGAAAAATGGCGAACCATTACCTGCACCGCGTTTCGGTACCGTAGAAAATCCTGTTGCCATGATGAAACACGAACACGAAGCTGAAGGCGAACGATTTGTAAAGATTGCTGAACTTACCAATGATTATCAGTTTCCAGATGATGCCTGCGGCACTTACCAGGTAACGTACAGGATGCTTGAAGATTTCCAGAACGATCTTCATAAGCATATTCACTTAGAGAATAATATTCTTTTCCCCAAAGCAATCGCAATGGAAAAAACATTCTAAACTAATCCGTAGTTGTTTATTTGATAGAAGACCGTTTCAGAAATTTCTGAAACGGTTTTTGCTTATTCATAAATAATTCTAGAAAAGCGCGACCTGCAGAAACGCACCGATATTGTTTTCGTTGTGCTTCAGTGGACCGTAATATTCCATATTCGCACCTAAACCGAAGGTAAATTCTTTGTGAGTAACTCCTGCACGTGCACGCAAATAACTTCTTGTGTGTAGATCTGCAGACATTGCGTGAACGTAAACGCCCTGAAGTCTTGAATAGAATCTCCATTTGTCATTGATTGCGGGTTTGTATTCTACAATTCCAAAGCCTTCAATATTGGCATCTTTGCTTATATCGACACGTGGCATTGCAATTACCAGCCATGTAGGATTTGCATAGGTGTAAATCAGTGCTGCTGAAGGCCGTATTCCGCCTGGCGTACTTTGAAAACCTGCACCGAATTTCACCCCTTTGAAAAGATCTACGGTGGCTTTACCAATTACCATCATATCGCTCAAATGATCATTTCCCCAGTCTGAATTGAAATCCGTAACGCCGAAAAATCCGATTTTCGGTGCACTCCTCAGTTTTTTATCTAAAGTCAGCTGGAAGGAAACACCGCGGGTGCCTGGCATTACTTCCACATTTACAGGTGGATTTTGCATTGGAGCGCTTTCCGCCTCCTGGGCTGAAACATTCATAGTAGTAAACAGTGCAAAAGTGGCAAGCGAAAATTTTAATACGTTTTTAAATCTGTAGGTCATATTTTATAATTTTTATAAAACGAAAATATCTTTAATCTAAATCAGATTTTAGGACATTTAGGAGTAATTATAGGACTTAATAAAAAAACACGCCCTTAGAAAGACGTGTTTAATTGTATGTTTGAAAGAGGAATTATCTCGCCAAAATTCTTTTTACGGCTGCTTTTACAGCATCAGCATCAATTCCGTATTTTTTCATCAGTTCAGCAGGAGTTGCAGATTCCCCGAACGTATCATTTACGGCAACAAATTCCTGGATCGTCGGTCTTTTTCTTGCGAGCATTCCCGCAACCGATTCACCTAAACCACCCAGATAGTTGTGTTCTTCTGCAGTAACGATTTTTCCGGTTTTTTCTACAGATTTCAGAATGATTTCTTCATCCAAAGGTTTGATGGTGTGAATGTTAATCACTTCACATGAAATTCCTTCTTTTTCCAGTTCATCCGCCGCTAGTAGAGATTCCCACACCAAATGTCCGGTAGCCACGATGGTTACGTCTGTTCCTTCCTGTAAAAGAATTCCTTTTCCGATTTCGAAAGGCATATCTTCAGGAATGAAAACCGGAACTACAGGTCGACCGAATCTTAAATAAACCGGACCCTCGAAATCTGCAATGGCTAAAGTCGCCGCTTTGGTCTGATTGTAATCACAAGTATTGATAACCGTCATTCCCGGAAGCATTTTCATCATTCCGATGTCTTCCAGAACCTGGTGTGTCGCGCCGTCTTCACCCAAAGTCAGTCCTGCGTGAGATGCACAGATCTTTACATTTTTATTGGAATAGGCGATGCTCTGACGGATCTGGTCATAAACCCTTGAGGTTGAAAAGTTTGCAAAAGTCCCCGTAAAAGGAATTTTCCCGTTAATGGTTAAACCGGCAGCGATTCCCATCATGTTTGCCTCTGCAATACCAACCTGAATAAATCTTTCGGGTGCTTTTTCAATGAATTTTTCCATTTTTAAAGAACCGATAAGGTCTGCGCAAAGTGCAACAACATTCGGGTTTTTATCAGCCAGTTCAGCCAGTCCAGCACCGAAACCGCTTCTTGTATCTTTTTTTTCTGTATAGGTGTATTTCATTTTTATTTTTTTTGCGAATTGCTTCGAATTTTACAAATTTTAATAATCAGCAGGAGCTTCTAGATATAACTGTTTGAAAGCGGTATCCAGCTGCTCATCATTCGGAGCTTTTCCGTGCCATGCGTGGCTTCCCATCATATAATCAACACCATAACCCATTTCAGTATGAAGAATAATTGCAACAGGTTTTCCGTTTCCGGTTTCTGCTTTTGCTCTTTCAAGGATCGAGATTACAGTTTCAAGATCGTTTCCGTTTTTTTCATTAAGAACTTTCCATCCGAAAGCTTCAAGTTTGGCGTGAAGGTCGCCTAAACTTAATACATCATCAGTATCCCCGTCGATTTGTCTTCCGTTATAATCAATGGTCGCGATGATATTATCTACTTTTTTCGCAGCGGCGAACATTAATGCTTCCCAGATTTGACCTTCCTGCAATTCTCCGTCTCCGTGAAGGGTATAAACCAAAGACTTATCACCGTCCAGTTTCTTAGCTAATGCTGCTCCAATGGCTACAGATAAGCCTTGGCCCAAAGATCCTGAAGCAATTCTAACGCCCGGTAAATTATCGTGCGTCGTAGGATGACCTTGTAGTCTTGTATTCAGTTTTCTGAAGGTAGCGAGTTCCGAAACCGGGAAAAATCCGAATCTGGAAAGAGTGGAGTAGAACACGGGTGAAATGTGACCGTTGGAAAGGAAGAAAAGGTCTTCGTTTTTACCTTCCATGGTGAACGGAAGTTGATAGTTCATCACTTTCCCGTACAATGCGGTGAAATACTCAGTACAGCCCAAACTGCCGCCGGGGTGACCGGAATTCACTGCGTGAACCATTCTTAAAATGTCTCTTCTGATCTGTGTTGTAAGAGATTTCAGCTCTTCAATACTTTTACTCATTATATTGGTTTATTTGCCAGCGAATTTACGAATTTTTGATGGTTTCGCGAAATGAAAAATCCGGGTTTTTACCCCGGATTTTTATATTTAATGTTTAACAGATTTTATTTCTTCCTAATGAGCCACAGGCCGATGAAAGTAAGTAAACCGTTAATGATGATTAGTTCCACACCAATTTTGTAATCGGAATTCTGCGTTACAAAATAATTTATGAAATAGGTTAAAACCGGTGCCAACAAAGTTACTGCAATGATTGCATATTTTTTGGTAATTTGATATTTGGTTAAAATTCCGAAAGCAAAAAGTCCCAGAAGCGGTCCGTAAGTGTAACCCGCTACCTCCATGATGAGGTAAACGATAGATTTATCATCAATCGCTTTGAAAATCATGATCAGCACAAAGAAAATTACCGTGAAAATAAGATGGATTTTCATCCTCAGTCTTTTTTTCTGCTTCTCAGTTTTGGTGGCGTCTTCGTTGATATTCAGTAAATCTACACAGTAAGAACTTGTAACTGCTGTCAGGGCGCCGTCAGCAGACGGGAAAAGTGCTGAGATCAAGCCAATGATAAAAATTACCGAGATAAAGAGCGGGAAATATCCCTGGAGCGAAAGCGCCGGAAACAGGTCGTCGCCCATAATATTATTGATTGTTCCGGTAGCAGCATCTTTAAACCCAAAAGCATTGGTAATGCTTTCTTTGCCGTTTACGATATCAACGATTTTTCCGTATTCAGCTCCGTTTTCCATGGCGAAAAGGTAAAGAAGACCGCCCAGAAAAAGGAATGCCAGATTCACGAGTAACAGTGTGCCGGCAAACGTTAGCATGTTCTTTTTTGAATTTTTCAGATTGTCAACAGAAATATTTTTCTGCATCATTTCCTGATCCAGACCGGTCATTGCAATAGTTATAAACATTCCACCCAAAATAGTCTTCAGGAAAAATGTTTTTGAGTTCACATCGAAATTAATAAAATGCGTATAATCCTTCGCTGCCAATACATCGTAAGCCTGACCGGCTGACAGGTTTAAATTGGAAAGAATAAAAACAATACATGCAACAAGACTCAGAATCATAAATGAAGTCTGAAGCGTGTCTGTAATTACAATCGTTTTTACGCCGCCTTCGAAAGTGTAGAGCAAAACCATCAGGAGAATAACGGCAGAGGTTACCCAAAACGGAACGCCAAGAGCAGAAAGCAGAAAAATCTGCAGAACGTTTACTACCAGATATAATCTTGCAGTAGCGCCAATCGACCTTGAAATAATGAAAAATAAAGACCCGATTTTATGAGCTTCTACGTTAAACCTTCGTCCGAGATAGGTATAAATCGACGTAAGATTCATTTTATAATAAAGCGGAAGAAGCACGAAAGCCACGATAAAATAACCGATGAAAAACCCGATCACAAGCATGTAATATTCGAAACCGCCAAACGGATAGTCACCCGCAGTCATTTTCCCTACTGTTCCCGGAACCGAAATAAAAGTCACGCCGCTTAAACTTGTGCCAATCATCCCGAAAGCCACGAGCCACCACTTACTTTTTTTGTTTCCGATAAAGAAAGACTGGTTGTCGGCATTTCTGCTGGTGATGTATGAGATCACGAGTAATCCGATGAAATAAGCGAAAACAAATAAGAGCAAAATTGTTCCTGGGTTCATTTTTTTCAGAATTTAATGAGCAAATATAGTTTTTTTGCGGTATTTGCGGCTGTTTATACTTTTGGGATTGTAAATTATTTTTTGGGCGCCTTTTCCGGCTGTCACTACTCGCTTTTTGCAGGCCTTGTTTAAATCCCGCTGCTGCAAAAGAGCTCAAACATGCCGTTCCATCCGGGGCGCAATGCAGGATTCCAAAAAAAAGCCTTTCATAATTTTATGAAAGGCGTATTGTTTAAGTTACAATTTTCAGGATAAAACATCCTGCAGCTCTGCGTTTCTGTCAATGGTTGCTTTAGCATACGGACAAAGAGGAATGATTTTTTTGCTATTTTTTCTGGCATATTCCACGCCTGCGATGATAAGCTTTTTTGCGAGACCTTTTCCGCTAAAAGCTTCATCAACTTGGGTGTGATCGATAATGAATTTATCCTCACCGGCCCAGGTATAAGTCATTTCGCCGGCTTTTTTATTTTCAAAATAGATTTCAAATAGTCCTTTCTTCTCGTCGTTGTGATGTTTAATTTCTGTCATATTTTTATTTTACTTAAGTGCTGGAAAAATGCAGTAGTTTAATGGGTATTAATGAAAATGAAAAGTGGAAATTTTGCAACTTCCACTAAGAATATTTTACGATTTCTGTGGTGCCCACTGGTCATGTGGTGACATATCAAAATTGAATACGTCCATCATATCCAGACCCAGAGCTTTCGCAACGCCTTCACCATATTCGGGATCAGCTTTGTAGCAGTTTCTGATGTGACGGATCTGGATGAATTTTTCTGCACCGCCAACATTGGCCGCGGTATTGTCAAACAGAGCCTGCTCTTTTCCATCAGCTTTGATGATTCTGAATAAATCGCCAGGTTGGGTGAAATAATCCTCATCATCATCCCGGAAATTATGTGCATAGGCATCGCCGTAAAGTTCAAGTGGCGGTTCTTTGGCTTGAGGTTGCTCCTGCCATTCTCCATAACTGTTGGGTTCGTAATGTTTCGTACCGCCATAATTACCGTCAACACGCATTTGTCCGTCTCTGTGGAATGCATGATAAGGACATCTGGGTTTGTTCACCGGAATCTGGAAGTGATTTACACCCAGTCGGTAACGCTGTGCATCGCCGTAGGAGAATAATCTGCCCTGAAGCATTTTATCCGGTGAAAATCCGATGCCGGGAACAATATTCGTTGGATTGAAAGCTGCCTGTTCAACATCCTGGAAATAATTCTCTGGATTTTTATTCAGCTCGAATTCGCCCACTTCAATTAAAGGGAAGTCTTTTTTAGACCAAACTTTCGTTAAATCAAACGGATGAAATCGGTAAGTCTTGGCCTGCTCCTCTGTCATGATCTGTACAAACATTTTCCATTTCGGGAAGTTGCCTTTTTCAATATTGTCGAAGAGATCACGTTGCGAAGATTCGCGGTCCATTCCTATTAATTTCCCTGCTTCTTCGTCACTTAAATTTTCGATTCCCTGCTGGGTTCTGAAATGGAATTTTACCCAATGGCGAACATTTGCATGATTGATGAAGCTGTAGGTATGGCTTCCGAAACCGTGCATGTGCCGGTAACCATTCGGAATTCCGCGGTCGCTCATTACAATGGTCACCTGGTGAAGTGATTCTGGCAGCAAAGTCCAGAAATCCCAGTTGTTATTGGCGCTACGCATATTGGTTTTCGGATCGCGTTTCACAGCGTGGTTTAGATCCGGAAATTTCATCGGGTCACGAAAAAAGAAGACGGGAGTATTATTTCCTACCAGATCCCAAATTCCCTCATCGGTGTAAAACTTCAAAGCGAATCCTCGGATATCTCTTTCGGCATCTGCTGCCCCACGTTCTCCGGCAACGGTAGAAAATCTTGCAAACATTTCGGTCTTCTTACCAATTTCGTTGAAGAGATGTGCTTTGGTGTACTGAGTAATATCGTGGGTAACCGTAAATGTACCAAATGCACCGGAACCTTTTGCGTGCATTCTTCTTTCGGGAATTACTTCTCTGTCGAAGTTGGCCATTTTCTCCAGAAACCAAAAATCCTGCATAAGCATTGGGCCTCTGGGTCCGGCTGTCTGTACATTCTGATTGTCGGGCACCGGCGCACCGGTCTGTCTTGTTAATTTTTTCTTTTCTTCCATGATTATAATATTTTGATACCTAAAGTTACAAAATAATCTATCTGTACGTAATTCATTATATCTAATATCGTGATATTAAATAATGGAATGCATTGAAAGTATGGAAGAAAGATTTTTCTATCTGGAAAGTCTTCCTTTAAGGATTGCTTTGGGAAGCGGTACAAATTCTTCTTCGTCACCGGGAACTAAAGCAAAAGCATCATGGTTTTGCTGATGCCAGTTGATTTTTGCCTGCTCAATAATTTCTTTATCTGAGTTGACAAAGTTCCAGAATATAAAGCGCTCTTCATCAAAAGGCTCCCCGCCAAAAAGATAAACAGTAGCGTTTTCCCCGATTTCAAATTCGCACAAAGTAGCGTTTTTAGCGATAAGAAGTTGTTTGCCTCCAAATTCATTGCCTTCAATATGAACTGTTCCTTCCAGTATATACATCGCAGCTTCGCCAAATAAATCCTTCCCGATGTTTATTTTCTGACGTTCTTTACTTTTAATTTCAAGAAAAAACAAATTAGAATGTACTGGTACAGGAGACTTTCTTCCGAAGAGTTCGCCCGCTATTAATTTGTACTGAATATTTCCCTCGTTCCAGGCTGGTATGTCAGCCGCTTCAGTATGATGAAAGGTGGGTTCGCTCTGTTCAAGATTTTTAGGCAAACCTACCCAAATCTGAAATCCGTGCAAATTTTTATCGGAATTTCTGAGGTATTCTGGTGTTCTTTCGGAATGTACAACACCTTTACCGGCAGTCATCCAGTTCACTGCGCCGGGTTTTATCTCTATATCACTTCCGAGTGAATCTTTGTGCTGAATAGATCCTTCTAAAAGGTAAGTCAAAGTTGAAAGTCCAATATGAGGATGCGGCGGAACGTCCAGGTTTTGATATTCGTTCAATGCAGCAGGTCCCATATGATCAATAAAAACAAAAGGTCCCACTGCTCTTTTTTCCCTGAAAGGAAGCAGTCTTCCGACTAAAAAATTACCGATGTCGGCAGCTTTTTCTTCGATGATTAATCCGATATTCGACATGTTTTAGGGTTTGGGAGTTAGAATGAAACTTTTAAGCACACGTAAGTTACTAAGTTTTGCAGAATCATTGAAAAGATTTATTCAATTCCTAATTTTTTCTTAACACCAGGAATTACTTCTTTCCCGAACAGTTCGATCGATTTCATCGTAAGTTCGTGCGGTACAAATCCTAAACTTGCCTGCGCAAAGAATCTAGTGAAACCGAAAAGTTCGTATTCGTAGAGGATTTTTTCTGTGACCTGTTCTACGCTGCCAACCATTAAAGAACCTTGCGGACTGCGCATATATTCAAACTGTTCTCGGGTCATGGACTGCCAGCCGCGGCTTCTGCCGACACGATCCATCATCTGCGCGTAATACGGAAAAAAATCATCTGCTACCTTCTCACCATTTTCGCCGATAAACATGTGATTGTTAATTCCGACCTGTAAATCTTCTGGATTATGACCATTTTCAAGCCAGGATTTTTTATAAAGATTAATGAAAGGAGTGAACTGCCGCGGCATCCCGCCAATGATTGCCAACATTAAAGGCAGCTGAAGTTTCGCGGCTCTCACTGCAGAAGCTGGAGTTCCGCCCGCAGCAAGCCAAACCGGAATTTCACCGTTTAAAGCCCTTGGATATACGCCTAAATCATGAATTGGGGCACGCAGGTTTCCGCTCCACGAGACCTTTTCTGACTTGTTGATTTTCAGTAGAAGATCTAACTTTTCTTCAAAAAGTTCATCATAATCATTCAAATCAAAACCAAACAGAGGGAAAGATTCAATAAATGAGCCCCGACCTGCCATGATTTCTGCTCTTCCGCCGGAAAGTGCGTCTACCGTAGCAAACTGCTGATAAACGCGAACCGGATCTTCAGAACTAAGGACGGTTACTGCGCTCGTCAGCTTAATGTTCTTTGTGACTGCCGCTGCTGCAGCAAGTACTGTTGTTGGTGAAGAAACCGCGTAATCCGGTCGGTGATGTTCGCCAATACCAAAAACATCAATTCCGATTTTGTCGGCAAGTTTTATTTCTTCTAAAAGATCCTGTATTCTTTGGTGGGCATTAAGGCCTTTACCTGGAACCGTTTCCGGTGCCACATCTGCAAAAGTCATCAATCCGAATTCTAATTTTTTCATCTTGATCAATTTAAAAGGTGAAATTAATAAGCAGCCGTAAAAATTTCTCGGTTGAATTTTTTGTTTTCAAGTTCATCCACAATTGCCACAGCTAAATCCTGAACCGAATGGCGGGAGCGGCCTTCTGCATCAAAAACTGGCGAATCTGTTCCCAACCTGTATTTCCCGGTTTTTTCCTTTTCTTCACTGAACATATTCATTTCCAGGGCAGGGCTGAAAAATTCCCAGTCTAAAGTTTCGTTTTTCGAAAGAGTGTCTACGTAATACTTGCGCACCGCACTTGCTCCCAGATATATTTCTTTGGGAAAATCTGATCCGTCAACGATATAATTACCATTAATTTTCAACGTTCCGGCACCTCCAATAACGATGAGTTTTTTTACACCGGATTTCTCTGCTGCGTTTTGGATGGATGAGGCACCTTTCAAATAATCCTCGTGGATATTTGGGTTTGTCCAGCCCGGGTTGTATGCACTGATAATGGCATCACTTCCCTGAAGGGTTTCTGCAAGGTCGTTTTCATTAAACACATCAACATTTTTCTTCTGCAGATTTTTATGATCCTGGGCTATTTTGTCTGTATTTCTGGCGATGGCGATTACTTCATGATTTCTTTCGAGCAGTTCGTTTAGGATTGCATTTCCAACGTAGCCTGTGGCGCCGATAAGGGATATTTTCATTTTATGGTATTTAAATATTTTACAAATTGCGAGTGATTAGTCTTCCAGATAGCCGAATTTTCCGGTGTTGAAGTCATCAAAAGCCTGAATGATTTCCTGTTTTGAATTCATTACAAAAGGTCCGTGGGAAAAGATGGGTTCATTCAACGGCTGCCCGCTTAATACCAGTACCACGCTGTCTTCTGTAGCTTCAATCTGGAAAGCTTCTCCTTCGTTTTCAAAAAGAACAAAATGGTCAGTGAGAACTTTTTCCTTATCATTTACGGTAATGGTGCCCTCAGTGACTAACAGTGCAGTGCTGAAATTTGCAGGGAAACTGAAATCAGCTCTTCCGTTTTTCTTCAGTTTGGCGTTCATCAAGTTTATAGGACTGAAAGTGCTTGCGGGACCTTTTTTACTTTGATATTCTCCGGCAATAATTTCTACAAAGCCATTTTCGCCCAGATTAACCTTTTTCATTTCTGAGTTTTTTATGGCCTGATATTTCGGTGGACTCATTTTGTCTTTTGCCGGAAGGTTGATCCAAAGCTGCACAATCTGGAAAATTCCGCCCTGTTTTGCCCATTCGGTTTCGTGGAATTCTTTGTGAAGGACTCCGGAAGCTGCCGTCATCCATTGCACGTCACCTTCACCGATGATTCCGCCGCCACCTGAACTGTCACCATGTTCAACCCGGCCCTGGTAAGCAATGGTTACCGTTTCAAAACCTCGGTGCGGATGCACGCCCACTCCTCTGGGTTTGTCGGTTCCCGAAAAATGGAACTTTGAATTGTAATCTAACATGATGAATGGATCCATTCTTTTCATGTCTAAACAGAATCCGCCAGGGATAAAATTATGAACCCTGAAACCGTCGCCTACGAAATGAGGATCTCTCGGTGGTACTATTGTTTCTACTTTTTTTGTTGCCATGATCGTCTTCATTTATTAATACAAAAGTACAGATGTAACATCTAAGATACATTGATGTAAGATAAGAATATACAGGTTTGTCAATCAGCAAGTTAAAAAGTATCTTAGCAGGTATGGGGTTTTTCTGCCATTTAATTTTGAAATGGTATTAATGATAATTTAGTGATTTGTTCTCATATTCTCTCCATCTTTGGAATGGAGTCTTCTGAAAACAAACCCTGAAAGTATGGTAAGAATTCCCATTACAATAAATGTATACCGGAAGGCGCGATGTGTGTTCTCGTAGTTGAGGTTTGCATTGGTTTCAAAGAGTTTTAAAACAACCAGTCCAAACGCAATCCCGAAACCGATCGCAAGCTGCTGATTTACTGCGATAAGCGAGTTACCACTGCTGGTGTGAGAATTCCGTAAATCGGCGAGTGAAATCGTATTCATTGAGGTAAACTGAATGGAGTTAAAGAAGCCCATCACTGCGATAATGGGTACAAACCACCAGATCGAGGTTTGTATGCCGGGAATTGCGAGGCAACAGATGAGAAAACCAATAATGAAAGTATTTATCATCAGGGTTTTGCGGTAACCGAATCTGTTGAGGATTTTAATTACTGATGATTTTCCGAACATTGCGGTCAAAGCCATAGGCGCCACGATCCATCCTGAAACTACGGCACTTGCTCCGTAGGCAATCTGAATCATTAATGGCAAAAGTAAAGGAACAGAACTTATTCCCAAACGAGTGGCCAGATTACCTAAAATACCCACGCGGAATGTTCTAACCTGAAAAAGATTTAACGGGAAAATAGGGTTTTGCGTTTTAGAAGCGTGGCGATAGTAAAAGTACACCATTAAGAATCCCAAGATAAAAATCATGAGTACTGGTGTAGTGTGAGTCGCCGATCCAAACATTTCCAGCGAGATAGAGAGCAGAAGAGAGGCTGTCGCAAAAATAAGGAAGCCTTTTAAATCAAAAGTTATTATTTTGGACTGGTAATTCGGCATGTATTTTAAACTGAGAACGATTCCCACAAATCCAATAGGAATATTGATAAGAAAAATCCAGTGCCAGGAAAGATAATCTACCATGTAGCCGCCAACCACAGGTCCCAAAACAGGTCCTATCAACGCCGGAACAATGGCGTAATTCATTGCTCTGAGCAATTCATTTTTATCGTAGGTTTTCAGGAGTGCCAATCGGCCAACCGGCGTCATCAGACTTCCGCCGATTCCCTGCACCACACGCGAAATGACTAATTGAGTAAGGCTTTGTGACAGTGCGCAGAACAACGATCCCAAACTGAAAACTAAGATGGCAAATATAAAAACCTTCTTGGTTCCGAATTTATCCGCCAGAAAACCGCTGACCGGCATGAACAAAGCAAGCGTAAGAACATAGCTGATGATTGCATTCTGCATATTTAGCGGCGATTCATTCAGGTCCGCTGCGATGGACGGTAATGATGTGTTGAGAATTGTAGAATCCAACATCTGCATGAAAATAGCTGTTGCAAGAATGAATGGAAGGATTCTCTTGGTTGGGGTGTCAAAAGGTTGTAAAGAATCGGACATCATTCATCATTAGCAAAAACTGAACCTAAAAAATCCTGCAGGTTCTGCAGGATTTTACTACCAAAAAATACATTTAATAGGAATCTTCGTGTACACTTATAACGGCTCTGCCGCTTGGATCGTTCATTTTTTTGAAGGCTTCATCCCATTCCAGAGCGATTGGAGTTGAACACGCAACAGATGGTACTGAAGGTACTGTTGCTGCGGCTGTTTCACTAGGGAAATGTTCTTCGAAAATTGTTCTGTAACGGTATTCTTCTTTGTTTTGGGGAGTGTTTAGCGGAAAACGGAATTTTGCGTTAACCATCATTTCATCGCTGACTTCCTTGTCTGCCAAATCTTTCAGCGAATCGATCCAGGAGTAACCAACCCCATCGGAAAACTGTTCTTTCTGTCTCCAGACAATGGATTCGGGCAATAGGTCCTCAAATGCTTTTCGCAGTACCCATTTCTCCATTTTTCCTTCCGCTTTGCTGATCATTTTGTCTTTGGGATTTACGGTCATCGCTACATCCATAAATTCTTTATCCAGAAAAGGTACGCGTCCTTCAATTCCCCAACTCATCAAGGCTTTGTTAGCGCGCAAACAGTCATAAAGGTGTAGTTTACCTAATTTTCTTACGGTTTCTTCATGAAATTCTTTCGCATTCGGGGCTTTGTGGAAATATAAATATCCGCCAAAAAGCTCATCGCTTCCCTCACCGGACAGTACCATTTTTATCCCCATAGATTTAATGACTCTAGCCAGTAAATACATTGGAGTTGAGGCACGAATAGTGGTAACATCATAGGTTTCCAGATGGTAAATAACATCACGTACGGCATCCAAACCTTCCTGAACCGTAAAATGAACTTCGTGGTGAATAGAGCCGATATGGTCCGCAGCTTTTTGTGCAGCGATGAGGTCGGGGCTTCCTTCCAATCCTACGGCAAAGCTGTGCAGTCTGGGATACCAGGCTTCCTGAGTGTCGCCACTTTCGATTCTGTTTCTTGCGTATTTTGCAGTAACCGCTGCAATAATCGAAGAATCCAAACCACCGGAAAGTAAAACGCCATACGGCACATCGCTCATCAGTTGGCGGTGAACCGCTGCTTCAAGGCTTTTTCTGATTGCAGAAATATCTGTAACATTGTCTTTAACGTTTTCAAAATCTTCCCAGTCCCGGTGATACCATTTCTGCATTTCGAACCCGTCTTTACTGTAAAGAAAATGACCAGGCAGAAAAGTTTCAATGGTTTTACAGACTCCTTCCAAAGCCTTAAGTTCAGAAGCGACATAATAATTTCCGTTTTTGTCCCAACCCTGATACAGCGGACAAATCCCCATGTGGTCGCGGCCGACGAGATAAATATCATTCTCAATATCATAAAGCGCAAAAGCAAAGATTCCGTTGAGTTTTTCGAGGAAATCTTTTCCGTATCTGCGGTATAAAGCGAGAATGACCTCACAATCTGAATGCGTCAGAAATTCATAATCGGGAAATTCCGCACGCAATTCCTGATGGTTGTAAATTTCTCCGTTTACAGCTAAAACTACTTTTCCGTCTTTGGTAAAAAGAGGTTGTTTTCCAGATGTCGGGTCAACGATTGCCAGACGCTCGTGAGAAAAGATTACTTTCTCATCCTGAAAAATCCCGCTCCAGTCCGGGCCACGGTGACGGATTTTCTTGGACATTTCTAATATCTGAGGACGGAGAACTTCCGTTTTTTGTTTTGCGTCAAAAAGACATACAATTCCACACATAAGTTTATGATTATAAGTGATTAGTAATAATTGATTAATTTTATTCTGCAAACATAATTTAAATGTTTATAAAAGAAAACAAAATAAATTAAAATTAGAATATTTTACTAAAATTAACTTTTTAAGCGGAAAAAATTAAGTTGAGTATATGATTTTGCTTATTTAGGCGGAAAAAATTCAAAAAAAACAGCAGACCTAGGCCTGCTGTTTTATTTTATCAATAGTTTTAATTATGCGTTCCGTTGAATCAGCGCCATATAAAACCCATCAAAGCCGTCGCTCGGCATAACTTTTTCTTCTTTAATTAATTTAAATTCTGCATTGTTTTTGAGAAAAATTTCAACCTGCTCATTATTTTCGCTTGGCAGAATCGAACATGTGGCATAGATCATTTTCCCACCTTTTTTAAGCATTTTGCTGTAATCCTGAAGAATCTGCTGCTGTTCGTTTTTGATCCTGTCGATAAAATCCTGATCGATTTTCCACTTGGAATCGGGGTTTCTTTTCAAGACCCCTAAACCTGAACAGGGCGCATCGATAAGTACACGGTCAGCTTTTTCGTGAAGTCTTTTGATCACTTTATTGTCGTCAATAAATCTCGTCTCAATGTTGTGGGCACCGGCTCTTTTTGCGCGGCGTTTCAGTTCAGCAAGTTTCCACTCGTAAATATCGAGAGCAATGATTTGACCTTTGTTTTTCATTAAAGCGGCCAGGTGGAGGGTTTTCCCACCTGCTCCGGCGCAGGCATCTACAACGCGCATTCCTTCCTGAACATCCAGCAGTTCACCGATTTTCTGGGAAGAAGCATCCTGAACTTCAAACAAACCGTCTTTAAAAGCGGAGGTTAAGAATACATTTTTCTTTTCCTGCAGCTGAACAGCATCCGGATAATTTCTGATCTGGAAACTTTCTACATCCTCATCTTTAAGATCGGAAACAAGTTCTTTGGCTGTTGTTTTCAGGGTGTTCGCACGGAGAATGGTAGGAGCCTGCTCATTAAGCGCGTGCATCTCCCGTTCCCATTTACTGCCCAATTCTTTTTCCAGAGTTTCGGCAAGCCATTCCGGGATTGAATATTCAATCGATTTTGTTGGAACCGTATTTTTCTTAAGTTTATTGAGAATGTCGGCGTTTTTAATGCCATTAAACTCCTCGAATTTTTTATAATGCGTTTTGGTCCACAGACAATATGTGAGAATGAGTTTATAGATATTGTTGGGTTTCACGCCTTCGCCCATGTAATATTCCAGGCGTTTTTTCCAGCGGATAATATCATAAAAAATTTGTGAAACTACTTTGCGGTCTTCGCTGCCCCATTTTCTGTTGGCTTTCAGAAGCCGCTCTATCACTTTGTCAGCATATTTTCTGTCTTCGAAAAAAGTTTCCTGTAACGCGTCGTGAATTCCGATTAGTAAGTTTCTGTGTATCAGTTCCATGTATGGATGTTTTAAGGTTCAATCTGCCCTCGAATCGCCGGGACAGAATTTTTGCAAAAATAAGGTTTTTTAACCGAATATTGATGCCGTAGATTTAGGCGCTTTTTTCCGCGTGAGTTTATGTTGAGCTTAGTCGAAGTATTCCCGCTTTTTTTCCTCCACTGCGTTCTATAAAAAAACAGCTCCACTCAGGTCGGGGTACAACTGACCTGCAAAAAATTAAGAATTTTAATCACTGTAAAAAATTCTTACTTTTGTGTTTCAAAAAATAAACCATGAGCGATACAATTATTTGTCCTAAATGCCAGTCAGAATTTACTTACGAACAGGATAATCTGCAGGTATGTTCCCAGTGTTTTCATGAGTGGGATCCGAAAGAGGCTGATCAGGGTGATACCATTTTAGACATGAACGGCAACGAACTTCAAAACGGGGATTCTGTAATTGTGATGAAAGATTTGCCGGTTAAAGGTGCACCAAAACCTGTGAAAGCCGGAACTAAAGTTAAGAATATCCGTTTACGTCCCGATTCTGATCATAATATCGACTGTAAAATTGACGGGTTTGGAGCAATGGCTTTGAAATCGGAATTTGTGAAGAAGGCATAAAAAAAGGAAAGATCTGGACAGGGTTCTTTTCTAGACTTGGTTGTCCGAATACATCGGGACTAATTTCGTCTTAAAGGCAGAAAGAGAATTAACCAAAAATTTCCTTATTTGGGAATGATAAAGTTAGGAATTTTTTTTCAAATTCCATAGCGGCCTGGCAAAATTTTAAAAATCTGTTGCGTGTGAGAATTAGAAATTAAGGTATACTGTACCCTCAATGTGATTTTCGGTATAGATTACCATTTCTTTTCCGCTGAGCGAAATCTTGTTCCAGTAGTGGTTTCCGGCGAAACGGCTTTCGGTAACCTGTGCTTCTTTTCCGGAATCTGCGATTTTAATTTCCGTGGGATACCAGAAGTTTTTAGAAAGTCCTAATGTTGTTTTCTCTTCATTGGAAAAAACATTCACTTCGCCAAAAAGTTTTGCCACGTAGGTATTATAAGGATTAAGATAAGTTTCCTTCGGGTGATCGTTTTGAATAAGTCTCCCTTCCTGTAACACTATAATCTGGTCCAGCCACGGCATCACTTCCTGAATTTCGTGGGTTGAAATAAGAAGAGAAATATTCTTCTCTTTCACATAATTGAAAAGTCGTTCTCGAAGTTCGATTTTTCTGGAAAAATCCAGATTACTGAAAGGTTCATCCAGCAGAAGAAGCTTAGGCATTACTGAAAGTGCCCGGGCAATTGCGACACGCTGTTGCTGGCCTCCGCTCAGATTTTTCGGAAGTATTTCAGCATATTCCTCCAGCCCTACCACGTGAAGCAGTTCTATAACTTTTTCTCGCTTTTCCTTTAAATTGATATTGGAAATGAACTTCCCAACATTATCAGCGACTGTAGCATATGGCATCAGGTCGTAATTCTGTGCTACCAGTTTCATTTCACTTTCTCCCGGAACAATATTTTTTTTTGGTCCGTAGATCGGTTTTCCGTCAAAAATAATTTCGCCCTCCTCCCAGTCGAGCAAACCGTAAATCAAATTCAGTAGGGTAGATTTTCCGCAGCCGCTTTCGCCGGCCAAAGCAATGATTCTGCCTTTTTCAATCTTTAAATTAAGGTTTCGGAAAAGATCTTTTTCACGGGAATGCGAGAAAAATAAATGATTGATTTCTAATAGCATATTTGCAAAATTAATAATTTTGATCGTACTGTGAATTATTTTTATTATTTTAGCGGAGTAAGCAAAAAGCAATCATTTGATGAAAAAAGTATTTAAATCAACGGTATTCTCAGCATTAATTTCAGGAATTTTATTTGTTTCCTGCGGGAAAGATAAACCGCTTAGCAGTGAAAGCAGCGAAGTGATTACCACCACCGAAGGTACGTCTTTCGAAGTGGATACCCTCAACAGTAAAATCGAATGGAAAGGTTTTAAAGTACTGAAATCCGACAACACCAGTCATTTTGGAACTATTAAATTCGAGAGTGGCGATGTAACTGTGAAAGATGGTAAACTTGAAAGCGGAAAATTTGTTGCCGATATGAGCAGTTTAACCTCTGTTGATTTAAAAGATGATGCAGAGCAGCTTAATAAACTGAACGGCCATTTAAAAAGCGGCGATTTTTTCGATGTTGAAAAATTTCCCACCGCTTCTTACGAGATTACAAAAGTCTCTGAAAATGCAAACGGTGATTACAATACCCTGCTCGATGGTAATTTGACGATTAAAGGAATTACAAAACCTGTTCAGTTCAATGCGAATGTAACAGTAAATGGCGGCGAGGTAAGTATTGCGACAGAGCCGAAAGACATTAGCAGAGAGGATTTTGGAGTGAAATTCCAAATGCCTGTAACAAACGGTATTATCAAAAACGAAGTCAATCTTCAGATTTTGATAAAGGCCCTCGAAAAGAGATAATTTTTTTTTATTTAAGTGTAATAAGTGATGTAAATCCGTCTCATTTTTAATGGGGCGGATTTTTTAGCCTCTATTGTTCTTCAACGCATTAGATTAATTTTGAAGATGCCCGGGTGGCTTCAGTTTTTAGCTCAAAATTTCCTAAATTTGCAATCTTACAGAAAAGCGTAAAAACAACGCAAAAAGCAAAACTAACTATGACTTCACAACAGATACGCCAGCAGTTTTTAGATTATTTTAAAGAAAAGGGACACTTAATCGTTCCTTCCGCACCTATTGTGCTAAAAGATGATCCCACGCTCATGTTCTCTAATTCAGGAATGACGCAATTCAAGGATTATTTTCTCGGTTACAAAGAACCAAAAGCGCCAAGAATTGCCGATACGCAAAAATGTCTGCGCGTTTCCGGAAAGCACAACGATCTGGATGATGTTGGCCGTGATACGTATCATCACACGATGTTTGAAATGTTGGGAAACTGGTCTTTCGGGGATTATTTTAAGAAAGAAGCGATCGGTTTTGCATGGGAACTGCTGACAGAAGTTTATAAAATTCCGAAAGAAAATTTATATGTAACTATTTTTGAAGGTGACGCTTCCGAAAATTTGGAACGCGACCAGTATGCTTATGATTACTGGAGATCCCATATTGATGAAAGCAGAATCATCAATGGAAACAAAAAAGACAATTTCTGGGAAATGGGCGAAAGCGGACCTTGTGGACCATGCTCAGAAATCCATGTGGATTTAAGGTCTGAAGAAGAAAAAGCTTTGGTCCCCGGCGTTGAATTGATTAATAATGATCATCCGCAGGTTGTGGAAATCTGGAACAACGTTTTCATGGAATTCAACAGAAAAGCTGATGGAAGTCTTGAGAAATTACCCGCACAGCACGTTGACACCGGAATGGGCTTTGAGCGTTTGTGTATGGCTTTACAAGGAAAAAAATCGAATTACGATACCGATGTTTTCACGCCTTTAATTACTAGAGTAGAAGAACTGTCAGGTAAAAAATACACTGGGATTTTAGAAGATGAAAAGGATATCGCAATTCGTGTTGTGGTCGATCATATCAGAGCGGTTGCATTCGCGATTGCCGACGGACAGCTTCCATCCAACGGTGGTGCCGGTTATGTGATCAGAAGAATTTTAAGAAGAGCAATTTCCTATTCTTACCGTTTTTTAGGAATGAAAGAACCTTTCCTTTTTGAATTGGTTGCTGTTTTGAAAAATGAAATGGGAGATTTCTTCCCGGAGTTGGTAAAACAGCAAAAACTGGTTACAGAAGTAATAAAGGAAGAAGAAAATTCTTTCCTGAAAACCATCGAACACGGTTTGAAGCGAATTGATTTAATCATTAATGAAACCCTTTCCAGAAACGAAAAAACGCTTCCGGGTGCCGAGGTTTTTGAATTATACGATACCTACGGATTTCCGGCAGATCTGTCGAGAATTATCGCGGAAGAGAAGAATTTGACCGTTGATGAAAAAGGTTTTGCTGATGAAATGGAAAAGCAGAAACAGCGTTCCAAAAAATCCTCTGCGCAGAAAGTTCACGATTGGGTAATCCTTGAAGAAAAGCAGGAAGTTTTCGTTGGGTACGACCAGACAGAAGCTGAAACTTATATCACCCGTTATCGGAAAATCGAGAATAAAGACGGTGAATTTTACCAGATAGTTTTGGCAAAATCTCCGTTTTATCCTGAAGGCGGTGGCCAGGTTGGTGACAAAGGTATTCTGATTCCAAGTTATACTGAAGGTTTCGACATCTCTAACCCAAGCGTTTTCGGAATTACCGACTGTGCGGATATTGTTGAAGTGTTAGAGACCCGAAAAGAAAACAATCTGATTGTATCTTTAATTAAAGATTTACCGAAAGATGCGGGCGCGGTTTTCTATGCAAAAGTAAATACAGCTGAGAGAAAAAATACACAGGCCAACCACTCCGTTACGCATCTTTTGCATGAGGCTTTGCGCGAAGTTTTAGGAACACATGTGGAGCAGAAAGGCTCATTTGTTGGCCCCGATTATCTCCGTTTTGATTTTTCACATTTCTCTAAAATGAATGAGGAAGAACTGCAGTTGGTCGAAGAGAAAGTAAATGCAAAAATTAAGGAGAATATTGCGTTGCAGGAATTCAGAAATATTCCTATTGCAGAAGCGATGGAGAAAGGCGCAATGGCGCTTTTCGGTGAAAAATACGGTGATAGTGTAAGAATGATTCAGTTCGGAAGTTCAAAGGAGCTTTGTGGCGGAACTCACGTAAAAAATACCGGCGAAATCGGTTATTTTAAAATTCAGAACGAAAGTTCTACCGCAGCAGGAATCAGAAGAATTGAAGCGATTTCCGGTGATAAATCTGCGGAATATTTCAAAAATCTGGAAGCTCAGATCAAAGAAATTTCAGCTTTGTTGAAATCTAAAGATTTAACGAAATCTGTAGAAAAATTAATTGACGAAAATTCAGTTTTAAAATCTGAAATCGAATCTTTGAAAAAAGAAAAAGCAAAAGGTGAAACCGCAAACTGGAAAAATGATTTCATTGCTCAGGGAGATAAAAAAATTCTGGTTAAAAAAGTTTCACTGGATGCTGGAAGTGTGAAAGATATCGTATTTCAGCTGAAAAAAGAAGTTGAAAACTCTGTTATTATTATCATTTCTGATGCCGATGAAAAACCGATTATTACGGTTGGAGTTTCGCAGGATTTGGAAACAAGATATCACGCCGGAAATATCGTGAAAGAACTGGCGAAAGAAATCCAGGGCGGCGGCGGAGGAAATCCGGGCTTTGCAACAGCAGGCGGAAAAAACTTGGGAGGCATCGAAAATGCTTATCAGAAAGCACTTGAAATTTAATTTTTAAATACATATAAAATAAAAACCCGGATTCACCATCCGGGTTTTTTCATAAAAAAGATCCCTTTCAAAAAAGGGATCTTTATTAAGTGAAATATATGATGTGGTTTTTTATTTGTTTCCGCCGCCTCTTGCAACTAATGCGATGATTACGATAAGAACTAATGCACCAATTACCCAAACTAAAGGATTGCTCATCCAATCCCCACTCATCGCGTCGCCGCCTTTGTCCAGGTCTACATCAACATTTAAATCTGCTGCTTTATCCTGAGCTTTAACTAATATTGTGGCGAAGTTTGCTGCAACTGCCAATGCGAAAATCTGAATCTTTGTAAGTAGGTTAGAACGTGTCATAATTTAATTTTTAATGTTATACTTCTGAGCATTCTAAAAGTGTACCAAAAATAAAATCAGGTTCAAAAAAAGCAGGATAAATTTGAGGTTATAAAATAAATTCCATCAGGTAATCGTCCATTACAAAGCCATTTCCGATATTAAAGACGTCTTCTTTATAAACGCTGAAACCCTGCGATTCATAAATTGATTTCGCATTATTTTCTTTATTTACATTTAAGATAATGCGTGAATCTCCACTTTCGGATGTTTGTTTTTTAAGGAAATTCAATGCGGTTTTTCCGCAGCCTTTTCCTTTTGCATTCTCCACGAGATAAATTCTGTGGAGTTTAGTGGTGTGCGGTTCGTAATGATGTTCAAATCCGATAAAACCGACGGCTATATTTTCATTAACAATTAAATAATAATGGTAATTTGGGTTCTGAAGGTGTGTTGAAATTTCTTCAACCGAATACATTTCGGCTAGCATATAATCGATCTGTTCCTTAGATAGAAGTTCTGCATATGCAGATTTCCAGGATTGTTCTGCTAATTCGCGAATGAGCGGAATATCTATTTCTGTTGCCTTTATTAATGAAGTCATATCCAATTTTAACTCAGTTCAAAAAGAGTAATTTCTGGCTCGATACCGACTCTTCCTGGGAATGCAATTACCCCGAAACCGCGGTTCACATATAAATATTTACCCTGGCTTTCGTATAAATCTGCCCATTTTTTATACCTGTACTGCACCGGCGACCAACGTACGTTTTTCAGATCGATGCCAAACTGCATTCCGTGCGTATGCCCTGAAAGCGTAAGCTGAACATTTGAAGGGTGATTTTTTACCACTTCATCAAAATGCGTCGGATCGTGGCTCATTAATATTTTTGCTGCTTCGGCCGGAACACCAAGAGCGGCTTTATTTAAATCGCCGTATTGTGGAAAAGGCTTCAGACCCCAGTTTTCTACACCTAAGATATACAGTTTTTCACCATTTTTTTCAATGAATCTGTGTTCATTTCCAAGCATCTCGAAACCGGCCTCTTTTTGAAACTGAATTAAATCTGGAACATTCTGTTCTTTTTCTTCTTTAGAATTCCATTCGGCATAGTCGCCGTAATCATGATTCCCAAGCACTGAAAATTTTCCGTCTTTTGCCTTGATGTTTTTAAAAAGCGGTATAAACGGTTTGAATTCGGTTGCAAAATTATTTACAATATCGCCCGTGCATAACACAAGATCAGCGTTCTGCTCATTGATTAAATTGATAGCTTTCTGAAGTTTTTCCGGATTGAAGAAGCTGCCGGAATGAATGTCGGAAATCTGGATGATTTTGTAACCTTTGAAGCTATCGGGCAAACCCGCAATTTTCAGTTTTACCCGCCGTACACGATGTCTGTATTTTCCGAAAACAATTCCATCAATGATCATGGCAGAAAAAGCGCCTGCCACCGCAAGTCCTATAATGCTTACGAATTTTCTTCTTTCTGGGAAATAGGTTTCGGGTTTTACAAAAAAGGTAAACAGATAGTTGAAAAATCTTGTGATATCTTCCATCAGCAAAAGAAGCACGATGAAAAGTTTGGGGACCAGAAAAATCAGAAAAATTGCAGATACAATCTGAATCCGGTGGTGATCGCGGTCGCTGCGTTTAAAATTCAGCAACTCATAAATAAAAAAGCCATAGACGATGAGTGTTACCGCCCAATAACCGATGCGTAACCAATTGTTGGATGTAATGGTTTTGAATGCCTGATAGACATAAAATTCCAAAATAAAAATGATTCCGGTAATGATTAAAAAGTTTTTCTGCATAAAGTTTCATTAAAAAAGCACAAAATCGATTTTGTGCTTCTTATTATCTTAAAATATTTCTGTTAGGGAAATTTATATACGATCGCATTGATATTCATTCCTGCACCTACGGAGGCAAAAACAATATAGCCTTTCTCCTTAAAGGACTGGTTTTTCATTTTACCTTTAATAATTAAATCGAACATCGTAGGAATTGTTGCTACCGACGAATTCCCAAGCTGCTGAATCGTCATTGGCGCAATTGCATGGTCGTAATCTTTTTTGCCGTAAAGTTTAAACAGTCGCGAGATCATAGCATAATCCATTTTAGCATTCGCCTGATGAATTAATATTTTATCAATATCATCAATAGTCAGACCCGCTTTATCAATAGTTTGTTTAATGGCGTCTGGCACATTTTTCAGCGCATATTCATAAATTTTTCTTCCGTGCATTCTGATGTAGAGCGGGCGGCGGTCTTCGTCCTGTTTAAGTGAAGGCGCATTCTCCAAGTAGTTAAGTTCCGTATCATTGTCGCAAATGGTGCAGTCGGCAATCATTCCCACATTCTCATCTTCAGTGGCTTTTACAACAACAGCTCCGGCTCCGTCGGCAAAGATCATTTTATTCCGGTCAAAAGCATCGGTCACTCGGCTTAAGGTTTCTGAACCTACCACCAGGATCAATTTGCCTTTTTTCGCTTTAATTAAGGTGTCAGCTAGAATCATCGCTTCAACCCAGCCCGGGCATCCGAAAATCATGTCGTAATTCACACAGTTGCGGTTTTTGATTCCGAGTTTATTTTTCACCCGCGCTGACATTGACGGCATAAAATTCGTCATTCCGTTTTTGTCAACTTCTCCGAAATTACTGGCGTAAATAATATAATCTAAATCTTCCTGATCAATTTTGGCGTCGTAGATCGCCTCTTTCGCAGCCTGAAAACCTAAATCGGAATTAAACTCATCATCCTCCAGATATCTTCGGTTTTCTATTTCAGTAATTTCTACAAACTTCTGAATGATTTCTTCATTGGGCTTACTTATTCTGTCGCCTTCATCGGTGTAAAAAACCGAATCCATGAAGTGATCTCTGCCGATAATTTTGGTGGGAATATAACTTCCTGATCCTATTATGATTGTATTGGGCATCTTTTTTTTATTGAAAAATTTCGGACAAAGTTAAGAATTATATTGTATCGGGTTGAATGAAAATTATTATTAAATTTGCAGAGGTTTTTATGAACATCCTATATGAGAATGAGTCCTGCCACTAAAGGTTTAATTATTTCGGTCATTGCTGTATTGTTTGCTTTTGGAGTTTACTTTTTGTTTTTGGCTAAAAAAAATTATTATCTCGTAGATAATCCCACTGGTGATACTTACTATTTCAAAATTAATAAAGGAGAGGAAAAAATTATTGGCGCAGGTCAGAAGCTTCAGGTGAATCTCACTAAAGGTAAAAACGCAATCCAGGTTTTCAACGGAAAGAAAGAATTACTTTATGATTCGGCGTTCGTTGTGAATAAGAACCGCGGCTTGGTAAATATTGCCCATCAGGATTATTATATCAACGAACAGTTTTATGGCTATGGTCTTAACAAAGATTCTTTGATTACCGCCAGAAAATCGACCGTGATCGACGGGAAGAAGTTTGTGAACGAGCCGAAACATTTCAATAAATTATATACCGACGAATTCTACTATAATATTGATGAAGATTACGATAAGATCGTAAAAAATGTGCAGAAAGTGGAATCGCGAACCAAGATCTTCCGAAAAGTTGATTTCCTGAACTATTACAAAGAGTATTACAAATTTTAAAAAAACACAACCTTGAATACAGTTAAGCCATACAATACCGAAGCCGGGAAAAAGCGTGAAGTTGAAGAAATGTTCGACAATATTGCTCCGAAATACGATCTGTTGAACCACGTACTTTCGATGAAAATTGATGTACTTTGGCGAAATACACTCGTGAAATGGTTGAATAAAGACCAGCCAAAAGAAGTTTTGGATGTAGCTACAGGAACAGGAGATCTCGCCATTACAGTTCACAAAGGAACGGATGCAAAGGTTGTAGGTTTCGATTTGTCGCAGCAGATGTTGAATGTTGGTATTGATAAAATAAAAAAACTTAATTTAGACGGCGAGATCAGCATGATAAAAGGAGATGCCGAAAACATGCCTTTCGAAAGCAATAAATTCGATGCGGTAACCGTTGCTTTTGGAGTTAGAAATTTCGAGAATCTTGAAAAAGGTCTTGCTGAACTTAGGAGGGTAGTAAAGGAGAATAAAAGTGTTTATATCTTAGAATTTTCGAAGGTTGAAGGCTTTATGGGACCTTTATACATGTTTTACTTTAAAAATATCCTGCCGCAGATCGGTAAATTAGTATCTAAAGACAACCGTGCTTATACTTATCTGCCGGACTCTGTAAATGCATTTCCGTTTGGGGAGAAGATGAAAAATATCTTGCTGCAAACAGGATTTAAAAAGGTAGAATATAAAAAATTGAGCTTAGGTATCGCAACGATTTATAAGGCAACCAAATAGTATGAGGAACACCGTGTTGAAAATTAATTTACTTACCGCAATTTTTGTAGTATCCTCGCTTAATGCGCAACTCTTCCGAACCAAGGACCGTATGGATAATCTGGAAGGTTTTGATAACCAGAAATTCAGTTACGGGTTTTTTCTCGCGGGCAATAATTTTGATTATAAGATGGTTCTGAATCCTATGTTTGGGATGGATGGCCAGAAAAATCTTGTGCAGAGTAAATCTTCTTACAGTTTTGGAGCCGGACTAATTGGGAAACTAAGGCTGAATGATCACTTCGATTTAAGATTTGAGCCCGGACTTCAGTTTGTAGAACGTGAATTGATGTTCAACACCCAATCAAACGACCAGTATGCGGGCGGAACCAACTCCAATCCACCTTTCACACCCAGAACTTTAACGGACGCAGATAAGCTCAGAACCGTGAAATCTACCTATGTGGATTTACCTCTTTTAATAGAAGTTCATGGGGACAGATGGTACAATTCACGTCCATATGCAGCGGCGGGAGTTAACTGGATGATGAATCTTCAGTCGAATAGCAAAGCCGCAGATGATAATTCACAGGGACTTTTCCGTACCACAGCGAGTAACTTTGCCTGGTCGGCCGAATTGGGGATTCAGTTCTATTTCAGCAGATTTAAACTGACGCCTGGATTCCGCGGTACATTTATGATCAATGACGAAATGGTTTCCGATAATCCTGATACACCACCATACTGGACTTCCGCAATCAGCAGTGCCAAAACACGCGCGCTGATGTTCGTTCTTAAATTCGAATAAATTTTTGACTTACAATATTACTAAAGAGAAGACAATCAGTGTCTTCTCTTTTTTATTTCAAGATATTTTTAAATATTCGGCCAATTCAAATTAAAATTTTATATTTTTGCTTAATAGTTAGAATTAATTAAGCCTGAAAATGCTCAAGGATTTAGAAAATAATTTTTCGGTTTTAGAAAAAAGGATTTTGAACGTAAGCAAGAATTACCAGAATCTGAACGAAAAATATTTGGAATTATCACAGGAGCATGAAACACTGAAGAAGAAATATGATGAAGAAAGAAAAAAAAGCCAGGTTTTAGCAGAAGAACAAAAAAATATAAAGCTTTACTCAGCAATTACCGGTAATCCCGATCATAACCGACTGATGAAAAACCATATCAACAGGTTGATCAAAGAAGTGGATCACTGTATTGCAGAACTTCAAAACAGCGGATTGTAATGGAAGTAAGAAGAATTACCATCAGCATTGCCGGAAGAAATTATCCGCTCAATGTTCCCACTGCAGAAGAAGAAACCCTTCGGAAAGTAGGGAAACAGATTGAAGTGATGATTAAAGATTTTGAACAGAATTTTGATGTGAGAGATAAGCAGGATGCCCTCGCGATGTGTGCCTTGAAACTCGGTACCAATGCAGAAGTATCTGTTATCACAAACGAAAAAAACATAAATGCTTCCAACGAGCGGTTAATGAAAATTAATCAGCTGCTGGAAGAATTGGAAAAGTAGATTTTTCTTTTCCGCAAACAACTGCCTACAATAGTTCTAACACATTAAAGGTAAACTCAACGCTAAACAATTACCGGACGAAAGTTCACTTAATGGCGCCGACTTGCTCGGATTACAGAAAGTGAAAATCAGTTCAAATCGTGTTGATTAGGAGTTTACTCTATATCACTGAATTATTGTGGGCTTTTTTTATTGATGACAATTTAAACTAAACATATGACAACAACCGCCATTATTATCGGTATTGTTTGCCTTGTAATCGGAGCTGTAATCGGGATGTTATTTTCCAGAAGTTCCCTTAATGCAAAGGCAAAATTCATCGTACAGGATGCAAAGAAAAATGCCGAAAACCTTATAGAAAAAGCCACCGTTCAGGCAGAATCCATCAGAAAGGAAAAACAGCTGCAGGCAAAAGAAAAATTCATGGAGCTGAAATCCCAGCACGACGCTGATATCCAGACCCGCGAAAAGAAAATGCAGGATGCAGAGAAAAGAATCAAAGACAAAGAAAACAAACTCAACGACGAACTGAGTAAAACCGGAAAACTGGAAAAAGATTTGGACCGCCAAATTTCAGACTACGGAAAAAAACACGAAATCCTCGAGAGAAAACAGCAGGAACTTGATGTGGCAACCGCCCAGAAAGTTGAGATGCTCGAAAAAATAGCAAATTATTCCGCAGAAGATGCCAGAAACGAATTGGTAGAAGCCATGAAATCTGAAGCGAAAACAAGAGCACAGGCCCATGTACAGAGCATTATGGAGGAAGCTAACCTTAACGCAAAACAGGAAGCCAGAAAAATCGTCATCCAAACCATCCAGAGAATCGGAACGGAGCAGGCGATTGAAAATTCAGTATCGGTGTTCAATATTGAATCTGATGAAGTAAAAGGTAGAATTATCGGTAGAGAAGGAAGAAACATCCGTGCTTTAGAAGCTGCAACCGGCGTTGAAATTATCGTTGACGATACTCCGGAAGCAATTCTGCTTTCATGTTTCGATCCTGTGAGAAGAGAGATCGCAAGACTTTCGCTTCACAGATTGGTTACGGACGGAAGAATTCACCCGGCAAGAATCGAAGAAGTGGTAGAGAAAACCAAAAAACATATTGAAGAAGAAATCATCGAGGTTGGTAAAAGAACCGTTATCGATTTAGGTGTTCACGGTTTACATCCTGAGCTTGTAAAAATCGTAGGTCGAATGAAATTTCGTTCTTCTTATGGACAAAACCTTCTTCAGCACTCCAGAGAGGTTGCGAACATCGCTGCTACCATGGCTGCAGAATTAGGACTTAATGTAAAATTGGCGAAAAGAGCCGGCTTACTTCACGATATCGGTAAAGTTCCTGAGCAGGAATCTGAACTTCCGCACGCGCTTTTAGGAATGCAGTGGGCAGAAAAATACGGTGAAAATGCGGAAGTGGTAAACGCAATCGGTGCTCACCACGACGAAGTTGAAATGACTTCATTGCTCTCACCGATCATCCAGGTAGCGGATGCGATTTCCGGAGCGAGACCGGGCGCAAGACGTCAGGTTCTGGAATCCTATATCCAGAGACTGAAAGATCTGGAAGCTGCTGCGTTAAGTTTTGACGGTGTTTCCAGTGCTTATGCGATTCAGGCTGGACGTGAGCTACGCGTGATGGTTGAAAGCGGAAAAGTAAGCGACGATAAATCTGCACAGCTTTCTTATGATATTTCAGAGAAAATTCAGAATGAACTTACATATCCCGGACAGGTAAGAGTAACGGTTATCCGCGAAACCAGATCGGTTAATATTGCAAGATAATTCTGATTTAAACATCATATAAAATCCTTCCATTTTCCCGGAAGGATTTTTTTTTGAAGAATTACAGATTTTTTAGAGAAAGGGTTTCATTTCGTCCTCAATCTGTTTCCTTAAATCCATCAGTTTAATCGCGTACTGTTCCATCTGTTTTTCGTGTTCACTTTCAGGCGTGAATTTGGGAACTTGAACAGAATTACCCTCATCATCTACCGCGACGAAAACAATAATACAGTGCGTCTTTTTTTCGAAAGCGTGGCGTTTAATATTTCTGGAAAAAACATTAATTGCAATATGCATACTTGTGGTTCCGGTATAAATCACTTCGGCTTCAACTTTTACGATGTGACCGATTTTTATTGGCGAATAAAAACGGATTCCACCCACATAAACGGTAACACAGTAACTGGAACTCCAGGAACTTGCACATGCGTAGCCCGCCTGATCAATCCATTTCATAACACTTCCTCCATGAACATTTCCTCCATAATTCACATCGCTGGGTTCAGAAATAAACTGAAAGACCGTTTTAGTCACCATTATTTTCTTAAATTTAAATAAAGATATTGATAAAATTTTTAAATTCCTTTTATAAACCCTATTTTTGAAACATGAAAAAAGTATTTTATTTAAAAACCTGCGATACCTGTTTGAAAATTCTTAAGAAATTTAATCTGAAGGACTGGGAGCACCGGGAAATAAAAATAAATCCTGTAACTCCAGAAGAACTGGAGGAAATGTACAAACTTGCGGGTTCATATGAAGCGCTTTTCAGTAAAAAATCTAACCAGATTAAGCTACGTGAAATTGACGCGAAAACGCTCCAGGAAAACGACTATAAAGAACTGATTCTTGATCATTATACTTTTTTGAAGCGCCCTGTATTTATAACAGATAAAGAGATATTTATCGGCAGCGAAAAGAAAACTGTTGAAGCATTACGCGCACATTTTGCAGATTAAACCATGAAATTCCTTACGGTTTTTCTCCTTGTCCTTACCGTAAATCTTACAGCGCAGACTGTTTACAAAACCCCCACCGGCACAAAATATCATTTATCAGACTGCCGGATGGTAAAAAATGTATCTTCCGCGTTAAGCATAGAGAAAGCCCTGAAAGAAGGTTTAGCACCGTGTGAAATTTGTGAACCGCCTTTTCGAACGATTTCTGGCCCGGTTTCAAAGCCCAAGAAAGCATCGGGACAGAATTCCACCAACCGTTGTTTCGCAACCACAAAAACCGGAACACGGTGCAAGAGAAATACAAGTATAGGCAACGATTTCTGTTTCCAGCATTTACCGAAATAATTTCCACATTTTGCGATCTGAATGTGACATAATTTCCTGAAGATCAGATTTGTTAAGTAATTTTGTCCGCGAATTGTCGCGGGCATTTTTTTTGCGGAAAACATAGTAATATTATCAAATGTTTAACTTTTAAATTTAATGTCATGTCAAATTTAATCAGAAGAAACAGTTTTTACGATGACTTCATTACAAAGGATTTGTTTGAGTTCAACAGACCCAAATTTGCACAGTCTGAATTAACATTGCCCTCAGTGAACGTGAAAGAACTTGATAATGGTTTTGAAATTCATGTAGCTGCCCCCGGGATTAAAAAAGAAGATTTCAAAATTAATCTGGAGCGTAATGTCTTAACCATTTCCAGTGAAAGCAAAACTGAAAACGAGGAAAGGGATGAGAAAGGAGCATTTACCCGCCGTGAGTTTAATTACAACTCATTCAGCCGTTCTTTCACACTGCCGGAAGCAGTGGAATCCGAAAAGATAGAAGCGGCTTATGAAGACGGTATTCTGAAGATCACGGTACCGAAAAAAGAGGTAACCATGCAGAATGTGAAGATGATCGAAGTGAAATAAAAATTAATTGACACTAATAAAACAAAAAAACCGTTTGAAATTTTCAAACGGTTTTTTTATTATTCAAAGATATTTTTATACAAAAGGAAGTTTTACAACTTTCGCAGGAATACTTTTATTTCTGATCTGGATAAAAATCTCAGAACCTACTTTAAAATGTGGTTTTGCAACGTAAGCCAATCCAATTCCGATATTTTTCATTGGACTCATAGTTCCCGATGTTACTTTTCCGATTTCGTTGCCTTCAGCATCTACCACCAGATAATCGTGTCTTGGGATTGCTCTTTCCTGCATTTCGAAACCTACCAGTTTTCTGGTAACGCCTTCTTCTTTTTGTTTTGCAAAAGTTTCTTTGTCTACAAAATCTTTATCAAATTTGGTAATCCAGCCTAGGCCGGCTTCCATAGGCGAAGTGGTATCATCAATATCGTTTCCGTAAAGACAGAAGCCTTTTTCTAACCTCAAAGTGTCTCTGGAAGCTAATCCGCAAGGCATTAACCCGAATTCTTCACCGGCTTCGGTCAAAGCATCCCACATTTTCACCGCATCTGCATTCTGGAAATAGATTTCGAAGCCGCCGCTTCCCGTATAACCGGTATTGGAGATAATCACGTTGGAAATTCCTGCAACGGTACCTTCGCTAAAATGATAAAATGGAATTTCTGCAAGATTAGAATCTGTAAGTTTCTGCAGCGTTTCCGCAGCTTTCGGACCCTGAACTGCGATCAATGACATCTCGTCGGATGCATTCGTAAGTTTAGCACCGAATTTTTCGTTGTATTTTGAAATATGGTTCCAGTCTTTATCAATATTTGAAGCATTTACGACCACAAAATATTTTTCGCCGGCCATTTTGTAAACGATCAGGTCATCTACAATTCCGCCGCTTCCATTAGGCAGACAGGTGTATTGCGCTTTTCCGTCTTCCAGGGTGTCCACGTTGTTGGTCGTAACGTACTGCAGCAAATCTTTTGCAGCCGGGCCTTCAACAAAAAATTGTCCCATGTGCGAAACATCGAAAATTCCAACTTTTTCGCGTACGACGAAATGCTCATCAGTTACTCCGGAATATTGCACAGGCATTTCAAAACCTGCAAAAGGTACCATTTTTGCGCCCAGAGCAACATGCTTGTCAAACAGGGCAGTCTTTTTATTCATTTCTTCTAATTTATTTTATTGTTTTTATTCAGGAGTTTCAGGTTTAGGTTTATTGCGAAAATCCGTCCCGCTTTCCGCTGTATCTTTTGCTTCGCTGCGCTCCGCAAAAGGATGCCGCTTCAATCGGGGCTATTATAAAAGTCACGTTTTTCTATGAGAGGTGCTGTTTGTATTCTTTAAGAATAATCTTAAACCATTCCGTGAAATTTTCCGGATTTACCGACATTTCCCGGTCCAGTCCATCAATAGAAATATACCGAACCTCCGAAACTTCCTCTTCATTTAATTTAAATTCTCCCTCGTAATTTCCGGTGAAGACATGGTCAAGTTCATGTTCCCAAAGGTTTTGGCCAACATCTGCTTTATAAAGAAAATTAAACCTGTAAGTAAGCGGCGTTTCGATTCCCAGTTCTTCCTTCAACCGACGTTCGGCGGCTTCCAAATATGTTTCCTCCAGGCGCGGGTGCGAGCATACTGCGTTAGTCCATTGATTAGGCGAGTGATATTTTCCGGCTGCTCTTTTTTGCAGCAGCATTTCACCTTTGTCATTAAATAAAAATACTGAAAATGCACGGTGCAGAATTCCGTTTTCATGAGCCTGCATTTTATCCATTACACCAAGGATTTCGTCCTTCTCAGAAACTAAAACTACTTGTTCTTCCATATCACACAAATTTAAGTTTTAAAACTTAGGTGGTAAAATTTTTGTGAAACTTTAATAATAAGTGGCCCTCTAAAAACCCGACTTTCATTCCTGAAATTCTATTATTTATACGGTAAATACTTTAGATCAGATATTATCTGCCTCAAAACCAACATAAAATTGTAATTTTGCATCTTAAAATTTCAATCATGGAATTAGAATATAAAGACCATTTAAGCCCGATGTTGAAAGGGGATGTCAAAAACTACCTGATAGATATCGACGGTACCATAACCGATGATGTACCCAATGAAGAGCCGGAAAGAATGATCGATTGTGAGCCTTATCCCGATGCACTCGAGACCATCAACCGGTGGTACGATCAGGGTCACATCATCTGCTTTTTTACATCGCGCACAGAAAACCTGAAACAGATCACCATCGACTGGCTTGATAAACATGGGTTTAAATATCACAGCGTCTTATGCGGAAAACCGCGCGGCGGAAATTATCACTGGATTGATAATCACTTGGTGAAAGCCACCAGATATAAAGGAAAATTCACCGATATGGTAGAAAAACAGGTCACCATTGAAGTATTTAAAGATTAGGAAAAGAATGAAAATTTTAGCAAACGATGGTTTAGACCAGTCAGGAATCGATGCCCTGACCGATAAAGGCTTCGAGGTAATTACCACTAAGGTTCCGCAGGAATTATTAGTGGATTATATCAACGAAAACAGCATCAGAACAATTTTAGTAAGAAGTGCAACCCAGGTTCGTAGAGAATTAATCGATGCCTGCCCAACAATAGAGATTATCGGCCGTGGCGGTGTAGGGATGGATAATATCGATGTTGATTATGCGCGTTCGAAGAATATTCATGTGATCAACACGCCGTCAGCATCATCGGAATCTGTGGCAGAATTGGTATTTGCACATTTGTTTTCCGGTGCAAGATTTTTGCCGGATTCTAACCGGAAAATGCCCGTAATAGGCGATTCCGAATTCGCGAAACTCAAAAAATCTTACGAAAAAGGAATTGAACTCCGCGGCAAAACCATAGGCATCATCGGAATGGGAAGAATTGGCCAGGAAGTCGCAAGAATCGCCCTCGGTTTAGGGATGCGTGTAATTGCGGCAGACAGCAATGTGGGCCGGGCAAGTATTAAAGTTAAGTTTTACAACAATCAGTTCATCAATGTCGATATTGAAACCGAACCTCTTGAAGGAGTTTTAAAACATGCTGATTTTATCACCCTTCACGTTCCTGCACAGAAAGAAGGCTACATGATCGGTGAAAAGGAGTTTGCTTTGATGAAAAACGGTGTAGCAATCATCAACTGTTCCCGAGGCGGAGTTATTGACGAAGAGGCTCTGGTTGCAGCATTGAACTCCGGTAAAGTTGCTTTCGCAGGACTGGATGTTTTTATGAACGAACCCACTCCGTCAAAAGAGATTCTAAATCATCCGAAAATCTCCCTTACTCCGCATACAGGAGCTTCGACTATAGAGGCGCAGGACAGAATTGGCTTGTCGCTGACTGAACAGATTTGCAGCATTCTGCAGGTTTATTAGGAAATGTGTTTTTACAAATAATGAAATACGCTTTACGGCTTGTTTTTACGTTGCAAAAGCAGCAAAAACAAAAACCCGGAAGATTCCGGGTTTAATTTTTTATGATGTTACAGTTATTTATTCTTCAAAAGGTCACGGATTTCAGCAAGCAAAACTTCTTCATTACTTGGTCCGGCTGGAGCTTCTACTACCGGCTTGTTCAGTTTATTTGCCCCTTTAATCAGCCAAAACAATACCATCGCAATACACAAAAAGCTGATGATTGCGGAGAGAAAATTTCCGTATTTTACTCCGTTCCAGCTCAGCTGGGCAATATTTTCGGCGCCCACTGCTTTCAGTGCCGGATTCAGCAATAATGGAGTTATTACATCTTCAACCAATGAAGACACAATTTTGCCAAACGCAGCTCCGATTATTACACCGACTGCTAAATCAATCACATTTCCTTTGAAAGCAAATGTCCTAAATTCCTGTACAAGTCCCATAATTTAAGTTTTTAAGTTACTCAAATGTAATAAATAAATTTATAATCGTGCGGGCTGTCTGCCAAAATGTTGGCTTATCAATATTTTCTATAAAATTTTATGAATTTGAAATTATTTAAGTAATTTTATTTAAACAAATGATAATGAAAATATTTACTTCACCCCAGATCGGAAAGTGTGACGCTTTCACGGTTGAAAACGAACCTGTTACTTCACTGAAACTTATGGAACGGGCAGCAACAGCCTGTACAGAATGGCTTTGTACAAGATTCTCCGGACCAATGGAATACCACATTTTCTGCGGCCCCGGAAATAACGGCGGAGATGGTTTTGCAATTGCAAGGCTGCTCTATCACAAGGGTTTTGATGTGAATATTTATCTGGATACAAATGCCGCCCTAAGTACTGATGCCTTGATCAATTTTGAAAGAGTAAAAGATATTTATGGTGTAGAAATTATAGATTTCAATCGGACTGAAGAATTCGAGTTTGGTGAAAACAGTGTCTTAGTTGATGCACTTTTTGGAACCGGATTGACCAGAAATCCTGAAGGGAACTACGCTGATCTTATTATAAAGTTAAACCGATTCCGCCTTCCGAAAATTTCCATCGATATTCCATCCGGACTTTTTGCGGATCAGCTCTCAGATGACAATGCTGTTATTTTTAAGGCCGATGAAACCTTGAGTTTCCAGTTCTGGAAAACTTCATTTCTTCACCCAGAAACCGGAAAGTATTGTGGTAGAATTCACATTTTGGATATCGGTTTAAGTAAGGATTTTATCGACGACGAACCGACCGGATTTTATGTTATTGACGAGGATTTAATTCATAAGATTTACAAGCGACGAGACGATTTCTCACATAAAGGAAATTACGGTACAGCAACCATTGCAGCTGGAAGTTTCGGAACAATGGGTGCTGCCGTTATGGGTGCAAAGGCCGCACTGAGGTCTGGGTGTGGTATCACTTACGTTCTTGCCCCAAAATGTGGTTACGAAATTTTACAGGCCAGTTGTCCGGAAGCAATGTATATTTCGGGAGGAAGGGATTTTATCAGTAATTTTAATGTGGATGATGATTCTGTCGTGGGAATCGGTCCCGGTTTGGGGAAAGATTCGGAAACACAAAATGCTTTTTTAGAATTTTTAAGAACGTATAGTAAGCCTTTGGTTTTGGATGCTGATGCGCTGAATATTTTGGCAGCAAAATCCGAAAATTTAAAATTAATCCCGCAGAATTCAATCATAACTCCTCATCCCAAAGAATTCGAACGTCTGTTCGGAAAGACCGAGAACTCTTTCGAAAGATTAAAACTTGCAAAAGAGAAAGCTACAGAACTTGGGATTTACATCGTTTTAAAAGATCACCGTACCCAAATTTTTACTCCTGATGAGAAAGTCTTTTACAATATCACAGGAAATTCCGGAATGGCAAAAGGTGGCAGTGGTGATGCCTTATTGGGTATACTTACTGCGCTGTTAGCACAAAATTATACACCTGAAATGGCCGCAGTTTTCGGAGTTTGGCTTCATGGCAAAGCAGGTGATTTAGCAGCCAAAAAACATTCTAAGGAAGCCATGCTGTCGACTGATTTAATCTGTGAAATTGGGGAAACCTTTAGATATTTAAATAAAAAAACCTTCAAAATTAATTGAAGGGTTATGTTTTATTGAAGCCTGATTATTCGGGTTTGCCGTTTTCTTCTTCGGTAATTATATTGTTTTTAGAATACCACATAATTACGAAACCTGCCAACATAAAAGGGATGGACAGGATCTGTCCCGTATTTAATCCTGCAAACTGAATAAATTCATCACCCTGTGGCTCTTTTAAGAATTCAACAAAGAATCTTACTGCCCAAAGGATGATAAAAAACAAACCGAAAAGCCAGCCCTGCTGGTATTTTTTATTCGTGTAACGGTAAAGAATCCACAAAAGGATGAAGAGTAAAAAGTAACCTCCCGCTTCAAAAAGCTGGGTAGGGTAGCGCGGAACTATTGCACCGTATTCCGAGCTTTGTTGTGGGAAAAGGATCGCGAAAGGTGAACCTTCGGGTGCGGGTTTCCCGATAATTTCTGAATTGAAAAAGTTTCCGATTCTCACAAAAGCGCCACCTAATGCCACCACGATTCCAATCCTGTCGTACACCCAAAACGGATTTTTCTTAATGATTTTATACGAATAATAAAGTGTGGTAAATATCAACGCGATGGTGGCTCCATGGCTTGCCAATCCGGAAAAACCGGTAAATTCAAATTCAGGTTTCGTCCTAATGGGAAGAAAAACCGACCAGAAATCCTCTTTGAAAAGTTCAGGCTGATAAAAAATAACATGTCCTAATCTCGCTCCGAGAATCGTTCCCACCAAAGTCCAAGTAAAAAGCGGCTCCAGATATTTTTGGTTGACATTGTCGATTTTAAAGATTTTCGTCATAATTGCGTATCCCAGACCAAAAGCCAGAATAAACATCAAACTGTAATAGTGGAGCGTAATTGGGCCTAAATGTATCCCCGTCGACGGATCCCAGGTGGTATATAAAAATGTAAGCATAGTTTATTTTTATTGTTTTTAAAATTTTTAATGTTGATGATCACATTTCGGCGGAACCGGATCGTAACCTTCGCCTCCCCAAGGGTGACAGCGAGCAATTCTTTTCGCGCCCAGCCAGAATCCTTTAAAAGGTCCATGCACGCGAAGCGCTTCAACCATATAATGAGAGCACGTGGGTTCGTACCGGCAGTTTTTAGGCAGAACAGGGGAAATGAACCACTGATAGAATTTTATCAGTACCACCAAAGGAAATGTGATGATTTTGTTGAACATGCATTGCAAAAGTAGCGAAATAGTTTAATTTTGTTGAAACTTTCTGCGAAACTTATTGCAGCAAAACCTTTCTCAGTAATCCCAAATTTTTTATTTTGAATTCCAATATTCCACTTGCCGAACAAATGCGACCTAAAACTCTGGACGATGTTCTGGGGCAGGAGCACCTTACCGGAAAGAGCGGAACGATCCGCAAAATGCTGGAAAATGATACGTTGAATTCTCTCATTTTCTGGGGTCCCCCGGGAACAGGGAAAACAACTTTGGCAGAAATTATTTCCGAGAATTCGGGAAGAAAATTCTTTAAACTTTCTGCCGTTTCCAGCGGGGTGAAAGATGTTCGTGAAGTGATTGAGGACGCCAAAAAACAGAATCTTTTCTCCGGAAAATCGCCTATTTTGTTCATAGATGAGATTCACCGTTTCAATAAATCCCAACAGGATTCACTTCTGCATGCGGTAGAAAAAGGCTGGATTGTACTCATCGGAGCTACAACAGAAAATCCAAGTTTCGAAGTAGTTTCGGCGTTACTTTCGAGGTCGCAGGTTTATGTGTTGAAATCTTTGAGTTATGAAAAACTCGACGAGCTTGCAGAACTTTCATTGGAAAAATATAATGAAAAAGAAAATACCGAATTCAAAATAAAAGACAAGGAAGCCTTTATACAGTATTCCGGCGGCGACGCGCGTAAACTTATCAATTCAGTAGAAAACGTTCTGAATAATTTCAAAAATTCCGGTAAGAAAGAAATTTCCAACGAAGATGTATTGGATGTTCTTCAGGAAACCATGGCGCTTTATGATAAGAACGGCGAGCAGCATTACGATATAATTTCAGCTTTCATAAAATCCATGCGCGGATCTGATCCGAATGGTGCGGTGTATTGGCTTGCAAGAATGCTGGTTGGCGGCGAGGACATTAAATTTATTGCGCGGCGAATGTTGATTCTGGCCGCAGAAGATATCGGCTTGGCGAATCCTAATGCGCTTACAGTTGCAAACAACTGTTTTCAGGCAATTAACGTCATCGGAAATCCTGAAGCAAGAATTATTTTAAGCGAAGCAGCGGTTTATCTTGCGGTTTCTCCAAAAAGCAATTCTACTTACGTTGCGATTAACGACGCCATGGCGAAAGTGAAACAGACCGGAAGTCTGCCGGTTCCGCTTCATTTAAGAAACGCGCCGACCAAACTCATGAAAGATCTTAATTACGGCAAAGATTATGGTTACGCTCACTCTCACGCAGGAAACTTTGTCGATCAGGAATTTTTGCCTGAGGAAATATCAGGGACAAAATTCTACGAACCCGGAAATAATTCCACTGAAAATAAAATACGGGAGGAACTCAAAAAAAAATGGAAAGACAAGTATTAGATTACTGTTTTGAATATCATTAACATCTGGCTGATTGTCAGGTGTTTTTTTTATCTTTAATCTAAATTTTACACGATGAAAAAAAAACATCTCATTACCGTTCTGTTTCTTTTGTCAATACTTTTTTCCGCGCAGATTATCCCTGAGAATAAAGATTTGATGGATCAGGAAATCAACAGATACCAGCGGATGATCGATTTTAACGTGAATCCGAACACCTTGAATTACGATATCCAATATCAAAGAATGGACGTTTACCTTGATCCCGCGGTTTTTCAGATTTCAGGATCGGTGACTTCTCATTTTTTGACAAACCAGAACATGTCATCAATATATTTTGATTTTACCAACGTTTTACCGGTATCGCAGGTTACTTATCACGGTTCCAGTATTAATTTTGAACAGTTAGGGACCAAAGAAATAAAAATTGATTTGCCAACATCCCTTCCTGCAAATACGCTGGATTCTTTAACAGTTCATTATGCCGGAACGCCAGATAATTCGGGAAGAACTTCATTTTATATGGGAACTCACGACGGAAGTCCGGTCTTGTCAACCCTTTCTGAACCTTACGGTGCGCAGAACTGGTTTCCCACCAAGCAAAGTATGAACGACAAGATCAACCGTTTCGACATCAAGATTACAACGCCAAGCCAGTACAGTGTCGCATCAAACGGAAAACTGATGTCTGAAACGCTGCTTCCGGATAACAAGAAACTCACCTTCTGGCGTACGAATTATCCCATGGCAGCTTATCTGGTCGCGTTTTCGATAGCGAATTTCAATAAGCTTAATGATGTTATAGGAACTACCGGTTTTCCTTTCGTTAATTACCTTTATCCGTCGACGAACGCAAATGTTGGGGTAATGGATAATATTGAATGGACAAAGACTGCAATGACATTATTTGAAAATCATTTCGGGCCCTATCCGTTTTCCGCCGAAAAATACGGACACATGGAATTTGCGGTTAACGGTGCAGCGATGGAACATCAAACCATGTCGTCGATGAATTCTTTTGCAAGATCTACGATTGCTCATGAACTTGCACACCAATGGTTCGGGGATAAAATCACGTGCGGCGCCTGGAATGATATCTGGCTGAATGAAGGTTTTGCAACTTTCGGCGAACATTTGGTGAATGAGAAAAATTTAATGACTCATTCAGAATTCATGAATTATCTTGTCAATCACCTGAATATCATCACCAGTGTGCCAAACGGAAGTGTTTATGTAAAAGACAGCGATCTTGGAAATATTCCTGTGCTTTTCAGCGGAAGACTTACCTATATTAAAGGCGGCTATATTTTGAGGATGATGAAGTGGGTGCTCGGGGATGAGGTTTTTTATCAGCTTTTGAAAGATTACGCCGCAAATCCTGCTTTTGCTTACAGTTATGCAAAAACAGAGGATTTTAAAAGCCAGATTTTGGTCTCTACGGGGAAAGATTTTACCGGCTTTTTTAACGACTGGGTTTATGGGCAGGGTTACCCAACTTATACCATCAAATGGAAGCAGTCTGCCAATAATCTGGATATGAATTTTTTGATTTCGCAAACCCAAAGTGACCCATCTGTAAATTTTTTCGAAATGCCTTTGCCGGTGAAAGTAAACGGAACTAATGGTGAAACCGCTTATTTTGTTCTGGATAATACAGCTAACAATCAGTTTTTTACAAAACCGCTGAACTTTCAGGCCGCGAGTGTGGAATTGAATTATGAATACCAAGTCATTGAGAAAAATTCGACTGTAGTTTGGGATCCTGCATTAGCAACCGAAAATGTAAGTAAAGATCAGATTTCACTATTTCCGAATCCGGTAAAAAACGAATTGAATATTAAAGGGATTTCCAAAGTGAGTAGGTACGAAATACTTGGTGTTGATGGAAAACTGGTTGGTAAAGGTGAATTTAGACCTTCGCATACAATTGATGTTTCACGGCTTCTCCCGGGAATTTATTTGATAAAAATCGGGGCGAAGAATTTAAAATTTATTAAAAATTAAAATGCGAAATTCAACAATCTGAAGTATAAGAAAAGAAGTACAATCTTTATTTCAGAATTACATTTTTTACAGCGCTTTTTTCTTTAGGAGGAAGTTTGATGCCGCCGGATCTTTTTACGATACCGTTTCTTTCCGATTTTTTCACCGTCCAGATATTTAGGAATTTCTGGCCGTTATTTTCGATGATTTCAGATTCAATTACAGCATCCTTAAGTATTTTCACGGTGTTGTTCTTAACGAAAATTCTGTTGATGTAGACGGGATTTAACTCATCAAACTGATGTTGAATGTTCAGTCGTTCCAGCGAAACAGACTCCAGATTTTCCGTGCCGCTTTTCATTGTAATACTGATAATTCCTTCGCTGATGAAATTGATAAAAGGGGTTAGTTTTTCCGGCAGATTATCTGATTTGTACACACTTACCGCTGATATTTCTGCTGTCCCAAACGCTTTCAGCTGTTCCTCATTCGTTATCATTCCATCAACGAGATAGAGTGGGAAAAGACCTGCGGATTCTTTTAAAGAACTTTGCTGACCGAAAAAAAAGCTGGAGAAGAGGAGAAACGGTAAGATTAGATTTTTCATTTGGTAAATGTAGCCAAAAAGTCTTTGAATGAAGGTAAACTGAATTTAATTATTCGGATTTAAAAACTTCCGACCGTTCGGAAATTCCATTGTTGTTAAATGCTTCGATCTGAAAATAATAAGCGTCAGTTCTGTCGGCGCCGGTAAAGAAATATTCGTTTTTGCCGTAAACCATAATGCTTCCGTAAAGTTTGTCAGGAGTTTTACCGAAGTAGATCATGTATCCATCGGCTTTTTCGTTTTGTTTCCACTTCATCCAGATGCTTCTCCGCTCCCCGTATTTTTTAGGGTCGGCGCGCAGCGGAACAAAGTTTTCAACTTTACCCGGTTTTTCGCTATTTCCTTTGCCGAAAACTCTGAAACCGCTGAGCGCAAATTTGCCAGTAGGCATTTTTAGATTTTCCATTTTTAAGAATCTTGCTTTCGCCGGTTTTTCAAGTTCAATATAATCATGAGGAACATCGGTGGTGTTTTTGCTTTTGTCGATTAGAACTTTCCAGTTTTTCCCGTCATTAGAACTGTAAATTTTATACTGATGCATTTTCCCCAGAGTTTTTCCCATGAATTCTACATCCTGGTCTGCGTAATTGATCTGAATTGCATTGATGGTAGAAATTTCCCCCAAATCGGTCTGGAACCATTCTCCTGAATTTCCGGATTTCGCCGACCAATATGTTTTAATGTCCTCATCGACAGCAAAATTAGGCTGATAACCGCCTAAAGTAGAAGATGCAGCTACAGGTTTCTGATAATTCAGAAGCATCCATCCAGTGAATAAACCTTTAGTGAAATCCTTTCCATTCGCAAATTCCGGAATATAAGTAGGGTAGTCGCCGTACGCCGTGTTGCTGTACATTACATCGTCTTTATCAAAGCCGGCGGGCCAGATGCCTAGGCGTCTTTCAAAGTTGTTTTTAGTCGAAATAAATATGGTCGAAACATGCCAGTAATTTCCATAATTATCCTGAAAAGTTGCGCCATGGCCTGCGCCTCTTGCAAAGCCGCCCGGTTTATAAGAGAACGGATTGTGTTGCTGGTATTCGTAACCCTCCAAAGGATTTTTAGAAACATAAACTCCGTCTGCATATCCGCTGAATTCTGTTGCCGGCGCTCCATACTGCATATAGTATTTGTCTTTATATTTCGTAACCCAGGCACCTTCAACAAAAGGCTGGAGAAAGACATTGTCGTTATACTCTCCGAATCTTTCCCAACCATGATCTTCAGGTTTTAAACGCAGGATTGGTTTTACATAACCTTCCGACTGTAGGTTTTTTACTTTTACTTCAGTTCCCAAAAGCGGCCATTCGTTACTCGATCCCCAATAAAGATAAAGTTTGTTTTTGTCTTCATCGTAGTGAAATGCAGGATCCCAGGCGCCAACTTTTAGGGTGTCAACCGCAATTTTCCATTCGTCTTTTGTGGGATTGGTAGATTTCCAGATCGGAAAATCTGATTCCCAGGTTGAGCCGTATACGTAAAGCGTGTCTTTCATGACCCAGGCTGCGGGTGCGTTAAGATCGTGAATGTATTTATCATCGTGCAGGAATTTGCGTGACACGAATTTCCAGTTCAGCATATCGTCGCTATGCCAGTACCCTTCCTGATTTGTAGAGAACAGGAAAAGTTTTTTCTTAAAATTTACAATTACGGGATCGGCAGTAGCACGGTGTTTTCCCTGTTTCGAAAATACTTCGAACGGCGTGTAACCGTAGTCGATATTAATGGGATTGCAATATGTTTTCTGCTGGGCAAAACTGAAATTCATCAGAAAAAGAAGAGAGACCAATAATTGAAAAGAAGATTTCATAGAAGATTTTTTAAGACCAGTTTCAAAGTTAAGTATTAAACCTAAGAAAAACCAGCCATAAAAAAGTCCGCACTCGAAAGCACGGACTTATTATAAATGAAAGAATAAAATTTCTTGGTTATGCCTTCACTTCAGCATTAATTCCCTGAGGGATATTACTTGAAGAAAGTGAAATTTCAGGCATCGCATAAATGTGAGACTTAGCGCGAAGTGCTACAATTCTTTTGATATAATCCAGATCCTTGGCTTCTTCAAGGGTCATGTCCTGAAATTCATAAATCTTAACCACGTCGTTTTGCTCGAATGATTTTTTAACGTTAGTGAGTTCTTCGTCGCTGTTTACCACAACGCTGGTGATGAGTTTGTCATTTTCCTTAACCTTCTTCGGCGCCTGAAGACCTAAAAGTCTCTTCCAGAAGTTTTGTTTTTGCTCAGCACTGCTGTTTTTGTTGGTTCTGTAGATAATGTAGTCCTCATTTCTAATTCCGGATTTTTCCAAACCTGCCGAAACCTGTTTTGCATTTTCCTGGCTTTCAAATAGGCCAACTACTGTATAATTCATCTTGATGTTTTTATGTTGTTAAATTCTTTGCAAATATACATTCAAATTACTTGATAAAAGTTAAAAAATAAAAAATTAACAGTTAATTGATAAAAATCATGTATATTTTTATGAAATGTATATTTTATTCCAGTTGCTGCGGAATCCAATATTTTAAGAACCGTTTTTACCTCATACAAATATTTAATAAGTTTGCTGCATGAATATTATTCTTGCCTCAACATCTACACTTTTCGGAGGAAATTATCTTGAGTATCTTACTCCAGAAATCGAAAAACTTTTTACGGCAATCGATGAAATTGTCTTTATTCCGTTCGCACGGCCGGGAGGGATTTCGCACGACGATTATACAGAAAAAGTGCAGATTTTTTTTGCTTCACTGAGCATCAAAGTAAAAGGTTTGCATGAGTTTGAAAATAAAGTGGAAGCGCTCAACAGTGCAAAAGGGATTTTTACCGGCGGAGGAAATACTTTCCTTTTAGTGAAGACGCTACATGAAGAAAATCTCATGAAGGTTGTGAAAGAAAATGTAGAAAACGGGACGCCTTACCTTGGCTGCAGCGCCGGATCTAACATTGGTGGTCTTAATATGAAAACCACGAATGATATGCCCATTGTTTACCCGCCCAGTTTTGAATGTATGGGATTGGTGCCTTTCAATATCAATCCGCATTATCTGGATCCGAATCCTGACCTGAAACATAATGGTGAAACGCGCGAAACCAGAATCATGGAGTTTTTAACGCAAAATGATACAAAAGTTGTCGGCCTTCGGGAAGGAAACTGGATCCGGAAAGTCGGTAATCAGGTTACTGTTGAAGGTAAAGAATTAACACGGATTTTCGAGAAAGGTAAATCGCCTTATGAAATTACTCCGGGTAGTGAACTTTAAAGTGTAGCTGACCAGTTTTTTTCCAGTAGACTCATCAAAAAATCCGGGCATTTTACAACTTTATTGGTTTTTGCATCCAGAAAAAAGAGGGTTGTTTTTGCTTCGGTGATCTTCTCTTTAGAACTGTTATAAATTTCGTACTCGAATTCAATCCGGACTCCCGGGAGCTTTTTGATGTAGGTGTGAATTTCGAGAATTTCGTCATAAAGTCCCGGCTTAAGATACTTAATGCTGAACTCCGAAACAGGTAACCATATGCCTTGATTTTCAATCTCATTATACGGGATTCCGAGCTCGCGAAAAAGTTCAACTCTGGCCACTTCCAGATATTCCGCATAGTTGCCGTAATAGACATATTTCATGGGGTCGGTTTCGCCGTAACGTACTCTGATTGAGTGTGTTGTGTGTATCATTTTAAGGTTTAAATCAGTCATACAAATATATTTTTAAATAACCAATAGCACAAAAATTTTTTTATCAAAATTTAAAATTGGATATTTGTCTTCCCATCAAAATTAAACACTTGCAAGGAATTGCAGAACGAAAATGAATGAAAATTTAACTCTTATTTGGGAAAAATGTCTACAGTTCATGAGGGATAACCTCAATGCAGCAGAAGACAACACTGATCTCAAAAAACTCGAAAACTCTTTTGATTTACTTTTCGACAATGTGCAGCCGGTATCATTGGTTAACAATAACCTTACGCTTTTAGTACCAAGCGATTTTTACAAAGAATATATTGAAGATAACTACTTATCTCTGCTTTCTGCCGCACTCAAGAAAAATTTAGGAAAGGGAGTTAAGCTATGGTATTCCGTTATGGAAAACAAGCCGAGTGGTCAGGAAAAACCCATCACGATGAATGTGAAGGGTAAGAGTATTGCTACGCCAAAAGTTCAGGAAACACTTCCGCCGTCATTTTCTTCAAATCTGATCAATCCTTTCGTTGTTCCGGGGATGAAAAAAGTGAACATCGATTCTAATCTGAAAGCAGATTTTTCATTCGATAATTATGTGGAAGGCGAAAGCAACAAGTTTGCTTCTACCGTTGCAAAATCTATTGCGAAAAGACCGGGCGCCACAGCGTTCAACCCGTTGTTTTTATATGGTGGTTACGGTGTTGGGAAAACACACCTTGGACATGCTGTAGGTCTGGAAGTGAAAAATGCTTATCCCGACAAAGTTGTTCTGTATTTATCTTCAGAAAAATTTATCCAGCAGTTTGTATCCGCCGCGAAAGCTCATAAACAGACAGAATTTGCGAATTTTTACCAAATGGTTGATGTGCTGATTATCGATGATATTCAGTTTTTATCAGGTAAGAAATCTACACAGGACAGCTTCTTCCATATTTTCGATTATCTGCACCAGAATGGGAAACAGATTATCTTGACCTCAGATAAAGCGCCTGTTGATATTCTTGATATTCAGGACAGAATTGTTTCCCGTTTCAAGTGGGGACTTTCTGCAGAAATTAAATCTCCGGATTTCGATACCAGAAGAAAAATCATCGTCGATAAATTAAGCCGTGACGGAATTGTTTTAACCGAAGATATGCTTGATTTCCTTGCGTCTGAAGTAAAAACCAATGTCCGCGAACTTATCGGTGTGATCAATTCAGTAATCGCATATTCTACGATTTATAAGTCTGAACTGAGCCTTGAACTCTTAAAGGAAACCATCAATAAAATTGCGGCCAACCAGAAAAAAGTCATCAATATTCCATATATTCAGGATGTGGTCTGCGAATATTTTGGAATCGAGAGAGAGCAGCTTTTATCTAAAACCAGAAAAAGAGAAATCGCTTTGCCGAGACAGCTGGCGATGTATTTTGCGAAGGAATTTACCAACGCTACTTTCACCAAAATTGGTGAGGAAATGGGCGGAAAAGATCACTCAACCGTGATGTATGCCTGCGATACGATTAAAGATGTTTCAAAAATTGATAAAGAACTGAAAAAGTACGTAAAAGAACTTACCGAAAAAATTAAACAGTAGATTTGCCATATATTAGATAATTAGAAGAGAAGGGGTTTTTTGAATTCCTTCTTTTTTATTTTAATTTTAGAACTCTAAATAAAAGAAATGAAAATCCTTGTTGTATGCCTCGGAAATATCTGCAGAAGTCCGCTTGCTGAAGGTATTTTAAAATCAAAACTTCCCGAAAATTTCACCGTCGATTCTGTCGGAACGATTTCTCTACATGAAGGAGAACATCCGGACAAACGTGCGATTGAAACTGCAAAAAAGCATGATGTTGATATTTCGAAACAACGTTCCCGGCCCATTAGTAAAACAGATTTTGATGAGTTCGATAAAATTTACTGCATGGATATAAGCGTTTACGAAGATGTAATTTCGATGGCAAAGAATGAAGAACAGCGCAGAAAAATTTCGCTGTTTTTGGAAGAAGCAGAAATCCCTGAGAACAACTACGAAGTTTTCGATCCGTACTGGAGCGGGCTTGATGGTTTCGAAAAAGTTTATGCGCTTTTGGAAGAAGCTTCAGAAAAAATCAAATCAAAGTTACTTAGCAATCACCACTATTATTTTTTACGATGTTATTTTTAATACCGGCATATCTCTCAGAAAACTCACCAATAGAATATTTCGCGCCTGCAATCAAAGAGTATATTCAAAAGACCAATTTTTTCTTTGTAGAAAACGAAAAAACCGCGAGAAAAGTCATTAAATTTTTTGCGCCTGAAAAAAAACAGGCAGATCTGAAACTTTTTCTACTTGATAAATATTCTGAACGTAAAGATTTACAGGAAGCTCAGATGCTCATGAAAAATGGTCAGGATTTCGGTTTGCTTTCCGAAGCCGGGCTTCCCTGTATAGCCGATCCGGGAAATCTGATGGTGAAATGGAGCCACGAAAACAACATCAAAGTAATTCCCGTAAACGGACCGTCTTCAATTATTCTGGCTTTAATTTCAAGCGGTTTTAATGGTCAGGAATTTACGTTTCACGGTTATCTTCCCATTGATAAATCTGAAAAGAAATCGAAAATTCAGTGGCTGGAAAATCAGGTTCAAAAAACCGGTTATTCGCAGATTTTCATGGAAACGCCTTACCGCAACAATCCGCTTTTTGAAGATCTCTGTAAATTTCTCTCTCCGAATACCAAACTTTGCATCGCAGCAAATATTAATGATCCGAATCAGGAATTCATAAGAACTTTAAGCATTAAAGAATGGCAGAAAAACAAGCCCGAACTTCATAAAATTCCGGCAGTTTTTGTGCTTGGGAAATAGTTTAACTTCCTTTAACAACTAGTTTGCATCATTATTGAATCTCACTGATAAAATAAATTATTATGTCAGACAAAAAGTTAGCAGGCCTTTGGCTTGATCAGAACAAGGCAGTTGTTGTAAAAAATCACGATGCGCAGAATGCGTTTAAATTTTTCCTGTGTTCACCTGTGAAAGCGGTTATACAGCACGGAAATTCAAGTGAGAATGCCGGTAATAACGCCGAACAGACGAATAAGGCAAAATACTTTAAGGAGATTGCCCATCTGTTAACCAATTCCGAAGAAGTTTATGTTACCGGACCGGGACAGATTCAGGAAGAGCTGAAAAGTTTTCTTCACGAAACAGCACAGTTTAAAAACCTTAAAATCACTTTAGATACGGCGCAGCAAATGAGCGACGAACAGGTTCTGGAAACGGTGAAGAAACATTTCGGGGAATAGTTAAGAAAACGAATAAAAAAAAGCGGTCAGCAATTGACCGCTTTTTTTATTTTTTATAATGGTAAGAATATCCATCGTCGGTATGATCGCCCAAATAAAGGTTGGAGCCGTCGATACCGTCAACAAAAACGTCGGGGTAATTCGAGAAGTCGATAAACAGTTTTTCTTTGTGTTCGTTTGGCGTTACTTCCTTTAAAAGGTTGTAAGTTCCTTCGCTCAACGTAGCATCATTTTCTTTAACGGTGTAAATATAGGTATCTGTAAAAGTTATGGTGCGCTGTATACCGGTGCTTGCGGGAGTATCATTGATGTTTCCGATTCCGCCCGTTGTGGCTGCCCAGTTCCAGGTTCCTACAAACTGTTCGTTAGACAGTTCATCTTCCCTCGTTCCGCATGCTACAAAAACAGTGAAGGCTATTAAAGAAAGTAAAAAGATGTTTAATTTTTTCATGGAGTTCGTTTAAAGAACAAAATTACGGTTTTTTATACCTCATTAAAATGTTCAGTCTTTATTATTTGGATGAGAAGAATCATTAAAAGTGGACTGTTTCTTCCTGCTGCGCCATTTTCTGTAGAACATGATAATGAAAGGGGTGAGAATTAGGAACGGCCAAAGCGAAATAAGACCCAGTACGAAGCTTACGAAAATATTCCAGCCCTGTGCTACTGAATCTGAAAACCGGCTTCCAAAACCAATCTTTGATGTTACTGAACTTCTTGCTTTTTCTTTGCTGAGGCTAAGTCGCAGCGTGCTGTAATTTACTCGGTCGTCGATAAAGCGGAGTCTGCCTTCAGCAACATCGATTTCGTCTTCAAGTTTGCGGATGTTTTCCTGAATTTCGAGCATGTCTTTTGTTGTCGCGGCGTTCTTGAGTAAGTCGCGGTATTTTTCGAGATAAATTCTTTTGTTTTCGAGCTTTATCGCAACATCCGTATATTCTTCGGTTACATCTTCAGAAGAAATATTTTTGTATTCCACCGCTCCTATTCCGTCTGAAAAAGAGGAAATAAGCTGATCGAAATTTTGGTAAGGAACACGGATTACCAGATGAAGTTCCTCTGATGTTTCTGTATTTCTAAAGGTTTCGCTTTGCGAATACGCGTTTTGTTTTTTCAGGATTCCGTCAACCTTTAATTTTGCTTCATTGATATTGGCTACAGCAAGTTCCATATCACCATTTTTAATAATCTTTTTCGCAATGCTGTCATTTTTCGGTTGAGTAGAATTCTGTTTTTCTGGAACTGATTTTTGACTCGAGGCAGCGTCCTCAGGAATTACTTCCATCAGTGAGGCATTTACTTCTGTATCTGCGGAAAACTGGTCAGTTTTTGAACAGCCTACGATTGTTAAAAGACTGAAAAAGATAATTAATATTTTCATTTTGTAACGGATTTGTGTATTTCTTCATAAATGTATTAAAATTTAGTGGCAATGAATTAATTTCAATAAAAAAGACGCACTGTTTGTGCGCCCTCATATTTAAATAACTAAAGAGGTTTATCCGATTTCTACGCCGTTTTCTACTTTTTCCTCAGGAGTTACGAAGGACAGTTTACCGTCTGGCTTTGTGGTTAAAAGAAGCATTCCCTGAGATTCGATACCGCGGATTTTTCTTGGTGCAAGATTCAATAAAATCATCACCTGTTTTCCGATGCATTCTTCAGGAGTGAAACTTTCGGCAACTCCGGAAGCTACAGTTCTAACATCAACGCCTGTATCAACGGTAAATTTTAATAATTTGTCAGCTTTTTCCACTTTTTCAGCGGTTAGAATTGTTGCTGTTCTTAAATCTATTTTGGTGAAATCATCAAACTGAATCTCGTCTTTCATGGGGTTTGCTTTTGGGTTTGTTTTTTTGTTGGATTCTTTCGTGTTCTCCAGTTTCTGAATCTGGAATTCTATGGTTTCATCTTCAATTTTAGAAAACAGTAATTCCGCCGGATTGATCTGATGGCCGGTTTTTATGAGAACTTTCTTATCCTTGATTTCTTTCCAGCTAAGTTGAGGAACGTTGAACATTTTCTGCAGTTTGACAGCACTGAATGGTAAAAACGGTTCACAAATTTGTGCTAATCCCACCGCAATCTGGGCTCCTACGAAAAGTGAATTTGCTGCTTTTTCAGGATTGTCTTTGATGGTTTTCCAAGGTTCTTCAGTCTGAAGATACTGGTTTCCGAATCTCGCCAGATTCATCATCGCAGAAAGGGCGTTTCTGAATTCGAAATTTTCCAGATAAGTTTCAATTTCAGCCGCGGCTTTTGTAATTTCTGCGAGCTCAGGAGCGTTTGCATTACCTGCAGGAACAATTCCATCATAATATTTGTGGATCAGCACGGCAACTCTGTTGATGAAGTTTCCGAAAATCCCTACCAGTTCTGAATTGTTTTTGGTCTGGAAATCCTTCCAGGTGAAGTTATTGTCTTTGGTTTCCGGTGCCGAAGAAAGTAAGGCATAGCGCAGAACATCCTGCTGGCCCGGGAATTCTTCAACATATTCGTGTGCCCAGACCGCCCAGTTTCGGGAGGTTGAAATTTTATCGTTTTCAAGATTTAAAAACTCGAACGCGGGAACATTTGTCGGCATCATATAATCTCCGTGGGCTTTCATCATCGCCGGGAAAATAATACAGTGGAAAACGATATTGTCTTTGCCTATGAAATGTACAAGATCAGAATTTTCGTTCTGCCAGTAATCTTTCCAGTCTTTTCCGTTTTTTTCTGCCCATTCCTGTGTGAAGGAGATGTAACCGATCGGCGCATCAAACCAAACATAAAGCACCTTTCCGTCGGCATCAGGCAACGGAACGGGAACACCCCAGTTGAGGTCACGCGTCATTGCTCTCGGTTTTAAACCGTCGTTCAGCCAGGATTTTACCTGACCGTAAACATTAGGTTTCCAGTCGTCTTTATGGCCTTCAATAATCCATTCGTTCAGGAAGTTTTCGTAATCATTTAAAGGAAGATACCAGTTTTTGGTTTCTTTAAGTACCGGAATATTTCCGCTTAACATCGATTTCGGGTTGATAAGTTCGGAAGGCGAAAGGGTAGAGCCACATTTTTCGCACTGGTCGCCGTAAGCACCGTCGTTGCCGCAATTTGGGCAGGTTCCTACGATATATCGGTCTGCAAGAAATTCACCTGCCTGTTCGTCGAAATATTGTTCGGAAACTTCTTCGGTGAATTTGTCCTTATTATATAATGTCGAAAAAAATTTCTGACTTACCTCGTAATGTTTTTTGGAAGTTGTACGAGAATATTCATCGAAAGAGATGCCTAAATCACTGAAAGATTTTTTAATGATTCCGTGGTATTTGTCTACAATATCCTGCGGTGTAACACCTTCTTTTTTTGCTCTTATAGTGATGGGAATGCCGTGTTCATCGGAACCGCAGATAAATGCTACGTCTTTTCCCAGTCGTCTCTGTATTCGTGCGTATACATCGGCAGGGATGTAAACCCCAGCCAAGTGGCCAATATGTACCGGCCCGTTCGCATAAGGCAAAGCCGCCGTGATCATCTTTCTTTCTGACATGCTATTATTATAATTTAGGCAAAGATACGGGTTATGACGTTTAGTTGGAAATTTTGGGGATTTATTGAAGGATTCGGAATCGTACGATCATTAATTTGATAAACAAATGTTTAACTTTATGTTAAAGTTTATACTCTCATCTGTGAGACAATAGGAATGGTAAGTAATTGTAAAGTAGTTGTTTAAGAAATATACGGTCTTTTAATATATGATAAATCTCAGATATAATTAACAATATTATGATAATTTTAATAATAGTTGAATTTTTGTTTAAATTGCAGTGCTTCTTCAAAGGAGCTGTTATGTATTGAATATTAATCCTTAAATTTTATTTTTGTGAGAAACTATACTAAAGTTTTGAAAATTGCTCCGGCTTTTTTATTGGCGGGAACAATGCTACACGCACAAACTACGGATTCGGTTAAAACTGCCGATATTGAGCAGGTTGTACTGATTGGTTATGGTAAGCAAAAGAAAGAAGACCTTACAGGTTCAATTGCTTCGATTACTTCGAAAGATTTCAACGGTGGTTCTACGTCAGCTGATCAACTGATCCAAGGAAAGGCGCCTGGTGTTACTGTTACAGGAAACGGTGGTAGTCCGGGAGCGGGTTCCACAATCCGGATCAGGGGTGGTGCGTCTTTAACTGCAAGCAATGATCCGTTGATTGTAATTGATGGTATTCCGATGGATTTTGGCGGAGTTTCCGGAGCTTCTAATGCTTTGGCGCTTATTAACCCTAATGATATTGAAAGCTTCAGTATTCTTAAAGATGCATCTTCTGCTGCAATTTACGGTAACAGAGCTTCGAACGGGGTTATTCTAATTACGACAAAGAGAGGTTCTACCGGCAGACTGAAAGTGAATTTTACAACTACCGCTTCAGTTTCTACAAAAATGGGAAATTTGGATGTTCTTACAGCAGATGAGTTCCGTGCTTTTGTGATGGAAAACGCCAATCAAAACTATGTTGACAAATTAGGAAATGCCAATACCAACTGGCAGGATCTTATTTATCAATCTGCTTGGGGTACTGATAACAACGTGGCAATTTCCGGAGGGATTAAAAAATTACCTTACCGATTGTCTTTAGGGTATAACGAACAGAACGGTATCGTTAAAACAAATGAGTTCAGAAGAACATCAGTTGGTTTAAATTTAACACCGAAGTTGTTCGATAACCACCTAAGTATTACCGCTAACTTAAAAGGGTCAATGACAGAAAACCGTTTTCCTGCAGGGGTAATTGGAGCAGCTCAGTATTTTGATCCAACTCAGCCTATTTATGATTACAGTGCTAACGGTAATCTGGTAAACAATTATTATGAATGGTGGTTGCCGAACAGCGATGGAAGTCCTTCTCAGAATATCAACGTGAATGCTACCAGAAACCCACTAGGGTCACTGTACGGAAGAAGAGATGTTTCTACCGTTTTCAGGGGAATCGGAAGTTTGCAGCTGGATTATAAATTCCACTTCCTGCCTGATTTGCACTTCAATGTGAACGGAGGTTACGACTACCAGAAAGGAACCGGTGCGGTAACAGAATATCCTGGATATGCTGGAATGCTTGCATCAAATAACGGAAGCACAAGAAGAGACTATATTCAGGAAAAAACCAACAAATTATTGGAAACTTACCTGAATTATGTAAAAGAAATTTCCGCAATCAGCACCAAAGTTGATTTGATGGCTGGGTATTCTTACCAGAATTTCCATGATAAAGTGCCTTCTGCTACCACTTTTTATGGCAACGCTACGAAACCACCTGTTTCATCAAATAATTATGAGGGGGAACTTACCCTTTTAGGATTTTATGGAAGAGCAATTTTTACTATTGCAGACAAATACATCCTAACAGGATCTTTGCGTAGAGATGCGTCATCCAGATTTTATAACGGAACCGATGATCTAACAAATGTTTGGGGAACCTTCCCGGCAGTTTCCGGAGCTTGGAAAATTAAAAATGAAAGTTTCCTGAAAAATTCACAAACTGTAAGCGATTTGAAATTAAGAGCAGGGTGGGGTGAAACTGGTCAGCAGGAGATTGGCGGTTATTATCTGTCTTTCCCTTCCTATAATATTTCTGAGTCTACAGCGATGTATGGTTTCGGCGATGCATTCTATTACATGTACAGACCGACGCAGTATAATCCAAATCTTACTTGGGAAACTACAAGAACTGTCAACGCTGGTATCGATTACGGATTCTGGAATAACAGAATTTCTGGCTCTATCGACTGGTTCAGAAAAAATACCGTTGATTTATTGGCGAATGTGGGTGTTCCTGCAGGGGAATTCAGTAACAGAAACAATAAAAATATCGGTGAGATGGAAACCGACGGTATTGAATTCCTTATTAATGTAACTCCAATTAAGAAAGAAAACTTTACTTGGGATTTTACATTCAATGCGGCACATTACAATCCTAAAATCATCTCATTCTCTGATCAGATTCAGGAGGGATATATTATCCCAACAGGAGGTATTTCCGGAGGGGTTGGTAACAACGTACAAGGACATTCTGTAGGGTATACACCAAGCAGTTTCTATGTTTATCAGCAGGTTTATGATACTAACGGTAATCCTTTGGATGGCGTTTATGTTGACCGAAACGGTGACGGAAAAATTACTGCACAAGGCGATAAGTATTTCTATAAATCTACCACACCTGATGCAACATTTGGCTTCTCCACCAAATTCGTTTATAAAAACTGGGATTTCTCTACCTCGTTAAGAGCAGTAATCGGGAACTATGTTTACAATAACTTCGCATCACAGTCTAACGTACAGAGTATTGCGACAAACGAGTATTTACAGAATATCTCGAGCACCACGGCAAGCTACGGTTTCAAAACACCGCAGTACTGGAGCGATGCCTTCGTGGAAGATGCATCTTTCTTAAGAATGGATAACCTTACCCTAGGTTATAATTTTGGTGATATTTTTGGCGGATCAAGCAACCTGAAAGTTTATGGTATGGCACAGAATGTATTTGTAGTAACAGATTATTCCGGTGTGGATCCTGAGATTTTCGGCAACATTGATAACGGCTTCTATCAAAGACCGAAAGTATATTCATTAGGGCTTAACTTTCAATTTTAATAATTTAGAAAAATGAAAAAATTCAGAATAAAAAGACTATCAATAATTGCAGCTTTCCTTGGCCTTTCGCTCACAGCAAGCTCATGTGTTGATGATTTAAGACAGGAACCGATTACAGAAATTACTTCGGCGAGTCTTTATAAAGATTTTGGTAATTATAAAAATCTTCTCGCGAAACTGTATGGTGGTTTAGCAGTAGGTGGTCAGGCTGGTGGTGACGGAAACGGTGATATCGCGGATATTGACGGTGGTTTCTCTAACTATATGCGTCTGCTTTATACGCTGCAGGTAATTACTACCGATGAAGCGGTAATTGGTTGGAATGACGGTACACTTCACGAATTCCACAAAATGATCTGGACTCCAACCAATGAGTTCAACAACGCAATGTATTACAGATTATATACAGAAATCGCTTTCTGTAACGAATTCATTAAGAATACTACCGACGAAAAACTAAGCTTAAACGGAATCTCAGGTCAAAACCTTGAAGACGCTAAGGTAATGAGAGCTGAAGCGAAATTTCTTAGAGCTCAGGCTTATTATCACCTGTTAGATCTTTACGGAAATGTTCCTTTTGTTGATGAAACTACTTTCGGAACTGTGCCAAAGCAGATTAAAAGAGCAGATCTTTTCACTTATGTTGAATCTCAATTATTGTCAGTGGCAAATGAACTGAAAGCTCCCAAAATGAACGAATACGGAAGAGCTGATCAGGCTGCTGCATGGAGTTTGTTGGCAAGACTTTATCTGAACTCTAAAGTGTACACAGGTGCTGAAAAATATGGCGAAGTTATTAATTATACACAGAAGGTAATATCTGCCGGCTATACATTGAATTCATCTTATGAAAATCTTTTCTTAGCGGATAACAATGTAAACAATCCTGAGAATATTTTCTCTGTCGTATACGACGGTGTACATACTCAAACCAATGGAGGGACTACCTATTTAGTTCATGCCGCGATTGGTGGAACAATGAATCCTGCTGAGTTTGGTGTAAACGGAGGCTGGGGCGGTCTTAGAACCACTAAAGCACTTGTCAATAAATTTGAGGCGAATGATAAAAGAGGCCGGTTCTACAAAGACGGGCAAACATTAGAAATTAACGATTTGGGTAACTTTAATGATGGTTATGCTTTTATTAAGTTCAAAAATGTTAAAAGCAATGGTACACCAGGAATTCACGATAACTGGGTAGAAACAGATTTACCGGTTTACAGATTAGGAGATATCTATCTGATGTATGCTGAAGCTACTGTGAGAGGTGGTGCAGGAGGCAACATGGCAACAGCAATTGGTTATGTAAACGCCTTGAGAGCAAGAGCGAATGCATCCCAGATTTCAGTTTTAGATCTTAATTTTATTCTTGACGAAAGATCCAGAGAATTATCTTGGGAAATGACCAGAAGAACTGACCTTGTAAGATTTGGTAAGTTTACTTCGTCTGCGTATCTGTGGCCTTGGAAGGGGAATGTAAAAGACGGGATCGCAGTTGCTGAATACCGAAACCTTTTCCCTATTCCGAATAATGATTTGGTAGTAAACCCGAATCTTGTACAAAACCCTGGTTATTAATAATAATTTAGTAATACAATGAAAAATATAGTAGTTAACAAGCTTTTACTTGCAGTTATCATGATTTTCGGATTGATGTCCTGTGAGGATCGCGATATTATAACGATTGAAAACCAGTCGGCGCCAATCGTGATGGATTTATCTGCAGAGAATTTACTGCTTGATCAGAACTTTCCGCAAAATCCCGCTTTAACAGTAAGCTGGGAACGTGCAACTTTCACTGTACCTGTAGAAGTGAAATACCATGTAGAAATAAGCAGCACAGCGTCTTTTGCTGATCCTTATTTGCTGGCACAGACAGCACAGTCTGTAACCAATGTTTCTTTCACTACTCAGGAAATGAATGAAGCTGCAAAAAGAATTGGTTTGGTTCCTTTTGAATCGCAGAAAATGTATTTCAGAGTGACTTCTTATCTGGGCGACAATGATATGCAGCAGCAGTCTAAAATAACCAGTATAAACATTACCCCATATTTGGCAAGTCCAACTTATGATTTTGTTGATCTTTACTTAATTGGTGATGCAACAGCAGGCGGATGGGATAATCTTGCGACCAATTTCAACCTGATGCCACTGCTGAAAACTGCCGACGGTTCGAAATATACCTTTACCGGACTGTTTAAAGCAGGTGGATTCAAAATGATTAAAGAAAAAGGTTCTTGGGTTGCACAATATGGATTAGGTGCTGCAGCAGGACAACTGAGTACTGATGGTGGTTCAGGTGACATCAAGGTATTAACCGAGGGTTATTACAAGCTTACAGTTGATACTTCAGCACTTACCTATACTTTTGAGCCTGTAACAGCTCCGACAACTACTTACACTAGTGTTTCGATTATCGGGTCTGTAAACGGAAACTGGGATACCGACACGCAGTTGACTCAGTCTACTTTTGACCCACACGTTTGGACCAAACCGGGAGTTAGCCTGTCTGCCGGAGAGTTTAAATTCAGAGCTAACAATGCATGGGATACGAGCTGGGGAACCAATTCGGAGTTTTTTGGAACAGCTACGATTAACGGCGCAAATATTCCTTTATCAGCAGAATGGACTTATGATGTTTATTTCAATGATGCTACGGGAGCTTATACATTAATTCCGGTAAAATAATAATTCACAATTATTAATTAAATCTTATGAAAAATATATTTAAAATAATAATGGTATTAATCTTACCATTGCTTTTAATCACCGCTTGTCGGGAAGATGCCGACCGTAACTGGACTACTCCCGAAGCATCGTTTAAGTTACACGATACTACCTTGGGCGCTACAGTATTGTATCCATCGATGGAGAATAATCCTTACATCCTTACGTGGGATAAAGTTGCGGGAGCTTCTTCCTATTCAGTTGTGGTTTCTTCAACTGAAGACTTTGCTGCGAAAGCAGTTTTGGGTACATCTTCCACGAACACCCTTACCTCTTCAATAGGAGAGTTGAATACAGCGATGTTGCAGGCAGGTATCAGCCCGTATGCTCCATCAAAAGTCTATGTAAGAGTAGAGAACGGAAATGCAGTGTCTAATACCATTTCATTCACTGTAACTCCTTATCCGGTTGATAAACCCGTGATTACTAAACCAACTGCCGGCCAGTCTATCGTTTTAGATGCAGCGAACCCGTTAGTAACTGCGGCTACAGTAATGTGGACCGACTATTCTTACGGTACGGATGTGAATTATAACGTAGAAATTGCGCCGAAAGGCTCATCGGCTTTTTCTGCTGCCGGATCCACTGTAAATACTAAAGAATTAGCTTGGAGTAATTTTACACTTAATGATGTGGCTTTAAAAGCAGGATTGCCGGTAGGTGTATCTTCAGAAGTTGATGTTCGTGTTACAGCTACTACAACCTCTACTGGTGGTACAATTACTAAAGTTTCTGACATTGTAACCTTCAAAGTAACTCCGTATCAACCGGCTTATATAAACTTTTATCTAGTAGGTGGCGGTACTGCTGTAGGCTGGAACGCAGGTGGAGCGCAACTCCTGAAAAACACCAATGAAATTTCAGAGATTTATACTTACCTTGAACAGAACGGAGAATTCAGATTCCTTGGTCAGCAGGACTGGGGTCCGATTAATTACAGTTTAAACGCTTCTGGAATCAATGATTCGTACAAGTACTTTAATACTTGGTCAACTAATCTGGAACCTTCAGGAAACGAAAACATGAAGTTTACCGGAAATTCAGGAATGTACAAAATTACCATCAATCAAAACTCAAGAGACATTACCGTTACGCCATCATCAGTGCCTACTTTGCCAACCAATGTTTATTTGGTAGGTTCAATTCAGGGATGGAATGCCGGTGCAGCGATCGAAATGACTCAGGTTGGCGATGGTGTTTATGAGCACACGATTGTAATCCCGGATGGTGCCGAATTCAAATTCCTTGGTCAGCAGGACTGGTCTGGAATGGAATGGGGAAATATCCACACCGGCGGAAACTCTGGTTTCTTAGGACCGAATGGTGACAATAACAACATCCAGTTCAATGGAGGTGGAAATACCTATGTGATTACCGCTAACATCAAACTGGGAATTTATAAGGTTACCCCTCAATAAATTTAAATTCCCCGGAATTTTAAAAAAACTGTTGCTTTTTAGCAGCAGTTTTTTTGTTTTTAAGCGGTAAATGGTGGCTCAAAAGCTTGGCTATTCCTCACATTTTCTCTAAATTTATTGATTAGAAAATTATCGTATGAAAAATATAAAAATATCTGCGCTTTTCCTTTTGATGGGAAGTTTCGCACTCAACGCACAGTCTCTGAAATCTCCTGATGGTAAATTTGAAATGAATTTTCAGTTGAAAAGCGGAGTTCCGTTTTACAATTTGAAATATGATGGAAAAACCGTTGTTGAAGATTCGAAATTAGGGTTGAGACTTTTAAGGGATGGCGACATTCAGTTTGCTTCCGAAATTGAAAATAAGGACCAGAAAGGAAAAAATCTCGACAGCGGGTTTACCAAAACCGGTGAAAAATTCGATTCCAAAAACGAATCCTGGGACCCGATTATGGGCGAGAAAAAATCCTACATCAACCATTATAACGAACTGGCTGTAACTTTAAATCAGGATGCAAACGACAGACATATTATTGTTAAATTCAGGCTGTTTAATGATGGTTTAGGTTTCAGATATGAGTTTCCGGAGCAGAAAAACCTGAACTATTTCATCATTAAAGAAGAAGATTCCGAAATTGATCTTCCGACCGATATGAAAGCGTGGTGGCTTGCGGGCGATTACGATTCTCAGGAATACCAGACGCAAACAACAAATCTTTCCGAGGTTCCTGCAAAATTGCCAACTTCTTACGACGGTAACGCTTCGCAGACCTTAATCAAAAATGCGGTTCAAACGCCTTTAATGCTTAAAAAAGAAGGAAAAGATCAGCTGTACGTGAATATTTCTGAAGCTGCCGTAATTAATTATCCGGCCTCCAATTTAGAACTCGATGCGGCTAATTTTAAATTCAAAACACATTTGACGCCTGATGCGCAGGGTGCGAAAGGCTATATCCAGACACCTGCAGTTTCACCGTGGAGAACCATCATTGTTTCTCCAAAAGCGGAAGAAGTTCTCGCTTCAAAAATGATTTTCAATCTTAACGAACCGACTCAGTACAAAGACACTTCTTACATCAAGCCAACAAAATACATGGGCGTTTGGTGGGAAATGATCATCGGGAAATCGAACTGGTCATATTCTACTGCCAACAATGTTCACATCGGTAAAACCGATTTCTCTAAACTTACGCCAAACGGAAAGCACGCGGCCAACAATACAAAGGTGAAAGAATATATCGATTTCGCTTCAGCACATGGTTTCGACGCTTTATTAATCGAAGGCTGGAACACCGGCTGGGAAGATTGGTTCGGCCACAGCAAAGAATTCGTTTTCGATTTCATCACGCCTTATCCTGATTTCGACATCAAAATGCTGAACGATTATGCCCATTCCAAAGGCATGAAACTCATGATGCATCACGAAACTTCAGGATCTGCCACTAACTACGAAAGATGGGCAGACAAAGCTTTCCAGCTGATGAACAAATATGATTATCCGTCGGTGAAAACCGGTTATGTTGGGAATATCATTCCGCGCGGCGAACATCATTACTCACAATGGACAATCAATCATTACTTAAGAATCGCTGAAAAAGCCCATGAATATAAAATCATGGTCAACTCGCACGAATCTGTTCGTCCTACAGGTTTAAGCAGAACCTATCCGAACTGGATTGCCGCTGAAGCCGCACGTGGAACCGAATTCGAAGCATTTGGAGGAAACAATCCGGATCACCAGACCATTCTTCCGTTCACCAGATTTATGGGCGGGCCAATGGATTACACGCCAGGAATCTTCCAAACCAAACTCGATTATTATTTCCCCGGCGACACAAGATTCGTGAAAACTACGCTTGTGAAGCAAATGGCACTGTATGTCGTGATGTATTCTCCGCTCCAGATGGCGGCAGATTTACCTGAAAATTACGCGAAACATTTAGATGCGTTCCAGTTCATCAAGGACGTCGCGGTAGATTGGGATGACACCAAAATTCTTTCGGCAGAACCTGGCGATTATATCCACACAGCCAGAAAAGCAAAAGGCAAAGACGAGTGGTATTTAGGCGGAATTACCGATGAAAACGCGAGAAATTATACCGTAGATTTCTCCTTCCTTCCGAAAGGTAAAAAGTACGAAGCGACCGTTTATGCAGACGGCGACGATGCAGATTATATTAACAATCCGCAATCGTATAAGATTTACAAAAAGACAATTACCAGCAAATCGAAACTGCCAATGAAACTCGCTAGAAGCGGTGGTTATGCCATTTCTGTGAAGGCGGTGAAATAAATTTTTCAGGAGCTTTTTCCCACTGTCCGCTGTATCTTTTCTGGTGATTTCGCTCCCGCGAAAATCACCAGAAAAGGATGCCGCTTCCATCGGGGCTAGTTAGAACTTTGTGAATATTGGCGCTCGCTTTGCGCTCGCCACCTAAAATTTAACCTTGTCAAGGTTTCAAACCTTGACAAGGTTCTTTCTAAATCTAAATAATATGAAGAAACTCTCAGTACTTTTTCTGTTCATTTCCTTATTCGGTTTTGCCCAGATCCAGAAAGTGGAACCCGCCTTTTGGTGGAAGGGAATGAAGAATCCGGAACTCCAGATTTTGGTATACGGAAAAGACATTTCAAAATTTTCGGTGGAATTATCCGACAATATTCAGGTCAAAGATCTAACGAAAACCGAAAACCCGAATTACGTCTTCATCACGGTGAATACCAATGAAATCTATACTTCTTCATTTAAAATCAATTTTAAAGAAAAGAATAAAACAAAATATTCCTACAATTACGAACTGAAGAACAGAAAACCCGGATCAGCCGACAGAAATTCATTCACTTCAAAAGACGTGATGTATCTGATAATGCCGGACAGGTTTGCAAACGGCGATGAATCCAATGATTCGCAGAAAAACCTCACCGACAAACTCAACCGAAACGCACCAAACGGAAGACATGGCGGCGATCTTCGCGGAATCATTAATAACCTGGATTATTTGAAAAACCTTGGCGCAACAGCACTTTGGTTAACTCCTGCAAACGAAGACAATGAAAAACAGACCTCGTATCACGGTTACGCGCAGACCGATTTATACAAAATCGACGGCCGTTACGGAACCAACGAAGAATATCTGGAACTTTCGCGCGAACTTCAGAAACGCGGCATGATGCTTATTCAGGATTATGTGACCAATCACTGGGGAATTTCGCACTGGCTCATTCAGGATTTACCAACAAAAGACTGGATTCATCAGTTCGCGGATGGTGAAGGAAAGTACGGTTTCAAACGTTCCAATTACAGAACCACCTCACAGTTCGACACCAATGTAGCTGAAATAGACAAAAAAGAAGCTTTAAACGGCTGGTTCGATACCACGATGCCCGACTTAAATCAGAGCAATCCTTTGGTTTTAAAATATCTTACCCAAAACGCCATCTGGTGGATTGAATATGCTGAACTCGGCGGTTTACGCGTTGACACTTATCCGTACAACGACAAAGTAGCGATGGCAAAATGGGCAAAAGCAATTACAGACGAATATCCAAAATTCAATATTGTCGGCGAAGCCTGGATGTACAATCCGGCGCACGTTTCCTATTGGCAGAAAGATTCAAAAATCGGCGAGATTGATGGTTATAATTCCAATCTTCCGTCCGTAATGGATTTTACGCTGTACACCGATCTTCCGTCAGCTTTGAAAGAAGAAGAGAGCTGGGACAAAGGAATGATCAAAATTTACAATTCCTTCGGCAACGATTTCCTGTATCCCGACATCAACAATATTCTGGTATTTTTCGAAAATCACGATACAGAAAGGTTTAACGAAATCTTCAACGGAGATTCCCGCTATTACAAAATGGCAATGACACTGATTTCCACAGTTCGCGGAATTCCGCAGATTTATTACGGTTCCGAAATAGGGATGCGTGGGGAAAAATCCAAAGGTGATGCTGATATCCGTAAAGATTTTCCGGGCGGCTGGAAAGGTGATCCGCAAAACGCGTTCAACCCTGCAACCCAAACTGCGGAACAGAAAGAATTTCATGATTTTACACAAAAAGTTCTGAACTGGAGAAAAAGCAAAGACGTCATCCACACCGGGAAAACAAAGCATTATATGCCGAAAGAAAAGGTGTATGTTTATTTCCGTTACAATGACCGCGTTGTAGGGACAAGTCGCGACCTGTCCAAAAAGAACGCCACCAATGAAAAAGTAATGGTCGTAATCAACAACAACGAAAAAGATCAGACTTTTGATCTGAACCGCTTTGCTGAGTCTTTAGACGGAGTTTCTGAAGGAAAGGATGTTATTTCCGGAAAAGATTTTGTGGTTACTTCAAAAAATAAATTGACGGTTTCAGGAAAATCTTCTTTAATTTTAGAACTTAAATAATAAGTTCAATTAAAAACTGCTGCTATGAAAAAACTGACTTTTATTGGAATTCTGCTGCTCGTTTTTACCTTTTCGGTAAGCATTTCAGCCCAAAACAAGGGCTTCTATGAAAATGTTCAGAAGAAAAATGTCGGCAAAGTGCTGGATGATCTTAATCTTTTTGCCGCGACTGCAGACTACAAAAATTATTTCGATCTGTATGCGGAAGAATCTACTTTCATTGGAACCGATGCCACCGAAGTCTGGAATAAAAAAGAGTTCATGGTTTGGGCAAAGCCATTTTTCGATAAAGGTAAAGCCTGGAATTTCACTTCCCTGAAAAGAAACATCACTTTCAGCAAAGACGGAACTTACGCGTGGTTCGATGAAATCCTCGATACCCAGATGAAAATCTGCCGCGGCTCCGGCGTCCTCGAAAAGATCGGCGGTAAGTGGAAAATCCGACAGTACGTTTTATCCACCACGGTTCCCAATGGCGTCATTGATGAGGTGGTAAAAATAAAAGCTCCAATCGAGGACGGAATGATTTTAGAATTCAGGAAAAAATAAAAATTCATATTGACTTCATTACAATAAATTATGGCTAAAAAAATAAAACCAAACCTCAGTATTGCTCAGATTATCAACATGAGCATGGGTTTTCTGGGTATCCAGATGGCATTTGGACTGCAGAACGGAAATGCAAGTAGAATCCTTGCAAATTTGGGGGCAGATGTTCACGAACTTTCCTGGTTCTGGCTTGTAGCGCCTATAACTGGATTAATTGTGCAGCCAATTATCGGACACATGGGCGACAATACGTGGAGTCCTCTCGGCAGAAGAAAACCGTATTTCCTGATCGGCGCAGTACTTTGTGCAATCGGTCTGGTTCTCTTGCCCAATGCCGCGTCAGTAACGCATTTAATCGCAGCCAACGTCTTATTATTGGCCGTGATTTTCTTAGCGATGATGGATTTTTCGGTGAACATCGCCATGGAACCTTTCCGTGCATTGGTCGGGGATATGCTGCCGAAACATCAGGGAACGCTTGGTTTCTCCATCCAGACCATCTTAATCGGAGTCGGAGCCGTAATCGGTTCAGAAATGCCGAACTGGCTCACCAAAATGGGCGTATCTAATGTCGCACCCGAAGGTTATGTTGCCGATAATGTGATTTACGCGTTTTACGTGGGCGCAGCGGTTTTAATTGCCTCCATTTTATACACCATCTTTACCACGAAAGAATATTCACCAAAAGAATTTGCAGAATTTGAGGGCCGCGACGAAGCTGCAGAACACAGTTCTAAGTTTTCAGATATGTTTAAGGATTTTGCGAAAATCCCTTCCCTGATGAAAAAATTGGGTGCAGTGCAGTTTTTCTCCTGGTTCGCTCTTTTTACGATGTGGGTTTTTACGACAAGTGCTTTAGCGACTCACCATTTCGGACTTGCGCCGGATGATACTACCTCTGCAGAATTTAATAAAGCAGGAGATTTAACCGGACATTTATTTGGGTTATATAATTTATTTGCGATTCCGTTTGCATTTCTCTTAACTCCAATTGCTAAAGCCATCGGTAAGAAACAGACTCATGCTTTGGCGTTGTTTTCCGGAGGCTTAGGATTAATTTCCATGTTTTTCATTAAAGACACCGGCATGCTTTGGATCTCCATGATCGGTCTTGGTTTTGCCTGGGCAAGTATTCTGGCAATGCCTTATGCGATGCTGATCGATGCGATTCCGCAGAGAAAAATGGGAGTTTATATGGGAATTTTCAACTTCTTTATTGTGATGCCCCAAATCGTTAACGGAATTTTCGGCGGACCGATTGTGAAAAATCTTTTCGGAAACATGGCCATCGATTACGTTGTAGTAGGCGGAGTATGTCTCATCATTGCATCAGCTGTAACCATGTTTTTAATTAAAGGCGAAGGCAAAGAATCTGAAAAAGAACTCGAAGAAGAAATCCAGCAGGTTCATTTTTAATCAAAATTCCCGCAAAGTCGGCAAATTCTACAATAAAAACATAAATCTAAAATCCTTAAAGCCTCAAAAACTTTAAGGATTTTCTTTTTACTCTTTCAAATGAATCTCAATCCTGAAATTTACATTCTTGCCTAACAAAAACACATTTTCGCCTCCGTAACTTACATTCTTGCTTCCGAAAGTTCAATTCTTGCTTCCGAAAGTTCAATTCTTGTCACCGTAGGTAACATTCTTGCCCCCGTAACTAACATTCTTGCTCCCGTAACTAACATTCTTGCTTCCGAAAGTTCAATTCTTGTCACCGTAGGTAACATTCTTGCCCCCGTAACTAACATTCTTGCATACCAAAACAATATTCTCGTGTATGTAAAGAACATTCTCGCGACCGTAAATAACATTCTCACGACCGTAAACAACATTTTCGCGGAGATGAACTTATCTTAAATCAATGTTTTCCGACGGACACTAATGTACCTTTGTACTATTAAATCATTAAAAAATTATAAGATGAAAACAGTATATCATAAAGCAGACAGCAGAGGTTTCGCAGATCATGGATGGTTAAAATCCTATCACACCTTCAGTTTCGCCAATTACTATAATCCGGAAAGAATGAATTTCGGGGTTTTAAGAGTTTTGAATGACGACCAGGTAGCTTCCGGAATGGGTTTCGGAACGCATCCTCACCGCGATATGGAAATTATTTCTATTCCGCTGGAAGGCGATCTGGAGCATAAAGATTCCATGGGAACTACTGCAGTAATCAGAAATGGTGAAATTCAGGTCATGAGTGCCGGAACCGGAGTTCAGCACAGCGAATACAATAAAAATAAAGACGGGCTTGTAAAATTTTTACAGATTTGGGTCATTCCGAATAAATTGAATGTTACGCCGCGTTACGACCAGATCAGCATTAAAGAAAACGAAAAAATCAACGATTTTCAGCAGATCCTTTCACCAACTCCTGATGACGAAGGGGTTTGGATTCATCAGAACGCCTGGTTTAATCTGGCAAAATTTGAAAAAGGCAACGCCAAAGAATACAGAATTCACGACGCCAAAAACGGAGTTTATGTTTTTGTTTTAAAGGGTTCAGCAAAAATTGGCGACCAGACTCTCGGAAACAGAGACGGTTTTGGAATTTGGGAAACTGAAAGTTTTACACTCGAAGCACTCGGGGATTCTGAAGTTTTACTGATGGAAGTTCCCATGCAATTATAATTAAATGCATTAAATTTGAATGACAAATTAAATTCAAACTATGAAAATATTAGCTTTTGCAGGAAGTAATTCAACTGTTTCGATCAATAAAAAACTGGTAACTTTTGCATCAACATTTTTTCGGGATGATGAAGTTGAAATCCTTGATCTCAATGATTTTGAAATCCCCATCTACAAACGCGAAACTGAACTTGCCGGCGGTACTCCACAAAAAGCGATCGATTTTGCTGCTAAAATTGATGAGTGTGACCTCATCCTTTTATCAACTCCGGAAAACAACGGAAATTTCCCCGCGGTTTTTAAAAATCTCATGGACTGGATTTCAAGAATCAAAGGCAGAAAGATTTTTGGCGGAAAACCGATGTTTCTGATGGCAACTTCCGATGGTGCCCGCGGCGGCGCAAGTGTGCTGGAAATCGCTGAGAAACGTTTTCCTTTTGATGGCGCTGAAGTCCTCGAGATTTTTTCGCTTCCAAAGTTCAGCGAATATTTTCATGCTGAAAAAGGAATTGTTAATGAAGAAAAACTTCAGGAACTTAAAGAAAAAGTTCAGAAAGTAAAGCTGAAATTCTCCTGAAAAATAAGTTAAAAATAAAAAGAGCGGGCCAACGTGTCCGCTCTTTTTTATTTCAAATTTTAAGTTCTGTTATTTTTTAATCATCGAAAAAGCCTTACTTCCCAGTTTAAAAACCGGAATCGCAACGATACCGCCAATAATTCCCGCCAAAGTTTCCCGTACAATAGAATTCAGATTCGGCAGAAAATGATGGTGCAGCCACTCAATATTGTGCACGAAAATCCCGCCGGCAACCAAAATTAAAGCAATGGTACCTACAACACCCAAGCCTTTGATCACCCACGGCAAAGCATTTACCAGAAAATTTCCCAGCGTAACCAGAAAACCTTTTTCCGTCTTTGATTTTTTAATGAGTTTGTAGCCCGCATCGTCCATCCGAACAATTAAGGCAACAATTCCGTACACGCCCACTGTAGCAATAATTGCTACGATTGAAACCGTTACAATTTCTACAAGCAGTGGATTGAACTGCGATTTTAATGCTTCGTAACCTGCTTTGGCCGAAGCAAGCGCAATAATTACAATTTCGAGGGAAAGGATAAAATCTGTGGTAACAGCTGACTTTATTTTGGATTTTTCAAGATCTGCGCCGTTTTCTGTCGTTGTATTAGCCTCATCGATTACTTCGTGCCCTTTTTTACTTGGGTGAAATAAATATTCAATAATTTTTTCAATTCCTTCATAAGCTAGATAAAATCCGCCAAAAATCAGAATGATGGTAATGGCCGGCTCATACAGCCATTGCAGCAAAAACACTGCAGGAACAATAATGAGTTTATTCACAAAAGAACCCTTCATGATTTTCATCAAAACCGGAACTTCGCGCGATTCAAGAAAACCGGTTGCCTTCTCTGCATTTACGGCAAGATCATCTCCCAAAATCCCCGCCGTTTTCTGAGTTGCCAATTTTGCAGTTACTGCTACATCATCCATCAAAGCTGCAATATCATCCAGAATCGCAAAAAAACCTGAAGCCATAGTTTATAATTTTAATTGAAACAAAAGTAAGTAATTGGATCAATATACAATGTTTCGATGTGTGCTAAACCAGGATTTTTTTCTTATGATTTTCTAAATTCATTTTAAAATCTTATTTTCGCAGAACAAAATTTTTAAAGTTGAAACCGCAAAGATTACATTCCCCAAAAGAAAAATTCCAAAATTTTGGAAGTGGAATCTTCGCCGAAATAAAATAATAGTGAGCCGACGTCTGAATGACTGTCGGCTTTTTTTATCACTTAATTCCAAACCGCAAATAGTAAATAAAATCATGAGCAATACGTATAAATCCGCCGGTGTCGACAAAGAAGAAGGCTACAAAACCGTTGATAAAATTAAGAATGCGGTTGCTGAAACCCATAACAAAAATGTACTGAACAACCTTGGAAGTTTCGGTGCGTTTTACCAAATTGCAGGTTACAAAAATCCTGTGTTGGTAAGCGGTACGGATGGCGTTGGTACCAAACTGAAGGTTGCCCTGGATTCTAAAAAATATGATTCCATTGGGGTTGATTGTTTTGCAATGTGTGCGAACGATATTTTGTGTCATGGAGCAAAACCGCTTTTCTTCCTTGATTATTTAGCTTGCGGAAAACTTGATTCCGAAATTGCTGCGGAAATTGTGATGGGGATGGTAAATGCCTGCAAAGACAACGATTGTGCACTTATCGGCGGTGAAACAGCAGAGATGCCGGGAATGTACAAACCTGGCGATTACGATGTGGCAGGATTCTGTGTCGGTATTGTGGAGAAAGATGAAATCATCGACGGGTCGAAAATTAAAGCCGGACATAAAATTATCGCATTGCCAAGTTCAGGATTTCACAGCAACGGATTTTCGCTGGTAAGAAAAATCTTCCCTGATTTTAATGAAGAATTTGAAGGTAAACCACTTTACGAAACACTTCTTGAACCTACCAGACTTTATTATAAGCCAATTCACAGATTACTGGAAGAAATTGAAGTTTCCGGAATCGCACACATCACAGGCGGAGGTCTTATAGAGAACGTTCCGCGAATTCTGGGTGAAGGATTATGTGCAGATATTGATACTTCTAAAATTAAAGTTCCAACCGTGATGTCGGAACTTGAGAAAAGAGGCAATATTGATCGAATGGAAATGTTCGGAACTTTCAATATGGGAGTTGGAATGGTGATTGTGGTTGACGCAAAACACGCAGAAAAAGTTTTGGATCTTCTCGATGACGCCTACGAAATTGGTGAAATCACCGAAGGTACGGAGAAAATTATTTTGAATTAATAGCTGCAGAATTTCCATGAAAAGTATGGTTGTTTTGGTTTCAGGAGGCGGAACAAATCTGCAGAGAATTATAGACTGCATTGGAACCGGAGAAATTCCAAATGCTGAAATTTCGTTAGTGGTTGGAGACCGGGAATGTTTCGGATTGCAGCGCGCAGAAAAGCATGGAATTAAGAATATTATCATAAAACGGGGAAAAGATTTCTCTGAAAAGCTGGCCGATGTTCTTCCCGAAAACACCGATCTCATTGTTCTGGCAGGATTTTTATCGATTTTAAATAAAGAGTTCTGCGAGCGTTTTCCCGGAAAAATCATCAATATCCATCCGGCTTTACTTCCGAAATTCGGCGGCAAAGGAATGTGGGGACATCATGTTCATGAAGCGGTTTTAAACACGGGAGAAAAAGAAAGCGGAGCAACGGTTCACTATGTGACATCAGGAATTGATGAAGGGAAAATAATTCTGCAGAAATCCTTTGAAATTTCGCCCGGTGAAACAGTAGAAAGTTTGGCGGAAAAAGTCCATGAAGTCGAATACAGCATTTTCCCTGAAGCCATCAATATGGTTTTAAAGGATTATTGAAGGTAAATAACAGATCTAATAAAAAGTAAAAAGAAAGAAAATGTCAAAAAAAAGAGCACTGATCTCTGTTTCCGATAAATCCGGACTCACCGATTTTGCAAAGTTTTTAGAAGAGAAAAACTATGAACTGATTTCCACAGGCGGAACGTTCAAACATCTTAAGGATGCGGGTTTGCACCCAATTCAGATTGATGAGGTTACAGAATTCCCGGAAATGTTGGATGGAAGAGTAAAAACCCTTCACCCAAAAGTTCACGGCGGTCTTCTTGCGGTTCGAAATAGTGAAGAGCACATGAAAACCGTTCAGGAACACGGGATTGACCTAATCGATATGGTAATTGTCAATCTTTACCCTTTTTTCGAAAATGCCAACGCTGATATTTCGTTGAATGAAAAAGTAGAATTTATCGATATTGGGGGGCCTTCCATGCTGAGATCCGGAGCTAAGAATTTCAATTCGGTTACCGTGATAACTGATGTTGAAGATTATGCAAAAGTTCAGCAGGAAATTGCCGAATACGGTGCCCCGACTTTAGAAACCCGTAAAAAACTTGCCGGAAAAGTTTTCAATCTTACGTCTGCATACGACGGCGCAATTTCGAAAATGCTGCTGGATGAAGATTATCCGCAATATCTCAATGCTTCCTATAAAAAGGTTTCAGACCTGAGATATGGTGAAAACCCGCACCAGTCTGCAGCGTATTATGCCTCGACAACCGAGAACGGCGCAATGAAAGATTTTGAAATTCTTGGCGGCAAAGAACTTTCCTTCAATAACCTTCGCGATATGGATTTATGCTGGAAGGTGGTAAATGAATTCAAAGACGAAATGGCATGTTGTGCCGTAAAGCATTCTACACCGTGCGGCGTTGCAGTGGGAAATTCAGCACTCGAAACGTATACAAAAACATTCGAATGTGATCCTGTTTCCATCTTTGGCGGTATTATCGGGATGAATTTCAAAGTAGATGCTGCAACCGCAGAGGAACTGAATAAAACTTTCCTTGAAATCGTAATGGCTCAGGATTTTGATGACGATGCGCTCGAAATCTTAAAAAGGAAAAAAAATCTCAGAATTATTAAAATTAAAAATCCGGTTTCCGACCGACAAACCTGGGTGAAAATTGATGGAGGAATTCTGGTTCAGGATAACGATAATCAGTTTTCTGAAAATATAGAAACCGTAACCGTTTTTAAACCTTCAGCAGAACAGGAAAAAGCACTTTTATTTGCACAGCGCGTGGTAAAATACGTTAAATCAAATGCGATTGTGGTTTCCAATGGATTTCAGGCATTGGGAATTGGCGGCGGACAGGTAAACAGAATCTGGGCTACGCAACATGCAGTAGAAAGAGCAAAGGAAAAATTCTCCGGTGATCTGGTTTTAGCTTCTGATGCGTTTTTTCCGTTTAGAGATGTAGTAGATTTCTGCGCTAAAGAAGGAATCAAAGCCATCATCCAGCCAGGCGGCAGTATGAGGGATGAAGAAAGCATTGAAGCAGCGAATGAGCATGGAATTCCGATGATGTTTACAGGAATGCGCCACTTTTTGCATTAAGCAATTCCAGGTCCATCTTAGTTGCTGAATTGGGATACGGATTTAACTGTTAATTAAGAAACTTTTCTCGCTGCACATTTGAAATTCATCATCAAATTAGTAATTTTGAGAATACAAACATTAAATAAACTTTTATGAAAATATTAATCGTAGGAAATGGAGCCCGTGAATCTGCGCTCGCTCTAAAGCTGAAAGACGACAGCAGAATCTCTAAACTGTACTTTGCAAAAGGCACTGTAACGACAGGCCAGTTGGGCCAGAATGTGTATGAAGACAGTGTGGAAGGATTAAGGGATTTTGCAATCAAAGAGAGAATTGATCTTACGGTTGTTGGTCCGGAGGCTCCTTTGGTAGAAGGAATTGTCGATGAATTTAAGAAACATGACCTGAAAATCTTTGGCCCCGGTAAAAGAGCTGCAGAACTGGAAGGAAGTAAAGCTTTTTCTAAAAAATTCATGCAGACCAATAACATTAAAACTGCCAAAGCAGTTGTTTTTGATGCTTATCACGATGCAGTTGAATATGTGAGAAACCAGAAATTCCCTATCGTTATTAAAGCAAGTGGACTTGCAGGCGGAAAAGGTGTTGTGATTGCCGAGAATCTTGCAGAAGCAGAATCTACCATTCATAAATTTATGATTGACAGAGTTTACGGGGACGCCGGAATTCAGTTGGTGATCGAAGAGTATCTGAAAGGTTTTGAAGCATCAATCATTGCATTTTCAAACGGTACAAAATTATTCCCTTGTATTCCGGTAAAGGATTACAAAAAAGCCGGAAATGGCGACACAGGTCCAAACACCGGAGGAATGGGAAGTGTAGCACCTAGCCCTGAATTTACTGCAGAACATTATAATGATTTCGAAAAAAATATCCTTGAGCCTACTTTGGCGGGTTTCAGTGCAGCAAATATTCATTTCAAAGGATTTATTTTCTTTGGATTGATGGTGACTGCGGACGGGACTTTCCTTCTGGAATATAACATGAGAATGGGCGATCCTGAAACACAGGTGATTCTGCCACTCATGGAAAATAAACTTTTCGATGTGATTAATGACTGTCTCGAAGGAAAAGATATTGAACTGAAATTCAAAGACGAGAAAGCGGTTTGCCTCGTGATGTGCTCCGGCGGTTATCCACGTAAAATCGAAACCGGTTTTGAGATCAGAAATCTGGATAAAGTTAAAAACAGTCAGGTTCTTTTCGCCGGCGCTAAAAAGACAGGCGACAGAATTATTACTGCTGGCGGGCGGGTGTTAAGTTTGGTGGCTACAGCCGACACTTATGACCACGCAAGAAAGCTGGTTTACGAAGATGCCAAAACCATCAGTTTCGATTACGAAACTTACAGAGACGATATCGGTAAATTTTAATATAAAAGAGCGTGAATAATCACGCTTTTTTTTTAGTTGGGTTGCTCTTTGGAGCTGTTTCCCGCTTTCCGTTACAATCTTTTATTTGGTTGCGGCGGCTCCGCCGCCGCAACCAAATAAAAGGATTTACTCTGCAATCGGGGCTAGTGGAGACCCGGCAAAAAAGACAATAAATTCATTTACAAAACGTTCTTTTCCTTATAATTTAAAGAACAGTCATTAAAAAATAAAAAGTAAAATCATACATGAATAACGGCATCATCATTCTCGACTTTGGGTCACAATATAACCAACTCATTGCAAGACGGATCCGAGAACTCGGCGTCTATTCCGAGGTTCTTCCGTTCGATACTCCTTTATATGAGATTATGTCTCGTAATCCCTCAGGGATAATTTTATCAGGCGGTCCAAGTTCGGTAAATGCTGAAAACGCACATTTAGTAGACAAAGCACTTTTCGAAAAAGGAATTCCGGTATTGGGAATCTGTTACGGCATGCAGTTGACCACTCATTTGATGGGCGGTAAAGTGAAGAAAGGTGAAAAAGGCGAATACGGAAAAGCAAAACTTCAAATCCAGAAATCGAATGCACTTCTTTCAGGCGTAAGCAGATTTTCTACTGTTTGGATGAGTCACTTTGATGAAGTGGAAACGGTTCCTGAAGGTTTCAGTGTTAATGGAATGACCGATGTTATTTCCGCTATTTCAAACGAACCGAAGAAAATCTATTGTGTGCAGTTTCATCCGGAAGTTTCGCATACTGAAGAAGGGTCAAGGATGATCGACAACTTTGTTTTTAACATCTGTAAAGCTCCAAAAAACTGGAAACTCACCAATTATATTGATAAAACTGTTGCTGAAATCAAAGAAAAAGTAGGGGACCAAAAAGTAATTTTGGGACTTTCCGGCGGCGTAGATTCTTCGGTAGCTGCTGTTTTGATTCATAAAGCCATCGGCGATCAGTTGCAGTGTATTTTTGTTGATACAGGCCTTTTGAGAAAAGAAGAGGCAGAAAAAGTAATGGTTAATTACGGTGAGCATTTTAATCTGAAAATTAAACTGGTCGATGCTTCCGAGAGATTTTTATCAAAACTGAAAGGCATCGCTGATCCGGAAGAAAAAAGAAAAGCCATAGGAAACGAGTTTGTTGCCGTTTTCGATGAAGAATCACATAAAATTGAAGGTGCCAAATTCCTGGCACAGGGAACTATTTATCCTGACGTCATTGAAAGCCAGTCTGTAAAAGGACCTTCTGCAGTCATTAAATCCCATCACAATGTAGGCGGACTCCCAGAAGAGATGGATTTCGAACTTTTGGAACCATTAAGAGAACTATTCAAGGATGAGGTTCGCAAGGTAGGCGAGGAGCTTGGGATTCCGCACCATTTGGTACACCGTCATCCTTTCCCCGGGCCTGGTTTAGGGATCAGAATTCTGGGCGAAGTTGACGAAGAAAAAGTAAGAATTTTGCAGGAAGCTGATGATATTTTCATCGAAGAACTTTATAAGAATAAACTGTATGAAACCGTTTCACAGGCTTTTGTGGTTTTACTTCCGGTAAAATCTGTAGGCGTTATGGGTGATGAAAGAACCTATGAGTATACGGCGGTAGTGCGTTCTGCAAATACTACGGATTTTATGACGGCTACTTTCAGTAAATTCCCTTGGGAGTTTCTGGAAAATGTATCGAACAGAATCATTAATGAAGTCCGCGGGATCAACCGCGTTGCTTATGATATTTCGAGTAAACCGCCCGCAACCATCGAATGGGAATAGAAATTAAAAAACGCATCTTAAAGGTGCGTTTTTTTTATTCTGTTTTAATACCGAATCTCTGAAGTCTTACATTAGAATATGGAATGTCGAATTTTAAAGTATCTGGATACTGTAGATTTTGTACCATTTTTTTTCTGAAATTATATTTCATAATAAAAGGAACTTTCTCGTAAGAATTTCCAAGAAGAACAGCAACGGAATCTCCTTTCCAATACGCTTCTTCAACAGTGAACGAGGGGCCAAAAAACGCGATGCGCTGTGCTGTTTTATTTTTATAGTCGACCAAAGCAACTTCCTGGTCTGCTTCAAAACTGGCGCTTCGATCTGCAGCGATTTTCCATTGGTAACTGTCGAAATCAAGATAGTGAGTTTTACTTTCGTTAAACACGAAGAACGGCTTGTAGATTTCATTAAAACCTTCTTCATTCATCACTTTTACATTACTGGGGTAATAAGTAATTGCAGAAGTGTTTGATAGTGCGAATTTGTCTGCACTGAAATAAGGATTAGTTTTTTTATAGTAGCTAACCCAGGAATCGAGCGCTGTATTTTCAGGCTGCGGTTTCCTTTCCATAACCGACGGACCAGGTTTTTCCGGTAAATGACTATTGTTGACTTTTTCCTTTTTATCTGAACAGGAAAAAATCAAAAGCGAGAGCAAAAATATAGGCCATTTCATTCATCCAAATTACAAAATAATTTAATCCTCTAAAAAACATATCTTTGCAAAATGGATAAAATCACTTTTGCCGATTTCGAATTACCGGAAAAAATTCTTGATGTACTGGCAGATTCAAATTTATTTGAACCAACACCGATTCAGGAAAAATCACTAAAACCTATACTTTCAGGCCGTGATGTAATGGGAATTGCGCAAACGGGAACCGGAAAAACGTTGGCTTATCTGTTGCCAGTTTTAAAAACATGGAAGTACAACAAAAACGGCAATCCTACAGTAGTCATTCTTGTACCAACGCGCGAGTTGGTGGTGCAGGTGACTGAAATTGTTAAAAACCTTACCCAAAATATTACCGCACGTGTGATTGGAATTTATGGCGGAGTAAACATCAAAACACAAAAACTGATGTTTGATGACGGCTGCGATATTTTGATAGGAACACCAGGCAGAATCATGGATTTGGCGATCGATAACGCAATATCTCTGAAGGAAGTTCAGAAACTTATCGTTGATGAATTTGATGAAATGCTGAATCTCGGATTCAAGGCACAGCTCGCAAATATCTTTACGATGATGAGGGAGAAAAGACAGAATATTCTTTTTTCAGCAACCATGACTGAAGCAGTAGATGCTGTTTTGGATGAATATTTTGCAAATCCAATGGAAATTTCCCTTGCTAAATCGGGAACTCCGCTTGAAAAGATTGAACAGCTTGGATATAAAGTTGAAAACTTCAATACTAAAATTAATCTTTTAGCGCATTTACTGAAAACTGAAGAAGACTTCTCCAAAGTTTTGGTGTTCTGTAACAATAAAAAGAACGCAGATTATCTTTTTACAAAAATCGAAGAACTTTTCCCGGATGAATTCGATGTGATTCACTCTAACAAATCCCAGAATTACCGTCTGAATGCGATGAGAAGTTTTGAGAAACAGGAAATAAGAGGTTTAATTACCACCGATATTATGGCGAGAGGACTCGATATTTCGGATATTACTCACGTTATTAATTTTGAAATTCCCGAAGTTCCGGAGCAGTACATTCACAGAATTGGTAGAACCGGGCGTGCCGACAAAAATGGAGTTTCGGTTTCCTTTATCACCAAAAAAGAAGAAACGCTGCTGCTTGATATTGAACTGCTAATGGATAAGGCTGTTTCGATAAAAGATTTCCCTTCGGAAGTAAAAATAAATCCTGTAAAAATTGCGTCAGAAAAAGACGACATTATCATGAAAAATGCTCACACCGTAAAGTTGGAAGAAGGCGGCGGTGCTTTTCATGAAAAAAAGGATAAAAACAAGAAAGAAAACTGGGGCGGACCAACGAAAAGAAATCCTCCGAAGACTAAAGGTGTAAACCGTGGCCAGCAGAAAGCTAAAGCAAAAGCTAAAAAGAAAAAATAAACCGTAGTCTTTTAAATTTTAAACCATTCGCGTGTCTAGATTTATGGCTTCTTGAGATAAGGAGCCATTTCTTTTTGCCAGATTTGGTAACCTTCAGGCCTCATATGCAGCATGTCCGACCGAAAAAGATCTCTGCGCACTTTTCCATCAGCTCCGTTCATCGCTTTCGTAATGTCGATGTATTTAGCGTTTTGCTTCCTGTACATGAAGTTTTTAATCAAGTTGTTGGTCGCGATAAATTTCGGCCACAAATGTTCTCTGCTGGGCGATAGTTTAATCGAGACATACGCAACCGGAACTTTTGGATAAATCCTGCGAATCTCAGCGTAAAAATGTTTATATCGGTTAAAAACTTCCCGGGGTTTGAGATTTTCGTTGGCCGCAAAATCATTCTCGCCACAATAAATTAAAATTTGTCTGGGAGAATATGGTTTTAGAAGCTCGCTTGAATAAAAATTAAGATCGTTCAATCCTGATCCTCCAAAGCCCCGATTGATAATAACATGTTCCGGAAAATACTCGTTCACATCTTTCCACATTGTAAAAGACGAACTTCCAAGCAGTAATACTGCACCCGCTGGAGGAGGTATTTGGCTGTCCAGGATTTTAAACTGCTGTACCTCGTCCCAGAAAGCGGGTTTGTCCTGAGCAGTAATTGCAGAAAAAATAAGTATGAGAAAGAAGGCAAGAATTTTTTTCATTGGATATTTTTGAAAGATACTCAGTAATCTAAACAACAAAAGTAAGAAAACCTCAAAACAAATTTAAAATATTATAAATTAAAACTCCTCAGGTGTTCGCCTGAGGAGTATTACATTCGGAGCAGGATTTTCTTTCCAGCTTTTGTGTTTAGGAGTTGTTTTTTTGATAGTGTTGCTCCGTTGTTAAGGGCTGCAAATATATGACTGCTAAGCTTTAAAGCAAAAAAACAGGGGGGACAAATGGGGGACAAATGAATAAAGATGCTTTAATCTACTGTAATATAGCTAGTTGCGATTTTGGTTTTTTGTCTCTAATTGGTCCTGTTTTTTTATTTCCTTTTATTTTTACTGAGTTACCTGTGCGGTTACAAAGATTCTTGCCATGTCATTGTTGATATTTGAGCAGCTACTGGAATTACCACCGTACGTTATTGAGCTGTATCCACTTGTCAGTTGGGGCAAGTTCCGGCCATAAATTGTTACAGTGTGGGTGCCCACCGGCAAATCGTTGAATACTCCTGCAAGATTAAATTTTCTCCAGTTACAAATATAATTCTTACCAATGGCAGTATATTTACTTGCTAATTTTAACTGTCCGTTCACAAAAACACCAATGGCAAACTGAAATTCCTGATTGGTATTTACGTCATTATTGATCTGTACCATTCCTTCTGTGATTATAAGGTTTGTGTTCGATGCCTTGGTTATGGTTATGGTTGCACCTGCATTCAGATTGGTCCAACCTGTTGTATTGCTGTTAAGTGCAAATAGGGGTACGCTGGCAGGGAAATTATTGATGGTTGTACTTGTCATGGAATTACCTGAGGTGTTCTCGGTTTGTTTAATAATGGCTAAGCCGTCTGCAATTTCGAAAGCCCGATTCCATTGACCCTGATCCCAAAAATTGAGTTTGTTGGTAGTGGTATTCTGAACAAGTAATCCCTGAACGGGAGTTGGGACGGTTACAATATCCGTGCTGTTGGTAAGCGCGACTGCGGGAAAGAGTACACCCCTTTTGTCATCAGCGATATGCAGTACAGCACTTGGATCCGGTGTGCTAGCGACAGATGTATTGGTCGCAATAAGAACTTGGGCATTTACCAGGACCAACCCAATCAGGTAAAATGTAAATATGAGAGTTAAGGTTTTCATAATTAAAAGGAATATGGTTGATTAATCGTAATAGTGCTGCTCATTGCGGATTCAAAGCCCGAGAGTGAGCTGCAGGAGCTATTCGGGCCGCCGTAGGTTACGGTAAGCCCGCTGATATTAGGAGCAGAAATATTTCTTATTGCAAATTTCACGGTATGAGTTCCCTGACTTAAATTTTTTGCAATTCCATAAATCATGAACTGTCTGTATGAACATGGGGACTGAAAGTCGAGGTAAAGGGGCTTCACATCGATGAGCTTATCATTAACAAAAAAGCCAATTGTTGAGGTAATGCCGCCAGTATTGTTCGCTGCACCGTTATTTGCCTGGTACATTCCATTGATGTTAAGCAATAAATCATTCTGTGGTCTGTCAATGACGATCGATTTTGTAAGTGCTGGAATTACGGTCCACTGTGATGTGTTTAATGTTTCACCGGAGGTATGAACCGAATAACCTAAAAACTGATTGGGTGAGTTTCTGGTAAATGTAAATGCTGTAGAAGAGTTGGAAGAATAGTATTTCATCTGATTCATCAGGTTTTCCTGATTCATGTCGGTGAATAGATATTCCCATTTTGTGCCGTCCCAATAGTAAAATCCCTCTTTTCCACCCACAGACCCGTTAGTATTATAGATAATGAGTGATTCTTTGGGATTGGGTACTGTTGAAATATCGTTTCGCCCCTGTAAAAATACTTTAGGAAAAGAAACTCCTTTGTTACTGGAACGAATGTCTAAACTTGCCGACGGATGCGGAGTTCTTGTATTAATTCCCACCTGTGCAGTAAGCATGCTGGTTATCATCATCAGCATAAATAAGTATAAATTTTTCATCGAAGTGTTTTAGGGTTTTTCGGAAGTTTGTACGGTCATGATCGATTTGTCCATCAGGGGACTCAAGTTGCTGCATGCTGTATGTTTGGATCCAAATGCGATACTTTGCGTAGCAACTTCTGTAACCCGTAAGGTTTCTCTCAGCTCTATCAGATGATTGCCGACACTTACATTGTTAATGTTAAAGTAGACATTGAAATCGTTATACAGACAGTTTTCGTTGCCGTTAAGAAGAAAATTCCGAACTCCAGCCAATTGCGAATCAACAAAAAGCGCAATGGAATAAGAAATAAAAGTGTTTTCGGAGGCTGCAGAATTTACCTGAACGATACCGCTTCCTGATACCGATACGGTATTTTGCGGAGAATAAACTGAAATTGTTTTTGACAGACCGGGTATCAGCTGAAATTCATGAGCAGAGGCTGATTCTCCCAAAGTGTAAGATACACCTGTTATCGGTGTACTGTCTGTAACTCCTCCGCTAGAAACAGCGGATTCCGAACGGACTACACCCAAGTATTTATAAATGTTGGCCGTATCCAGAGACGGATTCCATTTATTATTGCTCCAATAGTAAAAACCTTTTCCGGTGGTGGTGTTCGTATTGTACACCAGCAGCGAATTAGCAGGATTTACAACTGGAGCTGCGTTGTTAAGATTGGGGATAGAAATGTTGGGAAGAAGTACGCCTTTATTGGCAGAAACAATCTTTAAGACTTCCGAATCATCGAAAGTGGTGACGTTTGGGCCTATGCCAATCTGCGCATAGCAGAATGCATAAGCGACCAGGAACCCTGGCACTAAATTTAATTTCATCATGTTGTGTTTTGTGTTAAAGCAAATCTATTTAAAATTATTACAAATAATTACAGTGAAAACACCCCTTTTTGTAATTCAAAGTTTGATAAGCATTTAAAAGTTGCTTTTTTTTAATAAATTTATGCGGTAATAAATACCTCAGTTATTAGCGTTTATTGACATTTTAAACTTATTAATCTTTCTCACCCGATACCTGCTGAATGAAAAAATTTTATTTTCTCTTTTTTCTCTTATTTCTAAGTAGATTTCATTTCGCGCAGCCGGTGAGTCCACATCCGTTAGAAAACAAAATCAAGCACTGGCAAGTCATTTCAAACAAGGCCAGTTTAAGTCGCGATACTGTGGTTTTGAAACAAAAGCTTACTGAGCTTGCCATGAGCAAGGCCGACATCGATCACGTATTATACCATGCACTATTAGGAAAGGGTTACAGCAATATATTCGATGGATTAAATAAAGCCGGAGACCGTCATTTTAAAGCTTCCATTAAAAAAGCAAAAAAACTTAAAGATCCCGCCATAATGATTTGGGCTGAGCTTTGCTATGGCGATTATCTTTACAAATACCGTGATATGACGGGTGCATTGCCCGTATTTATGGATGCATCTTCCCAGATTGAAAAAATAAACCCTGAAAAAATGCTCTTTCCGGGTAATTCTTTCAAGAAAATAGGGTACTACATGGGAACTATTGGAGATAGCCCTGAAGCCATTTCTTACCTCAAAAAGGCTTTGGATTTTACAGAAAACAATACTTCCGACTATGCCGAATTTCTCGATAATATCGGTCTGTATTACTTGGCTTCACACGATTATACCAATGCTGAAAGTTATTTTAGCAAAGCATCTGTTATAGCGAAAGATATTAAAGACGACATCCGCTACGCTAAAACTTTGGGGAATCTCGGTCGGATCCAGGAAATCAGGGGAAATTTAAAAGCGGCTATTCATTTGTTGCAGAGAGATATCAGTATTTCCGAAAAGTTAGGTGCAGATCAGAATACCATGTTTGCATATACTGTTTTGACCAGAATGCTGCTAAAGAACAATATGTTGAAAGAAGCGGAAGTGGCCGCGTTAAAAGCGGAAGTAATTGCTAAAACAAAGCACTATTTTCAAAATACAGAACTGGAAATCATTAAACTTAAGCTTGAGATTTACGTTCAGCAGGACAGACCCGACGAAGAGTTAGCAGCCCGCCGGAAAATGAAAATACTGGAGGATTCTCTGAAATATAAAGACGGAGACCTTGCCTTAAGTCAGGCAAAACTTATGGCGCAGAAAACGAGATACCGCTATCAAATAGAGAAAGCTGATGCAGAATTAAAAAGAGAATCGCTGATTACGAAAATGGCTTTGGCAATAGCCGGAACAGGACTGTTCTTACTCCTCTTCAATTTCTTTTACAGTAAAAAAAGGGAGGGTAGACGCCAAACCATCTTTGAGGCCAGAATCGGCGCACATGAACAGGAAAAAGTCCTGTATGAAGAAAAGCTTGAACGTGCCCAACAGACCCTGCGCTCACAGGTCGAATACCTGAAAAAGAAAAATTTTCACATCCAGCAGTTGACCAGTGAAATTGAGGAAATCAGAAACTCGGGATTTTCGCATCTTGAAGAAGAACATGGTAAGCTTCATGAAATACTTGAGTCACACCTGATGACCGAACAAAACTGGCAAATGTTCAGGAGAGAATTCCAGAAGGAGTATCCCGATTTTTACCAAACCCTGAAAACTGAATTTCCCGAAATAACGCCAGCAAATTTGAGGATCATTCTGCTGCAGAAAATGGGCTTTAGCTCTTCGGAAATCGCGTCGCTTCTCGGGATCACCCAGGATGCAGTGAAGAAATCGCGACAGCGGCTGAAAAGAAAGCTTGGGGATAAGTATGACCAGCTTTTCAGTATTGTTTTTTCAGAATCCTAAAAAAATAAAAACGCTTTGGAAACTCCAAAGCGTTTTTATTTTTGCTAATTGCTAATTAGTATCTGTAGTATTCCGGTTTGAATGGTCCTTCAACTGTTACACCGATATATTTAGCCTGCTCAGGCGAAAGTGTTTCAAGTTCAACACCTAATTTTTTCAGGTGTAAAGCTGCTACTTTTTCATCCAGATGTTTCGGTAATGTATATACCTCATTGCCGTAAGCTGAAGCATTAGTCCAAAGTTCAATTTGAGCCAAAGTCTGGTTACTGAATGAGTTACTCATCACAAAACTTGGGTGACCGGTTGCGCAACCCAGATTCACCAAACGGCCTTCTGCAAGAATAATGATTTCTCTGCCTTCGATATTATAAACATCAACCTGAGGTTTCACTTCATATTTTGTAGAACCATAGGTTTCGTTCAACCATGCCATATCGATTTCGTTGTCGAAGTGACCGATGTTACAAACGATGGTTTTATCTTTCATCTTCGCGAAATGTTCAGCACGAACGATGTTGAAGTTTCCTGTAGTCGTGATGATAATGTCTGCATTATCTACCACGCTTTCAAGTTTTTTCACCTCAAAACCTTCCATAGAAGCCTGAAGCGCACAGATTGGGTCGATTTCAGTAACGGTAACGATAGAACCGGCACCTCTGAAAGAAGCTGCAGTTCCTTTGCCAACATCTCCGTAACCACAAACAACCACTCTTTTACCAGCAAGCATAATATCTGTTGCTCTTCTAATCGCGTCTACCGCAGATTCTCTACATCCATATTTGTTATCGAATTTAGATTTGGTTACAGAATCGTTGACGTTGATGGCCGGCATCACTAAAGTTCCGTTCGCCATTCTTTCGTACAATCTGTGAACCCCTGTAGTAGTTTCTTCTGAAAGTCCTTTGATGTCTTTTGTCAATTCAGGATATTTATCGAAAACAAGATTGGTTAAATCTCCACCGTCATCCAGGATGAGATTCAGAGGTTTTCTGTCTTCACCGAAAAACACGGTTTGCTCGATACACCACTCAAATTCTTCTTCATTCATTCCTTTCCATGCGTAAACCGGGATTCCTGCAGCGGCAATCGCTGCGGCAGCGTGATCCTGAGTCGAGAATATATTACATGAAGACCAGGTAACATCAGCTCCCAGCGCTACTAAAGTCTCGATAAGAACGGCAGTTTGAATCGTCATGTGAAGACAACCCGCAATTCTTGCGCCTTTTAAAGGTTGAGACGGTCCGTATTCTTCACGGATGGCCATTAAACCAGGCATTTCCGCTTCCGCTAATTTAATTTCTTTTCTGCCCCAGTCTGCAAGGGAAATGTCCTTTACCTTGTAAGGCACGTATTGTGTAGTTGTTTCCATTTTAATTGAAAAAATTTTTGCAAAATTACGCAATTTTCTTTTGACTGTCAAATTGGTTTCTGGCTAAGTAAAGTGGTAATTTTCTGAAACTTCTCAACAGATCAGAAGTAGACGATATTCGTCATTATTTTCTACAGGAGCCCTGTGAATACATGGCAAAACCTCCTGAAATGGATGGTCTACAGCCAGCCTCCAGAGATGCCCGTTTCCTAAACTGATGGGGTTAGCATCCGGCTTTGCCTGATAGTGAAGATCAAAGAAGTTTTCTGTCAGAAAGGTTTCAAAGGAATCTTCATGACCATCGTGTAGCTCTCTGAGTTTTTCCCTGATTTCGGGAATCATGATTTTCTGTATGGCATCCTCATTGGGCAAGATGTCGCTTGACGCACCATGATACGTGCACAAAAAAGTATCAGCAGCAATGGGGGAGCGGTCAACATGATAAGAATATACGTCAGTTGAAATAAAACTGAACTCGTCATCGTTCGTAACATTTCAGAAGATTAAGTGAAGGCTGGGCTCCGCAATCGGTAAGCAGTTTTAAATCATTCAGGATATTCTTTCTTGCCAGACTTCCTTTTTCCGTTAATTCCAGTTGTTGAAGATCTTCTTCTGAAACTTGGGTAATGTCTTCATGAAGGCACAGTTTGCTTACAATTTCAGAAAAGTCGCCGTCTAGAGTCCGCTCCCAGCAAAAAGCATTTTTACTTCCGTGAAAGTTGGTATTTGCAAGTTCTCCGAAAGTTGAACATACTTTAATATTACTGTGGTCGCCGAATTCGCTCATTGCATAAAGGTTTGTGCAGCAAAATTACAATAAACCAAAGGATAGTGGCAGTCATAAAAAAATAGCGACCATTACCGTCGCTATTTTATAACTCGAAGTTTTCAGCCTTACTTTTAGAAGAACTGAAACTTTTACCTGATCTTTATCTGTGTCTGACCCCTCTCTGGTGAAACTGAACGTTTTTAGCAGCAGCCTGATAATTGGGAGTAAAATTATCACTGTGCTTTGTAGCAGTTATAGGATCGGTTATAAAGTGATTCTGGGGTTTCAGAGTTTCTTTTTCCTGATCTTCTTCTGAATTACCGGAAGTTCCGTTTGAGGCGGAAAACTGGTTTTGTGATTGTCTTTTTCTTACCCTATTCAGGGCATATGCTCCTGCGGCTGTGGCTACGATGCCTAAAGCGATTTTTAGTGTGTTCATATTTTGTAATTTGAGAAAGACTACACAAAGTTCTTGCCAACGCCGAAATAAAATCTGCCTTTTTTACCCGATTTTTTTATTGTGTATGATTTATAAATGAAGTGTAAATGAGCCCGATAATTGCCTTAAAAATAATTACTTTTGTAATCATTAACCGATATCCTTTCTACAAAACATGCCTTTATACCGAGATTTTTCTGATCAAAATGCCACCATTCTTCTCTGGAAGTTTGATGAGCATGAAGACCTGGATCCGGAAATTCTGCTCGAGAAAGAAAATTTTGAGAAAGTGAAGGATTATCATCCCACTAAACTTAAGGAATTGCTGCTGGTAAGAAAAATCCTGAAATCACAGCTGCCTGAACATAAAATTCTATACAATGGGAGAGCGCCTTATCTTGATCCTCCGGATTTCCAAATATCCATTACGCATTCATTTCCGTTTGCGGCGCTTGCAATTTCTAAAAATAAGGTGGGGATTGATATAGAGCCTTTCAATCCGAAAATCATCAGGATTAAACATAAATTTCTTCATGACGAAGAAGCTGGTTTCATCGAACCGGATAAGGAGACTGCCTATCTTACAGTAATCTGGTCGCTGAAAGAGAGTTTATACAAAATACATCATTCCAATTACTGGTCTCTTAAAAAACATTACGAAGTAAAACCTTTCAGTCTCGATTTTCCTTTCAATATTGTGTGCCGCGTACATGATGAAACGGTTTCTGATCTTTACAGCGCACGGGTAGAATTTTTCGGGAATTACTGCCTCACGATTGTAGACTGAAGTTCCGGGTCTAATTTTTCAGCACCTTTTCGCTGCTCTTTGGCAACATCATAAATAAGTTCCAGGATTTCGCTCAGATTTTTTAACTCGGTAAGGCGTGTAATTCTGTTGGGATCCCGTCTATTTATAATTTCGGTCTCGGAAATCTCCTTTTTTCTTTTTTCCAGCAGTTTACCTACTGAATCTTCAGGTTTCAGATTGCTTTCCTCAACAATAGCACGATTGAATTTTTTCTGCTCCAGAATAAGACTGGTCCGTAGAAGTTCTGCTGAAATTTTTCGCGTCCAGCTGTCGAAATCGATTTCGGGGTAATCTTTAGCTGTTTTTGAATATTGTGAAAACGAAGCAATATAGGCGGTAATCAGATGTGCAGTATTCACAAACTGATGTACGTGTTCCATTTTTTTCTGCTGATTTTTCGGATCTGAAATCATCCGCTGAAAATTGTCGGAAAGATTAGCCAAATCAATGATAGCATCTTTTCTTTTCAGTTTATAATCCTGAATTCCAATGCTTTCGTCTTTAAAAAAGTCCATGGCAGCCTTAAAATATTTCAGATTACTTTTTGCAGATTTCTTCATGAAATCCAAATTCTGGGTATGTTCCCAAACCGGCAGAACAAAGTATGAAACAGTAAAAGCTACAACGCCGGCAAGCGCAGTATCAAAAATCCTGTCCCGGAAGATGTTGTTGACATTTCCCGGATTCAAGAAGTTGAAAGTGAGAAAGATATAAATCGTCATAAACAACACCGCCCAGAAATATTTGGCCTTCAAAAAACTGAAACACATAATCATACTCAGCAAAAGAAGGGTAAATAATACGGTATTGCTGGTAACTGTAAGAAGAATTCCGTAAGCCACCACCGCACCTATCGCTGTTCCGTACAAACGCAAAAGATTCCGGTGTTTGGTGGTAGAGTAGGCAGGTTTCAGAATGGCGACTATGGTAATTAAAATCCAGTAAGAGTGACCAATTCCCAGAAAATCCAGTTTTGAAATAAGATAGCCGATGAGCAGTGCAAGCGTAATGCGGATTGAATGCCGGAAGTGGCCGGACTTCAGGGAGATATTATTCCGAAGTACCTTGAAATTCATTTTTTCATCAGCGGTGACAAATTTCTGCAGGTCTAGACCGGTAGAAAGACTCTTGGCCAGTTTTTGATCCTGCATAAACACTTTGTACATGGTATTAATCTCGTCTGTGATGTCTGTAATCCTCACCAGTATAATCCTCAGAATCATAAAATCCTCGAGCGTCTCCGGATTTAATTTCTTATTCCGTAAATCAAAGTATTCGTCAAAAACAGCATCAAGTTCGTCATCTAAGTTCCTCAGGGACTTTGCTTTTGTACCACTCTGCAGCGCAATCCCGATATTGCTAAGCTCTTCAGCAAGGTTTGATAAATATTCGCTCACCGATTTCAGAAAACCGGTATCGCCGAAGCTTTCCTGAATTTTTCTGTAATCACTTTCAGAAGTCATTAATTTCTCGTGTAAATCAATAGAATTCAGAAACATTAACATCAGAAGCCGACTTGTGGTAGTGGATTCGTTTACTATTTTTCGGGTTTTAAAAACCGTTTCCCGGGTCTCTTCCTGCAAATTTTTAATTTTTACCTGTTGGGAAATAACCTGTAAGTAGAGTGCATCGAAATCTGGATCAGGAAGATAAAACTTTGATTTTATTTTGAGATAATCGCCAAGTTCAAGGTAATTTTCGCCAATCATCTGGCCTGCAAGTTTATACGGCTGTATTTTTGAAACTACCAGAAAAACAAGTAAATAACAAACAGAGCCTGCCAGAAAAATAAGTGAGTTTTTTACGACATTTCCATCGCTGAGGTGGCCATCGATAAAAATTGCCAGTACAACAAGAGAAAGGGATCCTACAGCTGCCAGCCTCTGCCCATAAACGCCGATCATGGAGAAAAACATACCGAAAAAAATGATCTCAAGATAAATGATGGGCGGGAAATCCTTCAGCAATGTTGCAATAACAGAAACTGAAAAGAAACATATAATGGCGAATATAAGAGCGTTACGTCTTCGGATAAAAGGGCCGGGCTGATCGGTAAGTCCTACAAAACTCGTTGCGAGAGGAAAAAGAAAATATTCTTTCAGTAACCCGAAGTATGCTAAAATAATGCTGGGAACTACAATTGCCAGAGTAATCCGCACTGCCGAAAAAATATACTGGCTGGTAGCGAATTTCCTGAGTTCTGTAGCATAGTTCATTTTACAAATGTAGGATTTAATCCACAAAAAAGCCTCAATTGCTGAGGCTTTAAAAAGATGTTTTTGTAAAAATGAATATTAATAATCAGAGTTGGAAGATTCTTCACCGATATTCCAGGTTAATCCGAATCTCAAGGTATTATCCAGTGCTGAATTTACTTTCGAAGTGTTGATGAGGTAAGACATATCCAATCCGAAAGACTGGTATTTTAATCCTACACCTACGGTAGCATACTGTCTGGCTCCCTGTTCTTCGCTTTCGTGGAAATAACCTCCTCTTAGTGCAAATGCATTGTCGTATTCATATTCTACCGCGCCACTGAACATGGTACTTTTTTCGTTGCTAAATGATTTTCCGATTCCTTCGATCACCCCAACATTGGGTACGTTTCCTGTTTTGTCAGGCCCCGGAACCAAAAGTTTAGACGCTTCAAAATTCAAACCTACACGGTTTAAATCATCAATAAAAAGATCGTAACCCGCCCCCAATCTTGCCATGGTAGGAAGATATGATCTGGATTCGTCATCACCTGTATAATCAAGTCTCGGACCTAAATTCTGAATCGAAAAACCTCCTCTTGCACGGCCTTCGAAATCATTAATACTTGTGTGTTTATCAGACTGAAAGTAACCAGATACATCAACTGCGAAAGAATTTGCGGGCTTCAAGGTGTTGTCTGAGTTGAAACCTCCGGACAAGTCTGAGCGGATAAATCTACCGGTAACCGCCATGGAATAATAATCACTAAGTTTCAAACCATAGGCCACATCGATAGAGAATTCGTTTGGTTTGGCTGTACCTTCCTGCACCACTTCCGTCCCTACCAGTTTTGTTAAATCTACTGCGCCCATATTGAAATAATAAATACTTGCAGAGATTGTTGATCTTTCTTCATCGCCCAAAAACTGGTGATATGCTCCGTATAAAAGGAAAACATCATTGGTCAGTTTACTCATGTACGGTGTATAGTTAACCCCGATAGCGGACGTGGTTTTACTGAACGGGTATTTTGCAGCATTCCAGAACTGGGAAAATGCATCGGTAGTGGTTGCTACCCCCTGATCACCCATGCCTCCTGCGCGTGCATCCGGAGAAATTCTGAGAAAAGGGGCACCGGTAAGAACCGGCTGAACCTGGGAATAAGCGGCGACACTCAATCCTAATCCTAATCCTAAAAATAGTTTTTTAGTCAATTTCATAAGTCGTTTTTTATCGTTTATATGTTTATTTTAATAGTACCATTTTTTCTACGGCAGTGGCGCTGCCCTTGCATTTGTCCTGGTTCTGGCTTTTTGCAAAGATCTTAAAAATATAAGTGCCTTTACCAACAGCATCACCAAAATCATCAGTTCCATCCCATTCAATTGCAGTTTTCGGAGTGCGGAAACCCTGGAAAAACGGTTCAGCGGTAACTGCAGTACTTATGGTTTTTACCAGTTTGCCTGTAATGGTGTATATCTGAACATTCACATCCAACATGTCATCGCAATTGTGTTCAAACTGAACGTAAGTCTTATTGGTAAACGGATTCGGCCAATTTAAGAGTTTGTTAACAATTAAATTTTGGTTGGTTTCATCCTTAACTATAAAGTTTAACGTCTCTGTGGTGGAATTATTGTTAATGTCCCAAACTTTAAAGGTAAGCTGATGAGGCCCCGGTGCTAAGTTACGGAAAGGATAGGTAACATTCCCTTTTTGGTAATCGGATAATGTAGTATTCACACAACCGTTGCCATCCCCTGAAAAGTAGAAATCATTCAGCACCACGGTATCAATGATTTTACCGTCGAGAATTACCGTAATATCATGACCAATTCCAGAACCGGTGGAGTTGATTCCTTTATCATCGGTTACGCATGCCAGAAGTGTTGGGTTTTGATCGGTGATTCCGCCGTCGGCAAAATTGGTATTATTCATATATACTTTCACCTTGGGAGCTTCGTTATCGTTAATGCCATCGGGATTTATTCCTCCTATTTTTTGGATTTGGTTATTAAAAACATCGAATACCTTATTGTCTGCATACGCTAAAATTCTTCCGTTCCCGATTTCATAATTGATGTCTTTTGGAACATAAAATTCTACAGTAAACACTCCGTTAACAGCCTGTCCTGAGGATTTTACAATAGGTCCGTTTTCTTCCGTATAGGTTAATACGGGACTCATCTTAGGTTCCCCGTCGTTGTTCAGGGTTTTTTTACTTAGTCTTTTATCGAAAATATTAATGGCAACTCTGCCATTGAATGAGGTGTCTAAAGTTCCGTCGGCTTTGTTGATATGGCCTTTTACTTTCACAAAATCCAGTGCGCGCAGCTGTCCCGGAACTGGAGATTCAATTTCATCGATATTGAGGAGGCGTTTTGGTCGGCTGAGTTTGGTTGCAGGATCGCCCAGTAGATTGACCTTCAGGTGATCAGAATGGGTGCCTTTTTCTATTTTTGCTTTCAGAAAAGCATCGCCCAGAGAAATGAAATCATCATTAACCAATTCGAAAAGATGGCGGGTAAAAATGGTTGTAAATTCTTCGCCATAGCCCACGCCGATTGCACGGCTGGAGGTAAGCATCATCGAGGCGCCACCCTGCTTGGATTTTATGACCTGTTCGCCGGCAGAAAAAGTAGCCGGGTCATCCCACAAGGTGAATTCGCAGGTTATAGTCGAAACAAGCGGAAGACGGGAGTATACATTGTTATAATTGTTGAAATTCTGAATCATATCGATGGTCATCACGCGTTCCTGAGCCCAACCATTGATCCCTCCATGCCCAAAATAGAACAGATAAAGACTGTTGCCCACATCATTGGAAATTGCCTGATTGACCTGCGGATAACGTTGCCCTCCCGCTGAAGTCTGCGCAGTAAAAGAGTCCAGATATAATTTACGGATATTGTATTCCTTTCTCAAATTTCCCGTTTCGAAAACATTCACCAGAGATGCATTCATTGTATTGTGAAACGGAAGTAGGTTATCCGCATCATCATCAACAACGAAATCCATTTTCATCCGCCATTCGCCAAAAGGGGTAGACTGACCCGGAAGCCCGTTATTGTACGCCAGCGTTTTATCGATCAGAAGTTTTGCTTCCGAGACGTTTCCGGCCGGCAACCTTCCCACAGGAAAATCAGGCAGGGTCGAAGATAAAGTTACTGCAGTGACACTTTGTGGTGACGTCATGGTGTAATAATCATCAGATACGAACGAGTCAGCATAATTGCCGCTTTCCTCACTTTGGAAAGAGGGAACAATATCTGATTCGGGATGATTGATCCCACGGAAATCATAAGAAGTGTCACCCAAAATGAAGAGGTATTTCAGTTTGCCCGCCGGAGTATTGAGTTTTGTGGCAAAATCTCTTATCGCCGTGATATCTTTGTTTCCACTGCTGAATTCGTTATAAATTTTATTCACATCAACTACCGCAACATTGTATTTGTCCTGATAGAAGTTTGCAAGTCTTTGGGCATGACCCATCATCTCGGGAACAGTAATCATTAAATAATCAACATTCTGAAGTCCCGCCAGATCCTGATTTTCAATTTTACCCACAAATGCCGGAGCAAAAGCGTCAGCGTTCTTAAAGGCGACAAATTCATTAACGAAAGTATTGCTATTTGCAATGTATCCAAAGCTGTAAGTCGAAGAACTGCCTGATTTATTGATTTTTCTGATCACATTTGTAATATCCGAAACCTGCCAAACCTGTTCCAGTGCACCTGCATCGGCTACACTGAAAGTATAGTTTGTTCCGCTGCCTTCATCAATGGAGTAACTGCGGAAATTCATCTGTGAATTATTGAATTTCAGGTCTTCTTTGTACTGAACTTCAGCATAGTCGAAATAGAATTTACCGTTCGGGTTGCTCGAAGTGTCCGGAGTAAAATTAAAACTGAGTTGGTTTCCCTGCAGATTAGTCACCGTTCCGGTATAAATGATGGGAATGTACTCTTTTTTGTCGGCCGGGGATATGGTGGATATGTTGGAATTCTGATTGTTGATGTTGGCCGTAATTTTATTCCCGGAAGACAAATAACCGATATATCTGCTGCGGTATCGGATTATATCTGTTGGCTGGATTGGTGATCTTGTGGTGAAAGAAACTGTTTTATTATCGGTGAAAGCATCTCCGGTCCAGATTCGGCCGATTTTCATTAAATTGAATTTCTCCTCGTTAATATATTGGTAGTCGTCGTAACGGGTAATTGCATCGGAGGTTACAGATGATTCACTGTCAAGAATTCTTTTTCCCGGACCTAAATCGAAATTGATAAAGTAGTAAGCAAAATCATTGTAGATATTAATGAAATTGTCGGATTTATCTGTTCTTGTTTCTATTCTTCTGTTACCGTTCCCGTTGATGTTTCCAAGCGTTTTGTACACATTGTATCCATGCGGACCCTGTGCGTAAAAAAGTGCGTAATCATCGTCGTTCCAGGTTCCGTCGGCTTCACCAGTTACCTGAATAGCGTTTTCCTGCAGCGCAGCGTATCTTGAGTCCTGATTGTGTTCCGGAAGCATTAACCCGCCGTTTCCATAAACTCTGAAATTTTTGGGGTTAATATTTGACGGGTTTATGCCATTATCCCGCAGAAATTTTGCCGTAATTTTGAATACACCGGACTTATCTACTTTTATCTTGTAGAAAGTTCCTGTTTTTAAAGGATTTTGCGTTGTGCCCACTTTACCTGAGAGTAAGGGGCTTATCGCTGGCTGTGCGCTGTTTACAATAGAGAAGGAAGTAAGCCGGGAGATTATTCCCTTTTCAAACTTTAAGGCAGACACTCTAATATTCGTGGTTTGCTCGTTGATGTAAGGGTTTGTGTAGATGCTGATTTCGCTTTTTTCAGTGGTGGGAATACTTGAAATACTGATCTCAAATAATTCCTTTGGGGTAACCTTTTCCCACACAAAATTTGTTACTGTCTGATTGGTTCCTGAATATTTTGCGGTGGTGCGGAAATATACCGAGCTTTCCTCGTAAGTAAATCCGTTGTTGGTGAAAAAAGGAACTGAAACCTGATAGGTGCCAAAATCGATTATTTTATTTCCTTCCCACTGTAATTTTACAGTTTGCGAAAAACTAAATGAAAAAAGTAAAGGAAGTAGAATAAGGGTAAAAATACGTTTCATCAGGTGTTAAATTTCAGAAATACAAATTAAACGAAAAATAATAAATAATAATATATGCAATAAAATTAATTTGTTAACGTTTTCCAAAAAAAATCAATCTATAATTTTGGTTATTAAATAATTTCATTTTTCTTTGTACTCTGAAAATATCTATATCAACTATGAATAAACTAAAGTTGTTTACATTAATAGCGTTAAGTTCTACACTCCTTCTGATCAGTTGCGGCGGTGGCGGTAACAGCAAGAAAGGTGGTGGCACAAAGCGTTTTACCAGTAAAACAGGTTGGAAGCCAAATGATCAAAAAGGTTGGTTTTTTACCGGAAAACAACAAAAACAGAAAGGATGGCCGGGAATGGTATATGTAGAAGGCGGAACTTTTACCATGGGATTGGTGAAAGATGATGTAATGCATGATTGGAATAATACCCCGAGAAGAATGCAGGTTAGTGCATTTTTTATCGGTGAAACTGAAATCACAAACTACGAATACAGAGAATATGTTACGTGGTTGAAATATGTTTTCCCACCCTCAGATCCTAGCTTTAAAGAAATTTATAAAGGTGCACTTCCTGATACCTTGGTTTGGAATAATGAACTTTCAAGAAACGATTTCGCTGAAACTTATTTCCGCAGCCCGGAGTTCGATTACTATCCGGTAGTTGGGGTTTCATGGCTTCAGGCTTCAAGGTACTGCGACTGGCTTACCGACAGAGCTAACGAAAAAGCTTTGATGGAACAAGGCGTGATCTCAAAAGATTTCTATACGAATGATGGTAATAATCAGGGTCCAAACTCATTCACCCTTGATAAATTCAAAGGTAATGATCCGGAAATGGAAGCTTACATCAACAAAGAAAGATTAAAGCAGAAATCAGGTATTAAAACATCTAATGAAAGAATTCTTGCAGCAAACCGTAATGCAACAGCAGGCGTTGTTCAGAAATTCAGACTTCCTACAGAAGTTGAATGGGAATTTGCAGCACTGGGAATGCAGAAAGAACGGGAGTATAATCTTTACACGAACAAAGAGCCCGAAATTCAGAAGCTGAAAGGCAAAAAAGGTAGAGACAGAGGAATGTACCTGGAGAATTTCAAGCAGGGTAAAGGTGATTATTCAGGTGTTGCAGGTTGGAAAAACGATGGTGCACCAACAACTGCTGACGTAAAACAATATCCTTCCAACAACTTGGGAATCTACGGAATGTTCGGTAACGTTGCTGAGTGGACTGCCGATGTTTACAGACCTATTATTGATGAAGAAGCAAGTGATTTCAACTATTACAGAGGAAATGTTGCGCAGGAAGTGGTGAAAAATGAAGACGGAACTTTCAAGAAAATTGAAACCGCGAAGTATGACACTCTTGCAGACGGAAGATTGGTGTACAAAGGACTTCCGGGACAATACGAAAGAGAAGTGGTTGCCGATAACAGAAACTTCAGAGACGGAGACTTCCAGTCATCACTCGATGCAGGTTATGGTAGAGGCGAAGACAGTACTACAGCAGGTTACAACATGTACAACTCTAAACAGAAAAGATTTATCGTAGACGAAAGAGGCAGAGTTGTTTTACAGAAAGACCCACTTTCAAGAACAACCAGAATTTCCAACGAAGTTAGAGTAGTAAAAGGTGGATCATGGCTTGACGGAGCTTATTGGCTTGATCCGGGTCAGAGAAGATTCCGCGACGAAGCAAAAGCTTACGGTTGGGTTGGTTTCCGTGTTGCACAGGATGCCAAGTCCAGCGGAAAAGGCAGAACAAAAAGGTAATTATCTTAAAATATTTAAAAGAATCCTTCTGTAATTGCAGAAGGATTCTTTATTTTTGAAAAATGAATGCAGCCTCTTTCTATCCACTTTTTTTAAAGGCCAATAAAATAACCATCGACAGCAGAACCGTTGGGGAAAACGATATCTTTTTTGCCTTCTCGGGCGAAAATTTCAATGCCGCTGTTTCCGCGGAAGAAGCAATACATAAAGGAGCTTTGGCTGCTATTGTTGAAGACAGAACTTTTGAAAATATTGATAGTAATATTTTCTACGTACCCTCTACACTGCATTTTTTACAGGAACTGGCTTCTTATCACCGTAATGAAGTGAAGATTCCCATAATTGCCCTGACGGGAAGCAACGGAAAAACCACGACGAAAGAGATTATTCACGCCGTTTTATCTCAGAAATACAATGTCCAATATACTTTTGGTAATCTCAATAATCACATCGGAGTTCCGCTTACTTTGCTTTCCATTAAGCCAGAACACCAATTAGCTGTTGTTGAAATGGGTGCAAACCATCAGAAAGAAATTGAACTGCTTTGCAAAATTGCCCAACCGAATTACGGTTATATCACCAACTTCGGGAAAGCTCATCTTGAAGGCTTCGGCGGTTTTGCAGGGGTAATCAAAGGTAAATCTGAGCTCTATGATTATCTGAAATCTGCCGGCCAAACCATTTTAGTCAATGAGAATGATCCGCTGCAGGTAGAAAAGACCAAAGGTTATTCTCCTCGAATGACTTTTGGAAACAGCGATTCGGATTATCATTTTTCTGAATTTTCAAATGATAATTTCGTTGGTTTAAGTTTCAATGAAGAAACTGCGCAGTCGAAACTTACCGGAAATTATAATTTCACCAATTTATGTGCGGCTGCGAGTTTAGGATTTCACTTCGGGGTAGATTTCGCTCAGATCAAAGATGCCATCGAAAATTATACCCCGACCAACATGCGGTCCCAGATTATGGAACGGGGCGGTAAAACTTTTGTGTTGGATACTTATAACGCGAATCCGAGTTCGATGACAGAATCTTTGAAAAATTTCAGCGCGTTCGAAGGCTCTAAAACCATTATTATAGGTGATATGCTCGAATTGGGTGACGAATCAGAAAAAGAACACCGTGAAATTTTAGCGTTGGCGAAATCCCTTAATTTTAATGAAATCATCACTGTAGGAAAGCACTTCAAGAAGGTTAATGTCCATGGGCAGTCTTATGAAACATCACAGGAACTTTCTCAGGCACTGGAAAAAAATAAAATTCAGTCTAAAAATATTCTGCTAAAAGCATCCCGCGGGATCGCTTTAGAGAAAATTCTGGATTTTATCGTTTAGTGAAGTTCCCAGTAATCATTCAGGATTAATTTGATATTGTTGAAGGTTTTGGGGAACACTTCATCCATTATCGTATCTCTGTTTTTCCATGAAACTGCAGTAATTCCTTCTTCCGTCTGCGGTTTTGGCGTTTCGTTCCCTACATAATTCATCTTAAACCAATAGGTGGTTTTCAGGATTTTCTCGCCATTGCGTTCCGTGTAGATATGAAATGTATTGTTCAGGAATTCCTCAAGAATTAATTCCTTCAAGCCTGTTTCTTCTTCAATTTCCCGCAGGGCTGCCTGTTCCAGTGATTCGCCTTTCTCAATTTTACCTTTTGGTAAGTCCCATCTACCGATTCTGTGAATAAATAAAACCTCGCCGTCTTTGTTGCTCACTACACCGCCTGCAGCTTCAATTACTTTAAACATATGGGTGAAATCTTCCCACACTTCCTCCAGATCTTCTCCATATACATTAAGTTCGGGGCAAGAGGTATTCTCTAGGAGGTCCACGGCAATTTCCAGGGTTGCAAATCCTTCAAACCTAAGCTTTTTCTCCATGTCTTCAGGATATTTACTTAAAGTTAATTTTTTTTCATTCACAAAAACTTTATACATTTGCAACGTTTTAATCTTACAAAAATATAAAAATGAATTTAGAAGGACGCAAAATAGTGGTAAATAAATCGGTAAATACGCTTGTTGAGATGCTGAATAAACCCGAAGATTATAAAAACCTCATGCCCGATTCACTGCAGAATTTCGAAGTTCGTGATAATGGGTTTAAATTCGGTTTAAAAGGAATGCCGGAAATTGCTTTGAAAATTGAAGAAGTTAGTGACAAGGCTGTGGTGCTTAAATCAGCAAGCTCGAGTCTTGATTTTGAACTGAAAGGCGCAATGAATGCATTGAATGAAAATCAAACTGAAGTTCAGTTGTTTTTTGAAGGAAAATTTAATCCTTTCATCAAAATGATGGTTGAGAAGCCGCTTCAGAATTTCATTAATTCCCTTTCTGATAATCTTGAAAAGATCTAGAAAAACGATTTGATATAAAGAATCCCGCAGCTGATAGGCTGCGGGATTTTTTTTAGTTGGTGTAGCTTGTGAAAGCTTCTTCCAGGCTCCCGTATTTGCCCTTAAATTCACTGATTGGCGAATCCTGTATCACATTGCCCTGATGAATGAGAATTACTCTTGAACAGAGCGCCTCGACTTCCTGCATAATGTGAGTGGACAGGATTACGGTTTTTTCTTTGCCAATTTCTTTGATGACATTTCTGATTTCGATGATTTGGTTTGGATCAAGGCCGTTCGTAGGTTCATCCAGAATCAGAAGAGCCGGCGAATGCAGAATTGCCTGCGCCAATCCGACACGCTGTTTATATCCTTTGGACAGTTGAGAAATTTTCTTCGCTTTCTCCGGAGCGATTCCTACCAGTTCAATCACTTCATCAATCCTTTTTTTTGAAATTTTATGAAGGTCGGCAACAAAACTTAAATATTCCCTTACATACATCTCGGGGTAGAGTGGGTTGTTTTCCGGCAGAAAACCCATGTTTTTCTTAACCTCAATTGCGTTTTCAACGATGTCTTTTCCATTAAAGAGGATTTGGCCCTCATCAATTTTCAGCGCGCCAACAATCGATTTCATTAAGGTTGATTTCCCTGCCCCGTTAGGTCCCAGAAGTCCGATAATCTCGCTGTTTCCGATTTCAAGATTAATATCGTTTAATGCGGTTTGCTCGCCGAATTTCTTGCTTAGATTAATGATTTGAAGTGACATGATTTTTTTTGAGTTGACTGCAAATTTAAGGAATGAAACGCAAACCGGAGTGATTAAAAAGTTCTTTGCTGGAAGTTTTGTGTCCGCAAGAAAGAAAATACAGGAAACAAAAAAACCTTACAGAAATTGTAAGGTTGTTTTGTGAGCGCGCCAGGATTCGAACCTGGGACCGTCTGCTTAGAAGGCAGATGCTCTATCCAGCTGAGCTACGCACCCTAATAGGGTAATAAATGTAAAAATTCCCGAAGGAATTTTTTAAAAAGTCGGGGCGGCAGGATTCGAACCTGCGACCTCCTGGTCCCAAACCAGGCGCGATGACCGGACTACGCTACGCCCCGAATAATTTTTGTGGAGTTGCGGAGAGTAAGGGATTCGAACCCTTGGTACAGTTTCCCGTACGCTTGTTTAGCAAACAAGTCCTTTCGGCCACTCAGGCAACTCTCCAGTGCAATATTTATAAGAGCTTCTGTTCTGTAATTGCGAGTGCAAATATAGAATAGTTTTCGGTATTAACCAAAACTTTTTGCTTAATTTTTTTTGTATTTTTGAAAGATAAATTTTAAAAAATTAAACCGAAATGCGTAATTCATTATATCTCATATCATTAAGTATTGCTTTAGCCTCGTGCGCTTCTCAGCAACCAGCGAAAAAAAATTCCACAAAACCTAAAACTCCGTTGTCAAAGGTGACCCAGCCTGCTAAACCGACAACCCCGAGCCTCCCAAAACAGCAGATTTCACAAGAAGACAATCATGAGTTTTTCAGAGTGAATATTGGTGATGTTTCTAAAAATGACAATACCATAAGCTATGGTTCTATTGTTTCAGCAAAGCCGCAGGGGTACAAAGTGGTAAAAACTTTCTTCCCTGCCGTAGCCCAGAATTTCCGTCAGAAATATATCATCTTACATTATACTGCTTTGGATGACGACAAATCTGTGACTGTTCTTACTCAACAGTCGGTGAGTGCACATTATCTTGTAAATAATCTGGGGGACCGGGACATCTACCAGCTCGTGGATGAGAATAAAAGATCCTATCACGCCGGAATCAGTGCGTGGAGAAATGATAAAATGCTTAACGATACTTCCATAGGAATCGAGATTGTGAATCCCGGCTATGTAGCTGATGCCTCAGGACAGCGTGTTTTCCCGGAGTTTGATAATCACCAGATGAAGAAAGTTGCCGCCCTGGTTAAGGATATCGCTGATCGCTATATGATTCCGGCCACCAATATTTTAGCGCATTCCGACATTGCACCTACCAGAAAATCGGATCCGGGACCTAAATTCCCGTGGAAAAAACTTTATGATGACTACCAAATCGGAATGTGGTATGACGAAGCTACAAAACAAGGCTTCTATGATCAGATTATCCCTGAAACATACGCCCCTGAGATGACTACCGCGCAGTTTATTTATAAATACCAGGCCGCACTGAAAACGCTTGGTTACGGTTTGGAGCCTTCGGGAACTTATGATGACGCTACTAAAAAGACTGTTGAAGCTTTCCAGTTTCATTTCCGTCCGGACAAGTATGACGGCGTGATGGATGCTGAAACCTGGGCAATTCTGCAGGCTTTGAATGTGAAATATCCTAATAAATAGAAGCCCAAAATTATAAATCCCAAAACAGTTTATTAAAGAAGTTTCTTCCGGGATTAATTTACCTGATTGAGATTCACTTATATAAGTACGGGCAGTGCATTACTGCCTGTTTTTTATTAGGGAAAAAGCAATTCCTTTCCCTGAAATCGAACAATTAATCTTATCTTTTCACCAAATTATTTTTATGGAAAATTATAGAAATGAAAGCGATCTGCTGGGAACTTTACAGGTTCCTGCGAACGCTTATTATGGCGTACAGACCCAAAGAGCAATTGAGAATTTTAAAATTTCCGGACAATACCTTTCCTCATATCCACATTTCATTAAAGCTTTGGCAATCGTAAAAAAAGCGGCTGCCAAGACCAATTATGAACTGGGTCTGCTTGAAGGGGATCTGTATCTGAAAATCGCCCAAACCTGTGATGAACTGATGGCGGGAGAATTACATGACCAGTTCCCGATCGATATGATACAGGGCGGTGCCGGAACCTCAGTGAATATGAATGCCAATGAGGTGATTGCAAACCGTGTTCTGGAAAAATTAGGGAAGGAAAAAGGCGATTACCAATTCTGTTCGCCTAACGATCATATTAACTTATCCCAGTCGACAAACGATGCATATCCTACAGCGCTTAAAATGGCGCTTCTGCATATGAATCACGACTTGGTTGAAAAACTAAAAAAAACAATTGCAGCTTTTCGCGAGAAAGGAAAAGAGTTTCACGATGTGATCAAAATGGGGCGTACCCAGCTTCAGGACGCAGTTCCCATGACATTGGGTCAGGAATTTGAAGCTTTTGCAGCTACTCTGGAAGAAGATATTTCCAAACTCAACGGTAACGCTAATCTTTTTGTTGAAATCAATATGGGCGCTACCGCAATCGGTACCGGGCTTAATGCACCAATGGGTTATGCCAATTTGTGTGCTAAAAATCTGGCGATGATTTCCGGCTACCCGATTGTTTCTGCACCGAATTTGGTAGAAGCTACGCCTGATACGGGATCTTATGTCATTTATTCATCTGCTATGAAGCGTTTGGCAGTCAAGCTTTCCAAAATCTGTAATGATTTAAGACTGCTTTCTTCCGGTCCGCGGGCAGGTTTATTCGAGATTAATCTTCCGCCGATGCAGCCGGGATCTTCCATAATGCCAGGTAAAGTGAATCCTGTAATTCCAGAGGTTGTGAATCAGGTTTGCTATAAAGTAATTGGCAATGATCTAACCGTAACTTTCGCAGCAGAAGCCGGACAGTTACAACTGAATGTAATGGAACCTGTGCTTTCTCACTCAATTATGGAAAGTATTAACTTTCTTGGAAATGCGCTCGATACATTAAGAGAGAAATGCATCACCGGAATCACAGCCAATAAGGAAGTCTGCCTGAATATGGTAAAACACAGCATCGGGATCGTTACTGCTTTGAATCCTTACATTGGCTATAAGGTTTCCACAGAAATCGCAAAAGAAGCACTGGAAACCGGTAAAAGCGTATATAATCTGGTTCTGGAAAGAGGCATTCTTTCACAGGAAAAACTGGATGAAATCCTCGATCCTGCCAATATGCTTAAGCCTCACCATCTTTAAAATTAATATTTAATTCCCCACATCAATTACGTTTAATCAAAAATTCAGAATGAAGAAAATTCTCACAACGTTAACTATAATAGGAGCGCTAACAATGACGACTGCACAAAAATTTGAAACAAAAAAAATTACCGATAAAGCTGGTTATACTTACGAAACCGTGGTGAATGACAAAAACGGCGTTAGAATTTACACTTTAAAAAACGGTCTGAAGGTTTATCTCGCTCAGAACTTCGATGCACCGAAAATCCAGACCTATATTCCTGTGAGAACCGGAAGTAACAATGATCCTTCAGATAATACCGGACTTGCTCATTACCTGGAGCACATGATGTTCAAGGGAACCTCAAAATTAGCATCCGCGGACTGGGCGAAGGAAAAACCTCTTTTAAATGAAATTTCCCGCCTGTACGAACAGCATAAAGCAGAACAGGATCCTGAAAAGAAGAAAGAACTGTATAAAAAAATTGATGAAGTTTCTCAGGAAGCCAGCAAATACGCCATCGCAAACGAATACGATAAAGCAATTTCGTCATTGGGCGCGTCGGGAACCAATGCACACACGTGGTTAGACGAGACTGTTTATAAAAATAATATTCCGAACAATGAGCTCGAAAAATGGCTGAAGGTTGAAAAAGAAAGATTCTCTGAACTGGTTCTGAGACTTTTCCATACCGAACTGGAAGCGGTGTACGAAGAATATAACCGTTCTCAGGATAACGATTCGCGTTTGGTGAATTATGAACTGATGGATGCGCTGTTCCCGAAACATCCGAACGGTCAGCAAACCACCATCGGAAAATCTGAACACCTGAAAAATCCTTCGATGCTTGCCATTCATAAGTATTTCAATACTTATTATGTACCGAACAATTATGCGATGGTTCTGGTAGGGGATCTGGATTTCGACAAAACCATCAAACTTGTAGATCAGTATTTCGGAAGTTTCGAGTACAAAGAACTGCCGATGAAAAAAATGGTGACCGAAGAACCTATGTCTAAAATTGTTGAAAGAACAGTGAAAAGTCCTTCTGCACCGCGTCTTCAGTTAGCCTGGAGAACAGATTCGTACGGAACGCAAGATGCAAGACTTGCTGAAATTGTGGCAAATCTTCTGTCAAATTCCGGCGAAACCGGACTTATTGATATCAATATCAACCAGAGCCAAAAGGCACTGAGAGCAATGGCGTACGATTCTCCCTTCAAAATGTACGGGAACTTTTCAATGGTAATTGTGCCGAAAAATGATCAGACTTTAGACCAGGCAAAACAGCTGCTTCTCAGCCAGATTGAACTGGTGAAAAAAGGGGAGTTTCAGGAGTGGCTGATTCCTGCGATTATCAATGATATGAAGATCCAGCGCATGAAAAGTTTTGAAACTGCTGACGGATTGGCTACCGCATTGTACGGAGCCTACATTAACAACCAGGAATGGGAAAAGGAACTTAGCGAAATTGCTGAGTACGAAAAAATCACGAAAGCTGATGTAGTGAAATTTGCCAACGAATTTTTCAAAGACAATTATGTAATTATCAAAAAAGAAAAAGGGGTAAATGATAAATTAGTCCGTGTTGAAAACCCTGGAATTACGCCGATCAAACTTAACAAAGAAGCACAGTCGCCTTTCCTGAAAACTATTCTGAACGAAAAATCTTCTGAAATTAAACCCGAATTTGTTGATTTTGCTAAGGCCATTAAAACCAATAAAATCGAAGGTAAAAAAGCAAGTTTCGTGGAGAATAAATACAATGATGTAGCCCAAACTTACTTTATTTTCCCCTTCGGAAGCGATCATGACAAAGAGTTGAGTTTAGCGGCACAGGTTCTACAGTATCTTGGAACCGACAAACTTTCCGCAGAAGCTTTGAAGAAAGAATTCTTTAAACTGGGGATTTCACATGATTTCCGTACCGCGCCGGATCAGATGATCATTTCGCTGAGCGGTCTGGAAGAAAATATGCCAAAAGGTATTGAATTGCTGAAAAACTGGATGCAGAACGCAAAGCCGGATCAGAATGTGTACAACGAGAATGTGAAAACCATTCTGGAAAGCCGCGAAGTTGCCAAAAAAGATAAAGGCAGAATTATGGCAGCGCTTTCAAATTACGCCAAATTCGGAAAAGTTTCCCGTTTCACGGATGTAGTTTCTGAAGAAAGACTGAAAGCCATTAAATCTGAGGAAATGACCGGAAAAATTAAAGATTTACTGGCAATGCCTTATGAAATCTTTTTCTATGGAAATGATTTCAGTAAATTTAAAAAGTATGCTAAGACCTTTGTCGATAACGAAACCGTAAAGGTTCCGGCGAAGAACATCTATCCTGAGCCGGATACTGAAGGAAAAGTATTCTTTACCAACTATGATATGGTGCAAACCGAAATGAGTAAGGTAGCGAAAGGTAAACCCGTAAACCTGAAAAACTTCGGTAAAATCAATGTTTTTAATGAGTATTTCGGGCGCGGATTGTCTTCCATTGTCTTCCAGGAAATCCGTGAGAGTAAGAGTTTAGCTTATTCTGCTTACGTTTCTTACGCCAACAACAGCGAACTGAACCGTCCGGATTACGTTACAACGTATATCGGAACTCAGGCAAACAAGCTTCCGCAGGCGGTAAATGCAATGGATGAATTGATGGCCAACCTTCCGCAGGTTCCTGCACAGTTTGAAAATGCCAGAAATGCGGCGTTGAAACAGATTGCTTCAGGAAGAATTAACAGAACCAATATCTTCTTTAATCAGTTGAATCTTAAAAAATTGGGAATCGATTATGATTTAAGAAAGGATATTTATGCGGAGATCGAAAAACTTACTTTAGCTGACGTTACTCATTTTTATAATGCCGAAGTAAAACCTTTGAAATATAACACCGCGATCATCGGTAAGAAAGAGAATCTCGATATGGCTGCAATGTCTAAAATGGGAACTTTTACCGAAGTAAGTCTCGAAGAGATTTTCGGCTATTAATTGTTTATCTGGAATATTAAAGGTGAAACTTCGGTTTCACCTTTTTTGTTTAATCATCTTAGCACTGGAGTGGCAGAAAATAAGTAGACAAAATGGGTGAATTCACGCTTGTGATAATTATAAAAAAGTAAGATATTTGCAATGCAAAACATAACACGTTCATTCATTCTATCAAACTAAATTTTCACTACAATAACCATGAAAACGCAAACTCCGGAAATCAGTCCGGAGTTTTTATTTGGTTATCATTAAGGTTTGTAATATTAAATAAACACCTAAAAAAAATTCCCGCGAATTTATACGGGAATTATTTAAGTGAGTTTTTCTCACCGGAATTATTACTTCACAATTTTCATCTCGTTAAGCAGCCATTTTGCATCGGCGTATTTATCTACGATAAACAGGATGTATTTCGTGTCCACCATGATATTCCTGCTGAAACGTGGATCGAAATTGATGTCGCTCATTGTGCCTTCCCACTGTCTGTCGAAGTTCAGGCCGATCAGGTTTCCGTTCGCATCCAAAGCCGGACTTCCGGAGTTTCCGCCAGTGGTGTGGTTGGTTGCTGTAAAGTTTACAGGAACATCACCGGTGCTGTTTTTATAGATTCCGTAATCTTTTTTATTGTATAAATCGATGAGTTTTTTTGGAACGTCAAATTCGTAGTCCCCCGGAATATATTTTTCCATCACACCTGCTAAATGCGTTTGGTAACCATAATAGAGCGCGTCTTTCGGGTTAGATCCTTTCACTTCACCGTATGTTACCCGCAGGGTAGAGTTCGCGTCTGGATAGAAGGTGCGGTCTTTGTCAGTTTCCATTTGCTGTGCCATGTATATTTTCTGAAGCACATCAATCTGTTTCTGATACTCTGCGTATTTGCCATCGGTTTTACCGAGGTAAGTTTCTCTCATGGAGGTGAAAAGTTTCATCAAAGGATCATTTTTTAGGTTCTGAACCAAAGCATTAGGGTCAGCAAAAACTTTATCAAGTCCGGAATATGCAGTCGCACCATTCAAAGTTCCGCGTCCTGTGATTACCGAATTTTTTGAAAGTTCCTCGATGGTCTGAAGGTTTCTGTTCACATCTTTGTACTGGTCGAAACCTGCAGGTAAAAATTCAGGTTTTACGCGGTTTGCATAAAGCGCCAAAACTTTTGCCGTTACTTTAGCGTCCAGTTCGGGATCATAATTTTTGTAGATTTCTGCAAGTCTGTTCTTAAAGTTTTCGAGCGTTTTAGCATCCATTTTTCCGCCTTCCACTGCGTTTGCAAAGCTGAAATAGTTGTTGGCCAAGGAAAGGGTTTCTGCATTTCTGATGACTTCAGAATAGTACGCTCTGCTCAGCGCATACGGAGCCTGTTCGGTGTAGAGTCGGTTGAACTCATCCAGCGTGGTTTTCACCTGCGGGTTTTTCGCCATCAGCGACTGCTCGTAGCGCTGTTTTTTACCTACTGCGTCAGATTTTGTAAGGCCTTCAACTTCACCTTTCCATTTTTTCCAGTAATTGGCAACGCTGGCAAATTTGGAAGCGTATTTAATTTTGGTTGCCTGATCTGTACGCATTTTCTCGTCGAGCGTTTTCAGGGCAACGTCGCGGACATCAATCATCGCAGGATCAATTTCTGTACGGATTTTTTCTACCGCAATCGACGGTAAATATTCAGTAGTTCTGCCGGGGAAACCAAATACAAAAGTAAAGTCACCTTCTTTTTTATCTTTTATAGAAACCGGGAGGAAATGTTTAGGCTTGTACGGAACATTATCTTTACTGTATTCAGCAGGTTTGTTGTTTTTGTCAGCATAAATTCTGAACATCGCAAAATCTCCGGTATGCCTTGGAAACACCCAGTTATCGGTATCTGAACCGAATTTTCCGATAGAGCTTGGGGGCGCGCCAACCATACGGATGTCTTTAAAGGTTTCAATAATGTAAGCGTAATACTTGTTGCCGTAATACATCGGTCGGATGACCACTTTCTGGTGAGGTTCGGTTTTAAATGATTTCGAAACGACATCAATATTGTTTTTAATAACCTGTTCGGCCTGTTTGGCATCCTGATTTGTGGTATTGCCGAGAATTTGTCCGGTAACGTCTTTAATGTCGAGAACAAAATCTACCGTTACTCCGGGATTCGGAAGTTCTTCGCCCATGTTTTTTGCCCAGAAACCGTCAGCGAGTAAATCATTTTCTACGGTAGAGTGCGACTGGATATTGTCATAACCGCAATGGTGGTTGGTAAGAAGAAGTCCTTTCGGAGAAATAATTTCTGCGGTACAGCCTCCGTCGAACTGCACCACTGCATCTTTGATGGAAGGTTTCGCAGGATCGAAAATTTGTTTGGCAGAAATCTTCATTCCCATTGCCTTCATTTCTTTTTCATTAAGTTCCGTAGGAATCCACATTCCGCCATATTGCTGGCCAAAGGCCATAACTGCAGGAAATATAACCGCCGCAAGCAATATATTTTTCTTGTTTATCATAAATCTATTATTATATCTGAGGATTGAAATCAGTTTTCGAAATTTCGTCTAAAAATAAGGAATTTTTGTGAACCGCGAAACTGCCCAACTTACAGATGAAGATCAGATAAAGCAGAAAGATTTAGCAATTATTTTTTAGTGAAATCCATATGCTGAATGCGCACGGCATTCAGGATTGCTAAAAGGGCTACGCCAACATCAGCGAAAACTGCTTCCCACATCGTCGCCAAACCTCCTGCGCCTAAAATCAAAACTACAGCTTTCACGCCGAAAGCCAGTGTAATATTCTGCCAGACAATTTTTCTGGTTTCTTTGCCAATTTTTATTGCCATGGGGATTTTAGAAGGCCTGTCGTCCTGTATCACGACATCCGCAGTTTCTATAGTTGCATCGCTGCCCAAACCGCCCATCGCGATGCCGACGTCGCTCAATGCAATAACCGGTGCATCATTCACACCATCGCCAATAAAGGCGACACTTTCATTTAGTGCTTTTATCTCTTTTACTTTATTCACTTTGTCTTCGGGCAGTAAGTCTCCAAAAGCGCCGGTAATGCCGATTTTTTCAGCAACTTCATTTACCACCGCCTGTTTGTCGCCGCTCAGCATGGTAACTGTTACACCAAGTTTTTTGAGTGCGGAAACCGCAGCTACAGAATCCTCTTTGATCTGGTCTGAAATGGTTACGTAACCTGCGAACTTTCGGTCAACAGCGACTGCAATTAAGGTATCCGCAACTTCTGAATGGTTGATGTTGTGACTGATGCTGAATTTATCCATCAACTTAAAGTTTCCTGCGAGATATTCTTTCCCGTCTATTGTGCCTTTAAGTCCGTGTCCGGCGATCTCTTCGAAATCATTAATCTGTACAGAATGGTCCACGTCACCTGCATAATCATGAATTGCAGTAGCAATCGGATGGATGGATTTGCTTTCCAGAATATTTAATGCGTGCACAATTTCCTCTTTGTTAAAATTTGATTCAATAGAAACCTGCTGCACTTTGAAAACGCCTTCAGTCATCGTTCCGGTTTTATCCATCACCACATTTTTTACGCTGGCAAGAATATCAAGAAAGTTGCTGCCTTTGACGAGAATACCGTTGCGGCTTGCGGCACCAATTCCACCAAAATAACCCAGCGGAATAGAAATTACCAAAGCGCATGGACATGAAATCACCAGAAATACCAGTGCGCGGTAAAGCCAGCCGCGGAACTCATAATCTTCCACAAAAAAGTAGGGTAGCAGGCATATTGCGACCGCAAAAACTACGACAATCGGCGTATATATTTTGGCAAATTTGCGGATGAAAAGTTCGGTCGGGGCTTTCTGTGAACTGGCATTCTGGACCATTTCAAGAATGCGCGAGAGTTTGGAATCTTCGTAAGCTGTATTGATTTTTACAAGTGACAGCGTGTTGATGTTAATCATCCCTGCCAAAACAATGTCCCCGGCTTTCCTGTTATCGGGTTTGCTTTCACCGGTTAAAGCAGCGGTGTTGAATGACGCGTTATCCGAGATTAATTTGCCGTCCAATGCCAGCTTTTCACCGGCCTTCAGCTGAATAATCTGGCCCATTGTGGCGTCTTTGGCTTTAATGATTTTGGGGATGTTATTTTCTATAACCGTCACTTCATCAGGCCGCTGGTCGAGTAATGTTTTGATATTGAGTTTGGCTTTCTGCACCGCTAAAGTCTGAAAAACTTCGCCTACGGAATAAAAAAGCATCACTGCCACCCCTTCAGGATATTCGCCAATGGCAAAAGCACCTGCGGTGGCAATGGTCATGAGCAAAAATTCGGAAAAGAAATCTCCATGTTTTATACTTAAAAAAGCTTCTTTAATTACAGGTAATCCTACAGGAACATAAGCGCCCAGATAGAAAATGATGCGCAGCCAATCTTTAAACCAATCCGGTTTCAGCCAATAGTCAAAAGCGATCCCCATTACAAGAAGAATAAAAGAGACCGCAGCGGGAAGAAAAAGTTGGAAAACCGTTTGATCTGTATTGTCATGTGAATGGCGGTGACCTTCGTGACCGTGTTCATCATGTTGTTGAATTTTAGAAACGGGCTTTGCATTTTCACCTGTGGTACAGCATTCTTTAGACATAAATAGAGCGTATTTCTCTCAAATATACAAATTCAGCACCACAAATTTGTGTGGCATCACTTTTGAATTTCAAGATAAAACTTAAACATGGATTTTCTTTACGAGCAGCTTATCTGGCTATTTATTATTGCAGTTCCGGTGGCGTGCATTGCGTGGACGGTGACTCATGAGGAAATTTTCCGGGAGCCCAGAGAATATTGCGTGCGAAAATCACAGGAATGTAAGAAACTGTATGAAAAAAAATTTTTTTATCTGTTTACGTGTGAATACTGTTTCAGTCATTATATCACTGCATTCTTTCTCATCGTGACGGAATACAGACTTCTGTTTGATGACTGGCGGGGCTATCTGATTTCTTTTTTTGCGGTCGTTTTTATTGCCAACGTATATATGAGTCTGTTTGCTTATCTGCGCCAGAGTCTGAAAGTCGAAAAAATTGAAGCCAAACTTAAAGATAACGAATGGCACGAGGTAAAAGAAGATATTCCTGAAAAAAATAATACTAAACATTAAAATATAAACCATTATGGACAAGAACGAGAGACTTCAGCGCTACGAATATGAGGAGTATACCGTAGTCACCAATTTCGAAACCTATCAGGATATTCTGGATTATGCGGCAAAACACAGCGGAGAACTGATAGAAGTTGGATTTACCGACGGATCCGACAATCCAATGCCCAATACGGACGGAAATCTTATTGCCGAAAAGAAAACTTTTAAAGTAGGTCTGGATCCGGAATATAAGGTACTGTATTCTTATGATGAGGGATTCCAGGAAATGGCAGAAGAAATTCTGGAAGAAATGAAAGTAATCGAAAATGATATCGCTCCCGAAGACTGGCTTGCAGACCAGAATATAGCAACCGGAGACCGGATTATTGTACTGCGCGATGGCGAAGTAAACACCGTAACCACCAGAGAAAGAATTAAATTCCTTATGCGCGGTAATCTTTACGAACTTGCAGTTAAAGTTCCCAAGGCAGCCGAAAATTAATGTCAATATTTAAAAGTTATTTCCACTTTGTATTTCAATTTTTTTGGAATTTGAGGTGGAATTTATTTTAATGTTGAGTTCAGTTGCTAAAAAATAAAATTTCATCGGTATTTATTTCTGTTTTAACAGATTCGCTCCGCTTTTTATCTAAATTTTGGATATATTTGATGGATTAAAGGGGTCATTGCATCTCACTGAATTCCTACAAAAACTATAAATCCGGAAACCATGGAAAAAGTTCTTCCTCACTCGTTGTTTACAGACCACGATATTTACCTTTTCCGCGAAGGAAAACACTATAAACTTTACGGGAAATTTGGGTCTCACAGTGTTGAAGTCGAGGGCCGGAAAGGCGTTTACTTTGCAGTCTGGGCACCCTTCGCGAAGGAAGTCTCAGTGATCGGGAACTTTAACAACTGGCATTCAGAAAGTCATAAACTCCTGCCCAGATGGGACGAATCGGGAATTTGGGAAGGTTTTATTCCCGGTTTGAATTGGGGAAATCTCTATAAATACGCCATCCGTTCTAATACCGGTGTTCTTCTGGAAAAAGGCGATCCTTTTGCTTTGAGCTGGGAACAGAATGCACAGGCTAGCTCTGTAATTTCTACAACCTGGTACGAGTGGACCGACAAAAACTGGATGGCCAGCCGCTGGAAAAAAAACAATCTTGAAGCGCCACTTTCGGTTTACGAAATGCACTTAGGTTCGTGGATGCGCGGGGTTGATGATCCAAACCGGTTTTTTAATTACCGTGAAATTGCTGAGCGGCTTGTTCCGTATTTAAAGCAAATGAATTTCACCCATGTTGAATTTATGCCTGTGATGGAGTATCCTTACGATCCGAGCTGGGGTTATCAGGTGACCGGATTTTTCGCCGCCACATCGCGTTTTGGTTCACCACAGGATCTTATGTTTCTGATTGACGAACTTCACAAAAACCAAATTGGAGTTATTCTTGATTGGGTTCCGTCCCATTTTCCGGGCGATGCCAACGGACTTCATTTTTTCGACGGAACTTATCTTTATGAACACGAAGACCCAAGAAAAGGTTTCCATCCCGAATGGAAGTCACATATTTTCAATTACGGCAGACCTGAAGTAAAATCTTTTCTCATTTCCAACGCCATGTTCTGGCTGGACAGGTATCATGCAGACGGACTGCGGGTAGATGCGGTAACCTCCATGCTTCATCTGGATTATGCCAGAAACGAAGGCGAATGGGAGCCCAATATTGAAGGCGGAAATGTAAATCTGGAAGCCAAACAGTTTCTGCAGGAGTTTAACACCGCAGTGTATAAAGAATTTCCTGATATTATGACGATTGCGGAAGAGAGTTCAGACTTTCCCATGCTCACAAAACCAGTTCGTGATGGCGGAATCGGTTTCGGAATGAAATGGATGATGGGCTGGATGCACGATACGCTTAAATATTTCAAAGAAGATCCTCTCAGCAGAAAATACCAGCATAATAAAATTACGTTCGCCTCGATGTACATGTATAATGAAAATTATATGATGCCGCTTTCGCATGATGAGGTTGTGCACGGTAAATCGAGTTTAATCTATAAAATGCCTGGAGACGAATGGCAGAAATTTGCGAATCTGCGGGCATTATACACCTATATGTACACTCATCCGGGCGGCAAATTGCTGTTTATGGGAAATGAATTTGGCCAGACTGGCGAATGGAATTTCAAACAGAGTCTCGACTGGCATTTGCTGCAGTACCCCGTTCACAAAGGGTTACAGGAATATGTTAAAGACCTTAATTCCGTTTATACCAAAGAAACGTCACTCTATGAAAATCAGTTTAAACCTGAAGGTTTTGAATGGGTTGAAGCCAATGATGATGATAATTCAATCTTTATTTATCTCAGAAAAGGGAAAGAGGATAATGATGTAACCATGACGGTGTTGAATCTCACGCCAAGGGTGTTCGATTATAAAATTGGTGTTAACGAGGGTACCAACTGGGAGGTAATCCTTAATTCAGATGACGAAAAATATGGCGGCAGCGGTGTAAAAGCTGAGATTGTTGATGAAGAAGATGATGAATGGATGTACCGCCCGAACGCCATCATCCTGAAGTTACCACCTCTTGCCGGTGTGGTTTTAAAACAGAAAAAATCGGTTCAGACGATAAACACACCAAAATCAACTGCTAAAAAATAGCTGCATTAATTTTAAATCTCCGGTCTAATAACCGCCTATGAAAATCTTTAATCTTTCCCTGGAATGTTACCCGGTTGCAAAAGTTGGCGGGCTGGGCGATGTTGTAGGCGCGCTGCCTAAATACCTCAATAAAATTGAAGGAGTTGAAGCCAGCGTGATTATGCCGTGGTACAATAAACCTTTTGTTCACGAGCATGAATTTGAGATTGTTTTCGATGGATGGATTCACCAGAGTCATCATACTTTTCAGGTTCAGGTAATGAAAGAAAAATCGAAAGTTCTGGGTTTCGATCTTTACCTTGTGAAAATTCCCGGCCTTTTAGACCGCGACAATCCTTATGGTTATTGGGACGAGAGCCAGCAGTTTCTCGCTTTTCAGCACGGCGTTCTTCACTGGTTAACAGCGATGCAGATCCGTCCGGACATTTTGCACTGTCACGATTATCACACGGGTTTAGTTCCTTTTATGATTGAAAACTGTCCTGAATTCAGTTACCTGAAAGGCGTAAAAACGATAGGCACCATTCACAACGGCGAATATCAGGGACAGATGAAGTGGGAAATGTTGAACTATTTTCCCTGGTTTTATGGGGAACAGTGGGGACTTCTTGATTGGGATGGTATGATAAATCCTCTGGCGGCAATGATTAAATGCTGTCACGCGTTCAACGCCGTTTCGGAAGGTTATCTTCAGGAACTTTATCAGAGTTTCCGCGGTCTGGAAGGTCTTGTACGGCAGGAACATGCCAAAGCGTACGGAATCATCAACGGAATTGATAGCGATGTATGGGATCCTGTCACCGACAGTTTTCTGGATTATAATTTCTCAAAGGATACAGCAGAAGCAGGCAAGCGCAAAAATAAAGTTGCGCTCTGCGAGGAATACGGGCTGGATCCCGATTTGCCCCTGTTTGGATTCATCGGCAGATTTGCAGGTGAAAAGGGTGCGGATTTGCTTCCGGATATTATCTGGAAAAGCATTCAGGAAACCTATGGCGCTCTCAACATCATAATCCTTGGGTCAGGTGACAAAAACATTGAGCACCAATTAAGTGAGCTCACCAAATATTATTCAAATTTTGCTCTGGATTTGGGGTATAAAGAGTATCTGTCTCATAAAATTTATGCTTCTTCAGATTTTTTATTGATGCCCTCAAGGGTAGAGCCCTGCGGACTTAATCAAATGTATGCGATGCGTTACGGAACTGTTCCCATTGTAAGTTATACCGGAGGTTTGCGGGATACGGTAGAAGATATTGCGACCGGTGGCAGCGGTCTTAATTTTGGTGCTGCTACAGCAGAAGATGCGGTACATGCAATTCACAGGGCATTACATATTTATCACCAGGCAGACATCATGACGGATCTTGTACAATCGAATATGAACTATGATTTTTCATGGGAAAACTCTGCCGAAAAATACATGGAGATGTATAGGCGGTAATTTCGGATGTAATTTCCGGATAAAACATTGAAAAATTCTTTATCAATGGTACTGTTCTTGCAAACTGTTCACATTTTAACGATCAATGTATATGACTAAGATGAAGAATTTACAGTTTGCCAAACTTATGATTTTCGGCATTTCGCTTGCTTTTTTAATTCAATGTAAAAAAGAGCAGCAACTTCTCGGAAACGAAAACCATCAGACCATCACTCAAAATGATTCCATAACTGCTGCCAAAGCCGATTCAGTAAAAAAAGTTGAAGAAGAAAAGAGCAAAGTGATGTATCGGTCAATCATTTTCCCTAAAAACAAAAAAGATTCTGCGATGCGTGCTTTCAAAAAAGAGTTCAGCGCAGAAGAGCAATATACGATTCTGGCACTCAACCGTCTTGATTCAAAAAACAGCTGGCGTGCAGATACCCTGTCAATTCCTGATAAAATCGACCTTACATTAATGGCTTACTCACCATTTCCTGCTGAAATAGAAACGCTGAGTAACGTAAAGAAAATGGTGTTTTTCTCTTATCCGATACAGGCCTATGCTTTATACGAAAACGGTAAACTCATTAAATGGGGACCAACAAGTATGGGAAAGAAAGCTGCACAAACCAAACGCGGGCTGATGTTTGCCAACTGGAAAAAAGAACTCGCAATATCTACGGTAGACAGCGAATGGAAATTACCTTTTAATGTGAACGTTCATAATACTTTGGGGATTGGCTGGCACCAATATGATCTGCCGGGATTCCCCGCGTCACATTCCTGCCTGAGGCTTCTTATGGATGATGCGAAATTCCTCTATAACTGGGTGGATACCTGGATTCTGAATAAAGGAGGCGCTACTTTGAAGGCAAACGGCACTCCGGTAATTGTCTTTGGCGATTACAACTGGGGCGGTAAAAAACCATGGAAATATCTGAGTGATGATTCGAATTCCAATGATATCTCTCTGGACGAAATCAATGATGTTTTAAAGCCTCACCTCGATAAAATACTGAAGGAACAGCGAAACAGGGAAGAGGTGCTTTCTCAAAAGGCGACGGAAGACCAAAAACCGGCGGCTTAAATTCAAACAGAATTTACTCTGTTTCTTTTTTAAATTCTAAAATCGACTGCTCTGCGAATTTCCTCAGTTTCTGCATTTCAGATTTTGCTTTCTGCTGTCCCAGTCTTGTGGCCAAATAGGTTCCAGCCAATAGGAAAAGCATGACAATTGAAGCTGAAAGTGCCCAGGGGAAATCATCGCTTTTAATCTGCTTTTCCACGAACCAAATGGTAATAAAAACCATCCACAGAATCCCGAAAATAAAGTAGAGGAACATGAAAAATGTCCACACCGCCGAACTCGGTCCGAAAACCCCGCGGATTACCGTTTTGTTTTCCTCAGTTTCTGTACGGAGGGAAAGACAGGGTTTCCAATAATCATCACTATCTGTTTTTACGTTGATCACAGCGGTTTCCGAATTGATGTTTCCTGAGAACTCGACTGATTTAGACGCCAGAAAACTTTTAAGGAATTTGGTGTAATTTTCCCTGCTGATGTCAGTTATAATTTTAAATCTCGGTCTAACCCGGATATGGTCGATTACGGTTTCTTCAATTTGCATCCTGATACGGTATTGGATCTACTAATATTATTTGAAATTTAAAGGTTTGGCTGTTTCTTTCGATTACGAAATTCACTTTGGTACCGTCGTCACCGCGCATTAAATTATTGATTTGCTGCAGCGTATAATTACCTGCCCTTTTTTTATTAATGCTGATGATTTTGTCATCTTTCCTGAGTCCGGCGATATAGCACGGCGATTCCGGCCGGCAGCCGGCAACCGAATATTTCGGTTTCAGCACGAAGTTATACTGAAACCCTTCCTTTACATCGTAGACTTTAGGGCCCTCAGTATCGTAACTTTTTTTAGTTTCAACCCTTACCAAATCGCTTTCCCAGGTCATTCCGTCGTGCTGAATATCCAAACCGCTTTTGTTGAAGAGAAAAGGATCTTTGAAACGCGTGTTTTTTCTGAAATATATCTGTTTTTCCGGATAGTCGAACAGTACGGTGAAACGCCTCAAAATATCGCTTCCAATGGAACCTTTACGGTCCGGAACCAGCCTTAAATTCTGTATAGAATACTCGTCAGGCATTGCTGTTAAAGGTTTTTCAAAAATATAGTCTCCGATGTAGAGTCTGTGGATCCGGCTTCTCTTTCCGAAAATATCGCCATTAAAACCCTGGCCCAGATAATCATCAATATTCGGGCGGTTATAAACAAAATCTTTAATGAGTTTCGGGAACAGCCAGATGGCATCGCTGTTTCCCAAATCGATTAAGAGTTTAGAATCCGTTTTCCGGTTGGTCATTTCCACTCCTGCCGTGATGTAAGGCTTGTTGCCTTCAATGCTGACCGGGAATTCCTGAAATCTTTTACTCCGGTTCGTAAAGGTTTTGCTGTCATTGAAAACCGTAATTTTTTTCCTTATATAATCGATCTCTACGGGATGGTTTTTAAAAAACTGATACCCGATAATTCCGTTTACCGGGATTCCGACATGCGAAGAAAAATTAATGCTCTCATCTAAGATGATAAAAACCGTATGGGTGTAATCCCTGTAATCTTTACCGATATTCACAATATTATTATCCGATCTCAGGCCTTCAATATCTTTACTTTCGCCAAGTCCTGAAAATTTTATTTTTTCAATATCGTTGAAGTTAATTTCCTTGTTTTCCAAACTGAAAAGTATGGTTTCATTCACGCCTGAATCCAATAAAAAAGTAAGATCGACTCCGTTGATATTCAGCGGCACGAAAATCAGATTATTGATCAGCTGAAACGGGATAACAGTTTTTTTCCGGTCCGAAATTTCAAATCCTTTCTGCGCCGGAAAAAACGAGAATGCCAGAAGAAACAGAACGGTTAGAAATTTCATATTATGAAGATACAATATTTCTGTTTTGATTTCTTTAATTTTAGAAAGATTCAGGCCAACAAATTTTAAAAAGAATTAAATTTGTTAGATGCAAAACGAAGAGAAAGCCGAAAAATTCAGACAGATCGTCGAGAATAAGTTCCAGATTTACAACTCACTATTTATGAGTTTGCCTTACGATAAAATGACCAATATCGGCATGTTGCTGCCCTTTTTGTATGAAGAAAGCAAAGCCGGATACGAACAGGGAAAAAGTCCGGAAGAAATTGTAGAAGAGTTTTTCGGTAAACATACCGAACTGGAAACTGAAGAACAGAAAACCGAACTGCTTTTTAAAATCATTCAGTATATCGAGAGGCAGGTCGTGCTTTTCGACAGTATCGAAGACGCTGCATTTCCCGGACTTCATTCGGAAAGTGAAGCCGGAACACTCCTGCAACTCCACGAACGTGCTTTGCAGGAACATCAGCTGGAAGCGGCGAGAAAGAAAATAAAAGATTTTGCAGTAAGGGTGGTCTTCACGGCGCATCCGACTCAGTTTTACCCGAATTCTGTACAGCGCATTTTGCACGATCTGCGATCAGCAATTATGAAAGATTCGGTGACGGAAATCGATATGCTTCTGCAGCAGCTCGGTAAAACACCGTTTCTGAACAGAGAAAAACCTACGCCGCTGGATGAGGCGATGAGCATTATTTTTTACCTCAGATATGTATATTACGATTCCATCGGGGAGCTTTACAGAAAGATAAAAAACTCTTTTGGGAATGATCATTTTGTTCCGCCTCACGATATTTTTCAGCTGGGATTCTGGCCCGGGGGTGACCGCGACGGAAATCCTTTCGTAACAGCTGAAATAACGCAGAAAGTGGCTAACGAACTACATATTTCAATTCTTAAATCCTATTATGAGCACCTGAAAAACCTTAGAAGAAGACTGAGTTTCCGCGGTGTTTCTGAAATTCTCGAGCAGTTGAGTCATGAACTTTACGATGCGATTTTCAAAGAAGAAAAAATCACAACGGAGCATATTTTAGACAGGATAAATGAAGCGGACCATATTCTGACCGCGCAGCATAACGGACTTTTCAGAAATCTTCTGGAGGATTTCAAAGACCGCGTAAGAATCTTCGGAACCCATTTTGCAACACTGGATATCCGCCAGGACAGCCGCGTTCATCAAAGCGTAATCGATGAAATTATCGCCAAAAAATCCGGACTCGATTTACAGAATATCACCACCGGAAATAAAATAGAATGGCTGTTGGAAACAGATGTTGTTTTAGACCCGAACGATTTCGAAGGGATTACCAAAGACACGCTTGAAAACATTTATAATATCAGAAATATTCAGAAAAATAATGGATCAAGAGGCCTCAGCCGGTATATTATTTCAAATTCTGATGAGGTGAAAGATGTGCTGAATGTGTTTGGAATGTTCAGGCTTTGCGGTTATAGCGAAGAGGAAATCAACATCGATATCGTTCCGCTTTTCGAAACGATGGAAGGGTTGGATGCCGGTGAAAACGTAATGAAAGCACTGTATGAACTCCCGGTTTACAGAAAACATTTGGAAAGACGAGGAAACGCACAGACCATTATGCTTGGTTTTTCCGACGGTACCAAAGACGGCGGCTATCTGAAAGCCAACTGGGAAATCTATGAGACCAAAGAGCAGCTGACGAAAATTTCTGATGCAAACAATATTAAAGTCATTTTCTTCGACGGACGCGGAGGCCCGCCAGCGAGAGGAGGAGGGAAAACCCACGATTTCTACGCTTCTCAGGGAAACACCATTGCGAACAATAAAATAGAAATCACGATTCAGGGACAGACAATTACGAGTGTTTTCGGAAATAAAGACCAGGCAAAATATAATTTCGAACAGCTTTTAACTGCCGGAATTGAAAACGATGTCTTCAAAAATTCAAAGAAAGAAATAACAGAAAAGGAAAGAAATCTCATTCAGGAACTGGCAGAAATCAGTTTCAGAAAATATTCGGATTTAAAAGCCCACCAGATGTTTGTGCCGTATCTGCAGGAAATGAGCACGCTGGAATATTATGGAAGAACCAATATCGGCAGCCGCCCGAGCAAAAGAGGCGGCACTAATGAACTGAAGTTCGAGGATCTCCGTGCGATTCCGTTCGTAGGCTCTTGGAGCCAGCTGAAACAGAATGTTCCGGGGTTTTTCGGATTTGGTTTTGCTTTGAATGAACTGAAAATACAGGGAAGGTTTGACGAGGTGCACGCGCTTTACAAAGGGTCGGATTTCTTTAAAACCTTGGTGCTGAATTCCATGATGAGCATGAATAAATCGTATTTTCCGCTCACATATTACATGAAAAACAATGAGAAATTCGGAAGTTTCTGGAATATCCTTTTTGAAGAATATGAACTTTCAAAATCAATGATGCTGGAACTTACAGGTTTCAAAATGCTGATGGAAGAGGAACCGTTTTCGAGAAAATCGGTCAAGATCAGGGAGAAAATCGTGCTTCCGCTGTTGAGCATTCAGCAATATGCGCTGATGAAAATCCAAAAAGACGAAGGCAACCGCGAAGCTTACGAAAAACTGGTGATGCGGTCGCTGTTTGGGAATATTAATGCGAGCAGGAATTCAGCGTAGATTATAAAAGATGAATACGAACAACACCCGCGTTTACAGAATGACTTTTGCCAGTGTATATCCGCACTATATTGCGAAAGCAGAAAAGAAAGGCCGCACCAAAGCGGAGGTGGATGAAATTATTTTCTGGCTTACCGGTTACGATGAAAAGGCCTTAGCTACAATCATTGATGATCAAACCAATTTCGAAGATTTCTTTGCTCATGCACCGCAACTTCATCCCAATGTTTCAAAAATCACGGGTGTAATCTGCGGCTACCGCGTGGAAGATATCGAAGATCAACTTATGCAGAAGATCCGTTATCTGGATAAACTGATTGATGAACTGGCAAAAGGAAAAACGATGGAGAAGATTTTGAGGACATGAAATCCTCGTTTTGAATGTGAAAAAAAATCAGGCGCGTGTGGTCGCTTTTCGTAACTTTAACTGTTGCAATTTATTAGAACATATCGGGGAAGCTGAAAACCGGATAGAGTAGGCCGAAAAACAAAAAACACAAATATGCCTAAGTACGTCATCGAAAGAGAAATTCCAGGAGCCGGAACGCTGACTCCGGAACAGCTGAAAGCAATTTCGCAAACTTCCTGCGGAGTATTAGACCAAATGGGACCAAAAATTCAGTGGGTCCACAGTTATGTCACCACCGACAAAATTTACTGTATTTACAATGCTCCCAATGAGGAAATGGTGCGCGAACATGCAGCTCAGGGCGGTTTCCCGGCCAATTCTGTGAGCAAAGTCTCGACCATAATTGATCCCACCACTGCTGAATAATAAATCAGAACATTACTCAAATCAGCCAAAAAGACCTTCACAACTGAAGGTCTTTTATATTTATTGCTTGATAAGCTTTTCAATGTGCTCACCGGTACCGGTTATTATTTTCACAAAGTAAATACCTGTACTCAGTCTTTCAATATTATAGGTTTTCGAATCCTGAAGGTTCTGAATTTTTCGTCCTAAAGTATCGTAGATTTCGACAGATAAAACTTTTTCGGAAGTTTCAACGGTAAAATAACTGACTGCAGGATTCGGATAAATTTTAATTCCTGATTTGGTATTGCTTTCTGCAGTGGCCAATTGGGCATCGCTTAGGGTTTGCGCAAAATTCAGGATTCCGTAACCCATCTGCGCGGTATAACCTGGATAAAGTGACGCATTTTCCCTGAGAAGATTTCTTAAAACCGGTAAAGGTCTGTTCGGAACGGCCTGAATCAGACACGCCACGCCGCCTGCAGCAAGTGGAGTTGCGAATGAAGTTCCGCTTCCTGAAGTCGCACCGTTATTGTAACCCATTGCAGTATCTGTTCCGCGTGCACTGGCATCCGGCTTTATTACACCCACCGAATTAGGTCCGTATGATGAAAAAGAAGAACTAGCACCTGTAGAAGTAACACCACCGATGGTGAAAACTTTTTCATTATCTGCTGGTGTGATGATGTATTTCCAGGGCTTCAGCGCTTCATTTCCAGCGGCCGCGAGTACGAAAATTCCTTTTTCTACCGCGATTTGCGCAGTTCGCGCAATAAATGAAGTGCTGCCATTCATGTCGGAGTACAGCAGGTTATATCGGCTGTCATCAAAATCATAATATCCCAATGAGGTCGAAATAATATCAACTCCTTTTCTGTCGGCTTCTTCGGCGGCCTCTGTCCAATAGATCATTTCCTCAGGAATTTCGTTGTAGGCGTCTTCGGTGGCGTAAAGGTAGAAATCTGCATCTGGCGCTGAGCCTACATACTGGTTCTGCACATAACCAGCAATCACGCCCAGACAGTAGGAGCCGTGATTATTGAGTGCGGTACTGTAAATATCATTGTTCTTACTGATAAAATTATACCCGCCTTTAATCTGTCCGTTGTTTCGGATTCGTGCAAAAGCTGATCCTGTATTTACGGTTGGAAATCCGGTGTCGATCACCGCGATCGTTACTCCAGTTCCTGTATATCCTGAAACATGCAGTGGACGAAGATTGATCTGGTTGATTTGGGAAAGTCCTGTTCCGTAATTAAAATCGGTTTTACCAATGGTATTATTAAAGACTTCGAACTTATTTACCTTTTCAGGATTTGTTTTTCCGCCACCTGTAGGATGTTTAATGAAGCGTTCTACCGACTGAACGTAAGGCTGTGCCTGAATCGTTGCAATTTGGGCAGTGGTTGCATTTACCGCGACACCGTTCATCCATTTCGAATAATCTGTTACGGTGAAACCCAGATTCCTTATGTTCTGAACATAGGACTGTTCCAACGGTGCATCCTGATCATTTAATGCAATGCCGTATTTTGTTCGCCGGTCAAGAGATTTCTGTGAAAGTTCGCTCAGTGGATTTGCATAAAAAGCAGCTTTGTTCGGTTTGTCTTTAAAGAAAACGAAGACCAGTTCTGTTTGAGCGCTTACAAATGTAAAAGCGATCAGGACGAAAAAGGAAAGTATTTTTTTAATCATTTCAGTAATTATTAAATTCGCTCAAAATTACTAAAAATGCTGAAAAATTAATGCGGTTTTCTTGATTAAATTTTAGTAGCTTTAAATAAGTCGATATATGTTTTGATTTTCGCTAAAACGTATTTTTTGATTAAAGAGTGGCTTTCAACTGTACTGGCTTTTAGTTGTACAGAATTTATGTCGCACTGTAAACACTTTCCAAAACATATTGCGTTTTGCTTTCGCCCAAAATTTAATTTTCTTAAATTTGAGCAATATTCCGGATGACAGACGTGACATGCATTCTTAAAATTACCAACTTTAAATCACGTTACCGCCGGGATAAAAAATAGACTACTTATGAAAAAAATTCAGATGGTTGACCTTCAGAGTCAATATTATAAGATAAAAGCTGATGTAGATAACGCAGTCCTTAATGTGCTGGATTCTGCCGCATTTATTAACGGTCCCGAAGTGAAATCTTTTCAAACTGAACTTGAAGCTTATCTGGATGTAAAACACGTTATCCCGTGTGCGAATGGAACCGATGCCTTACAAATTGCGCTGATGTCGCTGGATTTGAAGGAAGGCGATGAAGTCATTACCGCAGATTTTACTTTCGCTGCCACCGTGGAAGTTATTCATCTTCTCAAACTGAAATCCGTTTTAGTTGACGTAGATTACGATACGTTCACTATGGATATCGACAAAGTGAAAGCCGCGATTACTCCAAATACCAAGGCGATTATCCCTGTACATCTTTTCGGGCAGTGCGCCAATATGGAAGAAATCCTTAAGGTAGCCAAAGCCCATAACCTTTACGTTATTGAAGACAACGCACAGGCGATTGGTGCAGATTTCACGTTTTCCGACGGGACGGTTAAGAAATCCGGAACGATGGGAATTCTCGGAACTACTTCATTTTTTCCGTCTAAAAACCTTGGCTGCTATGGCGATGGCGGTGCTATTTTCACCAATGATGATGAACTTGCCCACAAAATCAGGGGAATTGTAAACCACGGTATGTACGAGAGATATTACCATGATGAGGTGGGTGTGAATTCGCGATTAGACAGTATTCAGGCGACGGTTCTAAGAAAAAAGCTTCCGCTTTTGGATACGTATAATGAAGCACGCAGAAAAGCTGCAGATTATTATGATGAGGCTTTCGCTGGAAATCCTAATATCTTAATTCCTACCAGAGCAGAAAATTCAACACACGTTTTTCATCAGTATACTTTAAGAATCCTGAACGGAAAACGCAACGAACTGCAGCAGTTTTTAACTGAAAAAGAAGTTCCGGCAATGATTTATTATCCGGTTGCACTGAGAAAACAGAAAGCTTATTTTCAGGACAGTGACGATAAGGATTTCGTAAATACTGATAAACTTTTAGGTGAAGTAATTTCGCTTCCTATGCATACCGAACTGGACGAAGAGCAGCAAAAGTATATTGCTGATGCGGTTCTGGAGTTTATGAACGCTTAACATTGAAACAAAGGGTTTTTAAGTATAAATTGCTATTTGTTTTAGCATTAATTTTCCATAGTTTAATTTCTCTTGGTTTAATTATAAGATTGTTTCAGTTACAAAAACGAAATTTTGGCTTAGATGATCTGCTCTGGTTGTTGTTATTTTTACTTTTAAACATCGTAATTACCATTGCATTAATTGAAAAACACCGGAAATCAGTTCTTCTTATTAACATTACATTTCTCCCTATATTTTTATGGTTTTTTTTAATGGTTATATGGAATATGTTATTCGGAATTTTTTCCGATCAAAGTTTAAAAAAATCAATAATCATAGGACTCTATTTAGTTGCTGTAAACCTATTTAGATATGAAACTGTGGAAGATGATATCGACCAAATAGGTAAGCCCGTATAATAATCAATATTAAATCACCCTCAAAATTATAAAATGACAATACTCGTAACAGGCGGACTCGGATATATCGGTTCACACACTGTGGTGGAGCTTTTAAAAAATAACTTTCAGGTTATCATTGTTGATGATCTTTCGAACTCAGAAAAATTTATCTTAGACAGTATCGAAAAAGTAGCGGGCAAACGACCGGTCTTTTTTCCTTTCGATCTGAAAAGAAAAGAACTTCTTTCCCAGGTTTTCGATGCTTATCAAATTGATGGTTGCATTAATTTTGCCGCATACAAAGCAGTGGGAGAGAGCCAGGAAAAACCTTTAGATTATTACGAAAACAATTTATTTTCTTTAATCAACATTCTGCAGGAATTTAAAGTCAGAAATATTTCGAACTTTATTTTCAGTTCATCGTGTACAGTTTACGGACAGGCAGATGAACAGCCCATTGATGAGAATACCCCACTGAAAACGCCTGAATCCTCTTACGGTAAAACCAAACAGATGGGGGAGGAGATTCTTAAGGATTTTGCTACTGCCCATCAGCGAAAAGTTTCACTTTTAAGGTATTTCAATCCGATCGGTGCACATCCCACGGCTTTGCTCGGTGAACTTCCGATTGGTGTTCCTAATAATCTGGTGCCTTACGTTACGCAGACCGCTTCAGGAATCCGGGAGAAACTCAATATCTGGGGAAATGATTATGAAACTGAAGACGGAACGGCAGTCCGCGATTATATTTATGTGGTAGATCTCGCTAAAGCACACGTAAAAGCCTTGCAGAAACTGATCGCTTCGAACGAAGATACCGTAATTGATATTTACAATCTGGGAACCGGAAAAGGTTCATCCGTTTTAGAAGTAGTGGAAGCTTTCGAAACGGCAAATGACGTTAAAGTTCCCTATCAAATCTGTGAAAGAAGAGCAGGAGACATCACCATTGCTTACGCCAATGCCGACAAAGCGGAAAAAGAACTTGGCTGGAAAGCTGAAACCTCGCTTGAAGAAGCCTTGCGCACGACCTGGGAATGGCAGAAGTATCTGGAATCCAGAAACAGTTAATGGAATACTATTATTTAAACTATAAAAAAACAGTCCCGTTCAATATCGAACGGGACTGTTTTTATAATAAAACTAACACTTTTTTTACATTGGTCCTTGCGGCTCATCATCGCCGGAAGAATTACTGTTTATGTCTTTCTTACGTTTTGGCTGATCAATTTTTTCACCCTGTTTGAAACGGTAAGTCAATGAAACGTTGAAAGTTCTCGGGTTCCATCTCATAAATGATTCTTTTTCAAAGTTGTTTCCAAAACCTGTCATCTCACGGCCTCTGGTTCCTAAGATATCCTGAATGTTAAAGGCAAGTGTTCCGTTTCCTTTCCAGATGGTTTTATTGGCTCCGAAATTAAGTACATACATTGGTTTGCTTTCGCTGGAAGCTGTTTTCTGACCTCCTCTGTAAAAGCCCTGTACCTGCATGCTGAATGTTTTATCTACTTTAAAGCTATTGGTCAGTCGGAAACGTGTAGAAAAACCGGAACCGTCAAATGACATAGGCTTACTCATTGTTGCTGCATCGAAATATTCACCATCGGACTTATACCCAAACAGATCGGCGCTTGCCATAATTTTCCACCATGAAAATAGATCAGCGGTTGCGTTCAAGTCTAACCCGTACTGGTGCTCGTTTCCAATATTAAATGGCTTTGTGATCAATACGTTGGATCCCGGAGTTTCGCTCACTACAACAAAACGGGTTTCGTCTTGAGTTGCGCGGTAATAAAGGGTAGGATTGATGGTAAGTTTTTTCTTCTGAATTGCATATCCCACCTCAAATGAATCGATATATTCCGGATTAAGATCTTCATTTCCTCTGAAGAGATTTTGACGGTTTGCAAGAGATGTAGGATAAGGAATCAAGAACCAGGATCTTGGTCTGTTGATTCTTCTGGAATAATTCACCAATAACTGATTGTTTGAACTTCCCAAGTCATAGCTTAGAAATACACTAGGGAAAAAGCCTGTATAATTTTTTTCCTTGCTCGACTGGTTTCCGCTCAAACTCCTGTAGTCGATTCCGATGTTTGAGTTTTCTGCACGCAGACCTAACTGATAACCGAACTTGTCGATTTTACTCTTGAACTGTGTATAAACGGCATTAATGGATTCGCTGTAAACGGTATTTCCGCTGTATGCATCTACAGTTCCATAATTGAGGAAGGAATCGGTCTCGCCATTTAAGAAATCATAATCGTTATTATTATTGTCAAAACGGTAACCTGCTTCGAATTTAGAAGCTTCCCCGATCGGTAATTCGTAGTCGATTTTACCAATAATAGATTTATTTATGGTGTTGTTATTACCAAAGGAGCCATATTTGAAGACAGACTCATCAAGTTCACGGGAGTTTTCCACGGACTCGTTATCACTTTTCTGCAGACTCAGGGAAAGATAAATATTGTGGCCCTGATCATTAAATTTATGATCCAGACCTAAATCTCCCTGAAGCGAAAGATTTTTGCTGTTACCTAGAGCCAAAGTCTGGGTATATGAATCTATATTTCTTCCCGCAATATAATTGAAATTATCAACGGTATTGTTGTTCTCACTTTCAAAGGTACGCACCATTCCCGAAAGGTTGAAAGATGTTTTTTCTGAAAGATCTACGGTAAAACCGGCATTTGCGTTGTAGTTTTTATTTTCGCTTGAGTTAAGAGAATTCTGCTCAAAGTAAGACGTAGTAGCACCGGTTACAGGATCGAAAAATCTTGTATCACTGTCGTTTTTACCTTCACTTTCACGGTAACCACCGCCGCCATTCAGAAACCATGTCCAGCTTCCTTTTTTCCAGCTTAGGTTGGTATTCAGGTTGGTGCTTGGCAAATACCCAACACTTCCGGTTACGCTTCCGTTAAAGCCCATTCCTTTGGTTTTCTTCAGGATGATATTTAAAATTCCGGCGGTTCCGCTCGCTTCAAATTTAGAAGAAGGGTTGGTAATTACCTCGATTCTCTCAATTTGGTCTGCGGGAATGGATTGCAGTGCGTTCGCGCCACTGTCGATGCCAAGAAGAGCAGAAGGTTTACCGTTAATCAGAAATCTTACGTTGGAGTTTCCACGCATGGATACTGTACCGTCTGTTTCTACGGATACTGAAGGAACATTGGTTAGAACATCCTGCAGATTACCACCTTTGCTGATGATGTCTGTAGAAGGATCGTAAACTTTTTTATCCAGTTCAACCCTGTAAGGTTTTGTAGCAGCTGCGGTAATCGTCACCCCCTGGATATCCTGAGTCTTGGTATTGGTTAAAGAACCTTCCGGCTCTACCGAAATACTGCCAAGATTTCCCGGTCTGGCAATCTGTTTATTTAGAGTTGATTTTTTGAAGTCGATGGCTTCTACCGTGATGTCGTAGTTGCCCGGAGTTAATGCAAGCTGGTAGTTTCCTTTTTCATCAGTCAGTGCTGCATCGCTGAAGAGTTTGTTGGCTTTGTTGCTGAAGCTTACCGAAGCATAGGGAACCGGCTGGTTCTGTTTGTCTACGATTTGTCCGCTCACATTCATTTTTTCCTGAGCAAAGGCGAACGCCGCTGCGGTAAGTAAAAATGTTAAGCCTAATGTTTTCCTGGTTAAATTTTGAGTAATTTCAGTTTTAATCATGTCAGTCAGTTTGTAATCGCGCAATACCCTCACGTGAAGTTGGGTACAGAAGATTAGATGTCAATTTTTTAATGTATTAGCTAATTAGACGCAGAAATTGCGGAAATGTTAAAGCCGGAGATGTTAAATAATGTTAACGTTTATTTAATATTCTTCGAATTCAGCCATTCCTGATAGTCCCGCGCGTTCTTCGCGTGTTCGGCGTCGCTCGCGGTAAAGCGGTGAAATCCGAATTTATCGGGATCAGCAGCCATGAAGATGTAGTTGTTCTGCTCGGGATTAAGAACCGCGTCAACCGAACTTTTATCAGTAATACATATCGGTCCCGGCGGAATTCCCGCATTAGCATAAGTGTTATAAGGTGAAGGGTGTCTCAAATGTTTGTAAAGAACCCTTTTTATAGGAGTCGTGAAATTAGTCTCTTTGTTAATGGCATAAATCACCGTAGGATCGCTCTGCAGTTTCATGCCTTTTCGGTAACGGTTCAGGTACAGCCCTGCAATTGTCTTCTGTTCATCCGGTTTTCCGCCGGATTCTTTATACACGATTGAAGCCAGTGCGTAGATCTGATCTCTGGTTAAGCCGCTTTGTGCTTCTTTCGCTTTTCTTTCAGCAGTCCAGAAATCGTTATACTGGTCATCGAATTTCTTGAAAAACTCATCCGGTGTTACGGTCCAGAAAAAATTATAGGTGTCGATGAAAAAATATTTCTTCAGGTCTTCGGCGTTATTGTAGCCTTTTTGAACCGCGATTTTATTCAGGTCTTTTGCAAATCTAAGCGAATCGAGCTCGGTTTTTTTAGTTACACGCCCAACCATTTGATATACATTTCCGAAATCTCCGATCCTGAATGTGTTTTCGGTCTGGTTGCCGGCTTTAATCATATTCACGAGATCCGTATTACTGGTTCCGGATTTAATGCGGTAGCGTCCTGCTTTGAAGAACCGGTCCATGCTTTTATCCTGGGCAACCGCTTTAAAAGATTCCCTGTTCTTAACATAAGGTGTTATGGAATCCAGGATGGAAGTGAAATTTGCCGAGTGCGGAATTAATATATAACCTTCCTTAGCCACATTGCTTGCGAAGAATTTCTGATAATACCGCAAACCGAAAAATCCGCCTATTAACAGAACAGCTAAAGCAATGACCGCAACTACCGAAATCCCTTTTTTCATATAATTTTTATTGATTATTTAATCCAGAAGTTTTTTGCTGTTTCAGATGTTTACTTTTCCTCTGAAGACCTGCTTTGCAGGACCCTCCAGCCAAATACTTGTGAAAGAATCGCCTTGCTGTTCGGCGTATACCTTAAGGTTTCCGCCCAAAACTTTCACATTAACTGCGCGATTGTTTTTGTCTTTAAGATAAACCAGCGCAGATGCGGTAACCCCAGTTCCGCAGCTGAAGGTTTCATCTTCAACGCCGCGTTCGTAGGTACGAACGAATATTTCGTTTTCCCCGGTCTCTTCAGCAAAGTTTACATTGATCCCTTCGTTTTGGTAAGTCGCAGAATTTCTGATTCTGTTACCCTCATCGTAGACTTTAAAATTCTCTACATCATCCACAAACTGCACGAAATGCGGTGAGCCGGTATTAAGAACACTGTCTTCTCCATCTTTATTGATCACTGCAACATCGATCATTTTCAGTTTTACAATGCCGTTGTGGATTTCTGCTTCATGAATTCCGTCGACAGCTTCAAAACTTGCTCTGTCTTCAAAAATATCCAGAAAATGGGCAAACGCTACAATGCATCGGCCACCGTTTCCGCACATGGTACTTTCATTTCCGTCGGAATTATAATATACCATCCTGAAGTCGGTGTTGGCATCATTTTCAAGTAAGATAAGGCCATCGCCGCCGATTCCGAATCTTCGGTCACAAAGCCTTTCGATCAACTCTTTTTCTTTCGGAAACTGCATATCGCGGTTATCGATCATCACGAAATCGTTGCCGGTTCCCTGGTACTTGTAAAATTCAATTGTATTCTGCATAACGAACCAAAATGGTTATAAAATATGGCAGCAAAGATACTTAAAACGGATAATCTCAATTAATGTGGATGCGTTAAAGTTTTTACAAAATAGCCGAAGGTTTACTGCACCAATTTCCGGGGCTTTTTCCATTCCAGATAACCGATCACCGCCATTACGGTGAAGACCAAATATTGGATGGAGGTAATTCCCAATCCTTTGTAAAGCATCATTGGGATGCAGATGATGTCGCCGATGATCCAGAAAATCCAGTTTTCGATCTTTCGCTTTGCCATGAGCCACATCCCTACAAGAAAAATGGCGGTGGTAAAAATATCCAGCCAGTTGGCCCAGTCGAGATGATAAAGTCCGAAATCGACATTTTCCGCAGAATACTGATTGTCAATAAACGGTTTGTAATAGTACACAACGGTCACTAATATTAAGCTGATGAGGAAAAGACCGGCAGACACCGCCCATTCCTTTTTCGTGGCGGCTGACACTTCCACATGAACATGATCCTCCGAACTTTTTGCCCACAACACCCATCCGTAAACACTCATCACCGTGTAGTAGAAATTGATCATCATATCGCCCAGCAACCCGAATTTATAAAGGATATAAACATAAAGCGCTGTAGAAACAATGCCTGTTGGGTAGACCCAAATATTTTTTTTAATGGAAAAATAAACGCTCAGCAGGCCGAAAATCGTGGCGGTTGCTTCCAGAATAATCTGGTAATTTTCGTAGGATTCGTAGGGTTTTATGAAGAGTTCATGCAGATTCATGAACCAAAGATAAATTTTTTATTTTACGAAAGTATCAGTTTAGCACAGGACAAATCTGTTTCACTATAAAACCCCGGAAATCCCGGGGTTTATCATTTTTACTTTTCTATGTCATTATCCGACTACAATATTCGGAATCATGGTGATTTTTGAATTTACTGAATTCGAGATCAGGCAGTTGACTTCAGATTTCTGCAGAACGCGTTCTGCTTTTTCTCTGTCTGCCTCGTTTGCAATGGTTACTTTTGGTTCAAGAATAACTTCTGTCATGAGGAATTTTCCTTCTACCTGCTCCAGTTTACCTTTGGATCCGCACTGAAAGTCGGTGAACTCCAGTTTAGAGTTTTCAGCGATCGCCACAAAAGTCGTCATCAGACAGCTTGCCACTGCTGCAGTGAAGAGATGTTCCGGCGACCAGATTCCTTCCACACCGTTCGGGAATTGGGGTGGTGTAGCGATTTCAACTGCGGTTGTAAGTTCCGGGGAAGTCATTTCGCCAGTGCGGCCGCTCTTCCAGTTAATGTCTACGTTATAAAAATGTACATCCATGATATTAGATTTTATTGTTTAAACTCATCCAGCCGCCACCGTTGTATACCTTGGTATAGCCGGCTTTTTTCAGAATCGTCTGTGCAGAAGAACTTCTCATTCCCGAAGCGCAGCAGGTGATCACAGGTTTGTTTTTGTCCTTAATTCTCGAAAGGTTTGCCGAAAGCTGATCTACGGGAATATTGATGGAACCTTTCACATGTCCGCCAGCATATTCGCCTTTGCTTCTTACATCCAGTATAATAGCGCCTTCTTTAACCAGCGCAGCGAAATCTGTACTTTCCATTCCGAATAAATTTTTAATTGAATCAAACATGTTTCTGTATTTTTTATTGTTATTGATAGTGCAAAGGTAACGGGCGCAAGAATCCGGGTCGGTAACACAGGTTACATAAGCATCAGTTATAAATTCGGAATCAGGTATTTGAGAGGCAATTGCTGTTGCCTGAATTATCTTTTTCCTTTCAAAATCAATGATTAAGCATAAAATAGGCAGTAAAACCCAAATTAAAACACCAGAAAATATTGATATCTGAAAATATTTTATATTTTTGGAAATCTTAAAAAACAATAGAACGTATGGCAAATATTTGGATCAAGAAACCCATGGAAGCGTATGAGGCTGACATTAAAAAGAGTGAGCTGAAACGCGTACTGGGTAAATGGAGTTTGACAGCAATTGGTATCGGCGCCATCATTGGCGGCGGTATTTTCGTTTTAACAGGAACGGGAGCGTACTATCACGCCGGTCCGGCATTGGCGCTGTCCTTTGTTATTGCAGGGATTGCGTGTGTCTTTGCTGCCTTATGTTATGCGGAATTTGCCTCGATCTTACCGGTTGAAGGTTCGGCTTACGCTTATGCTTACGGAACGGTAGGAGAAGTTTTCGCTTGGGTGATCGGTTGGGGACTGATCCTGGAATATGCGATGGGGTCCATGACGGTCGCCGTTTCGTGGTCCGGCTATTTTGCGAAATTCCTTACCATGTTCGGAATTCATCTTCCCAACTGGCTTACGACCGATCCGCAAACTTTTGCAGCAGCAGGAGGAACAGGATTTTCTATGAATCTTCCGGCTTTGCTGATTGTACTTTTTGTAATTTCTATTCTGGTAAGAGGAACCAAAGGTGCCGCGAAAGCCAATAACTTTATCGTGGTCCTGAAAGTTTCAGCAATTATCTTCGTAATTATTGCAGGTCTTTTCTTTATCAATGTAGAGAACTGGATTCCCTTTATTCCTGCACCGACTGTGATTACTGAAAATGGAGTGTCGCACGAAGCTTACGGTTATGCAGGTGTAGTTGCCGGAGCATCCGCGATCTTCTTCGCGTATGTAGGATTTGATGCGGTTTCAACCCAGGCGGGCGAAGCCATCAATCCGAAAAAGGATGTGCCGTTTGCCATCATTACTTCTTTGGTCATCTGTACTGTGCTCTATATATTAGTATCTCTGGTGCTTACCGGGATGATGCATTATACCGATTTCAATCCGCTGGGGAAATATCCCGATGCGATTAAGGCTCCTGTAGCGTATGCGTTCGATATTGCGGGGCAGGCGTGGGCAGGTTATATTATCACCATTGCTGCAACGGTAGGATTAATTTCTGTATTGATGGTAATGATCATGGGACAGTCCCGTATTTTCCTTGGGATGTCTAAAGACGGTTTGATTCCGAAGACTTTCTCTAAAGTAAATGCTGCGAGTGGAGTCCCAAGAAAGAATCTGATGATTTTAGGGGGAGTAATCTCTGTAGTTGCTGCGTTTACACCGATTAATGATCTGGCGCACATGACCAGTTTCGGAACTTTGTTTGCCTTTACCATGGTGTGCGTTGCAGTGTGGATCCTCCGTGTGAAGCAGCCTGAATTACCGCGCAGTTTCCGCGTGCCGTTCTTACCTGTCATTGCAACTTTGGGAATCCTGATCAACATTTACCTGATCATCAACCTGAGTATCGAAGCGCAGACTTACTCATTCATCTGGCTCATCATTGGGGTTGTAATTTACTTCCTTTACAGTAAGAAACACTCGAACCTGCAGAACGGAGGTTTCGGTGAGACTTTTAAAGCAGAACAGGAGCCCCTTGAAAAAGTAGATATCGACATCGATAATAAAGATTAATATACTATCAAAAGTCCGCATCACTGCGGACTTTTTTTCAATATGCTTATGAAAAAATCAGCCCTAATCATTCTGTGTCTGTTCAGCCAGTTCATCTTTTCACAAACGCTGGAAACAGAAGTTCTTCTAAAGGATAAAATCTCCATCCGAGCGTTGCAGCTATATGACGGCAAAGTGTGGTATACCGGCACGGATTCAAAATTCGGTTATGTAAGTCTTAAGGATAGCGCGGATAAAAAGCAGATTAAGCTTTCGTCCGAGAATCTTCAGTTCAGAACGTTGGCGCAAACTAAGTCCAGTTTTTATGCGATTAATATTGCTTCGCCAGCCAAATGGTTCACCATTCAAAAAAGTGATTTAAAGGTTAATTTAAACATGATCGACACCACCAAAACCGTCTTTTATGATGCTTTTGTTTTCGACCAAGCTAAAAACCGTGGCATTGCAATCAGCGATCCTAACGAAGACGGAAGCAGTAAAAATTTAATTTTCACGTATGCATCACGCAAAAATCCAAAGACCGATTTTCCTCAATATTTCCCGGGTGAAGCGCATTTCGCAGCCAGCAATACCAATATTGCGATGCAAGGAAATTGGGTGTGGATTGCCACAGGTGGAATGAAAGCCAGAATTTTCAAATTCAATTGGAGTCATCCTTTCACTTGGAAAGCCATAGAAACTCCTTTCATCCAGGGCACCTCCTCACAGGGTATTTATTCCATTGATTTCTACGATAAAAGCTTCGGAATTGCCGTGGGTGGCGATTACACCAAACAGGCAGAAAACATCAACAATATCGCAACCACGCACGACGGCGGAGAAACCTGGCAGATCCAAGCTTCAGGAAAGAATGCGGGGTATAAAACCTGCGTAAAGATCCGTCCGAAATCGAAAGGGAAAGACATAATCGCAGTTGGGGACCAGAATATCGAATTCTCCCAGGATTTTGGAAAAACCTGGACGAAAATTTCGGATGAAAAAGGGCTGTATGTTTGCGAATGGATTGATGCAAACACTTTGGTTTTTGCCGGAAAAGACCGCATTGTGAAAATGACAATGCGCTGACCAGACTTTTTCAGTCAATAAAAACTTAATCTTCAGGCGTGGTGAGGGGAGTATTCATCCGCATACAGACCGCCTTTTACTCACCCTTCATGCCCGCCCACAGATACGCTGCCGAAAATGCGTCTTTTATCACTGAAGACTGGTTGGGTGCGGCAAACTTCAGGCAGCCTATGATCAGCAGCCAGCCTCCCGCTGCATCCACCGGGAAGATCCAGTCCTGAGAAGGAACCGCCGAAATTCCACTGACATCCAACTCCAGTTTTGCCAGCTCCTTTACCGGCACAGCCTCTTTATTAAAATCGGCAGAAATCGCAATGAGTGTCAGCACTGCTGAACCGCTGTTTTTTGGCGGTATGATTTGGTTTTTCCATTTCAGTTCGGGGAGGTGGACTTTCATTTCACCCGTGGATTCCATTTCAAAAGCGGGAAAGAAGTTCGTGCAGCTTTCCCATTCTATTTTCGGGTTAAAGGAAAAACCAGCCAGAGCCTGGGGATTTCCGAAACCGGTACCTGTTTCTTCACTGATGCCATTATCGCCTGTAACCGTTTTCCTGATTCTCGCGCGGTGTTTTGCTGCAAAATACTGCGGAGCAGGGACTCCAAGCATGCGGAGAACCTGAAGGCGGAACGTCTTTTCCCGGCTGCTTACCATTCCGAAAACGCCGGCAGCAGCTTTGGTCTGTGCGGTCTGTTTTACACGGTCGGGTCTTACCCTTACGAATTCGCGGCCGTCATCATTTACAAAAACAACGTTGCCGATGGCACCACTCAGGTTGCCGTTTTTTTTAAGTCTTGCCATGATTTTTTTTTCATATCTTTAGTGTTCGGTAGTGCAAAAAAGGCAGTTTCTATAACACCCTTCGTATCACCTTCAGTAAAGATACAATAGAAATCAATTGAAACTCCAATAAAAGTCCAATAGTTTATTAGACTTATATTGGAGTTTTATTGGACTTATATTGGACTTGGGTACTACCGTGCATATACAATGGACGAAGAAAGGATGGTTAGAATATAGATGGAAAGCGAAAGGTGTTTGCAAAACATGAATATTTATAAGTCCAATTATAATACGCGTATATGTTTGTCAATCAGTGAAAAACCTTGATGATAATAATAGATTTTTTGTGTATATTCGAGATTTGGTGCTAATTGTAGACGACTTACCTGCAAAAAACTAAAAGTTAAGAATGACAGAGATTTTCAAAACACTAAATGACTACGACAAATATTTTGAAAGTCAACTTGCACTTTCAGGCACAATTTTAGGATTAATAGTTGCGACAAGTACATTTATTCTTCAAAGTGGATTTACTTCTTTTCAATACAGCAGGAGTATGTTTCTAAAATATTATGTTTTTCAAAGCAAATTTATTTTTCTAAGTTTAGCTTATAACATATTTTTTTCCTTAATTATTTTGTATTTTAATATTAACTCAGTTTACCTGTTTATCGCTCATACTCTTTTTGCTTTAGTATTTGCAAAACACTTTTTAGATTTTTATTCTCACAAAGGATATGTATTGACACTACATTCAAATAAATACAATCCACATAAATCAGGTGTGTTGAGATATTTTAGATATGTAAATAACCTTGGACTAATACCAAACTTGATTATTTACGGTACTATCTACTTTATTTTCTTTTACCCTTTGCATTTTAATCAACCATTTAGATTAAATAATCATCAAGTTTATATGACAACTGTAAGTTGTCTTGCTTTTAGTATTATTGTTATTATTAAAATAATTCCTCAATTTTTTGACTTTTCCGAACAAGAATATAAATCAAAAACCAAAAATGAAATTATTATTCAATATTGAAGTTGACATAACAAAAGAAAATGAAATTCTAAAAGATTTACTAATTAAAAATGGAAGAAAAGAATTTCAACAACATATTAAGACAAACGAGTTTGAAAGTTTATTTGTTTATACACCAAGTAACAAAAAAGAGGCATTTTTTGTTATCGACATTCAATTTTTAAACAAGAATATATATGAAATTACGGAAGCAATAGAAAAGTATAGCTATGACTTTTTTATAGAGTTGTCTAATACACACGTTGACATTAACAATTTTGTACTTTCATATTTCATAAAAATTGACACAAAAACAAATTCAAGAAATTACTTCATTAGAGCAAGTAGAAATGAAATAGACGAACTTAATAAGAAGCTTTTAGGAAAAAAGGACTTTATTGACCAACTTAAGAACAAAGTAGTTGACGAACTTTTTAGAAATATATAACAACTACCACCCCGCTGCTCAAAGTCTCCCAACCCCCGCTGCAAAAAGTCTCCTGACTTTGAGTCTTCAAAAATAAAAAACTCTTTTAAATTAATTTAAAAGAGTTTTTTTACCATAGTTGTTAAAATTCAGGTGAGTATAACAGGCATTTAATTCCTGCCGCCTGACTTACTTGGATATACAGTCTCTCCATTTTTATTGATTACCACAGGAGCAGAGGTTACAGTAGAGTTTATCGGATATTTCCACTTCAGTGTGCCGTCGTTTTCAGAGAAAGCATATATGAAATGGGAACCTCCACCACCAATGAAAACAGTACCATCTGCAATAACAGGTTCTGCACTGTTAGAATAAATGGTTTTTTCCCATTTAATATTCCCTGTCTGCTTGTCGATGACATGAATATTTCCTGAACTGGATCCTGCTGCAATATTATTTTCATTTACAAATGGACTGGAAGAGTAATTCCCCGGATTTTGAGATTTCCATACTGTAGTTCCTGTCTGAATGTCAATTTTATATAAGCTGTTATTGTCTGTAGTATATACAAAACCGTCAGAAACTGTAGGAGAAGAATATTCTGAAGAACCTCCCAACAGTACACTCCAACTTACCTCCCCGGTGAGCTTATCAATTTTATATAGCTTACCATTTCTGTTGCCGATATAAAGATGATTCTGCACTATTGCAGCTGAAGAAGAATTAAAAAAACTTCCTGCATTATATTTCCATTTCAACGCACCTTTGCTTTTATCCAACGCATAGATATTGCCGTCATCGCTGCCAAAATAGACCATTTCTCCGGATACAACAGGGCTGGAGCTTACATTAAATCCCGTACGGTATTTCCATCTTAGTTCACCGGTTTTGGCATTTAATGCATAAAAATTGTCATCATCACTCCCAAAATAAACCGTATCATTATTGACAAAGACACTCGATTCAATAGGTGCATCTGTTTGAAATTTCCATAGCAGACTTCCGTTTTTAACATTCAGGGCATACAAATGTTTGTCAGTACTGCCGACATATAAAGCTTCCTGATCAATAAAAGCAGTACTGTACTGAAAAGTTCCATCCTGTGTTGGGAAATACCACTTTATTTTACCGCTTTCGGCATTAATTGCATAATAAATCCCGCTTCCACCTATAAACAATGTACTTTCTTGATCAACTGAAGGTTCGGAAATATCATCAGAACAGGAAGAACAGGCTATTAAAAGAGAAAAAAGAAGTAGATTGAATTTCATATTGATAATTAATGCTTAAAGATATAAAATATAGCAAGTAATCTGTTTTTTGAAACACTTTTAAAGCGATCTAAGGGAGGTTTTTGTCTAGCAGAAGAGGTCGCCGCACCAGCCAACTTGACATTTATCACTCACCTTTAGGAAATAAATTTCTTATTTTTGCAGGATGAATACTTCACTCATCGACAAATATAATATTCCCGGTCCGCGATACACTTCCTATCCAACCGTTCCGTTCTGGGACGAAACATCCTTTACACCGGAGTTGTGGCAGCAGTCGGTCATCAGAACTTTTAATGAAAGTAATGACGCCGAGGGAATTTCGATCTATATTCACCTTCCGTTCTGCGAGCAGCTGTGTACGTTCTGCGCCTGCCATAAACGGATCACGAAACAGCATTCCGTAGAAACACCTTATCTGGAAAGCGTGCTGAAAGAATGGGATCTGTATTTAAAGCTTTTCGGGAAGAAACCGAAGATTAAAGAGCTGCATTTGGGTGGGGGAACGCCTACTTTTTTCTCTCCGACAAACCTTAAAACCTTACTTGAAGGTATTTTTGCCAAAGCAGAAATCGCTGAAAATCCCGAGTTTTCCTTTGAAGGTCACCCCAACAATACCTCCCGCGAACATTTACAGACGCTGTATGATTTAGGGTTCCGAAGATGCAGTTTCGGTGTTCAGGATTATGATCCTCAGGTTCAGAAAGCGATTAACAGAATTCAGCCTTTCGAAAACGTAGAAAGAGTGACCAACTGGGCAAGAGAAATTGGCTACAAAGGCGTTTCACACGATTTGGTTTTCGGTCTTCCGTTCCACACCTGGGAAAAAATGGAGTTCACAATCCGCAAAACTTTGGAGCTTAAACCTGACCGTTTGGCCTTTTATTCCTATGCGCATGTGCCGTGGATTAAAGGAGTCGGACAGAGAGGTTTTGATGAGAATGACCTGCCAAGTGGTGAGGAGAAACGGAAACTTTACGAAAACGGCAAGAAGCTTTTAGAAGAATTAGGATACAAAGAAGTGGGAATGGATCATTTTGCGCTGGAGCATGACGATCTTTACCAGTCTATGGTTTCAGGGGATATTCACAGGAACTTCATGGGATATTCGTCAAGCAAAACGCAGCTGATGGTTGGTTTGGGAATGAGCGCGATTTCGGATTCGTGGTATGCATTTGCCCAGAATAATAAATCAGTGGAAGAGTATCAGAAATTGGTTGAAGAGGGAATTATTCCGGTGGTAAAGGGTCATATGCTGAGTGAGGAGGATTTGAATATCCGCCAGCATATTCTGAACCTGATGTGCCGTTTAGAAACTTCGTGGGATCTGCAGACTGCATTCCCTGAATTACAAAATGCATTGGAAGCATTAAAGGAAATGGAGGCCGACGGACTGGTTGAACTTTCAGACAACACCATTAAAATTACTGAAAAAGGACGTGCCTTCACCAGAAACGTTGCGATGACTTTCGATCTGCGAATGATGCGCAATAAGCCAGAGACAAGGATTTTCTCGATGACGATATAAAGAAAAAGCGGTTTTTAAGCCGCTTTTTTGTTACTTCACCATCACTTTCTGGGTGTAAATTTTCAGCCCTTCCGACGAAACCGTTACAAAATATACCCCCGGTTTTAGAGGGGTAATATCAATGCTTTGATCATCATTTACTTTCCTTTCCAGAACTTTTCTGCCTTCAGTATTGTTGAATTCCGCGTTGTTGTTTTTGGTTTTAAGACCATTGATGAAAATCTTATGCGTTGCCGGATTCGGATAGATTTTAAAACTGTTTAAAGTATTCTCCTCTGATGCCAGCGTGGTCGTTGTCACCCGGAAGATCTTACCGTTGTTTACGGCTGCCACATACAGCTCTTTAGCCGAATCTTCACCAAAGGTGGCGAAATTATTCCCGGAAAAAGCGGCACTCCACACGATTGAATTATCGGTGTTCATGATTCCGATCTGGGTGGAACAGTAGTCGGCAAAGATGTATTTGCCGTATAATGCAGGATAAAGGCTGCCGCGGTAAACGTAGCCGCCGGTAATCGAACATTTACCGCCACTGTGGTTATACACGGCAACAGGAAAAGTCATGGTATTCTGGGGAGCACACCCTGCCGCGTTGTAGGCAGTGTTTCCTTCATAGCAGCGCCATCCGTAATTGATTCCGCTTTGCGTAATCGGCATTCTGTTAATCTCTTCAATCTGATTCTGTCCTACATCGGCAATCATAACGTTTCCTGCAGTAAGGTCGAATGAAAATTTCCAGGCATTCCTGAGGCCGTAAGACCAGATTTCGTCGGCGCCATCAATTCCGACAAATGGATTATCGGGCGGAATGTTATAAGGTGCGGTGGAATTCACATCGATTCTGAGCATTTTCCCAAGTAGTGAATTTTTATTTTGTCCGTTGTTATTGGGATCTCCGCCGCTTCCGCCGTCCCCGGTGGTAATCCAAAGCATTCCGTCGGGCGCGAAATGAATACTTCCGCCATTGTGATTGGTAAAAGGTTTGGGGATGCTGATGAGGATTTTTTCTGAAGATGCGTCGGCAACATTAGGATCTGAACTTACCGAATATCTCGCTACGGTGATATTACCGGAAGTATTGTTATAAAAAACATAGAAATAACCGTTGGTGGAATACTGAGGATGAAATGCCAGACCCAGCAGTCCGCGTTCGCCCCCGAAAGTTATTTTCGTGCTGATATTAAGAAAATTGACAGGAAGTATAGCTCCGCCTGGCTGAATGATCTTAATATAACCATCCTGTTGAACTGCGAAAAGGCGGGAGTCGTTGGCATTCTTAATCTCTACAGGATTGCTTAATCCTGTTGCAAATTCCTGAAGTACGATATTCTGTGCGCAAAATATCGAAGAGGAAAATGCGGCTGCAATGAATAATAATTTTTTCATACTGTTGTGGTTTTTAAGGTGTTGTGAATTTACGATTTATTTTACAGATTTAATTTTTAATTGAAAAAACCACAATATAACCGTGGCTTTATCAATGTTTTGTTGGATTTTATTCCTAAAAAATTCAAACTAAATTCTTTTGTTAAAAAATTCTTAATTCTATTGGAAATCATTATATTTGCCGACTATAATTTTAATGTTGTAAACTATTAACAATGCAAGGAAAAGGACTTATTACGCTGGTTGCGGTGATTCTGGGACTTATTTGTCTTAATGAATTGTTACCAACCTGGTATGCAGGCAAAATTGAAAAACAAGCCACTGAACTCGCCGGAGGCAACCCGGAAAAGTATCAGAAAGAAATGGCAAGACTTTCTAAAGATACCCTGAATCTCGGTTTTACCGAACTTTATTATTCCAAAGCGAAAGAAAAGGAAATGAAGTTAGGTTTGGATTTGAAAGGAGGGATTAACGTTCTTTTAGAAATCAACCAGAGAGATTTGGTGAATAATTTAACCAATTATTCAACAAACCCAATTCTGATCGAGGCGCTGAACCGTACAGATCAAATGCAGAAAAACTCTACCAATCCTTATATCAAGGACTTCTTTACGCAGTTCGATTTGGTGAATAAGGAAAAGGGAGCCAACCTGAAACTTGCAGACGCTGAAATCTTCGGGAATACCAATCTTTCTGAGATTAAATTCAATACTCCCGATGATCAGGTTAAAAAAATTATAGAGAACAGAATTGAACTTTCTACCGGTACTGCTTACGAAGTAATCCGTACCCGTATCGATAAAATGGGTGTTACACAGCCGAATGTGCAGCGTGTACCCAGAACAGGAAGAATTTCTGTGGAAATGCCTGGTGTTAAAGATATCGACCGTGTGAAGAAAATGCTTCAGACTTCTGCAAAACTTCAGTTTTGGGAAGTGCAGCAACTTCAGGAAGTTTATCCTTATCTGGAGCAGCTTAATGCAGTAATCGCTGCAAAAGGCGACTCTATGGGCGTTGCAAAGAATACCAACTTTGTCAACCTTTTACAGCTGAACAGCTTACGGTCTAATGGCGTTGCGAATGTAAAACTTTCAGATACTGCTGCTGTAAATAAAATCATCAACAGTAAAATTGCTAAAGATTTAAGACCGCAGAATATCAAATACACCCAGTTTATGTGGGGCTACAAGCCGGAAGCTGGTGACGAGAACAATCTGGTACTTTATGCAGTACGCGGAAACATTAACCAGAAAGCTCCGGTAGACGGCGCTGTGGAATCTGCAAGAGTAAACTATGATGACCTCGGCAGAATTGTGGTAGATATGCAGATGGATTCCAAAGGTTCTAAAGACTGGAAAACCTTAACAGGTAAAAACGTAAACAAACCCGTTGCCGTAACGCTGGATAACGTGGTTTACACCGCACCGAACGTAGTGAACGAAATCCCTAACGGTAGAACACAGATTTCCGGAAGTTTCTCTCAGGAGGAAGCCCAGGATCTTGTAAATGTTCTTGGAGCCGGTAAACTTCCTGCAGGTGCAAAAATTGTACAGGCAGAAGTGGTAGGACCATCTTTGGGTGCTGAATCGGTAGATGCGGGAATGTATTCCTTCATCATCGCATTTGTGATCATCATTCTGTATATGCTTTTCTATTATGGCGGTGCAGGTATTTACGCTGTAATTGCAATTACTTTCAACTTATTCTATCTGATGGGAATCATGGATTCTGTAGATGCTACGCTTACTCTTCCGGGTATTGCAGGTATCGTACTCTCTATGGCCATGTCGATTGATGCGAACGTAATCGTATATGAACGTACCAAAGAAGAACTCTTTGCCGGGAAAAATATCCGTGAGGCTTATAACGAAGGTTTCAACTTCTCGCTTTCGGCGATTATCGATGGTAACATTACTTCGCTTCTAACAGCTGTAGTGCTCTATATTTTCGGTACAGGCCCGATTCAGGGATTTGCGGTAACTTTAGGTATCGGTATTATCCTCTCCATGTTTACCTGCGTACTTTTAACAAGAGTGCTTATTTTCAGCAGACTCGAAAAAGGAAAGAATCTTTCTGTATGGACTAAATTCAGTAAGAATATCTTCAGAAATACCTGGTACGATTTTATTGGAAAAAGAAAATATGCCTACATCATTTCCGGTATCATCACAGTAATCTGTCTTGCATCCATCGTAACTTCAGGATTTAAATACGGAGTTGATTTTAAAGGAGGAAGAAGCTATGTAGTGCGTTTCGATAAACCTGTAATTGCCAATGAGGCTGCCAACAGCCTGGAAAAACAGTTTGTGAATAAAGAAGGGCAGGTGAATGCTGTGGATGTAAAAACTTACGGAAGCGATAACCAACTCAAAATTACAACAGACTACAGAATTGAAGAAGAAAGTCTGGAAGCGGATCAGGATGTGGAAAGTAAACTGTTCACGGGATTGAAACCCTATCTTCCGGCAGATGCAAAGATTTCAGGATTTAAGGATTCGGGAACCAACAATTACGGGATTGTAAGTTCAGTAAAAGTAGGTCCTACTGTTGCAGACGATATTAAATCAGGTGGTGTAATTGCCTTGTTAATTGCACTTGCGGGGATTTTCCTTTACATCTTGCTGCGTTTCAAGAGATGGCAGTTTTCTACCGGCGCAATTGCGTCGCTCGTACACGATGCGATTGTAATCTTAGGTGCGTACTCAATTCTTAAGAATGTAATGCCTTTCAATATGGAAATCAATCAGGATTTCATTGCGGCAATTCTTACAGTATTGGGTTACTCAATCAACGATACGGTAATTATCTTCGACAGAATCCGTGAATATTTAAGCGAGAAAAAAGCTTTAACTCTTGAAGGATTATTTAATGATTCCATTTCTAGTACTCTGGGAAGAACCTTTAATACCGCATTCATGACCTTCCTTGTTATTCTGGCCATCTTCATCTTTGGTGGAGAAAACCTGAGAGGATTTATGTTTGCCCTCTTAATAGGGGTAGGTTTCGGTACCTATTCAACCTGGTTTATCGCTTCGGCAGTATCTTATGACTTGCTCAAGAAGAAAGGAGTTGAAGGGTCAGCCAAAGGTTTGGTATCCAATAAAGTGGAAAAACCTAAGGACAGAGATTAACAGTATTCTCAAAAAATGAAGTGCCCTTTGAAAAAAGGGCACTTTTTTTGGCTCAGTTTTAAAAGTTGTTTTTACAACTACTATCTTTGCACTCTCTTATGAAAAAAAATCAGAAGTCCGCAGCCATTGGATTCATCTTTATTACCTTACTCATCGATATTACCGGGTGGGGAATTGTAATACCTGTAGTACCAAAGCTGATCCAGGAACTTATTCATAATCCGGATCTCAGTGTTGCTTCCCAATATGGCGGCTGGCTGAGTTTTGCCTATGCCGGGATGCAGTTTATTTTTGCTTCTGTCTTAGGAGGTTTAAGTGACAAATACGGAAGACGGCCGATTATCCTTTTTTCCTTATTGGGATTTTCGCTTAATTTCATGATTCAGGCATTGGCGCCAACAATTTTCTGGCTGTTTGTCGGGAGACTGTTTTCCGGAATTACCGGGGCAAGTATTACGACTGCAAGTGCTTATATCGCTGATATTTCCACTGATGAAGACCGCGCCAAGAATTTTGGAATGATTGGGGCCGCGTTCGGTTTGGGCTTTATCATCGGTCCGGTGATTGGTGGGATTTTGGGGCAATATGGAGCCAGAGTTCCTTTTTATGCCGCTTCAGTTCTGTGTCTTGTCAATTTCCTTTACGGGTGGTTTATTCTCCCCGAAAGTCTTGATAAGGAGCACCGGCGACCTTTCAACTGGCGGCGTGCAAATCCCGTGGGATCTTTAATGCAGCTCAGGAAGTATCCTAAAATACTGGGACTTATAGCCGCGTTGGTTTTTGTTTATATCGCAGGACACGCCGTACAGACCAACTGGACTTTCTTTACCATGTATAAATTCAACTGGACTGAAACTTTGGTCGGAATTTCCCTGGGAGTTTCCGGATTTATGGCCGCTCTGGTTCAGGGATATCTCATCAGGTTTATTCAGCCTAAAATTGGGAACGAAAAGAGTATTTTTTACGGTCTTTCACTTTACGCATTCGGCATGATTCTCTTCGCTTTTGCAAGTGAAAGCTGGATGATGTTTGCATTTCTGATCCCTTACGGGCTGGGCGGAATTGCCGGCCCGGCACTGCAATCTGTAATTTCTGCAGAAGTACCGAAAAGTGAACAGGGCGAATTGCAGGGCGCACTGGCTAGTTTGGTGAGTCTTACCGCGATTATCGGTCCGCCGCTTATGACCAATATTTTTTATTATTTCACGCATGATTCTGCGCCTTTTATATTTCCGGGAGCACCATTTTTTCTTGGTTTTTTATTAATGGCCATCAGTGCGGTGATTGTGTATTTTGTTTTCCGGGAGAAAAGAGTCCGTTAGGGACAAAGTCTTTTTGATTAAATATTTAAAATGAAAATCAGTTTCATAAACTTTCGTAATTTTACGCCATGGAATTAAGTATAGGAGAAATGCTTTTGATTGCTGTGGCAATCGTTGTTTTATTCGGTCCTGATAAATTGCCGCAGATTGCGCGGGATTTAGGGCAGGGTGTACGCAAGATGCGAGGCGCGATGGAGGATGTGAAATCTGAAATCCTGAAAGAAACCGATAATCCTGTATCCGAAATAAAAAGAGAAATCGACAAAGTAAAGCAGGCTGCCAAAGATTATAATCCTTTAAGCGATATCGAAAATAAGGAAGCGTTGGCACAACGGGATATACCAAAAATAAATCTCGCAGATAATGATGAACACGAAGGACCGGTAAGCCGCTGATATGTACGAGCTTATTCAGGAAGACAGACAGGCATTTCTCTATCTCAATAATTTGGGGAGTCAACCTTTTGATCAGTTTTGGATCATGGTTTCCGCAACATGGATCTGGGTACCACTTTATGTAATCTTTCTTTATTTACTTTACAAAGAATATAAACTAAGGAATTTAGTTTTCATATTGATTTTTATCGCGCTGGGAGTTACGGTTTCTGATCAGCTGGCAGGCATTTTCAAATCCGGAATCGCCAGATTCAGACCCTGTCATGATCCGACTCTGGAAGGTTTGGTGAGAGAGGTGAAATGCGGCGGACAGTTTGGTTTTTATTCCAGTCATGCATCCAATACCTTTTTTATTGCCACCCTCATGAGCATCTTACTGCGTAAAAGCCGCAGGATTCTACCTTATTTACTATTCTTTTGGGCAGCAATGGTTTCTTACAGCCGCATTTATCTGGGCGTACATTTCCCGATGGATCTTGTAGTGGGCGCATTAATGGGCTTTTTCCTGGGCGGATTTTTTGCCACACTTTCATTAAAAGTCATTTATAAAAGGGAAAGATCTAAAATCTGACCTTTATAACCTTAATTCTAACGCTTTCTTTATTATACTTTTTTGACGCTCGCTTCGCTCGCGCCTAAACTTCAGCCTTTCATCTTCACGCTTACCGTCAAAAATATTATCTTTGCTTTATGTCACACAACAACGATAAAAGACTTTTCCTCATCGATGCTTATGCGATGATTTTCCGTGGATATTATGCGCTGATACGCAGTCCGCGGATGACCAGTGACGGAAAAGATACCTCTGCAATATTCGGATTTACCAATTCTTTAATCGAGCTTATCCGCCGGGAAAGACCTACACATCTGGCTGTCGTTTTCGATGTCGGTCAAGCGAGTGTCCGTACCGTCGATTTTGCTGAATACAAGGCGAACCGCAGCGAAACTCCCGAAGCCATAAAAATTGCCATTCCTTATATTCACCGGATTCTGGAAGCGATGCATGTCCCGATTTTGGGTGTTGAAGGTTACGAGGCTGATGACGTCATAGGAACCATTGCCTGTAAAGCAGAAAAAGAAGGGTATACCACATTTATGGTGACACCGGATAAAGATTTTGCGCAGTTGGTGACCGACAAAATTAAAATCTACAAACCCGGTCTAAAAGGAGCTGAATTCGAAATCTTAGGCGTTGAGGAAGTGAAGGCAAAATACGAAATTGAAGATCCCAAACAGGTGATCGATTTCCTTGCGATGATGGGTGATTCTGTGGATAATATTCCTGGCCTGGACGGTGTTGGAGAGAAGACAGCCAAGAAATTTCTGAAAGAGTACGGAAGTATTGAAAACCTGCTCGCCAATACCCATGAAATTAAAGGCAAACTACGCGAGAAAGTGGAAGCCAGTGCTGAACGAGGGATTTTATCCAAAAAATTAGCGACAATTATCTGTGATTCTCCCATTGAGTTCCATCAGGAACAGTACGATCTGGAAACACCGGATTTTGAAAAAGTAAGAATTGTTTTTGAGGAAATCGAATTCCGCAGACTCTATGAGAACCTGTACCGAGCTTTTGCACCGGCAATTCCCGCAACTCCGGGCATTATTTCCCGGGATGAAAAGGCGGAGCCCGCGGTTCCGCTGGGAAATCTGGGAGCCGCGGCCAGACAACTCGACCTTTTTGCGAGTTATGAGGACCTTGATCAGGCCACCACTACCAAGTCCAATATCGTGGAAAACGATCATCTCTATCAGTATATTGATTCTCCCAAAGCGCAGAAAATATTAGTTCAGAATTTAATGGCGCAGCAAGCTGTCAGTTTCGATACAGAAACGACTACGCTGGACGAAATGGATGCCGAACTGATTGGGATGAGTTTTTCCTATAAAAAAGGATTGGCTTATTATATTCCGCTTTCCGAAAACCGGGATGAAGTGTTGACGACACTTGAAATCTTCAGACCGTTTTTTGAGAAAAAGGATATTCTTAAAATTGCACACAATTTGAAATTCGATTATAAAGTTCTGAAACAGTACGGAATACAAATCGAAGGAGTTGTTTTCGACACCATGATCGCTCATTATCTCCTGAATCCTGACGGCAGACACGGCATGGATTATCTGGCAGAAATGTACCTCCATTACAAGCCGGTCTCCATCGAAACTTTAGTGGGCAAGGGAAAAAATCAGGGAACCCTGCGTTCCGTTTCTGTGGAAGAACAGACCAATTACGCCGCCGAAGATGCTGATATTACCCTGCAACTGTATCATATTTTTGGGCCGCAGCTCGAAAAAGAAAACCTACAGGATTTATTTTATAAAGTAGAAATGCCGCTGATGAAAGTCCTTGCAAAAATGGAACTTGAAGGCGTTTCTTTAGATAGAAACTGGCTCGAACAGGAAAGTAAAGATCTGGAAAACGACCTGAGGGAACTGGAAAAGAATATTTTTGAACTGTCCGGTGAAGAATTCAATATGAATTCCCCAAAACAGCTCGGTGAAGTTTTATTTGAAAAAATGCAGCTCGATCCCAAAGCCAAGAAAACCAAAACCGGACAATATTCCACCTCTGAAGATGTTCTGCAGAAACTTTCAGGAAAGCACGAAATCATCAAACATATTCTGGAACACCGGACGTATCAGAAACTCAAATCCACTTATGTGGACGCGCTGCCTTTGCAGATCGATAAAGATGATCACCGCGTTCACACCAATTTCTCACAGACAACTGCTGCGACAGGACGTTTAGCTTCGGTGAACCCGAATCTTCAGAATATCCCGATCCGTACGTTGCGGGGACAGCAGATTCGCGGCGCTTTTGTGGCGGGAGAAGGAAAGAAGATTATTTCCGCGGATTACTCTCAGATCGAACTCAGGCTGATTGCCGAAATATCCAACGAGGAAAATATGATTTTGGCTTTCCAGAACGGTGAGGATATCCACGCATCGACGGCTTCAAAACTTTTCAATGTTCCATTGGAGGAAGTCACCAAAACGCAGCGAAGTCAGGCGAAAACGGTGAATTTTGGAATTATTTACGGTCAGGGTGCTTTTGCTTTGGCGGAACAGACCGGCCTTTCGCGAACCGAGGCAAAACACATGATCGAGGCATATTTTGAAACCTATCCGCAGCTTAAAAAGTACATGGCTGAACAGGTAAAGAAAGCACAGGATTTAGGTTATGTGGAAACGATTCTGCATAGAAAACGTCATTTAAAAGACATTAATTCTGCTAATTTTGTGGTGAAAGCTCATGCTGAAAGAAACGCTGTAAACGCACCCATACAGGGAAGCGCCGCCGATGTGATTAAACTGGCCATGATTAAGATTGACAAAAAACTTACTGAGCAGAATTTACAGACCAAAATGCTGCTTCAGGTGCATGATGAACTTCTGTTTGAAGCACCTGTTGAGGAAGTGGAAACCGCAAAAAGTTTGATTAAAACTGAAATGGAATCCGCATTTGAAACCAAAGTTCCTTTGCTGGTGGAGGTAGGTGTCGGTGATAACTGGCTGGAAGCACATTAATTTTTTCCGTAACCATTCATATAAATATTAAGTTATGAAAACAGTTATTTTCTACGAGAACAATCCTGAGGCAACGATGGAGCAGTTTATGGAAGTTTATCCCAAACATCATGAAAACGAAGAAAGATGCTTAAAAACGGGAAAAGTGATCGGTATCGGTCCGTTTTCCCTTCCGGGAGAAGGCGCTATGGGAATTTTCGCCGACCTCGAGTCTGCAGAAGATTTTGTGAAAAATGATCCTTTTGTGCAGGAGGGTCTGGTGGTGAAAGTCACGTACAGACAATGGCAGGATGAACTTCTATAACTGATGAAGTTTCTGATTGTCATTCCTACCCACAACGAGGAAAAAAACATTCTTTTCTGCCTGGAATCTCTGAAAAGCCAAACCTTCAGAGATTATGAGATCGTGGTCGTCAATGACGGTTCAACGGACAAAACGCAGGAAATTGTATCAGCGTTTATTTCGGATCCAATGATCAGCGATAAATTTTCAATCATTAATCTGGAAAAATCGGAACATGAACCGGGCGCAAAAGTCGTCAGAACCTTTAATAAAGGTTTGGAAACGGCAGATTTGTCCAGGTTTGACATCATCTGTAAATTTGACGCAGATATTATTTTTCCTGAAAATTATCTCAAAAAAATTACTGCGCTTTATGAGGAAAGTCCAAAAGCGGGAATGGTTTCAGGAATTGTGACGATCAAAAAATCTGTTTTTGAAAAAAAGCTCGCTTTCGATTTTAAAGACGAAAAACACCAGTGGATTTTTGAAAACATTTCTTCAAAAGATCACGTGCGCGGACCGATTAAGTCTTACCGGAAGCAATGTTTTGAAGATATGGACGGTTTGCGGCCTGTTCTCGGCTGGGACAATATTGACGTAATGCTAGCCAAAAAACACGGATGGGAGGTTCTTACCTTAAAAGATTTATGGGTAAAACATCTGCGCCCAACCGCATACAAATACAAAAATCAAAAGGCAGAAAAACTGGGAGAATATTTTTATAATATCGGGTTGAGTTTGCCTCTGACCGTGATTTCTTCTGGAAAATCTGCTTTAAAAAACAAATCTCCTTCCGAATTTTTCCTCACCCTGAAATCGTTTTTAAAACAAAACGGCAAGAGGGAATTATCGAGTGAGGAAATTAAATTTATCCGGAATTTGAGGTGGGGTCAGTTGTTTAATAAAAGAAAGTAACATGATTAATCAGTATACATGTAGGGACAGGTCGTGACCTGTCTGCCTAAATATTTTAAAAATATTATTTCAATGTAATCAAAAAACATCTGAAATGGAAGGCCGCAAAAGAAATAGAAAGCAAGGTTTCGATTATACGCAGGACGCAATTTATTTTATCACCATTTGCACGAAAGACCGGCTTCACCATTTTGGAAAAATTGTACAAGGTAAAATGATTGAAAGTGCGGCCGGAAGTATTGTAGCAGACCAAATTCGATGGCTCGAACAGCAATATCCTTACTTTGAATTACATAATTTTGTGGTGATGCCAAATCATCTTCACCTTTTATTTCGAATTGACCGAGAAAAAATAAAAAATGAAAGGATCAAAATCAAGTCGGTTTCTTCTTTAATTGGCGCATTAAAAACCACGACTTCGAAACAGATTCATCTTTTGGGAAATACATCTTTTATGTGGCAGCGTTCGTTTCACGATCATATTGTGAGGACTGACGAGAGATATCGAAGAATTGATCAATATATAACTAATAATCCCGAACAGTGGAATAATGATAAATTTTATGAATAGAAATAAATTTTTTAATCTGTGGCTTTTGGACAAGTCACGACTTGTCCCTACGTTGCTTTTGTTTTTTTCTACGGCGACGTTTGCGCAAAAAAACGCCGATCTCATCATTACGAACGCAAAAATTTATACCGTTAACCAAAAATTCGATATCGCAGAATCGATGGCGGTTTCCAATGGAAAAATCGTTGCGGTGGGGAAGAGCAAGGTTATTTTAAAGAAATATAAATCCAAAAATATTCAGAACCTTGACGGTAAAGCTGTTTATCCTGGATTCATCGATGCGCACTGCCATTTCACAGGCTACGCAACGGATAAATGGAAGTGTGAACTGTGGGGAACAAAATCCTGGGAAGAAATCATTCAAAGAATGACGGAGTATTCCAAAACGGCTCCCATGGAGTGGCTGTACGGAAGAAGCTGGGACCAGAATGACTGGCCTGTAAAAGAATTTCCTAACAAGGTAAAACTCGATGAGCTTTTCCCGAACCGTCCTGTGTATTTAAAAAGAGTTGACGGTCACGCTGCAGTCGCCAATCAAAAAGCGCTGGATATCGCAGGCATTACGGTGAATACGAAAATTGCAGGTGGTGAAATTGAGGTCGAAAACGGAAAACTCACCGGAATTTTAATTGATAACGCGATGCTGTTGGTGGAAAAACATATTCCGGAAATCAGTGATGCTATGGCGATAGAGTATTTCACTCAATTGCAGAAAGAATGTTTTTCTTACGGACTGACCTCGCTACACGACTGTGGAATTTCTACCCATACTTTTTCACTTCTCGAAAAAATGCAGAATCAGGATTTGCTGAAAATGAAGATTTTCGCCTTGCTTTCTGACGAACCTAACACCTATGACGAATGGATCAGGAAAGGCAGATTTACCAATGGTAATATCACTTTTGGTGGATATAAAGTATATTCTGACGGAGCTTTGGGAAGCCGTGGTGCCTGTCTTATCCATGATTATTCTGACAAAATAGGCTGGAAAGGGTTTCTTCTGAGCGATCGGCAACATTTTGAAAATTTAGCAAAAAGACTTAAAAACAGCGATCTGCAAATGTGTACCCACGCGATCGGCGATTCTGCCAACCGGACAATTCTTAAAATTTATGGCGATGTTTTAGGTATCACCAACGACAGAAGATGGCGGATTGAACACGCACAGATTGTCGATAAAAACGATTTTAATCTGTTCGGAAAATATTCGATAATTCCTTCTGTTCAGCCAACACATGCGACTTCGGATATGTATTGGGCAGAAGAAAGATTGGGAAAGGAACGCCTGAAATATTCTTACGCTTACGAAGATTTATTGAAACAGAACGGCTGGCTTCCTTTGGGAACCGATTTTCCTGTTGAGGAAATAAATCCGATCAAGACTTTTTATGCGGCGGTTGCGAGAAAAGACGCCAAACATTTTCCGGCAAAAGGATTTCAAAAAGAAAATGCGTTGACCAGAGAACAAGCGTTGCGCGGAATGACCGTTTGGGCGGCTAAAGCAGCTTTTCAGGAAAAGGAATTCGGAAGTCTGGAAGTAGGGAAATCTGCGGATTTTGTAGTGCTGAATCAGGATTTAATGACAGCAGAAGAAAATTCAATTTTAAACACAAAAGTTTTGGAGACATTTTCAAATGGAAACAAAGTATTTTAAATTTTGAAGAAAATCGCCTACATTGAACTGGATACGCACGCAGAAATTGCGCGAAACTTTATGGATCTGATGCAGGATTCCAGTGAATTTTCTGTAGATTATTACTTTAGTGAAAAGATTTTAAGACAAATCAGCCGCAAAAATTCCAACATATTTTTGAGTGACAGTTCTAAAATTATCAGCCAACTGAAAGAAAAAAAATATGATTTGATGATCATTGGAACCGCACACCGACATTTCGATGTGTTTTTAAAAATTACTGAATATTTTAATACCGCTGTAATCGTACATAATCTTAATTTCGCTAAGATCTGCAGGTTTCAACTGTTTAAAAATATTTTCAAAAAAGATTTTAAATACCGTTTAAAACTCCTGCTGAAAGAAGGTTTATTTTCTGCTCCAAAGGTTTTCGGAAAAGCCCGCAATCTTTTGGTTTTGGATGAAAGTTTAATGAAAGAAAATCCGGATTTAAGCCTCAAATTCCTGCCGGTTTTTTATTTGCATGAGTACGAAAAACCACGGAAATCAATTATTACGATCGTAATTCCTGGCGCGGTATCTCAGCAAAGACGGAATTATCTTCACATTTTTGAACGGATAAAAACCTTTATCAGAAACACCCATTTTCAGTTTGTGTTTTTAGGTAAAGCTGCGGGACAGGAACTGTTGTGGTTAAAGGATTTTGAGAATATAAAACCGCAGAATATTTCCCTTCAATATTTCACCAAGAAAGTGCCCCAGCCCATTTTCGATGAGTGGATGCGTAAAGCGGATATTTTGTGGTGTCCGCTTCAGAAAGAAACTGAGTTTTTCAGCCAAAAGGAATCGTACGGAATCACCAAAATGAGCGGCAACGTTGGTGATGCGATTAAATACGGAAAACTCGCGATATTCCCGGAGAATTATCCTAATTCACATCCATTCATCATTCCTGAAAATAAAAATATTGAGGAGCAGATTTACACTTATCACAAATGGATGGACTATGATTTCGAGCAAAATTTGTCTAAAGAGAAAGTTTTGAAATCCTTAGAAAAAAACCTTAGCGAACTGCTTTAAAATTTAAATAAGCTTTTCAGGAAATTACGGTTGATATATTCACCAAGCGGGAATATCTTCAGGAAATAATTCCCTGCCAAAAACATCAGCAGCACAATTCCGGGTTTATAAAATAAATTTAGGAAACTGCTTTTAAATTCGGGCAGAATTACCGCAACAGTAATTCCCAAAGTACCGATGATCAACGCATAAATCATTTCAATCGTCAGCGGGAAAACGCCAAATTTGATATAATTGAAAACGATCTTTGCAATATTGAAAAGGGTAAGCGAAATTGCAGTTGCAATGGCCACGCCGAAAAGTTCAAGATTGGTATTGTTAAGGAAATACAGGTTCAGCGACACCGTAGTTACAGCTAAAAATAGCATTACTACAATATTGAAACGGTAATATTTCGAAAGCGAAATGATATGACCGTTGAATCCGGTCGCTAAATCGAAAAGCATCGCGAATCCCAACACCCAGATCACAGGTTCCGATTGTCGTAAAAGTTCGCCGTTCTTGATAAAATGAGTCAAATACGGAAACCCAACCAAAACGCAGGACAGCAAAACGAAGCCAAGGAAAAACAGCACAAGTGATGATTTTTTATGCATCCTGTCGAGCTCTTCGAAATTGTTTGCAGCAAGATGTTTATTAATAATCGGTGCCGAAATACTGTATAAACCCATTGCTGGAACAGTAATGAGAGAAATAATAGAGTAGAGCGTATTGTAAACTCCGTTCGGTTCGAAACCCAAAAATTCACCGATCATCACACTGTCGATTCTCACCGCAATGAAATTTCCGATGTTGCCCAGGAAGCCATAAAAACTGTAATTCAGAACTTCTTTCCAGAGATTGTCTTTTTTGATATAATCTGTAGAAAAATCCGGTTTTAGTTTTTCGAGTCTGTTCGTGTAATAAACATATCCGAAAAGTCCCAAAATAAACATCAGAATGAAAAACAGATATGCTGCTTTTTCCGGAAAGCCGAGAAAGAAGAATAAACAGAACGCGCCCAGGTTGGCAACTTTAGGCAAAAGGTTTTCAAAGATATTCGGAATGGCAATCCGCTTGAAATTTGATAAATATTTATTAAAAACTGCGCTGAAGCCGAGCACCAGAATCAGTGGCAAAATAAGGCGTTTCATTTGCCACATCTCGGTTTCCTGAAGTTTGGGGAAGAGCAGATTTACCGCAAAATATCCGGTGAGAAAGATGAGAAAATTCACCAAAACTCCCATCAGCGAGAGAGACAGGAAATTCTGGTGTTTACCGTCCTGTCTGGTTTGGGTGTAAAATTTTACATTCGAAAAAGACAGACCAAAAACCACGATCGGGAGCAGCATCTCAGCAGTCGGAAGCACGTAACGGAGTTTTCCGTAAAACTCCATATCGTGGGGAAAAACGAATATTGCTGAGAACGTTCCGAGTAAAAAACCCAGATATCCAATCAATGAATATTTAAATCCCTGCCGCGCTACAACACTCATATGTCGGCATTTTTTAGCGGTTGCGGAAGGAATATTATGTTGTTGATGTACGCTGCTTTGCTGCCTACTCTGTTTCCGGCGGTTCCGGTAATTATATTTTCAGTAAGTTTTTCGAGTTCGAAAGTTGTCCGGTTAAGGAAAAAAGCGCCGTAACCCCAGTATTCAATTTCCTGAATCAAATCCGGAAGGGGTTCGGAATGATGCCGCTGTTCCATTTCCACCATTAAAGTCGGGCGGTATTCTTCGATTACTTTTTTTGCGCCGCGCAGGGTGTTCATTTCATTTCCTTCCACATCAATTTTAATGAAATCGATTTTTTTCAGGTTTTCAAGGCCGGCCCAATCATCAAGTTTAATCACTTTTACCTGCTGAAGAATATGTTTTGATTCTTCATTTTCGCGGTAATCGAGTTTCAAAGTTCCTCTTGAAGTATATGTTTTTCCTTTAATGACTGGGATTTTAAATTCTGCAGTTTCGTTTCTGTCAGAAAGCGCCAGTGGATAAATTTGAACCTGCGGAAAAATTCTTTTGAGACGGTTGTAAAGTTTTTTGTTGGGCTCGAAGGCGTAGATATTCTGTGGCGAAAGTTTTTGTTCCAGCTGATAGATGAAACTTCCTACGTTGGCACCAATATCAATCATTACTGCATCTTTTTTGAGATAATCTTTAATCCATATCAGTTCCGGCTCAATATTGCGCGCCGAATAGTTCTCCCGTGAAATATTTTTTAAATGTTTAAAATATCTCGCTTTGTAAAAACCCGGGGTAAAGAACTGTAATTTTTCGGTTAATCGTTGATATAAAGACATACGGTTTTTTATTGCAGCTAACAAAGGTAACAAAATATGTTAAATAAATGTTAAAGCGCTTCTTAAACATGAATTTTCTTCCATTAAAAACTGCTTTTCGTTACCTTTAGCCTTCGAATAAAATTATATGAAAAAGATATTTCTACTCGCCGGATTTGCGCTCCTTTCTTCCTGTGCTACGGTTCAGAATTCCAATAACAAAACCTTCACCTGGGAAGCGGCTAATATGTATTTTCTTTTGACCGACCGGTTCAAAAATGGTGATCAAACCAATGATGTCAATTTTGAAAGAACGGAAAAAGCAGCAGTTTTAAGAGGATTTGAAGGAGGCGATCTCCGCGGGATTATTCAGAAGCTTGATGATAATTATTTTTCGGATTTGGGAATCAATGCGATTTGGATGACACCGGTTGTAGAACAGATTCATAACGCAACAGACGAGGGAACCGGTAAAACTTACGGATTTCACGGCTATTGGACGAAAGACTGGACCGCACTGGATCCGAATTTCGGTATAAAACAGGATCTAAAGGAACTTGTAGAAAAAGCCCACGCCAAAGGAATCAGAATTGTTTTGGATGCAGTGATTAATCACACGGGTCCGGTAACGCCAACCGATCCGGTTTACCCGAACTCCTGGGTGCGTACTTCACCACAGTGTACTTACAATTCTTACCAAAACACCACGGCTTGTACGTTGGTCGCCAATCTTCCGGACATTATTACTGAATCAAATGCTGAAGCCGAACTGCCGCAAATGTTGGTTGAAAAATGGAAAAAAGAAGGCAGATATGAAGCAGAAATAAAATCTCTTAATGAATTTTTTGCCAGAACAGGTTATCCAAGAGCGCCAAAATATTATATCATGAAATGGCTTGCTGATTATGTAGAGCAATTCGGAATTGATGGCTATCGCGTAGATACAGTGAAGCACACGAATGAAGATGTTTGGAAAGATTTCCAGAAAGTAAGTCAGGAAGCTTTTGATATTTATAAAAGAAACAATCCAACGAAAGTTCTTGATAATAACCTTTTTTTCACTGTTGGCGAGGTTTACGGCTATGGAATTTCGCAAAAACAGAATTATGATTTCGGTGATAAAAAAGTAAATTATTACCAAAACGGTTTCAAGTCCCTTATTAATTTCGATTTTAAAGGTGATGCGAATAAATCTTATGAAGAACTGTTTTCCGATTATTCAAAACTTCTTCATGGTGACCTGAACGGTAAAACTGTGATGAATTATCTTACTTCTCACGACGACGGTTCACCTTTCGATAAAGACAGAAAAAGAACTTACGAGTCAGCAACAAAACTTCTTTTAGCACCAGGAATTTCGCAGGTGTATTACGGCGACGAAACTGCGCGAGATTTAACCATCGAAGGCGCGACAGGAGATGCCACGCTTAGGAGCAATATGAACTGGAAGGATATTCAGCAAAATACTGAAACCCAAAAACTTCTGCAGCATTACCAGAAATTGGGGAAATTCCGTGCAAATCATCCGGCGGTTGGAGCAGGCGTTCATCAGATGATTTCGCCCTCACCTTATTGGTTTACAAGATCTTATAACAATGATAAAGTTCTGATTGGGTTAGATTTAAATACAGGTATTAAAGAGATTTCCGTGTCGGACATTTTTGAAAACGGCACCAAACTCCGCGATGCGTACTCCGGAAAAACAGTAAAAGTCGAGAATGGCAAAGCAATAATCAATACAGAATTTTCGTTGGTTTTGTTTGAACAGATTTAAATATGAAAAGAATAGTCAGCTTACTCACGATCTTGATTTCCTGCGTGGTTTTTTCGCAAAAAGTTCCGGAAATCAACAAAACCGTATTCTCCAAAGAAGCTTTGGCTCAGAAAATTACCTCGCAAAACGGCAAGAAACTTTCGGTTTCCGAGGTTTTAAAGAATCATGAAGGAAAAATTTTAATCATCGATTTCTGGGCAAGCTGGTGCCGAGACTGTATTCTTGCATTGCCTTCTACAAAAGAATTGAAAGAAAAAAATCCTGAGATTGAGTTTGTCTATTTCTCACTCGACCGCTCGCACGAACAGTGGAAAAAGGGTTTGGAGAAATACCAGATTGCTGAAAATGAAAATTATTGGTTTGATGAAGGCTGGAAAAATAATTTTAATAATTATATCGACCTGAATTGGGTTCCGAGGTTTCTCATTGTTGACCAGAAAGGCGGAATCGCAAAATATTATGCGATAAGTCCCGCCGATCCCGAAATGCAGAAAACGATTGATCAGCTGAAAAACAAAAGTCTTTAATAAACAAATTTAAAGAAAAGGCGCACTCAGAAAGTCGTTGAGTGGTTTAATGCTCTTAAAAATTTGAGCGAAATTTTTTGCGGCCGTTTCTCTCATCAGCGCTTCGTTGGAAACCGGATGTACAACAATAAAACTTTTTAGTTTTAAAAATTCGGCCATGGGATCATCTTTTTCAAATCCGTTCGGCACGCGCTGAAGTTTATTTTTGACACTTAAACCGCGGAAATTATTACGGAATTCATCCTGATCTAAAATATTCAGGAATTCTTTGCTGTTCATGGAGATTTCTTTGCGTATCTCCTTTAAAACGGAAGGTTCGGGCAGGTAAACGCCGCCTGCTAAAAATGATTTTCCGGGCTCGATATGAAGGTAGTATCCTGAAATTCTGTTTCCTTTTCCCATACCTAAACCTGCACCGAAATTGGTTTTGTAAGGTGATTTGTCTTTTGAAAATCTTACATCACGGTAAATCCTGAACAGTGCTTTCTTAGCATCAGTTTTAAGAATTTCTTCATCAAATTTGCCGATTTCATCAATCAGGACTTCAACAAAATCTTTAACATTATTGTTGGCGGAAATATACTGCTCCTTATTTTCAGTAAACCAATCGCGGTTATTGTTTTTACTGAGGTCTTTCAGGAACATTAAGGTTGAATTTTTGATAGCTGTAGACATTCTTCGCGGTATTTTACCTTCAAATTTAATTCAAATAATACGAAAGGAAGATGTGTGAATGTTTCTTTAACAGAAATTTAATAAAACAATGTTTTTTTTATCAATTCTAAAATACGTATCTTTGCAAAATATTTAAAATACTTAATGAATTTATTTACGGAAACCAATCTAAGTCCTGAAATCTTGAAGGCAATTGGCGAACTGGGCTTCGAAAGCCCTACAGAAATCCAAAAACAGACCATTCCTTTTATCTCTACAGATATACGCGACATGATCGCACTTGCGCAGACGGGGACGGGCAAAACAGCAGCATTTTCGCTTCCGATTTTGGATATGATTGACGAAGGTAGTCGCAAAATCCAATTTTTGGTGCTTTGTCCGACAAGAGAACTGTGTCTTCAGATTACAAAAGACATTAAAAATTATTCGAAATACATGCCGAGCATTAAAACCACAGCAGTTTATGGCGGCAGCAGTATTATGGATCAAATCCGGTCACTTCGCGAAAAACCACAGATTATTGTGGGTACGCCAGGCCGTGTGATCGATTTAATTAACAGAAAAGCTTTGGATTTCTCCGAAATTCAGTGGTTGGTTTTAGATGAAGCCGATGAAATGCTTTCAATGGGTTTCAAAGATGATCTGGAAACCATTTTAAGAGAAACTCCGGATACTAAGCAAACTTACCTGTTCTCGGCAACGATGAACAAAGAGGTTGAAAGAATTTCTAAAAACTATTTAACTTCACCACACCGTATTTCGGTAGGATCGATTAACGAGGTGAAGAAAAACATCAAGCACGAATTTTATGTGGTAGGTTACCGTCATAAAAAAGAAGCTTTGAAAAGACTGATCGACGCTAACCCTAATCAGTACTCCATTCTCTTCTGCCGTACCCGTATGGAAACGCAGGAAGTTGCAGATTTTCTGATGCAGAACGGTTATGCAGCAGATGCACTTCACGGTGACTTGTCACAGGCGCAGAGAGATACGGTAATGAAAAAATTCCGTCTCAAAAATATTGATATTTTGGTGGCAACAGACGTTGCGGCGAGAGGTTTGGATGTAAATTCACTGACTCACGTAATTCATTATTCTTTGCCGGATGATCCTGAAGTATTTGTTCACCGAAGCGGAAGAACGGGTAGAGCAGGGAAAGACGGAATCTCCATGTCCCTGATTAAGCCAGAAGAATCCCGAAAATTAAAGCAGATTAAATCATCAACAAAAATTGATATTGTTGAAAAGAAAATCCCAACCGGAGAAGCGATTATCAAAGCTCAGGTAGGCGGTGTTTTCGAGAAACTGTTTACGATACATGAAGAGTTTTTCACTTTCGATGATTCTTTAATCCCTGATTTATCTGAATTCTCTAAGGAAGAATTGGTTCATAAGCTTCTTCAGCTTCAGCTGAGAGATCTAGCCATGTTCTACAAAGATAAAAATGATCTTGCCGATCAGAAATTTAGTGCTGATGACCGTGGCGACAGCCGTAGAGACCGAGATAGAGGCAGAGACCGGGATCGTGACCGAGGCAGAGACCGTGACAGAGGCGACAGAAGAGACAGCTTCCGAGACGGTGGACGCGATGGCGGAAGAGACCGCGACCGTAAACCACGGAAAAACAATGGTGATATGGTGAGATTTTTCTTCAACTTAGGAAAAAAAGACCAGCTGAAGAAAATGGATATGCTTGAAATCATCAACAAATCTACCGCGAAATCCAAGAAAAGACCAGATATCGGAGAAATTGAAATCTTAGAGAAATTCTCATTCTTCGAAGTTGAAAAATCATTTAAAGATGAAGTTTTGAGAGGTTTAGAAACCCAGAAATTCAAAGGTAAAGATATGCGTGCCGAAGTGGCCAACTAACTTTTACCACAATTTTATAATATGAATCAGTCCCGTTGTTACAGCGGGACTGATTTTTTTTGTGGATATAATTTTTCTTAATGTTAAGAAAACTTAATATAAAAAGCGCTCAGTTCAATCGCTTTTTCGGAAATTTGCATCACTAATTTTAAATCAAAAAAAATGGGAATCGGCAATATTTTTAAAGCGTTCCAACCAAAAGACAAAGTGTTTTTTGTACTGTTTGAAAAAGTAGCAGCAACGTTAACTGAAATGTCTAAGGAATTTCACGAAGGGTTGATGGATTTTGACATCAATGATGATACGATGCTAAAAAATATGAGCGATTACGAGCACAAACTCGATGATCTTACCCATGAAATTTTTGTTCAGCTTGGTGAAAACTTTATCACCCCTTTCGACAGAGAAGACATCAGTCATTTAGCAAGCGGATTGGATGATATCGCTGATTATATGTATGCTTCTGCAAAATATATTTACCTCTACAAAACTCCGCTTGATCCGGCTTATACAGAATTCAGTCTTCTAATTTACAAATCCTGTGTGGAAATCCAGAGTGCTATGGCAAACCTGAAGGATTTCAAAAACGGAAAAGCGGTAAAAGAATCTTGTATCAAAATTAACTCTTACGAAAATATTGCTGATGACGTTTTAAGTCAGGCCACCGTAAAACTTTTCGAAACCAACGATGCGATTAACATTATTAAAATCAAATCTGTTTTGGAATATCTGGAAATCGTGACAGACAAGGCAGAAGATGTTGCCAACACCATGGACAGTATCGTAATTAAATATGCTTAATACCGGGCAGTAACCTTAAAAGTTAAGAATGGAATTACCAGTATTATTAATAATCATTATTGTTCTTGCATTAATATTTGATTATATCAACGGTTTTCACGATGCGGCCAACTCCATTGCGACCATTGTTTCCACTAAAGTTTTATCGCCGTTTCAGGCAGTTCTATGGGCTGCATTGTGGAATTTTGCGGCATTCTTTGTAGCGATGTATATCATTGGGGAATTCAAAATCGGGAATACCATTGCAAAAACTGTGAACGAAGACTTCATCAACCTGGAAGTCATTTTCTCCGGTCTTATTGCAGCGATTGCATGGAATTTACTGACCTGGTGGTTTGGGATTCCGTCTTCATCATCGCACACGCTCATTGGTGGATTTCTGGGTGCAGCATTAATGCACGCACTTGTGATGGATTATCATCATGTTGCATTAGCAAGTCCGGATCTGGGAATTTGGGAACACCTGAAATTAGCTTTTCAGCAGCTGTTTACGCAAAACGTTGTAAAGTATGAAAAGGTGATACCTATCTTCCTTTTCATCTTCATGGCTCCCTTTATCGGGATGATTGTTTCTATTATCATCACACTGATCATTGTGAACCTAGCAAAGAAAAGCAATCCGCGGAAAGCCGATGCACAGTTTAAAAAATGGCAGTTGGTGTCTTCAGCACTTTTCAGCTTGGGACACGGTCTTAATGATGCGCAGAAAGTGATGGGAATCATCGGTGCGGCGGTAATCTACTATCACGTTACCCTAATCGGCGGAACTGATGAATATGCACTCATGGATTCTGCAGACCGTTTCAAACACTTTACAACCGATTATATTTGGGTCCCATTTGTATCCTTCCTCGCTATTGGTTTAGGTACAATGAGTGGCGGCTGGAAGATTGTAAAAACAATGGGAACCAAGATTACCAAAGTTACGCCTTTAGAAGGAGTAAGTGCAGAATCTGCCGGAGCAATTACGCTTTTCATTACTGATCACTTAGGAATTCCGGTTTCTACAACGCATACCATTACCGGTGCAATCATCGGGGTTGGATTAACAAAAAGAGTTTCCGCAGTACGTTGGGGAATAACCGTAAGCTTATTGTGGGCGTGGGTTTTAACTATTCCGATCTCCGCAATTGTTGCAGGAGTTACCTACTTACTCGTAATTGCGGTGAAATAATCTATACAGAAAATCTCAAAAACCACCTTAATCAGGTGGTTTTTTTATGGTGTATTGTTAAGGCTAAAAGTTTTTAAAATTGTAATTTTGTGCAAACAAGAAAATTTATGCAGTTTTTAGAAGAATATCAGGAAATCGTTTCGAAAGCCATCGACAAATATACATTCAAAGATAAGCCGGAAGAGCTTTATGCGCCCATGAACTACATTATTTCTCACGGAGGCAAAAGACTCCGTCCGATTATGGTGCTTATGGCGAATGATATGTTTGGCGGTGATCTTCAGAAAGCCATAAAACCCGCCTTGGCCATTGAGTTTTTTCACAATTTTACGCTGATTCATGATGATATTATGGATGAAGCGCCACTTAGAAGAAACAAACCTACGATCCATACGTTACACGGAATTAACGCCGGAATTCTTTCGGGGGACGGACTTTTGCTAAAAGCCTATAAATTCTTCGATGATCTGGAACCGGAGCTTTTCAAAGCCTGCATCAGAGTTTTTACGCATACCGGACTTTTACTGTGCGAAGGACAGCAGTACGATATCAATTTTGAAACACAGGAAGATGTAACCTTCAACGATTACATCCGCATGATTACTTATAAAACAGGCGTTTTGAGCGCATCTTCTTTTGAGATTGGTGCTTTGATCGCTGGCGCAGATTTTAAAGATGCAAAAGCAATTTTCAACTTCGGAAAAAATGTTGGAATTGCTTTCCAGATTATGGATGATTACCTCGATGTATTCGGAAACCAGGAATCGTTCGGTAAAAAACATGCCGGTGATATTTATGAGAACAAGAAAACAGTTCTTTATCTTTTAGCAAAAGAACACGGGACAGAGGAAGAAAAGAAAGAACTGGATTACTGGTATGCTAAAAAAACCGATAACGTAGACAAAGTTTACAGTGTGGAGAAAATCTTCCGCCGGACTAAAGTTGATGAAAAAACACTCCATTTGATCCAGAAATATAACGAAATCGCGCAGGGTTACCTGGACCAGATTGATGTTCCGGATGAGAAAAAGAAACCTTTCATCGAACTTGCAAACTATCTGTTGAGAAGAGAAAGCTAAGGTTTTCTTCCACCTAACCCATTTATTACATATCGTATTACCCAATGAAGTTCCGTACTGAAGTTGATATTCCGGTTTCAGATAAGATGTTCGAAATTGAAGACCGAACGTTTTCGATAGGATCATGTTTTGCTACAGAAATCTCAGATTTGCTTGCGAAAGGTCAAATCCAGACTTTAAATAATCCTTTCGGGACAATTTTTAATCCTTTTTCCATTAATAACGCGGTTAAAAGGCTTCATGATTCAGCGTTTTATAGCGAAGAAGATTTAATCAAATATGGAGAAGAGGTGATTTCGCTGGATCATCACAGTTCCTTCAATACCAGATTTCTGCACCAGACTTTAGAGAAAATCAATTCTAAAATCGAGGAAGGGAACCGCTTTCTGCAGCAAACCGACTGGGTTATCATTACCTATGGAACGTCTTATATCTATGAATTTCTGCCGAAGAAAAAACTCGTTGCGAACTGCCATAAAATTCCTGGGAAATATTTCGAAAAAAGACTGCTGACCAATCTGGAGATTACGGATTCCATTTATGAAACGGTTACGCTGCTGAAAGATATCTGTAAACCCAACGTTCAGATTCTGTTCAGCGTTTCGCCGGTTCGCCATACAAAAGACGGAATGGTGGAAAATAACGTGAGTAAATCCAAGTTAATTTCGGCGGTTCATGATATCTTGTCCCAATTCGACAATTGTCATTATCTGCCTGCGTACGAGATTTTGATGGATGATCTTCGTGATTACCGGTTCTATAAAGAAGATTTAATTCATGCCAACACTCAGGCAGTTCAGTATATCTGGGAAAAATTCGGGAACGCTTATTTCTCAGATGAAACCATGGATTTTGTAGAAGAAAATTTTAAAATTGCCAAAGCGTTATCTCATAAACCTTCCGACGAAAAAAGCCCGAAACATCTGGAATTTAGCGAAAATCTAGAAAAAAGGATAGCAGATCAGCAGGCTAAAGTGAAGCATAAAATATTTTAAATTCATTTGGGCAGCTTATCCGCCTTCCACTCCCGCTTTTTTGCTTCGCTTTACTACACAAAAAGAGCTCCGTTCAAGTCGGGCTGCAGTTAAAAACAAAATTATGATCGATACCCACACCCATTTATATTCCGAAGAATTCGATGATGACCGAAAAGAAATGATCGAAAGAGCTCTTAATAAAGGAGTTTCTAAATTTTATCTTCCGGCAATTGATTCGGAATCTCACGAAAAGATGCTCGCCTTGGAAAGCGAATATCCACAACAGATTTTTTCGATGATGGGACTTCATCCATGTTACGTAAAACCGGAAACCTGGAAACAGGAACTTAAAATTGTTGAAAATTATCTGAACGAAAGAAGTTTTCCCGCAATCGGAGAAATCGGTATTGATCTGTATTGGGACAAGACCACTTTAGGCATTCAGGTGAAAGCCTTTGAGCAGCAGATCGATTGGGCAATCGAAAGGGATTTACCTATTGTAATTCATACCCGTGAAAGTTTTGATGAAGTTTTTGAAGTTTTGGAAAGAAAGAAACATCCGAAGCTGCGTGGAATTTTCCATTGTTTTTCAGGAAGTCTTGAACAGGCAAAACACGCAATTGATCTGAATTTTATTTTGGGAATCGGTGGAGTAGTGACCTTCAAAAACGGCAAAATTGACCAGTTTTTGAACGAAATTCCTTTAGATAAAATTGTTCTGGAAACCGATTCTCCTTATCTCGCGCCAGTTCCGCACCGCGGAAAAAGAAACGAAAGTTCTTATCTCGATTTGGTTGCTGGAAAACTCGTTAATATTTACGGCAAAGATTTTTCGGAAATCGACAGGATCACAACAGAAAATGCAAACCGTATTTTTAACAGGTAAAGGAATATAATGGACGAGAAATTCGATAATATAAGGTTTTATCACCCCGAAGAAGTAAATCCTGCATTTCGCTTTATACTGCGTCATCCAATGATGAAACTGCTTCTAAAATATAGTCTGCCCAATCTTTCAGATGAAGAAATACAGCAAACTGTTGGCAATATAAAATCGATTGAAGATTTTCAGAATACAATTATTTATCCGACGATTCAGAATGTTTTAAAGTCGAGTTCTGATGGATTTACGATTTCAGGCGCCGAGCATTTAAAAAAAGAAGAAGCATATCTTTTCATATCCAATCATCGGGATATTCTTTTAGATACCAGTTTGTTGAATTTTGCCTTGCTCGAAAAAGGATTAAACCTTACGGCATCGGTAATCGGTGATAATTTGGTTCAGCGTGATTTGTATTTAATCCTTGCAAAACTTAACAGAAATTTTTTTGTGAAAAGAAATGCGCCGCCGCGTGAACTTTTAGAAAACAGCAAACTGTTATCCGAATATATTTTTAATTTATTGACCAAAGACAATCGTTCAGTTTGGATTGCGCAACGAGAAGGTCGTGCGAAAGACGGAAATGATTTCTCGCAAGCCGGAGTGCTAAAAATGATTGCCATGAATGATCCGCAAAGCAATCCCTGTCAATATTTCAGAAAATTAAAGCTGGTTCCGGTTTCTATTTCCTATGAATTAGATCCGACAGACAAATTGAAAGCGGAGAAAACTTGTACGGAACATTTAAATACTGAAAAGCATAAAAACGAAGATTTTCTAAACATTATGACGGGTGTTTCCGGACAGAAAAAAAGAATTCATCTGCATTTTGGGAATATTGAAGATGCGGTTTATACAGAAATAGAAAATTCCGTTTCCAATTCCAGTAAACAAATACAGCGATTGACGGAAGTTTTAACAAAACAAATAGTCGAAGGTTATCACCTTTGGCCAACCAATTACATTGCTGCAGATTTGCTGAGGAATTCAACAAAATATGCAGAAAATTATACGGAAGCTGAAAAGCAGTTTTTCATTAAAAGAATGAATCTGAACATTGATAAATCAAACGAATGCTTGGCAAATGCCTTTCTGGCAATGTATGCCAATCCTGTTTTCAATAAGGCGAATTGTTAAAAAAAATGCCACAAATTATAGAATTTGTGGCATTAATTTCTGATTTGAAGTTATTTCTTTCTCGAGAAATTACTTTTATTATTAGGCTTTTTAAATCCAATGTTTTCTTTTGCCTGAGGTCTTTGACGGGGCGTAAAAGATTTGTTGTTGGAATCTCTTTTTTCTACCACCAGATTATCGGTATGAAAAGGATGGTCTTTCTCTACCGGAATTTTTTTACCGATCAGTTTTTCTGTGCTTTTCAGGTTGATCAAATCAAGGCCGTCAACGAACGAAATAGAACTTCCGTCTGCACCGGCTCTTCCGGTTCTTCCGATTCGGTGAACATAGGTTTCGGAAACATCTGAAAGCTCAAAATTAACTACAAATTTCAGTTCGTCAATATCAATTCCACGCGCAGCAATATCTGTGGCGACAAGAATTCTTGTTTTGCCGGATTTGAAATTATTCAGCGCATTCTGTCTTTGGTTCTGTGATTTATTCCCGTGAATGGCTTCAGCAGAAATCTTGTGGGACTGGAGTTTTCTTGCAATTTTATCAGCACCGTGTTTCGTTCTTGAAAAAACCAGAACAGAGTCTGAAATATCATTTTGCAGAATATGCGTCAACAGTTCCAGTTTATTTTCTTTGTCAACAAAATATACTTTTTGCTGAATGGTATCGGCAGTTGCGGAAACGGGTGCTACAGCTACTTTTACAGGATTGTTAAGGATAGAATTGGCTAACGTCTTAATCTCATCGGGAAAAGTTGCAGAAAAAAACAGAGTTTGTCTTTGCTGCGGAAGAAGTTTCACGATTCTTTTCACATCGTGCACGAAACCCATATCGAGCATTCTGTCTGCTTCATCGAGAACAAAGATTTCCAGATTTTTCAGAGAGATAATTCCCTGAGAGATAAAATCCAGAAGTCGTCCCGGTGTTGCTACCAGAATGTCTACGCCTCTTTTCAGAGCGGCTTCCTGAGCGCCCTGTTTTACGCCACCAAATACCACAAGATTTCTCATCTTCAGGTGTCTTCCGTAAGCATTGAAGCTTTCTTCGATCTGTATTGCCAGCTCTCTGGTAGGCGTTAAGATCAAGGCTTTAATTTGGTTATTCCGGAGGTTTTTCTGTGTTAAATTCTGTAAAATCGGGATCGCAAATGCTGCGGTTTTTCCGGTTCCTGTCTGTGCAGTTCCTAAAAGGTCGCGGCCTTGTAAAATACTGGGGATTGCCTGCTGCTGAATAGGTGTTGGTTGGGTGTAACCCTCTTCCTGTAACGCCTTAGCGATAGGTTCGATTAGTTGTAAGTCGGTAAAATTCAAATGAAATGTTTTTTAATTAAAATAAAATGAGCTGCGTCATTCTTTTTATAATGTAACGAAGGAATGAATTAGAAAATCCGTGAAATTTTCAGGGTTCCGCAGGGTTGCGGATTCATCAAGAATGACATCGTACATAAAAAATCCTTCCGGCGAGGAAGGAATTTTGTGCTGCAAAGATAGTATAAATATATTTAGTATAATTTCTTTACTGTGCGACTTTAGTCCACGTTTGGCTTTTGCGGAGGTTTTCGATGAATGTGTAGAGCTCATCAAGCTTTTCAGTGCCTCCTTTTCCGTAATCTTCAATATGTTTTGAACTTCCGTCGGTAAATGTGATTCGTAAATGTGCGGTAGGTAAATCGGTAACGTTTTTATTTCCGTAATATGGTTTCAGATTTTTCAAATCCAAATCATCCAGAAGAGAGATCAGTTTGTTATAGTCTGCCTGTTTAATGGTGGTTTTAAAGATACCTTCTTTAGGGCCGCTGAAATCATCTTTCGACCGCCCTTCAGTGAAAGTAAATCTTTCAGCATCAATCACCGCGGTTCTGTCGGGATTAACAGTTATTTTAAAGATTGGGCAAAATCCAAAACAGGCTTCGGCATTATATTCAATCTTCGAATAATTTGACGGGTTTGGAGTTGCACATGAAAGTACTAAAACCATGGCCAGGAGGAAAAGGATATATTTCATAATTTATTTTTAAAGATTTCGCGGCAACTTTTATTCCAAAAAAAAATAGATTTGAAAATTCAAATCTATTTTTTATAAGTTATTTCAGGAGACTAGCCATGGAGTTTTTTCCAGATGGCATCTTTCAGTTCCATCAAACCTTCCTGCGTTACTGCTGAAAAGAAAATAGGTTTTCTCTTCTCCGGGAATTTTCTGGAAATTTCATCCTTCAGTTCCTCGTCTAGCATGTCGGCTTTAGAAATAGAAACGATATAATCTTTATCCAAAAGTTCTGGATTAAACTTTTTCAGTTCGTTTTCCAGAATTTCGAATTCCTGATAATAATCCTCCGCATCAGCTGGAATTAAAAACAGGAGAATTGAATTTCTTTCGATATGTCTCAGGAAACGGTGTCCCAAACCTTTACCTTCTGCAGCACCTTCAATAATTCCCGGAATATCGGCCATTACAAAAGATTTGTAATTCCGGTAATCCACGATCCCTAAGTTCGGAGTAAGCGTGGTAAATGCGTAATCTGCAATTTTGGGTTTCGCTGCAGAAACTGCTGCCAAAAGTGTAGATTTACCCGCATTCGGGAAGCCTACAAGACCCACATCAGCCAAAAGTTTCAGTTCGAAAGTTACATAACCTTCTTCCCCTGGAAGTCCGGGTTGTGCGTATCTTGGAGTTTGATTGGTGGAGGATTTGAAATGCTCGTTCCCCATTCCGCCTTTCCCGCCGTGCATAATGATGATTTCCTGGCCATCTTCCATGATTTCGGCGATAATTTCACCTTCTTCGTTTCTGGCAATGGTTCCGATCGGAACTTCAATATAAACATCTTCACCGTAAGCACCGGTGAGCTGATTTTTCTGTCCGTTGTGACCGCGTTCCGCTTTAATGTGACGGGTGAAGCGTAAAGGTAAAAGCGTCCATTCATGAGCATTTCCTTTCATAATTACGTGACCGCCTCTTCCGCCGTCACCACCATCGGGACCGCCTTTCGGTATATATTTTTCACGGCGAAGGTGTGCAGATCCTGCACCGCCATGACCACTTTTACAGTGGATTTTTACGTAATCTACGAAATTTGACATATCTAATTAATTGTGAGTTCGCAGCTGTTGGCTCATGGTTTTTAAATTAACCATCCAGCTTAAGCTATAAACTGATTTTCTCTACTTCAGCAAAGAGTTTACCGGCAATTTCTTCAATTCCGCCAACTCCGTTTACTTCAACGTATTTGCCCTGCTGCTTGTAAAGTTCTGCAACTTCTGCAGTTTTTGTATAATATTCTTTAATTCTTGTTCTGATGATCTCTTCATTGGAATCATCTGTTCTACCACTGGTTTCGCCTCTTTTAAGAAGTCTTTCAACCAGAATTTCATCACTCACGATCAACGAAAGACATACTGAAATTTCATCCTTCAGAATATCCTTAACAATAGTTTCCAGTGCGTCTGTCTGGTTTGCAGTTCTCGGATAGCCATCGAAAATAAATCCGTTTGTATTGGTAGGTTTCTTCACTTCCTCGATCAGCATATCTGTTGTTACCTGATCCGGTACCAGTTCTCCTTTGTCAATATATGATTTTGCTAGGATTCCGAGAGCTGTGCCGTTTTTCATGTTATAACGGAACAGGTCGCCTGTAGAGATCTGCTTCAGGTTAAATTTTTCAATCAGGTTCTGTGCCTGCGTACCTTTTCCGCTTCCGGGAGGGCCGAAGAGAACGATGTTTATCATTTTTATTAGATTTATAATTTGATGTTTTGAGCGGTTACACTCAAAATATTATTTATTCATTGATACGGCCTTCTTCGAGCTGGTATAAATCCCGCAGATTTCTGCCCAGTTCATCATAATCTAAACCATAACCCAAAACAAATTTGTTCGGAATTTCTCTGCCAATATAGTCGAGTTTGAATTCTTTTTTGTAAACATCGGGTTTCAAGAGGAAAGATGCAAGTTTAACAGATTTCGGGCGCTGTGTTTCGGTGAAATACTGAAAAAGACTTTCTACCGTATTTCCTGTATCTACAATGTCTTCTACAAGGATAATGTGGCGGTCTTTAATGTCTTTTGTCAATTCCATTTTCTGGTAAACGATTCCCGTAGACTGGGTTCCTGCATAAGAACTCATCTGAATAAAAGCGATTTCGCATTTACCGGGATAATGTTTTAGCAGGTCAGAAAAGAACATGATGACACCGTTCAGAACCCCAATAAATACTGGAGTTTCGTCTTTGTAGTCTTCGTAAATTTTTAGCGCGGTGGCTTTTACAATTTCCTGAATTTCTGCGTCTTTCAGATAAGGAACAAAAGTTTTGTCGTGAATTTGAATGGAGTCCATATATATTTACAAAATGCAAATTTAAGGTTTTTTGAGGAATTTTTTTAAAAATATAATTTTCACCACTTTTAATACTGTCAAGATATTGCTTCGCTATATATTTAAAAGTTAAAGTTTTTGCCCAAAACTTTTAATAAATCTATTTTTGTAGAAATCTAAAAAAAGTAAAATATGTCAACTTATGTGGTTGTAGGTCTTCAGTATGGGGACGAAGGCAAAGGTAAAATTACAGACGTTTTGTCGGCAAAATCCGACTACGTGGTACGCTTTCAGGGCGGTGACAATGCGGGTCACACGGTATATGCGGGTGAAGAAAAATTCGTGCTGCACCTTCTTCCTTCCGGTGTTCTACAGTGTAAGGGAAAATGCATTATCGCAAACGGTGTTGTTGTAAATCCAAAGGCTTTCCTGAAAGAAATCGGTCAGATTGAAGAAAAAGGAATGAAAACAGATCATGTTTTTATCAGCCGCAGAGCCCATGTGATTATGCCTTATCATATATTACTCGATACGTATCGTGAAGAAGAAGCCGGCGGAACGCATATCGGAACCACAAAAAAAGGAATTGGTCCGTGTTATGAGGATAAGATTGCCAGAGTAGGAATACGAATGGTTGATTTGCTGAATCCGGAAGTCCTCGAGGAAAAAATTAGAAAAAACCTTAAAATCAAAAATTCCCTTTTCGAAAAGTATTTCGAAAAACCCACATTGGAATTTGATGAGATTTATAAAGAATTTCTGGAACTTGGTGAAAAACTGAAGGACAGAATCGTAGATACCGAAGTGGAACTTAACCAGGCTATCCACGACGGAAAAAATATTTTATTTGAAGGCGCGCAGGCTGCAATGCTTGATATTGATTTTGGAACTTATCCGTATGTAACTTCCTCTTCTCCCACTACAGGCGGGGTTTGTTCAGGAGCGGGTGTTCCTCCTACTAGTCTCAAAAATTTAATAGGCGTCGCAAAAGCATACACCACAAGAGTTGGCGAAGGACCTTTTCCGACCGAACTTGATAATGAACTGGGCGAAAGTATAAGACAAATCGGTTTCGAATTCGGAGCAACAACCGGAAGACCCAGAAGAACCGGCTGGCTGGATCTCGTATCACTGAAGCATGCAACCATGATCAATGGAATCAACAATCTGGTAATTACTAAATTAGATGTGCTTTCCGGAATTTCACCTCTCAAAATCGCAACTAAGTATAAAACTGAGGACGGAAAAATTATCGATTATTTTACTTCTTCTACTACCAAACTTTATAATTACGAGCCGATTTACGAAGAACTGGAAGGCTGGACTGAAGATATTACGAAAGTAAGAAGCTACGACGAACTTCCGCAAAATGCTAAGAAATACATCGAGTTTATCGAAAACTATTTGGGAATTAACGTGTATTTGGTCTCTGTAGGTCCTGAAAGAAGTCAGAACATCATCCGTAAAGAGTTGTTTTAAAGATAATTCAGCAAATAAAAAGCTGCTATATTAGATTATAGCAGCTTTTTTTATGGTTTTTTTTAAATCAGATGAAAATTTATTTTAAAAAATTTTAATACTAAGGCCTTTTTTGAAGAATATTTTAAATGAATTGAAGAGTTTTGAGATACGTGATCATATCGTTTGGTTTAAAATTTACATTTTACTATGATATGAATAATTAATCTAATTAATTATCAAAAATTTGGTTTGTTATTTGATGATTGTTTAAAAGTATTTAGATTTTAATTAAAAGTAAATAATTTGAATACTGCTAAGTCTAACATTTAAATTGAATGGTCATGAAAAATTTTTTAACTTCTGACAGAGAATCACGGTTTAACGAGATTCTTTTCGAAAACCGAAACAAAAGCTATGGTGCGTACGTACTGCGAAATGAAGAGGGAGCAGTTTTGAAAAAATCACTTTTTCTCGGGGTCGCTTTTTTTGCGGCAATCGCATTAACGCCTTTATTAATTAATGCATTGATGGTGCAAGAAACAGTACTTCCAGCGCCACCAGTTATTCATGATTTAACGCCGATCCCAATTACCAGAGACAAAGAGCCTGAAGTCATCAAACCTTCGCCTCCCGTTGCGCCAAAAGTAAATACTTATGATACCAGAGTTGCTACTCCGACAAGAGATGCACGCGAAGTGAAAACTGTAACTGATGATCAAAAGTTAAACGCGGTGCCGGGAACAGAAACAAGTCTAGATAACCCGCCTGTACTTACTCCTCCGGTTATTGAAACTCCACCTGTCACGGCTCCAATAGTACCCGAAGTTCCAAAAAAAATTGACAATACTCCTGCGACTAGGGTAGATGTAGAAGCGGCTTTTCAGGGAGGAATCAATTCTTTCAGGGCAAAAGTGGTACAGAATTTCAATGCCGGAGATTTCGAAGGAACCGGTGAACTCATGAAAACAATGGTTACTTTTATTGTAGAAAAAGACGGAACAATTTCTAACATTAAAGCCACCGGAACCGACAGGGATTTTAACGTCGAAGCCGAACGTACCATCAGAAAAATTAATGGAAAATGGGCACCAGCTAAACTCAATGGCGAAAATGTAAGAAGTTATTTTAAGTTTCCGATTTCAATGATGTTCGAGTAAATAAAACACCTTAAATCGTAAATATTAACTTATCCACAAAATACCAGGTTTTGTGGATAATTTTTTTTCTGTATAATGCTTTAATTAACAATACTTTAACTTAAACCAACTTATCAACAATCATCTGAAAATGATAAAAAAGTGTATTTTTGAGCATTAATATAAATACTAATGGCTAAAATAATTGGGGTTGCAAATCAGAAAGGCGGAGTTGGTAAAACAACTACTGCGGTTAATTTGGCAGCTGCGCTGGGTGTTCTGGAAAAAAAGATTCTTTTAATCGATGCCGATCCGCAGGCAAACGCAACGTCGGGATTGGGAATAGATGAAGCTAATTTTTCTACTTATAATTTGCTTGAGCACAGTGCCGACGCTAAAAACTGCATTCAGAAAACGGCATCTCCTAACTTAGACATCATTCCCTCACATATCGATCTGGTAGCTGCTGAAATAGAATTGGTAGACCGCGAAAACCGTGAATATATGCTGAAGCAAGCGCTGAAATCTGTTCGCGAAGATTATGATTACATCATTATCGACTGTGCGCCGAGTTTAGGTTTGATCACAATTAATGCTTTAACAGCAGCAGATTCCGTAATCATTCCGATACAGTGCGAATATTTTGCTTTGGAAGGTTTGGGTAAATTGCTCAATACCATTAAAAATGTTCAGAAAATCCATAATAAAGATCTGGATATCGAAGGTTTGCTTTTGACCATGTATGATTCACGTTTAAGACTTTCAAACCAGGTGGTGGAAGAGGTAAATTCTCATTTCCCGGAAATGGTGTTCGAAACAATCATCAGCAGAAATGTACGTTTGAGCGAGGCGCCAAGTTTTGGTGAAAGCATTCTGAATTACGATGCAGAAAGCAAAGGAGCGATACAGTATCTTCAGTTGGCCGAAGAAGTTTTGCTGAAGAACGAAAATTTAGTAAAAAATTAAGCGAGGATTTTAATCCGGATCGCTATAATTACAATCATCATTTATAAAAAATGAAAGACAAGAAAAGAGCAATGGGACGTGGTTTGGGCGCTATTTTAAGTGCTGAATCCAAAGCTACAGTAAATTCCGCAACCGATGAAGGCGCAGATAAATTTGTGGGAAACATCGTGGAGGTTCCTTTGGCGGATATCTATGCAAACACAACACAGCCACGAACCTATTTCGATGAAAAAGCCCTAAATGATTTAGCGCAATCCATCAAAAATTTAGGAATTATTCAGCCTGTTACTTTAAGAAAAGATGGCGATAAATTCGAAATTATTTCGGGTGAAAGACGTTTCCGGGCGAGTAAAATTGCAGGTTTGGAAACTATTCCGGCCTATATCCGTTTAGTTAATGATCAGGAATTGCTCGAAATGGCTTTGGTTGAAAACATCCAGAGAGAAGATCTAGATGCCATCGAAATTGCTTTAACTTATCAGAGACTTCTTGAAGAAATCGGGATGACTCAGGAAAACCTGAGCCAGCGTGTTGGGAAGGAACGTAGTACTATTACAAATTCCATCCGTCTTTTAAGACTTAATCCTGATGTACAGAACGCGATCCGAAGCGGAGAAATTTCTGCCGGCCACGGGCGTGCGATTATCAGCCTTGATGATGCAGAAAAACAGGAGGAGCTTTTTAATAAAATCATTAAGAATAATTTAAGTGTTCGCCAGGCAGAAGAGGAATCGAACAGGCTTAAAAATCCAGACAATTCACCGAAAAGACAGAAAGCTGCAGTCCCTAACCATTTCAAAAAAGCAGAGAAAAACCTTGCCGATATTTTAGAGGTAAAAGTGGAGATTAAAGCTGCTGCCAACGGCAAAAAAGGAAAAATTGTTCTCGATTTCAAAAACGAAGAAGAACTCGAGAGTATTCTCTCACATTTCAGATAATGAATAAACTTACAGTACTTTTTGTCCTCTTATTCTCACTAAAAATTTTCGCGCAGGTAAGTCCGAAAGACACCATTCGTGTAGAAAATTATCCAACAGATTCTATATCTGCAGTCACTCCAAAATCTGAAATAGAGGTATATACTGATATTCAGGAATCCAATGCGAGGGATTCCACAATGAAATACAATCCTACAAAAGCGGGATTGTATTCTGCTGTTTTACCGGGTCTTGGACAATATTACAACAAAAAATACTGGAAAATCCCAATTGTTTGGGGCGGAATCGGTACCGGCGTTGGAGTAGTGCTTTGGAACCAGAAACAGTACAACCGTTATAGAGACGCATTTATTGCTCAGCTCAACGGTCAGCCTCACGAGTTTTCAGATATTCCGGGAATCAGTGCGGAAGCTTTGGGAAGAACTCAGGACAGGGCAAAACGGCAGCGTGATTACGCGATCGCAATTACGGGCTTGGTTTACATCCTTAATATTGTAGATGCGGTAGTTGATGCACATCTTTATGAAGGCCGAAAGGATCCGGATTTGGCGTTGAAACCTACGGTAATTTACGATGAATTCGGAAAACAGAATTCAAAAGCGGGCCTCAGTTTAAGTTATAATTTTTAAAGTAAAATCAAAGGGAAGTATGAAAATAGCGTTGGTAGGATACGGAAAAATGGGTAAAATTATTGATGAAATAGCTACCCAAAGAAATCATGAAATCGTTGCTCGACTTAATGAATCGCCAAATTCAGAAAACCTGAATAACGCTGATGTAGTGATTGAGTTTTCAAATCCTGAAGTTGCGTTTAGCAATATTAAAACCTGCCTTGAAAATAAAATTCCCTTAATCTGCGGAACAACCGGCTGGCTCGACCAGAAGCCGGAAATTGAAAAAATAGCTGCCGAAAACCAGACCTCTTTTTTATATGGGTCTAATTTCAGTTTAGGCGTAAATCTTTTCTTTGCACTGAATGAAAAACTGGCAGATCTGATGAAAAACTTCCCAGAATATACTGTTCAGCTGGAAGAAATTCATCACACCCACAAAAAAGACGCGCCAAGCGGAACCGCGATTTCTCTAGCCGAAGGAATCATTAAAAATGATCAACGGTTTGAAGGCTGGAAACTCGATGAAACTAAAGAGAAGGAGCTCGGCATTTTCGCGATCCGTGAAGACGAAGTTCCGGGAACGCACAGCGTTTTCTATAAAAGTTCCGTTGACGAGATCGAGATTAAACATACGGCTTACTCCAGAAATGGGTTTGCCTTGGGCGCGGTAATTGCTGCCGAATGGATTCAGGGAAAAACAGGAAACTTCTCGATGAAAGATGTTCTTTTCTCCTAACCACCAAAACTTATTTTGTAACAGTTTCCTTATCCTGCGAACTAATAAGGCTATAATCACCAACACCACATTATGAACTATTTTCTTACTTATACAGTTTATGTCTTAATCCTCTCTGTTCTGATGGGGATTTCTACATGGAAACTTTATAAAAAAATGGGTTACAATCCGCTTTTTGCTTTTGTGCCTTTTTACAATTATTATATCATTCAGAAAGAAACCGGACATCCGAAATGGTGGGTGGTGATGGCTTATCTTCCGATTGTAGGACCTATTATGATGACAGTTTTCCATTTGTTTCTGATGAAACATTTTGGCAAAAGCAGCTTTTCGCAGCGGTTGCTTACCGTGATTCTTCCTTTTATTTATATGGCCTTCATCAATTACTCTAAAGATCCAGAGGTAGAAACTGAAGAAGAGCTTTATTTAACTGAAGAAGAGAGAGGCGAGAAAAAGAAAGAGTCTTTCGCAGGTTCCATCACTTTTGCAGTAGTTTTTGCGACGATCGTTCACGTCTTCATGACCCAGCCTTTTGGAATTCCGACCGGATCTATGGAACGAACACTTCTTGTCGGAGACTTCCTATTTGTAAATAAATGGAGTTATGGTTTCAGAATGCCGATGCGCCCCGTCGCGATTCCGTTCCTGCAGGGTACGATCATGGATACCGGTGAAAAAGGAAATCCTAAGGATGATCCGAAATCATATCTGGATGCCGTGAAATTACCTTATGCAAGAATTTTCCAGTTCAGCAAACCTGAGCGAAACGACATCGTAGTTTTCAATTATCCTCAGGATTCGGTTCATAAAGCCATTGACCGTAAAGATCCTTACGTGAAACGCTGTGTTGCCGTTGCAGGCGACGTTCTGGAAATTAAAGCCGGACGTATTTTTGTAAACGGAAAACCCGAAACCATTCTAGGTGACCAGCAAAAACAGCACAAATTTATTGCCACCACAGGCAGCCAGTTAGATATTCCGGGACTTTACAAAAAGTATGGATTCTTACCGGTGCAGGAAGTTCAGACTGAAACCGGTTACTTATACGATTTTCAGGGACTGACCGATCAAACGGCTAAGGAAATAAAAGAATTGCCACAGGTTATCGATCTTAAGGAACACATTTGGCCTAAAGATTCAGCAGCGCTTTCATATAAAGTGAATGCCGCAAGAGACAGTTATACCAAGAATTTAGATACGACTCAGTCTATTTTTCCCGTCAATAAAAAATGGAATCAGGATTGGTACGGGCCTCTAAGAATACCTAAAAAAGGAGATGTAGTAACGTTAAATCAGGAAACCTTACCTGAATACCAATGGATTATTTCTGAATACGAACATAATAAACTGGAAAGCAAAAACGGGAAAATTTATGTTAACGGCCAGGAAACTACCCAATATACTATTAAACAGGATTATTATATGATGATTGGCGACAACCGCGATGCCTCACTCGATGCAAGGTTTTTCGGTTTCGTTCCGGAAGAAAATATCGTCGGAAGTCCGATGTTTACCTGGATGAGTGTGGAAGGGCTCTTCGCTGACAACAGTTCATCATACCAGCCTGACGGAAAAAAAATCCGTTGGGACAGAATGTTCAAAGCCACCAATACTGGCGAAGCCAACAAAACATCGTACTGGTGGGTTGCGGCAATCCTTTTACTCTTATTTTTTGGATGGGATTATTTTGCCAAATTCTTCATGAAGAAAAATACAGAAGATTAAGATGTAACTGATACGAAATCATAATCCCTCTCCATCGGAGGGGGATTTTTATTAAACCGATTATGAAAATTTTATTACCCATATTCTATCTGCCACCAATTTCCTGGTTTGCGGTTTTTTTGAAAGAAGAAAACGAGATTGTTTTTGAGCAGTATGAAAATTTCCCGAAACAGACTTACCGGAACCGAACCAATATTTACGGTGCGAACGGGAGACTGTCTTTAATCATTCCCATCAATCACAGTGGTGAGAGGGTAATGAGGGAAATTGAAGTTTCTCACCGCGAAAATTGGCAGAAACTTCACTGGAAATCCATTAAAACTGCTTATCAGAGCTCAGCCTATTTTGAGTTTTATGAAGACCGTTTGCAGCAGATTTTCGATGTGGAAGTGGATTCTTTAATGCAGTTTAATCTAAACGCTTTGAAAATTATTCAGAATATTCTTAAAACCCAAAAGGCATACTCTTTGAATGATGAATACGTTAAAGTCCCTTTTCAACTAAATTTCAGGGAGCGGTTTTCTGCCAAAAAAGAAACAGCATTTGAAATGGAGGAATACTATCAAACCTTTACCGACAGATTTGGATTTCAAAAAGACCTTTCAATTCTGGATCTCATTTGTAACAAAGGGCCCGAAACATTGACTTATTTAAAGAATATTCAGACAAAACCAATTTAAAAAATGAAAAAAATACTTATTGCAGCTACTTTCCTTTCTGGAGTTGCTTCTTTTGCCCAAAGCGCAGATGTTGCTTTGGATCCGATGAAGGATAAAGATTTAATGACCTGGTACCATAAAGATTTTTCTTCTTCTAATACGTACGGAGTTAATACCCAAAATGCTTATAAATATCTTGAATCAAAAGGATTAAAACCTAAACCGGTAATCGTAGGAGTTTTGGATAGTGGAGTGGAAGTTGATCATCCGGGTTTAATTAAAAACATGTGGAAAAATCCTAACGAAGTCCCAAATAACGGAAAAGATGACGACGGAAACGGATATATCGACGACATACACGGTTGGAACTTCATCGGTGGAAAAAACGGTGATGTAGATATCGATAATATGGAAGTGACCAGGGTTGTAAAGAAATACCAATCTGTTTTTGAAGGTCCCAATTCTACTGCAAATAAAGCAAACCAGGCAAAGATGCCGGAAGAATTTGCCATGTACATGAAATCCAAGGAAATCTTTACAAAAAAAAGCATTGAAGCTAAACAGGGTTACGAAACGTACTCCAGAATCCAGAAAATGATTCCTGATATGGTGAAGATGCTGAACGGCCAGAATCTTACTTCAGAAGTTGTCGCCTCGCTAAAACCTGCCAGTCAGGAACAGGCTATGGCAGCTTCGGTTCTGGGTCAGATTGCACAGGATCCTTCTGTAAAAGGAAAATCTCCCGCAGAGGTTCAGAAGTTTTTGGAAGCACAGATGAAAGAAGCGTTAGATTATTACACGCCACAGGCTACGCAGCAGTATAATCTCGATTTTGATCCAAGAGCATCTTTAGTTGGCGATAGTTACGAAGATTATACCCAAAAATATTACGGTAACAATAATTATGAAGGTCCTGATGCCAAGCACGGAACTCACGTTGCGGGAATCATCGCAGGTTATCCTCAGGGAACAGAAACGCAATACGGTGTTGGTTACAAAACGGCAAAAATTATGACCGTAAGAACTGTACCCAATGGTGATGAACGCGATAAAGATGTCGCAAACGCGATAAGATACGCGGTTGATAACGGAGCTAAAATCCTGAATATGAGTTTTGGTAAACCTGTTTCTCCCGGTAAATCGGTGGTCTGGGACGCATTTAAATATGCACAGACAAAAGGCGTTCTTTTGGTAAAGGCAGCAGGAAATGAAAATGAAAACATTTTTGAGAATGTTTATTATCCTACCAATTTCAAAGATATCAATGACGCTAAACCACTTGTAAACAATATGCTTGTGGTGGGTGCATCGACAAATAATAACGAGTTTTTGAGAGCTGATTTCTCGAATTATAACCAGAAAATGGTAAATGTTTTCGCGCCTGGAGATAAAATTTACTCCACTGTTCCGGACGGTAAGTATGAATATCTGCAGGGAACTTCAATGGCATCACCTGTGGTAGCCGGCGCAGCTTCAGTTCTTTTGGCATATATGCCAAACCTGAAACCCGAGCAGATTATTGAATCGCTTGTGAAAACTTCTAATAAATCATCTGTTAACGCGATGATCAATTCCAATACAAACAACAGATTCGATTTAATTTCCGAGGCTGGAGGGGTAATCGATGTTCGCAAAGCCGCGGAGTATGCATTTGCAAACTTCTATAAGCCAACAGCTTCCGCGCCCGTTGCAAAAGCAAAAGTGGTAAAGCAAACCCCTAAAAAAGCAGTGAAAAAGGTTATTAAAAGAAAATAATTGTTATTTAGACTATTTACGAAAAGCCCGGTTATCCGGGCTTTTCTTTTTAAATATGAAAATTTGGCACGGTTTTTTGTAACTTGTAATTCATAATTTTATTACTATGAAAAATATGTTACTCGCCGGAATTTTAGGAGCTGCAATCAGCGTTTCCTGTTCCACAGCAAAAACCGCTCAAGCCAACAGAGCAGAATTCCTGCAACTGAAAGGTGATTGGGAAATTACAAGTGTAGATTACGACAAGAATTTTAAAGTTAGGCCTTTCGACGAAGGTGCAGATGCACAGTGCTTCGTAGGCAGCCACTGGAGACTTATTCCTAATAACTGGACCGGTTCTTATACCCTAAATGGCGGCGGATCTTGCCCAAGTGTAATTCAGCCAATTAAATTTGAAGTGGTAAACGGTAACGAATTTAAATTCAAAAAATTATTAGAAGGATCTAAGGCAAAAGCGGTAATCGAAGGATATTCTTTAAACCTTATCAGCCAGACTCCGGATGCATTCACATTAGAACAAAATGTTCCTTCGGGAGGCGAGAATGTAAGAATTGTTTACAACTTCGCAAGAACAGGAATGAAATAACAATATAAATTACTATTATGAAAATTTTTAATAAGACAAATATAGCAGCACTTTTCGTATCGACATCACTTCTAATGACAAGTTGCGAGGCTGTAAAAAATGCCAATAACCAACAGAAAGGTACCGTAATCGGTACTGCAGCAGGTGCTGTTATAGGTGGTGTATTGGGAAATAATTTAGGTAAAGGTAAAAATGCACCTGCAGGCGCTGTACTTGGCGGTATTGTTGGTGGAGTAGCAGGTAATGTTATCGGTAGAAATATGGATAAGCAGGCTAAAGAAATCAAAGAAACCTTACCGGGAGCAGAAGTTGAAAGGGTAGGTGAGGGAATTAGAGTAACCATGAAAGAAAATATGGTGAACTTTGGATTTGATTCATCTGATCTTACCTCTGCCGCAAAAGCTAACCTTGATAAATTAGCACAGGTATTGAAAAATAACTTAGATACCAACATCAATATTTACGGTCATACCGACAGTAAAGGAACCGATGCTTATAACCTTTCTTTATCTGAGAGAAGAGCCGCAGCAGTAAAATCATATCTGATTTCACAAGGCGTTTCTTCAAGCAGAATGTTAACGATGGGGGTTGGAGAAAATGAGCCGGTGGCATCTAACGATACCGACGCCGGAAGAGCAGAAAACAGAAGAGTTGAGTTTGCAATTACTGCAAATGAAGACATGATCAACGATGCTAAGACAAGTCAGCAGTAGACCAAATCAAAATCATTATATTTTAGATCCGCTTCGGCGGATTTTTTTATTTTAAAATCACTAATTTTGTCTTATTCTTTAAGTACGAATGACGAAATATTTAAAACTGCTTCGCGTAGAGCAATGGGTAAAAAACCTTTTCGTTTTTGCGCCCCTTTTCTTTTCCGGAAATATTACCAACTTCGATTTGCTGATCAAAAGTCTCTTCGCATTTGTAGTCTTTTCCTTTGCCGCAAGTACTGTTTATATTCTCAACGATTATTCTGATATTGAATCCGACAAAAAGCATCCCGAAAAAAGTAAAAGGCCTTTAGCAAGCGGCGTTATTTCCAAATCCACAGCCGTGGTATTTTTTATTGGTTTAATCGCAATGATTTCGGTATTGATTTTCTTCGGAGCACAGTATTTTCATCATAATTTCTGGAAATTTGCCGCGATCATTATATTTTATTTTCTGATGAATGTTGCGTACACTTTCAAACTGAAGCATGTCGCAATTATCGATGTTACCATTATTGCGATCGGTTTTGTTCTGAGGGTTCTTGCCGGAGGTTACGCCACCGGAATTTATATTTCCCAGTGGGCTATTTTACTGACATTTGTGCTGGCTTTGGTACTTGCAATCGGTAAGAGAAGAGGAGAGCTGATCAATGCCCAGATCTCCGGTAAAACACGACGAGCGCTGGATGGTTACAATGTTCAGTTTGCCGACATTGCGCTTTCAATAAGCTGTACCCTGGCAATTGTCTGTTATCTCATGTTTACGCTTTCCCCGGAAGTACAGCAGAAGTTTCATTCGCGTGTTTTTTATACCGTAATTTTTGTGGTTTTTGCTTTTTTACGATATCTACAGCAAACCCTGGTCTATAATAAAACCGAATCTCCAACCAAAATTATTTATAAGGACCGGTATATACAGATTACTCTAGTGCTTTGGCTGGCAGCGTTTTTACTCCAAATTTATTTCAAATAATGAAACCGAATTTTATACAGAAAGTAACAAATTGGGGGAATTTTCCCGTGGTGGAAAAGGAAATAAAATCAGAAGATTCTATTGAAAGAATTAAGGATTTCGTTAGGAACAATAATGAAGTAATCGCCAGGGGAAACGGAAGATGTTATGGTGATGCTTCACTATCCGAGCATATATTTTCGACCAGAAGACTCAATAAATTCATAAGTTTCGACCGGTTAAACGGAGTTATCGAATGCGAATCCGGAGTTTTGCTTTCACACGTTTTAGAGGTGATTGTGCCGCAGGGTTACTTTCTTTATGTAACGCCGGGAACGAAGTTTATCACAGTTGGTGGCGCCATAGCGTCGGATGTTCACGGGAAAAATCATCATGCAGAAGGTTGTTTTTCTGAGTATGTAGAGGAGTTTTCTCTGCTGAACGAAAATTCTGAAGTAATCACTTGCTCCAGAGTAGAGAACGAAGATAAATATTGGGCAACGATTGGCGGAATGGGCCTTACAGGAATTATTTTGTCTGCTAAGTTCAAACTGAAAAATATAGAAACGGCATATATCCGACAGGAATCCGTTAAAGCACAAAATCTGGATGAGATTTTTAAACTTTTTGACGAAAGTGAGTCTTGGACCTATAATGTTGCCTGGATTGATTGCCTCCAAAGGGGAAAAAACATTGGCAGAAGCATTATGATGCGGGGTGAACATGCGTTTAAACATGAACTTCCGAAAAAAATGCAGGAGAATCCTCTGAGATTGAAGAAAAAAATGATCCCAAAAATACCGTTTTACTTCCCTGATTTTTTACTGAATAAATTTACCGTTAAACTGTTCAATTTCCTTTATTTCAACAAACAGCAGCACAAGATGGTGAAAAATTATGTAGATTACGAAACATTTTTCTATCCTTTGGACGCGGTAAATGACTGGAATAAAATCTACGGCAAAAGCGGATTTATCCAGTACCAAATGGTGATTCCTAAGGAGAAAGGTAAAGAGGGAATGGAAAAAATACTGGAAACCATTGCAAAAAGTGGCTACGGATCCTTCCTTGCAGTACTGAAGCTTTTCGGGAAAAATAATCCGCATGCCTATAACTCTTTCCCGGCCGAAGGATACACACTTGCTCTGGACTTTAAAGTAAATTCCAGACTTAAAAGACTCGTGACTGATTTGGATGAAATCGTTGAAGAATATGGCGGGAGAATTTATCTTACAAAAGACAGCATGAGCAAATCGTCGCTAACCAATTATCTCCAGAACGTGCAGAATCCAAAATTTGTGTCAATGCAGCACAAAAGAATCATGAACAGCAATAATTAAATCTACAAGATGATCGTTCTCGGAAGCAATTCAGAAATAGCGCAGGCCTTTGTAGAGAAGGTTTTAGAGGCAGGGGAAAAATACCAGACTGTTTTTCTTTTCACTTCGAACAGGGAAACGACACAGAAATTCGCCCAACATATTGATGTAAAGTTCTTTCAGCAAACTGAAATCATTGAGTTAGATTTGATGAAGGAAATCGATTACAATAAATTTGATGATATCACTTCGGATCTGTTGTTTTGTGCCACAGGATATCTGGGTGAGGGAACTGATGAAGCCCTCTATAACAATAAGAATACAGAAAAGGTTATCGATATCAATTTCGCAAAACTCATTCCCGTTCTCAATTTTTTCGCTGCTAAAATGGAGCGGCAGAGATCCGGCACAATGATCGTTCTGTCTTCAGTTGCGGGCGACCGAGGCAGGCAGAGCAATTTTATCTATGGAAGTGCTAAAGCGGGTTTAACAGCCTATTTGAGCGGTTTGAGAAATTATATGTTCAGCCGGAAAGTTCATGTGCTTACCGTAAAGCCAGGTTTTATGGATACAAAAATGACAGAAGGTTTACCTTTAAATCCCGCACTTACGGCAACCCCAAAACAGGCGGCTGAAGGAATTTATAATGCTTATAAAAAGAAAAAAAATACGGCATATGTTTTACCGGTTTGGAGGGTTATTATGTTAATCATTAAAAATATTCCTGAGTTTATTTTCAAAAAATTAAAGCTGTAGCAAAGTTGGGATGAAAAAACTGTATCTGTTCGATTTCGATGGAACTCTCACTTACAAAGACACCATGTTTCTGTATCTTAAGTTCTATAATTCTACGAAATTTTATCTGCAGTTTGTTAAACATACTCCGCTCTTTATCCTCTTAAAATTAAATCTTGCAGACGCGGAAAAAGTGAAGAAAAGTTTTATTTCTTCCATTCTAAAAGGTGAAAGCCGCGCTAAAATTGATAAAAAAGCACAATCCTTTTTTAAAAAATATGAAAGTGTTATTTTTCGGAAAAATGCTCTGGAATTTATTCAAAATGTCGACAGAACTCAGACAGAATGCTATATCGTTTCCGCTTCGCTTGATATATGGGTGAAACCTTTTGCAGAGAAACTCAACATCAAACTTTTAGCCACACAGGCAGAATTCGAGAATGATGTTTTTACCGGAAATTTTATTGGTAAAAACTGTAATGGTCCGGAAAAAGTTAACCGTATCATAGAAGCTGTAAAGGGTAAAAAATTCGACAAAACGATCGCGTTCGGCGATACTTCGGGCGACCGTGAAATGTTGGCATGGGCAGACGAAAGCCAGTTTGAATTTTTTCACTAATTTTATACCCGAAATATCTTAAAAAAGAAAGTACAGAAAATGAATAAAATATATTTGGATAACGCGGCTACCACGCCACTTGCCGAAGAAGTAATCGATGCGATGGTTCAGGTAATGAAGGTGAATTATGGCAACCCGTCATCCACGCACAGCCTAGGACAGGAAGCTAAAATTCTTATCGAAAATGTACGGCGCGAGGTTGCTGATTATCTTTATGCATCGCCTTCCGAAATTATTTTCACATCGTGCGGAACCGAATCTAACAACATGATCATTAAATCATGCATTAATCATTTAGGTGTAGAGCGCATTATTACGTCGCCAATGGAGCACAAATGTGTTGCAGAAACGGTTTTGGACATGAAAAAAAGAAAAGGGGTAGAAGTGGTTTATCTGCGCCCGGATCAGAAAGGTGATTTTGATTTGACCAAATTAGAAGAAGTGCTTAAAGGATCAGAAAAGAAAACCCTGGTAAGTCTTATGCATGCGAATAACGAAATAGGAAATTTGTTAGATATTAAAAAGGTAGCACAACTTTGCAAAGAAAATAATGCCTTGTTCCATTCAGATACGGTGCAGTCTATGGCGCATATGGCGCTTGATTTTTCAGACATCCCTGTAGACTTTGCTTCATGCAGTGCCCATAAATTTCACGGACCGAAAGGAAGCGGATTTGCTTTTATAAGAAAATCTTCCGGATTAAAAGGAATTATCACGGGCGGCCCACAGGAAAGGACTTTAAGAGCGGGAACTGAAAATGTTTGCGGAATTGTGGGTTTAGGTAAGGCTCTGGAACTTTCTTTGAAAAATATGAGCGAATATACTTCTCATATCAAAGAAATTAAAAAATATACAATAGATAGACTATCGGCTGAAATCGAGGGAATTAAGTTTAACGGAAGAAGTGCCGAGGAAGATAAAAGTCTGTACACGGTTCTAAGCGTGCTTTTACCTTTTAAAGATCCAATGATCGGACTTAAACTTGATATGAAGGGCATCGCGATATCTCAGGGCAGTGCATGTTCATCGGGTGCAGCAAAACCTTCAATGGTGATGATGATGATTCTTGATGAAGAAGAAATGCAGCATACAACGCCGCTCAGGGTTTCCTTCAGTCATCTTACAAGCAAGGCCGAAATTGATACTCTGGTAGATGCATTAAGGGAGATTGCCGAGAGTTTTAAGATAGAAAATACAAATATTGCACATAGATAGACGATTCGCTGAAGTCGCTAAAAATTTGTAATTTTGTACCCAATAAAGTAATTTAATTATAAAAAATATAAAAAATGGCATTAGAAATAACAGATCAGTCATTTCAGGAAATGGTACTGAATTCAGACAAACCGGTATTAGTTGATTTTTGGGCAGTTTGGTGTGGACCATGTAGAATGTTGGGCCCCATTGTAGAGGAAATTGCAGAAGATTTTGAAGGTAAAGCAGTAGTAGGAAAAGTAGATGTTGACAACAACCAACAGGTTTCTGTTGATTACGGAATCAGAAATATCCCTACAGTTTTAATCTTTAAAAATGGTCAGGTAGTTGATAAAATCGTTGGTGTAGCATCTAAAGAGGTTATCGCAGAAAAATTATCTGCACATTTATAAAAAATAATCCCGTGAGAATGAATGCTTTCTATAAAAGGAAGCATTTTTTTTGCAAAAAAGTTTTGTAGATAGCTTAAAAAACGTACTTTTGCACTCACCAAAAAGAAAGAAGCTCTTTTAGAATTAATGATCCGGTAGTTCAGCTGGTT
>JAECQR010000002.1:253767-597715 GCA_015999765.1 Flavobacteriia bacterium
AGAATGCCGCCCTGTCACGGCGGAGGTCGCGGGTTCGAGTCCCGTCCGGATCGCATAAAGTTTATCAATTACTTTCCAAAAAATTGATCCGGTAGTTCAGCTGGTTAGAATGCCGCCCTGTCACGGCGGAGGTCGCGGGTTCGAGTCCCGTCCGGATCGCAGCAAGTCTCTCAATTTATTGAGAGACTTTTTTTTGCGTATAATTTAGATTCCTGGGTCGGCCTTTTCTTATAATTTTCCATACTTTAAATTTTGTTTAACTGCAGGGATTTTACTGCTTTATATTTTGATTAATGCTCAAAAATCACTAATATTGTTAGGCATCAATCTTGCTCGTAAACACAAAATTTTAATTCTATGAAACCAAGTGTAATCTCAATAGTGCTCGGCGGTGGACGCGGAACACGGTTGTTCCCTTTAACTTACTCGCGATCCAAACCCGCGGTGCCCATTGCCGGTAAATACAGATTGGTCGACATTCCGATCTCTAACTGTCTCAATTCGGGCTTCAACAGGATTTTAGTTTTAACGCAGTTTAACTCTGCTTCTCTGAATTCTCACATCAAGAATTCTTATCATTTTGATATTTTCAGCAAAGGTTTCGTAGACATTCTGGCTGCAGAACAGAATGTAGAAAATGACCAGTGGTATCAGGGTACTGCCGATGCTGTGCGGCAGTCGATGAAGCATCTCGCGAAATATCAGTACGATTATATACTGATTCTTTCCGGTGACCAGCTTTATCAGATGGATTTCCGCGAGATGATTGATTTTCACTGTAAAAATGAAGCCGACATTACCATCGCTACAATTCCGGTAAACTGTAATGATGCACCAGGATTTGGAATACTGAAAGCCGATGACGAAGGTAATATAACTTCTTTTACCGAAAAACCTTCCCGTGATATTTTACATGAATGGAAATCTGAGGTTTCAGATAAAAGTAAATCTGAAGGCAAAGAGTATCTTGCTTCGATGGGAATTTATGTGTTCAGTAAGAATTTCCTGAAAAAAATGTTCGATGAAGATCCGGGAGACGATTTCGGTGGTGAACTGATTCCGAATGCCATTGGTAAGTATAAAATGATGAGTTACCAATATGACGGGTACTGGACTGATATCGGAACGATACAGTCTTTCTTTGATGCAAATCTGGAGCTGACGCAGGACTTCCCGAAATTCAATCTCTTCAGTCATTCACCTATTTACACCAGAGCCAGAATGCTTCCACCGTCCAAAATATTAGGATCCTATGTGAGCAAAGCGATTTTCGGTGATGGTTGTGTGGTGATGGCAGATAAAATCGAAAATTCTATAGTAGGAAACAGAAGCCGGATTGATAAAGGAAGTACGCTGATCAATACTTATTTGATGGGCGCCGATTATTATCAGGAGACTAAAGAAATTGTAGCGAACGATGAACGTAATATTCCTAACCTCGGTGTGGGGAAATATTGCTATATCGAACGGGCGATTTTAGATAAAAACTGCAGCATTGGCGATAATGTTAGAATCATAGGCGGCAAACATCTGCAGGATGGCGATTACGATACCCATTCGATAAAGGATGGAATTGTGGTTGTAAAGAAAAATGCGGTGATTAAACCCGGGACTATTATTCCTTAAGACAGAATCGGACAAATCATGCACGGCAATATTTTTATTGCCGTGTTTTTTGTGAATGAGTTTTTTGTATTTTTGCCCATGCGTTGGTTCAAATTCGGAAGTTTAATTATCATCTTTTTGCTGTCAGTTTATGCTGTATCTATGATTTTTGTGGCGGAAAACAAAAGTTTCACCATCGAGAAAGAAATCAATTATCCCGTAGACAAAGTTTTTCCGCAGTTCAATAATCTCCAGAATTTCAGCCGCTGGAGCGGTTTTTTCTCCGACAACAAAAATCTTACTTTTGATTTTTTCACTCCTTACGAGGGTCAGGGAAGCTCAATGAGTTATCACGACACAAAAGATCCGGAGGTTTTCGGTGATCTTTTTATCCGCTACGAAAATCCCAACAGAACATTAAGGTATCAATTGTTTGAAGGCAGGCGTAGCAATCCATATTTGATCGACTTAAAATTTGTCGCTCAAAACGGAAAAACTAAAATAACATGGTATGTTCAGACTCCAAAACAGCCTTTTCTGAAGCGTTCGCTTAATTTGATTACTGAAGAAGATATTACTGCTGATATAGAAGCCGGGATGAAAACGCTTTTCACCATCTTAGGAAATAAAGTAAATAAAGACCAGCAGCGGGAAAGTATTAAGTTTGATACCCTAATGGTGGAGGAAAAAGAAGGTCAGCTTCTGTTAGGCGTAAATGTAAATTCGAAGAATACAAAAGATGCCTTATTCAAAAACATCGTCATGAACCACAATAAAACCATTAATTTCATCAAAATGGATTTGGGCAAAAGAGAAGATGAATATGGTGAACCCGTGCTGATCACGAACGCCGGTAATTTTAAAGATAAAGAAGTTTCATATTATTACGGGATTCCTCTTTCCAAAAGAATCGGCGTATCAGACAATAATTTTATTTTCAGGACAGTTAATGCTTCACGAAATTACGTGATTTACTACCAGGGCAGCTATGCAGGCCGCGTAGGCGCCATTCAGGAACTTCTTTTAAAAGCAAAACGCGACACCATGAGAACAGGAGATTTACAGCAGACTTTTCTTGAAGAACCAGCTGTGGAAAGTAATACGGTAATGAAATTGTCTTTGCCCGTTTTCAGGTAAATTATTTAATGTTTTTTAAGGTTTTTCGGCTTTATTACTTCACTTATTTTGCGTAAATTTGGCTTTTAAATAAAAAAACAACAGTTAATCTGTACATAATGGACAAATTTTCATTCCTAAACGCTGCACATTCGCAGTTAATCGAAGACTTATACCAACAATATTTAAAATATCCCGATAGTTTAGAGCCTTCCTGGAAAGCATTTTTCCAGGGATTTGATTTTGCGCTCGAGAATTATGGGGACGAACTGCCAGAAAATGCAGCAGTTTCAAATGCTGCCACGCAGGTAGCGCAGTTTGCCAATCAATCCGCATCTAAAGGGCAGATTCCGGATGATATCCAGAAGGAATTCAGAGTGCTGAATTTAATCGAAGGATACAGACACCGTGGTCATCTTTTCACTAACACTAATCCTGTCCGCCAGAGAAGACATTACGAGCCATCACTCGCTATAGAGAATTTCGGTCTTTCACAGGCAGATTTGACTCAAAAATTCAATTCCGCTACAGAAATCGGCATGCCGGGCGCTGCAACTCTTCAGGACATTGTGAAGCGTCTCGAAAACATCTATTGCGAATCCATCGGAGTAGAGTATATGCACATTAACAATACCGAAGAAAAACTGTATATCAGAAAGTGGCTTCAGGTAAATGAAAACCGTCCTCAGCTTAATGCTTCCGAAAAAACGGAAATTTTAGGCAAACTGAATCAGGCAGTAGCTTTTGAAAACTATCTTCATACTAAATTTGTCGGTCAGAAAAGATTCTCGCTGGAAGGAGGCGAATCTCTAATTCCTGCTTTGGATCAGCTCATCACGCGTTCGTCGCAATTGGGAGTTGATGAAGTGGTTCTTGGAATGGCGCATAGAGGAAGATTAAACGTACTGACCAATATTTTCGGAAAATCATACAAACAGATTTTCTCGGAATTCGAAGGAAAAGAATTTGAAGAAGATGTATTCTCAGGTGACGTGAAATATCACTTGGGTTCATCTAAAAAAATAAAAACAGCAAACGGAGAGGAAGTTTCTATCAACCTTACTCCGAATCCATCGCACCTGGAAACAGTTGCAGCTTTGGTTGAAGGTATTTGCCGTGCAAAGGTAGATGATACTTACCACGATTATAAAAAAGTTTTACCGATTGTTATTCACGGTGACGGCGCAATTGCCGGACAGGGAATTGTGTACGAAGTTGCGCAGATGATGACGCTGGAAGGTTACAAAACCGGTGGTACAGTTCATATCGTTGTAAACAATCAGGTTTCATTTACTACCAATTATTTAGATGCACGTTCATCGATTTACTGTACAGATATTGCTAAAGTTACCGAATCTCCGGTGATGCACGTAAATGCTGATGATGTAGAAGCTGTAGTGCATGCAATCAGATTCGCTGCAGATTTCCGTGCACAGTTTGGTAAAGACGTTTATATCGATCTTTTAGGTTACAGAAAATACGGTCATAACGAAGGTGATGAGCCCCGTTTTACCCAACCGAATTTATACAAAGCCATTTCAAAACATCCGAATCCCAGAGAAATCTACAAACAGGTTCTTATTCAGGAAGGAATTGTTTCCGATGAGATTTTGAAGAAAATGGAAACGGAATTCAAAACACTTTTGGATGCAGATTTCGACGCTTCTAAAGAAATTGAAAAAAATGCGATGGCCATCTTTATGGAAGATGCCTGGAAAGATTTCCCGCTTTGTCCCCGTGGCTCAATGCAGAACAGCGTTGATACAGGCTTCGACATTAAAGCACTGAAAGAATTAGCAGTAAAGATGACCACTTTGCCGGCTGATAAAAAATTCATTAATAAAATCACCAGACTTTTCGAGAATCGTTTGAAAATGATTGAAGGTAATGCTTTGGATTGGGCACTTGGGGAATGGCTGGCTTATGCGACATTACTTACTGAAGGCAAAAATGTACGTATTTCCGGTGAAGATGTGGAGAGAGGAACATTCTCTCACCGTCACGCAATGGTTAAAACAGAAGATACAGAAGAAGAATACATCCCGTTAAGACATATTTCAGAAAGCAGATTCGATATCTATAATTCTCACCTTTCAGAATACGGAGTTCTTGGTTTCGATTATGGTTATGCGATGGCATCGCCAAATACACTTACAATTTGGGAAGCACAGTTTGGGGATTTTGTAAACGGAGCTCAAATTATCATCGATCAATACTTAGCTGCTGCTGAAGAAAAATGGAAAATTCAGAATGGTCTGGTTATGCTTCTTCCTCACGGTTTCGAAGGTCAGGGCGCTGAGCATTCATCTGCGAGACTCGAAAGATTTTTAGGACTTTGTGCCAACGAAAATATGGTGGTAGCAAATGCGACTACGCCGGCAAACTATTTCCACCTGTTAAGAAGACAGCTCAAGTGGAATTTCAGAAAGCCTTTGGTAGTAATGACTCCAAAATCATTGTTACGTCATCCGAAAGTGGTTTCTCCGCTCGAAGATTTTGCAACCGGAACATTCCAGCCTGTTATTGATGATGCTGTAGCGAACCCGGCAAAAATTGAAAAACTGATTCTGTGTTCAGGTAAAATTTACTACGAACTTTTAGCCAAGAAAGAAGAACTGAACTGCGAAAATATTGCCTTGGTGAGATTCGAGCAGCTTTATCCCCTTCAGACTGATAAGATTGCCGAGATTCTTAGTAAATACAGCAGCAGAACTCAATTGCTTTGGGTTCAGGAAGAACCTGAAAACATGGGCGCTTGGGCTTATATTCTGCGTAATTTCAGAGATACCGGAATTCAGGTGGTTGCACCTGTTGCCAGTGGATCACCGGCTCCGGGAAGTCATAAAATGTTCGAAAGAAACCAGAACAATGTGATCAACAGAGTTTTCGACCGTGATGATGCCCCTGCAAAACGACCGGTTACCGCTTAATTAATTTATAAATAATAAACAAAAATAAACCCGATGTCAATATTAGAAATGAAAGTCCCTTCTCCGGGAGAATCTATTACAGAAGTTGAAATCGCATCTTGGTTGGTGAAGGACGGCGATTATGTTGAGAAAGACCAGCCAATTGCTGAAGTTGATTCTGACAAAGCAACGCTTGAACTGCCTGCAGAGCAAAGTGGTGTAATTACTTTGAAAGCCGAAGAAGGTGAAGTTGTTCAAGTTGGTCAGGTAGTTTGCCTCATTGATATGGATGCTGCTAAGCCAAGCGGTTCTTCAGAAGCACCAAAAACTGAAAACGCAGAAGCTCCGAAAGCCGAGGAAAAAGTGGTTGAAAAAGCTGCAATTGTGCAGGAAGCTAAGAAAGAAGAAAAACCTGCAGCTACAAGTTATGCCGCAGGAACACCTTCACCAGCTGCAAAGAAAATTCTGGATGAAAAAGGGGTAGATGCTGCTCAGGTTTCAGGTTCTGGAAAGGGTGGAAGAATCACCAAGAATGATGCAGAAACTGCTTCTGTACCCGCAATGGGTGCTGCTGCTTCTACCGGAGGTTCCAGAGGTTCAAGCACAACAAAACTTTCAGTTCTGAGAAGAAAATTGGCGGCAAGATTGGTTTCGGTGAAAAACGAAACTGCAATGCTGACGACTTTTAACGAAGTTGATATGTCTGAAATTTTCAGATTAAGAAAACAATACAAAGAAGAATTCGCACAGAAACACGGTGTAGGTTTAGGATTTATGTCCTTTTTTACCAAAGCAGTTACAAGGGCTCTTCAACTATATCCTGATGTAAATGCTTCAATTGATGGCGATTACAAAATTAATTACGACTTCTGCGATATCTCAATTGCGGTTTCAGGACCAAAAGGTTTGATGGTTCCCGTATTGAGAAATGCAGAAACTATGACTTTCCGTGGGGTTGAAGCTAACATAAAATCTTTGGCAGAAAAAGTGAGAGACGGTAAAATTACTGTTGATGAGATGACGGGAGGTACTTTCACTGTTACCAACGGTGGAACTTTCGGATCCATGATGTCAACACCGATCATTAACCCTCCGCAGTCTGCAATTCTGGGTATGCATAATATTCTTCAAAGACCAATGGCAATCGACGGACAGGTGGTAATTCGACCAATGATGTACGTAGCTTTATCTTATGACCACAGAATTATCGACGGTAAGGAATCGGTTGGTTTCTTAGTGGCTGTAAAAGAGGCAATTGACAATCCTGTCGAATTCCTGATGGGCGGCGATGACAGAAAAGGACTTGAATTATAAATAAATTTAAACAATTTATAAAATAAATGAAATCCCGCATTGAAAAGGCGGGATTTTTGTATTTCCCAAACAAAATTAACTGAAATGTTTTCTACAACTACTTTCGACATTAAAGTTTCCGTAATTCCAGAGTACGATATAAAAAACAGTTTTCCTTCCGAAAACAGATTTGTATTCCGGTATCATGTGACCATCGAAAATCTGGGCGATCATCCCGTGCAGCTGCTCAAAAGAAAATGGCTGATCTACGATGTAGGATTCGGTTTCACTGAGGTAGAAGGTGATGGCGTAATTGGCCTGACACCTGAAATTATTCCTGGAGAAACATTTAAGTATTTTTCAAATGTTGTATTACGCTCCGGAGTTGGCAGCATGAAAGGAGTGTATTACTGTAAAAATCTTTCAAGCGAAGAAAATTTAGAAATAGAAATTCCGAAATTTAATCTGATGGCTGAGGTTTTAAGTAACTGATAATTATAATTTTATTATTCAAAATGCAGATTAGCCGTTAGAGAATCTTCATGTTTTTTTTCATCACCTCGTGAACTTCATCCGTTCTGGTAACCATAAGGTTATTAAATGCGAGAAGTGAAATTTTCGCACAAACTTCCGCGTCATCACCGGCTCGGTGATGGTTAAATGAAAGTTGATGATGCTCCGCAAGACTTTTCAAACCATATTTCGGTAGGTTTTTCCATGATTTTTTTGCAATCGAGATGCTGCAGAGATAGTTGAGTTTCGGTTTAAAAAATCCGTAATAATCAAGACAGCTTCGCAAAACCCCTGCATCAAAAGCTGCGTTGTGTGCAATCATAAGATTTCCGTACATCAGATTTTCCGCCTCTTGCCACACCTCTTCAAACGTTGGTGAATCCTGCACATCTTCGGGGGTAATACCGTGCACATCTATGTTCCGTGGATGAAAGTATGGAAAACTGGGTGGCTTGATGAGCCAGGTTTGGGTTTTTACCACTGCGCCGTTTTCTACCACACAGATTCCCATTTCGCAGGCGGAACTCCTTTCGTGGGTGGCGGTTTCAAAATCGATGGCGCAAAAATCTATCATACAATTGAATCGGAGTGTTAATTAATTTTTTTTTATTTCAGAATCTTTCCGATTTCATCAATGAATTCGGTGAATTTTGCCAGATCATCATGACCCGCACCTTCAATTTCAATAAACTTTTTGGGAGTTTCCGGATGATTTTTTTCAAAGACTTCATATAGTTTCTTACCGGATTTTATCGGAACTATTTTATCCTTGCTCCCATGAAAATGGTAAACAGGAACGTTGACATTCACGATATTTTCATTAGAGAGAAAATGGTAGGTCATGCTGGACGAAACGCGATCCGTCACTTTTTCGGGAAGCCAGCGGTTTACAATATCCTGAAGGTTATAAAAGGCACACTCTAATATTACACATTTTGGTGTATTTTCAGCACCTATTTTAACTGCAAATGCGCCGCCAAGACTTCTGCCGTAAACCAGGGTATTCTCTTCACCGTAATTTTCGCTGGTATAATCATAAAAGTACTGCGCATCCGAGTATAGAAAATCTTCGTTTCGGGGACCTGAACTTTTTCCGTAGCCGCGGTAATCCATCACCAAAACATCGTACCCAAAATGGGTGAATTCTGCTGCGATTTTTCCCCAACGGTGCAGGTTATCAGCATTGCCGTGGAAATAGAGAATAACGCCTTTAGGATTTTCAATCTTAAAGTGAAGTCCGTTAATTTTACCGTCGAAGGGCGTTTCCCAGAGATACTCCTCAAAAGCTGTTTCGAATTTAAATTCGTGTTCCAGAGGCAGAGCAACCGGAAGAAACACTACTTTTTCCTGAAAATATTGAAGAAGTTTTGCCATGGGTTAATTCTCAATTCTTGTAATCAGAATTTTGTCTACACGCTGCCCGTCCTTATCAATTATTTCAAGCTCCAGGTCTTCAATTTTAACTTTGTCGCCAACCCGCGTGCCCTGATGTTCGTTCAGGAAAAAACCAACCAAAGTTGTATAATTATCTTTGTTGTCGAACTCATAATCGAGGTCAAAGTATTTCAGAAATTCTACGATAGGAACCTGTCCATCGGCCAACCATGAATTAGTACTGCGTTCAGTAATCCTGTAATCAAAATTATCCTCAGTGCTGGTGTCGCCCACCAATGCGTCGAGCAGATCATCCAGAGTGACCATGCCCACAGTGTTTCCGTATTCATCGATCACGATTCCGTAGTGGTTTTTCTGATTCTTAAAAAGTTCAAGCACTTTGTATGCGTAATAATTTTCATTAAGAAAAACCGGCTGTTTCAGATATTTCTTAAGGTCGAAATTGTCAGGATCTTGTATGGGGAACAAATCTTTCAGCAATACAATACCAATGATGTTATCGAGATTATTTCCCTTGGTTACGGGATAGGCAGTATGTTTGTCGCTGCGAATCTTTGCAAAAATCTCATCAAGAGAATCTTCAGTAGTGAAGAATGTCATAGCCGTTCTGTGCGTAATAAGGGTATTAATCTTCCGGTCACCAAGTTCGAAGACACGCTCCACAATATTTTGTTCTATTTCTTCGATTTCACCTTCCTGTGCACTTTCTTTAACGATTGATTTTATTTCTTCTTCGGTAATGATGCTGTCGGAATTGCTTTTAATGCCCATCAGTTTAAGAAGAAGATTGTTAGAAGTGCTTAAGAGCCATACAAAAGGTGAAGTTATTTTTGACAGAATATCCATAGGTTTTGCAACCATTGTGATGATGCTTTCCGGATGGGTCATTGCAATTCGTTTGGGCAGAAGTTCGCCCAGAAGTATTGAAAGATAAGTAATAAATATAACAATTCCGGCGGTCGCCAATGTTTTGGAGTAAGGTTCAATAAGCGGAAAAGTGCCTAAGAAATTCTGAAAGTCAGTTGTCAGGTTTTCCCCGGAATAAACCCCGAGTAAAATTCCGATGAGTGTTATTCCGATCTGTACGGTCGAAAGAAATTTGGTGGGATGTTCTGAAAGTTCCAGTGCTTTTTTTGCGCCTGAACTTCCCTTTTTTCCGGCATTTTCGAGTTTGAATTTTCGGGAGGAGACGAGCGACATTTCAGACATTGAAAAAATGCCATTCAGCAAAACGAGAAATATAATGATAATCAGTTCCATTAAAAAGTAATAAATTTTGCACAAATATAGTTGAATTGTGCAGAGTTAAAGCAATTGTCAGGCCCTGTGGCTCACATTTAAGCTCGTTTTTTCCGTGTCGACGAAGATTTTTCGGTTCTCGAATATTTCTTCCATAACGCGGTGATAATCTTCAAATTGGTGCACATTGATATGCCCTGCGCCCAAAATTACATAAAGTCTTGTCAGCCGGGCATTTATTTCCGAAAGATCTACGGCTGTCCTAATGGGGACCAGTCTGTCGTCGCTGCCGTGGATGATTTTGATGGGGCAGCGCACATTTTTCAGATATTGAAATGTTGGGAGATTGTAACGAAGAAATGGTTTTGCCGGCATAAACGGCAAATAACGGTGAATGGTGCGCAGCAGCGAGTAGAGCGGCGAAGTGAGGATCAAAAGCCGCGGATTGTTCTTCGATGCTAATCTGGCAGCAAATCCAGAACCCAGTGATCTGCCATAGACCACAATCTTTTCCTCAGAAAATTCATTTTTCACGATGTCATAAATGAACTGGGAATCGCGTTTCATGGCTTCGACGTTTCGTTTACCAGTGCTTTTTCCGAAACCGCGGTAGTCCATCATAATTACTTCATAATCTAAACGTGTGAAATCGATGGCAAATTTCCCCCAACCCTTGATACTCTTGGTATTTCCCTTCAGATAAATCACGGCTCCTTTCGGATGATCAACTTGAAAATGGAGGTAATTGATTTTTGCGCCCGGCTCCGGTTCCACCGTTTTTTCTTCTGCCTTTAAATGTTCATAAGCGAATTTAAAATCTGGTGGAAGTTTCTCCGGCTGGAAAAAGAATTTATGCTGAAAAAAGTAAATCAGCAGACCAATGACCAGAATAATAACCGCAATAATGGTCAGCACAAAATATAAATCGGAATTCATTACTATAAATGTAATGCAATTTATTTGAAATTAAAGTGAAGGAAAGTTGATTGTGATTCACCATGTTGTGACGGTGAAATATCTTACATTACACAAAATGCTTAAAAATCAACCATTTAGAATTGTGGTAGTTTTTTATTTGGTTTTTGCCACGAAGCCTAAGTGTACCCGGAAGCTCAGAATAAAAACTGAAATGCGCGCGCAAAACCGCCCAGAAATGGGAAAAACCGTTTTGGAACGCGAAATATAAAGCTGCAGCACCATCTAATATCAACCTCGAAAAAATAACCCAGAACAGCGCAGAAAGCGGGAGATTCTTTACCAGCATAGTAAGGTTATTCCGCATGTTCAGAAAGGTTTTTTGGGCACTCTGTTTATTTAAAGTTCCGCCGCCTACATGATAAATCGTAGATTTCCCGGTGTAGAAAATTTTCTTTCCGTCATTTTTCAGACGCCAGCACAAATCGATTTCTTCCTGATGGGCAAAAAATCTTTCGTCAAACCCCTTCTGATTCCAAAAATCTTCAGATCGGATGAATAAACAGCAGCCCGAAGCCCAGAAAATCTCGGTTTCATCATTGTATTGTCCTTTGTCTTCTTCTATTGATTCAAAGATCCGTCCGCGGCAGTAAGGATAACCCAGGTTATCGATAAAACCACCTGCAGCGCCTGCAAATTCGAAGAAATTTTTACGGTTGTAATCGAGAACTTTTGGCTGAACTGCGGCAATTTTGGGATCGTTTTTAAATAAATTCAGAACAGGATCGATCCAGTTTGGGGTTACTTCCACATCGGAATTCAGGAGACAGTAAATATCTGCATGAATATGTTTTAAACCATCATTGTAACCGCCGGCAAAACCATTGTTTTTGGTGTTGTAAATAATTTTAACCTGTGGGAAATTCTGGCGTAGATAATCCACAGAATCATCAGTTGAAGCATTGTCGATCACATAAATCTCTGCATCACCGGAATAAGAGATGACACTGGGAAGAAATTTTTCTAACCAATTTTTCCCGTTCCAGTTTAAGATCGCGATTGCTAATTTCAATTCAGATAAGTATGATTGTTATATTCCAGTTTCCATAACTTTAATTGCGTGCTGGTATTTCCACCGTCTGTGCGACCAAAGATAATTGTCGGGTCTTTTATTAATAGTATTTTCCAGCATTTTGTGGAATTTCCTCACCACTTCGTGCTCTACAAATTTTTCTCCATCGGGATAAATTCGGTAATAATTGATCTGATAATAACCGCGTTTTACTTTCTTCATTTCGCAAAAAACAAAAGCAAGATCCATTCTTGTAGAAAGCTTGTCGTATCCGACGAATGCAGGCGTTTTTTGATTGAGGAAGTTTAATCCATACGTCACTTCAGAAACATGCGGTGTCTGGTCAGCAATGAACATATACACAGAATTGCCGTCGTTTCTGTTCCGGAAAATATGTCGGATCACTTCCTTAGCTTCCAAAGCCTGATTGCCAAAACTGTTGCGGATTCCTTTGATCTTTTCTTCCCAGAAACTGTTCTGTACCTTTCTGTAAACCGGAAAACAGTTTTCCTGAGGAATAATCGTCGCAAGTGCGTTGAACCATTCCCAGTTGAAAATATGTCCTGCCAAAAGAATTACATTTTTGTTTTCAGCTTTAGCATCCTTAAAAACATCCTGATTGATATGCTGAACGCGCACCCGTAGTTCAGTGGAAGAAATGGTAAATGATTTAAAGGTTTCAAGAATATAATCTGAAAAATTGCGGTAAAAACTCTTCCGGATCGTACTTATTTCTTCTGCGGATTTTTCGGGAAACGATTTCTTCAGATTTTCAGTCACCACTTTCTTCCGGTAACCAACCAGATGGTACATCAGAAAGAAAATCACATCCGAAAACAGATATAAAACCTGTAATGGAAGTCTGGAAAAGAGAAGAATAATTTTAAATAGAAAATTCATATACAGTTTGCAAATTTAGCAATTATAAACTTGATTGATGGCGCTATTTTTGTTAATTTGCACTGCTAAAATTAAGTTCAATGAAAAGTAATTCCCTAAAAATACTCGCAATGTCATCACTTCTCATTACGGGAGTGGCGTGTGCTCAAAAATCTGATGTAAAATCCACAGACAAAGTTGCGACAGAATCGGTGGCTCCTGAAATGGATTCCGCAGCCATTGCAGCAGCTAAAAAGAAAGCGGCAGCAGAAGAGAAAGCTAAACTGCCCAAACCTTATAATGCGGAAGAAAATGCGGAAGCTAGAATTGCTGAATTGGTGAAACAGGCAAAAGCAGAAAACAAAAATATCATACTTCAGGCGGGCGGAAACTGGTGTATCTGGTGTCTGCGCTTCAACAATTTTGTACAGACCACTCCCGAATTAAAGCAAATTGTAGATGACAATTATTTATATTATCACCTCAACTATTCTCCGGAAAATAAAAATGCCAAAGTTTTTGCGAAATATGAGAATCCGGGCGAAAAATTCGGATATCCTGTTTTTGTCATTTTAGACCAGAACGGAAAAATGATCCATACACAGGACAGCGCTGTTCTGGAGGAAGGAAAAGGTTACAGCACGGAAAAGGTGAAGGAATTCTTCCTGAAATGGGCCGCAAAATCATAAAAGAAAAAACCGGAATTAATTCCGGTTTTTTTTATAAAAGTTTTTTAATCCAATTCATTTTTTTCTCCGAATATGGAGGATATTTCAAGTCCGGTTCGCCCCACGTTGCTCTTTCAAGCACTGATTTCTGATGAGAAAACGCTTCGAACCCGAATTTACCGTGATAATGACCAATCCCCGAACTTCCTACGCCGCCAAAAGGCAGGTTTTCGTTACTCAGATGCATCACTACATCGTTGATACATCCGCCTCCGAAAGATATTTTTGAGGTGAAGTTTTCTTTCTCCTCCGAATTTTTGGTAAAGAGATATGCTGCAAGCGGTTTTTCTTTTTCGGCAATCATTAATAAGGCTTCATTGAAATTTTTAAATGTCAGCACCGGAAGAATCGGTCCGAAAATTTCTTCCTGCATTACCGCATCATTCCAGTCAATATTATGTAAAACCGTAGGTTCAATATATCTTTTTACGCCATCGTAATTCCCGCCGAGATAAGTTTTGTCTTTATCAATAAATTTAACTAAGCGCTCAAAATTTCTTTGATTAATAATTTGCGTATAGTGTTCAGAATTTGGCTGATAATTGAATTTCTGTATCTGAGATTTTAAAGCATCCAGAAAACTGTCCCTCACTTTTTCGTCTACCAAGATATAATCAGGCGCAACGCAGGTTTGACCGGCATTGAGGAATTTTCCCCAAACGATTCTTTTGGCAGCCAGATCAAAATCAGCACTAGAAGTTACGATTACTGGGCTTTTCCCGCCGAGTTCCAGGGTTACAGGAGTTAAATTTTTCGCTGCGGCTTCGTAAACGATTTGTCCGACTTTCGTGCTTCCGGTGAAAAATATCTTGTCGAATTTGAATTTCAAAATCTCTGTAATCTCATCTACACCGCCTTGTGCAACAAAAAGATATTCCTCCGGGAAATTCTCATTGATGATTTTGGCCATTGCTTTCATGGTATTCTCAGCAATTTCGCTTGGTTTTACAATGCAGGTATTTCCTGCTGCAAGCGCTGTAACCATTGGTGAAAGCGAAAGCTGATAAGGGTAATTCCATGCGCCGATTACTAAAGTGCAACCCAGCGGATCGCTGTAAATTTTGCTTGTTCCGAGTTGATTGGCCAGGTTGGTTCTTACTTTTTTCGGTTTGGCCAGCGAGCTGAGATTTTTTAAATAATAGTCGATATCTTTCAGAACAAAGGAAATCTCAGTTGTAAAAGTGTCGAACTTTGATTTTCCGAAATCCTGATAAATAGCTTCATATAAGAGCTCTTCATGTTTGATGATAAGATCCCGAAGTTTTTCCAGATTTCTCTTTCTAAACTTTAAATTCTTGGTCTTCTGGCTGTTGAAAAATGTTCTTTGAGCCACAATTATATCTTCGAAATTCATTACTTTTAATTTATTATTCTAAACAAATTTACTTTAAAAATCACAGATAAAAATAAAATGGATTTTAGAAACAAAACGGTTCTCATTACAGGCGGCTGCTCCGGAATTGGTAAAATCATGGCAAAGAAATCCCTCGAAAGAGAAGCAAAAAAGCTGGTGATTTGGGATATTAATGAAGAAGCTTTATCGAGAGCCAAGGAGGAATTTACCGGATTAGGCGGTGAAATTTTCGTTTATAAAACTGATGTTTTTAATCTGGATGATATTAAAATTAATGCCCAGAAAGTAAGAATGGAGGTGGGGAAAGTTGATATTCTGATCAACAATGCAGGAATTGTGGTGGGTAAGTATTTCCATGAACACACGCACGACCAGATTCATAAAAGTATGTTGATAAACTCCAACGCGTTCATGCACATTGGTTTGGAGTTTTTATCGGGAATGATGGCTGAAAATTCAGGTGCAATCTGCAACATCGCTTCTTCCGCGGGCTTAATTTCAAATCCTAAAATGTCAGTTTATGCTGCTTCCAAATGGGCGGTTGTAGGTTGGAGCGACAGCCTGCGATTAGAAATGCAACAGCTTGGCAAAAACATTTCTATCACCACAATTATGCCTTTCTACATCAATACTGGAATGTTCGACGGCGCAAAATCCAAACTGCTGCCAATTCTTGAGCCTGAACCAACTTCCGAAAGAATCATTAAGGCCATCGAAAATGAAACTAAAATGCTTGCGATGCCATTGCCCTATTGGTTTATCCGTTTTTCACAGGGAATTTTACCGATCCCGATCTTCGACTGGGTAATGAAGAATGTTTTTGGTGTTTACGATACGATGAAAGATTTCCGTGGACGTTAATAATTGATTTAAATTCAAATTTTAATCATTAACGCAGGAGGATTTGTTGCTGAAAAATTCTCTTGTCTTCTCTGCAAATTCTTTTAATTTTCTTAAATTTGTGCATCTAATAAAGTAAAAAGAAAGAATGAATTCCTACAAAAATCCTCTTGAAGAACGCTATTCAAGTGAGGAAATGCTCTATAATTTCTCCCCGAACAACAAGTTCAGGAACTGGCGGAAATTATGGATCGCGCTGGCCGAAATCGAAAAAAATTTAGGTCTCGACATTTCCGACGAACAGATTGCGCAGCTCAAAGCCAATGCAGATAACATTGATTATGTGAAGGCTGCAGATTACGAGAAAAAATTCCGACACGATGTCATGGCACACGTTCATACGTATGGTGACGACGCGCCTCTGGCAAAAGGAATCATTCACTTGGGCGCAACCTCTGCTTTTGTAGGAGACAATACCGATTTAATTCAAATGCGGGACGGATTGCTTCTTTTGAGAAAGCAAATGGTCAACGTGATCAAAAATCTTTCTGATTTTGCTTTAAAATACAAAGATCTTCCGACGCTTGGATTTACCCATTACCAGCCGGCACAGCTAACGACGGTTGGAAAGCGCGCGACCCTTTGGCTGCAGTCTTTAATTTTAGATTTTGAGGAACTTGAATTTTTCCTGGAAACACTAAGATTTCGCGGCGTAAAAGGAACTACCGGAACTGCAGCGAGTTTTCTGGAACTTTTTGAAGGCGATTATTCCAAAGTTCAACATCTGGACAAAGAACTTTCAAAACGTTTTGGCTTTGAAAAAGTTTTCGGCGTTTCCGGACAGACTTACGACAGAAAAATCGATGCAAAAGTGATGGCGCTGCTTTCCAATATCGCACAGTCAGCTCATAAATTTACCAATGATTTAAGGCTTTTACAGAATTTAAAGGAAATAGAGGAGCCCTTTGAGAAAAACCAGATCGGTTCTTCCGCAATGGCTTATAAAAGAAATCCGATGCGTTCTGAAAGAATAGGGGCGCTTTCAAAATTCGTTATGTCGCTTTCTTCAAGTTCCGCAATGGTGGCGGCAACACAGTGGTTTGAAAGAACGCTGGACGATTCAGCGAACAAGAGATTAACGATCCCACAATCTTTCCTTGCTGTGGATGCGATTTTATTGATCTGGAATAATATCATGAACGGAATCATTGTTTACGAAAACCGTATTCAAAAGCATATTATGGACGAACTTCCATTTATGGCGACAGAATACATCATTATGGAAGAAGTGAAAGCGGGAGGCGACCGGCAGGAAATTCACGAAACCATCCGCGTTCATTCCATGGAAGCAAGCAAAAAAGTGAAAATGGAAGGAAAGGAAAATGATCTGATTGAAAGAATCATGAACGACTCTTCTCTGAGGCTTGATAAGACCAAATTTATGGAAATACTCGACCCGAAAAACTTCATCGGTTTTGCTCCCATTCAGACGGAAGAATTTATCCGGAACGAAGTGCAGCCGATTTTAGATAAATACAGCGACCTGATCGGCTTAGAAGCTGACCTAAAAGTATAAATTTATGCAGGCAATTTTGTCTGCATTTTTTGGCAATTATCTTCAGTAAAATAAATGCTTAAGTAGTCCCAGAAGGGATTTTAAACAAAGAATAGAATGAAATTCTATTAATAAAAGTGAAAATGAAAAAAAGAATCTTCGTAGAAAAACGTGGAATTTTCGATGTAGAAAGTCCAAAAATTTTTAATGAAATTAAAAATATCATTCCTCATATTCAGGATGTAAAAGTATATAATGTTTATGACGTTTTCGGGATTGACGAAAGTGAACTGAATCTAGTAGTTTTCAATACTTTTGTAGATTCGGTTACCGATATTCTTCATCATGAAAATCCTGCAAAAAACATTCATTTTGCAACCGAATTTTTGCCGGGACAATATGATCAGAGAGCAGATTCTGCAGAACAGTGTATCGCTTTGCTCACTGAAAATGAAAATTCAAAAGTAAGAAGCGGAAAGCTGATTGAACTTTTTGGCGTTGATCAGTCTGAGGTTGAGAAAATTAAAGATCATCTCATCAATAAAGTTGAAAGTCAGGAAAAAGATTTGTCGGAACTTGAAATCCCGAAAGAAGAGACACCGGATAAAGTGATTATTCATGAAGGTTTCATTGATTTTTCAAAAAATGAACTGAAAAATTTTTACGATCAACACGGTTTTGCTTTAGGTTTTGATGATCTGGAATTCATTCAGAATGAATTTAAATCAGAAAAAAGAAATCCAACAGAAACCGAACTTAAAGTTCTGGATACTTATTGGAGCGATCATTGTCGCCACACAACTTTTGAAACTGCCTTAACTGATATTCAGTTTAATGGAGTGTTTAAATCTACTTTGGAAAATATTTTCAACGATTATATAGAAAAAAGAAAATTCCTCGGACGGGAAGCAAAGTCTATTTCTTTAATGGATTTGGCAACCGTTTGTGCAAGATATTTCCATAAAACAGGAAAGCTGGAAAATCTTGTTGTTTCCGACGAAATCAATGCCTGTACCATAGAAATTGAAGCGGAATTTGACGGGAAGAAGGAACCCTGGTATTTGTTATTTAAAAATGAGACCCACAATCACCCTACAGAAATTGAACCTTTTGGCGGCGCTTCGACCTGTTTAGGCGGTGCAATCCGCGATCCTTTGTCGGGAAGAGCTTTTGTGTATCAGGCGATACGTTTATCGGGAGCTGCGGATGTTTTAGAACCCATTTCTGAAACTTTGCCTGGAAAACTTCCACAGCGTACGATTTCTAAACAAGCTGCAAACGGCTATTCTTCGTACGGAAACCAAATTGGTTTAGCCACAACTTTAGTGAACGAAATTTACCACGAAGGTTACAAAGCAAAGCGCATGGAAGTTGGATTTGTAGTCGGAGCCGTGAAAAAGGACTGGGTAAGACGAGAAAAACCGCAGCCCGGTGATTTGGTCATTTTGCTTGGTGGCGCAACCGGAAGAGACGGAGTTGGCGGTGCAAGCGGAAGTTCGAAGGTTCAGGATGAGACTTCAATCCATACGCTGTCAACCGAAGTTCAGAAAGGAAATGCGGTGGAAGAACGTAAAATCCAAAGGCTTTTTAGAATTCCGGAGGTTACTACCTTAATTAAAAAATCCAACGATTTCGGAGCAGGCGGAGTTTCTGTCGCTATTGGCGAAATTGCTGATTCCCTCGAAATAAATCTTGATATTCTGCCTCTGAAATATGAAGGTCTGAATGGAACTGAACTCGCTATTTCTGAATCTCAGGAAAGAATGGCGGTCGTAATTGATGCAAAAGATAAAGATAAATTTATCGGTTACTGCGAAAATGAAAATATCAGAGCCGTAGAAGTAGCAAAAGTGACTGATTCCGGCAGAATGCAGATGTTTTGGCAGGGAAATAAAATCGTTGATTTAAGTCGCGAATTTCTGGATACCAACGGTTGTGCAAAGTCTCAGCATGCGGAAGTTTCACATTTGAAAAAAGTTGAGAAAGAAAATATTGTATTTACTGAAGAAAACTTCCTGAAAGCTCTTTCCAACAAAAATACAGCTTCTCAAAAAGGTTTGGCAGAAATGTTTGATGCTTCAGTTGGCGGAACTTCAGTAGCCATGCCTTTTGGCGGAAAATATCAGGAAACCGAAATGGAAGGAAGTGCTCAGACTTTACCAATTTTGAATGCAGAAAATATTGAAACTGTTTCTCTGGCAAGTTGGGGTTTTGATGCGGAAATTTCTTCCCAAAACTCAATGGTTGGCGCTGCAAATGCGGTGGTTGAAAGTGTAGCGAAAATTGTTGCAATGGGCGGGAATTATAAAAATATCCGTCTGAGTTTTCAGGAATATTTTGAAAAATTAGGGAACGACCCACAGAAATGGGGAAAACCTCTGGCATCGCTTCTCGGAGCGTATGATGCGCAGATGAATTTGGAACTTGCAGCAATCGGAGGCAAAGATTCGATGAGCGGAAGTTTTCAGGATATCCACGTGCCGCCGACTTTAATTTCTTTTGCCTGCGCAAACGGCGAAAAGAAAAATATTATTTCTCCGGAGTTTAAAAAAGCTGGGAATAAACTGTATTTCTTCCGCCATATTCCTCAGGAAAATGGTTTGCCTGATTATGAAAATCTGAAGAATGTTTTCAATTTTATTTTTGAGAATATTCAGTCGGGAAATATTGTTTCTGTAAAAACGGTGAAAGAAGGTGGGGTTGCTGTTGCACTGGCGAAAATGAGTTTTGGAAACCAATTGGGTGCTGAAATTTCATTGGAAGAGCACTTGCTTTTGAATAAAAATATCGGAAGTTTAATCATTGAAAGTTCTTCGGATTTGGACAATAATCTGTTGCAGTTTATCGGTGAAGTTAAAAGTGATAAGAATTTGTTAATTAATGATTTAAAATTAAATATTTCAGATTTGTTAAAGGTTTGGAAAAGTACTTTTGAAGAGTTGTTTCCCACTGTTGAAAAGGAAAAAACGATCATTGAATTAGATGAAAAATTTAATTCAATAAATGCAAGAACGATTAATATTCTGAAGCACAAAATAGCAAAACCGAAAGTTTTTGTGCCGGTTTTCCCGGGAACAAACTGCGAATACGAAACCCAAAATGCTTTCCGGAAAGAAGGAGCTGAAGTTGCAAGTTTGCCACTGATTAATTTAAATCACCATCGCCTCAACGAAAGTCTGGATGCGTGGATTTCTGAAATTAATCAATCGCAGATTTTAGTTTTTTCCGGAGGATTTTCCGCAGGTGACGAACCCGATGGCTCTGCGAAATTTATCGTGAATGTTCTGAAGAATGAGAAAATGAAAAACTCAGTTCACGAATTATTGAATCGCGACGGGATGATTCTCGGGATTTGTAACGGTTTTCAGGCGTTGGTGAAATCGGGGCTTTTGCCTTTCGGGGAAATCCGTGATTTGGATGAAAATTCACCCACTTTAGCGCACAATGCCATTGGAAGACATATTTCGCAGATGGTCAATGTAAAAGTGACCAATGACAATTCACCGTGGCTGAAAGGAATGAAGGATCAGGTCTATACCATTCCGATTTCTCATGGTGAAGGACGTTTTATGGCTTCGGAAAATGTAATTAAAGAACTCTACGAAAACGGACAGATTGCAACACAGTACATCGACTATGATGAAAATATTGCTCACGGAATGCCGTTTAACCCTAATAATTCCTTATTTGGTATTGAAGGAATAACCAGTAAGTCCGGGAAGATTTTTGGAAGAATGGGGCACCCTGAAAGATTTACAGAAGGTTTGCTTAAAAACATTCCAACGGCGAATTATCATAATATTTTCAAGAACGGAGTAGAGTATTTCAAATAAGCTAATTAACTAATATTTTAAATTATAAGGTTTTTAAATAATAATTGAATTTATAAGTAAAATAGCATATATTTGTGGAATGAAAGCTGTCATTACAGGAGATATCGTCAACTCTCAAAGTATAGAGCCACAAATCTGGCTAAATGCTTTGGAAGATGTTCTGGGCCAAAGAAACCCCGCAGTATGGGAAATATACCGAGGGGACGAATTTCAGTTTTTACTGGAGGATGCAAAGGATTCCCTTATTAAAGCTATTGAAATAAAGGCTAGAATAAAGATGATAAAGGGCCTGGATGTTAGAATTTCTATAGGCTTAGGTTCTCAGGATTTTAAAACGGATAAAGTATCGCAGTCTAACGGTACAGCTTTCGTGAATTCGGGAAGACAACTCGAAAAGATAAAAAACGAAAAGATTAATCTCGGGATCAATTCTGGGATTAGCGGCTTTGATGATGAGTTTAATCTTATTTTCAAATGGTTGGGAACAACTTCGGATGATTGGTCGGTAGTTTCAGCAGAAATAATCTATCTGACCATACAAAACTTAGGGTTAACACAAGAGGATTTAGCAAAAAAAATCAATGTTTCGCAATCTTCAATAAGCCAGAGGCTCAAAAGAGCTCAATTCTATCTTATCAAGGAAACGGACCAGTATTTCAGAAAAAAAGTAGCAGAACTGTAATGATTTTCATTCCCCTCATATTAGCGCATCTATTGGGAGATTTTCTTCTCCAGCCAAATTCATGGGTTGCTGATAAAGAGAGTAAAAAAGGCGGAAGTATTTATTTGTATGTGCACGTGCTGCTTCATGCCGTTTTGGCTTTCGTTTTTCTCTGGGATTTAAATCTTTGGTGGATTGCCTTAATCATTGCTGTCACACATTTTTTAATCGACTGGGTAAAACTTGAATTTCAGAATCCCAAAACCAAAAGAACCTGGTTTTTTGTGGATCAACTGCTGCACATTGCAGTAATATCTGTATTATCGGTTATTTATTTTCCCTATTTGAGATGGGAAGATTTCTTCAATCCGGAAAATTTAAAACTGCTAACTGCCATTGTATTCTTAACCGTTCCTTCTTCCATATTAATTAAAACCTTAATCTCGATCTGGACGCCGGTTACTGTTGAACACAGCAAATTACAGACTGATTCTCTCGTTAATGCAGGAAAATATATCGGGATTTTAGAACGGCTTTTGGTTTTCGTTTTTATCATCGTTAACCATTGGGAAGGCGTCGGTTTTATGATTGCAGCAAAATCGGTTTTCAGGTTCAGTGATTTGGCAGAAGCAAAGCAGCGTAAACTCACAGAATACGTTTTGATAGGAACATTGCTGAGTTTTGGAATGGCTGTAATTACAGGAATTTTAGTGAAAATTTAAGTAAAAGAATAGAAATAATATCAAATAAAAAGTAAAAATGACAAAAGGAGCAATGCTTTATGAAGGAAAAGCAAAACAGGTCTTCGCAACGGATCATCCGGATGAAGTGATTGTACGTTTCAAAGATGATGCAACAGCTTTCAACGCACAGAAAAGAGGAAGTGTAGATTTGAAAGGAGAAATGAATAACGCCATCACAACGCTTATTTTCGAATATTTAAATGAAAAAGGAATTCCTACTCATTTCATTAAAAAGATTGATGAAAGAGAACAGCTGGTGAAAAAAGTACATATTATTCCTTTGGAAATGGTGGTACGCAATTATTCCGCCGGAAGTATGGCGCAAAGACTTGGCGTTGAGGAAGGCATTAAATCGCCGGTAACCATATTTGATATCTGCTACAAAAAAGATGAATTGGGTGACCCGTTAATCAACGATCATCACGCGGTTTTTCTTGGTGCAGCGACGTATGATGAACTCGATGAAATGTACGAACTCACTTCCGATATCAATGATATTCTGATCGATCTTTTTGATAAAATGAATATTATTCTGGTAGATTTCAAAATCGAGCTTGGAAAAACCTCGGACGGCAAAATTATTCTGGCCGACGAAATTTCTCCTGATACCTGCAGGCTTTGGGACAAGGATACCATGCAAAAACTCGATAAAGACCGTTTCAGAAGGGACTTGGGAGGAGTTACCGAAGCTTATGTTGAGATCTACGAAAGATTGAAAAAAGTTCTTAACAAATAAAATTTTTGGAGAAACGTAAGAATGAAAGATTTACAACAACACAGAGATGAATATTTAAACCAGTTTAAGGTAAGAACGTACGGAAGAAATCTGCTGAAAACTGAAGATATTTTTGATGCACCTTCAGAAGAATGCGGAATTTTCGGGATGTATTCGGATACTGACCTGGATACGTTTTCCCTCTCACAGTTCGGGCTTTTTGCCTTGCAGCACCGCGGTCAGGAAGCGTGCGGAATTTCTGTGATGAAAAACGGAAAAATTTTCAATATTAAAGATGAAGGTTTGGTGCTTGATGTCTATAAAAACATCCGCGAACCCGAAACTTTTATGGGAAATTCAGCAATTGGACACACCAGATATACGACTGCAGGGGATAAGAAGAAATACAATTTTCAACCCTTTTTTGCCAAGAACGAATACGATCAGATCATTCTTTCCATCGCCCATAACGGAAACTTAACAAATGCTGACGAACTTAAAAAAGAACTCGAGGCAGAAGGTGTTGTTTTCAAAGCAACTTCGGATTCGGAAGTGATTTTAAGGCTGATTCAGAAAAACCTTGATTTAGGTTTACGAGGAGCCATAAAAGCGACCATGGAGAAAATTGAAGGTGCCTATTCAGTCGTGGGAATGACGAGAAATAAATTCTTTGCCTTCCGCGATTTTCACGGAATCCGTCCTCTGGTTTTAGGAGCAATTGATGAAAAAACTTTTGTCGCGGCTTCAGAATCTGTGGCGTTGGATGCAGTTGGTGCGCAATATGTGCGGGATATTTTACCCGGGGAGATTGTTTATACCAGCGAAAATGAAAAAGGCCTGAAATCGTTTTTGGTTAAAGAGAACTGCGAAAACAGGATCTGCGCTTTCGAATATATTTATTTCGCCAGACCCGATTCCACATTGGAAGGAATCAATGTACACGAAATCCGCGAAAAATCTGGAATGAAAATCTGGGAGCAGGCTCCTGTGGAAGCTGATATTGTTATTGGCGTTCCCGATTCGGGTGTTCCGGCAGCGATTGGTTTTTCTATTGCGTCAGGTATTCCTTTCCGTCCGGTTCTGATTAAAAACAGATATATCGGAAGAAGTTTTATTGTCCCGACTCAGGAAATGAGGGAAAGGATCGTCAACTTAAAACTTAATCCGATTGTTTCAGAAATAAAAGGGAAAAGAGTAGTGATCATCGATGACTCTATCGTTCGGGGAACAACTTCGAAGCGTTTGGTTAAAATTCTGAAAGAAGCCGGGGTGAAGGAAATTCATTTCAGAAGCGTTTCACCGCCCATTATCGCGCCGTGTTATCTGGGCATCGATACACCTTCAAAAAAAGATTTAATCTCGGCTAATATGACCGTTGAAGAATTGAGGGATTATCTTGGCGTTGATTCACTCGAATTTTTAAGTATGGATAATCTCAAAGTTATTTTGGGAAGCTCCAGCCACTGTTTTGGCTGTTTCACAGAAGTGTACCCCGTTCCCGCGGGCCCAAGCCCTGACTATACAGATGAATAAAAAAAGGCTGAGAAATTCTCAGCCTTTTTTTTTCATCCTAAGTGTTGTTAGAATTTGTAAGCCAAACCAACCTGGAATACGTTGTTTTTTACAGAATCGTCGCTTCCGTTGTTATCGCTGTTATAGATGTCTGTGAATCCTGCAACATATCTTGCAGTTAAACCGATGTTAGGTGTAAAATAATAACCTGCACCTAAACCAACACCTAAGTTAAAAGTGTTTAACTGATCTTTATAATCACCGGTTTCCGTAATGGTATTATTATCAGTTTCGTTGGTAAACTTGTTTTTAGCGTTTACCATTAAACCAAATTCAGGACCTGCTTCAAGGTAGAAAGATGGTGTCGCGTTATACTGGAACATCACAGGAAGAGTTACATAATCTAAATGTCTTGATCTTGCATATGTAGTTCCTGCAATCGTTTGGTCATATTTGTCACCCATTTGTGAGTAAAGTAATTCGGGCTGGATGCTGAAGTTTTCAGCAATTGGAGCATTCATGAATAAACCTGCGTTAAAACCGATCTTAGAACCTTGATCGCTTAACTGCGAATCTGTAGATAATGAAGAAACGTTCATTCCACCTTTAATACCAAACTGTTGTGCGAATGTCAATGAACTCATTGCGATAGCTGCACCTAAAAATAACTTTTTCATAATTTTTAAATTTTAATTAATTTTTTGTGAATCTGATATTCTTAATCTAAAATTGCTCAAGAATACTAATTAGAAGATTTCTGCAACTTTAAAAAGCTTATCAATTCACGTTTTTAATTTTGTTTTACGATTGGTTATTCGCAAACCCTGTGCCAAAAACAAATTAAAATTTTAAAAACTAAACACGAGTTTAATAGTGATTATATGTAAGTTATTAACTATCAAATATTTATATAGGGTGATTTTACTGCTAAAGAAAAAAAGCGTCGGACGGGTGCTATGATATAAATAGTACTTTAAACAGTATTTAATTCAAATTTTGATAATAATTCAAAGCTGAAATAAGGTCTTCGTTCGATACTTCGCTGTCAAAAGTGCACTCCCCAATACTTATCAAAAGAGAGAAACTTATTTTGCCGCTTGAGTTCTTTTTATCATTCATCATCAGCGCTACAATTCTTTCATCAGTGAACTGACTGATGGCTATATATGGATAAAACTTCGTGATATTTCCGATTATTTCTTCAGCTTTGTCGTTGCTGATGTTGCCCGCTAAAAAAGACAGATGGGTCTCGCAAATCATTCCTAGTGCTACAGCTTCGCCATGGGGTATTGGTTTTCCATGCTGCAGGAAAAGACTTTCCAATGCATGACCTACAGTGTGCCCGAAGTTAAGCGTTTTTCTGATGTTCTGCTCTTTAAAATCCTGTTCAATAATCGTCTGTTTGATCCGCATTGAGTTTTCAATAAGTGGAAATATGCTTTCTGCACTTAGATTTTCAAGTGAGGTTAAATCGTGCCAGTGATTCTGGTCTGCAATTAAACCGTGCTTCAGCATTTCTGCAAATCCACTTCGCAATTCAACATATGGTACGGTTTTCAAGAAATTAGGGTAAACAAATATTTCCTCAGGCTCGGCAAAAGTTCCTATGATATTCTTTAGGAAATGATGGTCAATACCTGTTTTCCCGCCAATAGAAGCATCGCACATCCCCAAAAGTGTTGTTGGGATGTTAACAAATTTAATTCCCCTCTTATAAGTTGATGCCACGAATCCGCCCAAATCCGTAATTACTCCACCGCCCAGATTAATCATCAAAGATTTGCGGTCGACTTCAAATTCTGATAAAATTTCCCAGAGTTGAGTCGCTGTTTCAATTGTTTTTAAATCTTCACCGGGTTCAATTTCAATAATTTCAAAGGGAATTTCAGTTTCCATATTTCCCAGAAGTATGGGCAGGCAATGTTCATGGGTGTTTTCATCCACCAGAATGATGATTTTCGTGGGTTTTAAATCCGTTATAAAAAGGTTGAGCTGCGAAAAATCCTGGTCTAAAACTGATATCATTTCATGAAATTTGTCACAAAATTAAACTTTAAATTCGTTTTTTCAATTCATATAGTATCGTTAAATTTGCTCTAATTTAAAATTACCCATGAGCATTTTCAATAATACCCAAATTGCCTTTGCAGACAAGACCGACGCTCAACTCCGCAAGGCGTACTGGATGTTTAAAGCTATAGAGCAGCCCGTTGTTACAAAGTTTGGCATCTCGGTTCTCAATTTTACTGTAGAGAAAAATTTTCCTTTTGTGACCGGAGTTGTTAAACAAACTTTGTTTGAGCAGTTTTGTGGCGGCGAAACCCGTGAGCAAAGCATGAAAGTAGTAAAGCAAATGTTCAAACGGCACGTAGGAAGTATATTTGATTATGCCATTGAAGGAAAAGCTGAAGAAAGTGTTTTTGATGAAACCTGCGAAGAAATCAAACAGAATATAAAATTTGCAGAAGGTAATCCAGCGATTCCGTTTGTAGTGTTTAAGCCAACAGGTTTCGGAAGAATCGAAATCTATGAGGAAGTGGGTAAGAAAGTAGAATTGACGACCTCTCAGAAAGAAGAATGGGCGAAAGTGGTGAAGAGATATGAGGAGGTTTGTCAGATGGCTTATGACCGGAATGTGGTTCTGATGATTGATGCAGAAGACAGCTGGATGCAGGATGCGACCGATGATTTGGTGAATGAAATGATGGAGAAATTCAACAAACAGAAAGCCATTATCTGGAATACCATCCAAATGTACCGCACTGGCAGAATGGAATATCTTGCTGAAGATTTAGAACGAGCCAGAACAAAAAACTATTTCCTGGGTTATAAATTTGTTCGCGGCGCTTATATGGAAAAGGAACGCGAACGCGCAGCTGCAATGAATTATCCCGATCCGATTCAGCCTACAAAACAGGCGTCAGATGATAATTATAATGCCGCGATCGATTTCGTATTGAATAATTTAGACCGCGTTTCAGCGTTTTTTGGAACCCATAATGAGAAATCTACTGAACTCGTAATGGATAAAATGCGGGCAATGGGATTACCACATGACCATCCGCAGATTCATTTTGGCCAGCTTTACGGAATGAGCGACAACATCACTTATTTTCTTGGCGCAGAAAAATACAATGTCTGCAAATATCTTCCTTATGGTCCGGTGAAAGATGTGGTTCCTTATCTAACGAGACGTGCGCAGGAAAACACTTCTGTGGCGGGACAAACAGGTCGCGAACTTGGCCTAATCGACAAAGAACTGAACAGAAGAAAGGCAAAATAATAAAAGCAATACTTCTAAAATCTTATAAAAATCTTTTTGAACGGGCTTTAGCCCGTTTTTTATTGAAGTAAATTCATTGGCTTTAGCCAAAATAAAATCTAAATTTGTAATTCACTCAAAGACTTCTCACATAAAATCAGTTTACCAGCTTTGACCTTTGCCCAGATTATTCTCCCGCTCAATCTTAAAGGAACCTTTACCTATAAAGTTCCTGACGAATTAATCCGTAATCTGGAAGTTGGGATGAGAGTTTTGGTGTCATTTCGCGGCAAAAAGATGTATACAGGAATTGTCGCTGAAATCCATAAGAGCGAGCCCGAAAATTTCAGTCCAAAAGAAATCATCAGTATACTTGATGATTTTCCGATTCTTCCTTCTGAGCAGATCAACTTCTGGAACTGGATCTCGGAATATTATCTCTGTAATCTTGGCGAAATTTACCGTTTTGCGTTTCCCTCATCTTTAAAACTTGAAAGTGAAACTTATTTAAAGTTAAAGCCAAATATTACAGTCGATTTCGAAAACCTAGATGTGAATGAAATGTATCTCATTCAGGCATTAGAAGTTCGGCATCTTATTAATGTGACCGAAATTGAAGCATTTATTCCAAAGAAAGACATCGTCAAAACCATAAAATCGTTAATCGATCTTCAGTACATCGAGATTGATGAAAAGATTGCCGAAAAGTATAAAGCCAAAGAAATCGCGTATTTGCGCGTAAATGATTCAGAACTGACCGGTAACAGTCTTCCGCAGAACCTTCTGTCGCTGAAACGTTCTCCTAAACAACAGGAAATGTTCCTTTCAATCCTCGAAAAGCAAACAGAACATCCCGAAACACCTATCAGGAAATCTGAAATTTTCGCTGAAGGAAATTTTTCGCAGTCACAGTTAAAATCTTTAATTGAAAGAAATCTGGTTCAGGAATATTTTCTGCAGAAAGACCGAATAGAATCTTATCAGGGCGAAATCGAGGAAATTGAAAAGCTCACCGAGCAGCAGGTTCAGGCGAAGAAAGAAATTGATGATGCTTTCACTGAGGGAAAAAATGTTTTGCTGCACGGCGTTACTTCTTCGGGTAAAACTCATATTTATCTCGAAAAAATTGAAGAAACCGTTTCCGCCGGAAAAAATGTTTTATTTCTGCTGCCTGAAATTTCTTTAACCAAACAAATCGTGCAGCGTTTAGAGAAAAAATACGGAAAACAGCTTGGTTTCTATCACCAGAAACTTACCGATTTCGAGAGGGTGGAAGTGTGGCGTCGAATTAAGAATAATGATATTAGAATCCTTATCGGAACACGTAATGCGTTGTTTTTACCTTACGAAAACCTCGGTTTAATCGTTGTTGATGAAGAACATGATTCGGCTTATAAACCGCGGGAAGTTTCGCCCTATTTCAATGCAAAAGATTCCTCACAAATCCTAGCGAAACTATATTCGGCAAACCTGATTTTAGGTTCGGCGACGCCCTCTGTAGAATCTTATTATCTCGCCAAAAAAGATAAGTTAAGATATGTTTTTCTGGGAGAAAGATTCGGGAACGTAAAACTGCCGGAATTTGAACTCATCAACTTTAAGGAAGAACAGGATTCAAAGAAAATAATTGGCAATTTCTCTTTAAAACTCATCGACGAGATAAAAAAAGAATTGGAGAGGAAGAAGCAGACAATGATTCTCCATAACCGCCGCGGCTACGCGAATGTGGTGGAATGTGAAACCTGCGGTTACGTAAATTACTGTTCGAATTGTGATGTGGTGATGACGTATCATAAATTTTCCAACGAAATGAAATGTCACTATTGCGGACAAAAAGCTTCTAAACCGAAAGTATGCCCCAAATGCCATTCCGAAAATCTGAATGAAAGAGGCGTGGGAGTTGAGCAGATTCATGAAGAAGTTTCGAGGATTTTTCCTGATTCTGAAGTTGACAGAATGGATGTAGATTCCATGCGGAAAAAGTTTGCCTATGAAAAATTATACGAGAGAATTGAAGAAGGTGAAACAGATATTATTGTGGGAACACAAATGATTTCTAAAGGTCTGGATTTCGACAATATAGAATTGGTTGCAATTCCGAGGGCAGATGCTATGCTCTACGTACAGGATTTTCGTGCAGAGGAACGCGCGTATCAATTGATTACGCAGGTTTCGGGTCGGGCCGGACGGACTTCCGGGGAAGGAAAAATTCTGATTCAGACCTATAATCCTCAGCATGCGGTTTTTCAGTTGATAAAAGAGAATAATTCTGAAAAGATTTACGCGCATTTTCTGGAGGAAAGAAAGAAATTTCTTTATCCGCCTTTCGTGAAACTGACTATGATCGAACTGAAACACCGCCGTGAAGATAAAGTGAACCGTGCTTCGCAATTTTTAGGATCAATCTTACGAAAATATTTACCTGAAGACTGTATTTTGGGTCCGGAAAAATCACCAATCGGAAAACTCAATTTGATGTACCAGTATCAAATTCTGCTCAAACTTCCGCGCGGAAAAAAGTACGCTGAAATGAAAGGTTTGGTTTTGAAAAGTTTTGAAGAATTCGACGAAATAACTGCTTATCAGAGTATTAAAAAGCTGATATATGTTGATTTTTAACAATTTTTAACAAAATTTACCTGCTTTTGGGAGCGTTAAAATATTGTCTTTCAACAATATTGTATATTTTTGACCGTTGAAAATATGTTTTGCATTTCATATTTTCATTTTCTTAACAAAAGAGTTCAGAGATAATCAAATAACAAAATTAAATGATTAGACTAAAAAATATATTTCTTGCGCAGGCTTTCGCATTTTCAGCAATCGCATTCGGGCAAGGTACTTTCACTTCAAATTTACCCCAAACTTACGACAACCGGCCAAGCAGTACCGTTAAGGATTTCAGCTCTTCTGAAAAATTAATGAGTGCGAAGGAACTGGTGGATATCAACATCAATTCTATGATGAATGATCCGGTTCTTCGTAACGCCAATTGGGGATTTGTAATTTACGACCCGAAAACCAGAAAAGTGGTAAGTTCATACAACGAGTATGCCTCGCTGATTCCTGCTTCTACCACCAAATTGTTAACAACCGATACAGCAGTAAGTCTGCTGGGAGAAAATTTCCGTTGGATCACGCAACTTGAATATTCAGGAGACATTGATGAGAACGGTAATCTCCAGGGTAATTTATATATTGTAGGCAGTGGTGACCCGTCTTTAGGTACAAATAAGGCCGGTGCTTCGTCGTATTCTGCAATTGTTTCAGACTTTATTGCAGCTATTTCTGAAAAGGGAATTAAAAAGATTAACGGCGATATCATCATTCAAACCGGAGTTTTCAAAGTAAATAAAACTCAGAAACTTCCGGAAAATATTGTGTGGCTGGAGAACGGAAATTACTATCTGCCAGCCGGTTCCACTTATGAAATCAATCCGCAGAATGAAAGGCTCATTGCAAAACCGGCAAATCCTTTTGCGGAAAATAAAAACTTCTATTACATCTCTCCTTATATAAAGCAGATGGTTTATGCTGACAAATTTGATGGAGTAGGCCTAACTACCAAAGTTGCTGATCCGCCGGCATATCTGGCAAATTCTTTAAGAAGCACCATGGTTAAAAGAGGTGTGGGAATAACAGGAAAAGTGGTGACACGAACAGCAGAGCTCAATCCAGAAAAACGCACAACGATAACTAGTTACCAATCACCAACTTTAGCAGACATTATTTACTATACGAATCAAAGAAGTGATAATGCATTGGCAGAAGCTACGTTGCGAATGGTTGGTTTTCAGAAAAAAGGCGATCAGACTTTAGAATCCGGAAGAAGTGTTGTAGTTGAACATTTGAAGGCAAATGCATTCGAAACTGACGGATTAAATTATATGGATGGCAGCGGACTTTCCCGGAATAATCTGGTTACTCCGATTTCTCAGGTAAAATTCTTAACCAACATCATGGATGAGAAATATTATAAAACATATTTTGAGTCACTTCCAATCGCAGGACAAACCGGAACTTTGAAGAGCATGTTTAACGGTGAAGGAAACGGACAGATTTTTGCAAAAACAGGAACTTTAAATAAAGTGAAAACCTTAGCGGGTTACATGAAAACCCATTCAGGAAAAACATTGGTATTCTCTCTACTGATCAATAATTATGCAGGTTCCGTGGATCAGGTAAAAAACAGAATGGAACAAATTCTTCAGCCTGCGCTAAATCTGTAATATTTAAATAAATAACGAATTACTTAACCTTTCAATAATTATTGAGAGGTTTTTTTTAACTTTAGCGAAAAATTTAGCTAAATGAAAAAACTTTATGTAATACTGGTTGCATTGATCTGCACGCAGGTTTCCGCTCAGAAAAATGAAGAAGCCGAACGCAAAAGTATGATTAGCAATGAACTTCTGAAGTATTCGAAAATGATTGATTATAACGTGAATCCCAATACGTTGAATTATGATTTAAAATACCAGCGGCTCGAACTTCAGTTGGATCCTGCACAGCAGTTCGTAAGCGGCACCGTTACCAGTCATTTTATTCCGAACCAGAATATGGCAAGTATTTATTTTGATCTGTCCGATGTTCTTACCGTTTCAGAAGTGAAGTATCATGGGAACAACCTTCCTTTCACGCAGCTCAGTACTAAAGAGGTTAAAATTGATTTCCCGGCAAATATAGCGGCAGCAACCCTCGATTCACTTTCGATTAAATATTCCGGCGCACCAGGTACAGGTGGTAGCGCAGGAGATGCTTTCACTATATCAACTCAGGGTGGGGTACCTGCTCTATATACTCTTTCTGAGCCATACGGTGCGCAGGAATGGTTTCCGACCAAACAAAGCCTCAATGACAAAATTGAAAAAGTTGATATTAAGATCAATACCCCCTCACAGTACAATGTGGCTTCCAATGGGAAACTTATTTCGGAAACACTTTTAACCGGAGGCAGAAAACTCACTTACTGGCAAACAAATTATGCGATTCCGGCTTATCTCATTGCTTTAGGGATTACGAATTACACGAAACTGAATGATACTATGGGAAATCCACCTTTTCCTTTTGTAAATTATCTGTATCCTTCGACCACATCAAATGGTACAATCATGTCCAATATTGAATGGACCAAAACCGTTATGGATACCTTTGAACAGTATTTCGGTCCGTATCCTTACAGAAATGAAAAATATGGACACATGCAATTTGGCTGGGGAGGCGGTATGGAACATGCGACCATGTCTTCTATGGGTTCGTGGGGAAGAGGCATTATCGCACATGAACTCGCCCACCAGTGGTTTGGCGATAAAGTTACCTGCGGTGCCTGGAACGACATTTGGCTTAATGAAGGATTTGCGACTTTTGGTGAGCATCTTGCCAACGAAAAATTACTCATGACCAATTCTCAGTTTTTAGGGTATCTCGGTTCTGAAATGAGCTATATCACCAGCGCAGCGGGAGGAAGTGTATATGTCGCTGACAGCAACCTGGGCAATACCGGCGCAATTTTCAGCGGACGGTTGAGCTATTCCAAAGGAGGTTATATCGTAAGAATGATAAAATGGATATTGGGCGATGACGTCTTTTATTCCGCTATTAAGGATTACCATTCCAGGCCGGAGCATGCCTATGGATATGCCAAAACAGCAAATCTTAAAAATTCCCTTCTTCTGTCAACAGGTAAAGATTTTACCGAATTTTTTAATGACTGGGTTTATGGTCAGGGCCACCCGACTTATCAAATCCGCTGGAATCAGACTTCAGACCAGATGTTAAGATTCAGGGTCAGCCAGACCAGAAGTCACTCTTCAGTTAGTTTCTTCGAAATGCCATTGCCTATAAAGGTAAATGGAACAGGCGGTCAGGTAGCTTATCTAATACTCGATAATACCTTTAATAATCAGACTTTTGCGAATCAGGTGAATTTTCCTGTGGCATCAGTACAGTTCAATTACGAAAATCAGATTATCCAGAGAAATTCGACGGTAAGTAAAGATGCAACGATCCTTGCAGTGAATGATAATACAAAAGATGCTATTAAGATATATCCCAATCCTGTAACTGATAAACTATCGGTTTTAGGAATAGGTAAAAATCAGCAATATGGTATTTACAGTGTAGATGGCAAGTTGGTTAAAATGGGTAGATTTGTAGAGGGGAAAACGGTTGAAGTCCATGAACTTCCAAAAGGTGTTTACCTTCTGAAAATCGAAAATCAGAATCTCAAATTTATTAAAGAATAAAAAAAAAGCCTTCATAAATGAAGGCTTTTTTGTTTATGACTGATGCTTTCTGCGATGTAACTCCCATTATAAATAGGGTGATTTAGCGGTTGATCGGCTATTGGGTTTTATACTAATTTTACATAAATATTGAAAGTATTCTCAAAATTAATACTGATCAATTAAAATTTTAACCAAAAAATTAAAGCCATGAAAAATTTTGCCAAACTTGTTACGTTGTTTACGGTTGTTTTTACTACGTTATTACATTCTCAAAAAAGCGATATTGATACGGTGCTGAAGCTGAATGCGGATTTTGATAAGGCATCCCTAAGTGGAGATTTACCATTTTTCGAAAATACGCTTGCTCCAGATTTTGTTTCTTATCACCCGGATGGTTCTAAAGTGACGCGTGCAGAAGTACTCGAGCGAATCAGGAAAGAGAAAGAAAAACCTTCGTATAAATTACTAAGTGTTAAAAGTGACGATGTAAAAGTGAAAATGGACGGTAATCTGGCTTATGTAACCGGGCTTTGGAATGCATCAACCTCCGGCCTTGAAGCGGATGCGGCACCACATAACGATACAGGATTTTACAGTGCCATGTTTGAAAAAAGAAACGGTAAATGGATGATTGTTTCGGATCATTCTACTGAAAAAACTCATACTTCAGACGAATTGATGCCCTCATTGAAACAGGCAAGCGATAATTACGATAAAGCGATATCAACACAGGATGCCCGCATGTTTGATTCACTACTTTCCGCAGAATTTACTTCTGTTAATGAAAATGGAAAAATAAGAAATAAAGCCGAAGAAATTGAGCAGATAAAATCGGCTGACCTAAAAATAACTTCAGTGAAGTCTGAGGATAAAAAGTTTAGAATTCATCGCAGTACAGCCGTAGAAACAGGTGTATTCACTGTCTCGGGGACATATAAAGGAAAAGCTTTTACTGATAAAGGTCGCTATACTTCCACATGGTTTTACAGCAACGGAAAATGGCAACTCGCAAGTGACCATACAAGCTTCATCAAGTAGAAATGAAACAGTCCCGAAAGCAATTTATCAACACCGCATCATTGGGTTTTGCAGGCCTTTTCTTTCCTGCAGATTTTCTTTCATCAAGCGTTGAAGCGGAGCCCGTGATTGTTCATGAGGGCGAAGGTGAAAAGTATTGGATTGGACCACGTAATTCTCCTTTAGCCATAAAAATTTCCGGCTCGCAGAATGGAAAAAGGTCCTTGTCTTTCTGCACCGAAGAAATTGCTCCGGGCGAGGGAATCCCGCTTCATAAGCACATGAACGAAGATGAACTCATTTTTGTATACAAGGGTGAAGGAGTATTAACCGTCGGAGAAAAAGAAATTAAGGTTAAGAGTGGAAGTGTAGCTTTAATTCCCAGACATTGCTGGCATGCTGTGAAAAATACCGGAAACGAAATATTCATTATGGTTTTTAGTTACACACCGGCCGGATTCGAAGGTTATTTCAGAGAGTTTGGTTCACCAGTTGGAACTCCATGGCAGCCAAAATCACAGGCAGAATATGAAAAACTTAATAAAAAGTGGGGAATTGTGTACAAATAAGATAGCAACTCTTTTACAATTCATATCAAAACAGTCCTCAATTCATAGTTGATTGAGGGCTTTTTTTGTTAAATTAGCGTTTCTTAAAAAATTCAATTATGATTTCTAAAAACTATCTCGATAACTTACAGAGCGAACTACAAAATATTAAGAATGAAGGCCTTTTTAAGACCGAGAGAATCATCACTTCTCAACAGTCCGCCGAAATCGAAGCCAACGGAAAAAAGCTCCTGAATTTCTGCGCAAACAATTATTTAGGACTTTCAAATAATCCAGAAGTGATGAAAGCTTCTCAGGATATGATTGAAAGCCACGGTTACGGAATGTCATCCGTCCGTTTTATCTGCGGAACCCAGGATATCCATAAAGAACTTGAGTCTAAAATTTCCCAGTTTTTAGGAATGGAAGATACAATTCTTTATGCAGCCTGTTTCGATGCAAATGGCGGAGTTTTCGAACCTTTATTTTCTGAGGAAGATGCCATTATTTCGGATGAACTGAATCACGCTTCAATTATTGATGGTGTGAGACTTTGTAAAGCAGCAAGATACCGTTACAAAAACAATAATATGGAAGATTTGGAAGCCCAGTTAAAAGCTGCTTCCGAGAAAAATCACCGTTTCAGAATTATTGTAACCGACGGAGTTTTTTCCATGGACGGAATTGTTGCCGATTTAAAAGGTGTTTGCGACCTCGCAGAAAAATACAACTGTCTGGTGATGGTTGATGATTCCCATGCTACCGGTTTTATCGGTAAAACTGGCCGCGGAACTCATGAAGCCAATGAAGTGATGGGAAGAGTTGATCTTATTACTTCAACTTTAGGCAAAGCTTTAGGCGGCGCACTTGGCGGCTTTACTTCAGGAAAAAAAGAAATTATCGATATGCTGAGACAGCGTTCCAGACCGTATTTATTTTCGAATTCACTCGCACCCGGAATTGTGGGCGCTGCGATGAAAGTTTTGGATATGATTTCCGAAGATACTTCGCTGAGAGACAAAGTGATGGAAAATGCTGAATATTTTAGAAAAGAAATGAAAGCAAAAGGTTTCGATATTCCTGACGGTGATGCAGCAATTGTTCCTGTGATGCTTTATGATGCTCCTTTAGCCCAGAAAATGGCTGAAAAACTGATGGATGAAGGGATTTACGTTATTGGATTCTTCTATCCTGTGGTGCCGAAAGGCAAAGCCAGGATCCGGGTTCAGCTTTCTGCAGCGCATACGAAAGAACATTTGGATAAAGCGATTGCTGCTTTCGAAAAAGTAGGAAAAGAGTTAGAAGTAATCTGATTTCAGTCAGAATTCAAATAATATAAAAACCTTCCGTTCGGGAGGTTTTTTTTTAAAAGAAAATTTTATAAAGATTTCTGGCACTCGAAACAATTAGCAGAAGTGCAACCAAAATCAGCGCGGTTTTACGTGGCATTTTTCCTGCTAATCTTGCAGCGATAGGCGCAGCCAGAACTCCTCCGATAATTAATCCCAAAATGATTTCGATATTTGAAACTCCCAAACTTGAAAAGAAAACAATCGCTGCAGAAAGCGTTACGAAGAATTCGGCCATGCTTACGGTTCCGATGACGTAATTGGTTTTTCGTCCTTTGGAAAGAAGGGTGGAAGTAACAATCGGTCCCCAGCCGCCACCGCCAAAAGCATCCATCATTCCGCCCAGAAAACCAAGTCTTCCGAGGTGTGTCTTCTGTTTTATCACGATCTTTTTAAAAGCCAGCCTTGTAATTCGGTAACCCATCAGAAGCGTATAGGTCGCCATTAAACCTTTTGCGAGGTTTTCATATTCATTGCCCAGATAAATAAGGAGCAGTGAGCCACAAACAGCACCGATAATCCCCGGAACCGCAAGATAAAGCAACATCCTTTTATTCACATTTCCGTATTTGTAATGCGAATAGCCACTCATGGCGCTTGAAAACATTTCTGCAGTGTGAATAGAACCCGAGATGGAAGGCAATTTAATTCCCATGCCCAACATCAGCGTAGAACTCGTTAATCCGTAACCCATTCCAAGGGCACCGTCTACCATTTGCGCAAAGAATCCGATGGCGAGCATCCAGTAAAATTCCTGCGGAATTTCGTACACGAAATCTTTTGCCTGTGCATACGAAAAATACTGATCAAAGGCAATCCCGAGAAAAAAAGCCGCAAACGAGAGCGAAAGATAAATAACTAATCTTCTGTATTTCTTCGCGTCTTTCGAATATTGCCATTTAGATTTCTGCTCTGCCGCTGAAAGTTTATTTTTGTCTGAAATGAAACTTTCGAGCTGAAAATCGCTTAATTCAGGTTTGTTTTCGATACTGATGAGGATGTTTTTCTTCTGAACAATATCGATGATTTCGGTATAAAAACCAATTCCGCAATCGGTAATTAGAGCGATATGGGAATTGTAGAAATCGTCTTCAAAGAACCGCCTTTCGTGAAGCCTGATATTCTCATGATTATTTGCAAAGTCCTTAATTTTCTGAGAAATATTTTCACATACCAGATTTATCTGGGTTTCCGGAAAACTTTCAACAAGTAAATTCAGGTTTTTCAGTGCTTGCGTGCCACCGCCTACAATAAGCACTTTCAGGTTTTCCAGATTCAGGAAAACACTGAGTGATTTGTTATGTATTTTGCTTTCGATAGACATTAAAAAGATGCGCTGAGGTATTCAGAAGAAAACTTTTTCAACTTTTTAAAATCTAAAGAAGCATCACCGCACCTACGGTAGAATTGCTGGTTTCATCAACCAGAATTGCGCTTCCCGTGGCGCTGTTTTTTTCAAAAGAATCAAAAACCAGCGGTGATGCGGTTTTCAGCTTTACTTTTACAATTTCATTCAGTTTTACTGAATCTGTTGCAGGGATTTGCTGTAAAGTATTGACATCAATTTTGTATTTTATTTCTTTCACGATGGTTTTCAGGAGCCTGCTTTTGTGTTGAATATAATATTTGTTTCCTTCGTTCAGTTCGCGTTTATCCAGCCAGCAAACCAAAGCCTCGAACTCATTTTCAACTTTTGGCTGATTATCAGTTTTTACGAAGAAATCTCCCCGGCTCACATCGATATCGTCAGCAATATGCAAAACTGCAGGCTGCAGGGCGAAAACTTCTTCCACTTCACTTCCGCCGGTTTCCACTTTAGAAATGCTAGTTTCAATATTTTCCGGAAGAATCGTGATTCTGTCTCCTTTTTTATAAGTTCCGGAAATAATTTGTCCGGCGTAACCGCGGTAATCATGAAGTTCGTCGGTTTGCGGACGGATGACATACTGAACCTGAAATCTGGCGTTTTCATAATCTACATCATTTCTCACTTCTACATTTTCTAAAAAGCTTAATAGCGGTTCGCCTTCAAACCAAGGCATTTGCGGAGATTTTTCAACGATATTATCTCCATTGAAAGCTGAAATCGGGAAATATTCCAGATTTTTTAGTCCGAGATTTTCTGCGACTTTACGGTAATCTTCTTTGATTTTATTGTAAACTTCCTCAGAATAATCAACCAAATCCATTTTGTTTACCGCAACAACTATATGTTTCATTTTCAACAATGATGCAATGATAGAATGTCGTCTGGTCTGCTCAATGACTCCCTGACGCGCATCAATTAAAATAATAATGAGCTGGGAATTTGATGCTCCCGTAATCATATTTCTGGTATACTGAACATGTCCCGGTGCATCGGCAATGATAAATTTGCGTTTTGGTGTAGAAAAATAGCGGTAAGCCACATCAATGGTGATTCCCTGCTCTCTTTCGGCGCGAAGACCGTCAGTAAGAATTGCCAGATCGATGCCGTCGGCATTTTTATTTTTTGATTGTTTTTCGAGCGCCTCAAGTTGATCAACCAATATGCTTTTGCTGTCGTAGAGCAGTCTGCCAATCAGAGTGCTTTTTCCGTCATCAACACTTCCGGCGGTAATAAATCTTAATATATCCATATTCAGTTTAAGTAATAATTTAGGGGAAACGGTGAAATTTTATGGTGAATTAACTTAGAAATAGCCACCTTTTTTTCGGTCTTCCATTGCGGCTTCAGTAACTTTATCATCAATTCTAGTTTCGCCGCGCTCTGAAATTCTGGAAGCCGTAATTTCATTTACCACTTCATCGAGGGTTGCGGCATAGCTTTCTACAGCGGCAGTACAGGTCATGTCGCCCACGGTTCTGTACCGCACTTTTTTATTGACGATGGTATCATTTTCGTCTATCTGAATGAAATCTGAAACCGCAATTAACTGTCCTTCATATTCAATCACATCGCGCTGATGAGCGAAATAAATCGACGGAAGCTGAATGTTTTCTTTTTTGATGTAATTCCAGACATCAAGTTCTGTCCAGTTAGAAATCGGGAATACCCGCACATTTTCACCTTTGTGAATTCTTCCGTTATAGATGTTCCACAATTCAGGTCGCTGCAGTTTGGGTTCCCACTGACCGAATTCGTCGCGCACAGAAAAAAATCTTTCTTTGGCTCTGGCCTTTTCTTCATCACGCCGGGCACCGCCGATACAGGCATCGAATTTAAATTCTTCAATCGTATCCAGAAGAGTATGGGTTTGAAGCCAGTTTCTGGAAGCAAATTTGCCCTTAGGTTCAGTGAGTTTTTTCTCACGAATCGTATCTTCAACTTTTCTTACGATCAATTCTGCACCAATTTCGTCCGCCAGTTGATCACGGTAATTCAAAGCTTCAGTGAAATTGTGCCCGGTATCAATATGAACAAGCGGAAAGGGGATTTTCATCGGTGCAAAAGCCTTTTTGGCGAGATGTACAAGGGTAATGGAATCTTTGCCGCCACTAAAAAGTAAGGCAGGTTTTTCGAACTGTGCTGCAACTTCTCGCATGATGAAAATACTTTCGGCTTCTAACTGTTCCAGATAGTCTAATTTATATTTGCTCATATTGATAACTATAGCGTTTTGAGATTTTTAAAAGTTGATTAAGGTCAAAGGGAATTATTGTGAATGAAGACCGCACTCTTTCTGGGATTCTTCCCAAAACCAGCGGCCGGCTCTCGGGTTTTCACCTTCAGCAATAGCTCTGGTGCAGGGTTTACAGCCAACGCTGATAAAACCTTTCTTGTGGAGCGGCAAATCCTGAACATTATGCTGTTCGATATAATTTAAAACATCCTGATAGGTCCAGTGAATAAGCGGATTGAATTTAAAAAGTTTCCGATCGTCATCCCATTCGATCATTTTCATGTTTTCGCGGTTTTCCGACTGTTCGCTTCGTAAACCGGTAATCCAGATTTTAGCGCCTTCCAAAGCACGGTTCAGGGGTTTTACTTTGCGGATGTAGCAGCATTCTTTACGATTTTCTACCGAATGAAAAAAAGCATTAATTCCCTTTTCGTTCACATATCTTTCAACATCGTCAGAATCGGGAAAATAAACCTGGGTTTTGATTCCGTATCTCGCGTTGTTTTGTGAAAGCAGTTCGTAATGCTCATAAAAAAGTCTCCCCGTATCCAAAGTGAAAACTTTAATATTCATCTTGTTTTTAAAGATCATATCGGTAATGACCTGATCTTCCTGACCTAAAGAAGTGGAGAATACGGCGCACGCAGTAAATTTTTCTGAAATAAATTGTAAACCTTCTTCGGCTGTTAAATTTTCTATAAACAGATGATCTTCTTGTAAAAGCATATAGTAAGGATATGTTGCCGGCAAATTTACTTGATAATTATTATCCTACAAAATTAGTAGACTAATAAATCAAAAAAAGGTTAATCTTTCAGTTCCATCAGTGTTTTTTTCTCAAGTATGGCTAATGTAGCATCCCGGACTTCGATCAGAACATCGTGTAAGGCACAGTGTTTCTCGTTGCAATTCATGCAGTTTTCGTAAAAATTGAGGCTTACACACGGAAGCATTGCAATAGGACCGTTTACCAGTCGGATGATGCGGGCAAGCGTAATGTCCCTGGGATTTACATTGAAAAAATAGCCGCCTCCTTTTCCTTTTTTACTGTCAAGGATTTCTGCTTTTTTAAGTTCGAGGAGAATGTTTTCAAGGAACTTCAAAGGAATTTTTTTCTTTTCTGAAATTTCCGAAATCAACACAGGTCCTTCTTCCTGCTTTTCTACAAGGTAAGAGAGTGCCCGTAAAGCATATTGTGATTTTTTAGATAACATGTGGTAAAAATAATAAAAACCTTTGAGCTGAGATGTAACTGTTTAAAAGTGAAAATTTGTTTAAGTTCGCATAAATTTAGTTTCAATATGTTCAGCAAACAAGAAGCGCAGCAGCTTAAAAAAGATTTTTGGATTGCTTTTGGGAAAAGTTTTCCCAGAAAATGGCTTTTGTATGATACCAAAATTAAAGATTTTTCTCTGAAATTTTACGCGGATAATAAAAAAGCTGAGGTTTCGATCGATATTGAGATGAAAGATGAACTGTTTCGCAATGCTTATTACGAAAAGATTTGGTCTTTGGAAGAAATGCTGAAAGAAGAAGTTGGAGAAATTCAAAAAGATGAATTTTACACTTTGGAAAACGGAAAAGTAATTTCCAGAATTTGGGTAACGAAAGACAATGTTTCGGTTTTCAACAAAAATACCTGGCAGGAAATTTTCGAGTTTTTTGTAGAAAAAATGGATGGATTTGAAAGGTTTTATTATGATTACGAAGATTTCATTAAAGATGTTTAAACAGAAAACGGTTTCAATCATTTGAAACCGTTTCTTTTTATTCTTTGTTGTGCAATTATCCAAACTTCCGTTTTCTCAGCCAGAAGAAAATTCCACCCAAAGCTCCGGTAATTGCCAACGGTAGCAGTAAGTTAAGCCATTGCCAGTTGGTTTTTTCTTCGTCAATTCTTTGTCTGTCCAGAAGTCGTGCTTCAATATTCCGGTTTCTGAGTTCCATTAAATTAGAGTCATCCAACAGAAAATCGAGTGCATTTCTTAGGAACTGTTCATTTCCGTAAGTTTGTTTCGTAAGCAGATCTTCGCCCAAGGGCAATGCATTTCCTTTATAAACCTGGTTTCTTCCAACATCTCCGTCAGCGATAACAATCATTTTGTTGTCATTGCTCTGTGCTTTAAAACCAGGATACGCATTTCTTTCGCTTCTGGAAGCATACGCGGAGGTGAATTTGCCTTCTAAACTTACAGCAAAGATTTTGGGTGTCGTAGGTTTGTCAAATTCGCTCAAAGAATCGGTCCTTACGATTTCTGCCAGAGCGACATAATTAGGCACCTGTTTCACATTCGTTCTCTCGCTCGATTCAAAAAGAACTTTGGTTTTAATATTTTTTCTCCCTAAAGTATCGATTGAAGTGGGGAATTCAAACTTTACAGGATTGATGTTTTTAGTAATCGGGTTTTTAGTTTCTGCAATACCGAGCGGGAAGTAAGGCCACAGAAAACTGCTGAACTGTGGATTACCGGCAACTTCTCCGGAGACAATTCTGATGAGTGCAGATTTCTTCATGTCTTTCACCAATCCCGGATTAATCCGAAGTCCGTAGTTGAAAAAGAAATCCGTCAGATTGGTCTCCATTGGATAGGCCATGATCTTTTTGGACTGAAAAAGCGTATCCATTTCCGCATTCACCGCATCGATCATCCACAATGTTTTTCCGCCGTTCATGATGTATTGGTCGAGGATTACCTTTTCGTTTTCGGTAAAAGCTTTTCTTGGTTTTGCGATGACGAGCGCATGCATTTGTTTCAGTTTCGGAACATCAGCTAAAGAAAGTTCTGTTTGGTTTTGAGGAATAATTGGGCCTGCGTTGTAACTTTCAAGCGCCATATCCATAAAACCCTGGAACTGGCTTGGACCAAGTTCGTCCTGATTGATCAGAATTCCGATGTTCTTCTTTTCTTCTTCGGTAATTGCTTTAATATTGGAAGCGAAATTATACTCAAGGTTCTCAATCGATTTGCTGAGCTGCTCCGAAGCATCGATGCCGCTTTGGTTAATGATGAGGGGAATCGAACTTCCGTAGGAGTTATATTTAAGCGCGGCGAACGGAAACATGACGATTTCGGAGATTTTGCCGTCTTTCATATCCGGAAGAATAGAGGGCTGCATTCCCATTGCGGCAAGTGTGTCCTGCGACATTTTTGTTTTGATGGGATCGATAAATTTATAATCGATTTTCGGGTTTATCTTCCTGAATTCTTCGAGCATAAATTTCGTTTCATTCTGCAGTTGACGGAAACTTGCCGGGAAATCGCCTTCCAGATAAACATCTACTGTCAAAGGTTTTTTAACCGATTCCAGAATTTTTACAGTAGATTCGGATAAAGTGTAGCGTTTTTCCTGAGTAAGATCGAATCTTTTTGAAAAAACTCCGAAAATACCAAGAAGCAGAACTGCACCGATGATGATATATGTGATATATTTTTTGTTCATTTTTTTAATTCTAGAAAAGCTTTATTTTTTCTTTTCAACAAAAATTTTAGCTAAAAAGAGGCAAATTCCGATAACAAAGAAAAAATAAAAAATATCTCTGGAGTCTATTAATCCCCTAGTAAATGCAAGAAAATGTTTATAAAAACCAAGGTTTGACAGAATATAATCTGCTCCCCCCAATAATTTGTAACTCGCCAACTGTTCGATTCCGAAATATAATAGGAAACAAAAGAAAATGCCTAACAAATAAGCCATAATTTGGTTTTGCGAGAGCGATGATGCTAAAATTCCTACAGCTGAAAATGCAGCTGTTAAAATCATTAAACCGAAATAGCTCCCGAAAGTAGCCCCTAAATCGATGTTTCCTGCGGGAACGCCCAAAGTGTAAACAGTGTAAAGGTAGATAACCGAGGGGAGGAGGCATAAAACTCCAACGAACCAAACTGCCAGAAATTTCCCTACTATGATTTCAGAAATTTTCACAGGCTGAGAAAAAAGCCAGTTCAGAGTTCCCGATTGCTGTTCCTCTGCAAGAGTTTTCATTGATATTGCGGGAATTATAAACATCAATAACCACGGTACCAAAACGAAATAACTTTGTAATGATGCAGTTCCGATATCGAAAATATTAGAATCGTTTTCAAAGAAAAACAAAAACAGGGTTCCTATTAAACTGAAAGCGCCAATAATCAACCAGGCGCTCCAGTTGCCGAAATAACTCCAAAGTTCTTTTTTAAATATAGCAGTCATTATCTTTTTTAAATGTGAAAAATATTATTTTTTCGCTTTATTAACGAGTTTTACGGTAAGCATAATCGCAACAACCAAAACGAAAAAGCCTGTGATTAATTGCCACCAGTATTCCAGCACCCATGATTTCAGAATCACGGTAAAAACTACCAGAAACAGGATAAAGGTCGCAATTTCATTGGCCTGCCGAAGTTTTATATTCTTAATTGGTAAAACCTCTCCGTGTAAATTCTTCATCTGCAGAACTTTTTTCCAGCACCAGAAATGATATGCTGCAAGACCGATTAAGAAAGTAAGTTTAAGATGAAACCAGGGCGTTTTCATCAAACCGAAATTCAGATAAATTAGACCCAATCCACTTACAAGCATAATGACACCGGCCGGAACTGTAATGATATTCCATAACCGCCGGGCCATGAAAACGTACTGTTCACGGAGAATCTGTTTTTTTGCGGCTTCAAACTCATCGGTGTCTTTGTAGTAAACAAAGAGCCGAACCAGATAGAAAATTCCTGCAAAATAACTGACCATAAAAACAATATGGAAGGCTTTGAGAATGGTATAAAGCATCAGAAAAATTTAGGTGCAAAGATAGAAGATAAAAGTGATTGTAGAAAGACCCGAGAGGTCAATAGTAAATTTTTGTGTTAAAATTATCATTTAAGAAGAGTATTTCATTAATTTTTAGTTTTTTTGCATACTACAATTATTTATCCTACTAATTATGAAAAGAATTTTCCAATTGTGTTTCAGTTTGGCATTTTTCTCTTTAGGTTTTTCGCAGAATTTAAAACCGATCGCTGAGAAAGTTAAAAATTCACAATCTGCAAACAAAACGTTTGTTAAATACAATCTCTTCACCGAAAATCAGTCTGTACAGAAGCAAAATATGTACAAAGCTGCCGCGGAAGGGATTACAGTTATGGAACTCAATAAAATTGAGATTCAGAGAATTACTACTGAAAGACCTGAAGCAATGGAAATGACATTTCCGTTCGAAGGTAAAAACATCACAGTAGAACTGGTGAAGAACACTTTTTTCACACATGATTTTAAAATCAATACTGATAAAGGTTACGCTAACTATACTCCTGGGGTTTATTATCACGGGGTTGTAAAGGGTGATAATGAATCTCTTGTTGCTTTAAGTTTTTTCAACGACGATGTGGTTGGAGTAACTTCCATCAAGAATATTGGAAATATTGTTATCGGCAAGGCTAAAAACAGCGATGATTTTGTATCCTACAACGATCAGAAACTGAAAGGCCAAAATCCGTTCTCATGTTCGGCAGATGAACTGCTTGAAAATCAGAAAATGTCTGGTCCGTCTTATAATCCTAAAACAATGACGGATAAGAAAACCGATAACTGCGTCAGAATTTATTACGAAGTTGGTTTCGGTCCCTACACATTAAACGGTTCTAATGTAACCACCACTACAAACTGGGCAACTGCCATGCATAATAATGTTTCTACCCTTTATGCAAACGACGGAATTACGGTTGCGCTAAGCGAAATCTTTATCTGGACTGCCGGCGCGGATCCGTATACCGGCACGCCTTCAGAAATTTTAAATAAATTCCGAACCGGACGTCCAACTTTCAATGGAGATATCGCGCAGCTTTTAAGGAATCCTGCTACAACAAGTATTGCATGGGTTAATGCGTTGTGTACCACCTATAGATATTCTTATTCAGGTGTTAACCTGAGTTTCCAAAATGTGCCAACATATTCATGGAATATTGAGGCAATGACTCACGAGATCGGTCACAATTTAGGGTCTCCACACACCCATGCATGTAAATGGAATGGTAATGATACCGCGATTGACGGATGCGGGCCAGCTTCAGGCAATAATGAAGGTTGCGACGGGCCACTTCCAACAGGTACTGGCGGTACAATCATGAGTTATTGTCATTTGGTTCCTTCCGTAGGAATTAATTTTGCAAACGGTTTCGGTGTTCAGCCGGGAGCGCTTATCAGAAACACAGTTAACTCCAAAGGATGTTTGGGAACAAACTGTGTAACTTCTTGTGATCTTACTGTAACCGGGCTTACCATCTCTAACCTTACCGCCAACTCGGTAACCGCAACGATTGTTGATAATACTGGCACCAGCTGGAAATATAAACTGGCTAAAATGGACGGAACTGTTATTCAGGCAGGAACTACCACCACTAAAGTACTGAATTTTACAAATCTTGATCCGGGCATTTATTATACCATAGCCGTAGGAACTGATTGTTCTGGACCGCAGGCTTACGCATTCGAACAGCTTATTCTTACAGATGCCAACTGGTGTTCGGGGGTTCTGTTTACCGATCCGGGCGGGGCATCTGCAAATTATGGTGATAATCAAATTATTACAAAAACCTTTTATCCGACAAATTCTACCGATAAGCTTAAAATGACTTTCACTGAATTTGAAACTGAAGCTGGATTCGATTTTATGAATGTTTATAACGGACCAAGCACGGGTTCTCCGAGATTCGCGGGAGCAACGCAGATCAGTGGAAGCACAATTCCTGGACCTTTCCAGTCTACGCATGCTACGGGAGCAATTACCGTAAGGTTTATTTCAGATGCTGGTGTGGCAGCTTCTGGCTGGCTTGCGACTTTCGAGTGTGTTACTCTTGCTACTGGAGAAGTTTCTGCTTCTTCTGCCGTAAATATTGCGCAATCTTCGACAAAGGGAATTTTCAGTATTACCGCAAAAGATAAGATTCAGTCTTACAAAGTATTTGATGCTTCAGGTAAACTGGTTAAGACTTCTGCGAAGCTTAATGCAAATGACGAGAATGTTGATCTTACGGCTAGTCCAAGAGGTTCTTACGTAATCAGTGTTACCACTTCGAAAGAAACTGTGACTAAAAAAGTGATTAGATAACTGCATAATCAAAACAACAGAAATAGCCGGCTTCTAAAGCCGGCTATTTTTTTATAATCAAAAAATTAATAAAATTCGATGTAGATGCTTTCGCCTACTTTCATCCCGAAAAGGGTACGGGCACCGTTATCTTTATTTCCTTTATAAATGGTGAGTTCCAAAAGGTCTGCATCATTGAAAATGGCAGCGGATTTACCATGGAATTCATGCTCCATATCCCAATCCTGAATAAAATCGGTGTACTGGTTATGAATTTTTGTAAGTGCAAGGTTTCGGAATTTCAAAATAAAACCATCAAATCCTACACTGTATTTCTCGAACGACTTTTTACTGATGTTGGAAACCATATTCCCGAAATTATCGATGTACATAATTTCGCCGATGATCATTTTTTCGTTTTCGTTAAAGACAGGCCGCGGAAAAGAAAGTTGCTTGGGTGACTTAAATTTTCTGCCGATGACTTCCGGTAAACCGCCTTTCTGTAAATGTACCGCAACAGGTGCGAAAATATCGGTAGATGTAAAGCGTACTTCATCATCAAACCTGTTGTTGAAAGTAATTTCGTAAACTGCTTCGGGTTTAATGTCATAGAAAATGAGACTTAAAATACCATTGTCTGCAGCGATAAAATAATGTCCGTCCGCTTTATAAAGGATGCATTTTCGTTCTTTGGTATAAAAACTGTCTACTGAAATAATGTGCACGGTGCCTTCAGGAAAAAAAGGATAGGCATTTCTTACAATATAGGCGGTCTGCAGAAGGTTATACGCCTGTATTTCGTGGGAAATATCGATGATTCTGGCATTTTCATTTAAGCTCAGGATCTTACCTTTCACAGCGGGAACTCTGTGATCAACCAATCCGTAATCTGAGGTGAAAGTTATAACAGGCATCTGTAATTGTAGAGAATGGCAAATTTAGGGCAAAAAATAATATTTCGCGCCCAATGTGAATAATAAAAAACTTTATCTTTAGATAATATTTGATATTTTTAGATCAATTAATTAATAACAAACCTATTATATGTTTGAACTGAATTACGAAATCAACGGAATAGACGCCAAAACTTTTTATGGGGTCAATAATCAATATTTTAATTTACTGAAATCAACTTTTCCTACGCTTAAGATCACCGGCCGCGACCATTTCGTCTTTGCACTTGGTAATAACGAGACACTTGATGTGCTGAAGAAAAAACTGGATGATATTGTAAGTTTCATTTCCCGTCACAATTCGATCACGCTGAAAGATCTTGAAAATATTCTAAATATTAAAGATGAAAGTGAAAAACAGCTGGTCTTTGATCAGGATATCATTGTGAAAGGGGTTAACGGTAAAATCATCAAAGCGAAAACCACCAACCTTAAGAAACTGGTAAAGGAATCCGAAAAGAAGGATATGGTTTTTGCCATCGGACCTGCAGGAACCGGAAAAACGTATACAAGCGTAGCTTTGGCGGCAAGAGCGTTGCGTGACAAGGAAGTGAAAAGGATTATCTTAACAAGACCGGCGGTGGAAGCGGGAGAGAGTCTGGGTTTTCTTCCCGGGGATTTAAAAGAAAAGCTGGATCCGTATCTGCAACCGCTTTATGATGCGCTTCGCGATATGATTCCGCACGAGAAACTCGAAGGGTTTATCGAAAAGAAAGTAATTGAAGTCGCGCCGTTGGCTTTCATGCGTGGACGGACGCTGGATGAAGCTTTTGTAATTCTGGATGAGGCTCAGAATACCACGCATTCGCAAATGAAAATGTTTCTCACCAGAATGGGCATGAATGCTAAATTCATCATCACAGGCGATCCGAGTCAGGTAGATTTACCAATGCGACAGAAATCGGGTCTGAAAGAAGCGATGCGAATCTTGAAAGATGTTAATGAAATCGGTTTTGTACATCTCACAGATGAAGATGTGGTGCGGCATCCGGTTGTAAGGAAAATCATCAATGCCTACGGGAACGAAGAAAAAAGGCAGAGAGAAGAGTAGTTACTAACATTTCCACATTAAGTTTTTTGAATTTTAAATTGGTTGAATGACAGGGGATTAGTTAAACATTTAATAAATAATGTTAATAACTTGTTAATTAAAAAATTAATTATATATTTGTTTCACTAATTTTAAAATTTTGATCATGAAAAAATTATTTTTAGCAGGTGCTTTGGCATTTTTTGTGGGAGTTAGTGCCCAGTCAGGTTATCCAAAACTTGGTTTTCATCTGGGAATTCCTGTAGGTGATGCGGGGGACATTTACAGTTTTAATGTAGGTGTAGATGCGGCGTATCTATGGAATGTAGCCCCGAATTTTGATTTGGGTGTTGCAACCGGTTATTCACACTATCTGGTTAAATCTGATTTTAGTGATTTTATTGATGGATTAGGGTTAATCCCAATTGCTGCGACAGGTAAATATACTGTAGCGCCAAACTTCTTCCTGGGTGCTGACTTGGGTTATGGACTTTTTACAAATGAAGGCGCTGACGGAGGGTTTTATTATCAGCCAAAAATCGGATATGAATCCGGAAAGACAGAGTTTTATTTAGGCTATAAGGGAGTAAGTAATGATGGTTCTATTGGATCTGTTAACGTTGGAATTAATTTTAAACTCTAAATTTTCTTAATTGGCATTATTGTAAACCCGCATTTAGGCGGGTTTTTTTATGACAAAAGTCATGTTGAAAGCTATCTGAACATTTTTATATTTGCGACTTAAATAAATTAAAAATTATGAAAAAAGTATTATTGGTTGGTGCATTAGCACTTTTTGCAACGGTAAACGCGCAAACTCAGAATCCAGCATTGGCAAAAGGGAAGTGGTTAGTAGAAGCAAATACGAACTTTGGTGTTTTGAGCCCATCAAGCACTTCTATTGGGTTTTATACTAATGATGGAGATTCTATGTTCAAAATCGGTGGCGAAGCTGGATATTTTGTAGCAAATAACCTGGCATTAAAGGTTGGTTTGGGAGTTACATCTTTAACAATGGACACTTTCTATGGAGATAATGAAACTTCAACCGCATTCAACTACAAAATTGGAGCAAAATACTATATAGCTAGTATGTTCCCGGTACAAATTGATTTTAACGGAATTTCAAGCGAAGGCGAGAATATTAACGCAGTTGGATTTCAGGGAGGTTACGCTTGGTTTGTATCTCCGAACATTTCCATCGAACCAGGTTTGAGATATGACTTGGGTACTGCTGAGGGCTCAACAGGAATTTTCTCTGGTAACGTTGGTTTTGCACTACATTTCTAATAAAAAAATATAGGATGAATTTCCCGGTTCCATGGAATCGGGATTTTTTTTGCCGTAAAGTCCGAAGAGAAAGTTTTCTTTTCATTTTCGGGTCGGGAATTAAAATGATATTTTTGGGAAAAATTAAAAATTTATGAAAAGAGTAGTACTGGCGTTTGCCATTATGATGTTTGGGCTGATGAATGCTCAGGTAAAATTTGGAATCAATGGAGGGTTTTCCTCGGCTGTAGTTTCTGATGATTTCGATGAACTTACTGCAGGTTATTATGCTGGTGTATTTACCGAATTCGGAATTCCAGGATTTGCAAAAATGCAGCCGGCGCTTAATTATGTAAAATTCAAAGATGACTCTTATCTGCAGATTCCGGTGATTATGAAATTTTATTTCCTGCCAAAAGTAAATGTGCAGTTGGGGCCTCAGTTTGCGTTCCATCTGGATGATGTTCCGGATACAATCAATAAAACCAATTTTGGTGCTGCTATAGGTTTGGGAGCGGATTTATTTTCCGGTTTGCTGATCGAAGCGCGCTACGCATTTCAACTGAATAATGCTTTTAAAAGCCCTGCTACCGGTGAGAAACTTCATTTCAATCTCTTCAATGTAGGTTTAGGCTTACGACTTTAATCTTATCAATAGAAAAATCCCGAATCGAAAGACTCGGGATTTTTTATATATAATTTATTGACATAAAATTATTTACCAAAAAGGTTTCCGCCCATTCCCGGCATTTTCGGCATTCCTTTGCTCATCATTTCCATCATCTGTTTTCCCTGCGGTCCCTGCATCATCTTCATCATTTTACCCATTTGCTCAAACTGTTTCATCAGCGCATTTACATCTTCAATCTTTCTACCGGCTCCTTTTGCGATCCGGTTTTTTCTCTGCGTATTGATGATTGACGGTCTTCTTCTTTCTTCGGGAGTCATCGAGTGGATAATTGCTTCGATGTGTTTAAATGCATCATCCTGAATATCAACATCTTTAATGGCTTTTCCGACGCCTGGGATCATGCCCATCAAGTCCTTCATATTTCCCATTTTCTTGATCTGGTTGATCTGTTTCAGGAAATCATCAAAACCAAATTCGTTTTTGGCAATTTTTTTATGAAGTTTTTTAGCTTCTTCTTCGTCAAACTGTTCCTGTGCTCTTTCAACAAGGGACACCACATCTCCCATTCCCAGAATTCTGTCCGCCATTCTTTCCGGATAGAAAACATCAAGTGCTTCCATTTTTTCACCGGTAGAAATAAATTTAATCGGCTTTTCCACCACGGAACGGATGGTTAAAGCTGCTCCACCTCGAGTATCACCATCTAACTTGGTTAGAACAACTCCATCAAAATTCAGAGCTTCATTGAAGGTTTTTGCAGTATTCACCGCATCCTGACCGGTCATGGAATCAACTACAAACAATGTTTCATCAGGCTTAATGAAATAATGAACAGATTTAATTTCGTTCATCATTTGCTCATCAATTGCCAAACGCCCGGCGGTATCTACAATTACAACATCGTGGTTGTTTTCTTTGGCGAATTTTACTGCATTTTCTGCGATCGAGGATGGGTTTACGGCGCCTTCTTCAGTATAAACCGGAATCCCGGTCTGTTGTCCCAGAATTTTCAGCTGCTCAATTGCCGCAGGTCTGTAAACGTCGCAGGCAACCAATAAAGGTTTTTTATTTTTCTTTAGTTTTAAATAATTGGCAAGTTTGCCGGAAAAAGTTGTTTTACCGGATCCCTGAAGACCCGCAATCAGAATAACGCTTGGTTTCCCGGAAAGGTTAATTCCTTCCTGCGTTCCGCCCATTAATTCAACCAATTCGTCATGAACGATTTTCGTCATTAGCTGGCCCGGAGTTAAACTTGTAAGAACATTTTGTCCTAAAGCTTTGTCCTGAACTCTTTTGGTTAAATCTTTTGCAACTTTATAGTTAACATCGGCATCAACCAACGCTCGTCGGATTTCCTTAACCGTTTCTGCTACGTTGATTTCGGTGATTTTTCCGCGCCCCGAGATATTATGAAGCGCTTTATCTAACTTATCCTGTAAACTGTTGAACATCGTTTTTTTTATTTAAGAGCTGCAAAAATACAGAAATTAGATGATATTTAAAATTCGAAATTTTTCTATTGCACTATAATCGCTAGATTTGCAAAAAACTAAAATGTCTGACGAAAATCGAACAGAACAGGAATTCAGCCCGGAAGATGAAAAGAAATTTCAGAAAAACGGACTGAGACAGTATGGTGTTTATTCGGCGATTGTTTTTCAGATGCTGGCTACTATGGGACTTTCTTTTTGGGGCGGCAAAAAAATCAATGATTATTTCGAATTTGAAAGTAATCTTCTAACTGTTGGAATTGGATTTTTAGGAATGGCTCTGTCATTTTATAACCTTCTTCAGCAGCTTAAAAAAGTACAGGCTGACGACAAATCTGCCGAGAAAAAAAACTAATCATTCAATTCTCCTTTATATATTTCAAAATGAAAATTAAAAATACGAGTTTTTATATCATTCTGTTTTTTGTAATGTTTTTCCTGCATTTCGGGATTTGGCTTTTGATGGAAATCGGTTTTGAAACCACTTTTATCAGATATTATCTTTTTCTCACAGTGCTTTTTACGATGGTAATTACCATTCTTTCACTCATCAAGAAAATATATCCAACTTATATTGGTTTCGCCTTCATGGGGTTGGTGATGTTTAAACTCATGATTATGTTTCTGGTGATGAAAAAACTGAATCTGAGTGAAGTTCCCAACTATAAACTTCACTTTATTGTTCCTTACCTGGTTTCACTGGTTTTAGAAACGCTTTACGCTGTAAAATTAATACAGACCGGAGAGGTTGCAGAAACCCCGAAAGATGAAAAAAATCAGTAAAAATTGATTTTCATATTATGATTATTTGTTCTATTTTTGCAAAACTTTAAAATAAGATATCTCAATGCTGAAAAGAGTAGTACTTCTAATAGGTTTTTTATCGACATTTGCCACATCGTTCGCACAACACGAAACTGCAGCTGCTACGGCTCCTGCACACGGAACTGAAGCTTCAGCGCCTGTTTCTAAAGATGAAAAAATTAAAACAGAAAACAAGAACTTTATCGATCATCACTTGCTTGATGGACACAGCTTCGATATCATGGTGGCGAAAAATGACGACGGAACTGAAACGCATATCGGTTTCCCTCTGCCGGTAATTTTTTATGACAGTGCAAACGGTTTCCACGCATTTATGAGTTCGGAATTTCACCACGGTGAAAAAGCCGTAGAGAGCAAAGGTGGTCACTACACACTCTTCCACGAAAAAATTTATAAAACTGACGCGAACGGTACCATCAACATGGATGAAAATCACCACGCGACCAATGAAAAAGTATTAGACCTTTCGATTACGAAAAGTGTGCTGATGATTATCATCACAGGATTGTTAATGCTTTGGATCTTCGGATCTATGGCCAGAAGTTATAAAAATTCATTGGTTCCTACAGGTGCCGGAAAGATTTTCGAACCTCTTGTTCTTTTTGTGAGAGACGAAATCGCAAAACCAAACATCGGCCCGAAATACAAAAAATACATGAGTTATTTGCTGACTGTATTTTTCTTTATCCTTTTCCTGAATGTTTTCGGTTTAATGCCTTTTGGGATTAATGTTACAGGGAATTTAGCAATTACTTTTGCTTTAGCATTAATTACATTCTTTATCACTCAGTTTACAGCAAACAAAAATTACTGGCAGCATATATTCTGGATGCCGGGATTGCCTTGGCCGATGAAAATTGTAATGATGCCAATCGAGATTGTTGGCTTGTTCATTAAGCCCTTCTCATTATTGATACGTCTTTTTGCAAACATGTCTGCGGGACACATCATCATTATGAGTTTGATCGCATTGATTTATTATTTCCAAAACGTGATTGCGGGTGTAGCTTTTCCTTTCCTTACTTTCGTTTTATATTTGCTGGAAGTTTTGGTAGCGTTCTTACAGGCATATATCTTCACGATGCTTTCTGCGGTATACTTCGGTATGGCAAACGAAGAGCATCACCATGAGGAGGCTCATTAATCGAGGCGAAAAAAGTAAATAAACAAGTTCAGCGTAGAACTTTATTAAATAGAACTAATTTTTTAAAATTATATATTATGCAAGAAATGCCAAAAATCATTGGTGCAGGTTTAGTAGTAATCGGAACAGGTATCGGTATCGGAAAAATCGGTGCAGCTGCTCTAGAAGGTATGGCTAGACAACCAGAACAAGCTGGTAAACTTCAAACTGCGATGTTGATCGCTGCAGCTCTTGTAGAAGGGGTTGCGTTTGCTGCATTATTTGCTGTAAACTAAGAAGTTGCAAAACTCTATCACTTGCCGGGAACGGTTGGTTACGGCAAGTGATTTTTTAAAAAATTAAAAATAATTACACAATTTTAGTATAACTCATATGGGATTATTAGAAAATTTTTCATCAGGTTTATTTATCATCCAGTCGGTGATCTTCATCATCCTTCTTTTGGTTCTGAGAAAATTCGCGTGGAAGCCAATTATGGATGCCGTGAACGAAAGAGAAGTTACAATTGTTGACTCTCTTAACCAGGCAAAACTGGCAAAACAGGAAGTTCAGAATTTAAAAGCAGAAAACGAAGTAATCATCCGCGAAGCGAAAGTAGAGCGAGATAATATTCTGAAAGAAGCCAGAGAAATCAAGGACAGAATTGTAGGTGAAGCCAAAGACATCGCAAAGGCTGAAGGCGATAAGATGATCGAGCAGGCAAGACAGTCTATCCAGGCTGAAAAATCTGCAGCAATGTCTGAAATCAAAAACCAAATCGGTGTATTGTCTGTAACAATCGCAGAATCGATCTTGAAACAGAAATTGGATAACGACGGCGCACAAAACGCCTTAGTTGAAAATATTCTTAACAAATCTAACCTGAACTAAAATGCTTACAAGTAAAGTAGCAAAAAGATACGCGCAGGGTCTGCTTAATTTCACTCAGGAGTCGGGTAGTACCGATGCTGTTTTCGGTGAAATGGGCGACATTGTGAAAACCATTGAGAAATCCAGAGAACTTCAGAATTTTTTCGGTTCTCCGATTATTGATGTAAAGAAAAAGATAAGCATCGCGCTAGAAATTTTTAAAGATTTCTCTCCGGTTACTAAAAGCTTACTCCAGCTCATCATCAAACACGGCCGTGAAAACCAGATGCAGAACATTGCACAGGAATTCATCAACAAAGTGGAGGATATGAAGGGCGTTCAGCGGATTACTTTAACTTCAGCTGCTGAGCTTTCATCCGAAAACATAAGCAATATTTTGAAGTCATCCAATTTGGTGAATCATGACAATAAGTTTGATGTAAAATCAATCATTAATCCTGATCTATTGGGAGGTTATATTTTACGTGTTGGCGATCAGCAGGTAGATGCATCTGTAAAATCAAAACTGAGCAAGCTTAAAAAAGAATTTCAATTAAATTAAGACAAAAACAACCATAAAATGGCAGAAATAAATCCGGCAGAAGTATCTGCAATCCTTAAACAGCAGTTGGCCAACTTCGATACACAGTCGAACGTGGAAGAAGTAGGAACTGTATTGACCATCGGTGATGGTATCGCTTTGGTATACGGTTTAGAAAATGTTCAGTACGGTGAATTGGTAAAATTCGAGAGCGGTATTGAAGGAATTGTTTTGAACCTTGCAGAAGATAACGTAGGTGTTGCACTTCTTGGGGAATCTAAACTGGTAAAAGAAGGTGATACGGTAAACAGAACCAAAAGAATTTCGTCAATTAAAGTTGGTGAAGGGATGTTGGGTAGAGTAGTTGATACTCTTGGTAACCCTATCGACGGTAAAGGACCAATTACTGGAGACCTTTTTGAAATGCCATTGGAAAGAAAAGCTCCGGGAGTAATCTTCCGTCAGCCGGTAACTGAGCCGCTTCAAACCGGTATTGTTGCAATTGATTCCATGATTCCTGTAGGGCGAGGACAAAGAGAGTTAATCATTGGTGACCGTCAGACTGGTAAAACAGTGGTTGCAATCGATACTATTCTTAACCAGAGAGAATTTTATGATGCAGGACAGCCTGTATTCTGTATATATGTTGCGATAGGACAGAAAGCTTCTACCGTTGCACAGATTGTTAAAACATTAGAAGATAAAGGAGCAATGGCTTATACTGTTGTAGTAACAGCCAACGCATCCGACCCAACTCCAATGCAGGTTTACGCGCCAATGGCGGGAGCTTCAATCGGAGAGTATTTCCGTGACACTGGTAGACCAGCTTTGATTATCTATGATGATTTATCAAAACAGGCTGTTGCTTACCGTGAACTTTCTCTTCTTTTGAGAAGACCACCGGGCCGTGAAGCTTATCCAGGTGATGTATTCTACCTTCACTCCAGACTTTTGGAAAGATCTGCAAAAGTAATCGCTGATGATACTATTGCATCTCAGATGAACGATTTACCGGATTCTTTAAGGCCAATCGTAAAAGGTGGCGGTTCATTAACTGCACTTCCGATTATTGAAACTCAGGCGGGTGACGTTTCTGCATATATCCCAACCAACGTAATTTCAATTACTGACGGACAGATCTTCCTTGAATCAGATTTGTTTAACTCAGGTGTTCGTCCGGCAATTAACGTAGGTATTTCTGTATCTCGTGTTGGAGGAAACGCTCAGATCAAATCAATGAAAAAAGTTTCAGGTACTCTGAAATTAGATCAGGCTCAGTATAAAGAATTGGAAGCGTTTGCTAAATTCGGTTCCGACCTTGATGCTACAACTCTTGGTGTAATTTCTAAAGGGGAAAGAAACGTAGAAATCCTCAAGCAGCCGGTAAATTCACCACTTCCTGTAGATTCTCAGGTAGCCATGATTTACGCAGGTACTGAAAACTTATTGAGAAACATCCCAATCAGAAAAGTAAAAGAATTCCAGAAAGAGTATGTAGAATTCCTTAGATCAAAACACCCTGATACTATGGCAGCCATCAAAGCAGGAAAAATTGATGACAGCATTACAGGAGTTTTGAAGCAGGCAGCTACAGAACTGGCTTCTAAATATAATTAATATTTGTTGATGGTTTTGGTTGGTAATTGAGGGGATTTCTCTAAAACTACCAACCAACAACCGACAACCGACAACTATACAACAAATGGCAAACTTAAAGGAAATACGCGGAAGAATTACTTCAATCTCTTCTACAATGCAAATCACCAGTGCGATGAAAATGGTTTCGGCAGCGAAACTGAAAAAAGCTACTGATGCTATTGTGATGCTGAGACCTTATTCAGAAAAACTGCAGGAAATTATCGCAAATGTAAGTTCTACAACTGATTTGGAAGGTATTTCAACATTTACTGCAGAAAGAGAGGTTAAAAAAGTTCTTTATATTGTCGTAACCTCTAATAAAGGTCTTGCAGGAGCGTTTAACTCTTCGGTAATCAAAGAGTTGAATACGACTATCGGTAATACGCAGCACGAAGTAGAAATCCTTTCGGTAGGTAAAAAAGTATACGATTCGGTAAGAAGAACCCGAACTGTGTACGACAACCAAAGTGCAATCTTTGATGGAATGAGCTTTCAGGTGGTTTCCAATTTCATGGAAAACGTGATGAGAGATTATAAGGAAGAAAAGTTCGATCAGGTTTTCGTGATTTATAACAAATTCATTAATGCGGCCACTCAGGAAGTGCAGACAGAGCAGGTTTTACCAATCGCTATGACTGAAAAAGAAGGTACAGTAAATACAGATTATCTTTTCGAGCCAAACGCTGCAGAAATTCTGAATGTTTTAATTCCTAAATCAATCAAAACACAGGTTTATAAAGCAATTCTTGATTCAATTGCCTCCGAGCACGGAGCAAGAATGACGGCAATGCATAAAGCAACCGACAACGCTGAAGCTTTGAGAAACGAATTGAAAATCTTCTATAACAAAGCCCGTCAGGCGGCAATTACCAACGAAATTCTGGAAATTGTATCCGGTGCGGAAGCATTGAAAAATACTTAAAATATTTTCTTAAAAAATTTAAAAAAGCATCAGAACATTTCTGATGCTTTTTTATTTAAAGCCATTTGGAACCTTTTCCGGGATTTTTAATAATTTAATTTTATATATCTTTGCATCAAATATTTTTAAAAATTTAAATGGACTCAGACGTCGTCAAGCTTTTATTAGCTTTATTCTTAGTATTACTCAATGGTTTTTTCGTAGCCGCAGAATTCTCTATCGTTAAAGTTCGTTATTCCCAAATCCAGCTCAAAGCCGCTGAAGGAAATTCCATGGCGAAACAGGCTGAGCATATCATCAAACATCTGGATGAATATCTTTCCGCTACGCAGCTCGGGATTACATTAGCTTCCCTTGGTTTAGGTTTTGTGGGTGAAAGTGCGTTGCATCATATCATTGAGAATCTTTTTCATTATTTCGGACTTGCAGTTGCCGACAACACGGTAACTACTGTTTCTTTGGTAACCAGTTTCTTAATCATTACCATAATGCATATCGTTTTTGGTGAATTAATTCCAAAATCGATCGCGATCAGAAAAGCAGAACCTACAACAATGGTTATTGCCATGCCACTGCGGGTTTTCTATACGGTTTTCAAACCTTTTATTTGGTCGATGAACCAAATGTCGAACGGAGTTTTAAGATTAATGAAGATTCATCCTGCTTCTGAACACGAAATTCACTCTACAGAAGAACTTCAGCTGTTGGTAAAGCAGTCTGCAGATTCAGGTGAAATTGAAGAAGAAAACTACGAGATTATTAAGAATGCCTTCGACTTTACAGATCATTCCGCGAAGCAGATTATGGTTCCGCGACAGAATATCGCCTCGATTGATATCGAAGATCCTATTGAAGAAATTATTGGTAAGATTATGGATGGCGGTTATTCCAGGATTCCAGTTTTCACAGGTTCTATCGATAATATTATCGGAATTTTTTATGCAAAGGAAATCATCAGGGAATACATTAAGAGAAAAGGTGCGATTGACCATGACGTTTTGAAAGAGTTGATGCGTGAACCATTTTTTGTGGTTGGAAGTAAGAAGATTTCAGATCTTTTGAAAGTTTTCCAGCAGAAAAAACAGCATTTGGCAGTCGTGATTGATGAATTTGGCGGTACAGAAGGGATTATAACTTTAGAAGATATTTTAGAGGAATTGGTAGGCGAAATTCAGGATGAAGAAGATGATGAAGATAAAATCGTTGAGAAAGTAGGCGAAAATGTTTACTGGGTTCAGGCGACGCAGCCTTTGGATGAGATTAACGAACATTTACCTAAACTATTCCCTCTTTCAGAAGATGGTGAATATAATACGCTGGCCGGGTTTATCCTTCACGAACTGGAAGAAATTCCGGAAGAAAATCAGGAATTTACTATTAACAGCTATCACGTAAAAATCCTTAAAATGCAGAATAAAAGTGTGGATCTCGTCGAACTTGTTTTTGAGGAACCCAATATTCTGAATGATTTGACTGACGAACTTGGTGAAATATAATTTAAAAATGAGGCGATTTATTATTCAAAACTCGGTTCGAGATTACGAGAAACCACAGCGGGAGTACGACGAAGAAGTCGCGCTTCTCGAAAAGGAAGATGAAGTGTACAAACTCGTCCTCTGGAATGATGATGTAAACACCTTCGATGATGTTATTGAAGCACTCATCGAAATCTGCGGACACACTTTGGAGCAGGCCGAACAGTGTACGATTCTGGTCCATTACAAAGGAAAATGCACGGTGAAAACCGGCAGTTTAGAGGTTCTGAAACCCATGCACGAAAAATTAATCTCCAGAAGTTTAACTTCAGAAATAGTATAAACAAAAGTTTCGGTTTTTCTGAAACTTTTTTATTGTAATAAAATTTATGAGCACATTATTAATCGTTATTATTGCGGCAACCGCCCTTTTCAGTTATTTCGGATTCAGCAATCAACAACTGTTCGAGAAATATAAATTCAATGTTGGCGCAATTCGTGGCAATAAAGAGTATATACGCTTAATTTCTGCGGGCTTCCTGCATGGCGATTTCATGCATTTGCTCTTCAACATGATGACGCTGTATTTCTTCGGGCCAATTGTTTTACAGGCTTTCGGAGAAGTAGGATTTTTGGTGGTTTATTTTGGCTCTATACTTTTAGGAAATCTTTTCTCGCTTTATCTTTATCAAAACCAGTCGTGGTATTCAGCAATTGGTGCGAGTGGCGGAGTTTCAGGAATTTTGTTTGCTTCCATCGCCATGATCCCTGATTTAGGAATATATTTCTTCTTTATACCGATACCAATTCCGGGATATATTTTCGGACTTTTATACTTCGGATATTCAGTTTACAGTATGCTGAATCCCCGCCAACATGATAATATCGGTCATGCAGCCCACATGGGCGGCGCATTTTTCGGATTGGTTTATGCGGTCGCACTGCAGCCAGAGAGAGCAATTGAAAACTCACTTTTCCTCGGAATTATGGCGTTGCCACTAATTTATATGGCATATATGGTTTTCGTTAAAAAGAAAATCGGATAATCTTTTTAGGAGCAACAAAAGCATGTTCTCTCTTCAAACTGAGGTCCCGTTTTCCGTTACAATCTTTTTTTCGCTCGTTTCGCTCGCCAAAAAAAGGATTTTCACTTCAACCGGGGCTAGAATAGCTGTCTGTCTTCTCCCAAAGATTTATAATTACACTTATTGACGCTCGCTTCGCTCGCGCCCACAAGTAATTCGCGTCATTTCTTCCCCCAAACAAACCTCTCATTACCGGAAATATCTTTCACGAGATGTACTTCAGATAGAACCTCAATAAAAAGTGATTTGGTTTCCTCACCCAGTTTCTGATTAATTTCCAGAAAAACCATTCCATTTTCTGTAAGATGATTTTTGCAGTCTTCAGCGATTTTTTCGTAAAATATCAACGCATTTGAAGTAGGAGAGAAGAGTGCCGTTTTAGGTTCAAATTCTTTCACCGAATCCGCAATTTCAATTTCTTCATCCCTCCCGATATAGGGCGGATTCGAAATAATAACATCGTAAACTTCTGATAAATTTTCTTGCAGATAATTCTCGTGAATGAATTTAATATCGAGCTTATGAAAATCCGCATTTTTCGTTGCTGTTTCCAGGGCTTTTTCAGAAAAGTCAATCGCTGAAACTTTTGCTTCAGGAAATTTCTTTTTCAAAACAATAGGAATAATACCGCTTCCGGTACCGATATCCAGAATTTTCAAATCCGTTAAATTGCTTTTCTGAATTTCGGAAATTGCCAGTTCCAAAAGTTCTTCAGTTTCCGGTCTTGGAATGAGGACGTTTTCATCCACGAAAAATTGTAAACCATAAAATTCAGTCTCGCCAAGGATTTGCTGGTATGGTTTTCCTGATTGTAATTCACTGATCAATTTTTTGAAAACTTCTGTTTGCTCTTCAGAAATGATATTATTTTGAGAAATTCTCAATTCAAATTTATCCATTCCCAAAATGCTGCTGCAAAAAATCGAGAACAGTTCGCCGCTTTCGGAGTCAATATATATTTCGGAGAGTTGTTCTTTAAAAAACTGCTTAAGTTCAGAAATGGTCATTTTTCGTAATTGAGTTTTAAATATAATTCCTTTTTTTGAAAATGAATGAATGGCAAGATAAAAATCTTTAAAAACACTGGATAACAAAGGAAAATTTGGGAATTTTTTGTCAAATTGTAAATAATTTTACTATTTTTGGGAAACCCTCACCGTTAAAAATGAAAAACGTTCTATTTGCAATCCTTGCATTACTGTTTGTAGTATCCTGTGGTACTTCAAAACCCGTTGTTGTTAAGAGAAGTGTCCCTACCAAGACCGTTAAAAAAACTCCCGATCTTAAATCACTGGAATCTAATTTTTCTGGGAAAGTAAACGGTCAGATTCAGGATATCCTGAAAGATGCTCAGAAATATCTCGGCGCTCCTTACAAATATGCCGGAAATACTTCTGCGGGATTCGACTGTTCCGGTTTAGTTACTAAGGTTTTCAATGAAAACAATACAAAATTGCCGCGCCGTTCGGAAGACCAGTCCACTGTTGGTAAACAGGTAAATATTCGCGATACAAAACCAGGCGACCTGGTGTTTTTTGCCACCGCGGGCGGCAGCCGGGTTTCTCATGTGGGAATTGTACACGATATTGGGAATAATGGTGAAGTGAAATTCATTCATGCATCCACTTCCAAAGGAGTGATTATTTCTTCACTTAACGAAAAATATTGGAACAAAGCTTATCTTTTCGCCCGAAGAGTTTTGTAAATTTGCGCCAATAAAATTCATACAAAGCAATCAAATTATGTTACAGCAAACTATTGAAAATATCTGGGATAACCGTGAACTTTTAAAAGATGAAGAAAGCCAGAAATCCATCCGCGAGGTAATCCGTCAGCTGGATCTGGGCGAACTTCGTGTTGCGGAACCTACTGAAAACGGCTGGAAAGTAAACGAATGGGTGAAGAAAGCTGTGGTAATGTATTTCCCGATCCAGAAAATGGAAACCATAGAAGTTGGACCCTTCGAATTTCACGACAAAATGCCTTTGAAAAGAAATTACGCTGAAAAAGGAGTTCGTGTGGTTCCTCATGCCGTGGCTAGAGAAGGCGCTTTCATCGCATCCGGAGTAATTCTGATGCCTTCTTACGTAAATATCGGAGCTTATGTAGATTCCGGAACTATGGTCGATACCTGGGCAACTGTAGGAAGTTGTGCACAGATCGGAAAAGATGTTCACTTAAGCGGTGGAGTAGGTATTGGCGGCGTTTTGGAACCGCTTCAGGCTGCACCCGTGATCATTGAAGATAATGTTTTTGTAGGTTCAAGATGTATCGTAGTTGAAGGTGTTCATGTTGAAAAAGAAGCAGTTTTGGGTGCGAACGTAGTTCTTACGGCTTCCACTAAAATTATTGATGTTACTGGTGATGAACCTGTTGAAATTAAAGGCAGAGTTCCTGCAAGATCAGTGGTGATTCCGGGAAGTTATACGAAACAGTTTCCTGCAGGTGAATACCAGGTTCCGTGTGCTTTAATTATCGGACAGCGAAAAGAATCTACCGATAAAAAAACCTCCCTGAACGATGCTTTAAGGGAGAATAATGTTGCGGTTTAATACCATTTAAACCCTCGCCTTGAAAGATAAATTCCTCAGATTTATTTCTAATCCTAAATATATTTTTGGGATTTATCTTTTGATTTCAATCATTTCCGCAATTTCAAAATATACCGGCGGCCCGCTGAAGTATAATAATTACATGATTTTCAAAAATGTATTTACCAATACTTTAGCTCAACAAAATATTTACCTTCACTATCCTGATATTCACTTTGATTCCAATCATTACGGAGTTTTTTTCAGTATACTCATTGCGCCATTTGCGATTCTGCCCGATTGGCTCGGAATCGTTGTATGGAACATTGCGAATACTTCCGTTTTTCTTTTTGCGATACATAAGCTTCCCTTTTCGAATGCAAAAAAGGCATTTTTTGCCTGGCTTTGTCTTCAGGAATTCATTACCGCGGCGGTAAGTTTACAGTTTAATATCGCTTTAACAGGATTATTGATGCTTTCCGCAGTTTTTGTATACGAACGAAAAGAAACAAAATCGGCTGTTGCAATTCTGATCGGTTTTTTTGTTAAATTATACGGAATTGCCGGACTTTCAGCCTTCTTTTTCATGAAGAATAAGTGGCAGTTCATCCTCTCATTTATAGGTTTCGGGATTTTATTTGTGATCTTACCGATGCTGCTTTCGAGCCCGCAGTTTGGGATTCAGTCTTATGCGGATTGGTATCAGTCACTTTCGGATAAAAATCTTTCCAATCAGGTTTTGGGTAACCGCCAGGATTATTCGCTGATGGGAATTGTGCGGAGGGTTTTAGGCAATGCAGAAATTTCTAATTTGGTCTTTCTTCTTCCCGGAGTTCTGGTTTTCGGTTTGCCTTATTTAAGAATTAAACAGTACAAAAACCTTCCTTTTCAATTGATGATTTTGGCTTCAACGCTTTTATTTATTGTGCTTTTCAGTTCAGGCTCAGAATCGCCGACATATATTATTGCTGTTGCCGGCGTGATGATTTGGTTTATCATGCAGAAAGAGAAATCACCATTAATTATCGGTCTTTTGATTTTTGTGATTATTCTTACCTGTTTCTCTTTTTCAGATCTCTTCCCGAAATTCATCAAAGAAAATTACATCATGAAATATTCTTTAAAAGCATTACCTTGCTGTATTGTTTGGTTCAGAGTAATTTATGAACTGATGACCAAAGATTTCGAAAAAGATTATAAATTAGATTAATTAAACAGCAACAGTGAAGAAAATCTCCGTCGTTATTCCCGCTCACAACGAAGAAGGCAATATTTCCTTGATTTATCAAAGAATTAAAGACGTTTTTTCTAAACTTGAAAATTACAGGTTCGAAATTATTTTTGTGAATGACGGAAGCCGCGATAATACGCAACAGGTAATTGAAGACCTTGCCCAAAATCACGAAGAAGTAAAATACATTGAATTTTCCCGCAATTTCGGCCACCAACCCGCTGTAAAAGCCGGAATGGACTGCTGCACAGGAAATGCCATGATTTCTATGGATGCCGATTTGCAGCATCCGCCCGAATTGATTCCTGAACTAATTAAAAAATGGGAAGAAGGTTTTGATATCGTTTTTACGATCAGAACTTATCCGAAGCAGATTTCAGCTTTCAAACGGAAAACTTCATCCATGTACTATAAATTTTTGACCAGAATTTCGGATGTGAACCTAAGCGAAGGAGGCGGCTCAGATTTCAGGCTGATGGACGCATCTGTCGTTGATGTAGTACGAAATATGAATGAAGCCGATATTTTTCTTCGTGGACTTTCGAACTGGATGGGGTTCAGAAGAACCGGTATTCATTTTACCGCCGGTGAAAGAGCGACCGGCGAAAGCAGCTACGACCTCAAAAAAATGATGCGTTTTGCCTTCACGGGAATTACGGCATTCAGTGTAAAACCGCTGTATCTGGCGGCTTATTTGGGTTTCATATTCTCTGCTATTGCGGCGCTGGGTTATGGTATCTATGTCGTTCATTCCTTCATTGCGGGGACCGAAATTTCAGGTTGGGCTTCTCTCATTATGACCGTTGTCTTTTTTGGCGGTGTTCAGCTTATTATCTTGGGAATTATGGGGATTTATCTCGGTAAAATTTTCAAGCAGGTAAAGGAAAGACCGAACTATATTATACGTTCGAAAAATTTTTAATCATGATTTTACTCAGTTTTGATATTGAAGAATTCGATATGCCGTTGGAATACAATGGCGAAATTCCTTTTGAAGAACAGCTTTCGATTTCAAGAAAAGGACTGCAGAATATTTTGTCATTACTGAAAAAACATAAAGCCAAAGCTACTTTTTTCTCAACCGTAGTTTTTGCCGAAAATAACAAAGATTTGATTGAACAATTATTACAAGAAGGTCACGAACTTGCTTCTCACACGTGGTTTCATTCAAAATTTGAGATTGAGGATTTAAAAAAGTCAAGAGAAAGGCTAGCCGAACTTTTCAATACTGAAGTTACAGGCTTAAGAATGCCGAGAATGATGAAAGTGAACGAAAAGGAAGTTGAAAAAGCTGGTTATTCATATAATTCTTCAGTGAATCCTACTTTTCTTCCGGGAAGATATAATAATTTAAAAGTGTCCCGAACTTACTTTAATGAAGGTTCAGTTTTACAGATTCCCGCGTCGGTTTCGCCCAGTTTCAGGATTCCTTTATTTTGGCTGAGCTTCCATAATTTTCCGTTAAGCTTTTATAAGAAACTCGCAAAAGATGTTCTGAAGAAAGATCAATACCTTAATATTTATTTTCATCCGTGGGAATTTGCCGATATTAAAGATGAGAAGTTTAAGCTTCCGGGTTTTACAACCAAAAATACAGGAAAAGCAATGGTAGAAAGATTTGATGAGTTTTTAACTTACTTAAATAAGACGAATTATAATTTCGGAACATTTCAGGAATTTCAAAAAAGTATTCGGTAATGAAAATTGCATTCGACGGTAAACGTTTTTTCAATAACGGATCGGGGCTGGGGAATTATTCCCGGGATCTTGTTCGAATTTTGGCTACTTATTTTCCGGAACACCAATATCTGCTTTTCAACAAAAATCTATCAGAAAGAGGGAAGGAAATTTTAAATCTCCCAAATGTTTCGTTCAGAGAAATATCGAAAGGAAACCTTTCAAGGCAGTTTAAGATGGGAAAAGACGCTCAAAATGCAGATGCTGATATTTTCCACGGACTTTCAGGCGAGCTTCCTTTAAAATGGATTAATAAACCCATCAAAAAAATCGTCACCATTCATGATTTGATTTTTCTTAGATTTCCGCAATATTACAGTTTTTTCGACCGAAAAATACATTTATGGAAGTTCAGGAAAGCTGCGGAGCAGGCAGATTTAATTATTGCAATTTCTGAGCAGACCAAACGTGATATCATCAAGTTCCTGAAAGTTCCTGAAAGCAAAATTCGCGTTGTTTACCAGGGTTGTCATCAGTCATTCAAGGAAATCCAGTCTCCGGAATTTTTAAATTCAGTAAAAGAAAAATTTAAACTTCCGGAAAAATTTATCCTGAATGTTGGAACCATTGAAGAAAGGAAGAATCTTTTAAACATTGTGAAAGCCGTTAACGGAACAGAAATTCCGTTGGTTGTTATTGGAAAAAAGACCAAATATTTCAATAAAGTGGAGCGGTTTATCAAAAAGAATAAACTTCAGAATCAGATCGTTTTCCTTGAAAATGTTTCGATGGAGGAGCTGGCTGCAATGTATAAACTTGCTGGAATGTTTGTATATCCGAGTTTTTTCGAAGGTTTTGGGATTCCTGTGATAGAAGCGCTTTTTTCCAGAACATCAGTCATTACAAGTAATACAAGCTGTCTTCCTGAAGCAGGCGGTCCTGATTCACTTTACGTCAATCCGTATCAAATGGAAGACCTTAAGTCAAAAATTCTATTTCTCTGGAATAATGAAGCAGAAAGGAAAAGGCGTGCAGAAAAAGGTTTAGAATATGTTCAAAGATTCACCGATGAAAATATTGCGAGAGAGTTAACGAATGTTTACGACGAAGTTTTGAGTGTTAAATAACTTAAGTTATTTATGCCCTTAACTATTTTGAAATGACGATTTTCTTAGTCAGTTTCTGGTCCTCAACTGTCATCGTTCCGAAATAAATTCCTTTGGAAAGTTTAGAAACATCAATTTTTTTTGAGTTTTCAGATCGAATGAGTAGTTTTCCTGACAGGTCAGTAATGCTGAATGAAAAGTCCTTTAAGTTCGTATTCAGCATTTCAATATTTATTAAATCTGATACCGGGTTCGGATAAATCCGCAAAGACTGCAGCATTTTTTCCGGCGGGCAGTCATTTATTGAAAGGGTAGTAATGTCTGCAGTCGCGAAATGCTGAACAGCTCCCAAAGCAGCCTTGGTTACATTAAATACGAATACAGGATCCATATTCGCATAAGTATCGCCGGGAGAATGCGGTCTGGTACTTTCATTAAATTCATAAAAACCTGTAATTATTTCGCCGTTCGACTGGAAAGGCATGTAATCTGAGCCGTAAGCGTAAGATAAATTGGGCTGTAGCGGCGAATAAAGCGAAACACAATTCATCAGTTGTTGGGTAATTGTGTTGGATGAAGCATTGTTTGTTGCAGGATTGTTATTAGTATCGCGCTCACAGGTGATTTTGTTGTTAACTTCTCCGGCAACACCTCCGACCTGATCAATATTGAAAACAACTTTAATATTCATTTTAGGATTGGTGGCATTTACAACGGTATTCACATAATTCTGGCTTCCGCGAAGTCCCTGTTCTTCGCCAGTGAAATTGATGAATTTGATGGAATATTCGGTAGGAACATCTTTTAGGATTCTAGCCATTTCAAGGATCACCGAAGTTCCGCTTCCGTTATCATTAACACCTGGTCCGGCTATGGTATCGTAATGTCCGCACACAATCACAAAAATATTTGGATATTTAGTCCCGGTTTTAGTCAGAATAAAATTCTTCGTGGTAGCGCCATTATAAGTGAAAGCATTCTCCGAAATCTGAGCGTCTGTATATCCAAACGCAAGATATTTATTTTTCAGCCAGAGGAATGTATTATTGTTGTTAGTGCTTCCTGTCGTTTTCACACCTAACGCTGCAAATTCAGTAAGATAGTTGTTGATATTGGTTTGAGTAATCTGGTTGATTCTGTTTTGATAGGCCTGCACAAAGGTTTGCGCTGAATGGAGCATTGAAATGCATAACGCTGAAAAGATAAAAAGCTTCTTCATTTTATTATAAGTTGGTCAAAACTAATAAAAAATCCCATACAATATTGTACGGGATTTATAATTGATAACAAAAAATTTTACATTTATTTGATTTGATCTACAACTGCTTTGAAAGCTTCAGGGTGATTCATTGCTAAATCTGCTAAAACTTTTCTGTTCAGTTCGATGTTGTTGCTTTTTAGAGCGCCCATAAATTGGGAGTAAGACATTCCGTGTTCTCTTGCACCTGCGTTGATACGCGTAATCCAAAGGCTTCTGAAATTTCTTTTCTTCTCTTTTCTGCCGCGGTAAGCATATTGCATTGCTTTTTGTACGGCGTTTTTAGCTACAGTCCAAACATTTTTTCTTCTACCGAAAAAACCTTTAGCCTGCTTCATTACTTTTTTTCTGCGAGCTCTGGAAGCTACTGCATTTACTGATCTTGGCATAATTTACATTGTTTTTTTGAAAAGGGCGGTAATTTATTTCATTACACTTGTTTGCTCCGTTTCAGGGTTAAATTTTCTGAATTTTTTTGAATTCTTATAAACCGTTTGATTTATAAAAAACTACTTAATAGCTAATTGACGAAGAACGCTTTTCTCATCCACAGTAGCAACGTAAGAAGTTTGCGTAAGATTTCTCTTCTGCTTCGTTTCTTTTTTCGTCAAGATGTGGCTTTTGAAAGCACCTTTTCTTTTAATCTTACCGGTTCCGGTAAGCTTAAAACGCTTCTTAGCACCTGATTTAGTTTTTAATTTTGGCATTTTTGCTTAATTTTATCTTTTTGTTATCAATATCTTGTTAATGATTTAACTGCTGATGTCTATTTCGCCGGTTTTTTCGGGCTCATCATCATAATCATTCTTTTACCTTCTAATTTAGGCAGCTGATCTACTTTTCCTACATGTTCCAGTTCCTGAGCCAATTTTAAAAGAAGAATTTCTCCCTGATCCTTGAAGATGATCGAACGGCCTTTGAAGAAAACATACGTTTTCAGTTTAGATCCCTCCTCCAGAAATTTTTCAGCATGTTTTTTCTTGAATTCGTAATCGTGATCATCAGTCTGAGGACCGAATCTGATCTCTTTTACAACAACTTTAACCTGCTTGGCCTTTAATTCTTTAGTCTTTTTTTTCTGCTCGTAAAGGAATTTTTTATAATCCAGAATCCTGGAAATATAGGGCTCAGCTTTGTCGGAAATCACCACCAAATCCAGTTCCTGGTCTTTGGCAATTTCTAATGCTTTCGCTAAAGGATAAACTCCCGGCTCTACGTTATCACCGACCAAACGTACTTCTTTCGCACGAATCTTTTCATTGATCTGGTGCAAATCTTCCTGTACGCGCCGCTGTGGGCCTCTACCTCGGTAATTGAATTTCTGTGCTATGGTGTTAAATTTTAAAGTTAATTTTAAATTTTTGATTCTTTTTTGAAGTAAGAAATGAAATCTTCAATGCTCATTGCGCCCAAATCGCCTTCACCTCTTCTTCTAACAGAAATCGTGTTGTTAAGTTCCTCATTCTCACCTACAACCAGCATGAATGGCAGTTTTTTCAACTCAGCATCACGGATTTTTTTACCCGTTTTCTCATTTCTGTCGTCAATCAAGCCGCAAATATCGTGATTTTCCAGCAATTGTGAAACTTTTTTTGCATAATCCACATATTTTTCACTGATGGGCAAAATCGTAAACTGATCCGGAGCGAGCCAAAGCGGAAAATCTCCGGCTGTGTTTTCCAATAAGATGGCGATGAATCTTTCCATAGAACCGAACGGTGCACGGTGAATCATCACCGGTCTGTGTTTTTCGTTATCGCTTCCGGTGTACCATAAATCAAATCTTTCAGGTAAATTATAATCTACCTGAATGGTTCCCAACTGCCAGCTTCTGCCCAGCGCATCTTTCACCATGAAATCTAGTTTAGGACCGTAGAATGCAGCTTCGCCATATTCAACTCGTGTTTTAAGACCTTTTTTCTCGGCTGCCTGAATGATGGCATCCTCAGCTTTTTTCCAGTTCTCATCAGAACCGATATATTTTTCTTTATTATCCGGATCTCGTAAAGAAATCTGGGTAACAAAATCTTCAAATCCTAAAGATTTGAAAACATACAGTGTCAAATCAATTACATTTTCGAATTCAGGCAAAAGCTGATCCGGAGTACAGAAAAGGTGCGCATCGTCCTGAGTAAATCCGCGAACTCTTGTTAAACCGTGCAGTTCCCCGGATTGTTCGTATCTGTAAACGGTTCCGAATTCTGCAAAACGCTTTGGCAGATCTTTGTAAGACCATTGCCCAACTTTGTAGATTTCGCAGTGATGCGGGCAGTTCATTGGTTTTAACATAAATTCTTCCCCTTCATTTGGTGTTTTGATGGGCTGAAAACTGTCGGCACCATATTTATCCCAGTGTCCTGAAGTCACATATAGTTCTTTCGCACCGATATGAGGAGTCATTACGAATTCGTACCCAGATTTTTTCTGTGCTTCCGATAAAAAGTTTTCGAGTTTTTTTCTGAGCGCGGTTCCTTTTGGTAACCAAAGCGGTAATCCGGCTCCCACTTTTTCCGAGAAGGCAAAAATTCCCAGTTCTTTCCCCAGTTTTCTGTGATCGCGTCGTTTTGCTTCTTCGAGTCTTTCTAAATATTCGGTTAATTCTTTCTGTTTCGGGAAAGAAATTCCGTAAACTCTGGTAAGTTGTTTGTTTTTCTCATCGCCTCTCCAGTAAGCACCTGCAGCGTTTAAGATCTTTACTGCTTTTACGATTCCGGTCGCCGGAATATGTCCACCACGGCATAAATCTGTAAAATTATCGTGAGTACAGAAAGTAATCTCACCATCATTCAGGTTAGTAATGAGTTCGGTTTTATAGGGATTGTCAGCATATTCTTTCAAAGCGTCGGCTTTTGAGACCGAATAGAGGCTGAAAGTTGCATCTTTTTTTGCGTTCTCGAGCATTTTCTTTTCGATTTTCTCGAAATCTTTTTCAGAAAGGCTTTCGTCGCCGAAGTCTACATCGTAATAAAATCCGCTGTCGATTGCCGGGCCAATGGTTAATTTTGCGTTGGGGTAAAATTCCATAATCGCCTGAGCCAACAGGTGAGCAGAGGAGTGCCAGAATGCTTTTTTCCCCAAATCATCATTCCAGGTGAGAAGCTGAAGGGTAGAATCTGTGGTTATTGGCGTGGTAATTTCAACCTGGTTTCCGTTTACTACAGCGGAAATGGTGTTTCTTGCCAAACCTTCGCTGATTGATTTTGCTACTTCCAAGGCGCTTACTGCGCTTTCAAATTCTCTGATGCTTCCGTCGGGAAGAGTGATTTTTACCATTGTGAACTACAAATTTAAGATGCAAAAGTACGGATTTTCTGTGAATTTTTATTTCTGTGGTTTTATAATTCTGAATGTTTTTTGACGGTATACAAAAGAACTGTGGAAAAAAACTAAAATTGGATTCTAGCCCCGATTGTAACGGAAATCCTTTTTTTGCGCAGCAAAAAAAGATTGAAGTGGAAAGCGGGTGGGATTTATAAAAGAAGATATTATTTGTTGCTCATAAAAAATCCGGCTCCAACAAATGTTGAAACCGGACTGCAAAATTATGAAACGTTGTATTTAAAAAGTGTCGCGACTCCCGAGAGAATCCATATCATTGGACATGCCCCGGTTTCGGAAACTGTAATTTCTGTTGTCATCTGTCATATAAAGATTATTTTTCGCTTTATTGATGATTCTTGCGCGCTCATCGGAAGATAAATGATGTGCAGAATCAGATTCTCCTGAATATCGGTCTTTTGTAAAATCATTTACATCTAAGGCTCCCTGTTCGTTCATGATATCACGGGCTTTCTCTGCACGTTCAGCATCATCGGTATATACCGTTACCAGATTGCTTTTGGTTGCAGCATAACTGTATTTGTTTTTGGTGGTATCATCATCACTGAAAAGCCAGTTCCAGAATCCACTCGTTTTTTCGTCTTCTTCGTAATCATACCCGAATTCCGGATCGTAATTTCCGGTAGTGGAGTAGCGGGAGACTTTGTAATCTTCTTTTTCGAATCCGGCATTATCGAGTCTGTCTGATGCCTGGTCGGCTGCTTCGTTGGTTGGGAACATTCCCACGATGGTGTAAGGCATAATTCAAAGTTTTAATGTTAATAGTTGTGATTTGGTAAAATGTTGGAATCAAAAACTATGACATAATACGTTTGGTGTAAAAACTTTAAAACTATTTAACATAATATATAGAGCTTTGTAACTGCGCTTAACTTTTATTAACAAAGTAGTTAAGACAAGCAAAAATAAAAGCGAAAATTAATTTTCGCTTTTATCATTATTATCTGTTTTACCGTCTTTATGAAGTTTAGAGGTGTGCTTGATTTCCTTTTCTGCGGTTTCTCCGGATGTTATCTTTTCTGAAGAGGCGGGAATATTAGGAAGATCCTGATTTTGCTTTTTTATTTCTGCCTGTTTTGTTTTGGCTTTATCTTTTTCCATAATATTTGCTTTTAGAATTTTGAAGTGTCGATTTGACCGGTTTGGTCTTCGATTTTATAATTCAAAGCCTTTGCCAAAACAAATATATTATCAAGATTTTCCAGAAGCTGTTTTCTGCCTTCATCGCGGAGGCGGTTTTGGTTCACAGTTTTATAAGCATTGTCTTTTGCAGATTTTGTAATTTTCTGCAGGTCTTTCTGGGTAAAACGGTCGATAAAAGAATCATCCATCGACTGAATTTCAACACTGGGGATAATCCGTATTTCAGCGTTGGGAAGTTGTTTGATGATGAGTTTTTTGTTTGCCGAATCAACTTCCAGTTTCATTTTATTCAGATCATAGGTAACCTGCGCATTTGTTTTGGTGAAGGTGATAAGCTCTTTTTCGATATTGGGAAGCATTCCGCCAAGAAGCTCTGACGTGATTTTGGTTTTCTGCATGCTCGAGAAATCCTGCTCCATTACTACCATTTTATTCATTTTTCGGATCTGGTTGGTAATAATGTAGAAATCGTTCTGAACTTTATCTTCCGTTTTTTTTGTAACTGCGTTCCAGATTAATACGATGAACAGCACTAATGCTGCACCTAATATAAAAGGCAGGATTTTTTGGTTCGTTTTCAATTACTTTAATAAATCTTTAAGTGAAGTGTTGTCTTTCTGTATGATTTCTAGTAAATCTCTTTCCAGATAACCTGTAGCCGGACTCTCGATGATTCTACCAATTTCTTTGCCATATTTCTGTACAATAATAGTAGGAACGCGCTGAATGTTATATATTCCTTCTTCGCCTCCCGGAGCTTCTTTTTTCCGGTTTACAGCAATAAGTGTAAGTTTTTGTTCGGGGTAATTAAGGCTTTCCAGAATCTTCATTAATCTTGGAACTTCACGATGACTGTCGCCACACCATGTTCCCAATGCTACGATTAAATTGTATGAGCTCAGCTTTTCTTTTTTAAGTTCTTCTATCGTTTTCTTGTCAATGGTGTATTCGTCGTGCTCTTTTATGTACCAGTCGCTGTATGGTGATTTTAGGAGCTGATCTTTTGTCTGATGTCCAAGGAGCATTTTTCCGTCATTGGTCGTTTCAACTTCGCGGTTTACAACTATTTTCTGCGCCTCGCAGGATTGCATTGTAAGAAGGAATGCGGCGGAAAGGAATATGGTTTTGGTTAATTTATTCATAATGAAATTAGGAATTTTGATTCAAAGGCTTTAATTCTGTTCTAAAATGGATTTAAGATTGGCGGGAGAGTAGTATTTGTTTTTAAGTACTTTATAATCAGATTTCCGGTGAACATTGATTTTGTCTCCAGATGCTTCTGAGAATGCTTCTTCGCCTTTAGCCTGGTAAAATGCAATGGTTTCATCGGCTTCCTGCTGATTTGCACACGCTTTAGACATGTTAGAGCGCTGAACTTCGTTAAACAGTTCGACAAACTTTTCACCTAAACCGAATTCTAAAACAGCACCACTCAAAACATACTGCAGATCACAAAGTGCGTCAGCGATTTCTACAATATTGTTGTCTGTGATGGCGTCTTTTAACTCATTTAATTCCTCCTGCAGCAGAGAAATTCTTAACTCGCAGCGTTCCCTGGAAGGAATTTGGGGTTGATCTAAAACAGGAGCATTGAAGGTTTTGTGAAATTCTGCCACTTGGTTCAGTGCATCAATTTTATCCATTTACTAATTAATTTGAACAAATATAAAAATTAAAATTTCAAAACCCAGACTGAATTTTGGGGTATAGCAAGCTTCAAAGTAAAAAGCATCCATTTTGGATGCTTTTTAACGTTTTGTATCTGATAATTATTTGGAGATTTCTCTTCCGATTACCAACTTCTGGATTTCTGAGGTTCCTTCGCCAATCGTACATAATTTTGCATCTCTGTAAAATTTCTCCGCCGGGAAATCTTTGGTATAACCATAACCTCCAAAAATCTGTACGCCATTGTTTGCGATTCTTACGCAGGCTTCAGACGAATAAAGTTTTGCCATTGCTCCTTCTTTAGTCATCGGTTTTTTAGCATTTTTAAGCGTTGCAGCACGCTGAATAAGCAGTTCGGAAGCGTCAATTTCTGTCGCCATATCTGCGAGCATGAAATTAATTGCCTGAAACTGGTTAATCGCTTTCCCGAACTGGTGTCTTTCCAGTGAATATTTTAACGCGGCTTTGTAAGCTCCACGTGCAATTCCTAAACTTAAGGCTGCAATCGAGATTCGTCCGCCATCTAAAATTTTCATGGCCTGTTTGAAGCCTGAACCAACTTCGCCCAATCTGTTTGCATCAGGGACTCTCACATTATCGAAAATTAATTCTGCGGTTTCAGAAGCACGCATGCCTAATTTATTTTCTTTTTTTCCTGACGAAAAACCGGGCATTCCTTTTTCTAAAACAAATGCTGTTGAATTATTTTTCGCACCTTTCTCACCGGTTCTTGTCATTACTACAGCAATGTCTCCGGAGATCGCGTGGGTGATAAAGTTTTTTGCACCGTTTAAAACCCATTCGTCACCGTCTTTAACCGCGGTGGTACTCATTCCGCCGGAATCGGATCCTGTATTGTGTTCAGTTAATCCCCATGCACCGATTACTTTACCAGATGCAAGCTGCGGAAGCCATTTGTGGCGCTGCTCTTCGTTTCCGAATTCATAAATATGATTTGTGCAAAGTGAGTTGTGAGCTGCAAGCGAAAGACCTATTGAAGGGTCTACCTGAGAGATTTCATCTAAAATAGTTACATATTCATGATACCCCATTCCGGAACCGCCATATTCTTCTGGAATCACAATTCCCATAAAGCCCATTTCGCCCATTTTGTGGAAAAGTTCTACCGGAAAAGTCTGGCTTTCGTCCCAGTCCATAATGTTCGGGCGGATATTTTTTTCTGCGAATTCCTTAGCAGTTTCTGCAATCATATTAAGGTTGTGTAAAGTCTCAGTATTCATATATAGTATTTGTTTTCAAAGATAATTAAAATGGTTAAGTCTGAAAATATATTTTTTAAATTACCTTTAATTCCTCATTTAACGCAAGTTAAATCCGTAAATTAGCACCCTTTAATATAATATCTATGAAAAGACTTTTATTTCTGTCTCTCTTTATACCAGTTTTAAGTTTTGCTCAGATTCCCGCTGGCTATTATGAGGGAGCATCCTCACTCAGCGGTTACGCTCTTAAGACAAAACTGCACGAAATTATCTCGGCTAAAAACATTAACTGGCACTATGGGGATTTAACTGCATTTTATAATCAGACCGATTTAGACCGCTATTACGACCACAACGCAAGTAATACCACCATCCTTCTGGATATTTATTCGGAAAAACCAGATGGTCCGGATGCCTATGAATATACGACAGCTAACATTATTGGCTCCGCAAATGCTGAAGGGCAGGGATGGAACAGAGAGCATATGATGCCCCAAAGTACATTCAACAGTAATTACCCGATGTATTCTGATATGTTTTACGTGATTCCTACGGATGCAAGAATTAATCAGCTGCGGAGCAATTATCCTTATGGTAAAGCGGGCAGTACAAACCATTACACATTTACAAACGGATCCAAAATAAGCAATAACGGTACCCCGGGATCGGGATATACGGGAAGAGTATATGAGCCGATTGATGAATTCAAAGGAGATGTCGCAAGAAGCCTTCTTTACTTTTCGGTAAGATATGAGGGGAAGTTAAGCTCGTTTAATTATTTTAACGGTACTTCAGCGGCAAACGACAGAAGCCCACTTGATGGTACCGAGGAAAAAGCTTTTGAAAGCTGGTATATTAACCTGCTTCTGCAATGGCATAACCAGGATCCGGTTTCACAGAAAGAAATAGACAGGAATAATGCTGTTTACTCGATACAGAAAAACCGCAATCCGTTTATTGATCATCCCGAATGGGTAAATGTAATTTGGACGCAAACACCAGATGGCAGCGCTCCTCAGGCACCAGTAAATTTAAATGTTCAGCAAACCAGTGCTTATTTTGTGAATTTATCATGGACAGCACCGGCCGATAGTGATTTGCTTAGTTATAAGATATATCAGAACAGTGTTTTAGTTGCCACTTCAAAAAACACAAGCATTACAATTGATCATCTGGAGCCATCAGCGCCGTATAATTTTACAGTAAAGGCTTATGATAACGGGTATCTGGAATCTCCGGACAGTAATCTGATTACTGTTACAACACTGGCAAATGATATCTATGCTAAAGATTTAATGATTACCAAATATCTGGAGGGAAACTTAACTAATAAGGCGATAGAAATTACCAATAAAACTGGTCATCCGGTTAATTTAAATAAGTACAGGCTTAGCGTTCAGTTTTATAACAGTAGCGCAGGTAACTACTATTTTCCTGATCCTTATGAACTGGAAGGAATGGTGCAGGATAACGAAACCTTTGTGGTACTGAATCCTAACGCTAATTTCAGCTGTATTACTAATGAGGAGGCAAGATTTGTAACTGCTGCTCCCCAGCTAACTTACTCCGGAAGTCAATATCTCGAACTCAGATACGCTTCTACCACAGTAGATGCAATTGGTACCTCATATCTTAATAATTATGAAACGCTCGGGGATGTTTCCCTATACAGGTCTGCAGCGGTAAATCAGCCTAATTCAACTTTTACGCTGTCTGAATGGCAAATTAAGCCGACTGATTATTGTGAAGATCTGGGAAGTTTAGCCACCAATTCTGTAAACGCCAATAGTTCAGCACCATATTCAGTTTACCCGAATCCTGTTGTTGGAAGCACGTTGTATATTAAAGGAAATCAACTTCAGAACGTGAAGCAGATTTCTGTGATAGATTTATCTGGAAAACTTTTGAACGTGAAAAATCAGCCATTCAAAAACACCAACGCTCTGGATGTTGGAAATTTGAAATCTGGTGTATACCTTTTGAAAATTGATGAGTTCACTTTGAAATTCATCAAACAATAATATTTTCAATAACCTATATTAAAACTCCTCATTATTTTTTTGAGGAGTTTTTTTGTAATTCTTTGCGAACTATCTTAGGTACAATTTCATTCTTGCTTCGTATTCCGGTTTTGTCTTCAGAAGTTTCCAAATCTTTTTGTCATCGCGAACAGTAATTCTGTGGTAAATAATTTTATCCGCAGAATATTTGAAATACGGATGAGTTTTCAGCCATTCTTCCGGTGCATCAGCCAAAGTGTACTTGGCTATCTTAGAAACATCTAGATGGGCAGTTTCAATGAGTTTTTGGGCTAAATTCTTATCAATATCATAAGTGTCAACAATCTGTTGTCTGTTAGCAAATCCACCGAGTTTTTTGCGGTAACTCAGCATCATGGCGGCACTTTTTTCATCAAAACCGAATTCCAGAAGCTGGTTAAATGTAATCTGGTTAACATCGATTTTCGAAAAGTCTGTTTTTATATCCGGATCAGCAGTTTTGGCAGCTACAGAATTTGAATTCTTAAACGTCGATGTCGTCTTAAAATTTTCAGGATTTAATACGATGAAAGGTTTCATTTCTTCAAATTTTTCTTCTGAAATTACAAAGCATCTTGCAATGTCTTCAAGATTTTTAAAACTGCCTTTCAAGTTTCGGTCTCTGTAATTGATGATCACCTGCGCCTGTTTTTCGGAGAATCCAACTTTTCTCCAGCCCTCAAGGTCCGTTAGATTAGGATCAAAATTTTCATAAGAAAAATTCTGCTTGTCAGCTTTTTTTGTGGCATAAATATTTTTCACCTCAAAGTTTTCCGGTGTTTTCTGGGGAAGCAAAAGATAAGGTTCCATTTTCTGGTAATTTTCTTCGCTGAAGATAAAGCAGTCTTTAAATTTTTCTTTACTGATGAAACTGCCGCCAAGATAATTTCTGTACTTAATAATTGAATTAGCCTGATTCTCGGTGAAACCCATTTTCACAAAATCGTATGTACTAAAGTGATCGGGATTAAATTTTCCCGGAATTTTCAGCGTCTTTTTCTCAAAAGTTTTGTATTGGTAATTAGCTCCATTTTGCGAAGGATAACTTTTAAACCCTCTATACGAGGTTGAAGAAGATTTTTCGGGAAGTAAAATATAGGGTTCAAGTTCCGCAAATTTTTCCTCAGAAATAGAGTAACACTTTTTCAGTTGTTCTTTTGACGTGAATTTGCCGCCCACAACATTTTTGTATTTCAGGATTGTAGCGACCTGTCTTTCTGAGAATCCTAAATTTTTCCATTCATTATCTGTTAACGCATTTGGATCGAACTCATTAAGGATCCTCTTCTCGGGTTCTGAATATTTTACAGTTTCCAAAGAATTCGGAACATCAGGATCTTGATCATCCGGATTGAAATAAAATAGCCCACCCATCATTATTGCACCGGAGGTGGCCAGGCCGAAAAAATAATTTTTTGCTGCCGAAATTTGTAGAGGTAAACGCATGGTAGATTCTTTTATGCAAACATAAAATGAATATTACCCAAGAGTTACAGCGAAAACACCCTTTTGGAACGATGAAAACACCCCTTTAATGATGGGAAAAACACCTATCTGTTATAATGAAATGACTATTTAATAGATGAGGAAATCACCCTTTTTTATTCTACAGGTTTGTCAACCAGCGAGTCTTTGAGTTTCTGAAGTTCTGCTTTAACAAACTCCAGTCGGTCGATCATGCTGATCGTCTCAGAAATTTTTGAATTGGTTGTGAGCGCAATCCTGGCGCCGTCCAGCGTGTAACCTTTTTCCTTAACCAAATGATAAATAATCTGGAGGTTTTTCAGGTCTTCAGGAGTAAAATAACGGTTTCCTTTTTTGTTTTTTTTAGGCTTGATGATGGGGAATTCCTGCTCCCAATATCTTATCAATGAAGCGTTTACATTGAAAGCTTTGGCTACTTCGCCAATTGAATAATAAAGTTTATCAGGTAAGTTGAGTTTCATAAGAAAAGGAAATGTCTCGTTGTAAAGTTAAAAATTTTCGCGATAGAATGTTAATACGCAACCTCCATTTTTACTTTTTTTCCTTTTAACTTTTCGTTTGCTAATTTTTTCAGTAAATCTTTTACTTTTTTACGGTCAACTGCAACATAAGACGTCGTGTCTTTTACTTCAATCAAACCGATATCGCTTTTTTCAAGTTCACCTTTTTTAATGAGGTAACCAACAATATCTACTTTGTTCACTTTGTCTTTTTTTCCGGCGCTGATGTAAACGGTCTGAAAAGGTGTTTTTCCCGGAACTCTGTTGCTTTCTGAAACGTTTTCTTCCGGCGTGTTGTTTTTAATAAAAGGGAAATTTTCATCCTCAGTCATTATTAAATAGGCAAAACCTTTTGCATTCATTCTTGCGGTTCGGCCGTTTCTGTGGATAAAAGCATCTTCTTTTGGCGGTAACTGGTAATGAACAATCGATTCAACTTCAGGAACATCCAGTCCACGTGAAGCTAAATCGGTAGTGATCAAAATTCTTGCGGAATCATTTCTGAATTTCAGCAGTGCGCGTTCTCTTTCGTCCTGTTCCATTCCGCCGTGGAAAGTTTCGCGGTCGATTCCTTTTTCTCTTAAAAGCTCGGAAATCCGGTCCACAGCGTCACGGTGATTGCAGAATATCAGTGTTCTTTTGTTTCCGATTTTACAGATAAGGTGAAATAAGGTATCTAATTTTTCTTCAGCAGTTGTCATCACTTTTCTCAGCTGAATATCAGGTTTGGAATCGTGAATTTTGAGGAAATTAATTGTTTTTTCAGTCTTTAATCCGACAAAATCAGGGATTTTATCCATCGCTGTGGCGGAAGTAAGGATTCGCTGGGTACAGTTTTCTAATTCCTCAATAATGAAATTCATGTCTTCTTCAAAGCCAAGTTCAAGTGCTTTGTCGAATTCGTCTAAAACCAAAGTTTTAATGGTGGAAGAATCGAAATTATTATTCCTTAAATGGTAAGCAATTCTTCCCGGCGTTCCAATTAATAAAGCAGGTGCTTCCCTGAAGTTATTGATTTCAATCTTTTTATCGTGTCCGCCATAGCAAATTGATATTTTGAAATCTGTTCCCATAGATTTAAAAACCTGCTCAATCTGCAAAGCCAGTTCGCGGGCGGGAACTAATATCATTGCCTGAATTCCTGAAACATCTTTCTGCAGATTTCTAAGTACAGGTAACAGGAAAGCCAGTGTTTTCCCTGATCCTGTGGGAGATAAGAGGATTACATCGTTCTCGTTTTCAGTCGCGGTATAGGTAGATTTCTGCATTTGATTCATGTCCTGAATCTGCAGTTTTTGATAGATTGATTCTAAATTCATTTTGCAAAGGTAAAAGAATTGCGCATTGCTAAAAAATGCAGACCCTTAATATTATCAATTTTAGTAGCTGTAAGTGTTGTGATTATCAAATAATTTCTTAATTTTGCACCACTTTTTGTGGGAGCATTTGGCCAAGTTAAAATATTCAAAACTAACATCTTCCGTATTTTTCACGAACCACATTTAGCCAAGCAGTGAAAGAGAAGGAATACAAAATTTTTAGAAAATGTCAAAAGAGACAAATTCAGCAGAGGTTTTATTAAACCAAAACGTAGCACCAGAACAATTTGATTGGGATTCTTTCGAATCAGGATTAGATGCTGATGCTAGAAAAGAGAAAAGCGATTTAGAGGAAATCTACAATGGCTCTCTTAATAACCTTCAGGACAACGACGTACTTGTAGGAAAAGTTGTAAGACTTACCGACAAAGAAGCGATTGTTGACATCAACTTCAAATCTGAAGGTGTTATTTCTCTTAACGAATTCCGTTACAACCAAGGTTTGAAAGTTGGTGATGAAGTAGAGGTAATGGTTGACAGAAGAGAAGACAAATCCGGACAGTTACAGCTTTCTCATAAAAAAGCAAGAACTCTTAAAGCTTGGGACAGAGTAAACGAACTTCACGAAACTGGGGAAATCGTTAACGGTTTCGTTAAATCAAGAACTAAAGGCGGTATGATCGTTGACGTTCACGGTATCGAAGCATTTTTACCAGGTTCTCAAATCGATGTGAAGCCTATTAAAGATTACGATCAGTTCGTTGGTAAAACAATGGAGTTCAAAGTTGTGAAAATCAACCCAGAATTCAAAAACGTTGTTGTATCTCACAAAGCGCTTATCGAAGCAGATCTTGAAGGTCAGAAGAGAGAAATCATCGGTCAGTTAGAAAAAGGACAGGTTCTTGAAGGAACTGTTAAAAATATTACTTCTTACGGGGTGTTCGTAGACTTAGGTGGTGTTGATGGATTGATCCACATTACCGACCTTTCTTGGTCTAGAGTAAACCACCCATCTGAAATCCTTTCAGACGGTGAAACTGTAAAAGTGGTAATCCTTGATTTTGATGACGAGAAAACAAGAATCCAGTTAGGTATGAAGCAATTGGAAGCTCATCCTTGGGATGCTCTTTCTGCTGACATGAAAGTTGGTGACAGAGTTAAAGGAAAAGTAGTGGTTCTTGCTGACTATGGTGCATTCGTAGAGGTTGCTCCAGGTGTAGAAGGATTAATTCACGTTTCTGAAATGTCTTGGTCTACTCATTTGAGAAGCGCAGGAGATTTCGTAAAAGTAGGTGACGAGGTAGAAGCAGAAGTTTTAACACTTGACAGAGAAGACAGAAAAATCTCTTTAGGTATGAAGCAGCTTAGCCAGGATCCTTGGTCAAATATCGAATCTAAATATCCAGTAGGTTCTAAGCACGTTGGAACAGTAAGAAACTTTACTAATTTCGGTGTGTTTGTTGAATTGGAAGAAGGTATCGACGGATTGATCTACATCTCTGATCTTTCTTGGACTAAGAAAATCAAGCACCCATCAGAATTCTGTGCGGTTGGCGATAAATTAGACGTAATCGTTTTAGAATTGGATACAGCTGCAAGAAGACTTTCTTTAGGCCACAAACAACTTCTTGAAAATCCTTGGGATAAATTCGAAACTAAATATGCTGAAGGTACTGTACACGCAGGAAAAGCTACTGAAGTTTTCGATAAAGGAGCACAGGTTCAGTTCGAAGACGCTGAAGTTGAAGCGTTCTGCCCATCAAGATTATTAGAAAAAGAAGACGGTTCTAAAATCAAGAAAGGTGAAGATGCACAGTTCAAAGTAATCGAATTCAACAAAGAATTCAAGAGAGTAGTAGTATCTCACACAGGAATCTTCAGAGACGAAGAAAAGAAAAACGTGAGAGAATCTTCTTCATCTAACAAACCAATGGGATCTTCAAGCAACGAAGAAAAATCAACTCTAGGTGATTTAGATGTTTTAGCAGAATTGAAAAAGAAAATGGAAGGTGGTAACTAATCCTTTCTAAATCTTAATAAATTACGCCTCCACAACCGGAGGCGTTTTTTTATGAAAAAAATGTAAAACATATTGATTTTTTTTATATTTTCGAAGTCAATTAATGAAAATATATGAAGAATAGAAATTTACCCTTTAAAATTGCCGCGGTATTTTTGATGTTTTCTTTCGGAAGTGTGGATGCGCAGGACTTTAAGTCCCTTATTCAAGATCATCTTTCGTCGAAGAATACATTCATGAAAGCCGATCTTAAAAATTTCGAGATCATCAATCACGATTTTTCGAAATCCATGAAGTCTGATGTCGTAAAAATCCAACAGTCTTACCAAGGAATTCCCGTATATAATGCAGTAGGCACGGCGTTGGTAAAAGACCAGAAAATCAGTTTTTTTAATGACAGTTTTGCAAAAAACTATGCCAATGCAAGCCAGCCCACTGAAGCCGGGAGCAGCAAATCGGTTTTTGCAAATGTTGCACAGAATTTAGGCCTTAAAAACAGCACAAGTTATCAGGTTATCGGAATCAAGGATGCAGATTTGGACGTCCCTTTCGTAAAAAGCCGTTTGATTTACTTTCAGACAGAAAATAATGACCTCAGATTATGTCACGAGTATATTTTTGAAGAAAAAGGCACCTCCAACTACTGGGATATTCTTGCAGATGCCCGCACAGGCGAAATTTTAAGCAAAGTAAACCTTACGCTTTCCTGCACCTTCAATCATGATGCTTATCACCACGATTATGCAGCGCATAACCCCGAAGGGTTTTCAAGCGATTTCGCTCAAAGTGCAAAAGCAGATGCCGCTCTGGCGCCGTTAGATGCAAGCTACAGAGTGTTCGCGTTGCCTGTGGAAAGTCCGAGCCATGGTGGCAGATCTCTGGTTTCAAATCCATGGTTTGCAGATGCTTCACCAGAAGGATGGCACACGATTCCCGGCGGAACTTACGCAGGGAACTTCACTACTACAAGAGGGAATAACGTAATGGCTTATGACGATAAAAATAACACCAATTCTCCCGGGTCATATGCAGAAGGAGGAGCGGGACGGGTTTTTGATTTTCCTTTCATTGTAAATAATACACCAGGAAACCTGAATGCTTCTACCACTAATTTATTTTATGTAAACAATAAAATTCACGATATTTTTTACCGTTTAGGATTTACAGAAACTGCTAGGAATTTCCAGGCATGGAACTATGGTAAAGGTGGAGCACAAAATGATTATGTTCAGGCAGAGTCACAGGATGGTGGCGGTACCGATAATGCAAATTTCGCAACACCTATCGATGGTTCCAGACCAAGAATGCAGATGTACCTTTGGAATCCTTCCGTTCTGGAGCGTGTTTTTTATAATTCCCCTCCCGAAGCAGTTGGGAGAGAAGTTCAAAATTATATTTCGACCACTTTCGGTCCTGCCCTTACTCCAACGGGAGTTACAGCTGATGTAAAATTGTCGCCGGTTCTTGATGCATGTACCGCACTTCCTGCAGGATCCTTAACCGGACTTATTGGATTGATTGAAAGAGGTTCTTGTGATTTCGTAGTTAAGGTGAAAAATGCACAGAACGCTGGAGCAGTAGCAGCAATTATTTACAGTTTGCCAACTTCTACTCCTACAGCGGGAATGGCAGGTGTAGATGCTACAATTACCATTCCTTCAGTATTGATTGAAAATTCAGAAGGAGTTTACATGAAAAATCTACTGGCCACAAAAACTGTAAATATAACCTTGAAATACGACCCAACAACACAAAAAATCAGAGACGGAAGTTTCGATAACGGAATCGTAATTCACGAATATGGCCACGGAATCTCTAACAGAAACACCGGAAACGGATATTCATGCCTGTCTTCATCAAGCTCGAAGGAGCAAATGGGAGAAGGTTGGTCCGATTTTTTCGCTTTGATGCTCACCAACAGACCTAACGATAATGCTTCCGTGCCAAGAGGTATTGGAACTTACGCCATCACCGAAGATGTAAATGGCCTGGGAATCAGACCTGCACAATATTCACCGGATTTTGGAATCAATAACTACGCATATGGCGATACCAACGGAATGGAATATACCAATACAAGCGGCCAGCTTGTACCGAATGTACACTCGATAGGTTTCATTTGGGCCTCAATGCTGTGGGATCTGCATTGGAAATACGTTGAGAAATATGGTTATTCAGCAGACGTTATGGCGAATACTGCGAATGGAAGTACAAAAGTTCTGCAGCTTGTAACCGACGGCTTGAAGCTTCAGGAATGTAGCCCAACTTTTGTGAGCGGCAGAGATGCTATTTTGGCTGCAGACTTAGCAACCACCGGTGGTGCCGATAAATGTATGATTTGGGATGTCTTTGCAAGAAGAGGTTTGGGTGTAAATGCATCTGCGGGAGCAAAAACAAATATCAACGATCAGGTTGAAAGTTTTGATGTGCCTGCAGAATGTGTACTTGCAACAAGCGATGTAAATGCAGGTAAGGCATTAAGCATTTATCCAAATCCAGCGAAGAACGAATTCTTCCTGAAGTCTGCACAGAACACTTTAGGTAAATTGAATGTTGAGATTTTCGATGCTACAGGAAAATTAGTTTCCAGCCAGAAAATTTCAGGAACCGATGCTGTAAATACGCAGGCTCTTTTAAACGGAGTATATGTAGTAAAAGTGTCAGGTTTGGGAGTAAATTATTCGTCTAAACTGATGATCAGAAAATAATTAATAATTTCTGTTTATTAACCGTCTTGCTTCTTGGTAAGGCGGTTTTTTATTGGATAATTATGTTTTAAATGTTAATTATGCGCCACGTGCAAATCTTATAGTGTAAATCAGTAAACAAATAAAAAACCCACCAGATAAATCTGATGGGCTTTCTTATTATTGTTGTCTGAATTACTTTTTGTAAGCAGCGTCTTTAATTCTCGCTTTTTTACCTCTAAGGTTACGGAAATAGTAAATTCTTGCTCTTTTCACTTTACCTCTTCTGTCAACCTCAATTTTCTGAAGTGCTGGTAAATTAATTGGGAAAACTCTTTCTACACCTACATCACCACTCATTTTTCTGATGGTAAATGTTTTGGTAAGGCCTGTTCCTCTCAACTGAATTACAGTTCCTTTGAAGAACTGAGTTCTTGTTTTAGCACCTTCTTTAATTTCGTAATACACAGTGATGGTGTCACCGGCTTTGAATTCTGGGAATTCGTTTTTCGTAATGTACTTATCTTGTACGTATTTTACTAAATCCATTTTTTATAAAAAAAATTTGTTTTGTCAAGCTAAGCAACATTCACGTCCTTCGTCAGAGGTTGATTAACAGGTTGCAAAAATACTATATTTTTTCTATTCTGCAAATCTTTCATTATTAATATTTTAAAAAATGTATGATTGATGAGTCGTACATGCTGTATCTACTTTATTAATGCGATTTTTTTCCACATTAACCCTGTTTTAAGTTTTAAGTCATACTTTTGTTTTTGGATTATAGAGATTGTACTGAAAATTTTATCAGTTTTTTTGTGTATCAAATCTAATTAACATGAACCAGGAAAATCAGTGGCCATTTTACATCAGTATCGTATTGGCTGTTTATGCAGTTATAATCCTATTCTTCGTAATCCGCGGAGCGCTGAAGGCCAAGACCATCAACGATTATGCAGTAGGAAACATAGGGTTTCCGTCGTGGATCGTCGGGCTTTCCTTAGCTGCATCCATGACGAGTGCTGCTACCTTCGTCATTAACCCTGGGTTTATTGCGCTTTATGGCGTGTCGGGAATTATTTCAATGGCAGTTGTGCTGCCTATCGCTGCATTTGCATCATTAATATTTTTCACCAAAGGTTTTGCAAAATATGGAAAATCGGTAAAGGCAAACACCCTGTCACAATGGATTGGGAACCGTTTCAATAATAAGTCTTACCAGTTTTTCTTTGCTGTAATTGCATTGTTGCTCATTACTTTCATTGTCCTTATTAATGTCGGTTTAACTCAGGTCATTTCGAAATCCCTTGATACCGATCCGTTTTATGTGTTGCTTGCAATTACAGTTTTTGTGTTTGGTTACATGATGTTTGGCGGTGCCAATTCAATGCTTTACACCAATACCATCCAGGCACTGATTATGATTATTGTTGCATTGATGATGATTTTTTCAGGCATAGATCTGTTTGAAGGTGGAATCAGCGATTTCGCAGAAAAACTCAATGCGGTCGATCCGAATCTTACAAAAACTTTCAATGAATCCAGTCCGCTCTACCGTGATTTCTTCGAAGTTGTAATCTGTCAGGCGATTGTGGGTGTTGCGATTGTTTGCCAGCCGCACATTATGACAAAATCTCTGATGCTTAAAAATCCGGAAAAAGTAAATTCTTACCTCTTTTTCGCCATCGGTTCAATGGCCATTTTCTTCCTAATCGTTATCGCGGGACTTTATGCAAGAATTATGTTCCCGGATTTAACGGTGGATGGCAGCAAAATGAAAATGGATGAAATAATTCCGGTTTACGTGGTGAAAAGATTTTCTGTCGCTGCTGGAATTTTAGTGGTCGTGGGATTAATTTCTGCAGGCTTATCAACGCTCGAAGGACTAATTCAGTCGCTATCAATCACTGTAACTTCTGATATTTTGGAACCTATCTTCGGAGAAAAAGTCACGAATAATGGTTTAATCATTAATAAAATGGTTATCGTTTTGCTGGCGGCTGTAAGTTTCTATTTCAGCTGGAACCAGATCAAAGAGCCTAACCTAAGTGTAGGGATTTTCGGGCAGATGGGCGTTTACGGATATTTTGCCGCCGCGTTTGTTCCTGTGCTCTTCGGAACATTTTTGAAGAAGGTAAAATCGTCAACGGTTTTTGCTGCGTCGGTAGTAGCAATTGTAGTTCATTTTGGGATTTTCTACCTGAAATTAACGCCATACATGCAGGGCAGTGTGGGAAATCCCGGAGTTTCTGCGGCGATAGCGATTGCTTCTTCTGTACTGGTCGCAGTAATTTTGCATACATTTAACAAAAATAAAGTGACTGGGTAATGAATGACTTAGATTGGATCTCGAAATGGGCAGATTATCAGCCGAAGAAAATTGCAGTTTCTGATTTGGAGACAGGTGAAGATTTTACTTATCTCGATCTTCACCAGAAATCTAACGCTATTGTTTCTTTTCTGAAAGAGCACCAGAAAGAAGGCGACAGAATTGTTGTGATCATGGAGCATTCGCCGTTTCTTATCGCGCTTTTTTCTGCATGTCAGCGGCTCGGTTTAATTCTTGTTCCGCTCAATTACAAACTTTCGAGCAGCGAAATTCATGACCAGCTGAAAGATTGCGAACCCTCACTGGTGATTTACTCTGAGTTTTTTGAGCATTTGTTATCCCTGTCCAAAGATTCTTTTACTTCGGTGAAACTTGCAGATTTTAATGATGATGTTAAGAACTGTAAAGAAAGTCATTCAGCATCTGCATTCTTGATTAACGCGGAATCTCCAATCTTCCTTTTTTATACATCTGGCACAACTTCTACTCCGAAGGGCGTACTTTATACCAACAAAATGTTGTTCTGGAACAGCCTCAACACCACCATGCAGCTGGGAATTACCGCCGCAGATATCACACTGAGTATCCTGCCGCCATACCACACCTCGGGATGGAATGTTTTTCTTACGCCCATTCTTCACAACGGTGGAAAAATTGTGATGTTGAGCAAATTCAACGCGCAAAAGGTAATTTATCATCTGGAAAAGGAAAAAATCACCTTGTTGATGGGGCTTCCTACGGTGCTTCAGATGATTACGAAATATGCAAGTTTCCATACTGCAGATTTTTCTCATTTACGGTACATTATTTCGGGTGGAGAAGCCATCAGCAAAGAAATAATCGAGCAATGGAAATATGAGAAAAATGTTGATATACGGCCGGGTTATGGCTTAACAGAAGCCGGGCCAAGTATCACGTCGCTGCATCAGGATTTTATTTTAACTAAGCCAAATTCCATCGGGAAACCTAATTTTTATGTTCATTTGGATGTTGTCGATAAAAAGGGAAATTCTCTGCCGCATGGCGAAATGGGCGAACTTAAAATTAAAGGAGAAATTGTAACGCCCGGGTATTGGAATAATTCGGTGGCGACGCAGGACAAAATTAAGAATTCCTGGTTCCACACCGGCGATTTAGCATGTCGGGATAGTGAAGGATTCTTTTACTTAATGGGACGAATGGACGATATGTACATTTCCGGGGGCGAAAACATTTTCCCGCAGGAAGTTGAAAAGGTGCTACACCTACATCCGGCTGTCGCGCGGGCAATAATTATTCCCGTGAGTGATGAAATCTGGGGAGCAAAAGGAGTTGCCTTTTTGAAAACAGTTAAGGAAACTAGTGAAGTAGAGCTTCGGGAATTTCTTAAAGACAAGCTTGCAAGGTTTAAACAACCCAAAGAGTTTGTGTTGCTGGAGGAATTTCCGGTAACAGGTTTCGGGAAAATTTCCCGAAAGGATCTTACGAGAATATATCTTCAAACAAAACAAAAAATCGGTTTCTGATATGAAAAAAATTCTTATTCTCGTTATTTGTCTATTTTTTCTGAGTATTTCTGCACAAAACACCAAATCAATGAAAGAAACGCTTCAGCAATATTACTTCCCGACTAAATTTTTAAAGCTTAAAGAAGGCGATATTGCTTATGTAAAGGAGGGAACGGGAAATAAAACACTTCTGTTTGTGCACGGTTTAAGCAGCAATGCCGACGCGTGGTCCAGAAATATTAAAGAACTCAAAAAAGATTTCACCTGCATCGCCATCGATTTGCCAGGGTACGGAAAATCTTTTAAAAATGCTGACGCTTTAACCGCAACTTATTTTTCTGAGATCATCAGACAGTTTACAGAGGAACTAAAAATCACAAATTTTACCTTAATTGGTCATTCAATGGGCGGACAGGCTGCAATAAAGTTTGCCGCCAAGTATCCGGATAACCTCAATAAACTGATTCTTGTGGCGCCAGCCGGTATTGAAAAATTCACTGAGTTTGAAGGGAACGCAATGAAGATGGTAATGAAACAACAGACGATTATGGCGACAACTCCAGGGCAGATCGAAAGAAATTACAGCCTTAATTTTTTTAAAATGCCAAAGGAAGCAGAAAAAATGATTATGGACCGGAAAAATATCATTCATGCATCGGATTTTGGTTTACATGCGCTGGCTACTGAAAAAAGCGTAAAGGGAATGCTAGATGATACTGTAACTGCTGATTTGTCTAACATTAAAACAACAACTCTGTTTCTTTTCGCCAAAAATGACATGCTGATTCCCAATAAATATCTGCATCCGTTAATAACGATCGATCATGTGGCGGAGGATGCTAAGATTCTGGTGAAAAATAGTAAGGTAGTTATGATTGATGAAGCCGGACATTTTCTTCAGTTCGAAAAACCTACTGAAGTAAATAAGGAAATTAAAGCATTTGTGAACAGTAAATAAATGAAACCAAAGCTTAAAGTTTTTGAAGAATTCAGCAAAGCGCTGCTGCCTCACGAAGCACGATATTTACAGAGCCTGGCTAATTTTCAGGATGCTGAGAAGCGCAATGTTTTCCAGAATTTGGTCGATAATTCATTGAATCCTGAACAGGAATCGCCTTTCGATCCCGATATCGACAAAAGAAAATACCATCACATAAAAACCTGGGCTGAGCATAGACTCAGCCTTCGTGATGTAGATAAAGTAGCAGATTGGTTGCTGGATTTCGACAAAAAACTTGCGCTGGACCTGGTGACTTCTGAGGAGGAAAAAGCGGTATTGGATTATGTGAAAAATTACCGGGAGATTACTTTTAATTTTCAGATTTTATACCGGATTTTGAGGGATTACCGTTCCTACCTGCTCATCAGGATGCGCTATGATGATCACGTAATTATTTTGGATTTTCTGGAGAAGTGGAAAGAAGTATATGTGCGGGCAAACGAAATTCAGGAAAAACTTTATCAGGCGACTACCGAAATCACCGATCAGTTTACCAAAAGTGAGAACAGCTCCGCCTATTGGGAAAAATGGCTGCACAAGGTTTTCGCATCCAAAAATATCAATGGTAATAACCGTTACAAAGCATTTATTCTTCTCGCTTTTATGTATAATAATACCGGAAATTTGGAGAAGTTGCAGCAGATTTTCGATAAAATTGACGGATTTTTTAACAAAGGAACGCTTTATTGCCGGCGGCTGCTCTACAATTATTATTCGAGCCGGGTTTTGCTGCATTCGAAACAGCGGGATTTTGAAGCGGCGGTTTATTATGGTAAACTTTCTATACGCCAGTTGAATGAGGATACTTTAATGTACATCAACAATTTGGTATCGATATATCTGCGTTTAGATCAGCAAAAAAAAGCGTTGAATCTTCTTGAAGATTACCGATCAATTTACGAAAATACCCACAACGATCTTCAGAAAATTATCTACATTTCCTATTATCTTCGTGCATTAAATGAGCTTAACTTAAGCCGAAAAGCTGAAAATATCGCCATCTATTTCCTGCAGAAATACGAAACTGAAATTCTGAAACTTCGCTGGCATCATTTCTTCACATCGTATTTTACAGCATTACTTAACAACGAGAATTATGCAGCAATACTTCAACTGGACAAAAAATATTCACTCACAGAAAAAGAACTTACCAGAAAAGGTTCTGTAAATTATGTTCCCAATATCCTATGGGCGTTTTCGGTCGCTGCTTTTCTGGAGAATAAAATTTCTGAAGAAAAATTATTCAGCAATATTTCTGAAAGTCTGGCTGATGTTGACATCACGGATCACAACAGAGAATTCATCGAAAAAAACGTGAAAATCCTCTCTAAAAACCTGCCTGAACTCAAAGTTTTTTTTAAGTCCTATTTGCGGAAATAACCATCTAAATGGTGAATTTTTAGTTTTATTATTTCTTCCAAAGGCTGTTTAGTTTTAAGTCACACCCTGAAAATTTCATTTGTGTTAATTTTTCTTAATGCACATCTCTTATCATTGTATCAATAAAAAATTAATCCAATTATGAAAAAGTCAGTTATTTTGGCATCATTATTAAGCGCGGTGTTTGTAAGCGCACAGGTTGATACCACCAGGGTGAGAGATATTGATGAGGTTACCGTTTCTGCAAGTAAAAAATTGCAGAAGGTGGTAGATGTGCCTGCGACAGTAAATATCATCACGGCAAAAGATATTCAGCAGTTTACAAGTTTTAATGTTGGTGAATTGGCTGCAAGACAGAAGGGTGTTGATTTTGTGAGAGCCGGCGTTTTAGGAACAGGTATTAATATCCGCGGATTCAATTCGGCATTTAATTCCAAAAACCTTCAGATTACGGATGACAGAATTTCTACTTTGGTGGCTACAGGATTGCCTTTTGGCGTTTTCAGTACGGTGATTAAAGAAGATATCGAAAGGGTAGAAATCCTTCTCGGACCTAACGGAACACTTTACGGACCAAACGCTCATAACGGATTGGTGAATACTTTGAGTAAAAATCCTTTCAAATCTCAGGGAACAACAATTGCGCTGGGTGCCGGAAACCAGAATGTTTTAACCTCCAGAATTCGTCATGCACAGGCAATCGGTCCTAAAATAGCCTATAAACTTGCTTTTGAACATACCCAGGGAACTGAATTTGATTACACAGATTCTGTTTATGTAAACAATAAAGGATATCGTGAATTAGACCTTGACAGAGATTTTAACTCCACTAAATTCAATTCTCAGGTTAACATGAAAGTTGGTTCCCTATCGGAATTAGTAGCATATTACGGTCACAGTAACAACAACAATATTGGCGTAACAAGTGCGGGAAGAAATGCAATTAAGGACTGGAATATCGACGAACTTCAGTTGAAATTCATTCACCCGAGATTCTTCTTAAATTCCTATTACCAGTGGAGTAATACAGACGATACCTACGCGATGAACCAGAGAACGCAGAATTATGTGTCATTTATCAATGCAGGATTTTCTGATCAGGTGGCAAGAGAAAGATCTTACGATGAACAGTGGTTTGGTGCATCGCCAACAGCGGGTTTAGCGTTGAAAAGAGGTTCCAGATTTAAGGATGATTCCAATAGATTTGTGGCCGAAGGTCAGTACAACAATACCTGGGGAGGATTTACTTTAATTGGTGGTGTGCAGTTCCAGCGCGATATGGCTTTCACCAAGAATACTTACATGCTCGATTTCGACGGGCCGATTAATGTAAACCAAGTGGGTGTTTACGGCCAGACAGAATATAAAATCGACGGTTGGGGATTCCTTGCTGCTTTAAGAGTTGATAATCACGACTATTACGGAACAAACCTTCTGCCTAAAGCGGCGATTACCAAGAAAATGGGTGACGGTACTTTCAGACTTACTTATGGAAAAGGTATGGCAGTGCCTTCAATTATGAACCTTGAAGGTTATCTTTTTGGTGGATTGATCTTAGGAAACGGTCTTGGATTTACACTTTCCGACGGTACCAAAATCAACCCGCTCGATGTAGAAACGATTAATTCTTTTGAAGTAGGCTACAAAGGTTCAATTCAGAAAAAATTCTACATCGATGCGAATGCTTATTATAACATGTCCGAAAATTTCATCAGCCCGTTAACCCAGTTGGCAACCGCCGGAAGAACTGTTACGCATAGAGGAGATCAGCCCATTTCGCAAATTCCGGGAGCTAATCCCGCTTTTGTGCTCACGTATTCCAACTATGGAAAAGTTGATACTTACGGAGTGGATTTAGGATTGAGTTATTACTTCAATGACGCATTAAAAGGGGTGGTGAATTATTCCTATTTCGGAAGAAAAATGGATAAAAGCGATATGGCAAACGATGGTAACAAAGACGGGAAAGTTTTGGATACCGACTTGCCAATCAACACACCTGCAAATAAATTAACAGTAGGATTCAATTATACAACTCCGAAATTCTTCGGTGGTCTTTACGGAAGATGGGTACAGGATTACGATTTCTTCTCCGGAACTTCTACTGCGGCTAAAACCCAGGATTTGGACGGAAACGGAACCATCGACATTGTTGAAAACTCCTATTACGCACCGTCAAGAGTTTGGAATTACGGCGCGCTTGGTGGATTTACCGTAGATATGAATGCCGGATATAACTTCAGTAACGGGATGACCATTGGGGCAAATGTTACCAATTTACTTAATGCTGATATCCGCGAATTTGCAGGTTCTCCATTCATCAAAAGACTGGTTTCTCTGGAATTCAGATACCAGTTCGACTTCTTCAACAAAAAAAATAATTAAATTTTTTCACCGATGGCTTTAGAAACCATTAATGGGATAGATCTCGACTATTCCGATGCTGGAGCGGGCAATACTGTCATACTTCTGCACGGTTTGGGATCGACTAAAAAAGACTGGGATTTACAGATCCCGGTCTTATCCCACAAATGCAGGGTGATTGCGCCCGATTTCCGGGCTCACGGAAATTCAGAAAAAGTTCCGAAGGAACAGAGTGTAGAAATAATGACGGAGGATATCTTCGAGCTGATGAAATTCCTCAATATACCGAAAGCAAGTTTTGTCGGATTTTCGATGGGTGGTGCGGTAGCCTTTCAAATGGCAATTTCGCATCCTGCGAAAGTTGATAAACTCGTAATTTTAAATTCCGGTCCGGATTTCAACAGTGCCAAAGATACGGGAGTTGATATTTTAGGGGAACGAACTAAAATAATTAAAGAGCAGGGCTTCAATAAATTGGCGAAAACTATTTCGGCAGGAATGTTTCCCGGAAATGACCAAAAAGAATGGCGCGATGAATTTGAACAGCGCATCGTAAATAACGATGAAGATGCTTATCTGAAAACTTTCGGCAAACTCATGAGTTGGGGATTGGGCGAGAAAATCGCTGGGATTCCGCACGAAACATTAGTTATTGCTTCCGATATGGATTATACTTCAGTGGATTATAAAAAATCATATACCAACAAAATGCAGAATGCAAAAATGGTCGTGATTGAAAATTCCCGCCACGGAATCGTGCTGGATCAGGCAGAAAAACTGAACGAAGAGTTATTGAAATTTTTGTAAAATGGCGAAGAATGTTTTAATTACAGGAAGTACAAGCGGCATCGGCTTGGGAATCGCGGAAGCGTTTGCCAAAAACGGCGACAATATCGTCTTCAACGGTTTGGAAGAAGACGGCGCCGAGATCGCAGCAGAAATCGGACGTAAATTTGGTGTAAAAACGTGCTTCAAAAATTCCAATCTCATGACTCCAGAAGGCGTACAGGAACTCGTGGATTTTGCTTACAGTGAATTGGGTTCTGTGGATATTCTCGTAAACAATGCTGGAATTCAGCACGTATCAAAAATTGAAGATTTCCCACTGGAAAAGTATCAGCAGATTATCGCTTTAAATATGAATGCTGTATTTTATGCTTCCAGAGCCGTTTTCAAAAAAATGAAAGATCAGCAGTTCGGGAGAATAATTAATGTTTCTTCGGTTCACGGGATCCGCGCTTCAGAATTTAAATCAGCATATGTCACTGCGAAGCACGGTGTAATTGGACTCACGAAAGTGCTGGCCTTAGAAGGAGCCGAATTTAATGTTACCTGCAATGCGATATGTCCTGGTTACGTAAAAACTCCTTTAGTTGAAGGCCAGATCAAAGATCAGGCAAAAACCCACCAGATGAGCGAAGATGAGGTTGTAGAAAAAGTGATGTTAAAGAAACAGGCAGTAAAAAGTTTCGTCCCGGTGGAGAAATTAGGAGAAATTGCCGTATTTTTATCAGCAGAAAACGCCACAACAGTCTCCGGATCGGTATTTACTTTAGACGGAGGGTGGAGTGCACAGTAATATTCAGTAAATATGATCGATAAAAGAGTAAAAGACGCCAAGGAAGCCATAGTCGGGATTACCGATGGAATGACCTTGATTGTAGGCGGTTTCGGCTTGTCCGGAATTCCCGAAAATTCAATTGCGGAGCTGGTTGAAAGCAATATTTCCGGACTTACCTGTATCTCAAATAATGCAGGAGTTGATGATTTTGGACTTGGTTTGCTCCTCCAAAAGAAGCAGATCAAAAAAATGATCGCATCTTATGTTGGCGAAAATGCCGAATTCGAAAGACAGATGCTTTCCGGTGAACTTGAGGTAGAATTGACGCCTCAGGGAACTTTAGCGGAAAAATGCCGCGCTGCACAGCACGGAATTCCTGCATTTTATACCCCTGCAGGCTACGGAACCGAGGTTGCTGAGGTCAAAGAAACTAAGGAATTCAACGGTAAAATGCATATTTTGGAATATGCTTATGAAGCAGATTTCGCCATTGTAAAAGCCTGGAAAGGTGATCACGCAGGAAATTTAATTTTCAAAGGAACGGCACGGAATTTCAATGCGCCGATGGCCGGAGCCGGAAAAATTACTATCGCTGAGGTAGAAGAATTGGTAGAACCGGGTGAATTGGATCCGAACCAGATTCACATTCCCGGAATTATGGTACAGCGGATTTTTCAGGGCGAAAAATTCGAGAAAAGAATAGAGCAGCGTACAACCCGAAAAAGAGAAGCATAATGTTGACAAAAGAACAGATCGCACAGCGAATTTCTAAGGAAGTTAAAGACCGTTATTATGTAAATCTCGGAATCGGTATCCCGACTTTAGTCGCAAACTACGTTCCTCAGGATATTTCCGTGGAATTTCAAAGTGAAAACGGCGTTCTCGGAATGGGTCCTTTTCCTTTTGAGGGCGAAGAGGATCCGGACTTGATTAATGCTGGAAAACAGACAATTACAACGCTGCCGGGTGCTTCGTTTTTCGATTCTGCTTTCAGTTTTGGAATGATCCGAAGCAAAAAAGTGGATCTCACCATTCTCGGCGCAATGGAGGTTTCCGAGAACGGCGACATCGCAAACTGGAAAATTCCGGGTAAAATGGTGAAAGGCATGGGCGGCGCGATGGATTTGGTGGCTTCGGCGGAAAATATCATTGTTGCGATGATGCATGTAAACAAAGCCAGCGAAAGCAAAATTCTTAAAAAATGTACACTTCCGTTAACCGGTGTCGGTTGCGTGAAAAAGGTAGTCACAGAACTTGCGGTGATGGATGTTACGCCGAAAGGTTTCAGACTTCTGGAGCGTGCACCCGGAGTTTCCGTGGAAGATATTATTAAAGCTACTGAAGCAGATTTGATTATCGAAGGAGAGATTCCGGAAATGCAATTCTAAATCAATTACTTAACAGATTCAATCCCTTTCAATTTTTTGAGAGGGATTTTTTGGTGTGCTATATGAAACAGAATTTTTATCTGAAAATAAATGAGTTTGTAGATAATTTTGGTTGATTTAACGTTATTTATTAAAAATTATATCTAAAAATATTTTGTATTTAACAAAAAACATCTAATTTTGCCACCTAATTTAGATAAACGTACAGGTGAATACGAAATTTACAGTAAAAGTTGCAACAGATCAGGACCTTATGTCAGTTCCGGCAATTCTAAAGGAAATCGAAGAATCCGCAAAAGAGCGCGGAACCGGAATTGCAAAACGTACAGCTTCATATCTTGAAGAGAAAATAAATGAAGGTAAAGCCGTGATGGCCTTTTCACCGGAAGGCGAGTGGGCGGGTTTCTGTTATATCGAAACCTGGAGTAACAAAACCTATGTCGCAAATTCCGGGTTAATCGTTTCCCGAAAATTCAGGAACGAAGGATTGGCAAGAATGATTAAAGAAGTAATATTCAATTATTCCAGGGAAAAATATCCCAACGCAAAACTTTTTGGTTTAACGACCGGGTTAGCTGTAATGAAAATCAACAGCAACCTCGGTTATAAACCCGTAACCTACTCGGAACTGACGCAGGATGATGTTTTCTGGAGCGGCTGCAAAAGCTGCGTGAACTATGAAATTCTGATGAGCAAAGAACGCAAAAACTGCCTTTGTACCGCAATGCTTTACAACCCGAACGAAATCACAGCAACAGAAATTAAGAATAATACCAAATCTGAAAATGACCAGAAGTTGTTTTCAAAATTCAAAAAAATAAAGACAATGTTATGGAAAAAGTAGTTTTAGCTTATAGCGGCGGCCTCGATACATCTTTTTGCGCCGTTTACCTTTCAAAAGTAAAGCAGCTGGAAGTGCATGCGGTGATGGTAAATCTCGGCGGATTTTCTGAAGAGGAAATTAAAAAAACGGAGGAGCGCGCATATCAGTTGGGCGTAAAATCTTTCCATGTGATCGATGACGCGGAGAATTATTACGAAAAATGTATCAAATATTTAATCTGCGGGAATGTTTTAAAAAATAATACATATCCGCTTTCAGTAAGTTCTGAAAGAGTTTTTCAGGCAACTGCAATTGCTGATTATGCCAAAAAAATCGGTGCAAAAGCCATCGCGCACGGAAGTACAGGTGCGGGAAATGATCAGGTTCGTTTCGACAGCATTTTCCAGATTCTTTTGCCGGAAGTTGAAATCATTACGCCAATCCGTGATCTGAAACTTTCCAGAAATGAAGAGATTGAATTTTTGAAGAAAAACGGTTTTGAAATCAACTTTGAAAAATCTCAGTACTCGATCAACAAAGGACTTTGGGGAACTTCGGTAGCCGGAAAAGAAACGCTGACTTCCAATTTATCGCTTCCTGAAACTGCTTATCCAACACAGATTTCAAAAACAGAACCCGAAGAAATGTCCATCACTTTCGAAAAAGGGGAAATTAAAGCTGTAAACGGTGAAAAGTTTTCAAAACCGATCGAAGCGATCCAGAAAATCCAGGAAATTGCGCAGGCTTTCGGAATTGGCCGCGACACGCACGTTGGCGACACCATTATTGGAATTAAAGGTCGAGTAAGTTTTGAAGCGGCTGCTCCATTAATAATTTTGAAAGCGCATCATTTGCTGGAAAAACATACGCTGACTAAAAATCAGCTTTTAATTAAAGACCAATTAAGCATTTCTTACGGAAATTATCTGCACGATGGTTTGGTCCTCGATCCGGTAATGAAAGATTTTGAAGCGCTTTTCGAAAGTTCTCAGAAAACTGTAAACGGAAAAGTCAAAGTTTTACTCAAACCTTATCATTTCAGTTTGATTGGGATAGAATCTCCAAACGATTTGATGTCGTCTGAATTTGGTTCTTACGGAGAAATGAACAAAACCTGGACGGAATCTGACGTGAAAGGTTTCTCAAAAATATATTCGAATGCGCTGAGCATTTATCATCAGGTAAACAACAGGAATTAATATGGAAAAAATAAAAGCAGGAATTGTTGGGGGAACAGGATTTACAGCAGGAGAATTAATCAGAATTTTGCTGTATCACCCGAATGTGGAGATTTCTTTCGTGACGAGCCAAAGTCTTCAAGGCTATTTTATTACCGATGTTCATAAAGATCTTGTTGGAGAAACCAGTCTCAAATTCGAAAATTTAGCACAACCCGCAGATATCATTTTTCTCTGTCTTCCTCATGGTGAAAGCAAAAACTGGCTCATCGAAAACGAAAAAGGCATCGCTCCTGAAACCAAAATTATCGATCTAGGAAACGATTTTCGCGTTGATGAAGAATGGAACGAAAAGAAATTCATTTACGGACTTTCAGAATTTAACAAAGAAAAAATTGCGAAGGCTTTATACATCGCGAATCCCGGATGTTTTGCAACCGCGATTCAACTGGGAATTCTTCCGATTTTGAAACAGGAAAAAATTGAAAAAATCCATTGTGTGGGAATTACGGGCTCAACCGGAGCGGGAAAAGCTTTGCATCAGTCACTGAATTTCAACTGGCGGAACGATAATATTTCTCCTTACAAAACCTTTACGCATCAGCATATCGCGGAAATTGAAAAAAGCATTTCCCTGATTTCTGATACCAAAACGGATATTAATTTTATTCCTTGGAGAGGCGATTTTACACGCGGAATTTTCGTTTCCTTGATGATGGAAAGCGATCTGTCTCAGGTCGAAATCGAGGAAATTTTTAAATATGCGTACAAATATTCAAAATTTGTCTTCGTTTCAGCAAGCCCGATCGATATGAAACAGGTTGCAAACACTAATAAAGCATTGATTTATATCGAGAAAGTGGGAAAAAATCTTGCGGTTCACGTCGCGATTGATAATCTCCTGAAAGGCGCATCTGGACAGGCAATCCAAAATATGAATCTGATGTTCGGTTTTAACGAAAAGGCCGGACTTAACCTTAAACCTTCCGTTTTTTAGTCATGAAATTATTTGATGTATATCCGCTGATGCCCGTAAATATTGTAAAGGCAGAAAACTGTAAACTTTGGGATGAAAACGGAACTGAATATCTCGATTTTTACGGCGGTCACGCGGTGATTTCTGTCGGTCACACGCATCCGTATTATGTGGAAAAAATCCAAAATCAATTGGGTCAGATTGGATTTTATTCAAATTCTGTGATCAATAAACTGCAGGAAGAATTGGCAGAAAAGCTTGGAAAAATTTCTGGTTACGAAGATTACAGTCTTTTCCTTTGTAATTCCGGTGCGGAAGCCAATGAGAATGCGCTGAAAATTGCGTCGTTCAAATCGGGGAAGAAGAAATTTATTACGTTCAGAAATTCTTTTCATGGAAGAACTTCCGCAGTGGTTGCAGCGACTGATGATCCTTCGATTGTCGCTCCGATAAATGAAACCGATAATTTTATCTTCTGTGATTGGAATAATGTTGATCAGTGTGAAAAACTGTTTTTTGAAAATCTTCATGATTTGGCCGGAGTGATTATTGAAGGAATTCAGGGAATTGGAGGAATTCAGATTCCGACTCAGGAATTGATGGATAAAATTTCGCAATTGTGTAAAGAAAATAACGTCTTCTTTATTTCTGATGAAATCCAGTCCGGTTATGCACGGAGCGGAAAATTCTTCGCTCATCAGCATTTCGGTGTAAAACCGGATATCATTACGACCGCAAAAGGAATGGCGAACGGTTTTCCGATCGGCGGCGTTCTGGTTTCTCCGAAAATTCGGGCAAAACATAAAATGCTGGGAACTACTTTTGGCGGAAATCATTTGGCTTGTGCTGCTGCCATTGCGGTTTTGGAAATTATTGAGAAAGAAAATCTGATTAAGGAATCTTTTGAAAAAGGCGAATATTTAATTCAGAAATTAAAAGGAATTTCACAGATCAAAGAAATTCGTGGAAAAGGGCTTTTGATAGGAGTTGATTTTGAGATTCCGGCGTCTCAGGTTTCCAAAAAATTAAGGGAAGAATTTAAAATTTTTGTCGGAAGCGCAACCAATCCTTTAACCATGAGGCTTTTGCCACCACTTACGATTTCTTATCCGGAAATTGATTATTTCATCTCTTCGTTAAAATCAGTCATAAATTCAATTTAAAAATGAAAAATTTCACATCAGTTAACGATATATCAAATCCTGAATTGCTTGTTCAGGAAGCTCTGGAACTCAAAAAAAATCTTTACGGTTTCGGGGATTTAGGAAAAAACAAAACACTCGGTTTGGTTTTTCTGAACCCGAGTTTAAGAACCAGAATGAGCAGCCAGAAAGCAGGAATGAACCTCGGAATGCAGGTTCAGGTCATTAACGCCGGACAGGATGCCTGGAACTGGGAATTTGCAGAAAATGCCGTGATGGATGGTTCTACCGTTGAACATATTAAAGATGCCGCAAAAGTTTTAAGCGAATATTGCGACGTGATTGGTTTAAGATGTTTTCCCGGTTTGAAAGACCGTGACGAAGATTACAGCGAATTTGTGCTGAATTCTTTCATCAAATATGCAACCGTTCCCGTGATTTCTCTGGAATCTGCGACCCGGCATCCTTTGCAGAGTTTCGCCGATTTAATTACCATCCGTGAAAACTGGACTCAACCACAAAAACCGAAAGTCGTTCTTTCCTGGGCGCCGCACATCAAAGCGCTTCCACAGGCAGTTGGAAATTCTTTTGCGGAGTGGATGAATGCTGCCGATGTGGATTTTTGCATTGCAAATCCTGAAGGTTACGATTTAAGCAAGGATGTTACCGCCGATGCTAAGGTTTATCACAATCAGGAGGAAGCTTTGAAAAACGCTGATTTTGTGTATGTGAAGAACTGGTCTTCGTATGACGATTACGGCGCGATGCCCGAAGTGAAAGGAAACTGGCTTTTAGGTGAAGAGTTTTTGAAAACAAACCCTGAAACAAAATTCATGCACTGTCTTCCGGTACGCAGAAATCTCGAAATGAGTGACGCGGTTCTAGATTCTGCGAATTCTCTGATTTATCAGCAGGCGAATAACAGAACGCTATCTGCTCAGTTAATCATTAAGAAAATCCTTGAAAATTCTTTTTAAATGGAAGATTTATATGTCATAAAAATCGGCGGTGAAACCATCAACAGCAAAGATTCGCTGAATGCCTGTCTGAAAGCAATATCGACGGCGGGAAAAAAGGTGGTTTTAGTACATGGCGGCGGAAAAAAAGTCACCGAACTTGCGCAGAAACTCTTCATTCCCCAACAGATGGTGGAAGGAAGAAGGATAACTTCCCTGGAAACTCTCGAACTCTGCACGATGGTTTATGCAGGTCTCATCAATAAAAATATTGTCGCCGGATTATCAGCTGAAAAACTCTTAGCAATAGGACTTTCGGGAGCTGATCTGAATTGTGTGGTATCGAAAAAAAGAGATGCTTCAGTCATTAATTATGGATTTGTTGGCGATGTGGTGAAAGTTGATGATGTGGTTTTTGGAAATTTTGTTGCCGGAAATATTATTCCGGTGGTGAATTCCATCAGCATCAGCGAAGAAGGCGAACTTTTAAATACAAATGCCGATGTAATGGCAGCTGAAATAGCAAAAGCAATGTCGGCAATATATAAAACGCACCTTATTTACTGTTTTGAAAAAAGCGGAGTTTTAAAAGATATCACCGATGGAAACTCAGTAATTCCTGATATTTCAAAAACAGATTTTACGCACATGAAAGAAACGAAACAGATTGCCGACGGAATGATCCCGAAACTTCATACTGCTTTCAGAGCGTTATATCACGGAGTGGAAGAGGCCAGAATTATTAAAAGTGACGCGTTGGCGCAATATTTCAACAACGAAAAACCGGGAACAAATATCAGTTTACATTAATGGAAATTTTAAAAAGTGACGCCAGAAATTTTCTGATCGAATTGATCGAAACTCCTTCTTTCAGCAGAGAGGAAGAAAATACCGCGCTCATTATTGAGAAGTTTTTAAAGCTCAAAAATATTCCGTTTCAGAGAAAAGGAAATAACATCTGGGCGAAAAATTTATATTTTGATGAAAGTCTGCCAACGATTTTGCTTAATTCCCATCACGACACGGTAAAACCCAATTCGGCATATACATTTGATCCATTCAAAGCAGTTGAAAAAGACGGTAAAATTTTCGGTTTGGGAAGCAATGATGCAGGCGCAAGTCTGGTAAGTTTATGGGCAGTTTTCACGCATTTTTATGCGCAGAAGCTCAAGTATAATTTAATTTACGCAGCAACAGCGGAAGAAGAAATTTCAGGTGATAATGGAGTAAAATCCATTCTTGAAGATTTAGGAAAAATTGATTTTGCAATTGTCGGCGAACCAACAAAAATGGATTTGGCTATTGCGGAAAAAGGTTTGGTCGTTCTAAATTGTGTCGCGAAAGGAACTGCATCTCATGCGGCTCATGTTAATGAGGATAATTCCATTTATAAAGCGGTTCGCGATATTCAGAAAGTACAGAATTTTGAGTTTCATAAAATTTCTGAAGTTCTGGGAAAAGTAAAAGCCACCGTAACGATCGTCAATGCCGGTTCGCAGCATAATGTGGTTCCGGATGAGTCTTATTTCACCATCGATGTACGGACGAACGAACATTATTCGAATGCTGAAATCGTGGAGATTTTCCAAAAAGAACTCGAGTCTGAAATTCAGCCGAGGTCTTTAGCTTTAAATTCCTCAAAAATCAGTTTAGGACATCCTTTCGTGCTGGCTGCACAGCAGGAAAACTGCAGTTTATACGGATCGCCAACTATTTCAGATCAGGCTTTAATGCCTTTTGATTCGGTAAAAATCGGTCCCGGAGAATCTACCCGTTCGCATACGGCTGATGAATTTATTTACGAAAAAGAACTCGGTGAAGGCATCGAAAAATACATTAAAATTCTCTCTCATATCCTTTGAAAATGCAACATAATAAACTTTGGGCGAAAGATTCAGCCAATCAGAATCATTTGGAAATCATTGAAAAATTTACCGTTGGTAAAGACAAAGATTTCGATATTTTGTTAGCTCAATACGACATTATCGGCACGAAAGCGCATTGCAAAATGCTTGCGAAAATCGGATTTCTAACCGATTCGGAAAATAATTCAATTCAAACAGAATTGGACCAAATGTATCTGCGGGCGAAAGAAAATAAGCTGTTAATTAATGATGGAGTAGAGGATATTCACAGTCAGATCGAATTCAATCTTACCCAAAAATTAGGAGATGCCGGAAAGAAAATCCACACCGGAAGATCGCGCAACGATCAGGTTTTGCTCGCCATAAAATTATATTTGGCCGCTGAAATTAAAGAGATTGCAAATCTTTCAAAAAATTTATTTGGACGATTAATTAGTCTTGCTGAAATTCACAAAGCTGCATTAATGCCCGGTTATACGCATTTCCAAATCGGGATGCCCTCGTCATTCGGATTATGGTTTTCAGCTTTTGCCGAATCTTTATCCGAAGATATGGAGGTTTTATCAGCGGCTTTATCTGTGGTTCAAAAAAATCCATTAGGTTCAGGAGCAGGATTTGGATCAGCATTTCCATTAGACCGGGATTTCACAACGAATGAGCTGAATCTGGAAAAAATGAACATCAATTCAGTTTATGCCCAAATGACGCGCGGAAAATCAGAAAAAATCACCGCGATGGCAATGAGCACGTTGGCTGCGACTTTAAGCAAACTTGCTTATGATATCTGCATGTTCAGCAATCAGAATTACGGTTTTATCAGTTTTCCATCTGAACTTACCACTGGAAGCAGCATTATGCCGCATAAAAAAAATCCTGATGTTTTTGAACTGATTCGCGCGAAATCTGCCCGAATTCAGAGTCTTCCGAATGAACTTACACTGCTTACAAACAATCTGCCATCAGGCTACCACAGGGACTTTCAGCTGACTAAAGAAGTTGTTTTCCCGGGAATTCAGGATTTAAAAGACTGTCTGCAGATTTTTGAATTTATGCTGAAACACATTAATGTGAAAGAAGATATTTTGAAGGACGAAAAATATGATTATCTTTTCAGCGTCGAAAAAATCAACGAACTGGTGATGAACGGAGCAAGTTTTCGGGAAGCTTACCGGGAGGTGGGGAATTCCATTGAAAACGGTTCCTACAGTTACCGAAACGATGATTTAAAGCATACCCACAAAGGGAGTATGGGGAATTTATGCCTCGACGAGATTACTCAGAATTTTGAGGAAATCTTCAGGAAATTCAATAAAAATATATGAAGACACTAGACAGTACAGACCATAAAATTCTTAATTTCATGCAGGAAGATTCCACCGTTTCCGTAAAAGATCTGGCGGAAAAGATCGGGCTTTCCTTCACTGCAACCTACGAAAGGATAAAATCGCTGAAGCATCACGGCATTATCAGAAAAAATGTCGTGCTGATTAATGCGGAACTCGCAGGATTCGAAATTATGGCGTATTGTAATATCGTTTTGAAAGAGCAGTCGAATGAAAAGCTGCAGGAATTTGAACAGAAAATAAAGGATGAGCCACAGGTTCTGGAGGTGGTAAGTCTCTCTGGCCAATATGATTATATGATCAAGGTTGTGGCAAAAAACATAAAGGATTATAATAATTTTATGACGACTGTTGTAGCAAATATTCCCAACATCGGCCAGTATCACAGCAATATCGTGCTTTCGGTCATTAAAAATGATACAAAATTTACTTTTTAAAATCAGGAAATTTTTCCTGATTTTTTTTATTTAATTTTGAAATAAATTTAATAGATGCCAAAATTTAAAATTCAGAAATCGCCTTTCATTGTTCCGACAACCGACGGAAAACTGATCGAAGAAATCTGGGGAAACTCCACCGGAAATTCAAATATTTCTATTGCCCATATGATCGCTCCACCGAACTGGAGTGAACCACATCAGACGCCCGAATTTGATGAATTTACCTACGTTATCAAAGGAAAGAAGCAATTCGAAATCGATGGTGAAACTGTGATTTTAGAAGCTGGACAAAGCATTCTGATTGAGAAAGGAGCCAGAATCCGTTACAGCAATCCGTTTGAAGATTCCTGCGAGTATTTAGCAATTTGTCTGCCTGCTTTTTCAATGAATTTGGTGAACCGCGAAGAATAATTAGCTCTAAAAACGAAGACCTAAATTTCTTAATTCTTCCTCCAGATTCGTTTCTTCAGTAATATGAACCGTTATGAAACCTAACGTTTTTGCCACTTCAATATTTTTCGGATTATCATCTATGAAAACAGATTCTTCAGGTTTCAGGTGATATCTTTCGACCAGAACTTCCCAGATTTTCGGGTCAGGTTTAATGAGTTTCTCAGTGCCGGAAACAACTATTTTCCCTTTAAAAGCATTAAAGAAATCATAGTTTTCCAAAGCATAAGGAAAAGTTTCCGCTGACCAGTTGGTAAGCCCGAATAATTCATAGTCCGAATGCTCCAGTTTTCTCAAAACTTCAACATTTTCCGGAATATCAGATTTCAGCATGGTTGTCCAGTTGTCGTAATAAGCGCGGATTTCCGATTCCCATTCGGGGAATTTAGCCACCTGAATGTCTGTTCCTTCCTTTAAACTTCTGCCCCGGTCCTGCTCTGCGTTCCATTCATCTTCTGCGATATTTTTAAGAAAAAATTCCATCTTTTCATCATCATTAAAATAATCTTTGAAGAAATAGCGCGGATTCCAGTCCATTACTACGCCTCCAAAATCGAAAATGATATTTTTTATAGTTGAATTTTGCTGCATTTTTTGTTGATTATTTTTTTCCGAAAAGAATACTTAATAGTGTAAAAATTAAAAGAATATGAAGGTAAAATGAATACTGTACGAGTTCAAGATAATCCATCTTAAAGCTGCTGAGTGAAATGAGAATCAGAATCTGTGCCCCGTACGGAATTAAACCCTGTACATAACAGGAAAATATATCAAGCACTGAAGCACTTTGCTGCGGTTTCAAGCCGTACTTATCATTGATTTCTTTAGCAACTTTCCCGGAAATAATAATGGAAATGGTATTGTTTGCTACACAAAGATTGGCGACGGTTACTAAACCACCGATTCCAAGTAAAGCTGTTTTTTTTGAATTAATGATTTTGCTGATGTTTTTAATTAAGAAAGAAATTCCGCCGCCTTTTTCTACCAATGCCGCCAGTCCGCCGGTGAGAAGTGAGAGCAGAAAAATCTCTGTCATGCTCGTGAAACCTTCGTAAGTTTTCTTTGCAAATCCGATAAAATCGAAACTTCCGTAACCAAAACCTAAAATTCCGGCAAATGCCAGACCTGCAAATAGCACCACAAACACGTTCAAACCAATGAGCGAAAGTACAATCACGAGAATATAGGGCAAAATCAAAATAAGGTTAAAATCTTTTACTGAACTTGCTGCAGCGGCAGTGCTTTCTTGATTCAAACCCACAACAGTTAGAAGAATAATTGCAGTGAAAGCCGCCGGAATTGCAATTTTAGAGTTGAACCGAAACTTATCTTTCATCTGGCAACCCAAACTTTGAGTAGCCGCAATAGTGGTATCTGAGATCAAGGACAGATTATCGCCAAACATCGCCCCCGAAAGTAAACATGCACCAATTAATCCTAAAGGTGAGTCGCTTTTTTCAGCAAGGGCGATAACAATAGGTCCAAGTGTTACTATTGATCCAACCGAAGTTCCCGATGCAAAGGAAAGAAACGAAGCCATAACAAAAACCCCTACAGGAAAGTAAGCCGGCGAAATATTGGTAAGCCCGAGGTTAACAATGGAATCTACACTTCCGGTCGCAGCTGTTACTGTCGCAAAAGCTCCTGCCAAAAGGTAAATAATACACATCGTAAGGATTTTTCCATCGCCACAACCTTTCAGGAAAGTATCAACTTTCTGATTGATTTTTCCTTTCAAAAGCACAAACGCTGCGGTAATTCCTATCATAGCAGCTACAGGTGAAGGGAGTGCATAAAAATCGTCAAAGTAAATCCCGAAGCCAAGGAATACAAAAACGAAAATCAGCAGCGGAAAAACTGCAACAAATTGAGGATTGAGTTTAAACATTCCGCAAAATTACTGTTCAAAAGGTGAAAACACATAATGATTTTCGGAAAACTTCGCATACACATGATGCAAACCGTTACTCAGAATGATTTCTTCGGCACCGATGATCGAGTTGTATCTTGCCGTCTGTTCGAATGTTTTTTGGGACAGTTTGATTTTCGGAGCTTTGCATTCAACCAGAATTTTTGGAACTGTTTTTTCGGTTACCATAAGGTCAATCCGTTTTGTTGTGCCGTTAAGTTCCAGTTTTTTTTCCAGAATCAGCGAGGATAAATTACGTTTCTTAACCCTGTGAAAATAATGCACCCAGTGCTGCCTTACCCATTCTTCAGGAGTGAGCAGAAGCCATGTTTTCCGGACCAAATCATAAATAAAAAACTTATCTTTGTCTCTCTTGATCTGCAGATCAAAAGTCGCCTCAAAATTCAGTTCCGGAAGTTGCATTTATGAAAGAATTAGATTTAGTCCTCAAAAATATTAAAAATAAAGAGTTTCTGCCCATTTATTTTTTTCACGGCGAAGAACCTTTTTTTATGGATGTTGCTGTGAAAGCTTTCGAAAACGATGTGCTTGAGGAAGATGAAAAAGCCTTTAACCAAACGGTGGTTTACGGCAAAGACACCACTTTTTCTGAGGTACTATCTCTTGCAAGACAATTCCCGATGATGGGCGAAAAACAGGTCATCATTCTGAAAGAAGCTCAGGAAATCCGTATGACGGAAAAAGAATCTGAAGCATTAAAGATTTACGCTGAAAATCCTGTAGAATCAACTCTTTTGGTCATTGCACACAAACATAAGAAAGTCGATTCGCGTAAAAGCTTTGCCAAGATCCTTTCGAAAAACAAAATGCTTTTCGAGAGTCCTAAAATGCGTGACTACGAAGTCCCGAAATGGATCGAGCAGGAACTGCGGAATTCCGGTCTGAAAGCCAAACCTAACATTCCGGCTTTACTTTCAGAATATCTCGGCACCGATTTATCCCGCATTTCAAACGAGTTGCATAAACTCAAAATGATTCTAAAAAACGATGAAGTTCTTGATGAAAAAACCATCGAAACTCACATCGGAATCAGCAAAGAATTCAATGTTTTTGAACTCATCAAGGCACTCGGTAAAAAGGATGAAAGCAATGCGCTCAGAATCGCTCATTTCATCGGAAAATCACCGAAAACGAATCCTTTGCCGATGATGATGGGGAACCTTTATAATTTTTTCTCAAACCTTATTATTTATCATACATCGCCAGGCGTTTCTCCCAATATTTTGGCCGGCCAAATGAATGTGAATCCGTATTTTATGAAAGATTTTGCCGAAGCAGCACGGTTTTACAACCTGAAACACTGCACCAGAATCATCTCCATCCTTCGCGAAATCGATCTTAAAAACAAAGGCTTGGGCGCAGTAAATATGGAAGAAAGCGAACTGCTCACAGAAATGGTGTACAAAATCCTGCATGTGGACCGCCTGAAGGTAAAAGTGTGATTTTGGGCGACTATTTCCGCCCTCCGTTCCCGCTTTTTTGCTTCACTGCGTTGCGCAAAAAGAGCTCCACTCAGGTCGGGTCGCGGTTTCAGTTATAAAACAAAGATGATTAAATAAATAAAGTAACATCACAAAAATAAAATATGGATGATATTTCACACATTGAAAAAATTCATCACAAAAATAGACCCCAACCCAAAATAATTAACGATTTTTGAAAATTCAAAAACTTAACATTTCAACTTAAATAATGGAACAGAATATTTTAGACTGTGTGATCGTAGGTTCAGGCCCATCAGGATTTACCGCTGCAATTTATGCCGCCAGAGCCGATCTGAAACCCCAATTATATACTGGTCTTGAGCCCGGCGGACAGTTAACCACCACTACTGAAGTAGATAATTTTCCCGGCTATCCGGACGGAGTTACTGGCCCTCAAATGATGATGGATCTGCAGAAACAGGCAGAAAGATTCGATACCAAGGTTCATTACGAACTCATCACAAAAGCTGAATTTTCTAATGAAGAAGGCGGAATTCACAAACTTTGGGCAGGCAACAAAGAAATTTTCGCGAAGTCGGTGATTATTTCAACCGGCGCTACAGCAAAATATCTTGGCTTGGATGACGAGAAAAAATATTCAGGCGGCGGAGTTTCAGCATGCGCAACCTGCGACGGATTTTTCTACAAGGGAAAAGACGTTGTTGTAGTAGGAGCGGGCGATACCGCAGCTGAAGAAGCGACATATCTGGCAAAACTTACGAATAAAGTGACGATGCTGGTTAGAAAAGATACCTTCCGGGCTTCAAAAGCGATGATTCACCGTGTAGAAAACACGCCGAATATCGAAGTGAAATTCAATCATGAACTCATCGGAATCGAAGGCGAAAATGCTTTGGTGGAAAGAGCTGTTGTAATCAACAACCAAACTCAGGAAACATCCAAAATCGATGTTCACGGTATTTTTATCGCAATCGGTCATAAACCTAATACTGATGTTTTTGCAGGACAGATAAATCTTGACGAGAACGGCTATATAAAAACTGTCCCAGGTTCCACAAGAACGAATTTGCCTGGAGTTTTTGCTGCGGGAGATGTTCAGGATCATATTTACCGCCAGGCGATTACTGCGGCAGGAAGCGGCTGTATGGCTGCAATGGACGCGGAAAAGTACCTTGCAGAATTAGCCTAACTAGTAGAACCTATGGACTCGAAACAGCGATGAGAAACCTGTTCTATATATTTATTGGTGGAGGTTTGGGAAGCGTTATGCGCTTTCTGGTTTCCAGTTACACCCAGAAATTATGGAATATCAATTCATTTCCGATGGGGACTTTTGTCGTCAACGTGATCGGCTGTTTTCTCATCGGAATGTTCAGTGCATATTTTCTTAAAGTCGATAATTATCTGAAATTCCTTCTCATCACAGGATTTTGTGGCGGGTTTACGACATTCTCCACTTTTTCCGCGGAAAATATTTCGCTTTGGGAGAACGGAAATTATGTTGTGCTTGCTTTTTATATTCTTTTGAGTGTGATTATCGGATTTGGAGCTGTTTATTTAGGGTTAAATATTGCTAAGGAGTAAATTTTTTCCTTTGAATATTAGGTTTTTAGGAGATTTGTCAAAATATTATTTGGTAGGTATAGAAAAGCTTTTTATATTTGCACCACTGAAAATGAGAAATCATTTACTGGAGGAATGGCAGAGTGGTCGATTGCGGCAGTCTTGAAAACTGTTGACTGTAACAGGTCCCGGGGTTCGAATCCCTGTTCCTCCGCCTTGTAAATTTCACGGTTTACATTTAAACCCTTTAAGACGTAAGTTTTAAAGGGTTTTTTTTATTAAATATGTATTTGAGTTTTTTAGGATGATGTTCCCAGTAAATCCAGGAACTGCTGTTCGTCCAAAATTTCGATGGTGCCAATTTCCTGGGCTTTTTTCAGTTTGCTTCCGGCTTTTTCGCCAACTACAAGATAATTGAGGTTTTTGGATACAGCAGAAATGTTCTTCCCTCCGTGTTTCTCCACCATCTCTTCGGCATCATCACGCGTGAAGAGAGAAAGTTTACCGGTAAAAAGGAAGGTTTTGTTTTCAAGGACATTGCTTAAAACTTCGTTGGTGTTTTCGCCTCTTTCCAACTGTACGCCATAGGATTTCAAGCGCTCTACCATCAGAATATTTTCAGAGTTCTGAAAGAAGGCGATGATACTGTCGGCGATTTTGCCGCCGATGTCCTCAACCTGAACCAGTTCTTCCGCTGTAGCCTTTTGGAGGTCATCAATGGAATTAAAGTTCTTTGCAAGTTTTTTTGCAACGGTTTCGCCTACGTGTTTAATTCCGATTCCGAATAATACTTTCTCGAAAGGAACGTTCTTGGATTTTTCAATTCCGTCAATGATATTCTGTGCAGATTTTTGGGCCATTCTTTCCAGTGGAAGAAGTTGTTGTTTGGTTAGAGCATAGAAATCTGCAGGATTTTCTACGAGCTTTTCGCGGTAAAGTTGTTCAATAGTCTCTGCTCCAAGATTATCGATGTTCAGTGCTTTTCTGGAGACGTAATGTATCATTCTGCCTACAACCTGCGGGGGGCAATGCAGTTCGTTCGGGCAAAAATGAATAGCCTGATCTTCAATTTTAATCAGTTCGGTGCCACATTCCGGGCAGTTTTTTATGTACTTGACTTCCGGATTTTCAGGGTTTCTTTTATCAAGATTCACTCCTACGATTTTCGGAATAATTTCGCCACCTTTTTCAACATACACAAAATCGTTTTGGTGAAGACCCAGTTTTTTTATGATATCTTCATTATGCAGACTTGCTCTTTTAACAACGGTTCCGGCCAGCAGAACAGGTTTTAAATTGGCAACGGGAGTAATAGCGCCCGTTCTCCCGACCTGGTAAGTAACGGCGTGCAGTTGGGTTTCCACTTTTTCGGCTTTGAATTTATAAGCCATCGCCCAACGCGGGGATTTTGCGGTATATCCTAAATTCTTCTGCTGAGCCAAATCGTTCACCTTTACTACAATTCCGTCGATGTCGAAGCCTAGTTTATGTCTTTCAACATCCCAGAAACTGATGAATTCTTTTACTTCATCTAACGTTTTACATAGTTTTGCCTGTTCTGAAATATGGAATCCCCAAGATTTTGTTTTCTGAAGCAGTTGCCAATGTGTTTTAACAGGGAAATCACCGGAAATATACTGATACAGAACCGCTGAAAGTCCGCGCTTTCTCACTTCCGCGGAGTCCTGAATTTTCAGACTTCCGGAAGCGGTGTTTCGTGGATTCATAAATGGGTCCAAACCTTCTTCTTCGCGTCTTTTATTGATTTTATCAAAGTTCTTTCTGGTGAGATATATTTCGCCCCGGATAAAAAACCGATCCGGAAAATCACCGTGCAGCTGCATTGGAATTTCTGAAATTGTCTTCACATTTGGGGTAATTTCATCGCCCTGAAAACCATCACCGCGGGTGACGGCTTCCTTGAGTTTGCCGTTTTCATATAAAATGGAAATCGACGCTCCATCATATTTAAGTTCAGCTACAAATTCAACCGGTTCATTCAAGGTTTTTTGAACGCGTTTTTCCCAGTCTTCAAGATCATCGAAATCGTAGGAATTATCAAGGGAATACATTCTGAACTGGTGCTGAACGGTAGGGAAATTTTTGGTGATTTCGCCGCCTACACGCGAAGTAGGAGAGTTGCTGTCGTAAAATTCTGGGTATTTTTCTTCCAGCTCCTGAAGTTCTTTCAGTTTCAGATCGAATTCGAAATCCGAAATCGTGGGTTCATCCAGTGTGTAATAACTGTAATTGTGCTGATGAAGTTCTGCACGCAGTTCTTCTATTTTTTGCTTGATGTTTTCAGACATTTATGTGGAAGGTTTCCACAAAAATACTAAAATCAAACTTTATTGATTCACTGTTTTGTTGAAATACTGTCTTTCATTAAAGATTCTTCCCGCGCCCCGGATAGCAATGGAAATCCTTTTTTTTACTCAGGCAAATACGTTGGCAAAAAAAGATTGTAATGGATAGCCGGAAATGTGCGCCAAAAAAACAGTTTTACTGAGTCAGAATTTCCTTGATTTTTGCAGAAACCTTTTCTGCGTTGGGCAACATCTCTTTTTCTAAAACCAAGTTGATCGGAACTGCAGGCAGATCCAGTGAACCCATAGCTTCGACGGGTGTATCGAGATAACGGAAACAGTTTTTGGAAATACGGTGTGCAAAAGCTTCCGCAAAGGAATTATTGAGCTGCTCTTCGGTCAAAACCAAACATTTTCCGTGAAGTTTTACCCTTTCGAATACTAAATTTTCATCCAGCGGAATCAATGTCCGCAAGTCGATGATTTCAACTTTTCCTTCATGGTTTTTAGCTGCTTCTTTTGCCCAGTAAACGCCCATTCCGTAGGTTACAACCACCATGGTTCTCCCTTTTTCTGTTTCTGAGTGATCTGCCTGAAGAATAATATTTCCTTTTCCTAAAGGCAAAATATAATCTTCTGCAGGTTCTATGGTTTTTGCATCTTCAGTGCCTGGAACTTTGCTCCAGTACAAACCTTTATGTTCAAGCATCACAACCGGATTCGGGTCATAATAGGCAGCTTTCAGCAATCCTTTAAAATCGGCCGCATTGCTTGGGTAGGCAACTTTAATTCCTTTAATATTGGCGAGTATGCTTTCGATACTTCCGCTGTGATAGGGACCCCCACCCCCGTACGCGCCAATAGGAACGCGGATGATATTGCTGACCGGAAACTTACCGTTTGATAAATAATTCGATTTTGAAATCTCTGTGATGAGTTGATTAATTCCGGGATAAATATAGTCGGCGAACTGAACTTCAACGATAGGTTTCAGTCCAACGGCGCTCATGCCAACTGTTGATCCGATGATATATGCTTCCTGAATCGCGGTATTGAAAACTCTTTTATTACCAAACTTCTGGCCCAAAGTAACGGCTTCACGAAAAACTCCGCCAATTCTTTCGCCGACATCCTGACCATATAGTAAAGCTTCAGGATGTTTCCACATGATTTCCTGAATAGCATGAATAGCAGCATCCACCATCACTATTTTTTCCTGTCCTTTCGGTTCGCGTTCACCTACTTCTTCCGTAATGGGCGTAGGTGCAAAAACATGGTTTTTTACAGTTTTGGCTTTTGGATCTTCCGCCGCAATCGCCTTTTGGAATGCCTGTTCGGCTTCGAGTCTAGCTTTCTTTTCAATCTGTTTCAGAAGATCCCCGCTGATACCGTCTTCGGTAAGAGTGTTTCTTAAAATATTTCCCGGATCTTTGGCGCGGTGTTTTGCCAGATCTTCTTCATCGCGGTAAAATTCGCGACGGACGCCGGAAGTGTGGTGTCCGATTAATACAGTTTTTGCACACACGAGCATTGGTTTTCTTTCTGTACGTACGAAATCAACCGCTTTTTTCATGGCTTCATAACTTGCAACAAAATCGGTTCCGTCTACCCGCATTCTGTTCAGACCAACAAAACCTGCAGCAAAATCGTAGGCATCTGAAGTACGGGCTTCTTCTTTGGTTACTGAAATTCCCCACTCATTATCCTGTACAAGAAAAATAATAGGAAGCTGATGAAGAGCAGCAAACTGAAAAGCTTCTGAAACTTCGCCTTCAGTAACCGAATTGTCTCCGAAACTGCAAACTACCACGGGATTGTTTTCGAAAGTCTTTAAATTAAACTCCTGAATATATTTGATTCCCTGCGCAACTCCTGTGGTTGGAATGGCCTGCATTCCTGTTGCGGAACTTTGGTGAATGATTTTGGGTAGATTTTCTTCACGGCTGGAAGGGTGCGAGTAGTAGGAACGCCCGCCTGAAAAGGGATCATCCGCTTTTGCTAAAAGCTGTAACATCAAACGGTAAGGTTCAAAACCAATTCCCATCAGTATACTTTCGTCGCGGTAATAAGGCGAAACCCAGTCATCTTTAGTCAGTTGATAAGCGGTGGCAAGTTGAATCGCTTCGTGACCGCGTGAGGTGCTGTGGACGTATTTCGTGATATTTCGGTTTTCTTCATAAATGTCTGCCATAGCCCTGGCGAGCATCATGTGGTGGAAAGCCTTTAATAAAATCTCTTTTGAAACGTTGTGCTTTGTGCGAATTTCCATATTTAACAAATATAAAAATTTTAGTGGGAATAGGAAAATGCCTAATCAAAGTCCGGCTCTAAAATATCATAAAATAGCGCCCTATCCGATTTGGGTTAAAAAGGCTCAGTATATATTTGTAAATGATTGCAATCTGCTAACAAATACATGAAAGTGGTGAATTATTATGAATTTGAATTATTTGTTTTATATTTGGAGGACAATTTTAAACAAAATAGATATATGAAAAAATTATTACTTTCTTGTTTCCTTGCAATAGGAATCGGTGCTCAGGCACAGTTAAACTACACGGCAGATTTTGAAGACGCTACCAACGTAGGACAGTATGGCCAGTTTAATGGGGGAACATTTGAAACTGCTGCTGCGTGTTCAGGAGCACTGGGTGGGCAACTGGCCATCGGTGGAGCAACAACGCAAACCGGCTGGATGGTTATGACAGATGTTCTGGAGGAGGAATTTGGCAGTGTCAATAACGGTCAAGAAGCGACCGTTACATTTAGCTACAAAAAAGCTGCCGGGATAAGCGGGACTTTATACGCTGCTGTTTTTACCTTTGTTGCCAGTTCTAACGCCTGGAATATTGAATATGTTAGTGCAGGTACAGTGCTTGGAACTGCGGCGATCACTACATGTGCTCAAAAAACAGGTACAATACCGACAGGTAAAATGCAACCTGGACAATCTTATGGTTTCGGGGCGTGGTTTGTTCCAACCACGGGAACCACCGGTAACGTATTTATTGATGATATTTCTATTGCTCAGCAGTCTGTTACTACAGTTCCTGCATGTACATCTTTCGCAAATCCGATGAACGGCGGTGTACTACCTTCAGGAACCAATACGTTTACATGGTCAGCAGTTGCAACTGCAGTAAACTATGTTCTTACTGTGGGAACCACGCCAGGCGGAAATGATACTTTTGGAGGTGTTGTTGCTGGAACATCCCAGAACGTAGTTCTTGCTCCTAATACAACTTACTACGCAACAGTAACACCTGCGAATACAGTTGGTGAAGCTACTGGCTGTACTGGGGTTACTTTCACTACAAATAATGTAATTACCTATTGCGGACCTCTAACGTCAAGTGCTCCAACTGCTGTTGCACCAATCAAGTCCGTTAATTTTGCTGGAACCACTAAGACTTCAGATGCTTCCGCAACTACAATTGGCTCATTTGCCGCATATGAAGATTTCACAACTACAGTTTTTGAGGTAAAAGATAATGTAACTTCACTTCCTCTAACGGTATTGGGAACAACTAACGGAAATCCTGTTAATGGTTGGGCAATGTCGGTATTTATCGACTGGAACAGCGATGGTGATTTTGATGATGCAGGTGAATCCTATTTCAATACTACCGCTACGATGATTAGAAAAGCTAATGTAGCAGATAATCCAATTTCATTAACCGGTAATATTGCAATTCCAGCAGGAACAACTTACGGACAGAAAAGAATGAGAGTTAAGTATAACTTCTCAGGAACAGCGATTCATACAGCTTTGGTTTCCGGATGTGCTCAGATGGCTAACGGGCAGGCAGAAGATTACACCATAAACTACCAGCAATATCTTGCAGTAGGAGATGTTAGCAAATCAAATGTGTCTGTTTATCCTAATCCATTCAAAGATGTGTTGAAAATCTCAGATATCAAAGGAGTAAAATCCATCAATATCGTAGATGTATCAGGAAGAACTGTGAAAACATTAGCACCTGCTACTGAACTTAACCTTGGACAGCTGAAATCAGGAATGTACTTCGTGAATTTACAGTATGCTGACGGTTCTGTGAAAACAGTTAAGTCAATTAAAAAGTAAGTTTTTTTAATAATTTAGTGAAGGCGGCAGATTTATCTGCCGCTTTTATTTTGAGCGGATGTTCGTTATAAATGATATCAATTTTTTAACTTCTTCTGGTTTTTTTGTAAACATATTTTACCCTAATTTTACCAAAATTCTTCAGCAAAAATGTATTTGATTTTCGATACCGAGACTACGGGTTTACCTAAAAATTTCAACGCACCGCTTACCGATTCCGACAACTGGCCCAGGATGGTTCAGATTGCCTGGCAACTGCATGACCGTGATGGTAATTTGATTGAAAATCAGGATTACATCATAAAACCCGAAGGTTACGATATTCCTTTTAACGCAACAAGAATTCACGGAATTTCTACCAAAATGGCAAAAAAAGAAGGCCGGGATTTGTCGGATGTACTGGCGGAATTTAATGAGGTGTTGCAGAAAGCTGAAGTTGTTGCCGGGCATAATATCGATTTCGATTACAAAATTGCCGGCGCAGAATTTCACAGGAAAAACGTAGAAAATATATTACAGCAACTCCCTTCCGCGGATACAATGGAACTGGGAACCGATTTCTGTAAATTAGGTGGCGGAAGAAACGGCAGATACAAATCTCCCAAACTCGAGGAACTTTACGAAAAACTCTACGGTGAAAAATTTGATGAAGCTCATAATGCCGCTGCCGACGTAAATGCGACCGCTCAGGTGTTTTTTGAAATGATGCGTATAGGTATTATTCCTGCCGAAAACCTCAAAATATCAAAGGAAGAACTTCAGGATTTTATCTCAAGTCATCCAAATCCGTTTCCGCCGTTCGGAATTATCATCCGCAGGCAGGTTGCCGATTCGAAAAAGAAGAAAAAAGTTGATTTTGGCGATACTGATGAAATCGAAATCGGTGATTATTTTAATTTTCATAATCACAGTATTTACTCATCACTGCAGGCTTCCACACATATTTCAGACCTTGTTAAAAAAGCGTTGAGCAATAATTTTTCTGCGGTAGGACTGGTTGATCTGGGGAACATGATGGGCGCTTTCAAATTTGTTTCCGAAGTGGAAAAAACCAATGCAAACATCAAAAAAACATATAAAGAATACGAAGAAAATAAATTAAAAGCCCAGGAAGAAGGCAAGGAATTTAATGAATCAGAACCCAGACAAGAGCAGATGATTCCGGTAATCGGATGCGAATTTTATATTTCAGACAGGCCCGAGCAAAAACAGTTTACCAAAGATGATCCCGACCGCAGGACCAATGTGGTTTTACTTGCGAAAAATTTTAACGGATATAAAAATCTGGCAAAACTGTCAAGTTTGGGTTATGTGAACGGATTCTATTTCGGAGTTCCGCGGATTTCCAGAAAAATGATTGCGGAGTATAAGGATGATTTGATTGCGTTAACAGCCGGAACGTTGGGCGATATTCCCAACACGGTTCTGGAATTTGGTGAGCAGAAGGGAGAGGAACTTTTCAAATGGTGGAAAGATACTTTTGCGGAAGATTTCTATGTGCAGATTCAGAACCACCAGGTGGATGAGGAAGAACATTTAAATGAAGTTCTGCTAGAATTTGCCGAAAAATACGAAGTAAAAATTCTGGCTCAGAATGAAACGTTCTACACCGAAAAAGCCGATGCCAATATTCAGGATATTTTATACTGTATCAAAGATGGTGAAAAACTGTCTTCACCTGTGGGGAAAGGTTTTGGCAAAAGAAGAGGTTTACCGTCCACAGAATTTTATATCAAAAATCCTGATGAGCTGAAACAGGCTTTTATCCAGTTCCCTGATGCGTTCGAGGCTTACACTGAATTTTTGGCCAAGTTTGAACCTTATACCTTAAAACGTGATGTACTGCTTCCGGAGTTTGATATTCCCGAAGAATTCTTAAGCGACGAAGATAAAATTGATGGAGGAAAACGTGGCGAAAATGCATACCTGAGACATCTAACATACGAAGGCGCAGCAAAAAGATATGGAGAAATTACTGATGAAATACGGGAACGGCTGGATTTCGAACTTGAAGTTATTGCAAACACAGGTTATCCAGGTTACTTTCTGATCGTTCAGGATTTCTGTAATGAAGCCCGTAAAATGGGAGTTTGGGTTGGCCCTGGGCGTGGTTCTGCTGCGGGTTCTGCGGTAGCGTACTGTACGGGAATCACCAATGTAGATCCTATTAAATATGATTTGCTATTTGAGCGTTTTCTTAATCCTGAAAGAATTTCCATGCCCGATATCGATATCGATTTCGATGACGAAGGACGCGATAAAATTATCAAATGGGTTGTAGAAAAGTACGGAAAAAATAACGTTGCTCAGATTATCACCTACTCGGTTCTGGGCGGGAAATCAGCCATTAAAGATGCAGGAAGAGTTCTGGATCTTTCAATTCCGGAAACCAACAACATCGCCAAACTGATCCCTCCAAGTCCAGGGATGAATATCGCGAAAGCTTTTTCTAAATTTGATAAATTAAGTCCTGAAGACAAAGTACTTGCACAGGAAATGAAAGATATCCTGGAGAATAAGCAGGATTCAAGATTTGGAGTGCTTTCCGCAGCACAGCGAATGGAAGGTTGTATCAGAAATACAGGAATTCATGCCTGTGGGGTAATTATTACTCCGGAAGATATTTCGAACCTTGTCCCCATTACCATTGCGGCAAAAGATCCCGATATTCTGGTTTCGCAGTTCGATAACTCTGTAGCCGAAAGTGCCGGTTTGCTTAAAATGGATTTCCTTGGTTTGCGGACTTTAACCATCATTAAGCACGCTATCAAACTTATCAAAGAAAGACACCAGGTTGATATTAATCCTGATGAAATTCCGCTTGATGACCTTAAGACTTATCAGCTGTTTCAGGAAGGAAGAACGATCGGAATTTTCCAGTATGAAAGTCCCGGGATGCAGAAATACATGCGCGAATTGAAACCCACCCAGTTTGCAGATTTAATTGCCATGAACGCGCTGTACAGACCGGGTCCAATAAAATACATCCCGAATTTCATCAACAGGAAGAATAAACTCGAAGAAACAGTTTACGATCTGAAGGAAACCGAAGAATTCCTCGCAGAAACGTATGGAATTACGGTATATCAGGAGCAGGTAATGCTTCTTTCCCAAAAACTGGCCAACTTTACAAAAGGTGAAGCCGATACGCTGAGAAAAGCGATGGGTAAAAAGGACCGCGCCACGCTCGATAAAATGTATCCGAAATTTATCGAAGAAGGGGAGAAAAACAATCTCGCGATCGATAAACTCAATAAAATCTGGAAAGACTGGGAAGCTTTTGCCGAATATGCCTTCAACAAATCCCACTCCACCTGTTATGCGCTGATTGCTTATCAAACCGCTTATCTGAAAGCCAATTACCCGGCGGAATATATGGCGAGTGTAATGACCAATAACCTGAACAATACAAAGCAGATAACCATGTTTATGGAGGACTGCAAAAGTATTGGGGTAGATGTTTTGGGACCTTCTGTAAACGAATCACAGTACGAATTTTCGGTGAACGAAAAAGGACAGATCCGCTTTGGTCTTGGCGCGATTAAAGGAATTGGCGAAGGACCAAGTGAAGCCATCGTGAACACAAGAAAGGCCGGAAGATTCAAAAATATTTATGATTTCTTCGAAAAGATTCCGTCGTCACAGATGAACAAAAGAGTAGCGGAAAGTTTAGTGGTGGCAGGAGCTTTCGATGAGGTCGACCGTTATCACCGTGCTCAATATTTCGATATTGATATCTCGGGAAAAACAAATATTGAAAGACTTCTGCGTTACGGGCAGAGTTTTCAGGACAATATCAACGAGATCGAAAATTCACTTTTTGCCGATTTTGCTGATGAAGTAAAAATAGAACAGCCAAAAATAAACCCCGCTCCGGAGTGGCAAAGCATGCATAAACTCAATAAAGAAAAGGAAATTATCGGATTTTATCTCTCTGCGCATCCGCTGGACGAGTACAAATTTCAGTATCAGTTCATTCAGGGTGCTTTAGGAAAAAAAGAAATTCTGGAAGGTAAAAAAGACGATGTTGCTGAACTTGAAAAAATAATTCTACCGGTTGAACTTGCAGATGTAGCTGACGTTGATGATGAGTTAATCGATATTCCCGCCGATATTTTAAGCGGCGAAGAAGAAACTTTGATTGAAGAGCCTTCGAAAAAAGCAGAACCTAAGGGAAGTTTTAATTTCCTGAATCTTGATGAGGTTGAAGCCTTTAAAGATTCTGTTTTTGCCAATCAGCAGCCAGATCTGTTCAGTGATGAAAAATTGAGCTGGAAGGAAAAACAGGCGCAGAAAAATAATTCTCCTGAATATATGGTCGCAGGGTTGGTGACCGAATACAGCGTGCGCGACGGTAAAAACAGCGGCGAGAAAATAGCATTCATTACTCTGGAAGATTACAGCGGGAGTTACGGTTTCCGCCTTGGTGACCGCGATTATATGAGATTGAGAGATAAAATTGATGTGCAGCGTTTTGTGATCTTTAAAATTAAATTTTCTCAGGGTAAAGACGGAAGAGTCTTCGTAAATGTCGCTGAGGTCATCGATCTGAAAGATGCTTTTGAGAAATTTGCAAAGAAAATGACCGTCGTTGTTAATCTGCAGGATTTGCGAAGGGAAGATATTGACTTCTTCAAAGCGAATTTTATCGAAAATCAGGGCGAGCAAAAACTCAACTTTTTTGTAAAGAACCCCGAAGATCAGTCGACAATTGAATTGATGTCGATGAAAGCACATGTGGAAATAAACGGCGATCTGCTGGAAGTAATTCACGAAATGCAGAAATATGAGGTTTTCCTGAACTAATTTTAATAGCCCTTAGAAAAATTATAAAATTTTTTGATATTGAAACAGCATCTTCAGGTGCTGTTTTTTTTGTGTTTGAGGGTGTTTCGGAGAATTTGCCTCGATGTTAATGTATTGATAGTGAATTACTTTGGGTGATTTCACGGTGTTGTTTCTCAATGAAAACATTTATATTCGTAATTCTAAACACAAATCACATGAAAACTGAAATTATTCTTTTTGACAATCATTTTCTGTATTTACAAGCGTTGTGTTGTCTGTTGGATAAAAAAGGATTCGACAAAAAATACAATTATCAATATACAGTAAATCCAGATGAGTTAGAGAATTTAGTAAGTGAATTATCCGAAATTGCGGTGCTGAATATTTTAGGATTAAGTACCAACGACGCTTTCACTTTAGTTGAACAGTTAATGACTGTAAATCCTGAGCTGAAAATCATCATTCTGACACTGAATCCTGATGTGAAAGTCATCAAGAAATTCTTCGATAAGGGCGTAAAGTCTGTCCTGAGCAGAGATACCGATGCCGCACTATTTATCACGGCATTAAATGAAGTAATCGCCGGCAATGTTTTTATAAGCGACGAAACTAAGAATTCGCTTTATAACTTCATTTGTAATCTTGAGGATCCTAATGAAAAAAAATTCGGAGTAATAGAAGAACTTACCGGGAGAGAGAAAGAAGTACTAGAGTTGATTTGCGAAGGATTACGCACCAAGGATATTGCCGATAAACTTTTTATAAGCATCCACACCGTAGAGTCGCACCGCCGGAAAATTATGTCTAAACTCGATGTAAGGAATTCTTCCATGTTGGTGAAATTTGCGGTAGACAATCATTTGGTTAATTAAAAAGAAACCACCGTAATTGGTGGTTTTTAATTTATGCTGCCTTTTTTGTAGCTTTTTTCTCTGCAGAATGATCACCTTTACAGTCTTTGTGATTCTTCATGTCGCAGTTTTGTGCTGTCTTTTTAGCATCCATCTTACATTCCTTGGCATCTTTTCCTGCGCAGCAGGACTTTTTAGGAGTTTCCTGGGCAAATCCCAAAGTGAAAGCACTTATCGCCAATACTGCAAAAATTTTCTTCATATTGTTGTGGTTTTTATTTGATTAGTGATACGAATATATGAATATTCTGGAATAAGGAAGTCCGAAGTTACTATTTTTAACTTAAAGTTCTTTTGAGAATTTCTGCTGCTTTCAGAATTGTTTCCTCTTTTTTGGCAAAGCAGAACCGCACTCTTCCGTAATTTGTAGGTTCGTGATAAAATGCTGATACAGGAATCGTGGCCACCTGGGAATTCGTCGTCAGCCAAACTGCAAATTCTTTTTCGGTCTTTGATGATATGTTTTCATAGTTCATAATCTGGAAATATCCGGCTTCAGCTTTTTCAGTGAATAAAAATGGCAGATCTTTAAAACAATCAATAAAATAATCTCTTTTTTGCTGCATAAACCTTCGGTTTTCTTCTACATCAAAGATTTCTAAATATTTCGCGATCGCATATTGTGCCGGCGAATTAACACTGAAACTTAAATACTGGTGAACCCGCCGGTACGCCTTAGAAAGTTCTTCTGAAGCTAATACGTAACCAACTTTCCAACCCGTGATATGAAACATCTTACCGAAGGAGAAAATACTGAAACATCTTTCCTTTAAATCAGGGTGATGAAATGCGCTGAAAAATTCATGCTCGTCATAGGTCAGAAGGTCGTAAACTTCATCGGAAATTAGAATAATATCGGTGTTGGATATGAAATTTGCCAGTTGATCCCAGTTTTCTTTTTTCCAGATTTTCCCGGAAGGGTTGTGAGGAGAATTGATGATGATTGCGCGGGTTTTGAGACTTATAACCTGTTTCAGTGCTTCAAAATCGATATCAAAATTATCTTTAAGCTTTACGTAAACCGGAATTCCGCCGTTAACTTCTATTGCCGGGACATAAGAATCGTAGCAGGGCTCCAGAACTATAACTTCATCGCCAAAGTTTACAATCGCTGCAAGAGCCGTGTAAATTGCATAACTGGCGCCTGGCGAAACCGTAATGTTTTCTTTCGCCACGTCAATGGGATTCCTTCTGTTTCGGTTAAATTCCGTTAGCTGATCAATAAGCATCGGTAAGCCTGCCATTGGAGCGTACTGATTGAAATTTTTCTCCGTTCCTTCCGCCAGAAGTCTTTTCAGGCGTATATCAATCTCATAATCGGGGAAACCCTGTGATAAGTTTACCGCGTCGTATTGCTGTGCCAGAGCCGACATTTCTGAGAAAATCGTAAGGTCGCTGCCCGAATGTTTTCTTTTAATCATACTCAAATTTATAATAATTGTTTTATAATCTGATCTGAAAAAAAATGCTATTTTTAAACTTTACAAAATTATTTATGAAAAACATTCTTATTTCGCTATTTTCAGCGGTTTTATTAACCAGTTGTGCGACTGTTAACTATTCCTACGATGGCAGGGCTTTTAAAAATTCATTAGAGTCTATTACCCAGGACGATCTGAAGAAAAACCTATATGTAATTGCTTCCGACGAAATGGAGGGACGTAATACGGGTAGTGCCGGACAGAAAAAAGCCGGCGAGTACATCATTAAACAGTATCGCGAAATGGGCGTATCACATCCAACGCTGATGAGTTCTTATTATCAAAATGTTCCTGCAGACTTTCTGAATGCGAAAAGAGGCAAAGGCCTTCCTGACTCAGAAAATATTCTGGCATTTATAGAAGGAAGCGAAAAATCCAATGAGATTATTGTGATTTCTGCTCACTACGATCATGTTGGAACGCAGAATGGAGTGGTATATAACGGCGCAGATGACGATGGAAGCGGAACCGTAGCAGTGATGGAGATTGCGGAAGCTTTTCAGAAGGCGAAAAAAGCAGGTCATGGCCCGAAACGGTCGATGCTTTTTTTACATGTAACAGGAGAAGAACACGGGTTGCTGGGTTCTGATTACTACTCGCAAAATCCGGTTTTTCCTTTAGCGAATACAGTTTCGAATCTTAATATCGATATGATCGGAAGATGTGATCCTGAAAATTGCGGCAAAGATTATGTGTATGTCATCGGGTCGGCAATGCTGAGTTCAGAACTGAAAAAGATTAATGAAGAGGCTAATAGCAAAACGGCCAAAATGTTTCTTAACTACAAATACGACCAGCCGAATGATCCACAAAGATTGTATTACAGATCAGATCATTATAACTTTGCAAAACACAATATTCCGGTGGCGTTTTTCTTTGACGGAATTCACGAAGATTACCACAAACCTACTGATGATGCAGACAAAATAGATTACGAAGCATTGCAGAAGCGCACCCAGCTGGTATTCGCCACGGCCTGGGAACTGGCAAACCGAAAAGACCGTATTGTGGTTGACGGTAAAAATGACCGTTAAAATATCATCTTAAAAAAAATAATCCGTTGCTTTTGCAGCGGATTTTTGTTTTCGTAAATTTGGTATCCGGCTCCATAGTTCAACGGATAGAATAGAAGTTTCCTAAACTTTAGATCCAAGTTCGATTCTTGGTGGAGTCACATTCAGTAAATAAAAGAATCCGCTCTTTAGAAGCGGATTCAATAGATAAATCTCATTTTTTTTTAATTAGACAACAACAAAAAAGAGAAGCCGACGGTGCTTCTCTTAAATTTTTATATCAATTTAATGGTATGTCGTAGTGTGTTGAAAAAGATAATTGCTCTCATTTCAATCTAATTTCAGAGTAAATATAGCAATAATTCTGACAGGCAATATAAACTTAATGTTAAAATTCACAGCTTATCCACATTTTTTTGTGGATAACCATCTAGTTTACAGCTTTTCCAGTAAAAATTTACCGGTATGCGACTCTTTATTTTTTACCAATTCTTCCGGAGTTCCTGCAAAAACGACTTCGCCGCCATATTTTCCTGCTTCCGGACCGATATCAATAATAAAGTCGGCAGATTTAATAATATCCGGCTGATGTTCAATAACAATAACCGAATGTCCCAACTCGATTAACGCCTGCAGTGAAGTGAGCAGTTTGTTGATGTCATGAAAATGAAGTCCCGTAGAAGGTTCATCGAAAATGAACAATGTTTTTTCCGTCGTAACGCCTTTTACAAGGAACGATGCAAGTTTTACACGCTGCGCTTCGCCGCCGGAAAGAGTAGAAGAACTTTGCCCCAGCTGCAGATATCCTAAACCAACTTCCTGTAAAGGTTTGAGTTTGGTTACGATTTTTGTCTCATTGTTTTCCGTGAAAAATTCCAGCGCTTCATCTACCGTCATGTGCAGAATGTCGGAAATGTTTTTTTCGTCGAACTTAATGTCCAGGATTTCATTTTTAAAACGGCTCCCTTTACAGGTTTCACATTCCAGATCAATATCTGCCATAAACTGCATGGAAACGGTAATTACGCCTTCTCCCTTACAATCATCACATCTTCCGCCGTCAACATTGAAAGAGAAATGTTTGGGTTTCAGACCCTGAACTTTTGCCAATTTTTGCTTTGAAAAAAGATCGCGTATATCGTCGTAAGCTTTCAGATAAGTTACCGGATTTGAGCGTGAGGATTTACCGATTGGGTTTTGATCAATCAGTTCAATATTTTTAATGAGTTTTTTTGGAAAGTCCACCGAATCGTAATCTCCTTTTTTGCCGCCCATCCCAAGCTGGATCTGAATTTCGTTAGTAAGGATTTCTTTCATTAAAGTAGATTTCCCGGAACCTGAAACTCCAGAAATCACCACGAGATTTTCCAGCGGAATATCAACATCAATATTTTTCAGATTGTTTTGTCTGGCGCCTTTAATCTGGATAAATTCTTTAGCCTTTCTGCGTTTTTCCGGAACTTTAATTTCCAGTTTTCCGGTAAGATATTTAGCTGTAAGCGAGTCAGAGTTTTTCAGTTCTTTAAAATCACCTGCAAAAACCAGTTCACCGCCAAGATATCCTGCTTCCGGACCAATGTCGACGATGTAATCTGCAGCTCTCATCACATCTTCATCGTGTTCCACAACAATTACGGTATTTCCCAGATCGCGAAGGTTTTTCAGAACTTCGATAAGATTTTCAGTGTCGCGGGAATGCAGACCAATCGAAGGTTCATCAAGAATATAAATGGAGCCAACGAGCGAACTTCCCAGGCTGGTCGCCAGATTAATCCTTTGGCTTTCACCACCAGAAAGCGTGTTTGAAGTTCTGTTGAGCGTTAAATAACCCAATCCAACTTTTTCAAGAAATTCAAGTCTTGTCGTGATTTCATATAAAAGTCTTTTGGCAATTTCTGCATCGTGTTTGTTGAGGTTTAAAGATTTTATAAGTGGCAAAAGTTCGTCAAGAGGCATGTAGATCATCGATTGGATATTATGTCCGTCGATTTTTACCCATTTCGTCTCTTCACGCAAGCGCAAACCTTCACAGGTCGGACAAAGTGTTTTTCCGCGGAATCTCGAAAGCATTACGCGGTACTGAATTTTGTAGAGATTTTCTTCCAGCATTTTGAAGAAACTGTTAATGGAAGGGAAACTTCGGCTGCCGTCGCCTTTCCATAAATAATTTTTCTGCTCCTTGGTAAGCTGATAATAGGGTTTATGAACCGGAAAATCTTTGGATTTTTTAATGAAATCTTTTTTCCACTCGCTCATACTTTCGCCCTTCCAGCTTGCTACAGCGTCTTCAAAAAGGGAAAGATTTTTATTCGGAATCACTAAATCCTCATCGATACCGATTACTTTTCCGTAACCTTCGCATTCCGGGCAAGCGCCGTAAGGATTATTAAAGCTGAAAAAGTGTACATTCGGCTCCATGAATTCGATACCGTCGAGTTCAAATTTATTTGAAAATTCTGTAACCTTTCCGGTTTCAATATTTTTAAGCGAGCAGTAACCGTGGCCTTCGTAAAACGCCATCTGTATTGAGTCTGCGAGCCTTTGCAGGAAACTTTCGTCCTCTTCATAACTGAAGCGGTCAATCACCAGGAAGATTTCCATGTCTTTTTCCGGCGTAAATCCGAAACTTTCGAGATCTTCTATTCCGGCAACATTTCCGTTGATTTCAAGTCGGGTAAAACCGGAAACTTTCAGTGTTTTGATGAGTTCCGAAAACTGAGAAATTTCAAATGTGAGCGGACTTCTTAAAAGAAAAATCTGATTTTCAGATTTTTTAATGAAATCGATTACATCGGTTACCGAATCTTTTTTTACTTCATCACCGGAAACGGGTGAAAACGTACGGCCAACTCTGGCAAAAAGAAGTTTTAGATAATCGTAAACTTCCGTCGACGTTCCAACGGTAGAACGCGGATTCGAAGAAATAACTTTCTGCTGAATTGCGATGGATGGAGCAAGACCTTTGATGTCATCGACTTTTGGTTTCTCCAGCTTGCCTAAAAACTGCCTTGCATATGAACTTAAACTTTCTACGTAGCGGCGCTGACCTTCTGCATAAATCGTGTCGAACGCAAGTGACGATTTTCCGCTTCCGGAAACTCCTGTAATTACAATGAGTTTGTTCTTAGGCAGCAGAACATCAATATGTTTCAGGTTATTCAGATGGGCGTTTTTTACGAAAATCTGTTTTTTTATATCAATATCTGTAGTTGTGGTCATGACTAAAATTAAAGCTTACAAAATTACGGATTTTTAAGCGAAAAAGGTTGCATTCAATTATTGTTTTAGCGGACTGATATTTTTAAAGATTCAAACTTATATTTCGCGTAAAATGCATTAATTTTTTTTTTGTACCCCTTTTGTTAAGCTAATATTTATCATGAAAAATAGCGTTTATTTTGAAGAGTTGTGATTTATATTTGCCGCTTGTTTGCGGAAAACAATCATTAATACTGCGATTCTTGTTTTACAGCCATTATCGTTTTCATTATAAATATCAAATAATTTAATAAAATTGAAAAAAATAGTTTTAAGTATTTTGATGGTTGGTAATATGCTGCAACTTGCTGCCCAGTCAAAGGAACGTGAAATTGAGGAAGTAACCATTCAGGGCAAATTCCTGAATCTTCCCGTGCAAAAGGTAAGTGAAAACGTAACAGTGATCAGCCGCGCACAGATCGAGAATGCACCGGCAAAAAGTATTGAGGAAGTTCTGGCGCAGTATTCAGGCTTCGATATCCGCCGTCGAGGCGGCAATGGGGTTCAGGCAGATATTTCTCTGCGTGGAAGCAGTTTTGAGCAGGTTCTAATGTTGGTGAACGGTATCCGGATGAGTGATTCTCAAACCGGACATAATTCGATGAATCTGCCTTTCGATCTGGCTTCAGTTGAAAGAATTGAGGTTATTAAAGGCCCATCAGCAAGAAGTTTTGGGCAAAATGCCTACGCCGGTGTTGTTAACATCATTACAAAGGCAAGCGACGAGGAAAAAGTAATCTTTTCCGTTAGTGGCGGAGATTTTGGAAGTTATTCTTTAGGTTTGGGGGCAAGTTTTGGGAGCGAGGAAGTTTCTAATTTTATTCAATTGAATACTTCGTCATCAGAAGGTTACCGTTACAACACCGATTATAAAATCAATAATATTTATTTTCAGAACGAAATTGCGCTTCAAAACGGAAAACTGAATTTTCAGGCCGGTATTCAGGAAAAGAAATTCGGTGCCAATGGTTTTTATGCTTCGCCAAGTGCAGCCGATCAGTATGAAGAAACTCAGGCATCGATTGTAAGTGTAGGGCTTGATCAAAATTTCAGCAGTTTTAAATTAAAATCAAATATCTACTGGAGAAGAGGGCAGGATATGTACGAATACATCCGAAACAAGCCTGAAATTTACCGAAATATGCACATTGGAAATAATATTGGGTTTGAGACGAACGGAACTTATCATTCCGGCCTTGGAACTACAGGTTTGGGTGTAGAGTTGAGAAAAGAATTTCTTGCGAGTAACAATTTAGGACATCGCGAGCGTTTCATTACTCAGTTTTTCATGGAGCACCATTTTTCTTTCCTCCAGAATAAACTTAATATTTCGCCGGGAATTTCGTGGGCAAATTATGCAGAAGAAGGAAACTTTTTTTACCCTGGCGTGGATGTGGGATTTGATCTTACAGAAAACCATAAATTCTATGGAAATATTGCTAAAGTAAACAGGATTCCAACATTTACCGATCTCTATTATGTGAGCAAAACTGAAACAGGAAATCCCAATCTGAAACCAGAACATGCACTTGCTGCGGAATTGGGTTACCGTTATCAGAAAAATAATTTTGCAGGAAAAATAAGCGGGTTTGTGAGGGATTCGGATAATTCGATTGACTGGGTAAAGCAAAATGCCAATGATATTTGGAAAGCAGAAAATATCGGAAGGATTAATACAAAAGGTGTTGAAGTGGAGTTGAGCCAGCATTTTGATTCTATTGTAAAATCATATTCTGTTGGTTACACTTTTTTGAATAGTAAAAACAGCCAGCCCGAAAATCTTATGTCCAGATACGTGATGGAAAATCTTAAACATCAGTTTGTAGCGAAGATGGAAAACAGGTTCTTCAGGAATTTTACCAATCAGATTATCTACCGCTATAACGAGCGGGTTAACAAAGGCAGTTACCAAACACTGGATGAAAAACTCAGTTATGATTTCAGTAATCTGAATTTATACATTCTCATCAACAATATTACCAATACAGATTATACCGAAACATTCGGAATTCCGATGCCGAAACGCTGGTTCCATGTTGGTTTTTCCTACAAAGTAGGACTTTAAAAAAAGCGTGCTTCTTCATTGAAAGTATTGTATTCTTTGCATTAAGTTTTCTAAATCGTCAAAAAATATTAATTTCGCAAAATGAAAAACAGGCTTTATTTCATCCTCATTTTACTTTTATCTATTACGGCTAAAGCGCAGCAGGAACATATTTCAAGTTTTAATGCGGTAACGGTTACCTATAAATTTCACCCGAAATTTTACCTTTATGCAGAAGGGCAGCTCCGCGGTATTGAAGATTATGCGTACCCCGATTATTATGAACTCAAGGGTGGAATAGGTTATAATCTAACAAAGAATCACAAACCTTTTATCGGAATCGGACGCTACGGAACCTACAAAAATCACATCATGGATAAAGAAGAATTTCGGGTGTGGTTACAGGATGTGATCGATCTGAAAGCCGGGAAAGTAAAATTTGAAAACCGCTTCAGAGCTGAAAAAAGTTGGTTTTATGAACCAATGAAAGATGTACATTCAGATAGAATCAGATTGAGATATCGCCTCAATATTTCGGTTCCGCTAAACGCCGAATCAGTGAAGCCCGGAACTATATTTGCCAATGCTTACGACGAAGTTTTCTTTGTGACGACGGAAAAACCACTATTTGCCCGAAACCGGGTTTTCGGAGGTTTTGGTTACCAAATCGATGAAAATTTTGGCATTGCAACGGGTTATCTGTGGCAGCGGGAATTTGCACAGTCAGGAAACAAAAACATACACTTTCTGTACCTCGCGCTGAACATTACGATTGACGGTTCCGACGATAAAGACTACCAATTCCCGGGCGCTGATTAATGTTGATAACTTTTGAGTGAATTCCTCCGTAATTGCAAAGATTGTTTCCTTTTTTTGCTTCAAATTCATATATTTGTCAAAATAATTTTTTATATGTAACGCTTGCGTTCCATTTGTCCTTTTTTAAAATAAATATATCCAAATGAAATTTATTGTTGCAAGTGGGGAATTACAGAAAGCATTGAACACCGTAAGTGGGGTGATTTCAAGTTCCCAATCAAGACCGATTCTTGAAAATTACCTGTTTGAAATCCAAGAAAACAATCTTAAAATAACCGCTTCAGATGGCGAAACCACTTTGGTAACTTCATTGGAAGTAAAATCTGACGACACCGGAAAATTTGCAGTTCCTGCCAAAATCTTTCAGGAATTTGTGAAAACTTATGGCGAACAGCCTTTAACCTTATCTGTGAAAGATTCGGAAGACGGGAACGGTTCTTTGCTTGAAATTTTAGATGAAAAAGACAACTTCGCTGTTGCTCTTGATAATGCGGAAGATTATCCGGAATTGCCGGAATTTGATGCTTCCCAAAGCGTGAAAATTTCCGCCGGAGTTTTGTCTGAAGCTCTTACCAATACACTTTTTGCAACAAGCAACGATTCTTTAAGACCTGTGATGACAGGCGTTCTGTTTCAGTTTAAAGAAGACGAAACCAACTTCGTTTCTACAGATTCTCACCGTTTGGTGGTTTATAAAAGAACAGATTTAATCAACGCTGAGCCAATTGAATTCATTATGCCGAAAAAGCCTTTGGCAATTTTCAAGAATATCCTCGCTAATTCTACCGATGATGTTACCATTGAATTTAACGAGAATATGGCGAAATTTACTTTCGGAAACAATACCTGGATCTGTAGACTGATCGACGGTAAATACCCGAATTATACAGCTGTAATTCCAAAGGAAAATCCAAACGTTCTTACGATTAACAGAAATCTTCTGCTAAGTTCTATCAGAAGAGCTTCGATCATGTCGAATAAGTCGACTAATCAGGTAAGATTCAAGCTTTCCGGCAATATACTTCATCTTCATGCTGAAGATACCGAGTATGCAAACAAAGCAGACATGCAGATTCCGTGTGATTATAACGGTGAAGATATCAACATCGGTTTCAGTTCTAAATTCCTTACAGAAATGCTTTCTGTTTTAAGTTCAGATGATATTACGATGAAAATGTCTCAGCCTAACAGACCCGGAATCATCGAACCGGTTGATGGTCTGGAAGCTGAAGAAAATATCCTGATGCTTTCAATGCCGGTAATCGGAATGTAAGCTTACAACAGAAACAATATCAATTGAGATTTGAAATTTTTCAGATCTCAATTTTTTTTTAACCTGCAAAATCACGATATTTGCAAACTTATTGGGGACAAAATTCCAACCCTGAATTTCAAATTATTACCGCATGAAAATTTCGAATAACTGGCTCAGAGATTTTATAAAAACCGACCTGAAAACCGAGAAAATCGGAGAATATCTTACCGATATCGGTCTGGAAGTAGAAGGAATTGATAAATATGAAGCCGTAAAGGGAAGCCTGGCAGGAATCGTAGTTGGTAAAGTCCTCACTTGCGAGCAGCACCCAAATGCCGATAAACTGAAAAAAACAACAGTAGATGTTGGAAATGGAAAAATCCTTAACATCGTTTGTGGTGCACCTAATGTTGCTGCTGGGCAAACGGTTCCGGTAGCTGTTGTAGGAACTCCAATTTATGGAAAAGACGGAAATTCTTTCGAAATCAAAGAAGCGAAAATCCGCGGAGAAGTTTCGCAGGGAATGATTTGCGCTGAAGACGAACTTGGTTTAAGCGATGATCATGGCGGCATTATGATTTTGGATGAAACTAAATATGAAGTAGGAAAGAACATTGCAGATTATTTCGATCTTGCAAATGACGAAGTTTACGAAATCGGTTTAACGCCAAACAGAACCGATGCAATGTCGCATTATGGCGTTGCGAGGGATCTGAACGCATTTCTGACTTCAAATCAGATGAAAGCTGAATTTGAAAAAGTTTCATCAAAACCTTTAGATATTGAAGGAACTACAGATTTTCAGCTGGAAGTTGAAGACTCGGAATTATGTCCGAGATATATTGGGGCGGTCATTGAAAGCGTAAAAGTTGCTGAGTCACCTGAATGGTTGAAAAACCGCTTGAAAGCAATAGGATTAAGTCCGATTAATAATATTGTGGATATCACAAACTATATTCTGCACGGTTTCGGGCAGCCGCTTCATGCATTTGATGCCGGTAAAATTGCCGGTAAAAAGGTGAAGGTTGGTGTGAACGGAACCGGAACCAAATTTACTACTTTAGATGGTGTCGAAAGAACTTTGAACGGTTCCGAAATCATGATCAAAGACGGCGATAACAACCCGATGTGTATCGCAGGAGTTTTCGGCGGACAAAATTCGGGAGTTTCAGAAGAAACAACCACAATCTTTTTAGAAAGTGCCTATTTCAATCCTGTTGCGGTTCGAAAAGGTGCAAAATTTCATGGTCTTAATACCGATGCATCTTTCCGTTTCGAACGTGGAGTAGATCCCAACAATACCAGGACTGCGATTACTCACGCCATTAAAATGATCGAAGAGATTGCCGGAGGAAAACTGAGTGGTGAACTTTTGGAGCATTATCCGGAAAAAATTGAAAACAATTATGTTATTCTAAGATTTTCGAAAGTGGACCAGATCCTGGGAACCAAAATGCACAGAGAAAAAATAAAGGAAATTCTGAAATCTCTTGAAATTGAAGTTCTGAATGAAATTCAAAACGGTCTGGAAATTTCCGTTCCGGCTTACAGAGCAGATGTTACGAGAGAAATTGATGTGATTGAAGAAATTCTGAGAATTTACGGCTACAATAAAATAGATTCTCTGCAAAAGATTTCGTTTACGCCTGTAAAACTGAGTCTTGATGATCAGGATGCACTAGAAAACTCCTGGGCGAGAACATTGCAGAGCAACGGTTTCAATGAAGTGATGAATAATTCGCTTACTTCGGTTAAGGATGAAACAGATGCGGTAAAACTCCTGAATCCGCTGAGCGGCGATTTGGCGTTGATGAGAAAATCTTTGCTGGAAGGACTTCTGGAGAATGCTGATTACAATATTAAAAGAAAGAATCAGGATATCAAGTTTTTTGAACTGGGGAAAATTTACCATAAAAAATCCAAATACGAAGAAAGAAAACAGCTGGCAATATTGGTTTCGGGAAGAAATACTGCTGAAAACTGGCTGCAGCCCAAATCATCCACTGATTTCTATTATCTGAAATCTTATGTGAAAGTACTTTTGGACAAACTGAATCTGAATGTTGAAGAAAAACCATTGGAAGACTCCCGTTTTTCCGATGCGCTCGAACTGGTTTCCAACAGTAGAACGATTGCCAGATTAGGAAAAGTTTCTCCTGAGTTGTTAAAAGATGCAGACATCAGTCAGGAATGTTTTTATGCAGAAATTGAGTTGGAAGCATGTCAAGGCCTTCGTTCAAAGGGCAATTTTAAATTTGTAGATATCCCTAAATTCAATAAAATCAGAAGAGATCTTGCTTTGCTCATCGATAAAAATGTATCGTATGCAGATTTGTACAAAGCAGCGAAAAAAAATCCTTCGAAATATCTGAAGAATATCAATCTTTTCGATGTTTACGAAGGGAAGAATCTTCCTGAGAATAAAAAATCCTACGCGATGAGCTTCGAGCTTTTAAATGAGGAAAAAACTTTAGAAGAGAAAGATATTACAGAGGTGATGAATTCGCTCATAAAGACTTTCCAGAAAGAATTTTCGGCAGAATTAAGATCTTAAAGAAAATATGAAATAATAGCTAAAAGCATCTCTCAACCGAGATGCTTTTTTTAATTCCAGGAAACAATAATTGAGCATCTTTGAGGTTAAATAAATATTATTACTTAAATTTGAGAAAATAAAAGAAGATGAAGAATGCTTTTTTAGCCGTTTTTGCGGCCGCTGCAATGGTTTCCTGTTCCACGATGTCAACTTCCAAAGTAGGAACATCCCAGGTAAATATTGCGAATACGAAATGGACATTGGCTGATGACGTAAAAGGTAAAACGCCGACGCTTAATGTAGAATCAAATAAAATTACAGGAAACGGAGGCTGCAACAGCTATTTCGGTGAACTGTCACTGGACCCGACTGCTGGAAATTTCGCTGTTAAAAATGTAGGAGCTACCAAAATGGCCTGTCCGAATATGGAAGTTGAAAGTAATTATTTCAGTATGCTGAACGAAGCGACAAAATATGTAGTAAACGGCAACACGCTGGAACTTTATAAAGGAAATCTTCTTTTGTTGAAATTTATCAAACAATAAATTAGTTGCGACAAACAGTATAAAAAAAGGAACTCAAATCGAGTTCCTTTTTTTATTTCTTATTTATTCTTCGTCTTCTTCTTCATCGTATTTTGCGAGTTCCTCATCGCACCATTTGAAGGCTGCTTCTACAACTTTGGTAGCTTCATCTGCCATCGTTTCCTCATCGTCACCTTCCAAATCATCCAACCATTCAACTTCTTCCTCTTCTACATTCAGGATAAATCTTGGATATTCTGTATGAACAACAAATAAATCTTCAGGAAAATCTGAATTGTCGGCTAATAAAAATTTTGGTACTTTCATAATAATTAATTTAACTTCTCAAAAATAGTAAAAATTATTGGAATTGGTTGGTATCGATCTTTATTTTTTGCAAAACTTTATATTGCGTTAAGGTGTTCTTTTTTAGGGTGTCTTCTGCCATGAAAGTCACATTAACTCGGGGATTTACGGTGCTGATGACTTCCGCGATCTGTATTTTATCCAGTTCTTTTTCATTCTCCATGTAGAATTTCAGCGGAATTTTATCCATCTTTTCTGATCGAAGAAATCGGGTAATTTCCCTTCGGTTTTCAAGATAATTTCCCCGCGATAACCAGGTGAAAACAAAGCCGGTCATTAAACTTAAAACTGTAATTCCGTAGGTGAATTTCCCCAAAACCGAGTAGATTTTCTTGAAATAAACCAGCCAGATGGGAAAGGAAAACGGGGCCATCAGGCGGTAATCAATCGCATTCACCGAATAAAAATACTGTACGAAGTAAGAGCAGATAATTCCGGTAACCCCGATAAATACAAGAAACTGTTCAGTTTCAGATAATTTGTTTTTAATGAAAAGAAAACACAGCAGCAGAATATTAAGTAAACCAATGCCGTAAATACCGTAATTGATAATTCCTCCAGCCGGATTGGCGATGTGAATAAAAGGATTAAAAGTGGTTGCCATTCCCAGAAACAGTTCTGCCAAAAGTTTTGAAGTAGGATGAAGACCTATATTCAGAAACCGTTCAACGTAAGTTTCATTAAAATAATCAATGAAAAGGAACTTATAAAGCACCACGAAAACTAGTCCGGCAACCCCTGAGAAAATAAAGGTTTTGCCGTAATGCTTTCTGAAATTTAAAATACCGTAAAGCAGAACTCCGCCGATGATGAAAAGCGCCGGATAACGGATATTATAAAGAAGAATCAGCATTAGGCTGAGATAGAAAAAAGCTTTAGACCCTTTTAGTTCTCCAATAATAATCTGTCTCGCAGCGTACAGAAACACGAAAACGAAAGGCAGTATCAGCGATTCGCTCATGGTGAATGAAAAAATAGAAACAAAACTGAAAAGTCCGCCTACCAAAATCGTTTCTCTCAGGTAAAATCGTTTTTTCCAGGCGAAATAGACAATGAAAAAATACGCCAGAATTCCGATAATTTTACTGGACCAAAATTCATCAAACCCGAAAATCGTAAGAAATTTTAAACTCAGCGGATAACCGAGTGGCGTCGTGGTGTTATCGATCACCGGAAAAACGTTTGCAGTCCGCATAAAACGGATGGAATCCGGATTTGTTCTGCCTTTTTCGTTCAGAAGAAAACGAAGAATGGTCATCACAACAGTTGCGATGACCAAGGAAATCTGAATTCGGTTTTCAAGCAGTTTTCTCCGCATTTTTTTTTACTTAAAAGCCTCCTGTATTATTTCGAAAACATTTTCGATACTTTTTCTGCTTTTTTGCTTTCGGAATAATCATAAAATCCTTCGCCGGATTTTACTCCTAATTTTCCTGCTGTTACCATATTCACCAAAAGTGGATTCGGAGCGTATTTTGGATTTTTAAAACCGTCATACATTACATTCAGAATAGCGAGGCAAACATCAAGACCAATGAAATCGGCAAGTTGTAGCGGTCCCATCGGATGTGCCATTCCCAGTTTCATTACAGTGTCTATTTCTTCAACACCCGCAACGCCATTATATAAAGTTTCAATCGATTCGTTGATCATCGGCATCAGGATTCTGTTTGCAACAAATCCAGGATAATCGTTCACTTCAACAGGAACTTTGCCTAAGTTTTTGCTCATTTCATACACTGCATCAAAAGTTTCTTTCGAAGTGGAGTAGCCTTTGATGATTTCCACGAGTTTCATAATAGGAACCGGATTCATAAAATGCATTCCGATTACTTTTTCCGGTCGAGCGGTTACCGAAGCAATTTTAGTTATTGAAATTGAAGATGTGTTGGTCGCCAGAATACAGTTTTCGGGAGCCAGTTCATCCATCTGACGGAAGATTTTCAGTTTCAGATCAATATTTTCAGTTGCCGCTTCTACGATCAGATCCGCGTTTTTTACGGCATCTTCAAGTTGAGTAAATGTGGAAATATTATTTAGAGTTTCGTTTTTCTGTTCTTCGGTTAGGTTGCCTTTTGCCACAATTCTGTCTAGATTGGTTGTGATGGTTTTCAACCCTTTTTCCAGCGCTTCGGCTGAAACATCAACCAAGTTCACATTGAATCCTGTTTGTGCGAAAGTGTGCGCGATTCCGTTGCCCATTGTACCGGCGCCAATAACTACGATATTCTTCATAAAATTAATTTTTGCGGTTTAAAAACCTTTTTTGTTAATCGTTTTTAGTATATGATTTCCCTTCTTCCAGTAGAATTCCTTCGCCCTGTGAAGTATTAAATTTAGTTTTGATAAAGGTTCTGGAACCATCAATTCTGTTGATGAAAACTGAAAAGTGCAGATGTGGGCCGCTGGAAAAGCCTGTGTTCCCGCTGTAACCGATAAGCTGACCTTTCTTAATTTCGTCACCTTTTTTTACGGCAACTCCCTTGTATTTCAGATGCGCATAATCCGCAAAAGTTCCGTCATTGTGCATGATCAAGACTTTATTATTGAATTTCGCGCAGGAAATCTTCGGGCATCCCTGGAGATTGGAATCTTCGGTAAGAACCACAGTTCCTTCCCGGGCGGCATAAACCGGATCTCCGATTTTCAAGTCGAAATCGAGTGCTGCATCTTTCTGATGCGAGAATTTCCCGTTATAACCCTGGAATATCAGATGTGTTTTTCCGTTTGTAAATGGGAGTGAATAAATATAATCTTCCTCAAAATCTTTCTGAACCACATTCCCGAAATTATAAGTATTGGTGTAGGAAAACTGGTTGCCTTCGCGGGGATTTACAGGAGTTATTTTCGCGACAAAAAAACGTTTTGTATTTCCCGGAATTACGATAATTTCGTCATTAGAAAGCGAAGTTTTCAGGTTAGTCAATTTAAAATTAAACTTTGCCGACATGGGCATAACTTCGCTGTTATCAGCATAAATTAGGTATTCGGTGCCGACGAGTTCGTTATAAAACCTGAGGTCCCATTTTTTCTGTGAGAAAATCAAAAGAGAAAAGAAAAGCAGGAATAAGGAGGAAATCTTCTTCATCAAAACTATTTTTTGCTAAAATAATCAAAAACTATTTTAGAAATATCAGCAATCATATTAGTGTTTGTCTCGGCACTTTCCATTGAATCTGAAACGAAAATACTGAGTGCATAATTTTTTCCGCCAGGCAGTTTAACGATTCCGATGTCGTTTTCGGCAATGGTTAAACCTTTTTCATTTTTTCCGGAAGAACCGGTTTTATGAGCAACAGGAATGCTTCCAGGAAGTTGGGCAACGATTTTATTCTTTCCTGTGGAAGTTTCCAGCATTGTGGTCATGAGAAAGTCTGTGGAAGATTTAGAAACAATTTTCTGATCAAAGAAATCTTTCAGCAATTGATTTGCGGAATTGGTGGTCGTAGAATTCAGATATATGAATTCAAAACCTTTGTGCATCTGTTCCTCATTTACTTTGATGGTGAAATTTCTGACACCTTTGCTTTTCATGAATTTCTGAACAGTCTCGGTTCCGCCGATTAATCTGAGTAAAATATCGCAACCGTTGTTATCGCTTTCTGCAACGGTGTATTTTATGAGTTCGCCTAAAGGCATTTCGATATTTCCGTCCGGAAATCTTTCACGAATCGGGCTCCATGTATTTTCTAATAGATCAGATTTTTTAATGAAAATCTTCTGGTCCAAACTTAGTTTTCCTTGGTCAACTTCATTCAAAACCGCCAAACAGATGTGGAATTTAAAAACACTCAGCATCGGAAGTTTTTTATTTCCGTTGATGTGCACAGATTTATTACTCCCGAAATCGAGTACCGAAACGGCAACGGTGGCTTTTTTACCTTTGGTGAGCTGTAGAATTTCTTTTTTTAATGAATTTTGTGCATAACTAAACGTCATGACTAAAAGGAAGAGAAGAGTAATCTTTTTCATTTCTAAATTTTCAGATTACGAAATCAACTTTACAATTTCCAGCGCGACTTTCAGGGCTTCGGTTCCATCTTCTAATGAAACTTCCACATTTTTATCCTCGGTGATAGCATCGGCGAAACTTTCGAGTTCGTCTAAGATCGCGTTATTAGGCTGAATATTAGGATATTCAAAGATAATCTGGTTTCTTTCGCCTTCCGCATTTTCAATAATCATATCGAAATCTGTAGGATTTTCCGGCGCTTCTTTCATGCGGATGACCTCTGCTTTTTTCTCTAAGAAATCTACGGAAATATAGGCGTCTTTCTGGAAAAACCTGGATTTTCGCATCGCTTTCATTGAGATTCTGGAAGTGGTGAGATTTGCTACACAGCCATTTTCAAATTCAATTCTTGCGTTACAGATATCCGGGGATTTGGAAACTACGGCAACTCCTGAGGCATGAATGTTTTTAACTTTTGATTTTACGATAGAAAGCAGAATATCCAGATCATGAATCATTAAATCCAAAACCACAGAAACATCAGTTCCGCGCGGATTAAATTCCGCCAAACGGTGAATTTCAATAAACATAGGATCATGAATGTGATCGCGGGAACCTATAAACGCAGGGTTGTATCTTTCAACATGCCCGACCTGGGCTTTAATTCCGTATTTCCGGCATTTGTATAAAATTTCTTCTGCCTGTTTCAAGGTTTGGGTAACGGGTTTTTCGATGAAAAAATGTTTGTGGTTTTCAATCGCTTTCATCGCATAATCATAATGATATAGCGTGGGAGTTACGATATCGAGCATATCGATTTCCTGGAGCAGTTCCTCAAAACGCTCGAAGTATCTGTAACCGAACTCCGCTTCGATTTTTGTTCCGTTTTCAGCGTCAGCATCATGAAAACCTACGAGTTCATATTTTTCCGACTGATTCAATAACCTTAAATGAATTTTACCAAGATGTCCGGCACCAACTAAACCTGCTTTAAGCATAGAAAATAAATTTTGGTAAAGATAATAATTAGATGTCAGATATGTGAATGCGGCGTTCTGTTTTCTCAAATCTATTCAGTATTTTTGTCCAATGCAGGATTCATTTTTACATAAGGGAAAACGAAAAATTTTAGTAGAATACCTTCGGGACAAAATTGGGATTACCGACGGCAATGTTTTAAAAGCAATGAATGATGTTCCGCGACACCTTTTCCTTGAAAGTATTTTTGAAGATTATGCCTACGAAGACCGCGCTTTTCCGATCCTTGCAAAACAGACGATTTCTCATCCCTCTACTGTTGCGGAGCAGACAGAACTTCTTGAACTTAACGACAAAGAAAAAGTACTCGAAATTGGTACCGGAAGTGGTTACCAGACTGCAGTTCTGGTCGCTATGAACGCCTGGGTTTATACGGTAGAGCGTCAAAAAGACCTCCATGATTTCGCCCATAAAAAATTACGGGACCTGCATCTTCGTCCGAAATTCCAGAGTTTTGGAGATGGTTTTGCAGGCCTGCCGACTTTTGCTCCGTTCGATAAAATTCTGGTGACCTGTGGTGCAGAAACGTTGCCTACAGAACTTCTTCATCAACTGAAAGTAGGAGGGAAGATGGTGATTCCTCTTGGGAAAACCGACGAGCAAATTCTGACAAGATTTACAAAAAAATCGGAGAAGGAATTCGAGAAAGAAGAATTCGGCGCCTATAAATTTGTGCCGATGCTGAACAGTACCAACCAGTAAGCGTATATAAAATTTCCTGAAAACACACTTGGTTTTTATACAATAAAGTTTTCAAAACTGACAAAAAACATATTCCAGATTCGCTATTTCGAATTATAGAATGTATTTTTGCAGCTATTTGAACTTTTATAAATCTGATAGTTTCTTAAAATGAAAAAAATCCTAAGTATTTTAATTTCTACCCGGACGATGGCGCTTTTGTTGCTGGTTTATGCGTTCTCAATGGCTTACGCAACCTTTCTCGAAAACGACTATGGTACTCCTACAGCTAAAGCATTGATATATGAAGCCAAATGGTTTGAAGGAGTTATGCTGCTTCTGATCCTAAACTTTATCGGAAATATTTCAAGATATAGACTCTGGAAACGGGAAAAATGGCCGGTTTTGGTATTTCACCTTTCCTTTATTCTTATTTTTATTGGTGGTGCAGTTACCAGATATATCAGCTATGAGGGGATAATGCACATTCGTGAAGGTGAAACCTCCAACGAAGTAATTACAGATAAAAATTTCTTTAAAATTCAAATTGAGGAGAAAGGAGATATTCTTAACTATCAGGATGTTCCCTATCTGATGTCGCCGCTTCACAAAAATTTCAAAGCAAGTTATGATTATCACGGCAAGCAGATTTCTGTGAAAGCCACCGATTTTATCCAGAGAAAAAAAGACAGTTTAATTGCCGGCAATACCGGAACTGAATTTCTGCATGTGGTTTCCACTGGACAGTCGGGACGTGAAAACATTTACATCAAACCGGGAGAATCGAAATCAATTAACGGAACATTGGTAACTTTCAACCGCGCGATTGAAGGTGCGGTGGAATTCAACAATACCAGCGGCAGTTTGATGATTAAAACTCCTGTAGATGCTGAGTTTATGACTATGGCGACGCAGGCAACCGGCACCACGAAAAAAGATGAATACCAGCCTTTGGTTCTCAGAAGTCTTTACACGGTGAACGATCTGAAGTTGGTAGTACCCGAGGGTTTAAAAAAAGGAAAACTGATCGCTTATGAGGGCGACAGAAAAAAAGACAAAGATGTATCTGATCAGCTTACCGTAGAAGTTCAGGGACCGAAAACAAAACTTGCAGTTGATTTACCCGTGGAAAAGGGAAATCCTAATGCTTTCAAACAGATTTCATTGGATGGGATGAACATTATCCTGGGTTTCGGACCGAAAGTTTATACCACGCCGTTCTCCCTGAAATTAGATGATTTCGTCATGGAAACTTATCCGGGAAGTTCATCACCCAGCGCCTACGAAAGCCACGTTCAGATCATTGACGGAGGCAAACAGACTCCTTACAAAATCTATATGAACCACGTTTTGAATCATGGCGGATACCGTTTCTTCCAGGCGAGTTTCGATCCGGACAGACAGGGAACTGTACTTTCGGTTAACCACGATTTCTGGGGAACACTGATTACTTATATTGGATATTTCTTCCTATTCGGCGGAATGTTTATTATCTTCTTCTGGAAGGGAACACATTTCTGGAAACTCAATAAAATGTTGAAAGATGTAAACAGAAAAAGAACCGCGATGGTAATTCTTTTCCTGTTGAGTTTAAATCTTTCTGCACAAAAGATCGATACCCACGGAACAGATGGATCTGCGAAAACTACACATTCAGCAAACGACGGACATAATCATGGTAGTGATGCGGATTTACTGTTAGAAGAGCCAGCTCCTAAGAAACAGCAGAATTCTTTAGCTTTAAGATCGCCGCGCCCGATTACGGCCGATGAAATTATTGCAAGAAATACGATCAGTAAAGAACATGCAGATAAATTCGCGTATCTTTTAGTTCAGAATTACGAAGGGCGTATCGTTCCGATGAACACCCAGGCGCTTGACGTTCTGAGAAAACTTTACAAAAAAGACGCATTCCGCGGAACCGATGGTAAACACTTAACGGCAAACCAATGGTTTTTATCAATTAACACCGATACCGCAAGCTGGACAATGGTTCCGATCATTAAAGTCGGTACAAAAGGCGGCGACGAACTGAAGAAGAAAACGAAGGCTAATGAGGACGGTTATACCACACTAATGTCGCTGTTCCCGGCAGATGCACAGGGAAATCTGCACTATGTTTTAGAAGACGATTATCAGGAAGCATTCCGTAAAAAACCGGCAGAGCAGTCGAATTATGATAAAGAAGTGATCAATGTAAATGACCGTGTTCAGGCATTTAATGAATTCTTCAGCGGACAGTTTATGAGAATTGTTCCGGTGCAGAATGATCCGAACAACACCTGGCATTCCTGGCTGGACCAGAATTTCGAACCAGATATGGAATCCCAAAAAGTAATGGGACCCTATTTCTCTGAAGTGATGGCTGCGCAAAAATCAGGTAATTGGAGCAAGGCAGATGCTGAACTTCAGAAGCTTTCACAATACCAGCAGACTTGGGGGAAAAACGTAGTTCCTCCCCAATCAAAAGTTGACCTTGAAGTATTTATGAACAAGGTGAATATTAATTTTCATTTATTGATTTTTTACACCATCATTGGTGGTCTTCTATTGGTATTAGGATTTATCGAGTTATTCAGACCAAGCAAGATACTCAGTAAAATCATCAAAGGACTTATTTTAGTAGGGCTTGTAGGATATTTCTTCCAGTTTTTAGGTTTGGTGGCGAGATGGTATATTTCCGGTCACGCACCTTGGAGTAACGGTTACGAAGCCATTATTTTCATCTCATGGGTGGGAATTACAGCAGGTCTGATGCTTTACAGAAATTCCAACGCACTGATTCCGGCAGCCGGATTTATGGTTGCAGTAATTATGATGGGATTTGCGCACGGAGGTTCAGCACTTGATCCGCAGATTACACCACTTGTTCCTGTATTGAAATCTTACTGGCTGATTATTCACGTGGCAATTATTACTGCGAGTTACGGATTCTTCGGGCTTTCCATGGTGATTGCGATCATTGTACTCATGTTTTATATTTTCACTAATAAGAAAGTGTACAAAATCCACAGCGATACTACCATTAAAGAACTTACCATTGTTTCGGAAATGTCTCTTACCATAGGGCTTTATGCCTTAACTGTAGGTACATTCCTGGGAGGAATTTGGGCGAACGAATCCTGGGGCCGTTACTGGAGCTGGGATCCTAAAGAAACCTGGGCGTTTATCTCCGTAATGGTTTATGCATTCGTACTTCACATGCGTCTGGTTCCCGGTTTAAGGGGAAGATGGGCTTTCCACGTGGCAGCGCTCTTCGCAATCAGTACGATTGTAATGACGTACTTCGGAGTGAATTACTACCTGAGCGGCCTGCATTCTTATGCTGCAGGTGATCCGGTTCCGGTTCCGGCTTGGGTCTATATTGGTACAGCATTTATGCTTACTCTTGCAGCGGTTTCGTATTTCCGGTTCAAGAAGTTAAGAAAATCTTAGAACAAATTAAATCATAAGAAATCCCGGAACTATTTTCCGGGATTTTTATTTTGGGAAATCTTGGAATTATGAAGAGTACTGAAGATTGATTTGTTATGAATCGCCTTACTGTTAGAATTCTGTTTTTATCTAAAATCACTAAATATTCATTAGATTTGTAACCTTTACAGCTAATATTAAATATTAATCCCTTTCACAGTTTTGAGTACTTTTCTCACCATTCTCGGCTTTAATTCGGCAATTCCTACAGTGAATTCCTCGCCAACTGCACAGTTTCTGGAAATGGAGGAGCGCGCTTTCTTGATTGACTGTGGCGAAGGAACTCAGGTTCAGTTGCGCAAAGCGAAAGCGAGATTTTCTAAGATCAATCATATATTTATTTCGCATCTGCATGGTGACCACTGTTTTGGTTTACCCGGGCTTATCGCCTCATTTAGGCTGTTGGGGAGAGAAACTCCGCTGCATATTTATGCTCCGAAAGGCATTAAAGAAATGCTCGAAACTATTTTCAGAATTACTGAAACACATAAAGGTTTTGAACTGATTTATCATGAACTCGAAAGCAAAAAATCGGTAAGAATATTTGAAGATAACAGGCTTGAAGTGTTTACCATACCGCTTAATCACAGGATTTACTGCAATGGTTATCTCTTTCGAGAGAAACCGAAAGAACGGCATCTCAACATGCAGGAAATTTCAAAATATCCGGAAATCGAAACCTGCGACTATCATAATTTAAAATTGGGAAAAGATTTTCTGTTGAGCGACGGATACCTCTTAAAAAACGAGGTGCTGACTACCGAACCTACAAAATCTGTTTCTTACGCATTTTGCAGTGATACCCGGTACCTTGAATCAATTCTGCCCATCATTGAAAATGTGGATGTGCTTTATCACGAAGCTACTTTTCTGCATGAACTTAAAGAAATGGCAGATTATACCGGACATACGACCGCGTTGGAAGCCGCCCGCATTGCGAGAAAAGCCAACGTCGGAAAATTAATTCTCGGTCATTTTTCCAACAGATATCACGATTTGAATGTATTTACAGACGAAGCGCGTGAAGTTTTTGCCAATACCTTTCTTCCCAAAGCTCTGGAAGCGGTTAAAATAGGATAAGAATGATTTTTTCTGAATTAAAGAATTTTCTGGATGAAAAAGCCGAATTCTATAATGCGCCTGAGTTTATTGATAATGATCCCGTTCAGATTCCTCATCGTTTTTCGCTGAAACAGGATATAGAAATTACAGGTTTTTTAACCGCAACAATTTCGTGGGGAACCCGAAAATCCATCATAAATGATGCGGAGAAAATGCTCACTTTTATGGAACATTCCCCATACGATTTCGTCCGCAATGTTTCTGTGAAAGAATTGGAAAGCTTAAAGAACCGAAGTATTCACAGAACGTTTAACGGCGAAGATTTCAGGGAATTTATCCTAAATCTCAAAAGAATTTATGAGGAAAATGAAAGTCTTGAAAGTCTTTTCTCAATTCAGGGAACTGAAACTAACTTCTACCATTCTTTAGAACGTTTCAGGCAGAATTTCATTGGTAATGATCAACACCGGAGCCACAAGCATGTGAGTTCAACCTGCAAAAATTCTTCGGCAAAAAGACTCATGATGTTTCTTCGCTGGATGGTTCGGAAAGACCGAAAAGGCGTGGATTTTGGGATTTGGGAAACCATTGATCCGAAGAATCTTTCTATTCCGCTGGATGTTCATACCGGAAATATCTCAAGAAAACTCAGCTTGATTCAGCGAAAACAAAACGACTGGAAAACGGTGGAAGAAATGGATTTGGCAATCAGAAAGTTTGATCCTGCCGATCCTGCAAAATATGATTTCGCGCTTTTTGGCTTAGGCGTTTCAGGGGATTTTTAACTAAATTTGCCCAAACTTCTTGAAAATGGGACGAAAGGAAGAACGCGAAAAGAAAATTCAGCTTTTAGAAAAAGTAACCGACGGGGTAATGTGGTGGATTGGTTCAATTCCTTCACTCATTGTGCATTCAATTGTCTTTGCAACCGCTTTCCTGCTGCCGGTTTTCGGTATTGTGAGCGTTGATAAAATGCTGCTCGTTTTAACCACCGTTTTATCTTTGGAGGCTATTTATCTTGCTATTTTCATTCAGATGTCGGTGAACAGAAGTCAGGAACATATCGAAGATATCCGAGAAGATATTGAAGAAATTCAGGATGACATTGAGGAAATCAGCGAAGATATCGAAGAAATCAGCGAGGATATTGATGATATTCAGGAAGATATTGAAGATATTGCCGAAGACGAAGACGATGAAGATCACAACGAACGCGCGAAAAATGTAATGCTCAAGAGCAACGTTTCCTCCAATAAAAACGACATCAAAGCATTAAGGGAAATGATAGCTAATCTTCAGCAGCAACTGGAAGACCTGAAAACCGAAGATGATGCCGCAAGTGAAGAAAATCCTGGCGGAAATTAAGCGTTTTTCCATTCAATAGTGAACGAGATAAAATCCTGAACCGACAGTTCTTCAGCACGTTTTTCAAGAAAAGGATGGTTCTGCAGCGCTTCCGGAATATTCAGAACTTTCAGCGAATTCGAAAGTTTTTTCCTTCTCTGCCCAAAACCTGCCTTTACAATCTGTTTAAAAAGAACTTCGTTTCCAGCTAATCCTTCTTTTGGATTTCTGGTGAGTCTAATCACACCGGATTTTACTTTCGGCGGCGGATTGAAAACGTTTTCGTGAACAGTAAAAAGATATTTTACATCATAAAGTGCCTGCACCAGAACCGACAGGATTCCGTAATCCTTAGTCCGCGGGACTGCAGCAGTTCTTTCGGCAACTTCTTTCTGGAACATTCCGACCATTTCCGGTACATAATCATAAAAGTCAATGATTTTAAATAAAATCTGCGACGAGATATTGTAAGGGAAATTTCCGATGACTGCAACCTGATCATTAAAGACATTTGCCACATCAATTTTAAGGAAATCGCCTGTGAAATGTTGCGCCTGCAGTTTCGGGTAATGATTTTTCAGATAATCAATGGATTCCATGTCGATTTCAGCAACGAAGATTTCAGCGTTTTTATCCAGAAGATATTTAGTAAGAACGCCCATTCCCGGACCCACTTCGAGCACTTTACTGTAATTTTCCAGACTTAGTGCATCTACAATATTTTTGGCAATATTTTCGTCCGTCAGGAAATGTTGGCCGAGATGTTTCTTCGCTCTTACGCTCATAAAATCGATATTCTTAAGTTGAAATCCGGTGCTGAAAAGATTTTCTTTTATGTTTTTTTTAACACCGATTTTCTTGTATTCTCCGCAAATTACGGAAGTTTTTTTCTATTTTAGCAGAAATTTTTTATTTAATGGCAAAGACAGTTGAGGATTTTAACAAAAGACGCCTTCGCTCCAGTAATATTACGGTTGTCGTGAGTATCGCACTGGTTTTATTTTTGTTGGGATTAATGGGATTGATATTGATTAATGCTCAGAAATATTCAGATTATATCAAGGAGCAACTTGTTGTAAATGCATATTTTGATGAAAATTTCGATGCGAAAGATTCTGCGAAAACTGTAAAAAGGGAACAGGAAACTTTCAAAAAAATCCAGGCTTTGGGCCCTGTAAAAAGAGCAACCTATATTACCCGTGAGATGGCCGCCGCAGAAGCTAAGAAAAGTATGGGCATTGAGTCGAGCGCACTTTTCGAAGAAAATATTTTCCCCTCCTCTGTCGAAGTTGCCTTGAAACCCGAATATGTGGATCCGGTAAGAATCGACGAAGCCATTAAGCAGATAAAAGCGACTCCCGGCATTGTAGATGTGAAGAACAACAGCACGCTGATGGTTGAAGTTTACAATAACCTCAACAATATCCTGAAATGGATTTTAGGATTCTCCATCCTCTTCCTGATTTTGGCTGTAGTTCTTATCAACAACTCGATACGGCTTAAGATTTTTTCTAAACGTTTCATTATTAAGACCATGCAGCTTGTAGGTGCAAAACGCCGCTTTATTCTAAAACCTTTCATTAAAGAAGCGGTGATTCTAGGTGTCATTGGAGCTTTACTCGGTTTAGCGGTGCTTTTCGGTGCGTGGTATTATTTCATTACACAGATCGGAACACCTTTCGCACAGGATAATAATCAGCTCATTATTCTTGTTGTTGGTATCTTTCTTCTCGGCGTTTTAATCACCGTATTAAGTACCATTTTTGCGACATGGAGATTCCTCCGTTCGAATGTTGATGATTTATACTATTCATAAAATGAGCAAAAAAAATAAAAATTTCTCAGCAGCCGATTTTGGTAAAAAAGAGGCAGAACTTCCGCAGGAAAACGGTTTCTATTTTGGTCCGCAGAATTATAAACTGATGCTCATAGGCTTAGCATTAATTGTAGTCGGATTCTTACTCATGATGGGCCCTGATGCTAATACCGTCGATGGGAAATATGATCCCAATTCCTGGAATGAAGGGATCTTTTCTATCCGAAGAATCCGAATTGCACCTTTATTGGTTGTTGCGGGTTTCGTGGTCGAAGTTTACGCGATTTTGAAAAGAAACAAATAATATTTACAGCAATAAATATCAGACTTTGTCAAAGCTTTTTTTGTAGACTTTGACAAAGTTTTTTAATTAAAAGTTTACCTATTCATGGATTTATTAAGAGCAATTCTTATTGCAATTATCGAGGGCTTAACCGAATATCTGCCGGTTTCCTCAACTGCACACATGATTTTCACCAGTTCGCTTTTTGGCATTCAGGAAGATGAATTTGTAAAGATGTTTCAGGTTTCCATTCAGTTTGGAGCCATTCTGGCGGTTGTTTTCCTTTACTGGAAAAAGTTTTTCGATTTCAAAAATGTCAGTTTTTATCTGAAACTTGCCGTGGCGGTTATTCCCGCTTTGGCGCTTGGTAAACTATTCGATGATAAAATTGAAGCCGTCCTCGGTGATCCCGTTCCCATTGCGATTGTACTTATTATCGGTGGCGTTGTTTTACTTTTTATCGACAAACTTTTCAAGGTTCATATTATCGATGACGAGAAAGATGTTACTTACAAAAGCGCGCTTATTATTGGCTTCTGGCAGTGTCTGGCAATGATGCCCGGTACCAGCAGAAGCGCTGCATCAATTATTGGCGGAATGCAGCAGAAACTCACAAGAAAAGCAGCCGCTGAATTTTCGTTTTTCCTGGCTGTTCCTACAATGTTAGCCGTTACGGTTTATTCGATTTTCCTGAAAGACTGGAATCACAAAGGAATCGAACAGAAAGGTTATGAAATGCTTATGCAGGGCGATAACCTGATGTATTTTCTGGTAGGAAACGTCGTAGCATTTGTTGTCGCAGTTATTGCCATTAAATTTTTCATCGGCGTTTTAACGAAATACGGTTTCAAACCCTGGGGTTGGTACCGGATTATCGTTGGAATTGTGCTGCTGGTTTATTTTACGCAGTTCGCATAGTTTTTTGGGCAGCTTTATCCGCCCTCCGTTCCCGCTTTTTCGCCTTCACTTCGTTGCGGCGAAAAGAGCTCCACTCAGGTCGGGCTGCGGTTTCGGGATTTTTTTCAACATTAGTTTATCAAAATGACCAATCAGGATTTCTTAGAAGGACAAATCATTTTACTCGACAAACCTTTGGACTGGACGAGTTTTCAGGCGGTGAATAAACTCAAATATAAACTCAAGAACGAATTTAATCTTCCAAAGAAATTCAAAATAGGGCATGCCGGAACTTTAGATCCACGTGCGACAGGTTTACTCATCGTTTGTACCGGAAAATTCACGAAAAAAATCCAGGAAATTCAGGACGCGCCCAAAGAATATTTAACGGAAATTAAAATCGGCGTTCAGACCGAATCTTACGACACCGAAAAACCCGAAATTCTTCAACAGGATTATTCGCATATTTCAGAGGAATTTATAAAAGAAACCTTAGAAAAATTCATCGGTGAAATCGATCAGAAACCTCCTGTTTTTTCTGCCATCAAAATCGACGGAAACCGCGCCTATGATTTGGCTAGAAAAGGCGAGGAAGTAGAAATGAAATCCCGTAAAACAACGATTCATTACCTTAATAACATTGAAATAGAGTTGCCTTTTGTGAGGTTCACGGTAGGTTGTTCTAAAGGAACTTATATCCGAAGTCTGGCTCACGATATCGGTCAGGAATTGGGAGTAGGTGCGTATTTGACCAATTTAAGACGCACAAAAATCGGAGACTATTCCGTAGAAGACGCCAGCGCTGAAATACTCGAAAATGAGTTCCGGTTTAACAAAGCATTATAATAGATGAAGAAATTTTATCTCTTGCTTTTATTCGTTTCCACTTTAGCTTTTTCTCAGGAAAAGCCTGCTAAGTTGGGTGTTTTTGGAACTCTGGAAGCTAATGTAGGTTTTGATTTGGCAGATATCATCCGAACAAATAATGCACAAAGCGATTATGAAAAGAGCCAACTTCCGCCTGGGAAATTCAATTATGGTTTTACTTCGCAAATCGGATTTCAGCCGTTCAACTGGTTTGCTTTAAGCGGCGGTATCCGTTACAGTTACATCGATCCTAATTATCATCTTCTTTATGCGATGGTACAGCCCCATTTTTTTCTGGGCGATCCGAAAGATCAGGATTTTCTTTATATTTATGGAAATTTCGGCACGAAGATTAATCAGACTGCAGCTAAAAATGCGGGATTTGCAGGGTTGGGAATCGGTAAGATTGAGCCGCTAAACAAACATTTGGGCCATAAGTTTCAACTTTATCTCGAAGATCAGGTTTTGGATGGTGAAGCAAATATCTTCATCGGACTGTCTTACGGAGTCGTTTTTCTAGGCAACAAAAATTTATAATTACTGTGGAAAAAACACGCATCAATAAATACCTTTCTGAAGTTGGATTCTGTTCCCGCCGTGAAGCCGACAAAATGCTGGAGCAGGGCAGGATTACCGTAAACGGAGCAGTCCCGGAAATGGGCACGAAAGTTTCGGAGGAAGATGAAATTCTTGTCGATGGAATTTCAATACGGAAACAGGAAGAAGACCATGTGTATATCGCGCTGAACAAGCCTGTCGGAATCGTTTGTACCACCGATACCAAACGGGAATTGAATAATATCGTAGAATTCGTTAATCATCCTAAAAGAATTTTCCCGATCGGTCGCCTGGATAAACCAAGTGAAGGTCTTATTTTACTAACTTCCGACGGTGATATTGTGAATAAAGTTCTCCGCGCCAGAAACAATCACGAAAAAGAATATATTGTTCGGGTAGATAAACCCATTACGCCGCAGTTTCTTCATAAAATGCGCAACGGAATTCCAATTCTGGGCACTATTACCAATAAATGTGAAGTTGAACAAATCGACACGCTAAGTTTCCGCATTGTGCTTACACAGGGACTGAACAGGCAGATCCGCCGAATGTGCGAATATGTTGGTTATGAAGTGAAAAAACTCAAGCGCATCAGAATCATGAACATCAAACTTGATTTGCCCGTCGGGAAATGGCGTGATCTTACTGCTGATGAAATGAAAGAACTTGAGGGTTTACTCGAAGATTCCGATAAAACAGTGAATTAGTACTTTTCTTTCAGGTAAAGATATGCCGTGAGGTATTTATTCAGCCGTTTAGCATCTTTTTCCGTCAGCGGTTTTGTAAACCGTGTTAAATCCATATTATCGCGCAGATCATTAAGTTTTACCGAAACAGCAAGCGTTGATTGCTCTGTCTGCTTAATGAATTCTGTATAATCCTGATCCGGAGGATTTTTGGTAAGACATTCCACCGCAAAAACGATGTCGTTGGGAAAACCTTCTTTCAGGAGATATTCATAGGTAATCTCCGGGCAGTCTTCAATCACATCGTGCAGAACGCCTACAATCTTTTCATCATAAGTCTTTCCATAATTCATCACACGGATTAAATGCCCTATGTATGGCGTCCCGAACTTATCTGTCTGTCCGCGGTGAGCCTTATCAGCAATTTTTATGGCTTTGTTTAAAAGTTCCTCCTTGCTCAGCATTAGATTTCAATGTTTAGTTTCTCGATTTTCTTACGGTTTCCTACGACCCATACAATATCATCAACCTGAAGGACTTCGGAAGACTCCGGATTCAGGATTCTCTCGTCGCCACGCCGTATTGCGATGACCAAGCCGTCGGTTTTATCGCGAATTCCCGATTCGCGGATGGTAAGGCCTTTCTTAGGCGAATGATGATTGATGAGGATTTTCCCGAGTTTAATATGGTTAATATCCTCTTCAATGACCACTTCCTGACTGTCGAAAATCGGTTTAAAAATTTGGAACTGATCATCCGTGGCAATGATTCCAACTTTGTCGTAAGGCATCAGCACTTCAAATCGGTCGGGGGTATGGATCAGTTTTTCGCCTCTTTTGATATATCCTATGTTCACACCAAATTTTTCCCGCCACTGTAAATCCAGTAGGTTTTTACCTACGAAATCAGCGAGCGGTTTCACCTCGAGTTCTACGATATGCACATCCCAGGCGGCCAGATTATTGGTTACTTCAGAATTTCCGGCAAGTCTTGTAATGGCTTCACTCTGAATATTTTCTGATCTGTCATTAAGGTTGGTAATAAATCTTTTCTCGATCCGGTTATAAAATTTGTTGATTCTTTTCGAGAATATTATCATTAAAATAATTGCCACCGGAATCGTGATGAAGAAGGAAATGGTGGTAGATGCAAAACGGTCAAGAAAGAAGCCTAAAATCCCTATACCGAAAGCGATTCTTGCAATCTCGATGATGAGCAGTGGCCCGCGGTTGTATTTGGTCTTGGTCCACAATTCTTTGTAGGCGACAGAACTTGGTCTTTTCACCATTAAAGCCCATAAAAACGGTAAGATAAAGAGTACAGGCAATGCATTGCCAATAATGTTTTTAATATCATTACTTTCCAGATTCTCATTGATGGCAGGAATTATAAAACGGGAGAATAACAGATAAACCGCGACGATAATAATTCCGTTGATCACAACAATTCGCCCGTAATTTTTCAGAATCGTCTGCCAGCTTGTTTCGGCCTGGATATTTTGGGTATTCGTTGAATATTTATTGATTGTGGCGATGTATTTGGGTGGAACCACCTTCACAAGCCAGTTATAAAAAGGTTCAGAGAATTTAATCAGATAAGGCGTGGTAAAGGTCGTAATTGCCGACACTCCTACGGCCACCGGAAACAGGAAGTCTGAAATTACCCCTAGCGATAAGCCCAGCGTGGCCACAATGAAAGCAAATTCACCGATCTGGGCCATACTCATCCCGACCTGAACCGACTGTTTCAGCGGCTGCCCGGAAATCAGCGCTCCCAATGTTGAACTGCAAAGTTTACCGAATAATGTTAACAGCGTAACGACTAAAATTGGCCACGCATAAGTGATCATGGCATCGTAATCGATCATCATCCCTACTGATACAAAAAACACGGCGGCAAAAAGATCTTTTACCGATTTCAGCGTATGTTCTACCTTTTCAGCGATTTTAGTTTCAGCAATTATAGATCCCATCACGAAAGCACCGAGCTCTGCGGAAAAGCCTACATTTACTGCAATAAGAACCATACCGAGACACAGACCGATGGATAAGATGAGCAGAATCTCTTCATCAATCAGAGGTTTTATTTTCTTTAGTAATGTCGGTAATAAAAAGATTCCAAGCAGGAACCAGAGGCTCAGGAAGAAAAGCAGTTTGGCTACGGTAAACAGAATTTGGGTGCCTTCAAATTCTTTGGTTACGGCGATGGTGGAGAGCAAAACCATCAGTAAGATGACGACAATATCCTCGACGACCAGAACCCCGAAGACCGTTTTCGCGAAGTTTTTAGTCTTGACTCCGAGCTCGTCGAAAGCCCGGATGATAATCGTGGTGGAGGAACTGGCGAGCATACCTCCCAGAAACAGACTGTCCATGGTACTCCAGCCAAGCATTTTACCGGTGTAATATCCGGCAATGGTGATGAAGATAATCTCTACAAACGCAGTGATGGAGGCCGAACCGCCCACATTCATCAGTTTCTTGAAACTGAACTCCAGTCCAAGACTGAAAAGCAGGAAAATCACCCCGATTTCCGCCAGCGTTTTAATATTGGTCATATCAACAACCGAAGGAAAAATCTTGAAATTGGGGCTTACCAGAAATCCCGCAATAATATACCCTAAAACCAGCGGCTGTTTTATTTTTCTGAAAATCAGAACAACAAATGCTGCTACAATTAGGATTAATGCTAGATCTTCAATTAACTTTGGTAAGTGGCCCATATTTCGTAAATGTGTATTTTCACAAAAATAGAGAAATGCTTTAATTTTTCCAAAGCATTTCCGGTTTAATTATTATTCTTATTTCTCATCGTCGATCTTCAGTTATCTTAGTTTTTCAACCTAACATTTCGCTGACGGATTCAGACTGAGGTTCAGAAACGCTAAACTGACTTAAATCATTAAGCATCGCATAAAGAATTTTATTTCGAAACCATGTCGCTTATAATACAGAAAATAACCACTATAACGGTTTGGAATTAGTGCCGTGTTGTTGCAAAATTTGCGCCAGAATACTTTCGATTTTAGCAAAAAGTGAAAAAATCGAAAAAAAATGTTAAATTTGAGTGTTTGTAAAATTTCAGGTTTGAAAAAGAAAACTTCTGTACTTCTTGTAGACAATTCAGGAAAGGATAATCAACTGATCCAAATTCCTACCCGGTTACTCCTACACTGGAAAAAATACCTCTTAGTTTTTAATGTTTTGGTGATTCTGATGTTTGGCATTCTGGCACTCATCATCTACCAGAAAACCAGTACGCATTATAAGGAGAAGCTTGCTCAGGCCAATAAAGTAAAAAGTTTAATCGATCTGAAAAAGGTAAAAGAATCCTTCAAAGAGATAGATGAAAGTATTTACAGAATCAACGGATTTCTGGATGCCAGAGGTTTACATGATTTTAAATTAGCTAATTCGGGGGGTGAATACGAAGATTTTGAAATTACAGATATCAACGAAATTTCGGAGTATTACGAGAATAAAATTCACAAGATAGAGAACACGCTAAACATCACTCCCTTAGGATTGCCGGTTTCCGGAGAAATAAGTTCGGAATTCGGGTACCGCCAAAATCCATTTGGAGCCTATTCTACAGAGCAGCATTTCGGTTTGGATTTCCGGGGCAAGATTGGTGACCCTGTACGGGCCACAGCCCACGGTAAAGTAGAGTTTGCCGGCGTGAAGGGCGGTTACGGAAACTGTATTATTATCAGTCACGGTAACGATCTGAAAACACTTTTCGGACACTTATCCAAAATAAATGTAAAGCCAGGACAGCACATCAAAATCGGCGATTATATCGGGCAGATTGGCAACACGGGCAGAAGTTCCGGCCCGCATCTGCATTACGAAATCATTCAGAATAACAAAAAAGTAAATCCAAAACAATATTTAAAACTTTAATAACCCATGCTCAGAATCAAAAAAAACCAGTCCGACAGCATTTCGCAGCTGGACAATGCACCCATCAGTACTGTTTTAGGATCAGAAATAATGTTCACCGGTGATATACAGGGGAGCCAAACCATCAAAATAGACGGGAAAGTAAAAGGCAATGTTCAGGTTGAAAACGGGGTGATTCTGGGAGAAAAGGCCCAGATCGAAGGAGATTTGAAAAGCAAAAACATCATTGTATTCGGAAATATTCTCGGCAATATTTACTGTAATGAGCTTATCATCAAAAAATGCGGAACGGTAAACGGCGACATCCATACCAAAACCATAGAAATAGAAATGGGCGGTAAATACAACGGTAAACTGAAGATGGATGCTGTGCAGCAGGCGGAAAAAACGGTTTAATACAAATCAGAATATATTTCAATCTTAAACTTCAGCGTTTGCATCTAAGGTTGCTTTATTTGAATCTAAGACTATTACCATATGGTCTTAGATTTTATTTTTTAGCCCTAAGACGTCAAAGGATATAGTTTAGACTATAAGTTTGCAACTTTAGACGTAAACGTGATAATATTAATTCTATATTGAGTACTTTTAATCTCCATAAAATCATTGGGTTATGTCAACACACCATTATTTGAAATCCGGTGCTCATCCGTACCCGCATATTGGGGAATTTATCCGTGCGAAACTGCGTGAGCTGCATGTATCGACGCCCGAAGCGGCAAGAAGGTTGGGTGTTTCCACCAGCGCGGTGCACGCGTATTATAAGCAGCCCTCGCTGCAGTTTGGGATCATCTGGAAACTTTCGATGGCGCTGAATTACGATCTGCTGTCGGATCTTATTGCCCGTTACCCGGAGAATTTCCCTGTAAAACCCAACCCAAAACTCGCCGAATTGGAAAGGGAAGTGGAGATTTTAAGGGGATTGTTGAGGAGGTAGATTATTTATTGGTGGCCACGCGAAGGGATTCGCGCGGCAGCTGTGATTTGCTTGGTTTTATTTTCGACGATTCTTATGGCTCAAAGTCAGGAGACTTTGCGGTGGTGGGACTTTGGTAGCGGGAAAGAAATCTGGATTAATTTTTTAGATTAGAATGTCTTACTTATTCCAATTTCGGAGCGTGAAGTCAATTTGGTCAATTCTTTTTAATTCAATTAATTTTGTGAACACAAATCCAGAACCAATTAAATTTTTAGCTTCATTACTTATTGTTTCAAAGTTATATACCGCATCGTCCGTCACAGAAAGATAAAAAAATAATCCAGTCATCATAAAATCATAATATCCCATTTTGTCAATCCTTTCAATCGTATACTCATTAAAAGGGAGTTGGATTGGTTTTTTCAAATCTTCATTAATTCTAACTCCATTACTTGATACTAAATAATGTAGAGGAATGTCGCCATTATTATAACGCACAAAATCTCTAATTTTATTAAATTTTTCATCCAATGCATTTTCTGTAACTCGGTGATATTCTTGAAGAAATATGTTGTAAATACCTCGTTTAAATTTTCTCGTAAACTCATTTGCATAAGATGGTCTTCTAAAGTAATCAACTTTTATTTTTAGTTTCTGGCTGGTATGATAATATCTGAAGAACTGTGATTTAAATTTTTTCCAAGAATCAGAATTTTTAGTACTTAATAAAAATTTATGAACATTAAAAAATTCTTTAGTAATCTTGTCGATAGAATATGAAACAACTCCATTACTTTCATCTGTCCCAAAAAAGTGATTACAAGAATCACATATGTCAAATCCAATATTTTCAGAATTCAATGTTTTGGGTATTGTATGTGGTTTAGTATAAAATTTAACTTCAGGCTTAGATTTAAGGCACCAAATGCATTGCCCTTTTTTTATATACTCAATTTTACCCATATTATGATTATTAAGAACACTTTATAATCAAATATGCAACATTATTAGAATACTTCCAAATAAAAAAACGCCCCGGTTTCCCGAGGCGTTTCATTTGTATTTTTAGAACTCTAATCTAATAATGGCCTTTCTCTACATAATGCGCTGCAATTTTTTCAGTCAGTGCGATTACGTTTGGTTGGTTCGTGTATTTCGTGAATCTTCTGAGACCTGAAAGCATCATGCGCTGCTCGTCGCCTTCCGCGAAAGAAATAATTCCTTCTTTGGCCGCTGCGATGATTTTTTCGGTGGCTTTGTACAGGTTCAGCTGGGCCATGGCCACTTCCACAGAATCTGCGGTGAAGTGTTTCTCGGCTCTCAACACTGCGGATTCCGCCATGTAAATCTGGTTCAGAATTTCGGAAGCGTTTAATAACAAATGCTGCTGTTTTTCCATCTCCATCATGTATTTCTGAAGGGCAGCGCCGGAAACCATTAAAAATACTTTTTTCAGGTTCGCGATCACCGCTTTTTCTTCGCTCAGGAGTTCAGAATAATCAGGCACTTCGAAAGACGGAATTCCCATCAGTTCTTTTCCTGCTGCCATCGCTGGTTTCAGCAAATCGAGCTGGCCTTTCATGGTTTTCTTGATGAGCATTCCTACGGCTAGCAATCTGTTGATTTCGTTGGTACCTTCGTAGATTCTTCCGATACGGGCGTCTCTCCATGCCGCTTCCATAGGTGCATCGGAAGAGAATCCCATTCCACCGTAAATCTGAATTCCTTCATCAGCAGTATTCTGCGTTAAATCAGATACGAAAACTTTAAGGATAGAAGCTTCCACCGCGAATTCCTCAACCCCTTTCAGTTCTGCTTCCTGGTGGTTCATTCCGCCGGCAACTAGTTCGTCGATTTTGTCCTGAACATCTTTTGCTGCACGGTAAGATCCTGCTTCGGAAACGAAAATTCCGGTTGCCATTTCTGCGATTTTCTTTCTGATTGCTCCGAAAGTAGAGATCGCAACACCGAACTGTTTTCTTTCGTTGGCGTATTTTGTTGCGTGAGCTAAGATTCTGCGCTGTCCGTCGAGGTTTGCCGCAGCCAGTTTAATTCTGCCAACATTTAAAGCATTTAAAGCGATCTTGAAGCCGTTGTTTCTTTCGCCCAAAAGATTTTCCACAGGAACCTTCATGTCATTGAAGAAAACCTGACGGGTAGAAGAGGAGCGGATGCCGAGTTTGTGCTCTTCTTCACCGAAAGTTAAACCTTCGGTACCTGTTTTTTCTACGATAAATCCGGTGATGTTTTTGTCGTCATCAATCTTTGCGAAAACGATGAAAATCTCTGCAAAACCTGCATTCGAAATCCACATTTTCTGTCCGTTAATGATGTAATGTTTACCATCTTCCGAAAGTTTGGCTTTTGTTTTCCCTGAATTGGCATCTGAACCTGCATCAGGCTCTGTTAAACAGTAAGCACCGAATTTGGTTCCTGTCGCTAAATCAGGAAGGTATTTATTCTTTTGCTCTTCAGTACCGTAAAGAAGGATCGGAAGGGTTCCGATTCCTGTGTGGGCACCGTAAGCTGTAGCTAAAGATCCGTTTCCGCCGGATAGGTAGTCGCACGCCAACATCGTGGTTACGAATCCCATTCCTAGGCCGCCGTACTGTTCCGGCACGGTAACACCGAGGAAGCCCATTTCGCCAAGCTGACGCATGGTTGCTTCGGTTAAAGCGTAATCTTTGCTTTCGAATCTTTCGTGGTGTGGAACTACTTCTCTGTCGATAAATTCTTTCGCGGAATCGCGCATCATTTTTTGTTCTTCCGACAGTTCTTCTAGGGTGAAGATGTCCTGGGCAGGAGTTTCTGTAATTAAGAAATCTCCGCCGATAAGTGTTTTTTGGGTTGTATCGCTCATTAGTTTTAATTTTAAATGTTAGATTTTAAATTTTAGATTATAATTCGCTGTTATAAATTTTCATAGGATGTTTTAATGATTTTTGTTAGAATGTTAATTATACTTTCTATTTCAGTTAAATAAGGATCTACTTGAATGGTAACTAGATTTGAAGATTGATAAAGTTTCAACCAATATTTGGTTTCTCGTGCTTCTTTATTTGCAATTGACAGTTTAGAAATAAAATCCTTTTTAGACTGTGCTGCAATGGCTTCTTCCACATTTGCACCAATCGAAGTTCCGCATCGAAGAATTTGTTTAGACAGAATAAATTCATTTTGAGATTTACATTCCATATAAAATTTAATGATGGTTAATGCAAATTCAAAAGTTTTTATCTGAATCAAATTATCTTGTCTGAAACTCATTCCATCTAAAATTTATAATTTAAAATCCATAATCATTATAGCAGTTCGAAAATACTCGCTGCTCCCTGACCTGTTCCTACGCACATGGAAACCATGCCGTACTTGTTGCCGCGACGTCTCATTTCGTCCAGAAGCTGAACGGTGAGTTTGGTTCCGGTACAGCCCAGTGGGTGACCGAGGGCGATTGCACCACCGTTGACATTAAGGATATCTGGATTAAGATTTAATTCTTTTTTTATCGCAACGGATTGTGATGCGAAAGCTTCGTTAAGTTCTATCAAATCGATGTCTTTCAACTCCAATCCAGCTTGTTTTAAAGCTTTTGGAATGGCGTAAATTGGGCCCATTCCCATGATTCTCGGTTCTAAACCTGCTGCTGCGTAAGCGACCAATCTTGCTTCAGGTTCAAGCCCTAATTCTTTGACCATATCTTCCGACATCACGATGACGAAAGCCGCGCCATCACTCATCTGTGAAGAGTTTCCCGCTGTAACCGAACCTCCGTTTGCAAAGACCGGACGAAGTTTTGCCAAACCTTCGATCGAAGTATCTTTTCTAGGACCTTCGTCTACATTGAAATCGAATTTCTTTGTCTGCATTTTCTGGTTTTCATCCAGGAAATTGTATTCCACCGGGATGGAAACAATCTGGTTCGCGAATTTGCCTTCTTCATTGGCTTTCAAAGCTTTCATGTGCGATTCGTAGGCAAACTGATCCTGCTCTTCGCGGGAAATTTTGTACTGATTCGCAACTTCTTCAGCCGTGTAACCCATTCCCCAGTAATAATCGGGATTGGTTTTAGCGATTTCAGTTTCTGGAACGGGTTTGTAGCCGCCCATCGGAATATAAGACATGGATTCTGTACCACCTGCGATGATGCAGTCGGCCATTCCAGCCTGAATTTTTGCTGATGCAATGGCAATTGCTTCAGATCCCGACGCGCAGTAACGGTTTACGGTAACTCCGGGAACTTTATCGGTATTTAATCCCATTAATGAGATTAATCTTGCTACGTTAAGCCCTTGTTCGGCTTCCGGCATTGCATTTCCTACGATCAAGTCATCGACTCTGTCTTTATCGAGTTGCGGAACTGCAGCCATTAATTTTTCAATGACTGTTGCAGCCAGAACATCGGGACGCGTAAAACGAAGTGATCCTTTTGGAGCCTTACCAACTGCTGTACGAAAGCCCTTGATTATATATGCTTGTCTTGACATTTTTCTTAAATTTTAAAATTAGTTTCTCAACGGTTTTCCATTCTGTAACATGTACTGAATTCTTTCCAAAGTTTTTCTTTCGCCACAAAGCTGAAGGAAGGTTTCTCTTTCAAGGTTCAGTAAATACTGCTCGGTAACCACGGTTGGTTCAGAAAGATTTCCGCCTACCAAAACGTTGGCAAGTTTGTCTGCGATCAGTTTGTCGTGTTCAGAAATATATTTTCCTGTGAGCATTTGGTCGGTTCCAACATAGAACATACCGAGAGCGTCTTTACCCAAAACTTTAACTTTCTGCTCGATTGGCTGTGTATAACCCTGTTCGGCCATCAGTTTTGCTACTTTTTTAGCTTCCAGAATCTGGGTGTTTTTGTTTACGACAACGATGTCTTTATGGTTTTCTAAAATTCCCATATCGTAAGCTTCGTAAGCTGAAGTGGCTACTTTACCCATCGCGATATTCATGAAGGCATCGCGAAGACGGTTGTTTTTAACGTCATCACTGTGGAATTCCCTTGAAGTTCTGATTGCGAATTCTTTTGTACCGCCACCGCCAGGAATTACACCAACGCCGGTTTCAACAAGTCCGATGTAAGTTTCTGCAGCTGCAACCACTTTGTCGGCGTGCATTGTCATTTCGCAACCGCCGCCTAAAGTCATTCCGTGAGGCGCAACCACGACAGGAATTGAGGAATAACGAACCCTCATCATGGATTTCTGGAAGTAGGCGATTGCCATGTTCAAATCATCCCAATCCTGTTCGATGGCCATCATTAAAATCATGGCTAAATTCGCTCCAACGGAGAAATTTGCGCCCTGATTTCCGATCACTAAACCATCGTATTCTTTTTCTGCAAGATCAATTGCTCTGTTCAGACCGTCTAAAACTTCGCCGCCTAAAGAATTCATTTTTGAACGGATTTCGAAATTGATGATTCCGTCACCTAAATCCTGAATCGCAGAACCTGAATTGCTCCACAATGTTTTGTTTTTTCTGATATTATCGAGAATAACAAATGCTTCCTGACCCGGAATATTGCTGTAATTTCCTGAGTTTTTGTCAAAGAATATACTTTGACCTTCTTCATTTACTCTATAGAAAGATTCTACATTTTTAACCCAGTCGGAGACTTCGTAACCAGCATTTTTCGCCAGTTCGATACCTTTCTGGACGCCAACGGCATCCCAAATTTCGAAAGGACCATTTTCCCAACCGAAACCGGCGCGCATCGCGTCATCAATTTTATAAACTTCGTCGGAAATTTCAGGAACTTTGTGAGACACGTAAGCGAAAAGTGCTCCCAAAGATTTTCTGTACAGTTCGCCGGCTTTATCCTTACCACCAATTAAAACTTTGAAACGGTCAATCGGTTTATCGATGTTTTTGGTAAGCTCAAGAGTAGGGAAGCTCGATTTGCCCTGAAGTTCATACTCCATGGTATCCAGATTCAATCCGTGAATTTCAGATTTTCCTTCAGCGTTTTTAATTTTCTTGTAGAAACCCTGCTGAGATTTGGAGCCCAACCAGTTATTATCCATCATTTTCTGGATATAATCAGGAAGTGCAAAAACGTTGTTGAAATTATTGGCTTCAGCGCCACTCTGACGGACACCGTTTGCCACGTGAACCAAGGTATCCAAACCTACAACGTCAGCAGTTCTGAAAGTCGCAGATTTCGGACGGCCAATTACAGGACCGGTTAATTTATCGATATCAGTAACATTCAGGCCTAAATCTTTTACCTCGTGCAACAGATTCATCATCGAGAATACACCGATTCTGTTGGCGATAAAAGCAGGTGTGTCTTTTGCTAAAACTGTAGTTTTTCCAAGGAATTTAGCTCCGAAATCCATATAGAATTTCACGATTTCCGGATCGGTTTCAGGAGTTGGGATAACTTCCAGTAAAGGAAGATATCTTACGGGATTGAAAAAGTGAGTGCCCGCGAAATATTTCTTGAAATCATCGCTTCTACCTTCAATTAGGAAGTGAATTGGGATTCCGGAAGTGTTGGAAGAAATTAAAGTTCCGGGTTTTCTGAACTGCTCAATTTTTTCGTAAACGGATTTCTTGATGTCAAGTCTTTCTACAACAACCTCGATAATCCAGTCGGTATTTTTGATTTTCTTAAGATCATCATCAAAGTTTCCAACGGTGATTCTGTCTACAAATTTCGGTGAATACAAAAGTGCCGGACTGGCTTTTTTAAGCTTCTCGAAGTTTTCGGCCGCGATCCTGTTTCTCACGGATTTGTCTTCTTTGCTTAGACCCTTTTTCTGTTCGGCTTCCGTAAGTTCAAAAGGAACAATATCGAGCAAAAGTACTTCTACACCAATGTTGGCGAAGTGCGCAGCGATGCCCGAACCCATTATTCCTGAACCAAGAACCGTAACATGTTTGATTCTTCTTTTCATCTCTTAATTTTTAGTTATTATCGTTTCAGGATGCAACCTTTCGGTTTCATGCTTTATTTTTATTGTTTAAATCGTTGGCAATCTTCAGAATGTCGTGCATTACCTCCTTAAAGATTTCCATTTTCTCAGCTGGAATTTTTTCCACCACTTTACGGTTAAAGTTTACCACTACTTCTTTCGAAAGATTTCTGCTGTTCAGTCCTTTATCTGTCAGTTTAATGATGACCTCTCTTTTGTCGGTAGGTGTTTTTTCTTTGTAGATATAACCGTTATCTTCTAAAAGTTTGATGATTCTTGTTAAAGAGGTAGGCTCGATGGCCATTTTAGGTCCGAGGTTGGTGCTCCGGGTACCTTCCTTTGGATCGATTTTGAGAAGTGTAAGTGCTTGAACTGCAGTTGCATCGTGATCCTGAGCGAATTCAGAATACATTTTTGACACCGCAAGCCATGTTGATTTTAAAATAAGGTCAATATTTTCAACTCTTTCAATATTTTTGTGTTCCATGGTGCTATAAGTTGTGATTTACACAAATATAACAAAAAATACTATGCATGCATAGTATTTTTGGATTAATCAGTAAGTGCTTGATTATGAGTTTAATAATTGGTATGGTTTACATAATGCTATGCATGCATAATACTTTAAACAGATTCTGTAAATGTCGAATTATCCGATGTTTGCAATTAAATCTGCTACTTCGCTAAAGGAACCGCATTTTTGTTGAAAATCTTGACCAGAAATCAACCAAAAAGGATCAATAAATTCAAATTTTAGTGTTGAAAGGTTTTTTGACGCATTTTTTTGCAGGAAAGAATAAAGCATTTCTTTTTGCAATGCCGGTGCAATAATCTGTGGCGGAACAAAACCTTCGTTCACGTGAAATATATTTGGGTTCAGCAATTCATCATGTTTCAGCAGGATATCTTCAGTAATTCCAGCGTCCAAAACTCCGTCATTTACAAGCCAGATTTTATCGGCAAATTCTTTTGATAGCCGCCAGTCATGCGAAGAAAAGAGGATCAGCTTATTCTGTGTTTTGGCAAGTTTTCTAAGCAGTTTCAGAATGATAATTTTGTTTTCCTCATCCAAATGCGTGGTAGGTTCATCGAGAATAATCATGGGCGAGTTTTGCGCCAAAGCCCTTCCGATAAATGCTTTCTGGAGATTTCCGTCAGAGAGTTTCTGTAACGGAAAATTTGTATACTGACTTAGATTTAAACTGTCGATAATCTCCTCAACTTCCACTTTATCTCGATTGTCTAATTCAAAATAATATGGATAATGAATGTATTTTCCTAACGCGATAAGGTCTTTAAGCGTATAATTTGCCGGTATCTGCGATTTGGAAAAAACCACGGCAACCTGTTCTGCGATTTCTTTGTTGGAAAGACTTTTGATCTTTTTGTTCTGAAGCCGTATTTCGCCGCCCAAAACCGGAATCTGGTTGAGAATACTTTTGATCAAAGTAGTTTTCCCGACTCCGTTATTGCCTATAAGCAGGCAGGTTTCTCCTAATTGCAGGCCTGTTTCAACTTCTTTGATTAAAGGATTTTTGTAACCGAATGTTGTATTTTTAAGCTCCAGAAACATGTCTATGCTGCTTTTTTGTTATTCATCATCATTGCTAAAATCACCGGAATTCCGAAAAGGGAAGTGATCACATTGAGGGGAAACTGCGTGGTTTCTGAAATGATGGAGAAAAATTCCATAATTAAAATTCCTAAAACCATGTTTAAGATCCACTGCTGCCAAAGTTTTGCAGGATTATAAATCATTCTGCAGAAATGAGGAACGACAATGCCAATAAACAGGATAGGTCCTAAAAACGCTGTTACTGAAGCAGAAAGTACCGAAGATGCAACGATTACAAATAGTTTCAACTGGTTCAGATTTACCCCTAAACTTTGTGCGTAGGCTGTTCCCAGTGAATTCCCAATGAGAGGCTTTATCGATTTAAATCCCAAAAATAAACCAATGAGTACAATAATGCCCAGAACCCAAATCTGATTAGTGGAAACCTGATTGTTGGCCCCGAAACTCCATAGAATATAGTTTTTTAGACTTTGGTTTTCTGCATAAAACTGAAGAATTGATACTATTGCTCCTGCCAACGCAGAAACCAAAAACCCGAAAATTATAAGGAAAGACTTATCCTGAAATCTGCCCGAAAAAGCCAGCAGAATCATCATTAAAACTAAACTTCCGGCAATTGCCGAAATGCTGAGAAAACTGTTCTGCAAAAACTCAGGAAGCACAAAATTCTGTGCGAAAAATATATAGAAAGCAACGCTCAGACTGGCTACCGATGTAATTCCTAAAACCGAAGGGCCGGCTAACGGATTCTGAAAATATTCCTGCAAAAGGAAGCCGGAAGTGGGAATTGCAATTCCCGCCAATGCCATTGCCAAAACGCGGTTGATGCGAAGCTGCGCGATTTGGGAATTACCATTATCCGACAAAAAAAAATCGCTAAAATTCAGTTTCATAAAACCGATATTCAGGTTAATCGCGACCGAAACTATAATTCCGATCGCAATGAATAAGCTTATGATCTTAAATTTTTTGGACATTATAACAACCCCGGAAGGTTTTTAAAAACTCGGATTTTATTTAAATGAGTTAATTTTCCCGTCCAGCATTTCTTTGCTCATCATTCCGATGGTTTCGTCGGTTTTATCGCCTTTTCTCATAAAAGTGAACGGAATAGAACCGCCGTCCCACTGCTTGAAATTTTCAGGAAAAAAATCTGGTGTAAGTTTTTGACCGTCAACAAGAACGATATGTTTAGAGAGGTTATTTTCTTCAGCAAATGCTTTCACTTTTGTTTCCCAGTCTTCCCGGGGATCGAGTCCGACAAAGGTAAACTTCACAGGTTGCGATTTCAGTTCCTCCATTTTTTCTTTAAAATGGGGCATTTCCCTCATACAAGGTCCGCACCAGGTCGCGAAAAAATTGGTGACATACAAAGTGTCATTATCTTTTTTGGCAAGGATTTCAGAAGTTTCTTCCGGGCTTAATTCGATCTGTTTGAAAGGAATAACAGCTTCAGAAATCTCGTTGGATTCAGGAACGGTAACAGAATCAGCAGGTGTAATGTCGGTGTTTTCGGTAATTTTACTTTCTTTTTTACAAGCAGTGAAAGCAACCAGAATCATCGCGCTCAGAACGAATTTTTTCATTTTATTTTTATTATTTTTGAAAGATATTTGATATGGAAAAACGATTACCCAAAGCGAAGCAGGCAGAATTTCACCGGCTAAAATTAGCGAAAAAGCAACAACTTACCAAAAACACTTTTGCGTTGGAATTTGAAATTCCGGAAGCCCTCAAATTAAATTATCAGTTTGAAGCCGGGCAATATGTTACCGTAAAATACCTTTCAAAAGGAGAAGTTTTTCAGAATGATTTTTCGATGACTTCTGCACCGTTTGAGGAGAAGATTTCACTGGGAATTAAAATCAATAATGACGAAAGTTCTACCAAAGATTTATATGAAGGATTTGAGATGGGTGATGAAGTTGAAGTCTCAGAACCGAAAGGCCGTTTTACATTAATTTCGAAACCTCATGAATTCCGTACGATCATTGGTTTTGCCGGGGGAATCGGAATTACTCCTTTGCTCAGTCATTTTAAGAATATTCTTCACACAGAACCCCGAACCAGACTTTTCATGTTTTACGGAAACCGAAAGTCTGAGGAAATTGCTTTTAAAAACGAATTGGATGTATTAGCCAAAAAATATGGCGAACGTCTGCAGATTTTCTATTTCTTTTCGCAGGAACCGGCTTCAGATAATTTGTTTCACGGCAGGTTAGATGACAGAAAACTGAAATTAATCATCAATCAGATTCTTCATTTGGATGATACCGATGAAGAAAGCACGATTTGGGACGCGGTGGATGAAGTGCTGATTTGCGGGAAAGGAGAAATGATAAAATCCCTTGCCAATGCCTGCTACAATAACGGAATTCCAAAGAAAAATATTCATTTTGAACTTTTCGAAGAGTATAATGAAGATATTTATCCTCAGGAAAAAGATTTTCCGCGGATTGAGAATATCGAAGTGGATTTTAAACTTTTCAACCACAAGTATTCGACTACTTTAGCGCATAATGAGATAAAACTTCTGCAGCAACTGTTGATTCAGGGATTTCCGGTTCCTTATTCCTGTAAATCCGGTATTTGTGGCAGCTGCGAATGTATTTTGGAAGAAGGAAAAGTTGAACTCCTCGAAAATGAATATTTAACTGAAAAGGAAGAAGCTTCAGGAAAAATTTTAGCCTGCATGTCCGTAGTGCTGAGTAAAAAAATAAAGGTTAATTTTGATTTGATTTAAAGCAGAATTTGAAAAGAATCTTATACATATTAAAGTCTTTTTTCACGCTGGTTGAAATGGCGCTCTTGCTGATGATATTAGCAAACGTATGGGTTTACGCTTTAACTAACGGCCGAACTTATACCCGGATATCGAAGATTCCGCCGCGCGAAGTTGCGTTGGTTTTGGGAACATCACCAAAAATGAAATCCGGCGTTTCAAACCCCTATTTCACCTCCAGGATGGACGCTGCTGCTTTGCTTTACCACCACGGCAAAATCAAGAAAATTATCGTTAGCGGAGAAAAGAGTTCCGGTTACGATGAACCTTTTGCCATGAAAAATTATTTGATTTATCAGGAAGGCGTTCCAGAACGTATCATTATTGAAGATCCAAAAGGTTTTAAGACCCAGACCAGCATCAGCAACTGCAAAAATATCTATCAGAAGAATGATGTGATTATCGTTTCGCAGGGATTTCATAATCTTCGCGCGCTTTTTTATGCCAGAAATAATGATATGAATGCTTTGGGATTCGATGCACAGGATGTTTTGAGCAATCAGAGTTATTACCGTAACCAGTCGCGGGAATTTTTGGCCCGCGTTCTGGCCGTGGTCTATTATGTGTTTGGAATAGAGAGAAAAGGGTGATTCTTAGTGAAATTAATAAAAATTCTTAACCCGAATTTTTATTAAAACCCATACATAATCTTATATTTGCAGAAATTAAAAATTATGCTCGTTATCGGAATTGCAGGAGGAACAGGCTCCGGAAAAACTACCGTTGTAAACAAAATTCTACAGCAACTTAACGTGGAAGGTGTTAATGTTCTTTCTCAGGACAATTATTATCATGATAACCAGCAGCTTACTTTATCCGAGCGCGAAGTTTTGAACTATGATCACCCGAAGTCCATCGATTTCGAACTGTTGATTTCACATGTTAAATCTTTGAAAAATGGAGAAGCTATCGAACAGCCTATTTATTCGTTTGTAACCCATTCCAGAACCGGTGACCATGTGCAGATTGAGCCAAAAAATGTATTGATTGTTGAGGGAATTCTTGTACTGACAAACCCAGAACTTTTAAAGGAATATGATCTTAAAGTGTTTGTACATGCAGATTCCGACGAAAGGTTAATCAGAAGAATTCGCCGCGACACCCAGGAAAGAGGCCGCGATTTGCAGGAAGTACTGCACCGGTACCAGACCACGCTGAAACCGATGCATATGGAATTCATAGAACCTTCAAAAAACGAGGCAGATCTTATCGTTCCGAATATGAAACAGAATACCGTGGCGATTGATTTCCTTTCAACGGTAATCAACAATACGCTGAAAAAAACACATTGATTATGAAAGAGCTGATCAAGGACATAAAGCCGAAAACGCCCACGCTAAAGTTCATTCAGAAATATGTCCTGAATAAGTATTTTATTACCATTGTCCTGTTTTTAGGCTGGATGGTTTTTTTCGACAGCACTTCATTTCTTGTTATCAACGAAATGAATGGTGAAATAAAGAAATATGAAAGACAGCTCGCGTATTATAAAGAAGAATATCAGAAAAATGATGCGTTCTACAAAAAACTGATGAATAACAAGTCGGAAAAGGAAAAATTTGCCCGCGAAAACTATTTCATGAAAAAACCTAATGAAGAAATCTTTATTTTGGTGGTAGACAGCACGAATATTACGAAAACACAGTAGAATGTTCACAAAAACAACGGTTTCAGACTGGGAAAACACTGTTCGGAAACAACTTAAAACCGAAAATATCTACGAGGTTCTTTCGAAAGAAAATCTTGAAGGAATTACGGTAAAACCATATTACGCTTCGGTTGAAAGACCACTTTCAAATTTACCGAAAGTGGAAGAATCAACCCAGTTGGTCGCTAGATATCGCGAAGATCTGGAAGAAAATGTGTTCGCCTTTCTTCTCGATGAAAATGTGGAAAATCTCGACGAAAAAATTCTGTTCGTAAATAATAAAGATCTTGCTGAACATATTTCTACGGGGGAAACTAACCGCTATCTTTCGCTTATCGACATATTTTCTGAAGAGAATTCTGAATTGAATGAACAGCTGGGTAAAGAATTACTCGCTAAAGATTTCGGAAGAAATATCTGCGTTGATGTGGTGCTTCACCAAAATTCCGGAGCTTCAATTGTGCAGCAGCTCGCTTTTGCTCTGGCAAAAACTAAAGATCTTACCGAAACTTTCGGTGAAGAAATCTTGAGTAAACTCGTTTTTCGCTTTGCTGTCGGGGCTAACTATTTCTTTGAAATGGCAAAGATCAGGGCATTCAAACTCGTTTTTAATCAGCTGTCAAAGGAATTTGGGAAAGATGAAATTCCGTATATTTTCGCGGAAAATTCCTTTCGGAATAAGTCCAAAAATGATCCTGAGAATAACCTGATCCGTTCAACACTTGAACTTTCGGCGGCAATGATTGGCGGCGCAGATGCCGTGTTCAGCAATGATTTCAGGATTGAAAAAGAGACTTCGCTTTCCGAAGAAATTTCTTTTAAACAGCAGATTGTTCTCGCTTACGAAAGCATTATTAATGTTTTTGATGACGGTGGAAACGGAAGTTATTATATTGAAAATATTACCCAACAGTTTGCAGAAAACGCCTGGAAATTATTTCTGGAAATTGAAAATATCGGCGGTTACTGCGAAAGTCTAAAATCCGGTAAAATTCAGCAAATGATTTATAATCAGGCTGTAGCGGAGCAGAATTGGGTAGAAGAGGGCAAAATAAAACTCATTGGCGTAAATCTTTATCCTAAACATGAAAAAACCAAATCGGTGGAAGAACTTTACGATTCATTAGTGATAAAACCGGTTCGCTGGGCTGAAATGTTTGAATAATATAAATGAAATCAGGCATAAATCTTTCAATTCTTACTGAAGAAATTCAAAATTATATCAATGCAAATCTCACCGCTGATTTGCATTCTTTGTTACTGAAAAAATCCCCTTTCCCGGAAGTGTCGATGCAGGAAATTGTGCAGCAGATCAAAGGTAAAAAGGTTGCGCAGAAAAAATTCCCTTTTCTGCTTAGGGACGGAATTGTTTTTCCGCCGAAACTTAGTCTGGAGCAGGCTTCGTCGCAATCAACAGCAGAATTTAAAGCTGAAAATTTAAAAGGAAAAAGTTTTCTGGATCTCACTTCAGGATTTGGAATTGATGCGTATTTTTTATCGCAGAATTTTGATGAAGTTACCCTTGTGGAGCAAAATTCTGAGCTTCTGGAAACGGTAAAACACAATTGGAAAATTCTCGGCAGAAGCGCGAATTTCATCAATAAAAATTTAGAGGATTTTCTTCAGGAAAACACCGGAAAATTTGATTTGCTTTACCTTGATCCAGCGCGGCGGGATGCGCAGAAAAACAAAAAATTTCTGCTCGAAGATTTGTCACCTAATTTGTTGGAAATTCAGGGAAAACTCTGCAAAATTTCAGATCAGATTCTTATCAAACTTTCCCCGCTTGTTGATATTTCTTACCTGATTTCTGTGTTGAAAAATGTTTCTGATATTCAGATTATTGCGGTTAAAAATGAGGTGAAGGAACTGATTGTATTGATTTCCCCAAAAGATCAGATTAGTGATGTGAAAATAAACTGCATTAATCTCGAAAGCACAGATCTGGACTTTTCGTTTTCATATGACGATGAAAAAACTGCCGTTGCGGAATATGCTGAACCGAAGAACTATCTCTATGTACCAAATAACGCAGTTTTAAAGTCTGGAGCATTCAATACCGCTGCAAACCGTTTTAAACTTTTCAAGCTTCATCCAAATACCCATTTTTATACTTCCGAAGAATTGTCAAAGGATTTTCCCGGAAGAATAATGAAAGTTGAAGTTATAGAACCAAAAATGATTAAAAAGAGCGAAAAGTATAATATCATTTCAAAAAACTACCCACGGTCACCCGACGAAATCAAGAAGAAATATAAAATTTCTGATGGGGGAAATAAATATCTGATATTCACCCAAAGCCAGAAAGGAAAAATTATTTTAAGATCTGTTGAATAATCTTTTAAATATTTGGGGCAAAACGTAATATTTCTTACTTTTGGCGCATTAAAATATATTATGAAATCGCCACGATTTGTAAATGCTGGTCTCGGCAGGAATTAAGTGATTGCATAAAAACTTAAAAAAATAGATATTACTTATGAAAAAAGTTATTTTAGTTTTTGCTTTGGCAACTTTTGTGGTGAGCTGCAAGAAAATTCAGGCGGGTTCTAACAAAGGCGTTTTGAAGATGGAAGAAGGTGCCGACAGATATACTGAAGATGTTCAGGGAACCCATGTTGAAACTCCTGCCGAACCAGTAGAAGCAACAGCAACTCCACAGGATTCAATAAGAACTGCTGAAGTTACAGAAGTTAAAATTACTGCAGACAGTACTAAAACAGCTGTTAAATAGCACGCTGTATTATATAAAAGAAGAAGATGTCTTGCTTATGCAGGACATTTTTTTTATTTTTACATGATTCGATTTTTAATAATTTAAGCAAAAATAAAATGCAAGAAACCCTAAATTACATCAACGAAAATAAACAGCGGTATGTTGATGAACTCTTTGAGCTGCTGAAGATTGCGTCAATCTCTGCAGATCCTGCATACAAAGATGAAGTGCTGAAATGCGCTGATGAAGTTGCCAAGCATCTTAAAACTGCTGGTGCAAATCATGTTGAAGTTTGCCCGACCAAAGGTTATCCTATCGTTTACGGAGAAAAAATCATAGATAAAAATTTACCGACTGTACTTGTATATGGTCATTACGACGTACAGCCGCCGGATCCGCTTGAGTTATGGACAAAACCGCCTTTTGAGCCATATATTGAGAAAACTCCGCTTCATCCTGAAGGCGCGATTTTTGCCAGAGGTGCTGCTGATGACAAGGGCCAGTTTTTCATGCATGTAAAAGCTTTTGAAGCAATGATGAAGACCAATACATTGCCTTGTAATGTGAAGTTTATTTTGGAAGGAGAAGAAGAAGTTGGTTCTAAAAGTCTCGAAGGTTTTGTAAAAGAAAACACTGAGAAATTATCCTGCGATACGATCTTAATTTCAGATACTCATATTTATTCCAATGAACAGCCAACGGTAACAACCGGCTTGCGAGGTTTGAGTTATGTGGAAGTGGAAGTTGAAGGCCCGAACAGGGATTTACATTCCGGATTATATGGTGGAGCTGTTCCCAATCCAATTCATGTGCTATCCCGAATGATCGCCAATCTTATTGATGAAAACGGTCACATCACTATTGACGGTTTTTATGACAATGTAGACGTTGTTTCTGATGAGGAAAGAGCAGAAATGAATAAACTGAAAGATGACCCTGAAGGTTTTAAAAAATCAATAGGCTTAAGTGGAGTAGAAGGTGAAAAAGGCTACACAACTTTAGAGAGAACTTCAATCCGTCCGACTTTGGACTGTAACGGAATTTGGGGCGGGTATACCGGTGAAGGAGCGAAAACCGTAATTCCAAGCAAAGCATTTGCTAAAATTTCCATGCGTTTGGTTCCTTACCAGACTCCAGATGAAATCACAGAAAAATTCACCAAATATTTCGAAAAAATTGCTCCGGTAAATGTAAAAGTGAAGGTAAATCCTCACCATGGCGGTATGCCTTACGTTTTGCCAAGCGATACCAAAGAGTTTGCTGCGGCCAGAAAAGCAATGGAAACTGCTTTTGGTAAAGAAGTGCTTCCGTACAGAAGTGGTGGAAGTATTCCGATTACAGCGATGTTTGAGCAGGTTCTGGGAGCCAAATCAGTTTTGATGGGCTTCGGTTTAGATTCTGATGCGATACACTCGCCAAATGAGCACTATGGACTCTATAACTTTTATAAAGGAATTGAAAGTATTCCTCTTTTCTTTGAAAATTACGCGAAATCGTAAGCCATAAAAATGCCTCGTCAGGGGCATTTTTTTTAATATTTTAAACCAATAAATATGAATGAAAAAGTAGCTTATATCACAGGCGGAACCAAAGGAATTGGTTTCGGTATTGCACAGGTTTTACTGAAAAACGGAATCAGAGTTGCCGTTTCTGGTAGAAAGCAGGAAGATGCTGAAGAAGCAGCGAGAATTTTATCAGAAGATGATACAAAAGTCTTCGGAATCGCTTCCGACGTTAAGAATTTTGATGACGAAAAAAATGCCGTGGCAGAAATTGTAAAAAAATTCGGAAGATTAGATTATGTCATTGCAAATGCGGGTTTAGGTGTATTTAAACCCGTTGATGAACTATCTTTAGAAGACTGGAATGATATGATCGACACCAATCTCACCGGTATTTTTCATACGTTGAAAGCAGCAATTCCGGAACTTAAAAAGTCGGAAGGTTATTTTATCAGTATTGCAAGTTTGGCCGGAACCAATTTCTTTGAAAACGGCTCGGGATACAACGCTTCTAAATTTGGGGTGGTAGGTTTTACACAGGCTGCCATGATTGATTTAAGAAAATATAATATCAAGGTTTCTACCATTATGCCGGGTTCTGTTTCGACCAATTTCAACGGCAACGAACCTTCTGAAAAAGACGCCTGGAAAATTCAGCCCGAAGATCTCGGTGAGCTGGTTTTGGATATTTTTAAAATGAATCCGCGTACTCTGCCGAGTAAAATTGAGATCAGACCTTCTAAACCAAACAGTTAATTATGTATGAAATATCAAATTTTGATTAATACTATGCATGCATAATATTTTATTTTTTATCTTAGCGAAAATTACTTAGGTAGTTTTGTGCAGTAATATTATGGCTAAAAACCAATAATTAAAAATAATTAACACATGAAAATATTAGTTTGTATCAGTAGTGTTCCGGATACTACTTCAAAAATTAATTTTACAGCAGACAAGTCTGCTTTCGACAAAAACGGAATTCAATGGGTAATCAATCCTTTAGACGAATTCTCTCTAACTAAAGCGGTTAAATTGCAGGAATCGCAGGGAGCAACAGTTACCGTAGCTAATGTGGGAGACGCAGCTACTGAACCCGTGATCCGAAAAGCTCTTGCAATTGGAGCTACTGATGCAATAAGAGTAAATACCGAAGCCAAAGACAGTTTCTCGGTTGCTACCGAAATCGCGAACATTGCGAGAAACGGTGGTTACGATTTAATACTCTGCGGTAAAGAATCTATTGATTATAACGGTGGTGCTGTACCGGGAATGGTAGCACAGTTACTGAACCAGCCCTTTGTAAATGCATGTGTTGGTTTGGAAGTGAATGGTACTGAAGTTACTGCAGTAAGAGAAATTGAAGGTGGTAAAGAAACCATTTCCGTGAAATTACCAGCGGTAATCGCGGGACAGAAAGGAATGGTTGATGAAAAAGATTTAATCATCCCGAACATGAGAGGTATTATGTCCGCAAGAACCAAACCGCTTCATATTCAGGAGCCTGCAGGTTCTGAAGTTAAAGTACAGGGTGTATCCTACGACTCGGTTCCCGCCAGAGCTGCTGTGAAAATGGTGACTCCAGATAACCTGAACGAGTTGGTGAGACTGCTTCATGAAGAGGCTAAGGTGATTTAATCTAATTTCAACATTTAAAATTAAAAAAAATGGCAGTATTCGTATATGCAGAAAATATAAACGGAGTTTACAAGAAAGCCGCTTTCGAGGCAGTTTCTTATGCAAAAGCAGTTGCTGATCAGCTGGGAGAAACCGTGAGTGCAATTTCCGTAAATCCTACAGATGCTTCAGATCTTTTGTATAAATATGGCGCAGAAAAAGTCATCAGTATTAAAGATGAGGGTCTGAAAAATTTCAGTGCTAAAGCTTACGCACAGGCAGTAAGTGAAGTTGCGGACGGAAATATTCTTGTTTTCCCACACACAACAGATGCTTCTTCTATAGCACCTATGTTGGCGATCATGAAAAATTATTCCCTAATTACCAATGTTTTGGAAGCTCCTGAAAGTATTACCCCTTTCCAGGTGAAAAGAAGAGCATTTTCGGGAAAAGGATTCATGCACGCAAAAGCTGATGCAGCTGGAGTTATTGTAACGGTTTCGCAGAATGCTTTCGGTGTGAAGGAAAATCCTGTTTCGGGAACTGAAGAAGTGAAGAATTTAACGGTCGCTAATGAGGATACCAAAGTACTTTCTCACGAGCAGAGTTCAGGAAAGCTGGATCTGAAAGAAGCTGAAGTTGTAGTTTCTGCAGGCCGCGGAATGAAAGGTCCTGAAAACTGGGGAATGATCGAAGATCTGGCCAATACTTTAGGTGCAGCAACAGCATGCTCGAAACCTGTTTCTGATATCGGTTGGAGACCGCATTCTGAGCACGTTGGGCAAACCGGTAAGGCAATTGCTCCGAATCTTTATATCGCAGTAGGAATTTCGGGTGCGATTCAGCATTTGGCGGGTGTAAACTCTTCGAAAACGATTGTGGTGATCAATAGTGATCCGGAAGCGCCATTCTTTAAATCTGCGGATTACGGTGTGGTAGGGGATGCGTTCCAGATTATTCCGGAACTTACCCAGAAAATAAAAGCATTGAAAGGATAATTTTTCAGCTTTAGTAGTTGTTATAAAGCGCCGGTTTTTTCGGCGCTTTTTTTTTTTTGATGTTCTTGATAAAAGTTGCTCACTTTTACTTATCGAGCAAAAAAAAATGTAAATTTACTTTGCAAACTGTTTTTCAGTTAAAATTATTAAGATGGAAATGTTTGTCTGGAACATGTCTATTTCTTTTCAGCTGCTTTTTATTATTGTCAGTGGAGTGATTTTTTTATACCTGCGCGAAAAAAGTTTTAAGTATTACGGTCTCTACAATATCTTCCTTATCATCTATGTTCTAAGCCGCTCCGATGATGTTTATTATGGATTTCAGGGGTTGATGATCCGTCTTCTTGGTCATACAGACGGGATAGTTTTTGTGCAGATTCTAAATTTTTTCATACAGATCGTTTTTTACAGTTTTTATTCAGTCTTTGCTTTCTATTTTTTGGATTTTGAGAAGAATGCCAAAAAATATTTTAAAAGATCTCTCTGGGTTATAAAATTTCTGGCATTTCTGTTTTTTGGTTTTGCAGTTTTATGCTTTGCAATGAAGAATTCAGATCTGTTTACGACCTTGTATATCTACCTTTTTATACCGGTAATGCTCGTTATATTTGTTTTAACACTGGTAAAGGCCATTCACCGTTCCGGAAAGCATAAGTTCTTTTTCCTTATTGGTGTTTCACTCTTTGTGTGCTGTGCATTAATGGCTTTAGCGGGCACTTTTATACCATCCCTTCACATTACCGATCCTATTAAATTTTTCTTTGTCGGTAATATCCTTGAAACCATTTTTTTCAGCCTGGGATTAGCTCATAAAGTTAAACTGATTAACGACGAACGCAACAGAGTTAATTTTACAGTCACCAAACACAGGCATCAGCAACAGATCAGTAAACTCCACGGATTGCTTGAAGGCGAAGAAAAGGAAAGAAAAAGGATGGCAGAGGAACTGCACGATGGTATTGCCGGGGATTTGTCTGCCATAAAATTCAACCTCGCTTACTTAAGGCTCAATAATCAATTGCCTGAAAATGAAAATGTTTTGCATGAGGTGACTAAAATCATCGACAAAGCCTGCATCCAGATCAGGGAAATTTCACACAATCTTTCGCCGTCTTCGATTACAAATTTCGGTTTAATTGCCGCGTTGGAAAATTACTGTATGAAAATCGAAAATGTCTACGGTATTCCAGTCGCTTTTAAATTTGCTGGTGAACGTATCGATCTCAGCAGTATAATTGAAACTCATATCTACCGGATGGTTCAGGAATTGGTAAATAACATCATCAAACACGCCGAAGCAGGAAATGCGGTTGTAGAAGTTATTCACCATCATCCGTACATTACTGTAACAGTACGCGACGATGGCAAAGGCTTTGTAATGACCAGGAATGGCAAGGGCATCGGGTTGGGAAATATAGACTCACGAATCCGTTTCATGAATGCGAAATTCACCAAATTAAGCACCGAAACAGGCAGTTTTTTCCGGATTGATATTAATCTGAATAATATTCCCCAAACCTAGTCCGGGATCGCCATATTTTTAATGATATATTTCATTAAAAGTATTGAAAGTAAATCTCAAATCTAAAAAATCAATTATATTTGTAGTTATGGATTACAAAAGATTAATCATACGCGGAATTTCTTACAGCCAAACGCAATCCGGAGCATACGCTCTCCTTTTGGAACATGAAGAAACCAACGTAAAATTACCCGTAGTAATAGGAAATTTCGAAGCACAGTCAATTTCTTTAGGATTAGAAAAAGATATACATCCGCCACGCCCGCTCACCCATGATTTATTTGCAAAATTTGTAGCGATTACCAATTATGAACTGGTTTCTGTTATCATTTATCAGATCATTGACGGCGTGTTTTTTTCAAATATAAATTTTAAAAACAAAGCCAGTAACGAGGAGCTTATTATGGATGCACGAACCTCGGACGCTGTCGCTATGGCAGTGCGTTTTGATGCGCCCATTTATACAACACCGCAGGTTTTAAGCGAAGCGGGAATTCTTTTGCAGCTAGATGAGCCTTCGATAGAGGGAAGTGAAGAGGTGATGGGTGCCGAAGGTGATTTGGCATCGCTGACCTTAGAAGATCTTCAGAAACTTCTTGAAGATGCTGTGAAGGATGAGGATTTTGATGCAGCAATGGAACTGCAGCAGGAAATAAAAAAGAGAAATAAGAAGATTGAATAATATTGATAATTAAACTATGAATTTAAAATTACGACTTACCATTGTTAGTTTTCTGCAGTTTTTTGTGTGGGGAGCCTGGCTGATTACGATCGGAGTATATTGGTTTGGAACAAAACAGTGGGGTGGCGAAGAATTTGGAAAAGTTTTTGCCACATTGGGAATCGCTTCGATTATTATGCCTGCTTTAACAGGAATCATCGCAGACAGGTGGATAAACGCTGAAAGGCTTTACGGAATTTTGCATATCCTTTACGGGATCACGCTCTTCTTTCTCCCGCAAATTACTACACCGGATAATTTTTTCTGGGTCATGCTACTGGCGATGATGTTTTATATGCCTACTATTTCCCTTTCTAATTCCATTGCATATTACATTTTGAAGAACAATAACTTTGATGTGGTGAAAGTTTTTCCACCTATCAGGGTTTGGGGTACCATAGGTTTTATCGCGGCGATGTGGATTACCAATCTCTCGGGCAATAAGGATTCCGGAAACCAGTTTTATATTGCTGCAGTTTTTGCCATTATATTGGGGATTTATGCCTTTACCTTACCAAAATGCCCACCTCAGAATTTAATTTCCAAGGATGCAACATGGACAGAGAAATTAGGTCTTAATGCATTTTCATTGCTTAAGGATTACAAAATGGCGCTGTTTTTCCTGTTTTCCCTCTTCTTAGGCGCTGCCTTGCAGTTAACCAATATGTATGGAGATACCTACCTTTCAGATTTTGGCAAAATCCCCGAATATGCTGACAGTTTTGTAGTGAAAAGATCTACTTTAATTATGTCGATCTCGCAGATTTCAGAAACACTTTTCATTCTTGCAATTCCGTTCTTTTTGAAAAAATACGGTATTAAGAACGTGATGCTCATCTCCATGTTTGCCTGGGTATTGCGTTTCGGATTATTTGCGTACGGAGTTCCTGTAGGATTTGGTTTAGGATTGATTATTCTTTCATGCATCGTCTACGGGATGGCTTTTGATTTCTTTAATATTTCAGGGTCACTTTTCGTAGAAACCACTACCGATTATAAGATCAGATCTTCTGCACAGGGCTTGTTTATGATGATGACCAATGGTTTTGGCGCAATTATGGGAAGTTTGGTCAGCGGCTGGATGATACAGAATTACTTTACCTTGCCAAACGGAGATAAAATGTGGCATGAAATCTGGCTGATCTTTGCGATTTACGCACTAGTAGTTGCGGTCTTATTTGCGATAATGTTCAAACACAAACATAATCCGGAAGTTTTAGCTGACGTTAAACATTAAAACTTCTCAAAAATAAAGCAAAACACACTTTCTATAAAGTGTGTTTTTTTTTGTAATTTGCCGTATTAAAATATAAAAATTAAACATGCAAGAAGTATTTATCGTATCGGCAGTTAGAACGCCGATGGGCAGTTTTCTGGGGAGTCTATCCTCTGTACCCGCTACAAAATTAGGTTCAGCGGCAATAAAGGGAGCTTTAGAAAAAATTAGTCTTGATCCGAAAATGGTTCAGGAAGTATATATGGGTAATGTTCTGCAGGCTGGCGAAGGTCAGGCACCTGCACGTCAGGCAGCTTTGGGAGCTGGTTTGTCTAATGAAACCCCTTCTACAACAATCAATAAGGTTTGTGCTTCGGGAATGAAGGCAGTAATGATGGCTGCCCAATCTATTAAGGCCGGCGATCAGAATATTATCGTAGCAGGTGGAATGGAAAATATGTCTTCGGTCCCACATTATTTCAATGCACGTAATGCAACCAAATTGGGCGATGTGAAGATGCAGGACGGTTTGATGTTCGACGGTTTGACTGATGTTTACAACAAAGTACACATGGGAGTTTGTGCCGAAAAATGTGCAGCAGAACACGGAATAACAAGAGAAGATCAGGATAATTTTGCAGTCGAATCTTACAAACGTTCAGCAAAAGCCTGGAGCGAAGGTAAATTCAGCAATGAAATTGTTCCTGTTGAAATTCCTCAAAGAAAAGGAGAGCCAATTATTTTTTCGGAAGATGAAGAATATAAATCCGTAAACTTCGACAGAATCGGAACTTTACCGACTGTTTTCCAGAAAGAAAACGGAACGGTGACCGCAGCAAATGCGTCTACATTAAATGACGGTGCTTCAGCATTAGTTTTAATGTCTAAAGAAAAAATGGAGGAACTGGGTTTGAAACCGCTGGCAAAAATCGTTTCTTATGCTGACGCAGCTCACGAACCTGAATGGTTTACCACAGCTCCCGCAAAAGCTTTACCGATTGCTCTTAAAAAAGCAGGTTTAGAAGTTTCTGACATCGACTTTTTTGAGTTTAACGAAGCGTTTTCGGTAGTTGGACTGGCAAATAATAAAATTTTAGGACTTGACTCTGCCAAAGTAAACGTAAACGGAGGCGCAGTTTCTTTGGGTCATCCGCTGGGAAGTTCGGGCTCAAGAATAATTATCACTTTGATTAACGTTCTTAAACAAAACAACGGAAAATACGGTGCTGCTGCAATCTGTAACGGTGGAGGCGGTGCAAGTGCGATTGTAATTGAGAATATGTAAGCTCAAAACATGTCTTTATAATTGAAGCCATTAAGAATTATTAATGAAATTTTTCATTAGATTCTTAATGGTTTTTCTATTTTTGTTTATTAATAAACTATTCCCATGCCCGATAACAATAATCTGACGACCACCAACATCAAGAATAACCCTAAAATCATGAAAGCCTGGGCTTATTATGACTGGGCCAATTCGGTATACTCTCTGGTAATTACGTCGACTATTTTCCCGATTTATTATTCGATTCTCACCACAGCTTCAGAAAAAAGCGAATATGTGGCAGAAACAGGCCAGTGGATAAAAGTTCCGGTACGTCATATGATAACTGTTTTTGGCGAGCAGTACCAGCCGGATGCGATTTACGGATATTCACTCACAATTTCTTTTTTAATTGTTGTGTTACTGTCGCCGATTCTTTCTTCATTAGCCGATACTATCGGGAATAAGAAGTCTTTTCTACAGTTTTTCTGTTATTTAGGTGCAACCTCTTGTATGGGGCTGGCGATGTTTACAGGTATGCAGAATGTATTTTTGGGGCTTCTGTTCAGTATAACCGCGAGTGTGGGATTCTGGGGAAGTTTGGTTTTTTATAATTCATTTCTTCCCGACATCGCAACTCCGGATAAGCAAGATTCGCTTTCTGCAAAAGGATATGTATATGGATATATTGGTTCAGTAGTTCTTGTTGTCATTTGTCTTGTTTTAATTCAGGTATTTGCTAAAAATCCCGAAGAAGCCAAACTTTACACCAGGATATCATTCCTTCTGACGGGTGCTTGGTGGTTCGGTTTTGCGCAGTACACTTTTAAACATTTACCGCAATTCGGAAATGTGAAAGAGCAGCTGCCTAAAGATTTGGTTCTGCTGAATTACAAGAATATATTCAAGAAACATGAAGAACAGGGCGGTTTCTGGGAAGTTTTAAAAGATAATGTTAATTTCTATACCGATATTGTTAAGGAAAGCTTCCGCGAACTTTTCAAGGTTGGTAGAACACTTTTCGCCGACCGTAATCTGAAATTTTTCCTGTCAAGTTTTTTCTTTTACAGTGTCGGGATGCAAACCATTTTCCTCATGGCGACACTTTTTGGTAAAAGTGAAATAAACCTCGAGCAGGACAAATTGATTCTTACTTTACTTCTGATCCAGATCGAAGCGATTATCGGTGCGCTGTTTTTCTCCTGGTTATCAAAGAAAATCGGTAATAAAAATGTGATTTCAATTGCCATTACTCTTTGGATTGTTGCCTGTTTGTCGGCTTATTATCTTAATAAAGAAAATCCTAATGTCGAATACCAGTTTTACGGAATCGCCGGGATTATTGGTCTTGTAATGGGAGGTCTGCAGGCGATGTCGCGCTCTACCTATTCCAAACTGCTGCCCGAAGATTCAATGGATAATACCACCTTTTTCAGTTTTTATGATGTTTTGGAAAAATTAGCGATTATCTTGGGAACTTTCATATTTGCAACTATGATCGAACAGTACCATAATATGCGTTATGCGGCACTTTCAATGTCAATATTTTTCTTTGCGGGCCTCGTATTGATAAGATTTTTGAAGGTAAAACTTAGCCCTGGAAAATAAAATCTAATCCTTTTTTCATTATTCAAAAATGTGGCGTTATTTTTGAATATAAGACAATGAATTTCTAAGATAATTTTTTGTAACTTTGCAACTGAAAATCAACGGTTTAAATTAAACGATGACAAATCCACTTTTTTACGCAAAAATCCTATTGTTCGGTGAATACGGAATTATTGAAGATTCCCAGGGGCTTACTCTGCCGTACAGCTTCTACAAAGGAACCCTGAAGTTTTGGGATTTAGAAAGTGAATTCGAAAAAAAATCGAACTTATCCCTTAAAAAATATTCAGATTATTTGCTTAATCTCGAAGTGGATGAAAAGTTCAGAATTAATATTGCTGATTTTCAAAAGGACATCGCCAGTGGACTTTTCTTCGATTCCAATATTCCTCAGGGATATGGTGTAGGAAGTTCCGGAGCTTTAGTTGCAGCGATTTTCGAAAAATATTCTTTCATAAAATATACGCCTGAAAATATTTCTAAAGACGAACTGAAAGATTTGAAGAAAGTTTTCGGACTTCTGGAAAGTTATTTTCACGGAAAAAGTTCGGGAATAGATCCTTTAATCTGTTACATGAATCTTCCTATACTTATTGAAAACAAAGAGAATGTAGACCGTGTTGCCATTCCACAAAGTGCCGAAGGTAAAGGTGCAATTTTCCTGATTGACTCCGGAATGACAGGTGAAACGGGACCAATGGTACAGATTTTCTTCGAGAAGATGAAAACAGAGGGTTTCCGCAAAACTTTGAAAGAAGAATTTATCCGTTATAATAATGCGTGTATTGATGCATTTCTGAAGAAGGAAATGACTCCGCTTTTCAGAAACCTGAAAAGTTTGTCGGTTTGGGCTTATGAACATTTTAAACCCATGATTCCCGAAAGTATCTACAAAGCCTGGAAAAACGGCCTTGATACGAACGCTTATTACCTGAAACTCTGTGGCAGCGGAGGCGGTGGTTATATTTTGGGTTTTACCAAAGATTATGCGAAGGCAGAAAAAATGCTACAGGGATTCGAGAAAGAAGTCATCTACAGGTTCTAACATTTAAGTCGTAAAAAATTTAATTTTACATTCAGCCGACTTAGATGATGAGAAAATCTTTTTTTTACAGAATATCGCAATTAGTTGGCTTTCTGCTCGGAGCGCGCATTTTCGTTGCAGCCTTACTCACATTCGCTTTATATGTTTCTACTTTTTTCCTTTTTAATCAGGAGGAGAGTTTGCGTGCTTTTGTGTTCGATTTCAAGGTTCATGGAATCATTTTCTGCACGGTTCTGAGTATTTTAGCAGGTGGGATTATCAATCAGTTCTACGACCGCGAAAAAGACCAGCTTACAAAGCCTTTCCGTACCAAACTCCAGAACTTCCTAAAGCAGAAATATTTTCTTTATGCCTATCTGATTTTAGTTTTAATATCGCTCGGGACCGCATTTTTAATTTCGCCACGGGTATTTTTCTTTTTCCTGATTTACCAGTTTTTCATGTGGTTTTACAGCCATAAACTCAGTAAAATTCTGATTCTAAATAATGTTACTTTTGTAAGTCTTACCCTTTATCCCTTTTTCGGAATGTTGGTTTACTACCACACTTTTTCGGGTAAAGTATTTTTGATGGCAGTTTTTCTGTTTATTATACTGCTTATAATTGATATTCTAAAGGATGTTTTAACCAAAAATGCAGATAAGATCTTCGGATATATCACGATTCCAAATTTTTTCGGTACCAGAACCGCAATTAACGTAGTAACAGCACTTTTGGTGTCTCTTTTTGTGGTTTCACTGCTTATTGTTGACAAAACGGGAATTCACAGTATTATGCCTCTGTACTTTGCTGCAGGCTTATTTATTATCATCATTTCCGTTTATTTTCTTTTCAGTTCCCAGAAGAAATCAAACCTTTTCGTACTTAATGTGCTGCGGATTTGGATTTTTGTCGGAATTATCGCAATGCTGCTCGATGGAATTGTCAACCGATTTTAATGGCTGTTTAGTTTGAAAAACTTTGATTTACCGATAATCTTGCGCGCGGAATCACAGTCTTGGAAAAACTATTGTCGATATATCAGCGAATTAGTTTTATCTTTGCAGAAATTTTTCAGATAATGAGCCGAGACAGAAACAGCAACAACAAAGCAAAAAAAGTAAGAATTTCAAAAATTTCCAATTCCGGAAGTTCAAGACCTGCTCCTTCCCGTGCACGCGCTCCAAAACCTGAGAATACTGAAGAAAGAAAACCTGCAAAAGAGCCTAAGGCACCTAGAGAACCGCGCCTGATGTCGCAATCTGAAGCTAAATCCTACGAGAAAACTTTCGACAGACCAGCCTCCCGCAAACCGGTCGGAAAAAGAGTTGGTAAATCTACAGATAAAGACGGTAAGTTTGCTAAAGACGACGGTAAATCCCGTGGTACAAAACTTTTCAAGAATTATGAAAGACCACAAGATGAAAACGAAAAAACAAGATCCTTCGTTCAGAAACGAAGATTCGATAAATTAGCGAAGGAAACTCCCAAAGAAAGTATCCGTCTTAATAAGTACATTGCAAACTCAGGAATTTGTTCCCGCCGTGAAGCTGATGAGCTTATTACCCAAGGCTTGGTTGAAGTCAACGGAAAAGTGGTGACAGAAATGGGTTATCAGGTGCAGAAAACAGATAAAGTAATTTTCGACGGACAGGGAATCACCCCTGAAAAACCGGTTTATGTATTATTGAATAAACCAAAAGGTTATATCTCAACAACCAAAGACGAAAAGGCCAGAAAAACTGTAATGGATTTAGTGGCAAACGCTTCACCATACAGAGTTTTCCCGGTGGGAAGGCTGGACCGTTCTACGACAGGTGTTATTTTGCTGACCAACGATGGTCACATGACCAAAAAACTTACACATCCGTCGTTCAATATGAAGAAAATTTATCATGTTACCTTAGACAAAAAACTAGACAGAGCTGACCTTAACGCAATCGCTGAAGGAATACGTCTGGAAGAAGGTGTAGCGGAAGTTGACAGTATCTCCTATATCGAAGGAAAGCCAAGAAACGAAGTGGGTATCGAAATTCATATCGGCTGGAACAGGGTAGTGCGCAGGATTTTCCAGAGATTGGGCTACGAAGTGGAAGCGCTCGACAGAGTGATGTTCGCCGGTTTGACAAAGAAAAACATCAAACGCGGACATTGGAGAATTCTTAGTGAACTCGAAGTGAATAATCTTAAAATGATGTAAAATATAACATCAATAATAATATAAATCAAAACTTCCCCGTGTGACTCACCCGGGGAAGTTTTTTTAAACATAAAAAACACAAACTATGAAAAACTATTCTTTCTCTGCCGGAGAAGTTTTTGTGCAGAATCCGCTGCAATTACAAAACCGCCGCCAAGCATAATAATATCTTTAATAACAAGTCTGCCTGCTGCAGAAAGATAAGGGAAACCATGATTTGGTCCGCCCAGGTCTGGAACCCAGGTTTCCGGAGTTGTGATGAGAAATGAGAGTGTCACCACCGACATTACAACGGTGAGAATTCCACCAACGAGACCGGCTTTTGGAAACCAAATTCCCAATAAAACAAAAATTCCGAAAAGAACAATTACAGCGCCCAAACCATAAGAAAACACATAAGTTCCGTTGGCTTCGTGCCATTTAATGTTCTCGGGAATTACTTCTCCTTCCTTGTTTTTATGAAGTTTGTAGCTGTCCGCATCGTCAGCGCTTTTGCTGAGAAGAAAATTCATAAACGGCGAGTTAGCGACAAATGGTATAATTCCGTCAGCTTCGTACTGAAAGGCTTTTAATCCGCCAATCCAGGCCATCACAACAAAAATTCCGATTCTAAGAAAGTTGATGAAATTCTTTTGTGAGTTTGCTAAAAATTCTAACATAAATATTTGATTTAGTGGCAAATTTATGTCGAATAAAGAACTGGAAAAATGGAAAATTTTGGTAATTACTTGTATAAATCTGCCACAATTGAAATTCCGGTTTCTTCGCGGAACTGTGTCGGAGAAATACCCGTATGTTTCTTGAAATATTTACTGAAATAAAATTCGTCTTCAAAATTGAGTTCAGCCGCAATTTCTTTCATGGATTTTCGGGTGAGATGAATTTGCTTTTTTGCTTCGAGAATTACCCGTTCCTGAATGAGTTGTGACGGTGTTTTATTAAATTCGGCTTTGATCTTTTTGCTTAGAGAATTCGGTGTGAGATGGAGCAAATCTGCATAAAAAGCCGGACTTTTTTCTGTAAGAAAATGTTGCTCCACCAAATTCTGAAAATCCTTCAGTCCGCTGAAATCTTTCTGAATTAATTCTTTTTCCGGCAGAAATGTGCTTTTTACTTGGCTGCAAATCGCCAGTATGAGTTGCAGATAAGATCGTAAAACAGCGACAGCGAAATCTTCATTGGGGTTGGTGTTGCCAATCTTCAGAAAATATTCGGAAATTTCGTTGAAAGTTGTTTCATCAAGCGAAAAATGCGGAAAAAGATAAATGTTATTGAAAAGCAAACCATTGCAGGCAACCTCTTTTTTATGATATTCGATACAGTAAAAATCGCCGTGGAAACTGAGCATCTGAATATCAAAAATATCTTTACTCACAATCTGTATATTCTGAAAAGGCGAAGTAAAGAAAACCGTTCTACCGCTGAATTCGTACTCAACAAAATCGACCATGATTTTTCCGTTACCCTGAAACAGGAAAATATGGTAAAAAGCATCACTCAACACTTTTTCAAAATCGCTGCTTTTTTTTTGAATGACAGAAAAATGGCTGTTTTCCATGATGTAAAATTAAGGTATTTCGGGAAAGTAAAGTGAAATAAATATATTTCCTAAGTTTTCTGTAACAATTATTTTAAATTGCTACTTACTTCACAGATTACTGCATGATGCCCAAACTGGAAAAAGAATTTTTAGAACGTATTGAAAAACACAAAGGGATGATTTTCAAGATTTCTAAAATGTATATGGATAATTTCGACGATCAGAAGGACCTTTTCCAGGAAATTACATTCCAGGTCTGGAAAGCCTATCCCACTTTCGAAGGCAGAAGCGCTTTTTCTACCTGGCTTTACCGGATCGCGCTTAATACGGCAATCGTTTTTCTGAAATCTGAAAAGAAAAGAAGTTTTATACAGAACAGCAGCATCGAAGACTTTAATATTAAGAATGATGATTATAATGATGGTGAGGAACACAAACTCAAGAAAATGTATGAAGCCATCAACAAACTGAACGCGATCGACAAAGCACTGGTCTTCTATTATCTGGAAGATTTCACGGGCAAAGAAATCGCTGAGCAGTTAGGGATTTCGGAAGTAAACGCGAGGGTAAAGTTAAACCGCGCAAAACAAAAATTAAAAGAACTCATTAATCACTAAGATTATGGAATTAGATCATTTAAAAGAAATGTGGAGCAACGAGAACGTGGCTGAAACTCCAGAAATTTCAACAGAAAACCAAAAGGAAATCCATCTTCCGCTGGAAAGAATCCGAAAGAATATGAGGACCGAATTTTATTGGACTGCCGTGTTGTTTGTACTGATTATTTTATTCTTCGCAGTGGTGGATATGCATTTTTTCAAATTTAAAGTGTACATTATTACTTTAGTAGTCACCATGATGCTGATTACGAGTTTTTACTTTTTTAAATTCTTTCAGCTTTATAAAAACATCAGCTCCATTAATCTTAACACCTGGGATGCACTTAAGGATTTAAAATTCCAGTTTAAACTTAATGAGCAGTATTATCTGGCTTTTTATATTGCTTTTGCGCCCTTTGTGGTGTGCGAAATGCTGTTGGTTTTCGATTACACACCTCCTATGCAGGAGATTACAGGTTTACGATTTATCCTGACTTTTCTAGCCACCTGTATCGGAACATTAGGCGCCCTTTATGTATTCGGAAAGTTTTGGTTTAACCGGTATTACGGCAAATATTTCAATCAGATCTATAAAATCATTGATGATCTTAAATAAAAAAACTTCCCGGAAATCGGGAAGTTTTTATTTTCAGTTTGAATTTAAATAATCAAACTTATAGTGCATTGATAATTTCGTTCAACGTAGCGCTTGGTCTCATCGCTGCATCGGTTTTACCAAAATTTGGTTTGTAGTATCCACCAATATCCTGTGGTTTGCCCTGAGCTCCGATTAATTCTTCATTAATTTTAGCTTCATTTTCAAACATGGATTTTGCAATAGGTTGGAAGGTTGCAGCCATTTCAGTATTTTTTGTCTGATTCGCCAAGGCTTCTGCCCAATACATTGCCAGATAGAAGTGAGAACCGCGATTGTCGATGCTTCCTACTTTTCTTGCAGGAGATTTGTCTTCTGCCAGGAATTTTTCGTTCGCAACATCCAACGCATCTGCTAAAATCTGAGCTTTTTCGTTGTTTTGAGTCTGTGCCAAATGCTCTAAACTCGCCTGAAGTGCCATGAATTCTCCTAAAGAATCCCATCTTAAATATCCTTCTTCAATAAACTGCTCGATGTGTTTCGGTGCAGAACCTCCGGCTCCGGTTTCGAAAAGTCCGCCGCCATTCATCAATGGAACAATAGAAAGCATTTTTGCAGACGTTCCAAGTTCTAAAATTGGGAAGAGATCAGTTAAGTAATCTCTGAGTACATTTCCTGAAACTGAAATCGTATCCAAACCTTTTCTGATTCTTTCTAAAGTAAAAGTCATTGCATCCTCAACACTTAAAATCTGAATGTCCAGGCCTGTTGTATCGTAATCTTTCAGGTATTTTTCAACTTTCTTAATCATTTCGCGGTCGTGCGCTCTCTGATCATCGAGCCAGAAAATTGCCGGTGTGTCGGATAGTTTTGCTCTGTTCACGGCAAGTTTCACCCAATCCTGAATCGGTGCGTCTTTCACCTGGCACATTCTGAAAATGTCACCTTTCTGAACATCCTGCTCCATGAAAATATTTCCGTCAGCGTCAGAAACTTTTACTTTTCCGTCTGCATTCAGCTGGAAAGTTTTATCGTGCGAACCATATTCTTCAGCTTTCTGGGCCATTAAACCGACATTTGGAACTGAACCCATTGTGCGTGGATCAAGTGCACCATTTTTCTTCATATCGTCGATAGCAGCCTGATAGAATCCTGCATAATTTCTGTCGGGAATCATGGCGATTGTATCTTCTTCTTTACCTTCTTTATTCCACATTTTGCCGCCGCCTCTAATGAGCGCAGCCATGGAAGCATCAACAATAATATCTGAAGGAACGTGGAAGTTGGTGATTCCTTTATCAGAATTTACCATCGCCACCGCAGGTCCGTTGTCGAGGGTTTTTTCAATATCGGCTTTAATTTCAGCTTCTTTGGCATTGCCTGCAATTTTATCAAATAAATCCTGAAGTCCGTTATTCGGATTGATATCAAGTTCATTAAATAAATCAGCATATTTGGTGAAAACATCATTAAAGAAAACCTGAACCATCGCTCCAAAAATAATAGGGTCAGAAATCTTCATCATGGTTGCTTTCAAATGTCCTGATAATAGTACATTTGCTGCTTTAGCCTCAGCGATGGTTTCTGCAACAAAATTTTTCAGCGCAGAAAGATTCATTACAGAAGTATCAATGATTTCTCCAGCTTTCAGAGGCGAAAGTCCTTTCAGTTCTTTCACAGAACCATCGTTACCGAAAAATTCAATTTTGAACTGAGAATCGTTTTCTACAGTTACAGATTTTTCAGTTCCGTAGAAATCACCAGCGGTCATATGAGCTACTTTTGTTTTAGAATCTGCAGCCCAGGTTCCCATTCTGTGTGGGTTGGCTTTGGCGTAATTTTTTACTGCTTTCGGTGCTCTTCTGTCAGAATTTCCTTCACGAAGAACCGGGTTTACCGCACTTCCCAAAACCTTTGCATATTTTGCTTTAATGGCTTCTTCTTCCGCGTTTTTAGGCTCAGCCGGATAATTTGGGACTGCAAAACCCTGCTGCTGCAATTCCGCAATCGCTTCGTCCAACTGTGGTGCAGATGCTGAAATATTCGGAAGTTTTATGATGTTTGCTTCAGGAGTTGTTGCTAATTTTCCAAGTTCGGCCAAAGCATCTTCCACTTTTTGGTCTTCATTCAGAAATTCCGGGAAATTGGCTAATATTCTTCCTGAAAGTGAAATGTCTTTGGGTGAGATTTCGATGTCTGCAGTTTTGGTAAATGCTTCAACAATTGGTAAAAAAGAATGGGTGGCCAACATCGGAGCTTCATCAGTCCAGGTGTAGACAATTTTGGATTTTTCTGACATTATTTTAATATTTGAATTTAATTTTAAGAATCACAAATTTAAGGAATTTAAAAGGAGTATGAAAGAGGCGGTTTGCTAACTTTAAGATTAATTTAACCTTTATTTAAAATAAAATTTGCCATTTTATCGCTAATTTTGAGAAACACTAAAAATAAAATTATGGCAGATATTACATTGAAAGGAGACAAAATAAAAACAATCGGTCACTTACCTGAAATTGGTTTAACGGTGAAAGATTTCGCTTTAGTAAATGATAAACTGGAGGTGAAAGTACTTTCTGATTACGATGGCAAAAAGAAAATTTTTAATATTTTCCCAAGCATTGATACAGGCATTTGTGCCGCGTCTGCAAGAAAATTCAATGAAAAAGCAGGCGATTTGGAAAATACTGTTGTAATAAATGTTTCCAGAGATTTACCTTTTGCGTTAGGACGATTCTGTGCAGCTGAAGGTTTAGATCACGTGGAATCACTTTCGGATTTTCGCGGAACTTTCGGCGATGATTATGGCGTAACATTACTCGATTCACCAATGAAAGGTTTGCTGAGCCGTGCGGTGATTGTAACGGACGAACACGGCAAAGTAATTTACACTGAGCAGGTTCCCGAAATTGTTCAGGAACCTGATTATGATAAAGCACTGAACGCATTGAAATAAAAACATGAAACCTTAACAGCTTTTGCTATTAAGGTTTTTTTAATTCAGAAAATCAACCTTAAAAATTAAAGATCATGGATAATAAGCAGATTGCAAAACAGTTTTTCGAAAATCTTTTTGTGGATAATGATAAGGCTTACGAAGTGTTATCTGATGATGTAAGGGTAAACTGGCCAGGTTTCGGGATGGATGATATTGTGGGGAAAGAAAATCTCTACAACTTTCTATCAAATGACGGCCCGGAAAAAGTTTTAAAACTGCAAATCAACAATGTCATTGGAGAAGGTGATGTAGTAATTGCAGACGGAAATATCCTTACAGAAAGACATGGCAAACAGGAAACTTCTCATTTTGCAGATGTGTACACTGTTCGGGATGGTAAAATTACTTCGCTGGTCAGTTATATGGTATTCGGAAAGGAAAATGAAGGTGACACAGAAACAGAATAAAATTTGGTTAACTTAAGTCTGTCGTTTGGGATTATGAAAAGGTCTTATTTTGAGAGTCCCGATCTTTTTCATTAAATTTAGGAAAAATTAAATATGACAGATCCAATTACAGTTAAAATTACGATCCTGAAACCTGTTCATAAAGTTTGGGATTATTTTTATAACCCAAAACATATAGTGAAATGGAATTTCCCAACGACCAACTGGCACTGCCCGAAAGCTGAAAGTGATTTCCGGGAAGGTGGCAGGTTCGATTACCGTCTGGAATATAAAGATAAAAGTTTCGGTTATAACTTCTCTGGATATATTGATGAGATCCGTTTACTTGAAAATGTAAAAAGCCATCTGGATGACGGCCGTAGGATTGAAGTACAGTTTAATAAAATAGATGAGAATACCACAGAAATCGTGGAGATTTTTGAACCCGAAGTTCAGAATTCTACAGAGATGCAGCGCGTAGGTTGGTATGCAATTTTAGACCGTTTTCATAAGTATGTGGAAAATAACTAAAAATATACTGCCCAGTATTTTTTTACTGCTGTTTTGTAATTCCTGTAATAAAGAAGTTCAAAAAAACAGTAATAGCATTAAGGCTGATTCTGCACAGATAGAGGTCACCGATAAGAAAGCGCCCGGAGATTCAAAAAATGTTAAAAAATATAAGGGTGCTTGGTTCGAGATCGATTATCCTTCTTCTTTTAAAGCGGTAAATTCTTTAGCATCATCAACAAGCGTGGAAGGTTATGACAGTGCGTTATTTACCGCTCCCGACGGTAAAGTTCAGTTTTATGTATTTTCACCGCAATGGAGTGGTTTGCCAACCGATATTGAACTTCAGCCCCATGAAACTTTAGTAGATTCTGCATCAGCAGTGCAAAACGGCTTAGAGGTAGAACGATGGACAATAAAAGCAAAAGACGGGTCATATTTTAGGTCCTACGAGTCAACATCCGAAACAGCCAGTAAAATAAACAAAGTTTTTGGGATTAAATATTCATCCACCAGAGATTTGGAACAATACAGAGAGACATATCTAATGTTCAAAAAATCGCTGGAACAGTTTGCTGACTGACTTTAGCCATGGAAACAGCCGATATCTATATTAAACAGTTCCCCGCCAATGTCCAGGAAATATTAGCCCGGATCAGAACGATAATTTTTGAGGAAGCCCCCGAAGCCGAAGAAAAAATAAGCTACGCAATGCCCGGATATTTTCTGAATAATAAACCTTTGGTTTACATTGCAGGCTACAAAAATCATATCGGTTTGTATGCGACGCCAACCGGCCATGAGGAATTTAAAAAGGAACTTTCGGAATATAAACAGGGTAAAGGTTCGGTACAGTTTCCTTTAAATAGTGAAATTCCTTATGAATTAATAAGGAGAATTATAAAATTCCGGAAACAGGAATTAGAAAAATAACTTTTAACATCTTCAAAAAATGAAAAACAATATATTTCCATGTCTTTGGTTTGACAGGACTGGGAACGAAGCGGCCCAATTCTATACAGATATTTTCGGCGGAAAGATTACCGTAGATACTCCCGTAGTCATCAATTTCGAGCTTTTCGGTCAGAGAATGATGATCCTGAATGCCGGTCCGCAATTCGAAAAGAATGCTTCGGTTTCCTTTATGGTTTTATGCGAAACACCTGAAGAAGTTGAAAAGTACTGGAAGCCTTTAGCCGATGGAGGCATCGTGCTGATGGAGCTGGGCGAATATCCCTGGAGTAAAAAGTATGGATGGGTCCGTGATAAATACGGTGTTACCTGGCAAGTCTATTTAGGTGAAAAAATGGGCGAGCAGAAAATTGTTCCGTCGCTCATGTATATTCACGGGAATAACGGCAAAGCGATGGAAGCAATCGAGCTTTACACCAAGATTTTTCCTGATTCAAAGGTTGGCGGTGTTCTGAAATACGGTGACGGAGTAGGAAACGAAACCCATGAAGTTCAGGAAAATGTTCAGCACGCGCATTTCGAAATCGACGGCTATAGTTTTTTCTGTATGGATAATTCTTATGATCATCAGTTTGATTTCAACGAGGGAATTTCTATGGTGGTAATGACGGATGATCAGGAACAAACAGATCACCTGTGGAACTCACTTATTGCCGATGGGGGAAGAGCGAGTATGTGCGGTTGGCTGAAAGATAAATTCGGTATGAGCTGGCAGATTGTACCTAAAAAACTCATTGAACTTATGAATGATTCTGATCCATATAAATCACAAAAAGTGATGCAGGAAATGTCTGGAATGCAAAAAATTGTAATTGCAGATCTGGAAAAAGCTTACCACTCTTAAAAAATTTGGCATAATGAAACTTTTAGAATTCAAAATTCAGATTAACGCACCGGCAGAGAAAGTCTGGAGCATTCTATTTAGTAAAGATGCCGACGGAAATTGGCCTTCGGCAATGAATGAAGGAACTTACTTTGAAGGAAACTGGGAAGAAGGCAGCATCATGAGATTTCTTGATTCAGAAAACAACGGAATGTATAATCAGATTCAGAAAAATATTCCCAACAGAGAATTGGTAATGAAACATCTGGGCTGGATTTACGATGGCGAGCTTAGCCCACAGGATTGGGAGGATTCTACGGTAGCTTATATTCTTGAATCCAATGAAAACGGCACACTTCTTACTGGAAAAGTAAATGCTTTGGATGAATTTGTTGATTTTTTCAATTCAAAATATCCACCTAATTTCGAAAAAATTAAAAAACTCTCAGAATCATAAAAATTTTAAACACTATTATGATGGAAACCTTAAATTACGAAATAACAATAAACGCACCCATTCAAAAAGTATGGGATTTGCTTTGGTCACCAGAAACTTATACACAATGGACCCAATTTTTCAGTCCGGAATCTCAATTTGAAACTGACTGGCAGATTAACGGAAAAACTTATTTTCTTGACGGCCACGGAAACGGCATGGTTGCTACCATAAAAAGTCTGAATGCTCCATGTGAAGTAGTTTTCAGCCACCTTGGCATCCTTAGCGAAGGGGTTGAAGATACGGAAAGCCGTGAAGTAAAGGAATGGAGTGGCGCTGAAGAACAGTATTTCCTGCGGGAGATTGAAGAGAATACTACGCATGTTCGCGCGATTCTGCACACGCTGCAGGAATATGAAGAACACATGAACAACGGTTTTAATAAAGGTTTCGAAGTGCTGAAAAAATTAGCCGAACAGTAATCAATAATTACGCGGAAACTCAAACTTTCCGCTTTTTTGTGGAGTACTAATTTTTTTAAATCCTTACTTTTACACCCCAAAACCGAATTCTGTATTCCATAATGAAGAATTATTATTATTTTCTGAGTGTACAAGAAAATGCTTCTGATGAAGACATTAAAAAAGCCTACAGAAAATTGTCGATGAAATATCATCCGGATAAAAATGAAAACGACGAATTTTTCGCACACCGCTTTATGGAAATTCAGGAAGCGTATGAAACGCTCGGTGATAAGGAAAGAAGACGGGTTTATGACGATAATTTAAGCCATCAGCAACGGGCTTTCCGTCCCAATCTTCCGCCTGCGATAAAATCGTTTTCGGTGAATAAAATCAATGTACAGAAAGGGGAAGAGATCATTATTACCTGGCAGACGAACCATGCCGACGTGGTTAAAGTTTTGCCTTTTGGTTTAGAAAAAAGCTACGGAGAAAAGAAGATTAGAATTACAGAATTTAAAGACGGGAAATTTCAGTTGTTGCTTCATGCAACGAATTCGCTTCTCAATAAAACCGTAGTGCGGGGAATAACGATTAATCAGGTTTTCGATTCGGAAAAAGAAAAATTCAGAGACGGTGTCGAAGATCTTTTCAAGCCACAAACACAAACGCGTACTAACCCAGGCGGCCAGCCAAAGGCGCTGAAAATTACTCTGGCAATTATTTTTCTTGTAATTGCAATACTGCTTTTAGTAAAAACATTTGCAGGATAAAATTCCGACTGGTTGGTAAATTGGGATTACGCCATTTTCAGTCTTCCAGGGCATTTTTTACAACGTTTCCCTTTTTTGAATTTCTTGCAGCATTTTTTCTTGTCACAGAACATTTCCTCCGTTTTATGGTAGAAAGGTGTTAATGGTGCAACTTTGAAGGGAATGATTGGTGAATTCATGGGGCAAATGTAATTCTAATTTAGAATAAATCAAAATAGTTGATAAGCTTTTTTATGTTTGGCACATGAAATTTATCAATTGTACTGTTCATCAAAATATTGTATTTTTACGAACCTTTATTTCTAAATAAATCCAGTAAAAATAATGAACACTACACAGTTTGTAAACCGCCACATTTCTATGAACGAAGCCGATAAACAGGCAATGTTACAGGAAATTGGTGTTTCGGGTATTGATGAATTAATTGCCCAAACCATTCCAAATTCAATTCGTCTAGAAAAAGACTTAAGCATTTCGCCGGCTCTTTCCGAGTACGAGATGTTAGCGCATTCTAAGGAATTGGCCGCACAGAATTCACTTTTCGATAACTATATCGGATTCGGTTATCACAATACTATTTTACCAAGTGCGATTCAGAGAAATATTCTCGAAAATCCGTCGTGGTACACCGCTTATACTCCCTATCAGGCAGAAATTGCACAGGGTAGATTGGAAGCGTTGTTGAATTTCCAGACCGTTGTCTGCGATTTAACAGGTTTTAAACTGGCGAATGCTTCGCTTTTAGATGAATCTACCGCAGCTGCCGAAGCAATGCATATGTTCTTTGAAAGCAGAACCAAAGACCAGAGAAAATCTGAAGCCAACAAATTTTTCGTTTCAGAATTGGTTCTTCCTCAAACTGTTGCTGTTTTGAAAACTAAAGCGGAAGGTTTAGGAATCCAGATTGTGGAAGGTGATCACGCGAATCATAATTTTGATGACTCGTATTTCGGAATTATACTGCAGTATCCGGGCAAAAACGGAATTGTACTCGACTATACCGAAAACATTAAGCAATATAAAGAACTTAACCTTCAGGTTGTGGTTGCCAGCGACCCGATGGCGTTGGTAAAACTGAAATCTCCTGCCGAAATGGGCGCCGACTGTGCTGTAGGAACTACACAACGTTTCGGGATTCCAATGGGTTACGGTGGGCCTCACGCTGCATTTTTTGCCTGTAAAGATGATTATAAGAGAGATATTCCGGGAAGAATAATCGGTGTTTCTCAGGATGCATACGGCAAGCGTGCACTGAGAATGGCTTTGCAAACCCGTGAGCAGCATATCAAAAGAGAAAAAGCGACTTCAAATATCTGTACAGCTCAGGTGCTTTTAGCTGTAATGGCCGGAATGTATGCAGTATACCACGGTCCGAAAGGCCTTAACTTCATCGCAGAGCAGATTCATTTCAAAGCAAACGCACTTCACAGCGGTTTAAAGGCTTTAGGATACGACATCGTGGAGGAACCGATATTCGATACGGTAAAATTCCGCATGAGTGAAGAGGAGAAAAAATCTTTGATGTTTTTAATGCTTGATCATAAAATCAACCTTAATTATTTCACAGAAGGCTTTGTAAGCATTGCGCTAAACGAAACTACAACGCTGGAGAAACTGCAGATTCTTTTTGATTCTTTTGCACAGTTCAGAGACAAGCAGAGTTTCAAACTTGTTGTTAAAGATGAACTTCAGATTCCTGAAAATTCTTTAAGATCAGATGAAATTTTAAAAGAAGAAGTTTTCAATAACTATCATACAGAAACTGAACTGATGCGCTATATCAAGCGTCTGGAAAGAAAAGATCTGTCACTCACGCATTCAATGATTTCCTTAGGTTCATGTACCATGAAACTTAACGCTGCAACCCAAATGCTGCCGATTTCCTGGCCGGAATGGGGCAGTGTACATCCATTCGTTCCTACAGATCAGGCTGGTGGATATCAGCAGTTAATTAAAGAGTTAGAAAAAGATCTTGCTGAAATCACTGGTTTTGCGGGTACTTCGCTTCAGCCAAATTCGGGAGCTCAGGGTGAGTATGCAGGATTAATGGTCATCCGCGAATATCACAAATCACGTGGAGAAAGCCACAGAAACATCGTTCTTATTCCGCAGTCTGCACACGGGACAAACCCAGCTTCTGCGGTAATTGCCGGAATGAAAGTGGTAGTAGTGAAAAACCTTGAAAGCGGTGAAATCGATTTCGATGATTTGAAAGCTAAAGCAGAGCAGCACGCAGATAATCTTTCCGCAGCGATGATTACTTATCCTTCAACCTACGGATTTTTCGATGACAACATCAAAGAAATTACCAAACTGATTCACGACAACGGCGGGCAGGTTTATATGGACGGTGCCAATATGAACGCACAGGTTGGTTTCACTTCTCCGGGAAATATCGGAGCCGATGTTTGTCACCTGAATCTTCACAAGACATTCGCTATTCCTCACGGAGGCGGTGGTCCGGGTGTTGGTCCGATCTGCGTTGCCAAGCATTTGGTGAAGTTCTTGCCATCGAACCCGAACATCAAAATCGGTGATAAAGAAGCCATCGAAGCTATTTCAGCTGCACCTTACGGGTCTTCATTGGTTTTGAATATTTCTTATGCTTATATCAAAATGCTCGGAACTTCCGGTTTGAAAAAATCTACAGAACACGCAATTCTGAACGCCAATTACCTGAAAGAAGTTTTAGCAGAACATTTCCCGATTTTATACGCAAACGCAGCGGGAAGAGTTGCCCACGAATGTATCGTAGATTTCCGTCAGTTTAAGCCGCTTGGAATTGAAGTTGCTGACGTTGCAAAACGTTTGATGGATTACGGTTTCCATGCGCCAACAGTGAGTTTCCCTGTTGCTGGAACCCTGATGATTGAGCCAACAGAATCTGAAAGCAAAAGAGAAATCGACCGTTTTGCAGAAGCATTGATATCCATTAAAAAAGAAATTGAAGAAATCGCAGAAGGAACTGCCGATGCGGCAAATAATGTATTGAAAAACGCACCTCACACGGAGCAGTTGGTGATTTCAGATGCCTGGGACAAACCTTACAGCCGCGAGAAAGCAGCCTATCCATTAGACTGGGTGCGCGACCATAAATTCTTTGCCACGGTTGCCCGTGTTGATGAAGCTTACGGTGACAGAAACTTAATCTGTACCTGCGCACCGATTGAAAGTTATATGTAATTCACTTACTTCAAATAGTAAATCCCCTTCAGTTTTGAAGGGGATTTTTTTGCTGTGGTGTAGCATTGCTTGCAGACAGAACGACCCGAGGGCGCAGCTGAACGGAGCGAAGCTACAGCTAGTTATTATCTGCAGCCATAATTTTCAATATCAAATTTTTCAATTATTTTCATGTCAGATTTTTCACAAACTGAATTTAAAAGATTTATAACATTTTTTTGAAAATTTTCTGTAGGATAGAATGTTTCATAACATGTTTTGTCTCCTCCACGTTGAACAACTAGTTTTATATTTTGTCTATCTGTGATTATTTGATTTCGGTTATATTTATAACCTGGAGAATTTATAATATTAATTTGATTGTTTAGATTTTTATAAATTTCGTCCTCAATAATTCCTTCAAAATATCCAATTTTTGTTGAGTCAAATTCTAAATCAAAATATGAACTATTCTTTTTGAAAACAGTTTTAGCATATAATTTAAATGATTTATCTCGACTGAGTTCTAGATAATATTCCGGGCAAGTTCCTAAACATGTGGAAGTTGAATAATAAATTTTGTCAAAATTTGAATATTCTTTTTTACAAGAAACCAACAGAAATATAAAACTGAAAATCACAAATAAGCTCAATTTTGTAGACTTTAAAATGGTGGCATCTAACTTACTTATATATCACACAATGATACAAAGTACCCAGATCGGGGTATAGGTTATCATGAATGTGATAAGTTGTTAATCAATCAAATATACCAATTAACTTCTTAGCACCATGTATTTATGATTTCATTAATTTACTTTTGGGCTGCCTTCTGTTTTTATCCTTTCAAGAACTTTCATTAGTGATAAAAAAAATCCCAAACCTTAGTTCGGGAATTTTCTTTGATATTTTAGATCCTTAAGGCTAATTATTCTTTGATGAATTTAGAGGAATAAGAAGTTCCGTTTGTGCTGCTAACGGTAATAATATAGGTGCCGGCTTTCAGGTTCTCAAGATTAAGAGTGGCATCTGATGTATTTTTTGTGAATACGTTCTGGCCTGCCATATTATACATCTGGATGGTTGAAATTTTTTCACCATTCGGAAGATTGAAGTTCAGATCGTTTTTAACAGGATTCGGATATATTTTCAAACTTTCTTTCTTAACATTGTTTACAGACATTTCAACCTCATTAATTTTAATATTATCGATATACGCATCACCTGAGAAATTATCGTGAAGGAAATTCATCCCCTCCAGGTTAATCTTTGTGAAATTGGGGGTTGTATAAATTAATGTCCCGTCAATGAAATACTTGATTTCATTTGTTGATACTTTTACCATTACCTTATACCATTGGTTAGGCTGCCACGAAATCCCTGTGTCTTCCATGTCGTAATCTATGCTGGTGATAACCTGTAGCGTACCGGAATAATCAAAAGCTAAATCAAATACCGGATAATATTCTTCATCAGCACTGATTCCGTAGGCTGCCATTTCAAAAATTGAACCGTCAGTTTCTGTAACTAAAACATCGAAAGAAATGGTAGTGTCATTATAATCCAAAGGCTGATCGAAATCTTTTTGTGCTCCAATAATAGGGAACATCTGTGCACCATACGCATCGGTGTAACCATTTTTAAATGAATAGATTCCTGCACTGAATTTTTCAGAAGAAACTACCTGGTTTTCAACGAAATTACCTTCGCCATCATCGGTAATCTGCCAAGAATTCTGTCCGTTCAAACTTCCCAACTGGTAGCCTTCGGAAGTTTCAAATGAAATTTGGTTTTGTGCAGAAATAGTGCTGCAGAAAAAGGCTGCAGCGAGAAAATATAAATTCTTCATAAATAATTTTTTGCAATGATAGCACAACAATGGTGCAGATACAAATGGAAAATAAAAGAAAATTTCCGTATGTAGAAGGTGTTTTGGGTGATTGACCTTGAACTTAATAAAGCAGGGTGAGTCGTTTTATGAATAAAGTTTCTGGTCTTTTTCGCAGAAGAAACTGCGCCGTTTGTTAAGTCCCGTGTGCCTTTTTGTTAAAGGATTTCCGCACTTCGGACAGATTTTTTTGGTGTGAACCAGCCAGTTTTTCTTCAGGACGTAATCTTTTTTCCAGCGAAAAAAATCAAAACTGTAATTGCGCGCTTCGAATATAAGGGCCGACAGTTTCTTCGGCGGGAGGTTTCCGATGAGACTTTCGGGATGTACACCGATTCTGAAGAGCACTTCATTTTTAATAATATTGCCGACACCGGAAAAGATATTCTGATCCAGCAACGCATCGCAGACCATCATTTCAGGGCTTGATTTTAATTTTTTTCGTGCTTTCAGAGGTTTCCAGACGTCGCTTAAAACATCGGCATTCCAGTCGATTTCCTTAAGAACTGTACTTTCCAAAAGTTTTACTGAGCAGGAATAGAAATATAAATCACCGTTTTCAAATTTCAGATGCAGCCGTAATTGCCGGTCGGGCTTAGTTTGCTCGTCAATGGAATAGGAGCCGAACATCAATAGATGTATTCTGATGACGTGGTTTTGCATCACCAGATAAGACTGTTTCCCGAAAATCCGGTATTCCTCAAAAACCAGCCCGGGTAACTTTTCCATCTCAATTTTTGCATTCCCGCTCGCCGCGATAACCGTTTGACCGATAAATTTGTGGGCAAGCTCTTTCAGAATTAATATGGATGGACCTTCCGGCATGTTTCCTTGTTTTCTAACGTGAATTCAAAACTCAAACCATTTTAAAAAGCATAATAAAAAATGTATTTTTGAAGGATGGATTTAAATAAGATTTTCACCAATCAACGGACCGGACAAAATGCCGCCACTGCTGCTTCCAGAACTGATTTTCAAAGAGATTTCGACCGTATCATTTTTTCGGCCGCTTTCCGACGACTGCAGAATAAAACCCAGGTTTTTCCGCTTCCCGGTAGTGTGTTCGTCCATAACCGATTGACGCATTCACTCGAAGTTTCTTCTGTAGGAAGGAGTTTAGGCAGTGCCGCTGGTGAATTTATCTTTACTCAGTTCGGAAATGATCTTGATGACCAGGCGAAAGCTTTTTACCAGTACGATCTGCAGAACGTAATTGCCGCGTCATGTCTCTGCCATGATGTTGGGAACCCTGCTTTCGGGCATTCCGGCGAAGATGCCATTGCCAGTTATTTCGAAAAAAATGAGAACGAATTAAAGCCAAAATTTACAGAAAAAGAATGGGCAGATTTGGTGAATTTTGAAGGAAATGCCAATGCAATCCGCGTATTAACCCACCAGCAGAAGGGCAAAGATGAAGGGGGAACTCAGCTTACATTTTCTACGTTGTCCAGTATCGCAAAATATCCGTGCGAAGCCATCGCCAAGAAAAAAGGAGTAATCCACAGAAAGAAATTCGGGTTTTTTCAGAATGAGAAGAGTACGTTTTTGGAGATTGCCAAAGGTGTAAATTTAATTCAGGAAAATGAAGAACCTGCAATCTTCAAAAGACATCCATTTGTTTGGTTGGTTGAAGCTGCCGATGATATCTGCTACAATATCATCGATATGGAAGATGCGCACCGGTTGGGAATTGTTTCGACTTCCGACTGCGAGAATCTTTTTCTGGAACTCATTAAATCTGAAAACCAAAACATCAAAAGGGTAGAAGAGAAACTCACCATTCTTACGAATCCCAACGAAAGAATTTCTTACCTGCGGGCCAAAGTCATCAATGCCCTCATCAATAAATCGATAGAACTGTATCAGCAGAATTTCTCTAAGATTTTAGATGGAAGTCTAGACAACGCGTTACTCGATATTTATAAGACGGATAACCCATCTTTACAGGAAATCGAAAATTTTTCCATCGCTAAGATTTACAACCATAAAAATGTAATTGAAATCGAAAATGCCGGTTATAATGTAATGTATGAGTTGCTGAATCATTTTATTCCGCCAATTCTGAAGGAAAAAAGTCTCAGAAAATCGTATGATAAAATGGCGCTGAAGCTATTGCCGCAACAGTTTGTTTATGATGAAGGCACAGATTATCAGAAAGTTTTGGGTGTAATTGATTTTGTTTCGGGAATGACCGATAATTATGCGACTGATCTTTACCGGAAAATTAAAGGAATTGATATCGGAATGACCGTGTAGTTTCGGTAAAAAATCATTATCTTTAAGCAGTACAACTTTTTTATTTTAACCATTAAAAATTAAACAATGACTTATTTCGGAATTATTATTTTCCTGGGGCTAATTGTCCTTTTTGCCTCGTTTTTTACGGTCAAGCAGGCTACGGCTGCGATCGTGGAACGTTTAGGTAAATTTCACGTGGTGCGCCAGTCGGGGCTGCATCTTAAGATCCCGTTTATCGATCAGGTTGCAAAACGGATGAACCTCAGAATTCAGCAATTGGATGTTATTATTGATACCAAAACGCTAGACAACGTATTTATTAGGATGAAAGTTTCTGTTCAGTATCAGGTGATTACCGCACAGGTTGCAGATTCATTCTACCGTCTGGAAAATCCTGAAAACCAGATCACTTCGTATGTTTTTGATGTGGTAAGAGCTGAAGTTCCAAAGCTGAAACTTGATGACGTTTTCGTGAGAAAAGATGATGTGGCTATCGCGGTAAAAGGAGAGCTTCAGGAAGCGATGCAGAGTTACGGTTATGATATTATCAAAGCTCTTGTTACTGATATTGATCCCGATGAGCAGGTGAAACACGCGATGAACAGGATTAATGCAGCTGAGCGTGAAAAAACCGCCGCAGAATATGAATCTGAAGCTCAGAAAATTAGAATTGTTGCGGTAGCAAAAGCGGAAGCCGAATCTAAAAAACTTCAGGGGATGGGTATCGCGGACCAAAGAAGAGAAATTGCCAAAGGTCTTGAGGAATCGGTAAAAATGCTGAACGAAGCGGGAATCAGTTCGCAGGAAGCATCTGCATTGATTGTTGTAACCCAGCATTACGATACGTTACATTCAATTGGAGCCAATAACAGAAGTAATTTGGTGCTGTTGCCGAATTCGCCAAGTGCAGCAAGTTCTATGCTGAATGACCTTGTAGTATCCATGGCTGCAACGCAGAAAATGGAAGAAACGAGCAAAGGCGATTATCCGCCGCCAACTGGTACGCATTTGCATTAAACATCAAAATCCCGAAATCAACTTTCGGGATTTTTATTTTCATGATGATATTCATCCTTCAGATATTTGTGTAATTGCAAACTATTCTTAATTTTAGAAAAAATAATTGTAAATGAAGAAACTCAATTTTCTAGGGCTAATTGCTCTTTTCTTTATCATGATGTCCTGTCAGGTTCAGGTTCCCATGAGTGCAGAATATTTTCAGAAACCGTCAAAAATCGGTTTGTTTGTAAATGTGAATGAGCCACAAAAATTCAGGGAAGGTTCCCAGGGGCTTCTTGATTTGGCGGTAACCTCCGGCGACAAGTATCAGCCGCTTCTTGATTTGGCAAAAAAGAGCCATGATCCTAAGCAGGATTTAATCAGTATGTATTCGGAAATTCTGCGCTCCAAAGGTAAAGAAGTAGTAATTATCACCGATACCTTTGAGCCTAAAACTGCTGAAAAATTTAAAGGTGATAAACTGGAAGGTAAAAAGTACTCCAATTATGATTTCCGTTACTTAAAGGCGAAGTATGATATTGATGAGGTTGCTTTTGTAAACGTAAATTGGGGAGTGATTATAAGCTATTACAGCATGATAGAAACGGGAAGAGCCGGATACACTTATATTGATAACAGAATTGTAAACCTTAACGACAATACCCTTTACTTTGCGAATGACAATGTTAAGAATGCCATCATTAAAGGAAAATGGAATACTCCACCAAACTACGACAATGCATTAGCTAAAATTACGGAAGCCTTAGCCAAAGCTAAAGAAACTGAAAAGACATTATTCCAGTAATAGTAAACTCCCGAAAGGGAGTTTTTTATGCCTTAAATTTCTCTCTGCCAATTAACAATTCGAAAAACATTTTGAAGTCGCCCATCAAAGTGAAAACCGGATACTGAAAAGAAGTAGGTTTATTCTTTTCGAAAATATAATGACTTAACGCCGATATACCTAAACCAAAAATCGGAATATACCAAAGAAACCGTTCCTTGCCCGACTGCAGTACATAAATAATTACACCAAGAACAAGAAGCGTCCCTGCAAAATGAAAGATACGGGTAAGTTTTTTGCAGTGCTGGTTTAGATAATAAGGATAGAATTCTTTAAATGTTTTTATTCGCTCAGGCATTTTTTCTAATTTAAATCACCGTTCAGGTCGTTATTCAGTTTACTGTTTTTGAACCCGTAAGAGAAATAAATAATCATGCCAATAGCGAACCACAGCAGGAACCAGAACCAGTTATTATGCGTCATTCCGGTAAGTAGATAAAGACAGGAACTGAGACCGACTAGCGGAATCAGGGATAAATTCTTCACAAAAGCTAATGCGCATAACACCAGATTAATCATAATAAAAACAATAATCGAAATCCGGAATTCGCCTTCAGCAGGATCATGCCAGTCTGTAAGATTGTGGAAGAATTCCGGCTGCCACCAGTAGAAGAAAAACAGGCCGCCGAGAAAAGTTACCGGGAATATAAATCTTGAATTAATATAAGGCATATGGAATCTTCCTTTCAGTTTCTGTTTCGCGGGAAGGAGTAAAACACCGCCGCAAACCAGAACAAACGCGAAGATTGTCCCGATACTTGTGAAATCAAGAATGAAAGATTTGTCGGTAAATAGTATGGGGATTCCGACAACAATACCCGTAACAATGGTAGCGTAAGACGGTGTTTTGTGTTTCGGATGAATAGTCATGAATTTTTTCGGCATCAGTCCGTCCCGGCTCATTGCGTACCAGATTCTGGGCTGCCCCATTTGGAACACGAGCAAGACAGTCGTGATGGCAATGATTGCGCCCAAAGAAACCACAAACTCCATCCAGGGAACATCCGCATTTGAACCTGCGAAAATGTAAGCCAGCGGATCACCAATGCCGTCAAATTTACGGTAGTCCACCATTCCCGTCAGTACCAGTGTTAGAACAATATAAATCACCGTACACAATACAAGCGAAATAATCATTCCGCGCGGCAGATTTTTCTGTGGATTTTTAGTTTCTTCTGATAAAACACTTAAGGCATCAAAACCGATATAAGCAAAGAAAACTCCGGAGACTGCACTCATTACGCCAGTAAATCCGTTTGGCATAAAAGACTGAACGCCCGTTTCTGTACTTACAGGAAACCAATTGTCTGTATTGATATAAGCGATTCCGACAGCGATTACCAAAAGGATAATGAAGAGTTTTAGAAGGACGAAAATATTATTGAAATTTTTAGATTCTTTCACACCGACATAGCACAGCCATGTAATTAAACCGTTAATTACAAGTGCAGGCACATCAATAATAAATTTTAAATTGCCGATGAGAGGTGCGCTGCTCCAGGCATTCAGAAGTTCTTTATTTTCAGAACCGCCAAGAAATGCTTTTTTGGCTTCCGTATAGCTGCAGGTTAAATAATCAGGAATATGAATCCCGATTCTTTCCATAAAACTTGTAAAATAATCACTCCACGAAAAAGCAACATAAATATTTCCGAAAGAATATTCCATGATGAGCGCCCAGCCGATGATCCAGGCAATTAGTTCACCGAAACTTGCGTAAGCATAAGTATAAGCCGATCCGGCTTGGGGAATCCGGCTGGCAAATTCTGCGTAACAGAGTGCCGTGAAACCGCATGCAAAACCGCAGATTACGTATAACACGATTACCCCGGGCCCGCCACGGAAAACCGCTTCGCCTAAACTGCTGAAACTTCCGGCTCCAATAATGGCAGCAATTCCAAAAAATACAATATCCCAAACACCCAAAACCCGCAGCAGCCCCGATGACTGATCGCTTTCACTGTACTGTTTTCTTCTGAAAAGCTGATTCATATAAATAATAATTTACACAAATGTAAAAGAAAATTCTAAAAATCATATTTTTTTTAATTCTGCATAATAAAATTGGCCAAATTTTGGTTCATAATAATGTCGTAATTTTGACTAAACACTTTTTTGATGCGGAAGATTTATTTTTTACTGTTTATTTTATCATTTGTCTCAGGCTTTACCCAATCCGTAAATCTCTTTAATCCTGCAAATAATGCGGTATATCCTTCACAGCAATATTTCTGTACTGGCGAAAGTTTTAATTTAAAAGTGGACGCTGTAGCTACTTCTACGGGTGATTACCAGGAGACAAGCGTATTGCCCTCTAATTTTCCTCTTTCCGCAGGATCAATACCTATCAATTTTCCTGCAACAGGTGCCAATAAATTCAGTGAATCATTTCCGATTGGTTTTACTTTCAGCTTTTACGGGAAAAATTATACGCGGGTAGTCGCGGGTAGCAATGGAAGGCTCGTATTTACCAATAATCCCGAACTGGAAAACCTGAAAGACATAAATACATACATCGACCGTACTTACAGCGGGATTACGGGATATAATTCCTATTCAGCATTGCCTTCCACAGATTACAACAAAGTTTACCGCACCAATCCCGCGCAGGAGCTTAATCTGGCGCAGATTTTCTTTGGCTATACCGATCTTGTTCCGCGCTCTCAGAATTCCAGTGTAACTTACCTCTATAAAAATGTTACGGTGGGCGGAGTAAACGGTCTCATTGTTTCTTTCCAGAATCAGATCCGCACCAATGGAAGCGGGGGAATTTCCAGCGTAAGCTATTTCAGTAATGTACTTCTGCTTGAAGATGGAAGGATGGTTATTTACGTAAATAATAAAACAGAGGATACCTACAATGCCATCTTAGGAATTCAGAATGAAGATGCTTCAAAATTTAAAGTTCCTGCGCACAGCAATACGGCTTATAATTACAACAACGGTAAGTGGCGAAGTGAAGGAAACGCGTGGCTTTTCACCCCAAATCAAAATCTTACGCCAAAATTTAAATGGTTTCAGAATGCGAATCCACTCACGGAAACCGGAAATACACTTTCAGGATTTGTGCCCAATGATAATGATGTATTAAAAGTTGAAGTCACTTATCACGACCCTTCCGGAGCTCAGGTTGGACCAATGGTTTCGGATAAGGTTACATTCAGAAAAGCGCAGACTCCGTTGATTATCAAACAGTTGGATAACTGTCAGGTCATCATGAAAATTACCAATTATGATGCTGCCTTAAAATATGAATGGTACCGTGTTGGTAGTTCCACAATCATCAGTACCAGTCAGGAAATTTATCTGAGCAGAGTAACCGATGCGCCTGGAAAATTTTATGTAAAAGTTAAAAAACCGGATGGTACAATTTGTTCCTCAAGTTCAGACAGTAACCAACTGGAATATCTCAGTGAAAAACTTCCGGCACCACTGAACTCAAATCCGGCGGTGGTTTGTGATAATTCGGCAACACCTGCATCTACAAAAACCGTGAATCTGTATCAGCTGATTTATCCAAAATATGATCCCGCTTCGGGCTTGGAGAAATATAATGTTTACTTCTACGAAGGAACTGCGAATACTCTCATTACCAATCCTGAAAATTATGTGGTTAATGCCAATCAGATTGCCAACTTAAGTTTTGCGGTAAAAGACGGAAATGATAATATGTCGTGTATAACGGGAGGGTCACCCGTATATTTTATTTCGGTGACCAACGCGATGAATATTTCCACCTGTTCTTCGCAGCCGTTTTTCGATCTGAAAACTGCTTTTGAACAGAATTTCCCTGGCTATTACGCCTTTACCTATACCTACGCTGACGGAACTTCTGCAGGCAACGGAACTGCGGTTGATGTAACCAAATCAGTGAATGTTAAAACCACCTTTTTAGGAGCGTCCTGTTCTACCAATACTTTGGTAACATTTACTTCCGGGCCCGCGATTGCGGTTCCTCAGGTTCCTGTCCAGGAAAGATGTGCGGGTGCGGATACTAATGCCAACAGGTTCGACTTTAATTATATTAAATCAATTCTGGATCCTGCAAACCAGTACGATGTTAAATTTTACAACAAATCGGATAACTCAGAAATTGTGGTATCGAATGGTCCTGGAGCAAATTTAAATGCTGCAGGCTATTTCTGGACCACCATCATCGGTGATTATACTATTTATGCCAAGTTGATCAGTAAAACCAATGCTTCCTGTTTTGCAACTTCAAATGATATCATTCTCAGGGTGTACCGTAAACCTCAGGTTATTGCGCAGAATCCGGTGGTAATGAAAAACTGTCAGGGAAATAATGTTTTCAATCTGACTAAAAATGTGAATGATTTGGTAAATGCAACGCCAGAAGTCAGTGTTTCACTTGAGTATTACGCTCAAAACGGAACCTTGCTAACCGGGTCACAAATTACCAGTTACGATGCCGCGGTTTTCGGCACAAAACCTTATATCAAAATCAAATATAATCCGAGTTGTGAGGATGTTGTTAATTTCGATTTACAGTTCAATACCAAACCTGCAGCGCTGGTTTCGCAGATTATTATTTGTTCCGAACTGAATTATACCCTTCAGAATTTCCAGAATTCGGTGATTAATAATTCAACTCAATACACATTTACCGATGAGTCTGGGAATCCGCTTCCTGCCAGCTTCGACGTATCTGTCTTGCCTAAAACGGTGAAATTCTTAATTAAAGATAAAACGACAGGCTGTGTTTCTGATGTTCAGACCGTGACTTTTGTTAAAGGTTCGGATACTCCTTTACTGGGATCGCAAACCGATTTCAAACTCTGTGATGCAGATTTCGACGGAAAAACATCCTTTGATCTCAATTCAAAAAAGACGATTTTCAGTACCGATCCAAACGCTGTTTTCGAATATTTTAAAGATGTGAATTTCACCCAGCCCATTGCTGCAAATTATACCAACGAAACTGCTTTTGCACAAACTGTTTATGTGAGAATCACCGTTCCTGGTTTTTGTCCCTCCTCAGGAAAAATTAATCTGAAAGTAAATACCCCAACAAAATCATCAACCCTGCAGAGCAAATATTACATTTGTTACGGTGAAACTTTAACGGTTGATGCCGGACCTGAAAATCCTTCAAGAACATGGAGTACAGGTGAGACTTCGCAAACAGTCCTTATTACAAAAGCCGGAAACTATTCAGTGGAGCTAACTAATGCTGATGGCTGCACTTATACTCATAATTTTACGGTTTCTGATGAAAATCAGCCTAAAATTGACGTGGTAAACCAAACCAACAGTTCAATTGAAGTTATTGCAAATGGCGGCGTGAAACCTTATACATATTATTTCAACGGTGTTGCGCAGTCTTCAAATATTTTAATGAATCCACGCACATCCTCTTACGAAATTCAGGTGGAATCTGCGACAGGATGTCTGGGAGAACCCAAAACCATTTACTTTATTAAAATCAACAATGCCTTCAGCCCCAATGCGGACGGTATTAATGATGTATGGAAAATTGATAATCTGGACAAAATGGAAAGTGTTTCCGTGATCATCGTCGACCGGTACGGGAATAAAGTTTTCGAATCAACAGACAACAGGAAAGTAGAGTGGGACGGTAAACAGTTCGGCCGTTCGCTTCCGACAGCAACATACTGGTACACGGCGACATGGTTTGATCCGGTGACGCAAAAATCTGAGCAACGACAAGGTTGGATTCTGATGAAAAACAGAAATTAATTTCGAAATTTTTACACACTGAACCTCATTGTTTTGAGGGGAAACATCTAAGTTATCCCCATTTCCACAATATCTAATAGTTCTTGTACAGACAATAAGTTTTCCTTATTTTCGTTGACTAAATGTGGAAAGCATCATGAGCGCCCAGAGCCGTAATCATGCCTCCTAATCCAATTCAAAACCCTTCTGAAAACCAGGATTAAATGAATTCAAAAAAAATTATCATTGCAGCTGCAATTTTTTATTACGGATTATCCGAAGCACAGCAATCCCAATATTTCAGCGACCACGAAAATTACCGCTTCACTCTTGCCGAAAATCTTTACCAAAACAAGATTTACAGCGCTTCTCAGTATGAGTTTGCCCGGCAGTATTTCTACAACGGCGCACTCGCTAAATCACAAAAAGAAGCCGCGCAGTTTTTCGATAACGTAATTGGTGTGATCTTACGAAAGAACCATGCAGAGCAGGGTCTGGAAGCCTTTATAAAAGAGTATCCGAACTCCGCTTATTTTGCGCAGGCAAATTTACCTTTGGCCGACTATTATTTGGCTCAGAAAGACTTCGATAAAGCGCTGGAAACATTAAACAATGTAAACCAGTACCAGCTTTCAAAAGAAGAAAACACGCAGTATATCATGAAACTGGGTTATGCGAAATTCATGACCGGCGATTCCGACGGTGCGATTGAAGCCCTTGAGGAAGCCTTTCAAAATGCGGAAGAATCTGACAAATATGATATCGCGTATATGCTCGGGCATCTTTATTATGCAGATGGACAGAATGATAAGGCATTCTCGTTCTTTGACCAAATCAAGGATAACGAAAAATATGCACGTCTCGTAAAACCGTATTATGTGCAGATGTATTTTAACGAAAAGGATTACGACAAGGCTATTGTTGAAGGAAATTCGCTTCTCGGTGAATCGATCTCTTCCGATTACAAGGCCGAAGTTCACAAAATCATCGGTGAAAGTTATTTCATGAAAGGCGATTATGCCTCGGCTTATCCACATCTGAAATCATATCTTGTGAGCAAAACAGACCCTTCGGAAAGCGATCTGTACGAAATGGGATTTGTGTCTGCACAGTTAAAAAAATACGACGAAGCTGTTTTCTACTACAATCAACTTATCAACAGCAATTCCGCGACTTCACAAAACGCTTATTATCAGTTGGGTAATGCGTATTTGGCGGTTGGTAAAAAGCAGGAAGCACTTTCGGCGTTCCGTTCGGCTTATCAGATGAGTTACGATCCGAAAGTGCAGCAGCTTGCTCACGTTCAGTATGCGAAACTGAGTTACGATATCGGAAACCCGTTTGAATCTTCTTCCGTAGTGATTCAGAATTATATCAGCAAATATCCGAGGAGTTCTGAAGTTGAAGAAATGAAGGCACTTTTAGTGAAATCTTATCTTTATTCCGGAGATTACAAAGGAACACTGAGTGCAATTGATAAAATGCCCAACTCAACTCCCGAATTGAATAAAATCGATCAGGAAGTCTCATTTTTATTGGGGACAGAAGAATTCAACAAAGGAAATTTCGATGCGGCAGAAGCGTATTTTCTTCGCAGTCTGGAATTCAATATTAATAAAGAATTCAACACCAGAGCAACTTATTGGTTAGCTCAAACTTATTACCAAAAGGGAAATTATCCTTCAGCGATTGTCCGTTACGAAAGACTTCTGAACGAAAACTTTGCTGAGAAACAGCAGCTTACCTATGATTTGGGTTACGCTTATTTCAAATCTAAAAAGTTCGACAAAGCAAAACAGTATTTTTCTGAATACCTGAAAAACCCGAAATCAGAATTTAAAAACGATGCGGAACTTCGTCTAGCAGATACTTATTACGCAGACAATCAGTTGAATGAAGCGATCGCGATTTACGACCGGGCGGAAAATGCAGACGATTATACTTTATTCCAAAAATCGATGGCACTTGGTTTTAAAGGCGATACCGAAGCTAAGATTACTTCGCTTAAAAAATTGATTACCCAGTATAAAAATTCTGAGTATCTTGATGATGCGCAGTACGAAATCGGTACAGCATACGCAGCCAACGATGATTACAACAGTTCTAATGATTATTTCAGTCAGGTGATCAGAAGCAGTTCAGATAAAGATTTGGTAGCGAATGCACAGATCTACCGCGCGCAGAATTATATCGATCTAAACCAGACCGACAAAGCGCTTTCTGAATTGAAAGCACTCGGCAATCTGTATAAAAACACAGCTTACGCGAGTAAAATTGTTCAGGCTTCCCGTCCGATTTACGTGAAAAATGGTGATACTGCAGGTTATGAAAATTTTGCACGCAGTTTAGGCGTAAAAATCGATGCTTCTGAGCTCGATGAGATCAATCTGAACAGTGCTAAAAACTATTATGCAGCCAAAGATTACAAAAAAGCAATTCCGCTTTATGAAAAATATCTGACGCAGAATCCGACCGGTGACGGACTTTACCAGGCGCAATATGAGCTGGGTGAAAGTTATTACCAGACCGCGAATTCAACTAAAGCACTTTTGGTACTTCAGGAAGTGGCCAATGTACAGAACGATTATCAGGAAGATGCGCAGACGAGAATTGCACAGATTTATCTGGACCAGGGAAATAGCAGCGAAGCAAAAAGACATCTTGAAACGCTTGCCAATTCAGGCAATATCAATGTGAAAAACTTTGCGAATCTGGAACTGATGAAGATTTACGCAGAAGAAAAGAATTTCCCCAAAGCTGAGAGTTTTGCAGATTTGGTGCTTTCCAATTCAAAAAATCCTGCATCTGTGATCGAACAGGCGAAAGTTATTAAAGCCAGAAGTTTGATGAACAGAGGTAAAGATAATGATGCAAAAGCAGCGTATACCGCACTGGAAAAGTCGTCGAATACGGAAGTTGCCGCCGAATCGCTTTATGCGAAAGCTTATTATCAGAACAAGGCAAAAGCCTTTAAAAATTCCAACGAAACCATTTTCAAACTGGCCAATAACTATGCTTCCGAAGAATATTGGGGTGCAAAAGCGCTTGTTGTAATGGCGAAAAATTACATCGGGCTTAAAGATAATTACCAGGCAAGTTACACCGTTGATCAGATTATCGCCAATTATCAGGATTTCCCGGAGATTGTAGCCGAAGCCAAGGAAGTGAAAAGTCAGATTAAAAAATAAGAATTAAACTTAAAGGTTTTAAAACAAGAAATATGAATTTAAAAATTCAAAATATATTTTTATTGGGAATGCTGGTTTCTTCAACTGCCGTGTTTTCTCAGATTAAAGAAGAAAAACTGATTCTGAACCGTAAACGCGAACCGGAAGTGAAGAAAATCGAGAAAAAGAAAACTTCAGTAGAAGCCGAAAAGAATTATCCGCCCGAAGCCAAATCCGCGAATCCTGTGGAATATAACATTACTGATGTTCCTGCAGCTTCCGATTTTAAAACATCGGTGATTCAGGGCGAAGATATTTCACCAAAATTCGATGCCGATTACCAGAATAATTATTTCCAGATCGGAATGGGAAATTTCGGTAAAATCCTGGCGGACGGAAATATTTCTACTATGTTGGAAAACGATATTCAGGTGGGTGCGGATCTTCATTTCCTTTCTACCAAAGGACTGCTAAAAGAATACGACTGGACATCAAAACAGAATACCGGAAATTTTGGGCTTTATCTGAATTCGTACGGCGACAAAGGAAAAATCAATGTGAATGCCGATTACGGGCTGAATGATTATAATTATTACGGAATTTATACGCTGAATCCGGCTTCAGATATCAACATTAACCAGAAAACCAACCGTTTCAAAGTGAACGGATATTATGATTTCTATTCCAATGAAATTCTTAATGACGTCCGCATAAAATCATCTTTTCTCGGAGATAATTTTGATGCTAAGGAAACCCAGGCAGAAATCCTCCTGAATCTATCGAAACATGGAGTGGAACTTCCGGTGGATGACGTGATATTCAATGCGGATCTCGGCGTCAATCTGGAAACTTTAAGGTCAGAATTTTCTTTGTTGAATGAGAATTCATCTAATTTTTTCAATGCGACATTATCACCAAAAATGACTTTCTTCAAAGGAAAATCTTATTTAATGATCGGTTCGGATTTCTCTTTTATGAATGCTAAAAATTCAAACAGAATTTTAGACGATCAAGTTCAGAATAACAAAACATATTGGTTCCCAAAAGCTGAATTACAGTTTGCTGCGACCGATGAATTTAAATTTTATGCCGGCGTAGAGGGCGGTTTGAAGCTGAATTCCTACGCAACAATGCTCGAAGAAAATCCTTATCTGGTTTCTGACCAGGAACTTCGGGCCACTGAAACCAAATACAAAGGATATGTCGGTCTTCGGGGAGATATCGATCAGGTGATTAAATATGATGTGAGTGCAGGCTACGGCAAGATGAATGATATTATGTTCTTCAAAGCGAATGATCTGTTTGACGGGGCTTTCACGCTGAACCGTGCGCCTTACGATTACGCTAATACGTTTTCCGCGGTTTATGATAACGGTACGGTGAGCGAAGTGAAAGGTAGCATCCAATATTTCCCGCTGGCCAATCTTGTTCTTGATGGTGAAATGTATTTTGCTAAGTATGATCTCGATAATTACGAGCATATTTACAATAAGCCTTTGGTTAAAGCCAGTCTTGGAGGTAAATATTCTCTCTTTGATAAAAAACTGCACCTTGGGGCAAAAGCGATTTTCGGTTCTGATTTAACCACCAACTCATTTGAAATTACTGAATCGGGAACTACACCCAACTTTTTTGTATCTGCGGAGGACAAAGATGATAAAGTTGGCGGTTTTGCAGATTTAAATCTGTCTGCTGAGTACAAAGTTCACAAAAATTTCAGTATTTTTGCACTCGGAAATAATCTACTGAACACAAACTATCAGACTTTCAAAGGGTATAAAGTTTTGGGAGCACAGTTTTTGGGAGGCGTGAAAATTTCTTTTTAAATTTTGTGAGGCTCGGTAGTTCAATTGGATAGAATATCAGATTTCGGCTCTGAGGGTTGGGGGTTCGAGTCCCTTCCGGGTCACAGAAAACGGCAGACTTTAATTAGTCTGCCGTTTTTATTTACGTTTTACAGTAACTGATTAGCTATTGGTCACGTTAAGTGTAACCTCAATATTATTTCGTGTTGCGTTAGAGTAGGGACAAACCTGATGCGCCTTTTCTACTAGAGATTGCGCTTCCTCCTGAGAAACTCTCGGTACATTTACATTGAGTTCGACTTCCAGACCAAAACCTCCGTTTGCGGTTTGCCCGATTCCAACTTTGGCATTTACGGTTGTTTCACCAGCCGCAGATTTAGATTTTTTAATCATCAGATTCAAGGCACTGTCGAAACATGCAGCATATCCTGCCGCGAAAAGCATTTCCGGGTTGGCATAATCATCATTTTGCCCGCCAAGTGATTTAGGAGTTCGTACATCAAGTTCCAGAATTCCGTTGTCACTTTTTACGTGTCCGTCGCGTCCGCCGGTTGCGGTAACGCTGGTTGTATATAATGTTTTCATTGATTTTTTATTTTTTGATTTTCTCCAGAAGTTTATAGATTGCTTGCTTTAATTCCTGTAAGTCTGTTTCAGAAAGATTCAGTCTGTCGTTCATTTTGGCAGGAATGAGGCATGCTTTGTCCTGAAGCCGGTCTCCTTCATCAGTTAGGGATATTTCAACTACGCGCTCATCTTCTATTTTTCTTTGGCGGATTATATAGGATTTAGCTTCCAGCCTTTTCAGCAATGGGGTAAGCGTACCGCTGTCGAGCGACAATTTTTCGCCAATCTGGTTTACGGTGAGGCGGTGGTGTTCCCAAAGCACCATCATCACCAGATATTGCGGATAGGTAATATCTAATTCTTCGAGCAAAGGCCTGTAGAGTCCTGCAATTTCCTTAGCAATAACGTAAAATGGAAAGCAGAGTTGGTTGCCGAGCTTGGGTGTTTGTGAATGATCCATGTGATGAAGATAGGAATTTAAAAATTATTTTGTGATAACAAACTCATCCATTGGGATCCTTACTTTTTTCATTGTAGAAAGCCAGTCGTTTTCTGTATCTCTGTATCCTAAATAAAGCAGAGTAACGCTTTTCAGCCCAAGTTCATTTAAACCGAGAATTTCATCAACTACTTCATTACTGAAACCTTCGGCCGGCGTACTGTCGATCTTCAGTTCAGCTGCCTGAGCCATTGCCAGACCTAACGCGATATAAGTCTGTCTTGCCGTATGTGCAAAATTTTCATCAGCAGTCTGGGCACCGTAGATCAGTTTCAACTGATCGGTATAGCTGTTGAAACGGCCCCTAGGAAGTTCGCGAACATCGGTATGATAATCGTAAACTTTATCAATTTTTTCATCGGAATAGCGGTCCCAAGCCGCAAAAACCAAAACGTGAGAACAGTCTCTCATTACTTCCGGATTCAGTGCTCCTTTAACCATCTTTTCTTTTAATTCCTGATTTTGTACTGAGATTACACGGAAAGGCTGCAATCCTGACGAAGTAGGAGCCAGCCTGGCGGCTTCTAAAATTTTATCTAAATCCTGAGTAGAAACTTTTTTGCTGGAGTCGTAGGCTTTTACAGCGTGTCTCCATTTTAAATCTGCGATTAATGACATATTTTTACTTTAATAAATTAAGACTGCAAATATATGCAGCAATTATATTGCGCACAATATAATTAAATGATAGATATTTTGAATTGACTTGATTATAACAAAAAACCACCTGAAAATCAGATGGTTTTATATAATAAAAAAAATTTGTTAATCCATTTTTTTTGCGTCAGCGACAAACTGCGCTAAACCACTGTCAGTTAATGGATGTTTCAATAAATTTAAAATTGATGCAAGGGGAGAAGTCACAACATCAGCACCTACTTTTGCACAGTTGATAATATGCATTGGTGAACGGATTGATGCTGCAAGAATTTCAGTATCAAACATATAGTTGTCGAAAATTATTCTGATCTCCTCGATCAGGTTCATCCCGTCTACAGAAATATCATCAAGTCTTCCCAAGAAAGGAGAAACATAGTTTGCGCCTGCTTTTGCAGCCAGCAGAGCCTGACCTGCAGAAAATATCAGGGTACAGTTGGTCTTGATTCCTTTGTTCGAGAAATATTTCAATGCTTTTACGCCGTCTTTAATCATGGGAATTTTCACCACAATATTAGGATGAATTGCTGCAAGTTCTTCTCCTTCCTTAATCATTTCCTCATAAGTTGTACTTAAAACTTCTGCAGAAATATCACCATCTGCAATTTCGCAGATCGTTTTGTAATGATTCAGGATGGCTTCTTTCCCGCTTATTCCCTCTTTCGCCATGAGTGATGGATTGGTTGTAACACCGTCTAAAATCCCCAGATCCTGGGCTTCTTTAATCTGCTCCAGATTGGCTGTGTCGATAAAAAATTTCATGTGTATGTTTTATATTATTTCTTTTCAGATAAAACCTCAGTGATTTAAGTAATTAACACCTCAGTTTATATACTTTTTAGCTTGCACAAAGATAAGATATTAGCCGGCATTGTGGAAGTGATTTAGGCTTTAATTATGACAAAACCTTACGGCTGAGCGTAAGGTTTTGGTTATTGAACTGGGATCGTATATTATTTGAAGGTTGATTAACACATAGAATTTAGGTAATCGCTGAAATTCCTTCATGTGACTGATGATGTCTGAAAGCGGGGGGAACTTTTATTTCCGATTTTGCTAACAGGGTAATCATTTTCATGATGAATTCCTTTGATTTTGCTTCTACTCTCGACACGTTTTCAAAAGAGAATACATGTACTGCTCCGGCGTCCTTCAAAATGTTTCTGGCTTTTTGAAGTTTTTCAGCATTTTTTGAAAATATACCGGCCACTAAATTTTCGGAACTTTTTCTCAAGACTTGTTCTGGTTTTTTTACGATGTTGTTGAAAAAAGCTCCCCAATACTCACTGAATAGGTTTTTCCTATTCTCCGAAAAATCTTTGCAGGTAAGTTTAATGTTTTTCAATCCTGTGCTTTTCAGGATTTTGGAAGCGTTGGTGGCTTCTTCACAACTTAAAAATAATCCTACAACTGTTGTTTTCATTGTAATTGTATTATTTGTTAGGGCGATTGCCGATACAAAGATATGCTTAACATAATTACTGAGAAACAGTTTTATCACCCATTTTTATTTCTTAATGAGCGGTTTAATCAATGAAATTTTACTGCTGTTTTTTATATTAAACTCAAACTTCCATAAGGTTTTAATAAATTTTAACTGATTCTGAATGCTCATAATCTGGAATTCCCTCTAAAAGCATGCATCGCTGGTGACAGTGGAAACCCGTATTTATTTTTACGTTGTCATATTTAAGAGACCAATGGGCGGTTTTCCAGTAAAATATTCTAAAACAATCTAAAATTACTTTTCAGCAAGTTTTCCCTCAATTACAGCCAAAGCAGATTTTACGTCGCGCATTTTTTCCATGGATTCGTTGTCGATTTCGATATTAAAAACTTCTTCCACATCCAGAATGACATCCACAAGGTTGGCGGAATTGATATTCAAATCATTTATAAAATCGGTGTCTTCCGTAAGATTTTCCAGTGCCGGTGCGTCTTTAACGTAAGGTTTTACAATCTCTTTGAGTTTTGTAATATTTTCTTCTCTGCTCATAGGGTTTAATAAAAGTTTATTCAGAATATTTTTTAAAGATAATACATCCGTTCACGTCGCCAAAACCAAAACTTACTTTTGCGGCAATATTAATTTCCTTCGCGATCAACTCTTTCGGAATACATTCAGGATCGATCACCGCCGTAATTTCACGGTTTAAATCTTCACAATTGATATTGGGAGCCACAAAATTCTCGGCCAGCTGCAAAACCGCTGCAACTGCTTCGATACTTCCTGACGCGGAAAGGCAGTGTCCGGTTAAAGCCTTTAAGGAATTGATGTAAGGGAAATCTTTTCCAAAGCGGTTTAAAGCTTCTGCCAAATTTCGAATTTCTGTACTGTCTTTAGATGTCGCGGTGAGATGTCCACTGATATAATCGATATCTTCTGCTTCGATATTTGCGTCCAAAATGGCATCTTTTACACATTTTTGAACCGCTGTAGAATTTGGTGCAGTCATGCTTCCGCCGCCGCGCTGTCCACCACTGTTACTGTTTCCCCCTAATATTTCGCAATAGATTTTCGCTTTTCGGGCCAACGCAGATTCCAGATCTTCTACCACCAAAGCTGCGGCACCGCTTCCGGGAACAAATCCTGCAGCTGAAGCGCTCATCGGACGGGATGCGGCTTCCGGATTTTCATTGGATTTAAAATTACAGACTTTTATTGCATCGAAGCCTGCCCAAATATACGGTCCGGAATCACTTGTACTTCCTGCGAGAATGCGTTTCGCTTTGCCGGATTTAATTCTTTCAAAAGCCATTAAGATACTTTCTGTTCCTGTAGTACACGCGGAAGAGTTGGTCGTAACCTGATTTCCCAATCCCAATTTCCCGCCTAAATAGGCAGAAATTCCGCTGTTCATTGTCTGTGAAACAGCAGTACTCCCTAATTTTCGCGTTTGAAGGGCATCAATTTTATAAATACTTTCCCGAAATTTTTCAATTCCTGAGGTTCCCGTTCCGAAAACCGTTCCGCTGTCCCAATCTGGAATCTCATCTTCTGAAATTTCCAAACCCGCATCTTTCCATGCATCTAAACCTGCGATAACGCCATACATAATTCCGGTTGAATTGAAATTCCGCAATTCTAAATCTGTAAAATAGTGAGTCAGTTTTTCTGTAACAACTGGCGGTGTTCCGGAAACCTGACAGGAAAATTGCAAATCGGCTAACCGTTGGTCAAATCGAATTCCGGATTGCCCTTCTTTTAAAGCAGTTCTGAAATCTTCCAAACCGATTCCGATAGGAGATGCAACGCCTAAACCGGTGATAACGACTCTTCTTTCCATTTTAATTTATTTAATAATACCCGCAATGGTGCCCTCACAAACCGTTTCTTTCTTTTCATTCAGCATCTTCACTTTACATTTCAGCTTATTGAACCGGAAGTAAATTTTTTCAGAAATCACGGTGACTTTTTCATTGGGAAAAACAGGTTTTAAGAATTCAATTTCCGTTGAAGTTAACCCAATTTGAGTCTCGGTACTAACTTGATTTCCACATAAAAAAATACCTAAACAGACAACTCCTATTTGCGCCATGGTTTCTGTTAAAATAACGCCCGGTGTGACGGCACAATTCTTAAAATGACCTTTATAAAAGTCTGAATTTTCATCAAACCGGAAAGTTCCCGTAACGCCGTTTTCGTCAACGCTGAGCAATTCATCCACAAATAAAAATGGAGCGCTGTAGGGGAGTTTTGTTAAAATTTCTGCGGTATTCATCAGCTTAAATGTTCGCCGCCATCCACGGGAATGACACAGCCGTTAATCCAGGAAGCCTCGTCCTGACAAAGCAAACTGACAACATTTGCAACATCTTCCGGCCGGGTTAATCTTTTAAATGGATTGCGTTTTAACGTAAATTCTTTAATTTTTTCACTTCCCGGAATCATCTGCAACGATCGCGTATCAGTAACGCCGGCCTGAATACAGTTCGCCCGTATGCCAAACTGCGCGAATTCCAAAGCAATATTTCTCGAGATAGCTTCTAAAGCAGCTTTCGCAGCAGAAACGGCAGCATAATGAGTCATGGGCTTTGTGCTTCCTTCACTTGTAAAAGCGAGAATCCGTGTATCTTCAGCAAACAGCTTTGCATTAAAAATAAGTTTCGTCCACTCGTACAGACTGGTTGCCATGGCGTGAAGCGTCATACTGAAATCATCCGTGGATAGACTTTCAGTTTCAGAGCCGCTCATGGGTTTTAAATTTCCTTTGGCAATACTGTGCAAAAGACAGCGGATTTTTCCTTCAGATCCCAAAGCGGTTTTCAGTTCCGTGATGATTTCCTGCTGATGTTGAGGATTTAAAATATCTTTATTCAGACTTAAAAATTGAACACCTTCATTTTTAATAAAAGAAAATTCATTATTAATGAATTCCATTTCTGTACGGGAATTCCGGTGAATGATACAGATATTCATGCCTTCAGAAGCCAGCTTTTTTGCAGCAGCCAAGCCTAAACCTGAACTTCCTCCCAAAATAAGGGTCCAATAATTTTTATTTTCAAATCTCCTTACCATTGCAGTAAAACTCTTTGTGCAGAAAATCCGGGACCGAAACTCAACATTAAACCTTTCTCACCTTTCTGCGGTTTTTGATTCATTATTTCTTCCAGAACATAAAGCACCGTTGCACTGGACATGTTGCCGTAAAGGCGCAAAATATCTTTAGTAGCATCAATGTTTTTATCCAAATCTGCAAAAAGGGATTCTACCATCTGAACAATTTTTTTTCCGCCTGGGTGAAAAATAAGGTGATCGATATCTTTAATTTCTAAATTTTGTTTGGCTAAAAAAGGATGAACAATAGTAGGGAAATGTTCAGCAATCACATCGGGAACTTCAATATCCAAAATCATCTGGAGTCCGGAATTGGTAAGTTTAAACCCCATCATGTGTTCGTTATGATAGAAATGATACATTTCTTCGGCGAGAATTTCCGGACCTTCAGCGTTTTCATCGGAAGAAAGAAGTACACATGCGGCACCATCACCGAAAATAGCGGCACTTACTACATTCGCCATCGAAAAATCATCTAATTGAAATGTAGCGGTCGGGCTTTCTACAGCGACAACGGCGGCGCGTTTCCCCGGATTGGTCTGCAGGAAATTTTTCGCATAAATAATTCCGGAAACTCCTGCCGCACAGCCCATTTCTGTTACCGGTAAACGGACAATATCCTGACGTAAATTCAACTTGTTAATAAGATAGGCATCGAGGGAAGGAATCATAATGCCGGTGCAGCTCACAGTAATAATATAATCTAAAGTCTGGGGATCCCAGTTTGCTTTTTCCAGGGCTTTCTGCAGCACCTGCTCGCCAAGAATGACAACTTCGCGGGAATAAATTTCGTTTTTATCTTCAAAAGAAGTGGCAGTGAAAACTTCAGCAGGATCCATGATCGAATATCTTTCGTCCACCATCGCGCCTTCAAATATTTTTTTGACTTTCCTTACAAACCGGCTTTCCTGACCATGAAGCCACAAATCTAAAAACGGTAGGATTTCTGCCGTTTTGCGCGAATATTTTGGAAGTTGCTTCGCAACCGAAATGATTTTTACACTCATGTTTTTTCGATAATCCATTGATAGCGGAAGGCCCATTTCCAGGCAATCCTGTGCTTTTTAAAATTTAAAGCTGAAGCATGTTTTTGGAGTTCTGCTTTTTTGAAACCTCTTAAAATAGATATTAAACCGTCATCCGCCGTCATTTTGTCAAGTCTGAAGATAAAGATAATCGCCTGAAAAAGCCGGTAGGCGAGTTTGCTTCTTTGTAGATCATTGACAACAATACCCGTTGTCACCAAATTATTAATCGTACGCAGGATTTTTAAAATATCCTCATCGTTAAAATGATGTAAAGTAAGCGTAATCAGCGCAATATCGATTTTGTATTTCGAGAAATCATATTTAAATATATCTTCCGCCAAATAGATAATGTTCTTATAATCTACAGAACAATTTTCTGCATGCCGAATCGTTGCTTCATTGGCATCAATACCGATTAATTTCAATTTCAAATTGTTCGCAGCGCCATATTTTGAAAGCATTCTCAGCATATCACCACTTCCGCAGCCAAAATCCATAATTGTAATTTCTGAATTTTTCGGGACATTTTTCAAGAGATATTTTACACCATTTAAAGTGATAGCATTGCCACCCAAAAACCGGTTGATTTTTGCAATATCATCCAAAGCGGTTGTTAATTCGTCATTATCCAGTGAAAAATCATCCATGGATTCCTCCAAATCTGTTCTGTAAGTAGTGTCTAATGCCATCGTTAATTCATCACAATTTCATTCCCGTGGGTTTTTTTGATTATTAAAGGTAACATAAAAGGAATAAAAGTAATTATTTTGATTAAAACTTCTGATAAAACAGAATGTTCTAAAGTTTTGCCTAAAAACCGTCCATAAAGCAATCTCTTTTTGAAATTTGCATTCCAAAGTTTTTGATACTTTTTTTCCATTTCTTCTCTGGAAATTTTTTGATGCAGAAAATCCGAAACACTTTCTGAAGCCAGTTTTGTACTGTGAATTGCCATGGCCATTCCGTTTCCGCAAAGCGGATGAATCAATCCGGCAGTATCGCCAATCATCAGAATATGGTTTTCAACATTGTCTTTCTTTTCAAAAGAAATTTGACTGATTGTTAAAGGTTTTTCAAAAGTTGATTCCGAATTTTGCAGAATGTCTTTCAAATGGGGATTTCGTTCCACTACTTTTTCCTGAAAATCTTCAATGTTTTTAAATTTCTTAAACGACTCAAAATTAGTGATATAGCAAATATTCAGGACGTTGTTTTCTACTTTGGAAACGCCGCAGTAACCTCCTTTAAAATTATGAAGTCCGACTACATGATCCGAAAAATCACCTTGATAATGAGATTTTATCGCCAACCACGGCGATTTTTTATGGAAAAAATCTCTTCCCATTTTTTGATCCAAGTTTGATCGTTTTCCAAAAGCACCCAAAACAACCGATGAAGTGACGGTTTTTCCCGAAGACAAGTGAACTGTAAAAAAATCATTATTAAAAACGACCTCATTCACCTGATCTTCCAAAACAGTACATTTTTGTGAAACTGCCTTTAAAAACAGTGCATGATCCAAAGTATAACGGCTCACTCCGAAACCGCCAAGCGGCAGTTTTGTTTTGAGAGATTCCCCCGATTCAGAAGAAAAATGTAAGCTGTCAATGTGTGTCGGATGTAAATTTTCAATATCAAGATCTAACCATTTGAAATAGGGCAGGACCTCATTGGAAATATATTCGCCGCAGACTTTATGTTTGGGGTAGGAGTTTTTTTCAATAACAATGACGCGAAACCCCGTTTTGGAAAGGTGAATCGCTCCTGTTAAACCTGCCAAACCGCCGCCAATAATGATGACGTCAGCATTAAAATCTGGATTTTTCAATGAAATAAATGTAGTGAATTACTGTAAATCAATCACATTAAATATTTTAAAAATGTCAATTCGCGTTTTGGAATTTCAAAAGAAAAACCTCACGCTTCCGTAAGGTTTTAGTTATTAAGAAATTTTTCAAATGATTAAATTTTCTCGTTCTTAATTTCCTCCACAATTTCAGGATTCAAAAGGGTAGAGGTATCACCGAAATTTGCGAAATCTCCTTCTGCAATTTTTCTAAGAATCCTTCTCATGATTTTTCCGGAGCGGGTTTTCGGAAGTGCAGATACGAACTGAATCTTATCGAGTTTTGCAATTGGTCCAATCGTGTCGCTGATGACCTGGTTGATTTCTTTTCTTAAATTTTCACGGTCGCGGCTTTCACCGGTGTCTTTCAGAATGACGTACCCGTAAAGCGCACTTCCTTTGATATCGTGCGGATAACCCACAATCGCAGATTCTGCAACGGCCGGATGCTGGTTGATGCTGTCTTCAATCGGAGCTGTTCCTAAATTATGTCCGGAAACAATAATCACGTCATCCACACGTCCTGTGATTCTGTAATAGCCCACTTCATCGCGTAACGCGCCGTCACCTGTAAAATATTTCCCGGGGAATGCCGTAAAATAGGTTTCTTTATAGCGCTGATGATCGCCCCAAATGGTTCTGGCAATTCCCGGCCACGGAAAACGGATACATAAATTTCCGTCTACCTGATTTCCGGTAATTTCATTGCGTTTATCGTCCATCAAAACAGGTTGAATTCCAGGAAGCGGAAGTGTTGCATAAGTGGGTTTGGTCGGCGTCACAAAAGGTAACGGAGAAATCATAATTCCCCCGGTCTCAGTTTGCCACCAGGTATCTACAATAGGGCATTTTTTCTTGCCAACATGGTCGTTGTACCAGTGCCAAGCTTCATCATTGATCGGTTCACCTACGGAACCAATAACTCTGAGACTTGACAAATCGTGTTTCTCCACCCATTCATAAGATTCCTTAGCCAGTGAACGGATCGCGGTGGGAGCAGTGTAAAACTGAGTGATTTTATGTTTCTCTATCACTTCCCAGAAACGGTCCGGTTCCGGATAAGTTGGTACACCTTCAAAGATTACTGTTGTAGCACCATTAGCCAGCGGACCATACAGAATATACGAATGTCCGGTAATCCAGCCGATATCTGCGGTACACCAGTAGATGTCGTTTTCTCTGTAATTAAAAACATTTTTAAAAGTGTACGCCGTGTAAACCATGTATCCGGCGGTGGTGTGAAGCATTCCTTTTGGTTTCCCTGTGGAACCTGAAGTATAAAGAATAAACAAAGGATCTTCGGCGTCCATAATAACAGAAATAAAATCTGCCGGAGCTTTTTCATAAAGCGGTTCAAGCCAGAGGTCGCGGCCTTCTTTCATTTTTACTTCGCCGCCGGTTCTTTTCACGACGAGTACTTTTTCTACCGTAGGACAGCTTTCCACCGCTTCATCAATGATTCCTTTCAGGTCGATGGCTTTGCTGCCACGGTAACTTCCGTCGGAACAGATGATGAGTTTTGCTTCGCAGTCGTTCACACGCGACGATACCGCAGAGGCCGAAAATCCTGCAAAAATAACGGAATGCACCGCACCAAGTCTGGCGCAGGCAAGCATTGTAATCGCCAATTCCGGAATCATAGGAAGGTAAATACAAACCCGGTCACCTTTTTCAATACCTAAATCGCGCAGCACGTTGGCCATTTTACACACCTTGTCCCGGAGTTCATTGTAAGAAATGTGCTGGGCTTCTTCTTTCGGATCATTAGGTTCCCAAATAATGGCAGTTTTGTCGCCGCGGGTACTCAAATGCCGGTCAATACAGTTTTTGGTAATATTAAGCTTGGCATTTTTAAACCATTTAATCGTGGCTTCCTGCATGTCATAATCCACAACTTTGCTCCATCTCTGGTACCAGACAAAATTTTCGTCCGCAATTTTATCCCAGAATTTCTTCGGGTTTTTGATGGATTTCTTATACTGCTTGAAATAATCGGGAAGATCATCAATGAAATAATTTTTCATAATTCTTAATTTTTTAATTTTATTTGAAGCGGGGAACCTGCTATCCGCTCATACTCCTCACTCCGCGCTATTGCCGGCGCCTGTTGCGGGGTAGCCGCTGCTATCAGGGCTAGGGGAGCGGTAATTTTTACCGGGTTTCGCTTCTTAATTTATATTTTTTCTCTTTTATATATATTCATCATTTCCTGCAATTCTTCCACGATGCTTTCATCATCAATCGTCGAAGGCATTTGGTATTCTTTACCGTCGAGCATCGTTCTTATGAGCTTTCTCAGAATTTTCCCCGATCGGGTTTTTGGAAGCCGGTTGACCACCATTGCGTTTTTCAGACAGGCTACCGCACCTATTTTCTCGCGGATCAGCGCTACAATATCTTTTTCCAGCTGTTCCTGGTCTGCTTTAGAACCCGACTTTAAAACAGCGATGGCAAAAGGAACCTGTCCTTTCAGGTCATCATCAATACCAACTACGCAGCATTCGGCTACATCTTTGTGCGCAGCGACAACTTCTTCCATTTCTGCGGTAGAAAGGCGGTGGCCGGCAACATTGATTACGTCATCAACACGGCCGGTCACAAAAACGTAGCCGTCTTCATCTTTAATGGCACCGTCGCCGGAAAAATAGTAGCCGGGAAATCTCGACAGATACCCAAATTTAAAACGTTCCGGATCGCCCCAGATTCCGGTCATTGCACCGGGAGCCAGCGGAAGTTTGATCACCAGATAACCTTCGTGATGCGCTTCAAGTTCGTAACCTTCTTCACTGAAAATTTTAATATCATAACCCGGAATCGGTTTTCCGGCAGAAGCTCTCTTGATTTTTACGTCTTCAACACCCGGCATCAGTCCCAGCATCGGCCAGCCTGATTCGGTTTGCCACCAGTGGTCAATGGCCGGTACACCTACGAATTCTTCGTACCAGTCGAGCGTTGCCACATCGCAGCGTTCGCCCGCCAAAAACTGGGTTCTCAGTGACGATAAATCATATTTCTTTACAAATTCACCTTCAGGATCTTCTTTTTTAATGGCTCTGATTGCGGTAGGAGCAGTGAACATCACCGAAACCTTGTGCTCCTCGATTACGCGCCAGAATGTTCCTGCATCCGGAGTTCCTATCGGTTTTCCTTCAAAAATAACCGTGGTGTTTCTGTTGATCAGCGGTGCGTAAACTGAAAAACTGTGACCTACAGCCCACCCGATATCAGAGGCTGCCCAAAACGTTTCGCCTTCTTTGGCTCCGTAGATGTTTTTAATCGCAAACTTCATGGCAACAGCATGACCGCCGTTATCGCGAACCACGCCTTTTGGTTTTCCGGTAGTTCCTGAAGTATATAAAATATAGAGGGGATGAGCGGACTCTACAGGGACGCAGTCAGCAGGTTCTGATTCCGCGATGAGTTTCTCGAAATCGATTAAACCTTCTGCTTCATGATTAACTCTGTTTCCCAGAAGTTTGCGGTCGAAAGCTATAATGTGTTCGGGTTTATGTTCCGAAATAGAAACCGCTTCACGCACAAAAGGCAGGTAAGGAATCCTGCGCGAAACTTCCATTCCCGAACTTGCGGTGATAATGGCTTTTGGATGGCAGTCGTCAATCCTGATCGCGAGTTCGGTAGGGGCAAATCCGCCAAAAACCACAGAATGCGTCACGCCTAATCTGGCGCACGCTAACATTGCAAAAACCGACTGCGGAATCATCGGCATATAAATAATCGCGGGGTCGCCTTTCTGCAAGCCCAATTTCTGTAAACCTCCTGCCAGCTTCGCAACCTGTTCCCGAACTTCGCTGTAGGTATATTTGATGATTCTGGAAGTTACAGGAGAATCGTAAATAATGGCCACCTGATCACCAAAACCGTCATTGATGTGTTTGTCTAATGCGAGATGACAGGTGTTGAGTTCACCGTCTGTATACCAGGTAGGATAGTTTTCGCCTTCGTTGGTGAGGATTTGGGTGGGTTTTTTGAACCATTCTATATTTTCGGCCTGTTCTGACCAGAATTTTTCTTTGTTTTCCACACTTTCGCGGAACATTTGGTGCGCTTTCATAACTTCAGTTTTATTTGATTAAATTTTCAACCTGTTCGGTAAGTTTCTTAATGGAGTAGGGTTTTGTAACATACGCATCGGCACCGAGTTCCAAACCTTTTGCAATGTCGGCTTCACCGGTTTTCGCTGAAAGGAAAATTACTTTTATATTGGAAAAGGCTTCATTCTTGCGGATGTCTGCAAGTGTCGTGTAACCGTCAACATTCGGCATCATAATATCGAGCAGAATAATATCCGGGATTTCTGTTTTCAGAATTTCTAACACTTCGGAACCGTCACGTGCAATAAAAACTTCATAGCCTGCTTTGCGGAAAGCGTATTCCAGGGTCATTATAATTTTATGTTCGTCGTCTGCAATTAATATCTTTTTCATCTTATTCTGTTTTAGTAGGCAAAAAGATTTCGAAGGTGACCCCGATTTCTTTGTTTTTGGCTTCAATGGATCCGCCGTGAGCATTAATAATCCTTTTGCAAATCGCCAATCCCAGACCGCTTCCTATTGGTTTTCGGAGGTTTTGGTTTTTGCTCTGGTAAAACTTTTCGAAAACAAACTCCAGATCTTCTTCTGGAATCGTTTTTCCGGTGTTGAAAACCGATATCTTAAGTCCGCCTTCTTTATCCTGAAATTTTGTCTGTACCATACCGTGTTCGTTGGCGAATTTCAGCGCATTGCCAAGGATATTCTGGAAGACCTGAATCATTTTCATTTCATCAAATTCAAAAATGTCAATCTTCAGTAAATTAACTTCGGAATGGTGAAGGTGTTTCTGCTCAAACAGCGGAAGCAAAGGTTTCAAAGATTTATGATACGTTTCAATAATGCTTTTTTCTTCGATGTTCAGCGGAGTAGTTCCGGCTTCGAGTTTATCCAGATATAAGATATCGTTGATGATTTCTGCAAGCCTGTCGCTTTCTGAAATGATGTTGCCGAGGAAATCTTTTTTGATCTCTGCGGGCATTTCTTCATCATCCAGAAGCAGTTCGCTCGTCGCGCGGATCGCGGTAATAGGTGTACGCAGTTCGTGTGCGACCGAATCCAGAAAATCGTCTTTCTGTTTGTCTTTGATTACCAGCGTTTCGTTCGCGTTCTGCAGTTCTTCAGAAAGTTTCCTCAGCTGTTGAGAATGCTCGGTAAGCTGCTTGTTCATTGAGATGTTCTCTTTGGATTCTTCCAGAATTTTCAGGACTTCAGGCAACGTAATTTTATCCTCTTTGGTTACGCCTTCAATTAAAATTTTTGCCGATGCGGTACCTATTCTGCCACTGAGCAAATTCTCCGAAAATTTAATAAACCGCGAATCCGCACTGTTGTTTTCGTCGGAAATATTGTATTTGAGATTGAAAATTTTAAGAGCCTGCTGGGTTTTCTTCTCTCCAAGAAATCTTGTCAGGATTTTTCTGATGTCTGAAATATTGGCGGTACCTTTCCAGATGTAGGCGTTTTCGTGATGCTGTATGTAATCGTTGATATCTACATACAGTTCGGCGAAATTCCTTTCTCTGTAATTGCCTGCGACGATAGAGGAGATCATCATAAAAAGTCCGCCATTAACCAGCAGACTCCAGAAAAAGGCACTCGCAACAGGCGAAAGATAATCTAATTTAAAGAAGTTGAACACCGCGGAATTCTGATAGGTTGTGTCGAAATAATTCGGCAGAATGAGATTAAAGTAACAGATCAGTATCCCTGCAATAATTCCGGTTACCGCACCTGCGAAACTACCGCGGCGCCAGAAAATAGCACCAAAAAATGAAGGGGCAAGTTGTGCAATCATCACAAATGCGATGAGTCCTACTGAAAATAATGAAGCGCTGTTGATGAGGAATTTGTAAAACAGAAATCCCACAATAATCAGTGAAAAAATACTGAATTTTCTGATGTTTACAATGGTTCTGTTGTTGACGTATTCCGTTTCAGTTTTCAGGCTGTTCAGCCAGCCGTAAGGAATGATGATGTTATTTGAGAGCATTACCGATAGTGAAATACTTGAAATGATTATCATGGAAATACACGCACTGAGTCCGCCGAGAAAAACCATTCCTGCAATAAATATATTCCCGAACTTCTGAGGAATAAGGATGGAATAAAATTCCGGATTTACATTTTCGCCGAAAAAAAGGATTTTCCCACCCCACGCAATGGGGAACACAAAAATATTCATCAATAATAAATAAAGCGGGAAAAGCCAGATTGCGGTTTTCAGGTGTTTTTCCGTTCTGTTTTCTACTATGGTTGTGTGAAACTGACGCGGCAAAAGAAAAATGGCAGTCATAGAAAGCATACTCATCAGTAAAAAGTTGAAGCCACCTTCCAAACCGTTGAACGTGTTTTTTTGAGTGAAATCAGGCAGTTTCGAAGCCTTTTCGTAAATGTCATTAAAACCGTTGAAAACCCCGTAAACAACAAAAATCCCCAGAATAACAAAGAATATCAGTTTCAAAAAGCTTTCAAATGCCACGGCTGAAATAATACCGAGTCTTTTTTCGGAAGCATCCACATATTTTGTACCGTAAAAGGCAGAAAATACCGCAATGATCACCACCACATACGTTGCGGTATCAAAAAATATATTATCCGAATTCGCAGTACCGGTCATTAAATGGAAGGTATCGGAGATCGCTTTAATCTGAAGTCCGATGTAAGGAATTACCGCCAGCATACATACAATTGCGACCAGCGCTCCCAGAAAACGGCTGTTGCCGTAGCGCAAAGAGATAAAGTCTGCGATGCTGCTTATTTTATGAACGCGTGAAATTCTGATGATCTTCGAGTTGATATAAATCCAGGATGGAATGATGATGACCGGACCGATATAAATGGCCAGATATTCCAGACCCTGGTTTGAAGCCACGCCAATGCTGCCGTAATACGTCCACGCCGAGCAGTAAACTGCCAGCGAAAGGGAGTAGATATACGGATTGTTTACCCAGAAATTGCTCTTCCTTTTTTCTGCCCAAAAAGCAATGAAGAAAAGCAATCCCAGATAAACGATTACCAGCAGAAATAGAAGCGGACTACTCATTGTATTTCCTGAAGATTAAGAATGATGCTATACTGGACGCAAACCAAACCATAAAAAGGTAAGTGTAAATCATAGGTAAGCCCCAAATTGGCTCAGTTTTATTAAACAAAAGCAAAACCGGCGCATTGAACATCACAAATAATGTGATGCTCAAAATAACCAGTTTTTGTTTGTGTCTTTTTTTCATTTGAAGTTTTAAGTAACGGTCGGGTGACCGTTAGTTACTGTTGAATCGGCGCAATAAACTTAAATTTTATCATCCGAATATTCCCCTTTGAATGAGTACCAGCCGAAAACCGCCAGTCCGCCAACGATGATGGGTACAAGAATTACCAGGATAATCCATCCGAAGACATTGTCTTCCTGTTTATCCGACATGATTTTTGGAAGTCCGAATACCGTTAATCCGTAATATGCGACTACCACTGCCAGAAGCAGCCATACAATTCCTAATATTTTTTTTACTGAATCCATTTTTTTGTTTTTTAAAGTTAGTGAAAATCCGGAAACCTAGATGCTGTTTTATCTTGATGAAGATTTCCGGAAAGAATCTGTTTTCTTTTATTGGTGGTCTTCTTCAAGACTTTTGTTTTTGGTTTTCAGGTAAAGCGTACCGATCACCAGACACACTGCAGCTACAATGATCGGATACCAAAGTCCCTGAAGATACCATTCTGCATGGCCGGCATCTTTACCCGAAGTCACAAGATAAGTTGCTACAGCAGGTAAAAGTCCGCCGAAGATTCCGTTTCCGATGTGATAAGGCAGCGACATAGAGGTGTAACGGATTCGGATCGGGAACATTTCTACGAGAAAGGCTGCAATGGGGCCGTAAACCATTGTCACAAAAACGACCTGTACAAATACGAGGAAGATCAGCAGCCATCGCGTATCTGGATTTACCGTAATGCTTTCTTTGATCAGTGGAGCTTCGGTTTTTCCGTTGGTCATCACCGGTCCTGCTGCAGCCCAGTGTACAATGCTGTCTTTTTTCAGCAAAGTTCCGTCTGTAAATGTTTTTTCTGTGTGGAAACTGATAAGGCTGTCACCTGCAATTTTTTCATGCGCTTTGGCCGTTCTTTTTTCGACAAAACCTTTGTCTGCCAATACTTTACTTTCAATATTTACCGACGTATACATGGTTTTGTAGATAGGTCGGTAGGCGATAATGGCAATCAGCATTCCGATCATCATGATGGGTTTTCTGCCGACTTTGTCGGAGAGCCAGCCGAACAGAACAAACAGGGGAGTTCCAAGGAACAGCGCTAAAGCCATCATCGAATCTACCTGTGCAGACTCAATATTCATTACTTTTTGCATGAAGCTCATGGCATAAAACTGACCAGTGTACCAGATAACACCCTGTCCCATTACCGCGCCGAATAACGCCAGAAGTACAAACTTGAAATTAAGCTTGTTGCCGAAACTTTCTTTCAGTGGATTGGTTGAAGTTTTTCCTTCTCTTTTTGCCTGTGCAAACAGCGGTGATTCCTTCATATTTCTTCTGATGACGTACGAAACACCTACCATCAGAATTGAAATCCAGAACGGAATCCTCCATCCCCAGCTGTCGAATTCTTCAGGAGTAAGTGACGTTTTGGTCACGAGAATTACGATAAGAGAGATGAAAAGTCCTGCGGTTGCAGTAGTCTGGATCCAGGAAGTCCAGTAGCCACGGCGGTGAGGCTGCGAGTATTCTGCAACGTAGGTTGCGGCGCCGCCATATTCTCCACCAAGAGCAAGTCCCTGTAAAAGTCTTAAGATCAGAACCAAAACCGGCGCAGCGTAACCGATGGTTTCAAAACTAGGTACGCATCCGATAAGGAAGGTAGAGAAACCCATGATCAGCAGCGTTACGAGGAAGGTGTATTTTCTGCCGATGATATCTCCAAGTCTACCGAAAAACAGCGCACCAAAAGGTCTTACCACAAATCCCGCGGCGAATGTTGCCAGGGTTGAAAGAAATGCTGCAGTAGGGTTGTCTGCGGGAAAGAATTTGGTAGCCAAAACTACCGCCAGACTTCCGAAAATATAGAAATCATACCATTCGATAAGGGTGCCTAAGGAGGAGGCCATGATTACGCCCCAAATCGTTTTATTCTTTTTTTTCTCCGCAACATACGCGTCATGCTCATGCTGGGTTTTAAATTTTCTGCTCATAATTATATTTGTTTTTTTTGGTTTAAGTAATATTTATATAAATTTTATAACTGCTTAAATTATAAATGTTTAAATTTTTTAATGTAAAGTTTAGAATGAATACATTACCCTTACGGTTCCTCTTAAATTTCCAACGTTTTTGAGATTGTTTTTAGCGAGGGCTTCAGTATTCAGATCGCCCCATTTTGCAGCGGTATATTCCACTTCAGGGGAAACGCTGAATTTATTCTGTTTGAAATCTACCCGTGCCGAAGCCCGCCATACTTCATCAAGAATGCGGTTACCGGAAACGCCTCTCATGTACAGATTTTTAAACCCGGCATCGGTGCCAGAATTTTTGGTGTAACCAAAGAAAATCCCGGGAGCGATTTTCGGATGGGCACTCGCAAGGTCAACCCAAAACGCTGAAGTTTTGGTGGGTTTGTATGATTCAATGCCGTTGGAGTTTTCGTAGCCTGCAAAACCGCCGATCATCACAAGATGGTGAAGGTTTCCGCCGGTGATCCCATAGAGTTTTGCAATGATTTTTTCATTGGCGTATTTAAAGTAACCAAAAAACATTTCGGAATTCACTTTCTCATCAGAAGCAAGACCTCCGGACTCTATCACAGGCTGCAAAGACTGGTATTCGGCACCGGCGCCGGCCGTGATGCTTTTCGATTTGTACTGAAGCTGCCCGTGAACAGTAGGCATTGAAGAATTGAATGTCGCGGAATTTGCGGAAGCTCCGATGGCGTTTACGGTTTGGAATTCACGGTCTTTGTACGCAATCAGGCTGAAAGAAAGTTCCGGAGTTAATTTTTGAGTCACCTTGATCTGTCCGGCCCACCCGAATGGATTAAATAGGATTCCGGTATTGAAATTGACAACGCCGGGAAAAACTTCAGGAACAAAAGTTGGATACCAGGTCTGACCAAAAGTTACTGCCGTTTTAGGCCAGGTCAGCGTCGCGGTGGCGTGTCTCAAACGGAGCAGACCGGTGCTTCCTGTTCCGGCCGCACTTTTGTTGAGTTCGGTGTTGCCGAAGAAATCAGCTTCGATATTTCCCGTAGCTTTGGCTCCCCAAACGTCCGGTCCCCGGAATTTAATTCCCACCCGGGAAGTGATGGCAAGAAAATTACTGGCGCCGGTATCATTGATGTCGTTGCCCTTAGCATCCAGTTTTTCGTCTAAAGGATAAAGGTTGAGTTGGTATTCTCTGGAATAGGCCGACTGGCGGCTGTCGAAACTGTATTCTGTTCTTACCCACCCGTAAATGGAGGCGTCCCACTCTTTAGGTTTTTTGACTTCGGCTTCCAGGGCTTCAATCCTTTTTAAAAGATCTGCGGTGGAAAGCGTATCCTGCGCCTTAAACTGAAGGTTGAGTAGTAGTGTTGGCAGTATTCCTAACAAAACAGTATATTTCTTCATGAGTCAGTAATTTTTAGTTTGTTTCTTTGACATAACGAAAGTGAAACTAAAAATTTATTTGAAGAAATTTAATATATATTTTTGCTAGGAGTATAGTTATCGGTTAAACTGTGATCATCTGGTGTGTTGGGGAATGATAATGATTTTATTTCTTAAACCGTTCCCATTTGATCATCATGTACTTATCACCAAATTCAGTGATAATAAGGCCAGAGCCTTTGATGTTTTCTTCTTTCTGCATAAATTCCAGAAGTTCACTCTGTTTGAAAACCTTGTAAGTGGTATGGAACTCAGAATGTGGAGGTCTTTTTATATTGTACTTTTTAATCCAGGAACTTATGGTCACGTGGGAAACCCCCAGAATTCGTTCGATTTCACGGTAAGAAAGTCCCTCCAGATAGAGCTGTAAAGCCTTGGTAACATAGTAGTCATCAATCTGCTTGCCCAGTTTTTTCACCGTGAAATAATAGTTGCAGTCGCGGCACAGAAACCTTTGTCTTTCCTTTACGATCCCACTTTTTACAACATTTTGCTGTTGGCATTTGGGGCAGGTATTGCTCATAACTATACTTTTTTAGCAAATATATATCAATTTAGCGTATTTACAATTATTTAGCATTGATCTGTAATCCTGGATCTATTTTATTAAAATCCTGTTTCGGTTTCCGATAAAATTTCTATCTTTGCAGCTAATGAAAAGATTATTTCCATTAGACGATATACACCTTGGCAGCGATGCCGGTAACGAAAATATTTATTAAATTTAACGAAGTCATTTTGGCTTCGTTTTTTTTTGACCTTAAACAAGATAACTATGCTTACAACCAGAGACTTAACTGTAGAAAAGATTAATGCCTTACTTAAAACTGCTGACGAATTTGCAGAAGGAAAAATCCTTAAAGCGGCAAACGAAATTTATGTTTCAAACCTGTTTTTCGAAGACAGCACAAGAACAAAGACCAGTTTTGATCTTGCACAGCGCAGGCTGGGACTTCATGTGGTTCCGTTTGATGTAAATGCAAGCTCTGTAAATAAAGGCGAATCTTTATATGACACGGTGAAAACCCTGGAGAGTTTAGGGGTGAATCTTGCAGTAATCCGCCATAAACAGGATAAATATTATGAAGAGCTGAAAGGTTTAAGTATTTCGGTGATCAACGGAGGCGATGGCAGCGGGAATCATCCTTCACAAACACTTTTGGACTTAATGACCATTCAGCAGGAATTCGGTAAGTTCAAAGGCCTGAAAGTCGGTATTGTCGGCGACATCAAACACAGCAGGGTAGCCAATTCAAATGCGGAAGCGCTGAGAAAATTAGGCGCTAAGGTCTATTTCTCCGGACCCGAAAAATGGTTTGATGAAGGAACAATTATTAACGGAACTTACCTTTCTATCGATGATCTGGTAAGGGAAGTTGATGTGCTTATGCTTCTGCGCATTCAGCATGAAAGGCATGGCGAGAAAATGAAAATCTCCTTGGAAAGTTATCACCGCAAGTTCGGACTTACCAAAGAGCGTGAGAAAGTCATGAAAAAGCATGCGATCATTATGCATCCCGCGCCCATCAACCGCGGTGTGGAAATCGACAGCGATCTCGTAGAGTGTGAGCGTTCGCGGATTTTCAAACAGATGAAAAACGGGGTGTTTGCGCGTATGGCCATCTTGAAAGATGCTTTGGAGAAAAAGGGATTTGAGTTTAAGTAGGATCGGGAAACAAGAGTCAAGAAACAAGAACCAAGAGTCAAGATTCAAGAACCCAGAACCAAGAGATAAACAACGTTTGTTGGGTTGGACATAGCTAGTAGAAAGTTACAGTAGTACATTAAGACCAAAGAATAAGAAAATATTTAGCGCGGAGTCTTGCATCTTGATTCTTGGCTCTAAAATCTAAAAAAAAATGAAAAAGAAATTAATATTAGAATCCGGTGAGGTCTTTCACGGTGAAGGGTTCGGAGCCAACCTGGATACCGACGGCGAAGTGGTCTTCAACACGGGAATGACCGGTTATCAGGAACTTATTTCCGATCCGTCTTACTGTGGACAGATTGTCTGCATGACGTATCCGCTCATCGGAAATTACGGCATCAACCGTGATGATTATGAAAGTATTGAACCTGCAATCAAAGGTTTGATCGTAAAGGAATGTTGCGATTTACCCTCCAACTTCAGAAACCAGCTGACACTGAACGAATTCTTTCAGAAAAAGAAATTATCAGGAATCTCCGGCATTGATACCCGCAGACTTACGCGCGTTCTGCGAAGCAAAGGCGTTGTAAAAGGTAAAATCGTAGATGAAGATGCGGATGAAACTTCAGTCATCGAAACCTTAAAATCTACCGACTTCCCTACAAATCAGGTAGAAACTGTTTCTACAAAAACCCCGTACGCCAGTCCGGGAAGAGGGTTAAAAGTGGTGCTGATTGATTTCGGCTCGAAACTCGGCATCCTGCGTGAACTCACCCAGCGTGATTGCGACGTAACAGTCGTTTCACAGAACATTACCGCAGAAGAAATTTTACTCATGGATCCCGATGGAATTATGCTTTCCAACGGTCCCGGTGATCCGGAAGATGTGAAAGGAGCTTCCGAACTCATCAACGGTCTGCTCGGTAAAGTTCCGATTTTCGGAATCTGTCTCGGCCATCAGCTCATCGGTTTGGCCTGTGGCGCCAAAACTTTCAAACTGAAATTCGGGCACCGCGGCGGAAATCACCCCGTATTGGATCTGAAGACCAATAAAGTCTCCATCACCTCCCAGAACCACGGCTACGCGGTGGATCAGGAATCCCTGAAAAGCACCGACCTGGAAGAAACCCATATCGCCCTGAACGACAGAACCAACGAAGGCCTGAAACATAAAATCCACCCCTGCTTCTCGGTACAGTATCACCCCGAAGCCAGCCCCGGTCCTGAGGATGCCAATTATCTGTTTGATGAATTTCTGGATTTAATGAGACAATTTAAGAATCAAGAACCTGGAGCCAAGAGCCAAGATTATGCATAATTTTGAGAAATTGATATTTTGGCAGAAATCAATAAACCTGGCTAAGGAACTTTATATTGCTACTCAAGATATATCATCCGATGAGAAATGGGGTTTGGTCTCTCAAATGAAAAGAAGCGTAGTCTCTATTCCATCAAATATTGCTGAAGGTTCCGGTCGAAACAGTAATAAAGAATTTAATCATTTTCTTGCAGTTTCTTTAGGCTCCGCATTCGAATTACAGACCCAACTGATTCTCTGTAGAGAATTAAGCCTGGTGAGAGAAACCACTGTAATAAAACTTTTGCTGGATTATCGGAAATTCAAAAGATGATTTTTACATTCAAAAATAATCTACAAACACAGTCCTGAATCTTGGCTCTTGGTTCTTGACTCTAGAATCTAATAAAAAATGAAAAGAAACGACATAAAAACAATCCTCGTCATCGGCTCCGGTCCCATCATCATCGGGCAGGCCGCTGAATTTGATTACGCCGGAACCCAGGCCTGTCTGGCACTGAGAGAAGTAGGCTATAAAGTAATTTTGATCAACTCGAATCCGGCAACGATCATGACGGATGTTGAGATTGCCGATAAGGTATATATTGAACCAATTTCACTGCAGTTTGTAAGCCACATCATCCGTAAGGAAAGACCTGATGCGCTTTTGCCGACACTGGGCGGACAGACCGGTCTGAACATGGCGGTAGAACTCGAGAAATCCGGAATTCTGGAAGAATGCAAAGTGGAGGTTCTCGGGACCAAGCTTTCTGCCATCAACCAGGCGGAAGACAGGGATCTTTTCCGCGAACTGATGCGCGAACTTAACGAACCCGTTCCGGATTCAGATATCGTAAACACGGTCCAGGGCGCTTTGGAATTTGCCCACAACATCGGATATCCGGTGATTGTTCGTCCGGCCTTTACAATGGGCGGCACAGGAGGTGGAATCGCGCACAGCGACGATGAACTGAAAGAAATCACCGCCTTCGGACTTAAGTATTCGCCGGTGACCCAGTGTCTGATTGAAAAATCAATCGCGGGTTTCAAGGAAATCGAGTACGAAGTGATGCGCGATAAAAACGACAACGCCATTGTGGTATGTAATATGGAGAACATCGATCCGGTAGGTGTTCACACGGGTGATTCCATTGTGGTGGCGCCATCGCAGACGCTTTCTGACCGGGAATACCAGATGCTCAGAAATTCATCATTAAAGATCATCCGCGCACTTGGGATTGAAGGTGGCTGTAACGTTCAGCTGGCTTTAGATCCGCATTCATTCGACTATTATATCATCGAGGTGAATCCGCGGGTGTCGCGCTCATCAGCGTTGGCGAGTAAAGCAACCGGTTATCCGATTGCCAAGATCGCGGCGAAAATTGCGGTTGGCCTGACGCTGGATGAAATCATGAACCCGGTAACCGGAAAGACTTACGCCTGTTTTGAGCCTGCTTTGGACTATGTCGTAACGAAATTCCCAAGGTTCCCGTTCGATAAATTTGAAACAGCAGACCGAAGACTTTCAACCCAAATGAAAGCGACAGGCGAGGTGATGGCGATTGGAAGAAACTTCGAGGAATCGCTTCAGAAAGCCATCCGTTCCCTTGAAACAGGTTTAAGACATATCGGATTGAAGACCAAAGATGCCGCAGCCTTAACCGACGCCGACATCGAAAGAAGAATCCGCATCTGTGATGACGAAAGATTATTCATCATCGGCGACGCTTTAAGAAGAGGCTACGACTGGGAGCAGATTGTTGAATGGAGCAAGATCGACAAATTCTTCATCTGGAAAATCAAGAAACTCATTGATTTTGAAAAGGTGATTGCCGAAAATAAATTCGATAAAGAAACATTACTGAGAGCTAAAAAACTCGGCTTTGCAGACCTGCATATCGCACATCTCTGGGATTCTGACCAGAAAACGGTATTCGAATTCAGAAGAGCAAACGGCGTGATGCCGGTCTATAAAATGGTAGATACCTGCGCCGCGGAATTCGAAAGTGAAACGCCCTATTTCTACGGAACTTATGAGGAAGAAAACGAAAGTGTACCTTCAGACCGCGAGAAAATCATCGTTCTCGGCTCCGGACCGATCAGAATCGGGCAGGGTGTAGAGTTTGATTACGCTACCGTGCATTCGGTTTGGGCGATTAAAGAACTGGGTTACGAGGCGATTATCATCAACAATAACCCGGAAACGGTTTCCACCGACTTCTCTATTTCAGATAAACTCTATTTTGAGCCTTTAACCGAAGAGGATGTGATGAACATCATCGAACTGGAGAAACCAAAAGGCGTGGTGGTACAGTTCGGCGGACAGACCGCCATTAACCTTGCTGATAAACTGGCCGATCACGGCGTGCAGATTCTGGGAACTTCTCTGGAAGACCTCGACCGTGCTGAAAACCGTAATAAATTTGAAGCCGCACTTCAGGAACTGGGGATTCCTCAGCCTTTGGGCAAAACCTGCTTCACAAAAGAAGAAGCACTGGTGATCGCAGAAGAAATCGGATATCCGGTATTGGTTCGTCCGAGTTACGTTCTGGGCGGAAGAGCTATGGAAATCGTGTACGACGAGAAAGACCTGGCACACTACATGACGAATGCGGTAAAAGAAAGCTCAGAACATCCCATCCTGATTGACCGGTATTTAACCGGACAGGAGGTGGAAGTGGATGCGATTTCAGATGGTGAAACGGTTGTGATTCCGGGAATTATGGAACATATCGAAAGAGCCGGCGTTCACTCGGGAGATTCCATCGCGGTTTATCCTCCGCAGAACATTACCCAAAAACAGAGCGATACCCTCGTAGATTATACTGAAAGACTGGCGAAAGGCCTTAACGTGATTGGGCTCATGAATATCCAGTACGTAATTTCTGAAAGTGAAGTTTACGTGATTGAGGTGAACCCGAGATCGTCGAGAACCGTACCTTTCCTTTCCAAGATCACCGAAATCCCTATGGCCAACCTGGCTACGAAAGCGATTCTCGGCAAGAAACTGAAAGATTTAGGCTACAAAAACGGGCTGGCGCCTGAAAAGAACGGAGTATTTGTAAAAGTTCCTGTATTCTCCTTCTCGAAACTGACCAAAGTGGATACTTCCCTAGGCCCGGAAATGAAATCTACCGGCGAGGTGATGGGTAAAGATACGACGCTTGAAAAAGCGCTTTATAAAGGTTTCGTAGCAGCCGGACGCAAAATGCCGACCCACGGATCCATTCTCTTCACAGTAGCGGATAAGCACAAAGAAGAAGCTTCTGAAATGGCGCGACGTTTCCATGAAGTAGGCTTCAGAATCTGGGCAACGGAAGGAACGGCCAGATACTTTGAAGAGCAGGGAATTCCGGTGAAAATCGGGTATAAAATCGGTGAAGAAGACGTAAACCTCATCGACCTGATTCAGAAAGGTAAAGTGCAGTACGTTGTAAACACCACCACGAAAGGGAAACAGGCCGAAAGAGACGGGTTCCAGATCCGCAGGATGTCGGTAGAGAACGGTGTGCCGTGTCTTACCTCAATGGATACCGTAGAAGCCATTTTAAAAGTCATTGAAAGCATGAGTTTCAAAATGGAGCAGATGTAAATCAAGAGATCGTAATAGAAAAACGCGTCCGTATGGGCGCGTTTTTTTGTTTGTATGGAAGGGTTCTGATTTAGAATTTTATTTCTTTGAACTACGGCTGTTATTCTACAATCAGTTTGCCGTTCATCATAGCGGCGTGCCCCGGGAATGAGCAGATGAAATCATAAGTGCCTTTTTCAGGAGCGGTAAACTCAATCGTTACGCTTTCCCCGCCACCGATTGTTTTGGTGTGTGCGATCACTTCAGATAACAGAGTTTCAGGGACTTCAAAATCAGGAGCTTTGCCTTCCTGTACCGCTTTGGTTGCAAATGCGGTAACATCAGTACCCTGTTTCAGCAGTACGAAATTGTGACCCATTGAAGATTTTGGCAGTTTTCCTACGTGGTGTAAAGTAAGACGGATTACTTTTCCTGCAGGAACTTTAATTTCGCTCTTATCGAATTTCATCGCATCTTCTGCATTCAGGGAAACTTCTATGGTATCCTGATCCTGCGCGGCGGCGGGTTCCTCTGCTGAGGTTACGGTTTCGGTTTCAGCAGTCGAACTTACCTGCTCCTCGGTTTTATTCTGTCCGCAGGCCACCATGATCATCCCTGCAATCGCTGCTACTGAGAGTTGTTTTAATTTTTTCATACTGATAAAATTTTTAAAGATTATAATTTTTGATTAATATGTAGGTCAAAGATACCTTTAACAAAATAATTAAACAAGAAAAAACTTGTTTAATCGCTGAGATTTTTATCATGTTTTTCACTTTTTTATCTGAATAGGTTATGGTTTCTTAGGATTGATTATCTTTGCTGTTCGTAATTTAACAAGTATTTTAAGTGTAATGAAACAAAGTGTAGCCGACCGGATTTTAATGATTTTGAAGGAGCATAAGGAGATTTCTGTAGCAGCTTTGGCTGTGGAATTGGGAATTACCAAGGAGGGTGCACGGTTACATCTCCTGAAACTGACACAAATGGACTTCGTCAAAAGCATCCAGAAAAGCGAAGGCGTGGGCAGGCCGGTTACTTATTATTCATTATCTCAAAAAGGACTTTCAAAATTCCCGAATACCCATGCTGCGGTAGCGGTAGAACTGCTGCGTTCTGTAAAAAAATTATTGGGTGACAATGCGGTAGATTTAATGATTACTGATCGTGAAAACCAGGTTTACCAACGGTATGAACAGGAGATACAGCACAGCAAAACGATGGAAGAACGGCTGGAGCATCTAAGCAGAATCCGTTCGGAAGAAGGCTATATGGCAGAATGGAAGACCGAAAACGGGGAATACTTTTTTATAGAGAACCATTGCCCGATTGGTGACGCTGCTGCAGAATGCCAGGGGTTCTGCCATGCCGAGTTAACAAGTTTCAAAAAGTTAATCGGTGGCGAATTTCAAATTGAAAGGGTTCAGCATATTCTGTCGGGCGAGCATCGCTGTATCTACAAAATTTCTTAAACAACGGAACGTTTACAAAGCCTGTTAATCATTCTTTTTAACAGGTCTTTTTGTGATCATAAAAGTGAATCCGGAAAAATGGAACCGGACCTGAAAAAAGACTGTTCTGCTCAGGGTTTTCAAAAATCACGGTGAAAAACCTGTTTCGGTTAACGATACACATGACGCTCACAAGCGATCCTAGCTCCTGTTCCTTTTTCAGTTTTTGTAATAGGTTGAGAATCTGACGCGACCGTTAGAAAGCGTTTTCAGCTAATGTTTTGATTTTCAGTTATTTTGTTGTATATTATTACCTATGTTTAAATATCCAACAATGAAAAAAACTGTAGCAATTGGGATGCTCGCAGCATTTTTAGGTTGCACCGAAGCCGAGGAAAGTAAAACCGCAGCGGAAACCACCGCAAAAAAATCTCACACTACCGCAGAATTGAAAGATTACGGTCCGGAGCCTTTCACCGTGGACATTGATGAGGTAACCAAGGCAAACCATCATTTCCGCACCACATTATGGACAGGAAGCAACCTGCAGGTAACCCTCATGTCGATTCCCGTGGGCGGAGAAATAGGTTTGGAACAGCATAATGAACTGGATCAGTTCCTGCGGATCGAAGCTGGAGAAGGAAAAGTTTACATGGGAGATACCGCTGAAAATCTGGACTTTGTACAGGAAGTAGGTGATGATTTCTCCATTATGGTGCCCGCCGGAAAATGGCATAACCTTAAAAATACCGGGAACGAGCCGCTCAAACTGTATTCGATCTATGCACCCATCGAACATCCAAAAGGAACCGTTCACGAAACAAAAGCGGAATCGGATGCTGCTGAGCATCATTAATGAAGATCTACCTCCGGACATGGTCTGCCCAGCGGATTCCTTTTAAACGGTGACGCTGTTCATGGGAAATCCCGAAAGTGAAGTGTTAATTACTCTCAAAACCTCAGCCTCTTAAATTATTAGTCAACAATGAAAAAAATAACGAACCCACAGGTAAAAACCTTAGCAGAAGGAAAATCATTAATCGCGAAACAGATGTCCGCCGGTGCGGGCGAACTTTTACCTCAACATCACGCCTCTTTGGAGTCGGTTATTGTCATGATGGCAGGGACGTGCATTCTGCATTTGGAAGAGCGCGATATCATATTAAATCCCGGAGATACTTTTGTAATTCCAGCAAAGGTGAAACACCAGCTGGAAGCAATAGAAGATTTCAACGCGGTTCATGTGATGCCTGGTGAAATTAAGTTTGAATTTTTCAGGTAAATCCTGACCAAAATAATTTAAGATTTAGCGGCTATTTTGATCATTCTCTGTCTGGAAGGAACTGGGGATTCCGCTGGATCACGCACCGGAATGGGCGTCGGTACTGTCATAGGCTCCTTTATGGCCGTGGGGAAATGGCTCAATCCACGACCAATTCGGAAGCTTTAATTGCTTCTCCCGCTCAATTTTTATCACCTAATATGGTAAGAACAGCAGAGGTCATCTGAAATTTTTTAGATAATATTGTAGTAAATATTAGCGATGGAAGAAAAACTGCCGACGGTGGAATACCAGATGTTTTCCCCTCAATTTCAGCACTGTATGCTGGAAGCGTGCCCCAGGAGTGCCTCCTGCCTCCGTTACCTGGCTTTTACGCTGGCACCGCCGGAGCGGGAAACTTTACCCCTGCTCAATCCTGCTCATCTCGCCGGACAGGACCTTGCCCGGTGCCCGTATTACTTTGATGACGCGCCCGGAACTTTCGTGAGCGGACTGAATCAGGCAGCAGAAACCCTTCCTTCCGCCAAGTACACACTGATTCGCCAGGATCTTATCGGTACTTTAGGGCGCAGTGGTTATTACCGTTTCATGCGCGGCGAATATTGGCTTAATGCGGAGGAGCAACAACATGTCCTCGAAATCTTCCGCCAGCAGGGGGTGGAGGAGCATCTTATTTACGACAGGCAGCGGCATTTATACCGGTAACCGTTGCAGCAGAAGTCGTGTTTCCAGCAGCTCACAGGAGGTCAGCCAAGTTTCATACGGGTGAAATAAAAGTTTCATAAGCATGAAACAAAAATTTCATACTGTTGAAACAAAAGTTTCATACGGTTGAAACAGAAGTTTCATAGGGATGAAACAAAAGTTCCATAGGTACGAAACAAAAGTTCCAATATTCACTATAACGAAATATTAACTACAGCGATCCTCAGCCACCATATCACTCGAAGGCGGAGGATCCTCGTGTGCAGAATGTTGAACATTGCTTTCCCTTCGAGAGCCTCAGGGTCCGGGTTTCCGCCCTCAGCCACCGGACACTCCTGAAGGCGGAGAATCCGGGTATATAAATAACACTAATTAATAAAAATAAATAATGAAAGGCTACCTGTACATCCTCCTGTGTTCCGACGGAAGCTACTATACCGGGAGTACCAACAATCTGGAACTTCGTCTGTCTCAGCATCAGGCCGGTGAAGGCGCCAACCATACCAAAAAACGGCTGCCGGTGAAGCTGGTATGCACGCATCAGTTTCTGTTTTTAATCATCACATAGCCTGAAAGGATCCGGTTGTCTGAAACCACGATATAGTACCAGTAATTTCCGGTAGGCAGGTTGCGGCTGAGGTACTGGCCGTTCCAGGAAAATGCTCCGTTCACTTTGCGATCCAGCACCACCTTACCGAAACGGTCCATCACCCTCACGTGGCTTCCGGGATAATTTTCAATGCCTTCAATCATCCAGTTGTCGTTTACACCGTCTGCATTGGGAGTGAACACATTGCTGATGATAAAGATGGAGAAGGCTTTTTCAGCCACGGCGCAAGGCTGCAGGCCACTTCTTACGAAAGCGGTATGGTTGCCGGCAGGGACATTATAGAACCTGTTGGAAGTCTGCCAGATGACACCGTCAATGAAATATTCAAACATTCCGCTTCCAGCCACGATGATCTGGACCGTTGTATTTTCAATGCTGATGTCGGTAATCACAGGAAGTTCTACCTGCTTTACATTGACGGATTTTGTGATGCTGCATCCCGCGGTATTCGTAACCGTAAGGGTATAAGTTCCGGTACGGTCTGTATTGACGGCTTGCTGACTGCTGAGGACAACACCGTTGTACTTCCAGATGAACGCCGTGCCGGCAGGCTGATTCCCCGGATCCAGCGTTACAGAACTTCCCGGGCAGTATTCTGCATCTTTCGGCAGCGTAACTGTTGGAGAGGCGTTCAGAGGAATCGTGAGTTTTACACTGGCGGCACATCTGTAGCGGATTTTATTTCCACAAAAACAATATTCTGGCCCACTGAAAGGGAGTATTGGGCCGGATTGCTGATAAGGACATTATTCAGGTCATAATAGATGAAACGGTATGCCGCAGCGTTAGGAACAAGATTCACCTGGTATTGGGTGAGGTCTGCATTTTTAGTTCCGGTCTCCTCAGCACAGTCGGACGGAGCGAGATAATCTGTTGCCGGAATATTGGTGACGACGAGAGAAACGTTTACCGCCAGGCGGTTTACACTTTCACAACCGTTTTCGGTCTGCGTGGCATAGTAGTTAGTACCGTCCTGTAAAAGGGTATTTAAAGGAAGCGGAGTGGAGGCGGTCGCGGTGCTGAACCATTTGATCCCACTTCCGTTTACGGCAAGATCTGATACTTTTGCAGACTGACTTACACAGAATACCTGAGCGGCCGGACCTGTTGGAGGCAACGTACTGAAGATGTTGATTTTCACCGGAGCCCGCTCGCTTTCGCATGCTGAAAGCGTTTGTGTAACATAATAGGTTCCACCGTCTATAAGGGCAGTAGTAACCGGTAGCGAGGTTCCGCCTGCGGGAGCAGCATACCACTTTACCTGGGTTCCGGCTGCAGTGAGGTTGGCCACCGTAGCCTGCTGCTGGATGCAGAAATTCTGAACTGCATTTACCAGAGGTTTTGGCGTAGGATTGCTGAAAGGATGTACCGTTATTAAGCTCGTATCTGAAATACATCCTAAAGCGTTTTTAATTTTAACCAGGTAGGTATTGGGTAACAATCCTGTAAAAGTATTTCCACTTTGCCAGGTGAGTCCACCGTCCTTACTGTACTGGGCAGCGCTTTCGTTGATGACGATGGTTGCGGAAGAATGTGCACAGTCGATTTGCTGAACAGTGGCAGTAGGAAGTTTCGGGGTGTCTGAAGGCACATTAACCGTTACGGTCACTGCACCCGATTCGCATCCGGCACTGTTTTTCACTTTAAGGCTGTAAATTCCCGGTTCAAGAGGTCCTGAAACTGGATTGTTGGAATACGTCACCCGGTTATCAAAACTATACTGGTTTTCTGTCGAAGTGATGGTAACCGTTCCGAACGGATGGGTACACGACACTGGCTGAACTATTGAAAACAGGGGCAGGGAAGGCGTATTGGGTAGTGGTGCCACCGTGGCAACCGTTGCAGGTGAAAAACATCCTGTTGCCGAGAGCTTGATGCGGACCCGGTAAACACCCGGCGCCAGCGTGGCTGAAGCCTGCGCTACCCAGGTTACCCCATCGTCAAAACTGTAGAATGCAGCAGCAGAAATTACGGAAACCGTACCGTTAGCCACCGCACATCCTGAAGGTGCCGTAACCGCAATCTGTGGTGCCGAAGGGGTAAGAGGCTGGGTATTTACTGTGGCATTGCCAGCCAGGGAAATACATCCTGCCGCATCTTTGATCATGAGGCTGTAGGTTCCGGGTGCTACACCGCTTTTGGTATTGGAGCTTCCATACGTGATGCCGTTATCAAAACTGTATTCCGCTGCAGGAGTGGTAATCTGCAGGGAGCCCAGTGCATTGCTGCAGTCGGGCTGCTGTACCGAGAATAGAGGAGCAGGAAGCGGTGCCTGGGAACTTACGGTCACCGAAGTTACACCGGAAAGACATCCGGCGGCATTCTTGATTTTAACTTTATAAATCCCGGGTGCGAGACCACTTTTCGTATTGGAATAGACAAAAGTAAGTCCGTCATCGAAGCTGTACGTTGCAGCACTGGTCGTAACAGTGACTGATCCTGTAGCGACGCTGCAGGTAGGGTTGGTTACAGTAACTGCTGGCGCTGCGATGGTGGTGCCGGAATTCAGGGTTACGGCTACCGGTGCAGATTCGCAGCCGTAGGTGCTGGTTCTGATCCGGATGATATAGGTTCCCGCTCCGATATTACTCTTTACCGGATCGGTGGTCCAGCTGGCTCCGTCGTTAAAGGTATAGCTGATTCCGGTACTGGTAATGGTAATGCTTCCGTCCGTGGCATCGCAGGCTGTAGGCTGGGTTACGGTAAACACAGGTGTTGCCGGAATATTCGGCGCTGAACTGATGTATACATACGCCGTTTGAGAAACACAGCCGGCAGCATTTTTCACCAGAATATTATAACTTCCGGAGCTGAGGTTGTTTTTCACCGGATTAGTCGTCCAGGTTGCGCCGTTGTCGAAACTGTACTGGTCGGCAATGGTATTGATGAAAATGCTTCCTTTCGCAACGGCACAGGTAGGCTGTATGGTGGTATAGCTGGGCTGGTTCAGATAAAATTTATTGATGGAAACCGAGGTGCTGGTTGAGGTACAGCCTGCTGTATTTTTGATTTTAATATTATAATAACCAGGTGGCGGATTCAGCAATACCGGACTGGTTACCCATGTAGCGCCGTTATCGAATGAATATTGTGCTGCCTGCGAAACGACGGTAATACTTCCCGAATTGCTGCATGTAGGCTGAACGGTTTTTACAAAAGGACTGGGCAGGAAAAACTGGTTAATCGACACACTCATATCGTAAGGATGGGAGGTACATCCCTGCGCATTTTTAATCACAACTTTGTAGTAACCGGAGCTAAGATTGTTTATTTCATTGGAAGTTCCCCAGGTCTGACCGCCATCAAAGCTGTACATGGAGGCGGGTGTCATAATTTTAATACTTCCCTTATTGGTACAGGTAGGCTGCACGACAAGAATATCGGGTTTTGGAAGATAGTATTTCTGTAGGCTGACCGAAACACCGTAAGAATTCGATTTGCAACCCTGGGCGTTCTGGATCATCAGTGAATAATAACCATCCGACAGATTGGTGAACGTGGGGCTGCTGCTCCAGGTCTGCCCGCCATTGATGCTGAACTGTGCCGAAGGTGTAGTGAAGGTTATTGTGCCGCCTGTTCCACAGGTTGGCTGTACTGCGGTGTAAGTGGGATCAGGCAGGTAAAATTCTTTAATATTCACCGGTGTGCTGCTGGAAACACAGGTTCCGTTTTTTATCTGAACATAGTAATACCCTGAAGTGAGATTATCTTTTACAGGTGAGGTGCTCCAGGTAGATCCACCATCGAAACTGTACGACGTGCCGGGTGTTTTTACTGTAATACTGCCTTTGGTTCCACAGGAAGGCTGTACCACCGTAACAGCAGGGCTGGCAAGCAGGGTATTGCTTAAGGACACCCAGATGCCCTGAGAAGTACAGCCGGCAGTGTTTTTTGTGAGCAGATAATAACTGGTATTCACGGTTAGACCGGTGAATACGGGGTTGCTGGTCCAGGTAGTACCGCCGTTAATACTGTAAAGCGGTGCCGGTGAAGTAAAGGTGATGCTTGCTACATTTCCGCAGCTTGGATTCACTACTGTATATTCGGGTTCAGGCAGATAAGTTTGGTTGAAGTAAACATAATTGCTTTCTGAAACACAGTTCTGGGCATTCTTCACCATGACCTGATAACTGCTGCCCGTAAGATTGGTAAAAACATTGGAAGCAGACCAGGTACTTCCCCCGTTGATGCTGTAGAAACTTGCGGGGGTATCCACGGTAATGCTTCCTGTTGTGGTACACGTGGGAGATACAACCGTAGCATCGGGTTTTGGAAGTTTTACTTCCTGCAGATAGACGTAGTAACCGGCTGATTTACATCCAAGGCTGTTTTTCACCATAATCTGATAACTTCCTGCCGGAAGGCTTTTGGTGTTCACTGTTCCCCAGGTTAATCCTCCGTTAAAGCTGTAGAAATCTGATACTGAGTTGATGGTGATGCTGCCGTTAGTGCCGCAGGTTGGCTGTACCACCGTATGATAAGGACTATCAATCTGAGGCTCATACAGCCAGACTGTTGAAGTTGGGAAACACATCCTGCCGCATTTTTAATTTTAAGCTGGTAGGTTCCCGGTGGCAGGTCTTTCATATTGCTGGTCGTCCACGTAGCGCCGTTGTCAAAACTGTACATATCCGCTTCGGTGCTGATGTATACCGTACCATTGGTGCCGCAGGTAGGCTGGATGACACTGGACTGTGGCGAGGTATTCTGAAAAGGCTGAAGATAAATACTCGAGAAATATGAGGTACATCCCAGGTTATTTTTTATTCCTACTGAGAAATTCCCGGAAATCACGTTCGAAAGCGTATTGCTGGTGACCCAGGTCTGTCCGCCGTTAAACGTGTAAAAATCTGCAGGGGTATTGATGGTAATAGAACCTGCTACTGAACATGCCGGATTAACAACGGTGTAATCGGGATTTCCCAGGGTATTACTGGAAATATTAACGACCTGTGCGTTGGAAATACATCCTGAAATATCTTTGGTCCGTACAGAATAATTTCCAGGTGACAGACCGGTTGCGGTAGAGCTGGTTCCCCAGGTTACGCCGTTGTCGAAACTGTAATAAGCCGCAGATGTACTCACTGTAATAGTGCCCTTATCGCCGCAAAATTTAGGTTGTTCGGCACTGCAGCTCGGGTAGGAGGTGAGTGCCGGAGTTATATTAACTTCCTGCGCATAAGAGGTACAGCAGGTGAGTGTTTTAATCATCACCTTAAACGTACCCGGATAAAGTCCGGATTTTACCGGATTGGTTCCCCCATGTTACCCCATTGTCGAAACTGTACTGTGATGCAGGGGAAGTTACTTTGATGGTCCCTGTAGTAACAAAGCAGGAGGGTTGGGTAATCTCCAGCGTAGGACTTACCGCAGTCTGGCTCGGCTCAATACTCACCTGGGCCGTGCTTGCACACCCAAAACTGTCGGTTACGGTAACGGAATAAATTCCTGTAGCTGTAACTTTAATGTTTTGCGTGGTTTCACCGGTACTCCACAGATAGGTTGCGCCCGAGGAAGCTTTTAGCACTGTACTTCCGGAGCACACATTCAGAATTCCTGTGATGGTTGCGGTGGGATTTTTAACTTCTATATTTACCGGAATGATTTTATAACATCCGGGATCTTTAGTCACTCTGGCATAAAGAACGGCAGAGGCAGAAAGATAATTTGTAAAATTAGATATTGCCCCGGTATTGTTAAAGGCACTGTTGTAATCTTTGAAATACGTAAAAGTAAGCCCACCCGCAGCAGGTACGATGAGGGCATTCAGATCGCTGAGGTTGAAGGTTTCTGTGCCGTCGTGGTTGGTATCACATTTTGAAAGTTTGGCGGTAGTGACACTGATGTCGCATCCCCCGGAACAGTTCAGGAAGCTGATGTCCCAACCGGGATTGGCATCTGAATCGGTAGCGGAGGCAAAAATTGCGGTATTGCCGGCACCACCTCCGCAGCCAGTCCCTCCGCCCGTGGCTGCTACATCGAAATCTGCAGTAACGCTTACATTATAATTTGCGCTCGTGGTATTCGGGAAATTCTGCGGCAGAAGCGTAAAACAGAATTTTTTATTTACCGTATCCAGTGTGGCAAGCGTAGTGGTGGTGTAAAGGGCGTTGCCGGCAGGATCGAGAAGTTTCAGGGTAAGAGTTTTCAGGTTTGCGGTTACACCGCCGGAATTCGGAAGGGTATAACTGCCGCATACCTGCAATGGCAAAGCCGGACAGATTTTGTAAAGCGGATCTGTCTCTACCGAACCTACAAAGCTTTCAGTGGACTGCAGCATGCAGATGTCATCTACATAGGCATATCCGAAATGTCCGCCAAGACCGCATCTCGACGCCATAAACTCTACAGTAAACTCTTCATTATTGGGAATGGAGGAGATGTCCAGAATTCCGGACTGCCACTTTGCCGTGTACAGCGTTACATAGCCATAACCTCCCGCAGGAACTTTGGTAAAGATGCAGTTCTTCTCGTCGCCCACCAGACAGAATTCGCTTACCACTTCGCCGTCTTTATTCATCACTCTGGCTTTGAAATAGGCCTGGTTATCGGTATGACTTGTATCGTACACCGACTGAAGTACCGCTTTATAATTGAATTTTAACTGATTCTCATTGTTGGTTTTAAACCTTTTACCCTGTACAATAGAACCGTAGTGCTGGAATTGGTGTGGTTGATCTTAAGGGCATACTGATCAAATGCTTTGATGTCGCCCATGAACTCATCAATAAGATTTGAAGGTACAGAAGTAGCCATGAGCTGGGTGTTCCCGGGACTGTACTGTGGAATATAGCTGATCGCGCTGTTGGATATTGATTTGCACTGCGTGGGGCCCGGGGGTTGACCGATATTGTAAAGAAAATTTTTAATATACTGCTTGCCTCCCACCGTTTCGGTCTGCTCGAAACCACCGTTGGTACACAGCTCTACCGCTGTTTGGGTAGCTTTATGCATATGCTCGTGTTCCTGCTGGACATTAGCCGCCCTTTCTTTTAGGAATTTTTCCTGTGCGGAGGTACCGGTGATTATTTTTCCGTTGGAATCTTCAAAAATCCCTCTGCGAAGGTCATTATGATCGTTGGTTTGAGCAAAAGTAAGTTGAAAAAAAAGGAGTGAAATGAAAAGATAAAAGTTCCTCATCGGCGGCGTTTACAGGTGAAACATTAAATGTTAAAAAAATCTTAAAATTAACACTCAAATATATATAATTTTGAAACAGAACAGCATTATAAATTATTGAAATCTGTCAGTTGGTTAAGTGACTGAAAAATAATAAAATAGCGACGGGTTATCAGGCTTTTGAACTGATGATTTTCAAAACAGCGTTCCCGGCAAACGCAAGAGTAAATGAGTAGAGAGCGAAATTTCAGCAATACATCGTCTCAAGATTCACCCACAGAAAATAATGTATTGAAATCCAAATTGGGAACATTTTTCAATTTTAGACCCAAATGAAATCGGATATGAAGATTGTACTCATTTTTCCTCTAAATTTTCTATCTTTAAAAAAAAATTATTCTATGAAAAAAATATTGATTGCAGCATTTATTTCCTCAACGCTTCTTGCGTACGCTCAGCATACGCTTCCGGCGGCCAGCCCGAGACAGACTGTTGAACAGCAGTTTTCAACTTCTAAAATTTCTGTAGATTATGGAAGACCGGGAGTGAAGGGCAGAAAGGTTTTCGGCGAACTTGTACCCTACAATAAGGTTTGGAGAGCGGGGGCCAACGGCGCGACTAAAATTACCTTTGCACAACCTGTAAACTTCGGCGGCAAAACAGTTCCGGCAGGAACTTACGGACTGTTTGTGATCCCAACTGATAAAGAATGGAAAGTCATCCTGAACAAAGATGCTCAGCAGTGGGGCGCTTACGCTTACGACGAAAAACTCAACGTAACCGACATTACCGTGCCCGTGCAGAAACTGTCGGAAAAGCAGGAATGGTTTGAAGTTGAACTGAATCCTGTAGATGATAATGCTGTAGATATGGTCATTAAATGGGACATGACTAAGGTAACAGTTCCTGTTAAAGTGGCTAATCCTGAGGTGATGACTAAAGTGGTAGAAAAATTAAAAGAAATCAGGCAGATCGAAAGAGATGCAGCAGCAAAAAAATAATAATTAAATAAATATGTCAAAAATTTTAAAATCGGGTATTTCTCTTTTACTAATGGTGCTTTTTTTCGCTTCATGTACAACCCAACTGAAAACTTTAGAAAACGGTAAAAAAATCGATAACCGCTTAGTCGGCGTTTGGTCTGGTTCCGAAAAAGATCAGCAAATTGATGGAATCGAAAAAAAGTGGGATATGACACGTAATGCAGATGGAACTTTTGTTTTAGATTTTGTATTTACCCAAAACGGTAGAAGTCAGGAAACACAGGAAACCGGCAACTGGTGGGTGGAAGGAAATAAATTCTACGAATTTCACGAAGAATCCGGGAAAACAGATATTTATACCTATTCTGTCCTCAATGAAAACCAGATAAAATTCAAATCGCAAACTATAAGTATTGACATGAACAACGACTCCTACGAGTTTATCGATACCCGCAAAAAATAATTTAAATGTCTCATTTTATTGAGACATTTTTTTTGGAATAAACTAAAAAATACTTGTCAAATTTTCGGTTGCAAAACTTTTTAAACCCAATTAAATTTGCTTTAAATTTACAAAATGGAGCTTTCAACCGAAATCATGTATCAGGCATCACTCGACAAAAACCCCGACTTCGAAGGCGTTTTCTGGATGGGTGTGAAAACTACCGGTATTTTTTGCCGGCCGATCTGCCGAGCCAGAAAACCGAGACCTGAAAATGTAGAATTTTTCTCTTCCACAAAAGCGGCAATTCTTAAAGGTTACCGACCTTGTAAAGTCTGCAAACCGCTTGAAAATCCTGATGAAACTCCGGAATATATCCAGCAGATTATGCAGGAATTAAGAGAAAACCCTGCCCAGAAATTTAAAGATTATGATCTCGTAAAGCGGGGAATTGAACCGGCAACAATGCGGAGGTGGTTTCAGAAAAATCATGGCATGACTTTTCAGGCATTTCAGCGGATGTTCAGACTGAATACTGCTTTCAAAAAACTGCAGCAGGGTGAAAACATTATCGAAACTGCTTATGACAGTGGTTTTGAAAGTTTAAGCGGTTTCAGCGAAAGCTTTAAAAATATCTTTGGAGTGTCGCCGAAAAATTCTATAGAACAGAAAATTATCGATCTTAAAAGAATCGAAACTCCAATCGGAACCATGTACGCGGCGGCCACTGAAGAAGGAATCTGTATGTTGGAATTTACAGACCGTAAAATGCTGGAAACCGAATTTAAGGATTTGGCAAAATCGCTGAATGCAACCATTGTACTTGGTGAAAACAGACATTTTAGAATTCTCGAAGAAGAACTGAAATCCTATTTTGAAGGAAAACTCAGGGAATTTACTGTTCCTTTAAGTCCTGTGGGAACTGAATTCCAGAAAAGCGTCTGGAAAGTTCTACAGAAAATCCCGTATGGTGAAACCTGGAATTACCGCAAACAGTCGGAAATTTTGGGAGATGCGAAAAAAGTTAGGGCGGTTGCGAATGCGAACGGAATGAATAAGATCTCAATCATCATCCCGTGTCACAGAGTGATAGGAAGTAATGGGACTCTAACCGGTTATGGAGGCGGAATCTGGCGTAAGCAAAAACTGCTGGAACTGGAAAAAGCGATTCTCTTTTAAATAGATAATTAAATAATTAAGCCTTCAAAAAACATGAATTTCTCCATTCAGCCGATATTAGAAAACGAAGATTTCAAATTAATTCCGTTAAACGAAAACGATTTTGAAAGATTGTACAAAGTTGCCTCCGATCCGAAAGTTTGGGAGCAGCACCCAAATAAAGAACGCTACAAAAGAGAAGTTTTTGAAAACTTTTTTAAAGGAGCTCTCGAAAGCAAAGGCGCATTTTTAGTAATGGATAAATCTAACGGCGAAGTTTTGGGCTGTACAAGATTTTATGATTTCGATGAAGAAAACAGTTCAATTCTGATTGGTTATACTTTTTACGGAACCGATTTCTGGGGTAAAAATGTTAATCCACAGGTCAAGAAACTGATGTTGAATTATATATTTCAGTATGTAGAAACCGTTATTTTCCATGTTGGAAAAGAAAATATTCGTTCTCAGGTCGCGATGGAAAGACTTGGAGCCGAAAAAGTGGGGGAAGAGGAGATTGCTTATTTCGGTGAATTACCTAAAATAAACGTGGTGTACGAAATCAGAAAAGAAAACTGGTAGTTTATTTTCCGGCGCATTCCTGAAACATTTCTGCCCCGAAATAAAATACAAAAAGCCAGACAATTCCCTTCAGGGTAAAAAATATTAAACCGCCAATCCCCACACGCTTAAACCATAATTTCATTTTCGAATTTTCATTGTGGTCGGGTTGCTGATTTTTCATATTCTCATTTTCAGCAAAAATAATCATTTTCCTTGCCACTTTGTTATGATTATGGACTGACAGAAATCAGATCCGCTGTTGTTGTCGATTAAAAGTGTTAAAATTTTTTCAGAGTTCGCCAAAAACCCTATCTTTAGTGGCAATTCAAATTAAAATTTATGTCTCATAAAACGATCGATTACGGTATCGAAGAATCACTTAAAAATTTAGGAATTTCCAAACAGAATAATGGCGTTTCGTCCGGCGGCAACTATTTTGCCAACGGTGATTTGCTCGAAAGTTATTCTCCGACCGACGGAAAACTTATCGCTACAGTAAAAACAGCAAGTACTGAAGATTATAATACGGTCATAGAAAAGGCCAAATCAGCATACAAAGAATTCCGGATGATCCCATCGCCGAAAAGAGGCGAGTTGGTAAGACAGTTCGGACTTAAACTCCGCGAATACAAAGATGATTTAGGTAAACTTGTTTCTTATGAAATGGGTAAATCGCTTCAGGAAGGACTTGGCGAAGTTCAGGAAATGATTGATATCTGCGATTTCGCAGTTGGTTTGTCCCGCCAGCTTCACGGTTACACCATGCATTCCGAGAGACCCGGTCACCGTATGTATGAGCAGTATCACCCGCTGGGAATTGTAGGGATTATCTCAGCTTTCAATTTTCCCGTTGCTGTTTGGTCCTGGAATACAGCACTTTCCTGGATCTGCGGAAACGTAACCATCTGGAAACCATCAGAAAAAACGCCACTTTGTGCAATTGCCTGTCAGAATATCATTAATGAAGTTTTAAAGGAAAATAATCTTCCGGAAGGAATTTCAACGATGATTGTCGGCGATCACAGAATTGGTGAGCAACTCGTTAACGACAGAAATGTTGCACTTGTTTCATTTACGGGTTCAACTAAGGTTGGACGTATCGTAGGAAAAAATGTGGCTGAAAGATTCGGGAAATCAATCCTGGAGCTTGGCGGAAACAACGCAATCATCATTACCGAAAACGCAGATCTGGATATGTCGATCATCGGCGCCGTTTTTGGTGCGGTGGGAACTGCCGGACAAAGATGTACTTCTACAAGACGCTTAATTATTCACGAATCCGTTTACGATGAAGTGAAAAACCGTCTGGTAAAAGCTTACGGACAATTAAAAATTGGAAATCCACTGGATGAGAATAATCACGTTGGACCTTTGATCGATAAGGATGCGGTAAAACAATATCTCGATTCCATTGAAAAATGCAGGAAAGAAGGCGGAAAATTTGCTGTTGAAGGTGGAGTTCTGGAAGGTGAAAATTACGAATCCGGCTGCTATGTAAAACCATGCATCGCCGAAGTCGAAAACTCTTACGAGATCGTTCAGCACGAAACCTTCGCACCTATTTTATACCTTATTAAATACAAAACGCTCGAAGAAGCAATCGCGATTCAGAACGATGTTCCGCAGGGATTAAGTTCTGCGATTATGACCCAGAATCTTCGCGAAGCTGAATTGTTCCTTTCTCAGGCAGGTTCCGACTGTGGAATTGCCAATGTAAATATAGGGACTTCAGGAGCAGAAATCGGTGGCGCTTTCGGTGGTGAAAAAGAAACCGGCGGCGGTAGGGAATCCGGTTCAGATGTATGGAAATATTACATGAGACGCCAGACCAACACCATCAATTATACTGCAAGTTTACCGCTTGCTCAGGGAATCAAATTCGATTTATAGCAGTATAAAAATTATTTGGGCAACTGATCCGTCCTCCGTTACCGCTTTTTTGTTCCGCTTTGCTGCACAAAAAGAGCTCCACTCAGGCCGGGTTGCGAAGGGACTCAAATTAATAAATTTAAAACAACCAAATCTCAGGTACAAAAACTAAAAATATGAATGACGCAATTGCATCTCACCCACAAACCACCAATAAAGTAAAAGAAACCCTTTCTAAACATATGCTTGCCGACGGTTTCGATTTTGTAATGGATATTGAAAAATCCCACGGAAGCTGGATCCACGACCGTAACACCGGAAAAGAGTTCCTCGATATGTTTTCCATGTTTGGTTCGGCTTCCATTGGCTACAACCATCCGTATTTGGTGGAAAAATCGGCGTGGCTTGGCAAAATGGCGGTGAACAAACCGACTTTAGCCGATGTTTACTCCCAGGAATTCGCAGATTTCATGGACGTTTTTTCCCGCGTTGCAATTCCGGAAGAACTTCAGTACACCTTTTTTATTGAAGGGGGAACTATGGCGGTAGAAAACGCAATGAAAGCCTGCTTCGACTGGAAAACCCGGAAAAATTTCGAAAAAGGTTTAGATACCGAAGCTGGAATCTGCATCCATTTCAAACAGGCATTTCACGGCAGAAGCGGTTATACTCTAAGTTTAACCAATACTTCAGATCCAAGAAAATATCAGTATTTCCCAAAATTCGACTGGCCGAGAATCATAAATCCACATCTCAATTTTCCGATCACTGAAGAAAATTTAGAAGAAACCATTAAAAACGAACAGTTAGCATTGCTCCATATTCAGGAGGCGATTTTGACCAATCCCGACCAGGTGGCATGTATAATCATTGAACCTATTCAGGCAGAAGGCGGTGATCACCATTTCCGCGACGAATTCTTCCAGGGATTAAGAAATATCTGTGACGACAATGAGGTTCTCCTTATTTTTGATGAAGTACAGACCGGAATCGGAATCACCGGAAAGATGTGGGCATTTCAGCATTTTACGGCGAAACCCGATATTATTTCTTTCGGAAAGAAAACGCAGGTTTGCGGAGTATTAGCCAATAAAGAAAAATTTGATGAAATCCCGAACAATGTATTCCGCGAGAGTTCCCGAATCAATTCAACATTTGGCGGTAATTTTATAGATATGCTTCGTTTTCAGTTGGTGATGGAAGTTATAGAAAAAGAAAACCTCGTTGAAAATGCAAGTTTAGTGGGCAATTATCTTTTAGATGGACTGAAAAAACTTGAACTTCAGTTTCCGGATAAGATTTCAGGAGCCCGGGGCCGCGGTTTAATGTGCGCGATTAACTTACCAAGTGGAGCTGCGCGTGATAAAATGAGGGAAATTTTATACGATGACGGCTTAATTGTACTGGCATGTGGCGACAATTCGATCCGCTTCCGTCCACATCTAAATGTTACCAGGGAAGAGATTCAAATTGCACTTGATAAGATTGCTCATAACATCAGTAAAATTTAATTTGTACTTAGTGAGTAGCAATTTAATAAAATCTTAACATAGTTTTTCAGAATATTTTTCTACATTTAGTGTTCAAAATGAAACGATTATGGAAAGAAAAACGAGAGTATCGGTATTTGAAAGTGAAAAACCGTCGGAAATTCAATTGATTAAAGCCCGTTTGGATGCCAACAATATTACCTCCTTTTTAAATGATAAGTATATGTCATTCACTACTACACCTACTGCGAACACCATTAAACTGATGGTAAATCTGCAGGATGAACAGAGAGCATTTGATATTATAGATGAATTGATCATGAAATCTGATTTAGATCTTACTGCTAACCTTAAAAATTAATTTTATAATTTTAAATTTTACGTTTTACAGAAAATCGGCACCAATTTATTTGGTGCCGGTTTTTTTTCTGCAAAAGTCTAAGATTTTGCCTTGCTGAATTCCTGTTATTGAAAATTAGATCTTAAAGTTTTTCTTTCATCATTTTGATGAAGACGGAAGGTTTAAGATCAAATTTCCTGCGGAAATGATCAGAAAAATTCTCTGTACTCGAGAATCCCGCAAGAGATGCAAGTTCTTTCACATCCATATTTAGATATTTCACATCATTTTTCAAATGGTCGATAATGTAATCAAGACGGAGGTCATTGATATAAAGGGTAAAGTTTTTCCCTTTGTAGGTATTGATGATTTTTGAAAAGTAAGTGGAATTGGTACCAAAGTCCTCACTAAGTGATTTTTGTGAAACCTGCGAATCAAGGAATTTCTCCTCCTTTTCAAAATTTTCGAGTTGCTTCAGAATGCTCTCAACAAAAATGGGATTGAGACCTGGAATTTTATTATAAAACTCATAGTTAAATTTCTGTGGACTCTTAATTTGAATTTCATTCAATAATCTAGGTGCTGTAGTAGCGTCTTCCGTACTCTGTTGCGCGAGGATCGCTTCGAAACGCTTTTTGTAATTCTGCTTTTCTTTATAGATCCTGTATCCGAAAAACAGAAAAATACCAAGAAGTACAATAATTAATACAAAAAAGATAACTCTCTGATTTTGCAGCGTACTTTCAATTCGGTTTTTTTCGGCTATAAGTTTTTTGGTATCATATTCCTTAACAATTCTTTCGTAGAGATACTTGTAGTTTTTCTCGTAGGAACGGTCGAGGAACATCAGTTTGTTGATATATTCCAATTGTTTTTTGGTATCACCTATAGAATTATAATATTTGATCAGGATTTCATACGCCGAGCGAAACTGGGGATCGAGCTTTTTTGTCTTCTCATAATGTTTGTCGATTTCTTCCAGATATTTTACGGCCAGTTGCTCCTTACCAATATGCCAGTAGGAGAGACCTAAATAATAAACTTCGGTATTATGATCCCATTGGTCATTGTATAATCTGATGGATTCCGAAAATTTAGAAATTGCGCTATTATAGTCTTTTAGATAATAAGCAGTCATACCTTCAGAAGTGATAAAATACGGAGTGTATTGGTCTAGTTTATTATCTTTTATATAACTAAAAGCTTCTTCTAACAATGCTTTATTTTCCTCAATATTCCCCAGTTTTATATTCGAATCTATAAGGCTCATTAGGGAATAGAGGTAATATACCTGATAATTTTTCCCTAAAGAGGATTTATTATTTAGATGGTCCTTAAAATATTTAAGCGATATTAAAAGCTCCTTTCTTGCATCTTCATACTGTCCTAAATAAATTTTATTTTGTGCAATATAGTAGATGGTCTTGTTTAAGATGTATTCGTCTCCAATCTCTTGTGATAACTTATTTGCTGCCAAAATATCATCTAGAGCTTTTTCGTAGAACTCTTCTGCCATATTGACATTACCGTGATGTAAGTATGCATCAATGAGAATCTTTTTAATTTCAGAGTTTTTTGCAATAATCAACGCGCTGTCAGCATATTTTAAATTTATCGGATAGGTACTGTTTACGCTCGCGTAACGATAAGCATAAAATAAAGCCTCCTTGTTTTGCTCTTTTTTTGATTTTGAAATATAGAAATTTATCAGTTTCCACATTTCTGTCGGATTATTGATGTTTGCATCAATCGTTTTTTCGATTTCCTCATTACTTAAATTGGAGTTCGGCGACTTTTGAGCCGGGAAATTGTTGAAAATAACAAGAGAAAGGAGAAAAAGAAGTGTTAATTTAAATTTCAACTGCATGATGTCTTACTGACTGATTTATAGTAGTTTATTTATTTTAATGGCTTGTTTTTTACAATTTTACTGTATTTTTTTTAAAATGCCTGCAGCTAATTTAAAATATACTTGTTGTTTTTTAAAAACTAACGGTTGCATAATTTGCTTTATAATCGCTTTCGACAATACATTTGTAAAAATTAAAAGTATGAAAAAATTTGCACTTATCACCGCAGTACTTGTCACTGCTATATCATTACAATCATGCAGACAAGCTGATGACGTTTTATCACCTGAAGAAATAGCAACATTACAAAAAGTACAGGACTCATCCAACAATTCTTCTAATAAAGATGATGATAATACTGTAGGAATTGACCAAAGTGTGCCAACTGCCACATTCGTAGACGGAGAAATTGTACCGCCACCAAGAAAGTAACCCCTAAAACTAAATATTTTTTTTTCATCATTTGTGTTTGGTTCTTCCGCGATATTCGCGGAAGAATCTTTTTATAGAACAATTACATCCTCCCGCTTGTCGTTTAATCAAGTTTCCTTATTTTCGTACCTTTGTAAAATATCCCTTATTTATGGAAGCCACCTATATTGAAACCCAACAGATTTCTTTTCAGGATTTTAAAAACCAGATTTTAGCTGATTATAAACTCGGTAGAATTTCGCGCGAAATGTCCTATTTGGGACGTCGTGAAGTTTTAACCGGCAAAGCAAAGTTCGGTATTTTCGGCGACGGGAAAGAGCTTCCGCAACTCGCAATGGCTAAGGTCTTTAAAAATGGTGACTTCCGCTCCGGATATTACCGGGACCAAACTTTCGCTATGGCAATTGATGCTGTAACCGTAGAAAGTTTTTTTGCTCAGTTATACGCAGATACAAGTGTTGAGCGCGAACCCGCTTCTGCCGGTCGCCAGATGAATGGTCATTATGCGACCCGAAGTCTGAACGAAGACGGCAGCTGGAAGAACTTAATGGAACAAAAAAATATTTCATCCGATATTTCACCAACTGCAGGACAAATGCCAAGGCTTTTAGGTCTTGCTTTGGCTTCCAAAGTTTATAAATCTGTAAAATTTGAGGGTTCAGAAAAATTTTCCAACAACGGAAATGAAGTTGCTTTCGGCACAATTGGTGATGCATCAACAGCTGAGGGACATTTCTGGGAGGCTTTGAATGCTGCCTGTGCTTTGCAGGTTCCGATGATTGTTTCTATTTGGGATGATGGTTACGGAATTTCTGTTCCGACTCAAAACCAGCGTGCTAAAGCAGATATAGCTGAAATGCTTTCCGGCTTTCAAAGAACAGAAGGTCAGAATCAGGGATGCGAAATCATTCAGGTTAAAGCCTGGGATTACCCTTCGCTTCTTGATGCTTACGCAAGGGCAGAACATTTTGCGAGAACTGAAAGTGTTCCTGTTGTGGTTCATGTTGTAGAAGTTACACAGCCTCAAGGACATTCCACATCGGGATCGCACGAGAGATATAAAAATGAAGAACGCCTGAAATGGGAAGGTGAATTTGACGGTTTGAACAAATTCAGGGAATGGATTCTCAATTATTCTATTGAAATTGAAGGAAAGGACGAACAGCTTGCAACCGCTGAGGAACTTGATCTTATTAATGAAGAAGCGAAGAAATTTGTAAAAGAAGGTCAGAAAAAAGCTTGGGAAGACTATCAACGATCCATTACCGTTTTAAAAGATTCAGTGATTCCATTAGTTGAGAATTTAAAAGACCGGAACGCAGAAATCACCGCTGAACTTGATAAATTTAATAAGATCATTGCGGTGGCGAAACGTGATATCTTCCATTTGGTAAGAAAGTCATTACTCCTTACAAGGTGCAATGAATCAGCAGAGAGAAAAGCTCTTCAGAATAAATTTAAAGAAATTTTTGCGACTGAGAAAGACAATTACTCTTCGCATTTATATTCTCAGTCTCAGTGGAAAACAACGAATATAAAAGAAATTCCTCCTGTTTTTTCTCAAAATTCAGAGAATGTTGACGGAAGAGTTGTTGTAAGAAATAACTTCGATAAAATATTCGAAAAATATCCTGAAACGCTGGTTTTCGGTGAAGATGCCGGAAATATCGGTGACGTAAACCAAGGTTTAGAAGGTCTACAGGAAAAATATGGCGAACTTCGAATTGCAGACACCGGAATTCGTGAAGCCACTATCCTCGGACAAGGAATTGGTATGGCAATGCGCGGACTCAGACCGATTGCAGAAATCCAGTATCTCGACTACATCCTGTATTGTTTACAGGGAATGAGCGATGATTTAGCCACCGTTCAGTACCGTACAAAAGGTGGGCAAAAAGCTCCGGTAATTATCAGGACACGTGGCCACAGGCTCGAAGGTGTTTGGCATTCCGGTTCACCGATGGCTGGAATCATCAATCTTTCAAAAGGAATTCTGGTTCTTGTTCCACGAAACTTGACCAAAGCTGCAGGATTTTACAACACGATGCTTCAGAGTGATGAACCAGCCGTAATCGTGGAATGTCTGAACGGTTACCGTTTAAAAGAAAAACAGCCTGATAACCTCGGAGAATTCACTGTTCCTGTCGGTAAAATTGAAGTAACCAAGGAAGGAAAAGATGTAACGTTAGTGACATACGGATCCACATGGAGAATCGTAATGGAAGCAGCTGAGGAACTTGAAAAAATCGGTATTTCTGCCGAAGTAATTGATATTCAGTCATTAATACCTTTTGATCTCAGTCACGACATTGCTGAAAGTGTAAAGAAAACTAACCGTTTGGTGGTAATTGACGAAGATGTGGAAGGCGGAACATCTGCTTTTATTCTTCAACAGATTCTCGAGAAACAGAAAGCTTTCAGATTTTTAGACTCAGACCCTTTAACAATTTGTGCAGAAAACCACAGACCTGCTTATGCAAGTGACGGCGATTATTTCAGCAAACCAAGTGTGGATGATATGGTCGAAAAAGTATATGCGATGTTTAATGAAATTAATCCGGCTCAGTTTCCGGCGATATAGATTTTAATATATAGGGATAAAAAAAGCAAACTTCGGTTTGCTTTTTTTTGTGCACTATTCTTGCATTGCTTCGTGAAATTTAAATTTTATGAAAAAGATATTTGTTCCGCTTATAGCCTCACTCTTAGCTGTTTCATGTAGCAAGACTGAAACTAAAATTCAGGATCATTCAACAGAGCAGAATCAGAAAAATGAAACTAAGAACGAAATGGTTGCGCTTATGGATGAAATGATGGATGAAATGCACAGTGAAAAATCTACAGGGAATAATGATGTAGATTTTGCTAAGATGATGATTGAGCACCATAAGGGAGCAGTTGAAATGTCAGAACTTCTTTTAGAGAAAGGCCAAAATGAAGAATTGAAAACATTTGCCCGCAAAGTTATTGCTGCACAGGATCAAGAAATTGGCTTGATGAAAAAGTTTGAAAATCAAACCGAAGTTTCACCCGACAGCAATATTTTTCAACAGGAACTCAATCAGTCTATGGGCGCGATGATGAATAAAAACATTAAAATCCATAATGATATTGATAAAGATTACGCCGAACAGATGATTCCACATCATCAAAGCGCGGTTGATATGGCCAAAGTTTATCTGAAATACGGTAAGCAAAAGGATTTGTTGAAATTGTGCGATGATATTGTTAATACGCAGACTTCAGAAATTCAACAATTAAAGACTTGGCTCACTGCAAATTAAATTAATGATATGAATTAACTCAGGCTACCGCCGTAAAAAAGGAATGTGATGCATTCCTTGAAAAAAATTCCGTAAATTCGCGTTAAATTTTTTAACACATGAACTACGATATTATTGTCATCGGAAGTGGCCCAGGTGGATATGTAACCGCGATCAGAGCTGCACAACTGGGTTTTAAAACCGCCATCATTGAAAAGGAAAATTTAGGCGGGATCTGCCTGAACTGGGGCTGTATCCCAACCAAAGCTTTGCTGAAGTCGGCACACGTTTTCAATTATTTAAAACACACCGAAGATTACGGTTTGAATAAAATTGAAAATCCAGGGTTCGATTTTTCGAAAGTAATCCAGAGAAGTAGAGGTGTAGCAACCAAAATGAGCGGAGGGATTTCTTTCCTGATGAAGAAAAACAAAATCGATGTCATCATGGGAACTGCTAAAGTTCAGAAAGGCAAAAAAGTTTCTGTAACAGATAAAGACGGAAAAACTACTGAGTATTCCGGTGAACACATCATCATCGCTACCGGAGCACGATCCAGAGAACTTCCAAATCTTCCCCAGGATGGCGTGAAAGTGATCGGATACCGTCAGGCGCTGAATCTTCCTTCGCAACCTAAATCAATGATTGTTGTGGGTTCAGGTGCAATCGGTGTTGAGTTTGCTGATTTCTATAATTCAATGGGAACTAAAGTGACCATCGTTGAATTTATGCCAACCGTGGTTCCTGTTGAAGACGAAGAAATCTCAAAACATCTTGAAAAATCCCTGAAAAAATCAGGCATTGAAATCATGACGAACGCTTCTGTTGAAAGCGTTGATACAAGTGGAGAAGGTGTAAAAGCTAACGTAAAAACCGCGACTGGAAACATTACACTTGAAGCTGATATTCTACTTTCTGCTGTTGGAATTGCTGCAAACATAGAGGGACAAGGATTTGAGGAGGTTGGAATTCAAACTGAAAAAGGCCGTGTTTTAGTTAACGAATGGTACGAAACTTCAGTTCCGGGATATTATGCAATCGGTGATATTCTCCCAACCCAAGCGCTGGCTCACGTAGCTTCTGCAGAAGGAATTACCTGTGTGGAGAAAATCAAAGGTCTTCATGTAGAGAAAATCGACTACGGCAATATTCCGGGATGTACATATTGCCATCCGGAAGTCGCTTCAGTTGGTCTTACTGAAAAGCAGGCGAAAGAAAAAGGTTACGAAATTAAAGTAGGTAAATTCCCGCTTTCTGCAAGTGGGAAAGCAACCGCAAACGGAAATACCGATGGTTTCATTAAAGTGATTTTCGATGCGAAATACGGAGAATGGCTCGGTTGTCACATGATTGGCGAGGGCGTTACCGATATGATTGCGGAAGCAGTTGTCGCGAGAAAACTTGAAACGACAGGCCACGAAATCATTAAATCTATTCACCCGCACCCGACCGTTTCAGAAGCGATCATGGAAGCAGCAGCAGCAGCTTACGGCGAAGTGATTCATATTTAAGATTACTATTTTAGTAAACAAAACCACAGTTCAGGCTGTGGTTTTTTTGTGTCCAAAAATTCTTATCTTAACAAAAAAATTACCCCATGAATTACAAATACTTTTTTCCGGTCCTGTTGTTTTCGGGAACGCTGTTTTTCAGCCAGTCTAAAAGCGATATCATCGTTCCGAACGAAAACCTGATTACCGAAAACATTCCTGCAATTCCAAAAAGCCTGAGCGAGAAAATCAAAAAATACTCTGAAAGCCGCGGCGCAAATTTCACCGCCATTCATCCCAACGGAAAAGAACTGATCATGGTGACCAGATTTGCTTCCACCAATCAGCTGCACAAACTTTCTCAGCCAATGGGCGCCAGAAAACAGCTTACTTTTTTTGATGAACCAGTCAATTCCGCAGATTATGAACCTACAAAAGGTGAATATCTGGTTTATTCCAAAGACATCGGAGGAAACGAATTCGGACAGCTCTTTAAACTTGATTTGAAAACCATGGAATCTAAACTGCTTACCGATGGCGGAAGATCACAAAACGGCGGTATGACCTGGAAAAAAGACGGTTCAGGATTTTATTTTTCCTCTACAAAAAGAAATGGCGGCGACCGTGATATTTATTTTATGAATCCTCTTAAGCCCGGGGATACGAAGCTCGTTCTTGAACTGAAAGGGGGAGGCTGGGGAATTAATGATATTTCCGATGACGGCAAAAAGCTGATTATCGGTGAATATGTTTCTGCAAACGAATCTCATCTTTATCTTTTTGATACAGAAACCAAAAAACTGGAATCGATTACTAACCGAAACGAAAAACAGATTGTACAGGGAAGCGCGAGATTCAGCAAAAATGCTGACGAAATATGGTACGTAACCGACCGTGACAACGAGTTTGACCGTTTGGCGTCAATGCATCTTAAAACAAAAAAAATTGAATACTTTACCAGTTTAATTCCATGGGAGGTGTCTAATTATACGCTTTCCAAAGATAAATCAAAAATCGTTTTTGAAACTAATGAAGGAGGTTTGAATAAACTGTATCAAATGGATACAGCTTCAAAAAAATATTCTGAGATAAAAGGCCTTCCGGTAGGCCTAGTCAATAATTTTGAGTTCACGAATGACGGAAAATCTCTTTATTTTTCACAATCTACCTACGATTCTTCCGCAGATATTTATAAGTTAGAACTCGCTTCAAATAAAATTGAAAGATGGACCGACAGTGAACAGGGTGAAATGCAGAAAACAGATATGTCTGAACCGAAGCTGATTGAGTGGAACAGTTTCGATGGGATGAAAATTACAGGGTTTTATTATCCGGTATCTAAAAAGTTTACCGGCAAAAGACCCGTTCTGATCAATATCCACGGCGGTCCGGAAGGGCAGTCGATGGCGTCATCACTTGGTTCCGGTAATTATTACACCAACGAAATGGGAGTTGCTTTAATCTATCCGAATGTGCGGGGGTCCTCAGGTTTTGGTAAAACATATATTGCCAGTGATAATGGTTTTAACAGAATGAATTCGGTAAAAGATATCGGCTCTTTACTAGACTGGATTGCGAAACAGCCGGAACTCGATAAAGACCGGATTATGATTATGGGCGGCAGTTACGGCGGTTTTATGACGCTGGCAACCGCTTACGAATATGCTGACAGAATCAGATGTTCAGTAGATATTGTTGGGATTTCAGATTTTAATACTTTTCTTAAAAATACCGAAGAATACCGCCGTGATCTGAGAAGAGTAGAGTACGGCGACGAGCGTGATCCGAAAATGAGTGCATTCTTCACGAAAATAGCACCGCTGAACAATACTGATAAAATTAAAAAGCCTATGTTCATCATTCAGGGAACCAACGATCCGCGGGTTCCGGTAACGGAAGCGACGCAGATGCGTGATAAACTGAAAGCACAGGGAAATACGGTGTGGTATCTTGAAGCGAAGAATGAAGGACACGGTTTCCGTAAAAAAGAAAATGTAGATTTCCAGCGCCTCGCGGTTATCCGTTTTATGGAAGAATATCTTTTAAAATAAATTTTACATCTGAAAACATCTTAGCCATTTCTTCCGGAGATGGCTTTTTATTTGTGCATAGAGCGTATTTCAGGAATCTTTCTTTATTTTTGACTTACAAATTTTTTTAAATGTATAATTTAGGTCTTGCCCTTTGTGGCGGCGGTTCGAAGGGTATTGCACATGCAGGGGTTATAAAACTTCTAAACGAAAAAGGAATTGTACCCGATGTTCTGGCCGGAACCAGCGCCGGCGCAATCGTGGCGACCATGTACGCTGCAGGGAAGACTCCTGAAGAAATCGTAGAATTTTTTAAATCCGTCTATTTTTTTAAATGGAATCATTTTGCATTCCGCAAGCCAGGCGGTTTCATTCAGTCTGATGTTTTCGGAAAATATCTCAAACCCATTTTTAAAGACAGGAAACTGGAAGATCTTGATAAAAAGGTATTTGTTACCGCAACCAATATCATTTCAGGTAAGTTGGAAGTCTTCGGTGGCGAGGTAAAAGTCGTAGATGCGGTTATTGCTTCCTGTGCCGTACCCATGGTTGCAACGCCGTACAGGATTGGGAATCATCTGTACAGCGATGGCGGAATTCTGAATAATTTTCCAGTGGATGTTCTGAAATATGTGAGCAGAAAAAACATTGGAGTTTATTTTTCTCAGCAGAAAACTATTGACGAAAGCAGTCTCAGGAATCTTTTTGATATTACCGCTAGGGCTTATGACATCATGACTACTCAGGCTGAATTGGGCAAAATTGCGAACTGCGACTGGCTTATTAATCCAGCAGAACTCCAGAAATATAAAATGTTTGAAACAAAGGTCGAAAGGATGAATGAAATCTTCGGGATCGGTTACAAAACTGCTGCCGAAAGTTATGAATTACACAAAAATATACTGGGGGTAAATTAGCAGCCCTATAATTACTGCGGCTACTGCTAAGAGTAACACGGCGCCGGCCGAAATGTCCTTGATGAGACCAATGTTTTTATCGAATTCCGGATGTACGAAATCACATAACTTTTCTATTGCAGTGTTCAGCATTTCGGCACTTAAAACTGCAAAACAGACAAGAAAAATAATTGAGGCATGCTCCGGGGAAAGTCTTAGATAGACAATTAGAAACAGGTTGATCAAGAGCGCCAGAACTTCAAGCTGAAAATTGCGCTCCGATCTCAGCATCCGGATGATGCCGTGCAGGGAATTCAGGACACTTTTGTGGAATGCGGGTTTTCTCATTACCAGTTTTTATCGATCATATAAATTAGCTGACTCATTGCTACAGCGCCCAGAAGCAGTTCGCGGTGGTTTACTTTATCGAACGTGTCCTCCTCGGAATGATGAATTTCAAAATAACGCTGAGAGTCAGGAACAAGCTCTGCTAAAGGAACTCCAAGTTTTCTCATCGGTTCAATATCTGTTCCGGCATACTGAAGTTCAAAATTATGAAGACCGTACGGGAGAAAAAGATGACGCCAGGACTGTATCTGTGCACGCTTATCGGCATCCATCACTAATGCTATTCCTCTGGGTGTAAATCCGCCCCCGTCACTTTCGATCGCAAAAATATGCTTCTCATTTTTCTTCTGGATGTTGTCTGCGTAGGTATTTCCGCCGCGTACGCCATTTTCTTCGTTGGCAAAACACACCACCCGAAGCGTATGATTATTTTTTAAACCCAGTTTTTTAAAGGTTCTGAGGACTTCGATACTTTGTACAATCCCAGCTCCATCGTCATGCGCACCTTCGCCCACATCCCATGAGTCCAGGTGACCGCTTACCACGATCACTTTACTGTCTTTATGGCCTGTGATTTCACCAATTACCGAATGGGTAAGTTTTTCTCCTTTCATTCCACAGTTAGAATTCAGTTTGGCTACAATTTTCTGGGTTTTCAAAGCTTTCTCTAACTCGTCAGCACTTTTGGGCCCGATAGCAACCGCAGGAATTTTTACCGTATCGTCCTGATCATAACGCATCATGCCGGTATGCGGAACATCATCAACTGCGGAAGAAAGGGACCGTATTATCACGGCTTTCGCTCCTTTTTTTCCTGCCCATGAGGCAGCGAAGCGACGATAGATTCCTGCATCGCCGTAAGCCTGACCGGTATTGATAAAAGTTTGGTTAAATGCGTAATTAAAAAATACAATTTTTCCTGCCACCGCGCTTGCCGGCAGCCTGTCGAATTCATCCTTATTTTTCACAAAAATAATTTCAGCTTCTACATCTTTGCCTTTCGTACCTTCAGAATTTCCTAAAGACAGCATTCTGAGTGCTTTCCAGTTCCCTTTTCCAGCCTTGATATAAAGTGATTCTTTGCCTCTCTCCCAAACCGGAACCATTACTTCTTCCTTCCACACTTTATCAGCGCCGGCTTCCTTCAGTTTCTGTACTGCCCAATCCGTCGAACGCTCATACGATGCGGAACCGCTTAGCCGTTGACCGATATTTTGGGTAAGATCACGGAGATTTTCATACGCAGTGCTGTGAACCAATATTTCGTCGGAAATATTTTTGAATTGGATGGAATCCTGCGTGGTTTGTGAAAATAAAAATCCGCCCAGAAAGAGCGGAAGTATTTTGAGGAGAATCTGTTTCATGAATTGGATAATTGGTAACCAAATTTAAACAAATTTATTGAATGAGTAATTATTGTTTCATATCGTACATTACAAGTGCGGTTACAAGTTTTGGTTCAATATAAGTACATTTCGGGGGCATTTTAATGTTTTTGTTTGATACTTTCAGCAAATCATTAAAACTCACTGGATAAATTCCGAATCCTACTTTGAATTCGCCCGAATCTACTTTATCTTTGATCTGATTAATCCCTTCAATACCGGAATTGCCTTTAATATAGGTGATTTTATCAGTAGTTTTAGGATCTTCAATGCCTAAGATGTCTTTAAAAACAAATTCTTCCAGAAGGAAATGATCCAAATCGTTCATATCACTCTGTTGTTTTCTAAGGTCGTGTTTCACGTGCAGGGAATAGAATTTTCCACCCAAATACATGGAGATATGAAACTTTTGCGAAGGGTAGTACGGCGTTTCACCTTTGTCATGAACCAGAAAGTTTTCTTCTATTTTGGCAAGGAATTCTTTTTCGCTTAGTCCATTCAGATCCTGTAAAAGCCTGTTGTAATCATGAATTTTAATCGACTGGTTCGACACAATGAAACTGAAAACGTAATTATAATGCTCAGTTCCCGTATGTTTGCGGTTTTTTTCCTGAAGATTTTTTGCATTCAGTGCAGTAGATCCAATCCTGTGGTGACCGTCGGCGATGTAAAAGGAATCAATCTGCTCGAGAACTTCCTTAAACTGTAACATTTTCAGGCGGTTATCTATCCGCCAAACTTTGTGACGCACCCCGTTATCGTCAAGATAATTGAGTACCGGAACGTTCTTTTCCTCGTGATTCATGAGCAATTCCACTTTTGGGTTCGCCATATAGGTCAGCAGCACGGGTTCTGCCTGAAGACTCACTTTTTCTAGATAATAAGCAAGTTTTTCTTTCTTGTGGGTGAGGGTAGATTCGTGTTTTTTAATTCTTCCATTCCGGAAATCATCAACACTTACCAGACCTAATAATCCACGGAACACTGATTTATTGGGCAGAAACTGCTCATAAAGGTAATAGGAAGAATTATCCTGCACGAGTTTCTTGTCATCCAGAAGTTCCTCGAAATTGGTGCGTATTTTCCGTAAATTTCGGTCGATATCCTTGGATTTGCTTACCACATAAGGCTTAATCATCTGAATATAAGATGATTCCTGCTGGGCTTTTTTATTAATTTCTTCCTGTGAGAAGTTGTCTAACGGATGGGTAGGGAATATGTCAACGTAATCTTCACTCGGTCTAATTCCCCTAAAAGGTTTAAAGATGGGCATTGTATTACTATAGTTTATTTTTAATATCAATAATCTGCGCTGCAAGTTCTGTTCCGATTTTCTCCTGTGCATCAACTGTATTTCCTCCCAAATGTGGAGAAAGAGACAGGTTGGCATTCATGAGAAGTGGCAGTTCCGGCGTCGGCTCATTTTCGAAAACATCAAGCGCAGCACCCGCAATTTTTCCGGATTCAATGAATTCAAGTAAGGTTACTTCATTCAGAACACCGCCACGTGCAGTGTTTACAATGAAAACACCGTCTTTCATCAGCTCAAACTGGGGCGTATCTAAAATGTAATTTTCGGATTTTGGGGTGTTGATGCTCAGGAAATCTAGGTCTTTAAGGAATTCAACCCAATCAGTCGTTGAAGTGATTTCAAAATTCAATGTCTGTCCGTCAAAGAAATCGAGGAAAAGCGTTTCGGTGCGTGGTTTACGGGTAAGAACTTTTACTTTCATTCCTAACGAAATTCCCATTTTAACCACTTCCTGACCAATTCCGCCAAAACCGATAACTCCCAGCGTTTTTCCTTCCAGCTCCACCGCAGATGAGAACGATTTTTTCAGTGCTTTAAAGTGAGTTTCTCCTTCCAGCGGCATCAATCTGTTGGATTCGTGGAGAAATCTTGCCAGCGAGAAAAAGTGTGCGAAAACCATTTCAGCGACAGACCTTGATGAAGCTTTCGGTGTATTGATGATATACAGTCCTTTTTCAATAGCATATTCGGTATCGATATTGTCCATTCCCACACCGCCTCGGCCAATGATTTTTAGTCCCGGGCAGGCATCTATTAAATCCTGGCGCACTTTCGTCGCACTCCTTACCAAAAGGACATCGATATTGTTTTCGTTAATGAAATTAGCAAGATGTCCCTGAGAAACCCGCGTTTCTACCAGTTCGATTCCTGCTTCTGCTAAAGCATTTTTACCTGATTCTGAAATACCGTCGTTGGCTAAAACTTTCATAAATGTTGTATCAAATTAACTGCGTAAATTCAACGTGTGATCCTGAAATTATTTTAAATTTTTCATCACATCCACCAAAACCTGCACACTTTCGATCGGCAAAGCATTATAAAGGCTGGCTCTGTAACCGCCTAAACTCCGGTGGCCATTAAGACCGTTGATTCCGGCAGCTTTCCATGCAGCATCAAATTCTTCTTTTTTCGATTCATCCAACAGTTGGAAAGATACATTCATTAATGAACGATCTTCTTTCTGGCAGAAGGTTTCAAATAAAGGGTTGCGGTCAATTTCCTCATACAGAAGTTTTGCTTTGGCTTCGTTTCTGGCTTCAGCAGCAGCGATTCCGCCATTTTTTTCCAGATGCTGTAAGGTAAGCAGGGTTGCATAGACTGGAAAAACAGGTGGTGTATTGTACATTGATTCTTTGTTGATATGATTCTGGTAGTTCAGGATTGAAGGAATTGTTCTTCCGGTATGACCCAGAATACTTTTCTTAACCACAACAAGCGTAACGCCTGCGGGTCCCATATTTTTTTGTGCTCCGGCGTAAATCAGGTCAAACTGTGAATAATCGATCACACGGGAGAAAATATCCGAGCTCATATCGCAAACCATAAGCGTGTCAACCTTCGGGAAGGTTTTCATCTGTGTACCGTAAATGGTATTGTTTGAAGTGCAGTGAAAGTAATCGTATTCGCTGCCTACGGTATAATCTTTCGGAATGAAGGAATATTTCTGCCCTTTCGAGGAGCCAACTACATCTACCGTTCCAAAACCTTTGGCCTCTTTGATCGCGCCGGCAGCCCATGTTCCGGTGTCCAGATAAGCAGCTTTTCCGTTTTCAGCATTCATGAGGTTATATGGAACCATCAGAAACTGCAAACTCGCTCCTCCGCCCAGATAAAGCACTTCGTAATCGTCACCTAGATTCATGAGTCTTTTTACGATGGCTCTGGCCTCATCCATCACCGCTACAAAATCTTTGCTCCGGTGGGAAATTTCGAGGATTGAGAGTCCTATTCCGTTAAAATCCAGAATCGCTTCTGCTGATTTCTGAAAAACTTCCTGCGGTAGTATGCAGGGTCCTGCGCTGAAATTGTGTTTTTTGCTCATGTTTTTTTTATTTAAAACTGCATTGCTGCGTTTTTGATCTGTTGAGTTTTATTTCTGAAAGTAGAGCAGAAGGGTAAAAAAAAACGCCCACAAAAAGTGAGCGGATATTTACTCTCCGTGTAAGAAAGCTTTTTTCTCAAGTAAGCTTTCCTCAGATTCTACATGATCTTCATCCGGTATACAGCAGTCTACCGGGCAAACTGCCGCGCACTGAGGCTCTTCGTGGAAGCCGATGCATTCGGTACATTTATCGGTTACAATAAAATAAACATCATCGCTCACCGGTTCCTGCGGAGCGTCTGCATCTACGGTTAATCCCGATTTCATTACAACCTTTCCTTTCAGTGCAGTACCTTCCGAAGCTTTCCAATCTACAGCACCTTCATAAATGGCATTGTTGGGACATTCCGGTTCGCAAGCACCACAATTAATACATTCGTCTGTTATTCTGATAGCCATTGCTACTTTATTTTTTAAATTTGCACAAAATTACTAAAAATCCCTCAATTTTCCGCACGATGAACACAGAAAATCATATTTCAGGACTTCACAAACTAAGTTTATATATTAAGAAATTTTTGGAATCAAATTCTGAAAACTCCCATGAAAATGCTGAGGAATTTAATGCGGTATTGCGAAAATCGGAAATCGAAAATCCATGGTTTACCATTGAAAATCAAAAATTTGCATTGAAGCAGTGGTCAGAATTACTGACTCCCGAAAATATCGAGAATTGGCTTTCCAGCTATAAAACTCCCATTAACTCTAAAAGAGTAGGGCTTATCCTAGCCGGAAATATCCCTTTGGTCGGGTTTCATGATGTAATTTCTGTGGTTTTAAGCAATCATATTCCTGTTATTAAACTTTCCTCCAAGGATAAGCGGATGCTGCCATTTCTACTTGAAAAATGGAATGAATTTTCAAAGGGAGCTGTTCAGTATGAAATGGCTGAAAGACTGGAAAATTTCGATGCCGTAATTGCTACCGGAAGCAATAACACCGCCAGATATTTGGAATATTATTTTAAAGACAGTTTAAGCATCATACGAAAAAACAGAACGTCTATTGCGGTGCTGAACGGTGATGAGACAGATGCTGAATTACAGCTGCTTGCCGAAGATATCTTCCGTTATTATGGCTTAGGCTGCAGGAATGTTACCCGACTTTTTATTCCTGAAGATTTTCTGATCGACAGAATATTTGAAAACTTCCTGAATTTTAAAGACGTCATCAACCATAATAAATACGCGAATAATTACGAGTATAACCGGGCCGTTTATCTCCTTAATCAGGAGAAATTCTGGGATAATAATTTCGTTATGCTGAAAGAGGATGAGGCATTGTTTTCCCCACTTTCTGTGATAAATTTTTCCAGATATTCAGCATTGGATGAAGTTGAAAGCTTTATTAAAGATAACGGAGAAAATATCCAGGCTGTTATCGCAAAACCTCAATTAGGATTAGACAGCATTGGTTTCGGCGAAGCGCAGAATCCTGGGCTTGATACGTATGCTGACCACGTTGATACGATGAAATTCCTGGAAGTAATATAATCACCTTTTAATTTATTTCGCTTTATATAAAATTTATAATGACATATAAATTAATTAATTATAAATTTTAAACAATAATTTGCTTTAGACCCGTTGTGTAAGGAGTGAAGTTGTTTCACTTAAAATCTGTCTTTTCGCGGATTTAGAAATGTTTCAAAGATCATCACTTCCTGACCGAATTTTGATTCAATACGCTCTGTAATATTTTTAAATTCAATTTCGATGAAATCATTGCGTTTGTCAGCGCTGTCAAAAATCAGTAATAAATTCGTGTTTTTTCCTTCCGTAACCATATCGCTTTCTACTTCCGATAGGATATATTTTTCAACATCCATGAGGTTTTCAACCATAGTTTCAAGGTCTGTTTCCATATAGGTATTCCATGATTGTACAAGATCTGCTGGGGTATGAAAGGTAAGGCTCAGGATGCTCATTGTCTTGATGTATTTTAATGTTTTGTGGATAAAATTATAGCGCAAAAATCGCTAAAATTTTCGTAAATTAGCACGTTCTTAAAATCAGAAAGAAAAGAATGATCATGCAGTAACGTAAGTGCTTGATTTTCATTTTATTAAAAAATATTATGCATAAAGAAGGAGAAAGGTTAATTCCTATCAACATTGTTGATGAAATGAAATCCTCTTATATCGATTATTCGATGTCGGTAATTGTTTCCAGAGCTTTACCCGATGTAAGAGATGGCTTGAAGCCGGTTCATAGAAGAGTTTTATACGGAATGTACAATCTGAATGTTTTTTCTAACAGAAAACATTTGAAATCTGCAAGGATTGTCGGTGATGTTCTTGGTAAATACCACCCGCACGGCGATTCCTCTGTTTATGATGCAATGGTACGTATGGCCCAGCCGTGGAGTCTGCGGTATCCGCAGGTTGACGGGCAGGGTAACTTCGGTTCCATGGACGGTGATCCGCCTGCAGCAATGCGTTATACCGAAGCAAGACTCAAAAAGATTGCTGATGACGTTTTAGCTGACCTTGATAAAGAAACCGTAGATTTCCAGAATAACTTTGATGATTCATTGACGGAGCCTTCCGTAATGCCTACTAAAATCCCGAATCTTCTAGTGAACGGTGCATCAGGTATTGCTGTGGGTATGGCGACGAATATGGCACCTCATAACCTTTCAGAGAGTATTGACGCAATCGTTGCCTATATCGATAATAATGAAATTACCATTGATGAGCTCATGAAGCACATCATTGCTCCGGATTTCCCGACAGGTGGAATTATTTACGGTTACGACGGAGTGCGCGATGCATTCCACACCGGAAAAGGCCGTATCGTTCTGCGTGCAAAAGTAAATTTCGAAGAGGTAGGAAACAGAAACGCAATTATTGTAACTGAAATTCCTTACCAGGTCAATAAAGCAGAGATGATTGCCAGAACTGCCGAATTGGTGAAAGACGAAAAGATCCCGGGAATCTATGAAATCCGTGACGAATCTGACAGACAGGGTCTTAGAATCGTTTATGAACTTAAAAACGACGCTATTCCGAACGTAGTTCTGAATATGCTTTACAAATATACCTCGCTTCAGACTTCTTTCAGTGTTAATAATATTGCGCTGGTAAAAGGAAGACCGGAGCAGCTGAACCTGAAAAACATCATTCATCATTTTGTGGATCACCGCCACGAAATCGTAGTGAGAAGAACCCAGTACGAGCTGAAGAAAGCCAAAGAGCGTGCTCATATTCTGGAAGGTTTCATGAAGGTGATCGGTACTCAGGATGATCTGGATAAAGCGATTGCCATTATCAGACACAGTTCTAATCCTGCTGAAGCGAAAGAAGGATTGATGAAAGAATTCGATCTTTCTGAGATTCAGGCACAGGCGATTCTGGATTTGAGGCTGGCAAGGCTTACCGGAATGGAACTCGACAAAATCCGTGCGGAGTATGACGAGATCATGAACTTGATTAAAAATTTCGAAGATATCCTTGCAAACGAATCAAGAAGATTCGAGATCATTAAAGAGGAACTTCTGGAAATGAAAGAGAAATACGGCGACGAAAGACGTTCGGAAATCGATTATTCAGGCGGTGAAATGTCGATTGAAGACTTAATTCCGGATGAAAAAGTAGTTCTTACCATTTCTCACGCGGGTTACATCAAAAGAACTTCGCTTTCCGAATATAAAGTACAGAGCCGTGGCGGCGTAGGAAACCGTGCTGCGACAACAAGAGACGAAGATTTCTTAGAATATATTGTAGCTGCGACCAACCACCAGTACATGCTTTTCTTTACCGAAAAGGGAAAATGTTTCTGGCTGAGGGTATTCGAAATCCCGGAAGGTTCCAAAACTTCCAAAGGCAGAGCAGTTCAGAATCTGATCAATATTGAACCTGACGATAAGATTAAAGCTTACATCAGAACAAATGATCTGAAAGACGCTGATTATGTGAACAAGATGAATGTGGTGATGATTACCAAGAACGGTACCATCAAGAAAACTTCCCTTGAAGCGTATTCCAGACCAAGAACCAATGGGGTAAACGCGATTGAAATCCGTGATAACGACCAGCTCTTAGGCGCAAGATTAACCAGCGGCGATTCAGAAATCATGATCGCAACTAAAAACGGTAAATGTATCCGTTTCCCTGAAGAAAAAGCCAGAGCAGTAGGCCGGGGATCGATTGGTGTGCGCGGAATATCACTGGAAGATAATGACGAAGTTATTGGCATGATTGTCGTAAATGATGTGCAGAATGAAACTGTTTTGGTAGTTTCAGAGAAAGGATACGGTAAACGTACCGCGGTAGAAGATTACCGTATAACCAACCGTGGCGGAAAAGGTGTTATTACTTTAAATATTACAGAAAAAACAGGAAATCTGATCGCCATTCAGAATGTAACCGATGAAGACGGATTGATGATCATCAACAAATCCGGAGTTGCCATCAGAATGGGAATGGATGAAATGCGTGTGATGGGTAGAAATACCCAGGGCGTGAAGGTCATCAACCTTAAAAATAACGATTCCATTGCTGCCATTGCAAAAGTAGAAATGGATAAAGATGTGGAAGAAGTTGAAGATTCTGAAGAACCACTTCCGGGAGCCGTAGATTCTTTGATTCCTGAATTCAAGGATGCTCCGCAAACAGGCGATAATTCCATAAGCAACATGGGCGACGAAGCTGTTCTGAAGAAAATTGAAGAAGAAGAGGAAAAGCTGAACAGACAGATCGAGAAAGAAAAAGAGGGTGATAACACTGATGACGAAGAATAAAGTGAAACAAATTTTTTAAAATTAATATAATGAAAAAAATATTTCTAAGCATCGCATTGGTTTCAGCAACTGTTGCGTTTGCACAAAAAAAAGAAGTCGCCGCGGCAGTGAAAGCTATTGATGCAGGTGATGTTGCTACTGCCAATTCGCAGGTTGCTGCTGCCGAAGCAGTAATGGGAGGCAAAACCTATCTGGTGGAACCTTCTGTTTTAGAGCAGTATTATTATGCTAAAGGTCTGGCACTTTTAAAATCCGGTAAAAATGCTGAAGGAGCAACTTATTTGGCTAAAATGAGCGAACTCGGAAAGGAAAAAATCTATACCGGTAAAGACAGCAGCAAAAATAAAGTATACTACGTTGGCAAAGCAGCAGCAGACCAGTCAGGAGTTCAGGGACTGAAAGAAGATACCTATGCTCCGGTTTTAACCTCAAAAATTGGGAATACCATAAATCCCCTTATTGAGGCCGCAAATAAAACAGCAATGAATGCCTATACCGCTAAAAACTATGCAACAGCAGCTCCTAAATTCAAGGAAGTGTATGATTTGCTTAAAGCAGGCGGACAGGATAACCAACAGTACCTGTATTATTCTGGTTTAAATTATGCTTTGGCAGACCAGAAAAATGAAGCGATAGATGTTTACAACCAACTGATCGATTCAGGATACACCGGTATCCAGACGACTTATTTTGCGAAGAATAAAAAATCCGGTGAGGTAGAACCTTTGGATAAAGTGACCTGGGATCTCAATAAAAAGATGGGGGCAACCTCAGAATACAGCGATTTCAAAACCGAAACCTCTACAAGTATCGAAAGAGAACTTTTTGAAACCAATGCTGCATTGCTTATCGAAGCCAACAGAAACGATGATGCTCTTGCTTTGATTGAAAAAGGTCTTAAAAAGTTCCCTTCCAGTGTGAAGCTTTCAGAACTGCAGGGTACCGCCTATTACAAGTCCGGTAAAATGGATCAGTTTATTGCGAACCTGAAAGTACAGACCGAAAAAAATCCTTCAGATGCCAATAACTGGTACAACCTGGGAGTTCTTCAGAGCAAAGATCCGGCGACTGAGGCTGATGCAGTGAAGTCGTATAAAAAGGCGGTAGAGTTGAAACCTGATTTCGCGCAGGCATGGCAAAACCTTACCTATGTTACTATGGGTGACGATGCTAAAGCGATTGATGATTACAACGCTGCTAAAAAAGCAGGAAAAACTGAAGCTGCGAATAAAATTATTGAAGCAAGAAGAGCCAGACTTGCAGATGCACTGCCGTATGCTGAAAAATGGTACGAAAGCGACCAGCAGAATATCGACGCAGTATCGCTGTTAAAAGGTTTGTACATGTCTAATAAAAAGGAAGCGAAATTCCAGGAATTTAAAGCTAAAGAAGCTGAAATGAAAGCTTCAGGAAAATAGCATTATCAAATAAGATTCAGTAATGACCGTCTCAATTTAAATGGAGGCGGTTTTTTTTATGGGAAGCGTGATGTTTTTATTGCTGAGTTCCTCGGGGGGACGTGAGCTGCTTTTAACACTCCTGTTCACTAAGATAGGCATAAAAAAACCGTCCCACTTTTGGGACGGCTGGAAAGTGTTTATTTTTTAATGAGTTTCGTAGTTTTAACGACGCCTTCGGTATGTATTTTAAGCTGATACGTTCCCGGTGCCAGCATCCTGACGTCATAGCGGTCCGCGGCCTGATATTCTTTTACAACCCTTCCGGACATATCGATTACGGAAATAGTGGTCTTTTTCGGGTTGCTTTCCGCTGGAAGATTAACGGTAAAATAATCTGCCGTAGGATTCGGATAGACTTTTACGCGGTTGTCGTACTGCAGAACATCATCGGTTCCCAATATAGAATAGGTAATGATGAAAGGCAGATCCTGCGGATAATCAGGAGCTGATGCTGGGTTTCCGGCATCGAGTAGGGGTGCCCATGATCCTGTATTCTGTAACCCATTATCAGTGGGCAGTCCGCGTAATCCGACGGTCGTTACAGGAGGTGTCCACACAGTAGCAACAGACGCAGCATCTTCCATTTGAAACTGCATCCAGTAAGTGCCTGCAGATAAAGTGACCGGTGTTGTGGTATTTACCCGCCATATTTTTCTGGTAGTTCCCACGGCGCTTCCCGGGGCAGGATATGATGAATTGAAAATACGGTACATCATTGCGTCAGCCGCACTCGCAAAACGGTCGGTGGTATCATCACCGAATACCACTGTTGGTGTTCCTACGTTGGGAGCTCCGTTCATAATCTTTACACGTGCTTTCATTCCGGGGGGAGTGGAACCCGCATACCCTGTAACATAGCCGAAGAGAGCAATCGAAGTGATGCTCCACGACTGACCCGCGGGTATTACAAAATCATCAGCACAGAAATTATTGGTTGTAGTTCCTACTTTCTGGCAGCCAAATCCCGCGTTGGTATTGGATTCTGTTGTATTTCCGGTGTTGTTCTGCGCTTCAGACCATGTATAGCCTGCAGGAGCAGCCACACCTGATTTGGAAGTAGATCCAGTGCTCAGTGGGCCATTGTTGTACTGGCTCGATGCTAATACAGGAAGAAGCGTTAATAAATAAAGTAATTGTTTTTTCATAATATTGGTTTTTTTTGGTGTTATTATGTCAAAGTTATAACAAAAAGCATAACAATATTTAAGTTTTTTACAGTAATTGTGAAATAATTTCCATTTACGGTGTCAGATATTTGCTTTGTAGGATCTAATGGATCATTATAGGTGCTTCTCTCCGCTTATGTTTGGGGAAATCTTTTTAAAAAGGGTATGCTAATTTTTATGTAATTTTATGCAATCAAAGCTAAGTTATGACTTCAAAAGAAAAAATCGCACTGCTTCGGCAGGCTATGACCAAACAAAACATTGATGCATTTATCGTTTATTCCGCAGATCCGCACATGAGCGAATACCTGCCCGAAGAATGGCAGGAACGCAGTTGGCTTTCAGGGTTCACGGGATCTGCGGGCTTCGTGGTAGTTACCGGCCAAAAGGCGGGATTGTGGACAGACGGACGGTATTTTGTGCAGGCACCCAAAGAACTTCATGGTTCGGGTATTGATCTGATGAAAGAAGGTGCGGAAGATACTCCAAACTACATCGACTGGATTATTTCAGAAATTCCGCAGAATGGTACTGTTGCAGTGAACAGTCTTGCCACCTCCAATACCAATTGGGAAGCGCTGGAACAGAAACTGGCTGCAAAAAACATCAAAGTGGTGGATCTACCGCTACTGAAAGACATTTGGGTAGAAAGAACTTTGCAGGGAAAGAAAAACCCTGTATTCGTACATCCTGTAGAAAGAGCCGGAAAATCGGTGGCACAGAAACTTTCAGACATCCGCCAGAAAATGGAGGAGCTGAACGCGTCAGTTCACATTATATCGAGCCTCGATGATGTCGCATGGACCCTCAATCTTAGAGGAAGCGACGTACAGTCGAATCCCGTATTTTTAGGATATATTATTCTGACTAAAAATGAAACAAAACTGTTTGTAGATCTGGAAAAACTGGATGTGGATGCCAGAAAACAGATGGATGAATCTCTAGTGAAGATGATGCCTTACGAAGATTTCTTTACTGAGCTTGGTTCTCTTAAAAACCAAACAATATTAATCTCTCCCAACAGCAACCAGTCTATTTTTGAAACGCTGAAAGCAGCTAATATCTTTATCAAAGCACCGGTTCCGGGAAACCTGATGAAGGCGATCAAGAACGACACAGAACTCGAAGGTTTCAGAACGGTGATGCAGCGCGATGGAGTGGCCATGGTGAAGTTCCTTTACTGGCTTACACATCAGGCAGGAAAAGAAGAAATGACTGAATATTCGATCGGTGAAAAACTCAGAGGGTTCCGGGCACAAGGCAAGAACTTCGTGGGAGAAAGTTTCGGCAGCATTGTCGGCTATGTTGAAAATGGTGCGATTATGCATTATTCAGCTCCGAAAGAAGGCAGCAAATCCGTTACCAATGACTCGAGCATTCTTGTAGATTCAGGCGGACAGTATCTGGAAGGAACTACAGATATCACAAGAACTTTGGCTTTGGGCGCAGTATCCGATGATTTTAAACATAACTGTACACTGGCACTGAAAGGAATGATACAGCTTTCCATGGTGAAGTTTCCGAAGGGAACGAGAGGCGTACAGCTCGATGCGTTTGCGAGACTTGCACTCTGGAACGAGGCGAAAGATTATAACCATGGAACTGGTCATGGCGTAGGAAGTTTTATGAATGTACATGAAGGCCCACAGAATATCCGCAAAGACATGAATTTCCAGGAACTCATTCCGGGAATGGTGGTGTCGAATGAACCCGGCTTCTACTGGGAAAACCATTACGGAATCCGTCACGAAAATCTTATTGCTGTAAAAGAAACGGCAACGACAGAATTCGGAACCTTCTATGAATTTGAAACCCTAACCATCTGTCCGTTCGACAGAAATGTAATCGCGACCGAATTGTTGACCCAACCTGAAAAAGAATGGCTCAACAGCTACCACGCGTGGTGTAAGGAAAAACTGGAAAACGACCTCGAAGGCGAAATCAAAGAATGGTTCCTTGAACAGGTGAAACCGCTTTAAATCCTCCTAAAATAGTTATTAGTGCAGCATGTTCTGCACTTTTTTTGTGGCTCTGGGCGAGAAGAGAAAAGATCTTGCGGGCCTACTACTGAAAAAGCCAAAGAAGCTTTGCTTTTGAAAACAGTAATTATGCGTAATTTTGTAAGATGTTTAATGACACTGATCGCTCGTAAATTTAATACATGAAAAAAATCGCAGGTTTTGACTTTACGGATCCGCTTACCTTTATCATCTCCCTGGTATTGCTGGTGGTGATTGTGTTTCTGCGCTATGTACTGCTGTCGGGTGCGTACCACTGGATGGTGTCTAAATTTGGCCCAACATTTCTGAAACACCGCCTGCTTTACACGCCCCTGAATCACAGCAAACAGATCAGAAGAGAGTTGGTGCTTTCCTCCTACAGCGCCCTGATTTTCGGAGTTGTGGGTATGGTGGTTCTGGTGATGTACCAACTGGGATTGACGAAGGTGTACACCGATCTTAACGATTATCCGCTTTGGTATATTCCCCTGAGTGTCATTATTTATCTGTTGATTCATGATTTTTATTATTACTGGCTGCATAAGTACATGCACATTTCTCCTTGGTTGAGACGGTACCATATGGCTCATCACAAAAGCGTTCGCACCACTGCTTTTACCTCTTTTTCTTTTCATCCGGTAGAATCGGTTTTGCAGGCGGTCATTTTGCCGGTTATTGTGATGATTTTGCCAATGAGTCTCGTGGCGGTTTTTATCACTTTGTTTTTAATGACGCTGTCGGCGATTATCAATCATGCGGGGGTAGAAGTGTATCCGATTGGTAAAAGGGCAGGTTTCATCCGCAGGCATTTTATCGGTGCCACGCATCACGATCACCACCACAGAAACATGAAAAAGAATTACGGACTGTATTTTACATTCTGGGACCGCTGGATGAAAACCGAAAAGTAATCCATCATCATTTCATGTCGAAAGACGGATGACGGCAACATGATCCCAAGGTGTTTTCATGCAATTCCTTTTAATATTCATAAGAAAAATCCTGCCTTTGTTTTTTAGCCCCGATGGAAGCGGCATCCTTTTTATGGCGTGGTTTCGGTGCTGCGTAAAAAGATAAAGCGGACAGCGGGACGGGTCGTGGAAGCACACCCAAATTCCATGCTCCCAAAAACAGGAATTATTCCGTATTTTTGCAGCATGTACAACGACACCATCTGTGCTTTAGCCACAGCCAACGGAATTGGAGCGCTCGGGATCATCCGCCTTTCGGGTGATGATGCGGTAGCTATTGTGAATAAAGTTTTCGAAGGCAAAAACCTCGAAAAAGCCAAATCGCACACCGTTCATTACGGATTCATTAAAGACGGAGCTGAAACCGTGGACGAAGTAATGATTTCGGTATTTCTGGCACCAAAGACTTTTACCACTGAAAATTCTGTAGAAATTTCTTTCCACGGTTCACCGTATATCGGGAAGAAAATCCTGGAAGTGATGCTGAAAAACGGCGCAAGAATGGCCAAAGCAGGGGAATTTACGATGCGGGCATTCATGAACGGACGAATTGACCTTTCTCAGGCCGAATCTATTGCCGACCTTATCGCGTCTGAAAATGAAGCTTCGCGAAAAGTGGCGCTGAATCAGCTGAAAGGCGGTATTACCAACGAAATTTCAGTGCTCCGAACTGATCTCCTTAATTTTGTATCCCTCATTGAACTGGAACTGGACTTTGCTGAGGAAGATGTGGAGTTTGCCGACAGAACGGCTTTAACAGCACTTCTCCGTAAAATTGAAGACAAATTAAACGCGCTGATCGAAAGTTTCCAGTACGGCAATGCGGTGAAGAATGGAGTAGCAGTAGCTATTCTCGGGAAACCGAACGCCGGGAAATCGACCCTGCTCAATGCGCTGCTGAAAGAAGACCGCGCCATTGTAAGCGATATCGCAGGAACTACGCGGGACACCATAGAAGAAGTGATTCACATTAAAGGAAATGCCTTCCGCCTCATCGATACTGCAGGTCTGCGCGAAACAACCGACGAAATTGAGAAAATAGGTGTGGAAAAAGCGAAGGAAAAATCAGACAAAGCCGATGTGCTGATTTATCTGATCGATGTTGCTTCCAAAGATATTACAGCGGATGTTGCAATTCTGAAAGAACTTTTACGCGCAGATCTGGAGACCATCATCTGCTTTACAAAGATTGATGAACATTCAGTTTTAGAACACTCGCTCTTTGAAGATATTAAAACCCTGACAGGAATCGACAACCTCAAAACGCTGAATATTTCAGCCAAAGAAAACCAGAATCTTGATGAGCTCAAAAATCTTCTCACTGCTTATGTAGACCAGCTGAAGACCGATGAAAATGTGGTGATCACCAACCAGCGGCATTACGAAGCCTTACAGAAATCCCTTTCAGCCGTAAAAGCCGTAGACGAAGCGGTGACTGCTAAAATAACCACGGAACTTCTGGCCTATGAACTGCGCAATGCGCTGGAATACCTGGGTGAAATCTCTGGTGAGTTCACCAACGATGAAGTACTGGGTAATATTTTTTCGAAGTTCTGTATCGGCAAATAAGCATTATTGATATCCTATATACTTCTTTGATAAGATAAAACACAAACTCCGGGAGGTACCATCCCGGAGTTTTTTATGTTTTAATGCCTGAATTTAGTTTCCTCTATAGGTCGAATACCCGTAAGCAGAAAGGGTAATCGGAACGTGGTAATGGCTGCTGTCTTTAATCTGGAACACCACTTCGATAAAAGGGTAAAAACTTTCGGTGTTGGTCTTCCTGAAATAACCTTCCGTGTAATACGTTAATTTGTAGATGCCCCTGTTTTGGCTATCATTACTCAGAAAATCGGTAATCCTGCCGTTCTGGTCGGTCACTTTCTCATCCACAAAGAACCAAACTTTAGTCGCTTCATTGTATTTTTCCAACTTAATGGTTACGCCTGCAGCGGGCATCCCTTTAGAAACGTCCAGGATATGGCTCGAGAGCTGATAGGTCTTGTTCTGTGCAAAAGTCATTGCGGACAGCATCACAAACAGGACTGCAAAAAGTGTTTTTTTCATTTTTGATATTTTAAGTTATTATTTAAATCGCTATTTTGTCGTGCTAATGCCGAGTTCCGGTAGCGCTGCCACTCTTGCCAGCAGATCATCATTTTCGGGACTGCCGCCACCGGCTACACCCACACTGCCGATGATTTCACCTTTAAAAAATATCGGAGTTCCGCCGCTCAGCAAAAGCAATTCCGGAAGGGTATTAAGATTGGCGGTATCGGGATTCTGCGCGGCATTTCTTAAAAGGACGAGGGTAGAAGTCCTGGTCGATAAAGCCGTAAATGCTTTTCTGCGTGCCGCCTCCGTATTGTGTGGGCCTACACCGTCGCCACGCGTAAGTACAATCACCGAGCCGGAAGCATCCAGCACCGCGATTGAAATTTTTTTGTCCATTGACGCGGCTTTGGCGCCCACCCGGTTGGTGAGTTCCATCGCAGCCTTAAGTGTCAGATTATTGACAGACTTCACATATTGATCCACAGGTAACGGTTGCGTTCCCGAAGTTTGCTGACCGAAGCACAGGGCCGACACCATGGTAAAAATTAAGACTGCTGATTTCATTTTGCTATTTATTTTCTGCAAAATTAGGAGGTATAAAAACAAAAAACGTTGATCTGGGTCAACGTTTTATAATTTCGATTTGATGCGGCTCAGCGTGGAAGGCGAGAGACCGAGGTAAGATGCCGCCATTCTGTTCGAGATGCGCGGCAGGAGGTGAGGCTGGTATTTCATGATCCATTTCACTTTCTCCAGCGCGTCAAAACCCTGGAAACCGTAGATTCTTTTCTGCGCGACCATAAATCCCAGTTCCAGAATTTCGGTATAAATTTGTGAGAACTGAGGAATAGTTTCCGTAAGGCGGTAAAAGTCTGTTCGTGAAATAGCCAGCAATTCAGATTTCTCGATGGTCTGCAGGTATTCTTCGGCAGGCAACTGGTCTATGAAACTCGGCAGCGCAGTTGCGAAATTCCCTTCAAACGCGAAGTACCTGGAGGTTTCATTCCCCTCGCGGTTTACAGTAAAAAGTCGGATGCAGCCTTTGTTAATAAAGTAATAATGTCTGCAGATCTGGTTCGGGTTCAAAAGAATTTCATTTCTCTTTGTACTGACAGGGTTAAAACACGACACGATCAACTGTAGAGCATCGTCCCCAATGTCCGTTCTGGATTTTATAAATCTTTCAAGGATTGTGTACATGAGCTGTTTTTTTAGAGCAAAAAATTTCATTCGATAAAAAAAGAGGAGCTGGGATTTAATTTGACGAAGGTAAACAAATATTATTCCGGTAACTGGATTTGTAAGCTTTAAAGGAGGGCAGATCTGTCGTTTTCTGCCCTGCGTAAAAATTATAGTTCTCCGGCTCTATCAGAATTTTGGCACAAACCGTAATTTCTATGGTGAAGGCCCTCCACAAAAAAAAGTCAATGTGGTTTTGGAAAGAAAAATGTTCTTATTTTTCGGTCATACCTATTAGAATATCCCGTACTTAGACGATATTTCAGATAAAAATGTTATTTTTGTGCTATAAAACACAATATTTAATGAAAAAAAACTATTTCCTATGATTTTTTTCCCTTCGGTATGCCATAATGTGGCGTTGTGGGTTTTAAGTCTTTCACGTTTTTTCGATTCTCCACTTAATTTTCCAAATAGGAGAATGAAAACGACACTCACTGTATTTTTTATTTTCATTACGGTTTCTCTTATATCTTCTCAGAAGCCAGTCTCACATTCCAGGATAGACAGTCTTACCAATGCGGTAATGAAAACTGATATGTTTAATGATGAAGGACTTTATAAGGCAAAAGAACTTTATTACCGGGCAAAAGAAGCTGACTATAAAAACGGACAAATAAGGCTGCTCCTGCGGATTGTGGATCTTCAGGTCGGGAGTGTCGATCTGGTTGGAGCATTGGAGCATATAAAGATTCTTAAGCCTCTTGCTTTATCGGTAGACGATTATGAAAGTTATATATCAGCATGTGGTTTAGAAGCAAAGATATTTTTCTTGGATAAAAATTTTTCTCAGGCAAAAAGCATTTTACATGCCGCGGAAAACTATCTTCCCCAAATAGATGATCCTGAAAAAAGAAGAAAAGCGAAAATAGAAATCAATATTTATAAGTGGTACACTATTGAAAATGCGAAGTTTCCCCAGGATTCTTATATGGACTCCCTGGTAAGCATATCGAAAGGCATTTATAATGAATCTGTGCAGATCATCAACCCTGATCAGAGAGCAAAAAGGATTTTACTTTCAGCCAATTTGCTTACCACTTCCCTTACCCAGTTAAAGAGGTATAAAGAGGCTTACCACTTTATGAAAATTGCCGAAAAGCAGGTCAGATTTTTAGGAGACCAGTCTTTTTTAGGGGTAGATTTTTATGCCGCTAAAGGTGATCTTGAATACAGTTATAAACCCGATGGAAAACACGCTGCAGACAGTGCTCTGGCTTCATACAATAAGGCCATTGCGATAGGAGAGCAACTCAATTACTCAGCACAGACCAAGAAACTGTATGCCAAGGTGGCTAAAATATACCAGGCTAAAAAAGATTTCGAAAAGCAGATGGTTTTTATGGACAAGTACATGAACCTGAAAGACAGTTTAGAAATTAAAAAAGGAATTGCCCTGGGCGATTTAAAGAGCAAGGTTTATGAGGTAAAAGATTACCCGAATGAGGGCAGGGCATTTTTAGGAGGTTCAAAGAATATTTATACCGCAGTGGGAATGGCTTTTCTGATCTTTGCTTCAGTTTTAGGTTTTAAAAAAATCGGAACGCTTAAGAAAAAGGGTGTTGGTGAAAAATTATCAACCGAAAAGAATATTCCGGACAGTTCCGCAAAAAGCATCGCCCATCTTATTGCGTTGGCAGAAAAGAGTGACAAATCTTTTTATCATTCCTTCTTAGAGATCTTTCCCGATTTCGCTGAAAAACTTCTCGCCATCAACGCAACGATGAAATCTACAGATATAGAGTTCTGTGCCTACATCAAACTTAACTTCGAGACCAAGAAAATTGCCGTTCTCAAGAACATGTCGGTAAGGGCAGTAGAAGGCAAAAAGTACAGGATCCGTAAGAAGCTCAATATTTCTGCAGATGAAAATATGTACCTGCGGCTTTCAAAACTGTAAAAACATGATATTTCCTCACTTTTCAAGGTATTGCTAATCAGCAGGTTCCGCTTTTCGTGTATTTTCGTGTATTTTTCGTGTGTTTTCGGTAACCGCTAAAAAACTGCCCGTAAAAGCAGATTTATATATTTGCCGCGATGAAGTAGAAGGACGGTATAATAATAATGATTAAAGCGTTTTTGCATAGAAGTATAGGCATACGCAATTCATTGCAGTTTTCTCTAACCCCCCGTTTTTTTAAGGTTGGTTTATGAAAATTCTGATTATTGACCATCATCCTTTATACCGTTTTTCGACATAAAAAGATGTTGATAGGCCTGTAAGTTCTCCGGAACTGCAATAGGCCTATATCCAGTCGAAAACTATTCAGCAGGTAACCGATAACGACCGTTTCATTTTTAGGGGTAAAAACAAAGACGGTTTCGGAATCCAGAAAGTCTGGCAACAGACACAATAATGAAGATTCTCTTTTCGCACAAATGAAGAGGATTCTTTAAACACAAATTTAAGACATAACGCAGACCGAATATTTGAGTAAAATATTTTGAATGCCTTATGTAAACACAATGATGAAAAAAATTCCAACAGCACATCGATTGCAGTTGCCCAAAAAGCAGCTGTTATCCTTGTGCTTTTTCATTTTGGGAATAGCCTGACACTGTATATGTTTTTATGCTGCCGCCGGTAAAACCTGTCAGCGGTAAGGTAAAAACATTTGGTGAAGGGGTGAAGTTATTGTGGATCCAGAAGGATAACTTTAAACATGAATATATGAGAAATTTCCGCAAAATGAATCCTAAAACGGGTTTTCTGGACAAACAGAGTTTCAGAAAACTTAGCAGATTAGTGGCCCTTCTATTCTTTTTAATGTTCGCTCATCAGTACTCGGCACAAAGTATCGATTCTGATGGAGACGGGATAGCAGACTCCATTGATCTGGATGATGATAATGATGGGATTCCGGATATTTTAGAAAACGGCGCGTGTGGAGTTCCACCTCCAACCATAATACCGGGCAACGGTTTTTTAACCCACTATTTATTTAACGAGACTTTCGGAACTATGAGTACTGTAACGGGCACCAGGAGTGTCAACATGACTACTCTGGGTACCGGTGCCAATACGACCTACAATTATTATGAAGCGGTACTGGGAACCACTCCTTCCAGTTCTAACGACGGTAGCGGACCTCCGAATTCACTGCAGGACGGTAGATATACGATTTTTAATAACATAAGAAACACTGCACAATGGTCATCTTCACTCTGGCAGAATATCGGTGATCATACCAATGGCGGAACCACCCCTACGGCGGGCAGAATGCTTATCGTCAATGCCAGTGCTGCCCCCGGTGAATTTTATAGAAAAACACTCACCAATGTCATTCAGGGAGCGCCCATCAGCGCATCTTTATGGGTGATGAATCTGGACCTGAATACCAGCTCTAATAATAACAGACGTCTTCCGGATATCACGGTAAGGTTTATTCAGGGAGGAGTTACCATTTACAGTTATAATACAGGTGAAATCCCCAGGTACAGTGCAGGAGATGTAAATGCATGGAGATTTTTCAAGAATCCTTCCGTCTTTTTTCCGTCTTCCGGTCAGCCTATTGATGTAGTTTTTGTGAACAATTCACCCGGTGGTGAAGGAAATGATTTGGCGATAGACGATATTATTATTTATCAGAGTTTATGTGATTACGATAATGATGGAATCCCGAATTATCTGGATCTCGATTCCGACAACGATGGCTGTCCGGACGCGCTGGAAGGGGCAGGTAATTTTAACCCATCTGCTACCGCTTCCGGAACTTTAAGCACTCAAACGCCGAATATTAATTTTGGAACTGCAGTAGATGCCAATGGGGTACCCACGGTGGTTGCAGCTGGCGGACAGGGTCTGGGCCAGTCTCTTGATCCATCGAAAAACGACTGTCTGGATTATGACGGAGACGGGTATCCCGACTGGCAGGATTTAGACGATGACAATGATGGGATTCCGGATAAGGATGAATGTATCGGTTTTGTTTCAAGCAACACCAATGGGGTGTGGAAGGGTAGAACTGCCTCTAATATTACCATTGCGGCCAACCCTGCGACTACTTCCAGCGGCATCAATCAGTTTCTGACTACAGATCCCGAAGTGAATTTCAGTGCCAATACCAATGGCGGTACTCCACGGTTTACGACTGCCAGTTCGTCCACCTCCTATACCATTACCTTCAGCAATGCTGTTCCTGCCAACGAAATTGGATTAATGATTCATGATGTAAACGTAAGGTCAGCACTGTCACCAAATGCGGCGTTTAAAATTGAGGTCAATTTTGGATCCGGATTTGTGAATCCTTCCGGTGCATTCGTTAAAACGCTCGCAGGGAGACAGGAAGGAGTTGGCTATGACGTGAATATGGGCGTGCCCACTTTTCAGGACCTCCCAAACCCTGCAGATACGAATGGAGGAGAAGATCTCTTACTTAAAGGAGTAGGTACAAGATTAATTAAAGCGGTAAGAATCTCGGGCAGTAATGTAAGTACTGCTGTGCCCGGTTCAGATACGGTATCATATTCCTTTTTCGCTTTTGTAAACTGCGATCTGGATGGTGATGGTCTTCCCAATCATTTAGACTTAGACAGCGATGGCGACGGGTGTTCTGATGTTTTGGAAGGGGGCGCAACATTCACAACAGCCCATCTGCAGGATTCTGCTTTGCCAGGCGGAAATTCCGGTCCCGGATATACAGGTACTGCAGCTCCGGTTATTCAAAACCTTGGAAATACGGTAGGCAGTACAGCAACAACTTTTGGAATTCCTACCCTTGCAGGAACCGGGCAGGGTATAGGCGACTCCCAGAATGCAGGGATCAACTTACAGTGTGCACCTTTCTGCTTTAAGCCGGCTGTTATAGATGCAGGAAATACCTATCCTGCGAAACACGGTATTACCGCATTAGGAAGAGCGGGTGCAGACAACGGAAACTGGCCGATGGTAAGACAAAGCGCCTGGACGGTTTTAGAGTCTAAGGAAAAGGGATTTGTCGTGAACAGGGTAGCTACAACTGCTGCTTTAGTTAATATCACGAACCCGGTAGCAGGAATGATGGTTTACGACGAACAGGCAGACTGCCTTAAAATCTATTCCCTGAAATCCGGTGATCCTGCCATGGCCTGGCATTGTTTCTTAACACCCGCATGTCCTGATTAATCATTTTAAAATAGGAATAAAGGCGGTGGGAGTTCCCAACCGGTATCCCCTCAATATTTTAAAAACTAAAGACTTAAATACACAAAACATGAAAAAAATACTATTTACAATAACCCTGTTCAGTTCTTTAACGGCAATGGCACAGGTTGCCATCGGAAAAACCGAATTAAGCAAAGTACCGCCGCTCAATACGGTAACCAATCAAAGTATTTCCCTCGAATTTTATGACGGTGCAGATAACGCCAAAGGTTTGGTGTTGCCCTGGACCTCAACAGTGAGTAACCAACCTACAACCTACAACGCCTCCACAGGAGCGGGGTACAGAGGGATGCAGGGAACGGTGGCAGATGGTACCATTATTTTAGACCTTTCAGACAGCAAAGTAAAATACAGGAGAAATGGAGCCTGGTCATCTTTAACAGGAGCGCTGCCCCTTTTATCAAACGGAACCCGGTTAAATTCTTTCTTCCCGATAGACAGTTCTTTACAGGACGGCAAAGCAGAGGGAGCACAAGTAAAAACAGCCATAGGAGCAAACGCAGCTGCAGATACTACCGCAGGAATTCTGGTACTTACCGATACCGATAAAGCAATGGTTTTACCGAAAATGCCAAGCCCGCATCTTACCATCAAAAACCCGGCACCCGGAATGATGGCTTATGACACTGCTACACATCAGCTGGCGGTTTTTAACGGAACTGTGTGGAGTTTCTGGAAACCGTAGTGTTTTTTGTGGTAGGTGGGATTGCGGGACTTTACGGTCCCGCTTTCCTTTTTGTCATCAACGCAGTGCGCTGCAGGATGTTTTAATCCTGTTAAACTGTTTTTATTCAATGCTCTACTCTAAAAGATCCGAACTCAACAATCTCCTTCTCAGTTGCCCCCCGACAAAAGGTCGGGTTTCAGAGAACTGAGGCTGTTTAACATTTAATGATACCGACAGTGCCCTGATTGGCAAACCTTTGGCAGAGGTGATCATAATTCTGAAACGGATCAGCAGAAATTTTACCGCCAGAGTGAAGAGGTAGCTGGAGACTCCTCCTACGGCGGCAAGCACAGCGGTTTTTAAAAGCTCAATGGAGTTGGTTTATGGCAACAAAGTTTGGGCGGAACAAAACTCCAACATTGGGAATTTTTAAAGCAAACGGACAACACTTATTTAATCCGACTAAAAGAAACTGAATTGTATATTACCGCAAGTTCTGACGAAACAGACAGCCCAATCATTTTAATGCCCAAATCAGACAACAAAAAACAACTTTGGAAAAAAGTCAGACAGACGCCTTGGATATAAAAATGATCATAAAGATTTTCGCGCATTGTTCAATTTGTTATATTTACAATGACCTGTAGTAACAATCCCCGCCAACAGCAAGACCTAACCTTAAGAGAATTTTTAAAACATGATATGGAATTACTTCAACTGGATAAAAATGACAACAGCCATCACAAAATATCAAATGCTGTCGAACAATTTAATAATTTAATCAGATTGCTTCATGATAGAGAGCTTCCAACCGATATTGCTGAAAAAATTAATGGTGACATTACCGCATTAAATTCGTCACCATTCCTTGGCCGTTCATTTTTACATTTATTAAAAAAGAAGCAAAATAAAATTATTACCCTCCTTGAAAAAGAATTAAAACTTGTTCCAAAAAATTACTATAGAAATTTGTGGATGATTCTGGGAATGTCTGCTTTTGGATTACCGTTAGGGGTCGCATTCGGCTTAAGTTTGGGAAATATCGGTTTACTGGCCATTGGATTACCGATCGGAATGGCTATAGGATTGGTCGTTGGTTCCCAATTAGATAAGAAAGCAATGGCAAACGGAAAACAACTGGATATCGAACTGAAATAGAAAAACCTTCTGCCACAGTTACATCTTATGCTCATTCCTTTTGGTGAAAGCTGATGTGTAAATGGTCAGTATCTCATGATATCCCGCATGGATTCATAGGGAATTCCCATATAAGTGCAGAACTCCTGTACAGTGATCACCTGATGTTTTTCTTTATTTAAGACACTTTTGATTTTCAGGATCAGATAGCGGCTGTAGCGCTCGCTTTTTCCGGTGACGCGCTGGATGTCTTTGGGGTAAATGCAGATTCTGGTGATCCCGGGTTTCATGGTTTCGTGTTCTTTGCTGAACAAAGTTTGGAAATCTCCATGGATATCTTTCGGTAGGAGGGCGGTAGTACCGTGATTTTTATCTCATTAAAAAGCAGGGAAATGTCTGAAGCCACACGGTAAAAGCGCCCCGGGATCCGGGACTGCAGGTAGCAGAGATCAGGAAAGTGGTGGCTTTGCGACTAATCTTTTGAATTCACGACACGCGACGTGGTGCCATTTGGTGCTTTCGCCGGGAAGATCCTGTCCTTTCAGGGCATAGATTTCGTTTTCTTCGGTCTCAGCGTCCCGGATCTGCTGTTTTCTTAAAAATTTCTGTTTAAAAATCAGGTAGCCTTTATTCTTTAAAGCTTCCAAAACTTCGTCTCTGTGATATTCAAAACCATTAATATTGATTTCCATGGTGCTGTTGTTAAAAGTTAGCTGTAAAAAGATAAATGGCTGTGCAGCCTGTTTAAATCTGCACTAAAAACCGTTCCAAAGTTGATGGGGTAAGATACTTTTCATGACGTATATAACTTTGGCAAAGTTTGAGGTATTCTGCCAAAGTTATAAGAATGGCAGTTACCGCATCCTGCTGGCAAAAGTTCAGGTGAACTTTGCCAAAGTACTTTCACGACGTATAGAACTTTGGCAAAGTGGAGTTGTTTTGACACAGATTTCAGGATATCTTACGGAAAATTAACGATATATGGTAGACTTATTCCCCATTTAAAGAACTTTGGCAAAGTAAATTCATGGCGTATAAAACCTGGCAAAGTTTGAGGCATTCTGGCAACGCTATAACAATGGCAGTTACCGCGTCCTGCTGAGTAAAGTTCACTTTCAGCATCAACGCAGGAAAATACTTTCCGACAGCGATAGCGTATCCGTGATTTTATGGTCAAAAAAACATTGCACTAAAAATGCTCAATTCCAGTTCTCTTCATAAAATTTCAAGAGGATTGAAGGTGAAATATGCGCTCATGGTGCCATTTGCCCTAAGATATACCACGACCAAAACAGTTCTTACCATTCTTTCTCTGTGGTATATTTTACTTTTGCAAGGTAAAAATAATAATGATGACGAATGAAATAAAAAATATTGTAATTCCAGTAGACTTTAGTAAAAATAATGTAAATTTTCTAAAAGCTGCCATAGCAATCGCGAAAAGACATTCAGCGAATATTCACTTAATCAATGTGGTGAAATCCAGTTTACTGGGTACAGGAAGTGCCGGAATCGGCAAGTTTTATTATCACGATAATACGCTGCTGACCAATTCTGAAAATCTTTTGGATCAGGTAAAGAAAAAGTTGGAACATGCTGGTTGCACGCAGGTAGAAACATACGCTGCGGCGGGCTCGGTTGCCCGCAGTATAACGGAATATGCCGTTGAAAAATCGGCAGATCTTATAGTTCTTGGAGTAGATTATCCTAAAAAACGTCCGGGATTTATCAGTTCCAACGCCTACGAGATTATTACCAATACTTTTGTTCCTGTAATTTCCGTACCGTATCACTGTACGAAACATGAATTTCAGCACATGCTGTTTCCTGTGAGGGATACTGAGGGTGTAATTTCCAAACTGCAACCTGTTTTGCCTATTGCAAAGCGGAACAAATCAAAGATCAGCCTCCTCGGTATTGCTTCAGATAAAATCCACAACTCTTTGCTCTCGGTTAGCAATACCATTGAATTCTTAAAAGTAAAACTCGCCAGGCAGAAGGTGGATTATGCCCTGCAGGAAGTGTCGATTGCCGCCAATGCCGAAGACCGGATTCTTCAGGCCTGTAAAAGCTGTAACGCAGATTTGGTGGCGGTAAATGTAACGACCGAAAAACCGCTGGCAAAAATCTTCCAGAACAACTTCACCGAAAATATCATTTATAAATCTGATATCCCGGTTTTATTCTACAGAAAGAAAAAGCCAGAAGATGCCCTGGCACAATTTGTTACCATTCCTTATCCAATGTTCCCGGTTTAATTTAAAAATACACAATGCAAATTATAAAATTTTCAAACACCCTGATCCCTCAATCCTACAGAAATGAAATTGCTTTATTTCTGGAGGAGCACCTGCAGCAGTACGGCGATTCTTATGAGGATATTTCGCTTGCTCTGGATTATGTTTCAGATACGTCCGGGAGCAAAGGCGGGTATCTTCTGGTGGCACAGCAGGATGATGTGGTCACCGGTGCTGTGGTCGTTAACAAAACCGGAATGTCCGGATACATCCCCGAAAATATTCTGGTGTATATTGCCACCCATCATGAGTACCGGGGAATGGGCATCGGCAAAAGACTGATGGAAGAAACGGTGAAAGTTTGCGACGGCAGTATCGCACTGCACTGCGAACCGGATAATCCTGCGAAGAAACTTTACGAAAAACTGGGCTTCAGTTCAAAATATCTGGAGATGAGGCTTGTAAAATAATGTCATGTCAATTGTCACCTTAAATAAAGATAAACTTACACACAATTTCAATTTTCTGCAGAAACTTTTTTCAGAAAAAAATATCGAATGGAGCGTTGTTACCAAGGTACTCTGCGGTAACGAAACCTTTCTTCAGGAAGTGCTGTCGCTCCCGATCGAAGAATTTTGCGATTCCCGGATTTCCAACCTTAAAAAGATTAAAGCGCTTTCCCCGGAAGCGCAGACTGTTTATATAAAACCTGTACCTTTTACGTTCGTGGAGGATGTACTCAGTTATGCTGACGTAAGTTTTAATACCGAAATCAATACCCTCACGCTTTTGTCCCGTAAAGCTGCTGCGCTTAATACCGTACATAAAACAGTGATCATGATCGAAATGGGCGAGTTGCGGGAAGGTGTCGTAAGGGAGCGGCTTCTGGATTTTTTCGCAAAAGTAAAAGACCTTCCCCATATTGAAATTGTAGGGATCGGGACCAATTTAACCTGTATGAACGGGGTGTTGCCCGATGATGAAAAAATGCGGGAACTCTATGAATGCAGGCAGGAGCTTGAAGAGATGTTCGGGATCAGAATTCCCTATATTTCCGGTGGTGCCTCGGTCGCCATTCCCCTGATCATGAGTGGGGAAATGCCGGAATATATCAACCATTTCCGGGTGGGCGAAACGTTGTTTTTTGGAACCAATGTTTATGATCATTCTGATATTGAGGGAATGTGCCAGGACGTATTTAAACTTCATGCTGAAATTATTGAGATTAAAGAAAAACCCAATATTCCGGAAGGGAAGTTAGGCTATAACCTTACCGGTGAAAAGAAAGACTTCAGCGTTGAGCCGAAAAATTCCACCAGCAAACGGGCTATTATTGATGTAGGGCTTCTTGAAATGAATCTTAAGGATTTGAAGCCCATAGATGAATCCCTGAAAATTGTAGGCGGCAGTTCGGATATGCTGGTGCTGGATATTGAAGATGCCCACCGGAATTATAAGGTGGGGGATTTTATAACGTTCAATATCAATTATATGGGTTTGCTGAGTCTGATGAATTCCGACTATGTAGAAAAGAAAACCGTAAAAACCGGTCGTGAGCAATTAAATCCTGCCTAAATCCAATAAAAACATCTCCGATCTTCATATTTTTTCATCATATTAAATAAATCATCACACGGTAGCGGTAAAATATACCATTATTTATTTTATGGTATATTTTATCTTTGCATCCTAAGTGTATGATACCGATGAAAAACACCAGTCCTCCAAGGAAATACTCCATAAAGAACATCAAGAAGACTCCCCAGCATGTGGTAGATTTCAATTTTTACTCCTTTGAACAGTTTCTGAAGGATGCGGAACATCTTACAAAATCACACCGGCACGACTTTTATACCTTTGTGCTCACCATTGATGGCGTGGGTTCGCATATTATAGATTTTGAAGAGTACGAAATCAAACCCAGGCGGCTGTTCTTCATCAATTATGACCAGATTCATTCCTGGAAGTTAGACGGGCCAATCCACGGGAAAATTATTCTGTTTTCAAAGTCGTTTTATAACCTTATTTATACCGGTAACAGTGACATTAGGAGTGACACGGCGCTGGAAATCCTGCCTACCTACGTTGATATAGAGGAAGAAGATTTCTCTTCCTGGCTCTCCGTCTGCGGGCATATTGAACATGAGTTTAAAAAATCTGAAAAGTTTTCGGAAGAGGTGATCTGTCTTTTGCTGAAGACCTGTGTTTTAAAAATGGAGCGCATAGCGGAAAATTCCAACCCGGCAAGCAGCAGGACCGACCACAAAAGTATGCTGGTTGATGCGTTCAAGAAACTGGTGAATGTGAATTTCCGGGAACTTAAAACAACAAGTGATTACGCCCACGAGCTGTCGATAACGGCAAATTACCTGAATGCCCTTGTAAAGGAGTCACTTGGGAAACCTGCAGGGACTGTCATTCGAAACCGGGTCATACTCGAAGCAAAAAGACTCCTGTTGCATTCGGATCTCTCGGTACGACAGATCTCTCTGGAACTGGGATTTACAGACAATTCGCACTTCGGAAAGTATTTTAAGAAAAGTACCGGTCTTACGCCAGATACGTACAGAAAAAATTCGATTAATAATTAATATCAATATTTATGAAAAATAACAGTTCAACACACCATTCAAAAAGCAGAACAGACCTGTTTTACCGACAAAAGCCCGAAAGTCTGAAATTAAGACATACGGGGATTTCAACGAAAGTGGATTCAAATTTTGATTCCTTTGGACTTATTACCCTAACCCATATCGAAGCGGAAAAACCAAAGGAACACAATGTAAGAAACGGGAAGGTACGTCCATAAAAAAGTGACCGGACCGGGGGCTGCCGGAGCTGATGAATTGACTTCAGGTCCAGTGGCCTCCGGATGCCTGCATTCACCATGAAGTATGGCAGGCAGTTTGCGTAGGTTTGGCGCGGGAGTAATCATGTGACAGAAACCATCAGTTCTTCAAGGGCATGGTATCACTGATTAATCCCTGCATTGCGGTACGATAAAAAGAAATATGGAAACCAACAAACTTTTACAATCCTTTCAGGAAAGCTGGAACAGTTTTATAGACCGGGTGCCCGAAATCCTGATGGCCATACTCATCATTGCCATTGGAACTTTCGTAGCCAATAAAATATCAGATATTGCCCGTAACACGATCAGAGGTAAATCCAGAGACCCACTGATGACCAATTTTCTGGTGAAAGCCATTAAACTTGTTTTTATAACGGTCGTTATTATGTTTGCCCTAAGAATTGCAGGACTGGACGGTATCGCCACCGGACTTTTAACGGCGGCAGGGGCTTCTGCGGTAATTCTGGGTTTCGCCTTTAAAGATGTTGGCGAGAATTTTATATCAGGGATCATCCTTTCCTTTAACCGGCCTTTTAATCTGGATGATACGGTAAGCATCGGTGATATTTTCGGTAAGGTGAAAGCAATGGAATTCCGATACACCAAACTTAAAACTTTCGACGGTAAAGTGGTGTATATCCCGAACAGTGATGTCATCCGAAAGCCCGTATTCAATTTCACCGAAGACGGCTTTTTCCGTATGGAGTTTATGGTGGGTATTGCCTATGAAAATGATATCGACAGCGCTAAAAATATTATTTTAGAGACCATTAAAAAACACCGTCTGGCTTTGCGGGACCCCGACCATGAGCCTTTCGTGCTTACCGACGAGCTTGCCACCAATGCAGTCAACATCAAAGTGTTTTTTTGGGTAGACGCGGAAGATTACCGCCGGGATGCCCTGATGATCCGCAGCGAAATGATCGATCAGGTAAAAATCAATCTGCTCTCCACTGGCATCTCTATGCCTGCAAATATTCAGGAACTCAAATGGTATAAAGAATAATGAATTAAATTTGCGGATATTTCACTGTTGATATGAACAAACTTTTTAACCTCCACAACGGCGAAGAGCGCAAAGAAAAAGTCCTGGAAAATGTACGCAACAGCATTTCTTTTTCGGGTTCCAATTTCTGGATTCTCGCGTGTGCCATCATGGTGGCTTCCATTGGGCTTAATGTAAATTCCACCGCTGTTGTCATTGGTGCGATGTTGATTTCTCCGCTGATGGGACCTATTGTAGGGGCGGGCTTTGCATTAGGCATCTATGACTCCGCGCTCCTGAGGAAATCGCTGAAAAACCTGCTTATTTCTACGCTGGTAGGTCTGTTGGTGTCCTCGCTCTATTTTCTGCTGACGCCTTTCAAAGAAGCCCAGTCTGAAATTCTGGCCAGGACGGCGCCGAATATCTACGATGTGCTCATTGCTTTCTTTGGCGGTCTGGTGGGAGTGATCGCTGTAACCAGGGTTGAAAAGGGAAACCCGATTCCCGGAGTGGCCATTGCGACCGCTTTGATGCCACCACTCTGCACTGCAGGATATGGTCTGGCAACCGGTGAATTGTCTTATTTTGCCGGCGCCATGTTTCTATATGCCATTAACTGTGTTTTTATCTGTATTGCCACCTTCATTATTGTAAAATATTTAAAATACCCGGCTGCAGAATTTGTAGATAAAAAAAAGGAATCCAGGGTCCGCACCTGGATTACCGTTGTCACGCTATTAATGATTATTCCCAGCGTTTATTTTGCCTACCGTTTCTTAGAGCAGCAAAGATTTTATGAACAGGTCTCCACTTTCATCACCAAAGAGTTTGAGGATAAGGGAAATACCATTGTGTACCGCAAGACTTTCTATAACACCAGTCCCAGGCGTATAGAACTTGCTTTTCTTACCCGTAAATTTACCTCTGAGCAGATCAGGCAGGAAGAAAGAAAACTGGCTGCATTCGGAATTACCGATACCCGCCTCGTGATCCGGCAGGACAGCGCTTTTCTTGCCCAGGCTTCGAAAATCCAGAATAATGAAGTGGCAAACGATGTCTCGAAAGTCGCAGCAGAACTCAATGCGAAAGTGGATAAATACGTTTTTAAGACCGATAATCTTTACAGAGAAGCCAAAGCCATCATTCCGGAGCTTCAATCACTTTCCGCATCAAAGCAGGAAATTCTTTCTGACAGCGACAGCGCATCCTTGATTCCCGTGGCCATGTATGAAAGCGGGAATGCACTCAGTGATGAGCAGACCAAAACGCTGCAGAACTGGTTGAAAGCCAGGCTGAAAGTTGATACGATTGAAATTTATAAGAGACCGTCGAAGTGATGGGTGATGGATGCCGGAAGGAGGGGTATCCTGTAGACTCACTCCCATTTTAGGAACTTTTCCAAAGAACTTTCATGGCGTATCGAACTTTGGCAAGTGAGAGCATTTTGCCAAACTTATAATGGCAGTTCCCGCATCCTGCTGACTGGAAGCAGACAGGTAAAGTCCGCATCAACTGCGAGAGATCACTGGATAGAGGTCTGTATAAGATTTAAACACCTCGGTTCGGGACCCTGTGTCGGAATATTTCTGGGGGTATATTACCCACCAATTACCTCGAATCTCCGTTCAGAATGACGTATTTCAGACTCAATACCCCACATTGTTCTCCTAAAGCCAGCACATTGTCACTGACCAGGTCGAAACTCCGATTTCTGAAAGGAATGGAGCAGGGCAGAATTCAGTGAAGAATCTCTAAAATCCACGGTTTTTATTTGGTTAAGCACGGAGGAAACGTTTTAAACTGCACAGAGCAAGCGTACGGAACAGGAATAACTTTCACACGTAACCCTGCTCAAAAGCCAGGCAAATCAACTCTGAACTATTTTTGCACTGGGTTTTAGACAGTATGTTTTTCCGGTGGGTTTTAACCGTGTGCTGGGAAATGTACAGTTTTTCCGAAATGGACCTGGTATTAAGACCTTTAGCAAGAAGCGCAACGATTTCAAGCTCTCTTTTCGAAAGTGGCTGCGTTTCTGCCATGTCGTTATGTCGCTTTGCCCAACGCATCTGGTGGAAATCATTCCTTCCGCCGATTCCGGAAACCAAAACATGATAGTTGTTCCTGGGTGCGAGATGATTGATATTCGTATGGATATTTACCGCCTCAAGCAGATGTCCTGATTCGGATTTAAGGGTATGCACCGACTGGTGATGGAACATTTCGTAAGCTCCGGAAGCCATCCGCAACCTAAAGCAATAGCTCGATTTAAGCTGCATCATATGTTCGAAGCCGATTTCCCTGATTTTTTCTACCGTCATGAGCTCGGCTTCCTCTACAAACGTCATATCATCTGGATGAATCAGTCCTATAATGTCGCCAAGATGAGTGGGCGGATTTGCAAATCCATGCATTTTCAGAAGGTTCGGATGATGACTGCTGATGCTGCTGTCGGTCATGTGCAGCGTATAATAATAATGTTCGCCGACTGAGAAAATCTCTGCAATAATTTTCTCAATGGAAGGCGCCCGGTAGATTTCGGTTTTACTCTGGAGAAAACCGGGATGACGGTTCCAGACCTTCAAAAGCGGATGTTCCGTTTCATCAGCATACTCAGTATTTTTCGCCATATCTTATCAGTTATGCAGTAAATATAATATTTTTTAGTCATTTTACCCCTAAAGCGGTATTTTATGAACATCCTAATTTTCAGAGTTTTGTAACATTCCCGGGAAAGAAATTTACACCATCCCACTATTCGAAAAGTTTAAAAACTGAAATGCTACATATTATGAGAACACTTCAACTATTTTTGGTTATTCTGCTGCTTCAGACAACTCCGGTATCCGGACAGCGGTATATGGTCACTATTCCCGTTACTCAGCAGGATCCCCGTATACACGTTACGCTGATGTATCAGGAGAAGAACAGCGCGTTCGGTGCCATGACCCAGGATTACCGGATCACCGTAAAAAACAATACCTCCGACAAGCTGAAAGTTCATCTGGAGTATGAGGCAGTGCTGACCTGTGGAACTCAGAAAAAACATCCACTCGGCCCCCTCGGTGACGGAATAACGATAGCACCTTCCCAAACCGTAGGAAAACCTTATGCTACCGACGGCATTGGGTCTGCGGTACGTCTTACAGAAAGTGCGTGTGCAAAAGAGAGTTGGCGGGTGATGGGTAAAGAAGAGTCGGGAAGTACGCTCTACAGTATGATTTCTTCGGTAAGCTACCGGATTATAAGCATTGAGAATCTCTCAGAAAAAGACCGTGCAGCTGCTGAACTGAAAAGAAAGAAACAGGAGGAGCTCCTGCAGAAAAAAAAGCAGGATGATGAACTGACGCAGCAAAGAAATGCGGAAGGGGAGCATACAGTGGGGACTCAGAAAAATGTCACGTCAAGTACTGGCGTTAAGTCTGAAAATGCTGCTTCAGCCGGTTTGCCACAGAGCGATAACGCTTCCCAGGACGCAGTATCCGGAAAAGTGAAGGTTAACGGCGAATATGTACAGGTATTCCGCAGCAACGGTATTCCGTTTATTAAAAGAGCCGACGGAAGTGTACATCAGACGACAGAAACAGGCTTTACTCAGATTTCACAGGCAGCAGGTCCGGTTTCCGGCAGCGGAACCACTTCCCCGCAGGAAGAATCCCGACAGGTACCGGACGAACAACTGAAGCGGGAAGAAACAGAGCGTGTACTGGCCCAGCTGGAAAGGGACAGGCTGCAGCAGCAGGCCGCGAACAGACAGTTAGAGGAGGCGGTGACCGGGGTGACTAACCAGTTTGCACAGGCCATGATGAACGATGCCAGAGAAAAAGAACGCAGATATGAGCGTGACCAGCTACGCAGGGAGCAGAGAGATGCCGAAGCCTATAAAATTGTACGCCAATACGAAAAATGGGCTGACCAGGGGGATGAGACCGCGATTGCCCACATGATTCAGGCACAGTATTTACTGTCCTCCGGTAACCCCGTAGAATACATGAAAAATAAAAGGGTAACCTTCGGAAGTCAGGCCGCCACTGACGGGCTGATCAATCATTTTCAACAGATTATCACGACAACAGACCATGAACGTGCAGGAAATTTTTTAAGCAGTATCCTTTATATTGCGGGAGGAGCCGGAGCTTATTTCCTCCTGAACTCCCTCTCCGCAGATGAGCCGGAAGCGGAAGGTACAGATCTCGGTATGAAGGATGTATACCTTGCGGGCGCATATGGGGTAGGAGGTACATTGGGACTTGTCGGAATCATCTCTGCAGCACGGGGATTTACCGCAAGAGGAAGAGACTACAGGAATGCGGTAAAGGAACTCAGTCTGATTAAGTCCAATACGGACCTCACATTCGGTTTTACCCCTGCAGTATTCAGGCACCAGCAGACCAATGCCGTTGGATTCGCATTTAAAGTGAATTTCTGACGGAGTATTTCCGGAAGCGGACAGGCCGTGAGACCGCGGCGGTACTATGGATAGTTCGGCCCGGCAGCAGGGCGGGTTAATCACAATCAGCGGAAATGATGACCGTACAGTTTGCAGACCAATAGCTGACATCCTCGGGACCACTGAATTCCCTTACGGTATTAGCGCGCACGGACGGGACCACAATCAAGCTGACCAGGCAAAGAAAAAGTATCATCTTTCAATTAAAATAAACATGAAAATATCTTCCCCTTTCAAAACACTGCTCTTCGCTGTCCTCATAGGTTTTGGTACAGCGGCAGATGCACAGGAAAACGAAAAACGGCTGTTCTATTACGGAAACGGAATGGTAGAGCGCGAAACCTATTTTAATGACCGCAACGAACCGACAGGCGTCTGGAAAGAGTATTATGAAAATGGAAAACTCCGAAGCGAAGGACGGGTGCAGAAGGGAACATTCGGCAAACCCGTATTTCAGACAGGACTCTGGAAAACGTTTTATGATAATGGCCAAATGCAGTCGGAGGGTAACTATCAGACCGGATCGCAGACCGGCCTGTGGAAATATTACCACGAGAATGGCAAGCTGGGGGCAAAAGGTTTTTACGGGGGCATGGGAGGAGATAAACAGGGGGTATGGGAGTTCTTTCATCCCAATGGCAACCGCTCCCAAACCGGCAGTTTATCCGACGGAAAACAGGATGGGGAATGGAAATACTATGACGAATACGGCGTTATTCAAACGGTCATGAATTACGTAATGGGACCGGACCGCAACCCGGTTCCCGACGGTGAAATAGAGCATTATGACGGAAAAGGGAATCTGGTAGCTGTAGAACGTTATAAAATGGGAGTTCCTGTCATCACCGAATAAGCCGCACAGAACCTCCCCGGCAAAACCACGGAATTTCCGGATTTCAGGTACCGCATGCTGCATTATGTCCCCATCTGTCCCGTCTGCCGGCGCCGGTTTTTCATGCGCATGGCTTTAAAAGACTGCCGATAAATGACCTGTTTTGTAAATAATGATTACGGTGCAGATATTTGAGTATTAAAAGGACTTTAGCACGGTTATTGCGTGAGAGCAGCTATGAAAATCAATGTACCATTACTTATTATGAAGAAACAGCTTTTATTACTCCTTGGGGTCCTTTTGTTATTTTTAATTTCCTGCAGTACGAATATCGCGAAGGATCAGACGTTATATGCCAATGCCTGGGAACTCGAATACATCACAGGACCAAGAATTACTTTCCAGGGATTGTTTCCCGATATGAAACCTAAAATTCAGTTCACCGCCGGTTCGGATATGATCACCGGAAACAGTGGCTGCAACGGGTATTCTACACGATTTACCCTTCAGGGGAATATGATCTCTTTTGCTGATCCTGAACTCTCAACAATGATGTATTGTGGAGATGGGGAAGCTGTTTTCCGCAAAACAATGAAACAGATTGACCGTTACAGACTCACTGACGGAAAACTGGAATTTTTAATGGGAGACGTCGTGATGATGAGATTTAAACCGGCGCTGTAACAGAAGACCACATTTTATAAGAGCAGGAAAATTATTCCTGCTCTTTTTTTTTGGAGGTTACTGAACTCCACCTGTGATCAGAACAGGGCTTTAAACATCTTGGGTTTTTTCCCGTGCTAAAACCACCCCGTCCTCCGTCAGAGCGGATGACACCCCTCCAGCGGAGGGGAATATGCGGTTCTTCTGTAGGAGGGAGGGATAATGAGAAGCTTGGGTTTTTTCCCGTGCTTAAACCACCCCGTCCTCCGCCAGGGCGGATGACACCCCTCCGGAGGAGGGGAATACGCGGTTCTTCTGTTGGAGGGAGGGATATAAACTTTAGGTTTTCTTCCGGCGAAAAACCACCCCGACCTTACAGCAAAGCCGTAAGGTCACCCCTTGGTTGCTTCGTCATGCTTCCTCGCAATGACAGGGGGAATATGCGGTTCTTCTGTAGGAGGTAGGGATACAAAGAACTTTAGGTTTTCTCTGGCGAAAAACCACCCCGTCCTCCGCCAGGGCGGATGACACCCCTCTGGAGGAGGGGAATGGTTATTATATTCAGTCGTGTCGGATTTTACGAATCAGACTGAACTCCCTGACCGGCTGGTAAACTAACGGAATATGTTCCACCAAAACATCGTTTCTGTCCAAACCAAAAGCTTCTTCGTCTTTTTGTGCGAACTGCTTCAGGAAAAAGTAGGATTTTAAAGTTACACTTTCTTTAACGGTAAATTCGTTGTCTACAGAAAGATATGCCTGGAGCACAATAAATTTAAAATCGATGGAAAGGTTATATTTCGTACTTCCATTATTACGCAAATGGAGATTCAGCTCTTTGTTGGCTATTAAATCGTCTATAATTTTTTCAAAATATAATTCCGTTTTCGGCTGGATTCTAAATCCGATATTCAGTACAATCTTAATTACTTTATCATCTACCAACTCAGATACTTCATAATCCAAAGTGTAGGGATGACTTGTCCGGTTAATATGGAAAAACCAATATACATCTGCTCTTTTGGGTTTTTTATCAAAGACAGACTTAATAATTCTTGATTCTATCTGGTCGCGCCTGTCCGCTTTGGTCAGATAAATCAGGTGGGTGGTAAATTTAGGAATGCTTTCGTCGTTGCTCAGTTCAGCAATTTTATGGGCATATCTGCCGAGGTCTTCAAATTTGGTGTATGTATTATTTATTTTTCTTGCAAAATAGCTTACATACATCACAAAGAAAATTATTCCACCCGCAATAACGGTAATGTAACCGCCTTCCTGAAACTTAACAATATTTGCAACAAAGAATGAAAGCTCAATCATGAGAAATACAGCCAGAAAAATAAAAACCAACGTTTTATTCCATTTCAGTTTAAACAACAGAAAATATGACAGCAGAACGGTTGTGGTGATCATTGCCAGCGTAATCGCCAGTCCGTAGGCTGCTTCCATCCGGGATGAATCCTGAAAATAGAGAATCATCAGTACACACCCGATCCACAACAGACTGTTGACACTGGGGATGTAAATCTGACCTTTGGTCTCTGAGGGTTGCTTCACTCCCACACGCTGCCAGAAATTGAGGTTAATGGCTTCATTTATTAAAGTAAATGATCCGCTGATCAGCGCCTGAGAAGCAACAATGGCGGCCATCGTGGCAATTAATATCCCCGGCAGGAGGAACCATTCCGGCATCATTTCAAAGAACGGGTTCCGCCCGTCCAGGTTTTTACCAGCGTGATTTAAGAGCCAGGAAGCCTGTCCTAAATAATTCACGATTAAGCATATTTTTACGAATCCCCATGTAATGCGGATATTATTTCTGCCGCAATGTCCTAAATCGGAGTATAGCGCTTCTGCTCCTGTTGTACATAAAAATACAGCACCCAAAATCCAGAATCCATGAGGATACTGTGTTAACAGTTCATAAGCATAGTAGGGGTTTAATGCACGCACTACCGATGGAGCCTGTGCGATCTGATATACTCCTATGACCAGCAGTACAGCAAACCATACCGTCATAACGGGGCCAAATGCTTTACCTACGGTATGGGTACCAAAGCGCTGTACAAAAAATATTACTGAAATTACGCCAATTACAATGGTCACTACCGGGATGTGCTCCAGGCCTTCAATCTTTTCCAGGCCTTCTATCGCTGAGGTTACAGAAATGGCGGGGGTAATCATCCCGTCTGCCAATAATGCAGCCGCCCCTATCATTGTGGGGATAACCAGTTTTTTTCCGTATCTCCTGACGAGGGAATACAGTGAAAATATGCCGCCTTCACCCTGGTTATCTGCTTTAAGTGTAAGCCAGACATATTTCACGGAGGTTTGCAGCACCAGTGTCCAGAACACACAGGATACGCCACCCAATACCAATGCATCCGATATTTCTCTTTTGCCAATAATAGCTTTGAAGGTATACAGCGGACTGGTACCGATATCGCCATAGATAATACCCAGTGCAACCAGTAAGGTAGCGAATGTTACGGTATTGTGGTTATTTATTACGGTGCGGTTGCTGACTGATGTAACTGAATTTTTCTGTATAGACATTATCTTCTGATTTTCTATACAAAGTTGCACTACATCCCGTTAAGAAAATATAAAGTTTGCCTGCCGGGGTATAAAGAAAATATAAAGACTGCCTATAATGAACTGTTAAGGAACAGCCTTCCTGCTTTCGGTGTAAGCGCGCGAAATGCAGGCGTGTTACTGAAACCTGTAACCCACCCCATTTTCTGTTATAATATGTTTGGGTTGGTTAGGATGATCTTCGATCTTTTTCCTCAATGTACCTACAAAAACCCTTAAATATTGGGTTTCTGTCTGGTTGCCGATTCCCCATATTTCTTTGAGAATATACTGGTGAGTTAAAACGCTGCCTGCATGTTTTGCGAACAGGATCAGCAGGTTATATTCTGTGGAAGTCAGTCTCACGATTTCACCGTTTTTCTTTAATATTCTGGCGGTAAGGTCTATTTCTAATTCTCCGACCGTAATTACACTCTCATTGTTTTCAATTGTCTGATGTCTCAGGATGGCAGAGCGCATCCGGGCCAACAGTTCTGCAGTACGGAATGGCTTGGTTAAATAATCCGTAGCACCGTTGTCGAGTGCATTTACAATGTCGGTTTCGTTATCCTGTACGGATAAAATAATGATGGCTTTATTGTACCACTGTCTCAGTTCCTTCAGAACTTCGTGTCCGCTTCTGTCAGGCAGTCCCAAGTCCAGCAGTATCAGGTCGGGCGGGTGACTGGCTGCCATCAGAATCCCCTGCTTACCGGTTTCTGAATGATATGTTCTGTAATTATTACTTTCTAAGGTAATCTCCAGAAGTTTACGGATCTGAGGTTCATCATCAATAATTAATATTTCACTTCTATTCATTTTTCAAATTGTTTAAATAGGAGGTTTCGGCAGGTATTTTTAGGGTAAATGCAGCTCCATCCCCTGAATTTTCTTCTACTATCAGGGTGCCGTTCTGTGCTTCGGCAAATCCTTTTGCTATAGAGAGCCCTAATCCGCTGCCCCCGGGTCTGGTATGCGGAACTCTGTAAAATTTATTAAAAATCAAGAGCTGTTCTTCTGGCGGAATTCCCGGTCCGCTGTCTTTTACTGTAATCATACAGTTTTGGGATTGGGGGGTAACTTCTATTGTTATGCCTGTAGCGGTAGGGGTGTACTGCACCGCATTGTGGAGAAGGTTCATCAGAATCTGTTCGGTAAAACCGATGTCCAGTTTAAAAAGGGGTAAGGATTCCGGCAGTTTAAATGTGATGTGATGGGTACTGTTTGAATTGGCTTTCTGAATAATACTGTTAATCAGTTCCTCCATATCGCACCAGTCAAGTTTTGGTTTCAGAGTGCCACTTTCCAGCCTGCTCATATTGAGGATATTTTCTACCTGGCGGTTCAGGCGGATGGCTGCAATATCAATTTCATTGAGTAAATCAATCTGCTGTGCCCTGCTTAATTTATCCAGATTATCTTTGAGGGTATCTACCGTTCCCAGAATGGCAGCGATGGGTGTCCTTAATTCATGAGAGAGGGAATTAAGCAATGTATTGTACAGTCTGATTGTTTTTTCCTTTTCCTCTCTGTCCCTGGCTTTTTTCTCTGCCTGCTTTATCTTATAACTCAGTACAGCGTTAAGCAGTGCTACAAAAAAGTAGGAAAGAAACATCAGCAGGTCTTCTGTACTGCTGATATGGATTGTGAATATTGGAGGAATAAAACAATAGTTCCAGATCAGTGCGCTGAGCAATGCAGCCAGAAGTACAGGTAAAATATCGAACAGCATCGCAATTACCGAAACAGTCAGTAAAAGAATGAGTGCTACTGTTCTGTAATTGACTTCTTCTTTTACTGAAAAGCACAGTACCGACACCATCATCACTATGGCAATGCTTATAAGATATTGTTTTCTGTTTTTCGTTAACACCTGATGCATCTGATTGAAATTTCAAGGCGTTAAAGTTAATCATACTCTTATAAAGAAATTATAAAAAAAATAAGTGGAGGATTGGTGAGGGCTGCAATAGCACCGTTACGGCTTCGCCGCGGTGAGGCTCCTCCGGAGTGACAAGGGTGTGTGTTGAGCGTGTAGGATCTGCTCAAAGGTTTGCTTCGTCATTCTGCTGTGCTGCATCCCCCGCAATGATGGGAGGAGTTTGTTCAGTCTATGATGAGTTCCTGGACGGATTCGTAGGGGAGGCCCATGTAGGTGCAGAATTCCTGGACGGTGAGGACCTGATGTCCGGGTTTGTGAAGGGCGGTTTTTATTTTCAGAATCAGATTACGGCTGTAGTGTTCACTTTTTCCGGTGACGCGCTGGATCTTTGGGGTATATGCAGACTCCCGTGATCCAGGATTTTATGATTTACGTTTGTTTACTGAAAAAAGTTTTGAAATTCCAATCGATATCTTTCGGTAGGAGGACTGTAGTACCGTGATTTTTTTGAAAGATGTTTCCTGTATTACAATTTATACCTTTTTAAGGTGTTTTCAAAAGCAGCAGCTTTTATAAAGTTTTGTTTCTGCTTGTTTACTTGGATGATTTCTAAAAAACCTAATTCCACTAATGATTTTAAGTCGGTTCTTGCCGTATAATTTGATATATTAAATCTTGCTTCCATTTCTTTAGTGTTCAGAATTCTATCCTGATCATCGTGAATAATTTTTAATATTTGTGCCATTCTGTCATTCACTCCCGGTATTTTCATAAACTTCGCGGCCTGAAACACTTCTTTCTGCTTATGACTGATATACTCTTTTAATGCGACAAATGATCTGTCCATTGTCTTAAGATGATAGGTTATGAAATAAGTCAGATCATTTTCATCAGTTTCTGTGTATAAGTACGCTTTCTCATATTGGGATTTGGTATCTTTGATAATTCTGGAGATCGACAGATATTCCGTTAACCAATACCCTTTTTTAAGCATATACCAATAAAATACAGCCCTCGCAGTGCGCCCATTTCCATCTGTAAAAGGATGTATCCAGCCAATCATAAAATGAATAATGCAGCCTTTAATTATGGGATGGATAAACTCTTCACCATCCGTATTAAAAAATAGGCATAAATCATTGATGAGTATTCTAAGATCAGATTGTAAAGGTGGGGTATGTACAATTTCACTGTCAATATGATTTACTACATGTACATCATCATTTTCTCTGAAGGCACCCTCATCTTCAGAATCTTCTAAGGTCTTATTTGTAATGAGATGATGAATATATAATAAATTTTCTACTGTTAAATCTTCACTTTTGTGCTGAACAATATATTTCATGGTCATAAAATTGTTCAAAATCATCTGTTCAGATTTGTTTCTCGGCTTTTTCTCCTGCTGAATCATTTCTTTAGCCTTTTTTCTCGTTGTGCTGGCGCCTTCCATTTGGCTGCTGGAAATAGCTTCTTCCATGATAGAGCTGATCATGAACTTAGTCTTGTCAGTTTCTGCAATACCAATGTTGCTTCCCAGTGTTCCACCGATATGCATGTCAAACTGATGTAATGATTTTTGAATATAATCTGTTATAACATAATGAAAGGGATACGAATGAAATTTCACGGTTTTACTTTTTAACAATCTGTCTAACTTTATTGCACTCCAAAGTTCCAAAGGGGTGCAGTCTTTGGCTTTATATTTTATTTTATCCCAGTATAAATAATCATCCTGTATTTTCTGCAGACTTCCATTCATCTGAAACTTAACCATAAGCGGTATTGTCTGGTCCGTTTTTTCTATCTGAGGTGCCGGTTCAATCATTATTTTTGTAATAGCTATAGAATTCAAAGATAAGTAAAAACCTCGAGATTTTTTTAAAATCTCGAGGTTTTTACTCATTGTGGGTTTTTACACCGAAGGTGGTCAATGACAGATTTCAGATATCCTTGTTATTGACTACGTCGAATCTTCGATTTCTGAACGCAGCACAGCACAGTGAAGAATCTCTATAATTTAAAACCGATGACTTCCAGATGTTCAACTGAATAGTCTTTTAAAATTTCATTCAGCAGCTCTTTGGTCAGGTCAGCTTTTCACTCCATTGTATCCCATTCCGAAACCGAATAGGCGATATGGTCAATGACAGATTTCAGACTGGATATCCCTGTCATTGACTACGTCAAATCTTCGATTTCTGAACGGAGCATAGCACAGTGAAGAATCTCTATGATTTAAAACCGATGACTTCCAGATGTTCAACCGAATAATCTTTTAAAATTTCATTCAGCAGCTCTTTCGTCAGATCAGAACTTCCCAGTAATACCGTTCTGAAAATCTCAATTCTGTCATCGGGTGTCAGCTGATTGAGTTTTTCTGTATCTCGGAAAACTGCATAAAGGCTTCAGGGGTTATGTGTTCAGTGGTTTGCATATTATAAGGCGTTAATTTTGGTGTTCATTATATTGCAAATCTGGTGAATATTTCTTATATTTGAGATATAAAACACTGATAACCTGAAATTTATCAGTACTGTTGTTAAATACTGAATTCAATAACCAATACAATAGTTAAGTCATGAATACCTATCTGAGTGAACAGCAGAAACTGAGTCATCCTTACTACAGGATCATGGAACTGAAAGGTGATGAACTGCATAACCAACTGAACTCATGGTCAAGGTCTGAACTGATCGACTGGCTGTGCTGGAACGACCGCAATGGCGTATACACCGACGAAGATTCTTTACGGGAGTTTGGAACTATTTTGAGTAAGAATAAAGCAGTGGAGATTATTGCTGAGATGATTAATGAATTTTAATTTATCGTAAAAGGAACAGATATCAAGGCATGTTATATTAAAGTCTACCTTCCGGTATTATATGTGATTGGAAAGGGATATTTTAGAGATTGCCAACATAACTGTTAAAAGTTAAACCGTAGTCGGGAATGTAAAAAATTATTCGGAAATTGCGTGCAGTATGAGCAAAAAATATTCGAAGATAAAAGAGAACCTGAAATTTGAGGTTTTAAAGGATACTGAAAACAGTCTGGCGTATCTCACGCATTATTTTCATAATCATAAGAACGGAGTTACGCCGTATTATAAGCCATTCGCTGAAAAGCAGCTGTATAAAATTCATGATAAATTAAATTTGATTGCGGAACCCGACTTTCAGACCTATCTTCCGATTCAGTGGGACATCCCGTTTCCTCCTGTCAAAAATCCTAAGTTCAGTTTTATTGATCTCTTTGCCGGTATCGGAGGCATAAGGCTTGCTTTTCAGAATTTGGGAGGCAAATGCGTCTTCACGAGTGAGTGGGATAAATTTTCAAAGGTGACCTATGATGCCAATTTTGGAAAAGTTCCGTTTGGTGATATTACGCAGATATCAGAAGAAAATATTCCGGATCACGATATCCTTCTGGCCGGTTTTCCGTGTCAGCCGTTCTCAATCGCAGGAGTTTCAAAGAAAAATGCGCTGGGCAGAGCACACGGTTTTTTGGACGAAACACAGGGTACATTATTTTTTGATGTAGCAAGAATAATAAAGCAGAAACGGCCTAAAGCATTTTTACTCGAAAATGTAAAAAATCTTGTCTCTCATGATAAGGGAAATACATTCAAAGTAATAAAAGAGACATTGAGGGAAATAGGGTATAATATCCACTTCAAAATTCTTGATGGCAAACACTTTGTCCCTCAGCACAGAGAACGTATCTTCATTGTCGGTTTTGACAGAAATGTATATGATGGCAGGGAAGACTTTGAATTCCCCCAAATGCCGGATATAAAGTTTAAAATCAGAGATATTCTGGAAGAAGAGGTAGATCCTAAATACACATTATCCGATAAACTGTGGAATTACCTCCAGGAATATGCAAAAAAGCATAAAGCCAAAGGAAACGGTTTCGGTTTCGGGCTGACTGATCTGGACGGGATATCACGTACCATGAGCGCCAGGTATTATAAGGACGGTGCAGAAATTTTAATTCCTCAGGAAGGAAAGAATCCCAGAAGACTTACTCCCAGAGAATGTGCCAGGCTTCAGGGGTTTCCTGACAGTTTCATCATACCTGTTTCAGACAATCAGGCGTACAGGCAGTTTGGTAATTCGGTGGTAACCCCACTGATGCAGGCGGTAGGAAAAGAGATCATCAATGTTATCCTTTAAAATATGAATCTGCAGAATTTAAAAGCGGTTTTTGCAGACTCCGGCTGCGAAAAGATCTATATAAAACATCTGTCAGCCAATGACAATTCCAAAAATCAGGTTTATCTTGGGGGCAGTTTTGAAATTCTGAATATTTTACCCATCACTGAAATTATAAATGAAGAGGCTGGTGACTGGAACAAGGAAAGGTTTAAAGCTAAAATAGATTTTTCCTGGATCAGTGAAGACGGTAATATATTTCCCGCACCCAAATCACAATTGATTCTCTATCCTAAATATCCGGAAGTCAGATTTTCCGGCTTTCTGGCAGGGGCCCAAAATGCGCCTTCCGGATTAATGACGCAGCGTCTTCCGGACAGACTGCTGTTCATTTCAGTAACAGGCGACGGAAAAATACTGGGATATGTGGCAGCTCCGGATTCACTGATTGCGGCTGAATTAAGTTCAGAAAAAATCGCCGCTCAGCATGGGGTCTTTAAGGTTATCGAACTTCCGGCAGTTAAGAACAGCAGAATCCGCCTTATAAATGAACTGCTCCGCATCCATGAAAAGGGCTGGATCAGGTCAAAGAGGCTGGACAGAAACGGCAATATTCTGCCGTGCGAATCTTCCAACTGCGGTGGATATACTCTGGAGGCAGAACTTGGAATCACACCGAACGGATATTCCGAACCGGACTTTCTGGGCTGGGAAATAAAACAGTTTGGAGTGACAAACTTTTCCAGGGTAAACTCGGCGGTAATCACCCTGATGACCCCAGAGCCTACAGCAGGTGTTTATAAGTCTGAAGGTGCAGAAGTATTCCTGAGAAAATACGGATATGCAGACAGAACCGGCCGGGAAGACAGAATAAATTTTGGAGGCGTTCACAAAGCGGGAGTCCGCCACAGTTTAACGGATCTTGAGATGCAGTTGATAGGATTCGACAGCGAATCAGGTAAAATCCGTAATACTGACGGCCGAATTGCTCTGGTAGACCGTGCCGGAAATGAAACGGCTTCCTGGAGTTTCTCATCAATGCTGCTGCACTGGACCAGGAAACACAGTCAGGCATGCTATGTGCCGTCTCTATCTGTAAAGGAGCCGGAAAGGCAGTATCAGTACGGAAGTAATATTATGCTCGGCAGCGGAACAGATTTTCAACTGTTCCTGCAGCAGATGGATGCCGGGAACATTTATTATGATCCGGGCATCAAAATGGAAAATGCATCATCGAGGCCGGTCATCAAAAAAAGAAGTCAGTTCAGAATAAAATCCGGATTTCTTAAGAATCTGTATAAGGAAAACACAGTTCTGGATATGCTTAATCTATAGAATACCGTTATTGCTTCATGGCAGACAGACATACGGAAGAACAGAGAAGTTACAACATGAGCAGAATCAAAGGTGCCAATACAAAACCGGAGATTCTGCTCAGAAAAAGACTGTTTGCGGAAGGCTTCCGGTACCGGATCAATGATAAAAAACTACCCGGTAAGCCGGATATCGTTTTAAAAAAGTACAGAACCGTCATTTTTGTTAACGGCTGTTTCTGGCACGGGCATCAAAACTGTAAATATTTTGTTATTCCCAAAACCCGTACGGAATTCTGGATGAATAAAATAAACAGTAATATTGAGCGGGATTTAAAAAATGAAGAGGCACTGATCAAACTCGGCTGGAAGGTGATTACCGTGTGGGAATGCGATCTTAAGAAAATAATGCTGGAAGATACCGTTCACAGAGTAAAATCAAAGATTTTGTAACCGTTCGATATGTTGCTATTATTTTGCTTTAATTTTCGACAAGATTCCTCTTTTTGTAAATAAGTTTTAATCCCATAAAGCCATGTACCCTATTATCAGAAATGTTATTTAGTAATCATAAAATTAGACAACAGTTTAATTTATTAAAACATATTAAAATTTAAATATTATGTCTTGTTTTTCTAATTTAGTGCGTTGTGATTGTTCTTTAAAATTAAATGTTGTATTTTGCTGCGGAAAATTGCGCATTTAAATAATAATGGCTAGTTTACCTTATTACCCATGAAATTTACGTTTAACCCAAGAATCCTAAGGCATTTAGGTTATGAATTAATCACGTCCGATGAAATCGCTATTACAGAACTGATTAAAAATTCGTATGATGCAGGGGCTGAAAATGTATATATTCAGTTCCTTTCTAGTTTAGATGAATTTGATCAAAAGCGAAGTAAAGCGTTGCTTTCGGAAAATTTATTGAAAAAAATTAAGAGCTTAAATCCATACGGAATTGTAGTTATCGAAGATGATGGTAAAGGAATGTCTTATGATATTCTGAAAAAAGGCTTTTTTGAAGTAGGGTCAACTCTTAAAAAAGAAGAAAAACGAGATTCAAATCTTGACGACGAAAACGTAATTTTAGGAGACAAGGGTATAGGGCGCTTAGCAGCACAAAGGATTGCACCTACTTTAATTGTGGAAACTTTGGAGGAAGACAAAAATACAGTCCACATGGTTGAGGTTAATTGGGCGGAATTTATTAACAGTAATGAGTTCGAAGCACCAGAATGGGAGGAAAAGACTCTTAGCAAGAAAGGCTATACGCGGCTATGGTTAATTGGCGATGCAACCTCTGAGATCATTTTCGAAAAATATGCTGAAAACAAAGAAATATTTGAGATTGATTTGTTCGGGAATAAGGGAGAAAGTCTAGGCAATAAGCTTATTGTCAAAAGTGATCTGCAGACAGCATTAGGATTTCTTTACTCACCCTTCGAAGAGAGCAGAAGCGTTATAAATATCGATATATCAGTAAATGGTGAAGGTGTTCTGCTTGATTTCAATTACCAGGCACTTGGTGTTGCTGAGTCCATCCATTCCTTTAAATCCCTATTAATTTTCGATGAAGAAGGTAATCCGGCTGATCTGAAATTTGACTTAAAAATGGTGATTCGCCCTTGGTTTCTGGAGAGAATTCACCATAGAGAACTTGGGAATGTATTATATCAAGATTGGAAAAGGTCTCCAGCCGAATACCAAAAGCTGTATGATAAATATCAGGATGAATATAACATGAACCTTTCACAAAGTTTTCTATTGTCGGAAGCAGTGAGGAAATGGAAAAAAAAGAGTCCTGATCTTAATACTAAAAACTTTATCGATTCCTTGCTGAAGTTGGCTCCCATAGAGGGGAAAATTTATTCATTTAAGCGTGATAATACTTTAATGAGCATGGCCAGAAAGTCGGCTGTGGAAAACGGATATATCGATTCTCAAATTAGAGTTAATTACGACATACGACCATTTCTTGACACAAATAATGGTATAAAATTGTACAGAAATTCTTTTAGAATTGCCACAATTGGTAACAGAGATAACGATTGGTTAGAGTTACAACAGAAACGAACTTCCGGACAGCAGTTTTATAGGTTTGAGCTCGGGAACGTAGTGGGATTTATAAAAATAAATGACAAAAAACAGGAGTTTATTTATGAGACGAGTTCTAGAGAGCATTTGACCCAAAATGTTTACGCTGAATCATTACGAATTACACTGAATGAAATTCTTGAAATTTTTTCTCCCAACTTTTCAAAACTTGCTGTAGAATTGACAAAACGTTTCCTTAGCTTGGAACCTGGTTGGATACCTGAAAATACGGATGAAGAAATACAGCATGAAGTTGACAAAGCTAAAGAGATTTTCGAATCTGCTAAGCGCAATATCGCCGCTATACATGCAGCTATTACAGCAGTAAAAGATAACATTGATCTTGATTCAGAAGAAAAGATTGCTTCCGTAAAAAGGGTATTTGAAAAATTGGTGCCTATCACACTCAATTTTGAGCAGAATATTGACGATACCACAAGGTCTTTACGAAGCGCCAATCAATTGCTGGAAGTAGCAAAACAGGAACAGGTAAGAATAAAAACGGAGGCTTATAATAATTACAAGCTAATGGCCAACGGTTTGGTTACTGAAATTATAACCCACGAGCTGCATTCGCTGTTAAGCAGTTCGGAGGAAGAAGAAAGAAAATACGATGAACATTTCCGTTTTCTTGAAAAATATTTTCTTGAAAACGAACTTTACGAAATCAATAAAGAGCATTTTTTACCGGTTAAGAAGAAATTCGAGCACTTATTTAAAAAAATGGGTGATTTGGATAAGTTCTATTCTTTCCTCGATAAAACATTTATTAAGAGTGAAGGTAATAGGGCTTTAGTTCCTACAGATGTGAAAGATGAACTGGATGTTATTATTGATAGATTTAAATTCAGGCTAAAAAGACACAAAGTTAATGTTGATGTTTCCTCAGTCACTAATATTTGGGAAGTTCCTAAAGGAGCTCTACTACATGTATTTTATAATCTAATTGACAATTCGATCTACTGGATCAGACAGCGTCAAAAGATTTCGAAATCAAACAACAAGTATTTAAGGAGTCAGCCAGATTCTATTGTGATCCGGTCGACGTCTCCAAACACATTGCAGTTTTATGATTCTGGCACCGGAATCTTAGATAAATATCAGCATGTTTTGTTCAACGAATTAGTTTCGGGAAAGGAAGACGGCCGGGGAATGGGTTTGTATATTGTGAGGCAGTTCCTGAAATCTTTTGGAGGTGATATCGAATTATTGCCAATGAGAAATGAATATGGAAATCGCTATATATTTGAAATACGTTTAAACCAACAACATACCGAGGATAATGAATAAACTAAAGGAGATAATTAAGACTCTAAAAGCTTATACTATTCTTATTGTTGAGAATGAATTCACTTATATTGAGGATTCAAAACTGATTTTAGGTAGGTTTTGCATGCTAACTCCAATTAACAGAGAGAGATTAATAAACGAACTGGCGACCAAGAATCTATTAATTTCTGAGTCTCTGAAAGTTTTTAATGAGAAATGGCAGGATATTGCTAACCATGATATGCTTAGATTTGAAAGAATGGGAGCAGATTATCCTGATAGATATTTACAAGAAATAGGGCATCGGGAAATTATTGAAGAACCTATATCATTACTTAAACTTCAAATTGATGAAGATGAAGAAAATATACTTAAATCAATTTTTCTTAAGCACGGAATTTTTGAAGATGAAACAGTGCCTAAATACAAAGAAATATTAGAATGCGTACAATCAATACCAGAGTGTCGCTTAATAATTAAAAATGAACAGCCAACTTCAGCCCAGTGGGATGATTTTAAAACTGAAATTGAAAGCTCCATTTTGGAAACTCATAGCCACTTTTGTTTGTCAATTATTGACAAAAGTCTAGGCGGTGGTATGCAGGAGGGAAAAGTGTTAATAAAGGATTTAATTAAAAGTCATAAAAATGACGAGAGGTACAATCATATATGCTGTTTATATACTAGTACAGCAGTAGGGGGGGTTCTTATTAACTACGAAGATTACTTCATACAAGAGATTTCGAAGAATAGTCATGATTGTCTCTCGGATATTGTCGCCGCTTTGGCTCAATCGGCTTATGCCGAAGTTTTTAATTCCTTACGTGTAAAAACTATTGAGAGCGCTGAGCAAACTTTAAGAATTGTACTTAAAAATCAAAAAAACATTAAACACATAGTCGATAAATCATTGGTAGAAGGAATACCTGCGTATGATGCCATTAAATATTGGAATGAGCTTTCGGTACAGAATGAGTTCACCGATCGAGAAGTAAAGGATTTCAAATTTATTGCAAGCCTTACAAGTTTCTTTAATAATGATTTTTTAAATGATCACCCAAGTTCCTCTGACATTAGTATCGAGCTAAAAAAGCTTAATTCTTACGAACTTTTTGACTATAATGTCAATAAAAAGCATTTATCAATAGCCCCTGGCGATATATGGAGAGCAGATAATGGAGATTACTATATTCTCGTTGGACAATTGTGCGATATGATGCTGAGAAAGGAATCAAACAAAAGAAATGCTAGAATAGGTGAATTATTCAAAATTGTATTCGGAACATCTCAGAAAACAAAATTTGATATTATTGTTAGCAGTGGCAAGAAATCTGTGTATGTGGATAATTTTTATGACGATGTTGAAGAAGATTACAAAACCATACGTGTAGATATAACGTCACCAAATATCTTCTTAGCAAATTTAAAGATTTTAGATTTGGCAATGTACAATGATAAGGGATTATGTTCTATTAGTATTAATTCAGAGTTAGAGGAAACGGTGAGACAAATATTACCTACTAGTAGAGATTCATATCATGAAATTCTTAAAGAAGAATATAAAAAAATTCTAGAACTCGACGAACTTCTTTTAGCAGCAACTTTAGAGGCAGACCCTATTGACTTTTCAAGACTAAAATTTTATAGTGAAGATAATACGATATCTCACGGGTTGCGACGTATTTGTCGATTAAAGGGTAGATACTTTGATTCTTTATATAATCAATATCTCAATAATAAGGGAAGGATTGATTTAAATCTTATCGATAATAGCGCGGAGATTGGAGAAGCTAAAACACTTTACTTGCAATATGGGAATGAGAGCAGCTCAAAAAAAAGTATTTCAATAACTCTATATACGAGCAGACATACTAGTTATTTTTCTAAGAAAGAATTACTCTCTCTATTACCAGATGAATTTCAGGAGCTAGCTAATTATTTTGATGATGAGATCAAACTGACGGATAAAAAAATAGCTGAGTTTATCATAAATGACGATGATGATTCAATTCTTGCAAAATTTAGATATAGAATCAGTGAGACGAAATTAGCGGAAATAACCGAAACAGAATTTGATTATAGATCTTTATTTAAATCGCACCAAAATCGCTACAAAGATAAATCGTTTCGGGATAATTCGGAAACAGCTGAACAAAAGCGTTTTTCGAACAATAAGATAAGCTTGCAAGAGCTTCTTTCTGGTATTATTATACAGGATACTAATGAAAAAGTAATCTTCGTAAATGGAGTATTAAAAATTGAGCAAATTGAACAATAAAACATTTGATATATTGTCTCTCTTTTCGGGCGGGGGATTTTTAGATATCGGATTCATCAATAATGGATTCCAAGTTGTAGAGGCTGTAGAGATTCAGCCATATTTTATCAAAGCATATAATGGAGGGCTTAAAAGTTACTTTAAGGATTCTGACAACTACTATGTAAGACAGAGCTTAGTAAGTCACACTGAGATAGTTCAACAAACTGATGCATCCTGCCCGAAAGAACAAGAAAGGCTTCAAAAAAGCTACACTGATTTATCGGGCATCATCGGAGGTCCGCCATGCCAGGACTATTCCGTGGGTGGAAAGAATGGAGGAATAGAGGGAGAAAGGGGACGTTTGATATACAGCTATTTTACAATTATAAAAAATAATAAGCCAGATTTTTTGTTTTTCGAAAATGTTAAAGGCCTTTACAACACTAAAAAACATAGGATTTCATTTGACGCTTTTGTCAAAGACATCGAAAGTGAAGGCTATTATGTATGGCATGATCTGCTAAATGTGTTGGAATATGGATATCCGCAAGACCGTCCAAGGATTGCTTTAGTAGCGTTTAAAAAAACGATATGTCACGTACTTCAGGCAGGAGGGTATACACTGGAATTTGATAACAATATTTTAAAATTTGAACATTCTGATGACTTGTTATTTAGATGGCCCGAGCCGCTTTTTAAAAACCCAAAGAATCTAAATTGGCCCGCAAAATGGAAGTTTGGTAATGATGTTACTGAATTCAACGCCACTCATGTACCTCAGCTATGTGCAGAATCTGTATTAGGAGATCTAACAGACCAAGACCCAAACCAGTGCGAATTCTTTGTCCCCAAATCTGCACGTTTTACTCAGGTTGAAGAAGGTGACACAAACAGAAAATCTTTTAAACGTCTTCATAGATTCAGATATAGCCCTACGGTGGCCTATGGAAACAATGAAGTTCATCTGCATCCGACAAAAGCTAGGCGTCTCAGTGTTCGGGAGGGCTTAAGATTACAGACAGTACCTGATGAATATGTTTTACCGACAAATATTCCCTTAACTCACAAATTTAAGTTAATCAGCAATGGTGTTCCTACTGCCAAAGCGGAACTAATTGCTAAAGAGATTCGACGTACACTTATAAATTATCACAGCTGTATGGAAAAGTAATATACCCGGCGGGCCAGCAAAAAAAGGTCTCCAACATAGTGTGAGATGTAAAAATTTTAAACAGTAACATTTAAAAATATCAATGCGAGAATCTGCCCAGAACAGATTAAGATTTTTATATTGTACACATGGATGGACCATATGGATATGATACTAATTTAAATTCTCGCATTATTGGTCTTAGCTTGAAAACTATATGTAATTACAATAAATAACAAATAGCAGCTAACAAAAAGTCATCGGTCAGTAGACAATGGAGATAGAACTGCGCCACAATTATCGTGAATACCGATTAAAATATCGAGAAAAGCAATTTTTAAAAAAGCCTAGTCATGAAACAGTTCTGTGGGGCCTGTAAAGCTCATATTGTCTAGGCCGCTGTTAGCGTTAAGAGACAATGCAAAGTGTTGCAGATTTCCCGCAGCTTCCGTTATTATAGGAAAGGCCCCACAGTCGGCAAATAGATCGATGTATAGGTTGTTGGCGTGCATTGTCATAAAGATAACCAATATACAAAATTATTATAATGTAAAAATATTTTAACTTATATCCTATTTTCTGTATTGATTGTAATCTGAATCTTCAAAAACACGGCCTTCATATTTTGAAATTAGATTGTCGATTTCGTGTATTTTACGTTGATATTCAGTAATATTATCTGATTCTTTTTCAAGCTTTAAAAATGCCATTGTTTGCACAGAAAGTAGAGTATTATAGCTTAACACATCACTTAAGATTCTTAAATAGTGTCCCTGCTCAGCCTTTAAATTTTCTTCTGCTTCTCTGTTTCTTCTTTCATTAATAATTCCTATTCCAGTTTCATCACCATGGATGATGTGGCTCCCCATTCTATAGTTGAAAGTAAGTAGCATTATATAATCTCTCATGATGTTATTTTTATTAGCGGACAGCTCTAAAACCATTTGACTAAATGACCATTTTTGTTCTAATTTACTCCTCTCTTTTTTTGGCCATTTTAACTTTAATCTTTTCTCCTCTTCTTCGGAAAGAACTAATGGTAAAAATGCAATCTTCGAAAAATCATTATCGTCCAAGAGTTCTAAATTTAATTTTGCTTGGGAAGACATTTTAAGAGATTGAATCTCTGCTAGGGATTTCCAGTATTCGTCTATTTTGATGTCGACATCAGGTTGTTCACCATCTAGCATATAAAGGTATTTAACAAAAGTCTCCTGAGTAGATCTTAAAATAATTTCGCAATCCCATAAAAGGCCATTAATACACAAAGTAATAACAGTCTCAAACCGCTCCATTATAAATTCCGCTAATGGAAAAACCATTTTTAGGCGATCAAAATTTTCCTTTACGATAAACAAGAAATGGTAATTTATAGCATTTATAATTTCTAAATACGTCTCCGTTATCACTTCCTTATCTTGAATCCAGTCATCCATTTATTTTACATTCTAATGCGTGATTTAAAACCAATTATGATAATTTTCGAGAAGTAGGTGCAGACTATTACATTCAAAATTAATATTAATCCTGTCGCAGTTTTTTTTAAGCTCTAGTGGCAAGTCGCAACTAATCTTTATTCTGTTAAAGTAAAAATTCAAATAAAATTTCAAAATTTTTCTAAAGTTAAAAACTGTAAATTCTCACTGGTTTTTCACTCTAGAAATATACTGAGTCTTTACATTCAATAAATGGAATTGAAGTCGAATTTTGCTTGTGGCCTAGCCTAAATGCATCAATAGTTTTCATATCATAATTTCTAGCAAAAGGTAAAAGAAAGCTTACAGTTAAAATTACGGTTTCCCGTAAAAGCAAAAAATACCAGCTCTCATTGTTTATTCCGCCCTCATATACACATTCTTCCTCCCATCCTTTTCACCCACTTTAACAATATTATCGCTTACAAGATTTCTCATCACCCCGGCAATATTCGATGAACTTACTTGTGTAGCATTTATCATTTTTAATCTAGCAAGCTCGTCTCTTATATCTGCGACTGTTTTACCATTTTTTAAGAAATTACCCTCAATAATATATTGCTTTATTTTAGCAGTTAGTTTAGTTGCCTCTAGCATTTTGGAAGATAACTTAGTGATGGGTCCTAGTTTGATGTTGAAATCATTGAATGTGGCAAAAGGATATTCCACCGAAACTGAATAATTAATATAAGAATCAATAGTCTTTGCATCGCCGCTTTCTACTTTCGTCACTGTGCTTTTCGATAACCCAGTCATATAGATAATATCGGGAATGGAGTAACCTTTCTTAATTCTTATTTTTCGTAATGTTTCACCAAGTTTCTTTCTGTATAAAGTTGCTGTAGTATTATTAAAATCAATATCCATTATAATTATATTAATGTTAAAAGGATTTATTTTTGAAACTTATTTGCATGTAATAAATATTTGTTTTATATTTGTGAAGCGATATGATAATTAAGGTGTTATACACCATGATTAACGATGTTTTCTCGAACTAGAACGACCAATTTCACCATCGAGAACACCGTGAAATCGCTCCATGCTTAAAAAGTTTCTTACTTTTGTATTTGCATGGGGGCGGTTTTCACGTAAGCTTTAGATGGTAACTCCTTTCGGGGAGTAGGGTTTGGTCGCCCTTAGTTCTAAAGTGTGAAACCGCTCCTTGCTTTTTTCAGGGATCTTCCGCTTACCCGAAACCATCGTTCCATAACCCCAAAACACATTTTATGAGAACGACATTTACCTACTTTCCTCCTTAAAATCAGAAGAACCTGAAGGTTCTAACCACCAGTCTCCCGATACCATTGGGATATAAAGAACGCCAACGCTCCTCATTACCGTGAGAGGGTAAGGTTTTGTGCAGCCCAATGCCACACAGAATCTCTTAAATATTATCGCCCTAATCACACAAAAGCCCTTTGCAAGAGCCTGAGTGCAGGAGTAATAACATTTTAAAACTGGTACGTTAAAAATAGGTTGTTTATTCCGATTATACAAATGAAGAGGAAAGGTGGGTGAAGTGGGAGAGTGTTGGTTTATTAAGGTTGAGGTTGAGGATGAGGTTAAGCTTTCTTTTGCTGCGCAAAAGAGATTCCTCGCAGGCTCGGAATGACAGAGGAGATTCCTCGCTTTGCTCGGAATAACAGTCAAGCTGTTAAGAATGACATGAACAATGGCTAAGCGCCATTGCGGCCCCGGGGCTTATAAGGATTTACGTTTTTCTTCACCTATAGTATAACAGTTATGAATTATTCATTCACTTTTAGTGATACCTCTTAAGAGCTCCTCACATTCATATCAATGCTCTTTTAAAGGATTTGTTCTTAGCGGGAGAGCGTCCCTCTCTTCATAGGTTTCTACACCGCTTTCCCCTAAGGCAATCCGAGAGGTTTTAAGTTCTTTTGCCTTGATGCAAAAGAACGAAAAAATCAAGACCTGGATCTTTTTGCTGGAAAAATCCAATTTCTTCAAAGAAAATTTCCAAACTCGGGCGGAAACTCAACGGGTTTGTAAAATAAAATTTCTAGCCGCCACTCGAACAAAGGAAATTTTTATGTAGTAATGATTGACAAGGCGGGTTGGGAAGAAATCGAATTTTTTCTTAACGCAAAAATCTCCTAAGTCAAAAGTCTTTAAGAATTGAGAGATCAACGGAAATTAAAATCATGGAAATTATACCATACGACAACTCTTCATGAAAAAACAAAGGATCTGTCTTTAGCGGGGAGCGTCACTCTTCATAGGGTTATGCACCTTACGGTGGCTGAGCCTGTCGAAGCCTCCCCTAAGGCAATCCGAGGGTTTTAAGTTCTTTTGTCTTGATACAAAAAGTAAACAAAAAAATCAAGACTGGATCTTTTTGCTGAAAAAATCCAATTTCTTCAAAGAAAATTTGACTCTCTGCGTTCGTCGAACCACTGCGTTAGGTTTCCAGAACTCGGGCGGAAAGATAATGGGTTCTTTTGTATTTAATTCATTGCCGCCACTCAAACAATAGGGATTTTTATTCGTGATCAGTTGAAGATTAGTTCAGGAAATAATTTCAATTTTTTTTTACGCAAAAATCTCCTAGGTCGTGGTTTTAGAACAATTGAAAGTAGATAATTTAATGAAACTACAATTATGAATACTAGAAATCAAGGATATAAAAATTCTTCATAACAGATAAAGGATTAGTCTTTAGCGGGAAAGTGTTTGTTTTTTTTCATCATTTGTGTTTGCTTTCCCCTAAGACAATCCGGATCTGATTGAAGAATTTGAAAATAAGATCATCTGAAAGTGGGTAAGGCTGAATGTCGGAAATCGAAATGTGTAGCACCCAGACCCCAACACTGTACACCGTACATATGTCTTGTTCTGAAATTGTCTTGTCCTGAAATAGCGATACACAAAAAGCAGCTCCACAGATCCTCCATGCTTACTTCATGGATACTTCATGGATACTTCATGGATAGTTCATGGATAGTTCATGAAAACAGAACTGAAATTTTAAACCCAAAAACCAAAAATTCAAATCCGGAATCGAAAGTAAAAAGAGCCAGGTAAAATGTAAAATGTAAAAAGTAAAAAGTAAAAAGTAAAAAGTAAGGGAGGGATCTCAGACAACAGACCTCTGGGATTTTGAATTTAAAAATCCAGCATCCAACATCTGACACCCCTCATCCAGCAACAGCAAAGGATCTGTCTTCAGCGGGAAAGCGCGCCCTCTTCATAGGTTTCTACACCGCTTTCCCCTAAGGCAATTCGAGAGGTTTTAAGTTCTTTTGCTTCATTCTGATCTATTACTTTTAATGGAATCAGCGAATCACTTTCAGTGATTTGTCCTTGATGCAAAATGAACCAAAAAATCAAGACTGGATCCTTTTAGCTAAAAAAGTTTCCATTACGCTAAAAGATTTAAAACTGACTCCCTATGGTCGTCGAACCATTTCATTAGGTTTCGCGCAGATACAGGATGAGTTTGTTTAATGAAAAGATTGCCGCGCTCAAACAGAAAATCTTTTTTAACGCTTCATTCCAACTTTTTATTAACGCAAAAGGCTCCTAGGTCAAAGTTATTATAAATTAAAAATTGAGAATAGAAAGAACTTCATATAATTTAACATCATGGAAATTGAAAACCGATCATACAACAACTCTTCATAATAAAGAAAGGAGGTGTTCTTAGCAGGTGATGTGATATACAGGATCAAACTTCCATCATCCAGCATCCAACATCTGACACCCCTCATCCAGCAACAAAAAAGCCCTTTCCCTAAAGTTGCAGCCGCAGGAAAGAGCGTGGAATTAATTAATGTATAACTAAAAACCAAAACAAAACTATGAAAAAAATGTTTTGCAGGGAAATCCTTTCCCTGGCATTTACGGCAATGCTGGTTCTGCAGGCTCCTGCACAGCAAAAAGCCCTGAAAATCGGCGATGTTATTCCCGAAGAGATTTGGACGACGCCATTGCCGATGGTCAACAGTCCCAATAAAACAACCACTCTGGCTAAAGACCGTGACAAACTGATCCTAGTGGATTTCTGGGCGACCTGGTGCAGTGCGTGCCTGAAAGGATTTCCGAAAATGGAAGAGCTTCAGCGGCAATTCGGTGACCGCCTGAAGATCATCCCCGTCACCAGTCAGGACCGGGAAACGCTGGAAAAATTCTTTACTTCAAAAAACGGACAGCGGTTCGCTTCGCTACAGTCGGTTGTTGGTGATCAGCATTTGAAAAAACTCTTTCCGCATGTGGGCGTGCCCTTTATCGTCTGGATTAAAGACGGGAAACTCCTGAACACCACGGATTCTGAACAGGTGCTCTCCGGAAATATCACCAAAGTATTGGAAGGGCAAGGCAGTACTTTACAGACCGTTATCCAGATGGAAAGAACGAGACCGCTGATGCTGGATGATAGTTTCGACCGGCAGAGAAATGTGTCTTTAATTAATTATTCCATTTTTATCAAAGGCCATATACCCGATATCGGTTCCGGCGGTAAGCTCAGATACACTCCAGACAAAAGGGTGAAAGGGCGGCAGTTTACCAATCTGCCGTTGATGGACCTGTACTATGCGGTAGGATCCAATCTCTTTAAGTCAATGAAAGTCCGGGAAAACTTCAGTAAGAAGAGAATGATTGTAGAAGTGAAAAACAGAGCGGATCTGGATGGCGTTCTGCTTGCGGACGGAACCTTTGATACCCGGTATATCTACAGCTATGAACTAAATGTTCCGGAAGACAGAGCAGACTCCCTATACCGCGACATGCTAAACGACCTTAACCGTTACAGCCCATTTAACGTAACCGTTGAAAGGAGACCTGTAAAATGCCTTGTCCTTAAAAGAACTTCGGGAAGGGATAAGCTTGCGACCAATGGAGGGGAGGCATTATCAACTTTTCCCCGCACCCCTTCAGTCGTCAGAAATCTGCCTCTCGGGGTGATGGTGAACATGCTGAACGGCAACAGCGGTATTGATCTGCCTGTGATTGATGAAACAGGATATACGGGAAATGTCGACCTGAAGATCTCCGGAGTCAGAAACCCTGATCAGTTGAGAAAAGAACTTGCGGATTATGATCTGGAACTGATAGAGTCTGTCAAAGAACTGGACATGATGATCATTAGAGACCGCTGAACCTCCCTAATAATACAACAGGTGCCCAGTGCATCTTAAAAACAATAAAAATGAATAAAATTTTACTTTCGGCGGCATTATGCTGCGGTATAGGCGCAGCTGCGCAATATACCGTAAAAGGCCGTATTACCGATGAACTTACATCGTCCCCACTGCAGCATGTGGTCGTGGGCATACAGAACACAGGTATCGTGACGACGACGGATATAAACGGCACTTTTGAACTGACCTCTGCAGAAAAGAACGCCACACTGATATTTTCACGTGCCGATTTCGAACAGAAAATCATTGCTGTAAAACTTCCGCTTACCCAATCTTTAGCGCTTACGCTCACAGGAAAAATTGCTGAAGTGGAAGGGGTCGTATTAACAACCGGCTATCAGAAACTTCCGAAAGAGAGAGCAACGGGTTCTTTCTCTACGGTAAGCAGTCAGATGCTTGGCAAACAGGTTTCAGTAAATATTCTGGAGAGGCTGCCGACGGCTGCCAACGGAATTGTACTGAATAAAGGACTGAAAGAGGGTCCCGGACAAATCATGGTCCGCGGGCTCAGTACCATTAAAGGTCCTACTTCACCATTGATTGTGCTGGATAATTTTCCTTACGAAGGGGATTTCAATAATATTAATCCGAATACCGTGGAAAGCATTACGGTCCTGAAAGACGCAGCCGCATCGAGCATCTGGGGTGCCAGAGCAGCCAATGGGGTTATTGTCATCACCACCAAAACCGGAAAATTCAATCAGCCAATTGCTCTGGATTTTAATACGTCGCTGACCCTGAGTGATAAACCGGATCTCTCAAAGCTGCCTGTAATGAATACGTCAGATTTTATTGATGTAGAGACTGTATTATTCGGTAAAGGATATTACAACAGTGCGATCAATTCAACGCAACATCCGGTGATATCCCCTGTGGTAAATCTGCTGAATAAGGCAAAACTCGGAACGATTACTCAGGAAGAGGCTACAGCACAGATCAATGCGATGAGAACAGTGGATGTGCGGGACCAATATCTGAAGTACATGTACCGGCCAATGGAAAACAGGCAGTATGCTTTAAATATTTCCGGAGGATATCCCACCTTTTCATGGGTTTCTTCGCTCGGGTATGATGAAAACTCCGGCAATCTGGAAGAAAAGTACCGACGGATGAACCTGAAATTTCAGAATACCTGGAAACCCCTCTCCCGATTAACGTTGGGAACAGGAGTTTCCTTTAACCAAAGCAAAAGCCAAAGCGGGCGCAGTGCGTACGGAACCGTAACCGTAAAAAACGCCGGTCTACCTTATCTGAAATTCGCTGATGAATCAGGCAACGCCCTTGCGGTTCCGAAGCAGTATAATCAGGATTATATCAATAATCTGGGAGGGGGAAAGCTGCTGGACTGGAATTATTATCCTTTAACGGATTGGCAGCATTCCAGATCCACGGGCGAAAATACAGAGTTAATCCTCAATGCATCCCTCAACTACCGGATCATAAAAGGTCTGGAGGCAGAGGTGAGATACCAGCATCACCGGCAGAACGGCATGTCGGAAAGCTTTTCGGACATGGAGAGCTATTACACCCGGAATTACATCAATCTTTTTACGGTAATAAGTCCGACCGGGTCGGTAACCTATAACATTCCTAAAGGTGATATCTTCGGAAGATCCACTTCTCTCATAAAAGTCGACAACTTCAGGGGGCAGCTGAATTATAACCGAAACTGGAACAGACATCAGGTTTCCGCAATTCTGGGTGGGGAAAGCCGTTCTGCCAATACGCAGTATATAAGCAACCTGTATTATGGCTATAATCCTGAGAGCCTGTCTTTCGGTACGGTAAATTTCAGTCAGGCTTTTCCGGTGATGACCGGCGGAACCCGTTTTATTGATAAGGGAACTTCCCTCAATGAATTCAATAATAATTTTGTTTCCACTTTTGCCAATGCGTCCTACACTTTCGACAGCCGGTATACGGTTTCTGCGAGTGCAAGAAGGGATGCCAGTAATCTGTTTGGCCTTTCGACCAATGACCTGTGGAATCCATTCTGGTCTGCCGGTCTGGGTTGGGAAGTCTCTAAAGAACCCCTGTACAGACTTAAGTGGCTCCCTTATCTGAAACTCAGAGGCTCTCTGGGATATAACGGCAATATTGATCCATCCATGGTCGCGGTGACAACGGTTAAATATTCTGCCAACAATTCTCAGTTTACCAACAGTCCTATGGCGCAGTTCAATAATTATTACAATCCAAGACTCCGCTGGGAATCTTTGCGGATGCTGAATATCGCCGCTGATTTTGAAACGGCCAATAAACGGATAGGAGGATATGTTGAATTTTTCAGGAAGAAAGGGGAGAACCTTTTCGGAACCGCTCCTATGGATTACACCACCGGCATCACCTCGCTGACGTGGAATGTAGCAGGGATGCAGGGACAGGGAGTAGATGTACAGTTAAGGTCTGTGAACATTGACCGGGCTTTCCGCTGGAACACGCTGATCAACTTCAGTACGTATCATGATAAAGTAACAAAATATTATCTGGCCAATACGTTCGGAAGACAGTTTCTGTTGCCTACGGTGCCGATTTCGGGAGTGGAGGGATTACCTGTTTATTCGGTGTTTGCATATAAATGGGCAGGGCTGGATCCCGTCACCGGTGATCCGCAGGGATACCTGAACGGTGAACTCAGTAAAGACTACGCAAAGATAACGGGTACAGGGACCGACGTGAAAGACCTGGAATATTTCGGTTCGGCAATTCCCACCGTATACGGAAATTTCACGAACACATTTTCGTACAGGCAATTCAGTTTGGATATCGGGCTTACCTATAAACTGGGCTACTGGTTCAGAAGACCCTCTATTAATTACACCAATCTTTTCACGGAATGGATCGGTCACAGCGACTATTCCCAGAGATGGCAAAAACCCGGAGATGAAGCATTCACCAATGTACCGTCCAATCTTTACCAAACCAACACCAACAGGGACGCTTTTTATGCCGGATCAAGTGTACTGGTAGAAAAGGGTGACCACATCCGGTTACAGTATATTAATCTAACCTACCGTATTGACCGGAATTTATGGAGAAACGCACCCTTCAAAGCCATAGAACTCTACGCGAATGCCGGTAATCTCGGGATGATTTGGCAGGCCTCTAAAAGCGGCGTTGATCCGGATTATAATTTGGGTAACAACACTGTAATTCCGGGAGCATCTTATACCCTTGGTCTTAAAGCTAATTTTTAAAAACAATTATTATGAAAAAAATGTCACTATTCACACTTGCCATAGTCCTGCTGCTGATCGCTGTCTCCTGCAGGGAATTACTGAGCGAAAAATCGGACCTGAAACTGGCTACCCCTGCAACAGTGGAAGACAATCAGGCACTTATTGACCAGTTCGGATTTATGAATGTGGACTTTGCGAGCGTTGGCGAAACCAGTGCAGACGATTTTTATATGACGGATGCAGATTATGACGGATTATATTATGAGCAGGATAAACGGCTCTATACGTGGATGCCTGATCATGTCACAAGGCCTTCATCTGCCGGAAATGCCTGGTCGAGATGTTACCGGGCTATCTATATCAGCAATGCTGTTTTGCATAATCTAGAGACGTACGGTCTCACCGGTGCAAAAGCCGATCATATACGGGGGCAGGCCTTGGCTTTAAGAGCAGCACGGTATCTGGATGCCTCCCAAATCTGGTGCCCCGCCTACCGCCAGAGTTCTGCATCAGGTGACTTAGGCTTGCCTCTAAGACTGGACCCTGATATGAATACGCCCACGGTAAGGTCGACCGTGCAGCAGACTTATGACCAGATCCTGACTGATCTGCACGCTGCACTTCCGCTGCTCCCTGATCAGCAGCTGGCGAAAACCAGAATGTCGAAGACTGCGGTGCATGGTCTGCTGGCCCGTACTTATCTATTTATGGGGAATTATGATAAGGCACTGTTTCATTCCAAACAGGCTTTACTGTTACAGCCGGGACTTATGGATTTTAATACGGTTAACCCCAATGCCGAGTATCCCATTGCGAACCTCAACAAAGAAATCACTTTCTGGTCGGGAATGAGTTATGAATATCATCTTATTCCTGCAAAAATTCCTCAGGGTATTTACAGTTCGTATGCTGTAAATGATTTGCGCAGGACGGTATATTTTACCACCGACGCAGGTAATCAGATTCTGTTCAAAGGATATTATAATAATGAAAACGGCCCGTCCACGGGAGTGGCTGTAGATGAACTTTACCTGATGGCAGCAGAGTGCTATGCACGGCTTAACCAGATTTCGGAAGCGATGAGTCATCTGAATCAACTGCTCGTTACCCGCTGGAAAACGGGAACCTATATTCCTTTTACCGCTGCGAATAAAGAAGAGGCACTGGCCATTGTTCTTGCGGAAAGGAGAAAGGAGTTGCTGATCCGGGGTCTGCGGTGGGCTGACCTGAAAAGGTACAACCGTGATGGTGCCAATATCACCCTGACGAGAACGGTAAATGGAAAGCAATTTGTGCTGCCACCCAATGATCCGAGGTATGCTATTGCCCTTCCTGAAGAGATTGTAGAAATTACAGGAATTCCTCAGAATCCAAGATAATCCCACATCCTAAAATAAAAGAAGCTGACCAATCCGGTCAGCTTCCTCTTTAGGTTTCACATTACGGACGTCTCTCATCCGGATGAATATCCAAAACCTCGTCATTGGTTTTACCTCCAATCTGATCACTTAACGAAGTGCCGTCAGGAACCGTCATTTTACACGGTCTGTTACCTGAGGTGAGACATGAAGGGCTGATGGAACTGCTCCAATTGCCTACGGTAGCGAATGCTCCTTCGGAAACATCATTGCTGTTGTAGTAATAAACAGTTTCTGCTGCTTTTTCCTCTGCCACTTTAAAGGACATCGTAACACCTGCTGTCAGCAGGGCTGCTGCCAACATAAAGTGGGTTTTTATCAATTGTAAATGTTTCATTTTTCCGGTCTTTTTTAGATAAAAAAGATTACCATAAAAACTCAAAGTTTAAAATTAAATGGGTAATCTGTCATTTTTGGACAGACGTTTTTTCTCCGGTGCTTCGCGGTTCCTCAACCGTTATGCATCCGTACAGCAGACGGGGAGCCGTCTGCACCATTCAGGGAATGCCCGGGCATTCCGGTTCAGGAAGCGTGCACACTTCCTGTGTTTTCAGTTCTTATCAACAGTCTTCTGCTCAGTTATCATTCCGCCAATTGCGGTGATCATCAGTCCCATATTCAAAATTAAATTTCCTTTACAGATCACCTTTTCAAAAAATCCGATGCAGGTGCAGGGGAGGTTCTTACCGTAGTGAAGGAGATAACCGATATATCCGGTAAAAAAGGTGAGCATTCCCAGGGTAAGCCATAAACCCGGTAGAGGTTTACTTCTGAAACAGAGAAGAACGATGATGAGAATCTGCCCTGCAATAATGATAAGGGCTGTCGTTTTCCCCCATCCTTCCAAGCCGGGTGCCATTTCCAGCTGTGAGCTGAAGCTTTTGAAATGGAAGACCTTAACTGTTACGGCATAGGAGAAGAGGACCGTAAAGAAAAGGCTTACGGTGCCGGGAATTGTCTTTACTGCTGTTTTCATAACGTTTATTGTTTAGCAGGGATAAAGCAACTGCCATTTTACTTTTTTGCCGCAGTAGAGGGGCATCGGATCGCCTCTTGCAACGGGTTGGGTGGTGGTGAGGTTTCCAAGGACTTTCCATATGCCGCTCACCGGACATTTTTTTTCCGAGGCAGCGCTGGTCGCAGGACTTTCCATGAGTCCTGTTATTTAGTATTTCCCATCCTCCAGTCATCATAATCTTTCGGCACATCCTTCGGAGGGGTCGGGGGCACGGTAGGCGGCGGCGTTACAGGACCTCCGGTGAAGGAAGTCGTCGGATCATTACTGATCGGATCAGTTGAGTTGCTCATCTGTTCATCACCGGCTCTGCACGAGCAGAGAAAAAATACGGTGAGTATTGCGGTTCCTTTAAATAATCTTGATAATTTCATGTTAGGATTGTTAAGGTTATTAATAATCCCGGCCGGTTAATTTTAATAGAATTCTGTAAGCGAATTTATACGGCGTTGGAGGACACCGCAAGAGCACCATGCCCATATTGGGGAATAGCGGTGTGGTTATTTTCCAATATCACCAAAGGATATGGTTTTAATTCGCTGATAACCAGCAGGGATGAGTGTTGGGTTCACTTTGTTAGGCAATGCATCTTAATCCTGCATTTTTCTCCCGTATTTTTTATTTAATTTTGAGTATCTCCCAACGAACTGATCATTGTTTTTTTTACCGGTTTATACAATGAAAGGATTTTTAGCCCTGTTAATAAGCGCAACCGCATTACTGAGTGGTCAGGAATTTTCTGAATACCGGCTTCGTTATGACCAGTTTGGAGAAAGTGACGTACGGGCCGTTCCGCACGTGCAGCAATATATAGCGCACGCAAAGAATGCCCACAATTACAGAGAACTGTTTCAGGCGTATAAAGATGCGGTGCATTTTATTCCCGGGTACAAACTGGCCTACGCCGACAGTTCAGTCTGGGCGGCATCGCAAACGGGAGACCGGCAGCTTGCCGCAACAGCGTATCTCACCAGGGGCACGGTCTATTATTTTAACTACAGAAAATTTCAGCCTGCGCTGGACGAGTATATAAAAGCCTGGGAGTTTTCCAGAGATTCCCCGGATTCCTACCTGCACCACAAAAACCTTTACCATATCGGCGTAGTAAAGAGTTATCTGGGATATGATGAAGAGGCACTTGAAATTTTTGAAAAGTGCCGCAGCTATTTTGGTCAACCCGGGCAGGTGCCTGAAGCTGCAAACAGGAGGCATAACAGAAAGAAGGGATATCTGAATGCCCTTCACCAGCTTGGAAACAGCCTGCTGAAAGTCTCCCGAACCAAAGAGGCCGAAGCGGTGATTGAAGAAGGGCTGAGAGAGAGCGGTGCGCAGGGCGACTTTTTTCTGGAACGGAGCTTTTTCCTCAAACTTAAAGGAATGACGGCCTACCGACAGGGAAATGATAAAGCTGCCATTGAGGCGATGAGGACTGCACTGCTGGGATTTGAGAAGAAAAATGACTTTACAAGCGCCTCCCTTATTTACCACTATACCGGTAAAAGCCAGTGGCGGGCGGGCCTGGATATAGATGCGGTAAAGAGTTTTGCCAAAGTGGATTCGGTTTTTACAAAATATGCTTTTCTGTTGCCGGAAGTACGGGAAGCCTACGAAATTTTAATCGGCTATTATCAGAAAAAGAACGACAGGGAACGTGAGCATTATTATACTTTACAGCTGCTGAAAGCTGACCGCGTCCTGAACACCGATTTCAAGTACCTCTCGGGGAAGATTCACAGAGCATATGATACGGAGGAACTAATGGCCTCAAAAAAAAGACTGGAACGCTCAGTTTCCACGCTGTATACGGTCATCTGGTCAGTCACTGTAATACTTGTCACCGCGGGAACGGTCATTCTTTATCCGAAAGAAAGGAGAAAGCGCCTCCGTGCACTGGTCCGGAAACAGAAGCGGCAGGCAGGTGGCAGTGAAGCAGGTAAGGCAACGAACAACCGCAGCCAAATAGTGCCTGCCGCCATTGCCGCGATAGTGATTGAAAAACTGGAGGTTCTGGAGCATAACAGTTTTTTCCTTGAACAGGGTATGACCCTCCAGAAACTGGCACCGCTGCTGAATACCAATCCCTATTACCTCGGCCTGATTATTAAGGAACACCGGGGTTGCCCTTACCCAGTGTATATTAAAGAGCTTCGCCTGCGGTACGCCGCCAAAATGCTGGGTGAAAGTAAAAAGTGGAGGAGCATGACGATTGAGCATCTGGCAAACGCATCAGGCTTTAAGGACCGTACCCATTTTTCTGAGGCCTTCCTGGATTACCATAAGGTAAAACCATTGGAATTTATACAGCAGATCAGAGCAAAGCAACAGGAAGAATCGTAGGTTTATTAATTTTTCGGACAAACCATTATAACGTAATTTATTTCTAGAAAATGATGAATGCAAAACTATGTTTCAGGAAAACGGAAAACAGATATACTGCTTTGTTGCGGGCCCTGGAGAACATTGAAACAGATGAGGCGGCAGGTGTGATTGAAAGCTACGAAAAGTCACTCATGGAAACCGATCTGGCCATAAGGGAGGTGAAAATGTTCGTCGCCGAAACAGTCTTCACTTCCGCTGCTGAAGAGGTGCATTTTTTCAAACACCTGAAACCGCTGTTCATCTCCCAGTTTATCTACTGTTCGAAAGTTCTGGAGATCGAGGCGGCAAAACCCAATGCGGGCCAGCACATGCTGAAAGACTACTACGAGGCGGAACTTCAGCAGCTTAAAAATTTTGTGGATGAGTACAGCGATTTTTATGAATATTACCGGCGCAAAGCCACGTATCTGGATCATAAGTATTTCGTGAGGGGACAGTTTGATTTTAAGATGAGCGTCGATGCCCACCTTTACAGTTTTGATGAGAACTTTACCACTTCGCATGACCATCTTATCGCACAGATCATCGCAAATGACAGGCTTGAAAAGTACCTGCTGCAGTCTGTTTACCGCATCGAAGGGTACTTCTATGAAAAGTTTTCAGACAAATCGCCTCTAACATGGTCGGGTTCAAAATCCGGATTGATAGAACTGCTTTATGCCCTTCATGTCATGCGGTGTTTCAATGCCGGCAGCGGAGATTTCAGTGAGACTGTGAAATTTGTGGCAAAGTCTTTCAATATTGATCCCGGAAACATCTACAAGACCCTCCACGAAATTAAAAACAGAAAGACGGGCAGAACAAAGTTTCTCAATAGCCTCGCAGAAAGCCTTGATCACCATTTCGAAAGTATAATGGATTAAATGAGGATGCGGACTGCTGATCGGGTTTGTAATCCCGGATCTCACCTCTGCATCATATACGTCAGTTGAAGGAAACTTATTTAATAAACCACCGTATTTTAGCCATTTTCTGCGGTGGGCCAGAAAAAATCCCCGGCAATTGCAGGGGATCAAAAGAACAGGTATATTCAGTATGTCAATACAAAAAATCTGAAGCATGCAAAAGTCCGTTTTGATGATTTATAAAGAAAAAAAATATATCTTAGGAGACAGAAATAAGTCTTACGACTTTCAGACTAATCCCTACAAAGTTTGTGGTATTTGTCTGACGAAGTAGGACATATATAAAAGTTAGCGGTAATATCAAAAAGATGAGCATTTATAGAAAATTAAGTTTTTTATTATTTTTAGGAATTAATTCATTTTATTTCTCACAAATAAAACTAAATAAAGAAAAAGGTGTTGACATAATACTTGAAGATGGTCATTTAGTAATTGGTCAAAATGATACAGCTATTAATTATAAGATTAGCAATAATTCAGATGTTACATATATTATTGATCCAATGGGATTCTACGGAACAACATATGTCACTGAGAATAACAAAATTTTGACACCGAACGTAATAATTCGTTCTAACCATTATAACAGAGATAATATCGAAGTTTGCAAAGAAGACATAATAATATTATATCCTAAAAAAACTATTTATAAAATAATAATGCTTGACCAAAATAATAGAAATGTGTATAAATACAGTCGCCCAAACACCTATTTAGAAATCATAAAGTCAGTTCATAATGATGCTAATGCAAAAAGATTAGGATGCGAAAATTATATAGAAGAACTGAAGAATAAAGGATATGTAGTTCTGAACGATGAAATCAATGCACAGATTCCGTTAAAATTTAAATAAAATAAGATACTACCGCTAATAACTAAGCTTTCGTTTTGTCTGCAAGACAAGAAATGAAAGCCCGTTGAA
>JAECQR010000008.1 GCA_015999765.1 Flavobacteriia bacterium
CGCCAGTCTTTTTAAATCCTCAATCATGTATGTGATTGAGGATTTTTTTTTTGGCTGAAAGTGGCCGGAACCAATATAGGAAACTACTTGATCAACCATAAGTTATGAACAAAGTTTAAGCGCCTACATTAGAATATCAAACCGCCAAATTATCACTTCGTCATAAAGCTATCTGGAACTTTTCTGCTACTAAACTTTTAGATGTTTAAAGGATTTCATATCCACTACTTAACAAGAGCAGCGATCTGCGTCTTTAACTTACATCGAGAATATAAAAATCCTCAGATTTACCGCATTGAATAATATGGCGTTGTCTAAGCATACTTTAAAGCGGAATCAGTAGAGTAAAAAGGATGTGATTGGGCCTTGAAGTGAATGAATTACTTGATTGTTTCTTGGAAACACAAGTTTTTGCTCATTATAATAAATAGCACCAAACTTAATTAAAATCTGCTCAGAATTCCCCAGTGAATCTTAGTGTCGCCAAACCTTACAGCGTTACCGAATTCGTTTCCATTCGAAATCTGAAAGCTCATTAAACCAATTGGTAAAAAGAAATTGAATCCCAATCCAAAACTGTATAAGTTGGGTTTTAAATTTAAACTTTTATTGTTGAGTTGACCATATTGCCCAAAAACATCAAAAAAAGCCTGACTGTTGACCAGGTAACGGTATTCTGCAGTTCCAAAATAGTAAAAGTCTGCCAGCAGTGCAATTTCATTAAAACCCCGGAAAGAATTCCAGCCGCCAAATCGCAGTAATTCATTAGCTGCCAGTTCATTTTGTGAGCTCATTAAAGCGGTTTCCGCCTTCAGGTTTAAATAGTGACTCCCTTTTAGATGAAGATTTCGCTCACCGGACAAAAAGATATCATGTTGGGTAACGCTGGATTTTTCTTTTGAATAATGACTGGAAATAAAGTCAGCTTCTGCGCGGAGACGTGTTTTATAAAGAAAAAGTTCCACTTCTGAAGGTTCGGTATAATCATACCAAATGCCTACCCCTTTTTTCGCGAAATCCTTTCCCTTGACGTAGAGGGAATCCATTACTGAAGAAGTTTCAAACGTTCCCCGTAATCCAATTTTTTGGCGGTTACTGAGATGAAGATATACGCTTGGCAGAAACTTCACGGTTGCAAAAGTAGAATCCTGACGGTAAATGTTCATATTTAAATTCAGGCCGATATTTGACTGAAGCAAATAGGGGATATCAGTTTTGACATCAAATGTCTGAGCTTTATCCGGATTTCTTTGCCAGAATATATTCACTGTTTCAAACCCGTTAAACATATTCCGGAAATTCATGTTTAAGCTTCCGTTGAGGGAAAATTTCTCGCTTTTATCGTTTCCGAATCCGATAACTCCATCAAAAGAATTCGATTTCCTTTTCTGCATGAACAGGAAAATTTGGGTCGAATCTTTGGTGAAAAGGGTTTGCGGTGGTTTGTCCAACAAAATAAAGTGATGATTTTGCAGAGATTGATTAATCTGAATTAAGTTTTTGTCGTCGTAAACCTTTCCCTGGAAGTCTTTATTTAGATTTTTTATAAATCGTTTCGGTACTTTCTCGTAACCATTAATCACGAAGCGGTCAATTTTTCTCTGATCACCTTCGACGACTGTAATTTCTACCTGAGGAATGTTGTTTTTCATACCTAGGAACTTAGATTTAACCCTGTTAAAAGCAAAACCTTTATTCCTGTAGTCATCATTGATTTTGTTCTTTAGTGAATCTAAATTCTCAGTGTAAAATTCTGATTTGAGTCTGGATGATTGCGCGATATCCTCAGCGATCCAAACTACTGCTTCATTAAAATTTATGCCTTTGTCAAAATAAATTTCAATTTTACGGTCTCCTTTAATTACATTTTTAAGTTCTGTGAGATAGTAGTTGTTTTGGGAAAGGGAATCCAGAAACTTTACAGCAGCCAAAGAGTCTTTAACCAGCGTTTTTTTGTTATTCTGTACATCAATAAGCCAATATTCTTTCTGCTGCGCACGCACAAAAAAACATAGAGATATGAGAATTATTTGGAATAATGATTTCAATAAAGAAGTTTAAAATTGGAACTCAATTTACGTAAGTTTATTATACAGAGGAAATATATTTTTTAGAGGTTAACGCACGTGTTTTTCGATCTATAACGTATATAATTGGGTTTATACAAGCTTTGGGTTTCGGGCTAAAAATTAATTCTTTACCTTTATTGCTTTAATCAATTGTGTAGAATTCGTCTTGATGTCACCGAGTTTGTATGAAGAAAGTAGGTTTGTTTTTCGGAAGTTTTAATCCCATTCATATTGGTCATTTAATTTTGGCGAACTACATTCTCGAAAATTCTGATATGGATGAACTTTGGTTTGTTGTGAGCCCTCAGAATCCCTTTAAAGACAAAAAATCGTTGCTAAAAGATCATAACCGGCTAGATATGGTACAGCTGTCCATTAAAAATTATCCTAAAATGAGAGCGTCAAATGTGGAGTTTTCGCTTCCTAAACCCAGCTATACGATAGACACGCTGACTTATCTTCATGAAAAATATCCTGATTATTCATTTGCATTGATTATGGGTGAAGACAATCTGAACGGGCTGGAAAAATGGAAGAATTCTGAAAATTTAATAGCAAATCATCAGATTATTGTTTATCCGCGCGCTTTTGAAGGGGAGAAAAAAGATCACGAATATTTGCAGCACGATAATATCTCGCTTATTCAGGCTCCGGTTATCGAAATTTCAGCAACAGAAATCCGGAATATGATAAAATCCGGAAAAAATGTGCGACCAATGCTGCCACCAGAAGTTTTTGAATATCTGGACGGAAGCGCATTTTATAAATAGAAAGAAATCAATACAGAAAGAGATTATGAACATCATAGAAAATTTTTTCGCAAAATATCCTCAGGATAAAATCGTGAAGTGGTTTAAGCAGATATGTCTTGCCGAAGCAATTTCATGGTTTTTCCTCTTCTCGGCCATGGTATGGATCAGATACGACAAAGAGGGAATTCTCCCTACAATTTATATTATAATTGTTGGCAACATTCACGGATTGTTTTTTACGCTTTATCTATTGCTGCTGCTGCCTGCAAGGAAAATTTTTGAGTGGGATGACGAGGATACTGTCTTCGCATTATTGGCTGCTTTCTTTCCTTTTGCAACGATCTGGGCCGATAAAAAGCTTGGTAAATTTAACAGAGAAGAAAATTAATATTTACAAAAAGAAAGATATCATGTAAAGTGGAAGTTACCTTCCACTTTTTTTATGCGTCATGTAACAAATACATCTTTCCTGTTGTCTTATTGGTAGACAGTAAAATCTTTGGTAAAATTATTTAACTGATAATCAAAACGTTAAGATTGCTATTTAATTTATTTTACTACTTTGTATTGCATATTACTAAAATAAATATATATCTTTGCAATGCAAAACTAAGAATTCAAAAAACTAATAATCAAATTAAGAAAGGAGGAAGAAAAAACTAATAACTGCTTAACTGATAACCAAATCAAAAACGAATAACCATCATCTTCCTTCTTTCTTTTTAAAATTTAACCATGAAAAAACTTATTATTTCACTTTCACTTCTTACAGGAATCATAACCTACAGTCAGGAGGTATCAAAAACGGATTCTGCAAAAGTGCAGAATATACAGGAAGTTCTGATGACTAAGAAAGTCTTCAAAAAAGAAAGCGACCGGTTCGTATATGATATTTCAAATGCACCTGTTGCTAAAGGAAATACGACGTTTGATATTCTTAAGCAGACCCCTCTTATTTCCAGCACTGATGAGAGTACCTTAAAAATCGCAGGTAAAAATAATGCTGTAATTTATATTGACGGCAGAAAATCGAATATGGATGCCCAATCTCTGGCACAATTTTTAAAAAATACTCCAGCTGAAAATATTCAGAAAATAGAAGTTATTACAATGCCTGGAAGTGAATTTCAGGTGGATGCTTCAGACGGAATCATCAATATTGTAATGAAGAAAAAAATGACTAACGGTCTTAACGGAAATATGAGGATGGCGAGTACTGCAAATATTTACAGCGACAACTCAGCCAGTTTTTCAGCAAATTACCGAAAGGATAAGTTGGGAGTCTCAGCCAATCTGTCAGGCGGCGAAAATATCAGAGCCCAGTCCTACATTTTGAAAAACGGAAACAGTAATGCCACTAACGAATCTGTAGGAGACATTGTTGATCCTAACCAAAATCTCGGCGGATATCTGAATATCGATTATCAACTGACCGAAAAATCCAATGTAGCGTTAACCTGGAATACCTGGGCAAACAAGAGTTATAATTCTACGGTAGACCTTTTTAATACCATTAGAACTCTGGAAGGTAATATTTGGAAGACCAATTATACGAGGTCCAAAAATAAAGAAGATGCCCGCTCGTACAACAACAGTCTGAATCTGAATTATGAACTGAAAACCGACAGCCTGGGAAGTAAATTGAATTTGAACGCTGCATACTTAAATTATAAGAGATTCCAGACGACTGAAAATAATACTTATGTTTCCACGGCAAACGGAACAGATCTGTATAAATCAAAGTATGTGGAACAAAATCTTCCCCAACTGATTGATAATTTTTCCGGGATGGCAGACTACATTCAGAAGTTTAATAAAGATCTCACCATTTCTGTAGGAGGAAATTACAACAAAACCAAAACGGATAATGATACCAAAAGTATAACTTCAGTACTAAATGAAGACGAATCTTTAGCCGTGCTTTACGATGAAAACGGAATTTTATTAGATAATCCGAAAAATGAGCCGAACCATTTTCTTTACGACGAAAATATTTATGGCATTTATCTTACTGTTGAAAAAAAGTTCTCCGACAAATTCTCCGGAAAGGCGGGTACACGTTATGAAATTACCAAAAGTGTGGGAACCTCCGACATTGCACAGGATATAAGCCTTAGACGTATCGAACGTAATTACAGTAATGTATTGCCTTACATAAGTCTGAATTATGCGATCAACGATAACAATAATCTTTCATACGCGTTTTCCAGCAGAATGAGGAGGCCAAGTTTCTGGGAGATTAATCCTGTGAAGAATATTCTTACGGAGAACAATTATGTCCAGAACAATCCGTTTGTAAAGGCTTCTTCATCTTATAATCATGAACTTACTTATATGTTCAAGAGTTCTTATTTTCTTATTCTGAATCACTCGCTGCAAAAAGATATCATCACGCAGGTTCCGTTGCAGGGAATCCCTGTTCGTGCTGATGGCCAGGAAGAAACTCGTAATCAACTTCGATATATCCGTACCAATTTCGGGGATAAGCAGGAAATGTCGGCAATGTTCGGTATTCAGAAGGCTTTCTTCAAACAGGCATGGACTACCAATTTTAATATTGGCGTTCAGCACAACAGAAATAAGGGAAGCCTGAGTGTAGATCCTACAACCGGAGATATTTTCCCGATGTATACCAATAACACCAACTCGACAAGTTTTGTGATTCAGACGAACAATAATATCCGTTTGGATCAAAAGAAAACCTGGTTCGCAGGAATAAACTTCTTTTATGTTGATCAGCAGCAGATTGAACTCGGAATGCTGAAAGATCTTGCAAGTCTGGATCTGAGTATAAAAAAGATATGGAATGCCTGGACGTTTACCGTGAACTTAAATGATATCCTGAAAACAAATATTGTTGAAGTTGAAGATTATCAGCAGAACGGTAACTATAATTATGTACAGAACAATATGTACAGACAAAGTGTAGGTGCAAGTATCGTTTACAATTTCGGAAACCAGAAGGTGAAAAAAGTAAGAAATATCGAGAACGCATCAGAAGAAATAAAGTCAAGAACAAGATAATTTTTTTCTAAACTCAATTATATTTTCACAAAGAAATCCCCGGAATTTTTTCTCCGGGGATTTTTTTTATTGAACCATTTTATTATTTACTCTTCGGCAAAAACACTTCCGCCAACATGCATCTTGCGCTCCCGCCGCCATTTGTTTCAATTGTATTTAAATCTGAATGAATTATGTCGCAATATTTCTCTATTGCAGATATCTGTTCTGCAGTTAAGGATTTATAAGCGCTTTCGCTCATTACCAAAAATTTATCTCCCGCATTATTTTGCACCTGAAGCATATTCCCTGCGAACTGTTGCAGCTGGTCTTCAGAGATTTCAATGATTTCTTTTCCGGACGATTTTATAACCTCCTGAACTTTTTCACGCTCCAGTTCATCATCAATACATTCCAGGCAAATAACCACAAATTTATCGGCTACACACATCATTACATTCGTATGATAAATTGGCAGCCTTTCACCACCTGCATTTTGATAAGAATGAAAAACTACGGGCCGGAATTCAAACTTCGTGCAAAACTGTCGGAAAAGTTCCTCATCCAACCTCAGTGAAACCGAACCGTACGCAATTTTATGGTCATGATCGAAAATCATGCTTCCGGTTCCTTCCAGAAATTTTTCCTGATTTTCAAAATGGGATAAATCATCGATTTCTGAAATTTCAAAACCGTTGTCTTTGAGGGTTTTCAAAATATCAGTTCGGCGTTCAACTCTTCTGTTTGGCGCAAACATCGGGTACAGAACAACTTTGCCGTCGTTATGAAAACTTACCCAGTTGTTTGGGAAAATTGAATCGGGAGAGTGTGGCTCCAAGGTATCCTTTACTGTAATAACATTAACTCCTTTACTCTTTAATTTAGCAACAAAATTGTTGAATTCCTGAAGTGCTTTGGTCTGGATGTCAGCATCTTTCTGCTCGATCTGAAAGTAATTGTTTTCCGCTGTCTGGGAATTGTATCCGAAAGCGACAGGTTCTACCATCAGAACGGTGCTGGCTGTTTGCATAAATATGGTTTTTATTAGTATTGATCTGCTATTGAACAAAAATACTTAAATTTATAGATATAAAAAATCCATGTTAGAAATTGCCTGTTTTGAAATCACTTCTGCTGAAACTGCCTTGAAATCAGTTGCCGACCGAATCGAATTCTGTGCTGATATCGCGCTTGGGGGAACTACTCCCGATTTCTATGAATTCCTTCACCTTAAAAGAACTTTTAATACGCCGGTTTATGTAATGATCCGGCCAAAAGGAGGTTCGTTTTTTTATTCCGAGGCCGAATTTACAGCAATGAAAAGCAGTATCATTACTTTCAGGGAAGCAGGAGCTGATGGTTTTGTATTTGGAGTTTTAAATGCGCACAATGAAATTGATGAACAGAAAAACACTGAACTTCTTACGCTTGCCGGCCATATTCCCTGCACTTTTCACCGGGCTTTTGACCGGACACCGGATCTTGAAAAATCCATTCAGACCTCAATCAGGCTCGGTTTTAAAACAGTTTTAACTTCCGGGGGAAAATCCACTGCAATGCAGGGCAAGGAAAACCTTAAAAATTTGGTAGAAAATTATGGTGACCAGATCGAAATCCTGATTGGTGGCGGGGTGCGCTCAGAAAATATTGTGGAACTGAAGGAATTTACCGGCGGAACAAGTTTTCATTCGTCCGCAATTTTAAAGTACGACAGTTTGGCAAGTGATGACGAAATTAAGAAGCTTAAGATGCTGAGTTCCTAGCAGGTTGGTATTTATTCCCGGGCAAGAGGTAGGGTAGAGCAACGTAGCAGACCTCCCATTTTGGATATTTCGCGGTACGGAATTTCCTCCACCGTCATACCCCATTCATTTCGAAGATGATTGTTCATTCTGGTAAATGACGTATCTGAAACAACAATATCTTCGGAAATCGAAAAGATGTTAGGATTCATTTCGAACATTTCCTGCTTGGTAACATGGAAACAGTTTTCTTCTCCGAAAATGTCAATCAGAAGCCTGTAATCACTTTCATCCACAAAGCCGTCTTTATAGATGATACATTTATCTTTCCCAACCGGATTGAAAGTGCAATCCAGATGTAAAATTCCCTGGAAAGGATCAGTATCGTTTTTCTTAAGTTCAAGATCTATGATTCTTTTCTTTGGGAAATATTCTTTAAGGATTTCAATCGCATATTCGTTGGTTCTGGCGGTTTTAAAGTTTCTGTAATCTTCAGAAAAGCATGTTCCTATGAACAGAAAATCATTCCACACAATCACGTCACCACCTTCAATATGCGCGGTGTCGGGCAGATTTATAATTTTCTTCCAGCCGACTCTTGCAAATATTTTTCGGTAGGCATCCTGCTCATCGTATCTGTCTTGAATGATATTTGAGATAATCATTTTATCCTCAATAACAAAGGCAACATCGCGGGCAAAAACCTGATTGTAATTCTCAATAAGATGAGGGCGGTAAACTTCCACACCGTGTTTTAAAAGCACTTTCTCAAACTCGGTCATCTCATGAACAATATCCTGTTCCTGAGGATAAATGCCGTTTTGTATCGAGTGATAAGACTTCGCATCAAAACTCTCTTCTAGGGAATGTGGAGCGCCAATGGAACTTGGCATTCCGAGGACAACAGATTTAAGTTTTGAAGTTTCGTTATGGATATTGAGTTTCATAGTAAAATGTGATGGTCCCAAATTTAAACAATCGATTTGACTTAAGAAAATTTTCATTCTTGTAAATAAATTCTAATATAAAAAGTACTTCACTCAGTGTGACAGAATGTCATTTCTTAACTTCAGCATAAAATTTGCATCAAGTATCAAAATATAATTAAAATCTTATAATTGTTGTTAATTTTTAGTTAAAACTGAAACAGATCGCTTTTCATCAATACTTATTAAGTCTTAAATTTGAAGCAATAAACAATAAGAAAAATATTTAAATAATTTATGAAGATGACAGATACCCTGAAAAAATTTATTCCCTACGCTGTTGTTGGGGTAATCTCCGGAGCAACAACTTTCGGAGCTATCAATTATTTCAATGTGCAGAATGAGGATTCGCAGTTCTCTTATTTCGCACCCAAAAACACTGATGCGAAGTATGCATCATTTAATATGACCGGAGTTGGAGATGACTTTGTAAAAGCATCAAAAATGACTGTTCCGGCGGTAGTAAGTATTAAAAATTATTCAAACAGAACATCGCAACGAAGCGAACAGGATATGTTTGATCTGTTTTTCGGAAATCCCTTTGGAGGACAACCAAAACAGCAGCAAGCTCCAAAAGACATGCCTTCTGGAATGGGTTCCGGAGTAATTATCTCACCAGACGGTTATATCATTTCCAACAACCATGTAATTGCGGGGGCAACTAAACTGGAAGTGGTGCTTTCAAACAAAAAATCATACGTTGCAAATCTAATTGGTACTGATCCGACTACAGATATCGCACTTCTGAAAATCGAAGAAAAAGGCTTGCCTTACCTGAATTTTGCCAACTCTGATAATGTGGAAGTTGGGCAGTGGGTTCTTGCCGTAGGAAATCCGATGGGTCTGAATTCTACCGTAACCGCGGGTATTGTTTCTGCGAAAGGTAGAAGTATTGATCTTTTAAGCCAGCAGTCCAGAACGCCAATAGAAAGTTTTATCCAAACTGATGCAGCAATTAATCCCGGAAACTCCGGAGGCGCACTGGTAAATCCAAATGGTGAGCTGATTGGTATTAACTCCGCCATTTCATCAAAAACCGGATATTACGAAGGCTATGGTTTTGCAGTGCCTTCGAATCTTGCGAGAAAGGTAGTGGAAGATATTAAGCAATTCGGTTTGGTTCAAAGAGGATTTTTAGGAGTTGAAACTCTGGATCTTTCTGACCAAAGACAGGTTGCCAATTACAATCAACAGAGAAAAACCAATCTCAAAGCTGGCGAAGGTGTTTATATCATCAATGTTTCTGAGAAAGGAGGTGCCGAAAGTGCAGGTCTTAGATCTGGAGATATCATTACAAAAGTTGACAACACCACAGTGTCTAGTTATTACGATCTATCGTTTGCAGTTGGAAGCCGCAGACCGGGAGATAAAGTAGCGGTTACCTATCTCAGAAACGGAAAATCGAACACCGTAAATGTTACGCTGCGTGACCAAAAAGGAGGAACATCCTTTAGAAGCAAAGCGGATTTAACAGTAACTGAAAAAATTGGATCAGATTTCGAACCTTTAAGCGAACGATTTAAAACAGATTACGGTTTAAACAGCGGAGTAATTGCCAAGAATGTAGCCGAAGGAAGCGAAATGGCAAAGATTGGTGTTGTAGATAATTATATCGTTATTGAAGTTAATGGTAAACCGGTAAATTCCCAGAAAGATGTTGAAAAGATACTGCAGGGATACAGTGGAAACGTACAGGTAAAATACGTTGATGAATACGGAAGAATTACAACAAGAGGTTTTAAAATGCCCTAGCTAAATATTAAAAATAAAAAACGCAACTTGATTAAGTTGCGTTTTTTTTGTGCTGTAGTTTTTTTAATCTTTTCTTTTTCCGTTCATAAATCACTTCTGTAATTTTACCTCCAATCCATGAAAAAGGGAAGAAAGTCAAAAATATTAAAATCTTATAAAATGTAGGATGGTAAGGGAAAATAATAATATCGAGCATTGCGATGAAAAGCAGAATAAACCCGATTAATATCGCGTAAGCCACTTTCGCATATTTTACGATGATTGCTGTAATTACTCCGCCAACAGTTGCAGCAATTCCCGACGAAATCAGTAGTGCAACATAAAAGTAGGGCTTGTTTTTCATCGCTTGCAGAAGTTGTTCCCAATGACCGAATGGAGCATACTCATCATAGGTAATCCATGATGAATTCAGCCTTACCCCCAACGAGATTATGAGCGCTGCGACAGCGAGACCTACTAAAACCGCAATGGTATTCCGAATGAAATTCATTTAAAAATGATGTGCAATCATTGAAATCTCAATATCAACATTTTTTGGAAGACACGAAACCTGTACAGTTTCTCTTGCTGGATAACTTTCAGCATCCAGATAAGAGGCATAGATATCATTCATTACCGCAAAATCATCCATATTTTTAAGGAAAATTGTAGCTTTTACTACATTTTTAAAAGTCATACCTGCTTCTGTTAAGATGGCTTCAAGATTTTTCATCACTTGATGAGTAGCCTTTTCGATGTCTTCTTCTAGTTTTCCTGTTTGCGGATTCAGTGGAATCTGTCCAGAGATGTATAAAATTCCATTGGCAAAGTTAGCCTGTGAATAAGGGCCAATTGCGGCAGGAGCATCAGAAGTAGAAATTATTTTTTTCATAATGATATTATTGGCAAATATAAAACTAATGTTTAATTCTTTAAAATTTAGAACGGTGCATTTGGTTGGGTAAAACTACGGTCCTTATATTTCAGGGCGTCCCGAAGGATATTCGCCTTGATTCCGATAAAGAAATCATATACTTTATACTGGCCATAAGGAATCCAGTTAAAATTAATGGTAAAACTGCGCTGATCGCGGGAGAAACCGAGCTGCGTATTCGCAATTTCTTTTGAAATAACGTCGTAATACAGGTTTCCGGTAATGTTCCAAAACGGTGTAAGTTTTATACTTCCATCTAAGCCGACTGAAGCCATTTTATTCCCAAAACGCGTGAGACTTCTCGTATAACTGTACTGAGCATTAATGTTTAAAGTCCAGGGCTGGCTGAACCGCGCATAATTGTCATCATCAAAGTAATAATCCTCGTTGCGGATTTCTCCTTTTTTGTTGTACTTTTTAGAAAGGTCTTCTTTGTCTTTCTTCTGGAATATTTCGCTGCTCAAAGGGTAAGAAAGTTGCGCATTGAAACCCTGAACACTAAAGCGCCCAAAGTTTTCGGTCCGGATTCCGGTGTCCTCACCAGGTGCGAAAATAATTTGGTAAGGTTCCAGATTTAATCCGGTATTGATATTAAGTTTTTCGAATACTGTGGTTTGTCCGCTGAAGCTGAAGATGGACCATTTATGCGTCGGCGCTGCGAAATTATAATTGGTATTGAAATTTAAACTTTCGAAGATCTTAATCTTTTTGATGCCTGTAGAATCTTTTTTCGACCTTACTTTCATCTCTAAATTATTATTCACCGAAAAACTCAGCGCTTGAACCAGCCCCGAATTTGGTGAACCGATGATTCCGCGGTCGAAAATAGAGTAAGGAGTCATCTCTCCACGGTCATTAGTGTAATTTTTATAATAGCCAAAACCTTGGGCTGAAAAATCCGGAGAGTAGCTGAAACCGATTTGCGGCGTCAACATGTGACGTATTGCCTGGATTGACGAATTTTTCTTGAAGTTCAGCATTCCGTAAAGCACAGTCTGCAAGCTTGCTCCGGTGGAAAATGAAGAATAGCCGGCAATCTTTTTATTCAGAATATCATCAACACGATTGGTGATTGGGTTGTAACTTCTTGTGAGGGTTTTTGTCGTTAAAGCATTGTCGACATTAGCGGAAAGCGAGAAGGTAAAATACTTGGCAATCGTTGTATTGGTGCCCAAAGTAATATTGTTTTTCAGGCCGGTCTGCATTTTATCCCACATGGTTTGGGTGAAAAGTTCGCCTTCGTTGGTCTGTACATAATTATTAAAATTGAGACCTGTATTTACCGTAATGTTTTCAAGAAGACCCTGCCTTACGCCCGTTTTAGGTTTAAATAAATAAAACTGGTTAATAGCAACATTAAGCACCGGCAGTTTTAAATCTGCCAATCCTGTAGAAAAATTCTGGGAATAGGATGAGGTTCCGGTAATCGTTATAGGAAGCGTGAGAAACCTTTTAACCACACTTACACTCGAGTTTTGCTGCGCGTTAAGATTGTTCTGATTGAATGCGTAATTATTGTTTACCGTATTGTTATAAAATTTATTACTCACCACATCTACTGACGCTGAAAATGTGAGAAACGGATTAGCTTTACTGTCCTGCTGATGGCGCCACGCAATCCTGTACGTGCGGCTTTTGGAATAATCTGATAAACCTTTTATTCCACGCACTGTGTTTCCCACATCTGCCGAAAAATTCCCCGAGTAGCGGTAATTTTTCTTGTAATTCATTTCCGGCCGGAGATTCCAGCTTCCTTTAGTATAAATGTCGGCAAGAATTTTCAAATCAAAATGTTCCCCGATAGGTTGATAGTATCCCAGTGAATTCAGGAAAAACCCGACATCTTCTCTTTCGCCAAAACTTGGAATCAGAATTCCCGCGCTTCGTTTATCTGAAAAAGGAAGTATCGCAAAGGGCATGATGAGTGGGGTAGGTACCTGCTCTATGTACATCTGAATCGGTCCGGTAATGACCTGCGATTTGTCTTTCCCTTTAATAAGTTTAATGTTTGGCGCGAGCAGATAATAATCGGCAATCGTGTCTTTTTTCTTGATGAAATATTCGTCGGTTGTATATTTCCCGCGACGCATGAAGAAAACAGAATCGTTGTATTTCTTGGTCTTTTCGGCGATAATTACGCCTTCGCTTTCTTCAGTTCTTGCGTTGAAGGCAATTGCCTGGCGGGTTTTGATATTGTAAGTAAACTCGTCGTATTCGTATTTTTTACCGCCCTGTACCGCAACCGCCGGATTCTTTATTCTACCTAAAGAATCGAGTTCACCTCGTGCAAAAATCATCGATTTGTTCCAATCAATCGAAATATAATCGGCGTCAATCTGCATGTCCTGATATTTTACTTGCGCCTTTTTATTGAGGTAGGTCATCTTTTTAGGGATATCATTGCGGATGTTGTCGGCCTTTGTTTCTACCACAGCTTCAAGTTGTTCCCTTGGAACAAGAATGGTGTCGGCCTTGCGAATAGTATCATTAACTATCTTATTTTCAGGCAGAATTTGAGCGGTTGAATGTGCTAAAAAACTGTTAAAAATTAGGATAATTAGAATTTGTAATATATTTTTGAAGCCGGTTTTGACCAAAGCGATATTTTCTGTAATTTGTGGTCAAAATTAGCATAATTTTTAAAATGTAATGATGATTGACTATAGTTTTTCTTTTAAAAAATATTTTTTCTTCTTTTTCATCCTTTTTTTCTCAATCACAAGTGCTCAGAAAAAATTCACCGTAGTTTTAGATGCCGGGCATGGTGGATCTGATCATGGTGCAAACCGCAATTATAGTGAAACAGGTACTTTGCGGGAAAAAGACGTAACTCTTGCCATCGTTTTGAAATTGGGAAGAATGCTGGAAAAAAACAAAGACTTTAAAATTATTTATACCCGCAAAATCGACGAGTTTCCGTCGCTTACCGAGAGAACTACTCTGGCAAACAGGAGCAAGGCGGATCTTTTCGTATCGGTACACTGTAATGCGAGCACCAAGACTGCACCGTACGGAACCGAAACATTTGTGCAGGGACCAGATCAGAATAAAACAAACCTGGAGGTGGCAAAAGCAGAAAACGATGTAATTTTTCTTGATGAAAGAGACAGGGAAATGTTTGCTTCTTATGATCCTAAATCTCCCGAATCCTTAATTGCGCTGAAAATTCAGCAAAGCAAGTATTTGGAAAGCAGTCTGCTTTTCGGCAGTTTTGTAGAAGGGAATTTCGTAAAAAAGGACAAAAGATATTCGCGTGGTGTAAAGCAACAGAATTTACACGTTTTAAGGCTTAATGCCATGCCGTCTGTATTGATTGAGACTGGCTTCATCAGCAACTACGATGACGCCATGTATCTGGCTTCCGAAAAAGGACAAACAGAGATTGCAGAAAGTATTTATGATGCAATTACCGATTATAAGAAAGCGATTGACAGAAATGCCACTGCAGCACCTAAGGCCGAGCCGGTTCCTGAGGAAAAACCTCTTAAAAACGATTTCAGAATCTTACTGATGTCTTCGCCTTCGAAGTACAATGCTGGTGATCCTGCGCTGAAAGGGCTTAATTATGTTCTTCCAATTAAGGAGAATGGGCTGTATAAATATTACTATGGCACAACAAACATGGCATCGGTGCGGGATAATAATCTGAAAACGGCTAGAGATGCAGGGTTTAAGAATGCAACATCCATCTCATTCATTCCTAACCAAAAGTTAGGAATAGGCTATTATACATTAGAAATTGCAGTAAGTCCACAAAAGTTGAGTTCTAACTCAGCGGTGCTCAATACGCTTAAAAATGTGAATCGCGTCAAAGAAAACGGAAGTTTTTATTATACCTACGGAAAATTTTCAAGTCTGGAAGAAGCAGTTAAAGAGCAGAAAGACATCGAGTTGAAGGGTGTAAAAAATACAGTTATTCAAAAAGTATTGAAATAACGTGCGCAGTAGTCTTGCAGGATTGAAAGTAAATTTATATTTTTGCAGTCCTCAAAACAAAGGCCTATTCGTCTAGTGGTAAGGACTCAAGATTTTCATTCTTGCAACAGGGGTTCGATTCCCCTATAGGCTACAAAAGATGAAAATTTTTAAAAAAAAATTAAAAACTATTTGGTGCGATAAAAATATTTTATATCTTTGCACCCACATTTAGGAAACGATATGGCAAATCATAAATCAGCTCTGAAAAGAATCAGACAAAGCGAAAAGAAAAGATTAAGAAACAGATACTATCACAAGACTGCTAGAACAGCTTTGAAAGGTCTGAGAAATGAAGAAGATAAAAAAGTTGCAGCAGAACAGTTGCCGTTAGTGATCTCTTTGTTGGATAAATTGGTGAAGAAAAACATCATCCACAAAAACAAAGCTGCTAACTTGAAAAGTAAATTAACTAAGCACGTTAATAAATTAGCGTAACCTTATAAAAGACGCACGGCCCGTTCGTCTATCGGTTAGGACCTCAGGTTTTCATCCTGGTAAGAGGGGTTCGACTCCCCTACGGGCTACTTAACTTCCGAAATTAATTTTTCGGAAGTTTTTTTATGTTTATATTTGATAAGTTTTTATTTTATGAAGATACTTATACTTAACGGTCCAAATCTTAACCTTCTCGGAACCCGGGAACCTGAAATTTACGGAAATGTTTCTATGGAAGATTATATGAAAGATCTTCAGACTAAATTTCCCCAGCATGAAATACATTATTCTCAGTCTAATGTAGAGGGCGAAATAATTAATGTGATTCAATATGACGATTTCGATGCTTTGATTGTGAATCCGGGAGCCTTCACCCATTATTCTTACGCAATTGCAGATTGCCTTAAAAATATTTCAAAACCTAAAGTAGAAGTTCATATCAGCAATATTTACAAAAGGGAAGAATTCCGGCAAAAGTCGGTTACTGCATCGCATACGGATGGTGTCCTCAGTGGTTTCGGGCTGAAAGGATATGAGTTGGCTATTATTAGTCTGGGAAGTTAAATCCTAATAATACATCGCATAAAATTAAAGTTTTGAGCGCCTGCATTATTTTATATTTGTAAGAAGGAATGATTCTTGCAAATCCAAAAGCATAAACTATTATGAAAAAAATGCTTCACCTACTAACTTTTGCTGTACTTGCTTCCTGCGCTAAAGAAAAGGAAACTGTAAAAGTGCAGAACGCTACCGAAAATGTGACTAAGTCTGTGGACAGTTCACGAACTTCTACCATGCAAAATGCTGAATACGCGCCAGCATTTAAAATTATTCCTCTAGATATTGCACCGGAAAAAGGTCGTTCTGTTTTTACGCAGGATGGCAAAACGCTGTTTTATTTTGACCAAAACTCCAATAAGGGTGTGATAAGGATTGACGGAACGGATCACCTACTCGACCGTTTTGATTTCAATGAAAACAATTACTCGATCTATGGCAATGGAGTAGTAATAGAGGCCACTAATGGCGATTTTAAGGAAATGGTGAGCGACTGTCTACATGGTAGCTTCCCAGACGTCAAGATTTCCGTAAACGGTAAAGTTCTTAATCTTGCAAATATAAGTCTCCAGGATTGCCCCGCGTACTGATTTTAAATTTCCTCATTATCCGTCCACTGCGATTCATCGAATGATTGGCTGTCTTCCGCAAGAAGTTCGGCTTCACGCTCCAGAGATTCCTTCACAGTAAACGTGATTTTATCTTTCAACTGCTCTTTGGCGAGTTTTCTTACCATCGCTTTATCTATTACCATGAATCTTTTCCCAAGTCTTCTCGCTGCATAGGATCTCATACCTGTAGCTTTCAAGATGTCTACCGCCATATCTACTGCTGTCCCTAAAGTTTCCCTATAAATATTATCAACACCGTTATTATAAAAATCATACGCATCGAGCCTGTTCTTTGCGCGGACAAATATTTTCAGCTGCGGATAATTTTTCCGGGCATATTCCAGAATGAATTTATTTTTTTCAGGATCGTCCAGACATAAAATCAACAAATCGGCAGTTTCTGCACCAGCAGACCTTAGAATTCCTGGTTTAGTGGCATCGCCAAAATAGACCTTAAAATGATTTGATTTCAATAGATTTACCCTTTCGGCATCGTTGTCAAGAACCGTCGCCTGTATTCCGTTTACCCGCAGAAGCCGCCCAACAGTACTTCCGAAATGACCGAAACCTACGATAATTATTTTGCGCTCTTTAATAGGTTCTGTAGTCTCAGGATCATCATTATTTGTAATGAATCGAGGTTCTATCAGTTTCTCATTAATAATGAGTAATACAGGCGTAACACACATTGTAATGGCAGTTATTGCCATGAGCTGGGCGTTGAGTTCGGGATTCAGTAGATATAATTTGGTGGAATAGTTTACCAGTACAAAAGAAAATTCCCCGATCTGGGATAGTGCAAAAGCTACGATTAAGTTCTGATCCAATTTGAGTTTAAAAAATTTACCCACCCCAAACAGGACTGCGAATTTCACGATGAGTACAATTACCGTGGTAGTAAAAATAAACATTGGATCCTTTAGGATTACAAAAAAGTTAATGGTTGCGCCCACACTGACAAAAAATACTGCCAGAAGAAGACCTTTGAAAGGCTCAATCTGGCTTTCTAATTCGTGCCGGAATTCACTTGTAGCCAGCATTACTCCGGCGAGAAAAGCTCCCAGCGCGGGACTTAGACCTACCGATGCCATCAGTTCCGAAACACCGATTACGAGAAACAATGATGAAGCGGTAAGTAATTCGTTCATTCCGGATCGTGATACATAGCGTAGAAAAGGCACAAAAACATACCGCCCCAAGATTATGAGAAATAAAACTCCTATAATGATTGAAAAAGGTTGAAGCCAGTCGGGCAAGTATTGCAACAGGATTTCATGCTCGTTATCTTCTGGTCTTTTTGCCAAAACGGGTAGAAGCGCCAAAATCGGAATGACCGACATATCCTGAAAAAGCAGGATAGAAAATGATGCTTCGCCGGCATCGGTACGGAAAATGTTCTTTTCTTTTAAAGTCTGCAGCACTATTGCGGTGGACGAAAGCGCAAAACAGATTGCAGTTACCAAAGCCTGATCTGTTTGCCATTTAGCAAAATAAAAAATCCCAAAAAGAACAATTATTGTAATTAACATCTGGCTGAGACCCATCCCAAAAATTTTCTTCCGGATTTTCCAGAATTTTTTCGGCTCAAATTCTAGGCCTACAATAAAAAGCAGCATGATTACACCGAATTCTGTCGCATGCATAATGTCATCAGAGTCTTTCCCTGTAAGTTTTAAACCGAATGGACCGATGATGATTCCGCCTAGAATAAATCCGATAACCGAGCTGAGTCCCAACTTCCGAACTAGCGGAACCATGATAATTGCAGCACCCAGAAAGATGAGGGCAGTCATTGCCAGTGAATTTTCGCTCATGGTGTACGTAAGGTTTTCCGGATTTCCGTTGTGTATTTAGCTAAATCTGCCTCTGTTAATTCATCTGCGTTGTGTATTGCCAGTATTTCCTTTACTTCTATGCCGTTTACTTTCAGGGAAAGAATCAGGAATTTCATAAGCTCCGGCACCGTGGTGGTATATAGTCCGTCTGGAGAATAATTTTCCTCTTTGCCACCTAAGGTTACAATTATTAAAGCATCTTTATTCTGTAACGGATGATTCTGCTCTGCCATCCACTTGATATCGAAAACTTCGTCAATCCAAAGTTTCAGAAGCGGCGGACAGGTGAACCAAATCAATGGGAAATGAAACACCAACCTTTCATATTCCCGGATTCTCTTTCTTTCGCGAAAACTTGCAATATGAAAATCCGGATATTCCTCGTATAAATCTTTAAAATCAATATTCTCAAGCTTATCGTAAGCTTTTATTAACTCTACATTAGCATGCGAGTATTCGAAATGAGGATGTGCAAAAATGATCAGTGTCTTTTTCACCAACAAATGTTTTTATAAAATTATGAAAAAATAAAATCATTACTGTTTATCACTGAAAATTATTCTTATTTTTGAGAAATGAAGGTAGTACAAGTAGTTTCAGATCATCACGTTAAAACATTTCTGGATTTCCCTGCAGCACTTTTTGCTGATGACAAAAACTACATCCGCCCGCTCGATAAAGACATTGAGGCAGTCTTTAATCCAAAAAAAAATAAATTTTTCCGTTTCGGTGAATGTGAGAGATTTCTATTCTACAACGAAAAAAATGAAACTGTTGGTAAATTTGCACTATTTATCAATAAAAAATATCGCCAGTCACAGCCGACAGGTGGACTAGGTTTTTTCGACTGTATCAATGATCAGAATACCGCAGATTTTATGTTTGATTTTGCTAAAAAACGCCTTCAGGAAAAAGGAATGGACGCGATGGACGGACCGATTAATTTCGGAGAGCGTGACCAATTCTGGGGTCTCTTGACCGATGGATTTTCGGAGCCGTTGTATGCAATGAACTATAATGCCCCTTATTACCAGGAACTTTTTGAAAATTATGGTTTCAAAATCTATTTTAATCAGCTGTGTTTCGGAAGAAAAATTCATGCACCTGTAAGTGAAAATTTTATCCGTATGCACGACAGAATTTCGAAAAATCCCGCGATTTCTGCCAGAAGAATGAAGGTGAACGAACTGGAAAAATATGCTGCGGATTTTACGGAAGTTTATAACAGAGCCTGGGCCAGTCACGGAGAAGGCAAACAACTTAGCACGGCATACACACTAAAACTTTTCACGACGCTGAAACCTGTAATCAATGAACATATCTCCTGGTTTATCTACGAAAATGAAAAACCCATTGCGATGTGGATGAATATTCCCGACCTAAATCAATGGTTTAAATTTCTCGATGGGAAATTCGGGTTGTGGCAAAAACTGAAATTTTTGTGGGTGAAAAAATTCAAAACCAACACAAAAATGGTAGGGTTGGTTTTTGGAATCGTTCCGGAATGGCAACGCAAAGGTATCGACGGATATATGATCTGGGAAGGCACGAAACATTTCCGGAAAACCACGCAGTTTGAAGACTATGAAATGCAGTGGATTGGTGATTTTAATCCGAAAATGATCAGAATTGCCGAGAGTCTCGAAACTGAAGTTACCAGAAAATTAGCGACTTACCGATATTTGTTTGACCAAACCAAAGAGTTTGAAAGTCATAAAATACTGTGATTCTAAAAATCCTAGTTGAACTTTACGTCACGAATATTCAGGTAATATGTAATATTCCCTTTCCAGTGATTTTCTTCTGCAGTAAATGCGATATCGAAAGATTTCTCTCTGAAATCGTCTGCATATTTCCCAAGTTTGAAACCTATACATTCGATATTTCTTCCTGATGATTCCTGGCGGATGTAGAATTTAATGTGACTGTTGTCTTTGCCCATTGTTTTGACGTAGCCGGCAACTTTTTGGTTTTTCAGGACTAAAACAGGTTTCATATTGTGAGGTCCAAATGGCGCCAGTTTTCTGTGAAAGTTAAAGAAATCCTTGTTAAGGTCATCGATCTGCACAACGGAATCAATTTTTATACTGGGTTCTTTCTGATGTTCCTGAATTTTTTCGGCAACTATTTTTTCGAACTTTTCCCGGAAGAGTTCGAATTTAGCTTTTTCCATTGAAAGTCCGGCAGCTGCAGGATGTCCGCCGAATTTCAGGAAAAATTCAGAGCAGTTTTCTAGTGCATCATGCACGTCGAAATCAGCCACAGATCTTGCCGACGCCACCATTTCACCGTTATTCCCATCGGTAAAAACCAAAGTTGGCTTGTAATAAGTTTCAATCAGTCTGGAAGCTACAATTCCGATAACGCCTTTGTTCCAGCTTGAGCCATAGACGACTGTGGTAAAATTCTGAAGCTGGCCGGTTTCCTCGACCTGTAAAAGGGCTTCGGTTGTGCTGCTCATATCCATTTCGCGGCGCGAATCATTCAGAGTGATGATATCATTCACTATTTGCTGTGCCTGTTTCAGATTGTCTGAAACCATCAGTTCAACGGCAGCTTTTCCGTGTGAAACTCTGCCGGCAGCATTTATTTTAGGAGCAATTTCAAAAACAATATTGGAGATTTCAAAAGTGGCAAGTTTGTCTTCCGGAATCAGCATTCTTAATCCCAAATTGCGGGATTTGCGCAATACTTTCAGTCCCTGTTTTGCCAACACCCGGTTTTCTCCGGTCATAGAAACAATATCTGCTGCGATAGAGATCGCAAGTAAATCCGTAAGTTCAAAAAGTTCTGCTTCAGGAATCTTATAAATGGTATTTAATCCCTGACAAAGTTTAAAGCCAACTCCACATCCTGAAAGTTCCTTGAACGGATACCGGCAGTCTTTTCTTTTAGGATCCAGAACAGCGACTGCCTTTGGAATTTCTTCTCCCGGTAGATGATGATCGCAGATGATAAAATCAACTCCGCGTTCTTTAGCATATTCAATTTTATCGATTGCTTTAATGCCACAATCCAGCGCGATAATGAGGGAGAAACCATTTTCTTTTGCGAAATCGATTCCTTCTGTGGAGATTCCGTATCCTTCAGAATTCCTGTCGGGAATGTAAAAATCGAGATATTTTTTATCTACAATTTTGCTGAGGTAAAGGTACATGAGTGCAACAGCGGTGGTTCCGTCAACATCATAGTCGCCGTAAACGAGAATTTTTTCACCGTTTTCGATTCCTGTCGCTATACGGTCTACAGCAAGCTGCATGTCTTTCATGAGGAAGGGATTGTGAATATCGCTGAGGTTGGGTTTAAAAAATTCCCTTGCTTTTTGATAGTTATCAATTCCTCTGAGAACGAGAATTTTGGATTCAAATGTGCCAAAACCAAGCGAGGAGCTTATTCCATCAACAATATCTTCATCGGGTTCAGGTCTGTATATCCACTTTTGACTCATAATCTCACAAAAATACAAAAAAAGGATGGAAGAGGAGCGTGGGTTTAAAGCAAAAAAAACCGCTCAATTTGTTGAGCGGCTGGTTATTTTAAAGCTTGATGCCTTCAGGTTAAGAGTACATCTGTTGCTGAAGTTCTTTCACTTTTTTATCTGCAAGATACTCATCATACGACATTTCACGGTCGATGATGCCTTTTGGAGTTAATTCGATGATTCTGTTACAAACTGTCTCAAGCATTTCGTGGTCATGAGAAGCCAACAGAACTGTTCCTTTAAAATTGGTTAATGAGTTGTTGAGAGTTGTAATACTCTCCAAATCCAGGTGATTCGTTGGTTCATCAAGTAAAAGGACATTTGCTTTCTGCAGCATCATTCGCGAGAACATGCAACGCATTTTTTCACCTCCGGAAAGTACGGTACATGATTTTAAAGCTTCGTCACCGGAGAAAAGCATTTTTCCTAGAAAACCTCTCATGAATTCCTCATGTCTTTCTTCATCGTTTTTTGTAAACTGTCTTAACCAATCTACCAAATTGATGTCTTCCTGAAAGAAACTGGTGTTATCCAGTGGCATATAAGACTGTGTCGTCGTAATTCCCCAGTTAAATGTGCCTTTATCAGCTGTAGTATTGCCACCAAGAATTTGGAAAAATTCTGTAATGGCTAAACTGTTTTTAGACAGGATTGCTATTTTATCACCTTTCTTAAGATTCAGATCGATATTAGAAAAAAGAAGTTCACCGTCCTTGGTTTTTTCAAGGCCTTTTACCTCTAGGATCTGGTCACCCGCTTCACGCTCAGTATCGAATATAATGGCAGGATATCTTCTTGAAGATGGTTTAATGTCATCGATATTCAATTTATCAATCATCTTTTTTCTTGCCGTTGCCTGCTTTGCTTTCGCAACGTTAGAAGAGAATCTTGCGATGAAGTCTTGAAGTTCTTTTTTCTTTTCCTCTGCCTTTTTGTTAGCCTGCTGACGCTGTCTTGTAGCCAATTGAGAAGCCTGATACCAGAAAGAGTAGTTACCGGTGTAGAGATTTAACTTAGAATAATCTAAATCCGCAATGTTGGTACATACCGTATCTAAAAAGTGACGGTCGTGAGAAACTACAATAACGGTATTTTCGTAAGTTGAAAGGAAATCTTCCAGCCATGAAATCGTTTCGATATCCAGGTCATTGGTAGGTTCATCAAGAATTAAAACATCAGGGTTGCCAAATAATGCCTGCGCAAGAAGAACCTTTACCTTATTCTGGTTCTCGAGTTCACCCATCATTTGATAATGCATCTCGTCTTTAATTCCTACATTCGAAAGCATTGTCATCGCATCGGATTCAGAATTCCATCCCCCCATTTCGTCATAGATAACGCCAAGTTCGCCTGCTTTGATACCGTCTGCATCCGAGAAGTCTTCTTTAGCGTAAAGAGCATCCATTTCTTCTTTGATTTCGAAGAGTTTTTTGTTTCCTCTGAGTACGGTTTCTAATACTGTGAAATTATCGTAAGCAAAGTGATCCTGTTCTAAGACAGACATTCTTTTGCCGGGCTCAAGGGAAACATTACCAGTGGTTGGGTCCTGCTGGCCGGTCAGTATTTTAAGAAAAGTAGATTTACCGGCTCCGTTTGCGCCGATGATTCCGTAGCAGTTTCCTTTGGTAAACATGATGTTCACGTCGTCGAAAAGCACTCTTTTTCCGAATTGTAATGATAAATTAGATACTGTTAACATATAGTTTTGTAAATTTGGCGCAAAATTACGAAAAGAAATCGGGTTTTGCATTCGATTTAAATTTTCAGGTAGAACTGAGGTATTTCACCTCTTTAAGATTATGAAAAATTTCGTTAAAAATTCTTAAAATTAACATTTATATCCGGCAAAGGTTTTTGCACTGAAATGAAGATAGAAAAAACAGTTAACATTTTCAATAAGCGGGCCCGATTCGAATATGACATATTGGAAGAAATCGAGGCTGGTATGGTGCTAACAGGCACAGAGATAAAATCTTTACGATCTTCTAAAGCAAGTATTACGGAGTCATTCTGCCAGTTTATTGATGGGGAATTATACATCATCAATATGATGATTGATGAATATAAATTGGGGACATTTTACAACCATAAAACAAAAAGGGAACGGAAATTGCTCTTGCACAAAAGAGAGCTGCAGAAGTTTGAAAAAAAACTGAAAGATGTTGGCAATACTATAATCCCTCTTAAGTTATACATTAATAACGCAGGGAAAGCCAAGATTCTAATCGCACTTGGAAAGGGTAAAAAACTCTTTGATAAAAGGGAAAGTATAAAAGAACGAGAAAATAAGAGAAATCTTGATCGTATATTAAAGAAAAGTTAAAAAAACTCTAATATTCTTTGTTTATAACGAAAAATTATATTTATTTTGCATTATCAATTATTTAATCATTTAATTCTATGAAAAATCTAAAATTAGGAATTTCAGCATTGGCACTTACTGTTGCCTCTACTGTTTTCGCTCAGACGACCAGCAACCCGTGGCTTATCGGTGTTGGTGCTCACGGAGTAAATCATGTTGCAGCTGGAGGACAAGTGGGAGACTTTTTCCCACGTGCTTTTGGCGGTGGAGATGGTGGCGAGTTGTATAATATCGACAACTTTACAATTACACCTCCCCTTTCAAAATTAACTGTTGCAAGAAATTTAAACAAGTACTTAGTTCTTGATTGGCAAACTTCTGTAGGGAATGTTGACAATAAGAGAATCGGAATGGGGAAAGAGTTTTTCCTTATGACAGGTTTAGGTCTTCAGTTCAAATTTAACGGACTTTGGAATGAAGAATCTTGGTTTGATCCTTACTTAAGAGTTGGTGCAAACTATTTAAGACATGATTATTCAGGTGTAAACTTCCCATTAACTGATGTTAACGGAGTTGGCTATAACGGATTCTCTGGTGAGCCTTATACACAAAGAAGAAAAGATCACTTTACTGTAGCAACAGGATTAGGGTCTAACTTCTGGTTAACTAAGAATTTCGGTCTTGGTATCCAAGGTGATTACGTATCAACTCCAATTGATAAATCTGATGTTGCTAACTTCTGGCAAGCTTCTGCTTCTCTATTGTTTAGATTCGGAAACACAGACAGAGATAAAGATGGTATCTTAGATAAAGATGATTTATGTCCAGATACTCCAGGTTTAGCTGAGTTCCAAGGTTGTCCTGATACTGATGGTGACGGAGTTCCAGATAAAGATGATCAATGTCCAGATGTTGCTGGTCCAGTTGAAAACAATGGTTGTCCTTGGCCAGATACTGATGGAGACGGTGTTGTAGATAAAGATGATGCTTGTCCTGAGGTTGCAGGTCCTGCTGAAAACAATGGTTGTCCTTGGCCAGATACTGATGGAGACGGAGTATTAGACAAAGATGATGCTTGTCCTACAGTTCCAGGTCTTGCTCAATACAACGGTTGTCCAAAACCTAAATCTGTAACTGCAACAGAAGTAGAAGCTGAATTGAAAAATATTTATTTCGATTTCAACAAAGCTACTATCAAAGCTGAATCAGGCCCAAGATTGGATGCTGCTGCTACAATTATCAAAGCAGATCGTGGTAACTACTTGTTAGAAGGTCAAACTGATAAAAAAGGATCTGAAGCTTATAACCTTAACTTGTCTAGACAGAGAGCTGCATCAGTAGTTGCTGCATTAGACGCTAGAGGTGTTGATCCAAGTGATCTTAAATCAATCGGAGTTGGTGAAGCTAAAGCTGTAGTTCCAGAAACTGCAACAGACGCAGAAAGACAACAAGATAGAAAAGTAGTTGTAAAAGCAATTGAAGATGCTACAGAATGGGCAACTTATCAGAAATCTGATATTCCTGTGAAGAAAGCACCTGTAAAAAAGAAAAAATAATTAATTATTTTTCTAGATAAATGAACGCTCTCAGTAATGGGAGCGTTTTTTTTGATATAAATTCATTATTTTTGCAATCATTAATTCGTTAAAAATTATGGGACGCGCATTCGAATACAGAAAAGCTTCAAAAATGGCCCGCTGGGATAAGATGGCCAAAACATTTTCAAAAATTGGAAAAGATATAGCACTTGCAGTTAAAGCCGGCGGACCTGATCAGGACACGAACCCCGCGCTGCGCCGATGCATTCAAAATGCAAAAGGTGCCAATATGCCGAAAGACAATGTAGAACGTGCAATCAAAAAAGCCAGCGGTGCTGACGCTGAAAACTATGAAGAAATTACCTACGAAGGTTACGGCCAAGGAGGTGTCGCATTTTTTGTGGAGTGCACGACAAATAACCCCACCAGGACCGTTGCAAACGTAAGAGCGATCTTTAATAAATTTGATGGAAACCTAGGAAAGAACGGAGAACTGGCATTTATTTTTGACCGAAAAGGAATCTTCTCTATCGATAAATCTTCAATTAAAATGGAGTGGGATGATTTTGAAATGGAAATGATTGATGGAGGAGCTAAAGATGTTGAAAGCGATGATGAAGAGGTGATGATTACAACCGCATTCGAAGACTTCGGTACACTTTCTCACAAACTTGATGATTTGGGTATTGAAGTTAAAAGTGCCGAATTACAGAGAATTGCCAACAATACTAAAGAAGTAAGTGAGGAACAGTTTAAAGCAAACATGAAAATGCTCGACCGTTTCGAAGAAGATGACGATGTGCAAAATGTTTTTCACAACATGGAAATCACCGACGAATTAATGGAAAGTATTTAATTCACAGTATCCACTAAAAATAAAAAAACTCAAAGATTAGCTTTGAGTTTTTTTTTAGCGCTGAAGCAAGATGTCGTCAACATCATTCATCCGGTTCATCACTGACCGTGCATAAGAACAGTGCGGATAAATTTTCCAGTTATTTTCCCGGGCGAATTTTATTCCTTCTTCCACCAGGTATTTTCCCATACCCCGACCTTCAAATTTTGGATGAACCAACACAAATGAAATAATCAGTTTGCTGTCGTCAGGGAAAATCGTGTAGGTAAGTCTTCCGATTTCCTCTTCATCGTTGTTTAGGGTAATTACTCCGCCGTTTCCGGATTGTTTATTTTCGTATTTCATATCTTTTTCTTTTTTGGATATTTAAATATACTGAAAATTTAATGATCCTTCCCGGTGTAAAAGTTATAATCTTTAATGATGACATTAATGAACTGCCTTTCGGTGAACTTTATAGATTCTGATTCTAACTTCAGTATTTCCTTAATTTTGTTAGAAAGCTTGGAGATTACCTGTCTGTCATCAATTTTAAGGGCCTTCTGGTAATTTTCTTTGATGATCCTCATGTCGTTGTCGGAAAGTGCAATAACCTGCGGAAAAACGGGTTTATAATCTTCTTTAAGATTTTCCAGGATCGTATGAGAAATATTGACTTGACTTTTCAGCGAAATAACGGCAGTTCCCGAAGCGATGTCGCCTAAACGCTGGTTGTTTTTCGATACAATCATGCTTACTAGGCCGATAATTCCTGAATTTGAGAAAACATCAATAAGACGGAAAAACCAGCGGATCAGATAATCGCCGAAACTTGCCTGAAAACCATCTATTTTTACCACCTTAATTTTCATGAGTCTCTTCCCAAAAGTCTGTCCTTCCATCAAACTTTCGCAAACCAAAGTGTAGATATGGATCGGCATGCTGATGAGGATTACAATCGCTCTTTTAGACCAATTGTCAAACTGATCCAACAATTGTCCCAGATTTAATAACCTAAAAAAAACGAAATACATCACAAGCAAGTAAGCTGCTTTTATTAATAAATCAACAACAAAAGCCACTATCCGTTCGCCGATACTCGCTGTATTGAAATTTATGTTTACATTTTGTGAAGTATTTATAGCGATGAGCGACATATTTTTATTATTTTAGCTTCGTATGAGAGAGGTTGCGTTTATAAAGCAAAATAAAGAAAAATGGTTGGGAATTGAACGGGTTATTGAGGGAAAAGTAAAAAAAAATCCTGATGATCTTTCGTCTATGTACATTAATTTGGTAAATGATCTTTCCTTCGCGCAAACCTATTACCCGAAAAGTAAAACCACTGTTTATCTTAACAATCTTTCCTCCCTTATCTTTCAGAAAATTTATAAAACCAAAAGAGCAGAACAGAACAGGCTGTCTTATTTTTATAAGACTGAAGTGCCCCTCCTGATGCATCAGTACAGGCGTTATCTGTACTACGCTTTTGCTTTTTTCATTCTTTTTACTTTAATAGGTGTTATTTCGGCTTATTATGACAAGGAATTTGTAAAAATTATTCTGGGTGAAGAATATGTGAATAAAACCATTGAAAATATCCAAAAAGGGAATGCTGTCGGGGTTTATCAGCAGGGATCTAATTGGGGAAGCACTATTGCAATTACTTTCAATAACCTTAAGGTTGGAGCCATTCTTTTTCTCTACGGAATTTTTGGCGGCGTAGGAACCCTATTCGCGTTGCTGCAAAACTGTATTATGCTGGGTTCTTTCCAGTACTTTTTCCACGAGCACGGCGCATTGAAAGACAGTGCAAAAGGAATTTGGGTTCACGGTGTTTTCGAAATTTTCAGCATGGTGGTAGAAGCTGGTGCCGGATTAATCCTCGGTGCATCTATTTTGTTTCCCAAGACTTATTCGCGTTTCAATTCATTTAAAATGGGGTTTAGAGATGCATTTAAAATATTTTTGAGTACCGTTCCATTTACTATAGTTGCGGGAATTCTCGAAGGGTATGTTACAAGATATGCACTGCAGATGCCGGCAGTTATCAATGTCATGCTCATCTTCGGAACCCTTTCTATTATTGGTTTTTATTATTTTATTTATCCTTATATTGTCTCAGCAAAAACACCATTAAACCATGCAGTTTTACCAAAAAAGGAACTTCGGAACCATCGTGAGTGACACTTTCACTTTTTTTAAAGAAAACGGAAAAAATTACTTCAAAAATTACATTTTTATCAACGGACTATTGCTGATTTTAATGGTGTTGATTTTTGTTTTTGGTTACCGCGAATTATTTTCTCAAATGTTGGGATCTAATACTGCAGGCCAGAATTATTACTTCCAGGCGTATTTTGCGGAGAACGGTATGATGCTTATCATTGTTTCCCTGTTGGTTTTTATCCTTTTTATGCTTGTAACCATCGTGTCATATTCATATCCCATTTTATATTTAAAAAGGCTTAGTGAAACCGGAAATAAAAACATAAAAGCCGATGAGCTGCTAAGAGATATTAAAAACGGTTCCGGAAGATTTTTAATTCTTTTTCTTGGGTTAATTTTTATTGTTACTCCTTTGGCGACCATTGTTATTGGGTTTTCTTATGTTTTGGTTTTGTTATTAATAGGTGTGCCTCTCCTGATTTTGGCGATGCCGACGCTGATGAATATTGTTAATTTTTTAATGTTCGATTACCTCCATACCCGTAAAGGTTTTTTCGAATCTTTAAGTTATGCCTTAAGGTCTCAGTTTTCTTACCCGAACGGAAATGAAAGATCACCCTTCTGGAAATATTGGGGATCAACAATAATCATGTATTTAATTATTCAGGTAATTATGTCTGTTTTCACGGCAATTCCCATGGTCATTTTAATGGGGACGATGTACACCACTCAGCAGGCTGGTGGAGTACAGGAAAATCCGTTTGCCGGAACAATCGGGATTCTGTTTTTCTTAATTTATGGAGTTGCAATTTTAGGGTCATTTTTATTAATGAACTTTATGTTTGTAAGTTCAGGACTGCAGTATTACGACAGCAGAACAGATCTTCACAGGAAAGTGGGATTCACCGAAATCGATACCATTGGCACCAATGGAGGGTAAATTCGCAATTTTATTTTTCTTAACCACTTTCTCCCTTCTGTTTTCTCAGGACGGGAAAATTCCCGCGTCTCCTGCTACTGATTTTGTAGATTCAGCTGCAGTTTCTTTAGAAGATCAGATGATTTCTACCGATTCTGTTTTAAAACTGCGTCAACCTACAGATAATACTATCTTTCCTAAAACATTTCAGCCAAAATTTCAATCTGCATATCAGGGCGACGAATTTGATTACACTACAATAAAGCCAAAAGAGTCTCTCTGGCAGAAAATGCAGAAATCAATTAAAAGAATACTCGAATCGGTTTTTGGAGATGTAGATCCGAATAAAACCGGCGATTATGCAGCCATCATTATGCGTGTTTTTGCTATTGCTATTATCGGATTTGTTCTTTATTTCTTAATCCGTTTTTTACTAACCAAGGATGGGAATTTCTTTTTCAGCAGGAAAAACAAAAAAGTGACTATTTCGGGTCAGGATCTGCATGAAAATATCCATGAAATTAATTTCTCTGAGACTATAGATTCTTTCGAAAAACAAAAAGATTACCGTTCCGCGATCCGCTACAGGTTTCTTTTGGTGCTGAAAAATTTAACTGATAAAAGGCTCCTCAATTGGAATCCTGAAAAAACAAATAGAGATTATTTTGCAGAACTAAAAAACGCCGATTTAAAAGACCGTTTCAGTGAATTGGTTTATATTTTCGACTACGTGTGGTATGGAGAATTCGACATTAATGAAGACGGTTATCATCATTTTAAAGAGAAATTTTTAAAATTTAAAGCTTAGATTTTTGAATAAGACTTTCAGATTATACGGTATTATTTTCCTCATCGTTTTGGCGGTGTTGGCTTTGCTGGAGTTTAGTAAAACCTCGGTTACGGATTGGCGTAAAAATTTTGATATCGATAAAAAAACTCCCTTCGGTTTATTTGTTTTCAACAAAGAAGCCAATCAGATTTTTGAGAATAAATTGAAAAAAATTCAGCATTCCCCTTTCGATTATTACAAAAACAGCAAAAAAACTCCGCATAATATTTTGGTAATAGGGTCCGAAATCGATGATGTTTCCTGGGACAAAATTCTTGATCAGGTTGAGAACGGATCTGATTTAATGCTTTTTTCTGAAAGGTTTCCGAAGTATTTTTCCGAGGGCTTTGGTTTTCAGGTTTTATATGAAGCTTATGGTGAGAAGAACGTGTTATCGCTCACCGATAAAAAATTTATTAAAGATTCATTGGTTTTGGATAAACTTCCTTCCGAACGAGGTTTTCTGAGAATTAACGAGGACGATGAAATTTTAGGAGGAAATGTGACCCTAAAGGGGAATCATCGTGCTAATTTCATTAAAATAAATTACGGCGACGGAAATATTTATTTGCACGCCGAACCTTTGGTTTTAACGAATTATTACTTATTGATTCCGGGTAACGAGAAATATGTTCAGAATGTTTTTTCCTATCTGCCAAGCCGGGAAACAATTTGGTTTTCAGAAAAAAATGAAACGTCTACGGAATCATCCTCTCCAATGCGCTTTATCCTGTCGAAACCTGCGCTCCGATACGCCTGGTGGCTGCTATTGGGAGGTCTGATACTTTTTGTTATTTTCAATGCAAAGCGGAAGCAGAGAATTGTTCCGGTTATCGAACCGCTCAAAAATAGATCGGCCGAATTCGTGAAAAGTATTGGCAATTTATATCTGCAGGAAGGCGACTTTCATGATATGATGGCGAAGAAAGCGCAGTTTTTTCTCAATAAAGTAAGAATGGATTTACTTATTGACACCCAAAATCTTGACGTAGATTTTTCGCATAAACTTCATCTGAAAACAGGAAAAAGTCTACAGGATATCAATGAAGCAGTTATTCTTATTAAAAAAGGTCAGGATCCTTATGCAAGCGTTATGAAGGAGGATTTAATGAGAATGAATCAGTTATTAGACCAAATTTTAAAATAAAAATTTCAACTCTAAAAGATCATCCGTGACAAATGCGAAAATCTTTTGGTAAAAATAGAATATATGGAAAATTTAGAAAATATTCAGGAAAATACAGACAGCGGAAACTCCGCACCGGAATTTCATTCCAGAATTGATATGACTGAACTTCAGCAGAGTTTAGAAAAAGTAAAAACCGAGATCGGAAAAGTGATTGTCGGCCAGGAACCGATGGTTGAACATCTTTTGGCCGCACTTTTATCAAATGGACATGTACTGATTGAAGGTGTTCCCGGTGTTGCGAAAACCATTACTGCAAAACTACTGGCAAAAACGATAGATGTCGGGTTCAGCAGAATTCAGTTTACGCCGGATCTGATGCCTTCCGATATTTTGGGAACCTCTGTTTTCAATGTTAAAAATTCTGAGTTTGAATTTAAAAAAGGGCCTATTTTTTCCAGTTTTATTTTGATAGATGAAATCAACCGTTCGCCCGCGAAAACCCAGTCTGCGTTATTTGAGGTGATGGAGGAAAGACAGATCACGATGGACGGAAAACAGTATGAAATGCAGGAACCTTTTTTGGTAGTTGCTACGCAAAACCCAATCGAGCACGAAGGAACTTACCGTCTTCCTGAAGCGCAGCTCGACCGCTTTCTCTTCAAAATAAACGTTGGATATCCCGATCTTGCGCAGGAGGTGGAAATCATTAAAAAACAGCACGAAAATAAACTGGAAGATAAAACCGATGCCGTACAGAAAATAATTACCGGAACTCAGCTGAAAAATTATCAGGATATTGTTAAAAATATTCTTGTCGAGCCACAGCTTTTAGAATATATCGCTAAAATAATTGTGAATACAAGAGAAAACCAGTTTCTGTATTTAGGAGCTTCACCAAGGGCGAGTTTGGCTTTGCTGACAGCTTCCAAAGCTTTCGCAGCAATCCGTGGGAGAGATTTTGTAACTCCCGAAGACATCAAAGAAGGAAGTTTTGCCGTTTTACGTCACAGAATCATGGTTTCGCCCGAACGCGAAATGGAAGGTTTAACTGCTGACGAAATCATCCGCCAGATTTTAGAAACCATTGAGATTCCAAGATAATTGTGCGTGAACTTTAATAATGAAAAACCTTTACCTCAATAACCGTATTTTCTTTCTGCTTTTCGGAGCGGGATTTACCTACGTTTTGGCATTTTTCTTTCCGGTTTTGATGTGGGCGGCTCATGGATTTTTAATTTTGATTTTTATTGCATCGATCATTGATTTTCTGTTGCTTTTCAATCAGAAAAACGCGGTCTTGGCGCAAAGAATTCTTCCGGAGAAATTATCAAACGGTGACCGGAATTCTGTGAAAGTAGATGTGAAAAACACTTATCCTTTTCAGATCAAAATTAAGGTCATTGACGAGATTCCGTTTCAGTTTCAGAACCGTGATTTTTTGATTGAAAGAATCGTGGAAACTCAGAAAAATGTATTTTTTGAATATATCCTGGAACCAAAAGAAAGGGGAGAATACAGTTTCGGTAACCTGAATGTTTTCGTAAAATCGCCGGCTGGCTTGGTCTCACGAAGATTTACTTTCCAGAAAGACACACTCCTGCCAAGTTATCCTTCATTTATTCATTTACGAAAATATGAACTGATGGCTTTGCAGAATGAATTTTTATTAGGCGGACTTAAAAAAATCAGGAAACTGGGTCATACGATGGAGTTTGAGCAGATTAAGGAGTATGTTCCCGGAGATGATGTGAGAACTATTAACTGGAAAGCGACCTCGAAACGGAACCAGCTCATGGTGAACCAGTTTCAGGATGAAAAATCGCAGCGGATATTTATGCTGATTGATAAAGGAAGAACCATGCAGATGCCTTTCAATGGGCTAAGTTTGCTGGATTATTCCATTAATGCGACCATGGCTTTAAGTCATATCATCCTCAAAAAAAGTGACCGCGCGGGAATGATGACTTTCTCCCAAAAAACCGAAAATAAAGTTGCGGCAGATAACAAATCGGGACAACTGAAAAAGATTTCTGAAGCACTGTATAATGTTCAGACTAATTTCTACGAAAGCGATTTCAGTAGGTTATATCAGGATGTAAAATTCAGTATTGGGCAGAGAAGTTTGATTTTGCTTTTCACCAATTTCGAAACATTGGATGCGGTAAACCGTCAGATGAAATATCTTCGCGGAATCGCCAGAAACCATTTGCTGGTCATTGTATTCTTTCAGAATTCGGAATTGCAGAGCCTGATTCACAAAAACCCTGAAAATATGCAGGAAGTGTACGACGAAATTATCGCAGAAAAACTGGAGTTCGAGAAAAAACTGATCATTCAGGAACTCCGGAAATATGGAATTTATACCATTTACACGCTTCCCGAAAATTTAAATATCGAAGTCATTAATAAATATCTGGAAATAAAAGCGCGCGGGATTTTGTAATTTTGTGAGGTAATTAGGTACTATAACAGCTTGAAAAGTTTTTAAAATTTAAATTAATGAAAATCACTCTCAACAGAATTAACGACGATTATTTATTCGAATGTGCAAACCAGGCCGGCAACAAAATCCTGCTTGATAATACGTCACAACCCAACGCACAGGGAGTTTCTCCAATGGAAAGTGTTTTAATGGCTGTTGCAGGATGCAGCGGAATCGACATGGTTTCTATCCTGAAAAAACAGCGACAGGAAATTACCGCTTTTTCAGCAGAAATTGAAGGCGAACGTGTTCAGGTGGATGAAGCGAAACCTTTTAAATCTATCACAGTAAAGTTTTTTCTAAAAGGAGACATTGATCCTAAAAAAGCTTTGAAAGCCGCAGAACTTTCTTTTGAAAAATACTGTTCGGTTTCCAAAACCATTGAGCCTAACGTTACGGTAGATTATGAAGTGTATGTTAACAGCGAAAAAGCATAAAAAAGTCCGTAAGTTTCTACAACCTGCGGACTTTAGCTATGTTCTCATACAATCTCTTGAAGTAAATGTCTACGACATTTTTGGCTTAATGAGTTTGGCTACGGTTGCAGTCCATCCTGTTTGGTGAGAAGCACCAATTCCCATTCCTGTATCGCCGTTAAAATATTCATTGAACATGATGTAATTCTTGAAATGTTCATCATGATTAAGGAGTTTGTTTCCGCCATTAAATGCACGTTCGCCATTTTCGTTCTGAAGAAATATCGAACAGAGTCGTTGGCTCAGATTGTCTGAAACAAACTCAAGATTTCTCATCTCTCCGCTGTTCGCAGGATATTCTATCTGAAGGCTTTCACCGTAGTAATAATGGAATCTCTGTAAACTTTCGACAATCAGGAAATTTATCGGAAACCAGATCGGTCCGCGCCAGTTGCTGTTCCCGCCAAACATACGGCTGTCGCTTTCTGCGGGCGTGTATTTTACGGTAAAATTCTGTCCGTCAACGGTGAACTTAAAAGGCTCATCTTCATAAATTTTAGACATGGAACGGATTCCATAGTCGGAAAGAAATTCTTTTTCATCAACCATTCTTGCCAAAACCCTTTTAAGTCTGGTTTTTCGTAAGATACTTATCAGATGTTTACCGCCTTTACCTTCAACTTCCCAATGCGAAACCAGATTTGCAAGTTCTGGTTTGTTCTTTAGGATCCAGTCCATTCTTTTGGTGAAATTCGGGAGCTTTTCGAGGGTTTCGTGCTCGATAATCTCTACCGCGAACATGGGTATAAGTCCTACGATGCTTCTTAGTTTTAAGGAGATTGAGTCACCGTCATTTAATTGTAAAACGTCGTAGAAAAAGCCGTCTTCGTCGTTCCACAGCCCGCCTTTTGCACCCCCAATGTTTTCCATTGCTTCGGCAATATAAAGATAATGTTCAAAAAATTTGATGGCCATATCTTCGTAAACCGGATTATAAAGCGCAAGTTCCATTGAGATCCGCATCATATTCAGCGCGAACATCGCCATCCAGCTGGTTCCGTCGGCCTGTTCCAGATGATCCCCATTTTTAAACTGCATATTTCTGTCGAAAGCGCCAATATTATCAAGTCCCAAAAAACCGCCTCCAAAAACATTGTTTCCGTTCTTGTCCTTTCGGTTTACCCACCAGGTAAAATTAAGGAGCATTTTCTGAAAAACACTTTCCAGAAAAGGAATGTCGGGCTTCCCGTTCATTTTCTCATCAATTTTAAAAACCCTGAAGGTAGACCATGCGTGAACCGGCGGATTTACATCGCTGAAATCCCATTCATAAGCAGGTAACTGCCCATTTGGGTGCATATACCATTCCTTCGTAAGCAGTTTTAACTGATTTTTAGCAAAACCCGGATCGAGCAATGCAAAAGGCACACAGTGAAAAGCCAAATCCCACGTCGCAAACCAAGGATACTCCCATTTATCGGGCATCGATATAATATCCTTATTCTGCATATGTCGCCATTCCCGGTTTCGGACAAAATGATCGAAATTCCGCGGCGCATCATATTTCGGATCACCTTTCAGCCATTTCGAAACGTTGTAGTTATAAAACTGCTTGTTCCATAAAAGTCCGGCGAAAGCCTGGCGCTGGATGTTTTTTTCTTCCTCGTTTCTGATGTCGCACTGTATTTCCCCATAAAAGTCTTCAGCCTCATTTTTTCTCAGGTTAAAAATATAATCAAAATCAAAGAACGCATTCTCCATATCATGCGGACTTAACCTGAAATCAAAGCTTTTGCTTTCACCCGCCTCAAGTTCTGTATCAATAAAGAAGCTTGCTTTTGTTCCGTTTTTATCAGGATTTACTGTATTGTGGTTCCCGTGCACTAAAAAGTCATTAATGCCGTCTTTGAAGAACTTCGCGTCAGATGTTAGACTTTTAATTTTTTCGTAGTTGGTCTCATTGTCGCAGAATAGTGCTTCGGTATCAGGATTTCTGGAATAAAATTTCTTCTGGGAAATGGAATCGTGCTCAATATCGATAACACCTTTAACTGAACTTTTTAGTTGTGGCTGGTAAGTTCCATGACCCCAATTCCAGTTATTCCTGTACCACAGCGTCGGAAGAATTACCAATGGTGCTTTTCTTGTGCTTCTGTTAACCGCGGTTACACGGATGGCAAAATCATCATGATTGATTTTTGCGTACTCGATAAAAAGGTCGAAATATTCGTTTCTGTTAAAAATTCCGGTATCAACAAGTTCAAATTCCGGATCGCTTTTTGATCGGCGGGCATTTTCGTAAATCAGCTGTTCGTATGGAAACTGTTCGATAGGATACTTGTAGACCATCTTCATATAAGAGTGTGATGGCGTATTTTCTAGATAATAGAAGATTTCTTTGATATCCTCGCCATGGTTTCCCTCATGATTACTGAGTCCGAAAAATCTTTCCTTAATCATTTTATCCTTGCGGTTCCAAAATGAAAATGCAAAGCACAAAAGCTGCTTATCATCACAGATTCCCGCAATTCCATCTTCATTCCAGCGGTACGCTCTGCTGATAGCGTCATTATAGGTGGTATGCCCCCACGCATTTCCATTGTGGCTGTAATCTTCCCTTACAGTTCCCCATTGTCTGTTGCTCACATACGGACCCCATTTCTTCCATTGCTCTTCAAGCATTCTCTCTCTTTCAGCTATCATATTACAAATTTCAGTTGCGAAATTATGAAATAAAAATCTTTCCCATTTCTCTCGCGTTTAGAAAAAATACCTTACTTTTGCTGCAGATTTTGTTCATTTACATATTGAAAATGTTATCAAGAAAGGTGGAGAGATAAGACTCTATGAAACCTTGGCAACCCTTCGGAAACGGAGAAGGTGCTACATTCTTACCCAATTTGGGTGAAGATAACAGAAACTTTTTTTACCATTCTCAGGTAGCATTTTCAATTTTAATTTTATTATAAATTGAAAACTCCGCTACAAAATATCATTCTTCAAAACTTTAAATTACAATCAGGAAAAATCCTTGATATTAATTTGTCCTACCACATTTTCGGTCGGGATTTATTTTCTGCACCCATTATACTCATCAATCATGCCTTAACCGGAAACTCCAATGTGTCGGGCGAAAAAGGCTGGTGGAGAACATTAGTGGGCAAGGAAAAAATTATTGATACCGAAAGATTTACTGTAATCTCTTTCAATATTCCGGGGAATGGTTTTGACGGAATTTTAATTGAAAATTACGAGGATTTCAAAACAGTAGACATTGCCAATATTTTTTTAGAAGGTTTGAATTTCCTAAATATCAACCAACTTCATACGCTTATCGGCGGATCTTTGGGCGGTGCAATTGGTTGGGAAATGCTGACTGTTGAGCCAGATTTGGCTGAGAATTTTATCCCCATTGCCTGCGATTTCAAAACTTCGGACTGGCTTCATGCGCAGTGTCTGATTCAGAAATTTTTGCTCGCCACAGAACAGGACCCTTTACAGAAAGCAAGAATCCACGCAATGTTATGTTACCGTACACCGGAATCGCTGAATGTCCGTTTCAAAAATGAATTCGACACCGAAAAGGAAATCTTCAAATCTCATGACTGGCTCAATTATCACGGAAAAAGATTAAATGAAAGGTTTAGTTTAAATGCTTATCATCTGATGAATCATTTATTAATGAAAATCAATGCGGATAAAAAGATGCTAAAAAATATAAAAGCCGACATCCATTTAATTGCTGTGGATTCCGATTTGTTTTTTCCTGCTTTTGAAATAAAAAAATGTTACGGTCATCTCATCAAAACCAAAGGAAATACTTTTTACCACGAGATAAATTCAATGCACGGGCACGATGCTTTTTTAATGGAATATGAACAGCTGAACGGAATTTTAGAAAAAATAATGAAGTAAAAATGACAACGAATAATAATCAGATCAAAGTGTTGAAAAACCGCGCAATCATCAAATTTGAAGGTAAAAATTTCCTCGGTGAAGTAGGCGTGGACGGAAGAATTTTCAAAGCACTGACGTATGCAAGAATAAGTGTCGGAGTAATTTCGCAACAGGCAATTGAAAACGGAATTTCGGTTTTGGTAAGTGATAATGATGCGGAAAAAGCGGTGAACTGCTTAATTAACGAGTTTGAAGAGGAAAGAAAATCCGGAAAAGTAAGTATGATTTACAGCATTAGTAATGTTTCTGTGATCGGTTTTGTTTCCAAAGATTTCAATAAAATCATGTCTGAACTTGCCCGAAACAACATCTTCCCGCTGATCCTGAATCAGGTTGCAGCCGAAAACCGCGTGAATATTGTGGTCACCTCTTCACAGGACGAAAAAGCAAAAAATATCATCGAGGCAGAAATTTTCGCGAAGCCCAAAATTGTTCATCTTGCAATTATCGGTCACGGAAATGTAGGGAAAACCTTAATAGAACAGGTTTTGGAGAATGCCGAAGAAATCAGAAACAGAAAGAAAATTGATCTGAAAATTGTTGCGGTAGCCAATTCCAAAAAAATTGCCCTTAATAAGGCAGGTTTCAGTGAAAACTGGAATGATGAAATTCTGGTGGCAGAACGCCCGTCAAAAGTAGAAGAATTGATTTCTTTTTCGCAGCAAAATCAGCTGGAAAATCTGATCGTTGTTGACAATACAGCGAGCAAAGAATTTGTGAAAAACTATCCGGTTTTGGCGGAAAACGGTTTCGATCTGGTTTCCTCAAACAAAATCTTCAATACACTTCCCATTTCAGATTACAGAAATTTCCGCCACATTCTGGCGAAACGGAATAAAAAATATCTTTATGAGACCAATGTCGGTGCAGGTTTGCCCTTAATTGACACCATTAAACTTTTGCATTTGTCGGGCGAAAATATCACAAGGATTAAAGGCGTGTTTTCAGGTTCACTGAGTTATATTTTCAATAATTTTTCAGTGCGTGACGAGAAATTTTCAACCATTCTGAAAGAAGCAATGGAAAAAGGGTTCACCGAACCGGATCCGAGAGAAGATTTATCCGGAAACGATGTTGCCAGAAAACTGCTGATTCTTGCAAGAGAGCTTGATTTAATTAATGAGTTTAAAGACATCGAGGTAGAAAACTTGGTTCCAAAGCAATTAAGAAATATCAGTAATTCTGAGTTTTCTTCGCAGTTAAATGAACTGGACGAAGTTTTTGAAAAAATCAAAAAAAACCAGGCTGAAAACCATGTTTTGCGTTTTGTTGGTGATTTACATGGCGATCTGCAGCAGGAAAAAGGACTTCTGGATGTGAAATTAGTTTCCGTTCCGGCCAACTCCGCGCTTGGACAGTTAAAAGGCTCCGATTCTATCTTTGAAATCTATACCGAAAGTTATGGCGAAAATCCGATCGTAATTATGGGAGCCGGAGCCGGAGCGAAAGTTACCGCAAGAGGAGTTTTCGGAGACATTTTAAGACTTTCAGAAAATAAATAATAAAACCACTCAAAATAATATGTCAGAACATTTTGAAACCAGCGCAATCCGCATTCAGTCCGAACGTTCACAGTTTTATGAGCATTCAACACCTTTATATCTAACTTCAAGTTTCGTTTTTCAGGATGCAGAAGATATGCGTGCGAGTTTTGCGGAAGAAAAGCAGAAAAATTTATATAGCCGTTTTTCAAACCCAAACGTGAATGAATTCACCGAAAAAATGGTAAAACTGGAAGGCGCCGAAGACGGTTATTCCTTTGCAACAGGCATGGCGGCGATTTATTCCACGTTTGCAGCATTATTGAATTCAGGTGATCATATTCTGAGCTGTCAGTCGGTTTTTGGTTCTACTCACACGCTTTTTACAAAATATTTCCCAAAATGGAATATTGAAACGACCTATTTTAAAGCAGACGAAACCGATTTGGAAAAATATTTAACTCCAAATACAAAAACTTTATATGTCGAAACGCCAACCAACCCGGCCATTGAAGTTTTGGATTTAGAATTTTTAGGAAAATTTGCAAAAAAGCACAATCTTATTTTCATTGTTGATAACTGTTTTGCGACGCCGTATCTTCAGCAGCCGATAAAATTTGGGGCAGATTTGGTAGTTCATTCTGCGACAAAATTAATTGACGGGCAAGGTCGCGTTTTGGGTGGAATTGCAGTCGGCAGAAAAAATCTGATCCGTGAAATTTATTTATTTGCGCGAAATACCGGACCCGCAATGTCGCCTTTCAACGCCTGGGTTTTAAGCAAAAGCCTCGAAACAATTGCGGTTCGGGTAGAAAAACATTGCGAAAACGCCCAAAAAGTTGCAGAATTTCTCGAAAATCATCCCAATGTTTCATTGGTGAAATATCCTTTCCTGAAATCGCATCCCAATTACGAAACTGCCAAAAATCAAATGAAACTGGGCGGAAACATCGTGGCTTTTGAAGTGAAAGGTGGCATCGAAGCCGGCAGAAATTTTCTCAATAAAATAAAAATGTGTTCGCTTTCAGCAAATTTGGGTGACACCAGAACCATCGTTACGCATCCTGCTTCCACAACGCATTCAAAACTTTCTGAAGAGGAAAGAAATGAAGTCGGAATTACAGCTGGTTTGGTGCGCTGTTCGGTTGGTTTAGAGCATGTAGACGATATTATTGAGGATTTGAAACAGGCTTTAGATTAGAAATAGGAGAAAGATGAGAAGCAGGAATATTCCCGCTCCTAAGAAATACCCGTCCCGCTCTCCGCTGTATCTTTTTTGCTTTTTGGGATGTGTTTTCAAAGGAAATTCTTTAAAAAGCAAAAAAGGATGCCGCTTCGATCGGGGCTAAAATAAATCTCCCGGCCTTCGGTTAAAACAATAAAAAATTAAAATGAAAAATTCAGAACAGTTATACAAAGCCATTTCCGAACGAATCCTCGTACTCGACGGAGCAATGGGAACGATGCTTCAGCGGTACAAATTTGAGGAAGAAGATTACCGCGGCGAAAGATTCAAAGATTGGGAATATCCACTTAAAGGAAACAATGATTTGCTGTCGCTAACTCAGCCTCAGGCGATTGAGGAAGTTCACCGCAAATATCTTGAAGCCGGTGCCGACATTATTGAAACCAATACTTTTTCCGGAACCACCATCGCCATGGCAGATTATCATATGGAAGATTTGGTTTACGAACTCAACTACGAATCTGCAAAAATTGCAAGAAAAGTCTGCGACGAATTCATAACAAAAAATCCGGAGAAACCAAGATTTGTCGCGGGTTCTATCGGTCCAACAAATAAAACGGCAAGTTTAAGTCCGGATGTGAATGATCCGGGTTTTCGGGCGATCACTTTTGATGAATTAAGAATTGCTTACAAACAGCAATGCGAAGCTTTATTAGATGGCGGTTCGGATATTCTTTTAGTCGAAACAGTTTTTGATACGCTGAACGCTAAAGCTGCTCTTTTTGCCATTGATGAGATCCAGGAGAAAAGAAAAATGAAAATTCCAATCATGGTTTCCGGAACGATTACGGATGCGTCCGGTCGAACTTTAAGCGGACAGACCGCGGAGGCTTTTCTCATCTCAGTTTCGCATTTAAATCTTTTAAGTGTAGGTTTCAACTGCGCGCTTGGTGCAGAGCAGCTTACTCCTTATTTGGAAACGCTTTCGAATAATTCTGAGTTTTATATTTCAGTCTATCCGAATGCCGGACTTCCAAATGCTTTTGGGCAATACGACGAATCTCCTGAGTTTATGGCTGCGCAGATTAAAGAATATGCCGAAAAAGGTTTAATCAATATCATCGGTGGCTGCTGCGGAACCACGCCGCCACATATCAAAGCAATCGCTGATTTGGTGAAAAATTATGAACCCAGAAAAGTAGTTTTTAGTGTGTAGTGTTATGTTTTTAGCTTTAAAAAATCACTTATGAGTTTTCAGGATTTTACCAAATTAGAAGTTTGGATTTCGGCAAGGAAAGTGACTAATTCCATTTATAATATTACCAAATTATTTCCTCAATCTGAGATTTTTGGTATTACAAATCAGATGAGAAGAGGCGCTGTTTCTGTTCCTTCCAACATTGCCGAAGGTTGTGGGAGAAGCACGACAAAAGGGAAATTAGTCTTTTTCTATATTGCAAGAGGTTCTCTTTTCGAACTGGAAACTCAGCTTTATATTTCATTAGATCAAAAATTTATCAATGAAATCACTTTCAGTGAGGTTCTGGAAGAAATTCAAATCTCAAAAAAATTGCTGAATGGTTTTATTAACTACTTTAAAAAATTAGATGATGCAAAATAAGGACGAGCTATATACCAAACACCAAACACCAAACACCAAATACCTAAAATTATCCGGTCTCGAACCTTTAATTATAACGCCCGAATCCAATTTTATTAACGTGGGGGAAAGAACCAATGTGGCGGGTTCTAAGAAATTTCTCCGTTTAATCAAAGAAGAAAATTTCTCGGAAGCACTCGATATTGCACGGCATCAGGTTGATGGCGGAGCACAGATTCTCGATGTAAATTTTGATGACGGACTTCTGGACGGAAAAGCCGCCATGGTTAAATTTTTAAACCTAATTGCTTCGGAACCGGATATTTCCAGAATTCCGATCATGATTGATTCTTCAAAATGGGAAATCCTGGAAGCCGGTTTACAGGTTGTTCAGGGAAAATGTGTGGTGAATTCCATCAGTCTCAAAGAAGGCGAAGAAGAATTTAAAAATCACGCAAAGAAAATAAAACGTTACGGCGCTGCGGTAATTGTAATGGCTTTTGACGAAAACGGACAGGCAGATAATTATGACAGACGGATTGAAATCTGCAAACGATCTTACAATATTTTAGTCAACGAAATCGGTTTTCCTTCGGAAGATATTATTTTCGATCTTAATATTTTTCCCGTTGCCACCGGAATGGAAGAGCACCGGAGAAATGCACTCGATTTTATTGAGGCCACGAAATGGGTAAAAGAAAATCTTCCTAATGTTTCGGTAAGCGGCGGTGTTTCCAATGTTTCCTTCTCTTTCCGCGGAAACGACCGGGTGCGCGAGGCCATGCATTCAGTTTTTCTGTATCACGCGATTAAGGCAGGAATGAATATGGGAATCGTGAATCCATCGATGCTGGAAGTTTATGACGAAATCCCCAAGGATTTATTGGAATTGGTTGAAGACGTAATGCTTGACAGGAGAGATGATGCTACGGAAAGACTTCTTGAATATTCTGAAAGGGTAAAATCAACAAAAAAAGAAGTCACAGAGGAACTCGAATGGCGGAAAGAGCCGTTGCAGGAACGCATAACACATGCACTGGTGAAAGGAATCGACCGTTTCATTATTGAAGATGTAGAGGAAGCTCGACAGCGTTCTTCAAGACCTTTGGATGTTATTGAAATTAATCTGATGACAGGAATGGGCGTGGTAGGCGATCTTTTCGGAAGTGGAAAAATGTTCCTTCCGCAGGTGGTGAAATCGGCGAGAGTCATGAAAAAAGCCGTGGCCTATCTGCAGCCTTTCATTGAAGCTCAAAAAGACCAAACCCAAAAAGCGAACGGAAAAATCTTAATGGCAACCGTAAAAGGCGACGTTCATGATATCGGTAAAAATATTGTAAGTGTCGTTTTGGGCTGCAATAACTATGAAATAGTAGATCTGGGAGTAATGGTTCCTGCGGAGAAGATCATTCAGGCAGCCATTGATCACAATGTGGATGTGATTGGTTTGAGCGGATTAATTACGCCAAGTTTAGACGAAATGGTGCATGTCGCAGATGAACTTCAGCGGAAGAACTTAAAATTTCCGTTGATGATTGGCGGTGCAACGACGTCTAAAGCACATACGGCGGTGAAAATTTTCCCAAAATATTCGCAGCCTGTGGTTCATGTTAACGATGCTTCACGTGCGGTGGGCGTTGTTTCTCAGCTTTTGGACCGCAACAGCGAACAGTTTAAAGCTGATCTGAAAACTGATTATGAGGATTTCAGAGAGAAATTTCTAAACCGACAAACCGACAAAGAGTACATTTCCATTAAAGAAGCCAGAAATCAAAAATTCAAAATAGATTGGGAAAACGAAGACATTAAAACTCCTGAAAATATGGGAATTCACATCATCGAAAATCAGGATTTAAATGAACTGCTTGATTTTGTCGACTGGACGCCTTTTTTCAGAAGTTGGGAACTTTACGGGAAATATCCGCAGATTTTAAATGATGAGGTTGTTGGTGAACACGCCACAGAACTTTTCGCTGACGCACAGAAAATTTTAAAGAAAATTCTGGGTGAAAAACTGTTCACTGCAAAAGGAATATTTGGGATTTTTCCTGCAAATGCTACTGAAAATGATGATGTTGAGGTGAGTGATGAAGAAGGAAACAAGTTGGTGATTTTTAGGACGCTCCGTCAGCAACATAAAAAATCAGAAGGAAAGGAATATCTGGCTCTGAGTGATTTCATTGCTCCGAAGACTTCAGGGAAACAGGATTATGTAGGTGCTTTTTGCGTCACCACTGGTTTCGGAACGGAAGAATTAGCTCAAAAGTATTATGATGATCAGGATGATTATAACGCGATTATCGTAAAAGCATTGGCAGATCGCCTCGCAGAAGCTTTTGCGGAATTTCTACATCACAAAGTCCGTACAGAATCCTGGGGTTATGCTTCAAATGAAAACCTGGAAAACGAAGATTTAATTGCAGAAAAATATTCAGGAATTCGTCCGGCGCCCGGATATCCTGCATGTCCGGATCATTTGGAAAAACTCACGATTTGGGACTTGCTGAAAGTGAAAGATAATATTGGAGTCGAACTCACTGAAAGTCTCGCAATGTTTCCTACGGCAGCTGTTTCAGGATATTATTTTGCTAACCCAAAAGCGAAATATTTTGGTGTCGGAAAAATTGCCGAAGATCAATTGAAAGATTTTGCAGAAAGAAAAAATATCGATTTGGAATTTGCGCGGAAATGGCTGGGCCCGAATCTGGCTTAAATGATCCGAATTCCTAGCCCCGATGGAAGTGGCATCCTTTTTTGTCTGCGAAATTTTCGGTTTCGGGATATTATTTTGTGGCAAAAAAGATATAACGGACAGCGGGAAAAAGCTTCAAAAAAATAATTATTTAATACACTCGCAACGACAAATGAAAATTACAGAACATATAGAAAGCGCCAACGGCAAAACCTTATTCTCTCTCGAAGTTGTTCCTCCCCAAAAAGGAATCGGCATCGAGGATCTCTATAAAAACATTGACCCTTTGATGGAGTTTAAACCTCCGTTCATTGATGTGACCACCTCCCGCGAAGAATATATTTACCTAGACAAAGGAAACGGTTTGATGGAGCGTAAAATCACCAGAATGCGTCCCGGAACACTGGGGATCTGTTCTGCTATTCAGCATAAATATAATGTGGATACCGTTCCACACGTTTTATGCGGAGGATTTTCGATGGAAGAAACCGAATATCTTTTAGTCGACTGTATGTATCTCGGCATCGAAAATGTGATGGCTTTACGTGGTGACGCGATGAAAGGACAGCAGTATTTCGAACCTTCACCAGGCGGACATAAAAATGCGATGGATCTCGTGAATCAGATGAACGATCTAGGTCGCGGAAAATACCTTCACGACGACGGAAAAATTTGCGATCAGCAAAATAAATTCTGTATCGGAGTCGCCGGTTATCCTGAAAAACACATCGAAGCGCCTTCAATGAACTACGATCTAAAATGGCTTAAGCAAAAAGTGGATGCAGGCGCAGATTATGTCGTGACTCAAATGTTTTTCGAAAACAAAAAATTTATCGAATTTGTGAAACAGGCGCGCGAAATTGGCATTAATGTTCCGATAATTCCGGGAATTAAACCAATTGCGACTAAAGGTCATCTTCAAATGCTGCCGAAAGTCTTTAAAATCGATTTGCCGGAAGACCTCATTTCCGCCGTTGAAAAAGCAAAAGATAATACTGCAGTGAAACAGATTGGAATTGAATGGGCTATTAACCAGTGCCGCGAACTGATGGATTTTGGAGTTCCGGTGCTGCATTTCTATTCGATGGGGAAAAGCGACAATATAAATAAGATCGCGAAAGAGTTATTTTAATAAAAAAGCGGTGAAACTAGTTTCACCGCTTTAATTTCTTTAGTTAGTCCATTTTATTATACCTCTTCATCAAATTCTCATAAAAATTCTGAGGAAGGATCCATTTCAGTGGAACGCCGATTTTCTGCCCGAACTTACCGAAATAGTAATGCGCTTTCCACGATTTTTTGGGGAGCAGTTTTTCAATGTAAGCAGCAACTTCTGCTGGTTCGGTTCCGTCATCTACATGAGCATTCATAATTGCGTAAATTTTATCGAAAGCCTTTTGGTAAGGTTCCGAAACTTTTGTTTTTACACGGTTTTCAGCGATTTTTGTTTTAATGTCGCCTAAATGAAGTGTGCAGACATCAACGTTCCAAGGCGAAACTTCGTAGCGGATCGCTTCTGTAACTTTGTCTAATGCTGATTTTGAGGCAGAATAAAACCCACGGAAAGGAAGTCCCATTTCGCTACCGATACTCGAGATGTTGATGATTTTACCGAGTTTCTGTGCACGCATTGATGGCAGAACGGCATTCATCATTTGTACAGAACCCACTAAATTCAGATTAAATAATTTGAGTATTTCTTCCTGTGTGGAATCTTCTACCGCTCCTACCATACCCATTCCCGCATTGTTAATCAGGACATCAATTTTTTTTTCTGTTTTTAAAATTTCCGATACGGCATTTTGAACCTGCAGATTGTCGGTAATATCGGTCGGAATCGTTTTGAAATAAGTAGATTCTACATTTTTGCGGCTCAGTCCGAACACGCTGTGTCCCTTTTTGCCGAAGTATTCAGCCAGTGCAAATCCGATACCTGTAGAAGTTCCGGTAATAATTATTGTCATTTTACGAGTCGGTTTTGTCTGTAAGTGCTCTGAAATCCTGCCAAAAATTAGGAGAGGATTTTTCAACAACTTCAGGATTTTCAATCTTTAAATCTTTAATAAGGCAAAAGGGAGCGAAACTCATTGCCATTCTGTGATCATTATACGTTTCGATCGATATATTCTCATTAGGTTCGAAAAATTTAACGGAATGGATAGAATCTTCGGTAATTTCGGCGATACATCCGATTTTAAACAGTTCATTCTTCAGTGCAAGCAAGCGGTCGGTTTCTTTTACTTTCAAAGTTTCGAGTCCGGTAATTTCAAAGGGAATATTCATTGCAGTTGCCGTTACGCAAAGGGTTTGTGCGATATCCGGACAGTCATTCATATTTAATGAAATAATTTCCGGGAAATTAAAATAATGTTCGGGCAGCAATGAAATCCTCGATTCTGCACCCTCGGAAATTGTATTTACGCCGAAAAATTTCCAGTAAATTTCTTTCAGAACCGAATCTCCCTGGAGAGAATAGGGCTTAAAGCTTTTTAAGTTAATGGTTTCGCGGGAAATAGCCGCCAGTGAATAAAAGTATGATGCGGAACTCCAGTCGCTTTCCACGACGAATGGAACGCTTTGAGACTGCTTCCCTGTATGAATGTTGGGATCGATTTTAATGATGTTTCCTTCCCAATGATTGGTGATTCCCACAGTGCGCAGGATTTTCAAGGTCATTTCAAGGTAGGGTCTTGAGGTAATTTTTCCGTTAAGCGTTATTTCCAGACCGTTTTCAAGTCTGGCAGCAATCAACAATAAGGATGTGATGAACTGGCTGGAGATGTGAGCGGGAATAGTGACGCTGTTTTTTTGAATCTTTTTTCCGGTGATTTTCAGCGGCGGATAGCCTTCTTTTTCAAGGTAAGAAATTTCTGCACCCAAATCCCGTAACGCATCGACCAGAAATTTAATCGGACGGTTTTTCATTCGGTCCGAACCGGTTAAAATAACAGTTTTCCCTTCCTGGATGGCATAATATGAAGTAAGAAAACGCATTGCAGTGCCGGCGTGGTGAATATCGATAATCTCAGAATCACTGTTTAAAGCATTTTGCAAAAGCTGCGTATCCTGCGAGGTTGAGAGATTTTTGATGATAATGTTTTCAAAAAGCTGATGCAGAATCAACAAGCGATTCGAAATGCTTTTCGAACCGCTTATTTCTATAGTTTTGTTCCCAGTAACTCTGGATTTTTCTAAAAACATTTAATAAGTGATGTGTTATTTCAGTTTCTCGTTATTTTGATGACGTGCTGAATCTCTTTCGGTTTTAAGTTTCATTTTTTTATCGAAAGCTTCCTGCAGGTTGGTTCCGGTTTGGTTGGCCAAACATAAAGTCACGAATAAAACATCGGCCAGCTCTTCTCCCAAATCTTTGGTTTTATCGCTTTCCTTTTCACTCTGTTCACCGTATCTCCTGGCAATAATTCTGGCAACTTCGCCCACTTCCTCAGTCAGCATCGCCATGTTGGTAAGCTCGTTAAAATAACGGACTCCTACAGTTTTTATCCATTCATCAACCTCGTTCTGCAGTTTGGTTATTTCCATAATTATTGATATGCACCCATCGTTGGCGAAGCGGCTCTGGAGATTTTCACAATATCTAAAGGAACCGTCGCGGCTACAGCAGTGCTTCCTTTCCCTTTTGCAGGTGAATCTTCATTTACCCTTAAATTCATTTTTTGGGTGAAATAATTCACAAATTTCGGATCCTTATTCGTAATGGAATTAGCTGTTGCGTATGTTGCCTTCGTACCGTACTTAAGCAGCGAATAATTGAATTCTGTTGCAAAAGTCTGCCCCGAAGTTGGCTTAAGTTCCACCATGTTTTCTGCACTTCCATAAATGATAGAATTATTAACCTTCAGCGTTAAAGGACCGTTTTCCAAGGTAGTTCCGTTCTGGTATTCGTTGGTTGCATAAATTCCCAAACCGGGAAGTGCAGCATTAAAGTCCCAGTAATTGGCTAAAGTTGAATGCGTGATACTGTAATTTCCGCCTTTGAAAATTCCCACCGCTGCTTCGCCACAGTTATTCATGACTAAATTTGCTGCATTGATGTTTGATTTCACTGCGAAAATCCCGTATTCCTGAAAAGTGTGAATGATTGTGTTGCTGATTACTGCCTGTGTTTCGGTCATTTCCAGACCTCTGGTGCCGCCGAAAACTTTTGCATAATTCATACTAAGGTTAGAACCGGTTTCGAGTTTAATTCCGTTCCAGTTTTTCGGGATGGTGTCGTATCTAGAATCGTTTCTGTCACCACGGAAGACTACTTCCTGATTCAGATCTCCATGAACATTCAGTTTTGCATTTTTAGAAATCTTCAAACCGCTGTTTTTATGGAAATAGACTTTCGTTCCTTTCTGAATATCTAAAGTTTTTCCCTCAGCAACCGTGAGGTCGCCAAAAATTATTTTTGCTTTTTCGTTCGTCCAGTTGGTGTCTGTCCCTAAAATATTAGGATTTGTTTCGCTCTGGATATAGAACTCCGCATCCTGAACTACCGAAAATAAGGTGACATGCTGGTTTCCTGCAGGAGTTTGAATCTGAATCTGGTCTTCTGCAATCGCTTCCGGCGCATTGGCAACCGGCGCAATTTCCACAAAAATATATAGACTGTCTTTCTTTCTCAGTGGAATGTTGCTGAAATCGGTACCAGCTTTTCCGTCTACATTAATTCTATAAAGAGAAGAAGAACCGCTTTGCAGAGCAATACGCGGAATCATTACATCGTTATCTTCGTCATTGTAAATTTTAACCGCATAAGTTTCAGATCTCACCTGGTTGTAAACGGTATCCAGAAAAACGGTGTCCGCCGAAAAACGCAGCAGCTGAGAAGGACTGTCAAAGCTGATATCATCTCTGTTGCACGACACTGCAGTTAACAGCATCCAGAATGAAAAAGCGAAAAGGATTTTTATTTTATTCATTGAATGAGCGGAATAGATATAAGTTTCAAATTTAATTAAAAATGTTGAACCTAAAAATTTTAAAATTATCAATCTGAGTATTTGCAGATTAAAAAATTAATTGTACTTTTGCCATCTAAAATTAGCAGAGGAATATCCATTACTACTTCTGAAGCAAAACTTTAATTTATTAAAATTTTTATTATGAAAAACGGAATCCACCCGGAAAACTATAGACTTGTTGTTTTCAAAGATATGAGTAACGACGAGATGTTTCTTTGCAAATCTACTGCAGATACCAAAGATACAATTGAATACGAAGGAGAAACTTTCCCATTGGTGAAAATGGAAATCTCTTCAACTTCTCACCCTTTTTACACTGGTAAAGTGAAATTGGTTGATACTGCAGGTAGAGTTGATAAATTCATGAACAAGTACAAAAAATTCTCAAAATAATATTGAGGTTTTTTACCCATATAAAGGTCTTTCAGGTTTCTGAAAGACTTTTTTTATTGTAATTTTGAAATCATAGAACTTAAATCTTATTTATATGCAGCTCGTTTTTTCTGATGCCCAGTTCTGGGAAGATTTTTTACCGCTTACTTTCACAAGACCCGTAGCAGAAATGCGTTGTGGCATCCTTACCTTCTCCGAAAGATGGCAGAAACTTTTAGATATAAATTCAGTTTCGTTTCTCACGGAAGATTACCTGCAGGAAAAATTCAGAAAGCCGGAAGATGTTGAAAGTCTGTTTATTGTTCCTAATTTTCTTCCTGAGGCTGAGGTTTTACAGCAGATTAAAGATTTAAAATTGGGAGAAGCTCTGGTTTATGAGAACGAACTGCTTGCTGCAAGAATCAATATGAAGAATTTTTCTTTGAATCAAATCGAGAAAATGACCGATATTCATGAGGGCGTTCTTTTCTTTAAACAGCCTACAGATTTATTTTCTTACAATGAAAAAGCCATTAATTTCGATTTCGATTTGCTGACCAAAGGCAGAACTTCATCTGAACTTTCGAACACCAACGGCTTTCTTGGTGAAGCTCAGGATTTATTTATTGAAGAAGGCGCCTCTGTGGAGTTCTCAACATTAAATACCAAAACCGGGAAAATTTATATAGGTAAAAACGCAGAAGTGATGGAGGGCTGTAATCTCCGCGGACCAATCGCGCTTTGTGAAGAGTCGAAATTTAATTTGGGTGCAAAAATTTACGGTGCTACGACGGTTGGACCTTATTCAAAAGTTGGCGGCGAAGTGAATAACATTGTTATTTTCGGTTTTACCAATAAAGGACACGACGGTTTTGTTGGGAATTCTGTTATTGGAGAATGGTGTAATCTTGGTGCCGATACCAATTCTTCCAATCTTAAGAACAATTATGCTGAGGTAAAACTCTGGAATTACAGAACCAAAAGATTCGCCAACACCGGTTTACAGTTTGCCGGATTAATTATGGGCGATCATTCTAAAACCGCTATTAATTCACAATTTAATACAGGAACCGTGGTGGGCGTTGCAGCTAATATTTTCAAAAGCGGTTTTCCGCCGAATCTTATTGAAAGTTTTTCCTGGGGCGGAATGAAAGGCGACGAAAAATTCAAACTTGAAAAAGCCTATGAGGTTGCTGAACTGGCAATGGCGCGCAGAAAAGTGGCATTTACGGAAGAAGACAGAAATATTCTTAAGTACATCTACACGGAATATTAATTCCGCTGATTTTTAGGCAAGCTCAAATTGCTTATCTTTGCAAAAATTTTCTCACTTAAACCGTTTATAGCATGCAACTGTACAACACTTTAAGCGCAGAAGAAAGAGCTCAATTAATTGATGAAGCCGGTAAGCAGCGCCTTACTTTGTCTTTCTATGCGTACGCAAAAATCTCAGATCCCAAAAAATTTCGCGACGAATTATTTATAGCCTGGAACGCCCTTGATGCGCTCGGCCGAATTTATGTTGCCCACGAAGGAATCAATGCCCAGATGAGTATCCCTGCAGAAAATCTTGAAGCTTTCCGCGATACGCTGGAAGTGTACGATTTCATGAAAGGAATCCGTCTGAATGTTGCTGTAGAGCAGGACGATCATTCGTTTTTGAAATTGACCATTAAAGTCAGACATAAAATCGTTGCCGACGGTTTAAACGATGAAACTTTTGATGTAACCAACAAAGGAATTCACTTAAAAGCTAAAGAATTCAATAATTTACTCGAAGATCCGAACACAATTGTTGTCGACTTCAGAAATCATTACGAAAGTGAAGTCGGTCATTTCGAAGGAGCAATCACACCTGATGTAGAAACCTTCCGCGAAAGTTTACCGATTATCAACGAAAAGCTGCAGGATTTCAAAGAAGATAAAAATCTGCTGATGTACTGTACAGGCGGAATCCGTTGTGAAAAAGCCAGTGCATATTTCAAACATCAGGGTTTCAAAAATGTTTTCCAATTGGAAGGCGGAATTATTGAATATACGCGCCAAATTAAGGAAGAAGATATCGAAAGTAAATTTATCGGCAAAAATTTCGTGTTCGATCACCGTTTGGGCGAGAGAATTACAGACGATGTTGTCTCCCAGTGTCACCAGTGCGGAAAACCGTGTGACAATCACACCAACTGTGCCAATGACGGCTGCCACTTGCTTTTTATCCAGTGCGACGAATGTAAAGCCGCAATGGAAAATTGCTGTTCAGAGGAATGTCAAAATATTATTCATTTGCCTTTAGAAGAGCAGATTAAATTAAGAAGAGGAGTTCAGGTTGGCAATAAAATTTTTAGAAAAGGTAAATCTCCGGTTTTGAAGTTTAAAAAGAGCGGTGATCTCCCTAGTAAGCCCTTGGCAAAAGCGGAAACAAAGAATATCCGACAAAAAATTGCGGTGAAAAAAGTTCTGGTCGGAAAAGCTGAACATTACTATACAAAATCTAAAATTGCTCAGTTTTTAATTGAAAATGATGAGCTTTCAACCGGCGATAAAATTCTGATTTCCGGTCCTACAACTGGTGAGCAGGAGATGATTATTAGTGAAATCTTTGCGAACGGAAACTCGTGTGAGAGTGCAAAAGAAGGTGATCAGATCACTTTTCCGACTCCATTCAGAATTCGTTTGAGTGATAAACTGTACAAAATTTTAGCATAATGACAGCATTAGGAAAGATAGAATTAATGTCACCAGCGGGCGATTTTACCTCCATGCAGGCGGCTTTAGACAACGGTGCAGATTCAATATATTTTGGAGTGGAACAGCTCAATATGCGAGCAAGAGCTTCCATGAATTTCACGATTGATGATTTGCCCGAAATCGCCAGAAGATGTGCTGAAAAAGGCGTAAGAACTTATCTAACATTAAATACGATTGTTTATGACCACGATTTATCCATCATTAAAGTGCTTTTGGATAAGGCGAAAGCCGCCAATCTTACCGCTGTAATTGCGATGGATCAGGCGGTGATTTCTTATGCAAGACAAATAGGGATGGAGGTTCATATTTCCACCCAAATCAACATCACCAACATCGAAACGGTAAAATTCTACGCGCTTTTTGCCGACACAATGGTGATGAGCCGTGAACTTTCAATCACCCAGATCAAAAAAATCTGCGATCAGATCATTAAAGACGATGTTCGCGGACCTTCAGGAAATCTGGTTGAGGTTGAAATTTTCGGTCACGGAGCTTTATGTATGGCGGTTTCCGGGAAATGTTACCTGAGTTTACATTCCCACAATTCTTCAGCAAACAGAGGTGCATGCAAACAAAATTGCCGTAAAAAATATACCGTAATCGATCAGGAATCCGGCTTTGAAATAGAGCTTGATAATGAATATATGATGTCGCCAAAAGACCTTTGCACCATTGGCTTTCTCGATCAGATCAATGATGCTGGTGTGAAAGTTCTTAAAATTGAAGGACGCGGAAGAGCGCCTGAATATGTAGCAACCGTAACCAAATGCTACCGGGAAGCAATTGATTCTATTGCGGACGGAACGTTCAGCCAGGAAAAAGTGGATGAATGGATGAAGCAGTTGGAAACTGTTTACAACAGAGGATTCTGGGACGGTTATTACCTTGGTCAGAAATTGGGCGAATGGTCCGATACTTCTGGTTCAAGTGCTACACAGAAAAAAGTTTATGTCGGAAAAGGCAGAACTTTCTATGCGAAATCGAATATCGCAGAGTTTTTAATTGAAGCTTACGATGTAAACGTAGGCGACCGGGTTCTGATTCAGGGTCCTACGACAGGCTCTCGGGAAATGATGCTCGAAGCGATGCAGGTAGATCAAAAACCGGGGGATTTAAAAGCTTCGAAATCTGATATTATTACATTTAAGACAGATTTCAGAATACGCCCTTCAGATAAACTTTATAAAATCGTTGAGAATAACTGATGGTGATTGTTACGCTGCAGCGCGAAAAATGCATCGGGTGTAATTATTGCGTCGAATTCGCGCCCGAATATTTTCGGATGTCGAAGAAAGACGGAAAATCTGTGCTGCTGAAAACTGAAGACAGAAAGGGTTTTTATACTTTGAAAACACCTCATTATTCGGCTTTCGAAAATTGTGAGAAAGCTGCGAAAGCGTGTCCCGTAAAAATAATTTCGGTAAAAGAAATCTGATATGACAAAATCTGAAATCAGGAAAACATATCTTAACAAGCGTGAAAATCTGACACAAGTCGAGGTTACGAATTTATCCGAAAAAATATTTAAAAATTTCACAGCAAATTTTCCCCTTAAGGAAGATCTGAAAGTTCACTGTTTCCTTTCCATTCCCGAAAAAGGTGAAGTAAATACCCAATTGTTTTTGACTGAATTTTTCAAAAAGAAGATACGTGTTTTCGTTCCTAAAATATATAAGAAGAGATTAATTTCGGTAGAAATCACACAAGAAACCCCTTTATTAAAGAATTCGTGGGGAATTTCAGAACCGGAAAGCAATGAAGATTCTAAAGAGAGAAATTTTGATTATGTGCTGACGCCACTGCTGTATTGCGATATCCACGGAAACAGGGTGGGTTATGGAAAAGGATATTACGATGGTTTTTTCGAGACCGTGAGTCCTGAAACATTAAAGATTGGACTGAACTTTTTCGGGCCGGGTGAAAACATTGATGACGTTTGGGAAAATGATATTCCTCTCGATTATTTGATAACTCCGGCAGAAACACTGTCTTTCTTCGGAACTGCATCAAAATCAATAAAATAGAACCTGAATTCCTTCTTGAATTTTACAGGAAAAAGTTTCAGAATATATTGTGCATTCTTTTCGAAAGTACCAATTGATCTGTTTTTCTGGTCAAAATATTCTACCTGAAATTTAGCAAAATCTAAAGTATCGGTTCCGATAATTTTTTTGCTAACATCAATGTTTCCAACTTTGGCTGTTTTTACTTTAAAGCTGTCGAGTTGCTTCAAAATAGGTTGAAGCTTTGCAGAATCATCTTCTACAAAGTAACTTTTCATTTGGGAGTAAATCACAGAATCGATCTCTGTATCACGGTTTCCGGATGTATATAGCGTTGAAAGATCTAGTAATTCCTGGATCTTCTGTTTTGTAATAAAGGAAATGGCCTGTGCACTGTCCATTTTTGTAACGGGATAAGAAACGGTGTTATTGTTTTTTCTAACCTTCTCAAGATCAGACAATTCGGTGGTTTCTTTAGTGCACGAAAAAATGATAAAAAACAGGGCCACGAGCACTGTTGAGACTTTAATTATTTTTTTCATCGGTGTCGATTTTAAATTTAATCATTACAATTTTGCCTGACTTATCGGTTTGGGTATCAATTACTTCCAGTTTTTCCAAAGACGTTGATGGCAGGGTAACCAGATTGATATACCGCTGCTTATCCATCGTTTCTACACCGTAGAACTGGTTATCAAAGACCTGATAGATTAAAGCCTGATCGCTGATGAGATAATTGAGACTAATCCTTTTCTTCTTTAAATCTTTCAAAGATTTTGAATAGTAGAAAAGCATAATTGCGTAATCGTTAGGCTTCAGTTCAATGTTTTCAGCTTCCGGTGCGGTCTCCAGATTTCTTTGAATGGTGTCAGTGCGGTAATAAGGCGATGAGACAACCATTGTAAGCGTTTTAGATTTTGTAGTATAAACGAACGGCTCGTTAGGTTTTGCTACATATAGAATTGGAGTTTCGTTGTCTTTCAGGATTTGAACCTGAAGTTCAGCATTTATTTTGGAGTTTCTGTCAGCATCAATAAAACTGTAGTAATATTTTTTACTGAAAATTTCATCTTTAAAACCTAAAAGCCCGACAAGTATCGCAAGAACTGCAGAAATTCCTAGCCAGATATATTTTTTTACAAGAGACAAAGTTGTTTTGCTGTCGCCGTCATCGTATGTTGATAAATTTTCGCTTTTTGGTTTAACAGTTTGATTTTCAGTTATTGATTTTTGTAAATTAGAATTCTCGTTCGGTGCATAGTCTTCTTTTTGAGGTGAAATTTGAACTTTTTCTGACTTTTCGGAGATGTCATCTAATATTTCTGCATTTGCAACCGATTTCTCCAGTTCTTTGATTTCCTCTTCCTGTAAATCTTCGTAGTCTTTAAGAATTTCGTCTGCGAAAAGATGATTTTTTTTAAAGTCGTACCAAGACACGTATCCTGCATAAATAGAGAGGATATTGAGCATGTCAATACGCGGAAGTTTCGTGACTGGAGAATTTTTAAAGTAAGTATAAAAAGACTTTTCGCTGATGTTTCCCTTGGCTTTTTTTCTCAGGTCTTCCTGGAAATAAATGATATCAATTCCCTTCCATTTTGAAATATCATCAAACGAAGGGGTGTGATTTGCCAAATATTGAGATTGAACCTCGGATTTCAGCTGTTCAAAGTGTAATAAATCTAAATCGCTCAATTGCTATAAATTACGTAATGAATTGATTATCAATAATGTTGTTTTGTAAAACTCTTTTACAAATATATTACAATTAATTTTCTAACACAAATTTATTTCCCGCTATACCTTTGTCCTGTTCAAAATGATAAATGAGAACACAAAAAAGAATTTTAAACAAAACAATTAAATTTAATTTATTATGAAAAAGTCATTATTCGTAGCTGGTATCGCTGCTTTAGCTCTTGTAGCTTGTAAAAAAACTGAAACTGTAGAAACTGCTAACGCAACTGATTCTGCTGCTGCTGTAACTGTTGATTCTGCTGCTGCTGTAGTTGATTCTGCTGCTGCTGTAGTTGATTCTGCTGCTGCTGTTACTGCTGAAGCTGGTGCTGCTACTGTAGAAGCTGCTGGTGATGCTGCTAAAGCTGCTGGTGATGCTGCTACTGATGCTGCGAAAGAAGTTAAGTAATTAACTCCACAAGTTTAAATAAAACCGTTTCTCCCAGAGAAGCGGTTTTTTTTTGTTCTTAAGTCAACTTTTGACGGAGTATTTCGTAACAGCTTATCGCTACGGCATTGCTTAAATTCAGTGAGTCGATACTTCCTGCCATCGGAATAAGCGAATTTTTCCCTTTGCCCATCCAAAAGTTACTAAGACCGGAATGTTCCGTTCCGAATATCAGTGCACTGCGCTGTTTCAAATCTTTTTTATATAGATGCTCAGCACTTTCATCCATTAAGGTGGTGTAAATATTAAAACTGTTTTGCTCCAGAAATTTATAAATTTCATCGTTACCAGACTGGAAGAAGTTCATTCCAAACAGACATCCCACACTGGACCGGATTACATTCGGGTTGTAGAAATCAATTCTTGGATCAGTAATAATTAACGCATCAATTCCAAAAGCTTCGCAACTTCTCAGTATTGCCCCCAAATTGCCTGGCTTTTCAATACTTTCAACAATGATAAGTGAAGAGTTTTCTTTTGGCTTAAAGTCTTGAAGGTTGGAATTTTTTGTTTCGAAAATACCGATTATTCCTTCCGAAGTACCGCGGTAAGCAATTTTTTCATACACTTTCTCTGATACCAGATGTATCTTCCCTTTCGGAAAATCTTCATTAAATATACTTTCACAGATATAATAATCCTGTACCTCAAATCCGAATTTTGCTGCTCTTTCATTTTCCTGTCGTCCTTCTACAGCAAAACTCCCGGATTTTTTCCGGAATCTGTTGTCTGTAATAAGGCGCGTAAGGTTCTTTATTTTTTCGTTATGAAGACTTTCAATTAACATGGTGCAAATTTATATAATTTCTAGTCGATGAAATCAATTTGATTTTCAGCATTTTCAACCAGCCCCGATGAAAGCTTTTTCCTGTTTTTTGCGCCAAGCTGCTTTAGTTTTTGAGTTTGCGAAACAAGATTGTCGTTTCCGGTGGCTAACTGCTTATAGGCATCGTTATAAGAGTTTCGTGCCTGATCGATATTTTTCCCGACTTTCTCCAGATTCTCTACAAAACTCACGAATTTATCATAAAGTTTACCGCCGCGCTCAGCAATTTCCAGAGCGTTCGTGTTCTGATCTGCGCGTTTCCATACGTCAGAAATTAATTTCAAATAGGCGATAAGATTCGTCGGACTTAATAATATGATGTGTTTGTGATAAGCGTAATTCCAAAGCTGAGAGTCAAAATGAACAGCGGCCAGAAATGCAGGTTCCACAGGAATAAACATAATTGTAAAATCGAGTGAATCCTTTAAATCATCATATTTTTTATGCGATAGGGTATCGATATGCTTTTTTAATGCAGCGACATGAAGCATTAAATTTTGTTTTCGGTCTTGCTCGTTTTGTGCAGAAACCATTCTTTCGTAAGCATTCAGAGAAACTTTAGAATCGATAATTACGAGTTGATTTCCCGGAAGCTTCAGTACGAAATCTGGTCTCTGGTTTTCGCCGTGCTCGTTTTTAATAGTGTACTGGGAAAAATATTCCCTGTCTTTGGTAAGTCCTGAATCTTCCAGAATCCGCTCAAGAATCATTTCTCCCCAATCACCCTGAGTTTTGGTCTGTCCTTTCAAAGCAGCAGCAAGATTATTTGCTTCCTGACTCACTTTACTTGTTTGCTCCATCATCAATTTGATGGTGCTGTTAAGGGAAAATCTTTCGCGCGCTTCATTCTCATACACTTCATTTACGCGCTTTTTGAAAGTCTCCAGGTTTTCACCCAATGGTTTGAGTAACTGATCAAGATTTTCTTTATTGGATTCAGTGAATTTTCTGGATTTCTCTTCGAGAATTTCATTGGCGAGATTTTTAAACTCGGTTTTTGCAGTTTCCTGAATCTGTTCAATTTCTGCCCTCTGATTTTTAAGAGATTGCTGCAGACTGTTATTAATAGCAGAAAGTTCCGCATTGCGTGCGAAAATTTTCTGATTTTCGGTGGTTAAGAATTCAATTTGAACGTTCTGTTTTCCGGCGTTTTCCCGCTGTTCTCTGAATTGATTTTGAAGTAAAAAATACTCTGCGGAAATAGTCGCCATTTCATTCTTGAGATTGTTTAGAATTTCTGTCTGCTGGAGATTGGTTATCTTTTCGGATTTGGATAAATCATTTAATTCGCTGATTTTCAGTTCGGAGTTCTGTAATTCAGCTTTGGTACGAATGTAATTGTTATTCATTTCATCGAAAACAGTCCGCGAAATATTTACAGATTTTAATATGAAATATAGAAGAACGGCGCCTAATACTGCACCGAAAATAAATCCAACAGATAGGGAGGTGATTTCCATATTTCAAAAATAGGAAGAAAAAAGGTGATTTGTTCTTTTGTGGGAAAGTTTTAGGGCGTCTGCTTCGAGATTTGTTTATGAAATTTCAAATGCATAGGAATAGCTGCCGATCCGTACCAAGGCAGGATTTCGACTGTAAAGACCCCGGATTTTATCGTAGGATCATTCCCCAGAATTGTTTTGGCTTCCTCGTCGGTTTTTACATCGAGCAAAAAGATTCCTCTGTATCCCAGATCATTTTTAGTAGCAAAAGGTCCGGCCATTTTCAGGATACCCATTTTTTCCATCTCTGTCATATTTGAGAAATGACCTTTGAAGAGTTCTTCTCTTTCTTTTTTATCAGTTATCACGGCATCTTTCGGTCCCGTTTTTAAGATTACCAGCATGTAATTTTTCATCCCGCGCTGATCCGCACCTAAAGAATCTGCGAGTTTCTGGCTGAATTCAGGTTGTGAAGCAGTGATTTTGAGAGTTTTTTTCTGTGCATTACAGGAAATTGCAAAAACTGATAGGATAAGAAGACAAAATACTTTTTTCATGATTTGGATTTTAAATCTTTAGACTCGCGAAAACTATTTAACTAGAGAAATCTAATCTTTAATCCTTAGAAATTCTTTTGCCAATTCAATCATTTTAGGATCTCCGGTATATTTTCCGTGTTCATCGGAAAGTTTTACGGTAGGAATCCACTCTCCGTTAACCGACTGCGCTGCGATGAGTTTCATCACAATATTCATAGGTTTGACACCGACATCATTGGTAAGGTTTGTTCCAATACCGAAGGAAATTCCGATCTTTCCTTTACAGGCAGCCGTAATTTCAGCAACTTTTTCGAGGTTTAAACCGTCGGAGAAAATGATATATTTGAATAGGGGATTAATTCCGTTTTTCTCGTAATGTGCGATGGTTTTTTCCGCAAACTCAATAGGGTCGCCGCTGTCGTGGCGTACACCATCAAAAAGTTTCGCAAATTTTTTGTCGAACTGTTCGAAGAAAACCTCGGTGGTATACGTGTCCGAAAGCGCCACTCCCAAATCCCCGCGGTAGACATCAACCCAATGTTCCAGAGAAAGCGCATTCGCCATCTTGAATCCATATTCTGCAGCATGGAACATAAACCATTCGTGAGCGTGAGTTCCGATCGGTTTCACACCGTATTTCATCGCGAAATGTACGTTTGATGAACCAGTAAATTTAGATGATTTATTTTGTGTCAATGCATTTACCACTAAATCGTGAACCTGATATGAATGTCTGCGACGCGTACCGAATTCTGCGAAATTAACTCCTAAGTCATCAAGTTCTTTGGCTTTGTTCAGGGTGTTTTGAATAACAGTTTGGTCGGAATCCCTTTCCATACCGTTCATCACATAATGCAGTTCAGAGATAAGAGCCAAAAGCGGAACTTCCCACAAAATCGTGCGGTACCATTCGCCAACCACTGTTACTTCAAGATCATTTCCTGCCTGAACGATGTGAACTTCCGAAGGGTCATAATGGTAACCCGCGAGAAAATCTAGGTAAGGTAAATCGAGATATGGGCAGGTTATACGCAGAAACTCTTTTTCCTCTTTGGTAAGTTTCATTTCTGCCATGGCGTTCACGGCTTTACGAAGTTCAATATCAAAACCTGGTGGGAAATGGTGTTTTCCGCGGTTAATGAAACTGTACTTCACCTTTTCGTTAGGAAAAAGTTTCACTACAGCATTCTGCATCGTGATTTTATAAAAATCATTGTCGAGGATTGATTTTAACCGGACTTCGCTCATTTCTGGAAATTTCTTTAAACAAATGTAAAGATTCAAAACAAAAAATCGCCTTTTAGAAGACGATTTTTAAAGCATTTTAAGCGGTTTTCTATTTTCCGAGATAAGAGTTATACATCCAAACTTCTTTTTCCTGCTCGGTAATGTAGTCGCTCATTTGCGAGTTGGTTCCTTCGTCGCCGGCTTCTTCTGTAATGTCTAGAAGTTCCCGCTGAAGATCAATCACAATCTTAAACGAAGCCAGAATATTTTCAACACATTTCGACCCGTCCGAAACTTCCTTACTTTCTTTGATGGTGGATAAGGTCAGATAATCGGAATAGTTGTGGTGAGGTGTAGCACCCAGTGTTAGAATTCTTTCTGCAATCTCATCGATTTTCAGAACAAGATTATTATAGAGTTCTTCAAACTTCGGATGAAGGGTGAAAAAATCATTTCCCTTAATGTTCCAGTGTGCTCCGCGTGTATTTTGATAGAAGACCGAATAGTTGGCCAGAAGCTGGTTGAGTTTTTCAGAAATTTTGTTGCAATTGGTCTCGCTTAAGCCGATAATGTTAGCGTTTTTCATAATTTTTTACTTTATACAAAAATAAGAAACTATAAACGCATTAAAAAATTTAAGCGATTGAGATTGACTATCTCGCAAATCTGTGCCGCTTAATATTTAATGAATTTGAAAGATTTTAAACCTTCGGGAGTTTTCACAGAAATGATGTAGGTGGCACCCGGTAAATGCGCAACATTAATCCTTAAATCTTTGGATGTGAGGATTAGTTTTCCGCTGAGATCAAATATGAAAATATTTTCAACCCTGGATTTGGTGGATTTTACGTTGATGAAATCTTTTGCCGGGTTCGGATAAACTGTTAAGCCGCCGTTTACTTCCTCTGTACCTAGATTTTTCACAAGCGTTACCGGTTCGCGGAAAAATGAAATTTCCATCAGTTCGGCAGGCAATTTTTCAAAAACATAGGCTTCACAGGTGTATTCATCAAAATCCTCATCTTCTATGTTGCTTATATAAAAACTTTCTGCAGTATTTGTGGTTTTCTGGTCCAGATTTTTAAACCAGGCGAACTGATAACTGTCGCCGGTAAGGGATTGAGGTAATGTGGCTGAGTTTCCCAATTCCGCGTAAACCGTTTTTGCTTCATCATACCTTTGAGGCGAATAGGTGAAATCTGCAAGGCTTTTTTCCTGCACCATGAAGTTTTTGATTTCCTGTTTTGTAAACCTGTTATTTTCGAGAAACGTGAGTTGAGGGATATTTGCGGGAATTTCTCCGGAAAGCTGGTTTCCGGTCAGGGAAAGCATTTGAAGTTGATTGAGCTGAAGCAATGCTGAAGGAAAGCTGCCGGAAATAAGGTTTTTATCCAGGTAAATCTGCTCCAGTTTACTTAATGGCACCAGACCTTCGAAACCGCCGGAAATTTTATTGTCTGCAATATTGAGGTGTACTAATTTTTTTAACTGTCCTAATTCAGTGGGGAAAGCTGTAATCTGATTGCTCTGCAACGAAAGCCATTCAAGATTCTTTAGGTTCGATAAAACTGACGAATAGTTGGTGGAAAACAGATTGTAGCTGACATCCAGGGAAATTAATCCGCTTAAAGAAGCAAGTTCGGCCGGAATTTTTGTGAGCTGGTTTCCCGAGAGATTTAATTCCGTCAGTTTTATCAGAGTCGATAAATTGCTGAAATTTTGGGAAATACTGTTGTTGCTTAGATTAAGTGATTCCAGATTGGTGATTGACGAAATTTTCTGGGGAATAGCATTTAGGCCGGTTTTTGACAGGTCCAAAACTTTCAGTCCGGTAAAATTCTGCAGAAAAGTATCAATATCAGCGAAAGCAAACAGGTTGTTGCCCACGGAAAGTTCCTGAAGATTCGAAAGTGGCAGAATAGCTGCTGTAGGATCACCTGTCATACGGTTGTTGCTGATGTCGAGTCTTAACAAACCGCTGAGGGAAGATACCGATGGTGCGATTTCGCCAGTAAGTTGGTTGGAACTTAAATCGAGTTTCTGAAGTTTTGAAAAGGTTGAAAGAGAAGTTGGAAAATTACCCTTCAGCGCATTGCCGCGAAGGTTGATCTCAATTACGTTTCCGTTTTTAATTTTTACCCCGTACCAGTTCTTGGGGTCTTTTTCCAAGTCCCAAATCTGGCTCCAATGTTCACCATCATTGGTGTTATATATATTGACAAGCGCACTTCTCTCTGCAAAAGAAATGCTCCACTTCTGGGAGAAACATAGCTGCGAAAAGAAAAGAAAAAAGAGTAGTTTTTTCACCAGATTGTGTGTTTTTTGGAGTACAAATATATATTAAAACTTATAATACAACGGTTACGATAATAAAAATTTGCATATTTGTGCAGAAGAACATTTATGCTGTTATGAGGAAATATGTGTATCTGGCTGTTACAGTAACGGTCATTTATTTTTTTCAGTCTTTTTTTCTGCCTACGGGCGGAATCGGCGCCGACAGCCTTTCTTATTTTGGGATTGCGTCGGAGTTACCGGGATTAGAAACCAATCTTTTTCCTTTGGGTTTTCCGGCTTTAATTAAGATTTTCCATACTTTTTTTCAGGACTATTTTTGGGCTGGCAAAATGCTGAATATTTTTATGGTCATTTTGCTCCTGCTGTTTTCGTATTTCAAAAAGTTCTATTTCCGGGAAACCGTGTTGCTTTTTGCAGGTAAAACACTCTTCTTTGCAATGAATCTTGTTGTATCAGAAGGACCTTTCATCTTTTTACTATACTTTCTGATTTATTTTTTTCATGAAAGAATGAGTGAGAAAATTGCTTCTAAACAGTTCATTATTTTCTCCTCTGTACTATTAATACTTCTTTTTACCGTTCGTTATTCAGGTATTTACATATATATGGGCATTGGAGTTTTCTGGTTATGGATGATTTTGCAGAAGAAAGATTTCGAAGCCCGAAAGGATTTTCTGTGGGTTTTATTGATGGCTGGGCTGGGAATTGGGTTGTATCTAGGTTTTAACCATTCCGTTTTTGGAAGTTTTACAGGCGAACATCTTCGTGGGGCTCCTGCGCAGATTCATCCGATATACTTATTACGAAATGTTTTGGCAATGACGAATGTGATTGATCCTTTTGTTGGGATTAAACCGGCCTCCAACAGTTTTATAAGTATCGGTTTTCAGGTGGGTCTGATGATTTTTGATGTGCTGCTTCTGGGATATATTATCAGGTTGTTCAGGCAGAAAAAAGCATTGCTCAAGCTTGAATTTCACTATCTGTTATGGATTATAGCTGGAGTATATACGGTTACACTTTTTATTTCGGGACTTTTCCAACAGATCGAAGAAATGAATGTAAGAATGCTTGCAGCGGCTAATTTTTGTTTGTTCTTCTCCTTTTTGGTCATTTATTTTAAGAATTTAAGATCCGACAGATTTGTTTTCGGCGTAGGTTGTTTCTTTCTCCTTTTTTTAACGGCGTACAGTTTAAAAAATCCTTCAAACTATTTGAAAAACAAAAGTATCATTGAGCCGCAAATGCCTAAATTTAAGGATAAAGAGTATCTTTTCGATGACGAAAAATCGGTAAGCGATATTACGGTTTATCATATCCCTGTACTTAATAAATCTTTTTCTTACCAGCATACAAACGCCCAGAAAGGAGAGTGGAAGCAGTCAATCGGTGGAACCATAAATCCACAAATTAAATGGATGAAATATGATACTATTAAAGATAAAAGTAAAGTATTATATACTTCTCAGCTGATGTTGAAGTAAGACTAAATGTATGATTAAAATGAAGAATTTTCTTGTATCAGCCGCAGTTTTTTTTGGCGTCTGCATCATTTATTTTGTAATAATGACCTCCAAAACCGATGGGAATTTCACCTATCTGCTTGATGATGCTTATATTCATCTGGCTTTGGCAAAAAATTTCGCTTTGCATGGAGTATGGGGAATGACGCCTCATGAATTTTCATCATCGTCTTCATCACCGGTTTTTACGTTTTTAATTTCACTTTTAATGCGGATTTTTGGTAATTCTGCACTGATCCCATTGGTTATTAATCTCCTCTGCGCTGTTGGCATTCTTTGTTTTCTTACAAAATACTTCAGGCGTTTCTCGATCAAGACAAATTTTATTCTGTTATCGGTTCTTTTTACGGTATTTTCGGCAGCACTACATCTTCAGTTGTTTTCAGGCATGGAGCATCTTCTGCAGGTTTTGCTGGTGATTCTCAATATTTACTTCTTCACAGATTGGATTTCGGGCAATTTTACAAAAAGAAATTCACTTTACTTTTTTTATGGAACTGTTTTGCTGTTGGGATTAGTGCGATTCGAAATGATGTTTTACTTTGTTTCATTAGCTTTCTTTTTAGCTTTACTAAAGAAGTTTAGAGAATCACTTCTAATTCTGATTTTGGGCCTTGGACCTGTTTTGATCTTCTGTTATTTCAATTACCAGCAGACCGGTCACCTGTTTCCAAATTCTGTTGTAGTGAAGGGGGCGCGCATCGATTTATCAGGTAATGTTTTCGGGCAGATTAAGGATGTATTGCTATCGGCACTGCAGAACCGAAGTTTTTACAAAAGGTGTCTCCTTCCACTCTTATTGCTTGGCGCCGTTATTTTTGCTGATTTCAAAGAAAGAAGATCTTTGAAAGAATTTTATCTGAAAAATTTTCTTTTGCTTGCCTGGGCTGCGACTTTATTGCTTCACAGCATGTTTGCTGATTTAAAAAGCATTTTACGGTACGAAGCTTATTTAATGGTTGCATTTGCTATGTTAATCCTGCCGCGACTTACCGGTTATTTCGAAGATTTTAAAGTTGCCTCTAAAAAAAATTACATTCTTACGTTTTTGATCTTGGGAAATATCATCCTGATGTTTTCGAAAATGGTTTTTTCTCATAAAATTTTAATGTATGGATCGAAAAATATTTACGAACAGCAGGTACAGGCAGGTAAATTTTTGCATACCTATTATAATGATGCAAAAGTAGTGGCTAATGATATCGGGGCGATGTCGTACTTTACAGATATTCATTTGTTTGATATTGTAGGACTTGGTTCACCACAAATTATGGAGTTTAATCAAAGAGCAGATTATTCTGAGCGCGCATTTGGTAAGTATGTAGGAGATTACAGCAAAGAACAGAATTATCAGCTTGCAATAGTTTATAAAGAATGGCTTCGGGGCTTTGTTCCGGCTGAATGGGAGGAAGTCGCTGTGCTGACTATTGAAAGCAATGCAGTGGTCTCGCAGCCCGATGTAACTGTTTATTGTATTAATCCTGCAATTAAACAGTCTTTAAAAAACAATATCCGAAAATTTAACTGGAATAAAAATGTGAAAGTGAGGATAATTGAATAGTATTGAACTTCACAGCGTAATATTATGATAACCTTGCTTTTAAATATAAATATATTTGGAGGCAACTTATTGCAGATTAAAAAATATTACTTACTTTTGCACCCTAAAATAAAAAGCAATTAAATGCCTACTATTCAACAATTAGTTAGAAAAGGAAGAGTCGCACTTACCAAGAAGAGTAAATCGGCTGCACTTGATTCCTGTCCACAAAGACGAGGTGTATGTACAAGAGTATATACTACCACACCTAAGAAACCTAACTCTGCACTTAGAAAAGTTGCAAGGGTAAGACTTTCTAACGGTAAAGAAGTCAACGCTTATATCCCGGGCGAAGGACACAATCTTCAAGAGCACTCGATAGTATTGGTACGCGGAGGAAGGGTGAAAGACCTACCGGGAGTACGTTATCACATTGTTCGTGGAGCTTTGGATACCGCAGGAGTAAACGGAAGAACTCAGAGAAGATCCAAGTACGGAGCTAAGAGACCAAAACCAGGTCAGGCAGCTGCAGCACCTGCAAAAGGAAAGAAAAAGTAATCATTAATTTTAAAGAAACGAAACAATGAGAAAGACGAAAGCGAAAAAAAGACCGTTGTTACCGGATCCTAAATTTAATGATCAGCTGGTAACGAGATTTGTGAACAATTTAATGCTTGACGGTAAAAAGTCAATCGCATTCAAAATATTCTATGATGCTTTAGATATCGTAGAAAGCAAAAAAGGAGAGAACGAAAAAACTTCTCTTGAAATCTGGAAAGATGCTTTAACCAACGTAATGCCGCACGTAGAAGTACGTTCACGCAGAATCGGTGGTGCTAACTTCCAGATCCCAATGCCAATTCGTGCTGACAGAAAAATCTCTATGGCAATGAAATGGTTAATTAAATATTCTAAAGCAAGAAACGATAAATCAATGGCTCAGAAATTAGCTGCTGAAGTTATCGCTGCTGCTAAAGAAGAAGGTGCTGCTTACAAAAAGAAAACAGACACTCACAGAATGGCTGAAGCAAACAAAGCATTTTCACACTTTAAATTCTAATCTGAAATGGCAAGAGATCTTAAACTTACAAGAAACATCGGTATCGCTGCTCACATTGATGCAGGGAAAACCACCACTACAGAAAGAATTTTATTTTATTCCGGAAAGAATCACAAAATTGGTGAAACTCACGAAGGTGGTGCTACTACCGACTGGATGGAGCAGGAAGCTGAAAGAGGGATTACTATTACATCTGCAGCAGTAACTGTAGACTGGAAATTCCCTACTGAACAAGGCAAACCTCTTCCGGAAGCTAAAGATTATCACTTCAACATTATTGATACACCGGGACACGTTGACTTTACCGTAGAGGTAAACCGTTCACTTCGTGTATTAGACGGACTTGTATTCCTTTTCTCTGCAGTTGATGGTGTTGAGCCTCAGTCTGAAACCAACTGGAGACTTGCGGACAACTATAAAGTTGCTCGTATGGGCTTCGTAAATAAGATGGATCGTCAGGGAGCTGACTTCCTGAACGTTTGTAAGCAGGTGAAAGAAATGCTGGGATCTAACGCAGTTCCAATCGTTTTGCCTATCGGTGACGAAGCTGATTTCAAAGGTGTTGTAGACTTGGTAAAAAACCGTGCGATTGTATGGCACGATGAAAACCACGGTTCTACCTTTGATATTGTAGATATCCCGGTTGAAATGACTGACGAAGTTAGACAGTTCAGAGCACAGCTGATTGAAGAAATCGCTGCTTATGACGAAAATCTTCTTGAGAAGTTTATGGAAGACGAAAACTCCATTACTGAAGAGGAAATTCACCGCGCATTAAGAGCTGCAACCTTGGATATGAGTATCATTCCGATGACATGTGGTTCTTCATTCAAAAACAAAGGAGTACAGTTTATGCTTGATGCTGTTTGTAGATACCTTCCTTCACCAATGGATAAGGAAGCAATCGACGGAACAGATCCAAGAACAGACGAGCCTATTTCAAGAAAACCTTCAGTAACTGAGCCTTTCGCGGCATTAGCTTTTAAAATTGCAACAGATCCTTTCGTAGGAAGACTTGCATTCTTCAGAGCTTATTCAGGAAGACTTGATGCTGGTTCTTACGTTTTGAACACAAGATCAAACAATAAAGAAAGAATATCCCGTATCTTCCAGATGCATGCCAACAAGCAGGAGCCAATCGATTATATCGAGGCTGGAGATATTGGTGCAGCAGTTGGATTTAAATCCATCAAGACGGGTGATACCCTTTGCGATGAGAAACATCCTATTGTTCTAGAATCGATGGTTTTCCCAGATCCTGTAATCGGTATCGCGGTAGAGCCTAAGACTAAAGCTGACCAGGATAAAATGGGTAACGCTTTGGCTAAATTAGCTGAAGAAGATCCAACTTTCCAGGTTAAAACTGACGAAGCTTCAGGGCAGACGATCATCTCCGGTATGGGTGAGCTTCACCTCGACATTATTGTTGACCGTATGAGAAGAGAGTTCAAAGTTGAAGTTAACCAGGGACAACCTCAGGTAGAATACAAAGAAAACCTTACAATGTCTGCTAACCACAGAGAAGTTTACAAAAAACAATCTGGTGGACGTGGTAAATTTGCTGATATCGTGTTCGAATTGGCTCCGGCTGATGACAACAAACCAGGTCTTGAATTCATCAATGAAATCAAAGGTGGTAACGTTCCGAAAGAATATATTCCATCTGTAGAAAAAGGTTTCAAAGAAGCAATGAAGAATGGTCCTTTGGCAGGTTTCGAAATCGAAGGTATTAAAGTAACTTTGAAAGACGGATCTTTCCACCCAGTGGATTCAGATGCACTATCTTTCGAACTTGCTGCGAAAATGGGCTTCAAGGAAGCTGGTAAAAAAGCAAAACCAGTTATCATGGAACCTATCATGAAAATTGAAGTGGTAACACCGGAAGAATATATGGGTGATATCGTAGGTGACCTTAACAAGAGACGTGGTACCATTAATGGTATGGACGACAGAAACAACGCGAAAGTGATCAAAGGATTCGTTCCACTTTCAGAAATGTTTGGTTATGTTACTACATTGAGAACACTTTCTTCAGGTAGAGCAACATCTTCAATGGAATTCGAAAAGTATGAAGCAGCTCCAACTAACGTTGCTGAATCTGTAATCGAAAAAGCAAGAGGTTAATCTTTAAATCTAAATTAAAATGTCACAAAGAATCAGAATAAAATTAAAATCTTACGATTACAATTTAGTAGATAAATCTGCTGAGAAAATCGTGAGAACGGTAAAAGCAACCGGCGCTGTTGTAAACGGCCCGATTCCTTTGCCAACGAATAAGAGAATCTTCACAGTGTTGAGATCTCCGCACGTAAACAAAAAAGCAAGAGAACAGTTCCAGCTTTCAGCTCACAAAAGACTGATGGACATCTATTCTTCTTCTTCTAAAACTGTAGATGCACTAATGAAATTAGAGCTTCCTTCAGGAGTTGACGTAGAAATTAAAGTGTGATAATCGCACTTTGCTATGATAGAAATCCCTTTTCGCAAGAAGAGGGATTTTTTTATAGATTTACATTAAATATAATTAATGAAAAATCTCATTATTGTCTTTCTGCTCATATCAGTTGCGTTGTCTGCGCAAACCCATCGCTTCATCTACGAATATAAGTTCAAAAGTGATTCGCTCGCCAAAGATTTCCGTAAAGAAAATATGGTTCTGGATGTAAATCCCGATGAAGTGAAATTCTATCCCTATGTGTATGCCGAAAACGATTCGCTGAATAAAGTCCGTGATTTCAAAAATATTATGTGGGATGATGCGGTTCCAGCGCTAAAACGTAAAAGCGGTTCAAACACCAACATTTCTTATTTTCTGCTGACCGATTTTTTCAGCCTAAAAACTGAAGATAAAATTTTGTGGACGCTTACCAATGAAACAAAGAAATCTGGGGATTATCTTCTGCAGAAAGCTACTGCCGGTTTTGGCGGCAGAAAATGGATTGCCTGGTTCAGCAAAGATGTTGCAGTGGATGAAGGTCCTTATAAATTCCGCGGATTGCCGGGACTTATTTTTGAAATTAACGATGACCGGAATAATTTTATTTTCAATTTAATCAAAAGTCAGAAATTCAACAACACGTATGACACCTCAGAATTTCTGGAAAAGTTTGCGGGAAAGAAACCCATCGAAATCAGCGAAAATTTTCTGAATAAAAAGAAATTGGAAATGTTTAATGATCCGCTGCGGGATTTCAAAGAGCAGTTTAAAAACAGCAGCGGTTCCGGAACATTTATGGTTATGGGGACACAGGTAAAAAGCGCGGAACAGTTTAAAGAACTTTCCGAAAATTTTCAGGAGATGCTCCGCAAGGAAAACAATCCTATTGAAATTGATAAGGCCTTAAAGTATCCGCTTAAGAAAAAATAAGTATCAGGGAATGTGGCCAATGAAAAATGTTGCGCAATATGAAAATTTCAGAAAACAACCACGAATCATATCATTCGAAGAAGAATCACTGATTGACAATGAGCATAAATTTTGGAATTAAAGACAGAATCAGGAAGTATAGTTAGCCTTTATAATTAATAGCTTAAGGTTTTTCCAGATAAATAACTAATTTTAAGTATATCCCTTTTCGCAAGAAAAGGGATATTTTTTGTCGAAGAAAGGATCTTAATACACCAATTGCCGGCTTTAAGCACCGAAACAACTCTGATATAATTGGCTGTATATTAAACATGTAAAATTTGTCCACCCCTTTGTCCACCGCTATTTTTAGGTATTTTTTCTCAGTAACTTTAGTTTTGTTCGCAATTCAAAAAATACTTTTATGAGAAAAATTTTATTACTAATTGTAATACACCTGAGCTTTGGATATATGTGGGCTCAGCACGAGCTACCTCCGATTGCTAAGGACATTTCCGCTTACAAAACACAGGCGGGGAAATCGGATGCGTTCAAAACGGTTTCCTTATTTACACAGGCGGTTGCTAACAAACAGCAGAAGTATCAGGACGCTTTTTCCGAAGGTGTAGTGTTAGAACTCAATAAGGCCCGCTTATCTTCTCTCTTTAAAACTAAAGATGCAGCCTTGCGTTTTACTCTTCCATTTAACAAAGGAAACATTAATGTTGAACTTTTGAAGGTTGTTCAAAACGATATTCTGGTAGAAACGAATGTTTCGGCCACTGAAAAGTATTCCACAGGAATTTATTATCGTGGTATAATAGATGGTGATCACCATTCTACAGTAACGCTCAGTATTTTTGACGATGATGTAGCAGGCATTATTTCTTCTCCAAGTCTGGGAAATATAGTTTTGGCCAAAGCTAAAAATTCTGATGAATATATCTTTTATTCTGCTGAGTCATTGAAGGATAACTTTGGTTTTGTTTGCGGCACACCCGATGACCAGGAAATTATGCCTGTCTATCCAACACAAAATATTAGTGCTGACAAAGCATTGCATAGTAATAAACGGGTTAGAATTTATTATGAAGTCGCCAACGATATTTATAAAGCCAAAGGAAGTTCCGTGGAACAAACCGTGAACTGGATCAATGCTGTTCACAATAATGTAAGTACGCTCTATTATAACGAAGGGTTGCGGGTAGATTTGCACAAGGTCTACGTATGGACAACTGTAGATCCGTATGCAAACGAAACTAGTTCAGCTACCTTATTGCCGAAATTCCGACAAAACCGAGCGACCTTTGACGGAGATTTGGCGCACTTCGTCAACTTGAAATCTCAGTTTGGAGGACGTGCCTATTATAGTTCTTGTACCAGCAGTAACAAACACGCGTTTTCAGGCTTATTCGATTCTTCTAGTAATGTTCCCACTTATTCCTGGACTGTGGAAGTGATCACTCACGAGATTGGTCATAATCTGGGTTCGCCTCATACACAAAGTTGCTTTTGGAATGGTAATAATACCGCAATTGACGGTTGTGTGTCATCGGAAGCCAATCCATGGAACACTTCTATCACGTGTCCAAACGGTCCTATGCCCGCGGCTAATGGCGGAACCATTATGAGTTACTGTCACACCCAGCCTTCCGTGGGCATTAATCTGTCATTAGGATTTGGCACGCAGCCGGGAAATGTAATCAGAAACAATGTAGCTGCTGGAACCTGTTTCAACAGTTCAAGGATTTATTATGTGAAACCGGGAGCTACCGGAGACGGAACTTCCTGGACCAATGCCGGTAATCTAAGCTATGTTTTAAGACATTTGCACAACAACCAGGCAGCAAGCAATTTTGATGCTACCATACCTGTCCAGGTTTGGGTGCAAAAAGGGACACACGTTCCTACGCATCAATATGGCGGCGGAGCTACCAGAGACAGAACTTTTGTGCTCGTGAAAGATGTACAGATCTTTGGCGGTTTCAATGGTGATGAAACCAGACTGGAACAAAGAAAGGCCGGTCAAAACGAAACGATTTTAGATGGCGGAAAAGTAAGCGCGCACGTGGTAGTAAGCGCGGGGGCTGTAGGTGCAGCGCTGCTTGACGGATTTACCATAATGAATGGTAATGCTGCAAGCGATAACAGTTTTAGCATCAACGGTCAGACAATAGATCACCGATATGGCGGCGGAATACTGATGAACAACTCATCTCCAGCTATTACAAATTCCATTTTTAAAAATAATTATTCTGTAAACCGGGGCGGTGCTGTATATATGCTCAATGACTCAAAACCTGTTTTTCAGAATGTGGTCTTCACCCTGAATGAAGCAGGCAGCAATGGCGATGGTGGTGCAATATATACAGATACCAATAATAACAGAGGCTTTCTTACATTGATCAACTGTACAATTGCTAATAATAAAGCCAGCGATGGTGGAGCGATCCGTTTTAACCATAATATTACGGTGAAGTTCTCTAATAATATTTTTTACAATAATACGAGCACCAATAACAGCGGAACATTAAACAGTGAGTTTTCTTTCAATTTTTCTGAGAGTGATTTCTCTACCAGAAACAGCAGCAATATTAAGTCTAATATTTTCCAATACTATACAAAAGGAACTGATACTTACAACCAAAATCCGCAGTTGGAGAATACGTTTAGATTGTCAAGTTCAAGCCCGGCGATAAATAAAGGTAAAAATGATCTCTACATAGACGTGTCGGCCAACATTGTAAAATCCCAGAAGGATGTTGAATCTAAAACGAGAATCGTAAATACCACTATCGACTTGGGCGCATCGGAAAGACAATGCACAATATCCGCGCCGGTTACGGCTAACCAGACAATCGTGCTCTGTGGTGTAAATAAAGTGAGTGATTTAATATCTAAAATAAACTCACCTACGATATTGGTATATGCAAGCACTACAGCTTATGATCCTTTGGCCTCCACTGCAACTCTTACCAATGGTCAGACTTATTACATTACTAAAGTCGATACCAGCGGTTGCACTAGTAGTCTTGTTCCAGTAAAAGTCAGTATTGTAGCTGTTCCTACCGCACCAGCGGTGACGCAGCCTGCGGTAATCTGCGCGGGTCAGGTCACTTTGGGTCAGCTAAGCGTCGCGGGTGCCAATCATCAATGGTATAGTGCCGCTACAGGTGGAAATATTTTACCTGCAGCTACAGTTATTGAACGAAACAAAACCTATTACGTTAGCCAAAACCCTAACGGTTGCGAATCGGCAAGAACTGCTTTTACCGCGAATAAATTCTATGATCTACCAGCCGCACCTGTAGTAACACAACCAGCTGCAACATGTGCAGGTCAACTCACATTGGGTCAGCTTAGCGTTACAGGTAGCAATCTTAAATGGTACAATGCTGCTACGGGTGGCAATGTATTACCGGCAAATACAGTTATCGAACCTAATGAAACTTATTACGTTAGCCAAAATCCTAATGGCTGCGAGTCGCCTAGAGCCACATTTATCGCGACTAGCATTTATGAGATACCTGCTGCACCAGCTGTAACTCAGCCTGCGGAAGCTTGTGAAGGAACCGTAAGCTTAGGTAATGTAGTTGTTTCGGGTACGGGAGAGGTAAGATGGTATGACGCAGCGGTTGGCGGTAATCAACTGGAGTCCTCTACCATTGTGAAAGAAGGTGTTACCTATTACGTAAGCAGAAGAACCAATAACTGCGAGTCTGTAAGAACATCTTTTGTGGCACTCAATATAAAGGCTTATCCTGCTGCACCTACGGGAAATACCAGCCAAACATTGCCTTTTGGGTCTAAAGTATCAGATATTGAGATCTTAAGCAGTAGTAACGTTACTTGGTATGCAACCCAAAGTGATGCTAATGCTAATATAAATCCGCTGGCAAATGACCATATTTTGGTGACAGGAAAATACTATCCGGTTTCATCCAACGGTACCTGCAGAACGATGGGAGCAGCGTTTAATATTACCATAGAGGCAGTTTTAGGCACATCCCAGGATGTTAATAAAGCAGCGGCGATCTATCCAAGCCCTTTCAGAGATGTGCTTTATGTGAAGAATGATGCAATGATTACCAATATCAAAATTTATTCGGCCACGGGCAGTTTAATATTTAACAAAAACCTAAATGTGAAAGAGTCCAGCATCAATACACAGCAGTTTCCAGCAGGCGTGTATACGGTAAAACTCACCACCGGAAACCGGGAAATCATTAAAAAAGTAATTAAAAAATAATTACTGAAAAATAAATTTTAATAAACAACAAGTCCGCCTCAAACTGAAGCGGACTTGTTGTTTCTTAAAAAGATGATACTTAATACAGTTCGTCAAATATACCGGAATACTTTTTTCGCAGACGCTGTTTGGATTTTTTTACCGCTTCTACGGTAACGCCGAGTATTCTTGCAATTTCGGTGTTTTTAAGATCCAGTTTGGTAAGAAAGATTATCCGAAGGTTGGCCTCGGTAAGATCTTCAAAATTATCAGTGATGTTTTTATAAAATTCCGGATACTCCTGCATGAAATTGGTTTTGAAAAGATCCCAATTTTCCGCTGTCATCAGGTGAGATTGCAGCAGGCTTTGCAACACCGTTGTTTTCTCTTCCATGTAAGACTTGGAAAAATTATTGATGTTAGAAACTGTACTTTCTAATTCTTCAATTTGTTTGTTTTTTTCTCTGAGATAAGTTTTGAAGGTATCAATGGTTTTTTGAGAAGTATTGAGTCTGTTTTCGGAGTTTGCTTTTTCAAGCATCAATGCTAGTATTTTTTTATCATATTCAGATTTGTCAATTTTATATTTATTTCTGATATGATGCCTGATAAAAAACACAGTAAGCAGTAAACAGCCCGAGAGTATAATGGCTAACGTCTTTTGGATAGATGCTTTTTCGGCTTTTGATTTTTCTGCATCAATTTTTAGCTCAAAAATCTCTTCCCGGCTTTTCCAGTTGATTTGGTTGATATTTTCCTGCCCATCCATTTTCTTGAGGTCTTCGGAGGTGCGATCCATTTCTCTGCGTAAAAAAAGTTCCTGTTGAGCATCTTCTTTAATTTTCGCGAGCTGAAATTTCAGATCAAGTATATCGAGCTTTTCGCTTTTGTAATAGGGGCTGGAGTCTGCTATTTTCAACGCTTCATCTGCATACTTTTCGCTATCACTGTATCGTTTTGTTTTCAGATATAGCCTGGCTAATATAGTTTTGGCAAACATAAGATTTTTCTCATCCTGTATTTTTTCGGTGATATTGATATCTTTCAGTAAGAAATTCTCGGCTTCGTCGTATTTTTTCTGATCAATAGAGACCAATGCACGGTTTCCCAAAATTTTGGCGTAACGTAGTTTATCGTTGGTTTTTAGTGCAATTTCTTCAGCAATATTATAATGGTAGCCCGCACTGTCATATTTTTTCTGATGCCAATAATTTATAGCGATATTATCATGCAGGGCAGCTTTGATTGAGGTAGGATTTGCGGATATTTTTTCTGCTCGCAGAAGATAAATATTGGATTTTTGAAACTCATTTATATTATTTAGAAAATAACCAACTCTTTTGTAAGATACAGCGGGTGCAATTTTAAACTCGTAATCATTCATCTCCACGAGCTTTATATTTTTCAGGAAATATGGATAAGCGTCTTTTATTTCTCTGTAGGTATAGAGATAAAAAGCATACGAGATCTCCGACCAGGTTTGCAGATGCTGTAGTTTTTTCTTTTCCGCCAGCTTGATGGCTTTAAGAAATTGTGTGGTACTTTTTGTGTTTATACCTTTAGAAAGATCTGCAAATTTTTGAGCCTCGAGATTAGATACTATAATTTGTTGGATCGCTTTATCTTCTAATCCCTGTTTTTTCGCCTCTTGATTCATAAATGAGACGATATCCGGTATTTTGTCGTAAGAGGTCTCTATGCTCCCAAGTATGGAATTTATTTTTTCGATCTCATTTCTTGTCTGGGCGTAAGAGTGTAAACTGAAGAGTACAAAACCCAAAACAAGCGTCTTTAAGTTTCTTAATGGTAAAGCTAGATTCAAATGGATGAAAATTTAATTAGACAGGTGAAATTTCGACCGTAAAAATACATTAAAAAATAATTATTGATGGTTTTAGGTTTACTAATCAGAACTCTTTTTTCCGAACCACTTTTAAAGTAAATATTTTAGTAAATACAGTACAGCAAGGATCTCATAAAAACAATAACGGTTACGGCACATTTATGGTTATGGGAACACAGGTGAAAAGTGTGAGACAGTTTGATGAACTTATCGATTTTTCAGGAGATGCTCCGCAGGAGAGATCCTATTCAGATTGATAGCGCTTTAATTTATCCCAAAAAAATAAGAAATGGAGACAAGTGAAAATAAAAGTTTCTTCGATCGCTTTTCGGACTGGTCAACTGCTGCAGCTGGCAGTCCGTCTGCTTTTTTAATTGCATTGGCTTTAATAATCATTTGGGCAGGAACAGGTCCCATTTTTAAATTTTCCGAAACATGGCAGCTTGTAATTAATACAGGAACAACCATTGTTACGTTTCTCATGGTTTTCCTCATTCAGAAAGCACAGAATAAAGACTCCAAAGCCATACAGATTAAACTGAATGAACTTATCGCCGCCCACGAGAAAGCGAGCAACAGAATTGTGGATATTGAAGACCTTACAGAAAAGGAACTCGATAAACTCCACCGCTATTATCAGAAACTTTCCGATTTGGCAGAAGAGGATACGGATATTCACCAATCGCATTCCATAGATGCCGCCGAAGATAACCACGAGCATAAAATGCGCAATAAGATTATTCATCAGCAGATTGAAGAGGAAGATAAATAAATCTTTTCAACATCAAAAAAGACAATAATTACGAAAAATCAGCGAAATCCTTTTGCTTTAATAATCAATGACTTCAGAACTTCAGCCGCCGCTGAAGTTTTTTGCATTTTTCGCAAAATATTTTTAACTCCCTGTTTGTCAATTCAAAAAAACTTCATACATTTGCACACTCAATTTATGGAAGAAGTATGCCTATTTCAGAAATAGAAATCACCGAAACCTCGATTGACAAACGTGAACTTAATATAATATATAAATAATGTCAGGTATTATTGGTAAAAAAATCGGGATGACTTCCTTGTTTGACGAAAACGGCAAAAATATGCCGTGTACAGTTATTCAGGCTGGTCCTTGCTCGGTTTTACAGGTCAGAACCGTAGAAAAAGATGGGTACAAAGCTGCTCAGCTAGGTTTCGATGACAAGAGTGAAAAGAACGTTGGTAAAGCGTTAGCCGGCCACTTCAAAAAGGCTGGTTCTGCTCCAAAAGCTAAATTGGTAGAATTCTACAACGAATTCGTAGATACTTTAAGCGTAGGAGATGAAGTAAAAGTTAATCTGTTCGCGCAAGGCGAATTTGTTGACGTAACAGGAACTTCAAAAGGTAAAGGTTTCCAGGGGGTTGTTAAAAGACACAACTTTGGTGGTGTAATGCAGGCAACTCACGGACAGCACAACAGACTTAGAGCCCCAGGTTCTATTGGTGCAGGTTCCGACCCGTCAAGAGTATTCAAAGGAATGCGTATGGCAGGTAGAATGGGTGGTAAGCAAGTTACCGTACAAAACCTTCAGGTGTTAAGAGTAGATGAAGAGCAAAATCTTTTAGTAGTAAAAGGTGCTGTTCCGGGAGCAAAAAATTCTTATGTAATTATCAGAAAATGGAACTAGTAGTATTTAATACATCAGGAAAAGAAACCGGAAGAACAGTTCAGTTAGACGAAGCAATCTTCGGAATTGAGCCTAACCAGCACGCGGTTTACTTAGAAGTGAAACAATACCTTGCTGCACAAAGACAAGGAACACATAAATCAAAAGAAAGAAGCGAAATTACCGCTTCTACCAAGAAACTTAAAAAGCAAAAAGGTTCTGGTTCTGCAAGATACGGTGATATCAAGTCGCCAACTTTCAGAGGTGGAGGTAGAGTTTTTGGTCCAAAACCAAGAGACTACCGATTCAAACTGAACAAGGCTTTGAAGAGACTGGCGAAAAAATCTGTGCTTTCTCAGAAAATGAGAGACAATTCTATTAAAGTTCTTGAGGCATTCAACTTTGATGCTCCTAAGACTAAAGAATTTATCACACTGAACAACGCATTAGGATTTGAAGGTAAAAAATCATTATATATTTTACCTGAAGCTAACAAAAATGTATATCTGTCATCAAGAAACTTACCTAAAACTACAGTATTGACTTATAACGAGATCAGTTCTTACGATTTGGTACACGCTGGCGAGATTGTATTTTTAGAAGGTGCTATCGAAAAATTTCAGGAAAACTTAAGAAAATAAATCATGTCTATTATTATTAAACCTATCATTTCAGAAAAAGCAAACTATCTTACAGATTTGAGAGGAGCTTATTCTTTTTTCGTTAACACGAAAGCGAATAAAATCCAGATCAGAAAAGCGGTAGAAGAGGCTTATGGTGTAAAAGTAGCAGACGTAAGAACAATGATTTACGCTCCTAAAGTTTCATCGAAACACACCAAAAAAGGACTACAGGTTGGGAAAACCAACAAAATGAAGAAAGCAGTTGTTTCCCTTGCAGAAGGTGAAGTGATTGATATTTTTGCAACGAATTAATTAAATAATCAATAGTAATGTCTGTTAGAAAATTAAAACCTATCACCCCGGGACAGAGATTCAGAGTTGTTAACAACTTTGAGGAAATTACTACCAACAAACCAGAGAAGTCTCTAACCGTTGGTATTAAAAAGTCAGGTGGTCGTAACAATACTGGTAAAATGACCATGCGTTACACCGGAGGTGGACACAAACAAAAATACAGAATTATCGACTTCAAAAGAAACAAGTTTGATGTTGAAGGAACGGTAAAAACTGTAGAGTACGATCCAAACAGAACAGCTTTCATCGCGCTAGTAGAATACACAGATGGAGAGAAGAGATACATCATCGCTCCAAACGGTATCAAAGTAGACCAGAAAGTAATCTCAGCGGATACTGCAGAACCTAATGTAGGTAATGCAATGAAATTGAAGAACATTCCTTTGGGAACTGTTGTTTCTTGTATCGAATTGAGACCTGGTCAGGGAGCAGTTATGGCAAGAAGTGCAGGATCTTCAGCACAGTTAACTTCAAGAGACGGTAAATACGCGATCGTGAAATTACCTTCAGGAGAATCTAGAATGATCCTTACTGAATGTATGGCAATGATCGGATCTGTTTCTAACGGCGACCACCAGCTTACCGTTTCCGGTAAAGCAGGTAGAAGCAGATGGTTAGGAAGAAGACCTAGAACAAGACCAGTTGTAATGAACCCAGTTGATCACCCAATGGGAGGTGGTGAAGGTCGTTCATCAGGAGGTCACCCAAGATCTAGAAACGGTATGCCGGCTAAAGGTTACAAAACAAGAAAGAAAAACAAAGCGTCTAACCGATTTATCGTATCTAAAAGAAAATAATTATGGCAAGATCACTTAAGAAAGGACCTTTCATTCATCATACTTTAGATAAGAAGGTTCAGACAAATATAGAGTCTGGTAAGAAGACAGTAATTAAAACTTGGTCCAGAGCATCAATGATCTCCCCGGACTTCGTAGGACAAACCATCGCAGTACACAACGGTAAATCTTTTATCCCGGTTTATGTAACTGAAAACATGGTAGGTCACAAGTTAGGCGAATTTTCTCCGACAAGATCTTTCAGAGGTCACGGTGGTAACAAAAATAAAGGAGGTAGATAATCATGGGATCAAGAAAAAGAGAAAGTGCATTAGCACGTAAAATAGCAAACCAGGATGTGGCAAAATCGTTACATAATGATTGCCCGTCTTCCCCAAGAAAGATGAGATTGGTTGCTGATATCATCAGAGGAGTAGAAGTAGATAAAGCCTTAGCAATCCTGAAGTTTTCTAAAAAAGAAGCTTCCAACAAATTGGAGAAAGTTCTTCTTTCTGCAATGGCTAACTGGCAAACTAAAAATGAAGGAGCTGATATCGAGGAAGCAAACTTAATCGTAAAAGAAATTATGGTTGATAGTGCAAGACAATTGAAGAGACTGAGACCTGCACCACAAGGTAGAGGGCACAGAATCAGAAAAAGATCAAACCACATTACGTTAATTTTAGGCACTAAAGACATTAAATAATCAAGGTATGGGACAGAAGACAAATCCAATTGGTAACAGATTAGGTATCATCAGAGGATGGGATTCGAACTGGTTTGGTGGTAAAAACTACGGCGATAGAATCGCTGAAGATTACAAAATCAGAAGATACCTTGAAGCAAGATTATCTAAAGGTGGAATTTCAAAAATTTATATTGAAAGAACCCTGAAATTAGTAACAGTAACAATCACTACTGCTAGACCGGGACTTATCATCGGTAAAGGAGGTCAGGAAGTTGATAAATTAAAGGAAGAATTAAAAAAGATTACCGATAAGGACATCCAGATCAATATCTTCGAAATCAAAAGACCTGAACTTGATGCAGTATTAGTTGCTGACAGTATCGCTAAGCAGATCGAAAACCGTATTTCTTACAGAAGAGCCGTAAAAATGGCAATTCAAAGTACCATGAGAATGGGAGCTGAAGGAATCAAGGTTCAGATTTCTGGTAGATTAAATGGAGCTGAGATGGCAAGAAGCGAATCTTTCAAAGACGGAAGAATCCCATTGTCAACTTTCCGTGCAGATATCGATTACCATATCGGTGAAGCACTTACACAATACGGAAAACTTGGTGTAAAGGTTTGGATTATGAAAGGTGAGGTTTACGGTAAAAGAGATCTTTCCCCATTAGTAGGACAACAGAAAAAAGCACCTGCAGGTAGAGGCGACAGAAATGAGCGCGGCGACCGTGGTGAAAGAGGAGACAGAAGACCAAGAGATAGAAAATAATTAATGAAATTTTAGAGGACAGTTTTAAATGACCGTTACTTTTTTAAAAGCTAAAATCTAAAATCTAAAATTCCTAGAAATTATGTTACAACCAAGAAGAACCAAATTCCGTAAAGTTCACAAGATGAAGATGAAGGGGATTGCCCAAAGAGGGAATCAACTCGCTTACGGAACTTTCGGGATCAAAGCTAACGAAGGAGCTTGGATCACTGCAAGACAAATTGAAGCAGCGCGTATTGCTGCAACAAGATATATGAAAAGAGAAGGTCAGTTATGGATCAAAATATTTCCAGACAAACCGATTACTAAAAAACCAGCCGAAGTAAGGATGGGGAAAGGTAAAGGTGCTGTGGAATATTGGGTATCTGTAGTGAAACCTGGTAAAATTATGTTTGAAGTAGGTGGAGTACCTTATGAAGTTGCCAAAGAAGCACTTCGTTTAGCTGCTCAGAAACTTCCTGTTACTACAAGATTTGTAGTTGCTAACGATTTTGTTCAACCTCAATAATTTATTAAAATGAAAAAAGCTGACATCAAAAATCTAAGCGCAGGAGATATTCAAAACAAGTTGACTGAAGTAAAAGCAGATTTCAATAAAATGAAATTATCGCACAGCATCAGCCCGATTGAAAATCCAATTCAAATTAAAGACATGAGAAGAACAATCGCTCGTCTGGAAACTGAATTAACACTAAAACAACAATCATAATTTTCCTTTTATCATGGATAGAAATTTAAGAAAAGAAAGAATCGGGATCGTTTCCAGCAATAAAATGGAAAAGACCATTGTTGTAAGTGAAACGACGAGAGTAAAACACCCGATGTACGGTAAATTCGTTCTAAAAACGAAAAAATATACCGCTCATGATGAGAACAACGAGTGTACTGAAGGCGATACAGTATTAATTACTGAAACAAGACCTTTAAGTAAAAGTAAGAGATGGAGATTAGTAAGAATCATTGAAAAAGCTAAGTAATGTTACAAACCGAATCAAGATTAAAAGTTGCTGATAACACAGGTGCAAAAGAAGTACTTGTAATCAGAGTTCTGGGAGGAACCAGAAGAAGATATGCTTCAGTTGGTGATAAAATCGTAGTTACTATCAAAGATTCTACACCACAGGGTAACGCAAAAAAAGGAACTGTTTCTAAAGCAGTTGTAGTAAGAACTAAAAAAGCAGTTCGTAGAAAAGATGGTTCATACATCAAATTCGACGATAACGCTTGTGTTCTTCTTAACGCAGCCGGCGAAATGAGAGGTACCCGTGTTTTCGGACCTGTTGCCCGTGAACTGAGAGATAAAGAATATATGAAAGTCATTTCATTAGCTCCTGAAGTACTTTAATTTTAAAATTTACAGAAAATGACAAAGTTAAAAATCAAAAGAGGAGATAACGTAATCATCACTACCGGTAAGAAAGAAATTAAAGGTAAAACAGGTGAGGTTATTGAAGTGATCAGAAAAGAAGGCAAAGACGCTAGAGTTATCGTTGCAGGTTTAAATATCGTTAAAAAACATACCAAACCATCAGCAGGTAACCCACAAGGCGGAATTGTAGAGAAAGAAGCATCAATCCATATTTCCAACGTTATGCTTATCGACAAAAACGGTAAAGCTACCAAAACAGGATCTAAAGTGGAAGGTGATAAAAAAGTAAGAGTTGCTAAAACAACCGGTGAAACTTTATAATTATAAAAGACGATGGAATATATAGTAAGACCAAGGAAAATATATAAAGAAAAGATTGTTCCTGCGATGATGGAAGAATTTGGGTACAAATCTGTTATGCAGGTACCTAGATTAGAAAAAATCGTTATTTCACAAGGTTTAGGTGCAGCTACTGCTGACAAGAAAATTGTAGATTACGCAGTAGAAGAACTTACAGCAATCACCGGTCAAAAAGCAGTTGGTACAATCTCTAAGAAAGATGAGGCTGCCTTCAAATTGAGAAAAGGAATGCCAGTAGGAGCAAGAGTAACTTTAAGAGCTGATAAAATGTATGAGTTCTTAGACAGACTTACTTCTTCAGCTTTACCACGAATCAGAGATTTCTCTGGTATCAAGGCTGAAGGTTTCGATGGTAGAGGAAATTACAACTTAGGAATCACTGAGCAAATCATTTTCCCTGAGATCGTAATCGACAAAGTAAAAAAAATCCAGGGGATGGACATTACTTTCGTTACTACAGCGAAAACCGACAAAGAAGCAAAAGCATTATTAACGCATTTTGGTATGCCTTTTAAAAAGAATTAAAAGATGGCTAAAGAATCAATGAAAGCGCGTGAGCGCAAAAGAGAAGCTACAGTAGCAAAATATGCTGAAAAAAGAAAAGCTTTGAAAGAAGCCGGAGATTACGCAGCATTGCAATTATTGCCTAAAGACGCTTCACCTGTAAGATTACACAACAGATGTAAATTAACAGGAAGACCAAGAGGATACATGAGAACTTTCGGACTTTCGAGAGTAACCTTCAGAGAAATGGCCAACAAAGGTCTTATCCCAGGTGTTAAAAAAGCTAGTTGGTAACAATTTAGAATAATCGAGACAGTAAAGTTGATTGTTAGAATCAAGAGCCAAGAATCAAGAGCCAAGATGTAAGTCTTGAATCTTGTGTCTCGGTTCTTGAATCTTAATCAAAACTAATTGTCATAAACCAATAATTTAAAATAGAAAAATGGTAACAGATCCAATTTCAGATTTCCTAACCAGAGTAAGGAACGCACAAAGCGCAGGCCACAAAGTGGTGGACATTCCTGCATCGAAAATCAAAAAGGAGATTACAAAAATTTTATTTGACCAGGGTTACATCCTGAACTACAAGTTCGAGGATCACGCTGTTCAGGGAAATATCAAAATCGCTTTAAAGTACGACAAAACAACCAACAAACCAGCCATCAAAAGCATTCAGAGAGCTTCAAGGCCAGGTCTTAGACAGTACAAAGGTTCACAGGACCTGCCAAGAGTACTTAACGGTTTGGGTGTAGCAATTGTATCTACATCACGAGGTGTGATGACGGATAAAAAAGCACGTCAGGAAAAAGTGGGTGGAGAAGTAATCTGCTATGTTTATTAATTTTTAATCAAAGGAAAATGTCAAGAATTGGTAAAGCAATTATAGAAATTCCCGCTAACGTTACCGTTACTGAAAAAGACGGACTGGTAACTGTGAAAGGCCCTAAAGGTGAACTTACACAGCAACTCGGCGAAGGAATTACGCTAAAACAGGAAGACGGAATACTTACTTTCGATCGTCCGTCAGAATCAAAACAACACAAAGCATTACACGGTCTTTACAGAGCGTTAATCAATAACATGGTTCAGGGAACTGCCGAAGGGTGGACCAAAAAACTGGAACTTGTAGGGGTAGGATACAGAGCATCTAACCAGGGAAACCGTTTAGATTTGGCACTGGGATTCTCTCACGGTATCGTACTGGATCTTCCAAAAGAAATCATAGTGGAAACTTTATCTGAAAAAGGTAAAAACCCTATCATTACTTTAACATCACATGACAAGCAATTGCTTGGGATGGTAGCAGCGAAGATCAGATCATTCAGAAAACCTGAGCCTTACAAAGGAAAAGGAGTTCGTTTCGTTGGAGAAATTGTTAGACGTAAAGCTGGTAAATCTGCTTAATTTTAAAACTTAAGAAAATGGCACTAAGCAAAGTAGAAAAAAGAAATAGAATTAAAAGGAGAGTAAGAGGAAAAATTTCCGGCTCTTCAGAATTACCACGGTTATCTGTTTACAAAAGTAATAAAGAAATTTACGCTCAATTAATCGACGATAAAGAAGGTAAAACCTTAGCATCAGCTTCATCCAGAAGCCTTAACGCTACAGGAAACAAAGTAGAAATCTCTGCAGAAGTAGGTAAAGCTATCGCTGAAAAGGCTAAAGCTGCAGGTATTGAGAAAATAGTGTTCGACAGAAACGGATTCGTTTACCACGGTAGAGTGAAAGCTCTTGCTGATGGTGCGAGAGAAGGCGGACTAAAATTCTAATCATTAAATTTCGGAAATATGTTAGGACTAGATAATATAGAAAAAGTAAAACCGGGAGGATTAGAACTTAAAGATCGTCTCGTTTCAGTAAACAGAGTAACTAAAGTTACCAAAGGGGGACGTGCTTTCGGATTTTCTGCAATTGTTGTTGTAGGAGACGAGGCAGGAACTGTAGGTTTCGGTTTAGGAAAATCTAAGGAAGTTGCTTCAGCTATTGCAAAGGCAGTAGAAGATGCTAAGAAAAACTTAGTGAAAGTTCCTGTAATCAACCACACCATTCCTCACCAGACTTCTGCAAGATACGGTGGAGCCGATATCTTCCTAAGACCAGCTTCTCACGGTACCGGGCTAATTGCCGGTGGTGCAGTAAGAGCGGTATTGGAGTCTGCAGGAGTACACGATATCTTGTCGAAATCTAAAGGATCTTCTAACCCCCACAACGTAGTGAAAGCTACTTTCAAAGCATTGTTGGACATCAGAAGACCAGAGGACATCGCAAAACTGAGAGGTGTTTCATTAAGTAAAGTGTTTAACGGTTAATATTAAAGCAATGGCAAAAATTTCAGTAAAACAAGTAAAGAGCGCTATTGGTAGAACTAAAACCCAAAAAAGAACGCTTGAAGCATTAGGATTGAAAAAACTTCACCAAGTTGTTGAACACGAAGCTACACCATCTATCTTAGGTATGGTAGCTGCGGTAAGTCATTTAGTAGAAGTTCAAAAATAAGACAATAGAAAAGAGATGGGAGACTCTAGAAATTCAGTCTCCACTCTCTAATCTTTAAATCTAAAATCTAAAAAATAATGAATTTAAATAATATAAGACCGGCATCAGGCGCAACTCACAATTCAAAAAGACTTGGTAGAGGGCAGGGAAGCGGAAAAGGTGGTACTTCAGCGAAAGGTCATAAAGGTCAGAAAGCCAGAGCCGGATATTCTCAGAAAATCGGTTTCGAAGGTGGTCAAATGCCTTTGCAAAGAAGACTTCCTAAATTCGGTTTCAACAACGTAAACAGAAAAGAGTACAGAGCAATCAATCTTGATACCATCCAACTTTTGGCTGATGCGAAAAACATCACCGAAATTACTAAAGACATTTTAGTAGAAAACGGATTGGCTAAAAAGAGCGAAATCGTGAAAATTATGGGTAGAGGCGAATTGAAATCTGGTGTTTCAATTTCTGCACACAAGTTCACAAAATCTGCTGAAGAAGCAATCGCTAAAGCAGGAGGTAAAGCAATTACTCTATAATTATTACGAATGAAAGAATTTATACAAACACTAAAAAACATTTGGAGCCTTAAGGAACTTAGAGAGAAAATACTTTTCACTCTTGGGTTAATCCTAGTGTATAGATTCGCATCTTATATTTCCCTACCTGCCATTAATATGGCCGAGGTGGGGAATCTTTTGGAACATTACCAGAACCAGGGTGGCAACAAGCAGGGAGCAGGTCTTCTTGGGTTGCTTTCTTCGTTTACGGGAGGTGCATTCAGCCGGGCGTCAATTATGGCACTCGGTATTATGCCTTATATTTCTGCATCAATTATCGTTCAGCTGATGGGTATGGCAATACCTTACCTTCAGAAATTACAGAAAGATGGTGAAAGCGGCAGAAATACACTGAACCAAATTACAAGATGGTTAACGATTGCAGTTTGTTTGGTACAGGCACCGTCTTACCTTACTTCAATTACACAAATGTTCTTGCCACACGCACAGTTCGCTTCAGCATATTATGTGCATCCGGAGTCGATTATGTTCTGGTTGCCGAGCATCGTAATTTTGGTGGCTGGTTCTGTATTCGCAATGTGGTTAGGTGAAAAGATTACAGATAAAGGAATCGGAAACGGTATCTCGATCTTAATTATGGTTGGGATCTTGGCAGATCTTCCGGGAGCATTTATCCAGGAAGTTGCTACACAAACCGGGAAAGGCGGTTTAGGAACAATCATGATTTTAATTGAGGTTTTATTCTGGATGTTGGTTGTGCTTTTAGCAATCATTCTTTCCGTAGCTGTAAGAAAAATCCCAATTCAGTATGTAAGCCGTGCTCAGGCTAGAGGTGGATCAAACAGAAATTTAATGCAGGGTGCAAGACAGTGGATTCCACTTAAAGTAAATGCGTCGGGAGTAATGCCGATCATTTTTGCCCAGGCTTTAATGTTTGTTCCGGGACTTTTAACTAAAGTTGATGAGTCCAATACTTTCCTGGCAGGTTTTAAAAACGTATTCAGCTGGCAGTACAATGTATTGTTTGCCCTGTTAATTATTATCTTCTCATTTTTCTATACAGCCATCACTATTCCGGTGAATCAGATGGCGGATGATCTGAAGAGAAACGGAGGCTTGATTCCTAAAGTAAGACCCGGTAAAGATACCGCTGATTATCTGGATGATATTCTCTCAAAAATTACTTTGCCCGGCTCAATATTTTTAGCTATCTTTGCAATCCTTCCTGCAATTGTGTATGGAACGTTTGTTCAGACGGATAGATTTGCCCTGTTTTTCGGGGGTACATCGCTGTTAATTATGGTTGGGGTGATCCTCGATACAGTTCAACAAATCAACACGTATTTGCTGAACCACCATTATGATGGGTTGATGCAGTCAAAATTATCCAGAACAACAAACCCGTAATTAATAAATGGCAAAACAGAAACATATTGAACAAGACGGCGTCATTACGGAAGCTCTTTCGAATGCGCAGTTTCGTGTTGAACTTGAGAATGGGCACGTATTAATCGCGCACATCTCGGGTAAAATGAGAATGCACTACATTAAGCTTTTACCTGGTGATAAGGTAAAATTAGAACTTTCTCCTTACGATTTATCGAAAGGAAGAATCACATTTAGATACTAATTGCAGAGCAATCTGTGAATTAATATAATAGAAAACGTATAAAATCATCACGGTTTTATTAGTCATTTAAATATTTAAACAAAAGGGGGTGAAACAAAAAGAGTTCATCTAACCGTTGGAAAATTAAACCAAAACAAATGAAAGTTAGAGCATCTATCAAAAAAAGAAGTGCTGATTGCAAAATTGTTCGCAGAAAAGGCGTTCTGTTTGTGATCAACAAGAAGAACCCAAAATTTAAACAAAGACAAGGCTAAAATTAAATTATGGCGAGAATTTCCGGTATTGATTTACCAAAAAACAAAAGAGGCGTTATCGGCTTAACTTACATCTACGGAATCGGAAGAAGCACTTCATCCGAAATCCTGAAAGCAGCCGGCATCAGCGAAGACAAGAAAGTCAACGAATGGAATGACGATGAATTGGCACTAATCAGAAACTACATCACCGAAAACATCAAAGTAGAAGGTGAATTACGTTCTGAAACACAATTAAACATCAAACGTTTGATGGATATTGGTTGCCAACGAGGAATACGTCACAGACTGGGATTACCTTTAAGAGGCCAAAGAACAAAAAACAATTCTAGAACCCGAAAAGGAAAGAGAAAAACTGTTGCTAACAAGAAAAAAGCAAGTAAATAATCGGTAAGAATTATGGCAAAACAGACTAAAGTTGTTAAAAAAAGAAAAGTAAAAGTTGAAGCGATCGGGGAAGCACACATCCAGGCATCTTTCAACAATATTATTATTTCTTTAACGAATAAGAACGGAGAAGTAATCTCTTGGGCATCTGCCGGAAAAATGGGATTCAGAGGTTCTAAAAAGAATACTCCTTTCGCAGCGCAAATGGCTGCAGAAAATTGCTCACAAGTTGCACACGATGCAGGTCTTAGAAGAGTAAAGGTGTTTGTAAAGGGTCCAGGTGCAGGTAGAGAATCTGCTATCAGAACCATTCACAATTCAGGTATTGAAGTTAGTGAAATCGTAGATGTGACTCCAATGCCACACAACGGTTGTAGACCACCGAAAAGAAGAAGAGTATAATTTTTAGAAACTACCATTATGGCAAGATATATTGGACCTAAAACTAAGATTGCAAGAAAATTTGGTGCTGCAATCTACGGAGACGACAAGAGCTTCGAGAAAAGAAAAAACCAACCACCGGGACAACACGGTGTTAACAAAAGAAGAGGATCAAAGAAATCTGAATATGCTGTCCAGTTAATGGAAAAGCAGAAAGCAAAATACACTTACGGTATTTTGGAGAGACAATTTGCTAATCTATACGAAAAAGCGCAAAGAGCAAAAGGCGTAACAGGTGAAGTTCTGTTGCAGTTATGTGAATCTAGATTAGACAACGTTGTTTACAGACTTGGTTTTGGTAAAACAAGAGCAGGAGCAAGACAGCTGGTTTCTCACAGACACATCACTGTAAATGGAGAATTAGTGAACATCCCATCTTACTTGCTAAAAGCAGGAGATGTAGTTGCTGTTAGAGAGAAATCTAAATCTCTTGAGGTAATTGCAGATTCTTTGGCTTCTAAAGCAAACTATGAGTGGTTACAGTTCAACGACGAGACTAAACAAGGTACTTTTATTTCCGCACCGGAGAGAATCCAGATTCCGGAGGATATCAAAGAACAGTTGATCGTCGAACTTTACTCTAAATAATTTTTTCAAATTTTTGCTCAACCCAAATTATATGGCAATTTTAACATTTATTAAACCCGATAAAGTAATCCTTCTTAGTTCCGATGATTTCAAAGGTAAATTTGAATTCAGACCATTGGAACCAGGCTTCGGATTAACAATCGGTAATGCTTTGAGAAGAGTTTTGCTTTCTTCTCTAGAAGGATATGCTATCTCATCTATTAAAATAGAAGGCGTAGAGCACGAATTTTCAACAATTCCCGGTGTAATTGAAGACGTTACAGAAATTATTCTGAACCTGAAACAGTTAAGACTTAAAGCAAAATCTGAAACTGCAACAGCAGAAACAGTAACCGCTAAAGTTTCCGGACAAACTACTGTAACAGCAGGAGATTTAGGAAAATCAATCCAAGGTTTCGATATTTTGAACCCGGATTTGGTAATCTGCAATCTTAATAAAGATGTTAAATTTGAATTGACTTTCAATATTGAAAAAGGTAGAGGTTATGTTCCTTCAGAGCAAAACAAATCAAGCAACGCTCCTATCGGAACAATTGCTATCGATTCGATCTTTACCCCGATCAAGAAAGTTCAGTACAGTGTTGAAAACTATCGTGTAGAGCAAAAAACAGACTACGAAAAACTTGTTTTGGATATTGAAACTGACGGTTCCATCAGCCCTCAGAATGCTTTAACTGAAGCTTCTAAGATATTAATTTATCATTTCATGTTGTTCTCCGACGAGAGAATTACGCTTGAAACTGAAGCCGTGAAAGCATCCATCCAATACGACGAAGAAACTTTACATACAAGACAGCTCCTTAAATCTAAATTAACAGATATGGATCTTTCTGTAAGAGCACTAAACTGCTTGAAAGCTGCTGAAGTGGAAACTTTAGGAGAACTGGTTTCTTATACAAAGTCTGATTTGATGAAATTCAGAAATTTCGGTAAAAAATCTTTAACAGAATTAGAAGAATTAGTGCATGCAAAAGGTCTTAACTTCGGTTTCGACGTTGCTAAATATAAATTAGACGCTGATAAATAACAAACAATGAGACACGGTAAAAAATTCAATCACTTATCTAGAACAGCTTCTCACAGAAGTGCGTTGCTTTCTAATATGGCTTGTTCTCTTATTGAGCATAAAAGAATCAACACTACTGTTGCTAAGGCGAAAGCTTTGAGAGTGTATGTTGAACCTATCTTAACTAAAGCGAAAGAAGATACAACTCACAACAGAAGAACAGTTTTCTCTTACCTGCAAAGCAAAGAAGCAGTTACTGAATTATTCAGAACAGTTGCTCCTAAAATTGCAGAAAGAAACGGTGGTTATACAAGAATCATCAAAACTGGATTCAGACCGGGCGATGCTGCAGATACTGCAATGATCGAACTTGTAGATTTCAACGAACTTTACAACCCGAACGCTGAAGAAAAGAAAACAACAAGAAGAAGCAGAAGAGCTGCAGCTCCTAAAACTGAAGCAGTTGCTGCTGAAGTGAAAGAAGCTCCTGCTAAAGAAGAAGCGAAATCTGAAGAAACTACTGGCGAAGCCGCAGAATCTTCCGATAACAAAACTGATTAATAATCAGTTGATATTACTAAAAAAGCCGTTCGATTTTATCGAACGGCTTTTTGTTTTATAGAAATATGTCTTTATTGATTTTCTATTGTCCCCTTGCCTTTTTCAGGGCGATGATATTATTTCCCTGGGTGATGATGACGCTGTCCTTTTTTGCAACGATTTCGAAATCATAATTCCCATAAACTCCCGGTCCTGCATCTGTTTTCTTCGGAGCCGAAATCGTTTTGTTGTTACTGCGAATACTGATCGTATTTTCCTTATCGGTATTCTTAAACGTTACCAATGCCGAAGATCCGTCTTCAGCTACGTAACGTTCAGTATATTCGCCGGCTTTTATATTGTTTCCGTTCTTGGTGAGTACCGCCGCACTGTCAGTGTCTCCCGGTTCTTCAGTTCTGCTTTCTATGGCAGAATCTTCCACAATAATACTTTTATTGCCTTCTGTTGATTTACTGCAGCCCAGACTGATAAAAAGTGCAGCCCCGGCAGCATAAAAAACTATGGTTTTCATAACAAAATTGTTTTTTGATACACCAAATTTACGATTACTTTCTGCAAAATAAAAAATTGGTAATTATTAACGAAAGTTTAACGCCAACCTCATTAAAATCATGTTTCGAAACTCTTAAAATAGTTCAATTTTCGTTAAATTTGTAATTCAAATTAAAGTTTAAAAAATCATAACTATGAGTTACATTTCTTACATTGAAGCAAGACAGATTTTGGATTCCCGCGGCAATCCTACAATTGAAGTAGATGTCTTTACAGAGAGCGGTGCAATGGGACGTGCAGCGGTTCCTTCCGGAGCATCAACCGGTGAGCACGAGGCGGTAGAATTACGCGACGGCGGTTCAGATTATATGGGGAAAGGAGTTCTGAAGGCGGTAGAAAATGTACGAGAAATAATTGCTCCTGAATTGGTAGGGCTTCCCGTTTACGACCAGAATTTCATCGATCAGATTATGATTGAGCTTGACGGCACTAAAAACAAAGGCAATCTTGGAGCAAATGCAATTTTAGGGGTTTCTCTCGCTGCAGCAAAAGCAGCTGCAGCAGAATTGAAAATGCCTCTTTACAAATATGTGGGCGGTGTAAATGCAAATACGCTTCCTGTACCGATGATGAATGTTATTAATGGAGGTTCGCATTCAGACGCTCCAATTGCATTTCAGGAATTTATGGTAATGCCTGTAAAAGCTGATTCATTCTCCCACGCTTTAAGAAAAGGAACTGAAATTTTCCATAACCTGAAAGCTATTCTTCACTCCAGAGGACTTTCTACTGCAGTAGGCGACGAAGGTGGTTTTGCACCAACTTTCACCGGAACCGAAGATGCTTTGGACACCTTACTTCAGGCCATCGAAAAAGCAGGTTACAAACCTGGAGACGATGTAATGATCGCATTGGATTGTGCTGCTTCAGAATTTTACAAAGACGGTAATTACGATTACAGAAAATTCCAGACTCCTGATTCTGCAGTATTCAGCAGCAGCGAGCAGGTTTCTTATTTAGCTGAGTTAGCCTCGAAGTATCCTATTATTTCAATTGAAGACGGTATGCACGAAGATGACTGGGATGGATGGAAAATGCTTACTGAGAAAATTGGCGACCGTGTTCAGCTTGTAGGTGATGATTTATTCGTTACAAATGTTGAAAGACTTGCACGCGGCGTAAATGAAGGAATTGCGAATTCAATTCTTGTAAAAGTAAACCAGATTGGTTCCCTTTCTGAAACTATGGCTGCCGTGCAGATGGCACAGCACAACCGTTATACATCAGTAATGTCTCACCGTTCCGGAGAAACTGAAGATTCTACCATTGCTGATTTAGCCGTTGCAATGAACTGCGGACAGATCAAAACAGGCTCCGCTTCACGTTCCGACAGAATGGCGAAATACAACCAATTGTTGAGAATTGAAGAAGCATTAGGTGAAACAGCAGTGTTCCCGGGATTAGATGCATTTAAAATAAAAAGATAATAGATAAAATATATTAGAGAACATTGATATCATTTGCTGTTCTCTATCAATATTCATAAATTAGTAAAAAAATTTAATAATAATGTCAGATAATAAAGTTGTACTGAACTATGATGGTAAATCCTTCGATTATCCTATCGTAGAAAGCACTATCGGTGATCGCGGAATCGATATTTCTAAACTTCGGGACCAGACCGGGTTAATCACTCTGGATCTAGGATACAAAAATACCGGAGCTACTCTTAGCGACATCACCTATTTGGATGGTGATAACGGCGAATTGTATTACAGAGGTTATCCTATCGAGCAAATTGCAGAAAAATCTAATTTCAGCGAAGTAATGTATTTGTTGCTTCATGGTGAACTTCCAAATAAGGATCAGTTCGCTAAATTCGAAGGTGGAATCAAAAATTACAACTTCGTAGCCGATGAAATGAAGAAAATTCTTGACGTATTCCCAAGATCTGCCCATCCTATGGGTGTTTTGTCTTCCCTTACGTCAGCACTTACTGCATTTAATCCTAAAGCAGTTAACGTAAACTCAAAAGAAGAGATGGATCACGCTGCGGAAATGCTTCTTGCTAAATTCTCTCACTTATGCGCTTGGACTTACCGTAAAAAATTAGGCCTTTCAATCAACCACGGCGATAACAATTTAAATTATGTAGAAAATTTCTACAAAATGTGTTTCCGTCGTCCAAACATCGAATTCGAATTGGATCCGGTAGTTGTAGGAGCGCTAGATAAATTATTAATCCTTCATGCTGACCACGAGCAAAACTGTTCTACTTCAACGGTAAGAATGGTTGGTTCAGCACATACAGGTCTTTTCGCTTCAGTATCAGCAGGTATTTCTGCACTTTGGGGACCACTTCACGGTGGAGCAAACCAAGCAGTAATCGAAATGCTTGAAATGATCGAGCAGGACGGTGGCGATGTTGCAAAATATGTAGAAAAAGCAAAGAATAAAGACGATAACTTCCGTTTGATGGGCTTTGGACACAGAGTTTACAAAAACTTCGATCCGCGCGCAACCATCATTAAAAAAGCGGCAGATGATATCCTGAATTCTTTAGGTATTGAAGATAAAGCTTTAGATATCGCAATGCAGCTGGAAAGAGTAGCTTTGGAAGACGAGTATTTCGTAAGCAGAAAACTCTATCCAAACGTAGATTTCTACTCAGGAATCATCTACAGAGCGTTAGGAATTCCAACAGAAATGTTTACCGTAATGTTCGCATTGGGAAGACTTCCGGGATGGATCTCTCAATGGAAAGAAATGCGTTTACACAACGACCCGATCGGAAGACCAAGACAGGTTTACCAGGGGGCACAGAAGCGCGATTACGTAGATTTAAGCGCAAGATAATTTTTGCCAATCTTATACAATCCCTTTCGTTTTACCGGAGGGGATTTTTTATGGGCGCCTTTTCCGGCTGTCACTACTCGCTTTTCTG
>JAECQR010000003.1 GCA_015999765.1 Flavobacteriia bacterium
CTCAAATTCAACCGGATTAGCAGCCTTCAATTTTACCGTTTGCCATTCTGAAGTTGGATTTAAAAGCTGCTGGTTTTTCAACCTCAATGGCATTGAAAATTTATCGATCACATTGCTGTAGCGGAATTTCAGTGTGTTTCCGTTTTGAGAATATTCTAAAACCGGAATTTTAGCTGTCCTTAAATACTGATTGAAGACCGGTGAGAAATCAATTCCCGACTTCGAAGAGATGTAATCTTCAACCTGTTGTGTGGTAACTGTCTGGTGATAAAAATCTTTGTTCAGACCCCTTAAGATCTGGCGGAATTTTTCGTCATCATTAATAACCTGGCGAATCGTGTGGAGCATATTTGCGCCTTTGTAATACATATCGCCGCTGCCTTCGTTTCTAACTCCGTACTGACCGATGATTGGGATGTCGTTTTTAATATTGTGGCGGATTCCCTGAACATATTTTTCCCCTGAATTTTTATCCATGTAGTTCTCAGTGAAAAGTGTTTCAGAATAGCTGGTAAAACCTTCGTGAACCCACATGTCAGCCTGATCTTTCGCAGTGATATTATTCGCAAACCACTCATGGCCGGTTTCATGAATAATGATAAAATCCCAGTTCAAACCAACTCCGGTTCCGGACAGATCTCTGCCCAAATAGCCGTTTTTGTATTTGTTTCCGTAAGCTACATTGCTTTGGTGTTCCATGCCAAGGTACGGAGTTTCTACAATCTTGTAAGAATCCTCGTAGAAGGGATAGGGACCGAACCAATATTCAAACGCTTTCATCATAGGTTTTACCTGTTCAAACTGTTTTTTAGCTTTCTGCAGATTATAGTCAAGCACCCAGTAATCCAAATCCAACTTACCTTTTTCACCTTCGTAATAATCTTTGAAATTCACATATTTTCCGATGCTTGGAACAATAGAGTAGGCGTTGATAGGATTTTTAACTTCCCAGGTAAACGTATTTTTGTTTTTTTCTGACGTCTGCGAAATCAGTCTTCCGTTCCCGACACCGACAAGATCTTTCGGCGTAATAATTTTCATCACGATCCCGTTATCGGGTTCGTCGCTCCAGATGTCTTTTACAGGTAGCCATACAGAAGTTCCAATTCCTTCCTGTGCAACACTTACGAACGGATTTCCGTTGTCATCCTGTTTGAAAACCCAGCCGCCATCCCACGGAGCGTTTTGCGCAATAACCGGGTTTCCGGAATACTGAATCGTGAAAGAATGGATGTCGCCTTTTTTGTAGTCTTTTTTAGTTTCAATAAAAATGAAATCACCATCGCGTCTTGAGGTGCAAAGTTTTACGTCAGAATCAATGATTTTGTATTGCATTGGTTGCTGTAAATCGATCTGGAAAACAGGATTAGTGATATCTTTTACGATTTCGAACGTTATCTTATTGCTTCCAGTAACGGATTTGTTCTGAATATTGGGTTCAACAGCAATTTCATATTTCTTAACATCCCAAAAATTTCTGTAAACGGTATTAGAACCTTTTAAAGTGTCCTGTTTACTGAAGTTTTGAGCAGAAAGCGCTGTGGAAGCCAGCATGAGCAATAAAAATGATTTATTCATGAAAAGTAATTTCTTTAAAGAACAAATATAATATTTAAATAATGTATACGGCGCATTTTGCTCGGGGTTCGCTTAGTGTTGTTAAATTTCAGTATTTTTGAAAATTAATTTCATTCATCACATTAACTTTGAAATTTAAAAGTAAAAATACACCTATGAAAATCAGAACCCTAATCGCAGTTTTTGCATTTACTATATTGGTTTCCTGTAATAAAGACAAAGAAATCCTCAATACTTTAAACGACTACAATATTTCCATGGAAAGTAAAGGTTACCATTTTGGTGATGCTTTAACATTGCCGAAAGATGTGACAGAAAATGCAGAAAGCATCTCGATAAGTTTTGGAGATAAGGAGACTTCGAAACTGGTTGTGGATCCTGAATTTTTCACTTTAGGAGATAACGCTGTAACTTTCAACATCAAAAAGAAGAATGGCGAAATCATTACCCAGGACGCCACGATTAATGTTTTTGCTAAAACTCCCGAAGCTAAACTGAACTATGAAATTGTAAAAGAATATCCGCACGATCCGAAAAATTTTGTGCAGGGATTTCAACTCGAAGAAAACACGGTATATGAATCTGATGGACAACAAGGATCATCACAAATTTTGAAATATACTTTAGGAAGTACAACTCCTATTGTTTTCACAAAGCAACCCAAAGAATATTTTTCTGAAGGATTAACCATTGTAGGGGATAAAGTTTATCAATTAACATGGTTAACCAAAAAAGGTTTTATCTATAACAAAAGTGATCTGAGTTTGATTAGCGAATTTGCTTATCCAAATGTAATCGGCGAAGGCTGGGGATTAACTTACGATAACAGAAATTTAATTTTATCTGACGGAACCAAGAATATTTATTTCCTTGACGTTAAAGATCCTTCAAAAATTGTACGTTATATTTCGGTCGCCGGAAATACCGAAGCTTACGATCAGCTGAATGAACTGGAATATTATAAAGGTCATATTTACGCCAATGTATGGCAAAAACCGGTTATCCTGAAAATTAATCCGGCAAACGGTGAGGTGGTAGGAAAGTTTGATTTTACAGAAATTGCTAAAAAACACACTACCAATTCTGATGATGTTTTAAACGGGATTGCTTTTAAAGGCGATAACATGTTGATCACCGGAAAGAATTGGGATAAAATTTATGAAGTTTCAATTAAATAAACTGAAAAGTTACGATATGAAATGACGTTCAAAAAAACGTCATTTTTTATTTAAATTTGATAAATATTCTGTTGTTTTGAAATCACTTGGTCTCATCTTTTTCTTCCTTACGTGCGTAATGTCTGCGCAGCAAAATACAGCTTTTGATTCATTGAAACTGAAGGGTGTAGAAGATTTGCTGGTTGATGATTACGGCAACATTTATCTTTACAGGAACAAGGATTTCAGTTTTACAAAATACGATTCGCTGGGCAAGCAGAAAGGAAAACTGATGCTTACACTGCCCTTTAAAATTCAGTCGGTTCAGAATCCTCTAAGCATTCCTTCTTTTTCAGAAAACGCTCAGGAGCTTAAATTTTATGATCAGAATCTGAATGAAATCCAGACGGTTAATTTCCGACAGAAATTTGGCTTTATCAAAATGGTTTATGCCGAAGATTTACAGCAAATCTGGTTGCTTGATGAAAGCACGAAACGCCTGATTCAGTATAATTTCCGGGATGAAAGAATCATTAATTCCTATCCTTTAAATGTTGATTTTGAAAATATTAATGATTTACTGGTTTTCAACAGTCAGGTTTATTTGCTGACTGCTGATGAACTTCTCATCTGCAATTTTAAGGGAGATAAAATTTTAAATATTCCTGTTAATCAAGGTAGAAGGCTGCGTCGCGAAAATGGGAATATTCACGTTATCGGCAGAAATACTGTTCATCTTTTCGAGGACCGTATGCTGAGAATAATTTTCGAGGCCGTAAATTCGCAGATTGTGGATAAAAACTCAGCCGCTTATTTTGGAATCGGTGACCATAAACTTTATCTTTACCCGCTCAATAATTAACTGAAAGAAAGGGTAATTTTCAGGCAGTACAGCTCATTCATAATCAAATAATTTTTTACAGATGCACATTGCGGTTACAGGAAACATAGGCGCGGGAAAAACAACGTTAACAAACATGCTTGCCAAACATTACAGTTGGGATGCCCAGTTTGAAGATGTAGATCACAACCCGTATTTAGAGGATTTTTATGCCGATATGAGCAAGTGGAGTTTCGCACTGCAGATTTATTTTCTTGGAAGCCGTTTCCGACAGGTGAAAGAGATCCGCGAAAGTGGGAAAAACATTGTTCAGGACAGAACAATTTATGAAGATGCCCATATTTTCGCAGAAAACCTGTACGATATGAACCTTTTATCAGACAGAGATTTCAATAATTATACTTCGGTTTTTAATCTGATGAAGAGTTTCGTTTCGGCACCGGATTTGCTCATCTACCTGAAATCTGATGTTCCGAATCTCGTAAAGAAAATTTATAAAAGAGGCCGCGATTATGAAGCGACAATTTCTATAGAATACCTTTCGAAACTTAATCAGAAATACGAAAAATGGATTTCAACCTACAACGAGGGTAAACTCCTGATCATCGAAGTTGATGATTTGGATTTTGTGGAAAGACCCGAAGATTTCGGATTTATTTTAGAAAGAATTGAGTCGCAGATGCACGGACTTTTCTAAATGCGGGACATGAGATGAATGCTGTAAGCTTTTTACATTAAAAAAAATAACCTTCAACTCAACCGCCATGATCAAAGTACTTCATAATAATACGTGTTCTAAATCCAGAGCAATTCTGGAACATTTAGACGAGAATAACGTTCCCTTCGAAATCATCGATTTCATGGAGACACCGCTGACAGAAATGGAGCTTACAACGCTTCTCAAAAAACTGAATACAGACGTTCAGGGACTGATCAGAAAAAATGACAGACTCTATAAGGAAAAATTTTCCGGAAAAGAATATTCTGACGAAGAATGGATTAAAATTCTCACTGAAAACCCTTCTTTAATCCAAAGACCAATCCTGATAAAAGGCCCGGTAGCAATGGTCGGAAGACCAATTGAAAATGTGAGGTTTTTTATTGAAAAATAATTCAGACTATTTTCTCAAATCCATAAACGCCGCTTCAGGTGTTGAAAATTCAAAATCAAATCCCAGCGATTTGATTTTTTCGTTAGATGCACGAGTCCCTTCCAAAATAATGGAACTCATCTCCCCGAAAATCATTTTCATAACAAACGAAGGAACATTTATCGGAAGATAAAACTTCCCGGAAGTTTTAGCCAGTAAATTCATGAAATTTTCGTTAGTCGGTATGTCATCTGCAACTGCATTGAATTTTCCTCGGATTTCTGGGTTTTCCAGAGAAAAAATGTACATGTTTACCAAATCATCTTCATGAATCCAGTTCATCCATTGTTGTCCTGAGCCAACCGCGGAACCGATGTTAAAATCTACTGTTTTCTTGAGCATCGGAAAAGCACCGCCGTTTTTTGCCAATACCATTGCGGTGCGTAAACAAACAGTTCTGTCGGAAATATCAGAAAAATTTTCAGCAGCATTTTCCCATTCATCACAAAGTTTTGCAAGGAAATCATGTTTTATAATTCCATCATTTTCTTTTAGAATCTCATCTGAAGTAAAAGTGCCGTAATAATTAATGCCCGAGGCAGAAATAAATGATTTCAAATGCACCTGTTGCTTTACACAATATTCTTTCAACAGATTCGCTGTATCGATACGGCTGGAAAACAGCTCTTTTTTATAATCCGCAGTCCATTTCTGGCTGATGTTGGCACCAGCCAGATGAATAATGCAGTCCAAATTTTCGAAAGCTTTTGGGTCAATAAATTTTTCGGAAATATTCCAGTAAAACTCTTCAGGTTTATCAGTTTTCTGCCTTGTCAAGAGTCTTACATGATGATTTCTGTCCCTGAGTTTTCTAACCAAAGATTTCCCGATAAGTCCGGTTCCGCCGGTGATTAAAATATTCATTTTTACTTTTTAGAGCATCATTACCCCTGGAATTTTGCCTACTTCTTTATAGATATTAATCACCTGATTCGCATCCATCACGAAGGCATTCATATTTAAAGATGTGTACTTCCCGTTCTTGCTGTCTTTTGTAGTCAATGTAAATTTAATATTATCGAAAACCCTGTAAATTTCAGTATGCTTGGATTCCTCATTTGTGATAATGAATTTAAAAAGATAATCCTCCGGAAAGTCGTGGGTTGCATCGAGTTTTTCTTTTAATGAAGCATAAAATTCTTCGGGATTTAAGTTTTCCTGATTATCGACTATATTAATCATCTCAGTGTAGTTTTAGGTTAAAAAAAATTCCGGACAAACCGGAATTCAAAATTAAGTAATATTTCTTTATTTAGCGCCATTCAGCGAGTTCATGATCGTAGATGCATTTTGCTGTTCGTGGCTTTGGATAATGTTGAAGAGCCCATTTACCATTTGTTGGGATGCGAATCTGCTGAGACCGCCTGTCAAAGAATTTGTAGAACTTTGAGTTCCCAGAATGGATCCTAAAATATTTGAGCCTTGCAGCGCAGAATTAAGGGAACTCACTAACCCGAATTCATTCAGTTTGGCATCCACTTTAGGTGCAATTGCAGCCATAAGCTGTTCCGATGTTCTTTCTTTCAGGATTTGGGTAGCAGCACCACTTCCTCCCTGGACGATTCTCGCTGCATCTTCTGCGGTAAGGCTGTTCACGGCGTTTACGAGAATGGGGCGCGAAGTTTCTACTGTAAAGGCTGCTGCCTGGGCAATATATTGTTTTTCTTTCTCGACCAGACTGTTCAGCCCCATTTTCTGTAATGTATTGTTAAGGTCTCTCAACTGTTGAGGCAGTGCAGCATCAATAAGTTGGTTAGCCATGAAACTGTTTTTATCGCTGAAGATATTCAGACCTTTTGTAATGCCGCCTAGAAGAATTTGTTTAAGAACAGCTAAACCTACGCTTGATGTTGCCAGAGCAAGACATGATTGTGTAGTTGTTCCTAAAGTTGCAACGGCCATTGTTGCAACTAGAATAGTATTTCTTTTCATGATGTGAATATTAAGATTATTGCTTCATTCTCAAATATTAAGCCAAATAAAAATATGATTTCGTATTAACCACATTTAACAATAGTACTAAAATATTATGAAAAGAATAACACAGTTGAAATATATTTTCTAACTTTGAGATAATAAACGCTTACAGGATTGACTTTCCTAGAAAAATTACAAACAAAAACTACTATATGAAACACAGTAATTTAAAATTTCCTTGCCTAATCGCAGTATTTTACTTCGGCATGAATGTAAATGCACAGGAAGTTCCGCGGGATACCGTGGTGAAGGAACAGAAAATTGAAGAGGTGGTGATGATTGGTTATGGTAGCCGGAAAAAGGTTGACAATACCACATCCATCAGTTCAATTAATTCGGAAGAGCTTACCAAGACCAAGGTGCTGAATGCCACGCAGGCAATTCAGGGTAAAGCAGCAGGGGTAACAGTTATTGCTTCTGATTTGCCGGGATCTACACCATCTGTAATCATCAGAGGTTTAGGAACAGCACTGAGTGGAAGAAATCCTTTATATGTTGTTGATGGAATTTTTGCGGATAATATTAATAACATCAACTCAAATGATATTCTTACCTATGATATACTGAAAGATGCTTCGGCTCTTGCAATTTATGGTAACAGGGCCGCAAACGGAGTTATAATTATTACAACAAAAGCTGGACGGGGAAAAGGAATTTCGGTTGAATATGATGGTTTAGCAGGGGTTAGAATGCCGCTGAAGAAGGTGAAAATGGCTGGCAGTAACTTATTCTCATACTATACCAACGCCGCATTACAGTCAACGAAGTTTTCCCAGGATCAAGCAGTAAATACAGACTGGTTTAAGGAAATTACCCGACTTGGTACTTATAATCAACATAATGTTTCGTTATCCGGTTCTTCTGAAAATGCAAAGTATTTTCTCAGTTTAGGAAACTACGATGAAAAGGCGATCTTAAACGGTACCGATTATAACCGGAGTACCATTCGAACAAATAACGAGTTCAAAATAACCAAAGGCATTGTAGTTGCCCAAACCCTTTCAGTTGCTTTTAGTAATATCACTCCAAAACCATTAAGTGCATTTACAAATGCTTATAAACAATCTCCGATTGTACCGGTATATTTCCCTACTGGACAATACGGAGTTTCTTATGTTGGGCCAAATGGATTTGCATCTACCACAGGTTCATCTTTCAATAATGTTGGTAATCCTGTTGCCCAGCTTGCATTTAACAACGAACGTCAGAAATCCATGCAATTGCAGGGAGGGCTGAAAGTAGATTTGAATCTAATAAAAGATCTTAAGTTTACTTCGCAGTTTTCGGGAGAATATTATAACTTCAAAATGTATAACTATGCAGATCTGTTAAGTATCTGGCTGGCAGCAGATCCTACAAGAGTAGCTTCAGGTTATCCGACCAGCAGTAATATAAATACACTTACCAACGAGAAAAAGGACTACTTTAACTGGACACTTACGAATTACCTGACTTATGCCAAGAAATTCGGAGATCATGACCTGGAAGCAACCGTAGGTACTGAATCTGCAGTAAAAGACGGTGAGAATTTCTTCAGTATGACCCGGAAGAATATGATTCTCAACAGTAATTACTGGGATCTGAAGGATACCAACTATCTTGATCAGTTGGTTACTTTAAACAGTGTAAACGGTAATAAAAATACTACAAACTCTTATTTTGCACGGGCGCAGTATAAATTAATGAACCGCTATCTATTAAGTGCAACAGTAAGGCGGGATGGTTCTTCGCAGTTTTCGGAGGAAAATAAATGGGGAACATTTCCTGCTTTCGGTGTTGGCTGGGTGATTTCTGAAGAAGGCTTTATGAAAGATAGCTCAATATTCAATTTGCTGAAATTACGGGGAGGATGGGGAAAATTGGGTAACCAAAATATTCCTGCCAATTATTTGCCGTTCGCCAGCGGAAGCGTTTACAATTATGCCTTTAACGGTAATGCCGTATCTAATGGTAGTACTATAGACAAAATATACGATCCTAATTTGTCGTGGGAAATCACAGAGGAATCTAGTGGTGGGATTGATTTCGAAATGGTAAACCGTAAGCTTAAAGGCTCATTTGATGTGTATAACAGGATTACAACCAATATTATTCTGGCGCTTATTCCTGTGTCTACTTCCGGTATTTCCGAGAACGGATTTGCACATCTGGGTGAGGTAACCAACAAAGGTGTTGAGGCCTACTTATCCTGGGACGACAAAGTAAATGAAGATTGGAGCTACAACATAAGCGGAAACTACTCTTATAATAAGAACAATTTAAGCAAACTGGCTGATGAAAACGTAAATGACATTCGTGGTGGAAGCTTAGGAAATGGACAGTACACCAAACTCTTAAACGAAATTTCTGTCGGTCAGCCTTTAGGAAGTTTTTGGTTATGGGAAGTGAGTGGAATTGATGGCAACGGAAACTTCACCTATACTGATACTAACGGAAACGGAAAAACAGGAGCTAATGATTTAGAAGACCGAAAATTCTTTGGTTCCTATATTCCAACTTCGACTTACGGGATTAACTTGGGAGTTAAATTCAGACAGGTTGATTTGTCTGTTAACGGTTACGGGACTTTCGGTTCGAAGGTTTATAACGGTAAAAAAGCACAGCGTTTCTCCGGCGAAAATATTGAATACAGTATTGCAAATGATTTTTACAGCAGTACTAATACTGGTTCTGCGAATCCCGCACCTTTTAATGCAGTTCCTATTGCCTCCAATTATTATCTGGAATCAGGAGATTTCTTTAGGATAAACAATATTTCACTGGGATATACATTATTTAAGCCGGTAGATTATCTCTCGTCTTTTAGAGTATATGTCAGCGCAATAAATCCGTTTATTTTCCAGAAATTTAGCGGTTTCTCTCCAGAATTAAACGCTAATGGTGACCCATATGGACTGACAGGTGTTGAGCTTGATGCTTACCCAACACTTAGATCATTTGTGTTCGGAATAAATTTAAAATTTTAAAATTAAAGCAATGAATAAAAAGATAATCATACTCTCATCATTACTATTTGTCTCTCTTTCAATACAGAGTTGCCGTAATGATTTTTTAGACGTGAAGCCTACAGAAGCGATTTCAACCAGTGACTTGTCTTTGCTCAATAATGATGCGGGGGCCAACGGTTTTGTAACAGCGATATATGCAAAATATCTCGACTGGAATATCAGTTCATTTGCGTGGATAGGGGTCACTACAATCGCTTCAGATGAAGCAGATAAGGGATCGTCGCCCGGAGATACCGGAGGAGATAAAAATTTATTGGATGCGCTGGATTTCAATTCAACCGGCGGCTCTTTTCAGGAGATCTGGCAAGGCCACTACCAGGCAATAAACAGAGCGAACCAGGCTTTATATTATTTACCGCTTCTTACGAATGCCAATCAGGATTTAAAGACAAGGTTGGAGGGTGAAGCCAAGTTTCTTAGAGCATTCTCATATTTCATCTTAGTAAGAAGTTTTGGCGGAGTTCCTATTGTAGATCACGTGCCCATTGCCGGTAACGATGCCGATAGAGCTATGTTGCTAACAAGAAAAACTAAAGAAGAAGTGTACAGTTTCATAGAAAGCGACCTTAATGCTGCAATTGCTGTACTTCCCCAAAAAAATGCTTATTCCGCAAGTGATATCGGCAGAGCTTCTAAAGGTGCCGCGCACGCATTATTAGCGAAAGTTAATCTTTATCAGAAAAACTGGCAGAAAGTTATCGATCACTGCAATTTAGTGACAGGTTATTCACTAACTCCAAATTTTGCCGATATTTATAAAGTTTCTGGTGAAAATAACGCCGAATCTATTTTCGAAATCCAAGGAAAAGGAGGTGCTTCACAGCCTGGAATTCAGCAATACTCACAAACCCAGGGTGCCCGCGGTGCCGGAGGCTGGGGCTGGGGCTTTGCAACGCCTTCTCAAAGTCTGGTAGATGCTTTTAATGAAGAAGGGGATACCGAAAGAAGAGATGCCACCATCATTTTCAGAAATTCAACTTTGTATGACGGTAGAGTAGTTCCTGCAACTGTTGAAAATCCCTATTATAACTACAAAGTTTATTCTTCAAATTTTACAGGGGATGATGATTCCGATGCGAACATAAGATATCTAAGATATGCTGAGGTATTGCTTATGAAAGCTGAGGCAATGAATGAATTAGGACAAACCGCGTCGGCTATTCCATTCTTAAATGAAGTAAGAAACAGAGCTGGTCTTCCAAACACAGCCGCAGTCTCTCAAGCCGATTTACGTATTGCGATCTGGAAAGAAAGACGACTTGAGCTGGCACTTGAACATGACAGGTGGTTCGATTTGGTAAGAACTGGTCAGGCGCAGTCTGCAATGGCAGCTAACGGAAAAACTTTTGTAGTCGGAAAACATGAATTATTCCCTATCCCTGCAAGTTTCATTAGTGAATCCAAAGGAGCAAGTTCCCAAAACCCTAATTATTAATATTTAAAAAGAAAAACATGAAAAATATTTTTTTTAATAAACATACGGGTTTAGCAGTGGCAGCGCTTTTCCTCATGACCAATTGCGACGAAAGCATTGATAGGGATAACCTTCCGATTCCGTACGCATCAATCGGAGGATACGAAAATTCTGATGAGATTGCTTCTGCTAATCTTGTAACCAAATTGAGCTTCGAAGATAATTTGGCAGATAAAACCAATAACGTAACTTCACCTGTTCCTGTGGGAGTTGAATATACCGCGGGGATTAAAGGGAAAGCCTACAATGGTTCCAGTTCTTCAGAAAAATATGCCGTAGCGAATGTGTCGGATGCAATTACTGGTCTTAATGCTTTTACAATCTCATTTTGGATGAACAGTGCCAATACCGTAGCTCCTGGTTCTTCACCTGGGCAGGGTAAAGGAGCGCAGGGGATATTTTCTATTGTAAGACCCACAGAATTTTGGGGTGGGATAAATGTGTTTATTGAGAATCCTGATGACAATTTTCCTAACAGAATCAGACTTAAGTTAGGAGTTGAAAATGGTCGCTCCGGCGTGGTTTGGCGCGGACAAAGTTTGATCATGAATATAGATGATAAAAAAAACACATGGTTTCACGTAACGATGACTTATGATCCGGCTTCCAGTAAAGTAAGTGCGTATATTAACGGTGAGTCTGCTACAAACCTTAATGGTTTTGCGTATGCACCGGCGGAAGGTGCTACGGGAAGCGCTACCTGGTACGCGGATAATCCCGGCGGAATTGATAATCCTAATAATGCTCCAGGTTATGGAGTCTTCCAAATGGTAGGCACCAATGGTAAAATGGTTCTGGGGAATCATCAGTTTGAAACCGATCCTCCATTGAATAACGGATCTCATCAGGATTGGGCAACAAGTTATGCAGGCAAGTTGGATGAATTCAGGATTTATAATATCGCCTTAAAAAGTTCAGATGTTCTGGCGCTTTATAAACTAGAAAAAGATAACAGATAACCCTTACCAGAGCCATCGCAAGGTGGCTCTCTTTTTAAAAATTGCAATGAAAAATTCAATTCAGTTCACGCTTATTGCATCGGCTTTTTTATTGTCGTGCTCCAGAGACTCTGCGCCTGTGAGCGGGGGAACCCCTCTTGGAGGAGATAATCCTTCTCCTCCTCAGGTCACCACATACACCGATCCACAAATTGTGGAAATGGTGCAGAAAGATGCCCTGAAGTATTTTTGGGATTATGCGGAAGCCAACTCCAAATTAGCGCGCGAAAGATATCATACAGAAAATCCTGGAGTAGATGCAAATGTGGTTTCTGCGGGCGGCTCTGGTTTTGGACTGATGACCGTGCTGGTGGGGATTAAAAATGGTTATATCCCACGTGCGGAAGCTGTTTCCAGAATTGGTACAGCACTGAATTTTCTTCAGAATGCCGACCGTTTTCATGGAGCGTGGTCACATTGGATCAGCGGTAGTACAGGAAATGTAATCCCTTTTAGCCCGATGGATAATGGAGGTGATTTGGTAGAAACGGCTTTTCTCGTTCAGGGATTGATCTGTGTAAGAGAATATTTTAAAAACTCAACAGACCCTGCAGAACTTGCGCTTTCTCAGAAGGCTGACGAACTATGGAAAGGAGTAGAATGGAATTGGTATACCCAGGGCCAAAATGTTCTGTATTGGCATTGGTCACCCAATTACAGTTTTCAGATGAATCATAAACTTCAGGGTTTTGATGAAACTTTAATTACCTACGTTTTAGCTGCAGCTTCGCCAACGTACTCCATTGAAAAAACGGTGTATCAGCAGGGTTGGGCTAGGAATGGGGGTATAAAAAATTCATCGACCCAATATGGAATCCCGGTACTGGTCAATCATAACGGTGCCACCGGTACTGTAGGACCCATGTTTTGGTCACATTACTCTTTTTTGGGATTGGATCCTCGCGGACTTTCAGATGAGTTTGTTAATTACGGAGAAGTTACTGTAAATCATGCGAAAATCATGCACCAGTACAGCATTGCAAATCCAAAAGGCTGGAACGGTTATTCTGCAAAAAACTGGGGATTAACAGCCAGTTACAGCAGGAATGCGGATGGGAGTACAGGTTATGCGGCGCATCAGCCTAATAATGACCTAGGTATTATTTCGCCTACGGCGGCCATCTCAAATTTCTCTTATACTCCAACTGAAAGTATGAATTACTTAAGATTTCTCTATAATGAAAATTATTCAAAATTAATTGGAATTGCAGGACCTTACGATGCTTATTCGCTGCATTATAATTGGGTTACACCACGTTATCTCGCCATTGATCAGGGAACTATTGCTCCAATGATCGAAAATCAGAAATCCGCATTTCTCTGGAATCTTTTTATGAATGCTCCGGATGTAAGATCGGGACTTGTTAAATTAGGATTCCATTCAACACAACATGGATTTTAAAATAAGAAATTAAAAATGAAGAAGATATTCACACTTTCGGTTATGGCTTTGACACTTTTAAATTCCTGTAGTAATTTACAGAAAGTGGCTGCAGAACCGGAAAGTATACAGAAATTTACTGATGAGCAACTTATGGACCGCGTACAGAAAGATGCCCTTAAATATTTCTGGGATTTCGCCGAACCTAATTCTCTGATGGGCAGAGAGCGCTACCATGAAGATTTTTATCCTAAAAATGACGCGAATGTAGTCACAACTGGAGGCTCAGGTTTCGGTTTAATGACGATTCTGGTCGGGGTAGAAAGAAGCTTCATCCCGAGAAGTGAAGCAGTAAAACGTTTAACTCATATCGCAGATTTTTTAGCAAAAGCCGACAGACATCATGGTGCGTGGCCACATTGGCTTGATGGTGAGACTGGAAAAACAGTGTCTTTCGGAAAAAAAGACAACGGCGGTGATATTGTAGAAACTGCTTTTCTTGTTGAAGGAATTATCACCGTGCGCGAATATTTTAAAAACGGAAATACCGCGGAAAAAGCGCTTTCAAAAAAAATGGATGATCTCTGGAAAGGGGTAGAATGGAACTGGTACACCAAAGGAGGAGAAAAAGTGCTTTACTGGCATTGGTCGCCTGTAAACGGCTGGGAAATGAATCATAAACTTCAGGGTTATGATGAGACTTTAGTTACTTACATCCTCGCCGCTTCCTCGCCTACTTATCCCATTGATGCTGAAACTTTCTACCAGGGCTGGACCCGAAACGGGACTTATACCACGTCCGCAGAAAAGTACGGGTATCCGCTTTACGTAAAACATAATGGAGCAGAAGAATATGGCGGACCGATGTTTTGGGCGCATTATTCTTATCTGGGATTAGATCCTACAGGATTATCCGACAGACTGGTGAAGAATTATTTTGATCTGAACCGCAGTCACGCCATGATTCAGTACAGTTACAGTGTCGAAAATCCTAAGCAATGGAAAGGTTATGGCCCGAATTACTGGGGGTTTACTGCAAGTTATACCAGAAATCAGGACGGTACCGTAGGTTACGATGCGCACAACCCTAAGAATGATCGCGGTGTGGTAACGCCAACTGCCGCCCTCAGCAGTTTCCCATATACGCCTAAAGAATCAATGAATGTTTTACGGTTTCTTTACACTCAGAAACCCGAATTTATCGGTTCTGCCGGACCTTATGATGCTACTTCAATTCATTACGACAATTGGTTTACTCCTAGATATCTGGCAATTGATCAGGGTACAATTGCACCAATGATCGAAAATTACCGCACCGGATTGCTTTGGAAATTATTTATGAACGCTCCCGAAATTAAAAACGGTTTAAAGAAACTGGATTTCAAATCAACAAAATATAATTTTTAATGAAAGTATTGTTAACATGTCTGTTTACGGCATCGTGTTTCTTTTCTCTTAATCTTAAAGGTCAGGAAATTAAAGCTGAGATGAGTAAAGAAACCAAAAGGGTTCAGAAGATTTCTTATATTTTAGATTATCCTAAAGATGCGAAAGGCAAAGTTCCGCTTATGGTCTTTCTTCACGGCTCCGGCGAACGCGGAACTAACTTGGAAAAGGTAAAAGCCAACGGACCTTTCAACTACAAAAACCTGATAAAAGAACCGGTAGCAATTCTGGCACCCCAATGTCCCGAAGGAGTTTGGTGGGATACAGAAACCATTTATCATTTGATTAAAGAAATTCAGCAGAAATATAAAATCGATGAATCCAGAATCATCCTTACAGGCCTTTCCATGGGAGGTTGGGGTTCACTCAAACTCGCCATGGAACACCCGGAATTATTTTCAGCAGTTGTAGCAGTTTGTCCGCCTGTCGACCGGTTGATGAAAGTGCGTGCGAGCCAATACAAAGATTTACCAATGAAAATTTTCCATGGCGCTAATGATGATATTGTTTCGCCAATGAACGCCATCGAGATTTATCAGGAGATTAAAAAAGTAAATAAAAATATAGAGCTCGTTATCTTTCCGGACGATAATCATAATTCCTGGGATTCTACATATTCCAATCCAAAATTATACGAATGGATGCTTGCTCAAAAAAAATCAAATAATATAAAGTAGAAGTTTATGAAGAAATTAGTTTTAGTTGCTGCTATGGCACTATCTACCTGCGTTTTAGCACAGGAAATGGTGACTAAACCGGTACAGGCATACCATACGTCGCAGTACAATGCAAATAAGAAAGCTTTTGTTGATGCGCTGCTTGCAAAGATGACGGTTGATGAAAAAATCGGACAGCTTAATCTCCCAAGCGCTGGTGATTTCACTACGGGTACGGCGCAAAACTCCGATATCGGAAAAAAAATAGAAGACGGTCTTGTTGGCGGCCTTTTCAATATCAAAGGTGCTGAAAAGATCCGCGCAGTTCAGAAAGTTGCTGTAGAAAAAAGCCGTCTGAAAATTCCTTTAATTTTTGGAATGGATGTAATCCACGGATACGAAACCAACTTCCCGATTCCTCTGGGATTAGCGGCTTCATGGGATATGAATTTAATTCAGCAGTCAGCCAGAGTGGCTGCCCGCGAAGCATCCGCTGATGGTATTTCCTGGACTTTCTCACCCATGACGGATATTTCCCGCGAACCAAGATGGGGCAGGATCTCTGAAGGCTCGGGAGAAGATCCCTATTTAGGAAGCGAAATTGCCAAACATATGGTGTACGGCTACCAGGGTAAAGATCTCTCTCTCAGTAATACGATCATGGCTTGTGTAAAGCATTTTGCACTTTATGGTGCGGGCGAAGGTGGCATGGATTACAATACGGTAGATATGAGTCATGTACGCATGTTCAATGAATATTTCCCTCCTTATAAAGCAGCGGTAGATGCCGGTGTAGGTTCTGTGATGGCTTCTTTTAACGAAGTGGACGGAATTCCTGCGACCGGAAACCGATGGCTGCAGACAGAAGTTCTTAGGGATAAGTGGGGCTTCGGTGGATTCGTAGTAACCGACTACACGGGGATTAACGAAATGATTGATCATGGAATGGGCGATCTTCAGCAAGTTTCTGCCATGTCGCTGAAAGCAGGAATCGATATGGATATGGTAGGGGAAGGCTTTCTGAAAACTTTGAAAAAATCTTTAGAAGAAGGGAAAGTAACCCAGGCTGAAATCGATCAGGCTGCCAAAAGAGTTCTTGAGGCAAAATATGATTTAGGACTCTTTGAAGATCCTTACCGCTACGGAGACGCAAAATTGGCTGCCCAAGAGGTTAACAGTCTTGAAAACCGAAATATTGCAAGAAACACCGCCGCACAATCGATGGTTTTACTGAAAAACGAAAACAATGTGCTGCCTTTGAAAAAATCCGGAACGGTTGCCGTAATCGGTCCGTTAGTGAATAATTCACTGAACATGGCCGGAACATGGAGCGTGGCTGCAAAACATGCCAACGCAGTTTCGCTGATGAAAGGCCTGCAGGATAACTTTGGAAAAGACGTGAAATTCATTTCTGCCAAAGGTGCCAATATTGATTACAGCGAGAAACTTGAAAATATTTATGCTGCCCACGGAAAACTCACCGACCGCGACAACCGTCCGAAAGAAGTTATTCTGAAAGAAGCGATGGATGTAGCCAAGAAAGCTGACTTAATCGTGCTCGCAATCGGTGAATCTGCTGAAATGAGCGGCGAATCATCTTCCAGAAGTGAAATCACTATTCCTCAGTCTCAGGTTGATTTACTGAATGAACTTAAAAAAACAGGAAAGCCGATTGCAATGGTACTATTCACCGGAAGACCGTTGGCTTTAACAAATGTAAAAGATATTCCGGATGCCATGCTTAATGTTTGGTTTTCAGGAACCGAAGCCGGTAATGCCATCGCGGATGTGCTGTTCGGTAAAGTAAATCCTTCAGGAAAATTGCCGGTTACTTTCCCAAGAAGTCTAGGACAGGTCCCTATTTATTACAATCATAAAAATACAGGTCGACCTTTAAGTGCAGAAAAAACTGCTAAATGCGAGTACGACCGATTCCGTGCTAATTATATGGATGAATGTAACACGCCACTTTACCCGTTCGGGTTTGGGTTGAGTTATACCAGTTTTACCTATTCCGATATGTCGGTTTCCAATACGAATCCAAAAGGAAACCAGACCGTTCAGGTTGCGGTCAACGTAAAAAATTCGGGAAATTATGACGGGGCAGAAGTTGTACAGCTATATATCCGCGATTTGGTAGGGAGTATTACACGGCCTGTAAAAGAATTAAAAGGCTTCCAGAAAGTTTACCTCAAGAAAGGGGAAAGTAAAAAAGTAAGCTTCAATATTACGCCAGAGGATTTGAAATTCTATAACAATTCCCTCAAATACGATTGGGAAGCAGGGGAATTCGAGATCATGATCGGTACAAATTCAGAGGAGGTTCAGCATATGAAAATCAATTGGAATAAATAATAAAATACGAAGTGTTTAAGCCGTTTTCATAATAATGAAAGCGGTTTTTTTTGTCCGTTTAAAAGTGCTAAATTTGAGGTCAATTTTTAAACAACTTATGTAATGAGAGACAAATTCATTAAGTGGGGAATAGTTATCCTGATTGCAGTTTGGATGATTGCTTTGCTGATTAGGGCGCACTATTGGATTCCAATTTTGTTAACAGCTATCTACGCGCTGGGAATCTATAACAGTTTTCAGACAAAACATGCCATTCTTCGCAACTTTCCCGTGTTGGGATACTTCAGATATTTTTTTGAAGGTATTTCTCCGGAAATGCAGCAGTATTTTATTGAAAGAGAAACGGACGGAAAACCATTTCCGCGTAATCAGCGGTCCGCTGTGTACCGCCGATCGAAAAATATCAGCGACACCGTGCCGTTTGGAACTCAACTCGAGATCAATCAGAGAAAATACGAGGGAATTAAACATTCGATCTACGCAAAATCGCCAAAAGAGGAATTGCCAAAGGTTTGGGTTGGAGGCGAGCAGTGTACCCAAAAGTACCACGCTTCCTTATTTAATATTTCTGCGATGAGTTTTGGTTCCTTAAGTGACCGGGCTCAAATGTCACTGAACAGAGGTGCAAAAAAAGGTGGTTTTTATCATAACACAGGCGAGGGTGGAATTTCCCCTTACCACCTGGAAGGCGGAGATTTATGCTGGCAAATTGGTACAGGATATTTTGGGTGTAGAGACGATGAAGGAAGGTTTTCTCCGGAAATTTTTACTAAAAATGCCACCATCCCTAATGTGAAAATGATCGAAATCAAGATTTCACAGGGAGCCAAACCTGGTCACGGCGGGGTTTTACCGGGGGCCAAAAATACACCTGAAATTGCAGCGATTAGACACGTACAGCCTGGACTTACCATTATTTCGCCACCTTCGCATTCTGCTTTTTCAGATGCAGCCGGACTGCTGAAATTTGTGCAGCAGTTAAGAGAACTTTCCGGAGGAAAGCCTGTAGGTTTTAAACTTTGTATTGGCGATACCACAGAATTTGAAGATATCTGCGTTCAGATGAATGTACTTAAAATATATCCGGATTTTATTACAGTTGACGGAGCAGAGGGTGGAACGGGAGCTGCACCGCCGGAATTTTCAGACGGAGTAGGAATGCCGCTTGAACCTGCTTTGATTTTTGTAAACAGAACACTGAACAATTTCAACCTCCGTGATAAAGTGAAAATTATCGCCAGCGGAAAAGTTCTTACTTCGCTCGACATTTTGCGTGCGGTTGCGATGGGTGCGGATATGTGTAACAATGCGCGTGGATTTATGTTTGCGCTGGGCTGCATTCAGGCGTTAAGATGTAATACGAATAATTGTCCTACCGGAGTTGCCACTCAGGATAAGATGCTTATCAAAGGGCTGGATGTTACTGATAAAAGCGAAAGGGTGTACCATTTTCACAAGAATACACTTCATACCTGCAACGAACTTATTGCAGCGGCTGGCAGAGATTCTTATGATCAGGTTGACGCCACCATGTTTATGAGAGGTGATGAATTCGATCATCTGTCGGATGTTTATTTCCCGGATATCTTAGGGAATGTAAAACATAAAGCAACCCAATATTAATTGAAGTTATTACAAAATTATAGTAATCCGGTAAAAGTTTACCGGATTTTTTATGGTTTTTTCTCACCCCTGAGTTCCTCCAGATAAGAAATCTTCAGGGCGTCGTATAATGATCTTCTGCTCACCATTAATGAGATGAGTGATGAAACCATGCCGGCAAGCATAAGATGGAAAATTAAGGAGTGTCTGTCGGTCATTTCCAATACAATAATTGCTGAGGTAAATGGGGCGCGAGTAATTCCTGTAAGAAATGCCACCATTCCGCCCAAAATTACCACATTGGTTTCGTTGGGTGTTAAATTTATCCAGCCGGAAATCACAGATCCTACACTGGCTCCTGCGGAAAGTGCCGGTGCAAAAATTCCACCTGCACCACCCGAAGTGAATGATAAGGCCGGCCCAATCATCCTGAAAATCGGCATATACCACTCTTCATGTTTATCATCGGTGAAAAGCGTTCTCTCCATGATTTCCTTTCCGGAACCCAGAATTTCGCGGTTTACGAAATACGCCAAAGACGCAATGATTAAAGCAGAAATTACAAGAAAGATAATATGGCTGCGGTCGGTTTTCAGTCTTTTTTTCCAGGAATTAATGGCGAGCATAAAAACAGAAAGCTGACTGGCTAAGATTCCGGAAATTCCGGCAACCAAGATCACGGGAAACATTACCATTAAACTTACATCCGCAGTTTTGGGATAACCGAGGTAGAGGTAAGAACCAGCTAAAGTTTGTGCTGTAAGTCCTGCAATGATTACAGCGGTAAAAAGTGCCGTTTTAAAGTAATTAATATGGGTTTTCGAGAGTTCTTCCACAGCGAATACAATTCCGCCCAAAGGCGTATTAAAAGCGGCCGAAAGACCTGCTGCAGCACCCGTCATAATCATATTCTTTTTTGATATTTTTGGCCACCAGTCAGGCAGATATTCATTGACTTTCCGGAAAACCGAACCTGCAATTTGAATCGTCGGCCCTTCACGGCCCACGGCCCCGCCACCAATTACCAGAGCCAAACTCGATAAAATTTTAAATACAATAATTTTCAGACTTAAAAGATTACGGATTTTTGTATGTTCTTTCGGGTTTGCGAGTTCCACGGCTGCCATCACCTGTGGAATTCCACTGCCTTTCGCGTAATGTGCAAATTCTTTGACCAGCCACCATGATAAAACAAACCCAATGGGTGCGATAATAAATATCATCCATGCATTCCAGTCGAAGATCAGATTCATCACTTTTTCACCCCACGTGAACATTTGCGCGTACATTACGGCTATAACTCCGGTAATGAGTGAACCGATCCAAAAAGGAACCGCCTGTAACAGATTGTGTTTCAGTTTTTCGTTCTGGAGGTTATCAAAGGATTTTTTAATACTGCGGCGCAGGTAAACAAAAACTCGGAGCATTAAACAAAATTATCAAATTATATTTAATATGAAAACCGTGGAGAATAGTACAAAAAAATCCGGCAAAATTAATTACCGGATTTTTTTTATGTTTTTAGAAATATTATGCTTCTTCAGCAGGAGTTTCTTCAACTTTCTTTGGAGCTGGAGCCGCTTTAGGAGCTGCCGGTGCTGGTGGAGCGTCAGATACGATATCGAATTCGTAAGTGTGCTCTACATTTCTGTGCAAACGGATCTGCGCAGCAAATTTACCGGTTCTCTTAATTGTGTTTCCAGGGATTTTGATGTATTTCTTGTCAACGTTAACACCTTTTTTAGCCAATTCTTCAGAAAGGTTTGCATTGTTGATCGATCCGAAAAGTTTATCACCAGAACCTACTTTTGTAGCGATAGTGATGTTCGTTTTCTTCAGTTGTTCTACAATTGCAGTAGCGTTTGCAACTAATTTTGCTTCTTCTTCTTTTCTTTCTTCTAAAGTAGCCTCAAGATTTGCTTTGTTTTTTGGAGTAGCCAAAAGTGCTAAACCTTGTGGTAATAAGAAGTTTCTTGCGTAACCTGGTTTTACGTTTACAGTATCGAACTCAAGTCCTAAGTTTTCTACGTCTTTTTTTAGGATAATTTCCATTGTTGTTGTCCTTTTTTAATTAGAAGTTAGGCGTTTTTGTGAAACAGCCAACAACTATTTTGGTTTGTATTATTTTAATAAATCGGCTACATAAGGCATTAAAGCCAAGTGTCTTGCTCTTTTGATTGCAGCAGATACTTTTCTTTGGTATTTCAAAGAAGTTCCTGTGTATCTTCTTGGTAAAATTTTACCTTGCTCGTTAACAAACTGAAGAAGGAATTTTTCGTCCTTATAATCTACATGTTTGATTCCGTATTTTTTGAATCTGCAGTATTTTTTATCAGTTTTAGTATTGATGTCTAGTGGAGTAAGAAATTTTACTTCCGATTCACCTCCAGCAGAGGCTTGTTTAGCCATATCGTCTATTGCCATTGTTGTAAATTTTTAGAGGGGTTAAATTAAGCTTTTGCAGTTTTTACTTTAGTTCTTCTTGTTACAGCATACTCGATCGCATGTTTGTCAAGTTTAGTGGTAAGGAAACGGATAACTCTCTCATCACGTTTGAAAGCCAGTTCTAAATCTGCAACTACAGTTCCTTCACCTTTAAATTCGATTAAAGTGTAAAAACCATTCTTTTTCAATTGAATTGGATAAGCCAATTTCTTAAGTCCCCAATTTTCTTTGGCAACGATTTCGCAATTGTGTGAAGTCAATAGATCTTCGAATTTTTTTACTGCTTCCTCCACCTGTGCGTCAGATAGAACGGGAGTTAAAATGAAAACAGTTTCGTAATTGTTCATAATGTTAAATAAATTTGTTAATTATTTCGAGGTGCAAAAGTAACAATTATTTCCTAAAGTAGCAATAATTGAGACGAATAAATGAAAAAAGGTCTGCATTGCTGCAGACCTCAATTTAATAAGAATGAAGTGTTTGTTATTTTTTAATGATTTTTACAGTCTGAACACCGTGTTCTGTCTCAATGTTTACGACATATACGCCCGGAGCCAATCTGGATAAATTGATCTGAGCTTTAGCTGCATTAAGCGTATGGGTTGATACTGCTTTTCCGGACACATCAAATACTGAAAGAGATTTTACCTTGTTAGGAGACTCTACATTCAACATATCAACAACAGGGTTAGGATAGATTTTCACTGCATTCTTCACATTGTCATTTACGCCTAGTGAAGTAACATTAAGAGTGTAATCTTCAAGTTGTCCGAATGATGCATTAGCACAAGGATCCAGATAATTAGTAGTTCCGAAAATTTTCTTCACTCTCATTCTGGTGTTGCCCAAGGTTGCCCCTGAAGGTACAGCAAGAGACTGTACAGCCTGTACTCCATCGGTTCCGTTAGAGTTTACAATCGTTTGTGTAATCTGATAAACTTCACCCGCATCGTTCAGGACGCCGTTTTGGTTCCAGTCGATAAACACTGCGAATCTGTTGGTAAAGTTTCCGTCAGTATTGCCTTTTAATGTAATTGTGTAAGAGCTTCCCTGTGTAACGTTTCCTACAATGGTAGTAAAGTTTTCGTGATCTGGAGTTCCGTTGAGGACTGAAGACGTTGTGTTGTCGATTCCTGCAAAATTCACTAAGGTAATCGGCTCTGTGTTGCTTGTTATAGCAACCGGACCGCAATAAGGTGCAAATGGATTTGCTGCTGTCGTGAATGAAAATTCTGTACAGGCAACCGCTGCACCCGTATCATTTTTAGGTACAACTCTCCAGAAATATGTAGTAGATGCTGCTAACTGCGTTACCGGAACGGTAGCTGTAGTGGAAGTGGTATTCACCAACAGCGTAGTTGGATTAGCGGTTGTTCCAAAATAAACATCATAGCTGTCTACTACGGTACCCGAACTTGGTGCTGTCCATGTGAGTGTGCTTGGTGCTAAATAGTCAACTCCGGTGGCCCCGTTTGCCGGTGCGGTCAGCGTTGCACAGTTTGGTGCGGATGCAGGCATGCTCATGGTAGTAAAACTGAAGTCTGTACATCCGGTTGCGCTTCCTGCTGCGTTTTTAGGAACAACTTTCCAGTAATAGGTTGTCGCTGGTGTCAGCATTGAAATAGGTACAGTAGTTGTAAGCGTTGTAGTATTAATCAACAGTGTTGTAGGATTAGCGCTGGTTCCAAAATATACATCGTAGCTTGCTGCAGCTTCACCTGTTGTCGGAGCGGTCCACGCAAGGGATAGTGGTACTTTGTAGCTTACATCAGCAGTATTATTAGCAGGCGTTGTAAGGGTGGCGCAGTTGGGCGCAGCTGTTGGCAGCGCATTACTTACCACTTTGAAATCATCTACTGCGAAGCCGAACTGATCATCGGAGGTAGTTTGGATAGCGATGTAGATATTCTGTCCCGCGTAGTTGTTAAGGTCATAGGTGTACTGATGCCACTGCGCATCCGAAGGTGTAGTCACCAAAGGGCTGATAGCGGTAAAGGTTCCAACACCTGTTCCGGTTGTTGATACTAATACTTTAAATTTTTCAGCACCATAATCAGCGTCGCATCCTTTGCCATAGAATGTAAGGGTTGCTCCGTCACCTGCGGGAATCCCAATTTGCGGAGAAATCAGCCAGTCGTTGTTCCAGGGGCTGCTTGTCGCCGCAAAGCTCACCATCATTTTTGTACCGGTTTTAGCGGTCCAGTTTGAAGTTGCAGTAGGGGTCATCGGCGGAGTAGTGGCAGTTGAGTTGAAAACCTGGAAGGATTTTGCAACGCCTGTATTGGGAAAAGTAATGCCCGTAAAGCCGTAAGTCGGTTTCAGATCTACGTCAGTAAGCGTCCAGCTACCAACATTTGCAATCGCAAAATCGGTATACGTTTCGAAACTGTCTTCGAACAGAACCGTTTGGGCTTTCATCACATCAGTAGCACATAAGGCTGCCGTTGCAAATAAAGAAAATAGAATTTTTCTCATAATAAAATAATTTAATTTGGTTAAACTTACCTTCAAAGCTAAGTATAAAAAAATTAAATTACCAATGAAAATTAATTATTTTATCGAAATTTATACTAAATTTAATGTATTATTGAATATTCGGTAAGTAATTTATGATCTGAATCATACTGGAGACAACTTTTAGAACACGAAATCCTTCACTCTGGCGCATGCGAGTTCATTCTCGTTAAGCCACTTTAAGAAGTTTTCAAGCTTATCCGACATCTTTCTCCCCGAATTATATTTGCGGTAAAAAGGGATACGGAAACGGAATTTTTCAAAATCAGTGAACTGCCAGGAATTCAGATAGATGAGAATGAAATCTTCGTTTTTCAATGTTTCAGTGACCATGTTCTGGTAGAATTTCAGGGGAACCGCCTGGAAAACAAAATCGTTATAAGGGATTTGCGAATAAGGGGAAATGCCTTCTGGTATAATGCTCACGCCATTTTCTTCGATGATTTCAGTGCTTCGCTGCAACCTTTTCAGCGGGAAAAGAATGTTGGCGTTCTCAATATTCGAAATGTAGCTGAATTCCATCTGTTTCAGCTCGTTTACAGAGAGCGTAACATCCTTTTGCCTGATGCCGCGAATGATTTTTTCGGTAAGATCTTCTATGCTCTTTTTGGCCTTCTCAATTTCTTTTGCATTAGAGCTTGCGTTGTAAATGGAAATCTCATGACCTTTGCTGATGATTTTTTTTAGTAATGGTTGTAAAGCATCAACGAGCGAAACTTCTATAAAAAAAGTCGCCAGAATGTTATTGTTTTCTAAAATCCTTAGAATTGAAGAAACGTTATCGACCGTGATTTTAGTGATTTCATTATCATCAATCCGGTAATGATTTTTAAAATCACTTTTATTATTAATGATGTTGAAAGTAAGTAAAATCATGCAGATTATTTCCCCAGTTTCACTTTCAGATTCTTCAGCATATCTTTCGTCATCGCAGTAATATCGAAATCATAATTTAAACCCCAATCTTTTTTCGCGATAGAATCATCGATGGAAGCCGGCCACGAGTCGGCAATCGCCTGGCGGAAATCAGGTTTGTAATCAATTTCAAAATCCGGCATTTCCTTTTTAATTTCGGCCGCAAGTTCTTGAGGTGTAAAAGATAATCCACCCAAATTGTATGAAGTATGAACGCTGAGGCTCTCTTTCGGTGCTTCCATCAGTTTCAAAGTTGCATTAATGGCGTCATCCATATAAAGCATTGGCATTGCCGTGTTTTCAGAAATAAAACTGGTGTATTTTCCCTGTTCTACGGCTTCATAAAATATTTCAACGGCATAATCTGTCGTTCCGCCACCGGCTGGAGTTTTCCAGGAAATCAGACCAGGATAACGGATGCTTCTTACATCTACACCATATTTATCATGATAATATTCGCACCATTTTTCCCCGGCCATTTTTGAGATTCCATAAACCGTTGTCGGATTCAAAACCACGTCCTGACCAACATTTTCTTTCGGAATTCCTTTCCCGAAAACAGCGATCGAACTTGGCCAGAACACTTTTTTCAGCAAACCTTCTTTCGCCATTTCACAAAAATTCAAGAGCGGTTCCACATTCAGTTTCCACGCAAAAAGCGGCTGTTTTTCAGAGGTTCCCGAAAGTAAGGAAGCAAGATGATAAACCGTAGTAATTTCGTAATCTTTCACGACCTGTCTCACCAGTTGCGTGTTGGAAACGTCCATTCTTTCATAGAAACCAGCAGAGGTAAGGTTCTTATCCCAGCGGTCAAGTCCGGAAGCCACTACATTTTCAGCGCCATGAATTTCAACTAATCTGTTTGTGAGTTCGGTACCGATCTGTCCCAGAGCACCGGTGATAAGAATTTTTTCCGTGTAGGATTCCATGTGTAGAATTTAGAAATTGATTTTAGCAAATTTAAAAAATTTAAGGAATTTTCCCGCCAGAAATTGTTAATTATTATTTGGGCGACAGCATCCGCCTTCCGTTTCCAAACCGAACTCAGTGGTTCGCCGACTCATAAAATTAAAATTCAAATAGAAGACAAGCCGAGTCGCGGTTCCGGATCCTCAATAAGTTTTCGGTATTGAAAGCATTTTCAGTACTTTTGATAAAATTTTCCGACATGAAAAAAGCGCTGGTTCTACTTCTGATTTCTTCAAATTTTGTATTTGCACAGTTCACCGACATCAATATTGTAAAAGAAATCCGCACTAAGGATAAAGGTCTGGTGGTCTCCGCACATCCTTTGGCGAGTGAAGCCGGTGCCCAAGTCATGAAAATAGGCGGAAACGCTTTTGATGCGGTAATTGCTGCACAATATGCTTTGGCAGTGGTTTATCCGCAGGCCGGAAATATTGGTGGCGGCGGTTTTTTAGTTGGCGTAAAAAATAACGGGGAGAAGTTCACGATCGATTTCCGGGAAACAGCTCCGGCAAAATCTTCGCGGGACATGTATCTTGATAAAAAAGGAAACGCAAACACCGATTTATCTCAAAACGGAAGATTGGCTGTCGGAATTCCTGGATCTGTTGCCGGATTTTATGCAACCTTGAAACATGCCAAACTTCCTATGGCGAAACTTATTCAGCCTGCCATCGATTTGGCGGAACAGGGATTTGCCATTACCGAAAAAGAAGCAAACCTGCTTAATAACCAGATGCAGTATTTTAATGAGCATAATAAATCACAAACTGTTTTTCAAAAGAAAAATCCGTGGAAGCAGGGAGATATCCTGATTCAGAAGGATTTGGCAGAAACACTGAAACTGATTCAGAAAAACGGTTTAAAAGGTTTCTACGAAGGAAAAACGGCTGAATTAATAGTTGCCGAAATGAAGCGTGGAAACGGAATCATCACTTTAAGTGACCTTAAAAATTATAAAGTAGCGGAAAGAAAACCCATCGTTTTCGATTATAAAGGAAACGAAATTGTTTCGATGCCTTTGCCGTCAAGCGGCGGAATTTTACTTGCTCAGATGCTGAAAATGTCGGGTTATGAAAATCTCGAAAAATACCAGCAGAATTCAGTAGGGGCCGTACAGATTATGATTGAAGCGGAAAGACGTGCGTTTGCGGACAGAGCAGAATTTATGGGCGATCCGGATTTTATCACCGATCAGACTGCCATGTTGATTTCTGATGATTATCTGAAAAACCGCTGGAAAAGTTTCAATAAAAATCTTGCGACCCCAAGTTCCGAAGTCGGCAAAATTATTTCTCAACCCAAGGAATCTACGGAAACCACGCATATTTCGGTGATCGATAAGGAAGGAAATGCGGTAGCTGTAACAACAACGCTTAACGGTTTATACGGAAGCAAAGTTGTAGTTTCCGGCGCTGGTTTTTTCCTGAATAATGAAATGGATGATTTCTCCGTAAAACCTGGCGTTCCCAATATGTTTGGCGCGGTTGGCGGCGAAGCGAATGCGATTAAACCCGGAAAAAGAATGCTGAGCTCGATGACTCCTACGATCGTGATGAAAAACGGAAAACCTTTTATCATTGTAGGAACCCCGGGAGGAACTACGATTCCCACATCGGTTTACCAGTCGATTGTAAATGTCATTGATTTCAAACTGAGCCCGGGAATGACGGTGAATGCACCAAAGTTTCATCACCAGTGGCTTCCTGAAAGTGTAATGGTTGAAAATCATTTTCCTGAAACAACCATTCAGGAACTCGAAAAGAAAAATTATAAAGTCGAAAGGGTTTCCCAAATAGGCAGAACCGAAATGATTGTGATTGATGAAAAAGGAAATGCGGTAGCAGTTGCTGACGGGCGCGGTGATGACTCGGTGGCGGTAGAATAAATTATCTTCCTGCCAGTTTTCTCAACATTCCGTTGAAAATCAACCCATGAAAAGGAAGTACGGAATACCAGTACATTCTGCCGGATAAACCAAGCGGGCGGAACGTAGCTTCCTGATGTAGAATTCCGTCCTTAATCTTAAATTCGAGCCAGGCTTCACCAGGAACTTTCATTTCTGCAAACAAAAGCAAACGTTTTTCTTCTTTGTCGGCAAATAAAACGCGCCAGAAATCGACGGAATCACCTGCTTCCAGAGCGTTTAGGTTTCTTCGTCCGCGCCGTAGGCCAACGCCGCCAAAAAGTTTGTCTAAAAATCCACGGATTTTCCAGAGGAAATCTGCATAATACCAGCCGGTTTTCCCGCCAATACTGAAAATTCTTTCTGTGGCCAACTCTTCAGAATCTACTTTCATTTCGCGGATATCTTTAAAACATCCTTTGGAAGGAACTTCCAAATATTGCCAAACATTTCGCGCATGGAAAGGACTTGAAAAAGAATCGTACCAGCTTGAAAGCACATCGTTCTGCTTGATTTTGTCGAAGGCCTGTCTAATGGCTTCTTTGTATGAAAACAGCTCAATTCCAAGATCCTTTGCTAGAGTGTTTTTCTTTGCAATAACATCGATTTTCATACTGTCGACGAGGTTTTGCGCCAAAGAGTAGCTGGTGCTGGTGATAAAATAAAGCCAGTACGACGAGAGTTTCGGTGTCATCACAGGTACGGTGAACACGCTTCTCTTCAGACCGCGCACTTCGGAATATTGCAACAGCATCTCTTTATAGGTCAGAATATCTGGTCCGGCGATGTCGTAATTTTTGTAATAAGTGAAATCTTTGCCTAAAATGCCTACAAGAAACTGAATCACGTTTCGTATTGCAATCGGCTGACATTTTGTTTTCAACCATTTCGGAGCAATCATCACAGGCAGTTTTTCAACTAAGTCACGGATGATTTCGAAAGACGCGCTGCCGGAACCTACGATAATTCCTGCACGGAGACTCGTTAACGCATACTTCTCACTTTTCAGAGATTCTTCAACCATTTTTCTGGATTGAAGGTGTTTTGAGAGTTTCTGTTCATTAATGATTCCCGTAAGGAAAATCACTTGTTTTACTGCAGTTCTTTCGAGGGCATGTTTAAAATTTTCTGCAGAAATTTTTTCTTTTTCCTCAAAATCGCCATCATCTGAAGACATAGAATGAATCAGATAATAAGCGTGATCAATATCTTTGGGAATGCTTTCTAAAGAATTGGCTTCCAGAAAATCATTTTCAATAATCTCCAGTTGGTGAAGATGATTATGAAATAGTCTGGTGCTGAATCTTTTTCTGTCCCGGACTGAGCAAACCACAGTGTGACCTTCTTCCAAAAGTTGTATCAGAAGCCGTTTGCCGATGTAGCCAGTAACGCCGGTGAGAAAGATTTTCATTATTTAATGAGTTTTTCTAAAATTTTATAGCGGCTTTCAAAAATGAATCTCACTTTGTTTTTAACAGCTTTCCCGGCAATTAAGTCGCCAAAAATCCCGAAAGGCATTTTAAAATTTACTATGTCGGTCATTTTTACTTTTCCGTCCTGCATTTCTTCGAAATGATGTTCGTGATGCCACATCGCATAAGGTCCGAAACGCTGCTCATCAACGAAAAATTTTTCTTTTACGAAATGAGTGATTTCGGTGATCCAGTTGCTTTTAACCAACGGTAAAATTCCGATTTTATAGGTGATAATCTGTCCCTGATAGGTTTCTGAACCTGGGTTATTGGTGATGTGAAAATTCATTTCCTGCGGAGTAATCTTATCCAGATTTGTAGGAACGGTGAAAAAAGCCCAGGCTTTTTCAAGCGAAATCGGAAGAATCTGTTCGGAAGTTAAGGTGTAAATTCCGGACTGTTTGGTGATTTTAATTTCCATAATTGCTGATTGGTGCTGGTGAATAGTTCCATTTTCTTTTAAAATATTCAAAAACCAAAACGATACTGTACAAAAGGGTGAAACAGTAAAAACTGTCTTCCAGAGGCATTGTTCCTACGCGGATTCCAAGGTTTTCGGTGTCGTCATAAAATACCACAGGATTTTCCGAGTAATTCCCGGTCAACGCATTATTCACAAAATAGAACGGGATGTAGATGACAATAAAACTCAGGTAAAACCTTTGCGCATCCTTCCATTTATAAATGATCTGGAGCAACATGAGCAAAGCAAAAAGCCCGAAACTGCAAACGGTGTAAATTTTATCGTAGTTGAATACCGCGACCGAAAAACTCACCACAAATAGGATATAGGTAATCCATTTGGTGATGCTTTCATTCAAAATTACTTTAGGAATAAAATGTTCCAGTGAATAGTGAATGAAAACGCTTGCGTAAGGAATAAGCAGGAAGAAAAGGTATTCTTCCAGCGGCATATTGAAAATTCTGACGCCAATTAAATATTCATCATTGAATCCCCAAACTCTAGTGTAGGTGAAATAGATATCCCAGGCGATAAAGAATAATCCGACCAGTAGAATTGCTGAGAAAAAAGCTTTCCAGTACTGGATGAAATGCATTCTTTTCCGCTCGAAACTGAAGAGAAAAGGAATAGAAAAGCTCAGAATATCGAGTAATAGATAGTAATAAGACTGCAAGATTTAAATTTTATGAAGTTGATAATTTGGCTTCCCGGAAATATTTCAACGGAACGAAGAGCATCCCGAAACATTCGCCTTCTTCTTTTCCCAAATGTTTGTGATGTATTTTGTGAGCTTTTCTCAATCCTCTGAAATACCAGTTATTGGTCTTGTCGAACCATTTAAAACGACGGTGAATCAACACATCATGAACTAAAAAGTAGCCCATTCCGTATAATAATATTCCCAGTCCTACGAAAAACATCCAGTTGATTTCGCCACGTGTTCCGAAGTAAAAAAGCAAAATGCTCGGTATGGCGAAAACAACGAAAAAGAAATCATTTTTTTCAAAAATATGAGGATAGCCCGGCTGGTGGTGATCTTCGTGAAAATACCAGCCCAAACCATGCATAATGTATTTGTGGGTAAGCCAGGTAACGCCTTCCATCGAGACGAAAACCACTAGTGTAATCATTATATAAAGTAGAGCGTCCATTTCTATTACAGTTTTAAATGCATTTTGATTCTTTTGTTCAAATCCTCGTCTTTCGATTTTTTGTATTCTGCTAATATAAAGTTTTTGTCGATTTTCAAATCTTTATTGTAGCCTAGAAAAGCCGGTGTCTGTTCCTGCGAAATATACCTCATAAAACGGATTTCCAGATTATTTGGATCTTTGCTTATGGCATTATCCAGCGCTTTTTTTCCTTTGTTGAAATACGAAAATTTGTTCCAGGGATTCACGGCATGTTTCGCCATAAAGAAATTTCCCACTGCATAAAACGCTTCGTAAATAGGTTTTTTAGTTTTTGTATAAGTTTCTTTTGAGTTGTTGATCAGGGTTTTTGTAGCGCTCTCAGAATTTTCTCCTTTCTGTAGAAGAAGCCTAAAATCCGTTAAATCCTGCGCGTCAATCATCATAGTAAGACAACTAAAAATGGCAAAAAATATCTTTTTCATTTTAAAATCTCAGACTAAATTGAAGTTTTTGTTAAGCATCATTTCACCGAATAGGTAAATTTTTCTGGCGTTTGAAACTCTGATTCTTTTCGTGAGAAGAAGTTCAGGTTTTGTCTTGCGTATTTTCTTAAACAAATTAATATAATATTTATACGCCATGAATACGGCAATTCTGCTCGAAATCGGAAGCATTTTAATCCCGATAAATGCATGGGCGAAATCTTTGGCAATGTCGGCTTCGATCTGCTGTTTTGCCTGCGAACTGAACTTACTGAAATCCACATTCGGAAAATACATTCTGTTCAGATCATTAAAATCTGCACTGATGTCGCGTAAAAAATTGATCTTCTGAAATGCCGCACCCAAACTCTGCGCATAAGGTTTTAATCTGTCGTATTCTTCGACATTTCCGTCTACAAAAACCTTCAGACACATTAAACCAACCACTTCGGCAGAGCCGTAAATGTATTCGTTATATTTTTCATCATTAAAGTTTTTGATGTCGCCCAAATCCATTTTCATGGAATGTAAAAACGCATCAACCAAATGTTGAGGAATATTTTTCTCTCTTTGGGTTAAACAGAAAGACTGTAAAATTGGATTCAGAGATATTCCGTTTTCGAGTGCCGAACGGTAATTCTGCTCAAATTCCTCCAGTAGTTTGGCTTTATCATAGTCGTGAAAGGTATCTACAATTTCGTCTGCGAAACGTACAAAACCATAAATGTTGTAAATGTGCTGACGGATTTCAGGCTGAAAAAGGGTAGAAGCCCGGGAAAAGGAGGTGCTGTATTTTTCAGTCACTAACTTAGACGACTGCCCGCATACTTTGTTGAAAATTTCTAAGTTATTCATCGGTTTGGTTTTTATAAAATTCGGTTTCTGTTTTTAAGAATATAATCAGTAACCACTTTTCCGGAGATTAAAGCCGGAGGTACACCAGGTCCGGGAACCGTTAGCTGTCCTGTGTAGAAAAGGTTTTTGATTCTTTTATTATCGATACTCGGTCGTAGCACCGAAGTCTGCAACAAAGTATTAGCCAGTCCGTAAGCGTTTCCGCGGCAAGAATGATACCGTTCTTTAAAATCGTTTACGCCAAAACTTTTCTTAAAGATAACGGAACTCCGCAGGTTTTCGCCTGTGTTTTTTTCAATCCGGTCCATAATTAATTCAAAATACTGATCATGAATTTCCGTTGAATCCTCTAAATCTACCGCAACAGGAATCAGGAAAAAGCCGATCTCTTTTCCTTCAGGGCAAAGTGCATCATCGGTTTTGCTGGAGAAGTTGGCGTAAAACAGTGGTTTTTTCGGAAGCGTTTTCGTGTCATAAATCTCTTCAGCGTGCTGTTCGAAATCAGTATCAAAGAATAAATTATGATGCTGTAACTGAGGAACTTTTTTGTCGAACGCCACATAATATAAAAAGGAAGATGGTGCAAATGTTTTCTTCTGCCAGTAATCAGCGGTATAATTCTGCTCCGTTGACTTCAGCAAAGTCTCCGTGTGCGCATAATCCGCTCCGGAAATCACGATGTCTGCTTCGAAAACACCGTTTTTGGTGATGACGGATTTCGCGTCATTATCCTCTGTGAAAATTTCTGTCACTTCTTCGTTAACCATAAACTTTACGCCCAATTCTTCGGCCAGCTGCTGCATTCCTTTTGCCACGGCGTTAAAACCGCCTTTCGGATACCATGTTCCCATTCCGAAATCGGCATGGTTCATAAAATTGTAAAAGGCAGGTGTATTGTTGGGTTTTGCGCCTAAAAATAATACCGGGAATTCAAGAATACTTCTGAGCTTATGATTTTTGATTTTTTTTCTTACCGTTTCAGAAATGTTATGCACAAAAAGCGGAAGACGTTTTGCGGTTTCCACACTTACCAATTCCAGAATAGATTTGCCGGGGTTGTAAACCAGATCCTGCATCGCGATTTCGTAATTGGCTTTCGCTTTTTTCAAGAAATCCTTTAAATGTTTGCCGCTGCCGGGTTCTATTTTTTCAAAGGTTTCTATTATTTCTTCAGGTTTGTCGGAGATATCAATGAAATTATCTTTCCCGAAATACACGCGGTAACCCGGGGAGAGTTTTTCAAGCTGATAATAATCTGAAACTTTTCTGCCGAAATTTGCAAAAAATCTTTCGAAAATATCCGGCATCCAGTACCAGCTTGGTCCCATATCGAATTTAAAGCCATCAATTTCAAGCAGAGATGCGCGGCCGCCAATCTGCTCGTTTTTTTCCAGAACAATAACCTGAAACCCTGCTTGAGCCATATAACAGGCAGAAGCGAGCGACGAAAATCCTGAACCTATAATAATGACTTTTTTCATAAACTTAAATAATGGACCAAAAATATACTTAAATTTTTAATTAAGAAAATATTTTTACTAATTTTGTGATTCAAATTATCAATGATAAATATATTTAAAAAAAAGCGCAGGGTTTAAATTTTTATTTTTGATTTTTCCGGAGCTGTTAAATGTAGAATGTAAGTCTGTTTTTGAGTCGGTAATTTGTTCACTATCTTTGCGAAAAAGTTATAGCAGTTTTTATTTGGAGATAAGTAAAATTGCTGGCTGGTGATTCAGGAATTTAAAATATGTAAAATGGAGTTAAATTTAATCATTGACATTCTTACGGAACTCGATAATTATCAGAAAACTAACCCAAATACCAATGCGGGCTTAGATGATTTCCGGCTTTATCTGAATCAGAAAGCGTATGAAAATGAGAACCCCAGAAATTTAACAGAAAAATTTGATCTTGATGTTTACGATCTCGAAAATGAAATTGCAAAACAGGTCATTATGCTCGGCCGATACTCCAAACAGCTCATCCGCAAATCGCTGGAAAACCATCCCGATTTGGTTAACGAGGATTTCACCTATCTTTTCAGAATGATGGATTATGACAGTCTTACGAAAATGCAGCTGATCGAAAAAAATGCCCATGAAAAACAGACCGGAATCGAAATCATCAAACGTTTGGTGAAAAACGGCCTGTTAGCCGAAAGCCCCGATGAACACGATAAAAGAAGTACGAGGATTGCAGTAACAAAAAAAGGGAAAAAAGTTTTTTTGGAATCCATGCAGGATATCACCGTTGTGTCAAAAATAATGTGCGGACAATTGAATACCAAGGAAAAAGAATCTCTGCTCAGTTCGCTTAAAAAGCTCAATACATTTCACCATACCGTTTACTCGAACTTTAAAAACGAAAATACTTCCGAAATCCTGAAATTAATTTAAAATGCCCGAAAAACTATCCGTTTTCTGGTTCAGAAGAGATTTAAGATTATCTGATAATCACGGACTGTATCAAGCATTAGTTTCCGGAAACAAAGTCTTACCCATTTTTATTTTCGATACCGAAATCCTTTCCCAACTCGAAAGTAAAGAAGACCGTAGAGTTGATTTTATTTTTAAGGTATTGAATGACATCAATAATGAACTGGAAAAAACCGGAAAAGCAATTCAGATTTTTCATGGTAAGCCGTTAGAAATATTTCAGAAGCTTTCTGAAAATTATGCTATCAAAGAAGTTTTCTGCAACGAAGATTACGAACCTTCTGCGATTAAAAGAGATTTGGCAGTAGCTGATTTTTTAACTTCTAAAAAAATCGAATTTCGTTCGTTCAAAGATCAGGTTCATTTTCACAAAAATGAAATACTGAAATCTGATAAAACGCCGTACACCGTTTACACACCGTACTCCAAACAGTGGCTTTTGAAATATGATGCTGAGCAAACAGAAAGTTATCAGTCTGAGCAGTATATCCATCATTTCGAGAATGTTGAAAGACAGGAATTTTCATTGGAAGACATTGGGTTCCGTTCCACAGAACTAGAATTTAAAAGTCCAAATATCAACGAGGAGATTTTAAAACATTATCACAAAACCCGGAATTTTCCGGCAACCAAAACCTCAGAAATGAGTGTTCACCTGCGTTTCGGTACGATCAGTGTTCGGAGACTTGCGCAAACATCGGCCTCACTCAACCAAACCTATCTGAAAGAATTGATTTGGCGGGAGTTCTTCATGCAGATTCTGTATCATTTTCCTAAAGTTGTACAGCAATCTTTCAAAGCTAAATACGACGGAATTTCCTGGATTAATGATCCTGAAAATTTAAAAAAATGGCAGACTGGCAAAACTGGTTATCCGATTGTGGATGCGGGAATGCGCGAACTGAACGAAACCGGTTTGATGCACAACCGCGTGAGAATGGTTTGCGCAAGCTTTCTTACCAAAAATTTACTCATTGACTGGCGTATTGGCGAAGCATATTTCGCGGAAAAGCTGCTTGATTATGATTTGTCGGCCAACAACGGAAACTGGCAATGGAGCGCGGGTTCCGGTTGCGACGCGGCGCCGTATTTCAGGGTTTTTAATCCCGAAGAGCAGCAGAAAAAGTTTGACCCTAATTTTGTTTATGTTAAAAAATGGGTGAAGGAATTCGGAACGTCAGCTTATCCGAAACCGATGATCGATCACAAATTCGCCAGAGAAAGAGCGCTGGAATCTTATAAAAAAGGACTGCAGGAATTACTGTAAAATATTGAGGCTTTTAGGCTGCACTTTTACTTTTACCGGCGATTCTATTTTGTTGAATTCTCCGTCAAGATGCCAGTTTTTCGTATCCACTTCAAATTCGATTTCAGAAACCGGAAGATAAGTGACATACTGATCGTCTTTCAGCCTTTTGGTAAACATTCTGAACGCGAAAAAAGGCGAGTAGGTTAACGGGAATTTCTTTACCAAAACCAAATCTACCAAACCGTCGCTTTTACTTGCTTTAGGCGCAATGTAAGCGTTATTGCCGAACTGTCGCGTGTTGGCGATGTTCAGCATTAAATAGCGGCCGCTGTATTTCTGAAAGTGTTTGGTGAGAAATTTAATCTGTACCGGTTTGTAATTGAAAAAAGTTTTGATCGAGACTTTAATATAATTTTTGAAACCTCTGTTGGTTTTTTCAAATTCCTTCACTACTTTTCCATCAAAGCCTGTCCCGGAAACGTTGATTGAAAGCTTTCCGTTCACCGTAAAAGTATCGATTTTTTTCACCTTTCTACCTTTAATTTTGGTAAAAAGTTCGTCGATGTTTTTTGAAAATTTGGTTTCATTTGAAAATCCGTTTCCGGAACCTGCGGGAAAAATGGCAAGAATTTTTTCTGTATTGATCAGTTTTTGCGCCACTGTTGAAATAGTTCCGTCTCCACCCACTGCTACGAAAATATCGGTGGTTGCATAGTGTTCGTCTATAAAATTAAAAGTTCCCTGAATCGACTCTGAAATATAAAACAGAGGATTGTTTACCTCTTTTTTCAAGGCTCGCAAAAACGGATGATAATCTTTTTTAGCCGAAAAAGGATTGATGATGAAGGCAACATTTTCCATACAAACAGAGCAGAAGAAGACTGCAGATTTAATTATTTTAAATTCAGTTTTGTTCTGAAATCCTGAGTGAGAAAAGGTTTAATTTCGGTATAAGGAATTTTAATCAACACCGGACCTGCCGCATAGGCCGCAATTTCATACTGGTTGTAAAGAAAGTAAAGGTTATTCTGGTCGAAATAAAAATTATCATTCAGCGGAATCTCTTTTACGAGAAGCATTTCTGCCTGACCTCTTTCCAGATCGTTTTTCAGAAACTGATCCATAAGAATCCTGCTCCATATTTTTGCATCACGCACTTTTAGAATATCTGCAAGAGTTATCTGCTTATTTGTTTTAACATCATAAACCCTGTATAATTCATTATAATAACCGTGAGCGCCACCCGTGTATCCATCAGCTTTATATTGAACCGTTATGTAATCGTTGAGTAGTGAAAGCATTTTCATGTAAGAATTCTGTTCCCAGGTTTGCGGAAAATCCGGCGCCCAGTCTTCGAGAGATTTCTTAACCCCGTCATAATATGCTTTCTTCTGGGTGTTGAGTTCTGTAGTGATATTTTCTCTGGAATATTGCTCCAGTTTCATATTAACCGGTGCGTAAATACTGTCTAGCAGCATTTTATTACTCAGGTTAGGAAACACCAAAACTGTTGATTTAAATCCCGCTGTAAGATTTTCACTTACCCTTAAGGAATCAACAATTTTAACGGAATCTGTCGCTGATAAATCAACTTTGGTGATCTGCTCAGGCGATTGTTCAGGTTTTTCCACCAAAGATTTTTCTGCTTTTTTACAGCTGATTACAGATAGAATTACTAAAAACAGAACAGCGGAAATATTTTTCATCCTCAAAATTAATTATTTTAAAACAAAAAACTGTTCAATCCTGAACAGTTTTTTTGTCTTATCTATGTTATTGTTGATTAAACATCGATTTTTGCGTAGACCGCATTTTTCTCGATAAATTCTCTTCGAGGCGGCACTTCATCACCCATGAGCATGGAGAATACGTTATCAGCATCAGCCAGACTTTCAATGGTAACCTGTTTCAGAATTCGGTTTTCAGGATTAAGTGTGGTTTCCCAAAGCTGCTCAGGGTTCATTTCCCCAAGACCTTTGTAACGCTGTACCTCAACGCCTTTTCCGTCCGGAGCCATTTCTAAAGTGAATTCCTCACGTTCTTTCTCGTTGTAGGCATAAATCTTTTTATTTCCTTTTTTCAGAAGATAAAGAGGCGGCTGCGCGATGTAGATGTAGCCGTTTTCTATAAGTTCCTTCATATAACGGAAGAAGAAAGTCAGAATTAAAGTGGAAATGTGCGAACCATCGATATCTGCATCGGTCATGATCACCACTTTGTGATAACGCAGTTTCGCGATATTCAGTGCTTTGCTGTCTTCTTCAGTTCCTACTGAAACGCCCAGTGCGGTATAAATATTTTTGATTTCTTCGTTATCATAAACTTTATGAAGCATCGATTTCTCTACGTTCAGAATTTTACCTCTTAGCGGAAGAATCGCCTGGAAATGACGGTCACGTCCCTGTTTTGCAGTTCCCCCTGCGGAATCTCCCTCGACGAGGAAAAGTTCTGAAATTGCGGGATCTTTGGATGAACAGTCGGAAAGTTTTCCCGGAAGTCCGCTTCCGCCCATCGGCGATTTCCTTTGAACAAGTTCTCTTGCTTTTTTTGCAGCCTGTCTTGCTTTTGCAGCCAAAACTACTTTCTGAACGATGATTTTGGCTTCGTTAGGGTTTTCTTCTAAGAAGTTCGTCAGCATTTCCCCCACGATTTTATCAACCGCACCGGAAACTTCGGAGTTACCCAATTTTGTTTTGGTTTGCCCTTCAAACTGAGGTTCCATCACTTTTACAGAAATAACCGCGGTTAATCCTTCGCGGAAATCGTCGCCCGTAACTTCTACTTTTTCTTTTGCAGGAATTCCAAGTTCATCAGCAAATTTTTTCAAAGTTCTTGTTAAAGCTCTTCTGAAACCTGTTAAGTGCGTTCCACCTTCATGGGTATTGATATTGTTTACATACGAGTGAAGATTTTCGTTATAGGAAGTGTTGTAACGCATGGCTACTTCTACCGGAATATCATCTTTGTCACCTTCCATAAAAATCACGTTGCTCATGATCGATTCACGGTTTCCGTCGATAAATTCAACAAATTCTTTAAGTCCGCCTTCCGAATGAAAAGTTTCTACATTGAAGGTCCCGTCTTCATTTGGATGTCTTTCATCAGTCAAAGTAATGGTAATTCCTTTGTTCAGGAAAGAAAGCTCTCTTAAACGGGCAGCAAGGGTATCGTAGTTGTATACCAACTCCTGGAAAATGGTGTGATCGGGCTGGAAGAACACTTCAGTTCCTCTTTCGTCTGTAGTGCCGATTTCTTTAACATCAGCTAAAGCTTTACCTTCTGAATACTTCTGCTGGTATATTTTCCCGTTTCTGTTTACCGTAGCGATAAGTGAGGTTGAAAGTGCGTTAACACATGATACCCCAACCCCGTGAAGTCCACCGGAAACTTTGTAGGAATCCTTATCGAACTTACCACCTGCTCCAATTTTGGTCATTACCACTTCCAATGCAGATTTCTGCTCTTTTTCATGAAAATCTACCGGAATACCACGGCCGTTGTCTTTCACTGAAATTGATTCTCCTTCGTGAATGGTTACGGCAATAGTGTCGCAGTGTCCTGCCAATGCCTCATCAATAGAGTTATCTACTACTTCGTAAACCAAATGGTGAAGTCCTCTTAATCCAACATCACCAATATACATGGATGGTCTCAACCTCACATGTTCCATTCCTTCTAACGCCTGTATACTGCTCGCTGTATATTCTTTTTGACTCATATCTTGTTTTTTACCAACAATTGGTGTCGGTTTTATAATAAATTGCAATTAAATTTCCCTGAATTCCTGTCCGTTTCCCTGTTGGAAAAGACCAACAAATATACTGAATTTAATCGGATTATAAAAGTATGGAAGCGGTGTAAAAGTGAAGAAGTTTTCCACAAAAAGGTCCCCGGAATTACGGGGACTTTTTTAATAAATAGATCTGTTGTTAAAGAAGTTTCATGAGAACAGCTTCTTCAGCTTTTTCGACCTTAATCATTTCGAATTTGGTGAGGTTTTTTGTAGCCTTGTCCCATTTTTTTCCTGAAAGCTGGCTTCTGTTTTTTACTTCAGCAAGTTCCATGGCTTCTTCCTGAGAGTTCAGGATTTCGAGGATCACTTTTTCGTCTTCGCCCAGTTCGATTTGCGGAACGGTTTTTTCGGGTTTCATTTGCGGGAAGAACAAAACTTCCTGGATGGACGGGTTATTGGTTAAAAACATGATTAAACGGTCCATACCGATTCCTAAACCTGATGTTGGCGGCATTCCGTACTCCAAAGCGCGGAGGAAATCGTTGTCGATGAACATTGCTTCGTCGTCACCTCTTTCAGAAAGTGCCATTTGAGATTCGAAACGTTCTCTCTGGTCAATAGGGTCGTTTAATTCCGAATAAGCATTTGCGATTTCTTTACCGCAAACCATTAATTCAAACCTTTCGGTTAAACCTTCTTTGCTGCGGTGTTTTTTTGTTAAAGGCGACATCTCGATCGGATAATCGGTAATGAATGTTGGTTGTATGAAATTCCCTTCACATTTTTCTCCGAAAATTTCATCGATTAATTTCCCTTTACCCATGGTTTCGTTCACTTCTACACCGATTGATTTTGCAAAATCAAAGAGTTCCTGCTCGGATTTTCCGGTGATGTCGAAACCTGTAAATTTCTGAATCGCTTCCGTCATCGAAATTCTAGGGTAGGGCGCCTTCCAGTTGATAGTATGTTCACCAAAAGTGGATTCAGAGTTTCCGTTAACGTGCGTGGCGCAAAATTCCAAAAGTTTCTCTGTGAAATCCATCATCCAGTTATAGTCTTTGTACGCGACATATATTTCCATTGCGGTAAATTCCGGATTGTGCGTTCTGTCCATTCCTTCATTTCTGAAGTTTTTTGAGAATTCGTAAACACCATCGAAACCACCAACAATTAATCTTTTCAGATATAATTCGTTCGCAATTCTTAAATATAAAGGAATGTCTAAAGCATTGTGATGCGTGATAAAAGGTTTTGCTGCAGCTCCCCCTGGAATCGACTGTAGGATAGGGGTTTCTACCTCAAAATAGCCTGCATCATTGAAAAATGTACGCATGGCATTGAACAGTTTTGTTCTTTTTACAAAAACTTCTTTCACGTGAGGATTCACCGTTAAATCTACATAACGCTGGCGGTATCTGAGTTCAGGATCATTGAAAGCATCGTGTACTACACCATTTTCATCTGTTCTTGGCTGTGGAAGTGGACGTAGAGATTTGGTTAGAATTTTAAAGTTCTCAACTTTTACGGTCATTTCACCAACCTGAGTAGTGAAAAGTTCGCCTTCGATCCCAATGATATCACCAATATCCAGAAGATGTTTATAAACTTCGTTATACAGGGTTTTATCTTCGCCGGTACAGATTTCATCACGGTTAAAATACACCTGAATGCGGCCTTCGGAATCCTGCAGTTCAGCGAAACTTGCCTTTCCCTGGATTCTGCGGCTCATCAAGCGTCCAGCAATCTGTATTTTTTTACCTTCTGTAAAATTTTCCTTGATTGATTTTGTGGTATCTGTGATTTTATATTCCTCTGCCGGAAAAGCGTCGATACCCATTTTCTGTAAGGTTGCCAACTTTTCTCTCCGAATGATTTCCTGTTCTGATAACTGCATGTTTTCTTGCTTTTTAAGAGCGCAAATTTAGTGATTTTTTGATGAATATGAATAAAAAAAGCAGCCTGCAACGGCTGCTTCTGATCATTTAAAATCTCCGGATTATTTAACCGTGGTAGAATCAGCAGCCACAGGTGCTGCTGCTGGAGCGGAAACGGTAACTTCTGCTTCCGGTTCTTCCAACATTCTGTTGCTTTCCGTTGAAGTTTCTTTCTTTGAACAGCTTGCCAATACCAAGCCGCCGATGAATGCAAATGCCAATAATTTTTTCATTGTAAATTTAATTTGGGCAAAAATAGAGATTTACAAATCAATGTTCAATTAGTAAACTTGTTTTATTTTTATTTAAAGTAATTACAAATTGCGAGATTTCTGGAAATACGCTACCAAGAATTTGTAAATTTGTCTTGTGAAAAGGCCTGTAGTTTATATTTTTCTTTGCATATACCTCTTATCTTTTACAGAGGTGAGGCAGGTGCTGAAGATTCCCAATTTCGTAGAACACTACATTTCGCATAAAATTACCAACAGCAGTACATCTATGTTTTCCTTTATTAAAATGCATTATCTGGATGACCATGTAGTCGATGCAGACTATCATCAGGACATGAAGCTGCCTTTTAAAACACACGAAACAAATACCTTTGTAGCGAATCCACTTACCATCCCTGAAAATTTTGGATTTAATATAAATCTTCCCAAGCTTTTCAGGGAAAAAGCACTCATTTTTTCTTACAATCCCAATTATGCTTCCAATCCGTTAGCATCCATTTTCCGTCCGCCGATTTTAATTTAAATAGCAAGCTAGCACCAGAAATATTTTCAGTAAATCCATTATTGAGAAAGTTTCGCGATATCTTTTTATTTAAATTTTAAAATCATACAAAATGAACAATACACATCTGCATTTGGTTGTAAACCATTTGCCAATCATATTTCCTGTCGTAGGACTGATTATTCTTCTCATCGGTATTTTTACAAAAACCGAAATTTCCAAACGTAATGCATATATCACTTTCATTTTAGGGGCCCTTGCCTCAATAGCCGCGATGGCTACGGGCGAAGGTGCCGAAGAAGGCGTAGAAAATCTACCTGGTGTCGCAGAGAGTTTAATTAAAATCCACGAAGAAGCTGCTGAACTTTTTGCCGGTTTGTCGTATGTTTTAGGCGGCCTGAGTGCAGTAGCGCTTTTCGCGAGTTTCAGAAGCTATACATTTTCTAAAATAATGCCCTTCATTGTCGGTTTATTTGCCTTAGCAACCTTGTTTTTTGCCCAAAAGGCTGGTTCTACAGGCGGCGAAATCCGTCATACGGAAATCAGAAGCGGAGCTGCGGTTCAAAATGGAAATGCATCTGAGCATGGGGACGATAATGATTAATATCACTTTAAAGTTATTTGTATCATAAAGCTCTTAAAATGAGCATATTAGTTTGTAAATTTATTATGGTGATTATTAATTATAAAGTGAAAAAATGTTAGACAGAATCATAAGTTTTTCCATAAAAAATAAGCTGATCATCTTGTTGATGACCTTGGGCTGGATTATTTATGGAATAATAGAACTCAGAAAATTACCTATTGATGCGGTACCCGATATTACCGACAATCAGGTACAGCTCATCACCTCGTCGCCAAGCCTCGGAGCTCCCGATGTGGAGCGTTTCATCACCTTTCCTTTGGAACAGTCGATGAATAACATTCAGGGCATCAAACAGATGAGGAGTTTTTCCCGTTTTGGGCTCTCGGTAGTAACTATTGTTTTCGAGGAAGGAGTTGATCTTTATCTTGCAAGACAGCAGGTTTCCGAACGTTTGCAGAATGTTTCCAAAGACATTCCACGGACGCTCGGTGTTCCGGAGATGGCGCCAATTTCCACAGGTCTTGGCGAAATTTATCAGTACATCATCCGTCCGAAAACCGGTTACGAACACCGCTATAATGCCATGGAACTCCGCACCATTCAGGACTGGGTGGTGAGAAGACAGCTTTTGGGTACAGAGGGAGTCGCTGATGTGGCAAGTTTCGGCGGAAACCTCAAACAGTATGAAGTTGCCGTGAACCCGGCTCAGCTCAAGTCGATGGGCGTAACAATGCAGGAGGTTTTCACGGCACTGGAAAACAACAACCAGAATACCGGAGGTGCTTATATTGAGAAAGGTCCTACAATTCTCTACATCAGAACAGAAGGTTTGATGGGCAAAATTAAAGAAATTGAAAAAACCGTAGTCAAAAACCTTCCCGACGGAACACCTGTCCTGATTGAAAATATAGGAAAAGTGCAGTACGGAAATGCGATCAGATACGGCGCAATGACTTATAACGGAAAAAGGGAAGTGGCCGGTGCGGTGGTGATGATGATGAAAGGCGCCAACTCTAATGACGTGATCGGAAAGGTAAAAACCAGAATCGAAGAGATCAGGAAAACACTTCCCGAAGGCGTAGTGATTGAACCTTTCCTTGACCGGACAAAAATGGTCAACAATGCCATCAGCACGGTTTCGAAAAACCTGGTGGAAGGCGCGCTGATCGTTATATTCGTACTGGTCCTATTTCTCGGAAACCTTCGGGCCGGATTTATTGTTTCCTCCGTTATTCCGCTATCTATGCTGTTTGCGTTCATCATGATGAATATGTTTGGCGTCAGCGGAAACCTGATGAGTTTAGGTGCTTTAGATTTCGGTTTAATTGTGGACGGAGCTGTTATCATTGTTGAAGCCATTCTTCACCGTCTTCACGGGCCTACACTCCAGAACAGAAGCTTACTTACCACAAAAGAAATGGACGAAACCGTGCAAAGTTCTGCGGGTAAAATGATGAATTCCGCTGTGTTCGGACAGATTATTATTCTGATGGTTTATCTTCCGATTCTTACGCTGGAAGGAGTGGAAGGAAAAATGTTTAAACCGATGGCGCAGACCGTGATTTTTGCACTTTTAGGCGCATTTATCCTGTCTCTGACGTATGTTCCGATGATGAGTGCCCTGTTTCTGTCAAAGAAAATATCGCACAAAAAGAATTATGCAGACCGGATGATGGAAAAGCTGGAAGCTGCCTATGATAAAATTCTTAAAAAAGTACTAAAATACCAGAATCCATTATTCTTCAGTGTTATAGGTCTTTTCTTTGTTTCAGTTTTTATCATGACCAAATTAGGGGGCGAATTTATTCCAACCCTTCCGGAAGGTGATTTTGCTGTGGACACCAGGGTTTTGCCGGGCAGCAACCTGAAGACTTCTACAGAAGCAGTTTTGAAAAGCCAGCAGATTCTTTTGAACAAATTTCCTGAAATTGAAAAAATTGTAGGAAAAACCGGCAGCAGCGAAATCCCTACGGATCCCATGCCGATAGATGCAAGCGACATGATGATCATCCTGAAACCACGTAAAGAATGGACTTCAGCGAAATCATATAATGAACTCTCCGAAAAGATGTCTGCGGAACTCAAGAAAAATCTCATCGGCGTAACCTATTCTTTTCAGTATCCGGTTAACATGAGATTTAATGAACTGATGACCGGTGCAAGACAGGATGTTGTATGTAAAATTTTTGGTGAAAATTTAGACTCGCTGAAAATTTACGCTGAAAAATTAGGTGAAATTTCCAAGAAGATTGATGGTGCAGAAAATATTTATGTGGAACCCATATCCGGAATGCCGCAAATTGTAATCGAATACAACAGGGCCGCACTTTCACAGTACGGACTGAATATTGGCGACGTAAACAGAATGGTGAACACTGCTTTTGCCGGACAAAGTGCGGGATCTGTTTTCGAAGAGGAGAAAAAGTTCGATCTGGTAGTTCGCTTAGACGGTGAACTCCGGAAAAATGTTGAGGATGTCAAAAATCTGCTGATTCCGTCGCCTTCGGGCGGGGAAATTCCTTTAAGTGCGGTAGCTAATGTAGAAATAAAGGAAAGTGTGAACCAGATTCAACGGGAACAGGCTCACCGCAGGATTATTGTGGGTTTCAACGTGAAAGGCCGCGACATAAAATCTACGGTTACAGATTTACAGCAGATGGTTGAGAAAGAACTCAAACTTCCTGTGGGTTACACCATTAAATACGGCGGAACTTTCGAGAACCTGCAGCAGGCGCAGAAACGCTTGGGAATCGCGGTTCCGGTGAGTCTGGCATTAATTCTCCTTATGCTTTATTTTGCCTTCAGTTCAGTGAAATACGGATTGATAATTTTCACAACAATCCCACTGTCAGCAATTGGTGGCATACTTTCCCTCTGGCTTCGCGGAATGAATTTCAGTATTTCTGCAGGAGTAGGTTTTATTGCACTTTTTGGTGTTGCGGTACTCAACGGAATTGTTTTGATTGCCGAATTCAACCGTCAGAAGGAAATTCATTCAGATCTGAATGAAGTAGTAAGGATCGGCGGAAAAATGAGACTCCGTCCTGTACTGATGACCGCTTTGGTTGCCTCGCTTGGATTTTTACCAATGGCTTTAAGTCAGGGTGAAGGTGCAGAAGTGCAGAGGCCGCTCGCTACGGTAGTGATTGGCGGTCTTTTGCTGGCTACTTTCCTTACCCTTTTCATTTTGCCAACCGTATATATTTGGTTTGAAAAACATTTCCCACAACGTAAAAAAACGATTAACCTCGATGAATAATTTTAAAATAATGAAACCTAAATATCTCAGTCTGTTTTTTATAATGTTTTTTCTGAAGGGCTTTTCGCAGACTATAATTTCGTTGGAAAATGCCTACGAAAGGGCAATTCAGAATAATTTGAATTTAAAATCGGGACAGCTGAAAGTTGATTATCAGAACAGAATACAAAATTCTGCTGTGGCAATTGATCCTTTGAATATTAATGCAGAAATCGGACAAATAAATTCGGCGTACGTAGACAATGCTTTTTCTGTAAACCAGGCATTTAGGCTCCCGAAATTCTATAAAACCCAGAAACAGGTTTTAACAGAACAGTGGAAAAACGCAATGCTGGGACTGGATGTTCAGAAATGGCAGCTGAAAAGGGAAATTGCTTTGGTTTACAATAACCTGAATTATCTGGACGAAAAACAAAAACTTCTGAAAAAAGCCGACAGCATCTATTCAAATTATTACAAAAGGTCTGAACTTAGGCTAAAAGCAGGGGAAAGCAATATTCTGGAAAAAACCACCGCTGAAGCGTACCGAAGCCAGGCCGAAATTCAGCTCCAAAGTTTGCTGAAGGACTACGAAATTTCACTTCATCAGTTCAATTATCTGATTAATGATGGTGAAATGTATGAGAATGAAAAAGGGAGTTTTTATCTTTTGAATTTGGATTTTGATGAGAATTTTAGCGGAAACCCTTTAGTTCTGTCGCAACTCGAGCATCAGAAAAACATCGAAAATGCAAGACTTGAAGCTGAAAAAGCGAAACTTTTGCCGAGTTTCAATCTCGGAATTAATTCCACAACGATGAAAGGTACAGGCTCCGATGATAAGTACTATAACGGAACTCACCGTTTCCAGAGCGGTTTGCTGGGTATGGCGCTTCCGGTTTTCAATTCTGCGCAGAAATCATTGATTGAAGGCCAGAAAATTAACCGGCAGATTGCCGAAAATAATTACGATATCGCTGTTCGTGACTTTAAAAACAGGTACGCAAAAACCTACGGTGAATACCAGAAACTGAAATCTGAGATCGATTATTATAAAACCAAAGGTTTAAAAAACGCTCAAACCATCCTGTTTACAGCAGATCTACTGTCTAAAGAAGGTGAAATCAACTATTTGGAATATACCATTTTAGTGAACCAGTCGCTGGATATTCAGAACAAGTATATAGATGCTCAAAACGCTTTGAATGAGAAAATTATTGAACTGAATAATCTTAAAAATAAATAAAGAATTTTTTGTTGCGAAGTTTCAATTAAAACTTCAAAACATAATTTAAAATAAGGGCTATGAAAAAATTCACAACACTCCACAGGTTCATCCACTGGTTAATCGCAGTTTCAATGCTGGTGCTTTTTGCCACCGGATTTTTAAGAATGTACTGGATGTCAAAAAAAACCATCACTACCGCAATTTCTGCAGAACTGACTAAAAATAATATTGAACTGCCGCAGGAAAGTGTAATTGGCATCGCGAAAAGCATTATTAACCCAATGTTCGACTGGCATATCAATTTCGCTTACGTATTGGTCTTCGCATATATTTTAAGAATTATATACCTTTTAGTAAAAGGCGTGAGATATCCTAACCCTTTCTCCAAATCATCTACGGGGACAGAAAAACTTCAGGGAACTGTTTACAGTATTTTCTATATTTTGTTGGCGGTGCAAATTATCACAGGTTTTGCGCTGATGTGGGAACTTGCTTCAGAAGAGGCACTTGACAAGGCGGAAGAGATTCACAAATTTGCTGTCTACTGGATGCCTGTATTTGTATTGATGCACTTTACAGGAATTACCGTAGCGGAACTCACGAATAAAAAAGGAATTACCTCCAAAATGATTGGCGGAGAATAATTTAAACCATTAAAAAATGAAAAAATCAATTATAGTAATGCTTTCCGGGGTTCTTTTATTCTCCTGTTCCAAAAAGGAGGAAACTGTAACAGAGGAAACATACGCCATTTCCGGCGACCAAATCACACTGACCGATTTGCAGAAAAAAACGGCCGCCATTGAGACCACAGCGCTTAATAATGAAAATATTGCCAACAAAATTCTCCTGACCGGACAAATTGATGTGCCGCCAACAGGAATGGCAGGTGTTTCTTCTTCCACAGGAGGAATTATAAAAACTGCACGTTTTGTACCGGGAAATTATGTAACCCGCGGTCAAACTTTAGCAGTTGTTGAAAATCCGGAGTTGGCGAGACTTCAGCAGGACTATCTTCAGGCAAAATCGAATTTGGGGTATGCGCAGAAAGATTATGATCGCCAGAAATATTTGAATAAATACCAGGCAAGCTCCGATAAAGTCACCCAGAAAGCGGCTAACGAAACCCAGTCTCAGGGAGCTGCTGTTCGCGGAATTGAATCTCAGTTGCGTTCTTACGGAATTAATCCCGGAAGTGTGAGTTCCGGCAATATCAGAAAATCTGTGGCAGTAGTCGCACCGATTTCGGGTTACATTTCAAGAGTAAACGCGACTATTGGCCAGTATGTTTCTTCCGCCGATGTTTTGTATGAAATTGTAAATAACGGACAAACCCACTTGGCTTTAAAAGTTTTTGAAAAAGATCTGAATAAAATTTCCGTCGGACAAAAAGTCTATGCGTTTACAAACCAGAACCGAACAAAAAAATTCGCCGCAACGGTGAAATTAATCGGTAAAGATTTTGCTCCGGACCGCAGTGTTCTTATCCATTGTGACCTGATTGATAAGGATGAAAGCCTTATTCCTGGAACCTTCATGAATGCAGAGATTGAAGTGAATGCTGAAGAAGGATTTGTAATTTCGGATAATGCAATTATAACATGGGAAGGCAAGCAGTATGTTTTTGAAGAAGTAAAACCCAAAACGTACAAAATGTTTCCTGTAGCGATTGGAAATTCCGAAAACGGTTTAACCGAACTGCTGAATTTTGACCGTAAAAATGCCAACAAAACCTTTGTTACCAAGGGCGCATATCATTTGCTGATGGCTCTGAAGAATGTTGAAGAGTAATTTTTTAAGAATTTTTTTTTGATTTTTACTTTTCAGTTGGAAAATGATTTCTATATTTGTCCCAATGAAAACGATCAACAATACAAACTGGTGGTGGCCTCAAAACTTTCAAAGTCTTGAGCACTGTTCTTTTGTGTAAATATATCCCAACAAAAAAATAAGAAGACTTTGACATTGCGTTAAAGTCTTTTTTATTTTTAAAATCCAAGCATTACAATGAAATTTAATCAACATATCAAACTGAAAACCACGGTAAAATCTACTTTGAGCGATCTTTTTACGCCCATCGGAATTTACCTCAGGCTTCGCGATCAGTTTCGGGATACCATTCTTTTAGAAAGCGCCGGAAACCAGAATACCGATAATAATTTTTCATTTATCGCGGTGAATGCCATTGCCGGAATTGAAATCAGAAATTACCAGGAAGCACAGATTAAATTCCCGCTGGAAAGTGCTGAAAAAATTACTATAGAAAAGGAAAAACTTACCGATTTACTTCAGAATTTTTCAAAGACATTTGAATGTGGGGAACCGAATTTGCCTGTCGGAAAATCCGCGCAGGGATTTTTTGGCTATACTTCTTACGATGCGATTCCATTTTTCGAAAACATTAAATTTAAAGAGGTTTCGGAAGAAAACCGAATTCCACTGTTGCGTTACCGTCTTTATCAGTACGTGATTGCCATTAATCACCATAATGATGAGATGTTTCTGATTGAAAATAAAATTGAAGGTTTAAAGTCTGAAGCTTCGATCATTGAAAATTTAATCCAGCAAAAAAACGCACCGGTTTTTCCTTTTGAGAAAATGGGGGAGGAAGAATCAAATTTGACCGATGAAGAATACAGAAATTCAGTTGAGACTGCAAAAAAGCACTGTTTCCGCGGTGATGTATTTCAGTTGGTGCTAAGCCGAAGGTTTCAGCAGAAATTTGTAGGAGACGAATTCAATGTTTATCGTGCGTTGCGGAATATCAATCCGTCGCCTTATTTGTTTTTCTTTGATTATGGAGATTACAAACTGATGGGCTCAAGTCCGGAAAGTCAGCTGATTATTAAAGACCAGAAAGCCATTATTCATCCGATCGCCGGTACGTTCAAGCGGACCGGAAACATAGAGGAAGATTTTAAGGCAGCAGAAGAACTCAAAAAAGACGCAAAAGAGAATGCTGAACATACGATGCTTGTGGATTTAGCACGAAATGATTTAAGCATTCTGGGGAAAAATACAGAAGTTTCCAAACTGAAAGAAATCCAGTTTTTCTCTCACGTCATTCACATGGTTTCGGAAGTGACAACCGAAGTTAACCCAGATCAGAATCCTTATGAAATGATTGCGACAACGTTTCCGCAGGGAACCTTAAGTGGTGCTCCAAAATACCGCGCGATGCAGCTGATCGATGAGTACGAGAAGACGACAAGGAGTTATTATGGCGGCTGTATCGGATTTGTCGGTTTCGACGGAAGCTGCAATCAGGCGATTATGATCCGAACATTTTTAAGCAAAAACAACACGCTGTATTATCAGGCCGGAGCAGGAATCGTTGCGAAATCTTCCGCAGAAAATGAACTCCAGGAAGTAAACAACAAGCTTGGAGCTCTAAAGAAAGCAATTGTGAAAGCGGAAAAAATTGTTAATTGTTGATCGTTGTAAGTTGATGGTTGATCGTTTTCCGTTGAGTGAATTAAATAAAGAAATATGGAATATATAAGTCTTGATGTCTGGAAAGAAGCAAGAAAACTTACGAATCTTGTTTACGAGTTAACTAAATCTTATCCAAATGAGGAAATATTTGGCCTGACAAGTCAAATGAGAAGGAGTGCAGTTTCTGTTCCGTCCAACATTGCAGAAGGTTGTGGAAGAGACACGTCAAAAGAGACAGTACATTTTGTATTTATTGCCCGAGGTTCACTATATGAATTATAAACTCAACTTTATATTTCACTCGACCAGAAATATTTAAGCGAAGAACAATTTACAATACACCAAAACCAGATAATAATTTGCAAAAAATTATTGAATGGATTTATTAATTATTATAGAAATAAGTAAAATGCCTACTACAAAACAAACAATAATCAACAATCAACAATCAACCAAAATCTTGGTTCTCGACAATTACGACAGTTTCACTTACAATTTGGTTCAAATGATTGAACAGATTATCGGTGAAAAAGTAGAGGTCTTCCGGAACGATAAGATTCCGTTGGAAGATATTGAAAAATACGACAAAATCATCCTTTCGCCCGGACCCGGAATTCCTGAAGAAGCCGGCATTTTACTCGATGTAATTAAAAAATATGCGCCGACAAAATCAATTCTGGGAGTTTGCCTTGGTCAGCAGGCGATTGCGGAGGCATTTGGTGGCAGCTTAATCAATCTTTCAGAAATCTATCACGGCGTTGCCACGGAATCCACGCAGATTAAAGAACACAAAATTCTCAGAAATTTACCGGAAACTTTGGAAGTTGGCAGATATCATTCGTGGGCTGTAAATCCTGAAGATTTCCCTGAAGAATTAGAAATCACGAGCATCGATAAAAACGGAATGATCATGAGTTTAAAGCACAAAATCTACGATGTTCACGCAGTTCAGTACCACCCGGAAAGTATTTTAACGCCGGACGGAAAGCAGATTTTGGAAAACTTTTTAAAATAGTTGATAGATTTCGGTTGATAGTTCTGAGCCATTCAGAACTACACATTAATACCTGACAACCAACAACTAACAACCAGCAACAAATTATGAAACAGATATTACAATATTTATTCAACCACAACACGCTTTCAAAAGCAGAAGCCAAAGCCATTCTCACCGAAATTGCCCAAAACAAATTCAATGAGAATGAAGTCACCGCTTTTGTCACGGTTTTTCTGATGCGCAGCATTACCCTCGAAGAGATAGAGGGTTTTCAGGACGCGCTCTTGCGGCTTTCTGTAACGGTTGATTTGGGTACCGGCGATTTGGTAGATATCGTAGGTACCGGCGGTGACGGAAAAGATACGTTCAATATTTCCACGCTCGCAAGTTTCGTGGTGGCAGGAACCGGGCAGAAAGTGGCAAAACACGGCAATTACGGCGTTTCTTCCATTTCAGGTTCTTCAAATGTGCTTGAGGAACTGGGATATCAGTTTAAAACCAGTTCAGAAGATTTACGCGCAGATTTGTCGAAAGGAAATATCTGTTTTCTTCATGCACCGCTGTTTCATCCCGCGCTTCGCTCTGTGGGACCTTTAAGAAAGGGATTGGGGCTAAGAACTTTTTTCAATATTTTAGGTCCGCTTGTAAATCCTGCGAAGCCAAAATTTTCGATGATCGGCGTATACAGCTTAGAAATCGCAAGGATTTATCAGTATCTGCTTCAGAAAAAACAGGAGAATTTTCTGCTCGTTCACGCGCTGGACGGTTACGACGAGATTTCGCTGACTTCAGACACCAAAATTTTCGATAAATCCGGAGAATATATTTTCTCTGCGCAGGAACTGGGTTTTAAAAATATCAGCGCAGAGAGCATTTTTGGCGGAAATACAAAGCAGGATGCGGCAGAAATTTTTAAATCGGTTCTGGAAGGAAATGGAACTTACGAGCAGAATTCAGTAGTGCTTGCCAACGCGGCAATGGCGCTTAAAAACACAGAAAAATACGGTGATTACAAAAAGTGTATGGACTTGGCAACAGAGAGTTTAGAAAGCGGAAAAGCGCTGCAGTCTTTACAGAATATTATCAATTAATTTTTTATGGCGACAGTTTCCGTCTTCCACTCCCGCTTTTTTGCTCCTCGTGTCTCGTCGCAAAAAGAGCTCCGTTCAAGCCGGGTCGCAGTGAATCTTTAATAACAAATGACTTTTAAATGAAGAATATTTTAGATAAGATAATCGAAAGGAAAAAACAGGAAGTTGTGGACTCAAAATCGGCAGTTTCTTTACAGCAACTCAAAGAATCTGAGTTCTTTGGACGTGAAACTTTTTCATTAAAAGAAAGCCTGAAATCAAAATCGGGAATCATTGCAGAATTCAAACGCAAATCGCCCAGCAAAGGTGTGATCAGCGAAAAAGCAGATGTTTTGGAAGTGGCAAAGTCCTATGAAAATTTTGGCGCGAGCGGAATTTCAATTTTAACGGATTCCGATTTTTTCGGCGGAAATTTTGCGGATGTTCTAAAGGTCAGAAAAGAAATTGATATTCCCCTTTTGCGGAAAGATTTCATGATCGATGAATATCAGTTTTACGAAGCAAAGTCCATCGGAGCAGATGTAGTTTTGTTGATTGCGGCCTGTCTTTCAGTCAGTCAGGTTCAGGAATTTACAGAACTGTCGCATCAGTTGGGTTTGGAAGTTTTACTCGAAATACACACTGAAGATGAACTCATGCATTTCAATAAAAGCATTGATTTAGTGGGAATTAACAACAGGAATTTAAAAGATTTTAAAGTCGATCTGCAGCATTCGGTGAATTTAAAAAATCTCCTTCCAGTTGGAACATTATCGGTTGCAGAAAGTGGAATTTACAGTATCGAAGATTTTAAATTCCTTAAAGAAAAAGGTTTCGACGGATTTTTAATGGGCGAATATTTTATGAAAAATGAAAATCCAGGGAAAGCTTTTGAAGAATTTATAAACAAAATATCATCATGAAACTGAAAGTGTGCGGCCTGACAAAACTTAATGAGGTTCAGGAATTAATTGATTTGAAAACTGACTTTCTGGGCTTTATCTTCTATCCAAAATCTCCCAGGTATGTTTTAAACCATTTAAGTTTAAGTCAGATTTACGGAATTAAACATTCAGGAAAAGTCGGAGTTTTTGTGAATGAGTCAGTTGAAAATATTGCAGCGATTGCTCAAGATGCAGCGCTGAATTTTATACAGCTTCATGGCGACGAAGACGAAAACTATATTGATGAATTGCGAAGCATCTTAAATAGCGAAATTAAAATCATTAAAGTTATAAGAGTCGGAAGCCAAAGCATCGAAGAACTTCAAAAAACTATCAACCATCAACGAACTGTCAACTATATCCTTTTCGATACCGATGCCAAAGCGTTTGGCGGTACCGGAAAAACATTTGACTGGCAAATTTTAGACGGTTTAGAAATCACCAAACCCTACTTTTTAAGCGGCGGAATATCTTTGGATAATTTTAATGAAATAAAAAAAATAGAAGAGCATCCTTTCGCGCTCGACATTAATTCAAAATTTGAAACCGAACCCGGCGTGAAAGACCTTCAAAAAATAAAACAACTCTATGAAAAATTATAAGAACCCTGATGAAAATGGCTATTACGGCGAATTTGGCGGCGCCTTTGTTCCCGAAATGCTTTTTCCGAATGTCGAGGAATTACAGAATAACTATCTCAATATCATCGAGTCTTCTGAGTTTAAGGAAGAGTTTGGGGATTTACTCAAAAACTACGTCGGAAGAGCGACTCCATTGTATTTTGCAAAAAATCTAAGTGAAAAATACCAGACTCAAATCTATCTGAAAAGAGAAGATCTGAACCACACCGGCGCGCACAAAATCAACAATGCTTTAGGACAGGCATTGCTGGCTAAAAAGCTCGGAAAACACCGGATTATCGCAGAAACCGGAGCAGGCCAACACGGCGTCGCCACAGCAACCGCTTGCGCATTGCTTGGTTTGGAATGCATCGTGTACATGGGCGAAGTCGATATTGCAAGACAGGCTCCGAACGTGGCGAGAATGAAAATGCTCGGCGCGACTGTAATTCCTGCAACTTCTGGATCCAAAACGCTGAAAGATGCGGTCAATGAAGCCTTACGCGACTGGATCAACAATTCGACAACGACGCATTATATTATCGGAAGTGTGGTGGGTCCCCATCCGTTTCCCGATTTGGTGGCGAGGTTTCAAAGTGTAATTTCAGAAGAAATAAGATGGCAGCTGAAAGAAAAAATTGGTAGTGAATATCCCGATTATGTGATAGCATGTGTGGGCGGGGGCAGCAATGCTGCGGGAACATTCTATCATTTTGTTGATGAGCCTAACGTGAAAATTATTGCCGCGGAAGCTGGCGGTTTCGGTGTAGAATCCGGTAAATCTGCGGCGACGACATTCCTGGGAACTTTGGGCGTTTTACACGGCAGCAAAAGTTTGGTGATGCAAACCGACGACGGCCAGGTGATCGAACCGCATTCCATTTCGGCGGGACTTGATTACCCGGGAATTGGGCCTTTTCACGCGAATTTATTCAGCGAAAAACGCGCAGAATTTTTCTCCGTAAACGATGATGAAGCACTGAAATCGGCGATGGAACTTACCAAAATTGAAGGCATCATTCCCGCTTTGGAAAGCGCGCACGCCTTGGCGGTTTTGGAAAAGAAAAAATTCAGGAAAGAGGATGTCGTGGTGATTTGTCTGTCGGGGCGCGGAGATAAAGACATGGAAACCTACCTTAAACATTTGTAGCAGTATTTGGGCGCCATTTCCGTCCTCCGTTCCCGTTTTTTTGTTCGTCGTGCCTCCTTGCAAAAAGAGCTCCACTCAAACCTTTAGGTTCGCCGATTCAAAAGAATAATAAAAGCATGAGGCAGGCCGGGGCGCGGATCAAGGCATTAATAACAACCTTTAGTAAATAGAAGATCATGAATAACACAGATAATATCCAGCATCCAACATCCAACATCCAACACCATAAAAAACTCAATATTTATTTCACGGCCGGAGTTCCCGAGTTGCACGACACCACGGAAATTCTGAAAATCATCCAAAGTTCCGGTGCGGAAATGGTGGAGATCGGGATGCCGTATTCCGATCCTGTGGCGGATGGACCGGTAATTCAGAAAGCGCACGAACTGGCGCTCCGCAACGGAATGACGATCGCTAAACTGTTTGAGCAGCTGAAGTCAGTAAAAGATGAAATGAAAATTCCCGTGATTTTAATGGGATACATCAATCCCGTTTTAAGTTTCGGTTTTGAAAACTTCTGTCGTGAATGCGCGGAAGCAGGTGTTTCCGGACTGATTATTCCGGATCTTCCTCCAATCGAATTTGAGAAAAATTACAGACAGATTTTAGAAAAATATCAGCTCAATTTTTCTTTTCTGGTAACACCGGAAACTTCGGATGAGCGAATCAGATATTTGGATTCACTAAGTTCAGGTTTTCTCTACGCGGTGTCCAGTTCGTCTACGACGGGAAACGCTTCGAAAGAAATCAATAACGGACATTACCTCCAAAACCTCGCGGCGCTGAATGTGAAAAATCCGGTAATGATTGGTTTCGGGATAAAGAGCAAAGATGATTTTCAAAAAGTAACCGCAAATGCTGCAGGCGGAATTATCGGAACTGCATTCGTGAATATTCTTCTGGAAAATGGAGATTGGAAGAAGAAAGGCGCAAGTTTTATTCGAAGCATAATAAATTAAATTTGTATTTTTGGACTTCAAAATCTGGATTTTATTTTTAACAATTCCCCCGCAATAGGGCTTGCAGCGTAAATCCTTAACTTTTTCCGCGGCGGCGAAGCCGCCGCGGAAAAAGTTAAGATTGAAGTGTAAAGCCCGACCCGTGCAGCTGCTTCCGCCAAGGCGAGGGGATTGTCCAACAAATTAAAAAATGACCAAAACACAGAACAGAACATTACAGTTTGAAGAGCTGGGCCTCATGGATTATGAGACGGCGTTCCGCTACCAGGAGAAACTGATGAACAACATCATTGATCTGAAACTGAAAAATCGCGACACAACCCCGGAAGAATACCAGGAAACTCCTAATTACCTTTTGTTTGTGGAGCATCCGCATGTTTATACTTTAGGAAAATCCGGCGATGAACACAATATGCTCGCCAATTCTCAGAAATTAGAAGAAATCAACGCGACGTTTGTGAAAACCAACCGCGGTGGTGACATCACTTATCACGGTTTTGGGCAACTGATCGGTTATCCCGTTTTGGATCTTGATAATTTTAAGTCTGACATTTTTCTTTACATGCGAAATCTGGAAGAAGTGATTATCCGCGTCATTGCAGAATATGGGCTGAAAGGCGAGAGAAGTGAGGGCGAAACCGGCGTGTGGCTGGATGTGGGTAAACCTTACGCCCGAAAGATATGCGCGATGGGCGTGAAGACTTCTAAATGGGTTACAATGCACGGTTTCGGGCTGAATGTGAACACCGATTTACGGTATTTCGAATACATCATTCCGTGTGGGATTAAAGATAAGGCAGTTACCTCTCTAAAACGGGAGCTGGAGCACGAGTTTTTAGAAGAAGAAATTGCTGACCTGAAAATTAAAATAAAAAAACACTTCTGCGAAGTGTTTGAAGCTGAGTTATACTAAATTCTTTTGTAATCCTTTTTTACTTTATTTCCCTGTAGGACTGAAAGGACTGATAATTTCTACTATTCTGGTCCAGAATTTTATCAGAGATCAGAATTCCAGAGAGATGGTCAATTTCGTGCTGAATAATAACAGCAGTAAAACCTTCTGCAATTTCTCTGTGTTTTTTGCCGTCTAGATCCTCATATTCAAACTGAATGACCTGGCTTCTGTAAAATTGGTCCCTGAAATCTGAAATCGAAAGATCACCTTCGGGGCCAAGATTTAAAACTTCTGAACGCCAGGTTATTTCGGGATTCAGAAGATATTCCAAAGGTTTCCCCGCTTTATCAAAACGCTGTACCCAAATAATATTCCTGTTAATGCCGACCTGCGGTGCCGCAATTCCTACGCCGCCATCTGTACCTAAAAGTGACAGTTTCATTCGGTTGACGAGAATTTTTGTGAGCTTATTCCGTGGTTTTACATCTGATGATTTTGCCAGTAAAACATTGTGTTGGGTTGAATCAGCGGTTTGGAAAATGGGGAGTGGAGAATTTAGCTCGCCGCTCTTAATCCGTGAGATTTCTTCCGGTGAAAATCGTTGTCCGTTGGAAAAACCACTTACCGTAAAAAATAAAAGGGATAAGAATTTCATGGTTAAAAGGTTTTAAATCCTTTGTAAACCTGTGCATATTCCTCCATCATTCCCGAAGACTGCAATCTGAAATGATCTAAATGTTCTGTTGATGAATGTTTGTAATGGTGTTCCTGCGTTTCCCAGATTTCCATAATAAAAAACACGCCTTTGTTTTCGATATCTTCTACCAGATCATATTGCAGACAACCTTCTTCCTTGCGTGTTTCAAAAACTAATTTTTTCAGCAGTTCGATGGCGTCCATCAGATAATTTTCTTTAAAGCGGAATAAAGCTACGATGTACAGGTTTTTCACTTTTTTAATATTTTTTTGATGAGCAAATGTAATTCTTAAACTTCAAAAACCATGAAATACTTTTCCCCATTTTTGTTTCGGTAAGTGCGATACACATTATAAAAAAATCAAAAATGTTGGCTAAAAATTCAGATTTCTTTAATCGGTAAAAAATTTTATCTTTGTAAAAATCCAAATCAAAAAATGGCAGAATATAAATTATTACTTCCTTCAATGGGAGAAGGCGTGATGGAAGCGACAGTTATCAGCTGGTTGTTTAATGAAGGAGACAGCGTAAAAGAGGATGATTCTGTTGTAGAAATTGCAACAGACAAGGTAGATTCGGATGTGCCAACACCAGTTTCAGGGAAAATTATTAAAATCCTGAAACAGAAAGATGAAGTTGCTAAAATTGGTGAAGCCATCGCTATTCTAGAAGTTGCAGGAGAGAACGGATCGGTTGCAGAGCAGCCTCAGGAACCTAAAACTGCGGAAGAAGTTAAAACCGATATCCCACAGCTAACAGAGGCAGAAGTACAGGAACTCGATAAAACGGTTTCTATGCCTTCCACTCAGGTATTTTCCGGGGACATGTATTTATCGCCTTTAGTGAAGAATATCGCCCAACAGGAAAATATTTCGGAAAACGAACTGCAGTCGATTAAAGGAAGCGGTTTAGAAGGAAGGATTACAAAAGAAGATATTCTGGCTTTTGTCGCTAACCGAGGAAATCAACCCGCTCAGAAAGTTGAAGCGGCTCAGGCTCCAGTTGCTGTACCGAGTCCGGTTGCTGCACCAGTTTCACCTCCGGTAAAAGTGGCAGAAGGCGACGAAATCATCCAAATGGACAGAGTGCGAAAAATCATTGCCGATGCAATGGTAAATTCAAAAAGAACTTCTCCGCACGTAACTTCGTTTATTGAAACCGATGTTACGAACGTCGTAAAATGGAGAACCAAACATAAAGATATTTTCGAAAAACGCGAAGGTGAAAAACTTACCTATATGCCGATTTTCGTAAAAGCGATTGTAAAAGCAATTCAGGATTTCCCGTTGATCAACGTTTCTGTTGACGGTGATAAAATTATCAAGAAGAAAAACATCAATATCGGGATGGCAACTGCACTTCCGGATGGTAACCTGATTGTTCCTGTTATTAAGAACGCTGACCAGCTCTCACTTTCCGGTCTTGCGAAGGCCATCAATGATCTGGCTTACCGCGCGAGAAACAAAAAACTGAGACCTGAAGATACACAGGGGGCAACTTACACCATCTCGAATGTTGGGGGCTTCGGAAACCTGATGGGAACGCCGATTATTCCGCAACCTCAGGTCGCTATCCTTGCAGTTGGAGCTATTGTGAAGAAACCTGCTGTTCTGGAAACTAAAGATGGCGATGTAATTGCAATCCGTAACCTGATGTTTATGTCACATTCTTACGATCACCGCGTGGTAGACGGATCTTTAGGGGGAATGTTCCTCAAGCATGTTCACGATTATTTGCAGAACTGGGATCTCAATACCGAAATCTAAGCAAAAGCCGGTATTGATCAATATAAACCTTCGGATTTCCGAAGGTTTTTTTATGATATAAAAACAGTCATTAAACGGTGATGTTATTGTGATGGGTTGCATATATTTGTATAATAATCAGTTGATTGCAAAAAATATGTTAGGATGGAAGTTAATGTTTACACTCCCCATTTAGCGCTTCAACCTTTTGTTCTGAATATTTCTACCATAAAGGTTATGCTTCCGGAAGGTCTTCCCGAAGTGGTAACACCATATCCGCCTACGCCATTTCAGTCGATGCTGTTTTACTGCAATGATCCTGTTTCCATGAGTGGAATGGATGAAGAAAACTTCATAAAGCAGCCTTTTTCTGTGGTATTAGGTCCTCAGTTTTCCAGGGTCAATATTAAAGTTCATCGTCAACTGCGTGCCATCCGCGTGGATTTCGTGCCAGGCGGAATGTACAGAATTTTCGGTATTCCTATGCATGAACTGTTTGATAAAGGTTTTGATGCGCAGGATTTATTGGGTTCTGAAATCCGTATCCTTAATGAAGAGCTTCAAAATATTGGGGATTTATCTGAGGGCAAGAATTTGGTAGAAAAATTTTTAATGCACCGGCTGAACCGCATCAAGTCGGTTCTGCCTTTTGATTCTGCAATGCGGATTCTTCTGCACCATCACGGTAAATTATCTGTTGAAGGAACTGCTTCGCTTTCCTGTATGAGCATTAAGCAGTTCGAAAGAACCTGTAAGGAACGAATCGGTATGAATCCTAAATTATATTCCCGAATTTTAAAATTTTCAAAAGCTTACCGGTTGCGCGAAAACTTCCCTGAGATGAGCTGGACAGCAATTGGTTACGAAGCCGGTTATTACGACCAAATGCATCTGATTCGCGATTTTAAGGTTTTCGCTGGTGTAAATCCTTCCGTGATCGCGCGGCAGCTTCTGGAAACTCCCATCAGAATGCAGAAAGATCTTCCGATCTAAAATGTCGATTTTTTACTATGATTGCGTGTGGGCTCAAATCTACCTTTGAGAAAAAAATCATGGAAGCACAACACTACAATCCTACAAAAAAGTTGCATAAAGCAGCGTTTGTCAGCGTATTCATTTTATTTTTCTGCAGTTTCACTTTAGCACAAAACAAATCCAACAATATTTCGTCCGTTTCGGGTCTGGAGGAATTAAAAGGTTTTACCCAGAATTATTATTACAGCGCAGGTCACGAAGACAGGGCGCTTAAACTTGCCCAACAGATGGAAGAAGCGGGACGCTTTTATAAGGAAGAACTCGGCTTCACGCCTCAAATAAAAATGTTTATCCTTGCTCCCCAACATTGGAAAGCATATGCCGCACCGCCACTGCACGATGTTTACGGCTTTCCACATAATATTGATAAGGTTCGGCTTGCGGTTGCTGCAGAAGACAACGATTTTTGGCGAAGTTTTCTCAAAAATCCCGATAAGCTTCCAAACGAAATGAAAAGGCGGGTAACTGCTGCATACGGAACTTCAGGAGGTGAATACAGCATGGAACCTTTCTTTGATTTGCTCGCTATACATGAAATGGGACATTCTTATACTTCCCAGGCTGGTCTTAAAACGCAGCGGCACTGGATGGAAGAACTATTTGTAAATATAATGCTTCACACTTACATTGCCGAAAAGCAAAAAAATCTTCTGCCTGCTTTGGAAACCTTTCCGGATATGGTTGTTAATGCAGGCAGTACCGCTTACAAATACACCAGTCTGGCAGATTTTGAGAAATTATATGAAACCATGGGAATGGGTCCTGAGAACTATGGCTGGTACCAGTCGATGCTGCATTCTCAGGCAAAACATATCTATAATGCAGGCGGTAAAAGTGTAATGAAAAAATTGTGGAAAGCGCTAAAAAATAATCAGCAGGAAATGACTGATGAGGAATTTGCGGCCATGCTTTCACAAGATGTTCATCCTTCCGTTGCTCATGTTTATCTAAATTGGAACAGTGCGAAATAAAAGATTCAGTTCTTTGACATGTTATATCATTTTCATTAATTCAATCTTGACTGCCTTTACAGAAATTCATATTTTTGTCTTTAAAACTTAATAAAAATGTTTCAGATCCGAAGAGCAGTTCCCAGCGATACTCCCGTTATTTTTGATTTAATTAAAAAACTTGCAGTGTACGAGAAATTAGAAGATGATGTAATTACTTCCGTGGAGGAACTTCAGGAAAATATATTTTCAAAAAGCTTTGCGAAGGTTTTAATGGCTGAAGAAGATAGGAAACCTGTCGGTTTTGCCCTGTATTTCTACAATTTTTCGACGTTTGTCGGAAAACCGGGGATTTATCTTGAGGATCTCTTTGTTGAGCCTGAATATCGCGGAAAAGGCTACGGAAAAGCTTTGCTTATAGAATTGGCTAAGATTGCAAAAGCAGAAGATTGTGGGCGGTTCGAATGGTCAGTTTTGGATTGGAATACGCCGTCTATTGAATTCTATAAGGCACTGGGTGCTAAACCGATGGATGACTGGACTGTTTTCCGTCTGGATGCAGCGGGAATAGCCAATCTGTCTGAGAAATGAGATTGACTTTTTTGTATGTACTTAACCCAATCCTTTATAAAAATAAAGCGGGCTTTAGCCCGCTCAAGTTGAATAATTCTTTAATAAATTTTTGCAATCTCATCGCAAAGCCACTCCAGCATTTCGCGGTCTTCCGCAGTGAAGGGATCTAAAGTGTGCGAATCGATATCGATCTGGCCAATATTTTCGCCATTTTTAATAATAGGAACCACGATTTCGGCTTTAGTGTCAATCGAACAACTCAGATAGTTGTCCTGATCATGAACATCGGGAACTACAAAAGTTTCGTTTGAAACTGCCACCTGTCCACAAATTCCCTTTCCAAAAGGAATGATGGTGTGATCTGTCGCTGCACCTACATAAGGACCCAGGATTAATTCATCTTTATCACCATTTTTAAAATAAAATCCTGTCCAGTTAAAATAGGGAATTTCCTGGTCAAGGAGTTTACATATTTTCTGAAGTTTAGCCTCAGTATTATGGTTTGGGCTTTCTAAAATTGAAGAAAGTCGTTTTTTTATTTCTGACATTTTTTTGGTTTTTTTAAGAGAACTCTTTTAGTTTTAATTCTTCCTTGTAGCCGAACATTCCGCGTTCCTTAATCATTTCGGCAACGCCTTCCGGAACCTGGATTTCCCAGCCCGATTCATGATTTGCGATTTTATTAAGGATATCCCGGGAATAGATTTCGGAGTGATTCGGATTGTAATCTTTGATATCAACAATCCTTTTATTGTGTTTAAAGTATTTAAACAGCTCCTTGAGATTGTCGCTTACTTTTAAATTATCGGCGTTAAGCATTTCGTGGGTTTCAGGATCTTTGTACGGATAAAGATAAACCGTCATGTCCTGTCTGAAGAACTTCCCGAACGCCTCCAGAATTCCTCCGGAAAGGCTTTTGTAGTAGTTTTCATCAAATACATCCAGGAGATTGTTCACGCCCATTGCAACCCCGATTTTTCCGTTGGTATAGTTCGCGAAATAATCAATCAAACGGAAATATTCGGAAAAGTTTGAGATAATCACGGTATAGCCTAGCTTTGCCAAAACATCGACTCTGTCCAGAAAATCCCGTTCATCGATATCTCCTGCCGCTCTAAGGTTAGAAATTGTAATTTCAAAAAGAACCACGGTTTCCTCGAAACTGCAGCACGAATCTTTCATGAACATTTCAAGGCCTTTCTCAAACATATCAATATTGACCAGTGTAACAGGTCTAAAACTTCCGCGTACCGCAAAAATATTTTTTTTGTAAAGAATGTCTGCGGGCAGCATGTTATTCCCTTCAGGATTAAAGATCACCGCATCCGTCATTCCGTTTTTCACCAGTTGAAGACTCATCAAACGGTTATCGACATAGGTAAATGCCGGACCGCTGAAATCGATCATGTCAATCTCAACATTATCTGTAGAAATATCGTCATATAAAGATTCTATGAGTTTCCGGGGATTATCGGAGAGATTATAGGCGCCATAAATTAAATTAACCCCCAGGCTGCCTAAGGTTTCCTGCTGCAGCGTTGCATCATTTTCATTGAATTTAACATGAAAAACGATTTCGTTGTAATCCTCATTTTCGTCAAGTTGAAATCTCAGTCCCACCCATCCGTGACCTTTCAGCGTTTTATCGAAGTTAATAGTGGTTACTGTATTGGCATACGAAAAGAATTTTCTGCCCGGATTATTTGCCCTGTTCAAACGTTCTTCAATAAGCGCAACTTCATAACGTAGCATCTTGCGAAGACGGTTTTGGGTAACATACCTGTTTTTCGCTTCTTTACCGTAAATCGCATCACTGAAATCCTTGTCGTAGGCTGACATTGCTTTTGCAATAGTACGGGATGCACCGCCAGCTCTGAAAAAATGACGAACTGTTTCCTGACCCGCACCAATTTCGGCAAAAGTTCCGTAAATATTAGTGTCCAGATTTATAGCTAAAGCTTTCTGTTTTGGTGTTAATTTCTGGTTAATCACAAGCAATTCTTAATTTTGTGTAAATTTACCAAAATAAACCCAACCTCAAAAGAATGAAGTTGAAATTTTTAGGAAGCGGAACCTCTCAGGGAGTTCCTGTGATTGGCTGCCACTGCGAAGTTTGCACTTCGCCGGATACAAAAAACAGGCGGTTCCGTTCATCGGCTCTTATCACTACTGATTCAGGAAAAAAAATCCTGATTGACTGCGGACCTGATTTCAGGATGCAAATGCTCGAAAATAACGAAGATCACATTGATGCTGTTCTGTTAACGCATGAGCATAATGACCACGTTATTGGCCTGGATGATATGCGGCCACTCATCTTCCGGACCCGGAAAGATATTTCGATTTACTGTGCAAACAGAGTAGGAGAAGAGATTAAGTTGAGATTTCCCTACGCTTTTGCTGAGGAAAGGTATCCCGGTGCGCCATCATTTGAACTTCACGACATTTCTGGACCTTTTAATTTATTTGATGCAATGATCACTCCTGTGGAAGTAATGCATTACCGACTGCCGATTTATGGTTTTAAATTTAAAAATCTCGCCTATATTACAGATGCAAGTGCGATTCCTGAAGTGCAAATGGATAAGTTAAAGAATCTCGATTTTTTGATTTTAAACTGCATCCGGAAAGAAGAACCGCATCCGGCGCATTTTATTTTGCCACAGGTTCTGGAACTTTTCAAAATTCTGCAACCTAAAAAAATGTTTCTCACCCATATTTCACATCATCTGGGGACGCATCAAGATGTTGAGGATGAGCTTCCTGAGAATGTACATCTTGCTTATGACAGTCTTGAAATTGATTTCTAACTGTTGTGATTCTGCGTCAAAAGGCTTTATTGACCTGCAAATTCTGAAATTTTTTAGATAAATAATTTTTCAGAATTAAAAAAAAATCTATATTTGCACACCCAATTACGAGCCCAGTTGGCGGAATTGGTAGACGCGCTAGACTCAAACTCTAGTACCGCAAGGTGTGCCGGTTCGATTCCGGCACTGGGTACAAAACCTCTGAAATCATTGATTGTCAGAGGTTTTTTTATATCTTTTTTTGAATATTCCTGCATTTTTCTCATCATTTCTGTTCAATTTAATATAATTTTCTAATTATAAATTTAATTTTCTATGATTTCTGTCATTCTTATTTAAATGCCTGTTTAAGGGTTGTTTAACAATATTTAACATTATGTTGTGATTTATTATTTAATAATTAAGTATTATTAAATATACCTAGTGTATTGATAAATATCGCTACTTTTTTTTATTTAAATAATATTAAAATTGCTTATTAAGATATATATCATGTAATTATGTTGCTTAATATTAGTGAATTCGTAAATATTCGATATATCTTTGTATAACAAAATAAGAGAACAATTATTAAGAATATTAAAATTTAGAACAATGAAAAATTTAACCAACTTCAAAATTTTGCTTTTAGCATTCGGATTATTTTCCGGAATGGCAAGCGCCCAGGCAATCAGCAGTAAAACTGTAAAAACTACCGTTTCCGGTACTTCAACCATGCACGACTGGACGATGACTTCAACGTCAGGAACTTTTTCCGGTACTGTAGCGGGAAATGCAATCAATAACATACAGTATAACATGGGCGCCAAGTCTTTGAAAAGCGGAAAAGGTGCGATGGACGGTAATGCACATAAAGCCCTGAAAGCAGACAAGTTCCCGAACATCACCTTTACAGCGACTTCAGTAAATATCGGTAAAGGAACGATCACAGGAAAATTAAAAGTAACAGATGTTACCAAAACAGTAAGTTTCCCGGTAACCGTTGCAAAAAGTGGTAGCGCTTATACCATCACAGGTACAGAAAGCATTAAAATGAGCGAATTCGGCGTAACACCACCATCTTTTATGATGAATACAGTGAAAACCGGAGACCTTATTAAAATCACTGTAAATGTAAGTGCCAACTAAAAATCAAATAATACTAATATATTTAAAATTTTAAAAATATGAAAACTATGTTAATGAGAGCTTCAATGCTTGCAGTACTATTCTCCGGCGTAATGAGTGCCCAGGATACCACCACTTCAATGAGAGATTATCTTGCTCCTGAAAAAGCCAACAGAAATGTATTTGAAGATCCAAAAGGAGTTTCTCCGGAATACGACGGTGTGAAAGTTTCAGTAGGTGGAGATTTTGCTTTACAGTTTCAATCCCTTGATCACTCTACAGAAGCACCTTCATTAGGAGTAGTAACAGGAACCACAACTCCCAACACTTTACAGGTGATGGGTAGCGATTTCAACCTGCCAACAGCGAATTTAGATGTGAACGCATATTTGGCTAAAGGGGTAAAAATGCACTTAAGAACTTATCTTTCTGCACGTCACCACAACGAAGCTTGGGTAAAAGGTGGATACATACAAATTGATGACCTTGATTTTATTAAAGAAGGTTTCGCTGCAAATATTATGAAACATGCCAGAGTAAAAGTAGGTATGGATGAAATTAACTACGGTGATTACCATTTCAGAAGAAGTGATAATGCTGAAACCATCAATAACCCGTTTGTAGGAAACTTTATCATGGATAATTTCTCTACAGAGGCTTTTGGTGAAGGTTATTTATTCTACAACAACTTCATCGGTATGCTGGGTGTATCTAACGGTAAATTAAACCAGACTGCAGTAAAAGGAACTAACTGGAACTCTCCGTCAGTATATGCTAAATTAGGATACGACAAACAGATCAGCGAAGATCTAAGAGTTAGATTAACAGGATCTTTCATCCAGACTAACGGATTATCTACAGGTGGTTATCTTTACAGTTCAGACCGTGCAGGTGGTAGATATTACTACGTTCTTTTAACTCAAAACGATTTAATGGGAACAAATAACTACGCAACTGGTAGATTTAACCCAGGATTCAAAAAAATGCAGGCTTTCCAGGTGAATCCATTCGTAAAATATCAAGGTCTTGAATTCTTCGGAGCTTATGAATATGTAACAGGTAACAAAGCAAGTGGTTTAACTGAAAGAGCTACAGATGGCGATTACACTCAACTTGCAGCAGAATTGCTTTACAGATTCGGTAACAAAGAACAGTTCTATTTAGGTGGAAGATATAACTCAATCAGCGGTCAGGACGACGACGTTTCTGCAGAAAGAAAAATCGACAGATTCAACATCGCAGGTGGTTGGTTTATGACCAAAAACATTCTTGCTAAAGTAGAATATGTCAATCAGAAATACAACAACGATCCTGTTTGGGGTGCAACGAGCGCACTGAGAGGTGGTAAATTCAATGGGTTGATGTTTGAAGCAACCATAGGTTTCTAATTTTTAATATTTTTTGAAAAAGGGGTTGTTACAATCCCTTTTTCTATCTTTAATCTTATGAAAAATACAATCGCCATACTGCTGCTCAGTATCTCTCCGATAATGGTCTTTGCTCAAAAGAACGGAGTGGAAATTAACGGATGGACGAATGTAAACACATTCAAGTGCACCAATATCAATTTTAAAAATTCGCCAACAATTTATTCATTTACGGGTAATCAGCTGCCGAACCTGCAGTTACAGGTTGAAGATTTCGACTGTAAAAACAGAATTATGACTGCGGATTTCCGCAAAACCCTGAATTCTGAAAAGTATCCGGTTCTTACAATTAAATTTATCAGTTTTTCTAAAGTTGGAGCCAACAGGTTTTCAGCAGCGGTAGAAGTTAAAATGATGACAGTAAGTAAAAAGTACAGCATCGAATTCAGCGAATACAAAAACAGTTTGGTGGGCAATAAGAGATTGAAGTTTTCAGACTTTAACATCGTACCCCCTAAAAAAATGGGCGGTATGGTATATGTGAAAGATGAACTTGATCTGTTTTTCAGTCTTGCGATTAAAGATTAAGTAATTATTACAGTATTTTATATTTTTATAAATAATGTTTAATGTTAAACTCCCTTCGTAGGGAGTTTTTTTTATTCATAATGCTGAAAAATTCCCCGGTCGCTTGGAGTCCAGAGTGCGGCTTTCTGTCCCGCTGCTTTAAGGCCGTTATTTGCCCACGTATTGCAGGTATCCAGAAAACTGTAGCTTCCTTTGGCGTCATAAAAAGCGTCATTTTTTCCGTATACGGCGTCGGTTTTTATCAGAATAGGTTTCCCGTTTTGGTCGCGGTCGAATTTGTCTCTTATAAAATAAATCAAAGCACGATACTGTTCGCGGGTAAGGGTTAATTTTTTGCAGTCCTCGTCCTCAGCCATATTTTCGTAGAAGGTGCAGTGCATCGCCGATTCGCTCATCCAGAAAGCTGCTTTTACCGCTGTGGAAGGTTTTAGTTCAGCCCATGTTGGTGTATCCAGATAAAAACCTTTATCACCCCAACCGATAGATAAATATTTGAAGTCGGTTTTTTTTGAAAGTGTATTTTCAAAGAGGATTTCTTTGCTCCAGTCAATTTCTTCTGATTTCACGGGAACAACCAAATCAGTATGAACTCCGTTGGTCAGAATATAAATATCAATATACTTCGTTTGCGTTACGGTTTTTTCTGGAACTTTGATATAAGGAATAAGGAATCCACAAAGTAAATAAAAGGCGGCAATGCCCAGGATGATCCCAATCGTTTTGAAGATCACAAGAAAAAATCTCTTCATTTTTCAAATGTAAATAAAATTAATAATAAAGTTTTTTTAAAACCTATTTGGAATATTAAAATTATTTCTAAATTTATTAGCGTAAATAATATCATTTATGCTGAAAAAATGTAAAACTCAAAAGAAATTAAAAGTCCGTGTAAAAGTGGCTCCGAAAAGGACTCAGAAAAGACGCTGATCTTTATTCTTTAAAAATCAAAAGATCCTGAGATAGTTGGGATTATTTATTCAAATACTTTGGGAGATCTTCATTTTCCATTAAGGTCTACTCACCCAAAAAATCGATATTCCGTTTCAGTCCTGCAAACTTGGTTCTTTTAACCGGCGATTTCCTGAAGATTTCTGAAAATAATTCCTGTGTAAGCTCTTTCCATTCCTGTTTTCTGTAATTCAGGAGGAACTGATTAGGTTTGAATTTTTCCTGATGATGAGGTACAGAAAAGCGGTTCCATGGGCACACATCCTGGCAGATATCGCAGCCAAACATCCAGTCTTCAAGTTTCCCGTTGAAACTTTCCGGGATATCATTTTTCAGCTCAATCGTGGCATAAGAAATACATTTGCTTCCATCGATGATCTTATCGGAAACAATTGCGTCGGTCGGGCAGGCTTCTATACATTTGGTACAGGTGCCGCAGTGATCTGTGGTTGGTGAATCTTCCGAAAGTGGCAGATCGCAGATGATTTCAGCCAGAAAGTAAAAGGAGCCGCTTTGCTTGGTGATGAGATTTGCGTTTTTACCAACCCAGCCGATGCCCGCTTTTCTTGCCCAGCTTCGTTCAAGAATTGGAGCTGAATCTGTGAAAACCCTGCAGTGAAAATCGCCGATTTCCTCCTTCAGCTCCGCTACCAATTCCTGCAGAATACCTTTAATGATTTCATGGTAATCTTCGCCGTAAGCGTATTTCGAGATTTTAAAATTGTCTAGCGCTGATAGTTTCTGGTCGGGAAAATAATTATACGAAAGCGAAATAACCGATTTAGAGCCTTCCACAAGTAGAGTAGGATTCAGTCTTTTGTCGAAATGGTTTTCCATATAAGACATTTCGCCGTGGTAATTTTTCTGTAGCCACACTTCGAGCGGTTTGGCATCTTCTTCCAGAAAACCGGCCTTCGAAATACCACAACTCTGAAATCCAAATTTCTGGGCTTTCGCTTTAATTAAGGTGGAATATTTTTCTGGTAAAGTGCTCATTTTATTAGTGCAAAACTAACATTATTTCATAAATTTGCTATAGTCTGAAGAGGGAAAGTAAGTATTCCCGAAAAAATAAATTAAAATATAAAGTTATGTCATTAGTAGAAGTTTTACAGAGCAAGAATTACCATTTGATCGATGTGCGCGAACCCATGGAATTAGAGATGGATGGCCACATTGAAGAAGCACAGAATATTCCCTTAGGTGAACTTGAAGTACGCAAGCAGGAAATTCTGAATTTAAGCGGAACCAAGATTTTCTTCTGCCGAAGCGGAAACCGAAGCGGTAAAGCTGTTGATTACTTTAAATCCGAAGGAATGACTGATGTTTACAACGGAGGTGGTTATAATGATATGAAAGCGACTTTGGAAAGTCTTTGATCTTTCAAAAAAAATCAATTGTGAGCTGTATTGTAAAATATGGCTCATTTTTTTTCTAAAAAATTCAAGAACGTCAAAAATGTCATATCAAATGTCTTAAAAAATATAAATGCATGTTTAATTTTTTCGCGCTTATAATTAATTGATTTTCATAATAATACCACCGGTTATGTAGGCTGGATCGCTACTGTCAACTAGTTTTGGCACGATTTTGACAAGTAGATTCCATGTAAAATTAAAATTTAAAATTATGAAATCAATGAAGAAAACAATCCTTGCATTAGGATTAATGACAGCAGGTTTAGTGAGTGCACAAAGTGCAGATATGAGAAACATGCTTAAAGTTGGAGTTAATGGCGGTATTGCTGTTCCTGCTGAAAATGCCGGTGGAACTCTAGGTTTAGATTTATCTTATCAAAATTTGGTAACTCCGGGATTTGGTTTAGGTATCGCAACGGGATACAGCCATTTCTTTGGTAAGGAAAACGGAGCAATCGATAATAATGATTTCGGTGTAGTGCCGGTAGCAGCATTAATCAGAGTTTATCCGAAACAGACAGGTTTTTACCTGGGAACTGATTTAGGTTACGGTTTCATCGTCGGTGATGATAAAGTTGCTGCAAACAGTACAGTTGACAGACCAGACGGTGGTTTCTACATTAAACCGGAAATCGGTTACCACAACAGAGACTGGAACTTCGCTCTTCAATACCAAAAAACCTTTACAGGTGACAAAGGAGAGATTGGTGATCAAAAATACAATGCAGGTGCAATCGGTGTAGGTGTTGGTTATAATATTCCTTTGGGTAAATAATAAACTGACTCAATTCTGAGGATAAAACCTTCTTAAATTTTCTTTTAAGAAGGTTTTTTTTCACGTTTTCTCAAAACAATTATTATCTTTGGTTGATACATTAAAAAGATGGACTCTAAAAATAAATTCAAACTATATTTACCCGCTTTACATGCTGACGGAAACGGAGGTATTTCTTTGATTTCAGCAGATATCCGCCGGGAAATGACGTATTTTGCCTTATATAGTACTGAGAATAATAAGGTTAATACCCACAAAGAAGCAACTTATACAACCAAGGATTTTGCCTCTTTTTCCGATATGGCAAACCGTTTCATTTCGGATCATTCCCTTTCCCATATCGCGAAAATCGCTGTAGCTGTTCCGGGACCTGTGATCGCAGGGAAAAGTGAACCGCAAAGGCTTCCCTGGAAACTGGATGCTGAGGAAATTAAAAGACAAACGAATGTCAACAAAGTCTACCTCATCAATGATTTAGAAGCATCTGCTTATGGATTGGGAAATGATGATGAAAGCTGTTTCCTTACCATTCATAACTCAGATGATTTCGTTCCCGGAAATGTTGCCGTTTTGGCGCCGGGAGCAGGTTTGGGAGAAGCAGGATTGTTTTGGGACGGGGAGTGTCTGAGACCATTTGCAACCGAAGGTGGACACTGCGAATTCTCGCCGCGTACAAGTGATGAGGTGGAATTTTACCAGTTTCTGCAAAAAATTTACGGTATTGTAACCTGGGAGTCAGTACTTTCAACCTCCGGACTATTCAATATCTACAGATTTTTAAGAGATGTTAAACAGCAGAAACAGCCGGAATGGCTTACTAAAGAAATCGAAGCCGGTAACTTTACCGAAGCCATCATCAACGGAGCCTTGGAAAATCGCGACCGAATCTGCAATATGACCATCGATACCTTTATCATTTTTCTTGCACGCGAGGCGAACAGTTTGGTTCTGAAACTGAAAGCAACGGGAGGATTATTCTTAACGGGAGATATTCCGGTAATGCTTCAGAAATTCCTTAATAACGATAAATTTTACAAGAACTTTATCGTAAGTGATAAAATGGAAGTCGTATTAAAAGATATCCCCATTTACCTCGTAAAAGATCAGAAAACTATTATTAATGGTGCTGCACTTTACGCCGCATTTTACGAAGAATAATGAAGTGATTCTATACTGAACTCCGGTTAGCGCCGGAGTTTTTTATATTTACGATTCTTGAAAGGTGACTGTTTACCTTATAAATTGCTGCAAAAAGTATTTTCTATATCAATACTTTGGTTTTTTTGAAATTCAAAGCTTAGTTTTGCCAGGATTAAAAATATTACAATGAAGAAATTAGCATTATTTGCAGTTTTAGCCGGAGGTTTAGCTTTCGGGCAGTCGAAAAAAGTGTTAGCATCAGATGTTCACTGGTGGGGTTACAAAATAGCAAAGACTCAGGCATCATCTCATGATGGAACTGTAGATGTAAAATCCGGAAATCTGATGATGAAAGGAAACAATGTGGTAGGCGGAACTTTTGTTTTGGATATGACTACCATTAACGCCACTGATTTATCCGGAGAATCACAGACGAAATTAAACAATCATCTGAAAAACGGAGATTTCTTCGAAGTTGATAAATATCCAACAGCCACCTATACCATCACTTCTCTAAAGAAAAACAACGATAAAATCTTTAATTATATCGTAACCGGAAATCTTACTGTAAAAGGAAAGACGAATGCGGTTTCCTTCCCGGCGAAAATTTCGCACAGTAAAGGGATTGTAAGTTTGGTATCGGACAAGTTTTCTTTCGACAGACAGAAGTTTGACGTTGCGTACAAAGCAGCTATGAAAGACGTTCTGGTAAAAGATGATATTGATATGCTTGTAAAAGTAACAGCAAAATAAGTAGCAAAAATATTAATGTTAAAGAGCAGTTTTCACTGCTCTTTTTTTTATTTTTACATTATGAAAATTTATGTCATCAGCGGTTTGGGTGCAGATTTTAAAGTGCTTGAAAAACTTAAATTCCCCCAAAATCTTGAAGTTGTGTTCATCGATTGGCTGCTGCCGGAAAGAGGCGAAACTTTTCACCATTATGTAGAAAGAATGGCAGAAAAAATCGATGATTCCGAGCCGTTTTATTTACTCGGCTATTCTTTTGGTGGGATTATGGTGCAGGAAATTGATAAAATTAAGCCCGCCGAAAAGATCGTAATTTTAGGAAGTATAAAATCTGACCGTGAGAAATCACGCTTCATTAAAGTAGGCGAAATCACGAGAATTCCGAAATACCTGCCTGAAAATATCTTCACCGAGAAATCGGCACTGGCGTATTCCTTTATCAGAAAGTTTTTTGATCCTAAAAATCCGAAACTGATGGATTATTTCACCGTACGCGATCCGTATTATCTGAAATGGAGCATCGAGAAAATTGCTGAGTGGAAGTTTAAAGAAAACCCGAAAGTCATCCAGATCCTGGCAGATAAAGACATTGTTTTTCCTATCAAATATTCGAAACCGAATTATATCATTGAAAACGGTACGCACCTGTTTCCCGCCACAAAACACCGTGAAGTTTCTGAACTTTTGAGCAAGATTTTCGTCTGAGCTATTTTCTGAGTTTTAAATCTTCGTCTTTCAACATCATTTTCAGCACCAGCCAAAATCCGATAACCGCAGCGGCGCAGAAGAGAATCATTGCCAGTGCGGGGTAACCCCAAATTACAAAAGTTGATGGAATTCTCATCAGCAATGCCGCGCCGATGATAAGCGCTGCGATAATAAGTCCAATGGAAATCCTGTTGGCGACCTTCTGAAAACCGTCGGTAAGCCGCTGTTCATCAATCGCATCGATTTTGATTTCAAATTCGTTGTTCGCAAGTCTTTCTGTAATAATATTAAGTCTTTCGGGGAGTTTTTCTGTCAGTTTTTTAGCTTCAAGCGCTTCTGCAAAGAAATTTTTAGGCTTTAACTCTTCCAGCATTTTTTTCTGCATCATTTTCTCCACATTCCTTTCGATCGCGCGCTGCAAATCGTAATCAGGCGTAAGAACCGCGACGATCTGATCCATATTCATCAGGATTTTCCCCAGAATATTAAGTTCCACCGGAAGTTTGATTCCTTTTTCCGCCGCGATTTTATTCATTTGGATAAGCAATCTTCCTGTCTGCATGTCTTTTGCGGTTTTATGCTGCGAATCCAGCACAACGCGGTTGATTTGTTTTCTGAAATCAGCCAAATCCGCATTTTTGTCGTACTCGCTCATTTTAAGAAGAACATTCGCTGTTTCTTCCCCGTTGAATTTGCTGATGGCGATTAGTAATTTCAGAATATTTTCACGCAGATCGGGACCAAATTTCGCGACCATTCCCAAATCCATGAGCGCAATTTTGTGATCTTTAGTAAGGTGAACATTCCCCGGATGTGGATCTGCATGGGCAAAACCATCAATAATAATCTGTTTGAGATACGCCGCAACCAGCTCATCTACCAAGGGTTTGTAATTGGTCTCGATCCTCGAAACGGGAGAAATCGTTGTAATTTTCTGCCCGTCGATATAATCCATTGTGAGGATTTTCGAGGTTGAATATCCTTCTACCGGTTGTGGAACTACAATATGCGGATATTTCTGCATGTTATTGCCCAGGGCGACCAAATTTTCTGCTTCTTTCACATAATCCAGTTCCTGCAGGAGAATATATCTAATTTCATCTAAAATATCGTTTACTGCATATTTTTTTGCAGTTTTACTGTGTTTTACGGCAACATCGGTCAGTTCTTTAAGGGTGTCGAGATCCTCAATAAAATTAGTGCGTACGCCCGGCCGCTGAATCTTCACCGCCACTTTTTTTCCGGAGCGCAACACAGCAAGATGTACCTGCCCGATAGACGCGCTGGCAAGCGGTTCTGTATCAAAACTCTCGAATGCTTTGGAAATTCTTTGACCAATTTCATCTTCCACGATTTTTTGAACTTCGGAATATGGAATTACCTCTACATTATCCTGCAGTGATTCAAGCGCTTTTAAATAAGGTTCCGGAATCAGGTCCGGCCTTGTAGAGAGTAGCTGGCCCAGTTTTACATAGGTTGGACCCATGTTTTTAAGGTCTTCCGCGAGTTCCTGGGGATTATCGTAATCGTGTTCGGAATCATCGGTGTTGTCATTGTTCAGCGCATTGTCACTTGCCGCTTTAAAGACGTCGCTGTTCCAGTATTTTAAAATGAAGGAAATAAATTTTGTGTAATTACTGAATTTTTCAGGAAGTGTCGCCATAGTTTAATCTTTAAAATATCTTTACAAAAACCATGCATAACCGGAAAAATCCCGCTAATCCGTTCATTTCTGTTCTGTCTGAAGCTTTTTCTGTTTTTCCAGTTTTTTGAAATAACCTCTGAAAAAAATATTGTGCTTCAAAGCTTCCAGATTCTGATTAAGGTTGTAGCTTGCTTTATTGATATTGCTCATGGTGGAATCTATATTATTCACCAAAACCGTATCATTGGAAAGATAATTAATGGCTCCCTTGCCATTTTTTGCATTACTAATTGTGGCGTTCAGGTTATCAACGGTCCGGTTGATGTTAGCCGATGAATGATCAAGATTTACAATTACTTTTTTTATTCTGTTTGCAACAGCGCTGTCTTTCAGAACTCCTATCATATTTTCTTTTCTGTCGAGTCCGGAAATCATTTGGTTGAGTTGATTAATCGTGTGAGTAGTTCCTTTGGTTGAATATTTTAAATAAACGATGCTCGCACGCAAATCACTGACGCTGTTTTTCAAATCATTTCCCGCGTTTTCGTCGTTCAGAAGCATTCCCAAAGTTCCATTACCTTCATTAATTTTTTCTGATATTTCAAGGAAGTTTCGGGTAATCGCTTGTGCATTTTCGTTGGTTTTACTCAGCGTTTTCAATAAATCTTCAGCACTTGCTTTTTTCTCGCTTTGGATTAAATCACCGCTTTTTACTGACGGCATGTTTCCGGTTCCGGGAAGAATATTCACGACCATGTTACCTACCAATCCATCACTGCCGATACTTGCCTGTGCATCTTTTTTAATGAATCTGAACACCTCCGAGTCAATATTCATTTCCACGCTGATCAATGTATCACTGATAATTTTGATTTTTTTTACAGAACCGGCATTAATCCCTGAAAACCGCACGGAATTCCCAGGCTGCAGACCATTTACATTGTTGAAATTGGCTTTCAATATTTCGGTTTTGCCAAATAGCTGCTGCTTGCTTCCGATATAATAAACGGTAAGGGTGAAAATGAGAAAGCCTATGAGGACAAATAAGCCGAGTCTTAATTTTTGTGATGCTGATTTTTCCATCTTTTCAAATTATTTAAAAAACGCCTTTACCTTCGGATCATGCGAGGCAGAAAGTTCCTGAAAAGTTCCTTCAGCGTAATTTTTTCCATCGATCAATAAAATCATCCTGTTCGAAATTACTCTGGCACAATCTACATCATGCGTGATAATGATCGATGAAGTGTTATATTTTTCCTGAATGGATTTCATCAGGATAATGATTTCTTTCGCGGTAATCGGATCCAAACCCGTTGTCGGTTCATCATAAATAATAATTTTGGGCTGAAGAATTAATGTTCTGGCCAAAGCAATCCTGCGTTTCATTCCGCCGGAAAGTTCATTCGGCATTAAATCTACGGCATCCGCAAGGCCTACATTTTCCAATGCGTGCATCACGAGTGGAGTAGCATCAGTCAATTTACCGAACTTCTTAGTGTGCCTGCGCAACGGGAATTCCAGATTTTCTCTTACCGACATAGAATCATATAAAGCGCTTCCCTGAAACAAAAAGCCGATTTCAGTACGAAGTTCGTCAAAATCTTCGCGGCTCAAACTGTTGATTTCCTGACCCATAATTTCAATTGATCCGCTGTCGGGAATTTCCAGACCGATCAGGCATTTAATCATTACCGATTTTCCGGACCCGGATTTTCCCATAATCACGAGGTTTTCACCTTCATTCAGCGTGAGATTAAAATCATCGAGCACGAGATTGTCACCAAATCTTTTTTTAAGATTCTGGATGTTAATTAATACTTTTATTGGCCCTTCAGTTCTCATTTTATGTTACAAAAATATTGGTGATCAGTACCGCAATAAAGTCGATAAGGAAAAGAAACATCGAAGAATAAACAACGGCCGAATTGGCTGCGATTCCCACGCCTTCGGTTCCTTTCTGACAGAAATAACCTTTAAAACATCCCACAAGACCTATTGCAAAACCGAAGAAGAAACTTTTGAGGGTGGCGGGAATCAAGTCGGTGAATTCCAGGTGATTAAAAACCTGATTGAAATATAGGGTAAAGGATACCTCTCCTTTGGTGTTTTCAACCAAATAAGATCCAAGAATGGCAATAAAATCGCTGTAAATGACAAGAATCGGAAGCATCATAGTGGTCGCCAGAATTCGCGTGACTACAAGATATTTAAAAGGATTTGTGCCGGAAACTTCCATGGCATCAATCTGCTCTGTAACCCGCATGGACCCAATTTCGGCGCCTATACCTGATCCGATTTTCCCTGCACAGATCAGTCCGGTAATAATTGGGCCGATTTCGCGGATAATTGAAATACTCACCATCGCCGGAATCATTGATACAGCACCGAATTCCGCCAGAGTTGGCCGAGTCTGAAGTGTGAAGACCAAACCGATAATGAGTCCTGTTACCGTTACCAGAAACAGCGAACGGTTCCCGATATAAAAACACTGTTTCAGAAATTCCGGAAATTCGTACGGTTTCTTTAATACTTCCCTGAGAAACCGACCTGCAAAATAACTCAGTTCACCTATTTCTACAAGAAATGATTTTAAAGGTTTTAGTATGTGATTGAAAAGAAGCATGTCCGAAGGAAAAAAAATGTTATTCAGACCGTAATTTACCTTATCGAATTTACTCATTATTTTATGAAAATCCGCTGAAATTCCACATGAATTATGTTGCTTAAGACATTTTTGCTTCAGTATGTTTTTTTAGTGATTTTGGTAACCAATAAAAGGTTATTTTTGCAGTATTATGCAGTCAATAAGTGTTTTTGAAATCATTAAAGTCGGTATCGGTCCCTCAAGTTCTCATACCATGGGCCCATGGAATGCGGCAGAGAGTTTTTTAAATTTAATTCGCAGGACCCATCAGATTTCCGATGTTAAAGAAGTTTTTGTTGAGTTTTTTGGATCGCTGGCTAAAACCGGAATTGGCCACGGTACCGATATTGCCGGAATGCTGGGCCTTTCAGGAGAAAACTTTAAACTCATCGATACTCCCTTAATCGATTCCAAAATTGAAACCATTAAATCTTCCAGCCAGATTAATCTGGGCGGGGAAAAAGTAATTCCGTTTGTTTATGGACACAATTTAATTCTCAATAAACAGCGATCTCTGGATTTTCATCCCAACGGGATGATATTTAAAGCTGTTTTTGAAAATGGTGAAACCATTACTCAGGACTATTATTCTATTGGAGGCGGATTTATTGCAACTCAGGAAGAGAACTCGTACGAAAATCACTGCATAAGAACCCTTTATCCCTGTCATAACGGTGATGATCTCATTAAAAATATTCAGAAACTTAATCTGGAAAAGATTTCAGATCTAATTTTCCTGAACGAAGAATCCTGGCGCCCCAAAGAAGAGACCGAGCAGGAAGCGCTCTACATTTGGCAGCAGATTAAAGAGTGTATCTATAAAGGTGTGACTAAAGACGGTATTTTGCCGGGGGGATTAAATGTGACGCGCCGCGCTGCGGGTTTAAACCGAAAACTTCTTGGCGAAAAAACCTACAGCAATATGGACGAATGGTTTAACCTTGTTGTGGATGCGGAAGAAACTTTTACCAATATCAACAAATGGGTTTCGTGCTTTGCTTTGGCGGTGAACGAAGAAAACGCAAGTTTCGGACGGATCATCACAGCACCAACTAATGGTGCAAGCGGCGTAATTCCGGCAGTTTTGATGTATTCGCAGGCTTTCACCGAACATCGTAATGATGAAGATATTATTCGTTTTCTTTTGGTGGCAGGTGAAATAGGGACATTATTCAAAAAAAATGCAACCATTTCCGCAGCAATGGGCGGTTGTCAGGCAGAAGTTGGCGTTTCGTCAGCAATGGCGGCGGCAGGACTGACGGAAATTATGGGGGGAAGTCCTGGACAAGTGCTTATGGCGGCAGAAATCGCTATGGAACATCACTTGGGTATGACGTGTGATCCGATTGCCGGACTGGTTCAAATTCCTTGTATTGAAAGAAATTCCATGGGGGCTATTAAGGCGATTACCGCTGCAAATATTGCGATAGAATCAGATCCGGCAAAAGCAAAGGTTTCACTTGATCAGGTCATTCAGTCGATGTGGGATACGGCTCAAAGCATGAGCGACAGGTTCAAAGAGACGTCAGAAGGTGGCTTGGCGATTGCGGTGAACGTGGCAGAGTGTTAATTTCAGATCAATTATTTATCTAAAATTCCGCGGATTTTATTGGCGTTTCTAATGAGATCTTCCAGAAGTTCGTAATTTTCTTTTTCCAGCGCTGATTTGAATTTTCGGAGCTGGGAAATATGCTCATTCAGTACATCCAGTACATTTTCTTTGTTTTGTTTAAAAATCGGCACCCACATTTCCGGATGCGATTTTGCCAAACGGACCGTACTCGAAAAACCGGTACTGGCCAACTGAAAAATGGTGTCTTCTTCACGTTCTTTCTCTAAAACTGTATTGGCAAGTGCGTAAGATGTGATATGGGAAATGTGCGAAATATAGGCCGTATGAACATCATGATCTTCGGCATTCATATAGATTAAATGCATTTCAAGATTTTCGGCGATACTTTCCACGGTCTTTAGCGCATCTTGCGCAGAATGCTCGCTGTCACAGATTACGGCAGCGCGACCCGAAAAGCTTTCAGACAACGCATTTTGAGGTCCTGAATTTTCGGTTCCCCACATCGGGTGAAATGCTACAAAACGGTTCCTGTTTGGATGACCTTTTACCGAATTTACAATGCCTGACTTTGTAGAACCCGCATCCATCACCGTTTGCTTCTGATCAATCAGATCTAAAACTGCGGGCAGAACTTTTCTTGCGGCATCAACCGGAATAGCAATAATAACTAAATCTGAATTTACTGCTGCGTATTCCAGGGTAGCAATTTCATCAATAATGCCCAGTTTTTTGGCTTCAAGAAGGTGACTATCATTTTGGTCGACACCAAAAACATGAGAAGCATAACCTTTTGCTTTCAGTTTAAGGGCCATTGAGCCACCGATTAATCCGACACCGATAATGGAGATTTTCATCTTTAAAAAATGTGATTAAATGCTTAAAGTAATCTACCTGAGCTTCTTTAAGCTATGGAAAGTATTCTCCTCCTTGCATTTTTCATAACTGATTTCGAACCTTGGAGTCTTCTCCGGATATACCAGAATGTAAGAAGGGCATGGCTGTTTCTGAGCCTGACTTCTCTCGAAATCAACTTTGCTTTTTGTGATAATGCTGTCTTTCAGAAATTTTTCGTCAATGTTATTTTCCTTCATGGAAGCCGCAAAAGCAGGACTGTAAACCATTTCCTTGGAAAGAGTTTCGGCGATTACCCGCGAATTCGGCAAATAACCGCTGCAGCTTGCGCCTTTTTTATTCAGAATAAAAAATACGAGTAATAATCCCGGGATAAGACCGATAAGGAAGAATTTTAATTTTCTCATTTAAAAAATTAGAAGATTGATGTCATGATAGGTTAGGTTGAAGCGGTCGCAGATCAGTTTTTTGGTGTGACGCCCTTTGTACATATAAAGCGACTGTTTCATTTCATTTTTGCGGATCAGCATATTGTCGAAACCGCCTTCTTCATCATAATTAAGCAGATAACTTAGAAAGAAATTAGAAACCGCTTTTGTGGTAGTTCGCGGCATTTTCGAGGTTAAATTCGGTAAGCCGCAGTGTATCACACCATGTTTGATGATATACGGATTTTCCATATCGGTAAGCTCAGATGTTTCGATCACTTTTCCGTTGTCAATGGTCACGTCGATAATTACGCTCCCTTTTTTCATTTTAGAAACCATTTCTTCTGTGACGATCGGGCAGAGGCTTATTTTTGAAAGTGCACCAATTACAACGTCGGCTCTTTTTAGACTTTTTGAAAGTTCCTTTGGATCGATGATGGAAGTTGGAACTCTACCGTCAACCATCATGTGAAGTCTGCGGAGTTTTGAAAGTGAATTATCGAAAACTTTTACACTTGCACCTAGTCCTAAAGCTGCTTTGGTAGCAAATTCACCTACGATTCCTGCGCCGAGGATTACTACTTCGGTCGGCCGTACTCCGGTAATCCCACCCAGCATTAAACCGTTCGAAAGCGCAAGAAGTTCTGCAGCGTAGAGAATAGAAATATTACCTGCAATTTCACCAATAAGACGCACGAGTGAAAGCTGCTTATATTCATCAACAATGAATTCGAATGCAATGGCGTTAATTTTCTTCTCGGCAAGTTTTTTAAAATATTCCTGATCCCGCAAATTAATCTGCAGTGCGGAAATTAAATAAGTGCAGGGCTTTAAAAACTCAATTTCCTCGGTGGTGGGCGGGTTAATCTTAAGAACGAGGTCCTGCTGAAAAGCTTCCTGAGGATTTTGGGTAATTTGTGCGCCGGCTTCAGAATATTGCAGATCTGTAAAGAAAGATCCTTCACCGGCACCGGATTCCACGACGATATGGTGACCGTGTTCTACCAAAACCTGTACTGCGTCGGGAGTTAAGCAAGTTCTGCGCTCATTGAGACAGGTCTCTTTCGGTACTCCGATCGCAAACTGTTTTCCTTTTTTTATTACTTCCAGTTTTTCTTCCTGCGGCATTAATTCCTGCTCAGAAAAAGGAGTGAAAATATTTGTACTGCTCATTATTTATGATCTTGCTCATGCAAGGGATAAGTTATTGATAGTCGATAAATAAAGCCACAAAGATACAATGATTTAATGATTATCAGAATTAAAATTTACCTGAAAACTACAGCCCTTTCTTCATCATTCACAGTTATTTTTATTTCGTGGTGAGGCAGATATGCAAGTTCGTCTTCGTAAATTTCGGGCCATTCGATAATGCACAGCAGAGCGTTGTCCAGATATTCTTCAATTCCGATGTCATGTACTTCAACAATGTTTTTCATGCGGTAGAGATCGAAATGGAAAATATTGCCTTTCGGTAAATGATATTCGTTCACAATCGCGTAGGTTGGCGAAGAAACTTCGTCGCTGCTGCCCATGTTTTTCAACAGGAATTTAGTGAAAGTAGTTTTGCCGGCGCCAAGATTTCCTTTTAAAAGAAGAATATTGTGCTGAAGCTGAGGCAGAATTTCCTCTACTACTTTTTGCCAGTCTTCAATTTTACTGATTTTGAATTCCATTATTTCTTTGATTCTATTTGTAGATTTCGATTTCAACGTGTCCGTTTTCGGTTACTGCGCCGCGGTACATGCCGGCTGTGTTGAAAGGCATGGCAATATTTCCGTCTTTATCCAGTGCGATAAGACCTCCGTCCCCGCCCATTTTTTCAATTTCAGCGATAACTTCCCCGGCCGCAGATTTTATATCTTTATTTTGATATTCCATTTTAGCTGCAAGAGTTCTGGCAGCGGTAGTACGGATGAAAAACTCACCCCATCCGGTCGCTGAAATTCCAACCTGAGTATTGGCATAGGTTCCTGCGCCGATAATGGGCGCATCGCCGATTCTGCCGAATTTTTTATTGGTCATTCCACCAGTGGAAGTGCCTGCAGCGATATTACCGTCTTTATCTAAAGCTACGGCGCCGACAGTTCCGAATTTCTGATCGACTTCATAAGATTCAGGAAGATGGTTTTGTGAAGTTTTTAAAGGATTTTTGAGCGCTTCTTTTTGCTTAAGTTTCTGTAAAATTTCCCAGCGGTCTTTAGTCCAGAAATAGTCGGGATTTACAATTTCTAAACCCTGTTCCCTGGCAAAAATTTCGGCACCTTCACCGATCATCATTACATGCTCACTGTTCTTCATTACAGCAATCGCTGCTTTTATTGGGTTTTTAACCGTGTGAACACCAGCGATTGCACCGGCTGATTTATCTTTTCCAAACATGATAGCAGCATCGAGTTCATTTTTTCCGTCAGAAGTGAATACAGCACCTTTACCCGCGTTGAATAGGGGAGAATCTTCCATAATAATTATCGCTGCAGCCACGGCGTCAACTGACGATTTCCCTTTCATGATTTCTGCGTAGCCAGCTTTCAGCGCTTCGGTAAGTTTTGCACGGTACGCTTTCTCTTTTTCGGCGGTCATGTTTTCCCGGGTAATGGTTCCTGCGCCTCCATGAAGTACAAGGACGTATTTTTTTTGGGCTGAGAAGAATGTGTTAATGAAGATCAGCAGAACAATGCAGAGTTTTTGCATGAATTAAAAATTTCATCAAAAATACTGAAAATTTGAAGTCGCAGGTGAAGCGAGTGCCTAAAAGTTTGGAGGTATTTTAAGATTTCAACCAGTAATTTCCTATTTTTACCGAATGATTTCTAAAGCGACTATCGATAAAATATTTTCCACAATTCGGGTGGAAGAAATCATTGGCGAATACGTGCAGCTGAAAAGAGCAGGATCCAATTTCAAAGGTCTGAGTCCTTTTCATGAAGAAAAGTCGCCCAGCTTTATCGTTTCACCAAGTAAGCAAATCTGGAAAGATTTTTCCAGTGGAAAAGGGGGTACAGCCATTTCTTTCCTCATGGAAATTGAAAATTTCACTTATCCTGAAGCCCTTCGCCACGCTGCCAAAAAGTACGGAATCGAAATTGAAGAAGACCGCCGCGAACTTTCCGAGGACGAAAAGCAGTCCCAGACGGATAAAGAGATTCTTTATAAAATTCATGAAATCGCGAATGATTTTTTCCAGCAGCAGCTTTTTGAAACTGAAGAGGGAAAAACAGTGGGATATTCGTATTTCAAGGAGCGTGAACTTCGCGATGATATCATCCGGAAATTTCAGTTAGGTTATTCGCCGGAGCAGAAAGATACCTTCACCAAATTTGCTTTAGAAAAAGGCTATTCCAAAGAAATTTTAGAGAAATCCGGACTGTCTATTTTTCCGGAAAACACGCCGACAGGTGTCGACCGTTTCCGCGAACGGGTTATTTTCCCCATTCATAGTTTTTCCGGGAGAGTTTTAGGTTTTGGTGGCAGAATCCTTCGGAACAATATTAAAACCGCGAAATATCTCAATTCGCCGGAAACAGAGATTTACCATAAATCAAATGTTCTTTACGGTTTAAACCAAAGCAAACAGGAGATTTCTAAAAATAATCTGTGTCTTTTGGTGGAAGGTTATATGGACGTAATCGCGCTTCATCAGGCAGGAATTGAAAATGTTGTTTCAAGTTCCGGAACTGCGCTCACCGTGGAACAGATTAAGCTGATTAAAAGGCTTACAGAAAATGTAACGATCCTTTTTGACGGTGATTCTGCGGGAATTAAAGCGAGTTTCAGAAGTATCGATATGCTGCTTTCGGAGGGAATGAATATCCGTGTTTTGCTTTTTCCGGATGGTGACGATCCCGATTCGTTTTCAAGAAAACATCCGCAGGAATATGTGGAAAATTTCATTAAAAATGAAGCGAAGGATTTTATTGATTTTAAAGCTGAGATTTTACTGAAAGAAGCTGGCAATGATCCAATTAAAAAAGCAGAGTCGATAAGGGATATTGTAAAGTCAGTAGCATTCGTTCAGAACGCGCTGAAACAGGAAGTTTATTTAAAGGAAGTTTCTGCGAAATTCGGAATTTCGGAACAGTCGCTTTTTAATGAGCTCAATGTTCAGAAACAGGTTCAGAAACATCAAACTTCTCCGCAGCAAAGACAGGAAAAACCTGCGCAGGTAAAGCTGGAGAAAGTTACGGAGCCTTTTGAAACCATTAATCCATTATTGATTCTGGAAGAAAAACTGGTTGAACTGATGCTGAAATATGGGGACAGAGTGCTCGACAGAACAGATGAGGAGAATAATGCCTATCAGATTACCGTAATTGAAGAAATTATGGGACATTTAGAGGAAGATGACTGCGAAATCCAGTCGGTTCTGAATCAGAAAATCATCAGCGAGATTAAAGAAGGAATCGGGAAAAATGAACTGCGTTCGGGGAATTTTTTCATGACCTTGATGGATGACCAGATTACCGGAAGAATTGCAGATGCGCTGGTAGAACCTTATGAGAACAGCGATTGGGGCAAATACCAGATTTTTTTCAGCAGAGAAGAAGAAGTAGTTCCGAAAATTGTGCAGGATGTAATTTTTCGTCATAAGCGCGCTTACATCATTAAAATCATCAACGATATGAAAGCTCAACTTTCGGACAGTGAAAATAATGAGGAGACTTATAAAAAAATCATTACGCTGAATCATCTGCGCAAAGAAATCGACGAAAAACTGTTCAGAATCCTGTGACAGATTGTCGGATTTTTGGTTGTGGAATATTGTTTGTGTAAATTTGAGATGCAGATTTATAACAGCAAATAAAATATTAATATGGACATAAAAAAAGATTTCAGAGATTTCTCTGTTAAACATTTAGGAAACAGCGGATTGGCAACGGATCAGTATATGGGAATGTACGGCCCAACCAATCTAACCCCGTACATCATGGAGGAAAGACGTTTAAACGTTGCGCAAATGGACGTTTTCTCGCGTCTGATGATGGACAGAATTATCTTCCTCGGAACAGGAATCGACGATCAGGTAGCCAATATCGTAACAGCTCAGCTTTTGTTTTTAGAAAGTTCTGATGCTTCCAAGGATATTCAGATTTATATTAATTCTCCGGGCGGAAGTGTATACGCGGGTTTAGGAATTTATGACACGATGCAGATCATCAAACCTGATGTTTCAACCATCTGTACCGGTATGGCCGCTTCTATGGGAGCCGTTCTTCTGGTTGCCGGTGAAAAGGGAAAACGTTCCGCGCTGAAACACTCAAGAGTAATGATTCACCAGCCTTCAGGTGGTGCGCAGGGCGTAGCTTCCGATATGGAAATTAATTTGAGAGAAATGCTTAAGCTTAAAAAAGAGCTTTATGACATCATATCGATTCACTCCGGACAAACTTACGAATGGGTTGAAAAAGCGTCGGACAGAGACTATTGGATGACTTCAAGCGAAGCGAAAGAATTCGGAATGGTTGATGAAGTTCTGGAGAGAAAAACTGATAAGTAATTATTGATATTCACTGAATTAAAAAAGAACGCAAACTGCGTTCTTTTTTGTTTATCCAATTAAAATTAGGACAATTAAAATTTCATTTTTATACCGAAACCGTCACCGTTGGTAACCACAAAGTATTCACTGGTTGGTTTTAAAATATAAGCAGAATTATTTCTTATTTTTTTCATTTGAGAACTTCCCGAAATTTTCATTACCAATCCGGCTACCATCCCAGCTAATCCTATGATCAATGGAATCGGACTGCCCTGTGCTTCAGCTTTTTGGTTAACTTCATTCACAGTCTCTGCAGAACCGGAAGATAAATTCAGAAGACCGCCAACCAGAAAACAGGCGCCGCCACCTACCAGAAATCCGGTACCTAACTGGTTGAGTTTTTTGGCTTTGATATAATCCCCGGTATTAATGAAATTATTTTTCGCTAAAGAACTTTCCGAAGACTGTCTTAATATCGTATTGGCAACTGAAGATTCAGCTTTTGGAAATGCGGTTTCATTAACTGTTTCTGCATCATAAATCATACTTTTTATAGAACTGTCGTAAAGAAATTCCTCTTTTCCGGTTTCCGAATTAAGGAAGGTTACTTTTCCTTTTTCATAAACCAGATTGGTGTAATTTATATTTAAGTCTGTCGAAGTTGTTATTGTTCCTTTTGATGAATTTTTTGGAATTTTCACCTGCGCAAATAAAAACCCTCCAATGAGAACCGAGCAAAAAATAATTACTTTTTTCATCAGAAAAATTAGGAATTAAAACCTTCAATTATCTTCGCGAAGTCATCGATTTTTAAAGCTGCGCCTCCAATCAAACCACCGTCGATATCAGGTTGTGAGAAAATTTCTTTTGCGTTATCAGGTTTCACAGAACCGCCGTATAAAATTGAAATTTCGTCGGCAACTTCCTGTCCGTATTTTGCTGCGATTAAACTTCGGATGTGGGCATGAATTTCCTGAGCCTGTTCCGGACTTGCAGTTTCGCCGGTTCCGATGGCCCAAACAGGTTCGTAAGCGATAACCACTTTTTTAATTTCTTCTGCAGAAAGGGTAAATAACGCAACTTCGGTCTGTTTTTTTACGACTTCTAAATGTTGTCCGGATTTTCTCTGTTCTAAAGTTTCGCCGTTACAGTAAATTGGGGTTAAACCTTTATCTAAAGCCAGTTTTACTTTTCTGTTGCAGTGTGAATCGGTTTCACCGTGGTATTGTCTGCGTTCTGAGTGACCGATAATCGCTCCGGTTGCATCGATAGATTCAAGCATATCAGCAGAAATTTCGCCGGTGTAGGCACCGCTTTCGTATTCGCTCATATCCTGTGCAAAAACTCCTATTTCATCCTGCTCATATAAATCCTTAGCCATCATTAAATACAAAGAGGGCGGTGCGATCCAGACTTCACAGTTGGTGGCGTTATTTTTTTTGTAATCGAGTAACTGAAACATAAGCTGTTGTGCTTCAATTACATTTTTGTTCATTTTCCAGTTTCCTGCAACGATATTTTTTCTCATAGCTACTTTTTTAATATTCACAAAAATCCGAAATATTCGGTGATAAAAAAAATAAAGCGGAATGATTACCGTCATTCCGCTTTAAATAATTGAATTCAGTTATTTAGTGATTCCCTCTAATTTCAAAAGAAAAGCATAGTCCCAGGCAACATCTTTCAGATAATCGAATCTACCTGATGCGCCGCCGTGACCGTAAGCCATTTCAGTTTTTAGCAATACTGCGTTTTTATCCGTTTTTAGATCGCGGAGTTTTGCGGCCCATTTCGCCGGTTCAAAATACTGAACCTGAGAATCGTGCAGACCTGTAGTAATCAGGATATTCGGGTAATTTTTCTTCTGGATGTTTTCATACGGAGAATACGATTTCATGTATAAATAAGCATCTTTATTGTTTGGATTTCCCCATTCGTCGTATTCATTTGTCGTGAGAGGAATGCTTTCATCAAGCATTGTATTCACCACATCAACAAAAGGAACCTGCGCGATTACGCCGTTCCAGAGTTCAGGTTTCATGTTGACCACAGCGCCCATCAGCAAACCGCCTGCAGAACCGCCCTGCGCGTAAAGATGTTTCGGGGAGGTGTATTTTTCCTTCACTAAAAATTCTCCGGCATCAATGAAATCTGTAAACGTATTGATTTTCTTCATCATTTTACCGTCTTCATACCATTGTCTTCCCATCTCCTGACCGCCTCGGATATGCGCCATTGCGAAAGCAAAACCTCTGTCCAGCAGACTTAACCTCGCTGAACTGAATGTCGCTTCCATTGAGTTTCCGTACGAGCCGTAACCGTAAAGGAGTACCGGGTTTTTGCCGTTTTTCTCAAATCCTTTTTTATAAACCATCGAAATCGGGATTTTTGTGCCGTCTTTTGCGGTGGCAAAAACCCGTTCAGTGATGTACAGATTCTTATCGTAGCCGCCAAGAACTTCCTGCTGTTTCAGTAAGGTTCGCTTTCCTGTTACCAGATTCTGCTCATATTGAGAACTTGGCGTAATCATCGAAGTATAAGCAAATCGGAAATTATCGGTATTGTATTCCGGATTGTTCATGCTCCGGATCATGTAAGCAGGTTCATCAAACTTCAGAAATTCTTTTTTCAGGGTTTTTCTGTCCTGAATAACAAGCTGGGCAAGACCGTTCTGTCTTTCTGAAAATACCAGGAAATTTTTGAACTCATCAATTCCCAACATCAAAACATCTTTACGGTGAGGGATAACTTCCTTCCAGTTTTCAACGCCTGTTTTATTGATGGGAGTTTCCATGACTTTAAAATTTAAAGCATCTTTATTGGTCGTGATAAGAAATTTGTCTTCCAATGGAGTAATATCGTACAACACATCCTTCATTCTAGGTTGAAATACCCTGAAGTTGCCGTTGGCATCATCTGCAGGAAGATATCGGATTTCCGAACTGGTGGTGGCAGAGGAGTAAATTAAAATGTATTTATCGTTCTTTGACTTTGCGGCACCAATATAATTGGTATTATCTTTCTCGTGATAAACCACAGCATCTTTGGAAGAATCGGTTCCTAAAGTATGTCTTTTAATTTTTTCAGATAAAAGCGTGACATCATTTTTGGCCGTATAAAAAATTGTTTTATTATCGGCAGCCCAAACTGCGTCGCCTTCAGTATTTTTAATTCCTAAAGCGGTGATTTTTCCTGTCGTTAAATCCTTTAAAAATAAACTGTATTGCCGGCGCGAAAAATCATCAACACCGAAAACCATTTTTGAATTGTCCGGCGAAATACTGAAACCTGTTGCTGTGTAGTAGGCTTTGCCTTCCGCCATTTTGTCTACATCGAGAAGAACTTCCTCAGGAGCAGATAAACTGCCTTTTTTACGGCAGTATTTAAAGTACTGCTTTCCTGTTTCAGCCCGTGAATAGTAATAATAACCATTTTTGAAAACCGGTACGCTTTCATCTTTTTCCTTAATCCGCGCTTTCATTTCCTCGTAAAGGTTATCACGAAGCTGCTTGGTATCAGCCATCATCGTCTCAAGATACGCATTTTCGGCAGTAAGATAATTCACGACTTTGGTAGAATCTTTACCTTTTTTAAAATAATCGATCATCCAGTAATAGGGATCGCTTACTTTTTCACCGTGGATTTCGCGCACGTGGTTTTGCTTTTCGGCAACAGGAGGTTTGGCATCGGGCCAGATTTGGGCGTTCATCATACATGTAACTGTTAATAATGATGCGGCAATTGTTTTTTTCATGGTTATTGGGAGTTTTAAGTACAGCTTTTATGACGGAAACCACATATTCTTCAGCAACCTGTAGAAATGGTGTTCGCGCTCACTCACTTCCTCATCAGCTTTAATTAAAGACTTAGCGAAATTGAGGAAATCTTTTCGTTCCGATTCTATTGAATCATCAAAAAAGCATCGTGCATGAAACTCGAAATGATCTTTCCATTGCTCCGGCTGAAGAACTGCAATCGCATCAAGTTCGTTATCGAGATTCATTTTAAATGGAAATTCTTCTGCAAGATATTCCTGAATTTTAAGACCTTCTTCTGGCGCAAATTCACCGTCAACTGACGATAAAATCATTAATAAATGATAACCTGCGATTGATTTATTTGATTTTTGCATTGTTAAAATATTGTATTTAAATTGAATTTTTATTGTTTAAGGTAATCTTTTGCCGGGATTTTATCCACGATTTTACCTTTCTGTAATATAAGTACAAAAGGATTGCTTCGTGCAATTGTTTTAATGGCTGTACCGTCCATCACTGCGTTTTGTATGATTTTAAAAGTATTAGGATTGGTTGATACTCCTAAGATTAATGCATCTTTTTGTGTGTTAGCTTTGGCTTCAGTTTTGGTAAGAATTTCCCTGTCAGCATCTATGGGTTTGTAAGAGAAAATAAGGATTGCTTTTTTTGCCTGTAATATTTCCGGAGTTAAATCGATACCGTCTACGGATTCGGGTTTGAATTTTGAAATTTCGGATTTGTATCCCTGTTTTACGATTTTAGATGTTGTTTTTGATTCTTCAATTTTCCAGATAGATCCTTCAGCCCAATATTTTTTATCGGCGACATATTCATCCTGATTCAGCTCGATTGTTTCACCGGTTTTATCATTTTTAAGGCTGTAAAAAGTTTTATATTCGGAAGGTTCTTTTTCAATATTTGCTTTTTCAGCATTCAGATCGGTTCCTATTTTATAATCTCTAAAATCAATTAGAGGCTCGTGAAGAATCCCATGCAGTGTGATTAATCCCATCAATACAACAAAGAGAGACAACGCGATAAACCTCACCTGTTTTTTTGCTTCCAGCAACTGAAACTGTTTCCTGTACATCAGCCACAGCAAAAGCAATCCCAGAAGAAGGATTAAATCTTTCACAAAACTTTCCCAAGGCGTGAACGTAATGGCATCACCGAAGCATCCGCAATCAGTAACTTTATTGAAATATGCGGAGTAAAACGTCAGGAAACCGAAAAATATGCAAAGTGCGATAAGTGCAGCCAGCGTAAATTTCAAGCGGATTTTAAGTAAAAGCATAAACCCAAGAATAAGTTCCAGCGCTACTACAACAACTGCAATCGGCAGCGCCTGACTTTCCATGAACGGCATATTAAAAACCGATGGTGAAAAATACTCCTCGAGCTTAAATGAAAATCCAACAACATCAACAGCTTTTACAAAACCCGATGCGATAAAAACGACTGCGACGATAATCCGTAAAATATGTTTCATGAATTAAATCATTTGAGTTTTGAATTCTGGCTGTTCTTCAGAAAATTTAATGAGGCAAAAAACGGCATAATTCAGCATGTCGAAATAATTCGCGTCAATTCCTTCGGAAACTAAAGTTTCGCCGGAGTTATCTTCTATCTGTTTGGTTCTCAATACTTTTTGGTAGATTAAATCGGTGATTGAAGAAATTCTCATTTCACGCCACGCTTCGCCGTAATCATGATTTTTTCTCATCATCAGTTCTTTGGCTTCGTTGGCAAATCGGTCGTAAAGAACCAGCATCTCAGCATTATCCTGTTTAAAATCATCTGCAAAACCTTTTTCCAACTGAATCAAACCGATAATCGAATAATTCACGATTGCAATAAAATTTTCCTCCTCGGATTCACCAACTTTTGAAACGCCCGTCGTCTGAAAATTCCTTAAACTCTTTACTTTGATAAAAATCTGATCGGTTAAGGATGGCGTTCTCAATACGCGGAACGATGCTCCGTAATCGGTGAGTTTTTTGGTGAATAAATCGCGGCAAACGCTGATGACTTGGTCGAACTGTTTTGATGTTTTCTGCATAAAATTTCTAAACTTTTCAAAGATATGAATTTTGAGGAGAAGAGGGAAGATGAAGTTTTGAAGTTTCAGCCAACTATTTGTTAAATTTGCGGTTATGAAATCACCTGAATCTACCGAACAAAACGCTTACTTTTCAATGAACTGCCGGGGAAAACTCATTGATCTGACGTTCCCGAAAATTATGGGTATTTTGAATCTTACACCCGATTCTTTTTCTGATGGCGGGAAGTTTAATGATGAAAAAACAGCATTGTTTCAGGCTGAAAAAATGCTGAAAGACGGTGCGGAAATCATCGATATCGGTCCGCAGTCTACGAGGCCAAATGCTGAATTTTTATCGGCTGATGAAGAGATTTCAAGAATTGGAAACATGATGTCTGTGATTAAGAAAGAATTTCCGGAAGCCTTAATTTCCCTCGATACGTTTTACGCGGAAACCGTGAAATTTGGCTTTGATGAAGGTTTGGATATTGTGAATGATATTTCAGGCGGAATGTTTGATGAAAAAATGTTCGAAACGGTGGCCAAAACAGGACTTCCGTATATTCTGATGCACGTAAATCCGACTTACGAAACCATGCATGAAAAAATTATTGGGGATGATATTATCCTGAATATCAACAGATATTTTTCAGAAAAAATTCTGGAGCTGAGACAGTTTGGAGTGAAAGATATTATTCTGGATCCGGGTTTTGGATTCGGGAAAACAGTGGGGCAGCTGCACCAAATTATTGATGAACTGCAGCATATTGGGCTTGGAAAATTTCCAATGCTGGTCGGAATCTCCAGGAAATCTTTTATTTACAAACCTTTGGGGAAAAAGCCGCATGAAATTAATGAAGAAACACAAAAACTTCATCTAAAAATGCTCGAAAAAGGAGCAAGGATTCTTCGCGTTCACGATGTGGCTGAAGCTAAAAAAACGGTTGATGAGTATTTGAATCGCTAATTCAGATGTGAAAGTTTCTCGGCGTACTCTTTAGCAAACTGCTCGCGGTCTTTGTTGAGCTGCTCAAGGTTTACCGGCAGACTATAATTGAAGAGAATTTTTTCTTCGTCATCTAAAAATATGAGTTCCTTTTCTTCGCCATCGATCATCTGCGCGAAAATTTCCCACATGGAAGTGTCTTTCATTTTCAGCAGTTCGAAAAACTGTGATGCTTTGATCTGAATGATTTTCATGAATAAATCTGATTTTTTATTGCTGCAAAAATAGTGTTTTACAACGGTTCCCGCGTAAGCGATGGGAGAGGAAATCCTTATTTGTTTGCGGCGGCGAAGCCGCCGCAAACAAATAAGATTGTAACGGACGTAGCGACCCGGGCGGTTGGAAAAGCTGCGGCGAGGGATACGCCCAAATTAAAAACCAAGGAAATTCAACTTCAACTGTATGGCGAAATTTTCTTTGAAAGGTAAAGTCGAGTAGTGGCCAACTCTGTAAAAGAACCCAAGATTGAAGGGTGTTCCAAGGAAATTATTACTCTCTAATCCGATTTCCTGATAAAAATGATCGAGTTTCTGAAAGTCAAAACCGTGGTATCCAGGATTTTTCATGTCGCCGGTGATTCCGCGGTACACCACGTCAAAACTCGAGGTATTCTTTCCGAAAGTTTTGAAATACCAGGGAATCCTGTGGGTAAAGTAAAATCCGGCAAATTTATCATTGTAATATTTTCCGCCCTCCATGGTTGCAAAACCAAGAAAAGAGGTGAGATTAAAATTGAAACTGTCTTTTCCGCTGCCCAATCCGTTCATCGCAAAATGATGCCAGATCGGCGCGTCACCAGCGAGTAATCCTCCATAAACCCGAATTCCAGTAACACCTGCTGTTGTCTTGAAATTGTGCTGAGCGAGAACATCGAAACGGCTGTATTTGAAGTCGCCGCCAAAAGACTGAAATCCCTGTTCATAATTGATGTAAAACTCCGGGAAGCTTTGCTCGTAAGTGAATTTTCCTGAAGGAGTCATGATGTTTTTTGATTTCGGGGCGAATTTCAGGGTAATTTGCGAGGCAAAATTCTCGAACTTCTTTCCGAGATTCATGAAATCATAATCGAAAGTGGCTTCTTCATTGTCCTTTTTGGTGGAAATATTCAGAGTCAAAGCATTGCTTAAATCATTTTCGAAAGCGAGTTTAAAGCCATTGTAGCGGTAGAATCTGTCGTTTTGCAGATCGATTCCGGAGTTCATGATTTTCATTTTAAAATTCCAGAGATTTTCATTAAATCTTCCGGCTGCTATTACATCATTGTAATATTCGGCGCGAAAAAAAGAGTTTTTTTCGAGAGTTGTTTTTACGTCGATTCCGGCTCCGTATTTCCAGCCTTCATCCTTGAAACCGTACGCAGCATACGCATCAGGCGAAATATATCTGTTGAATCTTTCATTCAGTTTTCCGGCAATTCCTACACGTATTCCTTCGTATTTATTGTATTTTATGAGTTGAGCGGCATCAAAATCGATTTGCCCAATCCTCAGTTTTCCTTTAATTAAACCGGTGAAGGCATTTATCTTCTGGTCGAGTTTGTACTTTTTACCCACGCTGTCAATTTTTTCGTACGTGATTTTTTCGCGTGTGGTTAATGAATCTGTGCGGAAGGCGTCGAGCGTCTTCCCATCGGAGTTTTTCACACTCATCGTGTAGCCCGAAAAATCTTTTTTATTTTCGGTGATATTGGTTATGAAATCAAAATAATCGGCAACCATAAAAACATAATTTCCGAATTTCTGAATGTTTTTCTGCGTAGAATCATTCTCCTTTTTATTGGTTTTAGTATTTCCGAAAACGGTGGAACCCATTTTGATTTTCAGGTTTTCCTTACTTAGGAACCATTTGTTATCAATGGGTTTCCAAATACTGGTAATTGTTCCTTCACTTCTTTTCTTGCTGTTGCTTTCAATTTTTTTCAGCCCGAATGTTTCTGTGTCAACATACAGGTAACCGTTAAATTTTCTCTTGTTTACAGGCTGCTTGTAGTCCACCTGCCGGAAACGGATCACGTAATTCTGCCGCCCTTCGATTTCAATAGTGTCTGTTAAAAAGAAACGGTAAAGAGTACGGTTTTCTTCACGGATCTCTCTGGGAATACGGTTTCTGTTAGAGCGCAGCGTCATCATTTCGTAAATCGGCTGTTTCAGTCCGGCAACGCGGTTATCGAGAATGTTTATTTTTTCGCCGTATTTTTTTGAATAAAGGAATTCTGAAGCTCTTTCCCAAAGAAAAAGTTTGCTCGAGGACATCAGTTTCATGACATTTACGCTTTCCACAGAATCTTTCTTTTTCTCAGCAGTCTGTACTTTTTCAGGGAGATTTTTCAACGAATCGAGTCTTTTTTCGAGATAGGAGTTATAGTGTTTGATGCTGTCTTCATCAATATCTAAAGAAATTTTTTCGTAAGATTTAAAGGAATATGACTCTAGGCTTTGAGGTGAATTTTTTTGGTAGCTCTCGTTTACTTTCTGCAGAATTTCCAATGCCAAAGGGTCGCTTTTATCATTAATGATTACACCTTCAATCGACTGAGTTTTGGGGTCGGTCTTTGACAGAGTAACTTCCATAACCTTATCCACAACCGCTTCTTCCTCATAATATCCGGCAGCTGTTACATCTACCTGCTTGCATTTTGTTCTGAAGTATAGATTGCCTTGGGCGTTGGTTTTTCCTAATGTTTTTTTGTTACAGGAAACTGTTGCATTGGAAATGGGCGTTCCTTCTCCAGCTTTCAAAACGGTAATTTTTGACTGTGCCGTAATATTCAGAAAAATGAATGAAAAGAGGAGTAATGGAAGTTTATTCATAAAAACAAAAGTATATATTTTTTTTAGACATTCCGCTACCCAAATCCGATTGCTGTTATCAAAATTAACACCGGGATGGTTTATAAATAATTTGTAAATTAGTTAGATGAAAAAAATATTTACACTCGCTATACTTCTGCAATCACTAACGTTTATTGCCCAGCAGAGAGCATTAACCGAAGACGGTAAAGAAGTGGTGCTTTTCGATAACGGTACCTGGAAGTTTGTAAATGAAAGCGATGCTAAAGCGCTGGAAACCATAGTTACAAACAATAATTTATTTGAGAAGCCCAAGACCGCAAGTTTTTTAATGAAAAGTAAAAAGCTGGATGTTGGCGTATATTTCGATCCCAAAAAATGGAAACTGGCCACCCAGAATATCAGTCCTCACGTCGAATATTTCTTTACTGACCGCGCTAATACTGAAGGTTTGTTCGGTTTTATGATGACCGAAAAAGTGCAGATTGCTACCTTGAAGAATTTGAAGGAACTCATTATCGAAAACGTTACCAGAAATGTAGATTTTTTCCGGCTAAAAGATTCTGAATACCGCACTGTTAACGGTATGAAAGTACTATTCATCCGTTACGCGGCAAATACAAAAGGTATGGATTTCGAATACGCAGGAAATTATTACATCAATAGCGACGGCTATGCGGGCGTGGTAGGTTTTTCTTCGCAGAAAATGTTCGAAAAAAGTTTCGGCGATATTCAGGAGTTAATCAACGGAATTTCAATTACACCTAAACAGGAAGTTTCGGAGGTTAATGAATACACTTCGCCGCCACCAATGAAAACAAAATAAATTTTACGAGATCCGGCTCCATTTATTTTTTCCTTTATACAGTTTCAGATAGTAATTCTTTAAACCTGCATTCTCAGTATTCTGCAGATGCGGATCCTGTTTTAAAAGATGTTCTACCGCAGCTTTTGAAGCTTTGATAATCTTTGCATCCGCTGTTAAATCAAGTTTTTTAAAATCGACGACTCCGCTCTGCTGTGTGCCCAAAATATCGCCGGGACCGCGAAGTTGCATATCGACTTCAGAAATTTTGAAACCGTCATTGGTTTCAGTCATGGTTTTAATTCGGGTTCGGCTTTCCGCAGTAAGTTTATCAGAAGTCATTAGAATACAGAAACTCTGTTCTGCACCACGTCCAACTCTTCCACGCAACTGGTGAAGCTGCGAAAGGCCAAATCTTTCAGCACTTTCAATAATCATTACTGAAGCATTAGGAACATTTACGCCGACTTCAATCACTGTTGTCGCTACCATTACTTCAGCTTTTCCGGAAGCAAAATAACTCATCGCGGCTTCCTTTTCTGCGGGTTTCATCCGCCCGTGAAGCATGGTGACATTTTTTCCTTCGAAAAACTCAACAATATGATCGAAATTCTCCATCAGGTTTTTGTAATCCAGGGTTTCAGACTCTTCAATTAATGGATAAACGAAATAAATCTGTCTTCCTTTTTCAATCTCATCTTTTGCGAAACGGAAAACCGAAAGTCTATCTTTTTCGCGTCTGTGAGCGGTAATAATGGGTTTTCTGCCAACCGGCATTTCATCAATTACTGACACATCCAAATCACTGTAAAAACTCATTGCCAAAGTCCGTGGAATGGGCGTAGCAGTCATGACCAGAATGTGTGGCGGAATTTTATTTTTAGCCCAAAGTCTGGCCCTTTGCGCAACCCCAAATCTGTGCTGTTCGTCGATGATGGCGAGACCGATATTTTTGAACTGAACAATATCTTCGAGAACCGCGTGAGTTCCTACAAGAACCGAAAGTTCACCAGAAAGCAGTTCTGCATGAATGATTTTTCTTTCCGCAGTTTTCGTAGAACCGGTGAGGAGGCGGACTTTAATATCCGTATTGGCAAGCAGCTCCTTTATAGAATTAAAATGTTGCTGCGCGAGAATTTCTGTAGGAGCCATCATACAGCTTTGGAAGCCATTGTCCATGGCGATGAGCATTGCAAGAAGCGCAACCATTGTTTTCCCTGATCCTACGTCGCCCTGCAGCAGACGGTTCATCTGAATCGGCTTCTTCATATCGGTGCGGATTTCTTTCAAAACTCTTTTCTGAGCATTGGTCAGCTCAAAAGGAAGGTTGTTTCCGTAAAAATTATTGAAGTTTTCACCGATTTTCAGGAATGGATTTCCGATGACAGAAGTCTTTTGGTGCTGTTTTTTTAATCCGTAACCCAGCTGAAAGAAGAAAGCTTCTTCGAACTTCAGTCTTCGGTTTGCGTGTTCGAAATGATGCAAATCTTTAGGAAAGTGAATATGATAAAACGCCGGAATTCTGCCAATTATTTTTAAAGATTTCATTAAAGAATCAGGCATGTTTTCCTGCATTAATGAAGGTAAATTAAGTGTAATTTCTGCAAGTAAGGTCTGGAAAAACTTATTATTAATTCCTCTTTTTGCAAGTTTTTCGCTGCCGGGATAAATGGGCAGGAGCGAGCCGGAAAGCGCCTTCTTTTCATCAACTTCGATCTCAGGGTGAGCCATTGAAAAGATCCCGTTGAATAAACTTACCTTACCAAAAATAAAAATTTCTCTGTTGAGCGGAATCTGCTCTTTCATCCATTTCGAATAACGGAACCAGACGAGTTCCAAAGTTCCGGTCTGATCACGGAATTTGGCTGACATTCTTTTCTTTCCGTTTCCGTAACCAATTTCCTGCACATCGGTTATTCTTCCCTTCAGCTGAATTTCAGCATCAGGCTCTTCAGTTAACTCACCAATTTTATGAATTTTGCTTTTATCAATATACCGGAGCGGATAGAAGGTGAGGAGATCTTCCACAGTCCTAATTCCCAAGACATTTTTAATGAATTTGGCGCGTTCGGGACCGATTCCTTTTAAGAATTCTATGGAGGTTTCTAAAGTCAGACTCAATTTTTTCACCAGAATTACTGGTTAGTGAGCGAATTTCGGTAAAATAAAAAAGACTTCCAAAAAATTATTTGAAAGTCTTGATTTCTGTAATTCTAAATCAGTTTTTAATACTTGATTTAAATTTTTTCTGATAGTTTTCCCACTGTTCACGCGTATTGATTTTCTTATAATCATCAGTGGCGATAAAAAGCATATACGGCTCGAGTTCTTTGGCGGTAAGTGCCCCCTGAAGAATGGTAATGGGCATACTTTGCTCATCCAGAAAAACTGTGGTAGGCACTGCATTTACATTCATAAATTTAGTGAATTCATGCATTGAATTTCTTTTTTTACCGTTAACAAAGCCGGGGTTCGAGAATGTTCTTCCAAAAAGGGTAACACTTTCTTTACTTTCTGCATCAAATTTTACAGCATAATAATTATCGTGGAGGTATTTTGCGATTACAGGATGGTTAAAGGTTTCTTTTTCCATTGTTTTACATGGTCCGCACCAGTCCGCGTAAAAATCGATAAGAATTTTCTTAGGTGTGTTTTTCTGCGCTTCAATGGCTTCCTCAAGCGTCATCCATTTTACCTGTCCGAAGGTAAAGGACATCAAGAGAATAAAAAATAGGATACTGAATTGTTTCATCGGGGATTTGATTGCAAAATAAGGTTTTTGTTAAAAGATTATCTCACATCCTGCATGAGTTTTTTTACGAGTGGCGAAATCAGAATCAACACCACCCCTGCAACAACGGCATAAATGCCCAACTGTTTGTAACCTTCGGTATAGGCAATAAGAGCATCCATATTGGTGGAGCCTTCTTTCGCTGTTGCCATGTTTGCCCCGATGATTCCTGCAACATACTGCCCGTAAGCAGATGCGAGGAACCACATTCCCATCATCATTCCCTGAAGTTTTTCAGTAGAAAGCTTCGTCATAATCGAAAGTCCGATTGGTGATAAACAAAGTTCACCGAAGGTAATAACCAGCAATGCAATGGTGAAAATGTTTAATGAAGTAATTCCCTGTAAATCAGCAAAAAATCGTGTAGCAAATAACACGTAGTACCCTAAACCGAGGAATATAAATCCGAGACCGAATTTTATTAAAGTGTTAGGTTCCAGTCTTTTCTTGCTCAGCCAGATCCAGAACAGTCCTAAAACCGGCGCCAGAAAGATAATGAAGAAGGCACCTCCGGAATTGTTAACGCCATTAGGATCAAGCCCCAGTAAATCTTTATTCAGATTGTTTGCCGCGAAAATACTGAGAGAGCCGCCCGACTGCTCATAAATACCCCAGAAAATAATAGAGAACATAATGAAAACAAGCGCTGCCCATAATTTTTTTCTTTCAGCAACATTTACTTTTGTCATTTCATAAAAGAGGTAAATCAGTGTCAAAGGACCAACAGTCCACATGAAATAATCGGTGTATTGCGGCACGGAAACCATGGTCATAATCAGCGGAACAAAAACCAGAGTAAGCGCGTATACACCGTAAACCTTCCATTTTTCCATAGGAACCACGGTCCCGTCTGCTAATTTTCGTTCAGGCATAAGACCAATCGGACCTAAACTTCTTTGGGTAAAAACAAAATTAATCAAGCTGATGACCATTACAATTGCTGCTAAACCAAATGCGACATTCCATCTTTTGTCTTCCGGTATCAAACCCGAAAGCATTTCGCCTTTACCAATTGCAATACACAGATAGCCGCCAAGCAATGCTCCAAGGTTGATTCCTGCGTAAAAGAGTGAAAAACCTGCATCGGTACGGGAGTCTCCGGCTTTGTAAAGTTTTCCTACCATTGTCGAAATATTAGGTTTAAAGAAACCTGTACCTACAACTGTAAAAGAAATTCCAAGAAAGAAAAAATCATGAGGATTAGTGGCGAGAATCAAACTCCCGACAATCATCAGCAATCCGCCCCAGAAGAGCGATTTCCGGAATCCCAGAATTTTATCGGCAAATAGTCCGCCCACAAAAGTAAAAGCGTACACAAAAGCCTGTGTTGCTCCGTATTGTAAATTGGCCTGTTCGTCACCGAATTTCAACTGAGAAATCATGAAGAAAACGAGCATACCGCGCATTCCGTAGAAGCAGAAGCGTTCCCACATTTCCGAGAAAAAAAGTGACCAGATTTGCTTTGGATATTTTCCTTTGAAATCCTGAATTTGTTCTAACGTAAGATTCATTTTAGAATAATTTTTAACGAAAATAGAAAAAACCACCGAATAATCGGTGGTTTTAAATAATTATGTAGCAGGCTTATTAGTTTACACCATGCATTTTCTTTTCTAACCAACGGCTCATTGCAAAAAGTATCAATGCCGCAGCACCGCACATTACAATAAATACAAGGAAGAAATCGAACAGATTCGCAATTTCGAAACCTAAAAAATAAGTTACTTTCGCGCCTTGACCGTCTTCGCCGCTTCCAGGAATTAACGCTGACAATGTACCGGCAAATTTGTTTGCAGCAGCGTTAGCCAGGAACCAGGTTCCCATCAAAAGAGAAGAGAAACGAAGTGGCGAAAGTTTTGACACCATTGAAAGTCCGATTGGTGAAAGGCAAAGTTCACCCATTGTGTGAATTACATATAATGCGATCAACCAAAACATAGAAACTTTATCCATAAGTCCCAATCCATAAACCGCGAAAGCGATTACAACGTACCCTAAAGATACCAAAGCAAGACCAAGCGCCATTTTCTTAGGCGAAGACGGTTCCATACCGCGGTTTCCGAGACGCAACCACATCGAAGAAAATAATGGTGCAAGTAGGATAATTGCCAGTGGGTTTACTGACTGAAAATAACTGGCAGGCATTTCCCAACCGAAGATTGTTCTGTCGGTCTGTCTGTCTGCAAAGATTGTCAAAGAAGCTCCGGCCTGCTCAAACGCACCCCAGAAGAAGATTACAAAGAACGCCAGAATGAAGATTACCATAATTCTTTCACGTTCCTCTTTCGTTAACGATTTATCTGTTAAAACGATTAGAGGCATTACGATCATGGCTCCATAAATCAGATATCCAATGATATCCAAATCGCTTTGGAACATGGTTTTAAAGTTCATTAAGAAGAAAATAACTCCTATTGATCCTAATACGAGACCGATTTGGGCGATACCAAATTTATTGGTCGGCATACCGATTGGCTTGTTTTCGTGATCTACCAGAAGTTTGTTTTTCTGAAGCATAAAAGTAAGCAAGCCGATTACCATACCGATACCTGCTGCCAGGAAGCCCCATTTAAAGTCAATTTTTTCAGCCAGCGTACCAGAAATAAGCGGTGCGAAGAAAGCTCCCAGGTTGATACCCATATAGAAAATGGTAAATGCAGAATCGATTCTGCGGTCACCTTTTGGATAAAGCTGACCCACCATTGTCGAAATGTTTGGTTTGAAAAATCCATTTCCAATGATTAACATGGTAAGACCAATCCACATCAGCGTAATTGCTGAACTGCCTGAAGTGGAAGCACTGAAAAACATTACAAACTGCCCAAGTGCCATAAGTACACCACCAATTTCTATACTTCTTCTGTTGCCCAGAAAACGGTCTGCAAGATAACCACCCAAAAGCGGCGTAAGATATACCAAACCGGTATAACTTCCGTAGATTTGAGAAGCTTCTGCATCATCCATTAAAAGCATTTTCGTCATGTATAAAACGAAAATTGCACGCATACCGTAATAAGAGAAACGTTCCCACATTTCTGTCATAAACAAAAGATAGAGTCCTTTCGGGTGCCCTTTTTGCTCTGCTGTGTCCATATTTTTTCTATTTGTTAATATTTGTTAATGAGCAAATATAGTTTTTTTTCTTTTTCAAGTGCTGATTATTTCAGTTTTTAAAACAGAAAAGTGCCGAATTTCTCCGGCACTTTAAAAATATTAATAAAGAAAGGTTTAGTTCACTCCTTTTTCCTTCATGATTTTATTCAATCTTTTCAGAATAGATAACCCAAGAAGGGTAGCCAGAAGCAGTAAACCGAAATTCACAATAAAGAAATTGGCTTTGTTCTCGTAATCGTACCAGAAACTTGCCAGTACTCCCGAAAGTTTGTTCCCGATAGAAGTAGAAAGGAAGAATCCTCCCATCATTAGGGCTGTAAGTCTCGGCGGCGATAATTTGGAAACCAAAGACAATCCCATTGGGGAAAGGCAAAGCTCACCCACGGTAATTACTCCATAAGCTCCAATGAGCCAAAGGGCAGAAACCTTAAATGCGCCATTGTCACCCGCATACACTGCACCAACCATTACCAGACAGGAAAGCGCTGATATAAAGAGCCCCAACACAATTTTTGTTGGTGTTGTAGGTTCTTTTCCACGTTTTCTCAAGAACATAAAGAAACCCACAACGATAGGCGTAAGTACTATTACCCAAAAAGGATTCACAGACTGGAATAACTCGGTGTTATAAAGATAAACTTTACCTTCCGGATTGGCTTCCATGGCGGCTCTCTTCTCTGGAACCTCGTTGCGGAAATAAATGTCTTTTCCCTGTTCTTTTAAGGGATTTCCTGCTTCATTTTTTTGAGCCTGGTACTGATCATCGTAAACATTTACCTCTTTAGAAGTATAGTCTTTTGCATCAACAAGGTAAATGGCTTCCAGAGGTTTTTCAGCTACTGCCGGAACGCTTCTGTCGGTATAATAATTTGCCCATCTCGTTAAAGCGGTTCCGTTTTGCTTGAAAACTGCCCAGAACATCAAACTCACTGCAAAGATCGCAAGTAAGGCTCCAATTGGCCTTTTATCATCTGAATTAGCTTTTACATAAAGCATTACATAGAAATAAACCACCGGTAAACATGCGAAGATAAAGGCATCGGTAGAATCACTTCCGAAGATATTCCCGGGAATTACCCATCCGATAATACCCGCAACAATTGCCGGTACGAAAACTTTAACCAAAACATCTGAAATCTTGGTATCACCTTCCTGAACAGGTTTCATAATGTTTGCTTTCAGGATATGCTTTCTTCCTAAAGAGAAGATCAGTAAACCGATAAACATCCCAACTCCCGCCGTGATAAATGCTTCGCCCCAACCGAATTTATTCCTCATAAATGCGGCGATAATGTTACACGCAAAGGCTCCGATGTTGATTCCCATGTAAAAAATGTTGTAACCAGCATCTTTATTCAGTTTGTATGGTTCTTCTTCATATAAATTACCGAGAAGGGTAGAGATACTTGGCTTGAAAAATCCGTTACCCAAGATAATTAAACCCATTGACGCGTAAAACATCGGAATATCTTTAAAAACTCCCAAACCAATATAACCCAATCCCATTAAAGCTCCACCAATGTAAATCGCTTTGATATAGCCTAAAACACGGTCTGCTAAAAAGCCTCCCAAAAAAGGGGTAAGGTAGGTGAGCGCGATGAAAGTTCCGAAAATATCATCTGCATTTTTGTCATTAAAAGCCAATCCGCCTGTATCTGTCGGGTCGATCATGTATAACACGAAAATTCCGAGAATGAGATAGTACCCAAACCTTTCCCACATTTCGGTGAAAAACAGGTACGGTAGGCCTTTAGGGTGTTTGCTGTTGCTTGTCGCCATTATTCAATATTAAGGGTTTATAAATTTTCTAAGATAAAATCGGTCATTTTCTGATAAAGCTGCGGTCTCGTCTGGCCGCCGAAAATGCCGTGGTTTTTGTCCGGATAAGCCATGAATTCAAACTGTTTTTTGTTCTGAATTAATGCTTCTGCAAACTCCATCGAGTTTTGGAAATGTACGTTATCGTCGGCAGTTCCGTGGATTAACAGGAAATTTCCCTTCATCAGGTTTGCGTATTCTGTGGGGGAATTTTCGTCGTATCCTTTAGGATTTTCCTGAGGAGTTCTTAAGAATCTCTCAGTATAAACTGTGTCATAATATCTCCAGTTGGTCACGGGAGCAACTGCAATACCGGCTTTGAAAACGTCTGCGCCTTTAGTCAGGGCTAAACTTGCCATATAGCCACCATAACTCCAGCCGAAAATTCCGATTCTTGACTTGTCGATATAACTTTGATTTCCGAACCATTTTGCTGCTGCAATCTGGTCTTCGATCTCGTATTTCCCGAGGTTCATATAGGTTGATTTTTTATACTTCGTGCCTTTATAGCCGGTTCCGCGGCCATCTACACAAACAACGATATAACCTTTCTGTACAAGGTGATTAAACCATAAGCCGTTTCCTGCATCCCATGAATTTGATACACTCTGCGATCCCGGACCGGAATACTGGAACATAAACAGCGGATATTTTTTATTTGGATCAAAATCTTTCGGTTTCAGCATCCAGGCGTTCATCTGGTCTCCGGCTTCGTTGGGAACGGTGAAAAATTCTTTTGTCACCATATTGTCTGCCTGAAGTTTCTGCAGCAATTCGTTGTTGTTTTGAAGTTCTTTGATGGTTTTCCCGTTACCATCCTTTAAAACATAGGTGAAAGGTTTTGCCGCAGTAGAAGATGTTTCGATGAAATAATTATAATTTCCGCTAAAATTCGCTCTATTATTACCCTCGGCATTCGAAAGCAGGGTAGATTTTCCGTTTTGGATATTTACCTTGGAAACGACTTTATTAATACTTCCTTTTTCGGTTGTTTGAATTAAAACTTCTTTAGTTTTTGGGTTATAACCGTAGTAATCAGTTACTTCCCAGTTTCCTTTTGTAATCTGTTTTTTTAGTTTTCCGTTTTGGTCGTACCAGTAAAGATGACGGTTTCCGTCTCGTTCAGAACCCCAGATAAATGAATTGTCATCTAAAAATTCAAGAGTAACGTTGTCGGTATCCACCCACTTTTCGTCAGTTTCGGTAAAGAGTTTCTGAACAGCTCCTGTTTTTGTGTTTACTTTTAAAACATCAGACGCATTTTGAGTTCTTTCAGAAGTGATCAGAATGATTTCATCGGCTTTAGCAGTTTTGTAAACATTCGGAATGTAATAATTTTTGAAACCTGCCAGATTTAAAGGCATTGTTTTTCCTGAATCCAAACGGAAAAGCTGTGCGGAAACTACAGAGTTTTTTTCGCCCGCTTTCGGATATTTGAAACGCATTTCCGAAGGATAAAGCTGCTTTCCATAAATAGGAATATACATTTCCGGAACTTCAGATTCATCGGACTTTACAAATACAATAGCGTCGGAATTTTTTGTCCACTCATATAATCTTGCGTGCCCAAATTCTTCCTCGTAAACCCAGTCGGCAAGACCGTTCAAAATATGATTTTTTCTGCCATCTGCTGTTATCTGGGTAATTTTACCGGAGTCTAAATCCTGATAAAATAAATTGTTATCAGCAATAAAAGCCACTTTAGTACCGTCTGGAGAAAAAGCAGGTTCCTGAACAGAATTACCGTTATTCAGATTAACTACTTTTCCGGACTTTAAATCTTTAACATCAAACTTTCCAAGAAATGAATGTCTGTAAATCGGATCACTTTCCTTCAATAATAAAATTTTAGATTCATCACCATTGAAAATGTAAGATTCAAATTTTCCATCGACAATATTGCCTTCCTTTTGGTAAGTTTTGTACGAATATTTCGCGATTCCGTTGGGTTCAATTACTGCGTAATTTTCTCCGTTTTTCAGAGAAGCAATTCCCGAAATTCCTTTACCACGGTAATAACCGGAATATATTTTGTCGAGCGTAATTTCCTGGCTGAAAACGGTTACAGACGCGAGAACTGCGAGGGATAAAAAGATTTTTTTCATGAATTATTTTTGATAAGATTTCAAAGATAACAATTTTATTAAAAACAGTGTTAAAAGTTGAATAATACGTGGTGTTGGCAAAATAATTGGACTCAGATTACGAAAAACAAAACACAAACAATGGAAACATTCAATTCAGAAAAATTAAACAGTTACCGATTAAATAATCAGAAAATTGTTACAGGGTTTGCAACTTATGCAGACGCAGAACGTTACGCCGAAAAATTCGCAGGAAAAGTGGTGGAAATCGCATTCAGAGACGGCAACGATAATCCCGAAATCACCGATGACGGAGGATTGATTGAAAAGAAACTGCATTTTTTTGTAGACGCAGGACCGGAATACAAATTTGTGCATTCTTCCGACCCCGGTTTCCGGCACTACGCCGATGAGTTGCAGAAAATAAAAGCTAAGATTGACAGGCTAAGTCCTGAGGAAAAATACATCGCGAACGCAGAAATTGAAATCGCGGAAGATCCAATTATTGTGCTTAAGAATAATCATTTTGAATCGGTAACTTCCCGCGAGCGCTCGAAATATCTGAAACACGCAAAGGTTTACGAAATCGCGGTAGCATTGCCTTAGCTAATAATTAATCTAACAAAATCATAAAAAATAATCTATTAATTTCAATGGATTATTTTTTTGCGGTCTCTTCTTTATGTGCCTGGAAGCCAATGGCTTTTCTTGGAATTTCCACAACTTTATATGATTCCAGCTCACTTTTTAATGCAGTGATTCTTTTCGGAAATTCATCGTAATTATGTATTGAAACATCGGTAATAAACTGGGCAACCTGATTCAGATATTCTTCCGTAAGTTTTGCGGAAGCGTCGCGGCGCGCTGCGTTCAGCAATTTACCGTCAATTTTAATATCTTCGGAATTGTCTTTTAAGTACTGATTCCGGATTCGTTTTTTTAAACTTTGCGTAAAATCGACGATCATTGTATTTGAAAAAACCTTCATTTTAGATGAAATTTCTTCCCAAAACGGAAGATGATCTGCATTATTTTTTACTAAAATTTTCATCAGAAGTGCATCTTCAGAAAGATTTTCCGTCATAAAATATAAAATCATTTCCGACCTTTCGTGAGCATTTGGCGGAAATACCGGAATCATAACATCGAATCTTCCTGGCGCCAGTATTTCTTTGTCAATATCTGCAACTGAATTTGCCGAACCTACCATCAGTAAATCTTCATCTTCAAAACGGCTTATATAATGGAGCACGATTTCTTTTGTTTCTTCATCACACGATGAAACCGACCTTTTTTCGCTTCGTTCAGTCATGATTTCATCAAAATCTTCCATAAAAAGAAGTACTTTATCGTCCTTCAGCATCTGAATCAGGAAATCGTTAAAGCTTGTCTGAAGTCCATCTACAAAAGAAGTTCCCAAATAGTATTTTTTCACCTCTTTAAAATGATAACCGATAATTTCTGCGATTTTATTCGCCCAGAAAATTTTTCCGCTGCCCGGGGGTCCGTAAAGAATAATTCCTGCCGGTCTGTGAATACCCCAATCGGTAAGGGGAGTGTTGTTGATAAAAGGGTCTAAAGATTTGGAAATATGGAAAAAAAGGTCGCGGTAACCAATAAAATCGCGCTCTGTCAGATTGGTTTTCTTTCCAAAGTAATCGTAAACAAACTGATAATTGCCACCTAATTTATGATCGATACCGAAACTTGATACTGAAGATTTGTACATTCCGTTATCAAATAGTTTAGGTTTTTCCTGGCTGATAATTTCTGCCACCTTTTCCGGATTCTGATTAATTGTTCCGGCAATATCTTTAATGGATTTTGTTTGCGAAAGATCCTTCTCATACTTTTTAAGAAAGGTAATATTTTCACGGGCAAATTTTGCGAAATCGTCTTTTACATCAAATTTTGGAGTGATGCATTCGCAAAGTTCCAAATCGAAGTCCTGAATAAATTTAATAAAACTTTCGGTTGATATTTTAAGTTCCTTGGCGAGTTCAGCAAGTTTCATAATATTGAATTTTCTTTGAAGTCAAGCTGCAAAAACCATGCTGAAGGATTTATTTAATTTGATGATCACAAAAACCGTCCTTTAAGGTGAATTTACGGTTCAAAACTCTCAAACTTTCCATTTTCGTAGAACCAAACAATCCGTTTAATTTTACTCTCTTGATTTTCAGTTATTTGGATAGTCGTTTTGGTTTCCGCCGGCTCTAATCGCTGAGAATCGCCTATATTTTCTTTTTCGGGAACCTGTGCAGAAATATTCGATTCTGGAGAAACATGTTTTTCAATTTTATCTTCCTTTTCTGTAACTCCAAAATTTTCATCTGCAATCAAAGAGAAAAGATCGGGTAATGGAGTAGATTTAGATTTTTCAGGAGCAATTTCTTCCTCAATATTTTTTATCATTTCACCTTCGCCCATAATCAGCCAGTTCCACTGTAGCTCAGGAAAACGCTCTTTAATTTTAATCAGAAAGTCGAGAGACGGCTTATTTCGTCCTGAAGTGATGTGAGAAATGTTTGAACGCTGCACATCAATTTCATCGGCAAATTCTGAAGCTGACAATTCCAAATAGGAGATGATTTTTGAAATCCTTTCGTTTAAATTCATAATTACAAATGTAAATAATAACTCGGAAGTTACAATAAACAAAAGTAAACAAAATAAGAATTAAGGTATTTACAAAAGTAAAACAACAACGTAACGCATTGGTTTTAAATTAATTGATGATAATTAAATTTGTATTACCTGTGTAAATTATCTTCGTGTTCAGGATCAAACTTTAGTTTTCTATCCTTTTTACGCTCAGGGAAAATAAGTGAGAAGAAGATACTTAAACCTAAAATTCCGACAATAATTATCAAGGAATGACTGGTTGTGAATCCCCATGCTTCCAGATAACTGTGAAGTAACATCTTCAAACCAATGAACGTTAACAGTACCGATAAGCCAACTTTGAGAAAGCGGAACTTATCGATAATTCCTGCCAAGAGGAAGAACATTGACCGTAAACCTATAATTGCAAATATGTTAGAGAAGAACACTATATAAGGGTCCTTAGTCACTGAAAAAATGGCCGGAATACTATCTACTGCGAAGATCAAATCGGTAGCTTCTATAATAAGGAGAACAAGGAAAAGAGGGGTGATTTTCTTAACACCGTCGATGGTAACAAAGAACTTGTTCCCCACAAAATGATCATGAACCTGAAAGAATCGTTTGGCAAACTTTACCACCGGATGATTCTGCGTATCGATTTTATCTTCCCCGTCTTTATCAAAGAACATTTTAATACCTGTAAACACCAGAAACGCACCAAAAACGTACATAATCCAGCTGAACTTCTCGATCAGTGCAGCACCTACGAATATAAAGATAAAGCGCATTACGATAGCACCAAGAATTCCCCAGAACAATACTCTGTGGTAATTCTTCTGGGCCACGCCAAATGCACCAAAGATAAGAACCATGACAAAAATATTATCTACAGAAAGTGCATACTCTACGACATAACCTGTGAGATATTCAAGACCTAAATTCTGGTTATACAGCTGTATGCTGTTTTCCAGATCGTTGGGTATTATTTTTACCGGATGATGGTGTGCGGAAATTACCTCCTGCAACTTTGACATGCTGTCGATGCCATGGAGTAGGTGACCATAGGTAATAAGGACAAAATAAAAGCACATTGAAAGTGCTACAACAAAGAAACTCATCAATCCGGCCTGTTTCATGGAGATGGTATCGGATCTTTTTTTGAGTAATCCTAAATCGAGTGCCAGGATAAAAAAGATAAAAACTAAGAATCCCAGTAAAAAAATCGTTTCGCTATTCATATAAATTTTAAAGCGCAAATATACATAATTTATCATTTTTCAAATTATTTACATTTGTAACGCACGCTGATGTTTAAGTTTTATGCAAAGAAGAATATGTTTATACTTTTTTCCTACATTTGGAGTTTTCCACACGTAAACACGGTTAAAGTACACTTCAAAATATTATTTAAATAAATGTAATTAAAAACTGATTTGTAATTAGTTACATAATATAATTAATTATTATGCAATCCACAAAATTGCCAACAGACAAACTGACATTTCAGCACGTTTAACTAATTTACAAAAGTGAATTTCATCATGTGATGAAAAAAAATTAAATTTGAAACTTGTAAAATTTTATTGAATGTCAAATAACCTTAATTACCGACAAAACCCTAATTTCCCAAACCGCTATATTTCCCCGGAAAAATTATTTTTTTACCTGCAGCAGAATTTCAGCGATTATATTTTTGAAGTTGGGAAGTCGTATTTGGGAAAGCCCATTTATAAAATGACGTTAGGTACGGGTAATGTGAGAGTCCTGGCATGGTCCCAAATGCATGGAAATGAGTCCAACGCTACCCACGCAATGCTGGATCTGCTGGAAATTTTTAAATTTCAGCCAGATTTAAAGGAAAAATTATTCTCCCTGATTACCCTTGATTTCATATTCATGTTAAATCCAGACGGTTCAGAAAAATGGACCCGCAGAAACGCTTTGGATATCGACATGAACAGGGATTTTCTTAAGCTATCAAGCAAAGAATTTTCAATACTGAAGAATATCGCGGAAAATGGGAATTATAGTTATGGACTCAATCTTCATGAACAGAGAACCATTTTTACCACGGACGGCGAGCATCCGGCGACTCTTTCCTTCTTAGCACCTTCAGTAAATGCTCAAAGAGAAATTAATGAAACGCGAAAAATAGCAATGGCAGTAATTGTTAAGATTTATGAAAATTTGAAAACTGTTATTCCAAATCAGATTGCGAGATATTCCGACGAATTTTATCCTACTTCTGTGGGGGATAACTTTTCGAAGATGGGTTTACCAACCATTCTTTTTGAAGGCGGACATTTTATCAATGATTATAACCGTATAAACACAAGAAAATACTACACACTGGCTTTGTATGAGAGTTTAAATGCAATTGCGGCATTGAAAGGGTCAACTGAAAACTGGGAAGAATACCAGAAAATTCCGGAAAACAGAGAAACGCATTACGACATTATTTACAGAAACGTAAAACTGAATACAGATTTTGAATGTATTCTTGATATTGCGGTGCAGTACCGGGAAGAACTGCGCGAAGGTGATGACGAAATATCTTTTATCCCAATTGTGATGGAAGTAGGAGACGTGGGTATAAAAAAAGGCTGGAAAGAGATCGACTGCACCGGTAGAACCTTCCTTTCTGAACGTAAATTCCCTAAATTGGATGCCGAAGTCGATTTTACTATTGAATAAAAAAACGGAGTCTTTTGGACTCTGTTGTATGTTTATATGGTTGTGAATTAGTTAATTACTTTTATTCCGCTTGCCATAAATCTGATTTCCTCCTGTGGCTTGGTAATGGCGTCAATTTCTGCCTGAGACTTTTTCGCGTCTTCAGCGTAGTGCTTCTGTTCATCAACAGAAATTACTTTCGTTTCGGCATTTCCTTCAAGAATTACTGTTTTTCCTTTTAGAGCGGTAGGTACGAAGAACGCGTAGTCTTTCATTTTAACGAAAAATTTCTCGTTGTTATCTGTTTCCACTGTTAACCAGCAGCCTTTTTTGTCGCATACTTCAATTACTTTACCTTTTACCGCAACATTTTCCAGCTTTTTGCTGGATTTCAGTTTCTTCTGAAGCTTTTTAGCAGGTATCGCGTTTTTTTCCGCGGTTACAGAAGGCTGAGATCCATATACTTCACCAACTAAAGCATTTCCTGCGGGTGGACCCACTTTTTTTTCTGTTTCCTGAGCAAACATCACTGTAGAAAATGCCAGCGTTAACAAAAAGACAATTTTTTTCATTTCTTAAATTTTTTCAAAAATAATAAATTTTATTCATCCGAATCCCTTGAAACCAATATTTCATTCAAAAAATATAATTATCGTCAGCTAAAAATGCAAACGGTTACGGAAAATCTATATATTTACTTTTTAAAAGGCACACGGTAAACAGGTTTTAATTTCCAAAACCTTCATCAATTAAAAATTTATGCAGAAAAAACTTAAACTTTGGGACGCTACGATGCTCGTAATGGGTTCTATGATAGGCAGTGGGATATTTATAGTAAGTTCGGATATGATGCGGAATCTGGGTTCCGGTTACTGGCTGATTACCGTTTGGGTGATTACTGCAATTATGACGATCGCTGCTGCAATTTCTTACGGCGAACTGTCAGCGATGTTTCCCAAAGCGGGCGGACAATATACCTACATTACAGAAATTTTCGGAAAGATGACCGGTTTTCTTTATGGTTGGGGACTGTTCACCGTAATTCAAACAGGAACAATTGCGGCTGTTGCTATGGCTTTTGGGAAATTTACAGCCTATCTCATTCCGGCGCTTAATAATTCAGATCCTATTTTCCAGAGCGGAACTTTTCGGATTACCTGGGTTCAGATTTTAGCCATTGTAGTAATCCTTTTACTCACGTATATCAACACGAAAGGAGTTAAAAACGGCAAATTTCTACAGAACTTGTTCACCGCTTCCAAAATAATCGCGCTGATTGGGATCATCGTTTTCGGATTTCTTTTCGTGAAAGATTCCCAGTGGGCTTCAAATATGAGTTTTGGCTGGAACAGTTTTCAGGATTTCGGTAAGGAAGTGGGGAATGATTTAATGCCAACCGCCTGGAAATCCATTGGTAGCATCACGCTCTTGGGCGGAATCGCTGCTGCAATGGTAGGTTCGGTGTTTAGCTCAGTCGCTTGGGAAAACGTAACTTTCGTTTCCGGTGAAATCGAAAATCCAAAGAAGAATGTTGTAAAATCAATGGTTTTGGGAACTACCGTGGTAATGGTTTTATACATGTTGGTGAACTTTGTTTACCTTAATGCTTTAGACCGGGATGCTATTGCCTTTGCCGATAAAAACCGTCCTGCTGTGGCGGCCTTCGAAGTAATTTTCGGAAATCTTGGGACAGTAATAATGGCGGTCTTGGTGATGATTTCTACATTTGGATGTATTAACGGATTGGTTTTGGCGGGCGCACGGGTATTCCAAACGATGGCAAAAGACGGTTTGTTTTTTAAACAGGCCATCGATAATAACAGAAACGATGTTCCGGAAAAGTCCCTCTGGATGCAGGGAATCTGGGCATCAGTACTTGCCCTTAGCGGACAATACGGCGATTTGCTCGACATGATTTCGTTTGTAATTGTGCTGTTTTATATGATCACCGTTTTCGGAGTAATTTATTTACGAATCAAAAAACCTGGAATCGAAAGACCTTATAAAACATGGCTTTATCCGGTTACGCCTCTATTGTACCTACTGATCGGCACCGCCTTTTGCGTTTTACTGATCTGGTTTAAGCCTCAATATACCTGGCCCGGATTTATCTTAATCCTTCTGGGCTTGCCGGTTTACTGGTTTATCAACAGAAAAAAAGCAGACTAACTTTTTATTTTAGGAGCAACAAGGTTTTTGCTTCTCCCAAAATCATTACCTGCTGTTCATTACAATCTTTTCAGTTGCCATCAGGGCTAGAATCTCATTCAGTTTTTCTTCAGAAGGTTTTTAATTTATTTACCTTATTTTTAAACAAAAATAAAAATGTCAGAATTAGTTCCGGTCTTCCAGTCGTCATATCTTTACGAAATCGAACTCGCAAAAACCAAGCTCGCATCTCGCGAAATCCCCAGTTATATCAAAAACGAATACGTCAATAATATCGCAGTATTCCCGATATCACAAAACTATTTTTTGCTCGTCAACGAGCACGATTTTGCCGAGGCAGAAAAAGTTCTCGCGGAAACGACCGGCGATATGCCGGAAGAAGATTAAAGAGGTAATGGTTGCAAATTACTTTTTAATAAGTTTTTGGCGGTAGGTGCGGTCGGCTGACCGGATTTCCAAGAAGTAAGTTCCGGTTTTCAAAGTGGAAACATCAATGCTGTTCCCCGCTGGTTTTCTACTAATTACCAGTTTTCCGTCGGTGGAGTAGACTTTGACCTCGTCTGGCTTTAGGGAAAATGTTATTTGATCAATAGCGGGATTTGGCGCAAATGGTAATCGATTAGCTAGCTGCGGTTCAAAAGTGCCAAGTATGCAGTCAGTAGTAACATTGGGTACATTTTTACTGACAAAAAATGCTTTTTCCGACTCGTCGCAACACACGTCGGTGAGTTTTGGACAGTTTACATAGCTTTCGACAAAGTTTTGTGTTCTGCCGTTCTTCGTTATCAGCTTCTCGAGATTTGCCAGTTGGTCAAACCAAAGATAATCCAGTTTTGTTTGGCGGCTGAAGTCCAGTGTTTTGATTTTCGCTTCATTCCATACCTGCACATTTTCCAGGTTCACGTTTTGATCTACGTTCAGACTTTCCAACTTGTTGCCCGTCATCTTCAGTGAGGTGAGCGCTATCTGTTTTGAAACATCGATTTGTTGGACCTGCGAACCGTTTAACTTTAAAGACATCAGAGCAGAGTTTCCGGGCAGTTCAAGGTTGGCCAGCACTACACCATAAATCTCCAGTTCGGTTAACGCAGAGTTTAAGGACAAATCCAAAACCGTAATCGCCGTGTTTTGCAGATAAAGATTTTCCAATGCAGGATTATTCTGAAAGCTCAGCTGTGAAAGTTTGTCCTGATAGAGTCTCAAAAACTTGAACTTTGGGTTTGCCGAGAAGTCAAGCTGCACCAGATTCGGGGAGCTAAGCCATGCTTCCTCCAAATTTAAATTGCCGGAAAAGTCCGTGCTGGTGAACAATCCCGTCCAACTAACGTGTTTTAATAATGTATTAGTTTTTAAATCAATGACTTTTAGTTTGTCGACATTTGATATATAAAGCCGCTCGAGAGCAGGTACTCCGGTCAAATTTAAGCTTGAAAGCGCAAAACAATCTGATACGCCAACTTTTTTCAGAGTAGGAAGTGGTGTCAGATCGAGTGCAAGCATCACATTTGAACTGATGTTGAGTTCAGTAAGATTCGTAAAATTTTCCAGCCCACCTATTTTTTTTACCAAAGACTGCTGGATGGTCACTGTACTTATATTTTGTGCTTCGGACAGCTGGATCTCGCCGTCCGAATTGGTATCTACCTTGCACCAGAGGCCTGCCATATCCATTGCCCGGTAATTTGTTGGTGTTGCATTCAGCAGATAAGATTTAAGTTCAATATCATCAAAGTTGACATTCTGGGCGCTGAAGAAAATGGATGTAAGTAAGACAAGTACAGAGGTAAATTTTTTAATCATCTAATTTTTATTGTTGCCCGTAAATATAAAATCTTTAATTTAAATTTCGCTATATTATATTACCTTTACACCTCAAAAAATTGCTGTAAAATGATCGACTGGAAAACCGTAAAAGAATACGAAGATATTACCTACCAGAAATGTGGTGCAGTTGCAAGAATTGCTTTCAACAGACCCGAAGTCCGCAACGCATTCCGTCCCAAAACTACCTCCGAATTGTATGATGCTTTTTATCATGTTTCGGAAGATGCATCGGTTGGCGTCGTTCTGCTCACCGGCGAAGGCCCGAGCCCGAAAGACGGCGGACACGCATTTTGCAGCGGCGGCGACCAAAAAGCACGGGGCGAACAGGGATATGTAGGTGATGACGGACGTCACCGTCTGAATATTCTTGAAGTTCAACGTTTAATACGTTTCATGCCGAAAGTTGTTATTGCGGTGGTAAACGGTTGGGCAGTTGGCGGCGGACATTCATTACACGTTGTTTGCGACCTTACTTTAGCCAGTGAAGAACACGCAATCTTTAAACAGACCGACGCCGATGTTACCAGTTTTGATGGCGGTTACGGCTCAGCCTATTTGGCGAAAATGGTCGGCCAGAAAAAAGCCCGTGAAATTTTCTTTTTAGGAAGAAATTATTCTGCCAGAGAGGCGGAAGCAATGGGAATGGTAAACGCGGTAATCCCACACGCTGAACTTGAAGAAACTTCTTATCAGTGGGCGCAGGAGATTTTAGGAAAATCACCAATGTCAATCCGTATGTTAAAATTCGCAATGAATCTTACCGATGATGGTATGGTTGGCCAGCAGGTTTTTGCCGGTGAAGCTACGCGTTTAGCTTACATGACGGAGGAAGCCAAAGAAGGCAGAAACGCATTCCTCGAAAAAAGGAAGCCCGATTTCGGAGAAAATAAATGGATTTCTTAATTGGTTAATTAACCACCAACCACAACCACCAACTAAATGACAGATTGGATACAAGCCGCAAGATTGCGCACTTTGCCGCTTTCGATGAGCGGAATTATAATGGGTTCCTTCATCGCAAGATGGCGGATTCTCGAAAACGGCGGTACCTGGGACTGGCAGATTTTTGCCATGGCACTTTTGGTTACGCTGCTTTACCAGATTCTCTCCAATTTTGCCAATGATTATGGAGACGGAATTAAAGGCACAGATAAACTCAGAATAAACGAAGCCGAGCAGCGGGCAGTTGCTTCCGGGAGAATTACCGCAAACCAAATGAAGAATGCTGTGATTTTATTCGCAGTACTTTCCTTGATTGCCACAGTTGCTCTTTTATATCTGGCTTTTTTCAGGGAAAATTTAATGAACGAATTCTACACTTTTGTAGGATTGGGCATTGCCTGTATTTTGGCAGCGATAGGGTATACGGTGGGCAAAAAACCTTATGGATACTTAGGATTAGGTGATATTTTTGTGTTTGTTTTCTTTGGTTTGGTTTCGGTTTGTGGAAGTTATTTCCTCTTCACGAAAACTTTCCATTGGGACCTGCTTTTGCCCGCAACAACAATCGGAATGCTGAGCGCCGCTGTACTTAATCTCAACAATATGCGCGATATTGAAAGCGATGCACTCAGCGGAAAGAAAACCTTGGCCTTGCGAATGGGTTACCGATATGCAATGGTTTACGAAATCGTTCTACTGCAGCTTCCTTTGATTCTAATGCTGGTCTTTATGATGATGAACGGCCTGCATGAAAAAGGAAACTATTATGCATTTATTTTCTTTATCCTCGTATTTCCGATGACCGCGCTGAGAAGAAAAATCATGCAGACCAAAGAACCGAAAGAACTCGATCCTTATTTGAAGCAAGTTGGGATTTTTACGCTTATTATAAGTGTTTTGGTAGCTTTCGGCCTGAATTATTTTAATTAAAAATAGTAATCAATGAAAATTCAATTCCTCGGACAAAACTGTTTTTTGTTTACTTATAACGGTAAAAATATTCTAAGCGACCCTTTTTATAATTTCCAGAAAGCAAAATCAGGATTTGATATTGCAGCGCAAAAAATTGATTATGTGTTGATTACGCATGCACACGGCGACCATACAGCGGATGTGAAAGAAGTTTTACACCATCATCCTGAAGCTCAAATTATTGCCCAACCAGAAATATGTGGATATTTCAGCCATCCGAATTCTGTTGACATCAACTTCGGCGGATCTGCCAAGTTTGATGATCTGAAAATTTCCATGGTTCCTGCGTCGCATACGTCCAGTTTTCCGGACGGAACTTATGGTGGAGAACCTTGCGGATATATTTTCAGGTTTCCGGGAAAAAACATCTATTTTGCCGGTGATACAGGCGTAATGGCTGATATGGCGCTGTTTCCACAATTATTCGGAAATATTAATCTTGCGATTCTGCCGGTAGGTTCGCATTATACGATGTGTGCAAGAAAAGCAAGTTTTGCAGCTGCAGAACTTTTAAAAACGAAGAAAGTAATCGGCTGCCATTTTGATACATTTCCGCCCATTTCAATAAATCACGATGAAGCTTTGAAAATTTTTGAAGAAAAAGGGGTAGAGTTGGTATTGCCTAAGTTGGGAGAAACCTTTGAAATTTAGGCATAAAAAAATGGCAAGCGATCTACATCACACCGCTACAACCGTTTACCTTTGCTGCGTTCCCACCCTGGAGGATTCACAGGAGCTGGTTGTGTAGGACTTGCCGGTGCAAAGATAGGGCTTTAAATTAAAATTCAAAATTCAAAATAAAAAAAAATCAAAATTTATAAAATCTCTTATGGCTAAAAATGTTTATGCAGTTGGTTTTGTGCTGTTTATCGTAACAATGGTTCTTTTCTTTGCAATGTATTTTTTTGGGATGAATGTTGATTATTTCAACAATTCGGTACTTTTAAATGCATTTCTGCTTCCTGCAGTATACGTTGCAGGCGCATATATATCTGTAAACTCGGCAAAAAAAATGGGCGAGCCAATGGGTTTTCAGGCGGTTTTTGGGAGATCTTTCAAGCCAATGTTTGTAGGCGGGTTTCTTTCCATTCTTACCATGTTTCTGTTCCTGAATTTTGTGGATAAAGGCGCGAAGGATTTGCTTAATTTCCAGTATATAGAAAGGCAGAAAACCGAATTGACTAACGAGTATGAAAAGGCTAAAAGTACGATGGTTAAAGATGAAGAAAAAGCGGAACTCGAGAAAAATTACCAAAACCGATTAAAAAGTTTCTCCCCGGAAATGATTAAAGATAAAGACATGTTCTCTTTCCGTCAGTTCACGTATTATTTCGGAGCGATAATGGTTTTTTACGTAATTTTGTCTGTGTTTTTTGCGAGCTTCTTTAGAAGTAGATTAGAAGAGTAAATGGTTGTTTTTCAGTGCTTTAAACATGAAAAATATTAGCTAAAAATTTCAACGATATTAAATGAATTTATCCATCATAATACCTCTTCTCAATGAAGAAGATTCCCTTGAAGAATTATTTTCAAGAATTCACAACGTGTGTACGACCTCAAACCTTTCTTATGAAATCTGGTTTGTAGACGACGGTAGCACCGATCTTTCGTGGAGCATCATCGAAAATATGAAAGTCCAGTTTCCCCAGATTCATGGGATAAAATTTTCCAGAAATTACGGTAAGTCACAGGCATTGCACGCAGCTTTCGAAAAAGCACAAGGCGAAGTCGTAATCACGATGGATGCTGACTTACAGGACTTTCCGGAAGAAATTCCTGATTTATACAAAATGGTGAAAGAAGAGGATTACGATATTGTTTCGGGCTGGAAAAAGAAGCGTTTCGACAATGTGATAACCAAAAATCTTCCCTCAAAACTCTTCAACGTTGCTGCCAGAAAAGTTTCCGGAGTCGAACTTCACGATTTCAATTGTGGTCTTAAAGCCTATAAAAAACAGGTCGTAAAATCTATCGACGTTTATGGCGATATGCACCGGTACATTCCGGTTTTGGCTGCCAATGCCGGTTTCCGGAGAATTACCGAGAAAGAAGTACAGCATCAGGCAAGACCCTATGGAACTTCTAAATTCGGTACAGAACGTTTTGTACGTGGATTTCTTGATTTAATTACGCTTTGGTTTGTAAGCCGATTTGGCGGAAGACCGATGCACTTTTTCGGTGCGGTTGGCACACTCATGTTTATTGTGGGATTTTTATCTGCGTTCTGGCTCGGAATTTCAAAATTAATCGATGTTTCCAGAGGAATTTATGGGCATTTACTTACCAATAATGCCTGGTTTTTTATTGCATTAACGATGATGATTCTCGGGACACTTTTGTTCATCGCAGGATTTTTGGGCGAAATGATTATTAGAACCAACCGAGAACACAAAAATTATAATATCGACGAAGTAATTTAATCAAAAATGAAAAATCTGTTTATTTTACTCCTTGCTTTTTCTGTCATTTCCTGTGGAGATATTTCTCCTAAAGGGAATATTGAAAGCAAAGATATTCCGCTCGGTGAATTTGTAAACCTTAATTTGAAAGGCAAATTTCGATTGTTTTACATCAAAAGCGACAGCAGTTTTGTGAACGTGGAAACTTACCCGAATATTTTAAATAATCTTAAAATCAACGTAAAAGATAAAACCTTAAATATCGAGGAAAAACGCGCTGTAAAAGGCATTGATTTTTACAACGTGACCATTTACTCTAAGTATAATCTGGAGAAGGTTTCAATTGCGGACTCTGTAGAAATGAACATTTCAAGCGAAATTAAAACCGACAACTTCCGGCTGAATTTAAAAAATAATGGTAAATTTATTGGGTCAGTTAATTCCCGCCGGGCAGAAGTTGAAATGACGGGGAAAAGCCGCGCGAACTTCCTGGGCAAAACAAAAGACGCGGTGATCAAGATTTCCGATACCGCAAGCATTATCGCTCCTTACTGGAACATCGAAAATTTGAATATTTCCTCACAAAATGGAATTTATGCTGAAGTAAATGTGAAGGATTCACTGAAAGGAACCATTAAAAATTCGTCAAAAATGGTTTACTATGATGATCCTATCCGCGCGTTTAAGAGTGATAAAACGGCTAATGTTCAGAACAGGAAAATGGAGCAATAAAATTCAATAATATCAACGTTATCAAATAAAATAAGCATGACTACTTTAGAAAAAGCAAAACTCTGGCTTACAGATACTTTCGACAAAGAAACACAAAATACCATCCAAAACTGGATCGATACCAATTCTGATGATCTCGAGGATTCATTTTACCGTGAACTGGAGTTCGGAACCGGCGGAATGCGCGGAATTATGGGCGTGGGAACAAACCGACTTAATAAATATACTCTTGGACAGGCAACTCAGGGTTTGGCAAATTACTTACACACGCAGTTTCCAGGTGAAGAGATAAAAGTGGCGATCGCTTACGATGTACGAAATAATTCCAAGGAATTTGGTAAAATGTGTGCAGATGTGCTTACCGCTAATGGAATTAAGGTTTTGCTATTCAAAGAACATCGTCCGACTCCCGAGCTTTCTTTCACCGTTCGCGACAAAAAATGTAACGCGGGAATTGTTCTTACTGCATCTCACAACCCGCCTGAATATAATGGCTACAAAGTATATTGGAACGATGGAGCACAGATTGTTCCACCTCATGACGATTTAATTATTAAAGAAGTTTATTCCGTAAAATTTGATGAAATTAAATTCAGTGGTAATGATGACTTGATCGAGTGGATCGGTGAGGAACAGGACGATGTCTATATCGATGCCTGCATGGAAAATTCGCTTTATCAGAAAGATAAAATCGGCTACGATAACTTAAATATTGTGTTTACTTCGATTCACGGAACAACGTACAAAACAGTTCCTCAGGCTTTGAAAAAAGCCGGTTTTACGAAAGTTGACCTTGTGCGCGAGCAAATGATTCCAAGCGGAAATTTCCCAACGGTAGAATCTCCAAACCCAGAAGAACCTGCAGCACTTGAAATGGCGATAGATTTAGCCCGGATTACCAATGGCGATATCGTAATCGGTACTGATCCGGATGGGGACAGATTAGGTATCGCCGTGAGAAATTTAGATGGCGAAATTCAGCTGCTGAACGGTAATCAGTGCAACACGATTCTAACTTATTACATCCTGGAGCAGTGGAAAAAAGCCGGAAAAATTACCGGTAAAGAATTCATAGGATCCACGATTGTAACTTCTGATATTTTTATTGCTATTGCTGAAAAATTCGGTATAGAATGTAAAATTGGCTTAACTGGCTTCAAATGGATCGGTAAGATGATCCGTGAAGCTGAAGGTGAGCAGAAATTTGTGTGTGGTGGTGAAGAAAGTTTCGGTTTCATGACCGGAGATTTCGTGCGCGACAAGGATTCATGTGGATCAATTCTTCTGGCGTGCGAACTTGCAGCCTGGTGCAAAGCGAATGGAAAAACGGTATACCAGTATATGATCGAGATTTATGAAGAAATTGGCATGTACTACGAAGGTTTGATCAATGTTGTAAGAAAGGGAAGAAGCGGTGCCGAAGAAATCAAGCAGATGATGACAAATTTCCGTGAAAATCCGCCTGCAGAAATCGCAGGATCTAAAGTGGTGGAAGTACGGGATTATCAGGAACAGACTTCGCTGAACATTACCGAAAGCAAAAAGGCTGTTATGGATGGAATTCCCAAATCTAACGTATTGATTTATTACACAGAAGACGGAACCAAAGTATGCGTAAGACCTTCCGGAACAGAACCGAAAATTAAATTCTATGTTTCGGTGAAGGATTCAATCGCTTCTGAGCAGGATTTCCGTGAAAAACTTGTTGTTTTGGATCAGAAAATTAATCAGGTAAAAACAGATTTAAAGCTTTAAAACTCAAAAATTAAATTACCTAATCGAGCAATCATATGAAAGTATCAAAACTCGCCCAAAATCTTATCGGTTCAGAAATTATTAAAATTGGTAATCAGGTAAATGATCTGAAAGCACAGGGCGCCGGGATCGCCAATCTTACGATCGGTGATTTGGATGCCAATATTTACCCCATTCCTGCAAGGCTGAAAGAAGAAATTCAGAAAGCTTACCAAAATAACTTGACCAATTATCCGCCGGCAAACGGACTTTTATCTTTAAGAAAAGCTGTTTCCGAAGATTTAAAGAATCGCTGGAATCTTGAATATTCCGCAGATGAGATCTTAGTGGCAGGCGGTTCCAGGCCGTTGATTTATGCGACTTTCAAAACGATTGTTGATGAAGGCGATAAAGTCGTGTACCCAATTCCTTCGTGGAACAACAACCATTACGCCTATTTAACCCACGCTGAGAAGATTGAAGTAGAAACATCCCAATCTAATAATTTTTTGCCGACTGCAGAAGAATTGAAACCTCATTTGGAAGGTGCGGTTTTACTGGCGTTATGTTCGCCTCTGAATCCGACCGGAACAATGTTTACTAAAGATCAGCTCACCGAAATTTGTGAACTCGTTCTGGAAGAGAATAAAAAACGCGGAGAGAACGAAAAACCGCTTTATCTGATGTATGATCAGATTTATGCCATGCTTACGTTTGATGAAGAGCATTTCAATCCTGTTTCTCTTTTCCCGGAAATGAAGAAATACACCGTTTTTATCGACGGGACTTCGAAATGTTTTGCTGCAACGGGCGTCAGAGTAGGTTGGAGTTTTGGTCCTTCGGAAATTATCGATAAAATGAAAGCATTATTGGGACACATCGGTGCATGGGCGCCAAAGCCTGAGCAGCAGGCGGTTTCGGTCTTTTTGGGCGAACCTGAAAATGTAGATATTTTTGTAAATGATTTCAAAGGTAAAATCGTTGAAAGTTTAAAAATTCTGCATACCGGAATTCAGGAAATGAAATCCCGCGGATTGCAGGTCGACAGTATTAAACCAATGGGTGCACTGTATTTGACCATTGAGCTTGATTATTTAGGCAAAACAAAACCTGACGGTTCACAGATTACGGATTCGTCTGACCTTGTATTTTATTTGATCAACGAAGCTGGTGTCGCGCTTGTGCCGTTTTCGGCGTTCGGAAATTCACGGAATATGCCGTGGTTTAGGGCATCAGCAGGTGGTTTGTCTTCGGACGAAATCAGAAATATGTTGCCAAGACTCGAAAATGCACTTTCAAAACTTTCTTAAGCATGAAAATTATCGCTGTGATCCCCGCACGCTATGAAGCCAGCCGTTTTCCCGGAAAGCTGATGCAGATTTTGGGCGGTAAAACGGTAATTGCCACAACTTACCAAAATGTTGTAGCTACGGGTTTGTTCGATGAAGTATTTGTTGCCACGGATTCCGAAATCATTTTTGATGAAATCATCAAAAAAGGAGGAAACGCAGTGATGACAGGTCAGCATGAAACGGGAAGTGACCGAATTGCAGAAGCAGTTCAGAACATTGATTGCGATATAGTGGTGAATGTTCAGGGAGATGAACCTTTTCTGAAAACCGAACCGTTAAAACAGTTAATTTCCGTTTTTGAGGATGATTCTGAAGAAAAAATTTCATTGGCATCACTAAAAATTAAATTAAAAAATACGGAGGAAATAGAAAATCCTAATCATGTAAAAGTGATTACCGATAATCATGGTTTTGCGCTCTATTTCAGCAGGTCTGTAATTCCTTATCCCCGCGAAATTCATCCGGAGGTAGAATATTTCAAGCATATTGGCGTTTATGCTTTCAGGAAAAAGGCACTGCTTACTTTCGCCCAACTTCCGATGAAACCACTTGAAATTTCAGAGAAAATTGAATGTATACGCTATTTGGAATACGGGATGAAAATTAAAATGATCGAAACAGATTTCGTAGGAGTAGGCATTGATGTTCCGGAAGACCTGGAGCAAGCACGGGCAATTTTAGGAGCGCGCGAGAGTTCTTAAATTCAAAAAGTATATATTTGACAAATAAACAGACCGATTAATGAGAAAGATATTGCTAGTATTCATAATGTTGATGAGCGGAATCGTTTCCGCACAAACCGCAAAGGAAATTATAGAAAAAAATATAGAACTCTCAGGAGGTTTAACCAACTGGAAACTTTTAAATTCAATCATCATTCAGGGAAGGCTTACATTAGGGATCAACGATCATTATCCTATTAAAATCTTCCAGGAAAGGCCCAATCTTACAAAAACCGTAATTACAATCAATAAAAAGGAGACCGCAATTGAAGGTTACGACGGTAAAAAAGGATATGCCATGAATTATGCAACCAATAAGCTGCAGGAATATCCGAACTATATTGCTGAAAGTTTCGATACCGATTTTATTGATTGGGAAAACAAAGGATTTGAAGCAAACTATCTGGGCAAGGAAAAAGTAGGAGAAACATACTGTCATAAAGTTGAACTTATAAAAAATGTAAATAAAACGCTGTATTATTTCGACTCCAAATCGTATATGCTGCTGAAGGAGGTAAAAACTGATGAAACCCTTGTATACAGTGATTACAAAAAAGTGGGAAGCTTATTGATGCCCTTCAGAATTGAATCTTCGACTCCTAAAAAAGACAGTGATTACGTTATGCTGATTAATAAGATTGAAACCAACAAGGTTCTGCCCCCGAATACTTTTAAATTTTAAGCTAAATACACCTTAAAAAATGAAAAAAATATTTATAATTCTGTTGTCAATTGGTGCCTTTATTCAAAGTTGCACGCAGCAGAAAAAAGAAATTTCACAGGATAAAAACACAGCTATGAAAAGTATTTATGATTATAAAGTAGAAAGCGGAGACGGTAATGAGATAAATTTTGCTGATTTTAAGGGCAAAAAAATTCTCATCGTAAACACAGCATCAGAATGTGGTTTCACACCACAATATGCTGATCTTGAGCAAATTTCAAAGGAGTATGCGGACAAGGTTGTTGTTGTAGGTTTTCCTGCAAATAATTTTGGAGGACAGGAACCTGGAACCAACGAGGAAATTGGAGCATTTTGCCAGAAAAATTACGGAGTTACTTTTCCTATTGCAGCAAAAGTTTCGGTGAAAGGCGAGGATACTGCACCGATCTTTAAATATCTAACGGATAAAAACCTGAATGGCGTTAAAAACACGACCATTCTCTGGAACTTTACTAAGTTTCTGTTAGATGAAAACGGAAAATTAATTGACAGTTTCGTCAGCACTACAAAACCCACCGACGAGGCCATTACAAAATATTTTAAATAAAAAAACCGCAACATAATTGTTGCGGTTTTTTTAGCGGTAACGCTCGTGTTCCTTATTTTTAGAAAATCTCGCGACAATCGGTTTGAAGAGACTTTTGTACTTTTCAATATCAAAAAGCTGGGAATCAGTTAGTGCTTTATACGTGAGCCACGCGCCGAAAGGGAAGAGTACCATATTCGGTAACCACGCGGCCAGATATGGATCCATTTTTCCGGACCAAGCCATGTTTTCAACAGAAAGATTTAGGACGTAGAAAATAATGAATACCACGATCGCGATTACTACAGGAAGTCCCAATCCGCCTTTCCGGATGATGGAACCCAGACTCGAACCAATAAGAAAGAATATGAGACAGGTCACCGAATAAGAAAATATTCGCTGCTGGTAAATAATAATACGGGAATAGAATGCGTGTAGCCCCTGTATCTGCTCACTTTTATTGATGTTAAGTTGCTTTACACTTTCTACTTTATTAAATGCAGCATAGAGCAGTTCCTGCTTTTTTTTCTGCTTCATGGTGTCCAGTTTCGGAGTCGGGAGGACGGTCTTTTTAGCTGGAGTTTTATCAATATAACTTACAAAGCCGTTGGTTTGGTTGATCAGTTCACTGCTGATATTTCCTAAAACAACGTTGTTCTCTTTTTTAGCAGCGTCAATGGTGGAGTTGAGTTCGATAAAATTCTGGAAAGAATAATCATCAGTGATTTTCTCAGCCTCGAGAGCCTTATTGATGATATCTGAAATATTGAAATGTGAAACAAGCGTATCAAACTTTATCGCCTGATCTGGCTGTTTAAGACGCTGGTTGTAATCGATATTACCAATATTGTCTTCAAAGATATGGCCATTGAACAACACAAGTTTTAGATAGTTTCTGTTGTCCGCCTGAACAAATTTTCCTTTTTCGGCTACAATAGACTGCTGGTTTTCATAGGAATTCGCCATTTTATGAATGAAAACCCCTTCCAGATTTTCTCCGTTCTCTCCCGAAATCTTGTCGAATTTCACGCTGTAACCGGGAATCTGCTGTATAAACTGACCCGGTGTAAAATTCAGTGCGGGTTTAGTGGCGGCGATATTGTAGAGCATGTTTTTCGCTTTCCGCTGAAAGTCGGGTATGACATTATTGGAAAAGACAAACAGAAACAGCGAAAAAATTATTGATACAAAAAACAGAGGCAACATAATTCTGGTGAGAGAAATTCCCGCAGCTTTCATGGCGGCCAGCTCATAACGTTCCCCAAAATCCCCAAAGGTCATAATCGAAGAAAGCAGTATTGTGAGCGGCAAAACAAGTTGTACAACAATTGCAGAAAGGTAGGAGAGTAATCTGAGGATTTCCCAATAGCTCAAACCTTTTCCGGTAAATTGTGACAGCCGGATCCATATGATGTTAACCACAAAAATGAAAAACAGCACACTGAAAATAAAAATAAACGGTCCGAAGAAAGTTTTAATGGCGTAGCCGTCGAGCTTTTTTATCATGCGTCAAATTTACCAAAAAAATCACAAGCATAAAGTGTTACAGCATTCAAAAAAAAGCCCTCTTTTTTGCAGAGGGCTTTAAATTTTGGAAGTGTTAAAGTTCCGTGTAAATATAGTTTTTATACTGTTCTTTATCAAAGTTAAACATGTTGCTGTTTAAGCTCTGATTCACTTTATAATCACTGATCGCGATTACCGAAACTGAGTTGTCTGTAGAGAACTGTTCAAGTTTAACGATCTGCTTTTTTGCATCATTAATAAACAGATTTACTTCTTTAATACCGTTTTTGGCAGTGGGAATAAGCTTGATTTGATCCGCATTTACTCCATTCACATTTTTTTTACCAATATATTTTACCGTGTAACCTTTCTTATATTCCTCGATATAATTTAAAGGTGAAAACATCTGCTCAGAACCTGTTGGTTTTGCTGCAGTGATTTCCTGGTCCTCTGCAGAAATATTATAGATTTTATTCCCATCAAAAATCTGCTCGGTTCCCATAATCTTTAGTTTATACTTATCCTTTGCAGAGTAGAAGATGCCGGGCTCGGTCTTAGTTACCGTTTTGCCGGCTCCGGTTCCATACACAAACTTGAAGTAAACATTATTTTTAGATTTATAATTTTGGGCTACGGCGTCCAACAAATTTTTCGCTTTCGCATCTATTTTCTGTGCTGTAAAACTGGCGGCAGTACCAAGTGCAAAAATTCCAAGGGTAAATTTTTTCAATATGCTTTTCATTCTTTTTTTGTTTTTTGGATTAAAATTTTAAAGTAAAGTTAAACTGTTGTTTAAAGTTTGCTTTATTTGCGCAATTCTTCCAAAAACTGTTCCAAAGAATTGAGATCACTGATCTGCACTTCTCTTGCCTTAGCACCGTTGAAGCCTCCAACAATTCCGCTTGCTTCCAGCTGATCCATGATTCTTCCCGCGCGGTTATAACCCAATTTAAGCTGGCGCTGAAGCATTGAAGTTGATCCTTGCTGAGTTGAAACAATGATTCTTGCTGCATCTTCGAAAAGTGCATCTTTTTCATTGGGATCAAAAGCACCAACGGTTGAAGTGGCTTCCTCACTGGAATATTCCGGAAGCATGAAAGCACTGGCGTAACCCTTCTGTTCACCAATAAATTCTGCAATTTTTTCAACTTCAGGCGTATCTACAAACGCACACTGAAGACGAAGGATTTCGTTTCCGTTAAAGTAAAGCATATCTCCTTTTCCGATCAGCTGATCAGCACCCGGCGAATCCAGAATCGTTCGTGAATCCACACTTGAAATTACCCGGAAAGCAGCTCTGGCAGGGAAATTGGCTTTAATCATTCCCGTAATTACATTTACTGACGGTCTTTGGGTTGCAACAATAAGGTGAATTCCAACTGCTCTCGCTAACTGAGCCAATCTGGCAATAGGAAGTTCAACTTCCTTACCGGCGGTCATTATCAAATCGGCGAATTCATCTACAACCAAAACGATATAAGGAAGGTAGCGGTGACCGTTCTCGGGATTCAGCTTTCTTTCGGTGAATTTCTTGTTGTATTCTTTTAGATTTTTACAGAAAGCATTTTTGAGTAAATCGTAACGCTGATCCATTTCTATACACAGGGAATTTAACGTGTTGATTACTTTGTGGGTATCGGTAATAATGGCATCGTCACCATCCGGAAGTTTAGCGAGGTAATGTCTTTCAATTTTTGAGTAAAGAGAAAGTTCCACTTTTTTAGGATCAACCATCACAAATTTCAGCTCGCTCGGGTGTTTTTTATAAAGAAGGGAAGTAAGAATCGCATTGATACCTACAGATTTACCCTGTCCGGTTGCTCCCGCCATCAGTAAATGCGGCATTTTTGCAAGATCGGCCATGAAAATTTCGTTGGAAATTGTCTTTCCGAAAACCACCGGCAAATCCATATCGGTATTCTGGAATTTTTGTGAAGCAATAACGCTCCGCATGGAAACCATGGAAGGATTTTTTCTCGGAACTTCAATCCCAATCGTACCTTTTCCGGGCATTGGCGCGATGATTCTGATTCCCAGTGCTGAAAGGTTCAGCGCGATATCATCCTGCAATTTTTTGATGGACGCCACCCGGATTCCGGCTTCAGGAACAATTTCATACAAAGTTACTGTCGGACCTACGGTTGCTTTGATTTCAGCGATTCCCACATTAAAATTCTTAAGTAAACCAACAATTTTGTTTTTATTTTCTTCAAGTTCATCGCGGTTGATCGAGATTTCCTCGTTTCCGTAATCCCTGAGCAGATCTACTGTAGGCATCTGGAATTTCGCCAGATCGAGTTTATGGTCATAAAGTCCGTGTTTATCAACAAGTTCCTGAGATTTTTTGTCGGATTTGTCAAGAATGTCTACGGTTTTAGCAACTTCAACCTTAAAATCGATGTCATCAGATTTTGGTGCGGCTCCACTGGAGCTTGGTGACGGATTTAAATTCAAGGAATTTCCCAAACTTTCAGTCACAGAAACATTCGAGATCTCGCCGCCGTCGAATGAAGTTTTATTTGGTGTTTTAATCGTTTCAAAATCATTACTGATTTCGACCTCTGGAAATCCTTTTACTGGAATTTCCGCTGCAACAGAAACTGTTTTAGCAGGTGATTGGGCTGGAATTTCATTCCCTTCACTGCTCAGTCCGTCCAGTTCTTCATCCGCTTCGAAATTTTCAGAAGAATTAGGCATCATGGCCTTTACTCGTCCGACTGTATTTTCGTTTAGATCATTAAGTTTCGCTTTCACATTGGAGGGACTCAGGTTGAATTCCAAAATAAAATAAAGTCCGATGCTTACTAAAAGAACGAGCCACAATCCCGCCATCCCGATTACGGACAGTAAAAAATCCATAATCTGGAATCCGTAGACGCCACTCAGAACACCATGACCTTTGGTAACTGCACCCATGAAAATCGGGAGCCAGCAGATGAAAAATAGTGAATGACCAATGGTTTTCCAGGGTTTGAAATAATTCTTTTTGAAAATCATCATACCAACCACAAAAAACAGGAAAGCTACTGCAAAAGCTGCAATTCCTATACTTTCAAAAATAAAGATATTGCCTAACCAGTCGCCAATTTTACCAAAAATATTAGATGATTGTACCGTTTTATCCAACATTGTACCTGCCTGGCTTTGGTCTGCTTTCCAGTTCGAAAGGTAAGATATAAAGGAAAGGGTAAGAACTACGGAAAGCAGAACGAAAAGAACTCCAAAAAATATACGCGGTTTCGAAAGGGTTTTATTTTGCACAGCCGCGTTGGGCGGCGTCGGTTTAGTATTTTTTTCCATAATATGAATGTGGGCAAATTTAATAATAAATTTAAAAGTTTTTTGAGAATTGCTATAATTTTTCACCCAAAATGCTTGCTGTTTCAGCGCGTTATTAATGATTTCAGTTCTGACTTCAAGATAGGGATTTGTTTCGGAATGGTATTTGAATTTTTAAAACCTAAAATAACCTTAAATTTTTAAAAATATGGACGATAATAAAATGAAAAAGTCAGAAAAATCTTACGGGGAAAAGCCAAGTTTGGAAAATGATGATAACCAAGATATTGAAAATCAAAACTCAGCAACTACAAGGCTGAAAGACGTACGCAACCCAGAAATAACCCAGGAAAATTTCGTGAAAGATGCCGAGAATGCAATACCACCCTTAGCGTGGAAAAACCAGAAAAAAGCATACGATGATGCATGGGAAAATAACAAAAACCAACAGTTAGGCGAAGAGGTCTGAAAAACTTCTCTAATATCACCATTTAAAATATCACAATATGATCCCAGAAAATAACACCCCAGAACAAAACGATCAACTTAACGAAATGAATTATAATCCTCAGGAGGATATATTTAACAAGGAAGAACCGGTTCCTATCGATGGCGACGGATATCCAATTCTTAACGATAATTCCAACGATAACATGCCTTACGGTCTGGATATTCCGGGCTCGGAAGATGATGACAATTTCGAGCAGATTACGGACCAGATTCCGGATGAAGAAAACGTTATTCATACGACAATCGGTAATGAAGATGACTACGAGGAAACAAATGAAGATTTGATCCCTTAAACGTCGGTTTAAACTTAACATCTCAATTCTCTTTCAATGAAAGGGAATTTTTTTTATGAATTTAAGCTAGGATTGTATTTTTGAATTTCAATATCTTTAAAACTTTAATTTAAAACCTCGAATTTTGGATACTAAAACCTTCCAGGAACATATACGACAGGGGATTCCCAACGAACTTCCCCAACCAAAACCATACGATCCTCAAATCAATCACGCACCGAAGCGGAAAGAAATTTTAAGCGGCGAAGAAAAAAAACTTGCGCTGAAAAATGCCCTAAGGTATTTTGAACCGAAATTCCATGCAGAACTTTTGCCCGAATTCCGCGATGAGCTTGAAAAATATGGAAGAATTTACATGTACCGTTTCCGTCCGGATTACGAGATAAAGGCGAGGCCCATTTCAGAATATCCAGGAAAATCCGAGCAGGCAAAAGCCATTATGCTGATGATCCAGAACAATCTGGATTACGCCGTCGCACAGCATCCGCATGAACTCATTACCTATGGCGGAAATGGCGCCGTATTCAGCAACTGGGCGCAGTGTCTTCTGACCATGAAATATCTGTCGGAAATGACCGATGAGCAGACTTTAACAATGTACTCCGGGCATCCGATGGGCCTTTTTCCGTCGCATAAAGAAGCACCGAGAGTCGTTGTAACGAACGGAATGATGATTCCGAATTATTCAAAACCCGATGACTGGGAAAAATCCAATGCATTAGGAGTTTCGCAGTACGGACAAATGACCGCTGGAAGCTATATGTACATAGGGCCGCAGGGAATTGTGCACGGAACCACCATTACAGTTTTGAATGCTTTCAGAAAAATAAAAAAAGAAACACAAGGCGGACTGTTTGTAACTTCAGGTTTAGGTGGGATGTCCGGAGCTCAGCCAAAAGCAGGGAATATTGCAGGCTGTATTACAGTTTGTGCGGAAGTAAACCCGAAAATCACAAAAATCCGTCACGAGCAGAAATGGATTGATGAAGTTCACGAAAATATAGGGGAACTTATTGACAGAGTAAAGATCGCAAAACAAAATAATGAGACTGTTTCTTTGGCGTATTTAGGGAATGTTGTAGAGGTTTGGGAAAAATTCGATGAAGAAAATCTTAAAATTGATATTGGCTCTGATCAGACTTCTCTCCATAATCCGTGGGCAGGCGGCTATTATCCGGTCGGCATTTCCTTTGAAGAAGCCAATAAAATGATGGCGGAAAATCCTGATCTCTTTAAAGAAAAAGTTCAGGAAAGTTTAAGAAGACATGCTTCAGCCATTAATAAACATACAGCAAAAGGAACCTACTTTTTCGATTACGGAAATGCATTTCTTCTGGAAGCGAGCCGAGCAGGTGCAGATATTATGGCAAAAAACGGCATTGATTTCCGATACCCAAGTTATGTTCAGGATATTATGGGGCCCATGTGTTTTGATTACGGTTTCGGGCCTTTCCGGTGGGTTTGTACGAGCGGAAAAACTGATGATTTACAGAAAACAGATGAAATAGCATCAGATATATTAGAAGAAATCATGAAAAATTCACCTGTAGAAATTCAGCAGCAAATGGCGGATAATATCAAGTGGATTAAAGGTGCTCAGGAGAATAAACTGGTGGTAGGTTCGCAGGCCAGAATTCTTTACGCCGATGCAGAAGGAAGAATGAAAATTGCTGAAGCTTTCAATAATGCGATAAAAAGAGGAGAAATAGGGCCGGTTGTTTTAGGTCGTGATCACCATGATGTATCAGGGACAGATTCTCCTTACCGTGAAACCTCAAATATTTACGACGGATCAAAATTCACTGCAGATATGGCAATACAGAATGTAATTGGCGACAGTTTCCGGGGAGCTACTTGGGTTTCTATACATAACGGAGGCGGTGTTGGCTGGGGCGAAGTAATTAACGGAGGTTTCGGCATGCTGCTTGACGGAAGTGAGGATGCGGACCGAAGATTAAAATCGATGCTTTTCTGGGATGTGAACAACGGAATTTCCCGCAGAAGCTGGGCAAGAAATGAAGGTGCAGTTTTCGCCATCAAGCGTGCGATGGAAATAGAACCTAATCTAAAAGTAACGTTGCCTAATCTGGTCGACGAAAGTCTTCTATCATAAAATACATTTGCAGAAAGATAAAGCACCCCAGTCGGGGTGCTTTTTTGTGTATTAAAATATCATCAATAACTTTAATAGTGTATTTCTATACCAATTTAAATTAATTAGTATGATATTTGTCTACTTTTACATCAACAAAAAAATATCTTATTATGAAAAATTTATTTAAACTCTCAGCATTCATGTTTTTATTTGCTTTACTGCTCACCTCCTGTGAAGAAACTAGAGACGATTTTGAAACACCAAAAAGTATTTATGAACTCGCTTCTTCTGATGCGGATCTATCTAATCTGAAAGCCGCGATCGATAAAGCAGGGTTAGCTGGCACATTAGGCGCTTCAGGAAGTTTTACCGTATTTGCACCATCAAATGCTGCATTTTCACAATTTCTGGCAGATAATGGTTTTGCCAGTTTGAACGATGTTCCCACAGCAGCTTTAAAGGAAATTTTGCTTAATCACGTAATTGCTTCCAAAGTAATGGCAGCGCAGGTGACCACGGGTTATGTTTCTACTTTAGCGAAAGGAAATGCCTCTTCTGCAAAGAATTTAAGCATGTACATTAACACCGCTTCAGGAGTGAGGATTAACGGAATTTCTACTGTTACAAAAACCGACATCAGTGCAAGCAACGGTGTAATTCACAAAGTTGATAAAGTAATTGGCTTGCCAACTGTGGTAACTCACGCTTTAGCAAATCCTAATTTTTCTTCTCTTGTCACCGCACTATCCAGAAGCGACATGCCTAATTTTGCGGCTATATTAAGTGGAACCACCAACTCACCATTTACTGTTTTTGCTCCTACAAATGCAGCGTTTACTTCGCTGCTGACAGAGTTAAGCCTTCCTAATCTTGGTGCAGTACCTACATCAACTTTAGAGAATGTCCTAAAATATCACGTTGTTGCTGGTGCAAATGTATTATCAACTGATATTACCAATAATATGAATGTCACTACATTCCAGGGTGGTACTTTCAAAATTACCACCACGGGCGGCGTAAAAATTACCGATGCAAATAACAGAATTTCGAATGTAATTGCTACAGATGTTCAGTGCAGCAACGGTGTTATTCATGCCATCGATAAAGTTCTTTTACCATAGTAGTTTAGTTTTAAATGTTAATGTTTGATAAGCGTCCCTTCCGCAGGGACGTTTATTTTGTAAATTGCGAAAATTTTAAAATCCATGAAATTTAAATTTATCATTCTATTCCTTCTTACGTCTTTATCGCTGTACAGCCAGGTGGGAAGCATCAATATTAATGTATTTGATGACTTTAGTAAAAAACCGGTTTCCGCAACGGTGAAATTTATGGGTGGAACGGAGCTGCAGTTTTCCGGAACCGGAAATATTCTGATTTCTAAAATCAGTTCCGGGACTTATACACTCGAAATAGTTTCGGAAGGTTACAGCGCAAGTTATCTGAATGAGATCAACGTAGTCCCAAACCAGAATCTTACTTTTTCAGTTGGATTAACCAAATCCGCAACAGAAATTCAGGAAGTTACCATAACCAGAAAAGCGTATAAAACCACCGCAGAAAGTCCACTTTCATTAAGGAATATCACCAGTGAAGAAGTTCAGAAGAATGCCGGTTCAAACCGTGATGTTTCCAAAGCGATTCTCAGTTTTCCGGGAGTTGGCAGTACGGCAACCTTCAGAAACGACCTTTTCATCCGCGGCGGAAGTTCTGCGGAAAATAAATTTTACATCGACGGAATCGAGGTTCCAGTCATTAATCACTTTCAAACTCAAGGTGCGAGTGGTGGGCCGCGTGGCATCATCACCGTAGACTTTATTAAGGATGTCGATTTTTACAGCGGCGCTTTTCCTGCGAGAAGAAATGGTGTTTTATCATCGCTTTTTGAATTTAACCTTAAAGAAGCCCGAAAAGAAAAACTGGGGTACAAAGCGGTTGTTGGGTTAGATGATCTTCAGCTCATGGTTGACGGGCCACTTTCTAAAGACCAAACCTGGAGCGGATTGTTCAGCGTAAGAAAATCAAATCTTCAGCTGCTTTTTAAAGCGATTGGTTTGCCCTTTTTGCCAAGTTATTATGATGGAACTTTTAAAATTGCGAAAAAATTCCAGAGCGGTGATGAACTTTTTTTTCTGGGAATGGGTGCCAAAGACAGTTTTGAATTTAACGAAGAAGCCGAACCTACATTAACCAATTTGACATTAATTGACCGTCTTCCGGTTTCCCCGCAGTGGAATTATACGGTGGGTGCAGGCTACAGACACTTGGCTGAAAACGGAAACTGGCTTTTCACCTGGAGTAGAAATATGCTCGATAACCGTGCACTGAAATATTACAGAAACGTAGAAACTCCTGAAAATTTGCTTTACGATTATAAATCTCAGGAAATTGAAAACAAAATGCGTGTTGACCGCAATTTTACAGTTTCCGATTATCAGTTCAGTACGGGAGCAAACATCAACTTCGCAAAGTATTTCAATAATTCCACCATCAAAAATGTGACTCAGAACGCTGTTAATTTTGATGCTTTTACCTCGGAAATTAATTTGATTCAATACGGATTATATCTTCAAACCGCTAAAAAATTCATTGATAACAGACTTCAGATTTCTGCGGGATTCCGTTTGGATGCAAGTGATTATTCTTCCAATACAACCAATCCTTTAGAACAGTTTTCCCCGAGATTTTCTTTAAGTTATAAACTCGCAGATCAATTTACGGTGAATTTCAATACCGGAATTTTTTACCAGCTGCCGGCTTACACTGCTTTAGGCTACGTTGAAAACCGAAATCTCAGCAATGAAAATACTTTAAAATACATCAGGAATTCTCATTTAGTAGGAGGAGTAGAGTATAATGGTAAGAATAATCTGCGTATGACTCTGGAGGGTTATTACAAAAAATACAGCAATTATCCGTTTTCACTGCGCAACCACATTTCACTTGCCAATATAGGTGCAGATTTTGGTGTAGTTGGCAGCGAACCGCTTGATTCACGCGGTTTTGGTGAAACTTATGGTATTGAATTTCTCGCGCAGAAACGTACTGTGAATAATTTTTATGGAATTTTGGCCTACACTTTTGGATACTCTAAATTTTCCGATGCAGCTGGCAGATTATTACCGTCAAGTTGGGATTCCCGACATATCCTTACGATGACTGCAGGAAAATATTTCAACAGAAACTGGAATATTGGTGCGAGATTCAGAATGCAGTCCGGTTTGCCGGAAACGCCTTACGATCTGCAGCGAAGTGCTTTGGTAAACATTTGGAACATCAATAATGGTCCGATTCAAAACTTTACTTTACTCAATTCTTCAAGAGGAAATCTTTCGCACCAGCTGGATTTGCGTGCCGAGAAAAAATGGATTTTTAAAAAATGGCAGTTTACCGCTTACATCGATGTTGTAAATGCGTACGGATCTAAAAGCCCTAGCGGGTTGCCGGTGGTTAATCTGCAGCGTGATACCCAGAACAACGGCATTATCGCCAATCCCGGAGCTCCACAAAACGAACAGTATTATCTTTTGGAAACCGGTGAGGCAGACCGTTCTACACCGCTTCCTTATTTCGGATTTATTTTTGAATTTTAAAGATTATTCTTTAAAAGGCATTCAGCCGGAAAAATTAATGAGAAGATGAGTTTTTAATATCTTCCATAATCCATTCCAGCTGAATGTCTTTTTTTTCTAAAACCTGCTGTGTTGTGGGTAAAATTTCTTTGTGCGGAATTACCCCTTTTTTGGTATATGTAAAATCAATATCAGGCTGAACCAGCATTAAACCAATTGGAAGGTAAAGTTTGGAGTTCGGAAGTTTTTTCGTCGAATACCTCCCTGCCACCGTACCATCGTTTGCGCCACCGGTTTCTTCACCTACCAGAAATGCTCGTTTTTCATGCTTCAGTTTTGAAGGCAGAATAGAGGCGGCCGAAAAACTGCTGCCGTTGATGAGCACATAGATTTTACCCCGAAAGTTATTCTCTTTAGGTTTTTTGAGCCCAAAAATTCCGTTATTTCTTAAATAAAATCGGTCGCCATTTTTCTTGATGGATAATGCTGTGCCGGCGAGATAAAAAGGGTAGACCAGAACAGCTACAGGCTTCGTAAGCAGCGAAAATTCCGAAAAATAATTAGCCTGATACATCGCCGAAGGCGAGGTAATTTCAATATCCTTGATAAACTGAAATTTTTGCGGCACCAGATACGAATACAGATTGTTGATTTCGCTCAGTGAACCTCCCAGGTTGTCGCGGATATCGAGAATCAGATATTGAGCGGGAGATTTTTTAAGAACGGCAAAACTCTCTTTGTAAAATTTCTTGGAAAAAGTCCCGGAAAATGTTTTTATTTTCATGTAGGCAACCGTACTGTCTCGCGTGGGAAACTGAAGATCCCGGTTAAAATTTTTGGAAATAATATTGTAGTCTTTCGTTTTTCCCTTCTCGCTTTTTGTGATTTTTTTGTTTGCATTTTCTACCTTTTTCTTTTCTGCTTTGGTGAATTTTTCACGCTTTAGATAAAGGGTTTTTACTTCGTTCTGATAATGTGTCTCTATTTTTACACTATCCAGAATCCCATATTCTGCGGTAAAGTAGGAGGGCCATCTTCGTGCGAGAATGTATTTCTGGAAGGTCTGGTTTTCGCCATCGCTGTTTATGAAAGGTCTGTACCTTCCGAGAAGATCTTTAGCAGGAATATCTTTAATTTTAAGAATTTCTGTTCCTACATTCATGTCTGGAATTTTGTCGGCATTGTCTTTTACAAAAATCCTGTCTCCATCAAGCATAAAGTTGTAGCGGCTCAATAATCCTTTCTGTTTTTCAAGATGTTTGATTTCTTTGCGTGTGAGCCTTTTATCCAGCGGAACCAGACGCAGGTGAGCTTCTTTGATCTGGGCGATAACCGGCGCCAGTTTTCTGTAGAAATCATTGGGTTTTAAAGGTTTATGGAGGCTGTTTTTTAAGCTGTCGAATTTATAGTCCAGTTCTTCTTCAGAGATGTACCAATAAAGTTTAGGGTGGAGTTTCTGTAGTTTTTCGTACGCAAAATCTACATCTTTCCGCAGTTTTTCGGGAGCGATGGCGATTTCATGCTTTTCATTATGTTTTTTTACAGAAACACATGAAGTAAGAATTAAAAGAAGAAGGAAAAGATATTGCGTTTTCAAATTAAATAATTTTCATAAAAATATATCTTTTTCTTGAGAATCTGTCCAGTTCAAAAAACAAAAAACTCTGCCAAAAAACAGAGTTTATATTTTTCTTAATTTATTCAGATTATCCTAAAACCGTTACCGTATTTTGCAGCATTTCGAAAATTGCATCTCTTCCGTTTTCCGGTTTCACGTTTACAGCGCGGGTTCCATTGAAATGCAGACATGTTACATAGCCCAGCTGTGCAGCATCAAGACAGGTAAATTTCACGCAGTAATCCAAAGCTAAACCTACGATTTCAACTAATTTGATGTCATGGTATTGTAGAAAATCGTCTAAACCTGTTTTCACAAAATGATTGTTGTCCTGAAATCCGCTGTAACTGTCGACATCGGTATTTTTGCCTTTATGAATGACGTGTGTTACTTTTTCGCGGTTCAGATCCTTATGAAATTCTGCACCGAAAGTTCCCTGAACGCAGTGATCCGGCCACATAAACTGAGGAATCCCGTTGAGAATAATGGTTTCACCTACTTTTTTTCCGTTAGTGGAAGCGAAACTTTTGTGATCTGCGGGATGCCAATCCTGGGTGAGCACGATTTGATCGTACTGGTTCTCCTCCATTAAAAGGTTAATATAAGGAATTATTTCGTTGGCTCCGGGAACTGCTAATGCTCCGCCTTCACAGAAATCGTTCTGAACATCTACTATAATAAGGGCTTTCTTCATATCTTAAGCTTAAATTTTTAATATAATTTTGTGAAATACAGCAAATCAAACTTTGATTTTATGTTGTAAATTTACGAAACAGAAGCCGCAAAATTTCAGCCAAAAAAGATCATCAGACAAATCGGCAATTTTTTGAATAACAATGGACAAAACAATACCAGTAAAATTTACTCAGCAACGCAGTAAGGCGAAACACTGTGATTTTGAGTTTAGGCTTCCAGTAATTAAGAAAAAAAACAGAAAAGGATGGGAGTGAGAAAATCGCTGAACCATCCGAGGGATTTACAGGAAATTAAGGCGCGTATTCACCGTCTTTCGGAAGAGTCTGAACCAAAATGGGGAAAAATGAATGTGGCTCAAATGTTACGTCACTGCGACAGGATTCTCGCGGTAGGATTTGGTAAAATTGTTTTACCTAAGATTAATATTATAATAAAATCCATTGGGATTATAACAAAGATCGAGATGAGGACTTTCAACAATGGAATTCCGCCCAACATGCCCACCTTTAAACAAGTTAATATAAAAGAAAATTGTAATTTTGAAAAGTCGCGCCAGGAATTACTTGAGTCGATTGACGAATTTACAGAGAGGTTAGAAAATAATAATCTGCTCGCTGAGCACGCGCTTTTCGGGAAGATGACTAAAGAAGATTGGGGATTTATGGAGTATAAACACCTTGATCATCACTTAAAACAGTTTGGAGTATGAGCATATTTAATAAAATATTTGGCGGTTCTGCCGAAGAAAAACAATTGCCGGAATTCTGGAATCACATCAATTCCGAAGAAGATCTGGAGAAAGCAGTGGAGGAGTCGCATCAGAAGAAGGTTGCAATATTTAAGCATTCTACACGATGCTTTATCAGCAAAACAGTTTTGAAGAATTTTGAAAAAGAAGTTGCAGAATCCGACAAAGATGTTTCATTTTATTTCCTTGACCTTTTGGCACACCGTGATCTGTCGAATAAAATCGCGGAAGATCTGGGTGTTCAGCATCAGAGTCCGCAGCTGATTGTTCTGGAAAACGGAAACGCGGTAAAAAATGCGTCGCACCAGAGTATTTCTTTATCTTTAACTTAGTTCCGGAGAAATTGTGATGGAAAATATAGAGAGCTATTTATCGGAAATTCTGGAGATTCCAAAAGAAGCCGTAACTGCCTGCAGTAATTTTTACTCCACTAAAAAGGTATTGAAAAATGAGTTTCTTCTTCGTGACGGCGAAATCTGCAACGGAACTTATTTCGTGGAAAAAGGTTTGCTCAGGATGTATTCTATTGATAAAAACGGTAAAGAACATATCATTCAGTTTGCGCCGGAAAAATGGCTGATTTCTGACAGAAGTTCGCTTTATTTCAACGAGAAGTCGAAATATTATATTGAAGCCGTAGAAGAATCTGAAATTTTATTGCTTAATCCAGATTTTTTCACCAATATTAATTTAGAATTTCCTAATACTGCTGAAAATAATGATCTTCTTCTTCAGAAACATATCCGAAATCTTCAGAACCGCGTAAACTCCCTATTAAGCGATACTGCAGAAGAACGATATATGAGTTTTATCAAAATGTACCCCGATATTCTGCTTCGTGTACCGCAATGGATGGTAGCTTCTTACCTTGGTATTACTCCGGAAAGTTTAAGCCGCGTGCGGAAAGAACTGGCAAGAAAAAATTTCCAGACTTCATAAAAAAAGGAACTCAAACGAGTTCCTTTTCTAATTGATATAAAAATTATTTTCCCAAATAAGATTTCAAAATCTTGCTTCTGGTGTTGTGCTTCAATCTTTTAATGGCTTTTTCTTTAATCTGACGGACTCTTTCTCTCGTCAGGTCGAAAGTTTCGCCGATTTCTTCCAAAGTCATTGGGTGTTTACCGTTCAGTCCGAAATATAAACGAACCAAATCTGCTTCTCTTGGTGTTAATGTCTGCAAAGCTCTTTCAATTTCAATCTGAAGTGATTCCAGCATTAGATCTTTATCAGGGCTTGGAGATTCACCGGACCGCAAAACGTCGTACAAGTTAGAATCTTCACCTTCTACAAGCGGGGCATCCATGGATAAATGACGACCGGAATTCTTCATTGATTCCTTGATGTCGTCTTCGCTCATGTCTAGCACTTCAGCCAGTTCTTCCGGAGAAGGAGGTCTTTCGTTTTCCTGCTCGAGGTGTGCGTAAGCTTTGTTGATTTTATTGATCGATCCAATCTTGTTCAGCGGTAATCTTACAATTCTCGACTGTTCTGCCAATGCCTGTAAAATCGACTGACGGATCCACCAAACTGCATAGGAGATAAACTTAAAACCTCTGGTTTCATCGTATCTTTTCGCAGCTTTCATCAAACCTAAGTTACCTTCGTTAATCAAATCCGGCAAAGAAAGTCCCTGATTTTGGTACTGTTTAGAAACCGAAACTACGAAACGGAGGTTTGCCTTAATAAGTTTTTCCAGGGCAACCCTGTCTCCCGCACGAATTTTCTGTGCCAAATCTACCTCTTCGTCGGCAGTAATCAAATCCACTTTACCAATTTCCTGTAGATACTTGTCAAGTGATGCAGTTTCTCTGTTGGTAACCTGCTTTGTAATTTTTAATTGTCTCATGTATAAAAACCCGTCCACTTTAGGACTGCATTAGATTATACGATGCCAAAGCCCAAAAGGTTACAAATCGTGTAAAAAAGTATATTTTACACGAAAAAATTTATAAATATTGGTCTTACTTTCTTTTGTTTCGCATTGCTTTGACCTTCGCAACAGAGTCATCATTCACCAGTCTTTCATATTCCTCACTTCCTGCGGGATAGATGGCAACTTTTCCTTCTTCATTATGGTGAACTCCGAAGCCGTATCGTTTTGCTAGTGCTGAAGAGCGAAAACATGCCTGTCCTTTGGAAAAGAAATCTTGCCGGCCTTCTGCTCTTTCGTTTTCAGTAATATCGTTTTTTTGAGCATAGCATTCGAACATTATATCATCTGAAGTGAATTGGTAAGGATTTTCAGCAACCATTTCATACTGAATATTCGCAAGAGTGGGGTTTCTTTTTGTTGGTGGAATTTGGCCGCTGGAAACAGGGCAGTCTTCAGCGACTTCAATAAAGGTATTTTTATAATTCGTGGTATGGATTTTCATGTTTTGAAGTTTTTAAGGCCGATGTAAATGTATAAAAAACTCATTCTGTAGAATTCAGAATGAGTTTGAATAAATTAATTTAAGGGTCAATTATTTAATAATTAATTTATTAGATTGTTTTTTACCCTGAGCATGATACTGCAGCATATAAACTCCAGTATTTGCTTTCAGTGAAATGTTATTTTTTCCTTTGACAGTGATTGCGGAATAAATGATTCTGCCATTCATATCAGAAATCACGATGTTTCCTGCATATTCAGCTTCGAATACAAAGTTTCCGTTGCTTGGGTTAGGGTAGATGCTGCTTCTTAAGAGATTTGCATCATTTGTAGACATCGGCTGCCCACAAAGATATGGAGTGTAATTTACAGTCCCTTTGGTTGAATCGTCTACACTGTGGAAAATTACACTTTCAACCATTGTATCATCTGACAATTCATTTTCTCTCCAGCAGTTGTTGGTTGCGCTGAGAGGATGCGGTGTATTATTATAAAGTGCATAAATCTGACCTCCGTTTCCATTATTAAAGAAAACATTTTCACCGGTACTTCCCAAGTTTCCACCTCCAAAATCAGCCTGAGCGGTTCCAATTACCGTGATTCCCCAAAGGCTGCCACGGATCTGATTTTTTTCTACCTTAATAGCCATCACCTGGCTTCCGCTTCCCGATAATGATATTCCGCTTCCTCCGTTTGCCGGCACCGGCTCTGTATTATTGTCTGTTAAAACATTATTTGAAATGGATCCGGAGGAATTGTTTCCTGCAACGGTAATTCCGTAACGATTGTCTTTAATAATATTGCCTTCAATCTGAGGATGATTTTCAACTCCTAATAAAGTTGAGACAGAAACGCCTCCAACTTTTGTGAGTGCTCGGTCGCCAATGATGGTATTATTTAAGATTTTTGTAATGCCGGTACCACTTGGTCCCATATTGATCTGCGGTCGGTTAGAATTCCCTTTGGTATTACCGTAAAGATAGTTTCCGGTGAATTCTAATGCTACAGATTGGTTTGCACCTGAAGCAACGGCGGGAAGATCATTCTCGATGAACTGGGAATTTCTAACAATTGGGTTTCCGGTAGAGAAATTAAGGGACGCTCCCGTAACAAGACCAGATTTAAAATATCTAACAATGGAATTTTCCATTAAAAAATTTCCGGTTAAAGCCTGTATACCGCCGCCATATTCAAATGTCGTGTTCTTTATGGTTACGGTCGCTGAAGATTCCAGACGTATTCCTTTAAAGATTACAGCAGGATCGGTTGCGGTAACCAAAATATTTCCTGCGTTTGTATCATAAGTTCCGGCAATGGTAAGCTGTTTTCCACCATCTATTTTTAGGGTGGTATCTTCATTCATCAGAAGGGTGTCGCCATTCGAGATAGTAATGTCTGCGGTCATTTGGTATGCAGTTCCGTTATTTACCAAAACAGCAGGAGCTGCCGCAGAAAGAGACGCAAGGTTATAGGTTATTCCCGTTCCCGGACTTATAAATTGCGAAAATGCCATTGTTGAGGACAGGGATAAAAAAAGAAAAGAGAGTTTTTTCATTATGAATTAATTTTCTTCAAATATAAAATTTATTATGGTGTGAATAGAAATTTCAAATGTTAAAAATAAGTTTTAAATCTGTAATTTTGACTAAAATTGCTGATTATGAAGTTTTCACCAATTATTATTGGTACGATGCGTTGGGGAGTTTGGGGCGCTGATCATTCTGCGAAAGGAGTTCAGGAATTAATTGAAACTTCTCTCGAAGAAGGATTTTCAACTTTCGATCATGCTGATCTTTACGGAAACTATACCACAGAGAAGCTTTTCGGTGATGCTTTCTCCGAAATGAAAATCAAAAGGGAAGACGTACAGTTCATCTCCAAATGCGGAATACAGATGCCGTGTGAGAATAGAAACTACGGAATTAAATCCTATAACTATTCCCGCGAACATATTTTAAAATCTGTCGATCAAAGCCTGGAAAATCTGCAAACCGATTATCTCGACCTTCTGTTGCTTCACCGACCATCACCCTTAATGAGTCCTGATGAAATAGCAGAAAGTTTTGCAGTTTTACGGGAACAGAAAAAGGTAAGACATTTTGGGGTTTCTAATTTTTCAGTTTCACAATATGATCTTATTAATGATGCATTTCCGTTAATTACCAATCAGGTTGAAATCTCTGTAAATAAAGTTGATGCTTTTTACAACGGAATTCTCGATCAGTTAATGCTGAAAAAACTGCGGCCTATGGCGTGGTCGGTCATGGGGGATTATTTTAAAGAAAATTCTGCTCAGAATATCAGATTAAAGACAGTCATTAAGGATCTCTGTATAAAATATGGAGCTGAAGAAAACCAGCTTCTTTTAGCCTTTTTGCTTGCTCATCCTGCCCGAATTATTCCTGTAATTGGAACATCTAAGTCTAAGACAATCAAAGAATTCAGAAAAAGTTTAGGAGTCAAAATGGATACTGAAGACTGGTTCGCAATTCTTCAGGCCTCTGAAGGAAGAGAGGTTGATTAAAAGATTATTAAAAAAAATTGTGTAATTCAATTTAATTTGTAACTTGCACCCGTTTTTATATCCGAAATCAATCTTTGTTCATCAATTGTTGACTTTCATTTATAATTTCAACAAGTATTAATTTTTTAATTTTTTTTATGATGAACATTTTTGTTTCAAACATCAATTACTCTACAAGAGAAGAGTCATTGCAAGACCTTTTTTCAGAATTTGGCGAAGTATCTTCTGCTAAAATTATCACAGACAGAGAAACCGGTAGATCCAGAGGATTCGGTTTCGTAGAAATGAGCGACGAAGACGGTAAAAACGCTATCGAAGCTTTGAACGGAAAAGAATTGGACGGTAAAGAACTTAACGTTTCTGAAGCTAAGCCAAGAGAAGACAAACCAAGAAGAAGTTTCGACAATAATCGTGGCGGAGGCGGCGGTTACGGTGGAGGAAATCGTGGAGGCGGAAGCGGATACGGTGGAGGAAATCGTGGCGGTTCAAACTGGTAAGATTTTACAACAAATAGTGAAGCGGCTTTTAAGCCGCTTTTTTTATGATTACTTTTTTCGATTTTAGCGTGATCACTTCCTGCGGATCAGAATATAGGCTTCCCCGAAGTAAATATTTTCAGTCACTGAATTTTCCCGGATCAGATTATCAAAAATAATTTTGATGTGGTAATTTCCAAGGTCGTGTTCCAGCGCAATCTCCGAAACCAAGAGCCGACCGGTTCGCTGCTCGTACTGGTTGAGCAGTTGCTTAATGTCGGGAGTTGCATCCCACTTTTCCCTGTTATTCAAGGTAAGAATCAATAGCTCCCCATTGCGTTGTTGGCTGTAAATCCGGAAAATATCTTTGTCTATAGTCAACCCTTGTTCATTTGGGAAGTTCGCCGCTCTCGTAAAGAAATCGTAACCCTGGACTGACCTCAGGCGGTTTTCGCTTACAAGTTCAAAGTTTTCGCTCCCGAACGATTTTTTGGTTTTATCTACATTCGAAAAAGTAGACCTGATCTGGCTCTGCACGCTATAAAAATCTCTTTTTTCTAAACTTTTTACAATCAGTTTCTGGTCTTTCCGGGACATCAGCTGCAGAAGAAAATCTTTTTCGTCACGCTTCACCAAAAAATCAAACTTACTCGCAATTTCATCTGCAACCGTATCTGATACCTTTTTACTGAAATTAATTTTTCCGTTTTCAAGCAACTTATTTTGAATCATAACTTGCCGAAGTTCAGATTTCTGACTTCTTTTAGCCACAGAAAAAGTATTGAAATAAGGAAAAACCAACGAGAATAAACCAAATGCAAATAAACTTATCGGGATAAATTTAATGGTAGCTTTCTTTATAACAATAAAATAAAGTACTACGGTTGTGAGCCATAATGCGATGAGCAGAACAAAATATCTGGGTTCGGTATAGCCGTACTCTAAAATTCTGGTGAAAATGGCGGTAAACAGTAATACCAACAGCGGAATCAGTGTAAAATAAAAAATTTTCGAAAAAATTCTTACCCATGATGCTGATAATTCCTTTTTTAAAGGGTGAACAAGCAGAAGTGCTAAAATTCCGACCACAGAATATGCGAGTACGAGATACGAAACCCAACCCCGCGGAAGTTCCCAGTTGATCAATATTTTAAAGGAGTAAAAGTAAAGAATTATCGCGTATAATAGTAGAAGCGGAATCAGGATATATTGGGTAAAAAACTTCAGTATTAAAGGGTAAGTTCCGTCTTTTTCCAATTGCAACAGCCCTTTTTCATTGAAAAGTAAAAAAATGAAAGTACTTCCGAAAATCGCAAGGAAATAGAAGGTCTCCAGATAATAGCGTTGATTAAAATTAAAATCAAAAAGTTTGTCTACCGCTAAAATTGCCAGCTCGACGCCGCCGGTTAGAACGCCAGTGAATACTGATGTGAGAAATAAACTGATGAATAAATTCTTATTAAACTGCCAGAAATTCAGTTCTTTTTGTTTTCCGAAAAATGCAATAAACGAAACTAAAAGATGCGAAAGAATAAAAGTCGGAATGATTAAAAAAGCATAACGTTCTGTAAAGTATTTTTCGTCCTCCGGTAAAAGTAGGTAAAAAAAGACCAAAAAAATGACGCCGCACAACTCCAGAAGAAATCTTTTACCAATACGTTGTGAAAGCATATTTAAAGCAAACATCACCGAAATTCCCAAACACGAAACAATCGCGAACTTTATAAAAACGAAGAAATTTGGGTTTGAGTTGAAGTCGGTGTGCGCAAAACACATCCAAGAAACTGCACCTAAAAAAGACATCAGCAATACCATCGGGTATTCCCGAATGATTTCGCCTGCGTTGCCGGCTATGTCGCGTATTTTTTTAAGCATCGGAGTAAGATTAAGCAGTTTATTTTTTCTTCTTCTTGGCCTTCTTTTTTCCTTTTTTCTTCTCCTTTTTGTTTGAAGTAATTTCGTTGATAAAATCGCTTATCGGACTTTCATCTTTCGTCTCAGAACGGGTGATGCCGGCAATATTGTTCAATTGATTGGTTGTAAGAAGTTGCTCATCAATAAGAGTTTTTACCAGCTCCTGGCCAGAATTATTAAAATAGTTTTCTGCAAAATTCCTGAGAACAAATTTGCGGTAATCATCATAAGGAATCGCCACCGAATACTTGAAGATTCTGCCTTCTTTTTCAGTGGTTAAAAATTCTTTTTCAACAAGGATTTTCATGAAAGTAGAGACAGTATTCTGATGTGGTTTCGGTTCAGGATATGCTTCCATAACGTCTTTCATATAAGCGGAATTCAGTTTCCACAAAATATTCATCAGGAGCTCTTCCGAATGGGTTAGCGAATTAATCTTCATAGTTTTTAATGCTGGAATTGGATGTTGGTATAAAGGTAAATAAAAGAAACTAATACAGCGATTAAAGCACCGGTAAACACTTCTTTGGTCGTATGTCTTTTTAGAATAACTCTTGTAATTCCTACCAGAATTGCGATTATAAGCCATAGAAGTCCCAAACCAGGGCTTTCAGCAAAAAATAGTGCCGCTACAAAAACATTGAAGGCGGTATGCATGGAGCTTTTAATAAAATAATTACTGAACTGCAGTACCAGAAGCAGAATCATGAGAAATATCATGAGAACATCCGGGGATGCTGTAGTTACGTAATCATAAATAAGATAAACCCCGATACAACCGGAAATAAAAAAATATAAACTCTTCCGTTGGTTGCGGTTCGATACATCCAAATTGGTGTAATTGCCTTTCCTTACATTCCACACAATCCAGATAATTATGGGCAGAACAGTAAGCAGTAAAATGGGTACAAAGGTCTGTATTGAAGCAGCCGCGGAATAATTCTTAGAGCTGATATAAATGAAAAATATGATTAGGGATACAAGCGGATTAAAGAAATTCGAAATCAATTTTGAAGCTCCAATCAAAACCGGCGGGTAGTTTTTTAACATACGTAAAATTATGGTTCCAAAAATAAGTTTTTTTTAAATGAAGTATGATAAAATTCTCATTTGAAGCTATCTGTAAAGACAAAGTTTTTTAGTATTTTTGCGACATATTTCGATTAAACATGAAAGAATTTTCAAAAGAAGTGTATCTTCAGTGGTACGAAGAAATGACGATGTGGAGAAGGTTTGAAGACAAATGCCGTTCTCTTTACCTTAAACAGAAAATCCGTGGATTTTTACATTTGTACAACGGGCAGGAAGCAATACCGGCCGGTTTTGCCCATGCGATGGATCTTACCAAAGACAGCATGATTACCGCTTACAGATGTCACATTCATCCAATGGCAATGGGAGTTGATCCGAAAAGAATTATGGCAGAACTCTGCGGTAAAGCTACGGGAACTTCAGGAGGTATGGGTGGTTCTATGCACATCTTCAGCAAAGAAAAAAGATTTTATGGAGGCCACGGAATTGTGGGCGGCCAGATTCCTTTGGGAGCCGGAATTGCTTTCGGTGATAAATATTTCGAAACCGGCGGGGTGAACATCTGTTTCTTCGGAGACGGTGCTGCGCGCCAGGGTTCGCTTCACGAAACTTTCAATATGGCGATGAACTGGAAACTTCCGGTAGTGTTCGTTGTAGAAAATAACCAGTACGCGATGGGAACTTCTGTGAAAAGAACGGCAAATCACGAGGATATTTACAAATTAGGTTTGGGTTACGAAATGCCTTGCCTTCCTGTAGATGCTATGGATCCGGAAAAGGTTGCAGAAGCGGCTTACGAAGCAATTGAAAGAGCGAGAAGAGGCGATGGACCAACTTTTATTGAAGCAAGAACTTACCGTTACAGAGGCCATTCAATGTCTGATGCAGAACCTTACAGATCAAAAGAAGAGGTTGCAGAACACAAAAAAGACGATCCAATCGAGATCGTAAAACAGCGGATTCTTGAAAACAAGTGGGCTACCGAAGACGAACTGAATGTTTTGGATGAAAAATCCAGAGATTTTGTTGAAGAATGTGTTGAATTTATGGAGCAGTCTCCATATCCAACTGCAGACAAAGTTTACGAATATGTTTATGCTCAGGAGGATTATCCATTCCTTGACAAATTAGAAAATAACTGATAATTAAATTTAAAATCCGAAGCTGAAGAGTGCAAAATCTCCTGCTTCGGCTTTTTAATCTCAAATAAGAAAAATTATGGCTGAAGTAATTACAATGCCCCGACTTTCCGATACAATGACGGACGGGAAAGTAGCCAAATGGCACAAAAAAGTTGGCGACGCAGTGAAAGAGGGCGATATTTTAGCAGAAATTGAAACCGACAAAGCCGTTCAGGATTTTGAATCAGAATATAACGGTACCCTATTGTTTATTGGTACTGAAGAAGGCGGATCCTCTCCGGTAGATTCTGTTTTGGCAATTATTGGTAATGCAGGCGAAGATATTTCAGCATTGAAAGGCGGAAATTCTCACTCAACTTCCGCAACAGAAGCAGCAGGAATTCCCGAAGAAAACAAAACCGAACAGAATGTAACCGATGTAGAAACTACCAAGCCTGTTGAAAAAGAAGAAGGAAGTGCTTCTGGAGAAATTCCTGCAGGTGTGGAAGTAATTACAATGCCGCGACTTTCCGACACGATGACTGAAGGTAAAGTTGCCAAATGGCATAAAAAAGTTGGCGACACTGTAAAAGAAGGCGATATTTTAGCAGAAATCGAAACAGATAAAGCAGTTCAGGATTTCGAATCTGAATTCAACGGAAACCTTTTATATATCGGAACAGAAGAAGGCGGAGCAAGTCCGGTAGATACCGTTTTAGCGATTATCGGCCCTGAAGGAACCGATGTTTCGGGAATTATTTCCGGCGGCGCTAAAAAAGCAACTGATAAAACACCAGTTGCTGATGTAAAATCAGAAACTGAAAAACCTCAGGAAACTTCAACTCCAGTTGCTGCTGCAACAGGTGAACGTATTGCGATTTCTCCTTTAGCTAAAAAAATGGCGGAGGATAAAGGAATTGACGTAAATGCTTTGAAAGGAACAGGTGAAAACGGAAGAATCGTGAAAAAAGATGTGGAAGGCTTCACGCCCTCTGCGCAAACGCCTGCAACTGAATCAAAATCTGCCGCTGCAGTTGAAACAAAACCAGCTCAACCGGCAATGAATTTTGTTCAGGGTGAGGATTCAGAAACACCGAATTCTCAGGTAAGAAACATCATCGCGAAAAGACTTTCTGAAAGTAAATTTACAGCGCCACACTATTATCTTATTGTTGAAATCAACATGGATAAAGCGATTGAAGCCAGAAAAGAAATCAATTCATTGCCTGATACTAAAATTTCATTCAATGATATGGTGATTAAAGCAACTGCGATGGCTTTAAGAAAACACCCACAAGTAAATTCAACATGGCATGCCGATAAAATTGTTCATCACGGTAACATCAATGTCGGCGTTGCAGTAGCAATTCCGGACGGGTTGGTAGTTCCTGTTCTGAAAAATGCAGACCAGATGAATTATAACCAGATTTCTGCTGCAGTGAAAGACATGGCCGGAAGAGCAAAATCTAAAGGTTTGAAAGCCAACGAAATGGAAGGTTCAACCTTCTCGGTTTCCAATTTGGGAATGTTCGGAATTGAAACTTTCACATCGATTATCAACCAGCCGAATTCAGCAATACTTTCTGTAGGGGCAATTGTTGAAAAACCAATTGTGAAAGACGGACAGATCGTTGTCGGAAATACCATGAAACTTTCTCTTGCATGCGACCACCGAGTGGTTGACGGTGCTACCGGAGCACAGTTTTTACAGACTTTAAGAACTTATTTGGAACAGCCTTTAACGCTGCTGCTCTAAATTAAAATTTATATTTCTGAAATCCTTTCAAATGTATTTTTGGAAGGATTTTTCTTTACATATTAAAATCATTTTCACTATTTTTGAAACCATGATAAAAGCAAGCAATATTCATAAGTCATACGGAGATTTAGAAGTCCTGAAAGGTGTTGATGTACATATTCTTGAAGGTGAAGTAGTGTCGATTGTCGGAGAATCGGGGGCCGGTAAATCCACACTATTGCAGATTTTAGGAACTTTGGATACACCGACGAATCCCAAAAGTTTCAATACCGAGATTGCCTTAGCCGGAAAATCATTTATCGAAATGAGTGACAGGCAGCTTTCTAAGTTTCGGAACGAGAATATAGGCTTTGTTTTTCAGTTTCACCAGCTTTTACCCGAATTTACGGCACTCGAAAACGTGTTGCTTCCGACCCGGATATCAGGAAAAAACGAAAAAGAGTCGCTGGATAAAGCCTATTCTCTTTTCGAAGATCTGAATATTGCCCACCGTCTTCATCACAAACCCAACGAAATGTCGGGTGGGGAAGCGCAGAGAACCGCGGTAGCAAGAGCCCTGATCAATTCACCGAAGATTATTTTTGCCGATGAACCTACAGGTAATCTGGATTCTAAAAATGCTGATGATCTACACCAACTTTTTTTCGATCTTAGAGACAAATACAACCAGACTTTTGTAATTGTAACGCACAATACGCATCTGGCCGACACTACAGACAGGAAACTGGTAATGAAAGACGGGCAGATTATCTACTGATCCTGTCTATTGTAAATTCTACAATTTTCACTAACTTTAAAAATTAAGAATTTTCTGTTTCACCCAGAATCCGAAAGACTATGTCCATAAAATTTCTTGCAGAAGACGACAGACCTCGGGAAAAATTTTTACTCAAAGGTAAAAATGCGCTGTCTGATGCAGAGCTTTTGGCGATTATCATGGGAAGCGGAAACCGCGAAGATTCTGCAGTGGAACTGGGCAGAAAGATTCTACAGTCTGTAGGAAACAATTGGCATAACTTATCGATACTTTCGCTTTCAGATTTAATGAAATTTAAGGGAGTGGGCGAAGCGAAGGCAATCTCTATCGCAGCAGCCCTGGAAATTGGTCGCAGGCGTGCCGCCCAGGAAGTCCCTGAAAAGATTCAGATCCGCGAAAGCAAAGATATTTATAAAGTGCTTCAGCCTTATCTTTCAGATCTTCAGACCGAAGAATTCTGGGCGATATTTCTAAATCAGAACAACCGGATTTTGGGTAAATCCAGATTGTCTTCTGGTGGAATTAACCAGTCTGTTGTTGATGTGCGCATCCTCTTCAAGACCGGCCTGGAGCATCTTGCCACCGCAATTGCGGTTGCCCACAATCATCCGTCCGGCAATTTGAAACCCAGCCAGGAAGATCTGCGAATCACAAAACAGATTGCGGACGCTGGTAAAATTCTTAACATCCAGTTGCTGGATCATTTAATTATTTCACAGAATTCTTATTTCAGTTTTGCCGACGAAAATTTATTATGATTAAGAGACTGAATTATCAGCAAATCGACTTTGAAAAATACCAAAACTGTATCGAAACGTCGGTGCAGCGCAATTTTTATGCGAAAAAAGAAATTCTTGACACCTTGTGTGAAAAATGGGAACTTCTCGTTTCAGGGGATTATGATTTTGTAATGCCCGTGCCTTTGAAGAAAAAATACGGATTCCATTTTGTACTGATGCCGCTGTTTTGTCAGCAGCTTGGCGTTTTCAGTAAGGCGGTTAACTGTGAAATGGAACAACAGTTCCTCACATCTCTCGAGGAAAATTACAGGGTGTTTTCGTACTACTTCAACCATCAGAATACCTTTAATGAAGATTTAAAGGTGAAGAAAAATTATTTTATCGAGCGTACGGAGTATTCAGTTCTGAGAAAAAATTATTTCAAAGGCCGCAAATCCACAGTGAAAACTGCCCAATATCTTGATTTTAAAGAAGTCGGACTGGCCGAGACCTTCGGTTTCATTACCGATAATTTCAAAGGTTTGGAAAAAAAGAGCGATTTGCAGAAATTCCTCAGTTACCTAAAATTTCTGGAAACAAAAAAGATGCTCAGGATTTTCGGAGCATTTAAAGAAAATCAGCTGGCAAGTCTGGCAATTATGATCAGTGAAGGTGAGTCTTTTGCATTACTTGGTCTTGTAAATGATGAAAAGTGCCGGCTCGATAATGGAGCATCATATCTTATTGACCGCATCCTTAAAGAAAATATTCATGAGAAATCATTTGATTTTATGGGCGGAAGCATCCGTGGAATCGAGGTTTTCTTTAAAAGTTTCGGCTCAGTTTTACAGGAATATCCCGTGTTGGAAAACACAAAAAAAGATTTACTGCTAAACATATTAAGGAAGTAGCAAATTATTAGTAATTTTGCACCCTAATTTTCATTATGATCCATTGGCCTTATTTCCCTTACGCGTTTGCTGTTCTGTTGGCGTTACCCTTTCTGGTTTTCATCAGACAGTTCGTGTTCAGCTACATCAAGCTCAAGAATCAGGAGATCAAATTATTAACTGTAAAAGGGAATTCCGAGCAGCGCGTTCATGCCTACGAAAGGCTTACTCTGTTTCTTGAAAGAATGAAACCTGCAAATCTCGTGACCAAATTCGACCGCAGCCTTGCGCCGCACGAGTACGTTTTCCTCATCGAAAAAACCATTAACGAAGAATTCGATTACAATGCTTCGCAGCAGCTGTATCTAACAAAGAATACGTGGAAAAATGTAGTGAGCTCCAAGAACAGTGTCATCCATTTAATTCATACGACGTACGAAAACCTTAGTGATAGTGCTACGCTCGATGAATTTAAAACTGTATTTCTCATGAATTACATGAATGAAAATGATTTCATTGCCCAGACTATTGAAGATTTAAGAAAAGAAAACCTAATTGTAAATTAAAATAAATAAATGATACCAAATTTTAAAGCGCATCCATGGCACGGGATTTCAGCAGGAGGAGATGTACCTAATGTTGTAAATGTTTTTGTAGAGATCGTTCCCAGTGATACCATTAAATATGAAATCGACAAACAGAGCGGTTATCTGAAAGTTGACCGCCCGCAGCAGTTCTCCAATATCATTCCCGCACTTTACGGATTTATTCCGCGCACTTACTGTCATGATGAAGTACTGAAACTTGCAATAGAAAGTGGTGCAGAAGATGTTCAGACAGGTGATCTTGATCCGCTGGATATCTGTGTATTGAGCTCGCATAACATCCACGCCGGCGGTATGCTGATGGAAGCTATTCCAATTGGTGGTTTCAAAATGATTGATAAAGGTGAAGCGGATGATAAAATTGTTGCGGTAATGAAAGGCGACCACGCATTTGGGCACTTCCGCGATATTGAAGAACTCCCCCAGGCGGAAATCAAAAGGCTGATGCACTATTTCCTTACCTATAAAAACCTTCCGGATGAACCTGCTAAATGCAGAATTCAGGAAGTATACGGTGCAGACCATGCGAAAAAAGTGATTAAGGCATCGCAGAAAGATTATGCAAGCAAATTCGGTGGTTAATCATTCCGGATTCAACGCAGTGATAAAGGCAGATGTTCATACATCTGCCTTTTTATTTTATCAAAGTTTACTGAAGAATTTAAAATAAATTGTGTATTTTCGGTTTATGTTTTTTTTAACAGGATGTTAACATTAAAAAATAATCTATGAATTTATTTATTTTAGTACCAATCTTTGGTATTATTGCCTTAATCTACACTTTTATTCAGAGTTCCTGGGTGAGCAAACAGAATGCCGGTAACGACCGCATGAAGGAGATTAGCGGGCACATTGCCGATGGTGCCATGGCTTTCCTTAAAGCAGAATACAAAATTATGATGTATTTCGTAGTGATTGTAGCTGTATTGCTCGCTTTAATGGGTGCCAGCAACGCAAATTCACACTGGAGTATTGGTCTGGCATTTGTCTTCGGCGCTATTCTTTCTGCACTCGCTGGATTCATCGGAATGAAAATCGCCACCAAATCCAACGTAAGAACGGCAGAAGCTGCCAAAACATCACTCTCAAAAGCTCTGAAGGTTTCCTTCACAGGAGGTTCCGTAATGGGAATGGGTGTCGCCGGATTGGCTGTATTGGGATTAGGCGCCTTATACCTAATTATTAAACAGATTTTCGCACCGGGTTCTGCGGCAAATACCCATGAAATGGAGAAAGCTATTGAGATCCTTACAGGATTCTCTCTAGGTGCAGAATCTATAGCACTTTTTGCACGTGTCGGCGGTGGAATTTATACCAAAGCTGCCGATGTAGGTGCTGATTTAGTAGGTAAAGTGGAAGCGGGTATTCCCGAAGATGATCCAAGAAACCCTGCGACAATTGCAGATAACGTGGGTGATAACGTGGGTGACGTTGCAGGAATGGGAGCCGATTTATTCGGATCTTATGTAGCAACAGTTTTAGCAACAATGGTATTGGGTAACGAAACAATTTCCCCGGATCTTTTCGGCGGATTTGCTCCGATTCTTTTGCCAATGCTGATCGCCGGTACAGGAATCATCTTCTCGATGATAGGGACCCTATTTGTAAAAATCAGCGAAACTGCTGAACTTGATACTGCCCCGGTACAGAACGCTTTAAACATGGGAAACTGGGGAAGTATTGTACTTACCGCAATCTCTTCTTACTTTCTGGTAAATTATTTATTGCCTGAAACCATGACTTTAAGAGGCCACGAGTTCACCAAGATGGGTGTTTTCGGAGCTATTATTGTAGGTCTTGTGGTGGGAACTCTGATGAGTATCATTACAGAATATTATACCGCCATGGGTAAAAGACCGGTTAAAAGCATTGTAAAGCAGTCCTCAACAGGTCACGCAACCAATATTATAGGGGGACTTGCCGTAGGTATGGAATCTACCCTTTTACCGATTTTAGTTCTGGCTGGTGGTATTTACGGATCTTATCTTTGTGCAGGATTATACGGTGTAGCAATTGCTGCAGCCGGAATGATGGCTACTACTGCCATGCAGTTGGCGATTGACGCTTTCGGACCGATTGCCGATAACGCAGGCGGAATTGCAGAGATGAGCGAATTACCGAAAGAAGTTCGTGAAAAAACAGATATTTTAGATGCAGTAGGTAATACTACAGCAGCCACAGGTAAAGGTTTTGCAATTGCTTCAGCGGCCTTAACAGCGCTTGCGTTATTTGCAGCGTTCGTGGGAATTGCAGGAATTGACGGAATTGATATTTACAGAGCCGATGTATTGGCAGGTTTATTCGTAGGAGCGATGATTCCATTCATATTCTCTTCATTGGCAATCAAAGCTGTAGGAGAAGCTGCAATGGCGATGGTAGAGGAAGTTCGCCGGCAGTTTCGCGAAATTCCGGGAATTCTGGAAGGTAAAGCAACTCCGGAATATGAAAAGTGTGTAGCGATTTCTACGGATGCCTCAATCAGAAAGATGTTGCTTCCCGGAGCAATTGCTTTGGTGTCTCCACTTTTAGTAGGATTTATTTTTGGACCTGAGGTATTAGGAGGATTTCTTGCAGGCGCTACGGTTTCAGGAGTGTTAATGGGAATGTTTCAGAACAATGCCGGAGGTGCGTGGGATAATGCTAAAAAATCTTTTGAAAAAGGTGTGGATATCAACGGGAAAACTTTCTACAAAGGTTCCGAGCCGCACAAAGCTTCTGTAACGGGAGATACAGTAGGCGATCCTTTCAAAGATACTTCCGGTCCTTCAATGAACATTCTGATTAAGTTAATGTCCATCGTTTCATTGGTGATTGCACCTACTTTGGCCATTATGCACAAAGATAAAATTGAAAATAACAGAAGAGAAAAACTGGAATCTCTCAATAAAATGATGGGAGTTACTACTGTTGCAGCTGAGGCTCCGGGTATGGATGCCGGGACTTCTGCTACAGCGCAGACGGTACAAGGCGGTTTAAATGCTGATGGTGATTATGTATATGACACCGGAAATGTTCAGGAAGTGAAACTAACCGATAAATCCATCTTAATGGGGCAGAACAGCCAGCTTTATGCGCTGTATAACGGAATTAAACTTAAAGATCAGGCACTTTTGGATCCGAACACCTGGTTCACCATTGAAAATCTACATTTCCAAAGCGGAAGCAGCGATTTAAAGCCAGGTTCAGAAGCTCAGTTGACAAACCTCGCGGAAATCATGAATGCTTATCCTACTTTAAGAGTAAAATTAGGAGGTTATACTGATGATACCGGAAATGCCGACAGCAATATGAAACTTTCGAATCTCCGCGCCCAAACGGCAAAACTGAAATTACTCGAAATGGGGATTTCGGGTGACAGAATCGAAGCAGAAGGTTACGGCCCGCTCTTCCCAATCTGTGAAGCCAATGATACCGATGAATGTAAAGCACAGAACAGAAGAATAGATGTAAGAGTGCTTAGCTTCTAAAAAAATACTAAAATAATAAATCCCGACTGAAAAGCCGGGATTTATTGTTTAATACTGTTCGTAAAAGAATTTAATAAGTTACCACCGTTTTCTTCTTACATAAATAAAAGTCAGAAGAGCAATAAAAGCCATTAATCCTAACGTGAAAAAATAGCCGGAAGGTTGTCTGAGCTCAGGCATATTCTCGAAATTCATTCCATAAATTCCGGCAATAAAAGTGATCGGAAAGAAATACATCGAATAGATCGCCAGAACTTTCATTACCTGATTTGCTTTCTGGTCGCTCATGGCAAGAAACATCGAAATCAGGTTGGTTACCTGTGCATTCAGGTGTTCAAAATCGGCGATAACATCTTTATGTTTGTCCTTCAGATCGGTCACTTCGGCATCATTAAGTTGCAAGGTCTTAAATTTATCAATCCAGTCTGCAGACATATTCAGGATTCGCGCATTGAGGCCCGATTTTCTTTTTAATTTGTAAAGTCGGCGTATTTGGTTGGAGTTGTTGGTGTTTTTCAGGAAAATTTCGTTCTCAACATTATCCATCGTTTCCATAAGGTTCTGCGATTCATCATCAAAGGATTTCATCACTTTCAAAGCAAGTTTCAGCGCAATAGCATCGGTGGTTATTTCTTTATTTTCAGGGAGAAGAACCTCTTTCTTAAATTCATAGATACTCCTGTTCTTCATACGGTGAACCGTGATTATGACATTCTGAAACAGAAAGATGCCGAGTTTGGTTGAAATGTCACTTATCGTGTTCAGACTCGTGCGCTCCAGTTCCGTATTTTCGCGCATCAGGAAGAATTTCACAGCATTGTCCTGCTCAAATTTCGGCAGGTGATTCGGATCAATTGTGTCTTCTAACAGCAGGGTATTGATTTCGTATCTTTCGTGGAGAAAATCGAGATCTTCCTGAGTCGGAGCCTCTACATCAATCCACTCGCAATGCTCGTTCCTGTAAATAATTTCAATTGGCATTCAACAAATTTAATGATATTTTTCAGTTGCTATTAAAGATTTCAGATTCTTTAAATTAAAATTTATCTTTGTAGAAATTTAAATCTCCATGACAAAAAGTATAATTAAAGGAATCGGGCATTATGTTCCGGAAAATGTGGTGACCAACGATGATCTTTCGAAACTGATGACCACCAGTGACGAATGGATTACCGAAAGAACAGGCATAAAAGAACGCCACCACCGCAAAAACAGAAATGATGCTGATGAAACTACAGCATTTTTAGCATTTAAAGCTTCTGAAAAAGCGCTGAAAATGGCTGGTTTAACAGCAAAAGATATCGACTATATCGTTTTTGCAACGCTCTCACCGGATTATTATTTTCCCGGTTGTGGAGTTTTACTTCAGGAAATGCTTGGTTGCAATACCATTGGAGCCTTGGATGTAAGAAACCAGTGTTCAGGTTTTGTATATGCCATGAGTGTTGCAAATGCCTTTATCAAATCAAAAACCTATAAAAATATTCTTGTTGTTGGTGCAGAAGTTCATTCATTCGGACTCGATTTTTCTGATGCCGGAAGAGGTGTTTCCGTAATTTTCGGTGATGGTGCTGGCGCAGTGATTCTATCTGCAACCGAAGAAGACAGTGCCGGTGACATTTTAAGTACAAATATGCATTCCGAAGGTAAATATGCAGATGAGCTTTGTACGAAATTTCCGGGATCCAAATACGGCTGGAGCGACAGGATGCGTCTGGAACCCGAAAATGTTACCGATGCTGAAATTTACCCGGTAATGAACGGAAACTTCGTATTTAAACACGCCGTTACCAGATTCCCGGAAACCATGAAGGAAGCACTTGAATCTGCCGGAAAAAGCATCGATGATTTAGATATGTTTATTCCGCACCAGGCCAATCTTAGGATTGCTCAGTTTGTGCAGCAGAAAATGGGTATTCCGGAAGATAAAGTTTTCAATAATATTCAGAAATATGGCAATACTACTGCAGCATCTATCCCCATCGCGCTTAGCGAGGCGATAGAGCAGGGAAAAATCAAAAGGGGAGACCTTGTACTGCTTTCCGCTTTCGGAAGCGGTTTTACCTGGGGTTCTGTACTCTTTAACTATTAAAAAGAAAATGCGTCCAACGACGCATTTTTTTTAATCTACTCTCAGCGAGTCTTCTTTCTGTGACTCGTTTTCAAATGCCGCGGAATCTACCCCGGCATTTCTTCTTTCATCTGCACTGTGTTCTTCTTTGTATTCTTCGCGTTTTTCCTCTTTCTGAGCACAACTTATAAATGATAAGGTTCCTAAAAGGGCAAGAGCCAATAATTTTTTCATAGTGATAATCTTTAATGTTGGGATGGAGCGGTGCAAAAATGATGCAATTCTTTATTCTTACATTTTAAATGAATATGCCTGCAACAAAAATTTGATTATTTCATCGTCATGAGTTTTATGCGGATATGAAATTTGTCAATGTTGATAATTGTCACTTTTATATTTAGTTATAAAGTTGTGGTTCTGCGTAAATTTACTTGTGTTTTTAAAAGGAAGTAACTAAAAATCAACATAAAATGACTACTAAAGCCAAAGCAGAACACCAGGTGTATTCCGTAGACGGAGCAAAAGCAAACGCAAACGGATCCAGTAAAAACCCTCTTGCAGAAAAGTACGTTTATTCGTTCGGAGGAGGAAAGGCAGACGGAAATGAATCGATGAAGAACCTTCTCGGCGGTAAGGGCGCTAACCTTGCTGAAATGGCCGGCCACCCCGACCTCAAACTTCCTGTTCCGCCTGGATTTACGGTAACTACAGAAGTATGTACGTATTTCTATGATAATAATAGAACGTATCCCGCTCATCTGGAAAAACAGATCAAAGATGCTCTGGCAGAAGTAGAAACATTAATGGGTAAGAAATTCGGTGATGTAAAAGATCCGCTGTTGATGTCTGTACGTTCGGGCGCCAGAAGATCAATGCCCGGAATGATGGACACTGTGCTTAATATCGGACTTAATGATGAGACCGTAAAAGGTTTGATTCAGGTAACTGGCGACGAGAGATTCGCTTATGATGCCTACAGAAGACTCGTAATGATGTATGCCGATGTGGTGATTGAAAAAGCAGGCGGGATGGAACCTGCCAAAGGAAAAGGCATCCGTAAAATTATGGATGAAAGATTAGGTGAACTTAAAAAAGAAAGAGGCGTAGAACTCGACACCGAAATTTCTGCAGAAGACCTGAAAAAACTGGTTAAGGAATTTAAAGCTTTAACTAAAAAACACTTAAAAGTTGAATTCCCTGAAGATCCATGGGATCAGCTTATGGGTGGCGTAGGTGCAGTATTCGCGTCGTGGAACGGTAAACGTGCCATTGAATACCGCAAAATCGAGAGAATTCCTGATGCGTGGGGAACTGCAGTGAATGTGCAGGCAATGGTTTTCGGAAATATGGGCGACAGCAGCTGTACAGGTGTGGCATTTACCAGAAATCCGGGCAACGGAGACAACCATTTCTACGGAGAATATTTAGTGAATGCCCAGGGTGAAGACGTGGTAGCGGGAATCCGTACTCCGGCGCCGATTAACGATTCCTCCAAAAACGATCATTCCAAAGACCTTACAAGTTTAGAAAAATTAATGCCTAAGCAGTATAAAGAGCTGAATGCAATCCAGAAACGTCTGGAAAAACATTACAAAGACATGCAGGATATAGAATTTACCATTGAGAAAGGTACATTGTATATGCTTCAGTGCCGCGTCGGAAAACGTAATGGTGTAGCTGCAGTAAAAATGGCGGCTGATATGTACAAAGAAAAACTCATCGATGCAGATACAGCAGTAATGCGCGTAGGTCCGAATCAGTTGATTGAACTTCTTTTACCGATGATTGATCCCGAAGAAGAAAAGAAAAACAAGCCGATTGCAAAAGGACTTCCAGCCGGCCCGGGTGGTGCCACAGGACGCGTAATCTTCTCTTCTGAAGAAGCAGTGGAATGGGGACTGAAAGGTGAAAAAGTAATTCTCGTACGTGAAGAAACTTCTCCTGAGGATGTTGACGGGATGCACAAATCCCAGGCAATTCTTACTACAAAAGGAGGAATGACTTCCCACGCTGCTTTGGTGGCCAGAGGTTGGGGTAAATGCTGTATCGTAGGCTGTAATGATATCCAAATCTTCGAAAAGGAAAAATATTTCCTCACTCACGATGGTAAGAAAATTCATGAAGGTGAATGGCTTACTTTAAACGGAACTACCGGTTTGGCTTATGAAGGAGTACTCGAACTTTCAAATACCGATTTAAACCAGAATGCATCTTACAAAGTGCTGATGACTTTGGTAGACAAAGCCAAGAAGTTAGGCGTAAGAACCAATGCTGATACCCCGAAGGATGCACAGCAGGCCGCGTATTTTGGTGCCGAGGGAATCGGATTATTCCGTACCGAACACATGTTTTATGGTGAAGGAAGCGAAAAACCGCTGTTCCTCCTCAGAAAAATGATTATGAGCACCACAGTGAAGGAAAGAAAATCTGCTTTGAATGAACTCTTTAAATATGTAAAAAAAGACATCAAAGCCACTTTGGAAGTAATGAACGGAAATCCGGTGACCATCCGTCTGCTCGATCCACCATTACACGAATTTGTTCCTCACGACAAAGAAAAATTGCAGGAACTGAGCAAAGAACTGGGCGTAAGAATGAGCGTTCTGAACCGAAGAATTCTCGCTCTTCACGAAAATAACCCAATGCTGGGCCACCGCGGTGTACGTCTGGGAGTTTCCTATCCTGAAATTACAGAAATGCAGGTCCGTGCAATCCTGGAATCCGCGGCCGAACTTCAGAAAGAAGGTAAACCAGCCTTCCCGGAAATCATGATTCCGGTAGTAATGGGACGTCACGAATTGCGTCACCAGAAAGAAATCGTAGATAGAGTATATGATGAAGTTAAAGAAGATCTGAACGTGAAAGAAATCTCTTTCCTTTACGGAACAATGATAGAAACTCCGCGTGCCGCATTGAAAGGGGATTCTCTTGCAACAGTGGCAGATTTCTTCAGCTTCGGAACCAATGACCTCACCCAAATGTCTTTCGGATTCTCCAGAGATGATATCGGTGGATTCTTACCTAAATATCTTGATTTGAAACTGCTTCCTGAAGATCCATTCGTTTCCATTGACCAGAGCGGTGTTGGGGAACTTATTAAAATTGGGGTAGAAAAAGGAAGATCCGAAAAACCTAAACTGAAAGTCGGAATTTGCGGTGAACACGGCGGTGACCCGGAATCCGTTAAATTCTGCCACCGTCTAGGTCTGGATTATGTGAGCTGTTCACCGTTCCGCGTACCGATTGCGAGATTGGCCGCCGCGCAGGCAGCAATTGAAGAGAAATAAGCTTTGCATTGAGTATTTTATTTGAAGAGAAACGGTCCCGAATTTTGGGACCGTTTTTATATTAATCAAAGATTTCAAATTCTTCTCCGTCGTAACTTGCAAAAACCATGGTAGGATAAGAATCCTGATGAAATATATTTCCATGATGATCGATGGCGATTGCTCCCGCGAATCCGTCTATTTCTCTTAATTCTGTAAAAGTCTTGGTGAAAGCTTCTTTCAGCTTCATTCCGTCAGTAACTCGGGTTACGATTTTCGCGGCAGTGGCATTGCTTACAATGTCTTCACCAACTCCTGTACAGCTTACCGCGCAATATTCATTAGCAAAATTTCCGGCAACAGTGGCTGAGTCTGATATGCGGCCCACGATTTCAAAACCTTTGCCTCCGGTGGATGTTGCTGCTGCCAGTTTTCCGTTTTGGTCCAGGGCTACACAACCTACCGTGCCTTTCCCGCCGTTCTTCAGTTTCTCCTCGTATTCCTTTCTGCGCTGTGGAATTTCAGTAGAGTAGTCCTCAAAACCATTTTCAGTGGCGTAAGTTTTAGCTCCGTTGCTGCCCAAAACGCGATCATCTTCTTTCATAAGAAACTGGGCGATCTGAATGGGGTTTTTTACATTTTCAATATTAATGACACCGGAAAACTTCTGATTTTCGCCGTTCATCAGCGAAGCGCTCATTCTGATCTTCCCGTCGCTCTGGATCTGGGAACCGGTTCCGGCGTTAAAAAGAGCATCATCTTCCAGCAGCGAAACCGCATATACAACCGTTTCTTCTGCAGTATGTTCTTTTAAATAGTCAAAAGCCTGTGCTGTGATTGCTTTCAGTGAATTCTGTTTTGCCAGTTTCACTTCATGGCTTTGATCGCTTTCGGAGAAAAATCCGCCGTGGATAATGATTTTCATTTGTTCTGAATATGATGTTTAATGGTGTTGCAAAAGCTGTTTCGTATAAAATTTACAGCGTATTTGGGTATCAGTGTGAAAAAGGATAGCGGAAGGGATGTATTTAATAATATAAAACCATTAACGGTCCTGCGGAATCGGGCTGTACTGAGAATTTACAATGGTAAGCTCCTTGGTCTTCAGATCGAAGAAATCATTCTGCGACATCACATGAACCGTGAGATTATCGATGGATATCGGCTGGCCAAGGTCGATCTTGGTTAAGTTGGTATCTTTAATGAATCTTCCGTCCACCAGAATCACAAGCCCGGAACCGATGGCTGTCATTGTATCTCCGTGAATATAAAGCCCGGTATCCTCACCAAGCCCAATTCCCAGCGTGCGCGGATTGTTGACTACCGCCTGGAAAAGCCTGCCGATTCTGCCCCGCTGAACAAAATGAGTGTCTACAATTACGTTTTCAATGAATCCCAGACCCTGAGTGGTTTTAATTTCACCTTTTAGAAGGGCTTCACTGCTGGAGCCTTGATAAATCATATTTTCCGAAGCTGCTGCGGCTCCTGCCGAAGTTCCCGCGTAAATGAAATCCTGCTCCTGGTATTTCAGCAAAATGGCATCGTGGAATCTTGTTCCGCCGAGAATAGAAGTGAGTCTGAGTTGGTCGCCGCCGGTAAACATTACTACGTCGGCAGCATTGGCGCGTGCAACGATAGCATCGCTGTTGGCCTGCTCCCGGTTTTGGATGTCAAGGATGTTAACAGTCTTTGAGCCTAAAAATTCAAAAGCTTTCTTATATTCTGGACCTACGATCTGCGGAATCTGTGAAGCGGTGGTGATGATCTCAATAATAGAATCTTCCTTTGAACGGGATTCATTGATTATTTTTCTGAGAATCCCGCGCTCAAAAAAGTTCAGGTTTTTTTCTACATTCTGGTCGTAATCGGTTTCTGCAAAACTGCCTTTGTTTACGGCACCTCCGATGATCATTAATTTTCCTACTGGTCTCATAGAATGCAAATGTAGAAAAATTATCAAACTCTCACCCAATGATGCGCCAACAAAATACAACTGAATAACTGATATTTACACAATTATAAGCATCGAATTTACATTGAATACCAAAAAATTTTGAGGAATTATTATGTTTTTCATTTATCTTTGATTTTATATCACGAACACACCATCACTAAACTTTACAGAATTAAGTATGAAAATTGAAAAAATACAGATTTTAAAGGGTCCGAATATTTGGAGCATCCGCAGGAAAAAGCTCATTCAGATGCGGCTGGATCTGGAAGAAGTGGAGCACCTTCCCACCAATAAAATTGAGGGTTTCCGGGAAAGACTCGAGAAACTTATTCCTTCGCTCATCACTCACCGCTGTTCCGAAGGCGTAGAAGGCGGATTTTTTCAGCGCGTGGTAATGGGAACCTGGATGGGCCACGTCATTGAACATATTGCACTCGAAATACAGACTCTGGCAGGAATGGATACCGGTTTCGGAAGAACGCGGGAAACCAAGTCGCCGGGAATTTATAATGTAGTATTCAGTTATCTGGAAGAGAATTCGGGAGTCTACGCTGCTGAGCAGTCCGTAGAAATTGCCGCCTGTCTTATTGAGGGCCGCCATTATGATATTGATGCCTGCATACAGGAACTCCGCGAAATCCGGGAGCGCGAAAGACTCGGACCCTCTACCGGAAGTATCGTAGAAGAAGCAGCTGCCAGAAAAATCCCTTGGATCCGTCTCGGCCGTAACTCTTTGGTGCAGCTGGGCTATGGTGTAAATCAACAGCGTTTTCAGGCAACCATTACCGGTAAAACTTCGTCGATTGCGGTTGACATTGCCTGCAACAAGGAACTGACAAAAAAAATGCTCGATGAAGCAGCAATCCCTGTCCCATCCGGAGATTTGGTTTCCGAACCCGAAGAGCTCGAAAAAGTCATCAGGAAAATCGGTTACCCAATTGTGCTGAAGCCGCTGGACGGAAATCACGGTAAAGGATCATCCATCAACGTAAATGATATGGAAAGTGCCATCATCGGTCTGCAGCACGCACAGGCATATTCCAGAAGAGTGATTGTTGAAAAATACATTACCGGTTACGACTTTAGGGTGTTGGTCATCAACCACAAAATGGTGGCTGCGGCACGCAGAGTGCCTGCCCATATTGTTGGCGACGGTGAAATGAACATCCAGCAGTTGATTGATAAAGAAAATCTGGATCCAAGAAGAGGGTACGGGCACGAAAATGTGCTCACAGAAATCCTAGTTGACAAAGATACCAACGAACTTCTCGAAAAACTTAATTATACCCTCGAAACTATTCCTCACAAGGGTGAAATCGTTTACCTGAAATCCACTGCAAACCTTTCTACAGGCGGAACGTCCATTGATGTAACTGACATGATTCACCCGGAGAATGTTACGATGTGCGAAAGGATTTCCAAGATTGTAGGATTGGATGTGTGTGGAATTGATATCATGGCAGAAAATCTTACCCAGCCACTCAAGGAAAGCGGCGGTGCAATACTTGAAGTGAATGCTGCACCGGGATTCCGGATGCATTTGGCACCAAGTGAAGGGTTACCGAGAAACGTAGCTGCTCCGGTAGTAGATATGCTTTATCCGCAGGGTAAACCTTGCAGGATTCCGATCATTGCAGTAACGGGAACGAACGGAAAAACGACTACGACCAGATTAATCGCACATATTGTAAAAAACAACGGTTACAGAGTAGGTTTCACCACTTCCGATGGAATTTACATCCAGAATACCATGCTCACCAAAGGCGACACCACAGGCCCGATTTCAGCGGAATTCGTCCTGAAGGATCCTACAGTAGAGTTTGCCGTTCTGGAAACTGCACGAGGCGGAATCCTGCGTTCCGGATTAGGATTCAGTTCCTGTGATATAGGCGTTCTTACCAACATTAAAGAAGATCACCTTGGCTTGAATGATATTCATAACCTTAAAGATTTAACCCGTGTAAAAAGAGTAGTGCTTGATTCAGTAAGAAAAGGCGGCTGGAGTGTTCTGAATGCCGACGACGACTATTCCATGAGACTGATGCCCGATATTGAGTCGAAAGTAGCGATTTTCAGTTTGGACGAGAATAATCCTCATATTACGAAATTAGCCAAAGAGGGTAAAGTGACCTGCGTGTACGAAGATGGTTTCATCACCATCAAAAAAGGCGACTGGAAGATCAGGATTGTAAAAGCCATCAACGTGCCGATCACGATGGAAGGTAAGGCTAGATTCATGATTTCCAATGTATTGGCAGCCAGTCTTGCGGCATACTTACAGGGCTTTGCGATTGAGGATATCGCGAATTCACTACGCACCTTTATTCCAAGCCCGGCTCTGACTCCTGGAAGACTGAATGTTTTCAGATTCAAAAAGTTCAAGGTTCTTATCGACTTTGCCCATAATCCGGCAGGTTACGAAGCCATTGAAGATTACCTGAAAAATGTAGATTCACCAAAAAAAATCGGAATCATTTCCGGAGTGGGAGACCGCCGCGACGGCGACATCCGGGAGTGCGGTAAGATTGCCGGCCGCATGTTCGACCATATCATCATCCGAAACGAAAAGCACCTGCGCGGCAGAACCGAAGACGAAATCAACGGTCTGGTCATCGATGGGATGCAGAGTTCAGGTAAGGATGTAAGCTACGAGATTATTCCAAAAGAAATCGACGCGCTGAAACACGCGATGAGCCTGGCAGAGGAAAACACCTTTATCACGGCCCTCAGCGATGTAATTTCTAACGCCATCGACCTCGTGCAGGAATACCAGCATAAAGAAATTCTGGAAGAAGGCACTACTCTTTAGAACTTTGGCGCAAATAATTAATCCCTTCGAATGAAGGGATTTTTTTGTTAGGTTTGGCTATTCGCGGACTTTAAGCCTCACATCAAAGTTATTGTGGAAATGCTTTGTTATCATTAGCATTCTTCTTATTCTTCTGATAACTAATGGTATTTGAAACAGAGAACGTGATAAATATTAAGCCTATGATAATACCGCCCGAAGCTGCATTAAAATCAAAAATAGAGCAGCTTATAAAAAGTAAAAAGTAAACCAACCCTGTAATTTGCCAGAAAACTGATGGCTCGGTATGTAGGATGAATGTTGGTGTTGCTTGGTATGAAAATAGGGGCTTAATTTTTTGGTAATCCCAGATTAATAAGACAGTGGAGGCGAACAGCATCAGCGAAGTGATCAGCCAGGTTCCTTTAAAAGACAGGCTTATCGTAATGATGCAGATATTAACGATCAGACTGAAATAAATTAAATTTCCCAGCGTAGCCAAACGCTGTGTCATTAGTAGAAATCCGGCCAACAGCTGTGCATATCCGATAAAGTTATAATAAAAGCCGGACTGATAAAGCCCTTCAAAAAAATATCCAATTGGATGATCCGTTGAAATTTGGGTAAACCGGTTGCCAATCAATTTGGTGTAACCCGAGGGGATAAATGCAACACCGAGCAGATAACGTAAATGAATGATAACCCAGCGGTTAAAACGGTTTTCTCTTAGCTTTTCGTACTTCATACGCAGTTAGTCGAAATAACTCAAATTATTGTTACATGATCGCCGTTTTAGCCATATTCTGCGATATGACAGCTGATGGCTAGAAATCTGATGGAATTACGATAGAATGTTTTTTTAGCTATATCAGATTTAATTTCCACCCGTGCAGCAGAAATACTTTTTGATTTATAGTTTATTGGGGATTCAGAGTGTTTTTAAACCAAAGGTTTGATTCTTTGGAAAGCAGCATGATATACGCTACAATCTGAATTAAAGCACTTACTAAAGAAATTGTTCCATTCAGTGCATTTTCTTTAAATATTTGAGCTAGGGAAAACGGAAAAACCAACAGACCCAATCCCATCATAATGATGGATACAATCCTTGCCCAATTTTTTCTTTCATTAATATAATAGATCAGAAATCCCAAGATTCCGTAAGTCAGTATGAGGGTTACTAACCCCTCAGTAGAGGAAAATAATTTCATTTCTGAATAAAATTCACTAATCACAGAATTGATGAACCCGAGAATCAGCGAAAGTATAAGTAAACGGACTGCATTCTGAACTTTTTTAGGCTTATCATTTACGGTAGAAGTATCGTTCATCATGTATAAATTTTTTAATAGTAATTTCTTTGAGGCATTGTTGAAGGTTCAGGCAAATAGACTGTTTTTGCACCGATTCCCTTTATAGCTTTTTGTAAATATAACAAAATGCACAATCAGCGAAAATCTTTATGATGTAAACTTATAATCCTTTGCTATTTACCATACAATTTCACATTTATTTCTCAAGATATTCAGAAATACTTCTCCTGAACACGATAAATAAGCAACCCAAAATAAGATTCAAAGCAGCGAGTAATAAATTGATACTATTATTCGGATCTCTCGGAAATAATGGGTCGTAGTTCCTTTTTAGATCATAATATAAAAGTGAAATTACGGTAGTTAAATTTTCAATAATTAAAAATCCGCCAATAATAACGAGTGCAAGGGTTACGATGTTTTTAGAATTGAGATTGGTTAATGGAATACTGTCATTTTCAAAACCTTTATCAAGTTTAAACAGATCAATAATCCGATCGGGAAACCGTATTAAAAAGTAGAACTTAAAAAAAAGAAAAAAAACATCGACCTTTCTAGCACTCTCCTTCGGGAATCCTTGCCGCCGCTTCCCAAAAAACACCCTTTTTGGCAACGAGTCCGCAACAAACCCGCAACAACATCACCAGAAATTCGCTTCAATTTACAGAACCACATCACTCCCTGAAGTAATAACTCAGTTCAAAGGAATGTCAAAGGAAAGTCAAAGGAAAGGGTAACCAATGTCCCCAACATTGGATTTCCCGAACCGGGCCAGAACCAACAGCATTATAAAATAACTGAAGATCACCTGCAAAAAACTTCCTTCATTTACACTCAATAATTTCTCCCAATTATTTTATCATCTCAATTATTTCCTTATTTTTGACCAATGGAAAATTTCGTGGTTTCTGCTAGAAAATACCGCCCTCAGGAGTTCGATACTGTGGTAGGGCAGTCGCATATTACAGATACCCTCGAACACGCCATTGAAGAAAACCAGCTCGCTCAGGCGCTCTTATTCTGCGGTCCGCGTGGAGTGGGTAAAACCACCTGCGCAAGAATCCTCGCCCGTAAAATCAACGAAAGAGACGGCTCCACCTCCGAAGACGGCTTTGCCTACAACATCTTCGAGCTCGATGCCGCTTCCAACAACTCCGTGGAAGATATCCGCGAACTTACCGATCAGGTCCGTTTCGCTCCACAGGTAGGGAAGTACAAGATTTATATTATTGATGAGGTGCACATGCTCTCCTCAGCGGCGTTCAACGCCTTCCTGAAGACACTGGAAGAACCGCCTGCGCACGCCATCTTTATTCTCGCCACGACCGAGAAACACAAAATCATTCCGACGATTCTTTCCCGTTGTCAGATCTATGATTTCAAGCGGATTACCATTGAAGATATTCAGAGCCATCTGAAAAGCATTGCGGATAAGGAAGGAATCACCTGCGAAGACGACGCGCTCTACCTCATTGCCCAGAAGGCTGATGGTGCCCTGCGCGACGCACTTTCCATATTCGACAGACTTTCTACATTTACCCAGAAAAACATTACCCTCGCCAAAGCCGCCGAGGTACTCAATATTCTTGATTACGACCAGTATCTCAACATCGTAGATCTGGCGCATGAAAACCGGATTCCAGATGTGCTTTTCGCCTTCAACGAGATTGTGAAAAAAGGTTTTGACGCGCATATCTTCATTGCAGGAATGGGCAGCCATTTCCGTGATTTGATGATGGCGCAGAATCCTCATACTTTAAACCTGATTGAAGTAGGCGACAAAACCAAAGCCAGATTCTCTGAACAATCCAAAAAGTGGAATGCCCAGCAGCTCATCGATGCGATTGAAATCTGCAACCATGCCGACATCAATTATAAAAACTCAAAGAACCCGAGACTGACGGTAGAAATTGCTTTAATGCAGCTTTCGTCTCTTACAGCCGCAGGAACAGAGGTTAAAAAAAAAAGTATCTGATTTTAGTGCCGCTTCTTAAAACGGCAGCTCCAACCACCCAACCCCCGAAATCAGAACCCAAACCGTCCGCTTCAGAAGAAATTCCCAGGGAAGCTCCTCCCGTAATCGTAAAAACCGCCGCGCCCATTGCAGCCCGTAAGGTATCCTCCAAATTCAGCATCAGCGCCGTTTTGAACAAAACTGAAGTGGAAGAGGAAAAACCGGTTACCACCGCAAAAGAGACCCTGCCAAGCAATCACTTTACAGAGACCGACTTGCAGAAGGAGTGGGAGCAGTTCCTGAAAGATCTTCAGCGCAAAGACATCATCATCTACAGCGCCATCAGTTCATTCAAACTGCAGAAAAAAGGAGAAGATATCATAGAGGTCACTTATCCGTCAGAATCAGCGAAAATAGAGTTTGAAAAGGTGAGGGCAGACTTCTTCAACCATTTCATGCACAAGGTAAATCATTTCAATATCACCATCGAATATAAAAATGATACCAGCCTGAAGAAAGAAATCATCACCAAACGGAAGATTTTCGATAAATTTGCTGAAATTAATCCGCTTTTAAAGGATTTAGATGAGATCTTCAAATTCGATTTAAATTAAAACCAAACGGAGTCAACATCGATGTTGACCAACCAATATTCCAATGGACTTACAAAATTTAGAAAACAACTGGCTCCAGGATTTTCCCAGCCCTTTAATCATAGCCGGCCCATGTAGCGCCGAAAGCGAAACTCAGATGCTTGAAACTGCCCGAAGAATCAAGGAATCCAACGCACCAGTTCCGGTTTTCCGAGCAGGAATCTGGAAACCCAGAACCAAACCCAACGGTTTCGAAGGAGTGGGAGTTATCGGTCTCAACTGGCTGAAAAAAGTAAAGGAAGAATATGGCTTCAAAACCGCTACCGAAGTTGCTAACGGCCATCACGTCGCTGCCGCTTTGGAGGCTGATGTAGATATTCTGTGGATTGGTGCGCGTTCAACCGTAAATCCTTTCACCGTTCAGGAAATTGCGGAGGCGTTGAAAGGAACTGACAAACCGGTATTTGTAAAGAATCCTGTAAACCCCGATCTTGCCTTATGGATCGGCGCCCTCGAAAGACTTTTAGGTCAGGACGTTAAAAACCTTGGAGCAATACACCGTGGCTTTTCAACGTATCAGAAAACAAAATACAGAAATATCCCGAACTGGCAGATCGCACTGGATTTCAAGAATCAGTTTCCCAATATTCCGATGTTGGTAGATCCGTCGCATATCTGCGGTAACAGAACCGGCCTGGCAGGAATCGCTCAGGAAGCTTTAAACGTTGGCTATCAGGGAATGATCATCGAAACACACTGCACTCCGGACGATGCATGGAGCGATGCCTCGCAGCAGATTACACCGGAAGTTCTCGCAGAACTGATCAGCAATTTACAGATCAGAAACTCCGATATTTCTGCTTTTGATGATGAAATGGACCGACATAGAACACTGATTTCCGATCTCGATTTCCAGCTCATTGAACTGCTTTCTCACCGGATGAAGATTTCAGAAAAAATCGGAACGCTCAAAAAGGACAACAATATCGCAATCTTCCAGCCCGACCGCTGGAGAGTGATCACCGAGTACGCCAACCAGAAGGCAGATGAAACGGGCATGTCTCAGGAATTCATCGAAAAGGTTTTCAAAGCAATCCATGAGGAGTCGATTGAAATTCAGAATAATATTTAAACAATGAGCGGTTTTGAATTATTGAGTGATGTATTATTGGAAGCGTTCAGAAATGAACTTAGCGACCAACTGCTTTTTTCAATAAATGACGCAGGCGATTCTGAAATTGAAGTAGACTATTTTGATTTTTACAATGCAGTTTCCTCTGTTTTTTCTTCTAAAATTGAAGGTGAAGACATAGAACTTGACAGTTTTTTAAAACATAAATTCTTAAAAGTAGAGTTTAAACCGGACTACACTTTGAGAGCAAATGATTTGTTTGCTTCCTATGAATTATTGAAAACAAAGGAACTTAACCTTAACTCTTTCCTTGACGCACACGCTGTACTTACGCGAAATTTATTGCCTAAATCCCAACAGGGTTTACTGCGAAATTCCCCAATGGTAGTAATGAATGCAGAGGGCAGAATTGAGTATGTAGCTACGGATCCGGTTCTGGTTAAGAGGGAAATTGATAAGCTTTTTCATGATATCGAAATATTGTTATCTTTGGATTTAGATGAGTTCCAAGTCTTATACTACAGCTCGCAGATCCATTTCTGGTTCGTGAAAATTCATCCGTTTTATGATGGTAACGGCCGAGCCGGAAGACTTTTGGAAAAGTGGTTTTTAGTATCCCATTTTAAAGAAAAAGGTTTCGCTCTTCAGACTGAAAAGAATTATTACCAAGATCTTCAGATCTATTATAGAAATCTTAGAAAAACAGGATTTGAGTATGAAGACACCGATTTCTCAAAATCTTTAGATTTTATGCTTATGTCAGCAAATGCAATAATCAATAATAACAGATGAAGGGTCTTATCACCAAATCTACGGGAAGCTGGTACCAGGTTTTAGAACAGGAAACCGGAAGATTCTTTGAAGCCAGAATCCGTGGTAAATTTAAACTCATTAAAACCAGACTGACCAATCCGCTGGCGGTAGGCGACAGGGTAGAGTTTTCTCTGGAACAGGATGATGTAGCCTGGATAACGAAGATTGAACCGAAAAAGAATTACCTGATCCGCAAGTCGGTCAACCTATCGAAAGAGGCGCATATTATCGCTTCGAATATAGATATCGCCTGCTTTATTTACACGTTAAGATTCCCGGAAACTTCCCTTGGATTTCTGGACCGCTTCCTTGCATGCTGCGAAGCTTATAACATTAAGCCGCTCATCCTTTTCAATAAAATGGATGTCTTAAGCAGTGTTGATAAAGAAATTGTTCAGAATATTGAGGCGCTGTACCAAAATATCGGGTATCAGACTTTAGAGATTTCATCCTATTCCAAACTCAATTTAGAAATACTTCAGGGCATCATCAAAGATCAGGTTTCGGTATTTTTCGGACATTCCGGAAGCGGTAAATCAACTTTGGTCAATGCGCTGCAGCCGGATTTAAATCTTAAAACTTCTGAAATCTCGGCTACACAACTCAAAGGAAAACACACCACAACCTTTGCACAGATGCATTTCTGGGACTTTGGCGGAAGTGTTATTGATACTCCAGGCGTAAGGGAATTCGCGATGATTGATGTGGAGAAGGAAGAAATACAGCATTATTTCCCGGAGATTTTCAGGGTGGGAAGAGACTGCAAATTCCACAACTGCATGCACATCAACGAACCGAAATGCGCCGTCCTTAATCAGCTTGAAACCGGCGAAATCGAGGAAACCCGATACATGACCTACCTCAAACTCATGGAAGAGGCAGAAGAAAATACTGCCCAATAAAAAACCCAGCCGAAGCTGGGTAAAAACTAATAACCATGAAAACTCAAATTAAACATGAGAATCGAAAGTAAATTTACAACTTCCGTGCCAAAATAAATCAGCCTCTCATAAAAGGAATTTTCGGTACAAATATATAAAAGTTTTTGTACTTTTGCGCCATTAAAAAATAAGAGATATGTCAGGTAAAATTACATTCACCATGATTAAACCGGATGCAGTTGCAGATGGTCACATTGGTGCTATTTTAGGAAAAATTTCCGAAGGAGGTTTTAAGATCAAAGCTTTAAAATTAACTCAGCTAACCGTTGCTGATGCTGAGAAATTCTACGAAGTTCACGCTGAGAGACCTTTTTACGGGGAATTGGTAGACTTCATGAGTTCAGGACCAATCGTTGCAGCAGTTCTTGAAAAAGACAACGCTGTTGAAGATTTCAGAACGTTAATTGGTGCTACAAATCCTGCAGAAGCTGCAGAAGGAACCATCAGAAAAATGTTTGCAAGAAGCATTGGTGAAAACGCTGTTCACGGATCTGATTCTGATGAAAACGCTTTAATCGAAGCTGCTTTCCATTTTTCAGGAAGAGAGATTTTCTAAACCTGCAAGAAATACAACTGAAAAAGTCCCGAATTATTCGGGACTTTTTTATGCATAAACTTTACGCATTCGGTTTAGATTTTCAAAAGTTCAATCGTACGTTCCGGACTCTCGGAAGAAAACACCGCATTCCCCGCAACCAGTACATCAGCACCGGCATCGAAGAGTTTTGCTGCATTTTCCAGATTTACGCCGCCGTCAACTTCAATAAGCGCGGTGGAGTTGTTAGACAGGATCAGATCTTTCGTTTCCGCGATCTTCTTATAGGTATTTTCAATGAATTTCTGTCCGCCAAAACCAGGGTTCACACTCATCAGCAATACCAAATCCACATCAGCAATTATATCTTCAAGCATTAAAACCGGGGTAGAAGGATTCAACACTACACCCGCTTTCGCGCCTTTGTCCTGAATCATGCCGATCGTGCGGTGAAGATGGGTACATGCTTCGTAATGCACCGACACCAGATCTGCACCCATGTTGATGAATTCTTCAATATATTTTTCCGGCTCCACAATCATCAGATGCACATCTACAAATTTCTTTGCGTATTGCTGTACGGTTTTCATCACCGGAAATCCAAAGGAGATATTGGGCACGAATCTTCCGTCCATCACATCGATGTGAAGCCAGTCTGCCTGCGAACCGTTGAGCATCTCGATATCCCGCTGCAGATTCCCAAAATCCGCCGAGAGTAATGACGGAGCGATTAATTTTGTTTTCATTTTTACTTTTTTATTCTTTTTACTTTTTACTTTTTCCGTGGCTCTTTTCTCAGTGATATTTCAGATTCATATCGGGTTTTATTTTCAGGAGCGTTTCGTAAATCAGTTTGATGACATGGGAAACATCTTCTTTAGAAACCATTTCTACCGTTGTATGCATATATCGTAAAGGCAATGAGATCAATGCTGATGGAACGCCGCCGTTCGAATGGGCGAAGGCATCTGTATCGGTTCCTGTCGCACGGCTTGCCGCAGCCCGCTGGAATGGAATATCCTTAGTTTTCGCTGTTTCCACAATCAGTTCACGGATAACATGATGAACGCTCGGAGCAAAGAAAACCACCGGTCCGTCCCCGCATTTCTGGTCGCCTTCCTTTTTCTTTTCGATCATCGGAGTGGTGGTGTCGTGTGTAACATCTGTAATGATCGCGATGTTGGGTTTAATGGTGTCGGCAATCATATCAGCTCCGTATAAACCTACTTCTTCCTGAACAGAATTGGTAATATAAAGCCCGAACGGAAGTTGATCTTTATTTTCATGTACCATCCTCGCCACTTCAGCAATCATATAGCCACCGATTCTGTTATCCAAAGCCCTGCAGACGAAATATTTATCATTAAGCTCGAAAAACTCATCCGGATAAGTAATCATACAGCCCACGAAAACTCCCAGATCTTCAACTTCCTGTTTGGTGGTAGCACCGCAGTCGATAAAGATATTTTCAAGTTTCGGAACTGGTTCGTTAGAGCTGATCCCTCTTGTATGAATGGCTGGCCAGCCGAAAACTCCTTTTACGATTCCTTTCTCACCATGAATGTTCACGACCTTCGACGGCGCAATCATCTGGTCTGAGCCTCCGTTACGGATCACGTAGATTAAACCGTCATCTGTAATATAGTTGACATACCATGAAATTTCATCCGCATGAGCCTCAATGACAACTTTAAATTCAGCGTCAGGATTAATGATGCCATAGCAGGTTCCGTAATGATCAAACTCAATTTGGTCAACATAAGGTTTTATGTATTCCATCCAGACTTTTTGGCCCTTATGTTCATAACCTGTTGGCGATGCAGTGTTTAAATACTGTTCTAAAAATTTTAATGATTTATTTTCTTTTTTCATGAAAAAAGGAATGAATTTTGTTACTTTAAGCTTTGATTTTATACGAAGTAAAAATAATGAATTTTAACAAACCTGTCTTATTATTTCTACTGTTTTTAGGTCTTAATGCAAATGCACAGCAAGATTCGGTGGTTATCGCAAAACCCATTAGTCAATATCCGCCGGAATTACTTAAAACAGATGAATTTGGTAATAAATACTATTACGACGAAGCCCAAAAGGCAAAAATATACGAGATCGACGGTGAGAATGTGGTGGTGATGGATGAATTAATTCTCTTTAACAAACCCCGGTTCAACAATCAGCTCGATCAGAATTACTACTATTTCCTCAATAAAAAACTCAACCGCGTTTATCCTCTGTTTCTTACTGCTCTTGAGCAATACCAGGACATACAGGATGAGATGAAAAGACTGGACCGCAGCGCACAGAAAAAATATGTCAGCGAAAGGCAGAATGCTTTGGCTGCGCAATATGAAGTTCAGTTGAGAGATTTAACCACAACCGAAGGCCGTGTTTTTGCGAAATTAATGAACCGTGCAACAGGGAAAACGGTTTACGAAATCATCCGTGAACTCCGCGGTGGGTGGAGTGCATTCTGGTGGGATGTGAAAGGAAATATTGCCGATGTGCAAATTAAGGAACCTTATGATCCGCGCCGAAACCGTACCGACGAATTTCTGGAATCGCTCCTGCAAAGCAACTGGAACGCCGGATATTTCACGCCTTACCCTGGTTATCAGAATTTTAAAATCAAAAAATAATTATGAAGAAGATCCTCTCTAATCTGATGCTGCTTACGGCGGTATTGGCAGCCAATTTTATGTATTCATATGGTGTCACGGGACACCGCGTAGTTGCTGAAATCGCAGAAAACCATCTTACAGGGAAAGCAAAAAGACATTTAAAAAAGATAATCGGCGATCAGAAACTCGCTTACTGGGCCAACTGGCCGGATTTTATAAAGTCTGATACCACAGGAGTCTGGAAACATACCGACCAGTGGCATTACGTGAACATCAGTCCGCAGGATAATTTCAAATCTTTTTCCGACAGTTTACAGGCGCAGACCGGGCCAAATCTCTACACGCAGATCAAAACACTTTCGGCTCAGATTAAGGATAAAAACACAACAGCTAAAGACAGGGAGATCGCTTTGCGCTTTCTGATTCACCTCGTCGGAGATTCGTCTCAGCCAATGCATGTTGGCCGCGCAGAGGATTTGGGCGGGAACAGAATCAAAATAAAGTTTTTCGGAGAAAACACCAATCTGCATTCCCTTTGGGACTCCAAGCTTATCGATTTTCAGAAATACAGTTACTCTGAATATTCGGCACTTTTGGACGTAAAATCCAAAGAAGAAGTAAAACAGATCCAGACGGGAACTCTTGAAGAATGGTTATACGACAGCCACCAGAGCGCAAACAGAATTTATGCAAATACGGTGATGGACGGATCTTATGCGTACGATTACAATTATAAATTCGCAGATTTAATGGAACGCCAACTTTTATACGGCGGGCTGAGACTTGCTAAGATTCTTAACGATATATTATAGGAGTCTTTCTTTCAGTTTTTCAAACGCAATTTTATCAACAGGCAATATAAATGGATTCTCATCTGTATGGATGGGAATCCATTCTGTTTTTTCAATACACGGATCCATGATAAGAAAATCATTTTCATCGATGATTTCAACCAAATAATATATGGTTAAAAGCTGTTCATTTTCCCGGAACCGTGATACAATAAAATCTTCCTGCGTATAAAGATGTCCCAGGATATTGATTTTAACATTCAGTTCCTCTTCAAATTCGCGGTGCAGACAGTCCAAAACTCCTTCACCGAATTCAAGGCCTCCGCCGGGAAGTTTCATCAGCTGTTCGCCGGCATACTCTTCGTGCAGCACCAGAACTTTCTCATCTTTGACAGCGGTGGCGTAAACCCGGATGTTTAATTTGTCAATCATGTTTTGCCTTTAGATAAAAACAAAGTTAATAAATTCGGTCAATTATTTTAATGATGAGATTTCGTGCAATTTTATAGCATTAATCATTTCTCTTTTTCCGGGTGGACCGGCTTTTTTCTCTACTTTAAAATTGAGCTCTTCCAGAATCCTTCTCACACTGCCTTTGGAGGAGTAGGTGGTAAGCAATCCTCCGCTTTTCATCTTTTCTGAAACCATCTGAAATAAAGGTTTTTCCCATAAGTCCGGCTGTACCCTTGCCCCGAAGCAGTCATAGTACACCAAATCAATAGTTGGCAATTGGAGGTCTGTGAGCTCAAAAAAATCACTGTGATATTTCGTGAAGAAGAAATTGGGAAAAAGTTCAATGGTTTTGTTCCATTCACACTGGTGTAATTTTTTGTTGTATTCCTTAATAATTGCTTCGTCAAAAAATAAATCATAAGCTAATTCTAAAATTTCATCTTCATTTACGGGGTATTTTTCGAGGGTAAAGTACCGAATAACATGATTTTTATCAGTTTTCAAAAATTCATCAATTGTCACTAAAACATTCAGTCCTGTTCCAAAACCCAGTTCTAAAATATTAATTTCACAATTATTGACTAGTTTTAGTCCATTATTTATAAATACATGTTGCGCTTCCTGTAAAGCACCATGATGGGAGTGGTAGTTCTCATTTAATTCGTTGATATATAGTGTTTTGCTTCCGTCTGAAGTTGTTCTGATCTCTCTTCGCATCTCATTTTTTTTCAAAATTAATTTAAAATTTTGATATTAAAAAAATTATATTAAATTTGTAGAACATCAAAAAAAATTTTTAATATGATAATTCAAAAATCTACCAATCCGAGAATTTCAACCTTTGATCCTGAAAATTTTTCGTTTGGCAATACCTTTATCGATCACATGATTATCTGTGAGTACGAAAACGGGAAATGGGGCGATGTTAAATTGGTTCCTTATGGCCAGTTGCCATTTTCACCTGCAATGATGGGCGTGAATTACGGACAGGCTTGTTTCGAGGGAATGAAAGCGTATAAGGATAAGGATGGTCAGGTTTTTCTTTTCCGTCCGGAGAAGAATTTCGCAAGGATTAATAAATCCGCAAGCCGGCTTGCAATGCCCGAAGTTACTGAGGAAATCTTCATTGAAGGACTGAAAGCTCTCGTAGATCTAGACAGAGCGTGGATCCCGCAGGGCGAAGGAATGTCATTATATATCCGCCCGCTTATCTTTGCAACTGAAGAAGCGCTGAAGGCGAGAATTTCCAACAAATACATGTTTGCGATCGTTGCAACACCTGCAAAAAGTTATTATTCAGAACCGGTTTCTGTGCTGATTTCAGATTTTTATTCAAGAGCAGCAAACGGTGGAGTGGGTTCTGCAAAAGCGGCCGGAAATTACGCTGCATCTTTCTATCCAACCCAATTGGCAATTGAGCAGGGTTATGAGCAGATCATCTGGACAGATGATGCGACACATGAATATTTCGAGGAAAGCGGTACCATGAATGTTTTCGTAAGAATTAATGATACAATATATACTCCGCCTACCTCTGAAAAAATTCTTGACGGGGTTACCCGCGACAGTTTTATACAGTTGGCAGAAAGAAGAGGAATTGAGCTGAAAGTTGAGCCGGTTGCAGTGAAAACAGTAATTGAAGCACAAAAGAACGGTGCGCTGAAAGAAGTTTGGGGAGTAGGAACCGCAGTAGTAACTACAGTTTTCAAAGCCTTAGGTTACAACGGAGAAAAACTAAACCTTCCAAGCCTTTCTCTGGAAGAAAGTTTTGCATTAACCCTGCAGAAAGACCTTGTTGACATCCAGACTAATAAAGTTGAAGATCCTTTCGGATGGAGAGTTTTGGTTGAAAAGAAGATTTTGGAAACTGTTTAATTTCCATTAAAATATTAGAGGAGAGCCGGGAAAAATTCAATCCCGGCTTTTTCTTTTTAGCATTTGGTGCGAATTCCTTATTTTCGCAAAGTATTTATGAAAAAATTCATCATTATATCATCCTTACTGCTCATTGGCTGTGCGCAGAATCAGCAGGCGCATCCGCCGGTTGGCGGAATTCTGAGTGAAAAAGATCTGAATACTTCGAAAAACCGGGCGAAAAACTTGAATCAGACAGAAAGAGCGCAAATTCAGGACTGGATCAACAGCCAGCAGGAAAAATTCTATCCGATGAGTCTGAATTATTGGGTAAATGTTGATAATCTGCAGAAGAATCAGAGGAAAAATGATGGTGACATTATATCGTATGAATATGAATTATATGATTTCGATTTGGTGAAGCTCTATGATCAACCCAAAAAAAACGTGAATGTTCAGTTTGGCCGTTTTGAGGAACTGAAAGCGGTGGAAGATGCCCTGCGGTACTTGAATAAAAATCAGGAGGCCACCTTGTTAGTGCCTTCAGTGCTTGGTTTCGGTACTTACGGAGATAATGAAAAAATCCCGAATGATATGCCTTTAATCATCAAAATAAAAGTACTTTAAAATCAAATAAATGCTAAAGAAAAATTTTTTAATCGCAATAGCAGCAATATCGCTGACGAGTTGCACTCCAATTTATAAAAAAATGAACGTAGACAAAGAAACTTACGAAGGACTGAAAGATGGCCTTTACGCAAATTTCCAAACTTCCAAAGGAAATATGATTGTGAAATTCGAAGACAAGAAAGCGCCGGTAACCGTAGCGAATTTTGTTGGTTTGGCTGAGGGGAAAATTGAAAATAAATCCAAAGCCAAAGGAGTTCCTTTTTATGACGGAACCATTTTCCACCGAGTGATTAAAGATTTTATGATCCAGGGTGGCGATCCAAAAGGAACCGGAATGGGTGATCCGGGTTACAAATTTGACGATGAGAAAAACGACCTTCAGCACACCGGGAAAGGAATTCTCTCAATGGCGAATTCAGGGCCGAACACGAACGGATCTCAGTTTTTCATTACAGAAGTGGCAACACCGTGGCTTGATGGTAAACACACGATTTTCGGATCTGTCGTTAACGGAATCGAAGTAATTGATGCGATTGCCAATGTAGAAAAAGGTGCACAGGATAAACCTAAAACCGATGTTGTTTTAGAAAAGGTCGCAGTCTTCACCAAAGGTGATGAATATAAAAACTACGATGCTTCTACAATTTTTAATGAAGGTAAATCTAAGATTCAGGAAAATAACAAAGCGATTATGAATCAGATCGAAGCGGATAAAAAGAAAAAAGCAGAAGAATTTGCAGCCAATCAGCAAAAACTTGTTGATGATTTAAAAGCGGAGATGCAGTCAACTCCATCAGGACTTTATTATAAAATTACCAAAGCAACCAACGGCGCGGCACCACAGCGTGGAGACGAAGTTGCGGTACATTACGCAGGTAAACTTGTGGATGGCAGCGAGTTCGATTCTTCCTTTAAGAGAAACCAGCCAATCGATATTCCTATCGGTGTGGGTCAGGTTATTAAAGGTTGGGACGAAGGAATTATGCTGTTGAAAGAAGGGGAAACTGCTACATTATTAATCCCCTCTGAATTGGGTTACGGATCAGCAGGTGCGGGCGGAGTTATTCCTCCCAATGCATGGCTGATCTTCGATGTGGAACTGGTAAAAGTGAAAAGTAACGCTTCCAGATAAACGAAGATTCTACAGTTTTTAACTTAATCTTAAGAATTATATAATCGAACACTTCAATCTGAAGTGTTCTTTTTTTTTGTGTATTTATAAACCGCTTTCTTCCTAAAAGCTTTATAGCATTGATTAATTTCATTAAGGTGCTAAAAAAATGTTTTTATACAAGTTTGTTCTTTTGTAGTTTATTTCTTAATAAATACAATTTACGGTTAAAATATTTAATAAAAAAAGGTGTTTTGACGGTATTTTATTTTTACGATTGTAGGTAACTTTATTTTACACAAAATACACAGGTGATGAGAAACAAATTTATTCTAGGAATGTCGTTAATTCTATTTACGATTTCGCATGCGCAGGTGGGCATCAATACCACCACACCTAATGGAGCTACTGTTTTAGACATCAATTCCAACGAAAAAGGAATCTTGGTGCCGCGTCTTACAGATTCGGAACGGGATACTAAACTCGCAGACAATGATCCGTTAACAGTTCCTCCAGCAGGAGTTGTAAACTTAAATTTGGCGGCAGGTACACTTATTTACAATACATCCGCAGACCGGTTTGAATTCTGGGACGGACTGGTATGGAGGCAATTATTTGTAGCAACCAGTTCCGTAGCCGGGAATGATGGGGTGGTGAAAGTAGATTCAGGCGCAGGCGGGGTAAAACCAACGCTGAGTTTAGCAGGTGCAGGGAATACTTATGGTCCAGCTGTACAGGTTTTATATACCACACCGCTGATTTTTGCGCCGAGCCCTACCACCAGCTGGCCTGAAACGACAGTTCCGTACCCTGGTGTAACAGCCAACATTTATTCGGGTGCAACTGCTGCAACACAGCGCTGGAGAGAAAATCTGATTATGGGACAGGTACACATATGGAGGGTTATTGCTACCGCTACTGCCGGATCAAATTCAACAGGATCTCTTTTGGCAACTTTTAAAAATCCGGATTCAGGTTTCGAAATTAATTCCATTGCCCTGCTGCCTTCAGGATCCAGTGGCGTTCCTAAAGTTGTTACTTTTTATTTCTATACAATAGCGGATCAATTCAGCATACCTGAAACAACTAAAGGATACCAGTTATGGATGACGGCTGACCAGACGGTTTCTGTCCGTATAGAATCGATGACCCGAGTTTCATTATTTAAAGATTAGCATACGACATGCAAAAAACGATCACTAAGAAACGACTCAATATAAACACAAATTTATGAGAAGAAGAAGATGCTGAAATGGCATCTTCTTTTTTATACCACTTTTTCACCGCAGATTTTGCAGTATCGTGCATCGTCATCAATATCCTCGTTCCCGCATCGGTCGCAGACCTTTTCAAGATTTTGTCTTTTGTTCCTCATTTCGGCGGTCACAATCCCGGTTGGGACTGCGATGATAGAATAACCGGCAAGCATAAGAAGTACAGAGAGGAATTTTCCCAGTGGGGTGCCGGGCGAAACATCACCGTATCCTACCGTAGTTACCGTTACCACTGCCCAGTAAATACTTTGCGGAATGCTCTCGAATCCTTCTCGGTGACCTTCCACCATAAACATTAGTGATCCTACGATAACACAGAATATCACTAGGAACAGAAGAAAAATATAAATTTTTCGTGAACTGTGTTTCAGTGCTCTCACGATGAAATACCCATCGTTCATAAAGTCCAGGAGATTGAAAATCCGGAATACTCTGAGCATTCTCAGCATTCTTAAAATCAGAAAATACTTCGTAATCGGGAAAAACAGACTCAGATAAAAAGGAAGTATGGCGAGAAAATCAATAATTCCGAAAAAACTGAAAATATATGCTTTCTTATTTTTAATCGTGAGAATCCTTAAAACGTATTCAACAGTAAAGAAAGCGGTAATGATGATTTCAAGAATTACAAATAGAAGGTGCAGTTTCGCATCGAAAATCTGAACACTTTCCATCATGACGATAAATGTGCTCAAAAGAATGAGGAGCAAAAGAACAAGGTCGAAAAGTTTCCCTAGTTTCGTATCCGAGAGAAAAATAATTCGGTAGACCTGACGTTTCCATTTTGTTCGCTCAGATATGAAGTCATGTTCCTTTTCCATAGGTTTATTCACGATTAAAATTAAAGAAATAATTCTTATTTTCGCTACAAACTTAAGAAAATGACGGTAAAAGAGGCTATTTCTCAAATAGAAAAGAAAATCCAGATCCAGCAGGCAGAGGATTTTGATAATGTAGGACTTCTATGCGGAAATCCGCAGCGGGAAGTTACAGGAATTCTGGTTTGTCATGATGCTATGGAAAATGTTGTGGAAGAAGCTATTTCAAATAAACAAAATTTAATCGTCACTTTTCACCCTATTATTTTCTCCGGGCTAAAATCGATAACAGGAAAGAATTATGTTGAACGTGCGGTTTTGAAAGCAATTGAAAATAAAATTGCGATTTATGCCATCCACACTGCATTCGATAATGATTATTTCGGGGTAAATTTCAGAATCTGCGAAGAGTTGGCGTTACAGGATCAAAAGGTGTTGATGCCTAAGTCACAGAACCTGAAAAAACTGGAAGTCTACGTGCCGGAAGATCACGCTGAAATACTTAAAGAAGCACTTTTTGATGCTGGAGCGGGTAATATAGGTTTTTATGACGAATGCAGCTTTTCGGTAAATGGTAATGGGACATTCAGACCCACGGAGGGTTCCAATCCATTTTCTGGAACTCAAAACATCCGTGAAAGTGCTCAGGAAAAACTTATTTCTGTGATTTTTGAAAATTTTAAACAGCGTCAGATTATCGCTGCAATGAAAAATGCACATCCTTACGAAGAAGTCGCTTACCAAATCATCTCACTTGAAAACGAGAATCAGTATTCCGGGCTGGGCAGATTTGGCGACCTGAAAACAGAAATGGATGAAACCGACTTTCTGAAGTTTATAAAGGAAAAATTCAGCTTAGAAGTCATTCGCCACTCACCATTGAACAGTAGAAAAATAAAAAGAGTAGGGGTTTTTGGCGGAAGTGGTGCAAGTGGTATAAAAGCTGCGCTTTCTCAAAACTGCGATGCTTATTTAACAGGTGATGTGAAGTATCATGATTTTTTTCAGAGTGAAGACAAAATGCTCATTTGCGACATCGGTCATTTTGAATCTGAACAATTTGTAACCCAACAATTAATTGAGATTTTATCGGAAATTTTTCCTAAATTTGCAGTCTCAAAATCTGTTGAGAAAACAAATCCTGTAAATTATTTTTTATAAAAATATGGCTAAAAAAACTGTAGAAATCTCTGTTGAAGATAAGTTAAGGGCGCTTTACGACTTGCAAATCATCGATTCAAGATTAGACGAGATCCGCAACACAAGAGGTGAATTACCGATTGAAGTTGAGGATTTGGAAATTGAAATCGAAGGTCTGGAAAAAAGAGCCGAGAAGTTTCAAACTGAAATCAAAGAACAGAATGATGAAATCAGCACTAAGAATGAAGTGATTAATCACGCTAAAACTTTGATCGACAAATACAAAGCTCAACAGGAAACTGTTAGAAATAATAAGGAATTTGAAGCCTTAGAAAAAGAAATAGAATTCCAGGATCTTGAAATTCAGTTGGCTGAAAAGAGAATTAAGGAATTCGGCGTGAAAATCGCACACAAAAACGAAACTTTTGAGGAACTGAACAACAAAATCAGTGAATTGAAGAATCACCTTAAATTCAAAAAAGAAGAACTTGAAAATCTTGTTGCAGAAACGCAGAAAGAAGAGGATTTCTTAATAGAAAAATCTAAAGAATTTGCTAAGAATATCGACGAAAGATTATTGGCTTCTTATCAGAGAATCCGCACCAATTCACCAACAGGTTTAGCGGTTGTAGGTCTGGAAAGAGGTGCGCCGAAAGGATCATTCTTTACGCTGCCTCCCCAGAAACAGATGGAAATCGCGCAGAGAAAGAAAATCATTATCGATGAGCACAGCGGAAAAATCCTTGTTGACGATGATATGGTTAACGAAGAAAACGAAAAAATGAAAGACATTATTAAATTCTAATAAATCTTCATCAAAATAAAAAGGTTCGGAAATTCCGAACCTTTTTTATTTATGGCAGCACGTGCCATTAACCTTCAACTGCTTCTTCCAGACAAATTTTAATTCTGTTCATTGCATCCTTCAGTTCTTTTTCTGAGGCGGCATAAGAAAAACGGATACAGTTCGGGTTACCGAAAGACACACCGCCAACTGTTCCTACATAAGCATTTTCGAGGATAAACATCGCGAAATCATCGGCGTTTTCAATCTCAGTTCCGTTCAGTTTTTTACCAATATAGAACGAGATATCCGGGAAAAAATAAAAGGCAGCTTCGGGATAATTCACTTTAAATCCAGGAATTTCTTTCATCAGATTGTACACGAGATCTCTCCTCTTTTGGAATTCGTCGATCATGTAACGGTATTCCGAAGGATCTGTTTTCAGCGCGGTTACCGATGCTTTCTGTGCCATCGTATTGGCTCCGCTCGTCATCTGTCCCTGAATTTTTTCACAGCCTTCCGCAAGCCACTTGGGGCACGCAGAATAACCGATTCGCCAGCCTGTCATTGCAAACGCTTTCGACATTCCGTTAATCACCGCGGTCTGTTCATAGACCTGTGGAAATTCGGCAATAGAAGTATGTGTCCCGTCGTAATTGATATATTCGTAAATCTCGTCTGAGATGATAGTGATTTGTGGATGTTTTGCCACAACATCCGCAATTTTTTCCAGTTCTCCGTAGGTATAAACGCTTCCGGAAGGGTTGCAGGGTGAACTGTAGAGCAAAACCTTGGTATTTGGAGTAATAGCATTTTCAAGCTGTTCAGCGGTCATCTTAAACTCGCTTTCAATAGAGGTTTCAACAAAAACGGATTTACCGCCCATCATCTTTACCATTTCATCATAACTTACCCAATATGGTGCGGGCAGAATAACTTCATCACCGTCATTAAGCACAGATGCGAGCACATTTAAAATCGACTGTTTTGCGCCATTTGATACACAAATCTGTGAAGGAAGATACTCCAGATTATTGTCGCGTTTCAGTTTTTCACAAATTGCTTGTCTTAAATCCAAAAAACCCGGAACTGGCGAGTAGTGGCTGAAATTATTGTTAATGGCTTCAAAAGCGGCTTCCTTAATGTTTTTCGGAACGTCGAAATCGGGTTCGCCGAGGGTTAAACTGATGACATCGAGACCATTGGCTTTCATTTCCCGAACTTTGTTGCTCATTACAAATGTTTGCGAAAAGCTCATTCTGCTAAGCCTTTCAGAGTGTTTTTCCATAATCATTCTTAATAAACTCAAAGATAATTTTTTTCTGCAAGGTTCTGAACTTGTTTTTTTTAAATTTGTGAAAATTTAATAAAATGCCTGCTGAACTTATTGAAAAGTATTTTCCGAACCTTACCGAACAACAGAAAGAACAGTTTAGTAAACTGCAAGAACTCTACGGAGAATGGAACGAAAAAATAAATGTAATTTCCAGAAAAGATATGGACTCGCTTTATGAAAAACATATTCTGCATTCTCTTGGAATCGCAAAAGTGATGGAATTTGCTCCCAATACCAAAGTTCTGGATATCGGAACCGGCGGCGGTTTTCCCGGGATTCCGCTGGCAATCCTATTTCCCGATTCGCACTTTACGCTGATTGATTCAATTGGTAAAAAGATCACCGTAGTGAAGGAAGTTTCTCAGGGAATCGGACTGAAGAATGTCACTGCAATCCATGGCCGGGCGGAAGATCTAAAGGAGAAGTTTCATTTTGTGGTAAGCCGGGCGGTAACACAGATGCCGGTTTTCCTCCGATGGTTAAAGGGAAAATTTGAAAAAGAGCAGTTTAATCCGAAGCACAATGGGGTTTTGTATTTAAAAGGCGGCGATTTGTCGGAAGAACTCGCGGGTATGAAAGCTGAAATTTTCAGTCTTCCTAAATTTTTCGAAACAGACTTTTTCGAAACCAAAAAAGTGGTATATTTATCAAAAGGAAATTTCAATTCATAATTCATTAGATTAAAGTAATTATTGTTACTGTTTCACTAATAAATTGTACTTTTATGAAAACAATATTCAAATCAATTTTTGCTGCTGTTTTACTGTTCAGTTTAGCGAGTTGTAATGACCGGCTCGAGGGCGATGAAATCACCAGCACCGAACCTTTGAAAATCGACAGTGTGAAAATCGCACAGGATACGATGGATATTTACAGTACGCAGACAATCAAAACCTATTCGCAGTTCAGTACACAATGCGAAGGCTTTTACGGCTACGATTATCAGCACACTGCACCGCTGGAGCGTAAAGTGATTTCCTACAAATTTAAAACATCTGCCAGTTGCGGCGAAATGGCGACCAGAACCTCTCAGATTAATTTCCGGCCTCAGGAAACAGGAACTTATCTTTTTAAATTCTGGACCGGCAAAGATGCAGCTGGCGCAAATACGTGGATCGAGCGTACAATTGTAGTTGAGTAAACGCAGATCAGTATATCATTTTTAAACATCAGGATTATAAGATTCCTGATGTTTTTTTATGAAAATTTCCTTACTTTTCATCTTTACATTCATTATGAAATTTCTTGATAAAATCGTCACCGAACTTCTTTCCCAAACATCAGATCTGTCGGAATTCAATATTGTGCTTCCGGGCAAAAGACCTGTGGTTTTCATTAAAAAAATCCTCAGAGAAAAGAAGTATTCGGGTTTTCTACCCAACTTTTACACGGTAGAGGACTTAATTAAAAATCTCTCAGGTAAGCAGTCTATTCAGGGGATTTCTTTGTGGCTTTTTGCCTTCGATGTTTACCGGGATCTTCATCCGGGAGAAGATTTTGCCAGCTTCCTGAAATGGTTTCCTACGCTCTTGAAAGATTGGGATGATATTTTAAAGTTTTCCGAAAGTGACCAGCAGGTCCTGGAATATATGTTCGACGAAGAAAGAATTAAAAACTGGTCTGAAAACCTGGGAGAATCCGAACACACTCCAAGAAAGCGATTTCTGAATTTCTGGCAGAAAATGACAGTATATCTTCCGCTCCTGAAGATGAAACTCAACGAGAAAAACTGGGCAACATCAGGGATGATTCACGAATCGGCAAAAAATAAAATTGAAGGTTTTGCACAAAATACTGATGAGAAATTTGTCTTCTGCGGTTTTAATGCGTTTACTCCTGTAGAGGAAAAACTGGTTAAAAGTCTTTTGCAGTGGGATAAAGCGCAGTGTTTTTTTCAGGCCGATGAGTATTATGTGAATGATGAAAGACAAGAAGCAGGAAAATTTCTGCGGAGTCATAAAATCTGGAAAGAATTTAATGATAGCCGACCTTTCAGATGGGTGGGAAATGATTTTGCGCAGGAAAAAAATTTCAAAGTCTACGAAGTTTCCGGAAATATAACCCAGGCGAAGGTCCTGCCTGAAATTTTCAAAGATATCAATCCTGATGATCTCTCCAAAACTGCCGTCGTTTTACTCGACGAAAATTTGCTTCCTGCCACTTTAGACGCTATCAGTTCAGTGGAATATCTTAATATTACGATGGGATTTCCGCTGAAAAATCTTGCCTTCAGCAATGCGATGAAAAAACTGTTTTACCTTCAGAAACAGCTTGAACAAAAGGATTCTTCATATTACTATAATGATGTGCTTGCCGTTGTAGAAGAACTTCCAAACGGAGATGCAGACAGAAATATTATTGCGCTTTTCAAAGAGACAATTGAGGAAAGAAATATTGTTTATATCTCTAAAAAACAGTTTGCGGAACTGCTTTCAGGACTTTCTTATTTCCAGCTTTTTCAGAAACCATCATCTGTGACTGAGTTTTTAGATCTGCTGATCAGCTACTGTTACGCATTGAAATTCGATGAACTTGATGATATTTTGTATGAAAATATTGCTCACTTTGAAAAGAGTTTTAAAATCATTAAAAATCAGCTTTCGCCATATTCATTCAAAATTAATATGGAAACACTGGAAGTGCTGATCAATCAGCTCGTGAGCTCCGAAGCTATTGACTTTCAGGGTGAACCATTAGCGGGTTTACAGGTGATGGGGCTTTTGGAGACCAGACTTTTAAACTTCGAAAATATTATTTTGCTGTCAGCAAATGAAGGAAAACTGCCACTCGGAAATTCCCAGAATACCTATGTGCCGTTTGATATCCGCAAACATTTCGGTTTGCATACATTTCTGGAAAACGACGGAATTTATGCTTATCATTTTTACCGTTTAATTCAGGACTCCAAGAATGTCCATCTGCTTTTTAACGCCTTGGGTTCGGGAGTAAATACGGGGGAAAAGAGCCGATTCATTACCCAGATCGAGATTGAAGATCCGCATCACCAACTCGAAAATATCATCATTGAAAACTCTTCAGATCCAATACGTCAGGAACCGATGCATATTGAGAAAACAGAGCCGGTGATGCAGAAACTTGATGAATGGAAAAAAAGAATTTCTGCCTCGCACCTTACTTCCTACATTTATAATCCTGTCGATTTTTACCTGACAAAAATACTCAATACAAAGGAAGCCAGTGAAATTGAAGAGGAACTTTCGCAACGCAGTTACGGAAATCTGGTCCATTACGCACTGCAGGATATCTATGAAAGTTTAATAGGTAAGAAATTAACAGTTAAAGACTTAGAGTTTTCTGATGAAGCTATCGTTAAGGTAATTAATCAAGCCATCGAAAAACTGAAACACCAAACAGAATTTTACGAAAAGGGCATGAATTTCATTCATAAATCCATTGCAGAAAGGGTAGTGCGAAGTGTTATTGAGTATGACAGGAAACTGCTTCAGCAAGGAAATTCACTTGAAATTGTAAGTGTGGAAGGTAATTTTGAGAATGTTGAATTTTTCCTGGATGAGGAAAAAACAAATCCTGTTTATTTTTATGGATTTATCGACCGTATCGACCGCCTTAATGGAAATCTCAGGATTATTGATTTTAAAACTGCAAAAACTAAAAATCTTTCGGTCTTATTACCGAAAAAAGCCGGAGACGAAGAAAAGCTTGAAAAATTATTTTTCAGAGACGATTATAAACAGGCGATGCAGCTTTGTGTGTATGCCTATTCGGTTTTAAACGAAGAAAAATTTCCCGATAATTATCTGCAATGCGGAATCTGGAGTTTTGCTGAAGTGACAAAAGGAGTGCAGAATCTTCATCTTTTCGGTGAAAGAGAAATCACGGAACAGCTCTTACAAACTCCCATGAAATCTATTAAAAATGTAATTCTCGATATTCTGGATCCACAACTCGAGTTCATTGAAGAAGTGAAAGAAACTTGGGGAAATTAACGAAAAAGCCTTCAGATTTCTGAAGGCTTTTCTTTATTTAATAAAATGATTTCTATCCGAAAGCGTTGATTCCTGTAACATCCATTCCGGTAATGAGTAAATGAATATCGTGGGTTCCTTCGTAAGTGATCACCGATTCTAAATTGGCTGCGTGACGCATCATCGGGAATTCACCCATAATTCCCATTCCGCCCAGCATTTGTCGGGATTCTCTGGCAATGTCAATCGCCATTTTCACGTTGTTTCGCTTCGCCATTGAAATCTGTGCCGGACTTGCTTTGTGAGCGTTTTTCAGATTCCCTAACTGAAGACAAAGCAACTGTGCTTTGGTTATTTCTGTTAAGAATTCGGCAATTTTTTTCTGTTGTAACTGGAAAGACGCAATTGGTTTTCCAAACTGTTTTCTTTCCTTCGAATACTGAACCGCAGTACAGTAACAGTCGATTGCAGCGCCAATTACGCCCCATGAAATCCCGTATCTTGCAGAATTTAAACATGAAAGCGGTCCTTTTAAACCAACTACTTTTGGTAACAGATTTTCTTTCGGAACTTTCACATCATTAAAAACCAGTTCACCGGTTTTGGAAGCACGCAGGCTCCATTTATTATGAGTTTCTGGAGTGGTAAATCCTTCAAAAGCACGTTCTACAATTAATCCCTGAACTTTCCCTTCGTCATTCTTTGCCCAAACTACTGCGATGTCGCATAACGGCGCATTGGTAATCCACATTTTAGCACCATTCAGCAAATAATAGTCGCCTTTATCTTCGAAATGCGTTTCCATAGAACTCGGGTCAGAACCATGATTGGGCTCTGTAAGACCAAAAGCACCGATCATTTCGCCTGATGCTAAGTGGGGTAAATATTTATGTTTCTGTTCTTCAGAACCGTATTCGTTGATTGGGAACATGACGAGTGAACTCTGTACAGAAGCCGCGGAACGTACCGCAGAATCGCCTCTTTCGAGTTCCTGCATAATGATTCCATAGGAAATCTGGTCAAGACCTGAACCACCGTATTCTTCTGGGATATAAGGTCCAAGAGCACCGATTTTCCCCAATTCTTTCATCAGGTTGGGAATATCAGTGTGATGCTGTGCCGCTTCATCTATTTTCGGCATTACAAAACTTTCAACCCAATCTCTTACCGATTGACGGATTAACTTGTGTTCATCAGTTAAAAGTTCATCCATGAAGTAGTAATCCGGAATGGTTGTAAGCGGGTAGTATGACATAATTTTTAGATTTGCTTAAAATTAGGATTTTTCGGAAAGGTGGCGAAATATTTCGGAAAATATTTAAGGAATAAATGTTTATTTTTTATCCACAAATTTGTAGAGATAAGGGGCTTTGTTGGCCGAACCGTCAAAGAATTTCTCGAGTCTTTCTAACGTATTAAGTGCCAGAATTTTCCGCTGGAAATTATTTCTACGGAATTTCTCGTCCAAAACTGTTTCATATACAGTCTGAAGTTCCTTCATTGTGAATTTTTCCGGAAGTAAATTACTTGCAACGATCTGTGTATCGATGTTTTTACGGATATGCTCCAGCCCGCAGCTGATGATTCTTTCGTGGTCGAAAGCCATTTTCGGGAGTTTGTTCACTTCGAACCATTCGCAGGTTTCATTAAAGGCATCAGGAAAAGTATCTACCAATGAAAAATCAATCAGACTGCAGTATCCCACTGTGATAAAGCGCTGAAAAATCCAGTGATCTGGCGGTACTTCGATATTTTTATTTTTCAGAAGGATCTGGTGCACATTGTTTTCAGTTCTGTTTTTACGTCCGAATGTGTGGAATTGTTCCAAAAAAATATCTGAAAGATGAGTCCTTTCGTAGAGCACCCGAAAAGCAGCCTCCCGAAGGTCTTCATCATGAAAGACAAATCCCCCGGGCAAAGACCAGAGGTCCAAATCATGATATTTCAAAAGCAAAACCTTCAGAATATCATGGTGAAACCCAAAGATTACACAATCCACGGAAATATGTTCTACAAATTCCCTGGTGTCAATAAGTTCCTGTAAATTCTGCTTATTCTTGGAGTCGTCTACTTTCATATTTCACAAATCTAATAATTATTTTCTTTTTTTGAGACAAAAGACCGGAAATAAATGAAACTTAGAATCAATAAAGCCAAAACGGCTCCGGAAATAAATAATGCATAGTAGCCACCATATTCAAATTCAAACACATAGGACATGATAATAGAGCCTACAGAGCTGCCCAAAGAAGAGAAAATAACAATTAGACTGGTAAACAAATGAATCTCTGTCTTACTAATATTAGTGATCATTTGGGAGCTGATAACCGGATAAAGTGGTGAAAGAAATAACCCAATGAGGGGAAAAATATAAAGTGTAATCTGCAGATAACCGTTTAAGACCAATGCCTGGAATAAGAAAAGCATGACCAGAATGGCTAAAGTACACCCAATAAAATATCTTGCCAGGGAAAAATGCTGAATAATCCGTGAGGTAATTATTCTCCCGATGTATGAAAACAAAGCCAGAAATGCCGAAGCCTGGAGCGCAAAGAAAGAATTTACATTCAGATGCTTTTTGTAAAAAGAAGGAAGCCAGGAATTGAAATTCTGCTCAATAAAAACAATCGCAAAAACAATAAGAAAGAATAGAAAGTATTTTCTGCGGAAAAATCCTGTGACTTCAGGAAATGAAAATAGCTTTGAACGGTCAGCATCCTTTGTGATTTGTGTATTCACCAGCAATAAAACATTGCCGAGTGCTAACAAAGCAATTATCCAGAATCCGAACTTCCAGTAGTCGGTATACTCACTGGAAATCAGCCATCCAAAACCAATATTTACCACGAAAATCCCAATCATAAATGAGGCCTCAACACTGCTCATGACTTTTGCGAGAGGAATTTCTTCCAGAATATTATTTCTTAAAATTCCGTAAACCGAAATTTTAGCTACAGAAAAACTGATTCCTATGATGGCAAACCAAAGTTTAAAGAACCAGAAACCTCCGACAAACGGCAGTAGGAGACTGCAAACGGCCACAGTCGAGAGTGAAAAAATTAAAGATATTTTGCTGCCAAAACGGTTGATAAATATGGCTGCGAAAAGAGAAACAATCGCAATCGGTAAATCCTTAAAAGCCTCAAGGAAACCCAGATTAGTGTATGAAATGTTTTCTTCAGAAAGCTGCAGAATTATAATTCCCATACAGTTCAAAACCATGGAAAAAATCAGAAAACTGATTTTAAGAGGAAGTGCAATCCTGGAATATTTTTGAATCATTTTAGAAAAATATGATTTTTTATTGCAGAGTTAATATTTGGGGAAGAAAATTTATTGTCTGTCTACGCATATTTAACTAAAATTAAGTATTTAAAGCCTCAAAAATAGAGGAAAAAATGAAATTAATTAAAAAAAAATTAATTGTATTGAAAAAAAGATTACATTTATTGTCTCAAATTGAGATAACAAAAACTATAAAAAATGAATTTAAATTATTCTAAAAGTCTCGGGTTAGTCGCCGTACTTTATTTCACTTTTGGAGTTAACGCTCAGGTTTCAGATTCTTTAAAAGAAAAGAATATTGAAGAAGTAGTAGTTATTGGTTATGGATCTGTAAAAAAGAAAAATGCCACCAGTGCTATTGAGAACATTAAAGCTGACGTCTTCGAGAATCGCCCGATTTATAACGTTGGTCAGGCATTGCAGGGAAATGCCGCCGGTGTAAGTGTTATCCAGAATTCCGGTAAACCGGGACAATCGCTGAACGTGAAAATCCGGGGTAACAACTCTATTTCATCTGGAGTAAATCCTTTGTATGTGGTCGACGGAATCCAGACATTTGACATCAGCGGAATCAACACCGATGATATTGTGGATATGACGATCCTGAAAGATGCGACTTCCACTGCAATTTATGGCATCAGCGGTTCAGGAGGTGTAGTTATTATTACTACCAAAAGAGGAAAGGCGAACAAGCCTCAATTGAATTTTAATGCATATTGGGGAATTTCTAATAAAGTAGACAACGTCGATGTTCTCAATCCGGAACAATACAAAGCTCTCATATCCGAAATAAATCCGGCCTGGTTAAATACGATAAACGATCCCATGTATGCCGGAATTAATACGGATTGGAGAAAAGAAGTATACCGCACTGGGTTTGATCAGAATTATAACGTAAACTACACATTCGGAAATGAAAATGTAAGAGCTTATACGGCATTAGGATATCAGGGGATTACGGGTATCGTTTCTCCTTCAGATTTCGGAAGAACTTCTGCAAAAATAAATCTTGATGCGAAAGTTACCAATTGGCTGAAAGTAACTTCAAGCATAAATTACATCAATACAAGCTTAAACAATACATCGGATAATAATGCCGGAGCACAAGGTGGGGTAATCTTGTCTGCATTAACGACGCCTACTTTTATGCCTGCTTACGGAAGTCAGGTAAAAATAAGACCAACCGATTCGTCAGGTGAATATTTGAATGGCTACAAAGACGGGCAATTTGCATTAAACCCTTTCACAGGAGGTTGGGAGAACCCGGTTTCGTTTATGAACAGGGAATCCGACAGAACCAAAACTCAAAGATTTTTATCCAATCTGGGAATTGAGGTTAACCTTTTTAAAGATTTAGTTTGGAAATCCAGCGTTTCTTTAGATCATATCAGCTCTACAAACGACAGATTTCTGGATCCGTACCGTTCCGAATGGGGAAGACAACAGAAAGGAAGTGGTTCTGAAACGAATCTAACTTTCCAGGATTTCAATTTTGAAAATACGCTGAACTATACTTTAAAATCAGGAATTCATGACTTAGGACTATTGGGAGGTTTCCAGATGCATGAGCGTATGAATGATGGTCAGTATTATTGGGGAAGCCAGTTTGCAGATCCTTTACAGTCTCACTTTGTTTATGATTCTTCTAATCCGTCTCACGGAGAAATATACAGAAAAGAAATTTTGAGAGAAGTATCATTCTTTGGTAGAGCAGTTTACACTTTAGCGAATAAGTATACGGTAATGGCTGTATTCCGTGAGAATGGTAGTTCGGCATTGGCTCCAGACAAAAAATGGGGATTCTTCCCCGGAGTATCTGCTTCATGGAACATTGGAGACGAAGATTTCTTAGCAGATAATAATACAATCTCCGAACTGAAAGTAAGAGGAGGCTGGGGAAAAACAGGGAATGCTTCCGGAATACCTTCTTATGCTTACTATAATTTGGCCAGACTTAATCAAGTGGGAGGATCTTGGAAAACTGAGCAAACAGGAACCGATACTGCTTGGGAAGTTACTACAGACACGAACGTTGGGGTAGATTTAGGTTTTGCTAATAACCGAATTAAATTGACTGCAGATTTCTATAAGAGAACAACAGATGATTTGATTATGCCGATTAGAATGGGAATATATGATGTTCTCCGAAATGTAGGTTCTATGGAAAATAATGGGATGGAATTTACCTTAAATACGGTAAATATTAAAAATGAAAATCTTGCATGGAACACCAATTTCAATATTTCATTCAATAAAAGCAAAGTCTTAGAACTTAAATGGATGCCAAATATTGATAAAGCCGGAATCCCAAGTGCAGGAACTTTAGTACGATTCTCCGCGGGAGAGCCAATTAGTGCTTTCTATGGTTATCAGTTTGGCGGAGTAGACGTTGCTACGGGAGAAATTATCTATAATGATCTTGATGGAAACGGTATGCTGAGTGCTGGTGACAGGACTTTTATAGGAGACCCAAATCCTGATTTTACATTCGGATTTACTAACAATTTTTCGTACAAGAACTGGTATATGGATTTGCTGATAACAGGCTCTTATGGAAATGACATCTATAACGCTTCCCGTTTTGAGTTAGAGATGATGGATGATCACAAAAATCAGTCAACAAACGTACTGAACAGATGGATGAAAGCTGGTGATATTACCGATGTACCAAGAGCAAAAGCAGCAAATGCGAAATTGGTTTCCGACAGATTTATTGAGGATGGCTCTTTTATCAAGCTGAAAAGTGTAACATTGGGATATAATTTCACTACACCGTTCAAAGGAATCAGTAAGCTTAATCTATATGTAACCGGTCAGAATTTATATACCTGGACAGATTATACAGGATTCGATCCGGAAGTAAATGCTTTTTCTTCTACTAACGGTGTTCTAGGAATCGATTACGGAACCTATCCGCAGGTAAGAACCTTCGTTTTCGGTCTAAAAGCTAATTTCTAATCATTAAAATTTAACAATCATGAAACTAAATAAAAGTATATATTATCTATTTTTGGGTGCTTCTCTAAGTATGGGAACCGTTTCCTGTTCAGATTATCTGGATACAGAACCTATTACCGACAGAGCCGTTGACGTCAGCGAAACGCCTTATACAACAGCTTCTGAGGCTGAAGATCTAATGAAATCCATGTACGTAGGTCCGGGGTTTGGACACTCCAACTATTGGCAACTGGATTATTTTGCGAATGGCGGAATGCAGACAGATGAGGCTTATGTAAGTGGGGACAATCAGGATAACAGACAGCAGGCAGAATACAGAATTCTATCTACAAACGGCAACGTTGACAGAAACTGGAAAGCAATTTATGAACTGATCAATAACTGTAATAAAGTGCTTAATTATGTTGACGGAATACAGGATCCTGCATTAACTGCAGAACGCAAAGCAGAGATGAAAGCCGAAGCCGCTATTGTAAGAGCGTTGTACTATTTTCATGCGGTACAGCTTTGGGGAGATATTCCGGTAATAACGAAATCAGTTATTGCGATTACTTCCGAAAATTTTGATGAGATGTATGCTCAGATTTATCCGGCAAGAAAATCTAAAGACGAGGTATATTCATTTATTATCTCGGATCTGGAAGGCGCTATACTTGCGGCTCCAGGTTCTTCAGTAAGCAAATACCGTGCGACCAGAGGTGTTGCGCAGGCACTCTTAGCTAAAGTATATGCAACAAAACCTAACCCGGATTATGCTAAAGTTGTTCAGTATGTGGATCAGTTATCAGGATCCTATAGCCTGTTAACGGATTACAATCATCTGTTTGATGGTAATCACAATGCAAATGCAGAGTCTATTCTGGAAATTAATGCAGACGCAAATAACATCTGGTGGTGGGGTACAGGAATGTTTATCGGTGACGGATGGCAGCGTTTCAATTTGCCTACCCATGATTTGGTAAATTCGTTTGATGCGCAGGCGGATAACATCAGAAAAGCAAACACCATCAAGTTTGATGTCGGAGTTAGCGACACCTACTGGACAGATAAAAACCACTATCCATTTGCCTATAAGCAAAGAATTCAGGACGGAACACAGCATACCTACATCATCAGATATGCAGACATGCTGTTGTTAAAAGCTGAAGCTAAGGTGAACCTGGGAGCATATGCCGATGCAGAAGCTTTAATTAATCAGGTGAGAAACCGTGTTTCCCTACCCAATGTAGCAGCTATTACAAGCAAAGAAGACGGCATGAACAAAGTTTTAAAAGAACGTTTGCTGGAGCTTGCGTTCGAAGGACACCGATGGTTCGATCTTAAGCGTACCGGAAAAGCTTTAGAGATCATCAAAGCAAGAACCAATGGACAGGGAAGTCAATTAAGCTATGTAAACAATCTTACAGAACAAAGACTGTTGTGGCCAATTCCTCAGTCACAACTGGATAACAACCCGAACCTTACCCAAAACGCTGGATATTAACTTTGATGATGATAAAATCAAATAAATCTTTATTAAAAAGTGCTGCACTTAGCGGTATGGCACTTTTTTCATTATTTTCCTGCGGGAATAGAGTGTTGACAGAAACCGAAAATTCAGAAGCAAAAAAAATCGAATTTTGGCTCACAAAAGGTGATGGCTCTGTAAAACTGCAGCAACAGAATGCATTCCATTTTGATAATGTATCGAACAGTTTCCCCAACATAGAAATTGATGAATCACAGAAATTTCAAACCGTTGACGGATTTGGATACACCCTTACCGGTGGAAGTGTTCAGGTCATCAACACGCTTGCAACCGATAAAAGAAAAGCGCTTTTAAACGAAATTTTCGGAAATGACGGGAATTCCATCTCTGTAAGTTACCTGCGGTTAAGTGTAGGCGCTTCAGATCTTGATGGTGAAGTTTTTTCCTACAATGATCTTCCGCCGGGACAGACGGATCTCAATTTAGAAAAATTCAGTTTGGCAAGAGACAAAAATTTAATCGCCATGCTGAAGGAAATTCTCGCCATCAATCCAAAAATTAAAATAATTGCTGCACCCTGGTCGCCTCCTGTTTGGATGAAAGATAACGGAAGCTCCATTGGCGGAAGTTTAAAACCTGAATTCTACGGAGTTTATGCTAAATATTTCGTGAAATATATTCAGGGAATGAAAAAAGAAGGAATTACGATTGATGCAATCACGCCTCAAAACGAACCGCTGCATCCGGGAAATAATCCAAGCCTTTTGATGACTTCCGAAATGCAGAAAGATTTCATTAAAAATCATTTGGGCCCCGAATTTAAAAAATCAGGTGTTACCACGAAAATCGTTGTGTATGATCACAACTGCAACAAACCCGAATATGCCATCAATATTTTAGATGATCCTGAGGCCAACAAATATATCGACGGATCTGCGTTTCATCTTTACGAAGGTGATATTTCAGCTTTAAGTACGGTTCACAATGCCCATCCGAACAAAAATTTATATTTTACTGAACAGTGGACAGGCGCCAAAAGTAATTTCAAAGATGATATCAACTGGCACACAAAAAACGTAATCATCGGCTCAATGCGAAACTGGAGCAAAATTGCGCTGGAATGGAATTTAGCAAATGATGCTGCTTTCCAGCCACATACTCCGGGCGGATGTACCGAATGTAAAGGTGCCATCACCATTAATTCTTCCGAGGATTTCACCAGAAATGTGGCTTATTATATTATAGGACATGCTTCAAAATTTGTACCTCAGAATTCAGTTAGAATTGCTTCAACACAAACTGAAAACATTGCCACCGCAGCATTTACAACTCCTTTGGGTAAAACAGTACTCATCGTACAAAATGACAGCGAAAGTGCAGAGAACTTTAATATTAAGTTTAAAGGAAATTCTGCTTCTGTCTCAATTCCGGGTAAATCTGCAGCAACGTATATTTTTTAAAAATACCTGATTAATGCAACAGAAAATCATCATACTTTTATTCTTTTTCGTGGTAAAATTATCTACGGCAGCCGTTTCTGTGCCTCACTTTTTTTCTGATAACATGGTATTGCAGAGGGATGCGAAAATTCCGGTTTGGGGATTTGCTGAGCCTAATGAAAAAGTAACTGTTGCATTCAAAAATCAGATAAAAACAGCTGTGGCTGATGCTTCCGGTAATTGGAAAGTATTGTTGAATAAAGAAAAATTTGGTGGTCCGTTTGAAATGAAAATTTCAGGCAGTAATCAAATTATCATAAAAAATATTTTAATTGGCGACGTCTGGCTTTGCAGCGGACAAAGCAATATGGAGTGGAATTTGGCCAGAGTTGACGGCTTTCAAAATGAATTAAGTCAGCAGAATTTTCCTCTAATCAGACATCTGAAGATTGAAAGATCCATTAACACTTTACCTCAGAAAAATATCGCACCGACCGCGTGGAAAATTGGCAATACTTCAACGATAGGAGATTTTTCGGGTGTTGCTTATTTTTTCGCAAAGAAAATATACCAGCAAACTAAAATTCCGATAGGATTAATTAATTCTTCCTGGGGCGGAACCAATGTTGAAACCTGGATTCCAAGAGAAGGTTTTGAGAATTCCGAAGACTTTAAAGCGATGATTTCAAAAATGCCGGAAATTTCTCTGGATTCTTTGGTGAAATTTTCCAATGCCTCGAAAATAGCAGCTCTTCAAAAAAAACATCAGATAAACACTTTAGATTTCAATGAAGCATTATATCTGAAAAATGATTTCGATGATACCAAACTCCCTGAAATTTACCAGCCCAAAAGATGGGAGGACCAAGGTTTTGAAGGATTAGACGGAATTGTTTGGCTCAGAAAAAAAGTGAATTTAACTCAGGAAGATCTTGGCGGAAATGCACAATTGTTTCTTTCACAGATTGATGACGAAGACATCACTTATTTCAACGGAAGCCAAATTGGAACCAATATTTCCTACGATACAGAAAGGGTTTACACTATTCCACAGAATCTACTGAAAGAAGGCGAAAATATAATTGTCATAAAAATTACAGATAACGGAAGCGGCGGCGGAATTTGGGGCGAACCTGAAAAATTACAACTGGTTACTTCAAAATCATCAATTCCACTTACCGGAAACTGGAAAATAACTGTAGAAAAAATGTTTAATAAGATCAACGAAAATGAGTTTCCTTCATTGGCTTATAATGCGATGATTGCGCCGGTAATTCCCTTCCAGCTTAAAGGAATCCTTTGGTATCAAGGCGAATCCAATGAGGATAGAGCGGTGGAATACAACAAAAGTTTTCCTCTGCTGATCAATAACTGGAGAGAGAAATTCGGGAAAAATCTTCCTTTTTATTTTGTACAGCTTGCCACTTTTGAAACTCCCGGAAAAAACAGCAATGAGGGAAGTTCGTGGGCAGAACTCCGGGAAGCCCAGGCCAATACTTTGAAGCTGAAGAATACAGGAATGGTAGTAACCACCGATATCGGAAATCCCAATGACATTCATCCGTCAAATAAGAAATCCGTAGGTGAAAGATTAGCGGATTTGGCATTAAGAAACGGAAATGTAAGTCCGGTATTTAAAGATTTTAAAATTCACAAAAACAAAATTTCGGTGGGATTCAAACCGGTCGTAAAACTTAAAACATCAGATCAATCTGAGTATGTCAAAGGGTTTGAAATTGCGGGAGACAACCATATTTTTTATCCGGCAGCGACTAAAATCTTTAAAAATAGAGTAGAAGTATACAGTGATAAGGTTAAAAATCCTGTTGCAGTTAGATTTGGGTGGAAAGGAAATGCTTCAGAAAACAATTTGTTTACGGAAACCAATCTGCCGGTTTCGCCTTTTAGAACTGATAATTTACCACTCACAACAAAAGAAGCGAAATATAAGGTTAATCTTGATTGACTGAAAGATAATAGTAAATACTAAAAAAAATAATGAAAATGAGAAAAACATTGATTACATCGATCCTGCTCGGAGTTTTCGTAAGTGGATTCAGCCAGAATTACTGGAAGAACAGTACAAAAAAGACTGCCAAAGTAATCCTTACCAATGCGGCGACAAAAGAGAAACTTCAGGATAAAGGCCTGGTCAAATTTGAAAAAATGGCCCAGCCAAAAGAAACCGATGCCTGCATTTTTGTAGATCCTGATTTTAAATATCAAAAATTAATCGGCATTGGCGGTGCTATTACAGATGCCTCAGCCGAAACGCTTTATAAAATGCCGAAAGCAAAACAGAAAGAAATTCTGGAGGCATACTACGGAAAAAGTGGGCTGGGATACACCATCGTAAGAACCAATATGAATTCCTGTGATTTCTCCAGCGAATCGTACACGTATGTGAAAGATGGTGATGTATCGCTTAAATCGTTTTCTGTTGCGAAAGATGAGAAATACAAAATCCCTATGATTAAGGAAGCCCAGAAGCTTATCGGTGATCAGTTTACATTTTATTTTTCGCCGTGGAGCCCGCCGGCATGGATGAAATCCAACAACAGTATGCTGAAAGGCGGTCGGCTGAAAGATGAATATTATCAACCCTGGGCAGAGTATTATATTAAATTTATTAAAGAATACGAAAAACGCGGAATGCCGGTTTGGGGTTTAACAATACAAAATGAACCTATGGCAACGCAAACGTGGGAATCATGTATTTATACCGCTGAGGAAGAAGGCGATTTCCTAAAGAACAATCTGGGACCTACTTTATGGAAAAACGGCTATAAAGATAAAAAGGTGATCATTTGGGATCATAACCGCGATTTAATTTATCAGCGTGCTACAACAACCCTTCAAGATCCTGAAACCGCAAAATATGCCCACGGAATCGGTTATCACTGGTACGAAACATGGAACAATAAATCTCAGCTTTTCGATAACTTAGAAGAAACCCAAAAGGCGTTTCCGAATATGTTTCTGGCGTTCACAGAAGGTTGCAAAGAACAGTTCAAAATGGATCAGATTTATGATGTTTCCCTGGGTGAACTTTACGGCCGAAATATGCTTAATGATTTCAACAAAGGAAATGCACTCTGGACGGACTGGAATGTACTCCTCGACGAGACCGGCGGTCCGAACCATGTTGGCAACTTCTGTTTTGCACCTATTATTGCCGACACCCGAACTGGTGAAGTGCATTACACTTACGAATATTACTACATCGGCCATGTGTCTAAATATATTAAACCGGGTTCACAGAGAATCGGTAATTCGTCAAACAGAGCAGCACTTATTTCTACGGCTTTCATGAACGAGAACGGTGAGTTGGTTACTGTAATTATGAACGAATCTGATAAAGAAACCGACGCTTATTTATGGATCGAAGGGCAGGCAGCAAAATTGTCGGTTCCGGCACATTCCATTCAAACCGTGATTATATAACTAGTTTCTGTATTTTTTCATAACGAAAGAGCAACCAGTTTTGGTTGCTCTTTTTTATTATTGACTGTGAATAATTATTTCGTTTTAAAATTCTTTTCAAAGTTCGTACAGTCGATAGACTTCAGCGTGTGGCCTTCATATTTAAGTTGGGCAGGATTTGCGTAAAAATCTCTGCTGCCTTCGGTTTTATGTTCTCCAATTCCTTCAATTAAATTTCCGTCTTTTCTAAGGAAATAGATTTCACGGTCAGAGGTTGTTCCTTCGGCCTCGAATGTATAATTTAATTTAATGGTATCTCCATTTTGCGTCCCCATTACGTCACCGAACGAACTGTCTTTCTCGAAATTCTTATAACGCATTTTTCCCGTTATCGTACCCAGATTGTCGTCTAAAGAAACAAACAGTGTATCCTTTCCTGTTACTTCCATATAACACGTCTGTAGGGTAGAAGATTCTACAGGTTTATTGCTTTCCGGAACTGTGATAGAGTCGGGAGTTGTAATTTGTGTATCAACAGTTTCGGTGGCTTTTTTCTCACAACTTACCGCTGTAACTATGATTAATGCTGATAAAATTAAGTTTTTCATAGAAGTTTTTATGAATATTTAGGATTTTCTAGACGTTTTAAAAGGCAATAATATTATGTTAAATGCGATTAGAAATTACATTCAACCTTACTGAAGACAAAACTTTTGGTAAAATCGATTTTCGAAGGTTCTGCAAAAACAGTTGTGGAATCATTTATTTTTTCGACCTCACCAATCCCTTCGTAAAGTTTACCTGATTTGCTCAGAAGATAAATTTCGTTGAAACTGATATATCCGCCGGTTGCAGTTCTTGACAATAATTTGAGGGTGTCCCCGGATTTTATTCCTGTGAAAGTTCCCGTTGAGGAATTGCTGGATTGTGGATTATTATACAGCAAACTTCCCGTGATATTTCCGGCAGAATAAATCACAGAAAGTTTTACGGAATCCTGACCGTGCACAGCTTCATAACATGTTTCTAAATTTTCTAACTGCTGAGAATCGGCTGTAAGATTTTTAACCTCAGACTTATCAGAATTCTGCTTGCAGCTGAAAAGAGAAAACATGATGGCAGGTAGTAATATATAATTTTTCATGATCGATTGTATTTGCTGATTAGCTTTGTAAAGATAATACTATTTAGTTTAAGGGTTAAATTCCCATATTTTAAAACCTCCTATAATTTATATTATGTTAAATTGTATATGTTTCTGCAGAAATTACAAAGTTCTTCAGATCCGCAATCTCTTATTACACTATAGCCTATCTACATGGAATGTAAGATTTAAAAAGTCTCCCGATTTACCGGGAGACTTTAATTACTATTTTTTCAGACATTTCTCAAGGAACTGATCCTGTTCCCATAAAACGTGCAGAATACTTTCTTTGGCTGCGTAACCGTGAGATTCTTTCGGTAAAAGAACCATTCTTACCGGTGCTCCCAGGTTTTTCAGTGCCTGGAAATATCTTTCAGTCTGAAGTGTGAACGTTCCTGGATTGTTATCGGCTTCACCGTGAATAAGCAACATTGGAGTTTTCATTTTGTCAGCATTCATAAATGGCGACATCGTGTTATAAACTTCTGGTACATCCCAGTAATTTCTTTGTTCAGACTGGAATCCAAATGGTGTTAATGTTCTGTTATAAGCACCGCTTCTGGCAATTCCACAAGCATAATCTTTAGAATGCGTCAACAGATTTGCAGTCATAAAAGCACCATAAGAATGTCCGCCAACCGCAACTTTGGATCTGTCGATATATCCTAATTTATCCACTGCATCAATCGCTGCTTTTCCGTTGGCAACCAACTGAGGCATGAAAGTATCATTCGGTTCTGCTTTTCCTTCACCGATGATCGGGAAAGCTGCATCATCCAAAACTGCGTAACCTTTGTTAACCCAGTAAATAAACGAGCCGTAGCTTGGGAAAGTAAAATCGTTAGGATTTTGTGTGTTTTGTCCTGCAGTATTTTTGTCTTTATATTCGGTAGGATACGCCCAAATCAGAAGTGGTAATTTCTCTTTCGGATTTTTTCTGTCGAAACTCGCCGGAAGATATAGCGTTCCCGTGAGTTCTACTCCATCATTTCTCTTGTATTTAATGACTTCTTTGTACACATTTTTAATGCTTTCAAAAGGATTTTCAAAATGAGTTACCGCTGTACCTTTTCCGTTTTTAATATTTCTGATAGAATAATTCGGATATTGATTCGATGACTGCTCTACCACAAGCACATTTCCTGTTTTCGCATCCAGAATATCGATGATATTTTCTTTGGAATTTTTCAGTTTTGAGGTGTAAATTCTCTTCTTCGCAGATGAATTTAAATCTACTTCATCAATAAAAGGAAACTGACCTTCCTTCGTAAATCCTTCACCAACAAGATACGCTTTGTTATTGTTGGTATCAATAACCGTTCTTCCGTACTGATTTTTGGTAGTGTTGAAATTACCCGGATCACTGTAAACGTCCTGATAATTGCGGTCATCAATAACTTTTGAGGAATTGTTTTTCAGATTGATAAGATAAGATTTTGTATTTCTTGTATCGTACCAGCTGTCTGAAACGATCGCGAAATCCCCGTTGGACCAATCGATACCGCTGAAACGCTGTTTTGTTTTGAAGAAAGATTTTGGTGTGTTGTTGAAAGGCGCTTCCCACAGGAAAATTTCGTCTCTGTTTTCTACATTTTTAGACTGGTCTCCACCATCTAATGCCTCAGCATAAACTAAGGTTGAAGGCTGATCATCTCTCCAGCTCATATTTCTTTTGCCGGATCTTACAGAAGAGAAACCTTTCGGCATAATCTCGGTAAGCGGAATTTCATTTACGGTTTTTACAGAATTTCCGTCTTTGTCGTAAACCGTAGAAGTCATTGGGAAACGGCTCAGCGGAACAATATAGGAATAGGGTCGCTGTATTGTTGTAAGCATCAGATAATTCCCGTCCGGTGAAAAACTCATTCCCGAATATAACGCTTCAGATTTAAATTTCGTTTGATCCCCGCTAAGAGAAACTTTAACCAATTCAGCTTTTGCAAGCGTATCAAAGTTAGCTTCATCCTGTGGATTTTTTAATAAATCCTGATATGTTCTGTTTTGCGAAACTTTTCCGTCAGCATTAGATACTGTTGGTCCGGAAGGTATCATCTTTTTGTCGTCGATCAGCGCGCTTCTGTTGGCCGGAATTTGCTTCACTAACAGCGTTTCAGAATCTTTCATCCAGACATAAGGCGTTCCCAGGTTTGCGTTAAGATGATCACCTGTAAGTTTTTTTGCGGTTGCTGTGGCCAGGTCGAGAATCCAAAGTTCTACTCCTTTCGCTGTTGTGTTGGTAAACGCAAGTTTCTTTTCGTCTGGTGAAAAGCTGGTGTATGCAATTTTAGCATTCGCCGGAAGCCCTTTAACCTGAATTTCGTTTTTATCTTTTAATTTTCTAACTTTTAGATTATTAGCATATGTAATTGTACTCGAAATATTGGTTAACGGATTTACCCGTAAACCTGCAAGCCGCATTTCTTCCTGGTTAAGATCATCGAGAGATTTGTAAGTCGGACGGTAAGAGAAGATAAGCCATTCTTTCTTGCTGTCCATCATTACACCTGGTGCTCTCTGGAAATCTGCAAGTTGAAGAATCTCCGCTGAGGGCTGCTGATACGTTATGCTCTCCTGTGCAAAAGCAAAGCCTGCATACAGAAGCGCGATCATTGTCAATTTGATTTTCATAAAAATATAGTTCTGTTTGTATTATAAAAAAATGCACAAACTCGCGTCAATGCATTTACTGTTTTTTTTAGGATATTACCAGCCCGGTTCCCTTTTCCTGCCAATCATCGCATCGACTGAATATTTGCCTGGCCCGAAAGCGAAAAGCATTAAATAAACCGAAAGATAAAGCAGACTGGCCTCTCTTTTTTGGAAAGGATCGCCGCCGTGTACAATGAGTCCGGCAACAGCCATGGTAATAATCAGAAAGAATACTGCGAATCTGGTAAAAAGCCCCAGGATAATAAAAATTGAACACACAAACTCGGCAAAAACCGCTAAAATTAACGAAGTTTTGTCGCTTAATCCAAGAAAGCTAAAAAACTGAATTTCTTCGCCAGACAATAAATCCTGCAGTTTGGGATATCCGTGCGACAGCATTGCAAAACCAACAAAAATCCTAATAAAAAGAAGAACAATATCAATCAGTAAAGGATTACTTTTCGTTGAAGTAAAATAATTCATGAATCAATTTTTACCAAAAATAGTAAAATCCTTTGTAAAACGCAATGACTGCTGGGTTTTCTTTAGCGATAACCGAAATTTTTTAAATCTCGTTCATTTTTGCGCCAGTCTTTTTTCACTTTTACGAAGAGATTAAGATGAATTTTTTTGGCAAAGAATTTTTCCAGATCAATACGCGCTTCGGTACCCACCTTTTTAATGGCTTCACCTTTGTGACCAATGATGATTCCTTTTTGGGTATCTCTTTCAACGTAAATAATGGAATCAATGAAGATAATTCCTTCTTTTTCCTTAAACATTTCAGTAACAACCTCCACAGAATAAGGAATTTCTTTATCGTAATTCAAAAGGATTTTTTCGCGGATCGCTTCGTTAACGAAGAATCTTTCGGGCTTGTCGGTGTAAAGTTCTTTGTCGTAATAAGGCGGATTTTCCGGAAGTAAAGATTTCAGTTTTGGTAAAATTACTTCGGTATTGAAACCTTTCAGCGCAGAAATCGGAAGAATTTCCGCTTTCGGAATCCTTTCGTGCCACAATTCCATCGCTTTTTCCAGGTCTTCCTGGTTAGATTCGTCGATTTTATTAATGAGAATAAGAACCGGCACCGGAATTTTATTGAGTTTTTCTACCAAAAATTCAAAGGGTTCAGTTTTGTCTAAAATATCAACAATAAACAGAAAAACATCAGCATCCTGAAGAGAATCCTTCACAAAATCCATCATTTTTTCCTGTAAACCGTACTTCGGATCCAAAACTCCCGGCGTATCAGAAAATACAATCTGTAAATCTTCTTCGTTGTACATCCCGAAAATCCTGTGTCTTGTGGTTTGTGCTTTCTGGGTAACGATTGCGAGCTTTTCGCCCATCAGTTTATTGAGAAGTGTTGATTTCCCGACATTGGGTTTACCAACGATATTTACGAATCCTGCTTTGTGCATGGTGTTATGAAATAATTTAAAATTTAATGATTCCGAAAAAATCAAAATCCCTGCAAAGATAGTGAAACATTGTTTGACCGTTAGATCTAACGAAGGGTTTTTATAGCATTGCTTTATCAGTTAGAAAAAGTATCTTTGAAAAAAACTATGAAAAAAATTCTATTTTTTTTATTTATCGCAAATTTTTTCTCAGCGCAAAATCCCGATTTACTTAATACGAATTGGAAAATTACTAAAATGGTAAGTGAAATTCGACCCGATCAGTTTCCTCCACCAATGCCTTATGAACAGGTTTCCCATTTTTCAACCACTGCTCCTCAACTCAGCTTGTCTTTTTTTAATATTGTTTCCGCAAATTTAACTTTCAGCGGACAGAATATTTTCACGGTAAGTAATAAAACTTGCACCTATGCAGATTATTGGGATGACAATGGAGAAGTAAACCAATTTTTTGACTCATTATGTGCATTTTTTGATAATGGGAATACTTATCATTATTACATTGGAAATAGTGGAAGTAATAAAACATTAGTTATACACAGTGCAATATTTGAAGAGATCCATTTTACATCCACAAATCTCGCAACTACAGAAAATAAATTATCGCAGTATGCACTTGCGCCAAATCCGGTAAACAGGATCTTGACTGTTCAAAATTCAGTGGGAATAAATTCTGTACAAATATTTGATTTATTAGGAAAATTAGTTCATGAACTAAAAAATAACAATGCAAAAACTTTGGATATTGATATGCAAAATTTCAAAACTGGAATTTATTTCATCAAATTAAATAATGATAAAACTTTTAAGATTATTAAAGAATAATCTGCTTATTTTTTAAAAACCACCGGAAGGATTTCATTTTCAATCAGACCAAATTTTTTTCTGTCTTCATCGGAAAATTTTCTTGAATAAAAATTGATATCAGTTTGAAAACCGACGCTTTTAAGTCTTTCGAAATAATCCATTCCGTACCAGCGAACGTGGTCATACTGCCCGAAATGTTTCTGTCTTTCTTTAGGATCTTTAATACTGAAATCTTCGTAGGTTTTTTGTAAAGAATTCTTCATCGGCACCTGAAAAATTCCCCAGCCGCCTTTTTTCATCACGCGATAAAGTTCGCTCATCGCCTTTGCGTCGTCTTCAATATGCTCCAGAACGTGATTGCAGAAAATCAAATCGAAACTTTCATTTTCGAAAGGAAGGTCTAAAATATCGGCTTTTACATCGACAATCGGGGAAAACAAATCGGCTGAAGTATAGTCCAGATTCTTCATTTTTTTGAATTTCCTCAGAAATTCCTGTTCCGGTGCAATGTGAAGGACTTTATAATTTTTGGTAAAAAATTCGGTTTCATTTTTCAGATAAAGCCACATTTGGCGGTGTCTTTCCAAACTTAAAGTTCCGGGAGAAAGTGCATTTTCGCGCTGTTTTCCGTATCCGTAAGGCAAAAATTTACGGTAAGATTTTCCGTCAATCGGATCGGTGAATTTATTTCCTTTAAACAGCTGATAAATCACCGGGCGAAGAAAAATGCTTAAGTTAATAAGCATTGGTCTTGGGATTTTGTTTAGAAGGAAATTGGCGATTTTTTTCATTAAAAATCCAGCGTAAATGGTTTTTCTTCGTCGCTTACAATTCCCAAAGCTTCATAAATATATCTGAAAGTCGAAAGCAAAACCGGTTTGCCATTAATAATACAAACATCGTGTTCGAAATGCGCAGAAGGTGAATTGTCGAGTGAAGTCACAGTCCAGCCATCATCATGAAATTTTACTTTTTCAGTTCCTAAATTCACCATAGGTTCGATGGCAAGCACGATTCCGTCTTTCAGAACTTTTCCGCTGCCTTTTCTCCCATAGTTAGGAACCTGAGGATCTTCGTGCATTTTTCTGCCTAAACCGTGACCTACCAATTCACGCACAACACCATAACCGTGTGTTTCGCAATGTTCCTGAATGGCATTGGAGATATCTCCTACTCTTTTTCCGCGCACGCACTGTGCAATGCCTTTATATAGAGATTCTTTGGTAACTTTCAGCAGTTTTTTGGTTTCAGGAGCTGCTTCGCCTACTTCAAAGGAATAGGCGTGATCGCCGTAGAAACCGTTCATATAAACACCACAATCTACTGAAAGGATGTCGCCTTCAACCAAAGGTTTGTCGTTAGGAATACCGTGTACAACCTCTGCATTGGGAGAAATACAAAGATTCTTCGGGAAACCGTACATTCCTAAAAACGCAGGTTCACCGCCATGATCGCGGATAAACTCGCCACCGAGTTTATCCAGATGACTGGTTGTAGCACCGGGTTTTATTTCTTTGGCCAACATTCCCAGGGTTTTGGAAACCAACTGGGCGCTTTCGCGCATCAGCCGCAGTTCGTCGAGTGTTTTTAATATTATCATATCGAATTAACTTTTACCAGAAAAGTCCTTTTTTCTTGTCTTTTTTCATTTTAGAATAGGCCAAAACTTCAGAACCTTCTACACGGAATTCAATTCTGTCATTAATTATATTATAGATTTCGCCCCAGCCAGGGAAACCGCCAAGGTTACGATCGTCTATAAACAAATCCGCATCAATTTTTCTGGATGCCTGCTCGTTACTGAAAACTTCGCCTTCAAAACTTGAATTTACCGCGTAAAATTCTACACCGTTTTTTTTACAGAACTCTACAGCTTCATCTAAAGTTTTCCCGTGCCTGTAAGTCCACAGAATTAATCTGTAACCTTCGGACTGAAGTTTTTTAAGGGTTTCGAATGCGAAAGTTTTGGGTTTGCCAATTCCCGGATATGCGTCATCAACAACAGTCCCATCAAAATCGATGGCCAGTTTTTTATTGCTTCTCATTGTTCTAAAATTTCAGATGTGCAAAGATAATAAAATAAAGGAGCGGTTGAAAAACAACCACTCCCAGAAAATTAATTATTATTCGGTATTATGATTTTACCCATTTAAACTGGTATTCTAAGTCAGGAGTTGCAATTCGGTCGGTAATTCTCTGCAGTCTTCCCGGAAGTTTCATTAAATATTCCTGAGCTTTTTCGGCCTGTTCATTCAATCCTGAAATATGTTCGATTTTCCAGTCTACAAGAAGATCGCTGAGAATATTGATGTAATCCTGACCGGTGTAAACCATTGCTCTTTGTGCAGCATCGGAAAAATGACCCCAAAGTTCACCGGCTTTCTGACCAGATTCACGCATCAGGTGCGCAGGCATCACGATTTTTTTGCGCATCATATCTTCAAAAGCAAGCATCATTTCGGATGGGTCGAGTTCGAATATTCGTGTAACGAAATGTTTGTAGGCTTTTGCATGTCGTGCTTCGTCAGCAGCAATTACGCCACACATTCTGGATAATTTCACATTACCGGTCTGCTTGGCTAATGACCCAACTCTTCTGTGTGAGATATTGGTCGCTGTTTCCTGAAAACTGGTATATACAAAATTACGGTAAGGATCCATCGTAGTTCCGATATCGAAACCGTCCTGTATTAAATATTGAGTAGTAATCTCCACTTCGCGCATATTTACACGACCACAGAGGTACAGATATTTGTTGAGCAAATCACCATGTCGGTTTTCTTCTGCCGTCCAGCTTCTCACCCACTGCGACCAGCCGGATCTGTTTTCCTGTTCTACACCGTCGATTCCCATAATCCAGGATTCATAACTCGGCAATGCCTCTTCGGTAATACAGTCACCGATTAGGGTAACAAAAAGATCGTACCCCATTTCCTGGGCATAGGTCTGAAGCTCCTCTACATCGTGCTTAAAGCTATCTGCAGACGGATCCGGAAGGAAATCTGTAGGTTGCCAAATTTTTTCAACAGGCGTTAAATAGGAGGAAATAAAGTCATCAACTTCTTTACCTAAATTCCGCATGACTTCAATTCTCACTAATTTATTGTACATTATTTTTACTTTTTAGAAGGGACAAATATATATTAAATTTTAGTATTTCATGCATAGCTTTTTTGAAAAACTAAAAATTAATCGCCTATAAAGATATTAATTTATTTGAAACTAACTTACCAGTACTTCGCCGGTCATAATCTCAGGAACTGGCACTCCCATTACTGTTAAAATTGAAGGAGCAACATCACCCAATTTACCCGGTTTTAAATTCCATGTACGGTCTTTATCCATTACAATCAGTGGAACCAGATTTGTTGAATGTTGTGTGTTCGGACTTCCGTCCGGGTTTTTCATCACATCAGAATTTCCATGATCAGCAAGAATGAAAACGGCATAACCGTGCTCATAACCCGCGGTAGCAACTTTCTGGATGCATGCATCTACTGTTTCCGCAGCTTTCACGGCTGCAGAAAATACGCCGGTATGGCCTACCATATCTGTATTTGCAAAATTCAGACAAATAAAATCTGCGGTTCCGTTTTCGATTTCAGGTAGAATTTTTTCTGTGATGTCGTAGGCAGACATTTCCGGTTTAAAATCATAAGTGGGAACATCTTTCGGACTAGGGCAAAGCAATCTTCGTTCTCCTATAAACTCGGCTTCCCGCCCTCCCGAAAAGAAAAAAGTAACATGTGGATATTTTTCTGTTTCTGCGACACGGATTTGCGTTTTTCCGTTGCGCTCAAGGATTTCACCCATGGTTTCCTCCAAAACTTTTTCATCAAAAACCACTTTTATGTTTTGGTAGTCTTTATCATAATTGGTCATGGTAACGTAATACAGATTCAGATGATTCATCCCAAACTCAGGAATATCGTTTTGAGAAAGTACTTCTGTAATCTCTCTTCCACGGTCTGTTCTGAAATTGAAACAGAAAACTACATCATCACTTTCAATTTTCGTCATGGGTAAATTGCTGTCTTTCAGGCAAACAATCGGGCGGAGAAATTCGTCTGTGATTCCATCTTTATAACAATTGTCCAGCGTTCCCAGAATATCGCGGGTAGGTTCACCAACTCCTCTAACCATTAAATCGTACGCTAATTTTACCCTTTCCCAACGCTTGTCACGGTCCATTGCATAATATCTGCCGATAACGGAAGCTAATTTACCAGTCGTTAGAGACATATGATCCAAAAGTTCTGCTATAAATGCTTTCCCGGAATGTGGGTCACAATCGCGCCCATCGGTAAATGCATGCACATAAACGTTATCATTCAAACCATATTCGTGCGCTGCAGTCAGCAATCCTTTAAGGTGATTGATATGAGAATGTACGCCTCCATCGGATAGTAAGCCAATAAAATGCACATTTTTCTTATTAAGCCTTGCATATTCAAAAGCCTGCGTAATCACATTTTCTTTGCCTAAAGTAGCATTTTCCACCGCCATATTGAGTTTGACCAGATTTTGGTACACTACTCGGCCGGCACCCAGATTCATGTGACCAACTTCAGAGTTACCCATCTGTCCGAAAGGTAATCCTACGGCAATTCCGCTTGCTTCCAAGGTGGTGTTGGGAAAATTGTTATAACAGGAATTGATAAACGCGGTATTTGCCTGAGCAATTGCCGAAACTTCCGGGTTGGTTCCTATTCCCCACCCGTCGAGTATGGCTAAAATGGCTTTCTTTGACATTTTGAATATATTTTGTGATACAAATTTAAGGAATTGCGGGCAATAAACCGTTTAATAGCCGTTATAGTTTACGAAGTGGTTAACGAAGAATTTTTTCGAACGCCTTCCTCGCAGCACCCCGGAAATAAACTTCACCACAATAGGTATAACCTAATTTGTCTAAAATCCTCAACATTGCCAGATTATCGAAATTGGTATCGACTTTTATGCTGAAAACCGATTTTGATTTTGCAACTTCTTCAATTTCTTTAAATAATTTGGAGGCTACTCCTTTTCCGGCAAATTCGTCGGAAACAGCCACCCTATGGATCACGACATATTCTTCGGAGCTTAACCAATTGCCTTCAATGATTTCATAAGCAGGCTCAATATCGAAAATAATCGCAGCATATGCGGCAATCTGTGCGTGGATTTCCAAGACATAACCAAAGCCTTTTTGAATGTCGGTTTCTACAGTTTCTATATTTGGATAGCCGTCCTGCCACTGGTTACTTCCGTCTTCTTTTCGTCGTTGAATGGCCTGCTGTACAATTTTCCAGATGTTTTCTGTGTCCGCTATTTTTGCTTTTCTTAATATATAATCCATGTTGTAAGCATTTGGGATTGGCTACTTCTTTACAAATTTAGTTAAACATTTTAAGTATTGCCGGTTTATCTCCCATCATGATAATTATATATAAATGTTTAATTTTAAAAAAAAATTATGAAGAAGAAGCTTGTAGTCCTTTCAGGCGCGGGTATTTCCGCAGAAAGTGGAGTTAAAACGTTCCGGGATTCTAACGGATTGTGGGAAAATCACCGAATTGAAGCGGTAGCGAGTCCTGAGGGATTTAGGCGCAATCCCAAAATGGTTTTAGACTTCTATAATGCTAGAAGAAAACAACTTCTTGAAGTTGAACCCAATGAAGCCCACTTTATCTTAGCGGGACTTGAAGATTCTTTTGAGGTCCATATTATCACTCAGAATGTTGACGATCTTCATGAGAGAGCCGGCTCCACCAAAGTTACTCATCTACATGGTGAACTGAAAAAGGTCAGACCTATTAACTCCGAAACAGAAATAATTTCCTGGGAAAAAGATCTGACTCTGGGAGACTTGGATGAAAATGGTATACAGCTTCGGCCACACATTGTGTGGTTCGGTGAAATGGTACCGGAAATGGATAAGGCAATCTCGATTGCAAGACAGGCAGAACTCTTGTTGGTTATCGGAACATCGATGCAAGTTTACCCCGCAGCAGGCCTTATCGACTATATTCCGGTGAATTGTAAAGTTTTTGTAATTGATCCAAACCTAAAAAACAGTTTTGGGGACGATGCAAATTTTTTTAAGATGTCTGCCACGGAAGGAATGAAAAAACTTAAGGAGATTCTATTAAAGAACTGGTAAAATATTCATAATCAAAAAATTAAGGAAATGCTAAATATGGTTCGCAATTTAACTGCTTCTCAAGTTGGTATCATAAATCAAAAAGAACCGATTAAAAACCGGTTCTCTTCTTTTTCATTATTTGTGTTGTATTTGATACGTCAAAAGTACTATTAATATTATCTAGAAAAACCGTGAAAACACCCTTTTTTAATATAAATTGTGTTTTATTGCAAATAAAACAATTCCGACACGGGTTTTTACGTTGAGTTTCAAAAAGATAGAGTCTCTGTATCCGTCGATTGTTCGGGGACTCACACACATTTGGTCAGCGATTTCCCGGTAAGTAAGTTCAGAGCAGGCCAATTTTATGAATTCCAGTTCCCGGTCTTTTAATCCTTCGTTAAGATCGTTCATAAACTTCTGTTCGGTCTTGATTTTAAGCAGACTTTGTGTTACTAAGTCGGTATAAAAAATTCCTTTTTCATGAACGATATTTATTGCATTGAATAAAATATCGGGTGACATATCTTTTAGGAGATAACCTTTAGCTCCAGCTTTCAGCATCTTAATGATTGTCCCTTCGTTATCTTCCATGGTAAGGGCGATTATCTTTAGATTCGGGAATTTCTTAGAAATTTCTGCAGTTGTTTCGATGCCGTTTTTAATGGGCATATTGATATCCATTAAAACTACATCCGGAAAATTTTTGGTTTTTTGAAGTTCGTCTATAAAATCCTGACCGTTAAAACAGTTCATGATGACCTGGAAATTCGGATTAAGGGAAATCATATTTTCCAATGCTTTCGATACCAATTTGTGATCATCAACAATTGCAACTTTTACTGTTTCCATTGTTTTATTTTTTAGGATATATAAGTTTCAATACGGTGCCTACATTTTTCTCACTAGTAATCTGTAAGTCAGCATTCATCATCAGTGCCCGTTTTTTCATATTGCTGAGGCCCGAGCCGTGTTCGCTTCGTTCATCGATTCCAATTCCGTTGTCGGTAATTGTAATGGTAAGTATTCTGGGTGCATCCTCCACCTGAATATTTAAATTTTTTGCTTTAGAGTGTTTAAGTGTATTATTGACGCTCTCCTGAATGATCCGGAAAATGATTACTCCATCCTTCGGATTAATCTCTATATCGTGTTTATTGCTTCTAAATTCAATATCTATGAGTTTTAGTCTTGAAATCCGGTTCATCTCAATTTCCAGCGAATCAATAAGCCCAAAATGTTCTACCTGATCAGTAATAAAGGTTTTCGACATATTCCGGAGATCCTGAATGGTTTCCCCCAATAATTCATTAATCTCATTTAAATTAGATTTGGCACTTTCCTCACAGTGTGCGATCACCTGGTTTATCATAAGTTTTGCGACCGATAGTTTCTGACCAATATCATCATGCAGTTCCTGGCCTATGTAGGTTAGCGTGACCTCTCGCATTTCTATCTGGGCGAGCGTAAGTTCCTGCTGAAAATTCATTTCTTTTTCTTTTTGCAAGAGAAGAAGTTCACCTTTTTTTCTGACATAAAAAATATACACCAAAACCATCATTAAAATCACGAAGAGTATAATGATGGTTGATATTATCACCAATATGTCGACCTCATTGGCTTTCAATTTTCCATAATTAAGTTTTCTTTTTTACTGAAGAATATGCCGGTGAGCATAATTGCGTATCCTGTAAAGTTAACAGAATAAAGTAAGATAAGAAAAATATCTTTAGAAATTGACAGTTGAATTGCATTTTTACTGATAATTATCAGGGGCAAAAGGCCTAAATAAAGTACAATTAGACTAATTGCAATCCAAAAAGGGTAATATGAAGTAATGTTAAATATTTTTTCTGAATTGAAGGTTTCAAAGAAAAATAAGGTAATCGAAAGAAGTAAAAATATGATGGTGAGGAAATATGTTAAATATGGAAGATAAACAAAAAAATCACTCATGAAAATTATCGAAAGTACAATATTCACGGAATTAAGACAAATAATGCCTAATTGAATTTTTTTCAATCGTTTAGTATTCAATATTTTATAGAAGTAAATCAAAACGATGCTGAAGAAACAAATGATAACTCCCCCGGCCATAAAGGGCGTGGAATTATATTGGTCACCATAAACCACTTTCCCGATTGTAGAAAGCATTTCAGCAAGAAGCACCACAATCATCGATGCGATAAAATACCCGATATGTGGTCCTAATTTCTTCCGTTTTAATATTAATAGGCTGATGATCAATAGATAAACAACAAGCAAGACACTTGTTAAATATAATCTGTTAATTTCCATGGCAAATACTAGTAAGGCGGGTTGGCCGAAGAAAGATCCATTCCCGGCACTCCCTGAATCTCTGCACCTTTCACAGAAGAATTCTGGTCTTCAGATCTAGCTTGCGCATCATCTGTTGCTGATATAACAGTAGGAATCAAATACACCGTTTGGTAACCATACATTTTGGCATCCAATCTTGAATCGAAAGGCCCTTTAGCCGGATACTGACCCAGTTTAATTTTAAGGCCCGTTACTTTTTCTCCTTTGCTTTCTGCTTCTTTCTTTGCAAATGCGATGTACCCTTCAAGTTCATCAATTGTGTACCAAAATTCTCTTGAATCTGGCTTAGTTTTGTCCCGTTTTTCGTTAATATACTTGTAATTGGTGGATGAGTAAACCGAATCTAATTCCGACATTAGGTTGGCATCAATCAGTTTTTTCTGGTAACTGTCGTTAACTGCTGCTTGCTCAGATTTTTTTTCAATTTCAGCGGATTGCACTTGCTTGTTTTCTTGTGTGCAGCCGGATATTACAACGGCAGTTAATAACAGGATTAATGCTCTTGTAGAGTAGATTTTTATTCTCATAGTTTTTATTTTAACCAAAAATAGTTTATATTTGATTACAAATTATAGTAAAAACACCCTTTTTTTACTGATACTACAAAATTTCATATGTTTTCCATAAATATTGCTCACCATTATCAAGAAATAAAGAAGAATTTACCTGAAGAGGTGCAACTTGTTGCAGTTTCAAAAACACATCCTGTAGAAGCAATTCTTACAGTTTATAATTTAGGGCAAAGGGTGTTCGCAGAAAATAAAGTACAGGAACTCTGTGAAAAGCAACCCCTTTTACCAAAAGATATCGAGTGGCACCTTATCGGACATCTCCAGACCAATAAGGTGAAATATATCGCACCATTTATCGATACGATTCAGAGTGTAGATTCTTCGAAGCTTTTAGAGGAGATCGATAAACAGGCCGCAAAAAACCAAAGAAAAATAAAAATTTTACTTCAGGTAAAAATTGCTGAAGAGGAATCTAAATTCGGCTTGGAAATACACGAAGCAAAAGAACTTTTTCAGGAGTGGCTTAATGGGAAATTCCCTAATGTTGAAATTAATGGTTTGATGGGTATGGCAACCTTCACGGATGATAAGAACCAGGTGAAGAAAGAATTTACTCTTCTAAAACAAATCTTCGACAAACTCACATTACAGAAACCATTGAAAATTCTGTCGATGGGTATGAGTGATGACTATCCTGTTGCTATTTCGTGTGGAGCTAATTCGGTAAGGATTGGATCTGCTATTTTCGGACACCGACAATATGACCTATAATTGGTTTTAGGTACGATTATTGCTGAATAATATGCAAATTCTAAACTGAATTTTTATTAAATCCATAAATTTTTATTAATGCAAAAAATCTTAATTGTTGAAGATGAAAAAGCCATTTCAGGCGTACTTCAAAGTATTCTTTCCGACGAACTGCCGGATTACGAATTTGTAATCGCAGAAGACGGTCTCGAAGGCTTTAAGCATATTGAGAAAGATGATTTCGCCCTGGTAGTTTCCGATATTAAAATGCCTAAACTTTCAGGCACTGAGTTGCTTAAACAATCTTTACAACTAAAGCCAGATACCACATTCGTGATGATTTCCGGGCATGCCGATATTGATACTGCTGTAGATTGCCTGAAAGAAGGCGCATATGATTTCATTTCGAAACCCATTGATATCAACCGTCTCATTACCAGTGTTAAAAACGCTTTAGACAAAAGAAATCTTACCAGAACTAATCAGGTTCTTAAAGTAGAAAATACGACATTAAAGAAAAAAGTAAATAAGAAATACCAGATGATTGGTCAGTCCGCTGCCCTGAAGAAAATTCAGGACATGATTGAGAAAGTGGCAAGTTCTGATGCCAGAGTTCTAATTACAGGGCCGAATGGAGCCGGAAAAGAATTAGTGGCTCACTCTATCCACGCCCAAAGTGAACGCAGTAGAGGTCCGATGATTGAAGTTAACTGTGCCGCAATTCCTTCTGAACTTATCGAATCTGAGCTTTTCGGACACGTAAAAGGCAGTTTTACAGGCGCCATTAAAGATAAACAGGGAAAATTTGAACTGGCAAACAACGGAACTATTTTCCTTGATGAAATTGGTGACATGACCCTCGTTGCGCAGGCCAAAGTGCTGCGGGCATTACAGGAAAGTAAGGTTTCTCCGGTGGGAAGCGATAAGGAAATAAAAGTTGATGTTCGTGTTTTGGCAGCTACCAATAAAAATATGAAGCAGGAAATAGAAGCCGGAAAATTCCGGGAAGATCTGTATCACAGGCTTTCGGTAATCGAAATCTACGTACCGCCATTGGATGAAAGAAAAGAAGACATCCGTCTGTTGGTAGATCATTTTGCCAAAACCATTTCTGAAGAACACGGCACCGCCCAGAAGGTTTTCGATGAAAAAGCTATTGTCGCCCTCGAAAATTTCAGCTGGACAGGGAACATTCGTGAGTTACGTAATGTGGTAGAGCGGCTTATTATCTTAGGATCAAATCCGGTCTCGGAAGATGATGTTGCAAGTTTCGTAAGGAAATAATTACATTAAAACAAATAACTAGAAAAAGTTTGCAGTATTTTTGCTGCAAATTTTTTTTATGGCATTTCTCAACAAGCAGTACACCAAAGCGTGTCTTACATTAGCCCTTCCCGTTATGATCACACAGGTTGGTCAGGTATCGGTAAATTTATTCGACAATATTATTGTAGGAAAACTTTTAGGAGCCCAGGCTTTAGCCTCGGTTTCACTGGGAAATGCGGTATTTTTTTCGATTTTTGTATTTGCGCTTGGATTCTCGTTTGCGATTCCGCCATTAGTTTCTGAGGCTCATTCGCAGGAAAAACACAGCGTCATCAATTCAGTTTTCAGACATGGTTTTGTTATTAATCTGGGAATTGGATTATTGCTGATGATTCTGCTTTTCGCCGCGATGCCGCTACTCTACCATATGGATCAGCCGGTAGAAATTATTCCTGATACAATTGGGTTTCTGAGCATCATGACCTTAAGTATTCTGCCGTTCATGGTATTTCAGACGCTGCGCGAAGTGTCAGAAGGTTTATCTTACACTATCGGCGTAACCAAAGCGACCATTATTGCCAATGTCATCAATATCATTCTTAATTATGTCTTCATCAAAGGGATGTTCGGGTTTCCGGCAATGGGCGTTCAGGGATCTGCATTAGCAAGTTTAATTGCGAGAATTTTCATGATGATTTTTCTTTATTATGTTTTGCTGAAAGAAGAAAAAACCAGACGATATATCAAGGCGTTTTCGTTAAAGATTGCAGAATTCTCCAAAGAAATGTTCAGTAAAATGCTGAAAATCGGTTTTCCTACAGCTTTACAGATGTTTTTTGAAGTTACTGCCTTTGCTGGAGCAGCTTTTATCTGCGGGCTGGTCTCAGCAAAAGACATAGCGTCTCACCAAATTGCATTGTCTATGGCTTCATTTACATTTAATCTTTGTATTGGATTTAGTGTTGCTTCCACAGTGCTTATTGGCCGCAAACTCGGCGAGCGGGATTATGTTGGACTTAAGAAAGTCGGCATTAATAATCTGAAGATTGTCTTCATTTTTATGTTTGTATGCGGTGTGTTTTTCATTGTCGGCAGACATATACTCCCTACTTTCTTCACAAAACCTGAAGATATCGATGTGGTGCAGTTAGCAGCAAAATTATTGATCATTGCTTCCCTGTTTCAGCTTTCAGACGGAATCCAGGTCGTGGCACTCGGAAGTTTAAGGGGAATTCAGGATGTGAAAATTCCTTCAATTATTACATTCATTGCATATTGGCTTATTGCAATTCCTTTAGGTTATATTTTGTGTGTTCCGATGAAGATGGGTGCTTTCGGAATGTGGATTGCCTTAGGTCTGGGGCTCACCGTTTCCGCAGTTTTACTTGTCTACCGGTTTTTGAGTCTTTCTCAAAGAAAAATCAATGCAGCTCAATAATTAGAATCTTTACATAAAAAAATCCCTGAAAATAATTTCAGGGATTTTTTTGTCACGGAAAAGGTTTCTTAAAACTCAATTTCCTGGTCAGGATGGATGTGATCGTAGTCAGCAACCATTTCTTCTTCATAATTTGTTTTCTCTTTTTTCGAAAATCTGTTCTCCAGTCTTACCATTATCAGATATACTACCGGTACAATAATCAGTGTAAGGAAGAGGGATGAAATAAGTCCTCCGATAATTACAATTGCAAGTCCGTTATTCATTTCTGCAGCTGCACCTGATGCCATCGCAATCGGAAGCATACCAAATACCATTGCGATAGTTGTCATCAAAATCGGGCGAAGTCTCGCATGATTTGCCTGAACTAAAGCATTTTCAATTGTCTCTCCTTTATCAATCCTGTGATTTGCGAAATCCACAAGTAAAATTGCATTTTTCGCAACAAGACCAATCAACATAATAATCCCCAGGATCGTAAATATATTTAAACTTTGGTTGGTTAAAGCCAATGCCCAAAGTGCACCGATAAATGAAAGCGGAATAGAGAAAAGTACGATGAACGGCTTCAGGAAGTCATCATAAAGCACCACCATAATCATGTAAACCAAAAGGATCGCAGCAAGTAAAGCTACTCCCAAAGTTCCGAAACCTTCACTCTGGTTTTCCATATTTCCTCCCCAAACCCAGTTTACACCGGCTGGTTTCTTCACTTCTGCCATTTTCTCTTCCCACTCCGCGGCTACACCACCTGTCGTTTTACCTACAGTCTGAGCCTGAACCGTTACGGAAGGTGAACGGTCGTAGCGCTCAAGCAACGCCGGGCCGGAAGTAAAGTTGATGTCTGCGAACTGCGAAAGCTGAACTTTAAATCCGTCTTTATTCACAAAGTTGATGCTTCTCACATCGTCAATGCTCGTTCTGTTGGCTTCATCAAGGATGATATTGATGTCGTACTCATTACTTCCGGTACGGAATTTATTATCTGTATTCCCGCTGAAAGCTGTTCTCAACGTCTGCCCTACGGTAGCAACATTTAATCCTAAGGATGTCATCTTATCACGGTCTACCGTAACAGAAATTTCTGGATTACCTTCTTCCACACTCAGTTTAATTTCTGAAGCTCCGTCGATTGTTCTCAACTTAGCTTCTGCGGCTTTGGCGTAAGACATTGCGTCTTCCAGTGTTGTACCCGCAACAGTCATCTGAAGTGGAGCCTGTTCTGCGCCCATAAACCCTACTGGAACTGTAGTTACTTTTGCACCGACCAATACTTTCTCAAGATCGCGTTTCAGTTTTGCTGCATAAACTTTCGTATCATCATTTCTCTCGCTTTTTGGCACCAATTCTACACTGATTTCTGATTTGTAATTGGTAGACTGCATTGCGCCCATTCCACCGCTGACTGATCCCACCGAGGTAATCATTTTAACGATTTCGGGTTTCTTCGCAAGATATTTTTCAGCATCCTGTGTGATGAAATTGGTTTCTTCCAGAGATGTGTCTTTCGGCATTTCGATCTGTACCAGGAATTCTCCTTTATCTGTCCCCGGAAAGAAATCGGATCCGATATAGCCCATGACCGCCAATGAAATTGCACTTGCAAAAAGAACAATGGTAATGGCAAAAGTTTTCAGTTTGTTTACCAGACTCCATTTCAAAATTCCTTCAATTTTGTGGGTAAACCAGGTAAGTCCGTCTTCAAATTTTGCAAGAATTTTACCAAAGAATGATTTATTGTTAATTACTTCCAGTTTTCCGTATCGGGAGAAAAGCCATGGAACAACGGTAAATGAAACGAGTAATGAAAGCAAAGTTGCAATAATTACCGTGACACAGAACTGTGAAATAATGTCGGAAACCAATCCGGAACTCATCGCAATCGGCAGAAATACCACCACAATAACCAAGGTAATCGCCGTAACTGTAAATCCGATTTCTTTTGCACCGTCGTACGAGGCACGCACTTTGTTTTTGCCCATCTCCATGTGGCGGTGGATGTTTTCAATAACAACGATTGCATCATCAACAAGAATCCCAACCACGAGGGAAAGTCCAAGTAAACTCATTAAGTTCAGACTGTAGCCCAAAAGATACATTCCGATAAATGTTGCAATAAGCGAAGTTGGAATCGCTACCATTACAATTAACGCATTCCGGAAACTGTGAAGGAAGAACATCATTACAAATGCTACCAGCGCAATCGCAATCAACAAATCTTTAATTACAGCGTTCGCAGCTTCAAGCGTAAAGGTTGATGTATCACTTGCAACCGTAATTTTAATATTATTTCCTTTGTACTGCTCTTCAATCTGGGCGATTTTTTCCTGCACCAGACGGCTCACTTCTACAGCGTTGGCATCGGTCTGTTTCTGCACCTGAAGCATCATGGTGTTTTCCTGATTAATACGCGCTATTTTATCAGCTACCTTCTGCGTATCCTGAACTTCAGCAATGTCTGAAAGACGGATGTTTTGCCCGTTTTTAGAGGAAATCGTAAGGTTTCGTAATTCATCCACTGAAGAAATTTTTCCTGCCAGACGGATGAGTGTGCTATTTGATCTTGTTTTTAAACTTCCTGTAGGGAAATCTAAGTTCGACATTGTAATCATTTGCTGAACTTCCGGAATAGTAAGTCCATAACCTTCCAGTTTTTCCTGGTTCAGGTTGATGCGGATTTCTCTTTCCTGCCCGCCAACGATATCAACTTTAGAAACTCCCGGAATTCTGGAGAATACAGGCTGGATCCGCTGATCAATAAGGTCGTAAAGTTCATTTTCAGTTAGGTTTCCGGTTACACCCATTCTTACGATCGGCATATCTGAAAGCGAAAACTGTGTAAGCGACGGTTCATCGATATCCTCCGGAAGGTCTGAACGGATGGCATTAATCTTACGCTGCGCTTCATTTAAAGCAAAATCCACATCTGCATCATTATTAAACTGAATGATAACAACAGAGAGACTTTCGTAAGATTTAGACTGAATTTTCTTCACCCCTTCGAGCGCGGAAACAGCATCTTCTATTTTTCTTGAAACTGTATTTTCTACCTCGGAAGGTGAAGCGCCGGGATATACCGTGGCAACAGTTACTACTTTTACTTCGAATTTCGGAATAAGTTCGTAGTTCAGCTGCGAATAGCTGAAAAGACCTCCAATAATCAGTAACGCGAGCATTACAATGACCAGACTGGGTCTTTTAATCGATACTTCTGCTAATTTCATCTAATATATTCTTAATCGATTATTATTTAAGTTTACGGATCGGCGTTTTGTCGGTAAGGTTGATCTGGCCGCTGGTAACAACTTCATCACCTGCTTTCAAACCGCTGATAACTTCCACTTTGTCTCCGTAGTTTGCGCCGCCCTGAATTTTCGTCAGATAAGCAATATTATCTCTTACAACAAACACCAGATTATCGCTTACACTTCCTACAAATGCTTCTCTAGGAATCGTAAGAACGTTACTATTGCCGCTTCTGTTAAAGATTGCAGTTCCGTACATCCCTGCTTTCAGTTTGTTGAAACTGTTGGAAACGGTAATTTCTACCGGAAATTTCAGTGCTCCTGAAGCTGACGGCGCAATAAAAGTAATTCTTCCATCAATAGCACCTTCAACCACATCAGGCTGAACTTTTACCGTATTTCCTACCGCAAGCTGGCTTACCATAGACTGGTCAACATCAACTTTAAGCTTAACTGAAGAGATATCTACCACTTCAACAATTGGAGTTCCCGGATTTAAAACGGTTCCTACTTCTACGAATTTTTGGTTTACAATACCGCTGACTTTAGAAATAACATTTGTATCGCCTGACTGAAGATTTGCTGCCTGTAACTGCGTTCTCGCATTTTTGACCTGAAGTCTGGCCTGATCCAGTTGCAGCGCTGTTACACCGCCGGTTTTATAAGCCATTTCGTAACGGTTCAGCGCCATCACTGCATTGTCTAGATTTGCTTTTGCTCCGGAAACATTCACATTGAGCTTTTCACCAGCCATTCTGCCGATACTTTGGCCTGCTCTTACATAACTGCCTTCTTTTACATAAAGTGCAATAAGCTGCCCGCCCATTTCTGCGGAAACCTGGGCCTGTCTGTTTGGTAAAAAAGTTCCGTTTACAGTAAATTCTCCGCTGATGTCTTCTGCTTTAACTACAGTTGTACGTACGGCAACATCTTTGTTTTTTTCGGCCACGATGGCTACTTTCTCTTCGTTACTTTTTTTATTACGCTGAAGAATGAAATAAAATGCAGCGCCAATTCCCAGGAGGGCAAGTATCGTGATGATTGTATTCTTTTTCATAGTTTTATTAATTGATATCGTTTAATGTTTTGAGTTTACCCTGTGATTTCAACAGGTCTATTTCTGCAAGTTTATAGTCTAGTTTAGCTTTTGTAAGATTGTTTTTGGCCTCGGTAAGGTCACGTTCTGCATCAAGAATGTCGTTTAATGTTGCCAAACCGTGCTGGTAATTGCTTCTGGTGTTCGAAAGCACGCTTTCTGCAAGTGAAACATTTTCGCTCTGCATATCAATCATCGTCATGTTGTTTTCAAGCTTAGTGATTGCATTTTTGTGCTGAAGATCAAGACCGAGTTCGGTTTCTCTTAAGTCTGCCTGTGCCTTTTCAATCTCTATTTTATTGAGTTCCACTCTGGATTTGGTTGCAAAGCCATTAAATATTGGTACTCTCACATTCAAACCAATAGATGCCATGTCGGACCAGTATACACCGTTGTCTTTACCATTCCACCAAGGCATCTTATCGCCCTGACCAAGGAAACCGTAGTTTGCAGAAAGCGAAACGGTTGGGTAATATTCTGCTTCGGTTGCTTTCTTCTGCCACTCCAGCAATTCTATTTGTTTATTTACCAGTTTCACTTCACTTCTGTCAGAGAAATTTGTAGAACGGTCTGGCAGCAATGCCGGATCAAAAGTCTGCTCTGGAAGTGTAATTTCCTGAGCCATAGGCATTCCGATCATAAATTTGAGGGAGTTTTCTGCTAAATCTACCGTATTTTCCAGCTGCTTGACACCGGAACTTACATTGTTACGTGCTACTACTACCCTGTCATAATCAATCTTTCTGGCCAATCCTGCATCATATAAACCTTTAATAATTTTGATGGTCTGATTAGTGATTGCAAGATTGCTTTCAGCATTTTTCAACATCTGATCCGCCTGATAAACCTGGAAGTAAGCATTTGCAACTTTTTCAATAATCTGTTCCTCTGTAAGTTCTGCATTAAGAAGGTAAAATTCTTTCGTTGATTTTGCTGCTTTAAGCCCTACAAAAACTGACTGGTTAAAAAGATTCTGTGTAAGCTGCACCATATTGCTTGAAGTCCATTTCTGACCGAAAGCTACCTTTACCTGCTGCCCCGGTGCTCCAAATATTTCACCCGGTAACACAGATTCCTGCAGCAGCGGGTTATAACTGGTAGAACTGTTGAAACTTATATTCGGATAAGCATTGGATTTTACCTCGGCAATCTGTGCATCTCCTTTACGGATATCAAGCCGGGCTTTTTCCGCGTCGGCTTTGTGCTCCAATGCATAGGAAATAGCTTCGGGTAAAGTAAGAACCTTATTTTCCTGAGCATAGAAAAATCCGCCGGACAGGATTAAGGTTAAGATTAACTTTTTCATTGTTATAAATTGTTATATTTTTTTAACTGTTGTTTGCCTTTTTCGGTGGTAATTGCATTCATATAAAACATGAGCGCAATATTGCTGTATTCTGTACGATCGGTTTTAGTCGTATCCAGAAACGGTGAATTGTCATAAGACATTACCATCTGAAAGTAGATGCCCGCATATAATCTAGCATCGAAATCATCTCTGTAATATCCCTGCGCTCTACCTCTTTCAATATTATGTATGAGTACTTCTGCGAATCTTTCAGAGAAATTCATCATGTGCTTATTGAAGATAGCTGGGTAATATTTGATAAGCTGGCGTATTAATAATGAATTGTTGGACTTGGCTGCTTTTTCGATGTGTTCATCGCGGCAAAACATGCGTTCTACAGCATTTTCTATTTTATTATCCAGTTCACTGAGCTTCTCAATTATTTCTGTAAGTTTAAATTCCAACACATCTTCCAAAAGGGCCTCCTTGTTGGCGTACATTTGATAAAGCGTTTTTTTTGACATCCCAAATTCCTTTGCGATATCGTCCATCGTGAGGGTTTTAGCGCCGTTATCAATAAAGAGATCAACGACTTTCTCCAGAAATTTTCTATCCATATCTAAATTTGAAAGTGCAAATATAAAAAATAGGAAACTCATAAACCAAATAAGTTTACTAGTTTTTTATTGAATTATTCTATTGCCGTATTGCTGGTTTCAATGGAAGATAAAATCTCCAAGGGTGTAATCACCTCATTAATCACTATTTACAGTGATTTTTTAATTTTCATTTGAATAGGTGATTTTTCGCTTTCCTAATCCTTCTACATTTGTATCACAAACTAACCAATAAAATTTTTTAACCATGAAAAAATTACTTTCTAGTGCATTCGCACTTATCGCAGTAAGCTTCGCTTATGCACAATCCAATGTAGATGTAACTACACAGGTGGGAACTGGTAACTATGCTACAGTTGACCAGACCGGATTTATGAATAACAATTCACTTTTGCAATTTGGCAACAATAACGATGCTGATATTGACCAAACTGGATGGTTTAACCAAAACGACGCTGTAAGCTGGGGTAATGGTAACGATATCAATGTAGATCAGGTGGGTATTGGGAACTCCAACAGCACAGAACAGTATGGTAATAACAACGATGCGCAGACAGATCAAAACGGATTACTGAACGAAGTTGAGCAACTACAGGTAGGTAACGGAAACGATGCTTATGCTGAGCAAGACGGCGCGTTTAACTATGCTTCCCAAGTTCAGGACGGTAATAATAATGATGCCTCTTCTGAGCAAACCGGAATGGATAACGTGGTTTACCAGGATCAGGATGGTAACAACAATGATGCTGCTGCAATTCAAATGGGTAATGACAACTATATCCATCAGTTACAGGATGGTAATGGCAATGACGCTACTCACGACCAGTATGGTAACGGAAACTACGCAGATTCTCACCAATACGGTAACAACAACGAAACCTTAGGTTTACAGATGGGCAACGATAATGATTTGATTCAATACCAATGGGGAAGCGGAAACTACGCTGACGACTGGCAAATTGGTAACAATAACTTAGCTGACACATGGCAAATTGGAACTAACCATTCACACATAGGAACACAGATTGGTAACTCCAACACGATGATTATTACTCAATCTAACTAGTAATAACTTTTATATATCAATGCAGGAGGAATTTCGGTTTCTCCTGTGTTTTTAATTAAGAAAGACCCCATGAAAAATTTATTCACATTTTTATGTTTTTTCTTTGCCTATCTGGGGTTTGCGCAGGTTAACCCCTCCTCAATTAACAGTTTAAATGTCCTGGATTATTATCAGAGAAACCATCACATCCAGGAGCCTGTAAATGCTTCGCAAAGCATAGTACTCCAAATTGGAAACGAAAACATTATAGAGGTACGAGATCAAAGACAGGAATATCTAGAACTCAGTCAAGTAGGTAACGACAATACGATATATTTTACAAACCCAAATAATTACCCTACCAATGCCGAAATAAATATACAGGGCTCAGGCAATTACGTTGATATTCTGGGTAGCAACAGCATTTCCGATGGCATGAAAATCAATATCAACGCCAATGACATGACGATTTATATGAGAAATTACTAATCCCTTGAAAATGAAAACTCTCATCGCAATTCTGGTCGCTTTTTTTCTGGCTAACCATACCTCCGCTCAACATATAAGCGGAATTACCGGAAAAATTAAAACCGAAAACAAAGAAGGTCTTCTGAAAATTACAGCCACCGCAATTAACAAGTCAAGTATTCATCACAGTTTAAATTACATTCTGGTTTCTGTGAAAAAAGGAAAGAACGGAAGTTCAAGCAATAAACAAAGCGGCAAATTTTCATTAAAACCGAATGAAACTAAAACCTTAGCAGAAACTAATCTCAACCTTACGAAACAAGATGCGTTGAAAGTGTATTTATTTGTTAAGGACGAGGAGTCTGATGAATTACTCTCCAAAGACAGCTTGGAAGTTAATCCTGAAAAATTCAGTTCTGCAGTTAGTTACATCCCCGAAAGCAGTATTGAACTGGTGGGGTTAACAATTGATGAAACCAAAACCAGACTCGGTCAATTATTCTACGAATCCTTTTTTAAAAAGTATAATCAAATTCCTAAGAAATTCGAAGGAACTGTTACGATTTCTGAACTTCCGTCATTTGGGCGTAACAGCAGAATCATTGTCACTCAGGATGATCAAATGATTCACAGCTTTTTAACCCGCCCTGATGAAGAATCTATAGATGCCGAAGCCGACAGGGCAGTGGCAAACCTTGCGGAGTATAATTCCAGAAACAGTTTGAAAAATAAGGAATTTAAATATTAACAATTTCCACATGAAAAAGCTACTACTCATAGTAATTTTAACAGTATTTTCTATTTCAGCTATAGCACAGCAACTCGTGTATAAGCCCATTAATCCCGCATTTGGCGGCGATACTTTCAACTACCAATGGTTAATGAGTTCAGCAAGTGCCCAGAACCAGTTTGATAATAATCTTAGAGGAGCATTAGATAGAAGTACGAATTCTCTTGACAGTTTTACTGAAAATTTAAACCGACAAATCCTCAGTGAATTGTCGCGGAAACTTTTTGGAGATCAGTTCGGCGATGGAGATTTACAGCCGGGAACCTATATTTTCGGTTCTATCTACCTGGAAATCATACAAACCGGTCAAGGATTACTTATCAATATTTTAAATACCGATACCGGAGAACAGTCAGAAATTCTTATTCCCGGTGGCGGTTAACAAATTCAACCCTATGAAAACACACAACCTTTTAAAACTAGCATTTCTAACTCCACTTTTACTCCTATTTCAGCACTGCACACTATTTAATTTACCTACAAACAGCGAAAAATCCACATTAGGAGAAATTACTCCTTATACACCGGAAATTAAAAATCTGCCGGCACCCAAAGAGAAAATTGTTGTGGGAGTTTATAAATTTCGCGACCAGACCGGCCAGTACAAAGCAGCGGAGAACGGAGCGAGTTGGAGTACAGCAATTCCTCAGGGAACAACAACCATATTATTGAAAGCTCTGGAAGACAGCCGTTGGTTCACCCCAATTGAGAGGGAAAATATTGGAAACTTATTGAATGAAAGGCAGATCATCAGAAGTACAAGAAAAGAATATTCGGGAAACGATGCTACGGAATCCTCAATGTTACCTCCACTGCTTTTTGCAGGTGTAATTCTGGAAGGCGGAGTGATTTCTTATGATACCAACGTAATGACCGGCGGAATTGGAGCCCGCTATTTTGGCCTAGGGGCTGGAGCGCAATACCGGCAGGACAGAATTACCGTGTATCTTCGTGCTGTTTCGACTTCTACGGGCGAGATTCTTAAAACAGTTTACACATCAAAAACAATACTCTCCACCAGCATAAACGGCAATTTTTTTAGGTTTATTGATGCCGAAAGACTTCTTGAGTCTGATGTAGGAATTACACAAAATGAACCGGTACATCTGGCGGTCACTGAAGCTATTGAAAAAGCAGTTCTTTCTTTAATTGTTGAGGGAGTTCGCGATAATCTTTGGGCGAACAAACAGAAGAGTCCCGGGGATTTCAAAGAAATTATCGCTAATTACAAATCCGAAGAGAAATTGAATGACCAGCGGCTCATCGGCAACAAATTCCCGAACAGTGACAGAGGCAAGTTTGCTCTTTTTGCCTATGCTGAAGGTTTTAAGATTAAAGGCGATTATGTAGATGCAAAGATGACGCTCGGTGGAAAGGCCGGAATTAAGTACTTCCTTACCGATAATTTAAATGCTGAAGTAAATTTTAATGCAGTTACGATGGAAAACAAGGATATCTTCAAAAAATCTGTAATGATGTCGGAAATCAATTTAGAGTATCTTTTCCTTTCAAAATATAAGTTCAGTCCTTTTGTCTATGCGGGCGGTGGCTCCTTTTTTTCACCGGACAAAACAAGATACAAGGCACAGTTTGGAGGTGGATTGGAATATTTAGCTACTAAGAATCTTGCGGTTCGGATCGTAAGTCAATATGATTTCGGATTTGATGATGACTGGGATGACTACATCAACGGATCCCAAAAAGATCAGGGTGTGAGAATTGGCCTAGGTTTAAACTATTATTTCAGTTCAAAAAAAATTAAAAACTAAAATCATGAAGAAACTATTATATATACTTACGTTTTTTGCGCTGATATTCTCCATTATTTCCTGTAGTGAGGAGTTGGTGGATAAAGTTCAGACCGGAACTTTAAAGGGGGTTGTTATTAAAAAAGGCACCAATCAACCTCTGAAAAATGTAAAAGTCCACACTACCCCATCTACAGAAACTGTTTTCACCAAAGACGATGGAAGTTTTATCATAGAAAACATCCCAATTGGCGATTATTCCGTGCGGGCAGAACTCATGGGTTATCTTACAAGTTTCCAGGGCGTTAGTCTTAAGAATAATGCTCAGGTCGTTTCTGTAGTTTTTGAGCTTAGTGATGATGAATCACTGAATTCCCCGCCATCAGTACCTATACTTTTAAGTCCGGTAGACAATGCTGTGAATCAGCCGCTTTCAGTAGATTTATCCTGGAATGCAACAGATGCTGATTCGTTGGATGTTTTAAAATATAAACTCACCGTTAAAAATGATTTCGATAGTCAGGTTGTTGAAATTAATGACTTGACAGATAAGCACTATTTTCTTGAAAATTTGAAATTTGGCGTAACTTATTACTGGCAGGTGAGCGTAAACGACGGAGTGAATCCAGCGGTAAACAGTGAAGTTTTCAGGTTTAAAACTAATTCCGTTCCCAACAACAGGTTCCATTATGTAAAGAAAACCAATGGCAATTACTATGTTGTTTCGAGTGATGAGGCCAATACGAATTTTCAGTTTACACCACTTTCAACAAACAGTTGGCGGCCCCGACTCAATCAAAATGCGGGATTAATAGCTTTTCTAAGGACAGTTGGTGGAAATGCACACATTTTTACAGCAAAGCCGGATGGTTCGCAACCATTCCAGGTTACAGCAATTCCGATCGCAGGGTTTAATAATGCAGAAATTGATTTCTCATGGAGTACAAACGGAAAAGAATTTCTCTATGCAAGCTTCTCCAAGCTTTACCGGATTAATAAGGACGGCAGCGGATTAGAACTTGTTTACTCAACGCCGGACGGTAGTTTTATTTCGGAATGCGACTGGAGTTACGACGGAAGTAAGGTTGCGCTAAAGACCAATGATCCTAGCGGTTACAATGTTAAAATTTATGTCATTGACATGATGGAAAATACAGTGAAAACTGTGCTGGAAAGTGTGGCAGGCGCAGCAGGCGGACTTAATTTTTCTGTAGACGGTAACCTTTTACTCTACACCTATGATATTTCAGGTCACCAGGAAGATAATTACAGGCAGCTCAATACACATATCTTCATTTATAATATGTTAACGGATACACACACCGATATTTCTGCAGCAAGTGACAAACCCGATGGAAGTAATGATCTGGATCCGCGATTTTCACCTAATAATGCTGATGTGATTTTTACAAATACTTCTAACGACGGCATATCAGTAAAAAATATATTAAAAATTATCCTGCAGGATAATTCAAGAACTACCTTATTCCCCGACGCAGAAATGCCAGATTGGGAGTGATGTTTTCAAGGGAGTTGAGGAATTTATTCCTCAACTTTTTTTTATTTTACAAAGCAGAGGAAATAACTCTGCTTTTTTAGTGTCCCAGCTGAATGGTGGTTAAGAAAAATAGGACTTAAGGAGCCTTATGGATGTAACGTGAAAGCTTAATTCCCAGATCAGTCCACACGATCCTTGGATTTGCATTACGTTCCAGATGATAATCTGCATCAGATATTTCGGTGAGAATTGCTTCAATATTAGCACCGTGAATAAACCGGGAAAAACTTTCCCATTTAAAACCTCCGGAATCAATTTTTTTATACACCAAAGTTTCGTTACCATAATTCTGAAGTAACGCAAGACGGAACATCTCAGCGCAGTAATCTAAAAAATTCTTCTGCTTTTCGCGGTTCCAGGCTGCGATGTTACGTCCCCAAAAAACGATATTTTTCAGAAATTCTGGTTTTTTCTTTACCTGAAATGCCTCACGAACCCACATTACAAAAAGATCTTCGAATTCCGTATCTGCATTTTCTGAAACCAAAAGTTTCTGCGCGCTGTTCCAGTCACCCTGAGCCTGAAAAACGGTTTCTCTAAGTTTTTCCTCTCCGATCTGATGATTATTTTTAAGGAAATTCTCGATGTCTTCGTCCTGAATTCTGGGAATTTCTACCAGCTGAGTCCGGGAAAGAATAGTTGGTAAAATAAAATCAATATTTTCAGCGGTAAGAATGATTAAAGTATCTTTCGGTGGTTCTTCCAGAAACTTCAGGAATTTGTTGGCTGCGGAAATATTCATTTTGTCTGCCTGCCAAACAATTAAAATTTTGCTGCCGCCTTCGAAACTTTTTAAAGCAAATTTTTTGTTCAGTTCATCAACTTCGTCGGCATAAATAGTAAGCTGTTTGTTCTCGGACTCCAGAATTTTAGTCCAGTCTTCATTATTGGCGTACGGATTGGCAAGAATCATTTCCCTGAAATTTTCAAGAAAATTATCAGAAAGTCCGCTGCTTTTTTCTTTAAACACAGGAAAACTGAAATGCAGATCAAGGTGATTCAGATGTTCTACTTTTGATGAAGAATGCACATTCTCTTTCGCGAAGATTTCTTTGGCAAAAGCCAGTGCAAGCGGCAGCGTACCGTACCCTTCTTTCCCGATGAAAAGTTGTGCATGTCCTACCCTGTTATTTGAAATGCTCTCTCTAAGGAGATTTTTAAGATTTTCCTGACCTACAATCTGTTCCCAATTCATTTTTCAAAGATAAAAAAAATTGCCTCACGTAAGTTTTCTCAATGATTTTCAAAACACCTACTATTCAACATTATTTGGAATTCTCGCACGATTTCTCAGATAGCACTTTTCCTTTTTAATAACAACAAAGCCCCTTAACAAACTTTAACCAAAGTAAATTTCCTCAATTCAGTATTATTTAAGATATTTGCGCATTATTTTTAAAAATAGAGAATGAAAAGATTTTTTGTATTACCACTCGCAGCAGCGGGATTTTTCCTGAATGCTCAAACGATTGGTAATTCTCCTTACGCTGCCTTCGGAATCGGGGATGTGAAGTATGATAACACAACTGATGTAAATGCGATGGGCGGCATATCTACAGCTTATATCTGGGATTTCAACAATAATTTTAATTTCAGCAACCCTGCTGCAAACAAAAATTTAGAACTTACCACGATTAAAGTTGAAGGAACCAACGAAAATAATTTCTTCAAATCAGATTACGACAATTCGAATGTTACCAAACATTCATCCTACCTTTCTAATATCGCCATAGCATTTCCGATTTCACAGAAAGTAAAATTTGGAATGGGTTACCAACCCTACAGCTCCAAAAAATATTCTGTACTAATACAGCAAGATGTGGAAGATTCCGAAGTGAAAACAGCTAATGTTTTTCGGGGTGAAGGAACATTAAGTACTGTTCAGGCAGCGTTATCTTATCAGATTTCTCCTGAGTTCGGTTTAGGTTTCCGAACCAACTTCTACTTCGGAAATCTATATGACATTAATGAACTTACCTATTCCAACGCCGAGTTGATTAATGGATATGAAACCAAAAACAAGATTAAAACCTTCAATTTCACACTTGGTTCGGCATATCAGAAAAAATTTGGTACCGACAGAAAACTTACATTAGGGGCAACCTACACTTTTGGGAACACCGGTGAAATGGAGACTAATTACACGAACAGCACCTATTTCTACAGCACAGGAAACCAAAAAGAAAATATTAGTATCATAGACGAGGATTTCAGTACAGATAAAAACCTTATTCCGATGGAATTTTCATTCGGTGCAGGTTATGGCCGCGATGCTAAATGGTTTGTAGGAACTCAACTGGATTATAGAAAAGGGGAAACCATTCAGTTTCTTGGCCAGCCGTTCACGAATCAGAATTCTTACAAAATCGCTGCCGGAGGTTGGTATTTACCTAACTTCAATAACTTCAGAAATTATTTCTCGCGGGTTACTTACCGTTACGGAGCTTATTACGAAAAAGGAAACCTCTCTTTCAACGGGACCAATATCAATCAGTTTGCTTTAACCGGAGGGGTTACCTTACCTTTCGAAAACCGAAGTGCAGCAAGAATGAGCGGTATCGATCTTGGTTTAGAAATCGGGAAAAGAGGAACGCTGGAAAATAATATGATCCGCCAGAATTTTGTTAACCTGAGAATCGGACTGAATTTTGCTGATAAATGGTTTAATAAACGTCTTTATGATTAAGAAATGAATCTTATCGCTAAAATATTCTATAAAAATATAGCCGCCTTTTTGGGTTGTGCTATATTTTTTGGTTTAATTTCCTGTGATGAAGATTTAACAGCCATTAATAAAAATAACAACATTAACTTTCCTTCGCAGATCATCAACAATGCCAATATTGTTCAGCGTGATTCGGGAATGGTAAAACTCCGCGCTACGGCACCGCTTATAGAGAAATACGAATTTATTGACTCACCGTATATTGTCGCGAGAAAGGGCATCAACATTCTTTTCTACGACAAGAAAAAACCTAAGGAACCGGGTAAGATTAATGCCAAATATGCCAAGTTCAATGAAAAAAAGAAATTCTACGAGGCAAAAGGAAATGTGAGAATCACGACGAATGAAAATCAGATGTTCGCGATGCAGTCGGTATTTTGGGATCAGAATAAAAGACTGATTTACACTTCAGATACCGTGTTTGTCACCGACAAAGACGGCTCCACGCTCGTAGGCGCAAACGGAATGAAAGCTAAAGATGATTTCTCTGAATACACTTTCTACAACAATTCCGGAAACATCAACGCCAAAAAAATCCCCGAAAAAGGAAGATAATTTTCGTAAATTCGAAAAAAACTTTTTCTATGACCTTTAAAGCGATCGGGTTGATGTCGGGAACAAGTCTCGACGGACTTGATATTTGTCTTGCCAAATTCCAAAGATTAAATTCCGTATGGAAATTCAGTATTCTTCATGCTGAAACAATTCCCTATTCTTCTGTGTGGGAAGAAAAGTTAAAGAATTCAATTCATTTAAATGCTGAAGATTTATTGGCACTGAATGCTGATTATGGTTTTTATCTCGGTGAAAAAGTAAAAGAATTTATTTCCGGAAATTGTCTCGTTGAAATTGATCTGATTGCATCGCACGGACATACCGTTTTTCATCAGCCGCAACGCAAATTTACTTTACAGATTGGAGATGGAAGGGCAATTAAGATTTTAAATAATCTTCCCGTTGTGTGCGATTTTCGTAGCCAGGATGTTCTGATGGGAGGTAACGGCGCGCCGCTCGTACCGGTTGGAGATGAACTCCTTTTTTCGGAATTTGATGCATGCCTGAATATAGGAGGATTCTCGAATATTTCTACGCGAAATGAGGGAAAAAGAATTGCTTTTGATATTTGTCCGGTAAATATCGTTCTCAACAGATACGCAGCAACTTTCGGAAAAAAGTACGATGAAAACGGAAATTTTGCCAGAAACGGTAAAGTAAACGAAAAGATCTTAACATCATTAAATTCCCTTGCTTTCTACGCGGAAAATCATCCAAAATCTCTAGGAATCGAATGGGTAAATCAGAATATTATTCCGCTGCTGGAAAATGAAACGGCGCATAATATTCTTGCAACTTTCACCGAACATGCAGCCGACCAAATTGCTCAGGTCTTTAATCATTACCAGTTCAAAAACGTTTTATTTACAGGCGGCGGAACGTATAATTCCTATCTAATTGAACGCATTAAAGCCAAGTCAGCAACTGAAATTATCATTCCTACTCGGGAACTGATCGATTTTAAGGAAGCACTGATTTTTGCATTCATGGGGGTTTTGAAAATGAATAACAAAATTAACGTACTTTCTTCTGCTACCGGGAGTTCGGCTGACCATTCGTCAGGAATAATCGTTTAAACAGAATTTAAATTTATAAATAAAAAAATATGCAGATTGACATCAGAAAACTGGCAATTGAAGATTATGATGAGCTTAAAGAGACCATGCAGAAAGCCTATCCGGCAATGTCGGAAAATATCTGGTCTAAAAAAAGCATACAGAAACTGATCCGTATCTTCCGGGACGGGCAGATCTGCATTACCGTTGACGGAAAAATCGCAGCAGTTGCACTTTCGCTAATCGTGCAGTACGAACTGTATGGAGACGATCACACGTATAAAGAAATTACCGGAAATTATACCTTCAACACCCATTCCGATACCGGAAATGTGCTTTACGGGATTGAAGTTTTTGTTGATCCCGAATTCAGAAAGTTAAGACTCGCCCGAAGACTCTATGATGTAAGAAAGGAACTTTGCGAAACGCTGAATTTAAAATCCATCATGGTCGGCGGAAGAATCCCGAATTATCACCTGCACAGCGCAGAACTTTCGCCACGCGCATATATTCAGAAGGTAAGAAATAAAGAAATCTATGATCCGGTATTGAGTTTTCAGTTGGCGAATAATTTCCTGCCGGTTAGAATTCTCAAAAATTATTTGCCTGAGGATCAACATTCCGAAGAAAATGCTGTTTTACTGCAGTGGAATAATATTTATTACAGTAAAAAACCGAATACGATGCAGGATTCCGTGATCAGGTTGGGATTGGTTCAGTGGCAGATGCGGCATTTTAAAGACCTTGATGCTTTTTTTGAGCAGGTAGAATTTTTCGTGAATGTAATGGCAGATTACAAATCGGATTTCATCATGTTCCCGGAACTCTTCAACACGCCTCTGTTAGCTCCTTTCAATCATCTTTCCGAAAGGGAAAGTATGTTTAAACTGGCTGAACTTACTGAAGAAATTAAACTGAAGCTTTCCGAATTCGCCATTGGTTACAATATCAATATCGTTGGCGGAAGTATGCCTATTGTTGAAAACGGCGAACTCTACAACATCAGTTATCTTCTACACCGTGACGGAAAAATTGATGAACACAGAAAAATTCATATCACACCCAACGAAAAAAAATATTACGGTATGAAAGGCGGTAACGAAATTAAAGTCATCAATACTGATTGCGGAAAAGTAGGTTTGGTAATTTGCTACGATGTAGAATTCCCTGAATTGCCCAGGATTTTGGCTGATCAGGGGATGAAAATCCTTTTTGTTCCTTATCTCACCGATACCCAGAATGCCTATACACGTGTTCGCCACTGCGCAGCAGCAAGAGCAATTGAAAACGAATGTTATGTTGCCATTGCAGGCTGTGTCGGGAATTTGCCGGGCGTAAACAATATGGATATTCAATTTGGGCAGGCGGCAGTTTTCACACCTTCGGATTTTGCCTTTCCATCCAATGCGATTAAAGGGGAAGCAACACCGAATACAGAAACTACTTTGATTGTAGATGTGGATCTGAATTTACTGAAAGAACTTCATCACTACGGCGCAGTTCGAACAATGTCGGACCGAAGAAAAGACCTGTACGACACTGTAAATCTCAATACCGAAACAGAATAAAAAAATCCCGGAACAGATAAGTTCCGGGATTTTTATGGTAAGAATTTTTATTTTAAAGTTTAAATTCAAGTTTCACGTTAAAGAATCTTCCTGTCAACCGTACAGGAACCGGATAATTATAACCTGTAGAAACATCATTAACCCATTGGTTAGCTACCGTATTGCTGATGTTGAAAGCATTAAAGATCTGAACACCTAAAACAAGTTCATTAAAATTGCTCCAGAAACCGCTGTTTACTTTATGGTCTTTCTGATCGATGAAAACTTTCGATAAACCGATGTCGACTCTTTTGTAAGAAGGCAAGGTTCTCTGGTATTTGTATGGCGCTTCAAAATCAGGTTTTCCGTTTGCGTCTAATGAAATTGGTGTTCCCGAAGGAAGGCCGTTGGCATATGTTAAAGTAAGATTCACGCGCATTGACGGAAATTTTGGCATATAATCCTGATAAAACATGGAAAATCTGAAACGCGGATCAGTTGGTCTCGGGATATAACCACGGCCTTCGATATTTTCGTAAACGCGCGCATAACTTGCGGAAATCCACGAATCTACACCTGGAACAAATTCACCGAACAATCTTGTATCAAGTCCATAAGCGTAACCTTCAGAATTATTAGCTCCGGAATAGCGAATCCTTACGTTATCAAGATAATACGGAATCAGGTTATCCATTTTCTTATAGTAAACTTCCGTAGTTAATTTAAAAGGTCTTTCAGCCATTCTGAATTCATAATCGTTGCCTAAAATCACCTGTGTGGAACGCTGCGATTTGATGTTCGAATTAAAGTTTCCGTCCAAATCCTTAATTTCTTTATAAAAAGGCGACTGGTAATAAATCCCTCCGGAAATTTTAAAGAGCATATCCATTTCCCAATCAGGTTTGATGGCAAACTGCGCTCTGGGCGAAATAATGGTTTCATCGTTGAAATCCCAGTGGGATGCACGAACCCCGGCGTTTACAAAAACTCTGTTCTGACCCCAGAAAAATTTCTTAGAATATTGAGCATATCCTGAAAGTCTGGTAGGCTGGATATGATTTTCGCCTGCAATATGGAAGCGCAGACGTAGTTGAGACGGATCCAGAACCCCGGGATTGGTATAATCTCGCGGAGTGCTGTAACCTAATGAATCTACGAGTTGCCATTCATTGGTGAAATCTTTCAGGTTTTCTTTTTCGAATTTTAAACCTACCTCGAAATCTGTATTTACATCAGGTGAAAAACGTGTTTTTAACTGTGAACCATACGTTTTTACCAATAAATCATTTCTTGCGTGATCAATCTGCCCACCAACATCATAAGAAGTAATTGGCGCTCCGGTTACCGGATCAAAAGTCTGCAGCATATATCCTGAAGCGATGGAGTAATATTCTCTTTCGCGGTTTTGGTAAGCGAAATTATCAAGAGTAAAGGTCCATTTTTTATTTGGTTTAAAGTTGATAGATGCTGTGCCCATCATGTTTTTATACTGGTCATCCTCCTGACCATTGTAGAAAACGCTCAGTTTTAAAGGTGTCTGCAAACTTCCGAAGTCTACTTCCTTCACTTTCGGAACCATTTCATAATCATTTTTACTCCAGTAACCGATAAACGAAAAGTCCCACTTGTCATTCAGTTTATAATTGATATACGACTGAAAATCCATGTACTGAGGATTAAAATCGGTATCTTCATTCAGAGTATTCAATACCAGGTTCGTGTTCCTGTATCTTCCGGAAAACAGCGCAGAAAGCTTCTTGTTCTTGCTTGCTAAGCCTGTTGAAAGCCTGCCGCCTATTAAACTTGCCTCGCCCGCTACTTCAAATTTGGTGGGCTGACGGTAATAAATATTTAACGCAGAAGACATCTTATCACCATATTTTGCCTCGAAACCTCCCGGAGAGAAATTAATCGCCTGAACCATATCAGGGTTGATAATACTCATACCTTCCTGTAGAGAATTCCGGATTAAAAAGGGCCTGTAAATTTCAATATCATTGATGTAAATAAGGTTCTCATCATAGTTTCCGCCGCGAACCATATACTGCGAAGAAAGTTCCGTATTTGAGTTTACTGACGGTAAAGTTTTGATCAGTCCTTCAACTCCACCGGAAAGCGATGCAACCTGCTGAGCTTCTTTTGCAGAGATTTCAATAGAAGTTAAATCCGTTACTTTAGGTTTACCTTTTTTCTGAAAAACCACTTCCTGAATTTGGGTTTCTCTTTCAGTATTCACGAATAAAATGTTCACGTTCTGAACTTTCGGAGTAGGTTTAATCGTTTTGCTGAATCCTCTGAAATTTTCCTTTTGTACCGAAAGAGTCTGCTCTTCGGGAGCGAGAGGAATTTTAACAAATCCGTTATCATCAGTAATGAAATTCTGACTGTTATAGGAAACATTGGCTTGAGAAACAGGAGCACCGTTTTCGTCGAGAACTTTAAGATTAATTTGCGAAAAAAGAAAAAGCGGCGAGCATACCAGGAGTAGAAGTATTTTTTTCAATGCGGTGAATTTAGATTTTAAAGATAACAAAAATTAGAGGATGGCCTGTCGTACGCGGGTTAATTTTTGAAGCAGATCTTCCAGTTTATCAAGTTTCAGCATATTGGCTCCATCAGAAAGCGCACAGCTTGGATCCGGATGAGTTTCTATGAAAAGTCCGTCTGCACCTACGGCAATTCCCGCCTTTGCAATGGTTTCAATAAGTTCCGGTCTTCCGCCTGTAACCCCCGAATTTTGATTCGGTTGCTGAAGCGAATGCGTAACATCTAAAATTACGGGTGCATATTCTCTCATCGTAGGAATACCACGGAAATCGACGACCAAATCGGTATAACCAAAAGAATTTCCCCGCTCGATGATCGCCGTTTTTGGGTTGCCGGAGTCTGTGACTTTCTGCACCGCGAACTGCATGGATTCCGGGGAAAGAAACTGGCCTTTTTTCAGCGTAACACATTTATTGGTTTTTGCTGCAGCAATAAGCAAATCGGTCTGACGAACCAAAAAAGCCGGAATCTGCAAAACATCTACATAATTTGCAGCTAAAGCCGCATGTTCGTTTTCGTGAATATCTGTTGTGGTTGGAATATTGAAAGTCTCGCCTACTTTCTTCAGGATTTCCAGAGATTTTTCTTCACCAATCGTGGTGAAAGAATCTACACGGCTGCGGTTTGCTTTTTTGAAACTTCCTTTGAAGATATAAGGGATTTCATATTTATTGGTAAGTTCTACTACTTTTTCAGCGATTCTCAGCGCCATGTCTTCACCTTCGATAATGCACGGGCCGGCGATAAGGAAGAAATTTTTCGAGTTTTTATGATGGATATTATCTAAGTACTGAATCATAATATAGTTTTTCTAATTTATTACAAGTACAAAAATACGGTTTTTCTGGCAGAAAAAAGAGTGGAACTACGCTGCGCAATTCCTATTTTTTCTGCTCGGCCAGTGCCTTTTCGAATTTATCGACGTGAACTTTATACTGGTCCTGCCCGATTTCTTTTTTGTAAATATCAATCCACTTTTTAGCATTTTCGAAGTCGGGAGCATTATAAAATTTAGAAATCTGGTTGATAATACTTTCGCTCTTATAAGTGGCAGTTTTAAACTGTTTAAAATTTGCGGTCAAATAGTCGGCGGCTTCGGAAAATTTATTCTGGTTAAGCATCGCGTAATGTTTTTCCTTAATGAAAAGCTCATTACTGAATCCGTTTTTTGCAGCTTCGGTAACGGTTTCTTCACCTTGAGCAAATTTTCCCAGAGCGTTGTATGCGTAGGCAAGTTCGAAATAAAATTTTTCAGATTTAAAACCGCTTTCTTTTAATTTTTCCAGGCCTTTCAGTGCTAAAGCCGATGCACCGCCGCCGTTCATAGAACTGTATTTATCAACCAACACATCGTTTTCGGGTCTTTTGGATTTGTAATGTTGAAGAAACGATGCAGTTTCAGGCAGTTTGAACCCGGTAATCTGCTGGTCGGAAAGTGCAGCGACCAGTAAACCTAAATTCTGCCACCTCGCAATGATATTGGTTTCCGCCGGTTTGTAGATTAGTTTTCCGTTCTCAGGAATCAGTGTCCCGAACAGCTTAAAAGTGTAGCCCGCATTCTCGTCAAAGTATGGTAAACCGACATTGAAAAATTTGTCAGTAGCCTTTGGTGGCAGAATCACGAGCCTGTTTTCAGCACTGACAAACGGTGTATTAAAATTGAATTCTTTTGGAATCTGAATTTGTGTATACCCTAGAAAAAATGAAAAAAAACCAAAAAGAACAAGTAGTTTTTTCATAATAATTTATTTAAGCTTAATAAATATTTTATCAAAGGTATTGATATTTCGGGAGGAGATTTTATCTTTTAACTGCTTTTTACCTAAAATTTTTCCGAAGCTTGAATCCAGTGTATTTCCTTTGGGAACCTGCCAGTAAAAGGTGTTTTCAACAATTTCAGCTCTTTCGTTAGCTGCTTTTTTTGCATATGTAAATTCTTCGAGCAGAATATTTTCCGAACCTTCTGTTCCTACAAAAACATAGATATGCAGATCATCAGCCTTGCTGAATGGATTATTGTTTAGAATTTCAGCTATTTCATCCTGGTTTTTCAGAAAAAGAAAAGCCTCATATTCGAAATAATGCGACATCGCTTTCTCTAAAATTTTCTTCAGTTCCGAAGGTTTTTCATCCGACGAAAACAAAATGTTTCCTGATGCAAGAACGGTAGAAACATCTTTCATTCCGGCATCAGAAAACACTTTAATGACTTCTGCCATCTTCATGGAAGTACCTTTAACATTCACTCCCCGAAGAAAAGCACAGTATTTCATCGGTATATTTTATTGCGTAGCCTTCATGATCGCATTGGTAATCTGAGCCTCTTTCTCTTTTGAATATGTTGAATCATACGGGTTCATTACATCAAACAGATAAGTGTAAAACGGAGTAATAACCTGTACTTTTTCAGATTCTCTAAAGGCTTTTTCCTTGCCCATGGTCTGAAGATTCTTCACGAAACTGTTGAAGCGTTTATCTACCGTTTCAATGGACTTTAAAAGATACTGGTAGCCTTTCTCGTTTTGTCCCAATTTATTGTATGCATCAGAAACCGCTCCCACAACCAGCGAATATTCCATTGGTTTTGTGCGCATCTGCTTGGCAACAAATCGCTGTTCGTAAGCTGATAGACTGCTATAATAATCATACTCCTCGAAAATTCCTTTTTTTAGCTCTTCAGCCAGTTTCAGACCTTTCTGCTCCTGACCTGAGACGATATATCCATAAACCATCGAACTCAGTGAACGGGGATCATTGTATTTCTCCACAGGAATTTCTCGGGAAGCCATATCAAGCATTTCCAAAGCTTTACTTTTCTGGCCCGAAAGTGCCAAAGCTTCGGCGGCACGGCTTGCAGAACTTCTGTAGCTCACAATATTCTGTGTGCAGGTTTCATCAAAATGAACGCTTAAATCCTTGAAATTTCCCCAACGGTAATTTTTAACGATATTGTAAAGCGAATTTGCATCTACCCTACCCATTTCACCATCTTCGCGTTCCGGAGTATTAATCGGAACAAGACGGTAGCTGAAACCATCAAACTGTAGATAATTACCAAGATAGAAGATGTTTTCGGGATCGTAAATTCCGCCTGTAGAAAAATTAATCGGTCTGTTCCAGTCGAAATTGGCCAGAATATCAAGCAGGATCAAATTATTTTTGAACATACTGTTGCTCTTGTATTCGATGGTAATCTTATCGACCGCCAGCGCGGCATCTTTCGCTTCAATAGTTCCTGATTTTACTGCATTGGCTTTGTTTACCGGCAAAATAAATTTAGAAACCGGGAGGAAATTAAATTTCTCATATTTCGCTTCACCGAAAAGCATTTTCAGGATTTCATCTTTATCTTCAGACTTTACTTTAATGAAATCTATTGCTTCTTTCATCGTCATTGAATCCCGAGTCATAAACTTCCTGAATCCTGCAAAAGCCGTTTCTGGAGCACCCTGATCTTTCAGGTTCGCAAAGACGTTTTTCCAGTCTTCCGGACTCATAAGGTAAACCTGATCGTTGGTTCCGTCGCGGTAATCTTCATGGTTAAGGACAGATGGTACAGGCATTGAATTATAGGTTCTTCTCTTGACCTGATCGATATTCCAAGGTGTAGAGAGCAAGGTGAAATTCACCACTTTTACGTCATCACGCAATCCGGAGGTTTCCTGCATTCCCCAGATCGGGTACGTGTCGTTATCGCCATAAACAAAAAGAATATCATTTTTAGGAAGCGATTTTAAAGTTGAATAGGCATAATCATAAGCCGCGCTTCTGCCGCTTCTGTCATGTACATTATAGTTCTGGAATCCCATCATGAAAGGAATTCCCATCAATACTATTCCTGCCACAACATTTACCGCATTGGATTTTACTTTTTCCTGAATGAACCAAAGTATTGCAGCTGCACCCAAACCGATCCATACCGAAAAGGCGAAAAATGAGGCAACCATCGCGTAATCTCTTTCCCGGACTTCGAATGGCTTAACGCCGGTGTAGAAAATAATTCCGACACTTGTGATTACAAATAGAGAAAGTATCGCATAGAATCTACCGAAATCGCGGTTCAGCTGGAAGAAGAAACCAATCAAACCAAGTAAAAGTGGTAAAAAGAAAAAAGCTACTGTACTTTCGTTTTTGAATTTTGCGGGCATTTTACTTTGGTCGCCCCACATGGCATTATCTACAAAAGGAATACCTGAAATCCAGTTTCCGCGGTTGTTTTCCATATGTCCTTCCAGATCATTCTGTCTTCCAACAAAATTCCACATCAGATATCTTACAAAATAATATCCGTTCTGAAAAGTAAAGAAATAATCTAAATTCTGCGATAAGGAAGGCTTCTGAACATTGATTAAATTATAAGGTTTTACCTTGAGGTAATCTTCAACTTTAATACTTCCATCTTCATATTTCTGGCGTAATTCCTCGAAAATCTGTTTTGCTTCAGGACTGTCGGCAACGTCTTCATTAGCGTAATTAAATGAAAAATCCGGTGCGCCATACATCGAGATATAGTTGGCCATCACCGCCTGATCTTCATTGAACATTCTCGGCATAAAACCAACGTGATCCTTGCTGTAAATATAATTGTAACGCTCGCCTACTTTACGGTAGGTACCGGTTGGCTCATCTTTTTCGTAAACATCACCTGTTTTTTCGGTTTTATAGCTTCCGTCTTCATTTTTCTGGATTCCGTTTGCATCCAGATATGCTGTATAATTCTGGCCGTAAGAAGTTGGCCAGTCACCGTACTGTTCGCGGTTATAATAATCGAGCATTCCGATAGCATTATCAGGATTATTAAGGTTCATAGGAGGATTTGCAATCGCACGGATGGGAATTACCATCCAGCACGAAAACCCGATCATCATATAAACTACCGATAAAGCAGCAGTTTGATAAATGCTGTTCCTTGATTTTTTAGCATAATTAATAGCAAAATAGCAGAAAGCAATCAGCAGTATAAATGCGATGATGGTTCCGGAATGGAAAGGAAGCCCAATTCCGTTTACAGCAAAAATTTCCATTTTACCGAAAAGCGTCATTATTAACGGGAAAATCCCTTTAAATACAATTCCCAGAATGACTAAAGTGAATACGTTTGCCCAAAGAAAACTTTTCCAGGTAAACGTATAATTTCTTGCGTAATAAATTAAACAAACTGCCGGAATTGCAAGCATACCCATCATGTGAACTCCCACCGAAAGGCCCGTTACAAAGAAAATAAGTATAATCCACCGCTCGTTATCAGAATCATGATATTCGTTTTCCCATTTGGTGATTAGCCAAAGTAAAAGCGCAATAAATAAGGTTGCCATTGAATAAACTTCACCCTCCACCGCAGAAAACCAAAATGTATCAGAAAAGGTGAAACACAAAGCTCCTATCGCCCCGGCAAATAATATTGAAATTTCCTGGGGCTTCGTAATCTCATCAAAATCTTTATTCAGAAGTCTGCGCACCAAATGCGTGATGATCCAGAACAGGAACAAAATGGTGAACGCACTGAAAAGCGCTGACATGGCATTAATCACGATCGAATAATTCTCACCATTACCAAAAGCAAACATAGCGGCAACAGCTCCTACAAGCTGAAAAAGCGCAGCGCCCGGAGCGTGGGTAACCTCGAGCTTTGCGGCAGAAGCAATATATTCTCCCGTATCCCAAAAACTGAAATTATGCTCTATGGTTGATAAATAAGTAATGAAAGCAATCGCAAAAATAACCCACCCTAAAATGGTATTCCACTGTTTAAAAGACCAGTTTTTCATAAATAATATTCAATGTTGCGAAAATAAGGTTTTTCTTTAATTATATAAGTACTTTAACAAAGTTTAAATAAGACTCCATTACTCCAGAATATATTTATCGTCATTGTATTATGCTGTAAATCAGAAAAAAGTTTATAAATTGTTGTATTATTTATTTTTTAGTATTTTTGCACTCGGTTTTATAGAGAAAAAATGACGAAAAATGACTAATGTTCACGATAATATTCTTGGCTTAATTGGCAACACCCCTTTGGTAAAACTCAATACAGTTACCAAAGATATTCCTGCAACAGTTTATGCTAAACTAGAGTCTTATAATCCCGGCCATTCTACCAAGGACAGAATCGCAGTTCATATTATAGAAGCTGCCGAAAGAAAAGGCCTTATAAAACCTGGCTCAACCATTGTAGAAACTACATCCGGCAACACAGGATTTTCTATTGCAATGGTTTGTATCATTAAAGGTTACAAATGTATTCTTGCTGTAAGCAACAAAACGAAGAAGGAAAAAATCGCTTATCTGAAAGCTTTGGGCGCTACTGTTTATATCTGCCCGGCTAACGTAGCCGCTGATGATCCGAGATCATATTATGAAGTTGCGAAAAGAATCGCGTCAGAAACTCCGGATTCTATCTATATCAATCAATATTTTAACGAACTGAATATTGATGCACATTATCAAACCACAGGTCCGGAAATCTGGGAACAGACGGATGGAAAGATCACGCATCTTATTGCCTGTACCGGTACTGGCGGTACGTTATCAGGATCTGCTAAATTTCTAAAAGAAAAAAATCCTAATATTAAAGTTATAGGTGTTGACGCGTCGGGATCGATCCTGAAAGGTTTCCATGAAACCGGAAAAATCAATGAAGACGAAATTCACCCTTATCAAATTGAAGGGATGGGCAAAAATTTAATTCCTGCAGCATTATTATTCGACAAAGTAGATGAATTCGTACGCGTAAATGACGAAATGTCCGCCTACCGGACCCGCGAAATTGCTCTGAAAGAAGCCATTATGGGAGGTTATACCACAGGCGCTGTTACGCAGGGGCTTATACAGTACGCTGGCTCTCATGAATTTTCATCAGATGATGTTGTGGTAGCTATTTATCCAGATCACGGTTCCAGATACATCACTAAAGTTTACAGTGATCAGTGGATGGAAGAACAGGGATTCATCAACAACTGTGTTCATAATTACGACGAAGTTTTCAAAACTGAAATCATCAAGTAATAAACCGTGAAATATATCACATAAACCTTTTTGTTGCTTACAAAAAGGTTCTTTTTATTCAAATTTTGTTAACTTTGTTTTCTATATAAAATTAAAAAAATCATATAAAATAATGACAGATATTTTTGATCGGTTACGCCAGAATCCAGGACCGCTTGGGCAGTTTGCGGATTATGCAGAAGGATATTTCGTTTTTCCTAAACTTGAAGGACCTATTGGCCCCCGGATGAGATTTCAGGGCAGAGAAGTTGTTTTCTGGAGTGCTAACGATTATTTGGGGTTGTGTAATCATCCCGAGGTTTTAGAGGCTGACGCAAAAGCAGCTGCTGAATTCGGAATGTTCTACCCAATGGGCGCAAGAGCGATGTCCGGCGAAACTGCTCAACACCAACAGTTGGAGAAGGAATTGGCAGAATTTGTTGATAAAGAATCAGCTTATCTTTTGAATTTCGGTTATCAGGGGATGGTTTCTACCATTGATGCTCTGGTAGGCCGTCATGATGTCATTGTTTACGATGCAGATTCGCATGCTTGTATTGTGGATGGTGTCCGCCTTCATATGGGTAAAAGTTTCACTTACAAACATAACGACATTGCGAGTTTAGAAAAGAACCTTGCAAGAGCTACCAAAGTTGCTGAAGAGCAAGGCGGCGGAATTCTTGTGATTACTGAAGGAGTTTTCGGGATGCGCGGAATGCAGGGGAAGATTAAAGAAATCTGTGACTTAAAATCGAAATTTAACTTCAGACTTTTGGTCGATGATGCACATGGTTTTGGAACATTAGGGAAAACCGGTGCGGGCGCTGGTGAAGAACAGGGTTGTCAGGATCAGATCGATGTTTACTTTTCAACTTTCGCGAAATCAATGGCCGGCTTTGGTGCATTTATCGCAGGAGATGCAGATATCATCAGAATTTTAAAATACAATTTGCGTTCTCAGGTTTTCGCAAAATCTTTAACAATGCCAATGGTAATCGGAGGTTTGAAAAGATTGGATTTGCTTCGCTCAAGACCGGAAATCAAAGCAAAACTTTGGGAAAACGTAAATAAACTCCAAAAAGGGTTGATAGAAAGAGGATTCAATATCGGAGGTACAGATACCTGTGTAACTCCTGTAATGATGCAGGGTTCTACTGTAGAAGCCACTTTACTTGTAAAAGATCTGAGAGAAAATTACGGTATATTTACTTCAGTTGTAATCTATCCAGTTATCCCGAAAGGGATGATCTTATTGCGATTAATTCCTACTGCATCTCATACCGACGCAGAAATTAATGAAACCCTGGATGCATTTGACGCCATTCACGGTAAACTTACCTCAGGCTTCTACAAGGAGCAGGAGCAGAAATTACTTGAAGAAAAAGGTTTATCCTTTAAATCAACATAGAATTTTTCAGTATTTATATTTTCCTATAAACCGCTTGAAAAATTCAGGCGGTTTTTTATTACCCCACTGTGAAGTTTAAAAAACACCATTAACAAAATTTTTATAAAAATAACAAGATGAAACAGATTTTAATCACCAAACAGGATTTCACCCGAATACACAAATCAATCAGCGATGCCAAACAAAACAGCAGCATCAAAAAAGACGAAGCAGAAAAACTGCTGAAAGAACTGCATTCTGCGAAAGTAGTACCTTCAGAGGAAATTCCGTCGGATGTGGTGACGATGAATTCCATAGTAAAGTTTCACTTTGAAAATAACCAGAAGGAAATGCAGTTTCAGATCGTTTATCCGGCTCAGGCAGATTTTAAAAATGGTAAAGTTTCCATCTTTTCCCCTGTTGCAGCTGCGTTGATAGGTTATGGAGTGAACGATGAAATCGACTGGATTGTTCCTTCCGGAACCACAAAAATTATCATAGACGAAATCATTTATCAGCCCGAAGCAGCCGGAGATTTTGATCTGTAATCATCACAACGCATATTTGAAGAGAGCCGTTGGATCTAATGCCGACGGTTTTTTAATGCTCTCAAACGACAGTATCTGAAAGATTTAAAATAAATTTGCAAAAACATTCCTTTGAAAGACCTTCTGCTCATCACACCACCTTTTACGCAGCTCAATACACCCTATCCGGCAACGGCTTACCTTAAGGGTTTCCTTAACACCAAAGAGATCCCGAACTTCCAGATGGATTTAGGGATTGAAGTAATTTTAAAAGTTTTTTCACGTGAAGGGTTACAGAATTTATTCAGTACGGAACTAGGTCTTGCAAAATACTCAGCAAACGCGCAAAGAATATGGACTTTAAAAGAAGAATACATCAAAACGATCGATCAGGTTATTCTTTTTCTTCAGGGACAAAATCAAACACTGGCGCGACAGGTTTGCAGCATGAATTTTTTGCCCGAAGCTTCCCGCTTCAATACCATCGATGATCTGGAATTTGCTTTCGGCAACATGGGTTTACAGGATAAGGCAAAACATCTCTGCACTCTTTATTTAGAAGATATTTCAGATTTTATTGTTGAATGCATTGACGAAGATTTCGGATTCAGCAGATATGCAGAACGCCTGGGCAGAAGCGCAAATTCCTTTGATGAATTATATCTGAAACTGTCAGGGTCCAATACATTCATTGATGAAATTACCCTGAGCATTCTTCAGGAAAAACTGGAGTTGATACAGCCAAAACTTGTATGTTTTTCGGTCCCTTTTCCGGGAAATTTATATTCCGCTTTCCGTTGTGCTCAATTTATTAAACAAAATTTTCCTTCAGTTAAAATCGCGATGGGCGGTGGCTTTCCGAATACTGAATTAAGAGAGCTTAAAGATCCCAGAGTTCTCGAGTTTTTCGATTATATCACTTTAGATGATGGCGAACTCCCTGTTGAACTTCTTCATAAAAACCTTGAAAATGCAGAAAACACTGAACTTAAGAGAACGTTTTTAATGAAAAATGGCGAAGTAATCTATCAAAACAATTCCATGAAAACAGACTATAAACAGTCTGAAATTGGGACTCCCGATTACACCGATTTACCACTTCAACAATATATTTCCGTTATTGAGATCGCGAATCCTATGCACAGTTTATGGAGCGACGGAAGATGGAACAAGCTTACCATGGCACACGGCTGTTATTGGGGAAAATGTACGTTCTGCGACATTTCTCTTGATTATATCAGATTATACGAACCTGTTTCTGCGAAGATCTTAGTCGACCGCATGGAAGAATTGATCACTAAAACAGGCGAAACAGGATTTCATTTTGTAGATGAAGCTGCTCCGCCGGCGCTGATGCGGGAGGTTGCGCTCGAAATCCTTCGCCGAAATTTAGTTGTGACGTGGTGGACCAATATCAGGTTTGAAAAAAGTTTTAGCAGAGATTTATGTTATTTGCTGAAGTTATCCGGATGTGTTGCCGTTTCCGGTGGTCTGGAAGTTGCCAGCGACCGTCTTCTACAGCTTATTGACAAAGGAGTTTCGGTGGAACAGGTAGCAAAAGTTACGCGGAATTTCACTGAAGCAGGAATCATGGTTCACTCTTATTTAATGTATGGTTTTCCGACACAGACCGTTCAGGAAACTGTGGATTCGCTGGAAATGGTTCGCCAGCTTTTTGAAATGGGGGTTTTGCAAAGCGGCTTCTGGCACCAGTTTTCGATGACTGCACACTCACCTATCGGGATCAGCCCTGAAGAATTTGGCGTAAAACCTGAAAAGAAAGAAATTCTTTTTGCCAATAACGATATTGATTTTATTGATGAAACTGGAATTGATCACAGTAAATTCGGTTTTGGATTGAAAAAATCGCTTTTCAATTACATGCACGGAATCAATTTCGAAATGCCGCTTCAGGATTGGTTCGATTTTAAAATTCCGAAAACAACCATTCATCCCGAATATATTCATGACTGTCTTTTTGAAGAGGAAGATTTTAAATTCAAAGGCAATTCAAAAATTATTTTTCTGGCTAAAAATCCTATTGTGGAAAATTTTGTGAAAAGCAAAAAAGGAAATTCCTGGAACGTCGCACAACTCACCTTCCATTTGACTACGAATATCGTCAAAATTGAGCTTGATCAGGAAAAGGCACAATGGCTTTTAAAAATAATTCAGGAACATCCAATTGAAAAACCGCAGAAAACAACACTTCTGCAACTTAAAAATGATTTTGAAGAGTCATTCGGTGATTTTGAACTGTTCTGGTTTTCAAAACCGATGCAGCAGCTCAAAGAAAACGGAATTATTCTGAGTCTTTAGTCTTAATCTTAAATTAAAAATAAAAAATCCCGCTCTTTTACAGAACGGGATTTTATGATGATTAAAGTTAAATTATTCAGCGAGAATAATTCCTTTATTATTGCTGAATTCGATGACACCACTTTTCACAGCGAAAGAAAATACGCTTTCTTTTTCGTTCTCTTTCGTGAAATGCTTTTCGTATTTCTCATCAATATCGTTAGTAAAAACTCTTACTTTTCCACCGATTAATGAAGCTACGATTGCGGCGTGATCTTTCATGATATGGAAATCGCCGTTTTTCCCGGGAAGTAAAACTGATTTTACATCGCCTTCAAAAACTACAAATTCCGGAGTTAAAATTTTAATATTCATTTCTTAAAATTATAGATTATAGATTTTAAATTTTAAATTAATCTAAAATCTAAAATTTAGCATTTAAAATTCCTTACGCGTTTTCTGCCAACATTTTCTCACCAGCTTCAATCGCTTCTTCAATAGTTCCTTTTAGGTTGAAAGCAGCTTCTGGTAAGTGATCTAATTCACCGTCGATGATCATGTTGAATCCTTTGATGGTATCTTTAATATCAACCAATGCACCTTTCAGACCTGTAAACTGTTCTGCAACGTGGAATGGCTGAGATAGGAAACGCTGAACTTTTCTTGCACGGTAAACTGAAAGTTTATCATCTTCTGAAAGTTCTTCCATACCAAGAATCGCGATGATATCCTGTAAAGCTTTGTATTTCTGAAGGATTTCTTTTACTCTCTGTGCACAGTCATAATGCTCATCACCTAAGATTTCAGGAGTAAGGATTCTTGAAGTTGAAGCCAAAGGATCAACCGCAGGATAAATACCTAATGAAGCAATTTTTCTGTCCAAAACCGTAGTTGCATCTAAGTGAGCAAATGTAGTAGCCGGAGCTGGATCCGTTAAATCATCCGCAGGTACGTAGATCGCCTGTACAGATGTAATAGAACCGTTTTTAGTGGAAGTAATTCTTTCCTGCATCGCACCCATTTCAGATGCCAATGTAGGCTGGTAACCTACTGCTGAAGGCATACGCCCAAGAAGTGCGGATACCTCAGAACCTGCCTGTGTGAAACGGAAGATGTTATCAACGAAGAAAAGTACATCTCTTCCTTGTCCCTGTCCGTCACCATCACGGAAGTTTTCCGCAATTGTAAGACCTGAAAGTGCAACACGTGCTCTTGCTCCAGGCGGCTCGTTCATTTGTCCGAAAACGAAAGTACATTTAGAGTCTTTCATTTCTTCCAGATCAACTTTAGATAAATCCCATCCTCCATTTTCCATAGAGTGCATGAATTCGTCGCCATATTTAATAATGCCTGATTCAAGCATTTCTCTTAAAAGGTCATTTCCTTCTCTTGTTCTTTCGCCTACTCCGGCGAAAACTGAAAGTCCACCGTGGCCTTTCGCAATGTTGTTAATCAATTCCTGGATCAATACTGTTTTACCAACACCTGCACCACCGAACAAACCAATTTTTCCACCTTTTGAATAAGGTTCTACTAAATCGATTACTTTAATTCCTGTAAACAGTACTTCTGCTGAAGTAGAAAGCTGATCGAATTTCGGAGCCTCACGGTGAATCGGTAAACCGTTTTCTTTGGAAACTTCAGAAATCCCGTCGATAGCATCTCCAACTACATTAAACAGTCGGCCATATACGGCATCTCCTGTAGGCATGGTGATTTGTCTTCCTTGCGAAATAACTTCCTGCCCTCTTTGCAGACCATCAGTTGCATCCATTGCGATACATCTTACAGTGTCTTCACCAATATGTTGTTCTACTTCCAGAATTACTTTATTACCATCCGCCTTCAAAATTTCCAGTGCATCATAGATCTTCGGAAGTTCCGCAGCATCTGCGAATACTACATCGAGTACAGGACCGATAATTTGAGAGATTTTTCCTTTAATTTGGTTTGCCATTGCTAATTTTTTTCTTGAGTGCAAATATAATGAAAGTTCCCAATTCTGCAATTGCTTTAAAAGAAGATTTTTATCATATTTGCAGCATCAAAATTTCTTCTTTTGAAAATCATCAAAAACCTTCACGATTATCACGAAAAAACGCCTTTGGCACTTTCCATCGGAATGTTTGACGGGGTTCACCGCGGGCATCAGACCATCATCAAAAACCTGAATTCCGCAGCTGCACACAAAGGTTTAGAGTCAGCGATTCTCACATTCTGGCCACATCCCAGAACAGTTTTCAGTCCGAATGATGATTTAAAACTTTTGAATACAATTGAAGAAAAAACCTATCTGCTCGAAAAAGATGGTGTACAGCATCTTTTTCTGAAAGAATTTAATGAAGAATTCAGGAATTTAACCGGCGAAGAATTTGTCAAACAGATTCTGGTTGAGAAACTGAACGTAAGGCACTTAATTATCGGCCACGATCATACTTTTGGGAAAAACCGGAGTGGTGATTTTAAGCTGCTCCAGAAAATGGCTCCGGATTTTGGATTTGAAGTTGAGCAGGTTGAAGCGGTAGATTTCCAGGACACACACATCAGTTCCACTCAGGTCAGAAATGCATTGATGAATGCTAATATCGATGCGGCCAATGAAATGCTGGGATACCATTATTCTGTTTCCGGAGAAGTGGTTCATGGCAAGAAACTGGGCAGAACAATCGGCTATCCTACTGCCAACATTACGGTAAATGCGATGAAGATTCTACCTAAAAATGGTGCTTACATTGTTGATGTTTTTATTGAAGAACAACAATTTAAAGGGATGTTGAGTATCGGTACCAATCCTACGGTCAAAGGAAAATTACTTACTGTGGAAGTTTATATCCTGGATTTTGAAAGTGATATTTATGGCAAAGAAATTTCAGTGAATTTCCGGGAATTCCTTCATGAGGAGATCAAATTTGAAAGTCTGGAAAAACTCGTTGAAAGACTTGATGAAGATAAACGGCTTACCGAAAAGTACAACTTCTAAGCATTTAAAACTTCTTCTTTTACTTTTTTCGGCAGCGAATTAAAGATCAATTCATACGAAGAGTCGATTAATTTCATAACCAGAGCTCGTTTTAAACCTTCGCACACCACCGAATTCCAGTGGGTTTTATTCATGTGATAAGCGCCGGTGATTTGAGTATGCTTTTCGCGCAGTTCGGCACTCCACTCAGGATCAGTTTTCACGGCAATGCTTAAAGGTTGCTTTTCCAGAGGCATCAATAAAAACATTTTTCCGCCCACTTTCATGACCAAAGTTTCTTTGTCGAAAGGGAAAGTTTCTTCTACCCCTTTTTTGGCGAGACAGTAATCCAGAATTTCGTTGGCATCCATAATTTTTTAATAAGCAGTAAGTAATTGGCAATAAGTAATAAATTTCAATTCAAATTTAGTAATTTTAAAACATCGAATATTGCTTATTAATCAGTATTCATTACTCATCCTCATATGAAAGCACTTATTATTGGCGCAACCGGCGCAACGGGAAAAGATTTGGTTAATCAATTACTGAATGATAAAGATTATGAAGAGGTGAATATTTTTGTGCGCAAACCTTTGCCGCTGGAAAATCCTAAACTCAAAACGCATATCGTCGATTTCGAAAAACCCGAAGAATGGAAGGATTTGGTGAAAGGAGACGTCGCTTTTTCCTGTTTGGGAACAACACTGAAAGCTGCGGGAAGCAAAGAAGCGCAGAGAAAAGTAGATTATGACTACCAGTATAATTTTGCAAAAACGGCGAAAGAAAATAATGTGGATGATTATATCCTGGTTTCATCATACGGAGCAAATCCTGATTCAAAAATTTTCTATTCGCGGATGAAAGGTGAACTGGAGCAAAGCATCAAAGCTTTACATTTTAATAAAATCACAATCTTCCAACCCGGCATGCTCGATAGGAAAGATTCAGAAAGAACCGGGGAAGTTTTGGGCGGAAAAATCATCCGGTTTGCAAACAAATTCGGTGTGTTTACCGAACAGAAACCTTTACCTACGGATGTTTTGGCGAAGGCAATGATCAATTCTTCGAAGATTAAGTCTTATGGTTACTCTAAGATAAAACTGGGAAATATTTTTGCATTCGCCGAAAAAAGACACGAATAGAAACGAAAAATGCCCTGAAAGTTCAGGGCTTTTTGATATATATTTTTGGAAAGTTATACTTTCATAATCTCTGCTTCTTTCACTTTCAAGTGTTCATCGCACATTTTCACGTACTTGTCTGTCACTACCTGAATTTTTTCCTCTGCATCTTTAATAAGGTCTTCAGAAACTCCGTCTAATTTTTTCAGTTCCTTCATTCCATCCTGTCGTGCGTTTCGGACAGTGATTTTTGTAGATTCCGTCTCAGTCTTTGCATGTTTTGCAAGTTCACGTCTTCTTTCTTCAGTTAATGGAGGTACATTGAGAATAATATTTTCCCCATTATTCATTGGCGCAAACCCCAAGTTTGAATTGATAATCGCTTTTTCGATTGCTCCAATTGCCGTTCTGTCCCACGGCTGTATAGAAATCGTCATCGCATCGGGAACCATCACATTAGCGACCTGATTAATGGGAGTTGGCGCACCGTAATATTCAACCATTACATCCTGCACCATTGTTGTGGATGCCCTTCCGGCTCTGATTTTCTGAAAAGCGTGATCCAAATGCTTCATGGCTGCATCCATTTCCTGCTTCACCATATCAATAATCATTTCTAAATCTTCCATAGCGTTTTGTTTTCCGGTTTAATTCAGGACTTTCTAGAATCATCATTCAAGAAATGGCCTGCAGTAAATTATTTGAATTGATTTATATATTAACTAAAGTACCAATATTATCTCCCTCTACGATTTTAAGAAGGTTTCCTTCTTTATTCATATCGAAAACAATGATGGGTAGTTTGTTTTCGTGGCTCAGTGTGAAGGCAGTCATATCCATAACTTTCAAACCTTTTTCATACACTTCATCAAAGGTGAGGGAATTGAATTTCACAGCATTCTCATTTTTTTCGGGATCTGAGTCGTAAATTCCGTCGACTCTTGTTCCCTTTAGAATTACATCAGCGCCAATTTCAATCGCTCTCAGCGTGGCTGCAGTGTCGGTTGTAAAGTATGGATTTCCGGTACCCGCACCGAAAATTACCACCCTTCCCTTTTCCAGGTGTCTGGTTGCTTTTCTTTTGATAAAAGGCTCTGCCACTTTGTCCATTTCAATCGCGGACTGAAGTCTGGTGTAAATTCCCGCATCTTCAAGCGCGCCCTGTAGTGCCATTCCGTTAATTACGGTTGCGAGCATTCCCATATAATCGCCCTGAACACGGTCCATACCGGTTGCAGCTCCTGCTAAACCACGGAAGATGTTTCCACCGCCGATTACAATGGCAACTTCGCAGCCTTTATCTACCACTTTTTTTATTTCCGCAGCATATTCTTTCAGCCGGTCATTATCGATTCCGTACTGTCGGTTTCCCATCAAAGCTTCACCGCTGAGTTTAAGCAGAATTCTTTTATATTTCATTTTTTATCTTTTATCTCTATTTTTGCTCTGCAAATATAATGAAACGCAAATAATCTCGTTAATAGAATTATATTTACAGAGAAAAATTTTTGATATTTTTTTTAAAAAATTATTTTTGCAAACATAAATACAAATTTGAAAAAAACTGCTTCTGTTTCGCTTCTGTTATTCACTACCCTTTTGTTAGCCCAGGAAGGAACAAATGTCTACCCTTTCCTTAATATTCCGGTATCAGCACGCCAGGCCGCTCTGGGCGGAGATGCAGTTTCTGTGCGGGATTATGATGTAAGTTTTGCAGGGGTAAATCCGGGTCTTATGAATCTGGAGCAAGATGAAATGATTTCGCTTAATTATTCCTCCTACCTTTCCGACTCAAAATACGGAACCATCAGTTATGTAAAAGATTTGGAAGAAGGCCATTTGGTAAGTCTGAATGCCCGGTATATGGATTACGGCAAAATGCCCAGAACCGACGAAAGCGCAGTAATTGACGGTGAATTCGGTGCCATGGATGCTTCAATTGGATTAGGCTACGCTTACCAGTTTGATGAAGACTGGACTATCGGTGGAAGTGCAAATTTTGTCTCATCAAGAATCGATAATTATACCTCGATGGCAGTTGTAGGAAATGCCGGTGTTACGTACCATAACCGACAAAGTAATGAGACGGTGGCGCTCGTGTTCAGGAATTTTGGTTATCAGTTCAAGACTTTTAACGGTCTTCGCGAGAATGTTGCTTTCCGTGTTGATTTGGGTTACACTAAAATTTTAGATGAGTTTCCGGTAGCACTTACAATCACGGCTCATGATCTACAGAAACTGAATATTTCTCAGGATTACAACAACAACGGACAGGAAATCAGCTGGAGCCGAAAAATTACAGACCACCTTTCCTTCGGTGCCGAACTGTTTCCACAGCAGGCATTTAATATCAGATTTGGTTATAACGTAAAACGGGGTAATGAACTTGCGGTTTTGGACCAAAGAAGTTTTTCCGGTCTGTCTGCAGGTTTTGGGATCAAAATCTCGTCCTTTCGATTTGAGTATGCCCATGTACGATACCACAATTCCTCGAACGTAAATCTGTTCGGACTTACTTTAGACCTCATTGAAGTTGGTGGAAACCGACGGTAATTTCCTTTCAAAACTTATTTTCTTCCTCTAATCGGTTTCGCAAATTCAAAAAAAATGATGAAATTTGCGGCATGAGAAAACCTGTTATCGCCATCGACGGCTATTCATCTACCGGAAAAAGTTCAATATCTAAAATTATTGCACAGCGGTTAGGGCTGGTTCATATGGATACGGGGGCACTTTATAGAGGAATTACTTATTTCGCAATAAAAAACTGCAGTGACGCAGATGGAGCCATCGATTTGGACCTCCTTTTTTCTAAGTTAAATGAAATTAAACTCCGTTTTAAAGAGGTAGAAACCGAGCTTGTACTCTTTCTTAATGACAGCGACATTTCAAAAGAAATCAGATCAAATGAAGTATCATCACACGTAAGTTTAATTGCCTGCCAAAAAGAAGTCCGTGACTTTTTGATGGAAACACAGCGGTCAATTGCTTCGAATGGCGGTGTGATAATGGATGGTAGAGATATCGGGACGGTTGTTTTACCTGATGCTGATTATAAATTTTTTCTGACAGCTAGTATTGAAGAACGGACAAAACGTCGCTTTCTTGAACTTCAGGGCATGGGCATGGGAAGTAACGAGGATGAAGTGCGGCAAAATCTGATTACCCGTGACAAGATTGACAGTACCCGCGAAGTAGCTCCATTAAAGCAGGCACACGATGCTATTCTTATTGATAACTCTAAACTCACAAAACAGGAGACCATAGCACTGATTCTTTCATATATCAAAGAGTTTTAACATAATTTTAAGATGGCAGATTTTTTAATTGGTATATTAATTGTTAACTTTATAGAAGATGAAAATCACATCAAACACTTAATTATTAACTATTAAAATTATCTAAAATGTCTAAGAAAGGAAATAATGCGGCAGGAGTTTTGGCAGGTTTACTTGCAGGCGCTGCAGCAGGTGTAGTTCTGGGAATGCTTTACGCTCCTGAAGAAGGATCTGAAACCAGAAAAAAAATCAAAAACAAAGCAAACGAAGTGAAAGACCAGGCTGTTGATCAGTACGGTAGAGTTTCTGAAAAAGCAAAAGAGCAGTTTCAGGATGTTTCAGGAAAAGTAAGAGATCAGTATGGGAACATTTCTACCCAGGTGAAAGAAACTGCTGATAAAGTGGTATCTTCTGTAAAAGAAGGTTATGATAAATACAAAGATCAGGCGATCGCTAAAACAACTGAAGTTGTGAAAGACGTAGAAAATGAATTAGACGGATTGAAATCCTAATTGAATTTCCGTTTTATTCCATTAATAAAAAGGAACTTTAATTCTAAGTTCCTTTTTTTGTAACTTTAAACAAAAATATTATGCTCGACCTTGTAAAAGAATATGCTGAAAAACGGTTAGATCTTCTGAAAATGGAGGCGGCAGAAAAATCATCGGTCACCGCAGGAACTTTTACTTTTTTGGCTATTGCGGTTGTTGCGGGATTGTTTTTTTTAATATTGTTCAATATCGGTCTCGGATTACTTATAGGTTCATATCTAGGGAATTATGCATACGGTCTGCTGATCATGGCAGGTTTTTATCTATTGATTATTCTAATCGTTTTTCTTGCCCGAAATTCCATCAAGAATGCCGTGGCAAATAAAATCATTAAATCACTAAACAGCTAAATAATGGGAACGAAATACAGCAGCCTGGAAGAACTCCGACGTAAAAAACAGTTACTCAAAAGTGAAGTTGCAGAAATTGAGGATTTAATCACCTTCGACAACACCAAAGAAAGTTTGAGCGCTTTCACCAACGGTTTTACAGACAAATATCTGAAAGAGGAAATTAAACCCGATGGTGAAACCAGTGTGTCGCTTAATACCAACGAGATTGTGAAAGAATTTTCAACCAGTATAAAAGATACAGTTCTCAACCGGAATGCAGTTTATGGATTTGCCAAAAGCGACGCCGGAATGAATTTAGTTGAAAACGCTCTCAAGATTGGTGCAGTAACTTTTGTTGGGAATTATGCCCGAAAAAGCCTCTACAATACAAGTTGGAAGAAAAAAATAATCGGAGTTGCACTTATTTATTTAGCTCCTATTGCGCTAAGATATGTTCGGGAGAAACTTGAAAACTACCAACGAAACAGAACTGCCTCCAGTATGGAACAGTTAATTTAATTAAAAACCGCGATGCGGTTTTTTATTTGTCTGAAAAAATTTGTCCAAGGATAATTCCCGCTGCCATCGAAACATTCAGGCTTTCTGTAGCACGGGATTTTCCGAAACGTGGAATGGTAATTTTCTGGGTAATAAGTTCTTCAGTTTCCGGGCGCATACCGTTGCCTTCGTTACCAAGAACAAGTCGGAATTTTTCGGGAAACGGGTAAGTATAGAGATTTTCTCCTTCCATATCTGTCCCAAGCACCGGCAAAGGAGAGGTTTGCAAATAATCTTGAATAGTTCCGTAAACCACATTTACGCGCAGAAAAGAGCCCATACTCGCCTGTATCACTTTGGGATTATAAACATCAACCGTATCCTCACTGCAGAAAATCTGCTCAATTCCAAACCAATCCGCAAGACGGATGATGGTGCCGAGATTTCCGGGATCCTGAATTCCGTCCAAAACCAGTTCAATGGAAATATCTGGCGAAGTTTTTGCTGCAATGAGTTCGCAAACCGCAACAGAATCTTTGGGATGTTGCAGAAAACTTATTTTTTTTAATTCGGTTGGGGAAACAGGGGAAATATTTACATTTTCAATTGAAAATTCCTGCGGGTTTACCGAGAAGATTTCGTTGATTCTGTAGCGGGAAGAGGGAATTTCTTTAATTGTTTTATTACCTTCAACCAAAAACAAATTGTATTTTTGTCTGAACTTTTTCTTGTCTAGAGACTGTAAAATCTTTATTTTATGAGCCGTAAGCATTTATCAAAATATTTTCAAAAGTATTACTTATTTTTCGCTTCTGCAATTACTGTACTTTTTCTGTACGCCTGCAGCACGACAAAGAAAGTTCCCGATGGCGAATTTTTACTGACAAAAAATAACTACAAATTCGAGGATGGTAAACTGCTCGTAGACGAAATTCCCAACTATGTAAGCCAGAAACCTAACAAAAAACAGCTTTTTCTTTTCCCAATCGGTCTTTGGATGTACAACGCTACAGATCCGAAATACGATTCAATCCTGAATGAATACATGACCTATCCTTCAGAAATGAGGGACCAGAAACTTCGCGATTCACTTTTCATCAAATATAATCACCCGGAATATGTGGGAAAAAGTTTATTTTATGAAAGATTCATGCACAATATTGGCCAGCCGCCGGTTATTCTAGACCAGGGCAAAACAGAGACTAGTGCAAACTCTATCAGGAAATTTTTCGTTTTTAAAGGATATTGGGATGCCGATGTAAAATTCAGTCATGATTTGGATTCAGCAGACAAAAAAGCGGAAGTGAATTATCTTATTACACACAAAGATCCTACCTACATCAGCGATTATTACTATAATATTCCCGATCCCAATATCCGAAGTATTTATGAAGAAGATTTAACCAAAAGTCTGGTTAAAGGCAAAGAAATTCTCGATCAGAGTACTCTGGAAAAAGAAGTGAAAAGGATTAATGACCTGATGAAAGAGCGCGGATATTACAAATTTAATAATTCAAACGAAGAGATTTACTTCACTGCAGATACACTCCAGAGCCGTAAACAGGTTCCGCTGACGATGGATGTCCACAAAGATTCTATGGATTCCCGTTACAAAATCACAACCATTGGTGATATAAAAGTTCATCTGTTGGAAAAACTTGCCGATTCTACCGAAACGGTGAGAGATTCCCTTCTCGGAATTAATTTTTACCGGCTTGATGACCAGTTTAAAACCATGTCTCTCTGGCGACCGATTATCTTGAAGAAAGGTGATGTGTACAAGCAAAGAAACCTTGATCTGACGAAGAGAAATATTACTTCGATGAACAATTTCAGCATCATAAAGTACGATGAAATTCCTCGCAAAGAAAACGACAGTATTTTAGATGTTAGCTATTTTCTGGCTCCACTGCCAAAATATGATTTAAAGATTGCAACCGACATTAATTATTCCCAAATACTCAATTTCGGTATTTCGCCCTCTGTGGATCTTACCACCCGTAATGTTTTTGGCGGTGCCGAAAACTTAACTACAAGTGTTTCTGGAATTTTTGGATCAGTGGTAAACACCAAGAATACTGATAAAAGAAGCCTTGCCTACGAAATTTCTGCTCAGGCTTCACTGAACTTTCCCAGACTTTTAATGCCGTTCAAAACGTGGAAACTCATCCCGAAACGCTACTCTCCCACCTCGTCCATTGTATTGGGAACTTCAATACAGGATAATATTGGTTTGGGCAGGATTGGTTTCAACGCAGGCTTGAATTATTTTGCTAATGTGAACGATATTGTATCGCACCGCTTATCGCTCTTTAACACCCAGCTCAGTATCACTAAGAATAAGGACCGCTATTATGACTTTTTCCCGGCTGATGCGGAGGTTAGGAAGAATATGTTTCAAAGTTATTCACCTGATCTGTACCAGTCGTTTGAAAACGGACAAATCAGTTCAGATGAATTTTCCACGATTATTTTAAACGATACAAATTACCAGAATTCGTTGGCGGGAGATGAACTTTCGCTTTACAATACCTTCCGCCAATCACTTATTAATAAAGACCGCCAAACGCAGGACATCCTTATTTCTTCAATGATTTATAATGTAATTTATAATGAAATCGGAAAGAAAGACAGACCTAATCCGTTCTATTTGAATGCGAAGTTCGAAGTTGCGGGCAATGCTCTTGATCTTTTCAGCAGCAGCCCGAAAGTAGCAGGAGTGGTGTCGGGAGAGACCAAGAAAATTTTTGATATCCCGTATTCTCAGTTCGTGAAGTTTGACGTTGACGTACGGAAGTATTTTACATTTTTTAATGATAAGCACACTTTAGCGCTGCGTCAGTTTATTGGAGTCGGAATTCCCTACGGAAATTCATCCACAATGCCATTTGTAAGATCATATTTTAACGGCGGCTCCAATGATATACGCGCCTGGAGAGTTTTTGGCGGCCTTGGTCCTGCTGATTCGCAACTCGACGAGAAAATACGTTCGTATGTTATGGATAATGTGAAGCTTACCACAAACATTGAATATCGAATGCCCTTTACTCCAATGTTCGAAGGAGCTGCGTTTATCGATGCGGGGAATATCTGGAGTTTAAAAGACAGCGGTTTTGGAGACGAATTTAAGTTCAATAAGTTTTTATCCCAGATGGGAGTTGGGACAGGGCTTGGACTTCGAGTAAATGTAGCCTACATCACGCTGAGACTTGATGCTGCTTATAAAGTTTACGATCCAAACCAACCGGTTGGTGACCGATGGGTTTTAGGAAGCACCTGGAAACCGGTACTGAATTTTGCTTTCGGATATCCGTTTTAATGATAATTTTTTTATTTTGCGTATTTTTTATTAATTTAACAAAATAATTGATATTTATTTACGTTAAATAAGAAAAAAACTATGAAATTAACATTAAGCTTACTGCTTACCACTGTTCTTTTAGCAGCGGTATCGTGCAGAACAGACGAAACGCCAACGCCTGACGTTGCCGAGGATCCCTTTTTTAACCTTAATGTTGGTAATCAATGGGTTTACAAAACTTATAATAATCCTGACTTCACAAATCCACAAAGTGTTGCAACATTTACCGGAAGAGTTGATTCTGTAAGTATTGTCAGTACAACAAACATCCAGGGGTTTACATTGGCAAAACAGCGGACTAAAATTCACTTCCTAAATTCAAATTTAAATGGAAACGTGAGTTACAGATATCTGCGGGTAAACACAAAAGGACATTTGGTTTCTTACCCTGTTTCGGATAATATTGAAATTACTGAAACTGGAGGGCACGTTTTACATCCCGGTAACGATTTTAACTTCACTTATAACAATCCAATACTCGATGGGCTCGGATCTCCCCTTATAGGCAATGTATTATATCAGTTGCAAAGCGAAACTAATATTACTGTAGAAGGAACAAATTATACGGTACTCCCGTACAAAGGGATGTTTACACCTCTCTCAACTACGGGCGGTCTTTTGCCCAAAACGCAGGACATTTCGTACAAAAAGGGCTTAGGTTTGGTTAAAGAAATCTGTCATGCTGTATATGGTCTAGATTATCTTGAAACCAGACTCGTTTCTTCAAAAATTGTTAATTAGGAAAATTTCAAATCATTGATATCCATAAAATTGCCAAATTAGTTTTGGCAATTTTTATTTATATTTGATATCAACCAATATCAAACTATGAATTTCTCTACAAAGTCATTTTGCATTGCGCTGCTCGGCACTTCTATGCTGGTTTTTTCTCAGGAAAGAAATCTTAGAAACATTCAGAAACTCACTTTCGGCGGCGATAATGCCGAAGCTTACTTTTCTCCCGACGGTAAAAAACTAACGCTGCAGGTTACCAATCCAGCCATCGGCGCCCACTGTGATCAGATTTATCTGTTGGATTTAAATCAGAAAAGCATTTCCATAAAAGATTTAAATCTTATTTCGACCGGAACGGGTAGAACAACCTGTTCTTTTTTCATGCCCGACGGCAAACATATTCTGTATGCCTCCACCCATGAAGCGGATAAGGAATGTCCGGCAAAACCAAAACCGCGTACAGACGGGAAATACCTTTGGCCGGTTTATGCGGAATTCGATATTTACGAAGCGGATTTAAACGGTAAAATCACAAAAAAACTTACCAATTCACCCGGTTACGATGCTGAGGCGGTAGTTTCCCCAGACGGAAAATACATTGTTTTTACTTCTACAAGAAGCGGTGACCTGGAATTATGGCGAATGGATATCAACGGAAAGAATCTTAAACAGCTTACATTCGGATTGGGTTATGATGGCGGTGCTTTTTTCTCCCACGACTCCAAAAAACTGGTTTTCCGTTCATCGAGACCTACTACACCCGAGGATATAAAGGAATACAAAGACCTTCTCGCCGAAAATCTTGTAGCGCCTACCAATATGGAGATTTACACCATGAATATCGATGGTACCGGCCTGAAACAGATTACCAATTTGGGCAAAGCGAACTGGTCACCGTATTTTCATCCGTCGGATAAGAAAATTCTATTTTCATCCAACCACCATTCAACAAGAGGTTACGATTTCCAGATCTATTCTATTGATTTAGACGGAAGCAATTTAACTCAAATCACTTACGAAAGTGAATTCAATGCATTTCCGATGTTTTCGCACGACGGAAAGAAACTCGTATTCTCAAGCAACCGGCAGGCGGGAAAAGCTCATGAAACCAATGTTTTTATCGCGGATTGGGTTGAAACAGACCAGCACGAAAAAATCTCAGAACAAAATCTCAGAAAAACCGTTTCTTATCTGGCTTCTGACGATCTGAAAGGACGTTTGGCTGGAAGTGAAGGTGAAAAAAAAGCAGCGGAATTTATTTCCAAAGAATTTAAAAATCTTAAACTTAACACGATTGACGTAAAAACCTTTACCCAGAATTTCAGTTACGATGTTAAACTTAATCCGCACGAGGAAAGTTCTGCAGTGAAAATTAACAGCCGTAACGTAATCGGTTATCTTGATAATAAAGCAACTAAAACGATTGTAATTGGGGCGCACTACGATCATTTGGGACTTAATGAACACCACAACTCTACCCTGATGAATTCCGACGGGCAAATCCATAACGGCGCAGATGATAATGCTTCCGGAGTTTCCGCAGTATTAGAACTGGCGAGAATTTTTTCTCAAAATAAAACCAAAGAAAAAGCAAACTATGTTTTCGTGCTTTTCTCAGGTGAAGAAGATGGTTTAATGGGTTCCAAGAAATTCGCTGAAGACGTAAAAACAAAATATCCGAACGTGGTTTCTATGATTAATCTTGATATGATCGGCAGGTTGAACAAAGACAAAGATTTAACCGTCGGCGGCGTGGGAACTTCGCCAATTTTCGGGGAATTGATCAGTAAATATAAACCCGCCGGATTTAATTTAGCCATTGACAGCGCAGGTGTTGGCCCATCGGATCACACGAGTTTTTATCTGAAAGATATTCCTGTTTTATTTCTGTTTACCGGAACGCATACCGACTATCATAAACCCACTGATGATACCGAGCGGATCAATTTCACCGGCTTGCGGAACATTACCGGTTATGTCTTCAATTTAGCTAACGCTCTGGCTGAAACAGAAACTATCCCTTTCACCAGAACCAAAATTTCGCAGAGCAAAGCAGTTCCAAAATACAAAGTAACGCTGGGAATTATGCCAAGTTATGCAGACTCCAAAGATGGTCTGCACATCGACGGCGTTACAGAAAAACGGCCTGCCGATCTGGCTGGAATCAAATCCGGCGACATTCTTAAAAAGATTGGCACATGTGAAGTTAAAGAAGTGTACAGCTATATGGATTGTCTTTCGAAAATAAATTCCGGTGACGAACTTCCGGTGACCGTTATTCGTAACGGTAAAGAAATGTCCTTCGCTGTGAAGTTCTAAGAAATCATTCACCATAAAAAAGACGCTCTTTAACGGAGCATCTTTTTTAATTTAAGTTCATTGAATTATCCTTCGTCGAAAAGACTGCCGATTGTTCCCTCATCCGGAAAATCAGTGTCCCCTTTCACATCTTCATCAATAAAACTGATGTGACCTTCCGTAGATTCCACCACATCAAAACCAGGATTGATTTCTTCGGCAGGTTCCGGAATCGTAATATTGATAGTCTTCACTTTGCTTTTTGTAAGCTGGTTTCCAATTGCTTTAATGCCTTTTACAGCGATAAAGTCATCAATACTGATGGTTTCCGGATCTTTCTCTTTGACCTTATCCTTCGCGAAAACAATTTCAGCGGTAGCATTATTTGAGACAATTACCTGTTCAATAAATGACTTCGGATGTTCAGAAGGCATAAAACTCTGAATATTCGTATTGTTTTCGAGTAAAAACCGCTTGATGAAATACATCTGCTTCTCTCCATCGAAATAAATTGCCGTGATAGGCTGTTCTGGATTCCATTTTTCAAGGATCAGATATTCATCGTCGAAACGGTTCATCAGGTCAAAAGTAATCAGTTTTGCCTCGCCCTGTGCATTCACGGTAAGGATTTTATCATCTCCTTTAAAACTTCCGAGCAAAGTGCCGCGCGCATCAGCATTCAGCCTTCTCACGGTATCATCGAACCAGATTTTTCTCGGCGCCAAAGTAGAATGACCTTCTTCTTTCATATCAATCTTCTTGATGGCATATTTGGTCACCAGATTTCCCTTGGAATCACGGCCTTTAATTGCGAGATCTGAGAAATCGATTTCCATTTTGTTTTTTCTGATTCTTGCGTTAGGCTTCAGTAAAACGGTTACCACTTCGGCTTCACCATTTGGGTTTGCCGAAAAATAAAGCATTTCGGAACCTTTCTTCTCTGAGGCCAGCTTGTAATCCGTGTTACGCGTTACCCCGGTGACCGAAAACCTTTTCATATAGTAAGCACCATCTCTTCCCTCGCGGTAAATCATGTTGTACACCGTACGCTTATCGTTCTTTTTCCAGACTGCCACGTGTTCAATGTTTTTGCCTATAAAGGTTTTAGCTTCCACCTTTACCACTTTCATGGTACCGTCTTTCTGGAAAGTAATGATGTCATCAATATCTGAGCAGTCGAATAAATACTGGTCTTTCCTTAAAGAAGTTCCGATAAATCCTTCTTCGAAGTTAGCATAGAACTTCTCATTGGCTACTGCAACTTTTGTAGCGTCGATCGTATCAAAAATCCTGAGCTCAGTTCTTCTCTCCTTCCCTTTTCCGTATTTTTTCTGAATGTTGAGGAAATAATCAACTGCATAAGTGATCAAGTTGTCCAAATGATGTTTTACCTGCTCAATTTTGCCTTCTAGATTCAGTAAATTTTCAATGGCTTTATCCTGATCGTAACGCGAAATCCGCATAAACGGAAGTTCGGTTAGTTTAATGATATCATCTGTCGTTACAGCGCGTAAAAGATTTTTAGTGAAAGGTTTCAGCGCTTTATCAACCGCTTCATATACTTCTTCTTTCGAAGATTTTCCTTTAATTTCCTGATAGATTTCGTTTTCAATGAATATTTTCTCCAGGCTTGCAAAATGCCATTTTTCCTGCAGCTCATGAAGTTCAATTTCAAGTTCCTTTTTCAGAAGCGAAACGGTGTGATCGGTATTTCTTCTTAAGATTTCCGAGACCGTTAAAAACTCTGGTTTGTCTCCAACAATCACACATGCATTCGGTGAAATCGGAATTTCACAATCGGTAAATGCATACAGCGCATCGATGGTTTTGTCGGGCGAAACATCATTATTTAAGTGAATGTTGATTTCAACCGTATCAGAAGTATTGTCTTCAATCTTCTTGATTTTAATCTTCCCTTTTTCATTCGCTTTAATAATGGAGTCGATGAGATCGCCGGTATTTTTACCAAAAGGAAGTTCTGTAATGCAGAGCGTATTTTTTTCTTTCTGAATGATTCTGGCTCTTGCACGTATTTTTCCGCCGCGTTCACCATCGTTGTAATTGGAAACATCGAGCATTCCGCCGGTAAGAAAATCCGGGAAAAGTTCGAATTTTTTACCTTTCAGATGTGCAATGGAGGCATTAATCAGTTCATTGAAATTATGAGGCATAATCTTGGTCGAAAGTCCTACGCCAATCCCCTCAACACCGGATGCCAAAAGCAAGGGAAATTTTACCGGAAGATCAATCGGTTCGTTGTTTCTGCCGTCGTAAGATTTGGACCATTCCGTGGTTTTGGGGTTGAAGACTACTTCCAGCGCGAAAGGAGTAAGCCTCGCCTCGATATATCTCGCTGCTGCAGCTGAATCGCCGGTAAAAATGTTTCCCCAGTTTCCCTGCGTATCGATCAACAGTTCTTTCTGGCCGATCTGCACCATCGCATCGGTAATGGAAGCATCACCATGGGGGTGATATTTCATGGTGTTCCCGACAAGGTTTGCCACTTTATTGTATCGGCCATCTTCCAGTTCCCGCATGGAATGCATGATCCGGCGCTGTACCGGTTTGAATCCATCAAAAATAGAAGGAATGGCCCTGTCGAGAATAACGTAGGATGCGTAATCCAAAAACCAGTCTCTGTACAGACCGGAAACTTTTTTCAGGGATTCTTCGTGGTGATTTTCTTGTTCTTCCATCAACTTAATGCTCTCTCTTAATTTCTTGGTTTTCTTTAATGACTTTGCTTAACGAGAATTTCAGGTCTTTCAGTTCCCTTTTACTCAGGTAAGATATATCGTATTTTAAGGTGATTACCTTATTTTTTTTGCTGGAAACACTAATATAGAGTTTTCGTAAAATAAGCACATCAATGATTTCGTAGCTGACGAGTTTATACTTTGGAAATTCGTCGCTGATGGCCTTCTGGTAAAACAAAACATTACGGTTTTTGAAATTCAGAGCTTCACCATCGCTGTCGTATTCGAAGATCTGCCGACCTCTAAGGTAAAATATCAAACCTAGAAAACTTGGAACAATAATGAGCAAGGCCGTAGTACCCTTACCTAAAAAATCGAATTTAAAAAGGTCCATAAAGAATGCTCCACAGCCGAATACGAAGATCAGTAGAATTGTAGTGCTGATAAAATTATAGAAACCTGCTTTGTTGCGGTTAGTGAGTCTCATGTCGTATTCTAGGGTTTCTTACACTTCAGCGTGGGTTAGGATTTCTTTCTTATCGATATCGGGATCCTCCACCACCAGATTCTGCAGGATGAATGTCTGCCGGTCGGGAGTGTTTTTACCCATATAGAATTCGAGAAGCTGTTCTATCGTCTGGTCTTTTCCTAAGACAACTGGCTCAAGACGGATGTCCTTTCCGATAAAATGCTTGAACTCGTCTGGTGAAATTTCACCAAGACCTTTAAAACGGGTGATTTCTGGATTTTTACCCAGTTCATTTAAAGCTTTTATCCGTTCAGGCTCAGAGTAACAGTAGCGGGTTTCTTTCTTGTTTCTTACTCTGAATAAAGGCGTCTGTAAAATATAAAGATGTCCGTTTTTAATTAAATCCGGGAAAAACTGCAGGAAAAAAGTAATCATCAAAAGACGGATGTGCATCCCGTCGACATCGGCATCGGTAGCGATAATCACATGATTGTAGCGCAAATCCTCAAGCGAATCTTCAATATTCAGTGCTGCCTGAAGGAGATTGAATTCCTCATTTTCGTACACTACTCTTTTGGTGAGTCCATAACAGTTCAGAGGCTTTCCTTTGAGCGAGAAAACAGCCTGGGTTTCCACATCGCGGGACTTGGTAATTGAACCGGATGCGGAATCACCTTCGGTGATAAAGATCATGGTTTCTGCCTTTCTTACTGCTTTCTGATCGTTGTAATGTTCGCGGCAGTCGCGGAGTTTTTTATTGTGAAGCGAAACTTTTTTGGCTCTTTCGCGCGCGAGTTTCTGGATTCCCGAAAGTTCTTTTCTTTCCCTTTCGGAAATAATGATTTTCCGGTGAATGGCTTCCGCAATCTCCTGATTTTGGTGAAGGAAGTTATCGAGTTTGTTCTTTAAGAAGTTCGTAATGAAGGTTCTTACCGTTTCCTTTCCGGGCTCCATTTCATTGGAACCTAATTTTGTTTTGGTCTGTGATTCGAAAACCGGCTCAATTACCTTAATGGCAATCGCAGCAATAATGGATTTTCTGATATCTGCCGCTTCGAAATTTTTATTGAAATATTCACGGATGGTTTTTACGTATGCTTCGCGGAAGGCATTCAAATGCGTACCGCCCTGCGTGGTATTCTGTCCGTTGACGAAAGAAAAATAAGTTTCAGACTGAGATTTATCTGAATGGGTGATGGCTACTTCGATGTCTTCGTCTTTCAAATGAACGATGGGATAAAGAATATCGCCTTCAATTTCTTCCTGCAAAAGGTCTTTCAGTCCGTTTTCGGAAAAATAGGTTTCCCCGTTGAAGATAATTTTCAGCCCCGGATTCAGATAACAGTAATTTTTGAGCATCTTTTCGATATACTCTTTCCTGAATTTGAAATGGGTAAAAATAGTGCCGTCGGGAATAAAAGTGATTTCGGTACCGTTTCGGTCTGATGTTTCAGTTTCGGCGTTATCGTTTGTGATAATTCCTTTAGAGAACTCAGCGATTTTTACTTTTCCTTCACGTACCGATTTTACACGGAAATATTCTGAAAGCGCATTCACTGCTTTGGAACCTACACCATTCAAACCTACTGATTTTTTAAAGGCTTTGGAGTCGTATTTACCGCCGGTATTCATTTTCGAAACGGCGTCTACAACTTTTCCCAAAGGAATTCCACGACCGTAATCGCGAATTGTCGCTTTGCCTTCGTCAATTTTAATTTCAATCCTTTTGCCGGATTTCATTACGAACTCATCAATGGAATTGTCGATAATTTCTTTGAGCAAAATATAAATCCCGTCGTCTGCTGAAGAGCCGTCACCCAGCTTTCCGATGTACATTCCGGGACGAATCCGGATATGCTCCTGCCAGTCGAGGGTTCTGATGTTATCTTCGGAATAATTTACAGTGTTGTTTTCGCTCATGGTTTTCGCAGAATGCTTTTAAAATTCAGTAACTCACAAAAATAGCGAAACTAAGTTTATATATAAAATTTTGTGGAAAAATAATTGATGCAGGTCATACCGAATCCGCGCAAGGCAATTTTCACAGATTAAAGCTGATAATCAGCTGCTGTTTATCTTTAAAAGTCTTGTTAGAAATTCAGTAGATTCTGATGAAGTTCAGCTTAGATTTTCCGGCTCGGCTTGGATTATGATTTTATCCGTTTCCATTGAATTTTCCTTCTTATCAAGACCTTTTTCAATTTTGAATATTTTAAATAGAATTCCGGGCAGCGAAAGCAAAACGGGACCAAAAACAAGACCCATTACCCCAAATATTTTCAGACCTAGAACTACTCCAAAAACCGTAATCAGAGGATGAATATCTGCCATCTTTTTCAGCAGGGTAAAACGTAAAACGTTATCAATACCGCCCACGAGAACCAAACAGTACAAAGTAAGGAACAACCCTCCACTTACATCTCCACTTGCAATCTGGTAAACACATACAGGAATGTAGATAAACATCGTTCCTAAAACCGGAACAATTGAGGCCGCACCCGTCAATAATCCCCAAAAAATCGCATTATGGACGCCAAAAATTGAATATCCGATCATCGCGATCACTCCCTGAGCAAAACCCAAAATAGGAATACCGTACGCATTCGATGTAATGAGCGCGGCATTTTCCCTGAGAAAAAACTTTTTACTTTCCTTAGAAACCGGCAGCAGTTCTTTGAATCTTTCCTCCATCATTCTGGCGTTGATGAGCATGAAATAAAGGATGAAAAGCGCGGTGAAAATATTGGCAAAAGTCTGCCCTACCCACTGTACCGTTGAGGGAATATAGGAAACAATTTTATTCAACAGCTGCAGGACCTTCTCATCCGAAAAAGTAAGATCAAAACGTTTTAGGAATTCATTGTTTTCAATCAGTATGCGGATTGAATTGAATTTATCCAGAATTGCATCCCGGTCACTGAGAAACTCATTAATTTTGGGTATCAGAATCTCCAGAATGATCCAGAGCGGTATGGCAAAAGTGATAATGATTAAAAATATAATCAGCGTGATCGAGAGGTTCTTATTGCGTTTTTTCTCCTCAACAAGTCTCAGATAAAACTTTCGGGTAAGTACATACAGCGTGATCGCACCCAGCAAACCTGATATAAAATACTTCAGTTCAACCAAAATAATCAGAATAAGCAGAAGCGCGATGAATAAAATGGCTTTCTGAACATTGATTTTCTCAAACAGTTTTTGCATGTTTCCCGGATTTTTACTTAAAAAAAACATTTAATTATCAGCGTGCCGCTTAAACAGCATTTTGTAGAGTTCGTGCGCGGTGAGTGGCATTAAACCAAGTATTGCCGCCATGATCCATCCCTTCTGGTCCAACATATGAAGCTTGAAAGCATCCCGAAGTAGTGGAACAAAAAGCACCAGAACCTGAAGCAGAATTCCCAAAACAATAGCACCGATCAGGTATTTGTTGCTGAAAAACCCAACTGCGAAAATACTCTTTTTCATATTTCTTAATCCCAGAGAGTAGAAAAGCTGAGCCAATACCAATACCATAAAAGCCAGAGTCCTCGCATTTTTTACTACCTCGTCCGGGACATTTCTATCTGAGGGCGAATATCCCATCTCGTAATATCCGAACCAGAACGCGAAAATACAGATAAGACCGATAAAGAGACCGCCTAGAACCGCCTGCAGACCTGCCCCATGGGAAAAGAAATTTTCTTTCGGATCACGGGGGCTTTCATTCATTACATCCGGGTCGCCATTATCCATTCCCAACGCGATAGCCGGTAGAGAATCGGTGATTAAATTAATCCATAAAAGCTGTGTGGCAATGAGCGGAGAAGCCCAGCCTATAATCAAAGCAATAACCATAAGTACTACTTCTCCCAGATTGCAGGTGAGCAGAAATATCACCGATTTTTTAATATTGCTGTAAATATTTCTGCCCTGCTCTATTGCTTTTACGATGGTGGAGAAATTATCATCGGTCAGAATCATATCGGCAGCGCCTTTTGCAACGTCTGTACCGGTGATTCCCATAGCGACTCCAATATCTGCTGCATTTAAAGATGGGGCGTCATTTACGCCGTCGCCGGTCATGGAAACAATGTTGCCATTAGCTTTCAGGGCACGTACAATCTTTACTTTGTGCTCCGGTGACACGCGGGCGTATACCAGGTACTGATCCACATTATTCTTTAAGTCTTCATCGCTGAAATCATCCAGTTCAGGACCGGTAATAACTTCTTCGAGATGTTTTGCGATTTCCAGATCTTTCGCAATAGCGAAGGCTGTGTTTTTGTGATCACCTGTAATCATCACGGTCTTAATTCCTGCGTTTTTAGCAAGGGCAATTGAGGGTTTCACTTCATCCCTTGCAGGATCGATCATGCCTACAAGACCAAGAAGCACCAGCTCCTGCTCCATTTCCCCGGGTTGAGTATCTCTTGCGGCGGGTTTGTATGCCAAAGCCAATGTCCGCAATGCCCGATCCGACATTTCGCGTGCTGCGTTGCTAAAATTCTCCAAATCACGATCTCTTACATCCCGGATCTCGCCTTCCACAAAAATTTTGGTGCAGACTTTTTTCAGACTTCCCAAAGCTCCTTTCGTGAAAACCTTATAGTCCCCATTTTCTTCTTTCACCAGAACAGACATCATTTTGCGGTCGCTGTCGAATGCTTTCTCATTGATTCTTATGGTATCTCTGCTTAAATCCTTTCTATCCAGACTAATAGTATCTCCCATCACCAGCAGTGCAATTTCGGTGGGATCTCCGGTCGAGTTACCGTTTTCCAGTGTTGCATCAGAACATAGAATCATTCCTTTGCCAAGGAGTTTTGCGGAGTTGGGAATTTTATCCCGCTTATCATCATCCAGATCAATAAGACCGTCTGAAGTAAAAATCTGGGTGACCGTCATTTTATTCATGGTTAAAGTACCTGTTTTATCAGAACAGATCACATTCACAGAACCCAGTGTTTCTACTGCCGGAAGTCGGCGGATAATCGCATTTTTCTTCGACATAGAAGTTACGCCTATCGAAAGCACCACCGCTACAATGGCCGCCAATCCTTCCGGAATAGAAGCTACTGCAAGCGATACAGCAGTAAGAAACATTTCAGCCAAATCCCTGCCCTGAAACCAAGATAAAACAAAAATAAAAGCGCAGATGGCCACAGCAATCTTTCCGAGCATTTTACCCAGGTCATTAAGTCTTTTCTCCAGCGGAGTTTTGGTAGATTCTTCGTTATCAATGAGGTGGGCAATTTTTCCGACTTCGGTTTTCATTCCGGTTTCTACAACTACGCCAACTCCCCTTCCGTAAGTCACTACAGAAGTCATGAAAGCCTGATTTTCCCTGTCACCAATCGGCGTATTTGGATCATCATAAACATCTTCAGCCCTTTTATTTTCGGGCACGGATTCTCCGGTAAGTGCAGATTCTTCGGTCTGAAGATTGGCAGTTTCAATCAGACGAAGATCTGCGGGGATGATTCGTCCTGCTTCAAGAATTACAATATCGCCGGGAACAAGTTCAGAACTGTCGATTTCCTTGGTGTAAGCATCTCTTTTTACCAGTGCTTTTGGTGACGACATTTTCATCAGGGCTTCAATCGCTTTTCCGGCTTTTATTTCCTGATAAACGCCAATTCCGGCATTAATCATAATCACCAAAATAATGATGACAGAATCCACATATTCACCCATGAGAGAAGTGATAATTACTGCGGCAAAAAGTACATAAATCAGCCAGTCATTCAGCTGAGAAAGAAAAATCTGAAATACAGATTTCTTTTTTTTGGCCTGGAGCTTATTTTCTCCGAACTTCTTCCTTCGGACTAAAACTTCATCTTCGGACAGGCCATTGTCAGGGTTTACTTTAAGGTCCTCTAAAGTTTCAGTTATTGATTTGGTAAACCACATGGTATTATTTTTATGTTTTACGGACACCTAAATTTAAGCAATATTCCCATAAGATTATGCCGGCTGCATCACTTTAATACACAAAAAAAACCTTTCCAAAATGAAAAGGTTTAAATAGTAATGGTTTTATCTAAAATTTTTCAACCCATTTCTGATAGGCTTCCACAAAACCTTTCAGGAATTTTTCGGTTGCTTCTACCACGGTTGTTCCATCTTCTTTAAAGATTTCAGCGGCATTCCCGATATAAGCTTCAGGCTGTGCCATCATAAAAACGTCCAGAAACACAACGGCCTGACGGATATTATGGTTGGCACCAAACGCACCCAATGAACTCGGTGAAGCGGTAACAACGGCTCCCGGCTTGCTTTGCCACACGCTGCTGCCATAAGGCCGTGAACCAACGTCGATCGCGTTTTTCAGCGCGCCCGGAATGGTTCGGTTGTATTCTGGAGAGACAAACAGAACACCATCGGAGGCTTTAACTTTTGCACGGAAATCTGTCCATTCCTGCGGAGGATTTTGATCCAGATCTTCGTTATAAAGTGGAAGATTCCCAATTTCAACAATTTCCATTTCCAGATTTGTTTGCGACAGCCTGATTAATTCATTAGCGATCTTTCTGTTGTACGACTCCTTTCTCAGGGAGCCCACGAGCACTGCAATTTTTTTTGCCATAATTTATTTTTTTATTATGATGAGGTGAATTTAAACCTTTAAATCACCCATCTACATTTTAAAATTTATAATTAAAAATTTCCTAAACTGCGAGATATCCACCGTCCACAGGATAATAAGATCCGGTCACGAAGGAAGCATCATCTGAAGCCAGGAAAAGCAGCATTGCCGCGATTTCGTCGGGCTCACCCAATCTTCCGAACGCATGTTTGGTTTCCAGGAAATCAAGGGCTTCCCTGCCCATCGTTTCTTCGTTGACCATTCCGCTGTAGATAAATCCCGGTCCTACTGCATTAATGCGCACTTTATCTTTAGCATATTCCCATGCAGCTGATTTCGTAAGCCCTACGACACCGTGTTTTGCGGCCACGTAACCGGAGGAGGTTGCGAAACCTGCCTGACCGAGAATAGACGCGATATTAATGATGCTGCCGCTTCCGTTTTTTACCATTGCCGGAGCCTGGTATTTCACGCCGTAAAACACACCTGAAAGATTGATATCGATTACCCTTTTCCAGCCTTCTACCGACATATCACCTGCTTTGTTAACTTCTCCGCCGATTCCGGCGTTGTTTACGGCTACGTCCAGCTTGCCGAATGCTTTCAGCGTTTCTTCAACAAGTCTTTCATTATCTTCCGGGCTGGACGAATCTGCTTTCACGAAAACGGCTTGGGCTCCGCTGCTTTTAATTTCTTCTACAACGTTGTTGCCATGCTCTTCGTTGATGTCGCTCACCACAACTTTAGCGCCTTCTTTTGCAAAAAGTAATGCGGTAGCTTTTCCGATTCCTGAACCTGCGCCTGTAATGATCGCTACTTTGTTTTCTAGCTTTTTCATATGTTTAATATTTAAAAATTTAAATTGAAGTAATTCTGTCTGCCTGAAAGATGCTGTCTGCCATACAAATTTAGGTCAAAGAAAATCTTAAAACGTTGATATATGTTAATTTAACAGATTTTAATACATAAAAAAAACAGGCTAAACAGCCTGCTTTGAATTATACTTTAAGTGATATTTATGCAAATATCACTTTATACATTAAATCTGAAATGCATTACGTCGCCATCTTTAACGATGTATTCTTTTCCTTCTACCCTCATTTTTCCCGCTTCTTTTACTTTGGCTTCAGAACCGAAATTGATGAAATCTTCATAGCCGATAACTTCAGCACGGATAAATCCTTTTTCGAAATCGGTGTGAATCACTCCTGCCGCCTGTGGCGCTGTCCAGCCCTGACCGATAGTCCAGGCACGAACTTCTTTAACCCCCGCAGTGAAATATGTCTGAAGTTTAAGTAAATCGTATGCTTTTCTAATGAGTCGGTTTACGCCCGGTTCTTCAAGGCCAAGTTCTTCAAGGAACATCTGTCTTTCTTCGAAAGTCTCCAGTTCGTTGATGTCTGCTTCGATCTGTACGGCTAATACAACCACTTCAGCATTTTCTTTCGCTGCCATTTCCTCGATCTTTGCGATCCATTCGTTGCCGTTTTTAATGGAATTTTCATCCACATTACAAACATAAAGAACGGGTTTGTTGGTGAGAAGCTGAATTTCAGAAATAACAGATTGTGCAAAATCATCCATTGGGAATTCTCTCGCATTTTGACCGTCTTCTACAAATTTCTGAAGATTCTGCAGGATTTCATATGTTAAAACGTCCTCCTTTTTTCCGGATTTGATGAACTTTTTCGCTTTATCCACGGCTTTACCGATGGCCTCCATGTCTTTCAGCTGAAGTTCTATATCGATGATTTCTTTGTCGCGCAACGGATCTACAGTTCCTTCTACGTGAATGATATTACCGTTTTCAAAACATCTTAAAACATGGATGATTGCCTCACATTCGCGGATGTTAGCCAGGAACTGATTACCCAGACCTTCTCCTTTACTTGCGCCCTTCACCAGTCCGGCAATATCTACAATTTCTACTACGGCCGGTAAAACACGTTCTGGATTCACGAGTTTTTCGAGTTCGAATAATCTCTGGTCAGGCACGGAAACGGTTCCCAGATTGGGTTCAATCGTACAGAACGGATAGTTGGCAGACTGTGCTTTAGCGTTGCTCAGACAGTTAAAAAGGGTTGATTTACCTACATTGGGCAAACCTACGATTCCACATTTCATAAATTTTTGCTTTTAGCAAGACACTTTTGGCGCGTTGCAGTTTAAATTAAAGGTGTGCAAAGATAATGTTTTTGAACAAAACCTCATGCAATTTAAAATGCTTGATAATTTAGGATACCTAAAAGTTTTAAAACTGAGAATCAATACTTTAGATTTAAATCATATATATCACTATAAAAATAGTTGTAAGAGTAGAATTAATTCCTACATTTGTATCACTAAATACATAGTGATATGCAGATTGCTCAATTAACAAAAGCCGAAGAACAGGTAATGCAGTATCTCTGGGAGATCGAAAAAGGTTTTCTGAAAGATATTCTGGAAGTTTTTCCTGAACCAAAACCGCATACCAATACAGTGTCAACCATTTTGAAAGTACTGAAGGAAAAAGATTTTGTTGATTACGAGGTTCATGGAAGGCAGCATGAGTATTTTCCACTCGTTTCCAAAGAAAAATACAGCGGAAAATCGATGAAAAGTCTGGTGAAGAATTACTTTGAAGGATCTTACAAAAACGCGGTTTCATTTCTGGTCGAAAAAAATGAGATGAGTGTGGAAGATCTGGAAATGCTGCTGAACGAACTTAAAAAATAACAGCATGGAAACACTTATTCTGTATCTGGCAAAAGTTATTTTAACATCGGGTGTAATGTTTTGCTATTACCGGTTGTTTTTAAAAGACAGGACTTTTCACCACTACAACAGATTCTATTTGCTCTTCGTGTTGTTGGTAAGTCTCCTGCTGCCGTTAGTGAAGGTAGATTATTTTACAGTTGAAGTAAACAGCGGTATTTATCTGTTGATAAACAAATTACAGTATTTTAATGAATCTAAAACTTTAAGCCATGATTTCATTGATCTTACATATTTTATTTACGCTTTTGGATTGGTTGCTCTCCTTTTTCTCGGCAGGCTGATTTATGGAATGATTTCCATCCAACTGCTTAAGAGAAGATTCCAGAGAGAACAGATTGAGGACATCAGTTTCTACCACACCAATCTGCCCGAAGCTCCGTTTTCCTATTTCAGAAATCTGTTCTGGAAAGATTCCATCGCCCTGAATTCAGATTTGGGACAGCAGATCCTGAAGCACGAAATGGTACATATAGAGCAGAAGCATTCCCGGGATAAAATCTTCACCGAAATCGTTACTGCAATATTTTGGTTCAATCCTTTCTTCTACCTTATCAAAAAAGAAATTACATTAATACACGAATATCTGGCTGATAAAAAAGCCATCAAAAACTCGGACCCGAGAGCATTTGCGCAGATGCTTCTGGCAAGTCAGTTTTCCGGAAAACACTTACCCGCCGCGAGTCCGTTTCTTAGTTCCAACCTTAAAAAAAGAATCACAATGCTTACCAAATCAAAAACCAAATACAGCTATGCGCGGCGTCTGTTCGCATTGCCCATTCTGTTTATCCTTACGTTCGCCTACCTTGTTAACGCAAAAAACAGGGAAATAAAAGAAACCAATCTGGAAATTGAGAAGTTTATTGCAATCGTACAAAAAGATACCTTAACCGCACCTCCTGCTTCCCCGCCCGATGCACCGCCCGTTCCACCGGTTCCGCCTGCAATAGAGAAACAAATTAAGCTGAAGAATGAGGAGCTTAAACCGCTGAACGATGCATTGATTAAGAATAATGAAGAAGCAAAAAAAATAAGCAAAGAGATGAGTCTTACAGGCAAGAAGCTCGAAAAATTAGCGAAGAAAAACGACTTCAACAGTCCTAAGTTCAAAGAACTTGAAAAAGAAATGAGCCAGCTGAGCGGAAAAATGGATCAACTTTTCAATTCAGAAGACTTTAAATTCAACATGAAAAACCTGAAACTGAAACAGGTGGAAATGGATAAGCTTTATTCACAACTCGACAGTTTCTATAATTCTGAAGATTTCAAAATGAAGATTAAAGCCGCTGAAGATCAGGCAAAAGCAGCCGACCAGCTTTATAACTCACCGGAATTCAAGAAAAAGATTCAGGAAGCTGAGCGCAAAGCAAAGGAAATGGAAAAGAAAGTGAATTCCCCGGAGTTCAAAAAGCAAATTGAAGAAGCAGAAAAACGCGCCAGAGAAGTTGAAAAACAGGTTAATTCACCTGAATTCCAACTGCGCATAAAAGAAGCTGAAAAAGCTGCTGTGGAGGCTGCAAAGAAAAAAAACTCCGCGGATATTGTTTTCCAGAATCAGGATAAAGAAATGAACATTTATATAGACGGAAAACCTGTTACGAAAGAAGAAATGAACAAGCTCTCACCCGACCGTATCGAAAGAATGAATGTTTATAAAAAAGGATACAACGGCAGCAAAGCCAATGAAATTCACATTACAACAAAAAACTGAAAACATGAACGATTGCCTGGGTCTGAACACTTGGGCATTCTTTTTAATCCTATAAAACACCTTCAATGAGAATATTGATTCCCGTCTTATTATTATTTTGCAACCTGTCTTTTGCGCAAAACCAGCGTTTCAGCTATTATTATTCTTTCGTGAAAGACACCTTAAACAAACAGGAAGTTACGAAAGAACTTATGAATCTTGACATCACTGAAAATGGTTCGGCATTTTACAGCCACGATGTGCATGTTTCGGACTCTACAATGACCGCTTATTACGAAAAGCAGATTAAAACGACCGGCTCTATGAATGTGGACACCAAAATGATGTCGCAGAGAAAAGGAACAGTAAGATACAGGATCATTAAAGATTATCCCGATTTTAAGATCTCGTCTGTGCTGAATATCGGAATTGATTACTACAAGGTATCAGACGACCGCAAATTAATTTGGAAAATACTCCCCGACAGGCAAAAAATTGGTGAATTCAATACACAGAAAGCCACCACAGAATTTGCCGGAAGAAAATGGGAAGCCTGGTTTTCTTCGGAACTTCCTTTTCAGGACGGGCCGTACAAATTTCACGGTTTGCCAGGATTGATTATAAAACTTCAGGATCATACAGGAACCCATCAGTTTGAATTGGCAGGAATTTCGAAATTTACAGATTCACCACAGAATTTTTCAGGATTTGCAGGCCGGAATAAGGTCATCGAAATTAACAGGCTTCAATACAGAAAACTGTATCTGGAAGATCGAAATGATCCGGCAAAAGTGATTAAGCAGGCAATGGCTAATGGCGCGACATTGAAGTTTACAGATCAGAGCGGAAATGTTATTCCCCCGGCACAAATGATTAAAAACAAAGAGCAGGGTGCAAAAGCTAAGAATGCGAAAGACAATAATATTATTGAACTCGATCTGCTACAATAAGAGAGTTTAAAGAAACGTTTTCTTCCTATTGATTTCTATATGTTGGATTGATTTTTTTCTATCTTTATAAAAAAATTAGTGAAAAATTATTTCGTCCTTTTGATATTGGCGGCCGGATTATTAAATGCTCAGAATAAGCGTTTCACCTATGAATACACGTACCTAATCGATTCAACGAATAAAGCTGACATTCAAAAAGAGCTCGTAGTTTTGGATGTAAATGCGGCAGGTTCTAAATTTTACAGCTACGAAAAGTTTAAATCTGATTCTCTTTTAATTGTCGAAATTGAAAAACCGCAATATACCGGTTCTGAATTTATTAAATATTCTCCTTCTTACAAAGGAAAAATCACATACACTATTTCCAAAATTTACCCAACGTACGAAACTTTTCTGCATATTGGACTGGGAACTGACGAGTATAAAGTTTTAGACGAGCGGAAAACGGTTTGGAAAATAAATGCGGAAAAGCAGAAAATCGGAGAATTCCATGCTCAAAAAGCTGAAACCGAAATGTTCGGTAGAAAATGGACTGCGTGGTTTGCAACTGAAATTCCAATTCAGGATGGGCCATACAAATTTCACGGTTTGCCGGGTTTAATTATAAAAATAGAAGATTTTACCAAAACACATTCTTTTGAATTAATGGGCATTTCAAAGAATTTAGATAGTGCAGGGTCGACAGATCAGAAAAAGTTGTTTAACTCACAAGAAATTGCGGTTAACTATACTCAGTACAAAAAAATGTATCTGGAACTTCAAAATGATCCAACAAAATCCTTACGGGAAATGATGAACCAATCAGGATCCAATTTAAGAATGGTGAGTTCAGACGGCAGCGAAGTGAAGCCCGCAGATCTGATCAGAAAACGCGAATTGGAAGCACAAGAAGCCCGCAAGAAAAATAATAATCCACTTGAGCTGGATTTACAAATACCCGATGCAAAATAAGGTGACAATTTTCATATCGCATTTATTTGAATTTTCCCTAACTTTAATCTATCAAAATTCCTAAAATTTTAAAGTCATGGAAAACCACAACCTTACCCACGAATTTCCTGAATACGAAGACAGAATCAATGTCCTGAAGCTGAATGACAACGATTTTAAGAAAATGTATGTGAATTATGAGGAAGTTAACGCGCTCATTCAGCATTATGAAGAGGGAGAACAAAACCACACCACCGATGAACACTTAACTGATTTACGCAAAAAAAGAGTTCATTTAAAAGACAATCTGTATTCCTACTTAAGGCAGAATTAAAATGACATACCATCATATATTTCCAAAGCGGCTCCTGAAGCCGCTTTTTTTGGCATCTTATTTTCTGTATCCCCGGAAATGTAACTGTTGAAATTCCTTTTAATCATACCGTTCTTCCTCCTTTCCTGTTCTGATCAACAGGATGTTGCAGAAGTGAAAAACCAATATTGGGATCTGTTTAGAAAAAAGAAAACGGCCACCGATACTGCAGTTACTGAAACTGTTACAAATCCTGTCCGTAAAACCACTCGCAAAGGCAACGTTGGTAATTATAATCAACGCAAAGAACTGGTGAAATTCGCGTACCGCTATCTCGGGACTCCTTATGTTTATGCGGCGGCAGATCCCAAAACCGGTTTCGACTGTTCAGGCTTTATTTATTATGTGTACAGGCATTTTGGATTTGAAGTCCCAAGGTCTTCAAAAGATTTCCTTGATTTCGGGCAGGAAATTCCAGTAGACAAAGTGCGAACAGGCGATCTCCTCATTTTCTACGGCACCGATGTACAGACTCCGGAAGTTGGCCATATCGGTATCGTTTCGCGGGCTGCCGGCAGCCAATCCGATTTTATACATGCTTCAAGCGGGAAAGCAAATGGCGTCACAGTTTCCAGCCTTTCTTCTCCTCATTATACGGCAAGATTTGTGAAAGCAATCACTATAATTAACACTACGGAAAAGTAAAATAATACGCGCCGGATTCCCGAAAACATAATCTTTTACTGTGCAGAATTAAACTTTCTATAATTTTCTGTATTAATTTCTGTTAATTCTATATCACTTTGCAAATTATCCGACAAAAAAGTTTACTTTTGCACCGTCAAAAAACGATTATGCAAAACATTAGAAATATCGCAATCATTGCGCACGTTGACCACGGAAAGACTACATTGGTCGACAAAATCATTCACGCCACCAGTGTATTCCGCGAAAATCAGGAATCCGGTGATCTTATTATGGACAATAATGACCTTGAAAGAGAGCGTGGAATTACCATTTTATCAAAAAACATTTCGGTAACTTATAAAGACACCAAAATTAATGTAATCGATACTCCAGGTCACGCCGATTTCGGTGGTGAGGTAGAAAGAGTATTGAAAATGGCTGACGGTGTTCTACTTTTAGTGGATGCCTTCGAAGGACCAATGCCTCAGACGCGTTTCGTACTTCAGAAAGCTTTGGAATTAGGATTAAGACCGGTTGTGGTCATCAACAAAGTTGATAAACCTAATTGCCGTCCGGACGAAGTTCATGATCAGGTTTTCGATCTGTTCTTCAACCTTAACGCAACCGAAGAGCAGTTAGATTTCCCTACGTTCTACGGTTCATCTAAACAGGGATGGTTCAACTCTTCATTAGAGCAAACCGAAAATATCTTCCCGTTATTGGATGGTATCTTAGAGCACGTTCCTGCTCCGGAAGCGAAAGAAGGTCCGCTGAGAATGCAGATTACTTCACTCGATTTCTCTTCTTTCTTAGGAAGAATCGCGATCGGAAAAATCACCCAGGGTTCTGTAAAAGAATCTGAATGGGTAGGTCTTGCTCAGGAAGACGGCAATATCATCAAAGGAAAAGTAAAAGAATTATACGTTTTCGAAGGTCTTGGTAAAAAGAAAGTTCAGGAAGTAAAAGCCGGAGATATCTGCGCAATCGTAGGTTTCGATAAATTCCAGATTGGGGATTCATTCGTAGATCTGGAGAATCCGGATCCATTGCCGCGTACAGCGATCGATGAGCCGACCTTGAATATGACTTTCTCTATCAACAACTCCCCTTTCTTCGGGAAAGACGGTAAATATGTAACTTCAAATCACCTGAAAGAAAGGTTAATGAAGGAACTGGAGAAAAACTTAGCTTTAAGAGTTGAGCCAACTGAAGATGCAAACACATTTTTGGTATTCGGACGTGGTATTCTTCACCTTTCGGTTCTAATTGAAACCATGAGAAGAGAAGGTTACGAAATGACCATTGGTCAGCCGCAGGTAATTCTGAAAGAAATTGATGGTGTTAAATGTGAGCCTTATGAATCTATGGTTGTTGATGTACCTGAAGAGTACGCTTCACGAGTAATTGATTTGGCGACTCAGCGTAAAGGTGATCTTCATATCATGGAAACCAAAGGCGAAATGCAGCACATGGAATTCGAAATTCCTTCAAGAGGTTTGATCGGACTTCGTTCTCAAATGCTTACCGCAACAGCTGGTGAAGCAATTATGGCACACCGCTTCACGGATTATAAGCCTTTCAAAGGAGCAATCCCGGGAAGACTTGTAGGCGTATTGGTGAGTAAAGGTCAGGGACCGGCTACAGAATACTCTATCGCTAAACTTCAGGACAGAGGCAAGTTCTTTGTTGATCCGGGCGAGGAAATCTACGAAGGTATGATCATCGGTGAGCAGAACAAACCTGGCGATCTGATTGTGAATATCGTGGAAGCCAAGCAGCTGAACAACATGCGTGCATCAGGTAAGGATAAAGACGGAAGCATTGCTCCGAAAATCTTATTCTCTCTGGAAGAATGTATGGAATACATCCAGGGCGACGAAGCCATCGAGGTAACTCCAAACTTCATCAGAATGCGTAAAAAGATTCTTTCTGAAAACGAAAGAAAGCGTATCGAAAGAGGTGCAAAAGGATAATTCCTTTTTTATATAAAGCAGAAGCCCCGTTTTTACGGGGCTTTTTTATTAGCCGTACTGTTTGTGATCATCAATCTTTTACAATCAAAATTTCTCAGAAGTACAGCGGTGCGAATTTTGTTGCTTGTTCGTGTACTCCTGTCGGTCAATCCGTTCTTGTTATAAGACGCCTGCCAGTACATCACCAGAATTCAATAACTTTATTTAAATATTCAATAATGAAAAGAACCAAATTTACGCTTTTAGCGCTGGCTGCCACGATGCTGTTTTCCTGCACGGCACAGCAGAATGCCACCACTGAAAACACATCTCAGGAACAGACCGCGTCGCAGGGACAGAACAGCATTGACCGTTTTGCCGACATTGAGGTACTTCACTACGACGTCCCGGGCTGGAACAATCTGACTTTAAAAGAAAAAGAATATGTCTATTACCTTAGCCAGGCCGGCTATTCAGGCCGCGATATTACCTGGGATCAGAACTATGAGAACAACCTGACCATCCGCCGTGCCCTTGAGCATATTTATCAGAATTACAGCGGTAACAAAACCACGCAGGACTGGCAGAATTTCGAAATTTACCTCAAACGCATCTGGTTCGCAAATGGCATTCACCATCACTACTCCAACGAAAAGATGAAACCTGCGTTTTCCAGAGCCTATTTAGACCAGCTTTTAAAAGACACAAACACACCCCTGAACGCCACCGTGGCTGATATGCTTTTTAATGATAAAGACAGTAAAAAAGTCAATCTCGATCTGAACAAAGGCCTTTTGGAAGGCTCCGCCGTTAATTTCTACGGTGACGGCGTTACGGCAGATGAAGCTGACCGTTTCTACGCCAATATGAAAAGTACTGATCCAAAGCGTCCGCTTTCAACCGGCCTGAACTCAAAGCTGGTTAAAGAAAACGGTAAGGTGACAGAAAAAGTCTGGAAAAGCGGTGGAATGTACGGCAAGGCAATCGACCAGATTACCTACTGGCTCGAAAAAGCCAGAACCGTAACCGAAAACCAGAAGCAGGCAAACGCTTTAGCCTTGCTGATCAAATACTATAAAACCGGCGACCTCAAAACCTGGGACGATTACAACGTAGCCTGGGTAGATGCTACCGAGGGAAATATCGACTATATCAACGGCTTCATCGAAGTCTACAGCGATCCGCTTGGCCACAAAGGCTCCTATGAAAGCGTAGTGCAGATCAAAGACTTCGACATGTCTAAAAAGATGGAAGTCCTTTCGAAGCAGGCACAGTGGTTTGAAGACAACTCTCCGCTCCTGACTCAACACAAAAAAAAGAACGTGGTAGGCGTCAGCTATAAAACCGTGATCGTTGCCTCAGAATCGGGCGATTCATCTCCCAGCACCCCGATTGGGGTCAACCTTCCCAATGCTGACTGGATCCGCGCTGAGCACGGTTCCAAATCCATTTCGCTGGGCAATATCATCGATGCCTACGATAAAGCTGCCGGTTCGGGCCGTCTCAAAGAATTTGTTAATGACGACGAAGAACTCCGTCTGGCGAAGCAATATGGTGAGCTGGCAAGCAAACTGCACACCGCGCTGCATGAGGTAATCGGACACGCCTCAGGACAGATCAATCCGGGTGTGGGAACACCGAAAGAAACGCTGAAAAGTTATGCCTCCACCATGGAGGAAGGCCGCGCGGACCTCGTGGGTCTTTATTTCCTCTATAACCCTAAACTGCAGGAACTTGGCCTGACCGATGACTGGAAAGGGGTTGGTAAAGCAGCTTACGACAACTATATCCGTAACGGATTGATGATGCAGCTGGTGCGGCTGGATCCCGGAGCCGATATCGAAGAATCGCACATGCGGAACCGCCAGTGGGTCAGCGCCTGGGTCTTTGAAAAGGGGATGAAGGACAATGTCATCGAAAAGGTGACCCGTAACGGGAAAACCTATTTCAATATCACCGATTACGACAAACTTCACGATCTTTTCGGGCAGCTGCTGCGCGAAACCCAGCGCATCAAATCTGAAGGTGATTATAATGCCGCCAAAAACCTGGTTGAAAACTATGGCGTGAAAGTAGATCAGACCATGCATAAGGAAGTATTGGCGCGTAACGCTCAGTATAAGGAGGCCCCTTACCGCGGATTTGTGAATCCCTACGTTACGCCTGTAAAAAACGCCGGCGGCCAGGTCACCGATTATGTTTTAAAATATCCCCAGACATTTGCGGAACAGATGCTGCGCTATGCGAAGGAATACAGTTTCCTGCCCGACCATAATTAAATATCAAGCCGCCTCAATAGATGTTGAGGCGGTTTTTTTTCAGGAAAATCAGGTTTTATTAATATATAAAATAAGATTGCAACTTGACTAATTTTTATGTAATATTAGCCGGTCAATTATGCATTGTGTTAAAAAGTAACCCTCTTTCTTTCGATTGTCAAGTGAACCGTTATAGAAGTATTATGGTAATTTGTTTACTCATTACCAATTTTCTGTGGGCGGAATCTCCGGACAACAGATATTTAATAGACAGTTTGAAAAGAGAATTACAGCATAAAAAGCAAGATCATCCAACACAGATTTCCATATACAACCAGTTAAGTTTATCGTACAGAAAGATAGCTCCAGACAGCAGTATTTTCTACGCGACTCAAGCCCTAAAACTTGCAGATTCCCAGCACTCACAGATTGAAAAAGGCGACGCCCTTCAGAATTTGGGAATCTCTTATTTCTACGCCAATGACTTCAAAAAATCTTTAGATTATTTATACCAGTCTTTGAAAATTAGGGAGAAAATGGCCGACACCGAGAAAATTGGTCATACGCTGAACAGCATTGCTAACGTCTATTATAATCTTAACAATGTTTCAGAAGCACTGATTTATTACAAACGGGCGCTGGCTCTTGCCCGTAAAAACCGTGATAAAAAAAGGGAAGCAGCCATTCTTAACAATATGGGCAGTCTATACGTTTCCAATAACCGGGTTGATACTGCATATGTACTGTTAAATCAATCTGTCGCCTTACTTGAGCATCTTCGGGATTCCCCTACTTTAAGCAGTTCTTATAATAATTTGGCGCAACTCTACCGTAAAAACGGGGCATATACCAAGTCATTACAGTATGATGAAAAAGCGCTGAAAATCAATAAACAAATGGGCAGAAAATGGGAAATTTCCTATATCTCTAATTCTATCGGAGAAACCTATTTACTGATGAAAAACTATAGCAAAGCTTACGAATATTTCAATGAAGCGCTGCGGACTGCAGAACAATTGCAGAACCGCGACATCCTGCTTTTCAGCTACCGTTCATTGACTAAATATTACAGTGCTGTAGGAGATTACGCTCAGTTTGATAACTTTTTTCACAAATACGAAGAAACAAAAGATGCCATTTTTACCAACCAGAACACCAGCTCTATCGCAGAGATGCAGGTGAAATATGAAACAGAAAGGAAAGAAAAGGAAAATGCGCTACAAAAGCTCCAGATTGCGAAACAGAGAAGTTTAAAAAATTCATTTATTTTCCTTTCCATACTTGTCCTCATTATTGTAGTAATTCTATTCTTCAGGTTTCAGGTGAAGAAAAAACTGAGTTCAGATCTGGAAGTTTTGGTAAAGAAAAGAACCCACGAGTTGCTTGTCAATCAATCCAAACTCACGGAAGCACAAAGGATCGGGAAATCCGGCAGTTGGGATTGGGATTTTTTAAATAATCACCTGAGCTGGTCTGATGAGCTTCCCGTCATCCTTGGTCAAAGCAGTAAAGATCTTAACTGGATTGCGGTATTACGCACCATACATCCCGACGACCGTGCCGGAATCCTGCATATCATCCGAAAGAAATTTAATGATTATGATCAAAATCTGGTATTCGATTTCAGAACAATAGCACACGGCAGCGTAAAAAAGTACCTCAGTGTGTATGCCGAAATAACGAAAGACCTTTCAGGAAACATTGCGCTGATTCAGGGAAACATTCAGGATATTACCGAACGTAAGCTGGCAGAACTCGCCCTCATCGAAAGTGAACAGTTATACCGCCAGCTTATCAGTGCTTCACCGGATGCCGTTTTTCAAATAGATGTCCACGGATTCATTGTTTTCGCAAGTCAGCAGAGTAAAAAACTTTTCAGGATTTCTGATGAAAGTACGATCACCGGAACCCACATTAATAACTGGATCGTTAAAACTGACCACGTGCGGGTAAGTGAAAATTTCAAACTCGAAAGCCCACAGAATACGGGCAGAGATCTTCATGTTACTTTACAGAGGAAAGATGGAAGTACGTTCTCAGGGGAACTGCGTACCGCAGAAATCATTGATTCCGATGGAATATCTAAAGGATTTATTGTGGTCGTTCGTAATATTACAGACAGAAAACAGGTAGAACAGCGGATTTTGAGGAATACCATCGAAACGGAAGAGCGTGAAAGACAGCGGTTTTCTGAAGATTTACATGATGGCCTAGGGCCACTGCTCTCTACCGCAAAAATTTACCTGGAGCTAATTTCTGCCAGAATGGAAAGACCTGCAGAGCAACAGGAATTTATCAGATTGACCGATGATCTGCTGCATGAATCCATCAAAAGCACCCGGGAAATTGCAAATAATCTCGCGCCTAATTTGTTAAATGATTTCGGGCTTATTGAAGCACTGCGCGTGTACGTCGATAAAATCAATAAAATGAACACCATCTCCGTGGATCTCAAAATTGACGAAGATTTCCCGGATTTACCGAAGCAAATTAGCGTGGCGCTGTACAGAATTATCTCAGAACTGCTTAATAACACGTTAAAACATTCCTCTGCAACAACGATTGAAATTGAACTTTTAAAAACGCACAATCAGCTGGAGATCAAGTATTTTGATAATGGAATTGGATGCGATATTCAGAAAATCCTCTCTTCACCCACGAAAGGATTGGGCCTCTCCAACATCATGTCGCGCGTAAAATCGATAAATGGGCAGTGTAACTTTTCTTCCGTTCCGGGTAAATATTTCAGGACAGAAATCACCCTTTCGGCACTTGCCGAAAAAGAGCATCTACTTCAAACTTCATTTAAAACATGACAGACATTATAAAAATAATTTTAGCGGACGATCATGCCATTTTTCTGAAAGGCCTGCGCATGATGGTTAATGAATGCAGTAATTTTAAAGTAATTGGCGAAGCGTCTAATGGTCAGGAACTTTTAGACCTTTTAGACCAGATGAATCCGGATGTTATACTTACGGATATTAAAATGCCCGTCATGAACGGCGTTGAGGCAACAAAAGCAGCGGTCGAAAAATATCCTCATCTAAAAATCATGGCACTTACCATGTTCAGCGACCTCAAATATATGCGGCTCATGGCAGAAGCGGGAGCCAGTGGATTTATTCTTAAAAGTATCGGCAAGGCTGATCTGGAGCTGGCCATCAATACGGTAAGCAGCGGTAAAACTTATTTTTCTCCTCAGTTGCTCGGTGAGATGGCAGAGGCCGACCCCGTCGAATCATCCGGAATCTTTCTGGAAGATGTAAATGAAAGGCTTACCGAGCGTGAACTTGATGTACTGCAGTACATTGTTAAAGGCCTCTCCACTCAGGAAATTGCGGACCGGTTATTTATCAGTAAAAGAACCGTAGAGGGGCATCGCGCAAACCTTATTCTGAAAACCGGGACCAGAAATGTGGTAGACCTCGTTATTTACGCCATCCGAAACCGCCTGGCTATTGTTTAGGGGAAAAAGAGGTTTTTTTTATATCATTTTCTTAGCAGATCTTCCAAACATTTTTTTGCGGCAGGTATTTTTACGCTGACCTGATTTTTCTTATTGTACTAATTTCACATGGTACAAGTTTAATCTATGACAAAAATCGTAATAGTAGATCAGCATCCCGCTTTTCGGGAAAGTTTAGGGATGATGCTTCATGAATTTCTTGCCGAAATTCAGATTACCGGTGTAGAAACCAGTCACCAGTTTGTTTCAGACCTCGACCAAATTTCCCCAGACCTCGTCATCATGGATGGCAGACTGCCCGATAGAAGCGGTATAGAGACCGCCACCATCGCATTTGCCAAAAAGCCTCTGCTGAATATTATTATGCTGATCATGTTTCCGGAGGACCAATATGTTCAGAAGGCCAGAGAGGCAGGAGTAAAAGGTTTTCTACCCAAGCCGCCGGGGCTCAAAGAACTGACGGATGCCTGTGAAAAAGTAATGAGTGGCGGTTCTTATTTTCCTGCTGAAATGAAAATGCCATAAAGAGAGAATCTGAAATCACGTAAAAATACGCTAACGCAGCGCAGCCAAAAAATTTAACTTCGCCATTATAAATCACCTGAATGCAATCAGTAATCTTTTATTTTTCAATATCTAACTAAAAATTATTATGAAAAAAAACTCCTTATTTAACAAAAAACGTGGTGCCCTTTTATGTGGGCTCATGCTCAGCTTTGCGGCTGCTTCCCCTCTGTCGGCGCAGTACTTTTCTAAAGTGACCACAGGAACAATGGTAAATACACCCATCAAAACCTACAGTGCTTCCTGGGCAGATTATAATAACGATGGGTTCGATGACATGCTTATCGTGGGTAATTTAGATTCCCCTTCAACACTGTATAAAAACAATGGTGACGGAACTTTCACCCCAGAGACCGACAATGTGATTTATACAACTACAGGAACTTCTATCGCCGCCACGTGGGGCGATTATAATAACGACGGTAATATTGATTTGTACATCTGTAATACATCAAACAGTGGTGCTGCTATGGCAAAAAACTTTTTGTATCGAAATGATGGAAATGGTGTTTTTACCCGGATTACCGAAGGCGATATCGTGAATGATACAGACTGGTCTCTGGGTGCTGGCTGGGCAGATTATGATAAGGATGGTTTCCTGGATTTATACGTGGCAAACTACAAGGGACCCAACAGGCTATACCGCAATAACGGAAACGGCACTTTCACCAAAATCACCAGTGGCGAGATGGTTAACGATGTGAACGATTCCTATGCTATGTCCTGGGTAGATTATGATAACGACGGCTATCAGGATTTGTACGTGGTAAATTATTTCAGTGAGACTTTGCCGGGACAGAATAACTGTCTCTACCGCAATAATGGAGACGGAACTTTTACCAAGAACACCACTTCTGTTATTGCCAACGATTCGGCACTGACCCAGGGCGCATCGTGGGGAGATTTTAATAACGACGGATTAATGGATCTTTATATGACCATTAATAATTTTGCAGATGTGAAGCACAATTTTCTTTACAAAAACACAGGGAACGGTAATTTTGAATTGGTAAACTCCGCGCCTTCTATTGACGGAGGAGTCGCATTCGGCTCTGCATGGCTTGATATGGATAATGATGGATACCTCGATCTCAGTGTTTCCAATAACGGGGGAACCGCATTGCGCCTGAATTATCTTTACAAAAATAATGGTGACGAAACTTTCACCAATCAGACTTCAGACGTTACGACGCTTACGCCCATCCGTGATTATGCCACTACAATTTCAGATTATAATAATGATGGCTATCCGGATATTTTTACTCCATCGTACTCCCCTGCACTACAGCATGGACTTTACAAAAATAACGGAGGCACCAATAACTGGATCAGTTTACGCTTGCAGGGAGTTGAATCTAATCGTTCAGGGATTGGAGCCCGGGTTTATTGCTATGCCAACGGAATGATGCAAACCCGTGAGGTTTCTTCCACTTCCGGACAATATACCGGCAGCAGTTTGGTGCAAACCTTCGGAATTGGGGCAGCCACCACAATTGATACCATTCACATCGAATGGCCTTCAGGAATCCGCCAGATTATTACTAATCCGCAACCTAATCAGATCTATAATATTGTGGAAACCGCTGCTCTCGCAACACAGGAAAACTTCAAAAGCAAATCGCTTACAATATTCCCGAATCCGGCAAAAGCTGATGGAAATATCTATGTAAAATCCATGAAAACAGGTGCCTATGATTTAACTGTTACTAATTATGCAGGTCAGCGCCTGAAAACCCTCAAGGTTAAACTGGAGAGCGGAAAAAGCAAAGAAGTAAACCTGGGATTATTACAGCCGGGAGTATATATCGTCACCACTTTCAATCATGAAGAAAGTGTTTCACAGAAGCTGATTATTGCCAAATAATATTTCAAGGATTTCGGCTCAGATGAGCTTGAACGTTACTACAGTTTTAGCCTCTCAGTCCTTTTGGAATTGAGAGGTTTTTTAATTTTAATCAGATTATTAAAGATATTCCGACAGACCTGGAGCTTTTACAACTTCAAAATAAATTTGCGCCTTTTGTTCAAGAATCCGGCTTGGGACTTTTAGATATAATGGTTCTCATTACACCCGGCAGCCACCGCTGCAGACCTACGAAAAGTCTGCCGTGTGCCGTGAACACGTAATTTCTTTTTCGTCTGATCACCGCCCTTACCATTACTTTTGCGGCTTTCTCAGCGGGCCATATTAAATGGGCCGGACGCGTATCTGTCCTCTCGGGATGCCATACGCCGTCATTATCCATCCTTGCAATTTCAGAAGCCACGAATCCAGGATGCAGCGTCGTGCAGCTCACTCCTGTACCCATCAGCTCCACCTGAAGACTGAGTCCGATGGAATGTACTGCCGCTTTTGAGGCTCCGTACGCACTCAGATTGGGATTGGGAAGAAAAGCACCCACGCTCCCTACAAGACCGATTCTTCCTCCTGTCTTCTTTAAATGCGGCAGTGCGTATTTCACGGTTAGCGCTAAACCGGTTACATTCCCCTGTAACTGCCTGCTCCAGTCTTTAGCGGTCAGATTTTCTATGCTTCCGAAAACGCCGAAGCCCGCATTCGCCATCACCACATCCATCCTTCCCCAAGCCAGAATCAGCTGCTCCACCGCCATCTCAATGCCAGATTCATCCAGAATGTCGCACGGTATTACGAGGGCCTCACCGCCGGATGCTGCAATTTCTGCTGCCAATTCTTCCAGGAGGTCCCTGCGCCTGGCGGAGAGCACCACTTTGTAGCCCAGTCCCGCCCATTCCCGCGCCAGTGCTTTGCCGATGCCCGATGAGGCACCGGTAATCCATACGACGTTTTCTTTTGAATTTTTCATGATCTGTATTTTGGTATGCGTAAATGATCAAGTGGCAGCAAATATAATAAAGGCTGCTCAGTCTAAACCAAACGCAGCGGTACAGGCGATTCATTCACAGAATTATAGGAGTGCCCGCCTTTGTCATTGGAGTGCATTCAGTTCACAGGTCAGAAGTTCGTAGTTCTCTTCATCAAAACTTACCAGCATTACTTTTTCAACCGCAGTTTGCCCTTCCAGGAAGCGTGCTACGGTCGCTACTGCAATTTTTGCGGCTTTGTCTTTCGGAAACCGGTAAACTCCTGTACTGATCGCCGGAAAAGCCACCGTGCGGCATCCGTATTCCACCGCGAGTTCCAGTGAGCGCGTATAACACTGCGCCAGTTTTTCTTCTTCGTTGCGATTTCCATTATTCCAGACCGGGCCCACCGTATGAATGACATATTTCGCGGGCAGCTTTCCCGCAGTGGTAATCACCGCTTCGCCAGTTTTACACCCACCCTGTTTTGCTACAATCTTCCTGCATTCCTCCAGGATTTCTTTTCCGCCGGCACGGTGAATAGCTCCGTCTACCCCGCCGCCGCCCAACAGCGAAGTATTGGCGGCATTTACCACCGCATCCGCAGGAATTTGGGTGAGGTCTCCTTTGATAATTCCTATTTTGGAAGTTGACTGAATCATGTGATTATTGAAGATCTTAAGGTTTTTTTACAGATCAAATATAAAAAATTACCACCAACCGGTTTCGGGTGAAAACACGGCCCATACAGAACAGCTATGGTAAATGCGGTTTTAGCAGCTGTTAAGACAGCAGTTTTACCTCAATACCTTTTCGCAGAGTATGGTGTATTTCAGCAATCTGATCAACCTTTTTGATGAGAGCGGAGATCTCTTCGGGAGTCATTGCAGGCGCCTCGACGGAGACTTCGTAAAAAATATTCCTGGCAGATTCGCCTTCGCCCCCGAATTCTCCGGAAACTGATATTTTTACTGCCGAGATTTCTACATTTTCCTTTTTAGCTTCGCGATACAAATCATTACAAAAACAGGTGGCCAGAGAAAGGAATAAAAGTTCGCCGCCATTAACCGAAAGACCATAGCCGTCCGCCTTTGTATCGATGGTCATATCTTTCAGATTAGCTTCAGTGCTGACGGTAATTTCGTTACTCCGAAAGGAATTGGTTATGCATGCTGAAATTTTCATTGTTCTTCACCGTTAAGCGGTCCCCCGCGAATATTATCTATTATAACAATCGTCTGATCTGTAAGTTGGCTTAATTCTACCTCTAAAGTCGCTCAACTTTATAATCGTCCAGCATTACCGTAGCGTACGCTTTTTCCCCGGATTTTATCATCACTTCAGGATTGAGCAAAAAGATTGATTTTTACAAACCTGTCAGCGCTCCGTTTTCTCTGTTTGGTCTTTAATTTCCCTGTTCGGTTTTCCTGTCAAGGAAAGTCTCTATCATCGGAACAACAAGATTACTTTCTTTAAAGTCCGGTGTCAGTGTAGTAATTTCTCCGATATACTGTCCATGTCCGCCTGGAATTATAGCTAATTCTGAATGGGCAATCTTTCTGTGAAGTTCCAGAGCATGTTCTGGAGTAATGACGTCCCTGTCTCCAATTATAATAAGGGTTGGTGCCTGTATGGACTTAATGGGCGCGTCGGGAATGTCTTTAAAGTTCAGCATTCTCTTTACATCCCGGTCGTGCATTATCGGTAAGCCATTAGGGTCAGCTGCCACTTTTTTATAACCGGCTTTCAGTGGTGCAGGCATATTATCGAGCGTAGCCTGCTTCATAAAATCCCAAAACCACTCTGGAACGCCGTTGCGTTTGGCAAGTGGCGAACCTAAAATAATCTTGCCCACAATTTCAGGATGTCTTATGGCAATCTGCATAGTCGTTGTTCCACCGTTGCTGAATCCAAGAAAGTCAGCTCTGTTGATGTTTAAGTTTTTTAGAAGGGTGGCAACATCGTCTGCATCCTGTTCAAAGGTCAGGTCTGCATGTCGGTCGCCTGTTCTGCCATGGGCTTGCAATTCGACTGCGATCACTTTTCTTTTCCTGGAGAGCATGGGAATGAGTTTCTCAAAATTAGTCTGAATCGTGGAGCCGCCACCGTGAATTAAAACGATAGGTTTTCCCTCGCCATAAATCTCGTAATACATTTGAAGTCCGTTCACCACGGAATATCCACTTGTCATTTCAATATTTTTTATGTGCTGAAGCCTCAAAAACGGTCTGATTTTGCTCCGCACTTTTACAGCAGCATAAATCCTGCCTTTTTATACACGGTCTGTTTTTTTTTACTCACTTAAGAACTTTAGTATACAATTTTGAATTTCTATTCTCTGCCTGTCATTAGCCTTGTCGTCCATTTCATTATGGATGGTATTGGCCAATTTTACTGTTTTCATTTTATACTTTTCAGTTTCCTTCCCGGTCGGTAACACCCCTTCATCTGCCGGTTGATCGCTTGACCGCAATGAATAAACCCTGACCTTTTCTGATTTTGGCAAAGGCATTCTCCGGTTGTCTAATGTTATTATTTTCTTAACTGTTCCCGGATATTTCTGCGGGAAAAGCGCGGTCATATCCCCGCCGTTTGAATGTCCGATAAGTGTTATGTTTTTGAAATCTAATTCCGGATTTGTGGTTTTAAGTCTGTTGATAACGAATAAAATATTATCTGCACCACGATCCCAGAACGGCCTTCTTACAGTTTGCGGAATTCCTGTTAAAGGGATTAAACTGTCAGTTTTAAGTTCGTGCTGGATGCTTACCACGAAAAATCCTTCTCTTGCTAAAAATTCCGTCAGATAGGTGTACGCCAAATAATCGCCGCCTTTATTCTGTCCATAACCATGACTGAAAATGACAGGTTTCTGTTTTCCGGATACTTTGGAAGCCGGTTTATACACAGCAACAGGAACGGCTCTCTGTCTGCTTTGGTCGTATAAGGTCAAAGTATCCAGACGGTACTTAAATTGGGGTTGGTCTGCAACAGAGTTCCCGGACGTTGAACACCCTGCAAAAAGCGTGATGATGAGAAAATAAAGTAATTTATTCATCTGCTGAAAGTGTTTTTATAGTTATTATTTTGAAATGCACCCCACATGGTGTCTTGAATCCATCATTTCGCAGGAATGAAGATGCTGAGTGCCGTTGAGTCTTTCGTTTTTATTAAATCTTTCATTTAGCTTCCGCATTTCTTATTTCCTTGCAGTTAAAGCTTCCAGTAAATAAAATTTGCATCACGTTTGGTTTCAATGAAGTTTAATTTTTGCAGCAATTTTATTGAAGAACTGTTCTCTTTGAGCGTAGCTGCTGTAATATTGACGGACGGATCAACAGTTAAAACCCAATTAATCAAACATTTTGTTGCTTCCTCTGCATATCCCCTTCCTCTTTCGGCTTCTATAATTCCATAGCCAATATCACAACTGTTATTTAAATGATCAAAGCCTTTAAACCCGATATCGCCAATAATTTCATCAGTTTCTTTTTTGATGACCATCCAGGATTCGAAGCCTGTTGGAGAATTTACTTTTGATAAATTTGCTATTATTCTTGGTAACGTGTCTAAAGTTTCTGAATCCGGCCAGTTTCTGCCTTTTTGTAATCCCATTTTTTCAATGGGATCGTAGTTTTCATTCAGAATTTCTTCGCAGATTTCCATTGTAAACGGAATTAATAACAGCCGGTCGCTGAAAATTGTTTTCGGTAATGGTGCTGTATTTTTCAAATAATAAAATTTATAATCTGCGAAGGTAAAAAGGTAGTTAGGTATTGCTTTTATTTGTATCCATATATAGTAATTGTCCCGTTATCTTCTTCATACGGGATGTTCAGTTCATTTCCATCCCAAATATACATAAATAACTAACCCGTCTACACGCTCGTACGGATATGCACATAATGTTTATTGTAACGGAATATTCGTAGGGTATTTATCTAATCGCTTATCCTGCGGTCACCTTTCTGAGATATCTTTTAATGGTTTTAAGCTTCGGATATTTTACATTTTGAGGATAATAGGGATATTTATAAAACACAGATAGTATATAGAAAATCACCGCGGCGATGATCAGCCAGCCGTACAGTTCCTTAAACGAAACCATCATGGCCTGTTGCTCTACCATTCCCATGATCTGCCCGAGTTCCATTGGTCCGGTTTTATGGTTGACCGCATCAAAAGAGGCACTGATCTGGGAATAATTTTTCTGAAAAATATGCTTAAAAAGGTGTTCCACAAAAGCACTGCCGATAATACTTCCGGTTGCGACCCCGATAAATGACTGTACCGAAAGCGCCTGAAAGAAATGATGAAACGGAATTCTGGTCAGCCCTGTCAGTAAAACAATAGCCACCACAACATAACCGAAATTTCTTACCAGTATCGGAAGGTAAAGGCTTTCGATTGCCGTACCGTAACCGATCGAAAAATACATGAGCACTAAATAACCCAGAATCGCTGTAAATCCAATATAAAATGTGCTTTTATAAGAGCGTTTCGCTTTCGCAAAATAGTAGTAAGTGAAAACTGCTGCGATCACCACCCCGACAAAACCGGCGAGGTTCAGGCTGACCAAATGCTTCATATCATAATTGAGCATTCCGAAATAAATGCTTTCAATAAGATGCGAAGGGGCGAGAAAAACATCGATAATCAAATAGAGAAAAATGCTCAAAGAAATATACCGGTATTTGAAAACCCCCAGCGGAATAAAAGGATGACGGATAAAGGACGCCCGGTAGAGATTTAATCCCAGAATAATAAAGAAGAATACCATCATATCAATAATTTCTTCGCCATACCACCAGTCATAATGGCTGCCGTAAACGGCAATGTAAATGATAGCTAAAAGCGAAAGACCCCACAAAAATCCGCCAAGCCAGTCGATACCGAATAAAGGAAACGGCCGCTGCTGCCGGTTTGAATTAAAAAATACCATGGCAAATAAAATCACAAACAGCAGCGAACCGATGATCAACCAGTGCATATATTCATAGGTGGAATAAAAAGCAATCCACAGGTTACCTGCCCCGGAAAGTAAAATAGATCCCTGAACCAGAATATAAATATAGCAGAAGAAAACCGACAGGTCTCTTTTCGGCGTTAACCAAAGCTGGATGGAGGAATTACACTCAAAGGTGGCCCACATCCTCAGCATTCCTGCGGTAAAACAGGTGAAAACCAGGACAGGCATACTCGTGGTGTTCAGCGTGATGATGTTGGCAAGGATTAAACCGATACTGGTTACAATAAGCGAGAACCTCGAAGTGAACCGCATTTTCAGCCTGAGCATAATGGTGTAAACCAAGGTCATTCCTGCCAGAGAAGCATATCCTGCCATCATGAGATCTTCGGCTCCGGCCATTTCATTGATGATGGCAAGATAAATTCCCCCCGAAAACTGGAAGATAATGACGAAAAGAATATAGATCCAGGGTTTTGCCTTTTCCGGAATTACATTATTGATTGCAGGAAGCGTAAACGGACCTGTCGGAGCGTGATGTGCCATATATTTTAGGGGGTTACATTTTAAAACCTTCTCATTAATATTTAATATTTCACTGCAGCTTCCACATTCATCCCGGCTCTTAATTTCTGCAGCAAAGCCGGATCATTGTCTTTACTGAATTCAATTCTTACAGGAATCCGCTGTTCTACTTTCACGAAATTACCGGCAGAATTATCCTGCGGAAGCACTGAAAAACTTGAACCTGTCGCATTCGCGATTGATTTCACAACACCTTTAATTTTGATATTGGGAAGCGCATCCACTTTCAGTTCCACTTCCGCACCTTCCACAATGCGGTGGGTTTGGGTTTCTCTGTAATTAGCGATGATCCACTTTTCGTTACTGTCAATCACCTCCACCAAGGTCTGTCCCGGCTGAATAAGCTGACCGATCTGCAGGTTTTTTCTTCCTACAAATCCGTCCGCAGGGGCTGTAATCACAGTGTATGACAGATTGAGTTCCGCCATATCCAGTCGCGCCTTCGCCAAACTGATATCTGCATCATTCTGATAGAGACGAGTATTCTGTTCGTTTTTTACCAGCGAAGCAGAAGTTTTCTGTCTCTGCATCGCTTCATATTTGGCTTTAAGGGCAAGATATTTTGTTTTGTAAGTGTCGAATTCCTGCTGGGTTACACTTTCCTGCGCATAGAGTTTCAAATAACGGTTATACTCGCTCTGCGCATTATCCAGCAGTGCTTTTACTTCCGCAATGGCAGCTTCAGAAACCGCTACATTATTATCAGCAGTATTTACCGACGAGGCAGCGACGGTTTTTCCGGCCTGCGCATTCTGAAGATTTGCTCTTGCCTGCGCAATATTCAGAAGATGTTCGGAATTTTCAATAACAACCAGCGTATCGCCTTTTTTAACCTGCTGATATTCACTGAAACGGATCTCCTTTACATAACCCTGAACTCGGGCATTCACCGGAATAATCAGCTGCTTAACCTGAGCATTATCGGTAAATTCTACATTTCCCAGGTGGATAAATTTCGAGGCGATCCAGGAAATTCCGGCGATGATGACAACCAGCAAAAGCACGTTGTATATTCTCTTTTTAGTTTTATGTTTCATTTTGTTCTGTTTAAAGTTTCATTAATTTTTAAAGAGTACCGGAGATTCTTCTCAGCTGATAATAGTGGTACAGAATATTGATTTTTGCATTTTCCGCATCCAGTCTTGCGGCAAGTTTTGCGTTGTCGGCATCGAGCATTTCAGTGATCAGAACCAGACTGTTCAGATAACGGTTGTTAATGATGGTGTAATTCTGTTCTGCCAGTTCCACACTTTTTAAATGATTTTTATATATTTCGAGTGCTTCTTCATATTTGATGAAAGCGATCTCGATGTTTCTGGCCACCTTTTCATGTTCAATATGCTGAAGTTCCTGCTGTTTTTCGACATTCAGCCTGGCCATTGTTTCCCTGCTGCCGTTTTTGTAAAGCGATGCCAGGTCGTAGGAGATTCCGACTCCGGCGTACCAGTAATTAAAGTTCTTATTGATCGCTGGGATTTCAATAGTGACCGGGCCGTTTAAATAATTGTTGGCAAACAGATAAACCTGCGGAAGACGTTCAGATTTAATGATTTTTTCTGTGTTCAGGGCACTGCTAATCTCAAGTTCTTTCGATTTTAGTGATGCCGCATTTTCAGTTGCACCCGCTTTCCATGTGTCAAAAGAATTTTCAGGATTCTCATCAGGATTTTCTTTTACCTTCACAACGGTTCCTTCCGGAAGCTGCAGAATATTGATGAAATCCCTGGCGATAATCTTCTTTGAATTTTCAATCTGAACCAGTTTCAGGCGTAAGGACTGCAGCTGCAGTTCCAGTCGCGTCACATTGTTTTTCAGCGCGATTCCCCCTTTTACTTTGTCGCTCACTTCGCTGATCAGTCCGGTGGTCTGTTCAATATTCTTAAGAATAACTTTCTTCTGGTTTTCAAGCTTCTGAAGTTCAAGATAGTTTCCGGCCAGCAGAAAACGGATGTTCTGCTGCTCTTCTTTTACATTTAAAGCAGCAATCTGACTGTTTATTTTGGCATTTTCGATACCGGTCTTTACTGCTCCGCCTGCATAAACTAGCTGTTTTGCTTCCAGCGAAAAATTATTTCCAAAACCGGGAATGTGCACATTCTGCAAATTGGAAAAATCCCGGTCGGTGATCAAACCGTTCCCATTATAACTGAAATTTAAAGCGGCATCCAGAGAGGGCAGCTGTTTTTTCTTTTCATTTTCGATGTTGTGCTGCGCGATCTTCTCTTCATAGCGGTAAATATTCAGCATTCTGTTTTTGCTGTCGGCGGCCTGAAAGAGTTCATTCAGGGTCACGGGTTCAGAAAAATTAACCTGTGCGAAGGCAGAATTAAAGCCAAAAAATCCGGCTACGACCAGAGCAATCTGTCGTTGTATGTTCATAATTAATAATATTTTGTATGGATGAAACAGTCTGAAATTGACTTTGCAAAATTGCGGTTATCCGGGTTTTAAACGTTCAGCCTGTTTTGGACAAAACTGGTTTAATTTGAATATATTTGCCGATAATATCCCAATGAAAAACGCAGCAGAAAAAGTTCAGGTATCTGAAAAACATTATGATATCGACCGGTTCGAAAAGAATGCGAGCCAACGCACGATGGATTTTTCTGAGCTTGAAAAGTTTAAGGAAACCAATATCTACCTGAAAACAACCATGTTTATTTTGGTTACGAATGGAAGTGGAAGTATTGAAATTAATTTCAAACACTATGAAATTGAAAAGAATCAGATTCTGCTGCTTGCTGCGGGTCATTTTTTCAAAATAAAATCGGTCAGCGGAGATATTATTACCAAAACGCTTTACATCAGCGAAGACTATATCCGGGAAATGTACTCCTCGGATATGATTTACAAAAGGGCAAAATATGGCGTAAAGATGTATAACACTCCCCTGCTGAAACTGTTGCCAAAAGAAGCGGATCTGTTGAAAAACAGAATGGAATTTGTAGGAGCGGTTTCTAATGACACCGGCCACCTCTTTTATAAGGAAATGATTTTGAAAACGGTGAATATTTTCTTTCTGGACCTCAGTAATATCATCGAGGGTAAGTCAGAAAGCGGACAGACGGTAACCGTTTCACGGGACGAAATCTATTTTCAGAAATTTCTTGTCCTGTTAGCTACACATTATAAGGAAAAACATCTGGTGCAGTTTTATGCAGAACAACTCAGTATCACTCCGCATTATTTAACGCTTATCGTAAAAAGACTGACCGGCCAGACCGTTTCGGACTTTATTTTCCAGCTCATCAACAGTGAAGCGAAACTTCTCCTGAAACAGCCCATGTACAGCATTCAGGAGATTTCAGATCTTTTTCATTTCAGCGATCAGAGCGCTTTCGGGAAATTCTTTAAACGCAAAAACGGCATCAGTCCGAAAACTTACCGTATTGAAAATCTAAATGGTTAACGGTTTCCCTTTTTATATTCTGATTATTCTATAGGCATCAGAGGCTTAATCTCAACCGTTAGGCTCAGCTAAAGGACGCTCAGGGTTCGCGACGCGGTCTGTTTTGTGCAATTCTGAAACCAAGATCATCAATTTTAAATTTCAATGGGTGACTTCGGTATTTCTGTTGTCGGGGATTATGATAACTGGTTTTTGTAAAAGGCAGGCAACAGTTCCAGGATGAGAAAGGGTTTTAAATAAATTTGCCTGTCCTTCCCATCACCGGGCAGCCTCCGAGTAAGTCTTACGCCTGGGGATCAGTAGGCGTTTCTGGTTTAAATCTATTTCCATCGGCTGTATTTTTTTTACATTGCTCCCTGTATTCATGGAGGCTCATCCCGTAAATGAGGTAAAAAAGATGGCGGAAATTTGAAGCAGACTTCATTCCGCAATGCGCTGCAAGTTCTTCGGCTCCTTTCTCCACCATTTGGGGATCTTCCGCAAGCAGTGCGGCCATAAAATAAATGCGCTGCTCACTGAGGTAGCGGTCGAAACGCATTCCTTTTTCGGTATTGAGATACATGGAAAGATAATTGGCATTTACCCCTACTTCCTGTGCTACTTTGGCAAGTTTAAGATCCGGTTTCAGAAACCCTTTTTCGTTTTCAAATTTTTGCAGATTTGTACGTATTCGCTCCCGGATTTCAGCTGTAAGAATCACCTGGGGATCTGGCTTTTCCTTGTTGGACTGCGGTTCGTCACAGGTTTCCTTTTCCTCCCCGCGACGGGAAGCAGATGGCTGCGCGCTCTTCCTTTGCGCAAATGTACTCAGCGTAAATGCACCAAAGCCTACCGACAGGGTGAGCAGAGCGGCTACGGCCATAGAATAGCGGTCATCGGCAACCTGCTTTTCATCATTCTTCAGGGCAATCTGCATACTGGTGTACAGGTGATGCCGGTCTTCCTGGTGCGCGTATTCAGCCATCCGCAGGGTGTTGGTATAAGCCATCATATCATCACGGTGCAGGCGTTCACCAGCCTCATATATCAGATAATGGTAACCATGCTGCAGTTCGGGCAATATAAAATGATGGCGCTGAAAAATCGAATCCACTTTTTTAAAGTAGTGCACCGCTTCTTTCTTATGGTGCTGCTTCAGCGCATTTTTACCCTGATAATAATAAATCAGGGAAACAGTGGCAAAATCTTTTGTTCTGATCAGTTCCGGAAGGATACGGTCGAAGAACTCACTGCTTTCCTTATACGCACCTCTGCGGTATTCTGAAATACCTTTGGATTTCAGAAAGTAATTTCTGATCCCCGAAAACGCTCTGTTATTGCCAATTTCCTTTAATATTGCTTCAATGTAGCGGTCTGCCTCGTCATACTTTCCGGTTTGCTGGTATACATTTACGAGCTCATACAGCGTTTCATAATAACTTTTACGCAGCATGGTGCGTTGGTCATGGGGCAGTTCTTTCCCAAGTTCTTTCCTGAAAAATTCAGCGCACATGTTAAGGTTGTGGATGGCATCACGGTGAAGACCAATATAACCCTTCACGATGCCAAAATGATGCAGCAGCCTGTACTGAACATACGGATCGCGGCTGATTTTTGCATAATCTACCGCTTTCAAATAATCTGCCATCGCAGTCCTGTAGTTTCTGTAACGGGCGTAATGGATCATTCCCCTATTCATATACGCATCCGCAATCACATCACTGCGGGCGCTGCATAGCGCGATAGCCACGGCACTGTCGGCATACTTCAACTTTACATCCGTGGAGGGATGATATTTCAGGGCATCGAGATAGGCATGCGTAAGCTGTGCAGAATTTCTTTCCTCCTTTGTAAGGGTAATCAGGAGATTGATGAACGGCATCGCCGCCGGATCATCCGGCTCCATCAGCTCATACTGATTTCGGATCTGCTGAAAGGTTACATTGTCCCTGCACTGCGCAGGGAAAAGTTCCGCAGGGAAGAGCAGGAGCAATATAAACAGTTTGAGCGAAAGCATGTTAGCTTCATTGGTTGACAATATTAGATCAAAATTAAGTTTTTTTTATGATATAATGCAAGTTAAAGTCCTGAACATCATCAAAGTAGCGCTAAAAATTGGTTAAAGTTCTGAATCGGCAGTGCATATACTTTGTCAAAGTTCCAGCCGGTATCACCATACTTTGACAAAGTTTTTAAAGACCCTTCTCAAAATACCATTAAACTTAAACTTTGACCATGCCCTAAACTTTGGCAAGGTAAGGCACATCCACTTTGTCAAAGTTCTAGCCGGTATCACCATACTTTGACAAAGTTTTTGGAGGGCTCTCCCTTCGCCACAGGGGTGGATTTTAGTGTTTGGAGGTTTATAGGACGTCTTTTCAGGAGAAATTTTTATGGCACGAAGTGTTATTGAATATTGTGGCGGCTTAAACCAAACATTTCTCCACGGTTCTCAGATGCCCGTCAGTAAAGGGAATGTTGGGAATAAGCCGCTGTTTGGTGTTTAAGCCGGAATGCATTTCCGGCTCATTCTCACTTTTCTCATCAGAATCCTGAAATGCGGGCGGGTCTTAACCAAGCGGTGATGCAGGCGGTGGGTTTGTAAATAAGCCCTAAAAAAGGGGGAATCAGCCGCCCGCCCTCTTGTTTTTACCGTATTGGTCATCATACATTTACCTCATTATTCGGGCAGGAAAATCTTAACGACCAGTACCTGTTACCCAATACCGCCGTATGAAAACTTTGAAAAAAATATTACCGCCACTCATCAGTTTTATCTTTGTTGTGCTCTTCGTTTATACGGTCATCAGCAAAGGAGCGGGCTTCTCCACTTATCTGAACCAGCTGGGCCAGTCACCGGGACTCGAGGGATACGGAGAACCTCTGGCTTACGGAGTAATCGCCCTGCAGACGGCCACCGTCATCCTGCTCTGTTACCGCCCGCTCCGGTTATGGGGTTTATGGATTGCTTTCGGGATAATGACCGTTTTTGCAGGATATGTCGGAGGAATCCTCCTCTACAGCAATAACCTCCCCTGCACCTGCATTGGACTTTTTGAAAAGATGACGTGGAAAGATAATTTGATTTTAAATATAGGATTAATGATCACTGCCCTCACTGGCATTATGACAATGAAGGCAGGAAGATCAAAATAAAAAAAAATGAAAAGCGTGCACACTTTTCAGAGTAGAATGTCCTGGGCATTCAGTGAACTTTGCAAACAGTGAATTCCTGTCTGCATCACGAAACGCAGAACGGTTGACGAACCGCCATGCGCCGAAGACCACCGTCTGCTTAGAAGGCAGACTACCCGACTTAATTTTAAACTTTGAGTTTTTATGGTAATCTTTTTTATCAAAAAAAGACCGGAAAAATGAAACATTTACAATTTATAAAAACCCACTTTATGTTGGCAGCAGCCCTGCTTACAGCAGGTGTTACGATGTCGTTTAAAATGGCAGAGAAAGAGATGGCCTCGACCGTTCATTATTACGTAAGTGATGATATGAGCGAAGGAGCATTTGCAAACCCCGCAAATTGGAATACCGTCAATGAAGATGGTGTTAATTGTGGTACTGTAGAAATCCGACCTTGTAAAGTAACCGTAGCAACAGGAAGTACGTTGAGTGCAAAACTTGGTAGCAAAACGAACTTAGAGGTGCTGGGAATTTCTGAAGGTTTTAAACCCAATCCGTAGTTTTAATTAATAACCTAAAAAAAGAGAGGGTGGAAAAACCACCCTCTTTTACTGTAATTCAAGTACATTCTATCGCTCATTTTGAGGCATACCCGTCATTCTAATGATATCTTCGGGAATGGCAATAGCGTAACGTAAATCATTAGCTGGTAGGTTGTAGGTTTGTCCACCGACCGTTTTTGTCAGGTTAATGTTTGCACCTTCACGGTTATACCGTTTTAAGTCTGCCCATCGCAGACCGCGAAACAGCAGCTCTTTTCTTCTTTCACTGCGGATGATCTGTAGCGCTTGCGCACCGGTTCCTGCAGTGAACGGAACAAACGTCCCTGTCTTCCAGCGCTTCACAAGAAGCTGATTCAGCACCGCCATTGCATTTGCTGCATCACCGGCCGCTGCATACGATTCGGCCACCGTTAAATAAACCTCATCCATAGCCAGGCAGGTCATTCTCCCGGAATTCCCTGAGTAATTCCCTTTAAATAACACCTCACCAGTTGGAAGGACTTTAAAAAAAACACTTTTGCGTAAATCATTGGCGTGATACGACTCATATAGCGATGGGTTCACTTTCCCTTTTGTGCTTGTTAGAAAAGGTGAATATCCCATAGACGTAGGCAGTAACACTTCTGTATTCATTTCTTTAATCGGATATGATGCGGTAGGATTTAACGTATTAAAATCCATTAAATGACTGTAGTTAGTCAGTGTCTCTTTCCCGTATTTCAGGGCGTTACCATAATCCCCCATGTAGAGATAGGTACGTGCCAGGTATCCTAACGCAGTTACTTTGGAAGGTCTGGTTACCGCAATCTGCTGTACAGGCAACAGGTGTACTGCCTCATGTAAATCTGCTAAGATTTGAGCATAAGTATCTTTAAGAGAAGCCCGCACGGAAGGAATATTCATATCCGGATCCAACCGTAGAGGCATCCCTTTCTGTGTAGCAGCATTCTGTGGATGATAAGCCTGAGTCCAAAGTTGGGAAGCCTCCAAATAATAGGCCGCCCTGAGTACCAGCGCTTGCCCTTTTACATTGTCAGCATCCGGAATATGATATTGTGATAAATTAAAAAGAACCGTATTCAAAATATTTATTTTACTAAAACAGGTTTGCCAATCATTACCAGAGGCCAAAGACACATAGTCTGGCTGCCAGGTATAAAGTCGTTTATCTGCTTCATTAGGCATCGTCATATAATCAGCTTCTGTTACATATAAATCATCAGCTGAAACTTCTCCCGATGTTGCATTGCTGCTTAGGATATGATAACGGTCGAGCATTGCCTGATTATCGGCTAATGTTTCAGGAATGGTAAGACTGGAATCAGATTTTTCCGCGAGGAAACGGGAGCAGCTGCATATCAGCAGTAAAAGCATCCCTGTTAAAAGTATGTTTATTGTTTTCATAATCGAATTATTTTAAAAGTGGGCACGAAGGCCAATGGTGTAAGCTGAAGAAGGTTTAAGTGAAGCCCTTCCCCAACTATAATCTGGATCGAGTCCTTTTTTGTTGGCGCTCCATAGGATGCCTAGATTGTTCACAGAACAATAAAGCTGAAGCTGATTGAGTGGCAAACCGGTCCACTTGCTTTTATTCAGAGTGTAGTTGAGGTTGACAAACTGCAGACGCAAATGGTCGCCTTTTTCGACAAGGACTTCTGAACCGTTGTAAAATGCATCTCGAGCAGAATTAGTACTTCCATCAAAAGTAGGAACATCAGTATATAACTCATCGCCGGGCTTTTGCCATCTTACTGCAAAGTCGCTGTGCCCGTTCCGGCTAACAATCAGATCCGTATAATTCACTGAACTCCTGCGAAACCAATAGCCCAGTTTGTACGTAATTCCTATATCAAGGGAGAAATCTTTCACAGTGAATGTATTAATAAACGAACCATAAGTCGTCGGAATTGCTGAACCAAAATACTGTAGGCTTTCAATTCCTTTTTTATCTCCGGTGATTGCAGTATAGTCGGTACTGATCCCGCCGTCCAGATACCCTCTGGGAGCACCTGTTGCGGGGTCCAGACCTGCCCATTGATAGGCATATATGGAATATACAGGGAGTCCTTCTATCCCGGATATAGGCAATGAAGTACCAATAGCATTCACGTAATTTCTCGCAAAGGTATTTGCCCTGTAATAACTTGTTACTTTATCGTGGTACCTACTGAAGTTAAGGATGGTATTCCAGCGGAACTTCTTTCCCACAATATTATGAGTTTTCAGTTCAACGTCTACGCCTTTACCACGCATTCCTGCCACGTTCCATAAAAGGGTCGTAATTCCCGTCGTATAATCCAGTGGCGCAGTACCAAATAAATTACTACCCTTTTTGGTGAAAAAATCCACGGAGCCAGAAATCCTGTTGTTCAGCGACGCGAAGTCTAAGGCCACGTTAATAATTCGGGAGGTTTCCCAGCGCAGGTTTGGATTGTAATACTGGTCAATTCTGGCCATGCCGGTTCCTGTGTAAATCGATGGGCTGGTATCGTACACAATCGTAGTGACTGCCACCATCGCCGGATCGATGTTTCCGTTGAAGCCATAGGAAGCCCGCAGTTTAAGCGTCGGCAGCCAGGATAGATGATAGAAATTTTCATCCGATAATTTCCAGGAAGCTCCCGTTGACCAAAATGGATTCCACTGGTCATTGGTCTGCAATCCGAAAAGATTGCTGGCATCCCGACGGACGCTTCCTGTAACCGTATATTTATTAAGATAAGTATAAGCTGCATTTGCGTATAGGGATACAAAACGAATTTTCTTTTCCCTCATGGACTGACCCTCCTGAATAAAATCCATCTCGCCGGTTACAAAAGTAGGATACTGCTGTGTATAATCTACGTTGCCGGAACTCTGCGTGATCGGATTGTACCCATAAAAACGGTTTTCATCGAAGCGGGTATCAGTGCCTCGTGTTTCTGCACCGGCGATCGCAACTACAGCGTGTATCGGTGAGGTATAAGAATAATTGGCCTGAGCTCTGATATTATTCACTTCCGACCTGCTGTTCAGCTGATCCATAATACCTCCTTTCGGTACAATAAAATGCAGCTGACCATTCTCATCGCGCTGAGCAAAATTATTGATGTAATTCCGGGAATAGTAGCTATATTCATCATACAGCGATTGGGACAGACCAGTACTCCTTTGGTACTGGTACTTAACGTCCGCAGTAAGTCCTTTCAGGATTTTATACTGTAAAGATCCGTTCAGCAGCAGTTCGTCATTAGAAGTCACGGAAGAGTTGTGCTGCCAGTCGGTTAATGGATAATAATTCCAGTCAAGCAATCCTGTTCCAACCATGCTTTCTTTGTATCTTTGGTTATAAATGGAGAATACCGGTAGAGGATTTCCGGCCCCGTCGGCAAACTGTATATAGGGAATATTCCAATTACCCTTCATGGTAACTGAACCATACGCTTTACGTCCCGACCGGTCTTCGGAATGCGTGTACAGAACTTCAGCAGTTGCGGTAAACCGATCTGAAAACCGCCACCTGTTTTGGAGACGGAAATTCTTTCTTTCGTATTTTTCTCCCAGGTTCCCTGTATTGTCATCGTAGCCCAAGCTGGTAATCCATGAATGCTTTGGTCCGCCTTCGGAAATATTCAAAGCGTACTGAAGCTTTTGGGCGGGACGATACATGTATTTCTTATACTGATCCCGCACATCTATCCCTTTGAGTTGTTCCAACAGCCGTTGAGCCAGTTCCTGACTGATTTGTCCCTTCTTCTGTTGGTTAAGAATATCCACTGCCGGGGTTAGAACCGGATAGTTGGGCGCATCCAGATCACTGTCGTAAAACCCTTGTGTGAAAAGCTGTTTTTCTACTTCAACAAAATCGGCTGACGAAATCTGCCGGATATAACTGAGATCTGGTTTATCGCTCATGGTAGCATTAGCTGTTAGCTCAATCTTTAACGGTTGGGACCCGAGGGGCTTTTTGGTGGTAATCACGATTACCCCATTCGCGGCACGGGCTCCCCAGATACTGGAAGCGGCTGCATCTTTAAGAAAGGTGATATTTTCAACAATATCAGGATTGATATTATTCAAGTCTCCTTCGTAGGGAAAATCATCGAGAATAATTAATGGATTCCTCGGTCCCTGCATGGTACTAAGCCCCCGGACCATCAATTGTGGACTGCCATCCACCGCCCGGTCGATTACCAATCCATTCGCAATGGCAGCTACCCGTTCCATAATATTCGTTGAAGTTTGTTTACTCAGAAGGTCGCGGTTCACAGAAGAAAACGCTCCCGCTACCCGGTCCTTCGGTATCTTTTGGTAACCCGTGGAAAGCATGACCTCTTGAATTTCCCCTGTTCTGGGGAACAGTGTGAAGGTTTGGGATTTTCCATTATTCCCTTTCACAGTCACCGTGAGGGTTTCAAAACCGGCTCCCGAAAGAACAAGCTCAGTTTCCGATCGGGAGACCGGAAGGATAAATATCCCCCTACTGTCCGTTACAGTAGCTGTAGTAGTATTTTTTTCGCTTACAATAATACCTTTCAAAGGCAAGCGGCTACCCTCCTCTACCACGGTTCCCAGAATGGTCTGCTGAGAAAAAGCAGCAACGGAAAGGAACAGTGCAGTAATGAATACACTCTTTTTCATAAGTTCTGATTTTTGTTATTATTTTTATAGTTGAAATGCAGATTATCATTGATCTCTCACGACCAGCATCATGAGTTCCCTTTCCTCTTCAATTAAATCAAGTCCATACTTTTGGAGTGACTTCTTCAGCGAGGGCAAATCAGAGAATGTTCCCAAATCGATATCCACCTTTCCGGTATAACCGGTCTCATCCACTACAGGAAGTGGAGTAACTTTTCGATTCACGTTGAGTGCTACAATAAGGAAATCCAGTGAGGCATTTTGCATACGGGCGGGAGTCTTGGCGAAGTCTGTTATCTGTGCTCCACCTTTCGACTTGAGTCGGTCTGATGGTCCGGTTCTTTTGAGAACAAGGCATTTTTGTCGTTGTTTTTCCAATGTTGCGGAATAATCTGAAAAATCACTCAGTGTACGGAACATTAAAGGGTAAAGAGATTTCGCGTTTTTAAAAGGCACGATAAACTCAAAACTATAAAGACGGTCAGCCACAGGATCATCTTCATGCAGGATGGTAAAATCAATCTTCGAGGGATCTTTCACCAAATTCACGATGCGCTTCTCACTGAACCGGTCACCATTTTGCTGGTAAATTTCATAAGCAATTCCCCGGTAAATATTCATTAACGCAATGTTAGTCCACTGTCTGCCATATACAATACCCTCTTTCTGGTGAAAGCCTGACCCGGGGGCAATCGCATTAATTTTTCCCTTTGAAAAGAGCGCATAATTCATCAGAGAAGTCCCTTTTTCCAGATCAAACTGGGCAGCAAGCATAAAAGGTCGGTCTCTTCCGATTTGAAGGACCGTTTCGACATTAGTTTCTTCGCCCTGAAGCACATGCCGAACGTTTTCGACCGTTACCTGACTTGCATCAGTTGTGTTAAGAACCTTTCCATCCTTGATCCATACAATATAAGGGATGGAGTAATGCGGGAAAATTTTGCTGAGCAGCGGATCTCCCATCACTGAAGCCATATTTTTAAAACGCTGCCCGTTTTTGGAAGCAAAAAATTTTTCGAGAACTGCATGGTTTTCCTTGGTGACTGGAACGATCTTCACCTTTCCTTCGAACTGCTTTTCAAGTGCATCCATTTTGGGAAAGTTCTTCAGACAGGCTGCACACCAGGTCGCCCAGAAATCCAGCAGGATGAGTTTGTCGCGGTCTTTGGCCAGGATGTTTGTTTTATTGGGGCTGTTGACCATCGGCAATGGCGTCGTCCAAATCTCTTCCGGAATAACATCACCGATTTTCAGGGCTTTTTGCTGTGCAGGAGCCTGCAGAACCAGCAATGCCGTAAATGCCAGGGAAACGATTTCCCTGCAAAACATTTTTTTCATAGTTTTGTTTTGGTTTTTAGTTATACATTAATTAATTCCACGCTCTTTCCTGCGGCTGCAACTTTAGGGAAAGGGCTTTTTTGTTGCTGGATGAGGGGTGTCAGATGTTGGATGCTGGATTTTTAAATTCAAAATCCCAGAGGTCTGTTGTCTGATATTCCTTTCCTTACTTTTTACTTTTTACATTTTACTTTTTACTTTTTACATTTTACCTGGCTCTTTTTCCTTTTTCTTTTTACTTCAATTCCGGACTTTAATTTTTGGTTTTTGGGGTTAAATTTCAGATCTGTTTTCATGAACTATCCATGAACTATCCATGAAGTATCCATGAAGTAAGCATGGAGGATCTGTGGAGCTGCTTTTTGTGTATCGCTATTTCAGGACAAGACAATTTCAGAACAAGACATATGTACGGTGTACAGTGTTGGGGTCTGGGTGCTACACATTTCGATTTCCGACATTCAGCCTTACCCACTTTCAGATGATCTTATTTTCAAATTCTTCAATCAGATCCGGATTGTCTTAGGGGAAAGCAAACACAAATGATGAAAAAAAACAAACACTTTCCCGCTAAAGACTAATCCTTTATCTGTTATGAAGAATTTTTATATCCTTGATTTCTAGTATTCATAATTGTAGTTTCATTAAATTATCTACTTTCAATTGTTCTAAAACCACGACCTAGGAGATTTTTGCGTAAAGAAAAATTGAAATTATTTCCTGAACTAATCTTCAACTGATCACGAATAAAATCCCCATTGTTTGAGTGGCGGCAATGAATTAAATACAAAAGAACCCTTATCTTTCCGCCCGAAACCGCTTGCGGTTCGACGACCGAAGAGAGTCAATTTTGGAAACCTAACGCAGTGGTTCGACGAACGCAGAGAGTCAAATTTTCTTTGAAGAAATTGGATTTTTTCAGCAAAAAGATCCAGTCTTGATTTTTTTGTTTACTTTTTGTATCAAGACAAAAAGTAATAAACCTCGGATTGCTTTAGGGGAAAGCCAAACACAAATGATGAAAAAAATAAAACACTTTCCCGCTAAAGACAGATCCTTTGTTTTATTACGAAGAGTTCTCGTATGGTATAATTTCCGTTTCCATAATTTTAATTTCTATTGATCTCTCAATTCTTAGAGACTTTTGACTTAGGAGATTTTTGCGTTAAGAAAAAATTCGATTTCTTCCCAACCCGCCTTGTCAATCATTACTACATAAAAATTTCCTTTGTTCGAGTGGCGGCTAGAAATTTTATTTTACAAACCCGTTGAGTTTCCGCCCGAGTTTGGAAATTTTCTTTGAAGAAATTGGATTTTTCCAGCAAAAAGATCCAGGTCTTGATTTTTTCGTTCTTTTGCATCAAGGCAAAAGAACTTAAGAACAATCCAAGTCTTGATTTTTTCGTTTATTTTGCATCAAGGCAAAAGAACTTAAAACCTCTCGGATTGCCTTAGGGGAAAGCACTGTAGAAACCTATGAAGAGCGGAGCGCTCTCCCGCTAAGAACCAATCCTTTAAAAGAGCATTGATATGAATGTGAGGAGCTCTTAAGAGGTGTCACTAAAGACGAATAAATAATTCATAACTGCTATACTATTGGTGAAGAAAAACGTAAATCCTTATAAGCCCTGGGGCCGCAATGGCGCGTAACCATTGTTCATATCATTCAGAATGATCCCTGTCATTCCAGGCGGAGTTGTCATTCCGAGCAAAGCGGGGAATCTCCTCTGTCATTTCGAGCCTGCGAGGAATCTCTTTTGCGCAGCAAAAGAAAGCTTAACCTCATCCTCAACCTCAACCTAAAAAAAAACCAACACTCTCCCACTTCACCCACCTTTCCACTTCATTTGTATAATTGGAATAAACAACCTATTTTTAACGTACCGGTTTTAAAATGTTATTACTCCTTCACTCCCGCTCCTGCAAAGGGCTTTGATGTGTTTAAGGGATATTGTATTGAAAGGATTCTGTGTGGCATTGGGCTGCACAAAACCTTACCCTCTCACAGCAGTGAGGAGCGTTGGCGTTCTTTATATCCCAAGGGTATTGGGAACTGGTGGTGAGAACCTTCAGGTTCTTCTGATTTTAAGGAGGAAAGTAGGTAAATGTCGTTCTCATAAAATGTGTTTTGGGGTTATGGAACGATGGTTTCGGGTGCGAAGGATATCCCTGAAAAAAAGCAAGGAGCGGTTTCACACTTTCAAACTGCGGGTGTCCTACTACCCTTCCATACAGTAAAAAAACCATATAGGTGCCATTGAAAGTTTACGTGAGAACCGCTCGCATGCCGTATGCAAAAGTAGGAAACTTTTTGACATGGAGCGATTTCACGACTCTCTCGTTGGCTAAATAGGACTTCGCAGTACGAGAAAACATCGTTAATTATGGTGCAAACACCTTAATTATAAAATCACTAAAGCAAATATACAAATTAGTTTCCTAATTACAAAATATTTAAACAATGAAATCAATATTATTTATATGACCCATCAAATAGATAAATATATAATCAAAAGATTAGGAGACCTCAATTGGCAGGATAAAGAATTAGTTGAGAAATCTACAATAAGCAAAGGACAGATCAGCAAATTAAAAAACGGCTCAATCGAAAAACTATCTGCGGAGACTTTTTATCTGTTAGTGAAAGCATTTGGAGATGAGTTCACAACAGCCCAAACTATTGTATATCCCCATCTGAGAAACAACAAATTAAAATCGTATAAACCCAAAGACAGAAATACATTTGGTTTATTAATGAGGCAATATGAAACCTCTAATAATACAATTGAAGAGATTGCTGCTAAAACAGGTATCGAAGAAGTTAGACTCTTTGAATTATATTTCCGAAAGGGAGGTCTACAAGCATACGAACTACTTTTAATCGAAAAGGCTATCGGTAAAGAAGCAGGGGATCTATTTGAAGAGCTTTACGGGAAACCGTAATTGGGATCGAAAAGTTGTTTATATTTCAAACTCCAAGAATGGAAATAGTTTTTATATCTGTCGTTTATAAATAATGTGTCCCTGTAGCTATACGAATATGCCCAAATGTGGGTTGCTTTGCGTGATTTTGTCCTAAAATAAACGAGTTATGTCCAATTATTAAAATAATGTCAACAGTAATAACAGAAGTCACGAGAAGAAACATTTTTGATTTTGTGCAGGTGGAAGGGTTTTGGTGGGCTGGAAGACTCGATGAAACTGATTTTCTATCGAGAATTTATAATCTTGAAGAGATGGAATCGTCCGATAGCAGATTTAAAAACGCTGCTGGTGATATTTGGCAGCATCGAATTAATAATCCTAGTGATTGGCACGATGACTGGATTTTCTATGATGATCGTTTCAATTTGCTAAGGTGTGACGACTCTCAATTCTTAAATTTTCTCTGTGAAATGTTGCATCCATTGGTCCGCACAGATTTAGCCGAGGCAAATAAAATGCTCCAAATATTTAATGAAAATCTGAGAGCGGACAATTTCGAAATTGTAGAGAAAGCCCGAATTTCTGACAAACCAATATTTATAGGCCGTAGAAGTATAGTCGGAAGAGAAGCATTGCAAAAGCGTGGTGAGCAAATTAAAAACATTTTTAATGCAGAATATGTGTCACAACAAATTAATTTGATGGAATCCTCCATTGAAGCGTCCCCACATGTTTCAATTGGATTAGCTAAAGAATTGATTGAAACTTGTTGTAAATCAATTTTCTCGGCACGCCAAATAGAAGTAGATAAGAATTGGGACTTGAGCAAACTTATGAAAGAGACAACAAAGCTGCTTAAGCTTACACCAGACGACATTCCTAACGAAGCCAAAGCCGCTAGTTCAATTAAGCAAATTTTAGGTAGCTTGTCTGCAGTTGTTCAAGGAATTGCTGAAGTAAGAAATGAATACGGAAGTGGTCATGGAAAAGATGGGAAATTTAAAGGTTTACAAGCGCGCCATGCAAAACTTGCAGTGGGTGCAGCATCTACATTGGCTATCTATCTTTTGGAAACACATGAATTAAAAAAATAAAAACTGGCTAATAACTAAACTTTCGTTTCATAGGCTAGACAAGAAATGAAAGTGTGTTGAACAGGATCCTTAAAAACCACAATAATCAAAAAAACATCGCTCGAGCAATTTGAATTAATTAGAATGGACGAAATCAGTTTAGATAATTATTTTGAAGTTGTGATTAAAGCAATCTTCTAAGTATTATCCAAATTTCTATGTAAAAACTTTCTATTCAGAAAATTAGTTATAATTTTAGATAAATAACCATTATATACTTATTATGCTCATAGTTGGAAATTACATTAAGAACATTAAATGTGAAAGTTTTTTGGATGTAGAAACTAATAGAATCAGGATAAGACCATTAGATAATCAAGGAATACCAACCGATCTTGTGATCGAATGTTTGAGAGAGTATAGAAAAACAAATGTATATCCATTGGGAACTACGTTCTTAGCTGCTGATGTAAAAGTTTGTCAGAAACCTATTGGTAGGATCTATCTAAGAGCTAAAGATCAATTGTTAACCCGTTTATAAAAAGCTCCAATAATAATTATAAATTTCCATACTACTATTTTTAAGCATTTTATATATTTCTGGAAAACAAACAAGCTTAAGAAAGCACAGTATGAAACATTTTATTACGGTTCTACAATTTGATGATATTTTCCCAGATGAAGTAAAATTTCCAGCTGCTGAATATCTGCAAAGAATATCGACCAAGAATCTCTTGAGTTTGGTTGGGTTTTGTAATACAACGCCCTTGCCTAACTATTATAATTTCTTTTCTAACCCAAAAACACAAAAAGAAATAGAGCGGCGGGTCAATATATCCAGTCGAAGAATCGATCTACATGCTTCAAGAGCAGAAACTATCTCTCCATATTCTGTACTGAAAATTGCGGAAATTATTTTTTCGGATCCTGAAATTTTAAGAAATGGCCTTCCAAGTCACCTGCTTTTATTTTTTCATTTAAAGCTATAATAAGTTAGCCCCGTCAAATTTTGGAGGGAGAAAAAGGTCATATTTGGTATATAAAACTACTATACTCATATCATAAATTGAGTATGTCAAGAAATAGCTACAACTTCGTCATCTGTGAACCACCCATTACTAATAACATTTTTCTTTAAATCTTCTGGTAAATTTGTATAGGCAACTATTACCAAACTTTCTTTAGCTCTACTACAAGCTACATAAAACAGTCGCATCGTCCTGTCTATTCCTGTTTCTTTACCTTCATCTATATTTTTCTTGTCATTAGCGGTAAGTGGCTTTATTCCAAATAATTTATCGTAGCTAAACATAAACCCTTTAGATTCCTCATCATCGATTATAACCATAACACGCTCAAACTCTAATCCTTTAACACCTTGATGAGTTCCAAATTTCGACTCTTCGTTAATATATTCATTATACTTTTCTATCTCGGCGAAATTGGCTTTCAATGCTTCTTCCCAGGCTATCAAAACTTCATCATCTTCCGTTGCTTCACTATCTTCAATTTCAGCATATGAATCAACATTAACTCTTTTCAATACCACTTTTAATACAGATGGCATTTTAAATAAATTGGTTTCTTGTATTTTTTTCAGTATCTCTATTAAGGTAGGATGACCATTTTCATTCCATAAAGACAATAATTCGTTGACCTTATCATTTGCAGTATGTAATAATTCTAATTTATTACCATCATTTTGTAATGTCTGCTTATCTATTAAATTCGAATGATGTTTTATGATATTAGCAATCTCGAATTTATTCTTCTTAATGTGAGCTTTATACAAAGGCAAAACTATTTTCGTAAATAAATTAACAGAAGATGAGGAACCGTCTAACAAACCAGTCTTTAACCTATCAACAGCATAAAGAGATGAAAAGAAGTTGGAGAATCCCATTCTCCTTGCAGCCATGTGATGCTCTAATGTTAAAGTCATAACCTCAGAATCATTCCCATTCCATTTATCATCTTTTGTTGCCTCCCTCATTTTCTGGCGAATCTGTTCTTCAATTTCAAACTTATCGTTTGTGCGAGAAACCGCAAAGAATTTAACAGTTCCACCTTTATTTTCAATACGGGGAAATTGTTCCTGACCATCTATATCCTCTCTTATTTTATTTATAAGTTCAATTATTCTTGATTTTGAACGATGATTCATTTTTTTTGCTGGCTTAACCCATTTCTCTGGTAATCCTATTCCCAAATTTTCTTTCCCGTCTGTATAAATTCTTTGCATAGTATCTCCAAATAATCCTAACGAAAATCTTTCTTCATACTGATTTTGAAGTTTAAATAATGCTTCTATGAACTCCTTTTTAGTATCCTGACTTTCGTCTACAAGGATAACAGGGTACTTATTTATTAGGATTTGTTTGAATAATTCTTTTGATTTCATAAAATCAGCAGTAATGGAAATTACCTCTGTATGATTTAAAGAATCTTTCGTTAGATTATCGCCATTTGGATTATATATGAACTTTTGAATAGTTTCCAGTGATAGTAGCCTTTTATTTTTGGATTCTATTTTTTTAGATCTGCCAATAGATGTCTTATTGTTTAAATCTTTACTTTTGGATTGTTCCTCCTCTAATTTTGCAATTTCAACAATCAAATTACTCTTTATCCAGTTTTTGATATCTGCCGTAAAGCTCTTTATTAATTCCCAACAGAAACTATGAATTGTACTAACATTAAATATTGAACTATATTCCAATCTATGAGTAATTTCATTGGCTGCTGCGTTTGTATATGTGACGATTGCTATTCTTTTATTTCTTAATTTATATTCTTGTCCAAACTCCTCTTTAAATCGAGACAGCACATTTACAAGTGTTCTTGTTTTCCCTGAACCTGCTCCTGCAAAAAGAAAAAAACTTTGGGGAGAGGACGGTTTAATACTTTCATAAATCACATCATCAACTTGAGCATCTATTTCATTAGTATATTCAGTCATTAGATCTATGTTTAGTTGATTAATCCTTGTTTGTTACTTTTTAATTGTTCTTCAATCCAATCTAATCCTTCTTTTATGTATAAGGGAGTTTTGATCTTTTTGGGATCTTCAAAATATAATACATCCAGGGCAAATTCTGCTTTTTTGGCTTGTTTATCGATAATGATTGCGTATGTTTCTTTCACTAATTCTTTCAAATCATCTTTCTTAGATGCCTCTACCATTTTTTTCAAAAGCCCCGTAGCATCAGCAATAACTTTAAAGCTATCCTTGTTCTCAATTACCAATGCATCTTCAAATGTGTAGGGATAAACAATGATTTTGTTGCCCGCATTGTCAAATTCGATTCCTTTTTGATAAGCTACTCTAATAGGTAAATCTTTCTTTATTTTATCGTTGGAGTCTAAACTCAACAATTCATCCAAGGATTCTTTTTGTGGGTGCCAAGTTTTGAGGGTGTCATTATTAGTTTTGTAATTTTTATTTATCTCTGGTTGACATTTCTTTCCATTATCGTAAGGATTGATAGAATCAACATCAGTAATAACCAAACAGATCAAACCTAATTTTTCAATTAAGGATTTTAATCTATGTGCATGACTTCCGCCAATCTCTAAAATGGTCACATAACAGCTATCCAATAAACAATTTTCATTCTTTATGAAATGTGGCACGAGAATTCGTTCGGCAGGACCTTCTACTAAAATTACAGCATCGGCAAAAAACAAATCATTATGTGTTGTATTAAGATATCGAATTACAAATTTTTCCGTCTCTTTATCTTTTTCGCCAAAAGCTGATTTTAGACTAATCACTTCCGATGTGGGAAGAGCTAAAGAATTATTTCTTCTAAAATATCTTAAACTTTCAAATTTTTGGTGAGCAATGTAGCTAGAATGAGTACTAATGACTAATTGCGTTGTAAAATCTTTATTATATTTTAAATTCACATTATTACGCAATACCTCATAAGCCTTTTTAATAAAAACCTGTTGCACTTGTGCATGTAAATGAGCTTCTGGTTCTTCTATTAAAATCAAGTGTAATGGTTCTATAACTTCATCTTCAGTTATTGCATTTTTACCAACTCTCATCCATTCATCTCTAAAACGTATTAATTTGAAGATGATTGATATAAGATTTTGATATCCTAATCCATTATACTTTTCCGGCAACGATAAGTCCTTATCAAGATAATATTTTACCGCTGAATCGTGCTGAAGACCGTCAGCTGTTGAAACTTTAGTCGATAATTGGATTTGAGGATTGCCAAATCCGGGATAATTCAATCCTTCAAGTTCTGAAAGAGATGTTTTAAAGCTTTCTTTTAAATTCTTATCAAAATCATCCTGAGCATTATTGATTGACTCTAGTGCATCTATATCTTTTTCAGTTGGGTCTAATGTCGGATTAAGATGTTTATCATAATAAGCTCTTAATTGTGAAGATAGATTCCTGCTATTATTTTCAACAGTTTCTGAATTTGCATCACTGAATCCTCTTTGAGCATTAATAATATCTATTTTTATTAGACCTTTTAAAACATCTCCATCTAGCGCTATATTATTATCTAACAATTCTTGCTTTTCATCATACTTTTCAGGATCAAGCAAATAAGTTTTGATTATAAAATAAGCATTAAGTTTACGTTCACAAAAATCCCAAAATGTTTTTGGCCATAGTTTGAAATCTTTTCCCTTTTCTTGCGAAAGCTTGTTTGATTTATTATACAGAGTTATGAATTCTTTTATTAATACATCCATATCTCTAGGTTCAAATCTAAGCCTAATTCCTAATAGACCCCCTTTCCAATCCAAAGTAGGAATTATGTGACTTACATAATGAAGCTCCGAGTTTTCAACTTCAATCCATAAATCTAATACTGGAAGATATTGCTCTAATAGTTTTATAGACTTATCTTCTTCCTTCAGCTCATCTGCTGTAATCCATTTTACTCCAATCTCATTTAAACTTTTCCAATGACAAAGTGTAAAATCTTGGGGTTTGAAACTTTTCGTTTTAAGGAAAATCATCAAAGCATCCATTGCTGTAGTTTTACCACTATTATTTGCCCCTACAAAAATTGTTTCTTTTTCAGAGAAATCTATTGTGCAAGATTGTAATTTTCTGAAATTTTGAATCTGGATAGAATTTATTTTCATTTGTTTTGTTTTATTAATAGATTAAAGAAAAAATACTAAATTTCTATCCCGTACAAATACTCTAACATAGTTACCGACCTCTACAGCTTTGTACTCTATATCTTCGGTTTCAGAAATTTAAAAAACTCTGTTAACCCTTAAAAGTATCCTTCTAGAAACTCATTGCTGTTTGTTGAACAGGAACAGCTTGGAATAGCACTACTTGGCCTTGCTTAACTATAATGTTTTAATACCCTAAACATAAAAAAAGCTTACTTTTCAGTAATAAACCGGTATATTTCAGCTGTCAATTCCTTTAGGTCTGCATTTTTCTGATATACTTCCCAACTAAGCTCTTCATGCAGTAATATTTCGCTCAACCATCTTTTGTTTTTTAACGTTCCGTACTGATTATCATTATTATGGTTGTATTCTGAGCGATTTAATAGGAATTGATGACCTTCTCTGCCGAGTTTCTCTCTTATTTCATTCAAAAAATTTCCTATATATTTCTTTCTGAACGCATTCATATTTACGCCTTTAAGGACATCATTAATTTTGTCTTCAACATGGGCTTGCCCTAGTTTTTCAGTTACATCCTTATTGCAAAAATGGATTAGAATGCGACTCCAAACTTCTTTTGGAAACAGATTTTCAATTTCGCGGTATTTATCAAGAATTCTGGGAGTAAATGTATCTGACTCCGCCTTCATTAACTTTGCTAAACGGGCATGTTTTGCGGAGCCTACCTGAGCATCATCGCTGTCTGCCAACAAAAATATTCTATTTGACAATGCTAAGGCTTTTATGTTTCTAGCGACATCTTCTCTCGAATGTTCATCATCAACATTTTCGTTAAAAAAATAATGATCTATATTACTGCCAGCGTACTCAAAAAAAGCATAGTCGATATCTTCCTTCGGATATTGCTTCCTGTGAAATTTACAGTATGATTGTAAAAAAGCTTTAATATAGTTTCTGTCTGATATACCCTCAACCCATATACTGCAGTTAGCCATGAAGACAGCGGAATTATTTACACCAATATTCTTTAAAACTGAATTATCTCCCGCATTCACATTCTTAATAATAAGATGTTTTTCACGGTCCCCGGTAATTGTTGGTGAAAAAGAATATATAGAAACATTTGAAAGGTCAAGGGTTAGATCCATAAGGTGATTCGAATGGGTCGAAATAAAATACCTTAATTTCTTCTTTTTTAAAAACTCGTTCGACGTAATTTGCTCCAAAAAAACGCGTTGCATTCCCGGATGCAGATTAATTTCGGGTTCGTCTATAAATATGTAGGTGCCATCTTCCGCCATAAATATTTTAAACAGTAGAATAATTAGAGCTTGAATACCGTCACCTAAATCATGCAGTTTGTATGTGCCTTTCTCTTTTTCAAATGAAAGTGTAATTTGTTCATTCGTATTTTTACCTGACAAACTTTCTCTTTTATTAAAGTTAGCAACAATGTCAACTTTCTGTCCATTAAAAAAATTTTCTCCGACAAAGTCCTCAAAAGCTTGAAATTTTAATCGTGTATTTCTGTCACTATTTCTAGAATTAAGAATTTCCTTATATAAATCCAGACCAGTGAATATTTCGATGCTATCAGACTGCAATTCTTCATAATTGTGTCTTATGGTATTTAAAAAAATATCATCCTCTATTTTATTAAACTTATACCTTTCACTACCAAGGCTACGTGGCGCATCACGTTGAGACACTTCATCATATAAGCTATGTGCTGAGCGTAAGACAGGAATAAAAATAACCTTGGGTTCTTCGTAATGTAATATTCCGCTTATTTTGTCAGGATTATTAATAAACGGCCTTCGGTTTTCTCGTGAGGTAATCACTCGGGGCAAATCCTTATTTACTTCGAATAGTTCTAAATCTTGACTGGAATATGAGGAGGAAAATCTAAAAGATTTGATTAACTCGTTTGCTAAATTAAATTGTAATCGGTTTACATAGGTATAGGTTTGTGACGCCATGAGTTTTCTCATGAACAGACTTTTCCCGCTGTTATTTGAACCGATAAAAATATTGATATCATTTACTGCATCTAGTGTTATTATATCTGTTAAAATGCCATCTTTAACAATTTTATAAAATGGTAACTGGGGCAGCATAAGATCAAAAGGACTCTTCATTATTTCTGGTTTATATATTTCAAAAAACGATTAAAGGAAATTTAGCTTTCTCAATGTCGTATCTTATCTCCTAACTTGTCGAACATTATTCGTATTATCTACAATCTGTGAATTATGCTGCTTACGCAGATAGGGCGTTACCGTAAGCTGCTAATAAACGGTCTAAACGCTTGTTCAAACTTTGGGAGATTCTGCACAAAAAATTCATTCATTTCCCCCCAGTCAGCTTCGTTAAATATACTCACATTCAAGAGTTCGTATTTAATACGGCTCATTTTATTTTCGGGTAACTCTTCCCAGGCGAGGGGTTTTCCAAAAGCCTGCTCTATGACCTCTTTATTTTTAAGCAATCTGTTGAAATACATTTTGTTTTTTTCCTGGCTGGCGGTAAGTATGGTTAGTTCGATGCGGATATCGGAGCGTGTTACTGCTATGGTATAAGATAACCCTCCAATCCCCGCTCCCGTGCTTAACCAATGTTCTTTTGAAGGATTGACATTCGAAAACAAATTATGAGGAATAATGAGTGGCAGTAATTGCTGCCAGTATTTTTTGCGTATCGCAAATCTATTGGGTTCCGCCTGGCCCGCAGTTCCGGTCAGGTATTTTACGTAGAGTTCATCTTCCATTTGGAATAAAGTAAGCAACCTTTTCAGTACTGAGAATTTAGAGTTGCTGTCAATATTGGATTCGATAAACCAACCATTAATCACTTCCTGCGGCGCCCGGAAATCGTGAGCATTTCTTGTTATTTTTAAAAGTTCCTGATTGCCGAGCAGCAGCTGCGAGTTCATTTCGTACAGATTTCTCACCACATAAAAATACATTTGGGCCACCGACTCCATTTCCACCCTGGTGTTTTGGAAAATAAAATATTCCAGTTTTTTATGTGTTGGACTTTCTGCATCAAAAATGTTCTGTTCCTCAGCGTTTTCAGCCTCTGGAATTTCCACAGGTGGAAACTCCCATATTTTCAAAAATCTCTCACAGATCATGCTGTGTCTTTCTTCGTAATTCGAAATGCTCCATCTATCAATGGATTTTAAATACGAATTCAGCCACAATCTGCTATACCGGTAGCCCTGTTCATTGCCAGCCACGTTCATCTCTTTTTTTTGCGAAAAAGATTTGTTGCCTAAGGCTCCGTTATTTCCTGACAAGGTAAGGTTACCAATGGTGTTAAGGTGTTTCTCTTTAAAGGCACGAAATTCTTCAGGTTTTAAGTCTGTGTTCCACTGGTCGCTGGGATGTTGAGGGAAGATATGTTCTATCGTAATTTGTTCATGGTTTGTGTTTACGAACTCGCGGTTGTTATAATTCTCCAACATTTCAAACAGGTAATTTCTGTTCTTGGGTTGGGTGTTGTAGAGGTCTTTGTCGCGGAGGGCTGTTTTTAGATCTTCATCAGTCGGGAACTTGCCACTCCCCTTCTTTTTAATTAGGGCCTTTGCAACTGAAGCGTAATATTCTTCTGCGTCGACCTCGGTATACAGCGTCATAAATATTTTATTGAGCGCATTGGTAGGCAAGCCTACAATAAACCTTCGCCAAACATAACTCTGAATTAATTTGAGCACCCGGATTAAATCTTCTTTTGACAGCAAGCCGTTTTCAGCGTCTTCAAAGACTTGCAATAAAAAGGGATATGCCACATTGATCTCCAGCCGGTTGATATAATCGAGCTCTTTTTTAATGCCCGGGTCTAATACGGAGGCCGGATTGATAAACATTTTATAGTGAACCGATAAGGACTTTATGTTTTCAAGCTCCTGTTGGAATGCTTCGTCTTTTTTGTTCGCATATAAACTCTTGAACTCCGTATATACTTTATTCTTGTTGGGAATTTTCTTGTTACGCAATGTTAGGTAGTCCCGTATATATTCGGAGACCAACGAATTCTGTTTTATAAGGTCTTTTGCATTTTCTTCAATGGGATTCCAAATGGTTTCAAATATTCTGTTTTGGTCTTTTGGCGGAAGGTCCATTAAAATAAAATTCCTGATCAAGTCTGACTGCGATAAATCTAAACCGGTCGAGTTCAGGCTTTCGAAAATCCGCTGTGGGTCGTCTTTGTCGCGCTCCAGCGAGATTTCAACAAAAATAAGCCGGTTCAGGCCGCCCAGAATCAGATTGAAGTTGTTCTCCGTAATAATGCTCCTGAAATAGTTATAGTTTTCCGTAACGTTCGAAAAGGTACCTGATGGACTTTCTGTTCCCATCATTATCGCTTTGAAGGCGAGGGAATTGGTATCGGTCTGTTTTAACTTTAATTTGCTGGATTCGTTTTTAACATACTGATTGGTCAGATACATGTTGTAGAGTCTTTCGGCATCATCGGCCATGCTGTTATCTTTGGCAAAACGGTAAAGTGCAACGTACAGGATATTGATGGTGGTTAAACGCTGCTGCCCGTCGATGATTACCAATTCCTTTACTTCGCTGGTACTGTACGTGCCTTCATGCACGAATACAATGCTGCCAATAAAGTGCGTACCTCTGTCCTGCTCCTGCACAGATATTATATCATTGAGCAGTTCCCGGCATTCGGAATTCGTCCAGTCATAATTCCGCTGATACACCGGGATTACAAACTGCACATTTGGAGCCTGCAAAAAGTTGATAATTTGCAATTCATTTGCTTTCATATTTTCAAAAAATGATATTATTCTAAACTACCCTTCAACCCCTTCAATAAACACCTCCACGAAATCCTGCACTTTCTGGATGATTCGCTTTCCGATATTATTTCTTTCCGTGAGTTTCGGCTTAATTTCCAGCAGTTGTAATGCTTCACTCAGTTTTGGCACCTTAGACGTAAACAGAAACTGATTGATCGTTTCCTGAAACTGGGCTTTATTAAGCGATTCCTCTTCGGCAATCTTTTCAAAGGCCGCTATTTTCTCTTTATTCCAGTAACTTTCAAATTCGTCACTTACTGAATCACCATTTTGAATTAAAGGCAGATTTTCCTCGATGAACTTCTCAATCAAAACCTTCTTGCTGCGCAACTGTGCATCACCGGATAGAATCTCACGGATTTCTTTCATCTTCTGTTCGCGCTTGGCGCCTTTCAGATCAGAATCTTTCAAACTGGCCAATAGCGTCAGAATATAACTGACATTAATTTCATCGCGGTGAATCAGTTCGAGCTCAAAATCGACATCATCTAAAATACTGACTTTCCCCTCTCCGCCAGTTTTCGGATGGGTGGCAGTCCAGATATCAAGGTACTTGCTTTTATAACCGTCGAATTCAAATTCATCCATATCCAGAGCATCAAAACTGAAATCAGCGAAAGACTTTAACACATTCAGCATCCTCATGACTTCCCGGAACGCCTGTACAAATTCAAACTGTTCCTGTTCTGTCTGAAAACGGTCTACACTGGAAATCTCCGGAGCCACTACTTTCAGTTTCAGCAAGGCGGCATTGAACAATTCAATATAGTCTTCAATAGGTTGAATGATGATCTCGTTGATGCTTTCTTTGTTTGAAAATAAAGTCACCGCTTCATCAGTAGCTGATTTCAGGTTTCTGAAACAGACAATATTTCCCTGAGATTTTTTCTCTCCTAAGATTCTATTGGTTCTGGAGAATGCCTGGATCAGGCCATGGTATTTGAGGTTTTTATCAACAAACAGGGTGTTAAGTTGGGGACTGTCGAATCCGGTCAGGAACATATTAACGACGATGATGAGGTCCAGATCTTTGTTTCTTACTTTCTTGGCAATGTCATTATAGTAGTTGTAGAAACTCTGACTGTCCTTCGTAGTAAAGTTGGCTCCGAACATCTCATTGTAATCCCCAATATACCTTTCCAGAACATTCCTGCTGTGGGAATCTCCATACTGCGCGGCAGGTTCCGCAACCATCGCCAGTTCATCCGCCTCTTCGTAATTTCCGTCGGCCTCCTTAGCATCTTCATTAGTTCCGTAACTGAAAATGGTGGCTACTTTGAGTCCGTGTTTCCCCTCTTCTTTTTTCGTCTGGAAATGATCATAGTATTTCTGAAGCACGTCGATACTGCTCACACAAAACATGGCATTGAATGTTTTCTGATGGGTTTTTCTGCCATATTCGGAAATAATATAATCGGTAATTTTTTCAATACGCTGAGGACTTTCGAGAAGTTCCTGAGTATTGATGCCCTCCACTTCCGTATCAATATAGGTATTGCTTCCTTCCTTCTCTTTATAACGTCCTACGTACTCCACTGAAAATTTCAGAACATTGTCGTCCCGGATGGCATCGGTAATGACATATTTATGCAGGCAATCACCGAAAAGCATATTGGTGGTCGCTGGTACTCCTTCAAGTTTTCCCACGGCATTTTTTTCAGAAATCGGGGTTCCTGTAAAACCAATCATCTGCGCTTTCCCAAAATACTTTCTGATGTTCTGGTGCGTTTCCCCAAACTGACTCCGGTGGCATTCATCAAAAATAAAAACCACCTTCTTATCTTTCAGCCGCTCTATTTTCCGGCCGTGTTTTTCTTTGGTGATGGCAGTATTCAGTTTTTGGAGGGTGGTAACAATCAGCTTGGTGTTATCTGAGAGTTGCTTTACCAGGTGATGCGTATTTTCCGTAGCATCTACACTTCCTTTCTCAAACGCATCAAATTCCTTCTGCGTTTGGTAATCGAGATCTTTTCTGTCAACCACAAACACTACCTTTTCTACTTTAGGAATTTCTTTCAGAATCTGACTTGCTTTAAAGGCGGTAAGTGTTTTTCCGGATCCCGTGGTATGCCAGATAAACCCGTTATTGTCCGTATTCCTTACCTTTTCTACAATCTTTTCTACGGCGTAATACTGGTAAGGCCGAAGTACCATCAGTATTTTGTAAGTCTGGTTGAGCACAATATACTTGGTGATCATCTTGGCAATATGACAGGGCTCTAAAAACGCCTGTGCAAATTCGTCGAGCTGGGTAATCGTGTTGTTTTCCTCATCGGACCAGTAAAAGGTCTGTTTAAAACTCTGCTTCGCGTTGTTTGAATAATATTTGGTATTGACCCCATTGCTGATGACGAAAAGCTGCACATAATTGAACAACCCACTTCCCGAAGTGAAAGACTGATGATGATATCTGTTGATCTGGTTGAACGCTTCCTTCATTTCCAGCCCGCGCCTTTTCAGCTCGATCTGCACCAGCGGCAATCCGTTAATAAGTATGGTCACATCGTACCGGTTTTTGTATTCACCATGTTGAGCAATCTGCTGCGTCACTTGAAACTGGTTCTGACACCAGTGATCCTGATTGATGAATTCAATCCATTCTGAGGATCCGTCGTCTCTGGTAAACTGAAAACGGTCGCGCAGTAACTTTGCTTTCTCAAACACATTTCCTTTGGAAAGATGGTTAAGAATCTTTTCAAACTCTTTATCCGAAAATATTTTCTTATTATGAACCTCGAGCTGTACTTTTAAGTTGCGGATCAGATCAGCCTCATTGCTGATTTTTATCCTTTTGTGACCCAGTTCTGCTAACTGCTCAACAAGTTTCTGTTCTAAAATATATTCGGGTTGGCTCGACATGGTTTTATTTTGAGTTTTATTTTTTCCAAAGTTTTTCTTCTTCCCAATTAGGTTTCATTCCGAGAGCATTGGGATCTACCGATGGATATTTATGAAAGAGTGCAGATAATCTGGTGGTGAAGTCATTTTCAGCATAAATGATGTTGATGAGGTACTTCATCAGACAGAGGTGAATGTATAAATGCTGGAACTCATGTTGTTTGGGAACATCGTTTACCCAGTCAAAAGGCGGCTTAGAGAGTAGCTTAGGACTGCCTGGTAAATTTTTATTCCAGAGTCTGGAGTGATGGGCACAATAATTTCTGATTTGTGCAATGCTCTGCAGCCAGCTTGGCAGGTAAGTGTGATTTACAGCACCCAATTCCTGGGCGATAACATCCTTAGAAGCAATGTTGTTTTTTAGATTTCCGTACAGTTTAGACAGTGAACCAAAACTGGTCTGCTCCAGCGTTTTCCAGGCTGGCGGAAACCTTTGGTCGTCCTTATGTTTTTTAAAATGGTCTTTGATATACTTTTCCTTTGACCTCGATATTTCTTCTTCGATATTTGACAATGTTTTAACCAAAGCCAAGTTATCAGTAAACAGATCAAAGTTTTGAAACCACCAGGGGTCGTACTCATGAGACAAATGATAAATCAATTTTGTTCGTAGACTGATCTCTATTCTTTCAATCACATCAAACAGAAGCATCCGCAATTCACGGTCAAATTCATATAGAAAAATGACATCGGAAAATATGGATCGGGGTTTAAACAGATGATTTTCTTTATCAGATTGCAGTGAATACCAATATTCTCCTAATCGGTAGTAACTCACATGAGATAAGTACTGAAATGCCAGATTCTCATCATCAATGGTGAGTCCTCTGGATTTTAAAAGTTGTATTTGTTCGGGTACTGTAGTGGGGCCTTTTATGAACATTCGTAAGGTTAGCAATATTGTAAAAGTAAGAAAAATATTGCGAAGATTAACCCTATAAAAAGCAAAAGACACACCCTGGGACGCTGTTCTGCGGGTAGCGTGGTGTGTACTGTTGCTGCAAATTTACAACAATTTGTTTATTATACAACATTTTGTTGTCAATTATACAACAAAATGCGGTAAACTTATGCGCTGAACAACAAAAAGTTATACAAGTACCTTGTCAAAGTTAAGGAAATCACTTCAAAGCTTTAGACATCTGTTCAATCGCCTTCTTCTTCTGTTCCAGATTGGGATGTACGTAGAGGTTTAAAGTGGTGCTGATATTGGAATGTCCCAGCAGCACGCTCACCGTCTTGTAATCGCAGTTGCTCTCAATACACCGGGTGGCAAAGCTGTGTCTCAACCCGTGAAATTTCAGTTCCGGTATCTCCAGCGCGGCCATCAGATTCTTATAATAGGCTCTGTAGGTTCGGGGCTCGGTGGGCTTTGCATCATTGGTTAAGACAAAAAAAGCGGGATTAACAATTTTCTTAAAAGGCTTCAGCATACGCAGCAGATCACGGCTCATTGGTATTTCCCGGATGGAGTTTTTCGTCTTGGGCGTATCCAGCAGCAGTTCGGTTTTCCGGTTACCGTCTTCAATCATATAGATCCTCTGAATGGTTTTGCGGATATGAATGACGCCGTTGTCTGTATCAATATCTTCCCATGCCAACGCACAGATTTCTCCGATGCGGATGCCAGAAGACAGACAGATATAAACTCCAAGGTTCCGGAACGTAAAATGCTCCTGGATATAGTTCATGATTTTCTTCTGATTGGTTTTACTCAACACTTCAATGTTTTGACTTTCACGAACGGTTGGATACTGGATGTCAAAAGGAGTATACGTTAACAGTTTGTGTTTTGCACCAAACTTCAGCACCATTCTCATCACGATCAAGACATCCTTAATGCTTTTCTGACTTAAGCCCTGATTAAGTTTTTGGAACACGAACTGCTGTACTTCTGCTTCTGTAATTTCCTCCGTACATTTCCCAAAGACCGGCAGCAAATGATTCTCAAGCAATATGACATAGGCAGAGATTGTCGATCGTTTCACGTACATTTTTTTGTCGGTTTTCCAAAGCGTAGCAATTTGGGCAAAAGTCTTTTTTGAATTCATAAGTTTATTTTTGATTAATCTCAAAATATAAGACTTTGAGATTTAGGATTACAAATCTTTCAAATTTGAGATTTAAAATTATCGATAGCTACATTTCCAACTTTAAGATTTCCGGGGTTTAAGGATGAATGGGAAGAAAATTATATTTCAAAGGTTATTTCATCAAAATCTAAAAAATATAATCCCGAAACTAATGATGTAAATTATCCTAGTATAGAATTAGAAAGTTTATCTCAAGACTCAGGAGAATTACTGTCAACATTTGATTCCAAAAATCAAAAAAGCATTAAAAACATATTTAATTCTGGAGACATACTTTTTGGAAAACTACGACCGTATCTAAAGAAATATTATTTAGTTGATTTTGATGGAGTTTGCTCTTCTGAAATTTGGGTTTTAAATAGCTCGATTTTAGATTCAAATTATCTTTATGCATTTGTGCAATCAAATTCTTTCATCTCACTTACAGAAATTTCAAGTGGTTCAAAAATGCCTAGGGCAGATTGGAACTTAGTTTCATCTTCATTGATTTCTTATCCTTCAAATTCAGATGAGAGAAAAAAGATTGGACAAATAATTCAATTAGTCAATTCTCGCATTCACACCCAAAAGAAAATAATTGAACAATTAGAAACCTTAATCAAAGTTTTCCGCGAAAAGATATTTTCAGGGACATTTAGGTTTAAAGATGAGGAGGGAAATAATTTCAACAGCTGGGTGCCAAGTACATTAGAAAATATTTGCCACAAAGAATCTTCAAATATTTCAGCAAATAAAATAGAAGATAATTTTGGAAATTACATTATATATGGTGCTTCCGGAGTGTTAAGAAAAATTGATTTTTATGAAGAAGAGAATGATTACATCAGCATTGTGAAAGATGGTGCAGGTGTTGGCAGATTATTTTTCTGTGAAGGAAAATCTTCTGTCTTGGGTACTATGGAAATCATTAAACCTAAACTTGATGTAAATGTACAGTTTCTATTTTATCAATTAAGCAATATTGATTTTACAAAATATGTAACTGGAAGTACAATTCCTCATATTTATTTCAAAGATTATAAAAATGAAAAAGTAAAAATACCTTCAAAAAAAGAACAGACTAAAATAGCCAACTTTCTTTCTTCCATTGATGAAAAGATTGAAACAGAAAAAAAAATCTTATCCCAATACGAACTACAAAAGAAATATCTTTTGGCAAATCTTTTTGCTTAATCAACCTTGATAAGGTTCCGTCTAGATGAACAAATTGGCAAGTAAATACTTTTTCTGACTTTCATATTTAATCAATATTTTTTCCTCCACATCAATTTTGTCAGCTAACAAAGAAAGCGTAGTATAAATAGATGTTTGTTCAATTTTATCGATAGGAATTAGAAGTTTCGCACCATTTAAGAATGTTTCATTATTAATATTCATCGTATTTTTTGCTCCTTTTTGCACCAAAGGATTTAAATAATTATAAGTGTTTACAGGCGAATTAAAATATTCATGAAGTAAATAACCTAATTCGAATGTTTCTGGCGTAAAAACACAGTATAAGGGAGAAACAACCCCTGTTCTACCAGTTCTATTTTGCTTTATAATTCCAAATGGAAATTCTGAAGTGGGACTTTTTGTGTAGACCAGATCTCCTGGGTAAACCACTTTGTAATGCGCAATATCTTTAGCAGAAAAGGATCTGCCTAAGTGTTCGATTTGATTGATTACTCCTTTATGTTTGGATACAGAAAATACTTCAGAATATAAATTGCCTTGATTTTTATTTAAATGTTCCTTTGATATTTCGGTGAGCCTTTTCTTTTCCCACTTTTGAAAATCTTTATCTCCATTTTTGAATTTAAGTTCGTTTTCAAATAGCTTTTTAACAATATTATTTTTTAATACGGTTAAATCATCAATTATTTTCTTTTGGGTTGTAATACGTAAGTCAATAGTGGATAAAAAATTGG
>JAECQR010000009.1:0-49724 GCA_015999765.1 Flavobacteriia bacterium
GGATCTGCCAAAGATTAAAAAAGTTTTGTGATAAAATGGTTGCCTCTGATTTAGTTTAAGCCTTGCCCTTGTTAAGTGAAACGCCTTTTCGCTCTTATTTATCGCTGAAGAAAAATACTCCTTGCGGCCTTAGCGTTTAAAACATTATTGAATCAATTTACCACAAAAGTCACAAAAGTTATAATGTCTTAGGATCTGCCAAAGATTAAAAAAGTTTTGTGATAAAATGGTTGCCTCTGATTTAGTAAAAAGCTTGCCCTTGCTAAGTGAAACGCCTTTGCGCTCTTATTTATTGCTGAAGAAAAATATTCCTTGCGGCCTTAGCGTTTGAATATTCATCAGAAGGAATTGAAAAGTGCAAAAGTCTTTTGCGGTAAACGAAATTCTTTAAAATCAATTGTTCTAAAATACGAACATCAAATCTTCTTTGGTTCATAAAAAAACAGCAGCTTCTTCTTCGCACCGTCAAAATCCGCCCACGACTCACAATCTACCTGAAATCCCGCAACACCGCATGTTGGAAACGCAAAAATATCTCCGCTGATCATATTCGCGAAGTTGGAAATCCCGTTGTTATGGGAGAACATCGCTACAGAATTCACGTCATCGTTCAGATCATAAATAACAGACTCGAAATTATTTTCATTTGCATTATACAGCTTTCTGTTCGTCTCTACCTCAATTTGATAAGACTTATTAAAAATATTGCAGGTGCTGAGTGCGCGCAGCGCGGGACTGGACACGAACTTCTCAATCTCCACATTATTTTGTTTCAGATAAGAGGACATTTTTTCGGCATCGTGCAGGCCACGGTCAGCAAGTGGTCTGTCGAAATCATCCGTGTCTTCGGGCCAGTCGCTTTTAGCATGTCGAACGAGAATAAGGGTTTTCATACTTGGCTGTTTTTTGGGGAAATAAAATTACTTAAAAAAAAGAGAAGTTGTTAGCTTCTCTTTTACAATCACTTCTTTTCATTCTGTCATTCTGAAACTTCAGTTTACATGAAGAATAAACCAATGATTAAAGTTAGGCAGATTCCGCACTTATTACCGGGAGTTTAACTTGATAAATGTCACCTTTTTTTAAATTTTGTAAGCAAGCACAAATATTTGTAAATTTGCAGACTATGGGAAAAATTATGGCGGTGGATTACGGTAAAAAACGCTGTGGCATTGCTGTAACCGATGAGATGCAGATTATTGCCAGCGGTTTGGATACCGTAGAAACCCAGAATATTTTTCAGTTCTGTAACCGTTACTTTGCTGAAAACAGGGTGGAGGCTATTGTAGTAGGACTTCCCACAGATCTCAAGGGCAACCTTTCGGAAATCGAAACAGATATTTCAGGCTTTATTGAGAAATTTAAAAATCAGTTTCCTGAAATTGAAGTTCACCGTTTTGATGAGCGGTTTACCTCGAAAATGGCCTCGTTTTATATTTCCCAAAGCGGGAAAACCAAGAAGAAAAGAGAAGAAAAAGGGTTAATTGATAAAGTAAGTGCAACCCTTATTTTGCAGAATTTTTTAGAACAGAAACAAAGATGATATTACCAATACGTGCATTTGGCGACGCAGTTTTACGCAAGCACTGTCACGAGATCGACAGAGATTATCCGCAACTTGATGAACTGATAAAAAACATGTTCGATACCATGGAATCTGCGAACGGGATTGGGCTTGCAGCACCGCAGATTGGTCTCGATATCCGCCTTTTCGTAGTAGATCTGTCACCACTGGCTGAGGACGAAGACTACGCAGATATTGCTCATGAACTCAAGGATTTCAGAAAAGTGCTTATTAATGCAACGATTCTTGAAGAGTCCGGTGAAGAATGGAAATTCAACGAAGGATGTCTTTCAATTCCTGATGTGCGCGAAGATGTAAAACGTAAAGAAACCATCGTGATCGAATATTATGACGAAAATTTCGTTAAACATACCGACACCTTCTCAGACATGAGAGCGCGCGTTATTCAGCACGAATACGACCATATTGAAGGAATACTGTTTACAGATCATTTAAGTTCACTCAAGAAAAAACTGGTGAAGGGCAAACTGAACAAGATTTCTCAGGGCGAGGTAGCGGTAAATTACAAAATGAGGTTCCCGAAATAAAAAACGAATTAAAAAACTATAAAAAATAAGAAAAATGCAGTTAGAAAAAATAATCTCCATCTCCGGTAAACCGGGACTTTTTAAGTTAATCTCCCAGTTGAAAAACGGATTTATCATTGAAGATGTACTATCCAAGAAAAAAGTGAGCATTGGCAACACTTCTCAGGTTAGTTTGCTCGATAATATCGCGATGTTTACTTTCGATAAAGAAGTTCCTTTATTTGAAGTATTCGAAAATGTTGCTAAAAACAACGATTATAAAGAAGCGATTTCTCACAAATCCACAGACGCAGAATTAAGAGCATTCATGACGGAATCTCTACCGGATTATGATACCGAAAGAGTCTATGTTTCAGATATCAAGAAATTGGCGCAATGGTACAATATCCTGAACAAAGCTGGATATATCACTCCTGAAAGTTTCGTAAAAGCAGAAGTTCCTGCTGAAGAAAAAACGGAGGAACAACCTGCTGCTGAGGTTACAGAGAAAAAAACTGCAAAAAAAGCGGCACCGAAAACTGAAAAGCCAGCTGCACCTAAAGTAAAAGCTTCAACTTCTTCTGCAAAAGGTGCCCCGAAAAGCACCCACAGAAAAATGGGCTAAACAATAGTGATTCGAATTAAAAACCTTGTCTTAACCCGGCAAGGTTTTTTGCATTAATAACGTAAATTTGTATATAGTCATCCAAATTCCGGCATGAACTTCCATCACCCAACATCAAACGCCTGACCCCAGCATATGAACACCAAAGAACAGAAACTCGAAGCCTTTTCCCGCCTTTTAGACATTATGGATGATCTCCGCGAAAAATGTCCATGGGATCGGAAACAGGATTTGCAGAGCCTTCGCCACCTGACCCTTGAAGAAGTATACGAACTTTCAGATGCTTTATTGGAAGAAGATTTACAGGAGATCAAGAAAGAGCTTGGTGATGTATTGCTGCATCTGGTCTTTTACGCTAAAATTGGCTCAGAGAAAGGGAGTTTTGATATCGCTGATGTCATTAATGCCTTGAATGAAAAACTGATCTTCCGCCATCCACATATTTATGGCGATGTTGAGGTTCAGGACGAAGAGGAAGTAAAGCAGAACTGGGAAAAACTCAAACTGAAAGAAGGCAACAAATCAGTGCTTTCCGGCGTGACCAAGGGAACACCGAGCATGGTAAAAGCCTACCGTATTCAGGACAAAGTAAAAGGAATCGGTTTCGAATTTGCCAGTGCCGAGGATGCCTGGAAAAAAGTGGATGAGGAACTCACAGAATTTCATGCGGAAACCGATCCCGACAAAAAAGAGCAGGAGCTGGGCGATGTGTTCTTTTCGCTGATTAATTATGCCAGACTTTCAGGCATTAATCCGGACTCAGCCTTGGAAAGAACCAATATCAAATTTATTTCCCGTTTTCAGAAAATGGAAGAGTTGGCTTTGGCTAAAGATTTAAAACTGGAAGACCTCTCTCTGGAACAGATGGATGAACTGTGGGAAGAAGCGAAAATACTTCAGGAATAATAGGCCCGGGGTTTTATCGCTGAGATCCTGACAGCAAACCGTATTACACGATATTTGGAACGTGCCATGTCTTCAGAAAAAAGACATTTCCGGAGAAATATCTTTTCTAAAATTTAACACTGATAATGATGTAATTGGAAAGTGTTCACACTTTTCAGAACCTATTTTTTGATAAACTTTGCAGATTCGGTATTCCCATCCTTATCAGTCAGTTTCAGTACATAAGAACCTGTCTGAAGATGTGAAAGATCAATCACCTTTCCGAAGATTTTATCTGAACCAACCATTTGTCCGGTCATATTATAAACCGAATAAGAAGTAAACTGCTTTTCAGATTTAATAAAAAGCGTGTCTTTCACCGGATTGGGATAAACATTTGTACCTGCACCGACTTTAACGGAATTCGCACCTAAAGGACCATCGGCGGTAATTTCAACCTGTGTGAAATTGCCCTGTAAAACGTCGCCTGTGGATTGCCAAAGCGCTGAATATAATGTTCCATAACCTGCCGAACTTGTAGAAGCTGCCTGAACACTTCTTGAAGATATTCCGGTTCCGCTGTGCCGGACTTCGATCAGGAGATTGCCACCGGTATATTGCCATGCACTTGTAAAAGTAATCTTAAAGCTGAAGTCATTTGGATTTGAACCAATAGTTAACGCGCCAGCAGGAATCTGTAAGGTTCCAGAGCGCACCTGAGTTTGGGTACCCACCACATTGGCTGAAAAATTAAGCTGCCGCTGCGCAGGTTCTACACCCTCACTAAGATAAATATCAAAGGCAGACATCGTCAGACTGTTTGGCGGCCAACTCGTAGAGGTGCTGGCCGGAAGCCTGAATGAAATTGAAGTAAGGTTTTTTCCGACAAGCGAGGTGAGTAGGGTATCGTCGATAATCATCTGTAACTGTCTTGCGGCATTGCCATAAGGCCCGATGAATGCGCTACCCTCATTACTGTCGGGTACTACTAAAGTTGTTTGCGCTTTGGTAGTAGTGTAACCGGCCATCATCATTAATCCTATGACAGCAGAAAACAGCCGTTTGTTCAAAAGTCCGTATGAAGGGACTTTTCTCAGGTAATTTTGTTTTTTGTAAAGGGTAATTTTTGTTTCCATAATTTAATATTTTGTTGGTACTGAAAAATAGTAAAAATTATATTTGATATTTCTGTCAGTGTTGCAATTAACAGCTTGTGAAAGGAGCAGCGTTAAAGAGATTCCTTAAAGCAGTATTTAAATTATATGCCTTGCTGTTTTTCCTTTTCCTGAATCATATATTCATGGTAGAGCAGCGTATCTTCCAAATTATCGAGTTCCTGCTCACTGAAAAGGCGGTAATTGATTTTGAAGGTTTTGCTTTTTGCGGTTTCCAGAGAAAAACCCCCTGCGCCGAATCCGTCCAGCACATCTAGTTCGAAATGGCTGTACTTCCAGTATTCAAAAAGATCATGATCTACCCAAAAATGAAAGCCTGAAACTTTTCCAATGCTGACATCCCTGGTACGGGGATAAAAATGACCTTTACGGAAACATTGTGGCTGTGTGCCCTCGCAACATCCACCGGCCTGATAAAACATCAGCTCGCCAAATTCTTCCGAAAGTTGACTTACCAGCTCCAGTGCTTTGGGAGTAGCTGAAAATCTTGATATCTTTTTCATTTGGAATCTATTAATGATGAATATTTAAGTAAAAGAAGGCGGATTTATCATGTAAATCCGCCATTATCAATTAGAAGAATCCTAACTTTTCTTTGCTGTATGAAATAAGCATATTTTTGGTCTGACGGTAATGGTCGAGCATCATTTTATGGTTCTCCCTTCCAATTCCGGACTGCTTGTACCCTCCGAACGGTGCTCCTGCAGGATAAGAGTGGTATTGGTTGACCCAAATTCTACCTGCCTGGATGGCTCTTGGAACCTGGTACAGCTGATGTGCGTCGCGAGTCCACACACCTGCACCCAAACCATACACTGTATCGTTGGCAATTTCAATAGCCTCGGCCTCGTCTTTGAAAGTGGTTACCGCCAGAACAGGTCCGAAAATCTCTTCCTGGAAGACTCTCATCTTGTTATGACCTTTCAGCAGCGTTGGCTGAACGTAATAACCGTTCTCCAAATCTCCCTCAAGTTTGTTGGCATCACCCCCCGAAAGAACCTCGCAGCCTTCTTCTTTACCCAGTTTTATATAGTTAAGGATTTTATCATACTGTATTTTTGATGCCTGCGCGCCAATCATTGTTGATGTATCCAACGGGTTGCCGGCTTTAATGGCTTTCACCCTTTCAACAACTCTTTCAATAAACTTATCGTAAATACTTTCCTGAATCAGTAACCTGGAAGGACATGTACAGATTTCACCCTGATTCAGAGCAAACAGAACTGCTCCTTCGAGAGCTTTGTCGAAAAACGCATCATCTGCATCCATTACGGATTCGAAGAAAACGTTTGGTGATTTTCCACCCAGTTCAAGGGTTACCGGAATAATATTTTCGGTTGCATACTGCATTACCAGTCTTCCGGTGGCTGTAGAACCCGTAAAAGCTGCTTTAGCCACTTTTTTATTGGTAACGAGTGCATGTCCCAGTTCGCCGCCGAAACCGTTTACAATATTCAGAACTCCTGGCGGCAGAAGGTCGCCTATGATTTCCATAAGCACCAGGATTGAAATTGGTGTATTTTCGGCAGGTTTCAGAACGACACAGTTTCCAGCGGCTAAGGCCGGAGCGATTTTCCACACTGCCATCAGGATTGGGAAATTCCACGGGATAATCTGTGCGATGACGCCCAATGGCTCATTAACGATGAGTGAAACGGTGTTACTATCGAGCTCCATCAGCGAGCCTTCTTCGGCACGGATTACACCTGCAAAATATCTGAAATGGTCAATTGCCAGGGGAATATCTGCATTAAGAGTTTCTCTTACCGGTTTTCCATTGTCCATGGTTTCCACCACCGCAATTTTTTCCAGGTTGGCTTCCATACGGTCGGCTATTTTATTCAGGATGATGCTTCTCTCGGTTACGGATGTTTTACCCCAGCTTGCAAAAGCCGCTTCTGCCGCGTTAACTGCCAGTTCCAAATCCTCTTCATTTGAATGGGCCGCCTGGCTCATTACGGTTCCGTCTAAAGGCGTAATCACGTCAAAATATTTTCCGCTTGCCGGGGGTGTCCATGTACCGTTAATGTAGTTGTCGTACTTTTCTTTCAGTTGTACTCTGTCATAAACTTTTGAACTCATTGTAAATATATTTAATAATTGTTTTTAAAATTACCAAAATTCTTTGAGTATTAAAAAGCCAATTTCTGTTAATTGTTACGATAATCATAATTCAATACTATTGATATTTTCAATGGAAAAACTTTGGAAAAGCAAAAACCTTCAGAAATCTCCGAAGGTTTGGTTATAGGCCGAGGTTTCGTTCTAGTTAAAATACTGATGATAGGTCTCCATCGAATCTTCCAGGGCGTCGCTAATCTGGTCAGCTTCTTTCTTGTTCACAGCATTACCAAGAAGATCAATATTTTTCATATGATCAGTAAGCCATACATGCAGTACATCATGGGATTTACCCGTCATCGTGCAGCTTTTGATGAGTTTTTCATTGGCTGAATTAAGGTCGGCCGCCAGCTTTTTATAATCACCGGTATCGGAATCATACGCTTTGATGAGCCTTTCCTGTTCCTGAATGAAAGGCAGCATCTCGGTATTGGTCTTCCATTTTTTACCGTTGTCGAGTTCCAGATTTGCAGAAACGTCGGCATGTTCATCGGCATTTGTAGAATTGGCTGCCTCGGCATGCTCAGCATGGTCATTTTGTGCAGTTGTTTCGGTGGTTTCTACGGTATTATGCTGTTTTTTTTCACAAGCGGTTAAAATTGCCAGACCGAAGATGGCTGATAAAAGAATTCTTTTCATTTTTTTATAAATTTTATGGTTGCTAAAAGAAGTAAAGTGGTAACGGCGATTCTGAAAGCCATTGCTCCCATCGTTTTGTTTTCATATAAGCCGCCCTGATCGATATGGATGAAGAGCCCGATGTAAGCGATAATCAGAATGACAAGTGCGCTGATCAATGGGATTTTTGACGAGGTTTTGCTTTTTAAAATGGCGTAGGCAGCAGTTAAATAAAGAAAACCACACAGCCAGTTGGCCCAGACAATAAAAGGCACAAAATTGCCCTCTTTGGCTCTGATTCCGAACCAGTCGAAGAGGACGGAACTGCTCATGAACAGCGTTAAAAGTCCGAAGAGGACTAAAAAAACAAGGATTAGCTTTCGTATCATGGTTGTTTTTTAAAGTTAATGATTTTATTTGGATTTATTCCTACAGCGGAATACTAAAGTACTGGTTTGGATAATGTTGATATTTTTTTAATTCGTTTTCCGGTATCGCAAAATGGCCCACGTGATTACTACAGTTCCCAAAACCGTTACAAAGGTAAAGTGCGGCAATAGATCAGTGAAGCCGCTGTTCTTCAGCATAATCAAACGGAGGCCATCAACGCCGTAAGTTACCGGATTCAGGTAGGCGATATATTTTGCCCAGTCGGTCATGCTTTCTGTTGGCGTGAAAAGTCCGCTCATCAGCACAAAAATCATCATAAAGAAGAAGACCACAAACATCGCCTGCTGCTGGGTCTCGCTGTAAACGGAAACCAAAAGGCCCATTCCAAGAATCGTGATGAGGTAAACCGAGATAAAAGCATACAGCAGCAGCAGACTTCCCTGCATCTGAATGCCGTACACAAAAACAGTAACCAGAAGTCCGATGCTGAAGGCGGTCATCGCCAGAATCCAGAACGGAATGAGTTTCCCGAGAATAAAATCTGTTTTTCTGATCGGCGAAACGTTGATCTGTTCGATCGTACCGGTTTCTTTCTCAGATACAATGTTTAAGGCGGTTAAATATCCTCCGATCAACGTCACCAGAAATGCCAGGATTCCCGGTACGAGAGAAAGCCGGTAATTGTAGCCTTCGTTGAACCAAAACTTCGGAATAATTTCCAGACCGGAGCTGTTCTTCGTGCTTTCGAGTTCCGGACTCATTTTCAGCTGAACCTGTTCATTATAATCCTGCAGAATCTGGGCAAGATAACTGGCGGAAAGTCCGGCTTTGGTTCCGTTGATGGCGTTAATGGCGATCAGCACTTTCTGGCTGTTTTCTCTCACCAGATCTTTTTCGAAATTATCGGGGATTTCTAGAATAAGGTCAGCGCGGTCTTTCTCCACTTCCTGAGAGGCTTTCCGGTAATTTTCACTGTAGGACGTTATTTTAAAATATCCTGAAGCGGTAATTTTGCGGAGGAGTTCGCGCGAAAAAGTTGAGTTGTCATGATCCACCACTGCCATTTTAATGTCTTTAATTTCGTAATTGGCCGCGAGTGGAAGTACAACCAGCTGTACGACGGGCATCACAAAGATAATTGCCAGAATGGATCTGTTCCTGAAAATCTGCAGGAATTCTTTCTTGATTAATATGGATAAGGTTCTGAACATTTTGTTTTTAACGGTGGATTTTCATTTTTAGCAGACTCTTTTATTAGAGGCCGAAACCTGCAGCCCGACTTGAGCGGAGCTCTTTTTAATTGGGGGCTGAGCGGAGCCGAAGCCACCAATTAAAAAAGCGGGAGCGGAAGGCGGAAAAAGCTGCCCTGATCATTCTAAACGTATTTTAAATTTCTTCACCGCGATGATGAAAAGCACGCACATCATTCCCAGAAGTACCAATACGTGTTTCCAGATAATTTCCAGTCCGGTTCCTTTGATCATGATATTTTTTACAATTTCGTAATACCATTTCGCGGGAATCACGTTGCCCACCATTTGTAAGGGAACCGGCATATTTTCCACCGGGAACATGAAACCGCTCAGCATCAGTGTTGGGAGCATGGTTCCGATCAGCGAAATCAGCATGGCGGTTTGTTGGGTATCCGTCAGAATTGAAATTACGATTCCTATTAAAAGATTCGTGATGATGAAAATAATGCTGATCGCAAAAAGTAAAAACACATTTCCTCTGATCGGTAAATCGAGTACAGAAACACTTAATATCAGGATAGAAATCAGGATAATTACCGATAGAATGAAGTACGGAATTGCCTTGGCAAGGATAATGACGTAAGGTTTCATGGGCGAAACCAAAAGTACTTCCATGGTGCCGGTTTCTTTTTCCCGCACTATTGCGATCGCGGTCATCAGAACACAGATGATGAGCAGAATAAACGCCATCACCCCCGGAACAAAATTGGGCGCGCCTTTCAGTTGTGGATTGTAGAGCATGCGGATTTCCGGCTGAATGCCTAGTCGTGGCTTTAGGGTTTGCTGTCCATAATAATCCGCAATAATGTTCGACATGAAATTATAGATCTGATTGGCTAAGTTGAGGTCGGTTCCGTCGGTAATAAGCTGGAGTTGTGCTTTTTTACCGGTGACGATGTTGTGGGAAAAATCCGCAGGAATAACGGGGGTCATTTTTATTTTTCCGCTTTTGAAAGCCTCCTCCGCTTCGTGAATGGATTTCAGATTCCGCTCAAAATCAAAGTATTGGTTGGCGTCAATTTTAGAAACGAGGTCAGCCGAGGCTTGCGTCTTGTCCTGATTCAAAACCGCGATTTTGGTGTTTTTAACTTCAGTGCTTAAAGCAAAGCCAAAAAGCAGGATCTGCACCACAGGCATTCCGAAAAGAATGAGCAAAGTCCTTTTATCACGCAGCACGTGTAAGAATTCTTTTCGGACAAAAGTGATGAGCTGTTTCATTTTTCGTTGTTATTCAGAGCGTTTTGCGCCTCGGGCAAGTTCATAAAAAACTTCATCCATACTTTGCGAACCGAACTGTTCCTTTAAATTCGCCGGGGTATCCAAAGCCGCAATTTTTCCGTCTACCATAATAGAAACTCGGTCGCAGTATTCGGCTTCATCCATATAATGCGTCGTCACAAAAACCGTAATTCCGCGGTCCGAAGCTTCGTAAATCATGTTCCAGAACTGCCGCCGCGTTACAGGATCTACGCCGCCGGTGGGTTCATCTAAAAACACAATTTGCGGATCATGAAAGATGGCGACCGAGAAGGCGAGTTTCTGTTTCCACCCCAAAGGCAGTTCCGAAACCCGTTTGTTTTTTTCTCCTTCCAAATCCAGTTTTCGCAGGAGTCCTGTGCTTTTTTCTTTGAGGGTCTTTCGTGGAATTCCGTAGATGCCGCCGAAGAATTCCAAATTTTCTTTAACGGTTAAGTTGCCGTACAGAGAAAATTTCTGGCTCATATAACCAATGCTTTTCTTTATTTTTTCCGTTTCCTTATACACATCAAAACCTGCGACCGTCGCTGTTCCTGAACTCGGAACCGAAAGTCCGCAGAACATCCGCATCGCTGTCGTTTTTCCGGCACCGTTTGCGCCCAGAAAACCAAATATTTCGCCTTTCTTCACCTCAAAACTAATATGGTCCACTGCAATGAAATCCCCGAAAACCTTCGTGATGTTTTCAGCTTTAATTGCGGTATTTGGATTTTCTGGATTCATTTTAATTGGATAAATGGCGGATGAAACTGTCTTCGATGCTGGCTTTTACAGGATTGATTTCGATATTATTAAAGCCCGCATTTTCTAAATATTCCTGAACTGATGAGGTGCTGAAATTTTCATTTGGGTCAATGGTCAGATGCACAAATTCCCCATAGGCGTACACATTTTTTTTCTGACTGTAATTTTCCAGCGCACGCAGAACTGCAGAAGTTCTGCCGGCTTTCACCTCGAACAGCAGATCCGGAAAAGTACTGCTGATATTTTCAGGGCTGTCGATGGAAAGTATTTTGCCGTGCTGAATGAGCGCGATCCGGTCGCAAAGCGCCGCTTCATCCATATACGGCGTGGCAACGACCATCGTGATTCCCTTTTTTTTGAGCCGGCGGAGCATTTCCCAGAATTCCTTCCTCGATACCGGGTCCACTCCGGTAGTGGGTTCGTCCAGAAATAAAATGTTCGGTTGGTGAATCAGGGCGCAGCAAAGGGCAAGCTTTTGCTTCATTCCGCCCGATAAGACGCCGGCTTTACGGTCTTTGAAAGGTTCGATCTGAATATAAATATCTTTGATTAAATCATAATTTTCTTCAATAGTTGTGTTAAAAACACTCGCGAAAAAATTTAAGTTTTCTTCAACGGTCAAATCCTGATAGAGCGAGAATTTTCCGGGCATATAGCCAAGGATCTGTCTGATTTTTTTATACTCTTTTACCATATCAAAATTTTCAACCGAAGCAGAACCGGAATCGGGCAGAAGAACGGTGGTGAGCATCCTGAAAATAGAAGTTTTCCCCGCGCCGTCCGGACCAATCAGTCCGAAAATTTCACCATGACTGACCTCAAAGCTCACATCATCCACTGCCAGGATTTTTGCTTTTCCTTTGCCGTAGGTTTTACTGAGATTATTGACCTGGATAGATTTCATTTTTGTTAGTTGAGAGTTGAAGGTTGACAGTTGAGGATTGACATTTGTTGGGATCAGAAATCTGATTTCGAACTTCACGTTCAACTTTCAACTGTCCATTTTCAACTTATTTAAACTTCACATCGCCATACATTCCGATTTTCAGGAAACCGTCATTTTTTACGTGAATTTTCGTCGCATAAACCAGATTCGCTCTTTCGTTTTTCGTCTGTATGGTTTTTGGAGTGAACTCGGCTTTGGAGCTGATCCAGTAAATGGTTCCCGGAAACTCTTTGGTTTTACTGTCTCCCTGATCGATATAAACTTTTACCGTTTGACCGGTTTTCACCTGCGGTAACTGATCTCCGGTGATAAACGTTTTTAAAATCATCAGATCTAAGCCCGCCATTTTAAAGACAGGTTTTCCGGTTATGGCAAATTCCCCTTCGTTCATATACTTTGTTAAAACCATTCCTGAAATCGGGCTTTCGATGATGTTGTTTTTCAGTTGTTCATCGAACTGTTCCACTTTTTTCTGGGTAGGTTTTCTTTCGCTTAAGACTGCGCGGTTCTGTATGGAGACATTTTCTTTTGTGGTTGAGATTTGCTGCTGAAGGATATTGAGCTGACTTTTAGCCGCTGAGATTTGTTTTTGAAGGACTTTAACCTGTCCGTTGGCATCATCGAGCTGTTTTCTGGTGGCGGCGTCTTTTGCGACTAAATTTGCAGTTCTGTTTCTTTCTCGCACCGCATTCCGAAGCTGTTCCTGCAACACCGAAATATTCGCAGACTGTGCCGAAACCTGAGTCTGTAGTACCTGAATCTGCGGCATTGCGGAATTGGTTTTTTGATCCAGAGCTTCGATGCTGGCGATGACCTGTTCCTTTTGCAGTTCCACGTTTTTAGGATCAATTTCGCCGACTTTTTGCCCGGATTCAAGCTGCTGACCTTCTTCTAAATTGAGCTCGAGGATGGTTCCGTTGGCTTTGGCTGTCACCATGATTTCATCGGCCTCGAGAGTTCCCGAAGCATCATAATCCTGATCTGAATTTTTACAGGAAAAAAGGGCAAGAAGGGCTGCAAATAAAATATATTTTCTCATCTGTCGGAGTTTTCTTTTTTTTTTTTGATTTTTATTGGCTCAGATGCGCTTTCAGATTATACTGTGTTAAGAGAAACTGCGTTTCGTGCAGGACCTTCTGAATTCTCGCCTGTTCCTCGGCATTCACCTCGCGCAGATAATCGCTGGTGCTGATAACGCCGTTTTCGAGCTGGGCGAGGCTGGCTTTTTTAATGCTTTGTCTCAGCGCAATAAGTTCACTGTCTTTATCAATCAGTTTCTGAAGTTTTTCTAAATCCCCGTTGTTCTGAATGGTGGAAAATTTCTGATTGAAGACGAAGTTTTCTTTTTGAATTTCAACGTCCTGCTGTTGGGTATCGAGCAGTGCAATTTCGTTTTTCTTTGTATAAAATCCAGTAATCGGAATTTGAAGCCGTGCGCCGCCGATATAGAAAAGATCAAACTCATTTCTGAGCATATTAAAACCGGGTTTGCCGTAACCACCCTGGAAAAAAGCGCCCAGTTTGGGTAGGTTTTTAGACTCAATGATATCTTTTTGTGTTTCCAGAATCTTTTGCTGCAGATCAAAAACTTTGAGTTCCGCACGGTTGTTTTCTTCAGTAAGCAATAGTTTTTCAGGTTTTCGAAATAATGTCTGTTCCTCAATATTTTTTTTGATGAATACAGCAAGCATGTTGATGAAGTTTTTCCGCAACGACTGAAGTTCAATCTTTCGCTGTTCGAGGCTGATGATTTGTGCTTTCAAAACATCAACCTGACTTCTCAGAATGGCGCCGTACTGAAGCTGGGCTTCCGCTTTTTTCAAACCATTTTCAAGGTCGTTTTCTGTGATTTCTGTTTGCAGCAGCTGTTCCTGACTTTGCAGAATCCCGAAGTAAATCTGGTTGATTCTTTCTTCCAGTTTGTTGAGTTCCACTTCATTTTTCTGGACTTCTGTTTCTGACTGAATCTGAGCTATTTTCTTTTGGTTGGAAATCATACCGCCGTCGTAAACCGTCTGTTGAATATCTGCGTAGATTTTGTACTGGTCTTTGCTCAGCGGTTCCACCGACATATTTGGAATGTTGATCGGCAGTTGCGTAACTTCATTCTGATACGTCGCCTGACCGATCACATTGATTTGCGGGAGCCAGCCTTTGGATGCATTCTCCACCGTATAATCTCTGGTTTTTTCGATGAGGGCGTTTCTTTTGATGAGCGGATAGTTCGCTTTGGCGAGTTGCTGACATTCGTCCAAAGTAATTGTTTGCTGGGCATTCAGAGAAATATTCAGCAGGAACGTTAGTGTTATCAGGGATTTTAAAATTTTCATTCTGTTGATTTTAAATGAAAAGTCAGGGATCATTAACTGTTCAGAATCATTTTGATCCAGACCGGTACTAAAGTTTTTCTTTCTTCCACGAACTGTTGAAATTCCTCATCATTCAGGATGTTGAAATTCTTCAGAATTGGTTTTGCGATAAAGGGAAATGCCGTCATACTAAGAAAATTAACAATGAAATGAAAAGCATTTAGTCCCGGTTTTTTCTCTTCGATCTGTCTTAGCAATACTGAAGTTTTAAGAACTTTGTCCACGGGAATAAGCGCGGTAATATTGGACGGTTTTTTCTGAATTTCGCTGAGAATAAAAAGGGGAAGATTGGGGTTTTTTGATAAGATTTCAAAATATTTTTCGCTCGCCAGGTCAATTTTTTCTTCGAGGGTGGATTTTTCATTGGTGATAATGGGAATTATTTTTCCGAAGAGGAGAACTATTTTTACTTTCATCACCTGTTCGAAAAGTTTTTCCTTGCTTCGGAAATAGTAATTCAGCAGCGCCAGATTAATTCCTGCTTCTTCTGCGATATCCCGCGTCCGCGTTCCTGAAAAGCCTTTTTCGGTAAAAACTTTAGAGGCTGAAATAAGTATTTTTTCTTCGGTGGAAATATCTTTTTCCGGATCCATTATAAAATTATTTGTACAAAGATAGAATTAAATTTTTGATTTAATCAAATGATTAAACTCATTTTTTAATCAAAAAAAAAACGCAACTCCTTAGAATTGCGTTTAAATATTATTTTTTATAAATTGCTATAAACCAAACTGTCTCGCAAACAGATCGGGGAAGATTCCAAGCGCTAAAAGTGCAATAATAATGAATACTGCAACAATATTATAGGTCAGCGGAACCCGCTCAGAAGTATTAAAACTGCTTTCTTTCGGGAAGAACATGACCATAATTAGTCTTAAATAATAAGCGATCGATATTGCTGAACCCAGTACCGCAACCAAAACCAGGAACGGTGTGGTTTCAATAGCCTGCGCAAAAATGGAGAATTTCCCCATGAAACCTGCTGTCAACGGAATCCCCGCCATAGAAAGCATTCCTACCGCTGCCGCTACTGCGATAATCGGTTCAGATTGTGCTAATCCTTTGAAAGCATTGTACGATGTTTCGCGCTTCAGCTTTTCAACCCAGATCAGACACATCATCACTCCAACAGTTGCCAGTGAATACGCGAACAGATAAAAAGCAAGATTGTATGCAGAAAGATTATTTAAGCCGAAGAAAATAAGCGCAAGATAACCTACGTGTGATACAGAAGAGTAGGCAAGCATTCTTTTCGCGTTGCTTTGCGCAAGTCCCATTACGTTGGCTAAGAAAAGTGTGATAATGATAAGAACGCCAAGAATATTGATCCATTCTCCTGTGATTCCCTGGAATCCGATTGTCATTACCTTAAAGAAAGCGAAGAAAGCGGATATTTTCACTACCGACATCATAAATGCGGTGATGAGTGAAGGCGAACCTTGGTAAACATCCGGGCTCCACATGTGGAAAGGTGCCATGGATACTTTAAAAGCAAGCGCAACCAACATTAAAACCGCTCCTGCTGCAAACATGAAATCCTTAGAGTTCTCCATAGAGAATTCATGGATTTTGTAAAGATCGAAACTTCCCGCACTCCCGTAAACCAAAGCGATTCCGAAGAGTAAAAAGCCTGTTGCAAACGCACCCATCAGGAAATATTTGATGGAAGCCTCGTTAGATCGTAAATCGGTTTTATTACTTCCTGCCAATACATAAAGCGGAATAGAAAGAATTTCAACTCCTAAAAATAAGGTTACCAAATTCTGGAATCCGAAGAGTACAACCCCGCCACAAAGCGAGAACAGCATCAGCGCATATAACTCTGATTGGTGGCTGCGGTGATTGCTGAACGAAAAACCTCCCAGAAAGAAAAGAAGAATCGTGATGACAATCGCAATCTTGGTGAATAATGCCGCGTTCACGGTATATTCGAACATGTGTTTGTACTGGTTAAAGAATTCTGCTTCTGGTAAAAAACTCACATAAAATGCAACCAGAAGCCCAATAATACTGATGTATCTTGAAAATTTTCCTTTTTCAAAAACCCCTGCAAATAATGCTGCGATTGCGGTTAGGAATATGATGATTAAAACGCTCATTTAGTTTAGATTTGAGATTTGAAATTCGAGATCTGAGGTTCCTTTCTCTCTATTTAATTTTTTAAAATTCTTTTTTTAGTTCATCATCGATGAGAAGATAAACTTCAGCGAGCTGTTGACCATTTCAATAATCGGCTGCGGAAATACTCCCAAAACAATTACAAAAACTGCCAAACTTGTCAGCACAGAAAATTCAACTCCTGAAAGATCTTCAGCTGAAGCTAAAACGCGGTCATCACCTTCGCCGAACATTGCTTTTCCGTAGAATCTTAAAAGATAAACCGCAGAGAAGATCAGCGTGAGCCCGGCAAATATTGCCGCCAGTTTGCTGTAATCGAAAATAGATTTTATCAGAAAGAATTCACCGATAAATCCGTTGGTCAACGGAAGTCCTACCGATCCAAGAATAATGATCATGAATAGAACGGCAAACTTCGGAGCAGCTTTTGCTAATCCACCCATTTGTCGGATATCTCTTGTTTTGAATCTTTTATAAAGAATATCTGCACAGTAAAACAGCCCCACAACATTAATCCCGTGAGCGAAAGCCTGTACCAGCGCTCCTTCGCCGCCTTCAATCATTAAAGTGCCATTTACGGTAAGAATTGCTGAAGCCATAATTCCCGCCACCATTAAACCTACGTGGGATAATGATGAATAAGCGATCAGGCGTTTTGAATCGTTCTGAATGATAGCAATTAAGGCTCCGTGCACAATCCCGATGATGGCGAGAACCAAAACAATCTGTCCCGAAATTCCAAGGATAGGATCTGGTGTGATTGGTAACAGATATCTTAAAAGTCCGTACACAGCCATTTTCAGCATGATTCCCGAAAGAAGCATAGATCCTTGTGTCGGAGAATACGTATACGTATCCGGCTGCCAGGAATGGAAAGGAAATATCGGTAACTTCACCGCAAAAGCAAAGAAGATGAACCAGAAAATGACGGTCTGCTCAGATGCGTTCAGGTTGGCATTGTAAAGGTCGGTAAGCGCAAAAGATGCTGAATGCGTGTAGACATAAATCAAACCGATCAGCATGAACAGTGATCCAACGAAAGTATAAACGAAGAATTTGGTCGTGAATGCTATTTTCTTGTTTTCCTGTCCCCAGATTCCCGCGATCAACCAGATTGGGATTAAAGTTACTTCCCAGAAAATATAGAACAAAAGTCCGTCAAGCGAAGTGAAAACACCAATCAGACCGAACTGCATCAAAAGAATAAGTCCGTAGAAGGTGTTTCTGTAACCAGGTTTTTCATTGAAGGAAGACAGAATGATGATTGGCGTTAAAATATTGGTCAGCAGCAACAGCAGCATGCTCATCCCATCAATCCCAAAGTGGAGGTTACTCTTGATAAACTGTGACCACGGGTAATTGATCTCATACTGCAGCACTCCGTCCACCGTAACGGTGTGATCGAAATTTGCAAGCATATAAAATGAGAGAAACATCTGTGCAAATGCAAATCCCAATGCCAAAAACTTACTTGCGGGGTTTTTCCACGCGAACACCACTGCAGAACCTACGAGAGGTAATAGTAACAATGTTAATAATAGATACGACATTTACTATTGTAATATAAAGTTAACAATTAAAATAATTCCGATAGCCAGAGACATGATGAGCACGTAATTCTCCACGTTTCCGTTCTGGAGTTTTTTTGCTGCTCTTCCTGAATCTTCAGCGCCGCTTCCGATGAAATCTACAAAACGGTTCAGCACACCTTTATCGAACATATTTCCACCAACACCTAAACCTTCAATAAACCTCACGAAGGTTGCATTATTCAGTTCATCCAGGAAGAGTTTTCTGTTAGAAAGTCTTTCCCAGCCGGTATATTTTTCATCTGGCAAAGCCATTTTTTTCTTGTTGACGTAAATGTTTTTCACAACAAACCAAACGGTAAAGAACATCAGAACAGTTAATGCAAGAAGGATCATTTCTGTTGCGAAATTCACTTCCGGAAGCTCGAGATCGTAAACATAAATGGACTGAAGCCATTGGCCAAGTTTTGCATATTCGCCGTGGCCGATGAAGTGCGGAAGATTGATGAAACCGCCAACTACCGTTAATACAGCCAGAACGATCAAAGGAATCGTCATGTTAGACGGACTTTCATGCACGTGATGTTTCTGTTCTTCAGTTCCTCTGAACTCGCCGTGGAAAGTCAGATAATACGCTCTGAACATATAAATCGCCGTCAATGTCGCCACTAAGAACAGAATTACCCAAAGTACCGGACTTTTGCCGTAAACACTTACAAGGATTTCATCTTTTGAAATCATCCCTGAAAGGAATGGGAATCCTGAAATGGCCAGTGTTCCGATAAGGAAAGTAATATGCGTAATTGGAATTTTTTTCTTTAATCCGCCCATGAATCTCATGTCCTGTTCGCCGCTCATCGCGTGGATTACAGAACCTGAACCTAAGAACAGCAACGCTTTGAAGAACGCATGTGTCATTAAGTGGAACATTGCGGTAGTATAGGCGCCAACTCCCAGTGCAACGAACATAAATCCTAATTGCGAAACAGTGGAGTAGGCTAAAACTTTTTTAATGTCATTTTGTCTGAGACCGATAAACGCTGCAACCAAAGCGGTAAGAAGTCCGATAAACAGGATTCCGTCCATAGTTGTAGGTGCAAGCGAGAAAAGGAAATTGGATCTTACTACCAAATAAATACCTGCAGTAACCATGGTAGCCGCGTGGATTAACGCTGAAACCGGTGTAGGTCCAGCCATTGCATCCGGAAGCCAGGTAAATAAAGGAACCTGTGCTGATTTCCCCATTGCTCCGATGAATAAACTCGCTGTAATAAAGATGATTACAGGTGAATCTAATTCGAATTTAGAGGAATTCTGTGCTACAGAAAGGAAGTCTACTGCGTTGGTCTGATAAGCGATCATTAAAATCCCGATAATCATCCCAAGGTCACCGATTCTGTTCATGATGAAAGCTTTTCTTGCAGCTGCACCATATTCTTTATTGGTATACCAGAACCCGATGAGTAAATACGAACATAAACCTACACCTTCCCAACCGATGAACAAAATGAGATAATTACTTCCCATAACCAAAAGCAACATCGAGAAGATGAATAAATTCAGGTAAGCGAAAAATTTATAGAAACCTTTGTCGTGGCTCATGTAACCAATCGAGTAGAGGTGAATCAGCGATCCGATTCCCGTGATGATCATAATCATCATTAATGATAACTGATCGATCTGGAAACTGAAATTCACCTGAATTCCGTTGACTCTGAACCATTCGAAAGCCCGGACAATAACCGGCTGCGACTCAGCATCAAAATTTAAAAATAAACTGACAGCAATACAGAAAGAGGCAAAAACCACCAGCGTTGCGATACTCCCTACCACCATCTTCGGCAGACTTTTCCCGAAAAGACCGTTGATCAGAAATCCGAATAAGGGTAAAAGTATAATTGCGTAAACTAAATTTTCCATCCTATATTATCCTCTTAATTTATTAAAAATACTGATGTCTACCGATTTCGTGTTACGGTACATCATTGCGATAATCGCTAATCCGATGGCAACTTCTGCCGCGGCAACCACCATGATAAAGAATACCAGGATCTGTCCGTTCCCGTCGCCTTTATAGCTTGAAAATGCAGCCAGCAAAAGATTTACAGAATTCAGCATCAATTCCACACATCCTAAAATAATGATGGCGTTCTTGCGGATTAAAACTCCTAAAACTCCCAGACAGAACAGCACCGAACTCAGAATAATAAAATACTCGAGCGGTACGGTCTGTATAAATGAATTTATTTCTCCCATAATACTATAAATCTTTTTTACCGATAAGCACTGCACCTACAATACCTGCAAGAATGAGGATTGAAGCCAGTTCGAAAGGCAATACATATTCGTTAAACAATAATCTTCCGAGGTTTTTGGTCAACCCGATAGATGAGTCTGCGTCGCCACCGAAAGTGGTTGTGTTCAGTCCTTTGAAAGCGCCTAGAATTCCGATTAAAAGAATTCCTGCCGCAAAAACACCGATAAACTTGGTGATATTCTGTTTTTTACTTTCGTCGCCTTTATTCAGGTTAAGCATCATTAAAATGTAAAGGAAAAGGACCATAATCGCTCCTGCGTATACAATCACCTGAACGATCCCCAGGAATTGCGCATTCAGCAGAACATACATCGCGGCGATTGAAAAGAAAGTAACAATCAGCGAAAGAATGGAGTAGAGCGGGTTTCGGGCAAACACAAAATAGGCTGCGCTTATAATGGCAAGAAATGCCACAAAGAAAAAGATGATCTGTTCCATTTATTTTACCGATTTTTTTTGTAATTCGCTCTGTCTGGCCGTAATATCAATTCTTTCATTGATTTTTTCAACCAGTTTATCTTTCCCGTACACAAAACTTCCGCGGTTGGTTTCCACATCTACCAAACGGTCTGTAAGGTAAACTGCAGATTTCGGACAGGCTTCTTCGCACATCCCACAGAAAATACAGCGCAACATATTGATTTCGTACACTGCTGCATATTTTTCTTCACGGTAAAGATCCTTTTCTTCTTTGGTTCTTTCAGCGGCGGTCATGGTAATGGCTTCTGCAGGACAGGCAACGGCACAAAGTCCGCAAGCGGTACATCTTTCGCGTCCTTCTTCGTCACGTTTCAGTACATGTAAACCACGCCAGACTTTTGCTCTTGGTTTTTCTACTTCGGGGTAAGAATAAACTTTGCCCTTCGGTCCAGCCAAAGCGTGCTTCAGAGTAATCGCCATTCCCTTCATAATTTCCGGGAGGTATATTCTTTCCATAAAGGTCATCTCTTTATTCGAGACTACTTTAGATCTGTTTGTCAGTTTCATATTGATTTTGTTTTCGCTTCGGCCTTAAGCTTCAGCATGACAACTTTTACGATTTATAGGCTAAAAAAAGTAATTACAGCAGCGGTGATCACAAGGTTAACCAAGGCTAACGGAATTAAAGTTTTCCAGCCCAAATGCATCAGCTGGTCGTATCTGAATCTTGGGATCGTCCAGCGGATCCACATAAAGATTAAAATTCCGATAATCACTTTAAACAGCATGGCTGCAATACTTAAAATTCCTGCGATATTCTCGCCCCAGTTTTCAGAAACCCAGTTAATTCCCGGGTAGTTGAAACCTCCGAAGAACAGGGTAGCGATCAATGCATTCGAAATAAACATATTCACATATTCCCCGAACATATACTGCCCGAAGTTCATCGATGAGTATTCAGTCATATACCCGTTTACGAGCTCAGATTCACATTCAGGCAAATCGAAAGGGTGACGGTTGGTCTCTGCCAGAGCAGCGACAAAGAAGATAATAAATGCAAATGGCTGATAGAAGATGTTCCAGTTCATTCCGTCAGCAGGGATAAAGCCCCAGATCTTTCCGGTTCCCTGTGAAGAGGTGATGTAATGAAGATCCAGACTTCCCGCCATTAAAATAATCGCAAGAAGAGAAAGACCCATCGCCAATTCATAAGAAATCATCTGAGATGAAGCACGGATGGCACCAATAAGTGAATATTTGTTGTTGGATGCCCAACCTCCGATCATCATTCCGTAAACTCCAATGGAAACCATCCCGATAAGATAAAGAACACCAACATCGATATTCGCTACCTGAATATCAAAAGAAGTTCCGCCAATATTAAGTGATTTTCCCCAAGGGATTACCGCTCCCGTAATCAGGGAAACAAACATGGTGATACCAGGCCCTAAATAGAACAGGAATTTATCGGCATTCTGGGGTACAAATCCTTCTTTAAAGAAGAGTTTGCCACCATCGGCCAAAGGCTGCAAAAGTCCGAAAGGCCCGGCTCTGTTCGGCCCGATTCTGTCCTGCAGTGCTGCCGCCACCTTTCGTTCGCCCCACGTAGAGTAGGCTGCAACAGCCATGGAAACTGCAAAAAGCACCAGAACTAAAATGATTTTAAAGGTAATTAATTCCATAAGTTATATCATTTGAGATTTAAAGATCGATTCTGAATCAAAATTTAAATTCACTCATTATCAAATTAAATTATTTCGTCTTTTTCACTGATTTCTTTTGCATCCGGATTGTTCAAAAGATTAATCATGTTTTTAGGTTTTTCGTAGTGGTTCAGCGATATTACCGAATGTCTGTCGATATGTCTTGGTCCTTCAATGGTCCATTGGTTAAGGTCTTTTTTCTCGAAACGGCACTCATCACAGATCCACTCCTGTACTTCGTCGTACTGGTCTTTTCTGGCAGTAACCCTGATGATTTCCTCACCTTTCATCCAAACTACCGCTTTACCGGAACATTTATCACATTTGCACGTAGCGTTCATGGGCTTGGTAAACCACACTCTGCTTGCAAAACGTGCAGTTCTGTCGGTTAAGGCTCCTACAGGACAAACATCAATTACGTTTCCGATGAAATCGTTATCTAAGGCTTTATTCAAGTTCGTTGAAATCTCTGCATGGTCACCTCTGAAGAGAATTCCGTGTTCACGGTTTTCGGTGAGCTGGTTGGCTACCAAAACACATCGCGCACACAAGATACAACGGTTCATGTGAAGCTTAATGTTTGGGCCAATATCTTCTGAATCAAAAGTTCTTCTTTCAAATTCTGTTCTGGTCGCTTCTACCCCGTGCTCATACCCTAAATCCTGAAGATGGCATTCACCGGCCTGGTCACATACGGGGCAATCTAATGGGTGATTGATTAGCAGAAATTCCGTAACGGCTTTTCTTGCTTCCTGGGTTTTTTCGGAGGTAAGGTTTTTCACTTCCATGCCGTCCATCACACCGGTTCTGCAGCTTGCTACCAGTTTAGGCATTGGCCGTGAATCTGCATCTGAACCTTTCGATACTTCAACCAGACAGGTTCTGCATCTTCCGCCGCTGGATTCCAGGGGTTTGTAGTAACACATTGCCGGAGGTACCGATTTACCGCCGATTTGTCTGGCTGCTTCAAGAATAGAAGTTCCGGGCAAAACCTCGGTGGTCTGTCCGTCGATCGTGATCTTAAATTTTTTAATTTCTTCGCTCATTATAGATGAATTCAAAAATGAATTAATTAAATTTTACGGGTATTAAAGGTATAACCAATCCCGAAATTGATCTGTCCGAAAAAGAAATCCTGGGATGCCTTATCGGGTTTATTGTTTAATGTTGTCTTAATGTCGGGCATATTGATATAGCCCAATTTTCCTTCTACTCTTGCCATCCAGTGTTTCCAGAAGACAGCGTTGATATTTGCTCTGGCATCGAGGCCGAAACCTGCAACATGAAAACGGTCGCTTCTTTCATTACCGAAAAGTTTTACATTACTTTTTGGGAAAAGAACGCCTGCGCCTGCGCCGTAGCTCCACATTACATTTATTTTTTCTTTGCTCAATACCGGTTTATATTTTTCTAAACCTGCATTTACATAATTCAGCCCGTCGGTATGTTCGAAAGTCAGGAAGTTGGAATCACTCAGGTCAACTTCGCCGTTCTGAACCATTGCTGCATACACCGGATCGGAAATATGTCCTTTAAATCTTACAGTTTGTTCCTGATCCATCACATATTTCATGTGATCTGTACCCACCACGAGCGCTAAATTATCCTTGATGAAATATCCCAACCGGAAATTAAACTGCGGTTTGGAAATCTGTCCCGGATCTACATACGCCCAGCTTAATTCACTTGGTCGGTCGTGAGCGATCACATTCTCTAAAGTGAAATTGTAATCAGCTCCTTTGAAGTGAATATCAGACTTCGTAAACGCGGCTCTGTTCCAGCCCCAGAAAACGAACATCTGTCCTTTTTTTGAAAGAGGCTGAATACTGAAATCAAAATCGTCAGAGATTTCCTGAGTTGAATCTGCCTGTTGTGCAACACTGAAATTGAGTCCTAAAAACAGGAATGCAAAAATTTTAAAGAACTTCTTCATCTTACTCTGCTTTCGCGGCTACCGGAATTGGATCCGCATAATTGGCTAAACCGTAATTTTTTGTTAATGCTTCAGGATTGTCAATATGCCATTCGAACTCATCACGGAAATGACGGATTGCAGCAGCAACTGGCCATGCAGCCGCGTCACCCAATGGACAAATGGTATTTCCTTCTATTTTTCTCTGGATGTCCCACAGCAGATCGATGTCTGCCAGGGTTCCTTCTCCGCTTTCTATTTTTTTAAGGATTTTATACATCCACGGCGTTCCTTCACGGCATGGTGTACACTGTCCGCAGCTTTCGTGGGCATAGAAATGTGCTAAACTCATGGTATGTTTCACTACGCACTGGTCTTCATCCAGAACGATAAATCCTCCTGAACCCATCATGGTTCCGGTTGCAAAACCGCCATCAGCCAATGATTCGTAGTTCATGTATCTTGGCTCTCCGTTAATCGTTTTCAGCAATAAATTAGCAGGAACGATTGGTACGGAACTTCCGCCAGGAATACAGGCTTTAAGTTTTTTACCGTTCGGGATTCCGCCGCAATATTCATCAGAATAAATGAATTCTTCAACGGTAATCGTCATGTCGATTTCGTAAACACCAGGTTTGTTAATGTTTCCGCAGGCAGAAATCAGTTTTGTTCCCGTTGAACGGCCAACGCCGATTTTAGCATATTCCGCTCCGGTAATATTGATGATTGGGACTACCGCTGCGATCGTCTCAACATTATTAACCACGGTTGGTGATTCCCAAAGTCCTTTTACAGCAGGGAAAGGCGGTTTCAGACGTGGATTTCCTCTTTTGCCTTCCAGAGATTCCAGAAGTGCAGTTTCTTCACCACAGATATAAGCTCCGGCACCACGGTGTACGTAAATTTCAAGATCGTAACCGGTGCCTAAAATATTTTTACCTAAAAAACCTGCTTTTTTTGCTTCTTCAATGGCTTCTTCCAAAATATCAGGAATCCATGAATATTCGCCACGGATGTAGATATAAGAAGTATTTGCGCCCAATGCGTAAGAAGAAATGATCATTCCCTCAATTAGAAGATGGGGAATGAATTCCATTAAATAACGGTCTTTGAACGTTCCCGGTTCGGATTCATCTGCATTCACCACCAAATATCTTGGAACTCCTTCCGGTTTTGCCAGAAAGCTCCATTTCATTCCTGTTGGGAAACCGGCACCGCCACGACCACGAAGACCCGAAGTTTTCACTTCTTCAATAATCTCGTCCGTCGACATTTTCAGGGCTTTTTCTACCGCTTCGTAACCGCCTTGTTTACGGTAAACATCGTAAAAACGGATTCCTTCAACATGCGCGTCTTTAAGTAAAAGTTTTTTACTCATTTTCTATTAAAATTAATCCAAAGCAATGGCTCCCTGTCTGCAAAGTTCCAGGATTTCATCTACTTTTTCTTTTGTTAAATGTTCATGATAAAATTTGCCAAGCTGCATCATCGGTGCGTAGCCGCAGGCGCCAAGACATTCCGCCGGTTTCAGCGTGAAAAGCCCGTCGGCAGTAGTTTCTCCATTCTTAATGTTCAGCGTTTCGCGGATGTGACTTAAAATCCCGTCGCTTCCGTTCAGCATACACGGTCCGGTTTGGCAAACTTCCAATACATATTTACCGACAGGTTTCATGTTGAACATGGTGTAGAAGGTGGCAACCTCATACACTTCAATCGGTTTAATGTTTAAGATCTGCGCAACGTAATCCATCACAGGCACATCAAGCCAGCCTCCAAATTCTTTCTGTGCAATATGCAGCACCGGAATAAGGGCTGATTTTTGCTTCCCTTCAGGATATCTTGCGATAATTTTATGTACCTGCTCTAAGGATTCAGGTTTAAAAGCAACAGTTTCGCTCATATTTAAAGATTTTAGATTTTAGATTTTAGATTTCAGATGAAATCGTTTTCTGAAAATCCTATCATTGATCTAATTTTTATGTTTGATTCTTAGATTATTTTAAAATTTATAATCTAAAATTTATAATTCTGTTAAGCGTCGAGTTCCCCGGCGATCACGTTCATGCTGCACATGGTAACAATCGCGTCGGAAATCATTCCGCCTTTGATCATTTCTGGATAAGCCTGATAATAAATAAAGCATGGTCTCCTGAAGTGCAGTCGGTAAGGAGAGCGGCCACCATCACTCACGAGATAGAAACCTAATTCGCCGTTACCGCCTTCTACAGCGTGGTAAACTTCGCCTTTCGGAACATCGGTCTCACCCATCACGATTTTGAAGTGGTAGATGAGTGCTTCCATATTATTGTACACATCAGCTTTTTCCGGCAGGTAAAACTCAGGAACATCTGCGTGGAAAGGTCCTGCTGGAAGATTTTTGTATGCCTGTTCAATGATTTTCAAACTTTCCCAAACTTCCTGCTGGCGAACCATGAAACGGTCATACGTATCACCGGCGGTTCCTACAGGAATGATGAAATCGAAATCGTTGTACGAAGAATAAGGACTCGCTACACGCACATCGTAATCAACTCCCGCTGCACGAAGGTTAGGACCTGTAAAACCATAGCTCAGCGCACGTTCTGCAGAGATTGGGCCGGCCTTGATGGTTCTGTCCATGAAAATTCTGTTTCTCTCGTTCAAAGCACAGAATTCACCCCAGATTTTAGGGAATTTCTTTAACCATGTCTGAAGCATTTCGTGGAACTGGGGACTGAAATCTCTTTCGAAACCTCCGATTCTGCCCATATTTGTGGTCATTCTCGCTCCACAAATCTGCTCATACATTTCGTATATTTTTTCTCTTTCCTGGAAGAGATAGGTTAAGCCTGTAATAGCACCGGCGTCCATGGCAATAACTCCGTTGCAGATCATGTGGTCGGCAATCCTTGCCAATTCCATCATGATGACTCGCATGTAATCTACACGTTTGGGGACTTCGCAGCCGATGAGTTTTTCAACGGTCATGTGCCAACCGATGTTATTAATCGGGGCAGAGCAGTAGTTCATCCTGTCGGTAAGGGTCGTGATCTGTGCAAAGTTTCTTCTTTCAGAAATCTTTTCGAAAGCACGGTGAATGTAACCAATCGTCTGTTCTGAATGGAGAATTCTTTCCCCATCCATGGTAAGCACGTTCTGGAAAATACCGTGAGTCGCCGGGTGGGTGGGCCCAAGGTTCAGCGTATACAGCTGCCCGTCGATATTTTCTTTTGAATCGTTTTGGCTGAGTATATTTGATAGCGCGTTGTCTTTCATAATTTTTCCGTTGATATAAGATTATCTTCCGAACATTTTATCATCTTTATCTGTTCTGGTACCGTCTTCGAGTCGGTATTCCTTCAGCATCGGATGATAATCGATATCTTCCATATTCAGGATTACACGAAGATCCGGATGACCTTTAAATTTAACTCCGTAGAATTCGAAAGTTTCTCTTTCCATCCAGTTTGCACCGGCGTACAGGTCTGTCATAGAATCTACTTCAGCATTTTCCCTCGGCATAAATACTTTGAGGCGGATTCTGAAGTTCGTCATCAAATTATGAAGATGGTAGATGACGCCGATTTCTTTTTCAGGATTTTCGGGATAGTGGATACCGCAGATATCGGTAAGGAATTTTATTTCAAGAGAAGAATCGCGCAGGTAATGAATCACCTTTTTGATGTCTTCTTTTTTGATTTCTAAAGTAAGAAAATCGTACGGCTCGGAATGCGAGATTACTGAATCCGGAAATTCTCTTGTAATTGCTTCTAAAACAAATTCGTTTGTCATTGCCAATTAATTTATACCGTAGGATTCTAATAAATTTTTATATTCTGGCATGTCTCTTCTTCTGATGCTTTCGCCTTCGCAAAGGGCCTGAACCTGCATAACGCCTTCAATAATCTGTTCCGGTCTTGGCGGACAGCCGGGAACATATACGTCCACCGGAATGATTTTATCAATTCCCTGGAGTACAGAATACGTATCGAAGATACCGCCGCTGGATGCACAGGCACCTACGGCAATAACCCATTTTGGCTCTGCCATTTGGGTGTAAACCTGCTTAAGGACTGGACCTAATTTTTTAGAGATCGTTCCGCAAACCATGAGCATATCTGCCTGTCTTGGGGAGAAAGAGTTTCTTTCCATTCCAAAACGAGATGCGTCGTAGGTTGGGTTAAGTACAGCCATAAACTCAATCCCACAACATGAAGTTGCAAAAGGTAGCGGCCACAGCGAAAATTTACGTGCCATGCCGATCACACTGCTGAGTTTGGTAGCGAAAAATCCTTCACCTTCAAAACCTTCAGGTGGTTCAGCATCCATTCTTATTATTGGTTTGTTATCTGACATTTTTGTTTTCTTTAAATGTTAATTAAATAGGAAAAGGCTTACTTATCCCAATCGAGTGCGCCGCGCTTCCAGACATAGATAAATGCCACGAAAAACACGGAAATAAAGGTAAGTACCGCAAAGAATCCTTCAACACCAAATTCGCGGATGTTTACCGCATAAGGGTAGAAAAATACAATTTCGATATCGAAAAGTACAAACAGAACAGCGGTAAGAAAATATTTCACGGAAAAAGGAGTCCGGGCATTGCCTTCAACATCGATACCGCACTCAAAACTTTCATTTTTTTTGGTTGAAGTTGCTTTCTGTCTAGGTCCTAAAAAATGGGTTCCTAAAATACAGAGTAATACGAATCCAAAACCAACAGCGAACTGAATGATAATGGGTAGATAGTTTTCTGGAATATTCATGCCTACATTGTTTTCTGAATCAGCAAATTTAAGGAATTATGTACTATGGAAAAAATAAAAACCTTTAAATCTGAAATTTATCATTATAATTTTTTACCTATGGAAACTACTTTTTACTGCTTCTTTTAAGACGTTTTAACACTACATAAGCAATATACCCGATGTATAAAAAAAGAAAGCTTGCGAAAAGGATGTTAATCAGGCTGTTCATGCGTTCATCCTGTACCTGAAAAAACTGATTGTAGACAATAAATGCCATAATCAGGACGAGATAGATGTAAAGTTGTTTTTTCATAAAAATAGTTGAAATATGAATCTTTGCTAGGATTTACTCAATTTCCAACGAATATGTTCTTCTTCTTTTGTGATTCACAGGATTGTAATCCTGCCAGAGCACCTGCACGCTTTTGTTTTCCTCGAGTTCCGGGTTGGTTTCCGCAAACTTGATCCCCATTTTGTTGAAGCGTAAAAAGATTTCCTTAAAAATAATGGCCGTAACACCGCGGCGCTGGTACTCCGGATGGATGCCGATGAGATAAAAATTGGCGCGGTCGTTTTTCTTGCCGGCCTGCAAAAAATGCCACCAGCCGAACGGCAGTAATTTTCCCTTGGATTTTTGTAAAGCTTTCGAATAGGAGGGCATGGTAATGGCAAAAGCTACCAGTTCGTGATTTTCGTCTTCCACGCAGATCACATAATTCTTATCGATGAAAGGGAAATATTTTTCGCGGTAGGTTTTAATCTGCTCGTCGGAAATCGGAGTGTAGGTAGAAAGTGAGTTGTAAGTCTGGTCCAGAAGTTTGAACATGGGTTCTACCAGAGGCAGTATTTCCTTTTTGTTCTTAAAGTGAATGACGTTAAGTTTATATTTCTGCGCAATCAGCGTGCTGAATTTGTCTACTTTTTCCGGCAGTACGGTCGGAAAATTCATTTCAAATTCCACCCATTCTTTTTCTTTTACCAACCCGAGTTTCTCCATGTGCTTTGGATAGTATTCAAAATTATAAAGACCGATCATGGTGGCCATTTTATCGAAACCCATCGTCAGCATTCCTGATTTATCCAGATTCGTGAAACCCATTGGGCCTTCGATTTTTTTTATACCCTTTTCTTTGGCGAAATTGATGGCAGTATCAATGAGAAGTTCTGAGACTTCTGCATCATCGATAAAATCAAGCCAACCGAAACGCACCTTGCTGATACCGAGTTCTTTTTCCTCTTTCCTGTTAATCATCACAGCAATTCTGCCCACAACTTTTCCGTCTTTTTCAGCAAGAAACTGCTTGGCCTCAGAATAGTCTAAAGCCGGATTTTCAGCCGGATTCCAGATGTTTTTTTCATCGTTGAGTAAGGGAGGTACGTAATTTTTGTTATTTTTGTAAAGTTCCATCGGGAAACTGATGAACTTTTTTAATTCCTGAGCTGTTCTTACTTCATTTATTACGGTTGCAGGCATCTTTATTTGTTTGAAAAAACAAAGATAAATGATTAAAACAAATATAAAAACTTTGGCACGTTTTTTACTTTTCAAATACGATTTAAACAGAGATAAATAAATTAAAAATGACAGGTTATTATGTAATTATTGGACTTTCGATGCTTGTAAGTTGGCTGGTTTCAGCAAGGCTGAAATCTAAATTCGAACATTATTCGAAGGTTCATTTAAGGAACGGAATGTCCGGAAAAGAGGTAGCTGAGAAAATGCTGAGAGACAACGGAATCAATGATGTACAGGTAATTTCGGTACCAGGACAGCTTACAGATCATTATAATCCGGCTAATAAAACGGTAAATCTTTCGGAAGGGGTATACATGCAGAGAAATGCAGCAGCAGCGGCGGTAGCGGCTCACGAATGTGGCCACGCTGTGCAGCACGCAGTAGGTTATTCTATGCTTCAGCTTCGTTCTAAACTGGTTCCGCTCGTAAGTATAAGTTCAAATCTTATGCAGTTTGTATTGATTGCAGGCATCGTGTTGATGAGTGCGACTCAGACCATTGATAATCCGAACGGAAATACCACAGTATTGGCAGTTGGTGTAGCCATGTTTGCGCTTACCACGCTCTTTGCTTTCGTAACTTTACCGGTAGAATACGATGCCAGTAACAGAGCAATGAAATGGCTTAAAGATACCGGGACAGTAACGTCTGAAGAATTTGTAGGAGTAAAAGATTCCTTAACCTGGGCGGCAAGAACTTATTTGGTAGCAGCACTTGGATCATTGGCACAGCTTCTATACTGGGCTTCGATGCTGATGGGAAGAAGAGATTAATCTAAGTAAATTTAAATGATATATTTTGCATCTCGGACAGTTGTTCCGAGATGCTTTCTTTTTGGGAGGTTTTAATCTTTGCTTTGATGACACATTGTTCATCGGACAAAAAGTCCTGAATTCTGCCGTCGAATTTATTAAGCAAAGTAAAGATTTGGTTCTGCTGCTTAAAGCTGAAAGTGATATCAATATCAGACTCCAGTTCTTTGGTGATCATTTCAGCTTCTTCCAGCGTGATTTTTGCTGATTCCTTATAAGCTTTTACCAGCCCCGAAACACCCAGTTTGGTGCCGCCGTAATATCTCACCACGATGACTAGAATATTGGTAATCTCATGAGCCAACAACTGATTGTATATCGGCAGACCGGCGCTTCCGGAAGGTTCTCCGTCGTCATTGGCTCTGTAATTTTCACCTTTCATTCCGAGCCGGAAAGCGTAGCAGTGATGGGTAGCTTTCGGATGTTCTTCGCGTATTTTTTCTAAACTTTTTTTCAGGTCGGTTTCAGTGTTTACCGGAAAAGCAAATCCAATAAATTTGCTTCCCTTCTCCTTCAGAAGAATGTTTTCTACAGGCGATTTTATAGTATTGAAAGAAAATTCCAAGTTTACAGATTTTTGTGAAGTTCAATAATATTATCTCTGAAAATTTTCGTTTCAAAATTTCCGTTCTGGAATTTTGGCGCTTTTGTTCCGTTAGATAACTTCAGGTTTTCGTTTTTAATAATAATCGCCTCATTCCACAATTCAGCATCAATAAACTGCTGAAGGGTAAAACTTCCGCCTTCAACAATCACCGACTGTATTTGATTTTCGTAAAGTTTTTCCATCAGATTTTCAAGGAAATTTTCCTTTTTAATCCTGATAAACTTAACATTTTTTTCTACCTTATCTTTCACAGAATTAAAGACAAGAGTTTCGGCTTCTTCATTATAAATATTAAAATTTCCCGGAATTTTCAGGTCAAAATCAATTAAAATTCTCACAGGATTTCTTCCTGCGATTTCACGTGTTGTAAGGCTTGGATTGTCTGTCAAAGCCGTGTTAGTTCCTACTAAAATTGCATGTTCTTCGCTTCTAAGCTGGTGGACAAACTGCTTGGTTAAAGGGTTGCCGATTTGGGTCGGTTTAAAATCTTTATCCAGAAAACCGTCGCCGGATTCTGCCCATTTCAGAATAATGAACGGTCTTTTCTTCTGATGAAAAGTGAAGAAACGCTTGTTGAGTTCCTGACATTTTTTTTCTAAAACCCCTGACATTACTTCAATTCCGGAATTTTCAATCATTTTTTTTCCTTTGCCATTCACTTTCTCATGAGAATCCAGCGTTCCGATCACTACTTTTTTGAATCCGGTCTCAATGATTTTATTGGCACAAGGCGGCGTTTTGCCAAAATGGGAGCAGGGTTCCAGAGATACATAAATCGTAGCTTCCTTTAATAATTCTTTGTTTTCCACAGAATTAATGGCATTGATTTCCGCGTGGTTTTCTCCTGCTTTCTTGTGAAATCCTTCACCAATGATTTCCCCGTTGTGCACAATTACGCTTCCTACCAACGGATTCGGGTAAGTGTTTCCCTGAGCTTTCAACGCGAGTTCGATACAGCGTTTGATATAGGTTTCGTGATTCATATTCTACTGAAGTATTCTCAATTAAAAAACACCCAACTCTTGCCGGGTGTTTTGTATTTAAACGTCTTTAATCTATTTTCCGGGAGCACTTGCGGCAACTTTTATTTCCGGAACTTTATATTCAATCATCGTCGCCATTAGATGGTCGCGTTGTTTAGCCAGGGCTTTTGCTGCCGATTTCAGATCACCGTACATTCTTTTCGCGTAAGACATAATGAGAAAACTCTTCTGACCGCCGTTCTCCATATTTTTGAAACGGTAAATATTGTATTCTACATACGGCTCGCCGGTTTCGGGAGATTCCGAGATAAAATAATCAACGACGAATTCTTTACCGTCCGGACTTTCAGTAACATTTACTTTGGCAAACTTGTCCTTTTTTTCTCTTTGCTGTACAGATTCTACTTTTTGTCTTACGGCCAGTTCCATTTCAATTTCTTTGTTGAAAAACGAGAAATCTAAAAGTTGGGTGAAATCCTGCAGATTCTCATCTTTTGGAATAAACTGTTCCTGAAAAAGTGTTTTGGAACGCTGCTTCGATTGGACAAGATAAAATTCGGTCCCGTCATATTCGAGCGGATTCGAAAATGAAAGGATGCTGGTTTCGGCTTCCTGTGCATTCGCAAGTGTTACGGAACTGATGAACAGTGCTAAAATTATCTTTTTAAACATGTTTGATTATTGGTTTTCGCCGGAAAGTATTTTGTGAAGACTCTGTTTCATGGCTTCCAGCTGAGCTTTTTTCTCATCGATCCTGTCGAAAGTATCCTTTAGTAACGGGTTGCTTCGTGAAGAATTGCTGAAAAAACCAACGTTATTTTCCATTTTTACGATTTCAGCTTCCAGATCTGCAATCTGGTTTTTGATTTTTCTGGCTTTATCGGTGAGTTGGTTTTCAGAAAGACCTTCTTCTTTCAGGTCATATTCATGAATTTTGTTGAGCTTCAGCTTTTCTCTCAGGGTTTTGTTGAACTCCGTGTTGATGGATAATTTTTCGCGCGGAACTTTTCCGATATTATTCCAGCTCGTTTTTATGCTTTCAATTTTTTCCACACTTCCTTCTTCATCAGAAATTTCTTTCAGTTCTTCCAGGAGCTGTTTTTTATTCTTGTAGTTTTCTTTCCAGTTATCGTTTACTGCATTGTTTTTCTCTCTGTAATTATTGAAAAACGCGTTGCAGGCTTCACGGAATTCATCCCAAACTTTATTGGTCATACTGCGCGGAACGTGACCGATTTTCTTCCAGTCATCCTGAAGTTTTTTGAACAGAGGAACCGTGGTTTCCCAGTCTTCCGAAAGGCTGTTGTCTTTTGCAGTTTGGATGAGTTTAAGCTTTTCCTCCAGATTGGTATGCTGAGAACTTTTGAGACCTTTATAGAATTCGTTCTTTACTGTGTTGAAATTTCTAAGATGATGTTTGAAATCGTTCCAGTTTTGGTTCGATACTTTTCGTGGTACGCTGCCTAATTTGAGAAACTCACTTCTCAATTCCTCAATCTTTTTGATTGAATTCTGCCAGTAACTATGGTTAGGATCTTTTTCCGGAGTTGCGAGTTTCTTAATTTCCTCGATGATTTTATTTTTTTTCTCCAGATTCAGAGTCTGTTCTTCGTCGATCTGAGCCGAAAGTTCAGATTTTCTGTCATGAATTTTATTTGAAATTTCTTTGAATTCTTCCCAGGTTTTTTCACGGAATTCTTCAGCAACCGGTTCAGCTTCTTCCTTCCAGAGTTTGTGCAGATACTGCAGTTCGTTCAGTGCTTTCTGAACCGCTGGCTCAGTTTCCAACTGTTTGGCGCGTTCAATAATATGCTGTCGTTTCTCAAGATTATGGGCAAATTCCTGCTCCATATACTCCTTATTCATATCCAGCATCTGATAGAACTGATTCAGATGATGAAAGTAATTGTTGTTGAGTAGTTTGAATTCGGATTTCGCAACCTGACCAGCATTTTTCCAGGCTTCTTTGATCTCACGGATCGCCTTAAAAAGATTGGTGCCGGCCTCTGTATTGGAATATAAATTTTTAAGTTTTTCTATAATCTGCTGTCTTTCTTCCAGATTCTTAGAATGGTTTTCTTCTTGTTTTCTGGCGTACTCATTGTTTTTTTCGCGGAAGATATTGAGCAAACCTGAAAGCTTGGCCTGTGCAGGATGGTGAAAACTGAAACTATCTTCCGGATTTCCCGCTGAAATGAATTCGTTTTTCTGGTCTTCCGTCTCGTCGTGAATGAAATGATTAGCCTGTTCTTTCAAATGATTGAAAGCCCGGTAATGAGCACCTGCATCTTCTTTATTGATGAGGGCTTCCATTTCTTTGAGAATTTCAGGTAATGTTAAATGCGCCACAGATTCCAGTGCTGCTTCCTCATGATCTTCGTGAGGTTCGCCATCATCAGCTTTTTGGGGATCAATTTCAGAAAGTACTTTTTCTTCAGGAGCGTTTTCAACAGATTGTAAGGTCTCTACATCCGCCTGATGTTCCGGTTTATCCTGTAAAGTATCCTCTGCAGTATCCTCTGCAGATTCTACAGTATTTTCGGTTGCAGTTTCTTCCGCAGAAGGTTCTGCAGGAGTTTCTGCGCTGGTTGTGTTAACGTTATCGGAATTGTGTTCCTGGGAAACCTCTTCATGAAGCGGTTTTTTTTCATTGTTGTCAGAGACTGAATCTTCTGTAATCATAGCAAACTTGTTATTAGAATTGGGCTGCAAAACGGGGAGTACCTGAACTTTGTCGTTAAACAGAGCACTAAATTAACTTATTTTTTTTAAAAGTTCCAAATTTCCCAGTTTTTTTCTGCCTGCTGCTCAAGCATATAGAAACCGTTAACCGTTTTAGCTCCTTTTTCTGAAGATTTTTTAATGAAAGTGGTGTAATTGGGATTGTAAATCAGGTCAATAACAAGATGTTGATCAGTGATTCCTTGAAACGGAAAATCCAGACAATCATCAATATTAGGAAAAGTACCGACAGGCGTGCACTGGATGATGAGCCGGTTTTGAGAAACAGTTTCGGCGGGTAAATTTCCGAAATTCAACTCGCCATTTCTGGAAACAGTCTGAAAGGGAATGTCATTTTTTTTAAGCACATATTGTACGGCTTTTGCAGCACCGCCGTTTCCCAGAACCAAAGCAGAATTATGAAAACTTTTCCTGTGAAGCAGCAGGGTTTTTTCGAAACCGAATACATCGGTATTGAAGCCTTTTTTAATATCATCTTTAATGAGAATACAGTTTACAGCACCTGTTTTTTCCGCCTCATCACTGAGTTCGTCAAGATAGGGAAGTATTTTTTCTTTGAAGGGAACGGTTACGTTCAATCCCAGGAGGTTTTCCTTCTCCAAGATGTTTTCAACTTCCGAAAGATCCTGTAAATCGTAAACGTCGTAAAAATGATTCTTCAGCATAAGCCGCTGAAATTTATCTTCGAAATATTTCTTGGAAAAAGAGTAGGCGATATTCCGTCCCAAGATTCCAAATTTTCTTTGTGCTTCCATGCATCAAAAATAATGAAAGCGCTTTGAAGAATTGCTATTTAAAGAATGATTTTATTTATGAGTTATATCTGTTTTTTATAAATTCAGGTTTATCTCTTCTTTAAATATTAAAGTGTTTTTCAGAATGAAATCTACCCGTTCTTCTGGCGGCAAAACCGGAACGTCTAAAGTTTTATAAACTTCAATAATAAGATTGTGAATCCGGAACTGTTCAGATTCATCTTCAAGGCGAGCGTAATCGTTGGTTAAAGGCAGCTGGTCCAGGATAAAAACATTGTGGTAGCGGTATTTATGGCATTGCTGAATCAGAAATTTTATCAAGTTCCTTCTTCATGGCTGGTGTTTTATTCGGTATTGAATGAAATACTCTAATCCAACTTTTGAATAAATTAAATTCATTATCAGTGGAGTATGATTTTACTGATACTAATTTACGAAAATAAACAGTGCCTGATTATAGCAAAATTCAAATACGAAAAATGACCGGATGATTTCCGGCCATTGATTTATTTTAAAAATTTGAGGGTTTATTTCAGGTAATTTTCAACCAAAGCTACCCAATATCTTGCTCCTAAAGGTAAAAGATCCTGGTTGAATACATACTTCGGATGGTGCACCATAAAACTGTCGCCATTACCAACCATACAGTAGTTTCCTTTCTGTTTCTCGAGCATAAAAGCGAAATCCTCACTTCCCATATACGGGTGCGCATCGGTAAAAACATTTTCTTCACCGAAGGTTTCCCTGGCAACGCTGGCTGCCCAATGGGTTTCGTTATCAGCATTTACCAGGACAGTTCCCGGAATTCCTTCCCGGATTTCCACCTTGCAGTTGAAAGCTTCTGCCTGTGCCTTTGTAATTTTGCGAACCTTGTCCAAAACCATTGTTCTGTCGTCCGGATCCATGTTTCTGATGCTTAATCTCAGAATGGCTTTTTGGGGAACAGCATTTCCGGCAATTCCGGATTGAAAGGAACCAACGTTCACCACCGAGTTGTGCCAAGGGGAAAGATTTCTGGAAACAATGGTCTGAAGTGCCATCACAAGCGCCGATCCGCAAACTATCGGGTCGATTCCCAGTTCAGGCATTGAGCCGTGGCTTCCTTTTCCGTCAATTTCAATTTCCCAATTGTCAACCGCTGCCATGAATTTTCCGGTGTTGAAGTAGAATTTACCCAGTTCAAGTCCGGGCATATTGTGCATCCCGTAAACCGAATCCACGGGAAATCTCTCGAAAAGACCGTCCGCAATCATCGCGGGTGCACCTTCCATGGTTTCTTCACCAGGCTGAAAGAATAAGCGAACTGTTCCATTAAAGTTTTTGGTTTCCGCTAAATATTTTGCTGCACCAAGAAGCATTGTGGTATGTCCGTCGTGTCCGCAAAGATGTGCATTTCCGGGGACAGTACTTTTGTAAGGTAAATTATTATCTTCTTCTATCGGCAATGCATCGAAATCTGCCCGTAAACCAATTGATTTTTCACTGTCACCCACTTTCATGGAGGCTACAATTCCGGTTTTGCCCACACCTTCCACGATTTCCCAACCGCCAATTTCACGGAGTCTTTCTGCAATAAATTTAGCGGTTCCGGTTTCTGTCATGGCTAATTCCGGCGTTTTATGCATATGGTTCATCCATGATTGCAAAGTATCTTTTCCGGATGTTATTTGTTCTAAAACTGCTGTACTCATTTTGTTAGATTTTAAAATTTAAATATTAAACGGAAACACAATTTTAATGCTGCTGTTCCGCTGTTTTATGTTTTGGAACCGTGAGCATAATAGAGATAATTGCTAAAAATACCATTAGTAAATTCACTCCTAATGCAATCATTGCACCCTGCCGTAGTGCAAGATTATCCTGTCTTCCAACAAAACTGATCAAACCATCCATCCATTCAAAAGAACCTGTCGTGCCGCTCAACGCGGTGAAAATTGCTGCGGAAACTGCGACACCCAATGCTGCTCCAAGAGAAGAAGCCATTTTGTAGATTCCAGCTCCGGCGCCCGCCTGATCTTCCGGAAGGTTAGAAAGTGCTGCATCAGTTGACGGCGTCGCATAAAATGCCAGTCCTAAACCAAATAGGGTATAGGATACAATGGCTAGAATTTTATAAGTGTCTGTCATCACCTGGGTTTGCATCAATAGAATAATGGAGAGCCCGACAATTAATGAACCCCAGATCATCGGTTTTCTGGCACCGAATTTCTGAAGCAGTTTTTCACCCACACGAATAAAGGAAACGATGGCAATCGCGTAGCCCAATGTCAATAATCCGGATTCCTGTGAGGTTAAACCTGCGCCCAGCTGAACTAATGAAAGTGAAACGATGAGGATACCGGCGGTCGCATTCAAAAGGAAATTTGAAATTGTTGCTCCTGTGTAAGTAGAGTTTTTGAACAATTTAAAATCGACAAATGCACTGCTGTTTTTTGATTCCAGTTTATAGAAAATGAATCCAAAAATGATAAATGCCGCAAATAGTCCTAATGATATTCCGCTCGTCCAGCCAAAAGAACTCCCTTTACTCAATAGAATCTGAAGTCCGATAATGGAAAGCATAAATGTAATCACCCCGGCAAGGTCAAATTTATAATCTCCCTTGGTTTCGCCTTTGCTCTCAGGAGTTCCTTTTACCATGAGAAAACCGATGATGGAAATAACCACGGTTGCCCAGAAAATATATCTCCATCCAAAGTTAGAGGCTACCAAACCTCCGAACAGTGCACAGAAACCGGAGCCGCCCCAGGAACCAATAGACCATAAACTTACCGCACGCTGTCTTCCTGCGCCATCCCAATATGCTTTTACCAAAGCTAAGCTTGCAGGCATAAGTGCTGCACCGGAAAGTCCCTGAAAGATTCTACCGGTCATCAGAACCGGTGTTGCCAATGCACCGCTGGGCGTTACTGCCACTAAAGCTGAACCAATGATACTGAAAATAAAACCGATCTGTATCATTTTTACCCGGCCAATTCGGTCAGCCAAACCTCCTAAAACCACAATGAAGATCCCCGAGAACAACGAAGTAATTGATACTGCGATATTCATCATGTTTTGTTCCATGCCCAGATCTTTGGCCATGCCTACGTTGATGTTCAAAGTGGTTTGTGCAAAGAGCCAGAAGGCCAAAACCCCTAAGATAATAGCGTAAAGCAGACGGTCGTTACCCTGATAAGTCTGCGTTGCTGTTGAATTTTGCATATTATTATTTATTATTGTTAATATTTATTTTACCTCCGTCTTTAGGAATTTTTAAACCTGCTACGATGGCGGAAAAGAGTGCGAAAGCAAGAACAGAAATCAGTGCCAGTGTTCCGGCAATTCTGAAGTTGATATTGTCTTTGCGTCCTAAAAAAAGATCCTGAAACGCTTCTGATGCATCATTGGATTTAGACACAGCAGTAAAGATTCCGGCTGCAATCGCAATTCCGAAACCGGCACCGAGAGAAGATGCCATTTTAAAAATTCCTGCTCCTGCACCAGACTGTTCTGTAGGTAAATTCGAAAGTGCGGCGGTAGTTGCCGGTGTTGCAAAAAATGCTAAGCCTGTCCCGAATAAAGTAAAGGCAACAAGTGCTAAAAATTTATAAGTTCCTACCAATACGTAGGTTTGCATTAAAAGAACGGTGGCTAAAGCAACAATAAGCGAGCCCCAAACCATTGGTTTTCTTGCACCGATTTTTCTCATTAAACGTTCGCCGGTCCGGATGAAAAGAATCACGGAAACTGCATAACCTAAAGTAAGCAGACCTGCCTGCTGTGCGCTGTAATTTGCCGCGGTCTGCATTAAAGTTAAAGCGACGATGATGATCCCCGCAGAGGCATTCATTAGAAAATTACAGAGGATCGCTCCTGAAAAGACTTTATTTTTAAATAAGCTGAAATCAAAAAAATGTTTGGCTGCACGGGTTTCGTAAATATAAAATACCGCAAAGGAGAGAACAGCTACGGATATCAGAAGGATAGAAGTAAAGCTGAACCACCCAAAAATGCCGCCTTTGGTGATAAAAAGTTCAAGGCAAACCATTGAAATAAGAAAAATTAGGATTCCGGTCCAGTCCGGTCTGTATTTTCCGGAAGATTCCTTTTTGCTTTCCTGAAGGTTTTTTAAAAGATACAAAGAAGCAATGGCAACCAGTATGGAAAAAACAAAGATCCAGCGCCAACCGAAATTTGTGGCAACAATTCCTGCAAAAAGGGCAGAAAATCCTGAACCTCCAAAAGTTCCCATACTCCAGAAACTGATGGCCCGCTGTTGTGCAGAACCTGACCAAAGAATTTTCACCAAACCCAAACTTGTCGGCATGATGCACGCAGCAGAAAGTCCCTGCAGGATCCTGCCCGTAAGCAATAAAAACCCTGCCGACCCGCCGGCTGGAGTTAGGGCGATGAGCAGAGACCCTGCGATGCTGAGGTAAAGTCCTGCGCGAAGGATTTTTGCCCTGCCGATATGGTCTGCCAAACCTCCGAAAACGACCACGAAAATACCGGCAAACAACGCAGCTAGCGATACAGCAATATTCATCGTATTAGCTGCTAAACCCAACTCGCTGCCCATTAATGGACCAACATTCATCATCGAATTGGCAAAGAGCCAAAATGTGAGGACTGCAAGGATAAATCCTGTTAGAATTCTGTCGTTGCCCTGGTTATTAAGTTTTTTTTCCATATCCCGAACTGTATCCTGTCATAAATGCTTTCATGAAGTTAGACAATTTTTGGGTTGATGAAATTTTTTTATGTATTAAATATTTCTTAAAAAGCAGATCAACAGGATATTAGGTATTTTAAATGTCCACTGCAAAACAACTGAAATGTTCCCTTCAGCAGCCAGAAGATTGCATCATTGGCGGAAAATTAGAAGGGTTTAAAATTCACAGTAATTCTTAAGTAAGACATTTTGATGATATCGATGAACAAAAAAAGCAGTGTTAAGAGATTAACGCTGCTTTCTTTAATATTTTACGATTTCTATAAACCGTCGCCGTCGAGAAGATTTCCTAAGCCTCCGAGTATGCTGCCCTGTTCTCCTTTTTTGGTAGTGCCAAACTGCAGAATTCTGCTGGCAAGTCTTGCAATCGGAAGGGTTTGGATCCAGACTTTCCCCGGACCGCGAAGCTGCGCAAAGAACAATCCTTCGCCGCCAAAAATCGAATTTTTTATTCCTCCCACAAACTGAATGTCATACTGCACTTCTTTTGTAAATGCTACGATACATCCGGTATCTATTTTTAAGATTTCTCCGGGCTTAAGTTCTTTTTCGATGACATGTCCACCACTGTGAACAAAGGTCATTCCGTCGCCTTCCAGCTTTTGCATAATGAATCCTTCGCCACCGAAAAGTCCCGTCCCAAGTTTTTTCTGAAGTTCAATTCCTACAGAAACGCCTTTTGCGGCGCACAGGAAACTGTCTTTCTGGCAAATCACTTTCCCGCCCAGTTCAGATAGATCAAGGGGAATGATTTTACCTGAATAAGGTGCCGCAAAATTCACCTGTCTTTTCTGGTTAGAAACGTTAGTGAAAACCGTCATGAAAAGGTTTTCGCCGGTAAGCATTCTTTTTCCGGCAGAAAAAAGTTTTCCCATCAATCCTTTTTCGGTCCCGTCGCCAAAGAGGGTTTCCATATTGATTCCTTCGGTCATCATCATAAAACTTCCCGGTTCCGAGATTACGCTTTCCTGAGGATCGAGTTCTATCTCTACACACTGCATTTCTTCGCCGTGAATTTTGTAATCGATTTCGTGGTTGTTCATTTTTTTAATTTTTATGGATTAGTATTTTTTTGTCCCGAATTGTTACTGTGAGTGGGTTCGGTAATAAAAAAGCCGGAGAAAAATCCTCCGGCTATATCTTTATAAAGGAGTTGGGATTTATTGCACAATAAATTTAGCAGTGCTGTTGTCTGCTTTTAAGATATAAACGCCTTTCGGTAAATTTTTTAAAGTGATTTTACCGGAGTTTTTAAAAGGCTGAGCAATACTTTGAACCACTTTGCCTGTAAAATCGAAAATCTGCACGGTCTTAATCGTAGACAGGTTTTTACCGCTCACATTTAATTCTCCATTTTTCACCGGATTTGGATAAATGCTGATCGAATTTTTATTTACAGCACTTTCGTTAGCCGCAGCAAGCGTGTAGCATGTCCAGCTCATATCATCAATTGCCACTCTGTTGGTGGTGCTTGAATTTTGAAGGGTAATCTCTACGGTATCGGAAACATTAATGCCGGTTACGGTTGTAGTAGTTACAGTAGCGCTGTAAGGCACAGTTTTTCCCGTATCTACACCGTTCACAAAGATCTTTAAAGTTCCTGCAGAACCCGAAAATTTTAGTTGGGTAGTTACTTTTAAATCACCAATTCCGTTCGGAACGGATAAAGCGGTAAGAAATCCATTTTTAATAGTGATGGCTCTTCCGTTGATCGTCTGGTCGGTTCTGGAGTCTTCAGAGGTCCACGAAATCCCGTTGCTCGTCCAGTTATAGGTGGAATAGTTGGAAGAACTTGCCGGAATTGTTTCGAAGTTTTCATTACCACAGTTATCACCTACTGCAGAAGTAGTAGCGGTTACTGTGTTGCTTTGTGGAGAAACGTTTCCTGCAGCGTCTTTTGCCACAACATAAATCGAATACGTGGTTACGGGGCTTAAGTTAGCAATATTTGTTGAAGTAGAATTTGTGGAACCCTGTAATTCGCCATTAACATAAATGTCGTAAGATGCTACCCCTACATTATCAGTTGCGGCAGTCCACTGTACAGCAATATTATTGGTTCCGACAGAGGTTACCGACAAATTTAACGGAACAGTAGGCGCCTGGGTATCAATCTGTGTTGTTCCCGTGGCTGTATTACTTTGCGCTGATGCATTATTTGCACCATCCACTGCAATTACATAGAACGCATACGTCGTGCCCTGGGCAAGTCCGGAAACGGTTGCGGTGGTGGCATTTGAGTTACTGTGGAAAACACCGTTCACAAAGATTTTATAATAAGCAACACCAATATTATCGGTTGAAGCTGTCCAGCTGAGGTTGGCAGACGCTGTCGTCGTAGAAACTACCGCTAAATTTGCAGGAGCGGAAGGTGCCTGATTATCTACTGTTTGTGTTCCCCAGATCAGCTGAACCCAATCCGGACGGTCGATAAACGGGTTTCTGTTTTTCTGGAAAACATATGATGCGTTGTTACGCTCAATTTCGGTGGGTGAAACAGGATCCTGAACAGACCATGCCAGCAGTACATCTCTTTCCCAAGCCTGTAAGCCCGGATACGCAGATCCTCCAAGCATATTTCCGGTGGAGAAAGAAGACAGTCTGCTCTCATATCGGGTTACGAAATAGAATACCATACGAGCGATATCCCCTTTGAATTCATCAATAGGTTCAGCAACGGTTCCTCCGTATCCCGGTGAGCTGCTCGGTCCCACTTTGGTTCCGTTTTTTGATGTAAAGGAAGGACTGTTGACAGCCCCGAAAGGGTAGTTACTTCGCATTCCGTTCACCTTTCCGTCAGTTGGTCTTACGAAATGAATATCGCCGCGCATGGGTGACTGTTCGTTGAAGAAACTTTGAGGAATAACGTGTTCGCGGTTGTAGCAGTCACCTTCTACACTGTAATTACCGCATTTTTTGATTCCGTGTCTGTAGGTATATGGATCTGTTCCGGTTGGGTTTTCAGAATATATATCCAGAACGGTACCGTCGTTTTCATAATAGTGATCCGAATCTGTAGTAGGATATCCGTTATAAAGTCCGTCGTAGCCGTTATCTTTATGCCCTGCAGTAATAATCTGGCTGAGCTTTGTTTTGAGGGCAGCGCCGGTTAGCCCTTCGGTCCCGTTGTAATAATTTGCGGGAGCTTGCGCCAATGCTATAGAGAACATGAAGCCCAGTAATAAAGTGGTAAATTTTTTCATGAGATTAAAAATAAAAATTGGAGGGTAAAGTTACTAAATAATCGCCTCCCAAGACACGATTGTTATCCACAGTATCTCATCCCGTCAATACACGTTTTCTTTCCATTTTTAGTACAGGGGATTACAAAATAAAAAACCGGCAACAGCTGCCGGTTTTTAAAATATAGGATTTTATGGAATTATTTATTCCAAAATAAACTTTAAAGTCTGCTCAGCAGTTTTAAGGAAATACACTCCTTTGGCTGTATTTTTCAACACGATCCTGTCCGAATTTTTAAAAGGTTCAGAAACGGTCTGCACCACCTGGCCGGTTACTGATATGATCTGCGCAGATGAAATCTTACCGATGTTTTCGCCGCTGACTACAAGTTCACCGTTTCGAACTGGGTTTTGCGAGATTTTTAAATCGTTTTTAGTCACTGTATTTTCATCTGTACCCAAAGTTGATGTCCAGATCATCGCTACATATTCAGGATGATCGATATAAGGGTTTCTGTTTTTCTGATAAACATACGCGTAATTGTTTCTTGCGATTTCCTTTGGTGACACGGGATCATTTTTATGCCACAACATCAGCAGATTGATATACCATTGGTCAAAGCCCCGGTCTTTGCTTCCGTCCTGCGGATTGTTTACATTATTATAATCAAAATCCTGAAGTTTGTCTTCATATCTTGTAATGAAATAAAGTAAACTTCTTGCAACATCTCCTTTAAATTCATCAATCGGTTCAAACACAACTCCAAGAAATCCCGGAAAATTACTTACCCCAAGCTTAGAACCGTTGGTTGAAGTCCAGGTAGCGCTACCTACTGTACCGAATGGATAATTGTTGCGTTTTCCGTTAACCACGTTATCTGTAGGCATTACATGGAGGTAGTCGCTTTTCATTGGTAATTCTTCGTTGAAAAATCCCTGCGGAAAAAGATGTTCCCGGTTATAACAGCCACCTTCTGCTCCCGGAGTAGTTCCACCGCACTGATTGACTGTCGGGGTGTAGCTGTAAGCGTCCGGACCTGTCGGTTTTTCTGAGTAAATATCGAGAATGCTATTATCGTTTTCGTAGAATTTGTCTAAATCACCCACCTTGTACGCATCCCAAAGTCCTGCGTATCCCTTGTCCTGATGCCCGTTGCTTACAATTTCCTTAAGTTTGGTTTTAAGTGAATATCCGGTTAAGCCCGTGGCTGCATTGTAATATCCGGAAGGAATCTGCGCATTGCCGAAACTAAACATTAGCAGCGTAATGAATAAAGTAATAGAGTTTTTCATGAATTGATTTAAAAATTAAGGCAGCAAAGATAGATAAAATTCTTACTGTAAAATCTTACTTAACAGTAAAATACGATTTGTTGATCTTTGAGAAAAACCACGAAACCAGGAAACCGAAAACCGCGGCGGTAGTGGCAACAATAAGATAGTTGACAACACGGATTCGCACCGGAAAAGCCAGTTCTGTACCCGCACCGGCCTTGAAAAATCCTGTTGAAATCTGGAAATAGCTGATTGCGGTTCCCAGAAGCAGTCCGCTCACAATACCGAAGATTACAATAAGCAGCCCCGTATAGAAATAAATGTTTCTAAGTGAATTGAGGTTCATGCCCAGGGAAATAAGTGATTTGGCCTGCTCTTTTTTGTCGAGCTGCAGAATAATGATCGCCCCCGCAAGATTAAACGTGGTAATGAAAATCACCAGACTGAAGATGAGGTAAATGAACAGTTTCTCTGTATTGATCATTTTCCAGAAGGCAGCATTTTCCTCAGCCTTGGTTTTAACCTCGTACTTACTGCCCAGTTTTTCCTGCAAGTCAGCTTTTACAGTGTTGGTGTTTTCGGGATTTTTCAGTTTAATTACGATTTGGTAAGCAGATTTTTTTGGCAGATCAAGTAATTCTCTTGTAAGTTCAATCGGAGAAATAATGGTATTGTCGAGTTGGTCATTACCCGGAAAAACACCGGAGACAAAAATCTCTCTTTTATTGAAAATGTCTTCTTCTCTGTTAATCATTCCGGTGCCCGGTTTAGGCATCATCAGACTCGCAAATTCTGAACTTTCACCCACGGGAATTGCCAGGCGGTTATCAAGTTTGTTTTCGACCAAAACTTCATTGGAATATTTAAAACTAGGGTAGCTGCCGTAGAAAATATTCTTGTCAATCGGATTTACGAGTACGTAAGCTGAATCCACACCCCGCAGATTAGCGATATCACCGTTTTCACGGAAGTTGATGTATACGCGTTCCTCAATGACTTTTGAATAATGCGCAATTTCTTTATTGGATGAGAGTATTTTTGTGGCTTTGTCAATGGCAGGCAGTGTTTTCCCTTCTCTGCTTTTCAGGGTAATATCGGCATGCAGATTCGCGATAAGGTCTCGGTTAAGATCCTCCAGTCCCGAAAAAACAGAAATGATGATAAACATTGCCGTTACTGCAACCATCATGGCAAGAGCTGCCAGCCAGGTAATAAATGTTACCGCTGTGCTGCCTTTTTTAGCCAGCAGATACCTTGTCGCTATGTAGAGTGGAGTGGTTCTCAAGAAGAAAAATTTTATCAGATTGCGCTTAAAGGATAGGGTTGTCGCCTTCGCCTTTCAGTTCTTTTTCAATTTTCTCCACATCATCCAGAGTCGTGTCAAGATAGAAATTGATTTCCGGGATAATTCTTACCTGTTTACCCATTTTCTGGCCCATGAAATTGCGGTACTGCGCCTTATTTTCTTTGATTTCCTTCATGATTTGCGTGCGGAATTCCGTAGGGAAAATACTCAGGTAAATCTTAGCGATGCTTAAATCCGCGGTTACCTTCACATCAGAAACAGTCACCAAAAAGGTCTGTTTACTTTCCTTGGCCTGTTTGCGGAAGTATTCTGCAAAATCTTCCTGTATAATCTGGGCTACTTTTCTTTGTCTGTTACTTTCGTTCATGGCGCAAATTTACTATTTTTGTTTGAGATTTGAGGAATGCCGGGTGAGGGATGCGGGATGTTCCAAAAATCATTAATTCTCACCCAACACTTACCACCATCATTATGAAAATTGAACATATTGGGATCGCCGTGAAATCATTAGATCAATCCGACACTTTATTCGCGAGGCTTTTAGGAAAAGAAAACTACAAACAGGAATCGGTGGCAAGGGAAGGGGTAACTACTTCTTTTTATGAAGTGGGCGACAGTAAGATCGAGCTTCTTGAAGCAACCACTCCCGAAAGTCCCATTGCAAAGTTTCTGGACAAAAAAGGCGAGGGAGTTCACCACATCGCTTTCGGTGTTGAAAATATCTATGCAGAAATTGAAAGACTGAAGAAAGAAGGCTTCATATTTATTTCTGAAGAGCCAAAAGATGGGGCCGACAATAAACTGGTGGTCTTTCTTCATCCTAAATCCACCAACGGAGTTTTGGTAGAATTATGCCAGGAAAAGGGATAAAAGCTTTTGAAATTTCAAAAAAATATTTACATTTGCAACTCGCAAAACAGAGGGTTTATCTCCTTTTGTTTTCTGGCCTTGTAACTCAGCTGGTTAGAGTAGCTGACTCATAATCAGCAAGTCCTTGGTTCGAGCCCAAGCTGGGCCACTTGAAATTCCGCAACACCCGTTGCGGAATTTTTTTTTGTCCCCTGAACAGAAAAATTCCTGCGCGGTAAGTAGTGGGCGTTCAAGACTCATCCTTCAGGAAAACTTTTCCTGCAATAGACCGGAGGTCGGTATGTTCCTTTTCTTCATGAATTTTTATCGACCGAAGCTAAGCCATTTTCTTAGAAATTTATCCGGTAAACATCTTTTCCCGGTTTATACGGCATTCTAAAGCTTTTTACTGAACTTCCCAGACACGATTGCCTTTGTCCTTGAATAAGCGCTTGGAAAGATTAGAGGAGACGCACCCTTAAGCATACTATATCCATACTGTATTCATGCTGTATCCATACTATATAATATATTTATTATCTTTGAGTATCACTAAAATTATCAATAACATGGCAGAGCTTATAGGTATTCTTAAATTTAAGGGAAAGATGGATGGGCTTTCGTTTTATAAAATGAACGGCAAAATTATCGTACGGAAACCGGGTGGGTTTGACGGTGAAAAGATCCTGAAAGATGAAAAATATGTGAATGTAAGAAAAAACGCCTCTGAATTCGGGCGCTGTTCAAAATTTGGTGCAAAACTGCGGCGGGCTCTCCAGCCTTTTGTAAAAGATTTTCGTGATCCCATCCTTCACGGGAGAGTGGCGAAGATGCTTCACGACCTTATGAAGCTGGATCCCGTCTCTTCCAAGGGGGAGCGGACCGTGCAACTTGGGCTGCAGCATGGTGAAAGCGGGAAAATCCTGGACGGTTTTGTATGGAACACCGGGGATGGGAAACGATGCCGCTATGATTATGAAAAGCGAACCCTGTTTTTTGACCGGATTCCTGCACGTAGTACGAAAGCGGTGGTAACGCTGCGGTTCATCAATCCTGATGAGGGGCAGGATCCGCTGGAATTTGTGGATGCTGTTTTTGAGGTTTCGCTTCCGTGTACTGAGTTTTTTATTGCTGAGGAGGAGGGATTTGAGTCTGTGCAGGCGCATTATCTGAAATTTGCGCTGATCCGGTTTTATGATGCAGAGGGCTTCCTGTTGCGCGGAAAAACGGCAGTGGTAGTGGGGTAGTTTTGGTGCGTGCAGTTTTCCGGCAGGCACCTGTTTTGGAAGATTAAGGTAGAGCTATTATTCGTTTATTCGTCTTTTGGTATAGCGGTAAAACCCCACCCGTAAAAGCTGGTTTTTGTTTTAGTTTATGACTCCACGATACAATCGTGCGGTAGCAGTGATTTAACTACAAAAGTGACAAAAGATTTTGATGGGGAAAGGCAATCAAAAGGGGGCAAAAGGAGTCTGATCATTTTTATCGATTTTAGTGTCCGAGTGGGAGAGGGCAGAGTGATACACTTGGCCAACAAAGGCACGAAGTGAGGACACTTCGCGCAGCAGGAACCTTAATGCCCCTTGTGGTTAAACCCTCAACCGCAAAAGTCACAAAAGTTTTCTCAAAGCAAGCTGATCAAAAGTGCAAAAAAGCTGCATGGAATCGTCCTCTACACTTTCCATTGTGTTCATCGTGGAACCTTAGTGCCCCTTGTGGTTAAATCCGACCGCAAAAGTCACAAAAGTTTTCTCAAAGCAAGCTGATCAAAAGTGCAAAAAAG
>JAECQR010000009.1:49824-70957 GCA_015999765.1 Flavobacteriia bacterium
ACCTTAGTGCCCCTTGTGGTTAAATCCGACCGCAAAAGTCACAAAAGTTTTCTCACAGCAAGCTGATCAAAAGTACAAAAAGCTGTATGGGAATATCTCTGTACTCCCTCTAAGTTCTGCAATACGATCACACGAAAAGACTTGCGCGGTAGCAGGAGGGCCCGGCATTTAAAAAAAAGAGCCCACGCCGTTGTATATACCTTTGGGTATTCAGTGAGTGTTCAAGACCTCACCCTGCGGGTGTACAAGCACCCTCATTATTTTTATCAGTTATGTGATGATCAGTTCAATCCCTGCCTTTTCTGCTTTGTACTTTATTTTGGTCTGCAGTTCATAATAGCTCCAGTTGCGCAGCACGAATTCCTGTTCTTTTGCAATGCCGATTTTATCCTCCTGATTTTTAAGAATCAATGTGCCGGCTTGCTGGCGGATGCAGAAATTGATAAGCTCCCGGCTGTACAGATGAAGCCTATGGCTTACATAGCGGCTTTCCAGATTTTCTGTTTTGTGCAGTGCTTTCCGTTTGCGTTTTGCTCCTTTTCCTGAACGCGCGAAGGCGACGCCCTCCTGAATTCTTTTCTGAGCTGCCTGAATGGCCAACCTGCGGTATAAGAACTCCTCCTTCGAGCCAATGTTCATTCTTACATTGTTGGCTTTTGCTACGATCGGATGTTCCAGAGACAGGGAGGCTTCCGCGATAATTTCAGGTTTTAGCAGGTGTTCTTCCTTTTCAAATTCAAATACGGCGAGCCAAAAGATTTTCCCGGCTTTCAACTGGATCTGTGAGGTGCAGAGCTTTATCTCTTTTCTTAAAAGCCTTTCCATGATCAGCCGCTTATCCGAAAAGTCTTTCCCCAAATACGTCTTTACCGGGACGGCAAACATGTTGAAGCAAAACGCTTTCTTTTCGGCATCATACTTCATTTTTGTGATGCATTTCACCGGAAGCGGTATGGGGATGTCTTTTTTAAAGTTTCTCAACGATTTTGAGCCCTGCCAATAGTCGGGTTTGTCTTTAGAAAAGGTGGACTGAATTGTATTGTTCAGGCTTCCCAGAATATCGGTAGGGATCTCTCCCCTGAAGCGGTCGAAAACCATGCGTGCAGTTGTGCTTGTTTTAGAACGTGTGAATATTCCTATCGGGTCTTTGGCTGCATCGGCCAGCTTATACTGGATATCTTCAGTGAAGTAAAAGAAATCTTTAATCATTTCCTGAACGTATAAATGGGAAACAATGAGATTAGCCGCCCGGAAACACCGGTTCTGATAGCGGTAAAGTTTTTCCCACATCACGTTTTTTTCATCCTGAGGAACGTCGATCAGCAACTGAATTTTTCTGGTTAGGGTTATTGTAGATTTTTCCATCTTAAAAAGATATTTCAGGTGTGTTTTGATTTTGGAGCTGCTGATAAGCCAAGAGGAATTCGCGGTGGACTTCCTTTTCAGAAAGTTTGAGTTCCCGGGCAATCACTGTGAAAGAAGATTTCTGTTCAACCCGTCTTTTCATAATCTCGAGCTGTTGACTGCTTAGTTTATATGAGTAACCGGAATTACTGAGCGTTCTTTTTTGTGGCTGTTCAAAGGAGTATCCTTTGAGGATTTTCCGGAGATCATCGATGGCTCTGCTTACTTCATTGCTGATACCGGTCACGCTGGATCCCATGGCTTCTGCGATGGGTTTGTAGTGAAAACCATATTCAAGGCAAAGTTCGATCAGGTGTTTTCTCTTGGGATTCAGTACCTTTAAAACCCTTTTCACTTCATCGAATTTCTTTTGATCAGATTCCTGACTAAGAAGATATTCCTTATCCTGCAGAGGATCATATCCGGCAAGATAATCCTGGTAATTCTCAAACCTTTCGAGGGAAGCGGTTAAGCGGGTGAATTTATTTTTAGGAGCATTAAAGTATGAGATGCAATCCCTTTTCAGAACCAACTTTAAAAAGCAGACCATATGGTCCGGGGTTTCAATAGCGTCGCGGTGCAGCCAGAGTTTAAGGAAAGCATCCTGAACGAGTGTTTCGACCACAAAATCATCTTCAAGCATTTGTCTTCCAAGCCACAACAGCAGTCTTTTGTAGCGTACATGAACCTGTTCCAAAGAGGAGGGATTGCCTTTTTTCAGCAAAGCATATAGCTGATGATCGGTCAGCTTTCGGGGCAAAGCGTCTGTCTTTTTCATAAGCAGTGTTTTTAGCCATTATTGCCAGAAGGAACTGCTTTGATCTATAAGAAGAATTATCTGCATAAAAATGCTGACCCGCCCTAACTTTGTCAGATATAAAGGCGTGGAACTCAACTTACCAACTAGAGGTACTGGTATACCCGTGTACGATAAGCGAGCCCACGCCGAAGTCGTGGGCACATTTACTTATCTTCTCGTACACATAAAAATTACCAGTTTTCTAGTCGAGAATCTAAGCAATAGCTTCGATTATTATTTTAGAAGTATTGCAAAGTTACTTTTTATTGTAACTTATTTACAAATATAAAACAATTTTCTTTATGTAGGTTAATTCGACTACAAAAATTTGTTAAAATCTTATCACTTTGTATATTCAAAGTTAACCGCAATGGATAAATGGGAATTTAGAGTAGCCTTTGGCAAAAGAGTTGAGATGTTTAGAAAAATGCAAGACTTGAGTTACAGAGAGTTGGCTCAAAAATGTGATGTAGACCACAGTAATATCAGCAAAATAGAAAAAGGGGAGGTAGATCTTAGAATTTCCACTGTTCAAGAGTTAGCCAAAGGGTTAAATGTTCATCCACAGGAACTGTTTGATTTTAAATTAAAGTAAGAAAAATTCTTGAACAATTACGTTCTCAAATCACTAGAAATTGTCGAATAACACTTTTTTATTCTTCTATGAACAAATAGCACCACATCCTGTGGTGAATCAGGGGATTTGTTATTTATAGAGTATTTTTGCCTTCTTTATAACATCGTCAGAACAATTTTATGATTTTTTAGAGGGTGGTTATACTTATGACTCTATCGAATGTTTTGCGAAGCAAGGTAAACGGGTTTAATTCAACTTCTTTACCATCTTCCTCTATATCATAAAATTTTTCAAAACTAAAAGCGTATGAAATTCCCCGGAAGCTGGAGTTTCGTTCAGTCATCATTTTAAACTCCGCAACAACCCCTAAGTAAGTAAGTTTCTGTTTTAAATTAAGCTGATCTGACGTGTACCTGAGGTCATTGGCTTTAGGATCTATATCTTTATAATCAACTAAAAATGGCAAGCAAGAGTCCACTAATACTTTATATGAATCATCATCGTAAATGCGTGTATAATCAAGTTGCCTTCTGAACCTCTCTTTATCGAGATGTTCTAAATCGATTAAGATTTCCCGTAGATAATCGGACGAATCATAAATTCTCTTTAAAATTGAAAAGACTATAAAGAGAGGATATTGGACGTTATAATAACGATTTTTGGAACCAGTATTAATAATTTCTTCGTTAATTTGAAAGTCATTGTTATTAAGTAGTGAGCGTAGATTAATTTTTTTAGCCGCTAATAACGCGTTCAAAGTAGCCTTTAAAATGATGTATACAGGATTATAATTCACATTATTTTCTTCTTTAAATTGCGGCACCTGATGTGGCAATGTATATCCCAATAAAATCTCCTTCAAATATTTATGCAAAATAAAGTTTGTATTAAATTCAAAGGGAGATGAAGAGTAAAATTTATCGATATATCCCTCGAAATCAGTTTTTCTTCCATACCTGTGTGCGTAGATTTCTCTAATATTTAAGATATCGCAAACGAAGATTATTCTATCAAAGCCGAATTTATTAATAATATCACAGCTTCCAAAATTCACGCTAAAAATATTAAATAGTCTAAAAATATGTTCTGGGTCAAGCCTATCCAAGTCATCAATGATTAGTATGTTTAATTTTTCAATTTGCTCCCCTTCCTCGTTTTCGGAAAAAGTGGTGTTTTTTTTGACACGAAGCAGCAATTCTTTAATTAGTTGTGAGACCAGATCATTTTCACGAGGACTTCCTCCTTTCGTATATTGTTGGTACATATATCCGTAGATATCGTCTTCCTCGTTTTTAAACTTTGTATTAAATTCAGTATATTGGTTTTTTACTTCGTCTAAAATTTTCTGTAAAGCATTGCCTTTACCCGTCTTATCTGCCAATTCGATTAGTTTGAAAAGGATAGGTGACCATTTTGCTTGAAACAAAAACTTCAACTGAAACGCTAAAATATTTGAATAGTCTTCATTAACTAATTCAATCTCATCGGTAAAGTCTTCTATCAAAGTGAAAAGTATATCAAATTTGATTAACTCAAAGATATCCTCATTCTGAGAAACCGAATATGAAACGGGATAAATTTTAAAAATATTGCAATCAGTCCTCTTAATGAAGTATTCGCTTAGAAATGTTGATTTTCCTGTTCCAAAATTACCTGAAAAAAGTATCCTTTCGTTATCTGAAAAGTGTCTTCTAAAAGGTTCATAGATGGATTCTGTATTGATTCTTATATTCATTTCTTATCAATATTTTTTTAATAATTGCAGATCTCCTTTTAGCCGGGAATTTCTTATGTCAACTGATTATTAAAATTTACCTATTCCTTTTAAAATTCTCCGCCTGCTCCAGCACATTTTTATACACCTCATCCTGCGTAATCGGCGGGTAGCCGAACTCATGAAGCTTCACAATAATTTCCATCTTCAATTGCGCTTTAATGTCATCTCTGTCGCTCCAATCCGGAAATCTGGCGGTATCATCAACAATCTTTTTGATTTCCCGGGCGAGTTCAAGCATCTTATCTTTGTCAAATTCAAAACCATATTGCTTGCAGACCATATCCAATATATCGTAGAACGCTTTTTCCTCGTAGTCGATTCCAAGGTCTTCAAAAGATGCCATTTCAGTACGGAGTTTTAAAATCAGGTCGAGGATTTGTTCGGAAGTATCGGTTTGGATGCCGTCATAATCCAAAATATCCAGTTCGCTTCGTTCATTATAATTGTTGATGATTTTTTGAAGCCTTTCAGAAAACTCGATGCCTTTTACTTTGTTGACTTTCTTGAAATCTGATATCGCCTGTTTCAACAGTCTTTCCAGTATTTTAATTTTGGTATTCGGCAGTTCCAACGCATTGATTTTCTCGAGGAACTTATCGTTGAACAAATCAATCGCATTGGCTTTGTTGTCGTCCAGTTTAAAGATTTCTTCCACGCCTTCTGAAACGATGGCCTCTTCTACCATCTTGCTCACTTTGGCGTTCATCTGTGCGGTGTCTGGCGCTTCACCTTTGGTCAGTTTTACAACAATTGATTTAATGGCAAAGTAGAAATGAATCTCATCGGTTTCTTTTTCATTAAATATTTCTGCACTGCAAGTCAGGTTGTAGGCCGCTTTCAGTTTTTTAGTCACATCTACAAAGAACTTTTCAGATTGCTCTGTCATCAACACAACTTCAGAAGCACGGTTCAGGCAATTTAACTGTTCAACTGGCGAACCTGTGAAATAAGCCGTCTTGTCGAACTGGTAGAAAAACTGTCTCAAAAGTTCCAGTTGATCTTTTACGATGATTACAGCTTTGTCAATGTCTTCAAAATCATCGGCTGCTGTTGTGTTGTTAAACATTCCCAAAGCGTGGTTCAGGTTTTTCTTGATGCCGATATAATCTACCACCAAACCTTTGTCTTTCCCTTCAAACTTTCTGTTCACTCGGGAAATGGTCTGAATCAGATTATGCGTCTGCAAAGGTTTATCAATGTAAATCGTATCAAGAAACGGAACATCAAAACCTGTAAGCCACATATCTACCACGATGGCAATTTTGAAATTGGAATGTTTTTGTTTAAACTGTCTGTCCAGTTCCTTTCGGTCTTCTTTTGTTCCGAGGAGATTCCAAAGGCTTTCTTCATCATCTTTGCTTCTGGTCATCACCATTTTGATGCGCTCGATGGGTTTTATTTCCTTCTGCTCTTTCTCGTTCAGATGTTCCGCAATGGCTTGCTCATCCCATTCAGGTCTTAGTCTGATGATTTCTTTGAATAATTTATAAGCAATCTCCCGCGAAGCACAAACGAATATCACTTTTCCGGCAACGGTCGCTTTTTCTTCGATTCTTTTTTCATAATGACTGATGAAATCCTGCGCAATAGCTTCAATTCTTCCTGGATCGCCTAAGATCACTTCCATTTTGGCAATCGCTTTTTGGCTGGCTTCCACGTGGTATTCCGAAGCGCCTTCTGCAACCGCATTTTGATAATACTGTTCAATTTCCACCACTTTAGAATGGTTTAGATTTACTTTTGCAGCACGACCTTCATAAACTAAACGAACTGTGATTTCATCTACCACCGATTCAAACATTGTGTAAGAATCTACAACAGGACCAAAAACATCCAGTGTTTTATCAATCGGTGTTCCTGTAAATCCTACATAGGTTGCATTCGGTAGTGAATCGTGCAGGTATTTCGCAAAACCATAGGATTTCTTTACGCCATCTTCATCGATGCGGACTTTCAAATCCAGATTGACCTGAGAGCGGTGCGCTTCATCGGAAATACAGATGATATTGGTACGGTCGCTCAAAATCTCGCTGTCTTCTGCAAATTTCTGAACGGTCGTCAGAAAAACACCGCCACTTTCTCTGCCCCGCAATCTTGTGCGAAGATCGGCTCTGGATTCTATATTAATAATATTTTCATCGCCAATAAAATCTTTGGCGTTGGTAAAATCTCTTGATAACTGATCGTCCAAATCGGTGCGGTCGGAAATTATAATGATGGTCGGACTTGCCAATTGGGTAGAACGCATCAGCAGTCTGGAAAGGTAAAGCATTGTGTAACTCTTTCCGCAACCTGTAGCTCCAAAATAAGTTCCGCCTTTTCCGTCGCCTTCTGGTTTTCGGTGTTTTTGGATATTGCTAAACAGTTTGTTGGCCGCATAATACTGTGGATATCGGCACAAAATTTTTTCTTCTTTTTTAGTCGTATCTGGAAACAGGATAAAGTGATGCAGAATGTCGCAAAGCCTTTGCCTGTTCAGCATTCCGTGGACGATTGATGTGGCGGTATGAATGCCCGTCAGTGCTTTCTTTTCTTCGCCTGTTATTTTGTGCCAACCGTAGAAGAAATCGTAAGGCGCAAACAGAGAACCTGCTTTGTTATTCACGCCGTCGCTGATAATGCAGAACGCATTGTATTTCATCAGTTCCGGAATATCTCTTCGATAGCGGACGCTCAGTTGTTTGTACGCATCATAGATCGTAATCTCTTCTTCTATCGTTGTTTTAAACTCAAAAACCACCACCGGAATCCCGTTGATATACAGAATCAAATCCGGAATCCGTAATTCTTTTTCCTGAATCTCCAGCTGGTTCACAATCTTAAAGCGATTGGTTTTCAAAAGACTGGTTGAATCTATATCGATGTAGCGGATGTGCAAATCTTTTTTAGAAGGATTGTTTCTTTTAAAAATCAGACCGTCTGCCAACAGTTTCCCAATATATTTATTGCTGTCATACAGATTGGAAGCTGGCTGATACGCCAGTTCATTGATAAGGGTTTCCAATTCTATAGTTTCCAAATCCGGATAACGAGAAAGCAGAAAAGCACTTAGATCTTCCCGAATCAAAACCTCCTGTTGCGATGCCCGAACTACATCTTTGCCATTCACGTACTCGTAGCCTTCTTCTTTCAGAAGATGGATGAATGATTTTTCTAATTGGGATTCGGTGTATTTCATAGCTGTATTATACTCTTAAATTCTACTCTCATTAAATAAAATCATGTAACAATCCATTTTGATAAATTTTGTTTTATCTCATTTTCTGTAATAACAAAATTTCCATTTTCAAAATTTACGGTGGGATAAATGTTAATAAAAGCTGGGACTTTGGTTTTATCAATATTCTCAGAAAAATATATACAAATCTTTCCTTTTAATGAATGAAAATAACCTATTTCCCATGGTGTCCAAAATGATTTTAAACTATCTTCTGTATAAATGAATAACAATGCTTTACAAGATTTTAAACGCTGAATAATTACTTCTGCTGTATCAACATTCGTTAATTCTCTTCTTAAACTTTCTTGGTCATTTATCCAATCAACATAAATATTTAAATATGAAGCGTTTAATGATGTTTTTAATTTTAATATTAAATCTTGATCTAATGAACTATGACATAAAAACAAATCGTACTTTTTTTCTTTTTCCAATTGTGAAATATAAATATGTTGCAATAATTCCGTAGGTGTTTCAATCTTATCCGGTATAAGAGAATCGCCTATTTTTTTCTTCCCTTTTCTATTTTTCCTTAATCGAACTTCTTTTATTCCAAATTTTTGTAGACTGCGAAATGCAAATTGCCTTAAGATAAAATTTCTTTCAGAAGCATTTACCTTATGTAGAAACTGAATAGTCTCGTTACATTTATACTTTGAAGCTTCCAATAAGACAATATATCTTGAAGTAATATCTTGAGGGTTTTGATGTTTTAATTTGAAATATTCATCTATGAAGTAATTGGAATGCTTTGGTTTTACTTCTTGGATATACTTTAGATTATTGTTTTGTTTCTTATGGTCTGCTTTTATTTTCTCTTCACAATTTATGAGTAATTTTTTTCTCTTTTTAATTCTTTCTTCTTCTGATAATATGTAATCTGATTTAGATTGACTATTTCTAATTTTATTTATTACATGATTACTAATATCATTTAAAAAGATAATTGGACTTGGGAAAAAGTACCTTTTTTTGAATCCCTTTTTAATCAAACCTTCATCCATTCTTTTGTATTCGGAATATTTTGAACATATATCATCCCATAGATAACTATATAAAATTTTAAATTCTTCATTAAAATCATCATCAGAAAAACCAATATGTATAATGGAGCCGACTTCAAAAAGGGGCTTCTTGAAACTTCTTTTATAATTTATTAAAAAAGAAGAATATTTTCTTTTTGTTCGCCCCATTAATTTTAAATATAGTAGTCAATTACTTTGTCTGTAACCATTGTTTTAAAGGAACTAGGTTAACCATATTATTTTTTATAGGTGTCTTTACATAATATCCTCTTGGAATATAAGTACCATTATTATACTTTTCAGAGCCATCTTCAAAATCAATATAAGGATATATCGCTAAATATTCAGCCCCTTTAAAATTTTCATATTTTCTATTTATAGGCAACAGCGTTATATTTTTAATGTACTTAGCTGCATCCCCTAAACCTAATTCCCAATTACACCATTTTGAATTGATCGCATCTGGAGTTGCAACAAGTATAAATTTATCAGATACTTCTATTTTTTCCTTCAATTTGTGAGCAGTTTCTGCATTTGTATATGCCGGCATTGATTCATCCATCCAATCCACATACACATCAACCCCTTCATTTTTCAAAAATGCTACTACATCTTGTAAAATAGAATGTTCATTATGCTTATGTGATAAAAAAATCATAGGTTTTGTTTTATCCCTAGAATAACTCTCATTGAGATTAACGATATTATCTGCTGAAAAAGTTTTTGTTCTAATTCTATAATTGGATAATTGTGATTCTGTAATGTAACTCATATTTAATCTAAATTTATATGCACATCATATGCTAATTTATTATTTTTAATTTCAATTGATTTATCAATGTAGTAATTCGGAAAGCTCATAAACTCATCCCATTTTACAGTTTTAAAAAAAGAAACTTCTTCATTTGTATAGATTTTTTCGCCTTCACATTCTCTAAATGTTTTACTCAAAACATTAAACGTATTATCTTTTAAAATCTTAAATAACTTTCCGGTATGATGAGTCACACAATTACAGTTAATATTTGATGTATAATACCAATCATAATTTCCTGTTTCATCTGGCAAAACAACACCTATAATAGCGTTCATTTGTTTTGTGTAGTTATCGCCAGGAATAGTACGTAACGAATATGAAACCTCCCACGGAACCCACTGATCATTTTCACTCTCAGCTGTTTTCATGCCTTTTGATACTAAAATAATTGTAACTGAACTTTGTCTGATTTTTTTCTTTAGAGATGTTTCTATATTTTTATCGCTGAACTGAGCAAGACTTTCGCCGTCTTTCTCTCCTAGATTAATGTTATCTCTACCTATTTTATCTTGTAATTTATTTACGTAATCACGAGCTTTTGTAAGTCTGTAATTCCACTTCCACATACCATCAACTTGCTCAAAATAGGCAATATCTAATTTTGCAACTTTTGTGTCGGCATATTTATACGATATAAAAACCTTTCTTCCCATAACATTATGAATATTGACTTCTAATTTTTATTGCTCTTTCCACTAAATCAGATATGTTGTTTTTTATATCATCATAAACATATTTGCTAGTCGAATAATCAGATTCAAAAATCGGAATATAACTAGCTAAAGGATTTTTTCCTTTAGATGATTGATTACCATATACATTTTCAAGTTTGTGCACATAAATCCCACAAACTGCTTTACCAAGTTCCCATGCACGATTAATTTCGTAATTCACCCATTTTCTTTCACTTGTTTTCTCTCCAATCAAAACTACAAGACAAGATTTATCTCTTAGGTTATTATCAATCCATTCTTTTATTGTTGCATCACTCTTGCTTTTGACTTCTTCCCACTTGTTTCCGTTTACAGGTCTATCGCCTTCAACACCTCCAATATTACGAACTTGCCCAGCACGCCAATTATCATTGTCAAAATGAAAACTATAAAAAACTTTTCTTGCCATTAGTATTAGATTTTATCAATTAAATATTTTTGAAAAAGTGACATATATCCATAGTCCTTAAGGAATCTTTCGTGCTTTGCTTCATCTCCGTCAGATAAATTATCGAAAACAATTTTTGTTGCAGCTCCCGTACTAGCTATAGGTAAAATTAATGCTTCAGGGTGCAATTCTTTAAACATGTTGTATTCGACTTCAATACCATCCATTCCACCAATAAAAACAGCCGCCGAAAACTTATTTTCTGATAACATTTTTTGTCTCATATTCTGAACACTGCTATGTATGTCTCCTTCATTTTCAGTAAAAACTATATTTTCAAACTTTTCATTATCTTCTGGAAAGATGTCTTTAAAAAACAATGATTGATAAATCTTTACATGATTCTGAATCTCTTTTTTGACTTCTTTAGATAATAATTTGTCCTGATCTTCCACAGGTAAATCATTAATATCCTTATTTAATTTATACTGAATAGTTCTTTCGATTACAAAATTGATTAAAGGAGTAATAGAAGGGTGTCCTCCCCAAATTATTTTATGTTTTCCTATAACTAAACTAGCCAAAGCAATTACAGCATCTCTAATTGCAATAATGTCAGCTGAATCATAATATTTTGGGTGTCTTTCTGGTAATGGGATACTTGCTGATAGAAATATATTTTTCATATTTTATATTTACTTTTGAAATTCTTTATTGAAATCTAACTTCTTAAGTGTCTTCACTTTTAAATATTCATTTAACCAATCCAAATGTCTCAACCAATGATTTCGAATTGACAATTCGTCATAAATCAAGGTTATAGATTCTACTTCTTTAGACTCTATTTGTTCAATAAGGCTTTGAGAATTGTGACAATTAATAGACTGAGGAACACCAACTGTAGGAATGTATATTTTTAATTTATCGTTATCTAATTTCCGAGTAATATATCTACTATATTGAAGGTTAACCTCTACATCGTTATCATTAGCGGCTTGAGTGAAATCGGTAATTAGCCAATCTTGACGGGAAGCTAAATTTCTTGCTCGTGAACTCTCAACTAAATCAATAATGTCAGATAGAAGATTTTCCTTTAATTTACCTTTAGTCACATCAGCAACAGGTGAATTTTCAAAGTCTTCATATTTTAATTTCTTTGAGTGAGCGATATGTGCAAAACTTGCGAAATCACAATCAGGCCAAAGCAAATGTACTATTCCAATTCTTTTCAAATGAGCTTTATCCAATTCTTGTTTACACCAAGTACTTTCTAAAAATTCTTTTGTATTTAACATCAAAATTAAATCACAATCTGTCATACGGTGCCACAATTCTTCTTGAAATTCTTCACCTTTATCAATAGAGTGTGTGTCAATGAAGACATCAAAGTTTTGACTTTCTAAAAACTCATATAGTTGAATAGCTATATTACTAGATTCAGATCTTTTATAAGAAATAAAAATTTTACGATTTTTTCTTAGTAACTGAAATCCTTCAAGTACAATATTTTTTATTTTTTTTACTTTGCCCACAAAAGATACTCCATTTCGATTAGACAAAATTTCAGGCATTTCTTCATCAAAACTTTCGTTGAAAACAGGTAAAATGATATTGCCATCTAATTTTTGGTTTTCTAAAATCTCTTTTTGTCTTCCAGTAAGATTATTCTTATGGCCTGAATAAATTACAAATGCAGGTTGACCACCAGAATATTGACCAATTTCTGTTTCTCGAATAATATTTAAGGCTCCACTGATAATTTTGAGTTCATCAAAACCTTTTCTCAACTCTATTTCAAGTTCATTAAAAAACTCTTCATTTTCCCCCAAGAGAATAAGTTGGTATTTATATTTCATATATAATTTTTATAGTTATAAATTTTTAGTTTTTTATTTTAAGCACCCACTTCCTCCCCAACCGCCAACCGCGACAACAACAAACTTTGTAGTTGTGTGAGTTTTTGGATTTGTTTTTTTAAAGTTTCTGTTTTAATATAAAATAATTCAAATTCCATTTTATGTTTCGTTCTAAATTCTAGATCAGGGTTTAAAATTCTGATACTATAAATTGTCTCTTTTTTACCAATATTTATTTGAGCACTTCCTGAAGATGTCTCTGTTAAAAGGCTATTTCCAATTTTAGATGTTAGAAAATAAAACATTGCAAATAAGTCTATTTTCTCTCTATCAAATCTTAGGATTAATAATGCTTGATTAATTACACCAATAATGTCATCTTTCTTTATCACATTTATTCTTCCGATAGTTCCCGAACAACTTATAATAAAGTCATCACTTTTAACAGAAAATCGTTTAAGTTCCTTGTATTTAACATCGTCAATATAATATCTAAAGTTTCTATGATCATCAATAATATGCTGTTGCTCATATACTGGATATCCAGTTAATAGCATATCATCTTTTTTAAGTGCTGAACCAAATGGTCCTCTTATATAACCTTTTTCAACTAAAAGCTCACCCAAACTCTGCATTTCCCACCCCTCCGGAATCTCCTTTCCAAGCTCTTCATTCCAAACCATTTTTCCACCAGAAGATTTGTAAGGTTTTCCTTCTTCATTTGGAAACTCAAAATCCACAAACCAATGTTTATACAAAGCCTGCGCAGTCGCTTCCAATTTTTCGCAAATCTGCTCATTGACTTTTATTTTGTTGGCTATGCTTTGGTATTGCGCAACAATCTGTCGCTGTTCTGCGATGGAAGGAATAGGTAATTCAACTTCACACATATCTGCCCAGTCAAAAGTTTCTCTCGTACTGCCGTGAGAATGGAATCTAACATATCTGTCAAACTCAGGTCTGGAAAACCACATCATTAAATATTCGGGAAGTAATTCATCAGTATTAATCACTTCAAAAACAACATAAATTTGAGAAACCAGCGCTTTTTCGTACTGATCTGACAATGCGATAGAAATTTTATCCCCATTTCTTGATGTTACAGTTCCGTAAGCAAATTGTCTTTTTTCAATTACCTTATATACCGACATATCAGTTCCAATTACGTTTGCAATTGAAGGCATCAGTTTTTTAGTAATGCTAACTCCTAAAAGAACATTAGTTTCCAAACTCTTATTCCGAACATTAACCTGTTGAATATAATTTCCTAACCTTTTATAACTCATATCCCAAAGTTTTAAAAACATTGGAAACCTCATCTTTCAAATGACTTTCCTGCTGAAACAAATCTTTCAAATCAGTCTGCAAACTTTGCATCTGCTCATTATAATCCAGGCTTTCATCCCGGTTTACAAATTCAATATATTTACTCGGCACCAAAGAATAATTTTTTTTACGGATTTCCTCCAGACTGGCACTGTAAGAATATTCAGGAATATCCTGATAACTTTCTTTCCAGTTGTTTTGTTGCCAATTGTGATAATGAGTCGCTATCGCAGTAATCTCTTCTTCGCCAAACTGAATAAATTTCTTTTCAAACGGTTCACCTTTCTGACGCAAATCCATAAACAAAACTTCGCCTTTTCGGTTACGGTAATTTTTAATGCCGTCGTTCACTTCAAAAGTTCTTTCGTTTTTATTGCGGTTCAGAATCCAAAGCGTTACGGAAATATCGGTAGAATAAAACATGGCCCTTGGTAAAATCACAATGGCTTCCACCAAATCGTTTTCAATAATCTGCTTCCGGATTTTATATTCATCGCCACCACCACTCAAAGCACCATTTGCCAAAATAAATCCGGCAACGCCATTCTGAGAGAGCTTAGAAATCATATTCAGAATCCACGCATAGTTGGCATTGGATTTTGGGGGTATTTCATAGCCTGCCCATCTTGGGTCGGTAGTCAGTTCGCTGTCTGCACGCCAGTCTTTTAAATTAAAAGGTGGGTTCGCCATTATGTAGTCGGCTTTCAGATCTTTGTGCTGGTCATCGCCAAAAGTATCTGCCGCTTTGCTCCCCAGATTAGAAGAAATCCCACGGATGGCAAGGTTCATCTTAGCTAATTTGTAGGTGGTATTGGTAAGCTCCTGACCGTAGATAGAAATATCTTTTTTGTTCCCTTTATGCTTCTCAATAAATTTCAGCGACTGTACAAACATCCCGCCAGAACCACAGGAAGGATCATAGATTTTCCCTTTGTAGGGTTCTATCATTTCTGCAATCAGATTAACAATCGATTTCGGGGTATAAAATTCTCCTTTTCCTTTCCCTTCGGCAATGGCAAATTTGCTCAGGAAATATTCGTACACACGTCCTACAATATCGTGGGCTTCATCTTTCAGGGTATCAATATTGTTAATGGTATCCAACAAAGCCGAGAACTTAGACTGATCCAATCCAAGTCGGGAAAAGTAATTGTCGGGCAAAGCGCCTTCCAGAGATTTGTTGGTACGCTCAATGGTTTTTAGAGCAGAATCTACTTTCAGGGTAATATCTTCCTGCTTCGCATTTTCAATAATGTAAGTCCATCTTGATTCTTCCGGCAGATAAAAGACATTTTCCGCCTGATAGAATTCTGGAATTTCTAAGAAAGCTTCTTTGTGCTCACTGATGAGTTCCTGTCTTCGTCTCAAAAATTTGTCATTCGCAAACTTGAGGAAAATCAAACTCAACACCACGTGTTTGTATTCGGAAGGTTCCACAGAACCTCTTAATTTATTGGCAGAATCCCAGAGGATTTCTTCGGTACTTTTTGTTTTTGCAGCTGTTTTCGTTGCCATGTGTTCTTTTCGGAAAAGGTAAAAATAAGTTGATAGGAAAAAATGTTTTTCAATGCAGACGGTCTACTTTTTAAATGATTCGTCAGAAATCCAAATATAACGAAAATACCTTATTTGCACTTACGGAAAACCATAAAGCTTCTATGTGCAACCACAGTTAAAATAAAACCAAAATATAAAAAGTAAATAATGCGAGATTTTGCGATAATCCCGCATTATTTACTTTAGTGAAGGGTATGAGCTGCCATATGGTCTGTAATCAGCCAGCGTAATGCATATCGAGTAAAGAACTTTGGCAAAGCTATCCCCGCTCTCCGAAGTGTCCTCACTTAGGAACCTTATGGAGGACCGTCTCCCGTCCTCTTACAGGCATACTTGTTAACAAACCCCGCAGCACCGCAGAAGAATTCAACTGATAATCCCGGAATGGCATGAAGGCAGGTGATTTTGTACCTTACGCTCTGGAAGACGGACTTTTGATTACCGGGCAAAATCCGGCCTCGTCTGAAAAAGTGGCAGAAATGCTGCTCAATAAACTGAAGAAGTAAGGTTCTTTCTTATTACAGAAGAAATAAAAAAGTTCCGGGTGATTATTCAGGCCGGAAATTTTTGTTCAACCCATTTTAACTGATTCTTTTCTTACTGATGGCTTCTACCCAGTCCTCTTTTTTACAGCGCGGGCAGCAACCGGCATTACCTACAGCTTTGTTTTCTGTATAACCGCAGAATGTACAGGAGTAATAACCCGTTGTCTCAATATTTTTAACAGGTCTGTTCAAGGAATCGGGCATTACAGAAAGTCCGGGTCTGATGTTTTCGTCTGCAAAATAAAAGACGCTTAATTCGCCGGAAGTCTCTTCAATGGCTGTCTCCACCTGGCCGAGGTGAGAAATACCTTTCAACCTGAGTTCTGCAAAGAACTCATCACTTCCGAGATTTTCTTTTTTAAAGTTTTCCAAGACAAAAACACCGTCCTGAATCAGGCACAGCGGTTTACCTTCCAGCATATCCTCCGCTTTTTTAGATTTCCCTACGATATAGGTCAGTCCGGCATATAACATGATAATAATGAGGAAGACAAGCAGCGAGAATACGATCCCCACCTCTTTGTAGAACATCGGATCGCCCGCGGCTGATCCCAAACCGATAATAACAACAAGCTCCACTACCGACAGCTGTTTCACCCCACGCTTTCCCATAAACCGCAGGCCGGTAATGATGATGATAAACATGATGAGGGTTCGGAGCGCCACCTCCGGCAAAAAGGACCACTCTTCACTTCCCAGGACAATAGCGGACCAGTCGATTGTAAGAATGTTTTTCATGAAATAACCGTTTGGCAGTTTATAGCCAAAAGAGTGCCTTATTCCCGGCGCAAAATGATTACAATATCAGTCGAGCTGTTCTGCAGCACAATTTCTTTATCTGTCCACTCCAGGATTCTGTAGAGTTTGCGGTTAAATTCAAAAGTGTTGCGCAGGTGAAAAACGTGGTAGGGATATTTTAAGATCGTGTTTTCTTCGTAGGCATAGCCGTTACTGTGAAATCTTACTTTAATTTTTCTGAAGTTCTTATTCTCCGGATCATCATGCCTGGAAACCGTCCACACCGACTGATCATCTAGATCCTTCCGGCCTTTTTGCCAGCAGCCCAGTAGGATGCAGATTAAAAAAGCGTAAATCAGAAGTTTCATTGATTATTTAAAAGGATGAAAGTTTTATAAATATATAAAAAATTTCATCCTGAAATCTAAAGTATCATACTCAGCTGCACTCTTTTTCTTCCCTCATCCACTTCTGTCACCCTTACCTGAACGTGCTGATGAAGTTTCACCACTTCATTCACATCAGACACAAAACCGTCTTTCAGCTGGGAGATATGCACCAGTCCGCTTTCCTTGATCCCGAGATCCACGAAACAGCCGAATGCCGTGATGTTGTTCACGATGCCGGGAAGGATCATACCGGTTTTTAAATCCCTGATGCTTTTAACCGTGGGATCAAACTCAAAGACCTTGGCAGCTTTCCTCGGATCCAAACCGGGTTTTTCCAGTTCTTTCAGGATATCTTTAATTCCTAAAATCCCGATGGTTTCGGTGACGTATTTTTCAGGACTAATCAATGCAATTTTTTCTTTATTGGCGATGAGGTCAACGGTTTTAATTCCTAAATCTTTTGCCATGTTTTCCACAACAGGGTAGGCTTCGGGATGCACCGCTGAATTATCCAGCGGGTTTTTGCTGTTGGCAATTCTCACAAAAGCTGCGGCCTGCTGAAAAGCTTTTTCTCCAAGTCTGGGGACTTTTTTCAGTTGTTTTCTGTCTTCAAAAGCTCCGTTTTCAGCGCGGTAATTCACAATATTTTCTGCCATCTTTTCTCCGATTCCCGAGACATAACTCAACAGAGATTTACTGGCTGTATTCAGATTAATTCCTACAGAATTTACGCATTTCATTACGGTAGCGTCCAGTTCGTTTTTCAGCTGGGTCTGGTCTACATCATGCTGATACTGTCCGACTCCGATTGATTTCGCATCGATCTTTACGAGTTCTGCCAATGGATCAGAAAGTCTTCTGCCAATCGAAATGGCTCCGCGAACTGTGACATCGAAAGATGGAAATTCATCCCTCGCAATTTTGCTTGCTGAATACACCGACGCGCCGGCTTCGGAAACTACAAAAACCTGAGGCGGAGTATCAAAAGCTATTTTCTTGATGAAGAACTCTGTTTCCCGGCTTGCCGTCCCGTTTCCAATCGAGATCGCCTGAATATTATAGGCATTTACCATGGAGCGGATCTTCTTCATCGCCATTCCGCTCTCGTTTTGCGGAGCGTGAGGGTAAATGGTTTCGTTGTGCAGCAGGTCACCTTTTTCATCCAGACAAACCACCTTGCAGCCGCTCCGGTAACCTGGATCGATGGCAAGAATCCGTTTTTCGCCCAAAGGCGGCGCGAGGAGCAGCTGTCTGAGGTTTTCAGAAAAGATGCCGATCGCTTTTTCGTCTGCCTTCTGTTTGGCTTCCTGTAAAGTTTCGTTCGAAATTGCGGGTTCGAGCAATCTTTTATAACTGTCCGCGATTGCAATTGCAATCTGATCTGTACACTCATTATTGGATTTCAGGATCGCGTTTTCGATAAGGTCGAGGGCTTCATCTTTGTCGACATCAATTTTGGTTTTCACGAAACCTTCAGCTTCCGCTCTTAGCATCGCTAAAAGACGGTGAGAGGGAATTCTGTTTAGGCTTTCTTCCCATTCAAAATACTGCGAGAATTTCTGTGCGGCTTCGTCTTCTTTTTTGGATTTTACTACTTTTGAAGAAATCAATGCCTTCCGCTGGAATAACCGTCTGAGGTTTTTGCGGATATAGCCGTTTTCATTAATCCATTCCGCCATAATGTCTCTGGCGCCCTGAAGCGCATCTTCCACCGAAGTGACCTCATCATTCAGGTATTTTGAAGCAAGGAACTGAAGGTCATTCGCTTTCTGGCTCATAATGATTCTGGCCAAAGGTTCCAGACCTTTTTCTTTCGCGGTGTCGGCTTTGGTTTTTCTTCTTTTCCTGAAAGGCAGATACAGATCTTCGAGTTCCTGAAGGTCAAAACTTGTTTCAATTCTCTGTTTCAGTTCATCAGTCAGGGCGTTCTGTTCTTCAATGGATTTAAGGATGCTTTCTTTCCTTTTGGTCATTTCTTCAAACTGGGTGTTGAGTTTGGCGATCTGCTCAATCTGCACCTCATCGAGGTTTCCGGTGGCATCTTTCCGGTATCGGGAAATAAAAGGGATGGTACAGTCTTCGCCCAGAAGTTTCAGGGTTGCACTGATATTTTTGTCTGAAAGTGGAAGGGATTTTTGAATAAAGCCGGTCGCGGTCATAGGAGATTTTTAAGACCGCTAAAATAGGGAGAATTAAGGATATTCAATCAAAAGAAAAATGTCAACCGGTGTTAGCATAAAGATTTAAAAAATCCGGCCGTTATTCTGCTGGTTCGTTTTGAAACACTTTCACCTTTACCATTTTAGATGGATGCAACTCTAATGTAATGGAAGGTTTAAATTCCGACGTTTTACCCACCGAACTCCAGTAGGTCGCGTACCGAAGTCTGCCCGCTGCCAGAGCATTCATAAATTCAACCGCATGTTTTAAATTTTCTTCTGAATAAGGTGCGTCGGCGCCGATGAGACTGTCTGTATTTTGTCCAGCTTCTTTAATAATAAGTTTTTTGAGGTTCTCATAGGTGCCCATTAATTCCCGCATCTGTTCCTCGGGAGTACCTGAAGCTGCAGTTTGAGGGCGCATTCCCAGCATGAAACTCTCCTCATAAACTCTTCCTCTGCCGTTGGCTTTAGGAAGATAGCCAAGTTCATAAATCATCTGAACCCCCGTTTTATCATCGGTTTTTCCATAATAATCATGGTCTTTCAAAGCAAAAGGGAGTTGTCCCGTCATTTCCTGCAAACCACGCTTTTTGTAATCACTTAATTTATCTTCCCGCCAGTCGGCATAATTAACCTTCAGTTGAAGAAATGAAAGTTGAGCAAGAAAATTTTTCTTCCCTGATTCTTTTAACTTCGCGACCGTATTTGTGGAATAGAGAGGGAAATCATTTAAAGCACTGGTGTGGGAAATATTCTGTAAGGCAATGGTTTTAGCCGGGAAAGTATAAACAGTATAGCCCAAGTCTTGATAAACGTGGGTATAGCGGGTCCTTTCTTTTTTGGCAACCTCATGCGTCTCGAATTCCATAAGATCAAAATTTTTCAGCAACATCTTTTCCAGTTTAGTACGGTCAGCTTCTGTGGTAGAACCAAGAGCTGATTTATCTGCGTCGCTGAGAGCCGAAATCATATCCTGAAGAGATGCTTCCAGAAAAGCATCCACTTCTTCGTCGGTAGCGTTTTCACTCACTCTGCTGAGGTGAGACTGAACGAAAAGGAGGTTGTATTCCGGCAACCGGAAAACGGTATAGACTGAAGCGGACTGCGCAGTTACAAGTGAACTGAAAAAAAATACCAGTATAAAGGGGAAATGTTTTATTTTCATGAGAGGAATTGAAACGATTTTTGAAGCCGCTAAAATACTGGTTCTCAATGAATACTGCAATACTGATGGGGAAAGAAAATTTAAGCAGAGTGAACCGTTTTTTTTAATACTATTAATCAGGCATCTGTAGCGATTCTGTCGAATATCTGGCGGGTAGAGGTGCGGTCGGAAATCGTGATGAGTTTCACATTTTCAGGCAGCACATTCTCTTTCAGGTTCTGAATAAATACGCCAGATTTAGCACCAAAAAGTCTGAGGTCAACAATCACAGCGTCGAGATTGGCTTTAGAACAAATGTTGAATACACTTTGGGTTTCCGTAGGCTTCACCACCTCAAACTTTTTCTGCTTTAGAAAATTGGAAATTTTAGAGAGGGAATATATTTTATTGTCGAGGATAAGGATCTTGCTTTTCATAATCATTTTCAGTTAGTTATGAAACACTAATAAAAAATTATGCCAGACGTGGAATGTTGTACTCATTTTTAATTTAAACGTTGTCACTGATTAAAAAAGAACGCTGTCAAAATCCTGGACTTTGACAGCGTCTGAAAAGTTAAAAACTATTATTCCTATGCTGAGTATTTTCTTTATCCGGCTTATCTTATAAACTTTGCCAAAGTGATTTTCATGCTGACTAAAACTTTGGCAAAGTAAGAGGATTTTCGTTTTGACT
>JAECQR010000009.1:71057-84334 GCA_015999765.1 Flavobacteriia bacterium
CCGCGGTGATTTTCGTGCTGACTAAAACTTTGGCAAAGTAAGAGGATTCTAGTTTAGACTAAAATGATATGAGTGCTGCATTTTAAAGTAAGGGCTGAAGCCTGATTCTATTGATAGGCAGGAGAAAATTTTAGATTTTGACTAAAGTCAGCAATACGACTAAAAGAAATCAGCGGGCTAAAGCCCGCTGCTATTCATGATATTATTTAAGAATGATGGAGTTTATTTTTTATCACGCCGCTCCGGAATTTTTCTTTATACCGCTTATCTTAAAAACTTTGCCGCGGTGATTTTCGTGCTGACTAAAACTTTGGCAAAGTAAGAGGATTCTAGTTTAGACTAAAATGATATGAGTGCTGCATTTTAAGTCGGACTGAAGCCCGACGCTATTCATAGACAGCAAAAGATGCAGGAACGCTTTGTCAAAGTTCCAAACTTTGACAAAGCCGTGGAGTTCAATGGAGTTATTCCGCTCCGGAATATTTTTCTTTATACCGTTTATACAGTTCCTTCTGCTGGTTGTTGAGGTCGATCTGGCGGCCGTCGATAAAGGCCTCGGTGACGTTATTGGTCAGCTGGTCCAGTGCATCCCCATCGGAAATAAACAGCGTAGCGCTTTTTCCAACTTCCAGACTGCCGTATTCTTTGTCGATGCCCAGCATTTTCGCCAGGTTCAGCGTAATGCTCTGCAGCGCTTTTTCCCTGTCGAGACCGTAAGCAGCGGTGGTTCCTGCCAGGAATGGCAGATTGCGGGAATCGGAAAAATCTTTTCTGGCGCTGTAATCCAGACCGTGGAGAATGCCTTTGTCCGCTACCTTTTTTGCGAATTCATAAGGTAAACGCGGCGACATCGATTCGTTAGGCGGTAACGAGTGTGGATTCGTAATAATCAGCGGGAATCCGCTTCTTTTGATTTCATCCAGCACGCTTTCCAGACCTGCATCTCCCAGAAGTACGGTTTTCTTTACCCCATAATCCTGGGCAAATTTAATGACTTCCAGTGCGTCATTGGCTCCAGAAACCTGTGCGAACAGAATTTTTTCTCCGGTCAGCACCGGCGCAATGGCTTCCAGTTTATAATCTTTGATACCGGTTTTGGGCTGATAGGCTTTAGCTCTGGCAAAAAGCGTTTTCAGTTCGGTAATGTTGGCCTCACGGCGCTCCTTAAATTCCTTATTTCTCTTTTCATCCGTTGATTTACGGAGTTCGGGCCATGAAAGATGTAAAACATTATCAGTGGACACCACGGCATCCTGCCAGTTCCAGCCGTCGAGGTTCATTACAGAGGAAGTTCCCTTTAAAATTCCGTTGCCCAACACAGGCTGCGCGAGCAGCACTCCATTCGTCCGAACGGTGGGAATCACGTGACTGTCGGTATTGAAAGCAATTAAAGTCCGGATTTCCGGGACAAAACCGTTGGATTCCACGAAATCTACGGTTGCTTTGGTGGCGGAAACTTCCACCAGACCAAGCGAATTGTTGACGAGGATAAAGCCGGGATAGACGTGCTTTCCTGTGGCGTTAATGACTTTCGCGTTCGCAGGTACCGGTGTGTTGATGCCGGTTATTTTTCCTTTATCGAAAATAATGGAAGCATTGGCAACAACGCTTCCTGTCGCGGTATGCAAAGTCGCCCCTGTGATCGCTACAGGAACTGTCTGCTTCGGTGCCGGTGCCGGCCTCTGGGCAGAAACCATTCCCGAAATACAAAGCGTAAAAGAAAGTATGTTAAATATTGATTTTTTCATGTTCTTGATTGGGGATTAATGGGAGTGGGACTCATGTTCTTCGCCTTCCAAAGTGTCGCAGTGGTAGAGAACGCGCTGTTTCTTTTCAGCACTTTGGGTGTTGCCTTTTCCGGTATCTTCAGAGAAGATCATCTTTTGGATGATCCTGTTTTTCTCGTCTTTTACCATCTGGTCTTTTCGCTGCTGCTGCGCTGCGTCAAAATAAAGGGTTCCGTCGACAAAAGTTCTATCCACCGTCGCATAAATACTTAAAGGATTATCCGTCCAGAGTACCAGATCGGCATCTTTCCCCGGCTCAATGCTTCCCACTTTATGATCGATCTGCAGCATCTTCGCCGGATTCAGCGTTACCATTTTCCAGGCGTCTTCCTGAGGAACATTTCCGTACTTCACGGCTTTACCCGCTTCCTGATTCAGCCTTCTTGCCATTTCCGCGTCATCAGAATTGATCGCGACATTTACACCCGCCTGCAGCAAAAGCGCCGCGTTGTAAGGAATGGCTTCCCGCACTTCTTCCTTGTATGCCCACCAGTCGGAGAACGTAGAGGCATTGGCGCCGTGCTTTTTCATTTTGTCGGCAACTTTATATCCTTCCAGAATATGGGTGAAGGTCTGCACCCGGAAATCGAAACGGTCAGCTACATCCATGAGCATATTGATTTCACTCTGCACATAGGAGTGACAGGTAATAAATCGGTTGCTTTTGAGGATCTCAAGCATGGTTTCCAACCGGAGGTCTTTGCGGTAGTTTTTATTGGTGCTTTTTTCCTTTTCATATTCCAGTGCACGGGTAAACCAGAAATCAAAAGCCTGCTCCACGCCGCCACGCGATTGTGGGAAACGGTTTGGGTTATTGCCCCAATTGCTCTGCTTCACATTTTCCCCCAAAGCGAATTTAATATAGGGTTTTGCGCCCGGGAACATCATGTCTTTAGGATCTTCGCCCCATTTGAATTTGACCATCGAGGCCTGTCCGCCAATCGGATTGGCCGAACCATGAAGCTGCTGAGCAGAAGTAACCCCGCCCGCGAGCTGACGGTAGAAGTTTACATCATCAGGATCTATGGCGTCGCTCATGCGTACTTCACCAGAGTTATTACTTCCGGATTCGTTGACGCCGCGTGCAAGCCCGATATGGGTATGTTCATCGATGATGCCGCTGGTCAGGTGAAGGTTACTTCCGTCAATAACGGTAGCGTTTCCGGCAGAAAGTCCGGATCCTACCTGTATAATTTTACCTTTGGAAACCTTTACATCAGCATTTTTTACGATGCCTTTAGCACTGTTGGTCCACACCGTTGCGTTTTTAATCAGATAATCCTGCTGCGATGCCAACTGTTCCGCACCGAAAGCAGAAAACGGATACCAGATTTTTCCGGGTTCATCGGTTTTGGCCTTTTCATCTTTTTTAAGTTCAGGTTCGAAAGCCTTTACATATTTTATGGTGAACGGAATATTTCTGCCGTCTTTATCAATGGCGATTCCTGTCCTGTTTTTATAGTCGGTAAGCGGAAGCATAACTCTGTAATTCTGCAGCGAATCGTTCGGCAGTTTTACTTCCATCGCCATTTTATAATCCGCTACGGCGAGTTTCACTTTACCTTTCTTATCGTTCCGGGTAATTTCCGCTTCGGGCTTTGTGATTTTTCCTTTGATCTTAAGGTTATAGGTCTGGTTATTAAGCTGTACCTGATAATCGCCGCGCACATCGGTATCGGGCATGCGGTTGATGATATTCTGCTTACCGGAAACCCAGTTCTCATAAATCACCGACTCTTTCATAAAAAGGTCATCAGAAACAATGATGAAATTCGCCACAGAACCTTTATTAAGATTTCCGAGCGAACTTACCTGAAGGATCTGTGCCGGCTTTTCGGTGAGCGACTGAAGGATTTCTTCTTTGGAAAGCCCTTTTTTATTCAGGTCTCTGAGTTTATCAAGGAAGGAGTTTTTATCCTTCAGTTTAAACATGGTCAGCGCAAAAGGCACTTTTTCTTTCGCCATATACACCGCGTTGTAGGGCGCCAGTTCCCAGTGCTTAAGGTCCGCGACATCCAGGTCTTCCACATTCATCAGGTCCTGGCTCTGGAACGGTTTCGGATATTCGAGCGGAAGAATAAAGGTTCCGTTGGTCGCTTTCATTTCTTTGGCCCGCTGATATTCATTACCCGAACCTACGAATACAAACTGTGTGGCCGCTTCATCACCAATGGCATCAGCTCTTAGAACATCCCATTTTTCTGAAGTTTCAATTATGGTCGGCAGTTTACGGTAGCGGTTGAAGGCTTCCAGATTGGTGTTTTTATTTTCGAGGTGACCGCCTTTTGAATACCAGTCCGCATCCAGATAGAGCTGGCGGAGCAGCGCCACCGATCCCACGAGTGAAGAAGGGTAGGCCTGTCGGGAACTTCCTTTGTTCAGGGAAAGCAGAAATCCCGCATCTTCTTTAATTACTTTTTCGGACGAAATGCCTTCGCCCAAACCGATGAGTACAGCGGAGCCGCGCACGATTCCGTCTTCATTAAAACTCAGCACCGAGCCGAAACCCTGGTTCAGATAATCCTGAAAATCCTTACCCTGGTTCGTAAAAGTACTTACGGCCCGTGTATCCGCTTTTACCGCATCGTTATAAGCCGCGGAAGTCGCATCTGTAGGCAGATAAGTGCTGCCCGGATTGTATTCGCTGCGTTTGGCTTTTTCAACACCGATACTGGCATAGGGATCGATAAAAGAAGGATAAACAAATGCCCCACGGCCATCGATCACCACCGCGTTTTTTGGGATGTTCACTTTGCCTGAAGCCACTACTTTGCCTTCCTGAAAGACCAGTACGGCGTTTTCGACTTTTGTTCTGTAATCCTGATAAAGGGTAATGTTTTTTACGGCATAAAGGCTTCGGTCTTTTCCCTTGGTGTCATTGGGCCAGTAGCCGATCTGTGCCGCGCCTGCCACAAAAATCCCCAGAGAAAATGCAGAGAGTAATTTCCTGATCATGAATTGAAGTTTTCAAAGGTTGGTTAAACCCGTAAATTTATAAATATTTAGGACTTAAAGCCGCTTATTCACAAAAATAACCGCACTTTTTAGTACGGTTGTCGACAAATCTTTACTATTTGTGATGATCAATCACCTTCGGACATGTGAGTGGACTGTTTATGAAACTATTTATAATGGATTATTTTTAAAATCTTTCCGTCCCGGGGATCAATATCAATCTCAAATGTTCCTCCGAATGCAGGCATTCCGCCGGAGACTAACTTTTCTAACGTGCTATTATTTAAAGTGCCTTTAAGTGACCATACTTTATTTCCCAGCAGCCTGACTTCATAGGGTCTTTGATCCTTTATCCGGGATTGGCCGTATGTTTCAAACAAAATTTCTTCAGCGATATCAACAGCGGTTTCTTCATTTTTAACAGTGCAGGCGTCGCAGTTGCTAACCTGCTGATTCAGCGCGGTATATCGGTCTGTACTGAAAAATGCTCTGTATACCGCGATGCCCATAACCATCAGTATCAAAAATATAACTGCTCTTTTCATTTTCATTTGATGTCTTTAATGATCTGGTTTATCAGATCACTTCAAAGTTAGCGTTCTTTCCTGATAAATGAAAAAACGCTTTTGATAAACTCTTCACTGTTCTCGTAATACAGCAAATGTCCGCCCCTGATCTGTACGACTTTCTGTTTAGGGAATTTAAACAGTTTATATTGCTGCGGACCTACTGCGTGATCCTGAGTTCCGCTAATGACCAGAACGGGAACTTTTATCTCCGGTGTAAGTTTGGTAAAATCATCATCATATTCACCGATGTTCCATACGTTGTTCCGGAAGCCATTCTCCTCAGGTCTTTTTGCATCGATGGCATTCAGCGCATCCATATTCTGCTGGCTGTCGGTAAGGAGTTTATACATCAGACTTTTCTCATTCAGTTTGCCCATCGCTTCACCAAGTGCAGGCATGTACTGCCCGTCTTTAATTTCTATTTTGCTGCCCGTAAGTTTATTGGCATACGCGACCTGGCTCATGACTGAGTTGTTGAGGTAGAGCGTGCTGTTGACCAGTATCAAACCTTTCAGGTGCTGGCCGTATTTCGCCGCATAGCTTGTCGCGATAATTCCCCCGAAAGAGTGCGACATTAGATAGACTTTGTCTGCGCCCAGTTTTTTGCGCAGGTCTTCAATATCCTCCACCATACGGTTTACGGAATAATCATTGGTTACTGAAGCTCCGGAACGTCCGCTGCCGCGCTGGTCGTAATATACCATTTTGAGGTGGCTTTCCAGGTTTTTGCCTTTAAGGTTTTCGAAGGAATCGCTCCACATGCCGGGACCGCCGTGGACATAGATGCAAAGGTCGCCAGTGCCCGAAACTTTGGTGAAAAGTTTGGTGCCGTCGGAAGCTTCAGTGAAAAATGGAGTGGATGTGGGTGTGTTCTTAGAAAAGGTTTGCGCGAAGAATAACTGCGCAAGGACAATGCATACGGCAGTGAGAAGTCTGTTTTTCATGACAATAAAATGGTTATTAGTTTTTTGTTTTGTTTTGCGATTGGTAGCGTGCGTTATTTTTTTGTTACAGAACCATCAAAAAAAGCATCATGATATCCATCAGATCTGATTGATCTTAAAGCTGAAAGTGGAATTAACTCCCTGGCTTTACTATTATTTTCATAAGTCAAACCATTGCCGGGCGTAGCCAAAGAGCACAACAAGCAGATAGCTATACAGCAGCACTACGGGAAGTGCATAATACCATTTCGCAGGAAGTTTTTCTTTGCTGTCGATCTTCACTTTAATATCGTCGATAACGTATTTTGGGATGAGGCGTAACGTGGCTTTGATGAGCAGGGGTACCAGAATGAGGTCATCGAGCAGTCCCAGAACCGGAATGAAATCCGGAATCAGGTCAACAGGACTCAGCAGGTATACGATGGTGAGTCCGGCCAGAATCTTAGCCGCCACAGGCGTGCGCCTATCGAACAGGGCGTGGTAAATCGGTACCGTTTCCCGTTTTAACTGTTTTACCTTCTCTTTGACTTGACTGAGCATGAAAATTGAAGCAGCGAATTCTGTTCCTAACCGTAAAACCTTCCTTTACATAAGATAAACCCTGGCGCACAGTAACTTTATTATTTGGTTGCGGAAAGAACAAATGCAGCAATAATTCCCAGGGCTATACCTGCCTGCTGCATTCGGGTAAGGCTTTCCTTGTGGTAAATTTTTGAAATTCCTAGTCCGATTACAGGCTCAATGAGTCCAATGATTGCGAACAGAATAATGCTGATGCTTCCGAGTGCGAAGTTTAGGCAAAATGTACCTGTTGTTCCCAGAATAATGAGCAGACCCAGCTCGTATTTTGTTCTTCGGCTGATGTTTTTTAAATCGACCTTTGTAGGCTTAGAGAGATAAAGAAGGCAGCTCAGCGCGCATACCGTTATTTCCAGAACGACACAGAAGAGCATAGGTCCGAGCTTATTGATAAACGGCACATAGAAATAGGCACTCGCCCAGAAAATTTTACTCAGAATGGTGAATATAAGACCTTTTGAGATGATGGCAGATTGTTGTCTTGCGGCAGAATCAATCAGCCAAACCCCAGCCAGCACAGCGATACTCAGTATAATTTTAAGTGCAGACAGTTCCTCATTATACACAAAATAGCCAATCGCAATACCGATGATGAGTCCGATTTTACCGAAACCGATCGTGTTGGAAACCTGCGTGTACTTCATCGACTTCAGATAAAAGTAAAGCCCGAAATAATTCACCGCGCAGATGCCCATTGTCTGCACGATATCTAGCCAGGTAAAATCAGGCGTCGGAATTACCTTTAAACCCGTTAAAATAAAATAACCGGTCCCAAAAATAATCATGCAGGCAAAACTTCTGATAATTATTAACGGCAGTGTTCCGAGATCATTTCTTGGGTTTTTCCAGAGAACGTTGGTTGTGCCATAGGCAAGATGACCCATGATGGTGAGAAATACTGCCAGCATCAATGTTGATTAAGATAAGTAAAATTCATTTGCTTCACCAGCATATCAATACGGCGGCTGATTTCTTCTTTTTCGGGAGAAAGGTCTTTTGCAAAGAGCAGATATCTCAGTTCAAAATATTTGCTGGTATCGAAGGAGAAAGATTTGATGTTGTTGAGATCACTCGGGATCTTTTCGAAATGGGTCATCGATTCATCTTTTCTGCCCAGATGATACAGCGTGATGGCACGGTTAAGGCGGTAAAGAAAAGCGTTTGTTCTGAAATCACGGTACTGCTCTTCAAAGGCAGACAGTTTCTTATCTGATAGATCCTCCCCGAAACAGAGATCCGCATTTTCATAATCTCCCATCATGTTCAGGATATCAGCAACATACGCACTGTAAATAATGCGGTCTGAAAGGCTAAGTTCAGTAAGGTGCGCTAAACTTATCTCACGCTGCAGTTCTGCCGACAGCGTTTTAGAATCCTTGTTTCCGTTCAGGATCTTATGGTAAATACACTTGGCAATCATGTACCGGGCTTCGGGAAATGCGTGAAATGAAGTATCCTCAGCGCGCATCTTCTGAACCTGTTTTTCGATCTGTGTTATCATTTTTCTGGATTCCTCCGGATCCAGATTTTCAGACATAAATTTTCCAAAGTAAAGAAATGACAGCGCAAAGACCTTCAGATGAGCCTTCTGGCTTAATTTGGCGACCGCAGCCAAAACATCACGGTAATACAGGTGCCCAACTTTTTCGTAGGAAGGATGCCAGGCCAGAACGAACTCCAGCGCTGCCTGGTTGTCGGAATACCGTTTCAAGAACTCCTTAAGATTCTGTGGATCAGCAATTATTTTTTCTGCAAAATAGTAATTGGCCGCCTGAAAGTGAGGTTCTTTTACCGGTGCTTCCTTTCCTTTCAAAGTGCCGTAGAAGATATCGAGAAGATTGAAGTCCAGCGTATGTCGCTGGGTGCGGTGTCGGTTGCAGAAGTCGTGGAAATCTTTATAGCCCAGCCTTCCGGCGATCAGGTTAAGGGTAGAAGGGCGGAGTTGGGTGTTATCGTTGAGTTTGCCCAGAAACCTGCGCATCGAGTTTTTCGAAATTCCTATGTTTTTGGCGACCGTCTCCAGACCCTTGGTCGTAGAAACATTGCTGAAAAAAATCTCTTCAAATTCACGCCTTAACTCTTGCACCATAATAATGCTGATAATTTTTATTAAAGATATTGCTATTTATGATATGGGCAAATTTGGGCATAAAAAACTGCCTGATCTGCCTGTACTTTTGTGGAGAGAAGAAAAACACATCGATATATAAAAAAAGTCCGCGGTCAGTAAATGGCCGCGGACTTTTCTTTTTTATACCACTAAGAACAGTATCAGTCAAACTGCGCCGCATAAACCATAAGATCGCGGTAGAGCGGGTCGGTAGATTTATAGTACAGGCGGATGAGGTTCCGTATCTGGTCGCCGGTAGCGCTGGGAGTTATAAAGACTTTTGCATATTCCACTTCGCTTTCTGCCATTGCCGTGTGATCTGCCTGAAAGCCTTTTAAAAAACTACCGGTCTTCGTGTAATAAAGGATAAAGTTATCCGGAACGTAGCCGGTAGCTTTCTCAATGAATCTTGCAGTCTCGCCGCCATTAAGGTAAGCCACAAGATTTTCAGAATTGTTCTTATCGGTCATGAATCTCAGTGTGGCATCATATTCCACGATTTTATAAGAAACTCCGCCGTCCATAGAATAGCGTACCCGTATCACCGCCGGCTGTTCTACATTAAGGCCTGTAGGTTCTTCACCAGCCATGATGAACTGGTAATGCACACCGTCATTGGCGGTCCAGTTATAAAAGTCCACGACCTCTACTTTTTTTAGCTGAGACTGGAATACTGTAAAAGAAAGAAAGAAAAGAAAGGAGAAAAATGTTTTCATATTCAGGTTTTATAGATCAAATATATTAATAAAACCGAATTTCTCTACAGATGACGTAATTTTTTTTAAAATTTATTTTATAAAATGCAATCGTTCTTAGTTTCCAAAGCCCGGATTATCCTAAGCTACCCGAATCTGTGCTGTGGACTGTGATAAAGTATGAATTTTTATCTGGCTTCTGTTTTCTTTTTGGCCGGCTCCGTTCCGTTGTTTTTTACTTTATCTGCCATATATTGCTGTGCTGCATAGGTTCCGGCTCTTTTACCCTCTTCAAAACATTTGCTGCTGCTGCCCTGCAACTGCCAGCAACTCGTGTTTGAGGGTATACTTGGCGGATATTCATTCGTGATCCGGCGATAGTAATAACGGTATGAATCTTCATAAACTTTATCACCCTCCTGGGCGCAAAAAGCTACGGTCCCAAAGACCGTCATCCCTAAAATCAGTAATTTTTTCATCGTTGTATGTTTATTAAATGGTAAATCAACAGCGTAAAAAGTTGATAACAGCGGTACGCTTCATTTTAAGCATCCATCACCGCATCAGTGCTGCTGCTCCTGCTTTTCCTGAAAAGACCAAAAAGCACAGTCCCAAAAATAATTTCAGTCACCGCACCGGCTAAGGCAGAGTAGAACGCACCGGCCTGTACCGCAAAAAGCACCCAGGCAGCAACGGCGAGCAGACCGCCCAGAAGCCAATAAGCCCGCATGCCGTACAGACCCGAAAAAGTAAGATAACGTCCGCCAATAATGAGCAGCATTCCCTGGAAGAACCATTCCGGTTTTACCATTGAAAGACCGTAAGCCAGCGGGATACACATCATCATCCACACTGTTCCTTCCATGGCCGACCTGCCGAGAGGATTCCCATTGGTATGACTGCCGGAAATTCCCGCCAGTTTGCCAATCAGCATAGAGAGCGGAAAGATCATCATGCCGCCGATAATTAAAGTCCAGATTCCTGTGCTGACACCGAATTGGTTTACTGCAATTGCAGAAAGTAACCAGACTAAGCCTGAACTGAATATTCCGGTGGAGCCGTAGCCATAAGCTGTTCTCATATCCTGTTGGGCATTCTCAAAGTTGTTGATCATGATCTGGTGGTTTTTACCAAAGATAAAAATCTTTTCGAAAGCACATAGTCCGGAACTGGAAGGGTAGATGAGGTTAGAATTTGCGGAGCGTGATGATCTGCTACCAGGACAGCTTAAACAGCCCAAAAATCATTCCTGAGAAAAGTAAAACAAGACCAATGATTCTGGTCACCTTTGCAAATTTCTGATAGTTCGTTTCGTTATTCCTTTTATCGTAGTGGTCTACGACAACCGAAATAAAATTAGCGCCACCAAAAATAAAAGCACCATAAATCAGCGTGCAGGCAGCACCGTGGAAATGAATTCCCCGCCCTCGTTTGCCGGGAATATAAATATCATCATTAAACCATCCTATTGTGCCGTAAATAAGCAGTGCAGCAGCAAACAGGATGCATTTCATTCTTTCCTCCTCAGAAATATGATTAGGCGTATGGATGTTTTCTTTTAAATCTTTCATAGATAAATAGGAATAGAGGATATGCGCAGCAGAGTCATCTTATTTCTAACCACGCGAAAGGATTCGCGCGGCAGCGGGGGAGTACTTGCCCAGTGTTTTTATTTGAATTCTTCACCAAATTCCGAATCCCATTTGAAACCGTTCACCAGCCAGCCTTTGCTGTTTTTATAATAGGTAAATATTAATCTTACAGCAGTGTATTCAAATTTCACCAGGTAAGTCTCCCGGAACCCTGCATCCTTAATGTTCTGTTCCGAAACTTTCACAAAAGATTCCGCTTTCCCGTAACGCTCGGAAATCAGATTAATAGACTGTATGGTTTGGGTCTTCAGGTTATTGATTTCATTCACTGGCAGCGGCCAATACTGACTGAGTGTATTGAAGGCTTCTTCAATTTTATTATCAGTAAAATCCTTAGTTACATTTCTTGAGATAATCTTTGCGGACTCTGTATCTTTCAGTAAGGCATTCTGGCAATAAAAATTCGTTAAACCAAAGACGACCAATAAGATGATCAAACTTTTTCTTAGTAGAGAGTTTATGTTTTTCTTCATATTACAAATGTTTTTTTAGAAGGCTCAAAGTCAGGAGACTTTGCGCAGCGGGTACTTACACAGGTTTTTTTATTTGATTAGTTGGCTTTGTTCACAATTTCAGCAGTATCTATTTACATTTAGCCAAATAGGTCGCAATCCTTTCTTTTTGAAAGCCTTTACTAATTCCAAGATTAAAATATTTGCAAGCATTTCCATAATCACCTTTATCGTAATATATTTCACCCTTGGTTATGATGGCCACTAAGTAATCAGGATTTATTTCTAATGCCTTATCAATGTCCTTAATTGCATTGTCATATTCTTTGAGTTTTAGATACAGGTCTGCCCTGTTATTATACAGAATTACTTCGGTTGGGTGATTTGCAATTAATTTACTGAAGTCAACTAATGCTTCCGAAAATTCACCCTGTCTTTTCTTGATGTTGGCCAGGTTAGATGCAGCACCATAATCGTCTGGATACTTTGAAAGCAATTTCTCAAAAAAGGTTCTTGCTGTTACAAAATCTCCCTGTTTTACATACATCATTCCCAAGTCAAGAAGTGCGGTCTGATTAAATGGCTCTATTGTAAGTGCTGCGTTATAATCCTTTACTGCTTTGTCGGTTTCTTTCGAGTCAGAATACAGTTTTGCTCTGTTGGTATATGATATTGCAAATTTGTCATTCAGTTTTATTGATTTATTATAGGAATCCAGCGCATCCTTTTGCTTTCCTGATTTTCTTTGAAAGGTTCCTAAATTAGACCAATAAATATAATTGCCTCCATATTTTGAATCCAGGTCGATCAGTTGCTTGGTAACTTTTTCTGCATTAACATTGTCCCCTGAATCAGCATACGTTTTTACCTGTTCAATTAATTGTTCCCTTGTCTGTCCATTTCCCATTACAAATAGCAGCCCTAGGGTCAATGTTAATATTATTCTCTTCATAGTTTTTGTTTTATAAATGTTCTATAGCGTTTGAAGCTTGTCGAATTGGTGAAGGCTCAAAGTCAGGAAATCGAAGATTCGACGAAGTCAGACTTTGCCAGCAGGGGGAAATAACCAATTAATATAAGGGCATCGACTCATCATCGGATAATTACGGTGCTTAGCAAAGGTCACGGATTGCAAATCCGCGACATCGGGTTTTTTAGCTTTTTAATGCGTTGCTTAATTCTTTCCAAAATTTCTTCATCAGCATCGTTGTAAATATCTCTGATTTCTTTCGAATCTTTTTTAAATTCATTGATATTCAGATTAAATAATAATTGTCCAAATCTTTGATTTGGATTTTCATTGCAATAATTTGTGATGAGATTCAATATTTCTTTTTTTGTTTGATTCATTATGATGTAATCTATATTTTAAAACGGACAAAATATGACTTTTAATTAATTTTAAGCGTTGAGATTTTTTTTAAATTCAAGGATTCTTTCGACTAATTTTTCAAAAAATTCGGTATTCTCCGTTTTAGGAAAATAAAATTTTTCTTTATCAATTCCGATAATAAAATCTTCTGACTGCCCAATA
>JAECQR010000010.1:0-68207 GCA_015999765.1 Flavobacteriia bacterium
AACCAAAGTTAATAAAACAGCGAAGGGAAAAGCTACCGGAGGTTTAGTTCAACAGCGTATTTCTACTAGCGGGGTTGAAGTTTACATCATGAAGATTTTCGCGAGTTGTTCTTTTTGTTATATTTACAAAAATCAGTTATCATAATCCCCGCCAACAGAAATACCCAACCGTTAGCTGACATTTTAAAAACTACAATCCAATGACAAAAGGTGATGAAAAGAGACAAAGAATATTTGAAAAATATGTATCAAATAGAAATCTTCTAATTGACAACAAAATTATCGAAGGAGATAAAGATATTTATATTTGTCCGATTTGTATGGAGCCTCATGATTCTATAGAAAATGAGAATCCACTAACCTTAGAAGATGCACCTCCTAAATCATTGGGTGGAAAATCGAATGTTTTAACTTGTAAAAAATGTAATAATACAGCAGGACACGAAATTGACTTTCATCTAACTGAAAGAATGCGTGAAATAGATAGCGCAAAATTTACCCCAAATACGGAAACAAAGGTGAAAATTAAAATGGATGATGAAATTCTTAACGGTACTGTGAATGTAGATGCAGAAGGCAAAATTTCTATATTTTACAGCAAAAAAAATAATCACCCTGTCAAATTGGAAGAAAAAATGACTGGATTGAAAGGTGGAAAAATTATAGATTTGAACTTTTTAAAAACCAGAGTGATTCCAGAAAAATTGGAATATGCACTTTTGAAAACAGCTTATATTTTAGCCTTTCAAAAATTTGGAAATTCAATTATTTTTGATGATTGCTTTAATATTGTAAGAGAACAACTACAAAATCCTGAAAGTAGAATTTATCCAGAAAAATTTTGGTTTACGCCACCATATCCCAAAGAAATGGAGGGTGTTTATTTTGTATGTGATAAAGGTATTGAGTCTATATTGGTTATTTTTAATCTTGATACAGGTAGTACAATTAGAAAGTTTGGAGTTTTTCTTCCATGCCCAGTAAACGACATTTCGAAAGTTTTGGAAAAGTTGAATGAAAAATTTGGCAATGATTCTACACTAACTTTAGAAATGTATCCTTGGGAACAAGATAACGAAAAGTATTTAGAAGATATTGAACATATAAGAGCAATGAAGAGTTGGTTAGAAAAAAGAAAAAACGTCAGCTAACATCGGTTTTGCGAAATGGCGGTTTAAGGGAAATATAGAAAGTTTGTGCATTTTTATCCGCAACAGCTTTTTATATTTCCTTTTTTCTTATTTTAGTAAATATAAAAAAGCTGTTGCTCAAGGAGTAGGGTTTAACTGACACAGGCGGCTCAGGTTTCCGCGCAGTGTATTCTGATTAACATAATTACAATGAAAAATATTTACCTCATCCTCGCCTTCGCAGTAAGCACATTTTCTGCAAAAGCACAAACCAAAGAAGAAACGGTACAAACCATTGATGCTTTGTATAAATCTGCATTTACCTTTGGACAGATAAAGGTGGTATCGGTGGCATGTGAAAACAACTTTCTGGTAAAAATATTTTCCGACAGCGACACTGTGAAAACTGATTTGCAAGAGGTGAAAGTGCTCCGCATAGTACCGCATTATAACGGTGAAAAATGGCACATTATGTACACCGGTATTTCGGGAAAAGGAAAAAATGAGGAGTACCTTTTAGGGCATATCAATGCTGAAGAAACTGCCCAAAAACTGAAGGTTTCGCTGGAACATTTAATAGCACTGGTGAAAAAGGAAAAATTATAAAATATTGTTTTAAGTCTTAAAGTGGAAAGGCTGACCGAGGAGCAAATAACTGCTTTAATTGAAAATAAAAGAGTTCACCGTCCGGGAAAAGATATTTCGGAAGTTTTAAACGCTGTTAAAGTTACGGGAACGCGGTTAAGAAGACTTTTATGGTAATACAGATTCTTCATTATATTTTATTCCGTTCAGAATCCGAAGATTCGACGTAGTTAATGACAGGCTGAGCAGTGAAAAAAAACGGTCATTAAAAAAAAACAAAGGTCACCTCACGGCGACCTTTGCTTATTTAAAAAAAGAGCAGCTTTTATTTCTTAATAAACTTCACCTGCTGTTCACCCTTTGCGGTGGTGATTTTAAGCACATACATGCCTGCAGGAAGCTGGGATACTTCCAGCTGATCGTGTGATCTGTTCTGTTTTACCATCATCAGTTTACCGTCGGCAGCGTATACCTGAAGATTCAGCACTTTCTCCTTTGATGCAATTTTAAGAACATCGGTTACCGGATTAGGGTAGACGCTGATGAGCTGGGTCTGGTCTGCCGCGGAGGTTCCCAACGTAGGATCCTCCTGTACCTGGAGTCTTAAGGCGTAAGATTTGGCAAAATTTGTTCCGAAATCCTCGTTGTGCGCCCAGCCGTTTAAAGGACTAGTCGCCCAGTTCACGAAAGTAGTGCCCGGGGTGAAGACATCATTGGTCATGCTAACTGCGAGCGTTTTATCAAGTTCTACCGCGGTAAGCACATAGGTGCCTGGTGCCAGAACCACCGGTGCGCCTGCAAAAGAAACAGTAGTGGTAAAAGGATCTGTACCTGCAGTCTGGTTCGCCGTTTCTGCAATAATACTCTGCGGTTTGCCGGTGGCAGGATCAACATTCCATAAAGCCAGACGGTAGGTGGCTCCTTCTGTACTTTCTCCGAAACTCACGGTTGCTCCTGTGGCTACAGAAGTTACTTTCGTGGTGAACTCCTGGCCCAGATAACCCAGAGTACCGGCACCGATACCTAAAGCACCTGTAGCAACACCGTTATCACGCGCCATGGTGGATTCTGTGATCATGAAATCCAGCGACTGTTTAGTGTTGTTTGCAGGATTCTGGTCTGGTGAGCTTAAGGCCACTTCATACAGGATATGGTAGTTCCCTGTTGCTGTTACCGGCATCGCGGGGAAAGACGGTGTGGCTGTCTGTCCCGGATTTAAAGTAATGGCCGCCGAAAATACACTGGCAACTGCATTATTCAGGTCATCAATGAGACTGGCTTTAATTTTTGCATCAGTAAGAGCCAGTGCCCCTTCATTCTTAATGGTGGCATGTAAAGGAACGCCTGCGGCAGAATGAGAAAGGGGGTATTGGGTATATTCGTAATTCTTCACCGCAGTAATGGAAGCGTCAGTGTTGATAAGGGCCGAAACTTCTACATCATCAATGACAAGAATAAATTTGTCGGTAGAATTGTTCCTGAATGCAATTCTGAAGGTTTTGTTTCTGTAATCATTAAGGCTTAGGCTTCGGGCCGTCCAGGCAGTGTTTTCAGCAGGAGTGCTGAATAACTGCACCGAGGAGGTAAGCTGATTGCCCATCACTCCAGGTCCGCCGGTAGGCTCTGTAGGATCCACCATAATTCTCACCTCATATCCATCCGCATATGCTGGATCATAGGCTTTGGCATTCCACTTTAAGACTACATCGGCACCGGTATCGGGTACCGTGATTTTTGGGGTCCACATCCAGTCGTCTGCCTGTCCTGCCGGTTCGTAGTACGAGGTACTGAACGCTACGGAATCAATCATGCTGGTCTGAAAATCTTCCCTTCTTTCCCACGCCTCATTCACATAGCCAACCTGGCTGAAGGGAGTTTTATTATCGACGTTCCGGAGCAGCCAGCCCGGAGGAAATTTATAGGTTCCGGCTCCGCCGGCAGTAGATCCGCTGATGCCGTCGAAAGTTTCTTTGAAAATAACCTGCGAATAGCTGAAAATGCCCAGCATGATCAACAGGAAAACTGATAGTCGTTTTTTCATAGTGATTGTTTAAATAAATTAGGCTCAAAAGTACAGTGGTGAACGGGCCACACCAAAAACAGAGGGTGGACAAATAGGGGACAAAGTGTTTATACAAATCAGTGATACTGGTAATCAGTCATTTAGCTGGTATTTGCACCTATTAAATGAAGGCCTTTACACACCGGACTGGCTGACCACGATATTCGACAGCTTCAGAAGACAGCGATGAATTTCCGGATCACTCCCACGGTACTTGCTGTTTGGATAACCCTTTATAGTACAGCCTGTGTCAATTTGAAGCCTCAACAGAAGATGTCAATCACTACCACTACTCAGGTTAAATAAAATCATTTATTCTAAAAACGAGACACCGAGATGCTAACAGCGGGAAAAACGCTGTGTTGATCATTATCTTTTTATTGCAGAACCCGACCTGTTTAACCTCTTTCCTGAGTTATATCTTTTCCGCCTACAAAAAAACCTCCTTTAAATTGCTTTAAAAGAGGTGTTGTAGTGTTAGATTTCGTATTGATAACAAAAAACTGACCGTCATAAAGCCGCATTAAGCCGCGCTTTAGCTTGATCTTTTCGTGGTATCAATGTCTGGTATTCCTATTTTATAAGCGGTAATAAAGAGGTTTCTTTATTTACAGCTTAATCAGTTTGGTAATCTTCGGACTTTCGTTGCTGTTAATTTTTACCAGATAATTTCCTTTTGGAAGATCAGAAACCTGATATTCATCAGCGCTTTTCAGTACTTTTACAGTTCTTCCGCCGGCATCCATTATTTCTACTGAACTGATCGCCAGTTTTCCCGGATTACTGATTCTAAAATGGTCATTCACGGGATTAGTGTACACTTTTATTCTGTTATCATACTGCATTACTGCATCGGTCCCTAAATTACCCGTGGTAAAGGTGATGACAAAGGGCATATCCAAAGAATAATCCGGTGCCGCAGTAGGATTTCCTGAGTCGATGATAGAAGTCCACATTCCATCGATGGCATTGTATTGCTTGGCATTAAAGTCGGGTAACCCTCTTGTTCCTGCAATGGTAACCGGAGGTAAAAAGCCGGCATTAGCGGTAACAGCATTCTGTAACTGATACTTCATCCAATAGGTTCCGGATGGTAAACTAACTGGAGTATTGGCTGTAACCTTCCATATTTTTCGGTTCGTTGAGGGAGTTGAAGCAACCGGAATTGTACTGTGACCGGTTCTGTACATATCAGCATCCACACTCGAAAGAAACCGATTGGTGGTATCGTCTCCAAAAACACTTACTGCACCCGTCACAGAAGGATCAGAACTGAATATATTAACTCGTACGGTATTGAAAGGAGAAGCAGTTCCGGTATAATTAGTCTGGTACGCAAAAAAATCGATACGGGTAATATTCCATTGTGTATCGGCTGGAACAGTAAAATCGTCTGCAAGAAAATAGCTTGTAGTAGCAGAACTGTACGTACCACCCAACCCCAGGCTGGTGTTAGCTTCCGCACTATTTCCTGTATTATTCTGAAGTTCAGACCAGGTATAGCCTGCAGGAGCAGCAACACCGCTTTTTGAGGTAGCTCCTGTACTCAAACCTCCGTTATCATAGGTTTGGCCCAAGGTAAATGATGCTGCTAAAACTGCAGCGCTAAGTAAAAATTTTGTCATAGTGTAGTATTTAGGTTATTTTTCTTTTTCAGTGAGTAATGCAGGACAGCTCCTTTGACCGTTTTCCTGCAGATGGATCCTGTTAATTCATCTGTTTAAAACAGGGTTGGGAATTAATTGGACACAAAATAAAGTAAGTTATCTCACAGTACGCATAAGGTATGGGGGGACAAATGGGGGGACAAATGTGCCTGTCGGTGTAACCTTCAGATAATCAGGTGTTATGTTTTGGCTTTTTACTTCTCTTTATTACAGCCATGGTTGTGCACTTTCTTACAGATATCGCTTTTCACTCCCCCGAATTACAGGATTTTGTACCTTAGTCCTGCCCTTTGATTGCGAAATTGACTTTTAAAAAGTGCGAAGATGGAGCACAGTAAAACCGCCACGTCTGCGAAGACCGGGTGTGGAAATCATTAAAAAATGCTGAGATGAGAAAAATAATTGCTGCGGTGAATACCACTGTTGAAGGAGTCCTTGACCATACCGCGGGTCTGCCCGATGAAGAACTGCATCTGCATTATACCAACCTGCTGAACAGTGCAGGCCTCATCCTCTACGGAAGAAAAACGTACGAACTCATGCAGTACTGGCAAACCCTGCTGCAGCATCCTTCCGGGATAAAGGAACAGGATGACTTTGCAAAGGCCATCGACCGTATTCCGAAAATCGTTTTCTCCCGCCATCTTAAACAGACCCATTGGGACACCGCCGAATTAGCCTCCCGGCCGCCAGAAATCCTGGTGACCAATTTAAAGCAGGAATCCGGAGGCGATATCCTCATCGGCAGTCCGGGTTTAATCATCCAACTTCTCAACCTGGAGGTCATCGACGAGCTGCAGCTCTGTATACATCCTGTAATTGCCGGGAAAGGAAGACTTTTATTTGAAGAACTGAAAGACAGAACTGTTTTTAAACTTTTGAAAACCAAACAGCTGACCAGCGGGGCGCTAATACTGTATTATAAACCCCTTTCCCGCAATCACGGAACCGCTGTCGGATAGAAGGACCCCGGAAGAACAGAGGTCAGATTAAACAGCAGGCGGTGTGCCGATCCGCATTTAAACATTTGCATTCAACTTTAAAATGACAGCCATGAAATCTGAAAATTTACTGAGGATGGACAATACAGGTATTGTGGTGGAATCGCTGGATGCTGCCATTGAGTTTTTTGTGGAACTGGGTATGAGCCTCGAAGGAAGAATGATGATTGAAGGAGAGTGGGCGGGCCGCGTAACCGGTCTGGGGAACCAGGCTGTAGAAATTGCCATGCTGGTAACCCCCGACGGGCACAGCCGGCTGGAACTTTCAAGGTTGGTCCGCCCTGCAACGGTTGCCGACCACCGTGAAGCACCCGTGAATGCTTTGGGGTATCTGCGGGTGATGTTTACCGTAGCGGATCTCGGGGCCACACTCGGGCGGCTTTACCCACTGGGCGCAAAGCTGGTAGGCGAAGTGGTGAGGTATGAGGATTCCTATAAACTCTGTTATATCCGCGGACCGGAAGGTATTTTAATCGGCCTCGCAGAACCGCTTTCAGCCATCACTACTCCGGACTGGCCAGCATCGTAACTCCGGGTGGAAATTTGATGTATATTTGAATGAAACTCATCCCGTAAAATCTGCTTATATGCTTACCACCACCGCCGAACTGCTGACTAAACTGCAGCCTCCCAGAAGTAACACTGCCGTTATCTCTTCCATGGTCAATGCCATTATAAAATGTGGTGGAGAAAGCGACGCCCATGCGCTTCTGAGCCAATATCTCACCCATCCAAATGATTTCACCCATTCCTATCTGCTTCCCATCTTCAAAAAATGGGGTAACCTGTCGGTTGCGGAAGCACTTTTCGGTGTGGCTGTTGAGGGCGACCGTCTGAAAGAGGATGCCGATCCCGAAATTCTGGAAGTGCTTGGTCATTTAAAGTACGCACCGGTCATGCCCATTCTGGCAGACTGCCTTTTTAAAGAGAAGACCACTGATTATTATATTTCTGCCTATGCAGCATTGGGATTGCTCCATTTCGACTGCAGCGGTCTTCAGAAAGAAATCAAAGAATCCATTGAAGACTGTTATGGCAAAAACCTGTTTCCCGAGTTTGTACCGGCACTGGTCTGCAAACTCAACGACCGGCAGCAGGTTCTCGAAAATCTCTATGAACTCGGAAATACCACTGCCTCCACCGACTGCAATGCCGGAATAATTCTGGGCTTTTCGTTGTGTGCAGAGGAGGGCAGACCTTATTTCATGAAAATTCTGTTTGACCCCGCTTGGGAAACCGGTTCTTCCGCCACAGGTACGGTGCAGTATGTTTATAAAGGCTTAAAGAATCTTGAGATTTCATTTAAAACGGTTTATGAGTACATGATTTCAGCTTCCGACAGCGTCAATGAAAGCCTGGACGTTTTCTTTGCCTTGCTAAGAAAAAGAATCAATGACGCAGACCTGCATCACCCGGAATCATTCGCCGACCTGTACACCCTGCTCTTTACGATAACTACCGGGAGCCAAAACAGTGCGCTCACCGATCTGGCAGAACACGCAGGCAAAGGAGGAGAGGCTGATGAATTGGAGAACCTCCTGCTTCTTAAAGTGAATGAAGAGGTACTGCTGAAAAATTTCATTCAGTAGAGGTTTTAAACATCGGCCTCTGCGGCAAAAAAGAATGCTGGACTTTTCCCTGTCATCTGATCAGAACAGCAGTGGAGCGCCTTCAGGAATAATCATGAGCGGCATCTGAACCTTACGGGCCAGCGTTGCACTGTGGCTTCCCGTTGTGACTCTTTCGAAAAAACTTTTGCGCTCATGTCCCATCACCACCAGATCCACGTCCTTATATCTCAGTACCCCGAGACCGGTATTGACTCCAACCACTTCAATGGGCAGATAAGTGACTTTTCCGTCGATATTCTTGATAAACTCCTCTTTTTTGTGGAGATAGGCTTTTTCATCAATCAGGTCGGAAAATCCGGTGACATAGCTGACCATCAGTTCGGCATCGAAATATTTCGCAAACCTCGCGACGGACCGGGCGGTTTTTTGATCCCGCCTGTTGAGGTCTGTAGCGAACGCAATTTTCTCCATCTTTCTGTACCGGTGATGATGGGGAACGATCAGAAGCGGATATTTGCTTTCATTAATCATTTTAAGACTGCTGCTTCCAAACAGAAGTCTGTTCAGTTTTCCGCTACCGGTCATACCCATCACCACCAGCATCGCCTTGGTTTCTTTTGCCTTGTCATCAATAAGGCTCACCAGATCCTTTTGTTCCGCAGACCAGGTAATAGCAGGCTTGAAAAGGCCGGGATTATCACCCTGTATAATGTTTTCTTTCGTTTCTAAAGCTTTTGCCAGTTTCTTCAATGCTTTTTCTGCATCTTTCTTTACATCAGGAAGTTCCAGTAATGTCCATGGAACTTCGCTTATTATGGGGCTTTCAACAGGATCATGATACGCATGACACAGGTGCAGATCAGCTTTCAGCCCAATAGCTAGGTTGAGCGCGAAACGTGCAGCGTTTTTGGAGGGATTCGAGAAATCGGTAGGGACAATAACAGTTCTCATAACAGGTGTTTTTAGTAATTCAGTAACTCCCAACCTCGTGTCTTGCCGCAGATTTGAACAGCGCAGAGAAAAGAACAGAAAGACAAGAGATTGCCTTCATCATCATTTATACAGTAAAGTTACGAAAATTTATGGGGTTAACCTGCTGATAGAAACTATTTATCAGTTGATTTACAGGCGAATATCAACGGTGCTTCCGTTTCACCGTAAATATTGACAGATGATTTGTGATTAAAGTTTTTAAAAAAAATATATCATGGTATTTACATTTATCGTAATATTGCAATATTAAAACATGATCAAAAAATTTAACCGTTATGGGACTTACCAAAACAGAGCATTTTACCGATGAACAGAATGAAATGGCGGTACTGCTGAAAGCCATGGCACATCCTGCCAGGATTGCCATTATTGAATATCTGCTCACCACCAACACCTGCATCTGCAATGATATTGTGGAGGTATTGCCTCTGGCGCAACCTACGGTTTCGCAACACCTTAGGGAACTGAAAAATGCCGGAATTATTCAGGGAAGCATCGATGGCAAAGCCATTAATTACTGCATCAATAAGGAAACGATTCAAAAGTTCGACTCCTTCATCAACCATATTTTCCATAAAATGGATTCCCTCGAAAACAACAGATGTTAAAATAATAACCTTCAAAACCATTCATTATGAGACTTTCAGAAATCAAGAACATTCTTACCAACCTGCAGGAACTGCATTTTGTATTAGAAAACGGCGAACAGGTTCCAGACCATTTCCACGTGACCGAAGTGGGGCAGATCAATAAAAAATTTATCGACTGTGGCGGTGTGATCCGCGACGAAAAAGCCATCAACTTCCAGCTTTGGTTTTCTACCGATAACGACCACCGCCTGGAAGCTGAGAAACTCAAAAAGATCATTGCCCTTTCCGAAGATAAACTCGGCCTGGAGGACGTAGAGATCGAAGTGGAATACCAGCAGTCGACCATCGGGAAATTCGGTTTGGATTTTAATGGAAAAGAGTTTGTGCTTACGACTAAAACCACGGCCTGTCTGGCTCAGGATGCGTGTGGAATTCCTCAGGAAAAACCGAGAGTAAAACTTTCAGAACTTCAATCCGCCAGCTGTGCTCCGGGCTCCGGCTGCTGCTAGGCTTTTAGATCCTTTAAACAGTATAATCTCCTGATCATCTTATAAAAAGTAAAACCATGTTCAAAAACCTAAGAGAAAGCATTGAAGTCATTTCCATCATGCCCGTTTCCGACGAAAGAAAGGAAATTCTGCAGCCTCTGACTGAGTTCATTCAGAAGAAAGCGGAGGCCGATGAAAGAATCAACCTGAACTTCATCTGCACCCACAATTCCCGCAGAAGTCATCTTTCCCAGATCTGGGCTCAGGTGATGGCTGAATATTTTAACATTAGAAATGTGTATTGCTATTCCGGCGGAACTGAAGCGACAGCAATGTTTCCCAAAGTAGCGGAAACGCTTCAGAAACAGGGCTTTCATATTCAGAAACTTTCCGATAACGGGAATCCGGTGTATGCGGTAAAATATGCAGAAAATGCGCATCCCGTTATCTGCTTCTCCAAAAAGTTTGATGATGCCTTCAATCCGGGCTCCGGTTTTGCCGCGGTGATGACCTGCTCCAATGCCGACGCAGGTTGCCCGTTTATCGCGGGTGCCGAAAAGCGCGTGGCGGTAAAATTTGAAGACCCAAAATCCAGCGACGGAACTCATGAGATGGACCGCACCTATTATGAAAGAAGTCTGGAGATCGCTGCCGAAATGTATTATGTGATGAGCCTTATCAGATAAATCACTTTAATTTTTTCAACATCAAAAAAGAAGTCATGATCACAACTCCCTATCTCTTTTTTACCGGAAAAGGCGGAGTAGGCAAAACCACCATTGCCTGCGCCACCGCGATACAGCTTGCCGATGAAGGCAAACGTGTGCTGCTGGTCTGTACAGACCCCGCCTCTAACCTGGCTGAAGTCCTGGAAAGCGAAGTAAGCGAACATATCAATCCCGTAAAGGGCATCAATAATCTTTTTGCGGTGAATATTGATCCCGAGGTGGCTGCAGAAGATTACCGCACGCGGGTTACCGGCCCGCTTCAGGGTTCGCTTACAGAAGAGGAAATCAGTACGATCCGGGAGCAGCTCTCAGGAGCGTGTACTACAGAAATTTCGGCTTTCGATGAGTTTTCGCGCTTTATTTCCGGTGAATATGAGGGCGAGCGTTATGATGTGATTATTTTTGATACTGCGCCAACTGGACATACGCTGAGACTTCTTGAACTTCCGGCGGCATGGTCTTCCTTCACTGCAGAAAATCCTGACGGAGCGTCGTGTCTGGGTCCTTCATCGGCGCTAAAAAGCAGCCGTGAGCGTTACCAGACGGTTGTTGAAAGGCTCAGGGACGCTACACAAACCACGTTCAACATCGTAGCAAGGCCAGAGCAAGCTTCCCTTAGTGAAGCGTCGCGTACCAGCAATGAACTTCGGGAACTTGGGATGATGAATCAGGAACTATATCTGAACGGCATCTTTTCTGCAGTAGACCGCAACGATTCCGTAGCCCTGAAAATGGAAAACCTTGCAAAAGAACAGTTGGATCATCTCCCCGGTAATCTGGCGGGGTTACCTCAGCATGTTTATCCTCTGCTTCCGTATAATATCCTGGGACCGGACAAACTCCGGTCGATTTTCCGGACGGAACTTCGGACTCAATACGCAACTTGCGATGTGCAGATCGCTGCGAATCTGAATCTTAATGGTTTGGACTCGTTGGTTGATGAACTCAGTGCCAGTCAGGATAACGGTCTGATTATGACGATGGGAAAAGGCGGTGTCGGAAAAACACTTACGGCTACCGCTATTGCTTTGCTTCTTGCAGAAAAGGGCTTTCCCGTACATCTCACCACTACTGATCCGGCCGCTCATATCCGGGATTTCCTGAGCCAGTTGCCTGAACTTCCTGAAAACCTTACCGTAGACCGCATCAACCCTAAAGAGGAAACACAGCGCTACACCGACAGGATCGTGCAGCAAAAAGGAAAAGACCTTGATCAGGAAGGAATTAAACTCCTGCTGGAAGACCTTAAGTCACCCTGTACTGAAGAAGTCGCCGTGTTCCATGCGTTCTCAAAGGCGATTAACGAAAGCCGCCGCAAGTTCGTCGTAATGGATACTGCGCCAACAGGGCATACGCTTTTGCTTTTGGACACTGCAGGAAGCTATCACCGCGATATTATGCGCAATATGAGCAACACCCACGGTAAGATCCGAACTCCGTATATGACCTTACAGGACAGCAGTAAAGCAAAGATCTTACTCGTCTCTCTTCCGGAAACCACGCCGATGCAGGAGGCTACAGCACTTCAGGAAGACCTGAAAAGGGCGGGTATAAAGCCATATGCCTGGATTGTGAACCAAAGTCTCTCCATGATCAACGGGCTCACCGATCCGTTACTCAAAAGCCGCGCAGATGCTGAAAAGGAAATCATTAAAAAAATTAAAGAGCATCTTTCCGAAAAGACCTTCGGAATTCCTTATCTCCCAGTTAAAAACCTGCTTCCTGAATTACTGAACAGTTTGCAGCATACTGCGGCGTCAGAATAATCAGTTGATAACTCCTTTTGAATTGAAATAAAATTAAATATGTCTGCAAACAACTGCGCACCACACGAAAGAAAAAAACTTTCCTTCCTGGATAAAAACCTTACGCTCTGGATTTTTCTTGCCATGTTCCTGGGAGTGGGGATCGGTTATTTCTATCCGGATTCATCAAAGATCATCAATGCATTTTCCTACGGCACCACCAATATTCCGCTGGCCATTGGTCTGATCCTTATGATGTATCCGCCTTTTACCAAAGTGCGGTACAGGGAACTTCCGAAGGTCTTTAAAAACACGAAAGTCCTGGGGATTTCGCTGCTCCTTAACTGGGTCATTGGCCCCGTTCTTATGTTTGCATTGGCCATCATTTTTCTGCACGATTATCCCGAATACATGATCGGGCTGATTCTGATCGGCCTTGCCCGCTGCATCGCTATGGTGATGGTGTGGAACGAGCTTGCCGAAGGAAACCGCGAATATGCCGCCGGACTCGTGGCCATCAACAGTATTTTCCAGGTGATTTTTTATAGCATCTATGCATTCCTGTTTATTACGGTTTTGCCGCCATTATTTGGTATCACGGGCTCCGAAGTCGATATTACCATCGCTCAGATTGCCGAAAGTGTGGCAATTTATCTGGGAATTCCATTTGTGCTCGGTTTCCTGACCCGGTATTTCCTGTTGAAAGCAAAAGGAGAAGAATGGTACAATACGGTTTTCATTCCTAAAGTTTCCCCAGTTACTCTAATTGCGCTGTTGTTCACCATTGTGGTTATGTTCAGCCTCAAAGGTGAAATGATCATACAGATTCCTTTTGATGTGCTGCGTATTGCGGTTCCTTTGGTCATTTATTTTGTTCTGATGTTCCTGGTAAGTTTCTTTCTGGGTAAAAAACTAGGAGCTGATTATTCGAAGAACGCAGCGATTTCCTTTACCGCGGCTGGCAATAACTTTGAGCTGGCCATTGCGGTTGCCATTGGGGTTTACGGCATTAATTCCGGACAGGCATTTGCAGGAGTGATCGGGCCGCTCGTGGAAGTTCCTGCACTTATTGCCCTTGTAAATGTGGCTTTCTGGCTGAAAAGAAAATGGTATCCGAACAGCTAAGCTGATCAATCTGATTTAAAGCATCACTCCAGGTTCACCACCGTTGTACTCTTCACTTCCTTGATCATAAAAGACGAGTGGGTGCTGGCAATGTGCTGCAGGTTCGTAAGTTTGGTCACCATGAATTCGCGATACTCCTGAATGTCCTTTAAGGCGATTTTCAGGATGTAATCGTAATCACCGCTTACATGAAAGCATTCCAGCACTTCATGAAACTGTGTGATTTCCCGTTCGAACTGCGTAATATACTCCTTGCGGTGCTGCTCGAGTTTTACGTGGCAGAGTACCATGAAATCTTTCCGGATGAGTTTCCTGTCGACCAGCGCCACATATTTATCGATGACCTTAAGTTTTTCTAGTTTCTTGATGCGCTCGAATACAGCAGTAACTGATAAATCGAGGGCAGTGGCCATCGATTTGGTAGTTCTTTTGGAATCTTCCTGAAGCATGTGCAGGAGTTGGCGGTCTTTTGGATCAAGGTTCATCTGAAAAAAAGTTGGTAAAGGTTTCAAATTCGTCCTCTAATTTAGAATTTAAATCTGAAAAACCGGCGTATTTGCTTTTTATTTTCGGTTCAATCATTATCTGCTTGTTTTATAATTGGAATACTGCCAATTTTAAACATCATAAAAACAATGATTACCATGAAAAAATTCGACGCAGCTAATAATATTCAGGACCTGCAGTATTTCGGTGAGTTTGGCGGGGTGAACCCTTCCATCTCCGACAGTTCAACCTATACCTTCCTATCCGCAAAAACCATGTTCGACACCTTCGAAGGCAATACGGAAGGATGTTATCTCTATTCACGGCATTCATCACCAAGCAATCTTTATCTTTCTGAAGCCCTGGCAAAAATGGAAGGGACAGAGAATGCCAACGTTACCGCCTCGGGCATGGGTGCAATAACTTCTGTCCTGCTGCAGCTCTGCAAATCGGGCGACCATATTGTATCGAGCCGAACCATTTATGGCGGAACTTACGCTTTCATGAAGAATTTTCTGCCCGGTTTAAAGATTGAAACTTCCTTTGTAGATATTACCGACCTCGCAAAAGTGGAGGCCGCCATTAATGAAAACACCAAAGTCCTTTACTGCGAAACGGTGAGCAACCCGCTGCTTGAAATAGCTGACTTGAATGGCCTTTCCGAACTTGCTGAAAAACACAGTCTTCAGTTGGTTGTCGACAACACCTTTTCTCCGCTGAGTATTTCGCCAAAACTTCTGGGCGCGGATGTGACCATTCACAGTTTAACCAAGTTCATCAACGGCAGCAGTGACGCCGTGGGTGGAGTAGTGTGCGCTACCTCAGCATTCATCAATGACCTGAAAAACGTAAACAGTGGGGCCTGCATGCTTTTGGGGCCTACCATGGACAGTCTGCGGGCGGCAAGTATTCTGAAGAATTTGCGAACCCTGCACATCCGCATGAAAAAACACAGTGAAAATGCCCAGTATCTGGCGGAACGGTGGGAAAAAGACGGTCTTAACGTGAAATATCCGGGACTGAAAAGTCATCCTCAGCATAAACTCTTTACAGACATGATGCATGAGGAATATGGCTACGGCGGCCTGATCGCGCTGGATGTAAAAACCGTGGAAAAAGCCAATGAGCTGATGGAAATGATGCAGCATGAAAACCTCGGCTATCTTGCGGTGAGTCTGGGATTCTATAAAACGCTGTTTTCGGCCTCCGGAAGTTCAACCTCTTCTGAAATCCCGGAAGATGAACAGAAGGAGATGGGACTTTCGCCCGGCCTCATCCGTTTTTCAATTGGTCTGGATCATGATATTGCAAGAACTTACGAAAAAATGCGGGAATGCATGGTGAAAACCGGTGTCCTGTAATTTTATAAACCTATGTTGCAAAAGCTTCCGTCAGGAAGCTTTTTCTGTTAATCTGCATGGCGGAATTTGGGGGTACATATTAAATCTAACCCTCTGTTGTTGAGAAAAGAGGTAAAAAAGATTCAAAAGATAACTTTAATCATATTCCTACGTAATGGTTTAAACATCAATATGTTACCCTCTGTTTCATGCTTTTTATTTTACAAAACAGGGCGCATGAATAGAAATTCAGACTCAGTATGAGTTTGCCCGTTTGTCAGTTCATTTATAATGAGTACTTTAGCTGCCCCTTTGTCGGGAACTGTAGCCCGCACAAAAAGGTAAAGATTAATGGTTATAAAAGGACAGCTTGTCGAAATCCCCGCAGATTCGCCGCTTTACACACAAGTGAAGCCGGAGTTCACTTCAAGGCTTGAAGAACTTCGCTGGGACTCCCGTACCCATCAGTATTCTTTGTTCGACGGCTTTCTGGTGGGCGGTCATCCCGGCGTGGAATACTTCCGCCCCGGACAGCGGAGAGGGATTGAGGTGGGTGGTAAAAAAGCTCCTCTTTATGTCATCGGCATTGACACTGCGGAAAACAGAATCTTTGTTGGAGAAGGCAAAAATCACCCCGGACTGTGGACGAAGGCGATCGCCTTTGACTCAGGAAGCATAAATTCGAATAAGGGCATTATCATGTCTGAAGAAGCGCTGCAGAAGGGTATTCCTGTTAGCGTACAGTCACCTTCACTTCCAACGGCGTTAAGCGCAACTTTAGTGGCTTTCGGTGCTGAGTTTTTTTTGACTGCAGAAGAACACTTTCCCATCACTGTAAAAGACGAAGACCTTACCCTTTATCACCGGAATCAACGCATCGCAACTATAAAAATTAACAATATCAATTTATTATGAAACTAAAATTATCATTTTTAGTAAGTATTTTTTCGTTCTTACTTTATGCGCAGAGCGCTCCGTCTTATTATTCCGGAGTTAATTTCAACAAAACCGGCAATGCCCTGAAAAGCGAACTGGCGTCTTTGATTACCACGACTCACACCAAAACAATTTCCTACAGCGAGCTGCAGACTCTGATGAAAACGAGTGATGTAGATCCTGACAAACCGGGAAATCTTCTTCTGATTTACGGCTCCCAGGCATCAGGAACTCACCAGAGAAGCCGTCCTGTAGGAGGAACCTGGAACCGCGAACACGTGTATGCAAAATCTAAAGGAACCCCGAATCTTGGAACTTCAGGTCCCGGAGCTGACGGGCATCACCTGAGACCGGCAGACAATACCCTGAACAGTACCAGAGGCAGTCTTCTTTTTGATGACGGCGCAGGTGCAACTGCCTATAAAACCAGCCGTGGCGGATGGTATCCGGGTGACGAATGGAAAGGTGATGTAGCCAGAATCCTGATGTATATGTATGTAAGATACAATACCAGATGTCTGCCGCTGAATATCACCATGAACCCGAATACCTATTCACAGGATTTCCCGGATATTTTGCTCAAATGGAATATTGAAGATCCTGTATCAGGTTTTGAAATCCAGAGAAACAATGTAGTAGCTCAAACCCAGAAAAACAGAAACCCGTTTATCGACAATCCTTATCTGGCTACTGTAATCTGGGGAGGTCCGGCAGCACAGAACAACTGGCCTGATACCTTCAGTGGAGGAACTGCCGGAGATACAGAAGCCCCGAGTGTTCCGATGAATCTTGCGGTTACAGCAGCTACCTCATCAAGTATCTCTCTGAGCTGGGATGCCTCAACTGACAATGTATCGGTAAGCAGTTATGACGTATACGTAAACGGTGCGTTCAAATCGAATGTATTTGGAACCACAGCAACGGTTTCAGGATTGAATCCGTCTACGACTTACACTTTCCATGTGGTAGCGAAAGATTCTTCAGGAAACGCTTCGGGGAACAGTACAGCGGTAGAAGGAACTACACAGGAAGGCAGCACCGGAGAGGGCACAACCTGCGGTACTGAAGATTTCGAAAATATGCCGGCGGTTTCTTCGTCGTATGCCGACAGAACCTGGTCTAATAAAGGAATTGTATGGACTGCTACTTATGCAAGAACTGATGCACAGGTTTATATTGACGGATCAAGCAGAGCGATCTGTCTTAGAAAAGGGTCACTGAAATCTTCTGTAATTTCAGGCGGTATCGGCTCATTTACTGTAACAACCTATCTTCCGTTCAGTGATTCTAATGGCAACTATATCTTAAAGATCAATGGAGAAGTAAAAGGGCAGATTCCGTATTCAAAAACCAAAACTACCACTACCATCGAAGGTATCAATGTAGCAGGAAATGTAGTTATTGAACTGATCGATGAGATCACCAGCAACCGTGTTTCTTTTGATAACCTCAGCTGGACCTGCTATTCGGCGATGGCAACTGATGATACTTCGGTTAGAAACCAGAAACTTACGGTGTATCCTAACCCAGTAAAAAATCAGGAATTCTTCGTTACCGGAATCATCAAAAAGGAAACGGTGAAAATTTACAGTGTGACAGGACAATTGCTTCAGACTCTTCCTAATGTAGGAAACAACGAAAGCCTGCAGCTGAAATCACTGCCGAAAGGACTGTATTTTATCACGACTTCAACCCAGTCTGCGAAGATGATCGTTGAATAGGGCATATACCGTAATTCATTTAAACAGCAAAGCCGGAAGATATTCTTCCGGCTTTTTTATACCCTCGCTCGTGATATTCAGTCCATTTAAAAGACCATATTTCTACATCCCGGGAAGCGTGTATAAAACTGAAAAACATTTATATGAATACGGTTATACGGGTTAATTAATCAACATTTTATTAATAAGTTGTTAAACATATTCATTTTATTTCTGTTATTGTTGAATAAAATTAAAGTAGCTTTACATCGTGAAATTTCCGTGATTTATTATTCTTTAAAACCACAAGTCATGAAAACCATAAAAGTTCTCCTCAGTCCCTTTCGTATGATCGTTCCTGCGCTGCTTGTCTCCATCAGCAGTATCGCACAAAATCTAAAACCCAGCCTCGATAAAATTGTTGAAACCAGTTTTGAAGTCAAAGATTTTGAGGTTTGGAAGCCGGTGTTTATGAAGGATTCATTAAGCCGCCGGAACAATGGTGTAGAAATGATTGTCATCAGTTCTAAAATTGACCATCCAAAGCACATGATGTTTGTTGGGATGATTAAAGAAGTGGAGCAGGCCAAAAAGGCGTTGAAAAACACTGATTTTCTCGGTGGGTCTGAAGCTGGTGGGGATATTTCCAATTTAAAGTCTGAGTTTTATGAAGTTCTGCGGTTTAATCCCGATGCCAACGAACCTCAATGGCTTATTATGAACTTTAAAATCAAAGATTATATCCAATGGGTGAATGCTTTCGATGCCGGTCAGAAACTCCGTGCTGATGCGGCACTCATGGATGTGTTAATTGCAAAGGATGTAGAACAGCCCCTTAAAATACAGGTCGTTCTCGATATTACAGATCTTAATAAGGCGAAAGCATTCATGACCTCTGAAATCCTCAAAGAGAAGATGAAAAGTGCCGGCGTAATCGGTAAACCCGATGTCGAATACTACGAAGGACGCTGAAAGTTCTCAAAAACAAAGAACTAGAAGGCTTTCAATAGCTCACCGATAATTTTCTGGGTATATAACTTCTGATTTTCAGACAGGGTTTTTTCCGCTTCGCCCTTTATTCTTTTTGAAACGATAATTTTACCTTTTTTGCTTACCGCAATATAGGCGTAACAGTTTGTTATCCCTTTTTCGGGCACAGGTTGTGCGTACCCTGTAATCGCAATACCTGCTTCAGCATTAAACTTTCCTGCCGCCGACAACGACATTTGTTCCGCAATCTCTTTTGAAACCGAATCACACGCCTCTGCCATAATAGGGTTGACGTCAAGATGCATGGCTTTCTGCCCTGCATTATACACCGTGATGCCGCCCTGAAAAAAAGACATTGCATCCGGAGCCTGAGATAAGGTAAGTTGAATCATTCCGGAAGTGCAGCTTTCAGCAACAGCCACCGTTATGTGGTTTTTTATGAATAATTGGGAAACCAAGGCAAGGTTTTTGTTATCAATAGTTTGCATTTTTCTGTTTATTTTTAAAATATCCTTTTTATTTTACGGTTATTAATACATTATATATAATAAGTGAACATTTCATCTTATCCGGGAAACAAAAATAATTCCAAATGAAAAGAGACGGCACAAACAAAAGCATCTGGCAAAACGATTCATCATTCCTGCAGAATACCACAGAAATGCCGGACACGGTCGATACAATAATTGTGGGTGCGGGGCTCACCGGTATAAGTCTGGCATATGAACTTCAGAAGCGCGGGCAGCGGTGTCTGGTTATCGAACAGCACGATATCGGGTCCGGAACGACCGGAGGTACCACTGCGCATATCAATAATTTTTTTGATGTATCTTATGATCAGCTGATCAGCCGTTTTGGTTTGGATGCCGCCACCGTGGTAGGTGAAAATGCCGGAAAGGTAGCTGACAGGATAGCTGAAAACATTCAGGAATGCGGAATTTCCTGCGATTTCGACCGCTGCAGTTTCTATCTTATAAGTACGGAAGAAAAGCATGATAAGCAGCTCTCAGATATTTTTTCCGCTCATCAGGAATTGGGAATTCCCGGACGGCAGGTGACGGAGATTCCCTTTACAGTGCCTTTCCGTGAAGCGATTGAAATTGAAGGACAGGCACAGTTTCATCCTCTCAGATATATTACCGCTCTTGCCCATGAATTCGAGGTGAGAGGTGGAGCAATATTGCTCAACACTCGGATCAGCAGTCATCAATCCAGCGCTGACAGCGTAGAGGTTTTTACCGAATTCGGAAGAAAATTCACTGCTAAGAATTTGGTTTGGGCCACTCATATTCCTCCCGGAATCACCCGCTTCAGCACGATGAATGCACCGTACCGCAGCTATGCCCTTGCAGCGAAACTTGATAGTCCGCCACCGAAGCTCGCGCAGGGAGCAGATTTATACGATCCCTATCATTATTTCCGCTATCATGAGATTGACGGTCTATGGCATCTGATCATTGGTGGGTTCGACCATAAAACAGGACATGAACAGGATACGGAGAGACCTTTTGGAGCATTGAAGGCTTACGCGCAGGATCACTTTGTTTTTACTGAAATCGTTGAACAGTGGTCTGCGCAGTATTATGTGCCCGTGGACGGTTTGCCGTACATCGGTAGAATGCCTGGTGAAGATCATGTCTTTATCGCAACAGGATATAACGGTAACGGAATGACCTGGGGAACCCTGGCGGCGGATATTATTGCAGATCTGATAGACGGTCTGGAAAACGGACTTGCGGAAACCGTATCTCCCTCCCGTTTGGAATTCACTGCCAGTGCACGGGAGTTTGTGAAGGAAAATGTTGATGTCGTATTTCATCTGATCAAAGACCGTTTTGCAGCTGATAAAAAGGCTGAGCTCGATTCGCTTGAAAACGGGGAAGGAAAAGTAATTGTCTTTGAAGGAAAAAATGTGGCCGCGTACCGCGATGAGCAGGGTGCGGTAAAACTTCTTTCTGCTGCATGCCCTCACATGGGTTGCACAGTGAATTTCAATACCTCCGAAAAAACCTGGGACTGTCCTTGCCACGGTTCGAGATTCGATACAGACGGTAATCTTCTTACAGCACCGGCTACCGAGAATCTTAAACCGATTAACCTCTAAATGAAGTACATAATGGAAGCATCAAATCCTGTAACTCCCCGCGGAACTGCCGTGACGATCCCGGGTGAGACCACAAGAATCCAGCATAACCTGGGAACCACAGATATTATAGTCGCCCTGTATAATGTCGCTACCGGAAACGAGCTCAACAGTGGCATTACCATTATCGATAAAGATTCGGTGATGATTACTACCGCCAGCGGTGCACCTGAACAAATAAGGGTGGTAATCGTTGGTCTCTGATTTCCTGTTTAATGAAGCACATCATCTGAATTTTAAAATAATCAAAATGGATAAAACATTTGACATACATTCCCTGAACGGGAAAACGGTCGTAATTACCGGAGCCAGCAGTGGAATAGGGCGTGCGGCAGCAGAGGCCTTTGCCATCGAAGGATGTTCCGTCGTGTTGGCTGCACGCGGTGAGCCTGCGCTGGAAGAGATCCTCGAGTTGTGCCGCGGTTTGGGTGCCAGTGCAGTAGCAGTACCTACTGACGTATCGGATCCCGTGCAGGTAAAGCATCTTGCAGAGCAGGCCCTGCAGTTCAACGGCCGTATCGATATCTGGATCAACAATGCCGGAGTTATGGCTACCGGTAAATTAGAAGAAATGCCGGTGGAAGTAGTGGAACAGGTGGTGAAGACCAATCTGCTGGGCTATCTTTTTGCTGCCCATACTGTTCTTCCGATTTTTAAAAAACAGGAAGAAGGAGTGCTTATCAATAACATATCCATTGGCGGTTGGATGCCCGCGCCTTACGGCGCAGCATACTCTGCCTCGAAATATGGTGCAAGGGGAATGGTAGAAGCACTTCAGGGCGAGGTGTCAGATTTTCCCAATATCCACGTCTGTGCACTTTATCCCGGCATTCAGCGTTCAACAGGCAATATGCATTCGGCAAAATACTCAGGTTTTTCCTCTAAAATACCTCCGCTTTCCTTCGATCCGCGCGAACTCGCCGCAAAGATGGTGAAGACGGCGAAGCATCCGAAAAAAACGAATTATACCGACTGGACTTCCTTCTTGTTGAAAAATCTTTACGGGGTTTTTCCGAAAGTAATGGTTAACAGTATGTCCGCGGGAATGAGGCTGATGATGAAGAATTCTGATCCATCTGAAACCAACGGAAACGTATTGGTTCCCTCTGGTGAACCGCACCGGATTTATGGGGAAACCATGATTCCGCCGCCTTCTCCCACCACTAAAAAACTGATGTTTGCAGCATCTTTGGCAGCAGCAGCAGTAATGCTCTTCAGGCATTCGAAAGAACCCAACACTAAACCTAAACATTTAAAATAAAAAATATGAAAGCAGCCGTATTTCACAGTCCCGGGAAAATAACCTGCGACGAAACAGAAGACCCGAAAATAGAAGCTCAGGATGATGTAATTCTGAAAGTAACTTCCACTGCCATCTGCGGTAGTGATCTCCACATGTATTCCGGTGGTATTCCCCAGGCCCGTCCTATGGTGATGGGACATGAATTTATGGGGATCGTAGAAGAGACAGGAAGTAATGTCCACGGTTTGAAAGTAGGTGACCGTGTTGTGGTACCTTTCCCAATCGCCTGTGGGGGGTGTTTTTTCTGCGACCACGATCTTCCGGGTCACTGTGAAAACAGCAATCCGGATATGTATGGACCCGAAGGCGGAATCCTGACTGAAAAGGGTGGAGGCATGTTTGGCTACAGCGATCTGTACGGAGGTTACAACGGCGGGCAGGCCCAGTATGTCCGTGTCCCTTTCGCCAATACAGGACCACGAAAAGTGCCGGACCATCTTACCGATTCTCAGGTTCTCTTTCTCACTGATATTTTCCCTACGGGCTATACCGGAGTAATGTGGGGCGAACTGAAAGGAGGGGAGACCGTTGCTGTTTTCGGTGCCGGACCTGTAGGAGTGATGGCAGCAAAAAGTGCGGTACTTCACAATGCTTCAAAAATAATTGTAATCGATACGCTGCAGTACCGTCTTGACCGGGTTAGAGCCCAGACCGGCTGCGAAACCGTGCTGTGGAAAAATGCCAAGGACACCATAGAGGAAATCCGCCATCTGACTCAGGGTCGCGGTGCGGATCTCTGTATTGATGCAGTAGGTTTTGAGCCGGAGCGCAATATTGTAGACCGGGTAAAAGCCACGGTAAATTTCGAGAAGGGAAGCATAAAGGTATTGGATGCCTGCTTCAGTGCTGCAAGAAGGGGAGGAAGAATTTCCATCCTCGGGGTTTATCCGGTAAATTATGACAACTTCCGTTTGGGGCAGATTTTTGATAAAGGGCTCACTGTAAAAGCTGGGCAGGCTCCGGTTCATGCTGTTATCGATAAACTTTTGGGTTACGTTGCAGAAGGAAAAGTAGTCCTTGATGATCTGATTACTCACAGGATGTCGCTTACCGATGTCGCTAAAGGGTATGAGATCTTCGATAAAAAAGAGGACGGTTGCGTCAAAGTGGTGCTTGACCCATGGAAATAACTTCCCAATCTTTCATAAAATATTTTCCGCGCATACAAAAAAAATCAATAATTTTAGAATAACAATTCATCCTGCAGGTTCTGCTGGGTGAAGCTCTTTTATTAATTTCAAAATAAGGTGAAATTTCCGCGAGGGGCTGGGAGAACAGGTGGGAGGAAAATCCAACTGACGTTTTTAAAATATTTACAGAGATGCCCAGTAAAAACCAACAGATCCGGGAACTCAGTTTTCACATTGAACTTCTGGAGAATTATTTCAGAAATACAATTATTCCGCAGCTCTTTATTGATGGTACGCTGCGGCTTCAGAAATTTTCTCTTCCCGCGATGAAGCAGTTCAGTCTTGCAGATTCAGATATCGGCAGGCCGATTGAAGAGATTAAGGATAATTTCCGGTTTCCTTCCATCATTGATAATATTAAGAAGGTAACCGATACCGGTGAGATACTCGAAAAAGAAATTCAGACCTTGGACCGGCGGTGGTATCAGATGAATATTTTTCCTTATATCCTCCTTCAGGCCAAGAAGACAGAGGGGGTAATTGTTACTTTTGTGGAAATTACTGCGATGATCGAAGAGCTAAGGGTGCAGAAGAAACTGGTTGCTGACTACGAAATTCTGATACGATTTGTCACGACATTAAAAATCCCCTAACCAATCTCGTATTGGCTGTAGGGCTGCTTAAAAAAACTAAACCTGTCGAAACCAAAAAATATAATTCTCTGCTTGAAACTGTCGATAATGCCTTATGTAAAATGCATGCGCTGATTAATGATCTTGCCGCTGAAAGAAAAAACTGCTATGATATATTCGGAGGGGAAGAACTTCTCAGTATTGAAAATATACTGGAAGATGTCCACAGTATTCTCAGCGATAATATAACTGAGACCGGGGCTATGATTCAAACTAATATTAATGTTCGGGAGAATTGAAAGCACGATGATGGCGAATATCGACAGAAATTCGCTTTGCCAGTTTTGGAATGATTCAAACCAAAGCCGCGAGTCTGTAAGTTACTCGCCGACCTGCTGTATTGGTTTCGCTTCGAGTCTGTTCTGAGTATTGGCGTCCTGAAGACTTCCGTAAACATGAAGTACAAAAGACGCAGCAGCCAGCAGAAAAAGCGAGATGGTAAGCGAGTTTTTGTACAGTTTGAGCCATATACCGCCTTTTCTGAGCGGCCAGGGCGCTCCTTTACGTTCGGCAGAGGGCGTGCAGTCTACTTCATTGGGTTTTTCAATGTCCTTAGATCGGAAGAACCTTTCTGCCGCATAAAAAATCGTAAACCACACCAATAAACCCATCTGTAAAAACTCGCTTTCCCAGTTTTCGAAAGTGGCTTCAATGAAATGTCCGGAATGTAAGTATTGGTAAAAATTTACGGTTTCTCCGCCCCATTCCTGAAGGTCTTTATTATATTCCAGCAGTCCGAAATAAATCTGTCCGCCTAAGCCCAGTAAAAACAAAAGCAGAAATACAGCAGAAAGACTGTTGTTATAAAGCCATTTTTTCATTTCTATATGAAGTTACTTTGGTAAAATGAAGGGTTGGTTATCATTTTTGAAGTTCCAGCGTGTTTTGCCGCTGTACTTTCACTTTAGAACTTTCGTTCCGGTATACTTCTTTGCGCAGATTGGTGCTCGAAAAACGGTGATGCCGTTCATTGAAATAAAGAACGATATTCTGTTCTTCACAGAATTTTCGGCCTGTAAAGTTTTTGTCCCTGTATTCCACGCCTATAATTCTTACATCAACGGAATACAGTTTCAAAATGTCTTCCAGATCCTGCTCTGTTGCGTAGGGAATAATTTCATCCACATATTTGCAGGCTTTAAGCTGAATATATCTTTCAACCACGGTTTGCACAGGTTTGTTTTTTTCCGGCCTGTCAATTGTGGGATCCGTCTGTAAACCTACAATAAGGTGATCGCACTGCGCTTTTGCTTCCGCAAGCATGCGGATATGTCCTGCATGCAGCAGATCAAAACAACTGAAGGTAATTCCGGTAATTTTTTTATTGGTATCCATAATAGTTGGTTAAATGTTTAATTCCTCTATTTCCTCAATGAATTCAGAGTGTTTATAAATTGAAAGAACGTATGCAGGATCGGGTATCCGGTTTTTTTCTTCGTCGAGATCAAAAATTCCGCACCGGCTGTAAACGCAGAGGTTGTCCCAATCGGGCCTGTCCGTAACAGGATAGATGCAGATGCCGTGAAAATCGACTCCTTCATGTGCCGCGATAATGCATTCTGCAGCAACTTCATCCAGCCATTCAGCACGGCTGTCTTCGAAATGCCCGGTTTCGGAAAGAAACATGGGTTTTTTATACCGCTGATATGCGTTGAGCAAAAGCTGATGTAAAGGTATTCTCTCGTTAGCATGATCCGGCCAGCAAAGGCTTTCGGCATCAGCTTTCCACTGGCAGTTCCAGTAATAATTGAACCCTAGAATCTCAAGATAACTTTCGTCACCTCCGAGTTCCGGACATCTTCTTCCGGCAATAATATCCATGGCTTCGAACTGGTATTCGTTGCGGATAGAAATTTCATCGGAATCGGGACCGTGTACTTTAACCAGCGGTTCCACGAGTACGATTTTACACTCGGGATCTTCCTGTTTCATTGCACGGATTCCCTGAAGTGCTGCTTTGCAAAGGTGGTATTTGATATCCCAGCCGCTGTTCACCGCAAAAGGAACAGTGCCTCTGTCGTCGCCTGAAAGCCAGGACAGAAAACTGATCTCGTTGATCGGAACTACGTATAGTATTTCGCTGCTGTGTTTCCTGAAAAACCTTACAAAAGCCCGGCAGAGTTTCTCGAACCGGTCAGCAAAATGCGGATGGGTAGGGAAGAGCCCGTCAGGATACCCGAAATGGATAAGGTCCCAAATCTGCTGAATGCCAGTTTCTCGGGCCGCACGGATTCGGTTAAGCACCTCGGAAAAATCATATTCTCCTTCTGTTTTCTCCACTTCGCTCCAGCATATTCCTTCGCGGACGGTATAGATGTCGAGCGAAGTCAGCAGTCTGTAATCTCCGTGTACACGGAGATCGTGCTGGGTTTCTTTCAGGAGGTTTACTCTTTGGCCATGGCGGTTGATGTGATCAGCACATTCAAAACCACCCATCAGATAACTTTTAAAGAACGGTGAGCTTTTCATGATCTTCGCATTTTTCGGTCTCCAGAGTGGCAAATAAATCCAGTGCGTTTTTAAAAGCCTGGTCCATATTGAAATATTTGTAATTGGCGAGTCTGCCTACAAAATAAATATCCTTCAGCTGATCTGCATGCTTTTTATATTCTTTGTAGATGCGTTGGTTTTTCTCGTTTGGTACAGGGTAATACGGTTCGCCTTCATCCACCGTATATTCTTTCACGATGCTTGTTTTGGGTGATTTCTGATTTCCGAAATGTTTGTATTCGACAATTCTGGTGAAATCCACATCCTGTCCGGGATAGTTAACCACAGAGTTTTCCTGGAAATATTCCTGATCCAGATGTTCGGTGACAAAATTAATGGAGCGGTATTCCAGTTTTTCCGGCATCCGGTCTTTAAACTCAAAGAAACGGTCAACCGGTCCTGTATAGAATAATTTCCCGAAATCTTCCAGCTGATCTTTGATATCGAAATAATCGGTGTTCAGCAATACCGTGATATTGGGATGGTCGAGCATTTTCTCAAACATTTGGGTATATCCACCCTTTGGCAATGCCTGATATCGGTCTGAAAAATAACGGTCGTCATGATTGTACCGCACAGGAATTCTCTCCAGAACTGAGGCGTGAAGCTCTTCAGGAAATTTATCCCACTGTTTTTTGGTGTAGTGCTTAAACATTTTTTCGTACAGCACGGGACCTACTCGGTTAAGCACGGCTTCTTCACCGTTTTTGGCTCTTTCAAAAGGAATTCGGTTTTCAGCAAGCCAGGTCTGCATTTCTTCTTCGGTTTCAAGGTTCTGGTCAAACAGAATATTTACGGTTCGGATATTCACCGGAATTGGGACGGTTTTGTCGTCAACGCGGGCGATAACCCGGTGTTCCCAGGGATACCATTCAGAGAAACGGTTCACGTATTTCCATACTTCTTCGTCATTGGTATGAAAAAGATGAGCGCCATATTTTGACACCAGAATTCCGTTTTCGTCATATTCATCATAACAGTTACCGGCGATATGGTCTCTTTTTTCGATAACCAAAACTTTTTTTCCGGCAGAAGCGTAACGTTCAGCCAGTGTTGCGCCGGAAATTCCGGCACCTATAATGAGGATATCTATCTTTTTCATGCGATGGTTTTTTGAATGATAGCGTCCATATGGGCAGCAGTATTGTCCCAGGATGTCTTTTCGAGAATTTCAGTATAAGCTTTCTTAAAATTCTTTGCAGGACTTGTAATTGCCTTTTGGAAGTCGGTTTCATTCTCCACCAGCATAATGCAGTGACTGTAGTCGCGGACTACATCTTTTATCTTTGTGGAAATAATCGGTTTCATGGCCGACATGTATTCCAGGGTCTTGGTGGGACTGATGAAACGGGTGGAATCATTCAGTGCAAAGGGCATCATTGCCATATCAAAGCAGTGCAGGTAATCGGGGAGCTCGTCATACGATTTCATCCCCAGATAATGGATGTTATCAGCTTTTGGGAGATCCTCTTCGGAAATTTTGCACAGCGGTCCGATCATTACAAATGAAGCATCAGGAGTCCTTTCTGCGGTCCGTTTTAAAAGCTCAAGATCAATTCTTTCGTCGATCACTCCGTAATAACCGACGATAGGTGCAGGAATATTGCGCATATCAGCCGGTTTGGTAATTTTTCGGGGTGTAGCAAAATGTTCTACGTCTACGGAACTCGGGAAGCAGAATACATTATGATGTTTTTTTGCTTTGGATTCGTAAAGTGATTTTCCTCCGGTATAAACCATATCCGCAAATGACAGAAGAGTGTTTTCCTGTTCCAGCAGATGAGGTGATGCTCCTTTAAAAAGGGTGAGTTCATCCATGCAGTCGTAAACAACGGTTTCAAAATCAAGCTCATTAAGCACTTCCACAAACGCCGGCGAGTAAAACCAACCTACGGTAAAAGAGGTATTGTTTAATTTTTTGCGCAGATAGGGACCGATGTCTTTCATATCAGAAACTGGCGGCTGGCATACGTGAATATTCGGATTGATCTCTTTAATCTGAAAGGGGCCTGATCCGTTGAGCCGGGTCTGTACTGGCTCTTCAACTACCAAAATGCGGTAATCGCGGGATAGGCGGGTAATCAAATGTTGCGGTCTCTGGAACACGAAGTCCCAACGGAGATGACAAAAGACGATCATGTCGTAATGGTGCGATCCTTCGTTTTGTGACGGTACGTTTTTCATAATAGTATATTTTAATGTTGAGTAGTCGGAACCGATGTCCCTGTGAATGGTCTGTTCTCGCAAAAAAATATAATATCACTAGAGCGTAGTGATAAAAGATATTAGATGGTAAAACCGGAGAGGCATTTAAAAGTAAAAATCCTGCCGCTATCTAATTGCCGAATAATCAACAAAAAAGGTGCCAATAAATATTTGATATAACGAAAAAAGGATATGACTTCTTAAGTCCTAATAAATGCGCTTTTATGTTGTTTATTTATAATTCGCAATGATAGTTTTACACCTGCAGAGAGTTTACAGGTGTAAGTATTTTTAATAAATCGGGAATCTAATTTTCTAAACCCGATTGGTTAGTATTTTCCTTCTTCGTCTGCTGTGGCGGCATAGCCGTTGAGGCGTTGATGCTGTCGCCCATAATCGAATCCCTTTCGCGGTTCTGAATCAGGTCACGTTCTGTCTCCGCATAGTCGGCGGGGGCGGTATTCTGGGGTTTATCGTTTTGTGAGCATGCAGAGAGAAAGACGATTCCCAGTGCTGCCATAACTGTTGGATATTTCATATATTATTTTTTAAATGTTTAATGTTATAAATGATTACAGGTACAAAACTTGGATAGGGTTAGCATATTTATTATTGGATAGCAGGTAAAAAAAAAGCAAGCAAAGTGCTTGCTTTATCATGTTATAATTAATCCATATCATCATCCTCATCCTCCTCTTCGTCGTCTTCCTCGTCCGCAGCACGGAAATTAATTGAAGATTCAGCAATGTCGGTAAGATCGAGATCGGTTTCTTCCTCTTCTTCCAGCGTCTGGTGCAGCAGATCCGCAGCTCTGTCTAACTGCAGGGTTTCTGCTAATGCTACCAGCCCTCCATATGACGCAATTTCATAATGTTCTACTTTCTGAGCGGCGATGATTAGCGCTGCATCTCTGGTCATGGTTCCTTCCTCGGTTTCTTTGATGATGTTTTCACCCTCTTTTACGATACCGATGATGGCATCACATTTTTTGGCTTCCGGACTTTCTCCGATTGATTTAAATACTTTTTCAAGCCTTGAAACCTGTTTCTGGGTGACCAAATGATGGTCTTCGAAAGCATCCTGAAGATCCTCGGTGGTTGCAGCTTCCTTCATTTTCGGCAATGCTTCGAGGATGTGTTTTTCCGCGAAATACATATCTTTCAGTCCGTCGAGAAAAAATTTGTAAAGGGCACCTTCTTTAGTTGCTTCCTGGCTGTAATCACGGTTTCCGGAACTGTTGCCCGTCATTCCGTTTTGACTGGTGGTTGTCCGGGATCCCGCAGTACTTTTCTTAACTGCTGTTTTCGTTGCTTCTGCAGTGGAAGTTCCCACTGCTTTTGTTTTATCTGATTCCATAATATTTCTATTTAATGTGGTAAGGAAAAAGGACCGACCATAAAAGCCGGCCCTTATTAGTTTATTAAGAATTTCTTCCGCCCCGGCTTCCGAAACCGCCTCTACGGCCGGATCCGCCACGTGCACTTCTTCCGTCGGAAGTAAACCTGCCCTGGCTGTCCCTCATTTGGTTAGTGTTTCCTCTTCCGCCACCGCGGGAAGAACCACCACCCTGGCTTCCGCCTCTTAAAGAACTTCCTCCAGAGCGACCACTCTGTGAACCTCTGGAAGAACCTCCGCCGGAGCGTGATCTTCCGCTGCCAGTTGTGTACTGATTTCCGAAAAACGGATGTCCTTCGCGGGCACCTCTTCTGTCGCTTCCGCCACGGTTACTTCCCTGTGAGCCTCCTGAAGAATTTCCCCGGCCTCCTCTTGAAGATCCGCTGCCTGAGCCTGAAGATCTTGAAGAACCGCCCTGGTTTCCTCCTCTGGAAGAACCACCTCTTGAACCTGCCTGAGAACCTCCTCTAGAGCCGCTGCGTGAAGAACCTCCTCTGGAGCCTGACGAGCTGAATCTGCCCTGACTGTCCCGTCTTTGGTTACCGGTATTTCTTCTACCGTCGTCGTCATCATCATCGTCATCCTCTTCGTCATCATAATCGTCGTCGTTATCGTCATCATCGTCATCGTCATAATCATCATAGAATTCCTGATAACTGTCTTCGTAGTCATCATCATAGTCTTCGTCGGCCTGGGCATCTGCATAACCGTCTTCGTAACCGTCTTCGTACGCCTGTTGGAAGATTTCTTCCAAGTCGAAATCTTCTTGCTGGTTTCTGCCTCTTGAGTTTCCTCTGCCGGAGGAAGAATTTGATCTTCCTGAGCCGGAATTTTGTCTTGTAGCCATAATAATAAATGTTTTTTGGTTGTATATTATGTTAACTAAAACTATACCGACATAAAATCTAAAACGTTAATTATCCGTTAATTAACAGTTAAAAAGTTATAAATTGATTTAACTTTTACTCCTTATTTATATATACGAAAAAGGGTGTTTTTAATGCTTTGAGTTGGCTGTAGAAACGATCGTTTTTATGACTAGATGTTAACGATCGTATTCAGAAATTGAAGATTTAAGCGCAGGAAAATTCCCCGCGCGTTTTAAAGGTGAATTTTCGCTGAGTGAGAAGCAGTGGGGGTATAATTTAAGAGATTTGCGGATGATGCATCAACCTTTTAAAAAGTGAAAAAGGTCGACTATTTCACTGTACGGACTACAAGAAATAAGAATGTTGGTTTAGTCAGGAATTTTAACACTTGACCAGTTTTCTCCGCTTTTAATCCGCCAGACCTGCATTTCTGAGATTCCGAACTGTTTTGCAATCTGTTTGGATGGTTTGTTCCGCCTCAACAGCAGTTTGATGTGGATCACCTGGGTGGACGTGAGCTTCATTCCGTTTGCACGGGGTTTCGGATTGTATTTGCGCCATTTCTTTTCCTCAATAACCTTTGGGTTTTTGCTTTGATGGAGCGTATTTTCCTCCTGACTCATCCATCTTAGGTTGGTCACCGTATTGTCGAGCTTATTGTAATTAAGGTGCCCAACAATGGTCTGTTCCGGTTTTGGTGGCGGCAGAAAACAGGTGGCGACCAGCCGGTGAACCATAAAATGATGGTTAACAGTTCGTTTTTTCAGATTGCGGGCCAGTTTCTTACTCAGCTGCGCTTTCTTTTTTTCGATGTGATTTGTAGTAACTTCAATGCTTGCAGGAGTGCTGTGGTGCTGCTTTTTCAGTCTCCTGAGTTTATACAGTTCAGAGATTTCGGTCTTTAGTTCATCAAACAGGATCTGGTCTTTTTCATCTCTGGGTTTATAGAGTTTCAGCCGGATTACTTTGAAGCCTTCCGTAAGTGATCCGTTCAGAATGCGGCCATCAGAAACTTTATTAAAACTTCTGAAATTTCCAAGGTTAGAGATTTCAAAACGGGTCTTGTTGGTGAACTCAAAATCAAATTCTACCGCTTTCCACTGTTCTTTTAAAATTTTAGATTTAATCATTGTAGTGTTTCAAAAAGGATTCAACAATAAAAACCGCCTCTTTAAAATGGCAGCGAGATCGATTCCGGGTCCACAAATTCCTGTGTATAAGGATTCTCTAGAAAACTTAGGAACGGCTTCTGGAATTTAATGATATCTTCCTTCTGTATTCCGTAAACCTGCCAGTAATTTGCGAGCAGCTGGGCAAAGAGATCCTGATCCCAAAATCCGAAAAGGGGCCGGCCGGCATTGGCAGTCATAGGCAAAGATTCTATGGTAACAGAATTTGTTTCACTCTTAATTTTATATTCAGGTTTATACTGTAAAATGTAATCGGAATAATGGAATCTTGCATACAGTTCTTCAAACTGTACGGGATGCAAAATGTGGCCTTTCATTTTCTCGAGAATTTCCTGTTGTTTTTCGCCAATTACACCGTTATCCTGTAAGCAGGCGATGTATCCGAAGCCATTAACGCCAAATGAGAAGAGCAGATTCACGGCATCATCACGGTAGCTGAAGATGTCTGCAGAATATTTAAGCGGGAACACCGCGATACTCCATGGTTTTTTCCCAACAAAGGCGACCGGCTCCACAATCGACTGCAGCATAAGATGGAAATTCCCAAACCTTTCTCTAAGCATTGGCGAAAGGTTAAAATCCCTGCCCATCTTCAGCATTCTGTTGCTTTCGTACTGCATTTCGTAATAGAGTAATCCGTAAACCATTCTTCCGGTCCAGAGAAACAGAAGCTGCTCATCCAGCGCAGACATGCCTTCGTAGCCTTTATCGTAGGCTTCTTTAATTTTTACATCAAGTTCTTCAAAAGCTTTTTTTACGCGGGGTGTGCAGGGAAGATGAAGATCTGCATAGACATAGGTTTTAGACTTATCCATCATTTCAATACGGTCGGTATCAAATTTAAAATGCTGCATCAGCCACTTCGGGAAAACCGTCATTTTTTCGGTCGTGAGTTCTCCGGTAAGAAAGCAGAACTGTTCACCGAAAATTAAATCTTCAAAAGGGTTAAAAAGCGTAAGTGCCATAAAAAAGTGAGGGCTATATTTATTAAACGGAAATGCAAAGATAATGATTAACGCTGACCTGATTTTCAGACTGCAAAAAAAATATCTTCGGTTGACACCTGTAATTGCTGCGTTAAGTTTTCTTAAAGATGGGCTTTACATTTCGGTTTGCAGATTGTTTGATGTATTTTTGCGGGCCAATAAATTTATTTGAAACTATGGAGTTTGTACAAACTGTTCTCGATTTTTTTCTGAACCTCGATCAGCACCTTTTTACGATGATCGTGGATTATGGAGTGTGGATTTACCTCATTCTTTTCCTCATTATTTTTGTGGAAACCGGCCTGGTCGTAATGCCGTTTCTGCCAGGTGACTCACTGCTTTTTGCAGCCGGAACCTTTTGTGCGGGAGTGATTGGTGCATCTGGAGAAACTGCCCACCTTAATCTGTGGCTGATTCTGGGATTACTTACGGTAGCAGCAATTTTGGGTGACACCCTTAATTATGCGCTTGGTAAAAACATCGGACTGAAAATTCTGAACTGGAAAATAGGAGAAAAGCAACTTGTAAACCCGAAATATATCGCGCAGACTCAGGAATTTTATGAAAAGAATGGTCCGAAAACCATCATTGTTGCACGGTTTGTTCCTATTGTCCGGACTTTTGCGCCGTTTGTTGCAGGGATTGGCTCCATGAACTATTCGACATTTATTAAATATAATGTGATTGGCGGCCTGGTTTGGGTATTCAGTTTGACCCTGTTGGGTTATTTCTTCGGGAATATGCCTATTGTACAGGAAAATTTTGAAACGGTAATCTTCGGAATTATCGGAATTTCAATCCTTCCAATGGTTTGGGAATTTATAAATGCTAAATTTCTGAAGAAAAAAGATTAAGACCCTGAACAGAATAAAAACAAAAAGCCTTCTCTAAAAAAGAAGGCTTTTTTTGTGCCCGGAACAGGACTCGAACCTGCAAGCTTGTGGGCACCCGCACCTGAAACGAGCGTGTCTACCAATTTCACCATCCGGGCAGTGAGGTGCAAATATACAAATTCAGGTTTTATATCCTAATAGCTGTGCATATATTTTCTCGAACAGTCTGCAGTTATAAATTGGTGAAATCGATCATCTAAATCATTCAGAAAAGGGTTTAACAGGCGGATTGCTTACCTTTGTATCTCAAAATATTTAGCATTATGAACTTAAAAGGAAAAAATGCCATTGTAACAGGTGGCGGAAGAGGTCTTGGTAAAGCCGTAGCAATTGCCCTGGCAAATGAAGGAGTAAATATAGGCCTTACAGGAAGAAATGAAGAAAATCTTAAAAGTACCACTGAAGAATTAAAAGGTCTTGGTGTAAAGGCTGCTTATTCAGCTTTCAGTATGGATGATGAACAAGCTGTTCAGGTAGGTATTTCAGCACTGGCTAGTAAACTGGGCGGAATTGATATTCTCATCAACAATGCCGGAATTGGTGATTTCGGGTCGATTGCAGAAATGCCATCGGAAACTTGGGAACAGGTGATAAAAACTAATCTTTTTGGGGTGTACTACGCTGCAAAAGCAGCTTATCCGTTTCTGAAGGAGAAAGGGGAAGGCGATATCGTGAACGTAGCTTCAACAGCAGGATTGAAAGGTGGCCCGAATATGTCGGCTTACGCCGCATCTAAAGCTGCGGTAGTTTCCCTGTCTCAATCCATGATGGCGGAATGGAGAAAGCAAAACATCAGGGTAATTACGCTAACTCCGAGTACAATCGCTTCTGATATGTCCATCCAGGGCGGACTTACGGATGGTAATCCTGATAAAGTGCTTCAGCCGGAAGATTTTGCAGAATGGGTGAGGGATATCCTGAAGATGAACAGAAGAGCAATGATTGCGAACGGTTCAATTTTTTCAACCAATCCATAGTCTGTTTATTTAAACAGTACATTTTATAAAATCATAAAACCGTGTTGGAAATCTACCAGCACGGTTTTTTACTTTGTTAAGGAGCTTTAAAATGATTCTGGTGATTGATATAAATAGCAATGAACTGGATCAGTAATTTTGTTTCTGAGCCTCAGTAAATTGAGCGCTTCTGAAGATTCAGTATTCCTGATTAAACTTCAGTCCTGGTTAAAAATTATTATGTTAAACAATGTTAAATCGCCGATAGATGGCACCGTTATTGAATTTTACCAAAAACCTTAAACAAAATATTAACTTAAAATTTTTTTACTATTATGGAAAATTCAAATTACAAACCAGAATTCAGAAACGATTATGTATCAAGAGTATTCAGAACCAGAGAAGAGGCCGACAGTGCTTTCGAGGATCTGCACGGTAGAGGATATTCTAAAGATGATGTAAACGTAATGATGTCCGACAGTACACGTGACCGTTATTTTACAAACAGTGATGCAGATTCTGAATTAGGAGATAAAGTAGCTGAAAATGCCGGAAAGGGATCATTAATCGGTGGTGGAATCGGTGCAGTAGTGGGTGCAGTAGCCGCAATTGGTTCTAATGTTTTATTACCTGGATTAGGTTTGGTAATTGCAGGACCTTTAGCAGCCGGATTGGCAGGAGCCGGTGCCGGAGCTGCAACAGGAGGACTTGTTGGCGCATTAACCGGAACGGGTGTTCCTGAAGATGAAGCAAGAAGATACGAAGACGAAATTAAGAACGGTGGAATCTATATGGGCTACAAACCAAGAAACGAAGAAGATGCCCGCACAACTTATGACAGATGGTATAATGACGATACAGAATCAAGACTGTAATCATTTGTTTTCATAAAAATTAAAAAAGTACATTGCTGATGCAGTGTACTTTTTTATTGATGAGTTAATAACTGTGATCAGGATCGCGCTATTAACTGTAATTACGATTAATGTCCGGCGTTCCCGTCGATGCCGTGCGCATGACCATGAGCCAGTTCCTCTTCGGTTGCGGGACGGGTTGCTACAACTTCGATATCGAAATGAAGAGTTTTTCCTGCCATTGGATGATTCAGATCTACGGTTACCGCTTCCGGAGTCACTTCCAGAACAATGGCGTTTATATGATTTCCTTCCGGATCCTGTAAAGGTAAAATTGCGCCAACCGGCGGCATTCCAGACTGTTCAAACATCGCAGCAGGCAATTGCGTAGTGGCATCTTCCTGCTTTTCGCCGTAGCCTTCCTCGGCAGTAATGGTAAATGATTTCTGTTCGCCAGCGCTCATTCCGTGAAGTTCCTCTTCGAATCTAGGAAGCATCATTCCCACTCCGTAAAGAAAAGTAAAAGGATTGTCAGCATCCGTTTTTTCGATAAATGATTTTTCTCCGTTTGCTTCCAGAGCGTTCAGCGTGTAATGCACCGCTACTACGTGATTTTTTTCTATAGTCATATGATTGAGGTTGTGAGGAATCTTAATGCATCCTCTAATTAAAGTTGGTTTTTTAAGTAGGTAAGCCAATCTTTCGCAAAGGTAAGATTTTGAAAATAATGCTGTGGATTTATAAAATGGTTTAAGTTTTTATTCCGCCGTCAGTTCTGCTAAAAAATTTTCAGAAAGTCTCAGCACGCCTTCATTAAGTTGATCCGGATGTTCGCTAAATCCTTTAAGTTTTGATGACTTCCCTTTTATGATCACATCATGAATCTGTTTTTCAGTGATTTTTTTTCCGAAAAGGATGTAGGGCACTTTGAAACCGCAGCCTTTGAAATTCGTACAGCCAACTGCAGTTTTTCCTTTCATCAGTTTGTTTTCCCGGCATTTCGGGCAGGTTTCATTTTCCCAAACAAGTGCAGCAGTTTTTCTTACCGGTTTTTCTTTTTCTGCGGGCACCGATTCATCTTTAAATGATATGATTTTTGGTTTCTCATTGATGACTTTTCGGGTAAGTTCTGTGACCATGGTTACGAGTTCGTCTTTAAACTGATTGGCTTCGTACTCGCCGCGCTCAATTTTTCTGAGTTTGAATTCCCACTCTCCTGTAAGTTCAGGGCTTTTGAGCAGTTCGTCGTTAATGGTATCAATGAGTTCGACGCCGGTGGTTGTTGCCAGTATATTTTTCTTTTTCCTTTCGATATATTTCCTTTTGAAGAGCGTTTCAATAATATTTGCACGGGTTGAAGGTCTGCCGATTCCATTATTTTTCATCATTTCCCGCAGTTCTTCATCATCCACCTGTTTCCCGGCAGTTTCCATGGCACGGAGCAGGGTAGCTTCGGTATAAGGCTTTGGCGGACTGGTTTTTCCCTGATGAATCAAGGGTTTGTGTGGTCCTTTTTCACCTGCTTTAAATTCCGGAATGGTTTGCTCCTCGTCTTTATCTTTTTTTTCGGAATCACTTTTCTTATCGGTCGCATAAACTTCGCGCCAGCCGGCTTCCAGAATCTGTTTGCCGCAAGCTTTAAACGGAATGGTTCCGACCTGACCTTCCACCAAGGTATTGGAAATCTTACATTCAGGATAGAAAACAGCGATGAAACGCTTAGCCACCAGATCATAAATAAGCTTTTCTTCTTTTGATAAGCTTGATGAAGGAGGGATTTCCGTCGGAATAATCGCGTGGTGATCGGTTACCTTTGAATCATCAAAAACCGATTTTAATTTCGGTATTGCCTGCGCGAGCAACGGTGCGGTAAACTGTGCGTAAAAATTCATCGAACGAAGTATTCCTTCAATTTTGGGATGTAGATTTTCCGAAAGGTAAGTAGTGTCTACACGCGGATACGTCGTATGTTTTTTCTCGTAGAGACTTTGGATATATTTAAGTGTATTTTCTGCAGAATAGCCGTATTTCCGGTTGGCTTCAACCTGAAGCGCTGTTAAATCAAAAAGTCTTGGATTCTTTTCTTTTCCTTCTTTAATTTCAAAAGCGATAATTTCAAATTCATGCTGTTTCAGATACTCCAGGCCTTTTTCTGCTTTTTCTTTGGTCTTCAACCGGTCAATTGCCGCAGTAAAAAGCACCTCGCGGTATTTGGTTTTCAGTTCCCAATATTCTTCCGTGTTAAAGGCGTGTATTTCTTTCTGCCGCTGCACAATCATGGCAAGGGTAGGAGTCTGCACGCGCCCAATGGAAAGCACCCCTTTGTTTCCTCCGAATTTGCGGGTAAAAAGCCGGGTGGCATTAATCCCAAGCAGCCAGTCTCCAATAGCTCTGGCGTTTCCTGCCAGATACAGATTTCGGTAATTTTCTGCAGGTTTCAGATTCGCAAAACCTTCGCGGATCGCGTCTTCTGTAAGGGAAGAGATCCAGAGTCTCTTCATGGGTTTTTTACACTTTGCTTTCTGAAGTACCCAGCGCTGTATCAGTTCACCTTCCTGGCCGGCATCACCACAGTTAATGACTTCCGCACATTCATCCACTAATTTTTCAATCGTTTTAAACTGCTTTTCAACGCCCGCATTCGGAATGAGCTTGATGCCGAAATTTTGCGGAATAATTGGCAGAAAAATCAGATCCCATGATTTGTAATGCGGGCTGTAATCGTGAGGTTCCTTCAGTGTACAGAGATGCCCGAAAGTCCAGGTTACCCAAAAACCGTTACCCTCGAAATAGCCTTGTTTAGGCATGTTGGCGCCCAAAACTTTAGCAATATCTCTGGCAACACTTGGTTTTTCGGCAATACATAATTTCATGGTACAACTTCATTTTTAGGACGGGCTGCAAATTACCGTAATTTTTCTGAAAAAAAGTTTTTTAAATCCGAAGAAGAATATTCCTGACTGTTTTTGTCTTCAGTTAAAATAATTCCGGAAGCAGTTTATCGGTTTGAAAATGTGATCATTAAATATTTATTTCAGCTTATTAATCACTAACTTTATCTTAAGTTTCGACATTCAATAATACCTCAGAATATGAAAGAAAGCTATATCAGCAATAAGAAAATTTGCGAAGGAGAAGAAATCAAAGGACAGGACATCCGGACCGGAGTTTTTAATCTGATTCACAAAGAACATCCGGGTCTTTCTAAAGATCACTTTATTTCATTAGGTGAACTGAACCGTTACCGGCGGCTTTATCTCACTTCATTAATCACTGAGGAAAAAGGAGAACTTGCGGTTATCGATCTTGATGTGATGGATGCGATTAAAAACAATTCCATTCTTTCGGAAAATATTAAGGATGATCTCGACGCGGAATTGACAGTGAGTGAAAAGCTGGCCGACCGTGTTGCGATGTTCGGCGGAAGCTGGCGGTTTATTATTACTTTTTTTGCATTTATCATACTATGGATGCTTGCCAATATCTGGATTTTAGCTGCAAAACCTTTAGATCCGTTTCCTTTTATTCTGCTTAATCTCATTCTGTCGTGCATCGCGGCGATACAGGCTCCAATCATCATGATGAGCCAAAACCGCCAGGAACAGAAAGACAGAATTCGCGGTGAACACGATTATAAAATCAATCTGAAAGCCGAACTCGAAATTAAGTTGCTGAGCGAGAAAATTGACCATCTGCTCGTGAATCAGAATAAAAAGCTCCTCGAAATACAGGAAGTGCAGACAGATTATCTGGAAGATCTGATGAAAATTATCCGGAACAGAAATATCTAATCCTGAAAAATCTTTTATTCAATTCAATTCAATTCAATTCAAATCCTGAGTAGTGATTATGCTGAAGAGTGAATGTTTTCTGGTGATTTCGTCATTAAAAACACCCCAAATCCATTCCCGGGATTTATAAAAACATTTGATTAATTTTGCAAGCCGGAAATCTGTGCATCAACTAATGTTATTTCAGTCGATTTACTACACGGTTTCAGGATTATTTTGAGTTGTAAAAAATAAAAATTTATGATAGAATTTCTTCAGCAGCCCTGGCCGTGGTATGTCGCGGGACCTTTGATCGGACTGACCGTTCCGGCGCTACTAGTACTTGGAAATAAATCTTTCGGGATCTCCTCTTCTTTACGACATATCTGCGCATCTTGTCTGCCTGCAAATATTCCTTTCTTTCAGTATAACTGGAGAAAGGAGGTTTGGAATTTATTCTTTGTTTTCGGAATTTTTGTTGGAGGTATTATAACCTCGGTTCTGTTGACGGGTTCGGATCCTGTTGTGGTTCATCCTGCTTTAGCTGAGGAACTGGCAGGTTATGGGATCACCGATTATAACAGTCTGGTTCCTACTCAGCTTATGAACTGGGATGCACTTTTTACTTTACGGGGTTTAGTGATGATGGTAGGCGGCGGATTCCTCGTAGGATTCGGAACGCGTTATGCAGGCGGATGTACAAGCGGACATTCGATCATGGGAATTGCTAACCTGCAGCTTCCAAGTCTTATCGCTACGGTCTGTTTTATGATTGGGGGCTTTCTGATGGCCAATGTATTACTTCCGATTATTCTTTCACTTTAAACCAAAAAAATGCAACAAAACAATACTACAAAAGATGATCTGGAAATAAGATCTTTGGATACCATGTGTGTGAATGAAAGCAAACTGGAGCACCGCGGGTATCATAATTTAAAATATCTTTTGCTCGGAATTTTCTTCGGGATTGTATTTACAAAAGCCGAAGTGATCAGTTGGTTCCGGATTCAGGAAATGTTCAGACTGCAGTCTTTTCACATGTACGGAATCATTGGAAGTGCCATTTTGGTGGCCATGGTTTCAATATGGCTTATCAAGAAATTCAACATAAAAACAATTTATGGAGAAGAAATCGTTTTCCACAAAAAAGAATTTAACAAAGGCCAGATTTATGGCGGACTGATATTCGGTTTCGGTTGGGCAGTAACCGGTGCGTGTCCCGGACCGCTTTTCGCACAGATTGGGACAGGTGCCACTGCTATAGTGGTAACCCTGCTGAGTGCAATTGCGGGAACATGGGTTTACGGGTACTTCAGAGAAAAATTGCCACACTAAAATTTAAATCCGCGATATAATCGGGTGATTAACCAGGATTTCAAATAAAAAAACAGCAATTTGCTGTTTTTTTATGCTGCAGCCTATGATTGCTGATCCAGATTGTTGTACAAATGATGTTCTGAAAGGAAGAGTATCAGATTTGCATCTACCTGCTCTTTGTTCATCATATAGAATTTTTGTGGGTCCGTAAAATCTGCGCCAGTTCCATTGTGTCCCAGAATAATATCTCTCTCAAATTCTTTGCCCTGTATTTCGAAGGTTACTTTGCGCATGATTACGCCATTTTCTTCAAAAGCAGTGCCTAATTGAACGATGGTAATTTCGTTTTCCTGAAGTTCTATTTTCATGATTTCTGATTTAGAGGTTAATTTTAGTTTAAAGCTTTTCGTTTTCCAGGATTTTCATCACAATATGTTCTTCTTTAGTAAGTCCCGAACTTCCGTCATCGATTTCTATCGCGTCCAGTTCATCCAGATATTTCTTAATCGAACGGTTTTCATAAAGGTTAATGACTAGCGGATGAACATAATATTTACGGCAGACAGTCGCAGTGTTTCCCAGATTTTCGGCAACCATTTCAAGAGCTTCTTTTACTTTTGATTTATAACCTGAATCGTTTTCTGCTTCACCGATTTCTTTAAAAGCGATGAGTGCGTTTACGGTGCCAGACCAGGTCCGGAAATCTTTTGCTGTAAAATCATCACCGCTGATTTCTTTGATATATTCATTTACCATCCCGGAATCGATTGCATGCCTGCTGCCGTCACTATCGTAATATTGAAAAAGTTCCTTCCCCGGGATATCTTTGCAGTTCTGTACCGCTTTGGCAAGTTTAGCGTTTTTCAGATCGATATCGTGATAAATTCCTTTTTTTCCCTTGAAGGAAAAATTAATTTTCTGCCCTTTAATATTGACATGTTTATCTTTTAAAGTCGTTAATCCGAAAGATCCGTAAAGTTTTTCATAAACATTGTTTCCGATACGGATATTGGTTCTTTCCATAAGACTGACAACAACCGCTAGAACTTTCCTTTTTTCTAAGGTCTTCAGAGAAAGATCCTGTTCCAAATGAAGCCGGATTTGGGGCAGTGCGTAACCAAACTGCAGCATTCTGTAAAATTTCGTGTGGTTGCGGAGCGCATTCCAAACAGGATGATATCTGTACTGTTTTCTGCGTTTCGCATCAATACCGGTCGCCTGAAGATGGCCATTCTGCAAGCCGCAAATCCAGACGTTTTCCCACGCGGGCGGAATCGCAAGTTTATTGATCCGTTGGATTTCATCGTGATCTTTTATCTTCTCGCCACCGTTATAATAGACAAATTTCTTACCCCACTTCCGCCGTATAATTCCGTCTGCTTCGCGGTCACTGGTATAAACTAAACTTACCGCTTTAGCAGATTTTACAGGATCCTTCATGATTTTTACAATCTTCGAGGGACTCAGGGAAATTACAATGTCTGTCTCGGGGTTTTTCATATCATTATCAGTGTTTTAACCGTTTACAATTTCGCCGCCGTTGGGGTGAAGTACCTGACCGGTCATGTACGAAGAATCATCGCTTGCGAGGAAGAGAAAGCAGGTTGCTACTTCATTGGGTTCACCTGCACGTTTCATGGGCGTATCACTTCCAAATTCGGAAACTGCTTTTTTAGATAAGGTAGAGGCGATAAGTGGCGTCCATATTGGTCCGGGAGCAACTGCATTTACCCGAATTCCTTTTTCTGCAAGATTGGCGGACAAACTTCTTGTGAAAGATAATATCGCCCCTTTGGTGGCAGCATAGTCGATCAGGTGGTCACTTCCGCGGTACGCTGTTACAGAAGTCGTATTGATAATGCAGCTTCCTTTTTTTAAATGTTTCATTGCATATTTAGTGAGCCAGAACAGCGAAAAAAAATTGGAATGAAAGGTCGTCATCAGCTGTTCCGTACTGATATCCTCAATGCTTTCAGTTTCCCAATGATTAGCTGCGTTGTTTACAAGAATATCAAGTTTTCCAAACTCAGAAATGGTTTTGCTGATCACTTTTTTACAGTGATTCTCTTTACCGAGATCACCTTTAATAAGAAGGCATTTTCTGCCCAATTCTTCAATTTTCTTCCGGGTTTCTTTTGCATCAACGGTTTCACTGAGATAAGGAATTACGATATCTGCACCCTGCGCCGCAAAAATCAATGCAGTCGCTTTGCCGATTCCGCTGTCGCCTCCGGTGATAATGGCGGTTTTGCCTTTAAGCTTTTGCTCCTGCTGAACGGGTTCACTTTCTGGAGCGGGATAAAGTTTTTTCTCGAGTCCCGGTTTGTTCTGTTTCTGCGGAGGCCGGATTTTGGTTTTTGATTTCTTCTGCATACTCGTTAAATAAGTTTAATTATTTCCTGCCCCGGGAAAACAGCCAGAAAATGAGACCGATAACTGCAGCGACTAAAATGAACCCCCACCACATACCCGCTTTAAAAATGGTTTCAATGGCGTCGCAGCCGGTTAGGGTAAACATTGCTAATAATGCCAGACTTAATAATGTGAATTTTTTCATAACAGTGATTTTTAGTGTTTGTATTTATTTTTAGTAATGTGTATCTAAACTCTTTGAAAATCAGGATTCCATCCCGTGATGGACTTTTTAATCGTATCACCGGAAAGATTTTTACTCAGCGTGCGCTGCAGTAATATTTTAAACTCATCATCGTGGGTAAAACGCAAAGCGGCAATCTGATCGAAACTTAACTTCTCCGCTACTTCATCGGATCTTTTTCCAAAAAGTTCAAAATACCTTTGTTTGAATTCAAGAATTATAATTCTGTTTTGATTTCCGAGTGCATAGTGTTGCCTGAGCATGATTGCCAGAAATAACAGCAGGAAAATTACGAGGGAAAACAACTGCCAAACCAACGGGTTCTGCTCATCACTGAAGCTTTTCCATACTCCTAAAACCTGAAGCACCGCCAGAAGCGGTAAATAGACGAAGTGATGCGGCGGATAATATCGTTTATGATTGGTGTAATTTTGACTTTCCATGAAATGGGTCTATCAAATATGTAACCAAATCTGCCTGGCCTGCTGTTATTCCGTTTCTAAAAGTGAAATTGCCTTCAGCATATCAAAACCTTTGCCCAGTACCGGTTTGAAGAGATCGCCTTTTTCCTCAATTCTTGCCAATGCGTTTTCAATGTTGAAATCAGTAGGTTTGAGGCCGATTTTCAGTTCGTCCCATTCAATGGGCATGGAAACCGGTGCGCCGTTTTTAGGACGGAGGCTGTATACGCTGGCAAGGGTTTGTCCGCGGCGGTTCTGGAGGTAATCAAGATAAATTTTTCCTTTGTCCCGTTTCTGTAAGGTGCGTTCGAGCGTTGTGATATCCGGAAGTTCTTTCTGCACCATCTGCATCATGATATGGGCAAAATTTTTAACCTGTTCAAAAGAATACTGTGCGCCCGCCGGGATATAAATGTGGATTCCTGAACTGCCCGATGTTTTGCAGTATCCTTTCATTTTAGCTTTATCCATTACCTTTTTCACGGTTTGCGCGGTAAGAATTACGTCTTCAAATGTATTGTTGTCTGAAGGATCGAGATCCAGCACCAGGTAATCCGGTTTATCGGTTGTTTCTTTCCGGCTTGTCCAGACATTAAGCTCGATGCAGCCCAAATTATTAAGATAAGCAATCGTTGCCTTATCGTTGCAGAGGATGTAATTGATGTATTTATCGGTGGACTCCGAAAATACTTTCTGGGTTTCAATCCAGTCCGGGATTTCGTCTGAGGCGTCTTTCTGATAGAAGCTCATCCCATCTATTCCATTAGGAAATCGGTTCATCGACTGAGGCCTGTCTTTCAGGTGAGGCAGAATATATTTTGCAACGCTTTGGTAATAAGCAATCACGTCGCCTTTGGTAACCTGATCTTTCGGGAAATAAATTTTATTCTGGTTGGTGAGTTTCACTTCCTGCTTTCCAAATTTCTGCAGCTGCTCATTTTCTCTTTTCATAACTGATTTTTTTAATGGTACTGGATCAGCGACATATTTTTCTTCATCTTTCTTGAAATTAAGATCTTTGGGATTAAGATCCTCTCTGAGCCTTAGAAAAACAGGATGTCGGAAGATATGGTCACTTGTAAGTTCCGTGAATTTAATTTCAGCAATAAGTTCAGGTTTGAGCCAGGTCGGTTTATCGTTGGTCTTCGGTGTTGTCGCAAAAGGTGGCTTATCTGTAATCAGCGGTTCCATTTTTTCGTAGAGCTCTACAAGGCCTTTATCACTGAAGCCGGTACCGGTATGTCCGCAAAAAATAAGTTCATCACCATCATAACGGCCGAGAACTAGTGATCCAAATTTCTTGCGGCTGCCTTTGGGAGCGGTAAATCCACAGATAAGGACTTCTTCGGTCTTCTGGCTTTTAATTTTCAGCCAGTCGCCATTTCGGATGCCGCGGTGGTAAGTGCTGTCTATTTTCTTCGCGATCATGCCTTCCAGTTCCATTTTTTCTACCAGCCGGAAAAATTTTTCTCCGTTTTCCAGGACATGATCATGGTATTTGATGTATTCGGTTTCTACCAAAGCGTCTTTCAGAAGTTCCTTCCTTTGGATGAGACTAAGGTTTTCGGTGGAATGACCGTTGAGCCATAAGAGGTCAAAAACCTGATAAATCACGTTTAGGTTGGGATTATCGCCAATCCGCTGCAACCACTGGAAATTCGGCTTTCCCTGATCATCATACGCAACAAGTTCGCCGTCCAGAATCATTTCGTGTTCCTGAAACTTTAGTGAATTACTCACTTTCTTAAACTTTTCGACATACGACAGCCCGTTTCTGGAATACAGCTGAATATCTTTCCTGAGGTCTGCTACAGCCCGGTAGCCATCCCATTTTATTTCAAAAGCCCAGGCGGGTGAGGTGAAAGGTTTATCAGTTGTACCCGCGAGCATCGGATTGATGAACCTGGTAAGTTTTTTCTCGCCGCTCAGTGCTGGAGTATAGTTTCGGTAAGCTTTTACAACCTCAGGCTTTTTCTCAACTTTTTTTACTTTTTTTTTTGAATTTAAGTAAGCGGTTACTTTCGAATCTTCGGTGGTGTTTTCTTCAGCGTCATAATGGTCTGTCGCAAATTTATCCCTGTGTTTAATCAGGAGCCAGGGCTCTCCGCTGTCAGAATTTTTAATTTTTACCAGTGCAAATTCGCCTTTCAGTTTTTTACCGTGAAGGATGAATTTCAGAGAACCTTTATGCAATTCTGCCTGCATAAGCAGATCATCGGTTTTACCTTTCACTTTTTCCAGAGGTTCGTAGGTTCCTTCGTCCCAGATTTCTACTTCGCCGGCGCCGTAATTTCCCTCAGGTATGCTTCCTTCAAAACTGCGGTAAGCAAAAGGATGGTCTTCAACCATCATCGCCAGGCGTTTGTCCTCCGGATTTAAGGAAGGTCCTTTCGGGACAGCCCAACTTTTCAGCACGCCATCCATCTCGAGGCGGAAATCATAATGTAACCTGCTGGCGGCATGACGCTGAATCACAAATTTCAGTTTTCCTTTGCTGCTCTGGGATTTTCCTTTGGGTTCTGCCGTCTGTTTGAAATCCCGTTTTTCGTTGTATTTCTCTAATGGCATGTTCTGAAAGTTTTATTACGTTATTATTTAGCCGGCCTTGGCTTTTCCGGCTTCCAGACTTGCTTTCAACTGTGCCATTAGGTCGGTTGCTTTTGCGGAAACCTCCTCTTTGGTCTCGGTTTTTTTCACTTTTCCTTTTGATTTAGCTTTGATGATGGCCATTAAATCATCATTATAAGTGTTTTTATATTTCGCAGGATCAAATTTTGTCGCGCGCTGTTTGATGAGTGATTCCGCCATTTCCAGTTCGTCAGCTTTGGGATTTTTAGCGCTAGGAATTTTCAGGTCTTCAAAACTTCTGAGTTCTTCCGGATAGCGCATCCTGTTAACCATGAGGATTTTGTCTTCGTAAGGCCGCACAAGACAAAGAATTTCTTTTTCTCGGAGGATGAAAGTTCCTATACCTGCCATTTTAGTTTTTAAAAGTGCTTTCAACAGCAGTTTATATGCTTCTTCACCGTTCTTTTGTGGTTCCAGAAAGTAGGAGGACTCAAAATAAGCACTGTCAATTTCGTGAACGTCTACAAACTGTTTAATGTTCAGGATTTTCGATTTTTCGGGATTTACTTCGTCGAAATCTTCTTTTGTGAGGACCACGTAGCTGTCTTCGAGTTTATAACCTTTTACAATATTTTCCCATTTTACTTCCTTTCCGGTTGTCGCATTTACTCTCTTAAAATTAATATTGGAAAGATCGTCCTTGTCCAGCATGTCGAGATCGAGGTTGCTTTCCCCGGTCGCGGAATAAAGTTTGATGGGAATATTAACGAGCCCGAATCCGATGGCTCCGTTCCAGATTGCTCTCATAAAAGTTGGTTTTGATTTTAGACCATCAAAAATGCGTCCAATCAAACGCGGAGTTTTTAACTTTGATATCATTAGAACCTATGAAAATTGCAACCTATAATGTAAACGGCGTAAATGGCCGCCTGCCTATACTGCTGAAATGGCTGAAAGAAAAAGCGCCGGATGTCGTATGTCTCCAGGAACTTAAAGCACCTCAGGAAAAATTTCCGGAAGCTGAAATCCTTGATGCCGGATATCACGCAGTGTGGCTCGGACAGAAAAGCTGGAATGGAGTAGCAGTGCTCTCCAGAAAGGGTAAACCGGAGATTTCCCGTAAAAAACTGCCTGGAGATGATGACGACGATGCAAGCCGCTATCTGGAGGTGAAGATTGATGATTTAATTATTGCATGCATTTATCTGCCTAATGGAAACCCGGTTCCCGGTCCAAAGTTTGATTATAAAATGAAGTGGTTTGAACGCCTCGATGCCCATGCTGAAATGCTTGTGACTTCAAATAAGAAAGTGCTTTTGATAGGAGATTTCAACGTGATACCAACAGAGAAGGACGTATATAAACCTGAGAAGTTTGCTAAAGATGCGCTTTTTCTGCCGGAAGTGCGAGAGGCTTTTAAAAATTTGGTCGATCAGGGTTGGACTGATGCTTTGAGATACCTGTACCCGGATGAAACCATCTATACCTTCTGGGATTATTTCCGTAATGCTTATGAAAGAAATGCGGGTTTAAGAATTGATCATTTTTTACTGTCAAGCGAAGTGCTTCCTCATCTAAAAAAAGCCGGTGTCGACAAAGAAGTGCGGGGTTGGGAAAAATCAAGCGATCATGCGCCGGTCTGGATTGAACTTGGTAAATAAAAAAACGTTCAGCTTTTACTGAACGTTTCCGTATATGAAGGTATGAAATTAGTCCAGACCTCCTTTTCTTGTTGGTTCCTTTACTTCAGGCCATTTCATCTGTTCACCGGTTCTTTCGTTAACAGGAAGTTTAATTCTTTCTGCAGAAGTTTTTTCCGGATCTTCGCTGGCCATATAAGTCATAATAGCGATTAAAGCAACATTGCTTTTTACATCATCAAAAACGATTTTGTCATAAGTATCACGATTGGTATGCCAGGTGTAATTTCCGTAGCTCCAGTTCAAAGAGCCTAACATGAAGGCTGGAACACCTGCCGCAACAAATGATGCATGGTCGGATCCGCCACCGCCAGGAGTCCCGGGGAACGTAGTTTTGATGTCTTTCGTAAGTTCCTTTGGTACGGCAGCAAGCCATCTTCCCAAATAATCATATGAATTCAGGAATCCCTGTCCGCTGATGTTTGCGATACGTCCCGTTCCGTTGTCCTGGTTGAACAGCGCCTGTATTTTTGGCATCTGGTCTTTATGTGCAGAAACGTAACCGCGTGATCCGTTCAGTCCCTGTTCTTCGCTTCCCCAAAGGCCTACGATGATGGTTCTTTTGGGATTAGGATATAATTTTTTCAGGATTCTTGCAACTTCCATCATGGTAATGGTTCCAGTTCCGTTATCGGTTGCACCGGTGCCGCCATCCCAGGAATCGAGGTGTGCTGATAGTATAATATATTCATCAGGTTTTTCTGAACCTTTGATTTCGGCCACGGTATTGAAGGTTGGTGCCATTCCTTTGTCTTTGGAATTGGCTGTGATTTTCAGTTTTGGTGTAGTTCCGTTTTTCAGCATTCTGTAAAGCTGTCCGTAATCTTCAAGAGAAACATCCATTACCGGAATTTTTTTAGTTCCTGCCGAAAATATTTTGTTAACACCGAAGCCTCGGGACCAGTTTGAAGAAATGATTCCGGCTGCACCGGCTGCTTCAAGCTTTGCATTCAACGTACGTGAAGATTCTCCTGAAGCTTTAATTGAATTCTGCCATACTTCAGATGCGGCCTTAGACTCAGCCTGCATTTTTTCGAAAGATTCTGGCGTAGCAAATTCCTTCCAATTGTATTCCGGTCGTCCGGAGGCCTGATATTGGGAAACCATAACCAGTTTTCCCTTTACTGATGAAAGAAATTTGGTGAAATCTTCTTTGCTGTTGAAGGTCGGAAGCATCACCACATCTGCAGTTAAACCTTTAGCCGGAGTTGCCGGGCTGAATGCGAGCTGCATCCCTTCAAGGGATTTCGCATAAGGATATACCATTTCGAGAGAAGAAGTTCCTCTTTCCCACGATTTCCATTCGCCCCACTGTTCGTTGCGGGCATCGATTCCCCAACTTTTGAATTGGTTTACCGCCCAGTCGTGAGACTGCTGCATTTTTGGACTTCCCACCAGTCTTGGACCGATTCCATCGAGCAATTCGTAGGCGAGCTTTTCAAGTTGGGAATTGTTGTAAGTTTCATCCATGATGGATTTTGTCATTTGGTCCTGCGTTTGGGCATTGAGTCCCGCTGCAAACACCGTCGAAAGCATTAAAGCTTTAGCATAGTTCTTCATTCTATATAACTTTTGGTGCTGAAGATAATATTTTTTGCGAAGAGAGAAAAATTTAACTGCTGATTGGGTTTCAGATTTCGTAAAAATTTTCATCAATAGAAAAATAATAATCAACAAAACTGGCTGATAATACGTAAGTTGGCAAAAAACTTGTATAGTGAAAGCCATGCTTATAAAAAATCTCGTTTTAATCCTCTATTTTTGTTTTTTGAATTTAAATGCCCAGTCAAAGGCAGATCACGTGCTTGGCAAATGGCTCGCAACCGATCACAGTGTCGCCGTAGAGGTGTACAAGCTGAAAGGCGAGTATAAGGCCAAAGTGATTTGGTTCGACGAGAGCAAAGGCAGCGGAAAACCGATGCATACCCGTACCGATTTCGAAAATCCTGATCCCAATCTCCGGAACAGAAAAATATTGGGAATGGAGGTTTTAGATGGTTTAGTTTACAATGCAAAAACCAAGGAATGGGAGCACGGCAAAATCTATGATGCGAGTTCGGGCAGGTTATGGGATTCCTCTGCACATATCACGGAAAACGGACTTCTGAAAGTACGTGGTTACTGGAAATTTAAATGGATTGGCAAAAGCATGACTTTTAAGAAAACTAATTACTCAACCTTAACTAAACTATAAATCTATAAACTATGAATTTAATCATCCGACTTCTCGTTACCGCAGTGGTGGCATTTTTTCTCACCAAGATTCTTTCAGGCGTACATTTCGATGGGTTTTCCACGGCAATTGTGTTTGCAATCGTTCTGGGCATTCTAAACCTGATTGTTTCGCCCATTCTGAAAATCCTCGGTCTACCTCTTACCATTATTACTTTGGGACTTTTCTCGCTGGTCATCAATGCTCTGGTTATTCTGATTGCAGATTATTTTATTGACGGGATGACGATTGACGGGTTCTGGTGGGCATTTATTTTCAGCATTGCATTGTCACTTATTACTTCACTGTTGAACGGGATTTTTACTTCTTCGGAATAGTAACTTAAAATTAAAACAAAACTCAGATCACCGCGACCGGCGGTGATTTTTGTTTTACAGGTAATATTTGGATGGAGCTTAACCAGAATCTTTAAGCACAGCAAATCATCATAAATTTCTATATTTGTAAACACAGTTGCAGTCTGCATCTGTAATGATCAAAATTGATTTTTTATGAAGTTAAAACACACCATTCTCTCAGTAGCTGCGCCTTTTCTTATGAATGCACAAAATGTGATGACGCCCGAAATCCTCTGGACATTAAATAAAATTGGCGTTTCGGCAGTTTCACCTGATCAGTCGTCTTTAATTTATACCATTGGGAAAACCGATCTGAAAACTGAAAAAAACAACAAGAAAACCTATTTTTTTAATATCAAAAATGCTGAAGCTGCTAATCTTGACTTAGGTAAAAAAGCCCTGATCCAATGGGATAAAAACGGCATCTACGCACAGGAAGGCGATAAAATTTACCTTTCGAAAGATGCAGGAAAAACCTGGGCAGAATTTTACACGATTGGCGAAGTCGATAATATTGTGATTTCACCCGACGGAAAAAAGATTGCCTTCAGTAAGCAGGTTTTGGTTGAAAAAGTGATGGGTAAAGACAAATATCAGGATGTTCCGAAATCTTCCGCTCACATTTATACCGACCTGAACCACCGCCATTGGGATTATTTCAGCGAAGGGAAATACAATCACGTTTTTGTGGTGAATGTTGCTGATAAAGTGGACAATGCTAAAGATTTGTTGGAAGGTAAAATGTGGGATTCCCCGCAGCGCCCTTTTGGCGGAACTGAAGATTTTGTGTGGAGCCCGAATTCTGCCCAGCTTTTATACGTTACAAAGCCGTTGAGCGGCGCGGAATACGCCCAATCAACCAATACCGATATTTTCGCTTACGATTTAGCAGCCGGTACAACAACCAATCTTACTGAAAGCAATAAAGGTTATGATGTTGCTCCGAAATTTTCTCCCGACGGAAAGGCTTTGCTGTGGATGTCGATGGAAAGAGACGGTTACGAAGCAGACAAAAACGATATCAAATTGATGGACTGGAAATCCCGAAAGGTGAGTAACCTTACCAAAGATTGGGATGAAAGTGTAGTTGGCGATGTCTTCTGGACTCAGGATTCAAAAACAATCTATTTTACTACAGCCTTTCGCGGAACAAAACAGCTGTTTTCTCTGAATCCCAGGAATGCTAAAATTCAGCAGGTAACGAAAGGTGATTTTGATGTGAATGAGATTTATGCTCAAAACAAAAACCAGCTTTTGGTTTCCAGAAACGACATCAATCATAATCCTGACCTGTTTTCAGTAGATGTAAAATCCGGGACAATGACTCAGGTAACAGAGGTTAATAAAGCGAATTATGCCAAATTAACGCCGGGAAAATCTGAACTGAAAATGGTAAAAACTACCGACGGTAAAGAAATGGGTGTGTGGTTTCATTATCCTCCAGACTTCGATCCGAATAAGAAATATCCAACTCTTCTTTACTGTCAGGGCGGTCCGCAGTCAGCATTAACTCAGTATTTCAGCACCCGCTGGAATTTCGCGCTGATGGCTGCCAACGGTTATATTGTAGTTGCTCCAAACCGACGCGGAATGCCAGGCTGGGGAACACAATGGAACGAACAAATTTCGAAAGACTGGGGCGGACAGGTAATGGATGATTATTTAACAGCAACCGATTACGCCAAAACTTTGCCATACGTTGATGCAGACAGAATTGGTGCAGTAGGAGCTAGTTACGGCGGATACAGCGTTTTTATGCTGGCCGGAATCCATGAAAACAGATTTAAAACTTTTATTGCTCACGACGGACTTTTTGATATGAAATCCTGGTACGGAACTACGGAAGAACTGTTTTTTGCTAACTGGGATTTAGGAAAGCCTACAGATCAGCCGTTACCTAAAGCGTATACCGAATTTAATCCATCAAATTTTGTTGATAAATGGAACAAACCAATCATGATCATTCAGGGTGGAATTGATTTCCGCGTAGGATATGAGCAGGGCCAGCAGGCTTTTCAGGCAGCAAGACTTCACGGTTTGAAATCTAAATTTCTGTATTTTCCAAACGAAAATCACTGGGTACTGAAGCCACAGAACGGCTTGGTATGGCAGCTCGAATTTTTCGAATGGTTGAGAGAGACGCTATAGAACAAAGAATCTAATACAAAAAGCTTCTGATTATTTTCAGAAGCTTTTTCTATTCTTGACCGTGTCAATTTTATAACTGAACTTTTACTTTAAAACCCGTATTCATTTTCATTGTAATTTGGTCCGCAGTAGCGGCGTTCGCCTGAATTTCAAAGATTAAGGAATTCTGGCTTGTTTTAAAATAGTTGATCAGTTCCTCATCGGGCACCGTAAATGTAACTGTAGTAGGATTGGTATTATTCACCACTGTAGCGATTAGTTTTTCCGGCTGGTTGGGAGCTTTAATATAAACTCTTGCATTTTTAATAACATCAAGTTTTGTATCGACCGTTGAGCTGATAAAATCCATACTCAGGGTACTCATCTTTACCGATTTCAGATTATTGATAGAATAATTTGGATTATTTTCTTTGATCTTCGCATCCAGATTTATATTCATTGGGATTTCTGGAGTTCTGGTGTATGTCGTGGTACTTACGTTCACGAAAGGAACGGTTACTGTGGTAGTAAACGGAACATCAAAAGGAGGCAGCGCGTCTAAAACCGTATTCACAATATCTCTGCAGCTGGTTGTGATAAGCAGGATCAGCATTCCCATTAATAATGATAACTTTTTCATAACTGATTTTTTTAATATTTTTAATGATTGCATTAATCATTCCAATTTTTTAAAGTAAAACTTCCTGAAAATGGCAGACCGAATTTCATCTTTTGCACCGATTATTTCTACAACTTCTAGAATCCTGATTTTAGGTTCGGTTCCTGGCGTTAAATCCCTGGAAATGCAGCAATATTATGCGCATCCGCAAAACCAGTTTTGGAAGATTGTTTTTGAATTGATTGGTGAAGATTTTAGTAAAGATTACGAGACAAGAATTGAAACCATCAGAAAAAACAATATTGCGTTGTGGGACGTCATCGATACCTGCGAACGCGAGGGAAGCCTCGACACGAAGATCCGAAACGAGGAACATAATGATATTACTAAAATTCTAAACGACCATCCTTCAATCAGCGTTATTTTCTGTAATGGTCAGAAATCATTTAAGAATTTAAAGAAAATTTTAGGCAAAGAATCAGAAATTCCTGTATTTGTTTTACCTTCGACAAGTCCGCTTCATACGATTTCGTTCGATAAAAAACTAAAAGAATGGGAAATTATAAAAACATTTTTATGAAGAAACTTAATTTGGTGGCCTTTAGTTTTGTGTTTGTATTGGGTTCTGCACAGACTTATTCTTTTGATACCGTCACAAAATATGTACTTAATAACGCGAAGAAAAAGGGTATTAAAGAATCGGTTAATTATTTTAATTCCGATGATTTTAATTATTTCCTGAAGGTTACAAGAGTTCCGAAATACCTTAGTGCCACACTCTTTGATTCCAAAACTGATCTTGCCCATCGTTTTAAAGTAAAAGAAAGTAAGTCAAACGGAAACATTTTTTTCGCTTTTGAATATGATTATTCTTACAAGTTGAACACGAAACATTTAATTCATCAAAACCAGTATGTTACTTTTGGGGAAATATCAGAATCAACTCCAAAAAGGGTCTCAATGCAGGTTTTCAATTCAAAAAAAGCAAAGAAACCTGTTGCTAATCATATTCTTACTCTGCAACCAGCCAGTAAAAATATGTTTCCAATGTTTGCGTTAAGCAGAAGTTATAATTATACGATGCTGAATGATGCAAATTTACCGGGAAATTATATGGTGTTAAGGGATGATATCACCGAAAAAAAAATAAGTTGTGAATTTGTACTTGAAGATCATAATGATGTAGAACTTAAATTAACGCTACCTAAATCCCTGAAATTCTAGATAAATAGGCAAACACTTGACTTTGCCTTTTCAAAGCCGTATATTTGCAGTCCGAAAATCATTGGGTTTTTCGGCTAATTTTTAAACCGTAATTTAAAAAATGAAAACATCTGATTTCAACTTCCATTTGCCGGAAGAACTACTGGCAGAGTATCCTGCAGAGCACAGAGACGACGCCAAACTCATGGTTCTTGACCGCAAAAAGCAGACAATCGAACATAAAACTTTTAAAGATGTTGTAGATTATTTCGATGAAAAAGATCTTTTTATCTTCAATAATACCAAGGTTTTCCCGGCAAGATTGTATGGAAACAAAGAAAAAACCGGTGCCAAAATTGAAGTTTTCCTTTTAAGAGAACTCGATAAAGAAACCCGCGTTTGGGATGTTTTGGTTGATCCTGCAAGAAAGATAAGAATCGGAAACAAATTGTTCTTCACTGAAGACGAATCTTTGGTTGCCGAAGTAATCGATAATACGACTTCAAGAGGTAGAACCCTGAGATTTTTATATGACGGTTCTTACGAGGAATTCCGCTCGAAACTGAAAGAACTGGGCGAAACTCCACTTCCGAAATATATCAAAAGAGCCGTAGAACCTGAAGACGCAGAGCGGTTCCAGACCATCTATGCCAAGCACGAAGGTGCCGTTGCAGCTCCTACAGCAGGTTTGCACTTCTCCAGACATTTGATGAAGAAACTCGAGATCAAAGGAATCGATTTCGCTGAAGTAACACTTCATGTTGGTTTGGGAACTTTTAACCCGATTGAGGTTGAAGATTTAAGCAAACATAAAATGGAATCTGAGGAAGCTATCATTGATCAGAAAAACGCCGACATTATCAACAAAGCGGTTGCTGAACAGCGCAGAGTTTGTGCGGTAGGAACCACTACCATGAGAGCTTTGGAAACTTCGGTTTCATCCAATAAAAAGATCGGGCCTTACCATGGCTGGACGAATAAATTTATTTTCCCGCCACATGATTTCGGTGTTGCCAATGCGATGATTACCAACTTCCATACGCCAAAATCTACACTGTTAATGATGATCGCAGCGTTCGCCGGGAAAGATTTCCTGATGCAGGCCTACGAGGAAGCCATCAAAAACGAATACAAATTCTATTCTTACGGAGACGCAATGCTGATTCTTTAATATAAATTAATTTTAAATATTTCTCGCAGATTTTGTTGATAACGCAGAAAGAGAATCTGCTGACTTTGATAAATCTGCGAGACTTTTTATGAAAGATATACGGACATTAAATTTAGAACAGCTCACTGATTATTTCAGAGAGATCGGCGAAAAACCCTTCCGTGCGAAGCAGGTTTATGACTGGCTGTGGAGTAAGAATCTGCATTCTATTGATGAAATGACCAATCTTTCTAAAGACCTCAGAGAGAAAATTTCTCAGGAATACATCATCAATCCCATTTCGGTTGACCAGCTTCAGAAATCTACTGACGGAACTATTAAAAACGGCGTGAAACTACACGACGGACTTCTCGTAGAATCGGTTCTGATTCCTACAGAAACCCGTACTACAGCCTGTGTTTCGTCTCAGGTTGGCTGCTCCCTGAACTGTGAATTCTGCGCAACCGCCCGCCTGAAAAGGATGAGGAATCTGGAAGTTGCAGAAATCGTAGACCAGGTGGCATTAATCGACAGACAAAGCAAACTTTATTTCGACAGACCGCTTTCAAACATCGTTTTCATGGGAATGGGCGAGCCGATGATGAATTACAAAAATGTGGTAGATGCGGTTAGAAAAATTACCCAGCCTGAAGGTTTGGGCATGTCGCCGCGGAGAATCACCGTGTCAACTTCAGGGATTCCTAAGATGATTAAAATGCTTGCCGATGAAGATCTGCGGGTAAAACTTGCGCTTTCTCTACATTCAGCTATCGAGTCGAAAAGGAATGAAATCATGCCTTTCTCCGATAAATTTCCGCTTACCGATATCATGGATTCTTTAAAATACTGGTACGAAAAAACTGGAAATCCTATAACATTTGAATACTGCGTCTGGAAAGGAATCAATGATCAGGATGAAGACATCAAAGCGCTCATCCGTTACTGTAAGCAGGTTCCGAGTAAAGTGAACTTAATTCAGTATAATCCCATCGGCGACGGAAAATACGATAAATGCAATAAAGAAGCCGAGGAAAATTATGTACGCCAACTCGAAAACGCCGGAATTACTGTGCTGATCCGCCGAAGCCGGGGAGGAGATATTGATGCGGCCTGTGGTCAGCTTGCTAATAAATCCAGTGAGTAATGTTCAGTCACAAAGGAAAAACCCGTACCGAAAAGCATAATCTTGGGATTGCCTCACTGCTGAGTTTCGTGGCTGGTTTGGTAAATGTGGTGGGATTTTTTTCGGTGCAGAAACTTACAACAAACGTTACAGGACATTTCGCTTACTTTGTAGATGAAGCTTTCAAGCAGGATTTCCGGAGTGCTTTTCACGTGGCACTTTATATCTTTTTCTTTTTTCTGGGTGCTTTCATTTCCAACTTTATGGTTGAAATTTATTCGCGAAGACGGGAAAATCTTATTTATGTAGTCCCTACTATTACCGAGGCTGTAATCCTTGCAGGCATAGGAGTTACAGGAACATATCTTATTTCAGAAAATCCGGATTTGATCGCTTTCAGCCTTCTATTTGCGATGGGGATGCAGAATTCACTCGTAACAAGCATATCAAATGCGGTGGTCCGTACAACACATTTAACCGGACTGTTTACCGATATGGGTATCGAGTTTTCTCAACTTTTCTTTTATAAAGATCAGGCGCATAAAAAGAAGCTCATCAAATCAATAAAACTCCGTTTAATCATAATCTGGCTTTTTTTCGCAGGAGGTGTTTCAGGGGGAATTCTTTACACACATTTCGGCATCAGAACGCTTCTTTTCGGAAGTTTAATTTTGTTGCTGGGACTTCTCTATGATTTTGTAAAAATCCGCATCCTGCTGTTAAGACGTAAATTATAATGAACCGATTACTTTCCTTTTTTGTATTTTTTCTTTTTGCCAATGGCTTTGCGCAGCAGACAGATTTTTTAAAGATCGGCAAATACAGGGTTTCATATCTGAGCGATTCCTTGAAAGAAAATTCAGGGCTCAGTTTGCGAAAGGGTAAATTGTATACCATGAATGATGGCGGTAATTCCTCTGAAATTTTTGAAATCGACAAATCCTCAGGTAAAATTTTAAAAACCATTGAAACCGGACTCACAAACATTGATTGGGAAGCCATCGCAAGTGATTCGCTGTATTTTTACATCGGCGATTTCGGAAATAATGCCGGAACCCGCAAAGACCTTAAAATTTATAAAATTCCGTACGATAATACTGCTGCATCAAAGGAAATTCCTTTCTTTTATCCGCAGCAGCAGGACTTCAGCAGAAAAATCATCAGTAACGATTTCGATGCTGAGGCAATGATTGTTTTAAACGGAAAGATCCACGTCTTTACAAAAGAATGGGTATCGAAATCGACCACGCATTACGTACTGAATCCGGACCTTGCTGACAATCAGGCTGCAGAAAAAACCGAAAGTTTCAGAACAGGATTTGTGGTCACCGACGCGGCTTACTTTGATGGAAAGCTTTATTTAATTGGTTACACAAAAAATACTGAGGTTTTTCTTTCGGTGTTTAGTGAATCCGAACCCGGTGTTTTCTTCAGCCTACAACCAAAAAAATATTACCTCGGTTCCTCGTTAAGCGTTGGCCAGATCGAAGGAATTGCTGTGGATGAAAGCGGTGTTTATATTTCCGGCGAAGAATTCCGCACACCTTTGGGAACAGCAAAACAGGCTTTCTATTTTATTCCGGCAGATAAAATCCGCTAAGTATTTCAATCTGTAATAAACTTCGATTCTCCGGCAAATTTTAATTATATTTGTCGGTATTTAACTTTCAACATCTTTATTCATAGTACGTGGCGAATACCGTAGAAGAAATCAAAAAACCCATTTCCGGTGAAATGAAACTTTTCGAACAGAAGTTTTATGAATCCATGCAGAGCAACGTACCGCTTTTAGATAAAGTAACGCGGTTTATTGTTACAACCAAAGGCAAGCAGATGCGGCCTATGTTTGTTTTTCTATGTGCAAAACTCGTGGGTGAAGTGAACGAAAAAACGTTCCGCGGCGCATCGATGATTGAGCTTATTCACACTGCGACCTTGGTGCATGATGATGTAGTGGATGAGAGTTTTAAAAGACGTAATTTCTTCTCCATCAACGCTTTGTGGAAAAATAAAATTGCGGTTCTGGTAGGCGACTATCTGCTTTCTAAAGCCGTTCTGCTTTCAACAGATCATAAGGATTTTGATCTTCTTGCTGTAATTTCCCGTACGATACGCGAAATGGCGGAAGGGGAGTTGCTTCAACTTGAAAAAGCCCGCAAACTTGATATTACTGAAGAAGTTTACTACGAAATTATACGCCAGAAAACAGCGACCTTAATTGCGGCGTGCTGCGAAATTGGCGTCGTATCCAACAGTGTAGATGACGCAATGGCCAAGAAAATGATGGAATTCGGTACGCTTACCGGAATGGCTTTTCAGATCAAAGACGATCTTTTCGATTATCTTACATCAAACATCATCGGTAAACCTGTAGGGATCGACATTAAGGAGCAGAAAATGACGCTTCCACTCATACACACTTTGAAAACCGCAAGCGAGGCCGACAGAAAACATTATTTCAACACAATCAAACGGTATAATAATGATACCAAACGCGTCAAAGAACTGATTGCTTTTGTGAAAAGTTCAGGTGGACTGGATTACGCAATTTCTGTGATGAAAGATTACCAGCAGCGTGCGAAAAATATTCTAGATGATTTCCCTGATTCCGAAGCCAGACATTCGCTGAACCTGATGCTGGATTACGTGATCGAAAGAAAATTCTAAACTTATTCCAGGATTTTTTTCAGATAAAGCGCATTCTTCAAAGCCGCTGTTCCCCACGTATTGTTGAAGAATATAAATACATCCTGTTTGGCTTTTTTAATTTCCTTTGCCAGTTTCTTTAATTCCTCTTCCGAATATTCAGATTTGAAAAGGACAGGCACACCGTGAAGTCTGTAATAAACCGATTTACTGTTGTTGATGATAAAATCATCAGGAATATTTTTCGGGAAACTCACACCGGAAAACACAATGTTTCTCTTTTTTAAGGTTTCAAAAATTTCATCATTCCACCATGATCCATGGCGGAATTCAACAACATTTAGAAACCGGGAATCTGCAGTTGCAATTAGCTGTTCCAGATGTTCTTCACTGTAATGAAAACTCGGCGGCATCTGAAAAAGAAATCCAGCCAGCTTTTCCTGTATTCCCTGATGGATATGATTGCAGAAATCAGCAGTTTCTTCGGCAGTTTCTTTTAACCGCTTGATATGTGTGATTGTTTTCGGAATCTTGATGAATAATTTAAAATCTTCACCTGTCCTTTCATGCCAGTTGGCAAGCGTTTGGGGCCGCGGTCTCCGGTAAAAAGTGGAATTTATTTCGACCGTATTAAATTGCGTAGCGTAAAAGTTGAGCTGTTCTTTGGACGGAAGTTCTTCCGGAAAGAAAAAGCCTTTCCAGTCGCGGTTTGAAAATCCGGAACAGCCAATATAAATTTTATTCTTCATATTTAATAAGACCTTCTGTCAGCGATTTCCACTGGAATTTGCTTCCGGCAATCATTCCGCCAACCGCTACCAGACTGTTCCGGATTTTTTCAATAATGGTGAGATCTTCGGTATTCGGTACTTCATTTCTGCCATGAACTTCCGCGGAAATTTTATTTCCCTCTCTTTTAATGAGGAAATTCGAAGTTGCCTTCGGATCGAAAAAATGCGCGGTTGTTTCGTCGGGTTTTGTGGGATCAGACGTTGGTCTGACTCTGATGTATACACACTCTGTGTTGTCTGAATATTCTTCTTCAAATTTTTCCACCTGCACCCAGTCATAACCGTCACCAGTGGGGTTATGAAGCCCCGGAACTTTAATTCTGAAATAATCACCGACTTTCGGTGGATCCAGTGATAATTCACCTTGTTTGTCACGAAGAGAAAATTCCGCCTTTTCGGTACCTGCAAAAAGTTCCCAGGAATTTACATCAAGGAAGCGCCTTTTTACCGTATCGAAATGCTGTGTTGCAATTTGAACGGAATCCAGTTCAATTTCCGAAATGGTGTCGCTTTTGGCACCGGTTTTCTGTTGCGGAATTTTTTCTTTCATTGTGAGTGGTTTAATGAATTTTACTTGGCAAATTCTTCAATAATTCGTTGGTTGAAAGCAGGTAAATCTTCCGGTTTTCTGCTCGTCGTAAGATTTCCGTCAGTAACAACTTCTTCATCAACCCAATTAGCGCCGGCATTCTGCAGGTCTTTGGATATCGCTTTAAATGAAGTCATTTTAACCCCGCTCACAACTTCAGCATTAATTAAAGTTTGTGGACCGTGACAGATGGCTGCAACAGGTTTCTGAGAAGTGAAAAACTCTTTTACGAAAGCTACAGCATCTTTGTCAGCACGCACCGCATCTGGGTTTAATACGCCGCCAGGAAGTAGGAGCGCATCGTAGTCAGAAACCTGTGCATCGGACACAATTTTATCAACAGCCACAGAATTGCTCCATTCGTGGTCTTTCATCGCTTTGATTTCTCCTGATTTCAGAGAGATGATTTCTACTGTAGCACCTTCTTTTTTCAGGGCTTCTACCGGACTTTCAAGCTCTGACTGTTCATAACCGTCCGCAGCAAGAACCGCAATTTTCTTATTATTTAAATTTGACATGTTTTTTATATTAATGGGTTAAAAAAAGGCAACAATATATGTTGCCCGGGATGAATAAATAACTTTTAAAAGTTATTTTGCTTTCAGATTGATTTCAGACTTTGCCAGTTTGGTTAAATCTTTATCTGTGGTTTTTTCCTCATTTAAAGTTTGAAGCATCAGATTAAGAACTTCTTTCTGGCCGAGTAATTTTGCATAAGTTGCAATGGTACCGTAAGAGGCGATTTCATAATGTTCAACTTTTTGTGCTGCTGCAATAATTGCTGCATCGCGCACTGCGCCCGGTTCAGTTTCTTCCAGAATGCCTTCAGCTTCTTTAATGAGACCGTCCATCGCGTCGCATTTTACGGCTTCGGGTTTAAGTTTTAGAGCTTTAAAGGCATCTTCAAGTCTTTTAACCTGATTTTTTGTTTCTGCCAAATGTCCGTTCACCGCATCTTTCAGTTTTTTGGAAGTTGCATTTTTCGCCATTTTCGGAAGATTTTTCACTAATGCTTTTTCAGCCCAGTAAAGGTCTTTCATTCCGTCGACCATAAAATCCTTAAGTTTGTCTGCCGCGTCTGCTTTAGGAGCGACCTTACCGCCTGTAGTGGTTTTCTTTGCCATAATACTATATTTTAATGTTTGGTTTCGATTTAATTCCGTTGAATCTTTAATCTTTACCTCATAAAAATGATGGCTCCGAATAAAGATCAGCTTTTGGGAATGTTTAAATTTACCCTGTTTAACCTCAGCGAATTCAGGATTACAGACACCGAGCTGAAACTCATTGCTGCGGCTGCAATCATCGGACTGAGGAGAATTCCGAAGAACGGATACAGTAATCCTGCAGCAAGCGGAATGCCAAACACGTTATAAATAAATGCGAAAAAAAGATTCTGTTTAATGTTTTTGAGCAGATTTTCGCTTAAAATCTTGGCTTTAGCGACTCCTAAAATGTCGCCTTTCAGCAGCGTAATTTCAGAGCTTTCAATCGCCACATCGGTTCCGGTACCCATCGCAATCCCTACGTTAGACTGGGCAAGCGCAGGTGCATCGTTGATTCCGTCACCGGTCATCGCCACGATATTTCCTGCTGCCTGAAGCCTCTTGATTTCTTCCAGTTTGTCCTGTGGAAGTTGGCCCGCAAAATATTTTTTGATTCCAAGGGATTGGGCAACGGCTTTTGCGGTATGTTCATTGTCGCCGGTCATCATTATCACTTCCACATTATTTTTCTGAAGATATTCGATTGCCTGCTTTGAAGTTGTTTTAATTCGATCTGAAAAGCTCAGAAATCCAAGTGCTTGATCTCCCGCCGAGAGATAAGATACCGTTTTTGCTTCATCCTGTTTTTGTGTGACTCTATTTTTAAGTTCTTCAGGAATGCTGATGCTGAACTGATTCAGCAACGCTTCATTTCCAAGAAGGACAGTGGCTCCATTGATGATTCCTTTAATACCTTTTCCGGAAATATTCTCGAAGTCTTCCACTTTTTCAAACTCAGAATTCGCTTTTTTAAATTCATGTAAAACCGCGCTTGATAAGGGATGTTCTGAATTCTGATTCAGTGCTGCCGCCAATTTCAGGATTTCGTTTTTATCAGCATTTTCTGTCATGGAGATTTCATCCAGACTTGGTTTTCCTTCGGTCAAAGTTCCAGTTTTATCTGTAATCAGAATATTGACTTTCTGCATCTGTTCCAGCGCTTCAGCGTTTTTAATGAGTATTCCGTTTTTGGCGCCTTTACCGATTCCTACCATCAGACTCATCGGCGTGGCAAGACCCAAAGCACATGGACAGGCAATTATGAGCACTGCAACCGCATTGATAAAAGCAAAAACCAGCCGGTTTTCACCGCCTAAAATATACCATAGAATAAAAGTAATTACTGCCGCAACAATTACTGTTGGGACAAAAATTTTCGAGACCTTGTCTGCAAGTTTCTGGATTGGTGCTCTGCTTCTGCTGGCCTCATTTACCATTTTTATAATCTGGGAAAGCAGGGTTTGGTCGCCCACCTTTTCCGCTTTCATGATGAAAACACCATTGCCGTTGATGGTTCCGGAAGTGACGTAATCATCCGTTTTCTTCTCCACTGGAATCGGTTCGCCGGTGATCATACTTTCATCGATACTGGAGTTTCCTTCGGTTATTTTACCGTCCACGGGAATTTTTTCGCCCGGTTTTACGCGTAACAGATCCCCAATTTTCACTTCGGAAAGTGAAACTGTTTCTTCTTTTCCGTCAGTGATTAAATGAGCTTCATCCGGTGAAAGATTCATGAGTTCTTTAATTGCATTTCCGGTTCTTTTATGTGCGCCGGCTTCCATCAACTGTCCTAAAATCACCAAGGTGAGTATCACACTCACGGCTTCAAAATAGAGTGGAATCTTTCCGACGTGAACCATCTCATGAGGAAAGATTTGCGGAAAGAACAGCGCGGCAATACTGAAAAGAAATGCAGCCGCAACACCCAGCGCAATAAGTGAAAACATATTCAGATTCCACGTTTTAAAGGATATCCAGCCGCGTTTCATTAAAAACCAGCCGGCATAAAACAGTACCGGAAGCGTTAAGACCAATTCTAGAATTCCCCGGACCTCATGCGAAAACGGGAAGGTAAAAAACATACCGCCCATGGAAAGTATGAAGACCGGAACCGTGAAGACCAGCGCCGTAATAAACTTCTTTTTAAGAATATTAAAGTTTTCATCTTCGCCGTCATTGTCCTTCCCCGGAATCTGTACGAGATCCATTCCGCAGACGGGGCAGCCTACATTTGAATCATAAACTTTGTCGCCTTCACAAAACATTGGACAGTAATATTTTCCCGCCTGGCTGTCAGAATGTTCAGGCACATCATGGGAATGTATGTGTGAATGTACCTGATGCGAAGCGTTATTGATTAAATCCTCTGTAATTTCGTCAAGATGCATGTGGCAAACGGGGCAACCGGTATCAGAATCATAGGTTTTGTCACTTTCGCAGAACATCGGGCAGAAATATTCGCCAACTTTATCTTTAAAGTTTTCGGGGAGATTTGTTTTGGAGAAAGTCGCGGGCTTATTTTTGTAATCTTCTCTTTCCTCGATGGGAACCAGGAACATATTGCAGACCGGGCATCGTTTCCCGGGTGTGAAATATACTTTTTCCCCCTCGCATTCCATGGGGCAGTAATACACGGAGCTGGGCGATATTTTTTCTGAAGGATGAGTATGATGATTTTCCATATGCAAATTTTATTGTTCAAATTTCTTAAAATGAAACCTAACACTGTTATAAATATAGGGAAGAATCTTATACAATTCAGATTTTATCGAGGGGGATACGGTTTTTTACTTTTAGTTTTTTAAATCCGGAAGGGGTAAATCCCGTTACATTTTTAAATTGCGAAGATAAATGCTGAACACTTTTATAGCCGAGTTTGCCGGATATCTCGGTTAAAGAGAATTCATCATACAACAACATCTCTTTTACTCTTTCAATCTTCTGCAGAATAAAATACTGCTCCAGCGTCACGTTTTCTTTCTGTGAAAACAGTTTTGAAACTGCACTGTAATCGCGGTTCAGTTTTTCCGAGATCCATTTAGAAAGGATGAAGTCTTCGGGAATATCCAGACCATCGACGAGTATAATTACCTCATTTTTCACTTTCTCAATGAGCTGCTGAGCGGAATCTTCTAAAATCTGAAAACCCGATTCCCTTAAAGATTCGTCCAGTTTACGAAGTTCAGTGGAATTTAAATCCTCAGCGGTCTCAACTTCCCCAAGCGCAACGGTAGTGATTTCGAGGTTTAAATCCTTAAAGACTTTTTCCACCGCAGCGATGCAGCGGTTACAAACCATGTTTTTGATATAAAGTTTCATTCGATGCTTTTCAGCCGGTCAGCAATGAATTCGATCTTTGTTTTTCCGTGTTTCGTCGGTTTTCCTTCATCATCTACACCTACGAAAATAATTTTATCAATGGTGATAATGGTTTGGCGGGTCATCATATTTCTCACGTCGCAGGTTAAAGTGATCGAGGTGTTACCGAAATCTGTCGCTTCAATACCTATTTCAATAATATCGCCCTGTTTTGCAGAGCTGATAAAGTTGATCTCAGAAATATATTTGGTTACACATCGGGGTGTTTCAAGCTGAACGATGGCGTACAGAGCGGCTTCTTCATCAATCCACTGCAACAGTCGTCCGCCGAAAAGTGTATGATTGGGATTTAAATCTTCAGGTTTAATCCATTTTCTGGTATGATAGTTCATCTTTATAAATTTTATGTTAAATTATCTGGTGAAAACCAGTTTTGTTTTGGTAGAAAGTTTTTCATCAATACGGTAGCCTTCAAGATTGAAGCCTTTCACTTCATTCAGTGTTTTTGCCTGGATTTCAGCGCAGTAGCGCACCACTAAACCGCGAGCATGTTTGGTGTATACAACGACGGTTTTTGGCTTTCCTTCTTTCAGTTCATAGAATTCAAAATCGATAACGGGAGCTTTCAGCTGCGTTTTATCTAGGACTTTGAAATATTCATTGCTGGCAAGATTCAGGATAAGGTCTTTCGATTTCAGTTCGCTGTTAAGCTGTTCCGTAATCTTTTCGCGCCAGAACTCGTAGAGATTTTTGTAGTGGTCGAATTTAAAATTCCTGCCCATTTCCAGACGGTAAAGCATCACTTTATCGGAAGGTTTCAATAAACCATACAACCCGGAAAGAATCCGGTAATTCTTCTGAAGATAATTGACTGCTTTTTTATCCAGCGTTTTCGCATCTAATCCACGGTATACTTCACCGGTAAAGGCAAACATAGCGGGTGCCGACTCTTTTGTTTTTGGTTTTGCGTTCCATTTCTGGTTTCTCTGCCAGTTTTCATCGGCGAGTCTGCTGGAAATTTCCATTAAATCAGCCAGATATTTCGGTGTTTTTTCTTTTAAATGGGAGTGAATAAATGTCGCTTCCTCAATAAATCCCGGAGTAGTAGACTTCAGAAATTCCGTAGAATTTTCAATATTCATGAGTTTGGCGGGGGAAGTAATAATTTTCATAAGGTGGATGTTCGGAAGGATGAGTTCAAAACTCTGAATCTTTTTAAATTTTTATTTTGGGTGAGCAATGAGTATATCAAAATCCGGTCAGAGCATATTTTATCCGATTAAATCTCTCCTTTGCCCTGTCTGATGATTTCGGGTTCACCGCTCGTTAAATCTACGATGGTAGAGGCAACATTATCCCCATAACCTGAATCGATGACGATATCGACCAGATGGTCGTATTTCTCTGCAATCAATTCCGGATCCGTAGAATATTCGATGACTTCATCGTCATCTTTAATGGAAGTTGAGGCGATGGGGTGGCCCAGTTTTTCCACGATCAGTTGTGGGATGGGGTGGTCGGGAACCCGTATCCCTACTGTTTTGTTTCCTTTGTAGGCAAGTGGAAGACTTTTATTCGCTTCGAGGATGAAAGTATAAGGACCGGGAATTTTACTCTTTAAAAACCGAAATGCCGGAGTGTCAATAGCACGTGTAAAGCTTGATAAATGGCTTAAGTCGTTACAGATAATAGAGAACTGCGCTTTCTCGAGTTTTATTTTTTTGATCTGGGCGAGTTTCTCCATAGCTCTGATATCGAAAATATTGCATCCCAAGGCATATACTGTATCCGAAGGATAGATAATGATTCCGCCGTTGTTCAGTGTTTTAACCACCTCAGCAATAAGGTTTTCCTGAGGATTATCCGGATATATTTTCAAGATTTTAGCCATACACAAAGTTATTAAAATATGATGAAATAAAAATTATGGTGCGAAGACTTGCGCGGAATCAAAATATTCGTATATTTGCAATCCAATATCGCGGGGTAGAGCAGTAGGTAGCTCGTCGGGCTCATAACCCGGAGGTCGCACGTTCGAGTCGTGTCCCCGCTACTAAGTTTAAGTTTTCTGCAAGGCAACGCGAGCCGCAGAAATTTCTGAAGGTACATCGCGGGATGGAGCAGTAGGTAGCTCGTTGGGCTCATAACCCAAAGGTCATCGGTTCGAGTCCGGTTCCCGCTACTAAGAGAGAATTACGAAAGTAATTCTCTTTTTTTGTTCGTTATGAGGACTTTTTGTGCGATTACTATTTAAAAATAATTGGTCTTATATCCGTATTAGGGTATCTTGTTCGAGTCTCCGCTTTGCGGACTACTAAGAGAGAATTACGAAAGTAATTCTCTTTTTTTGTTCGTTATGAGGACTT
>JAECQR010000010.1:68307-76613 GCA_015999765.1 Flavobacteriia bacterium
TTTGTGCGATTACTATTTAAAAATAATTGGTCTTATATCCGTATTAGGGTATCTCGTTCGAGTCTCCGCTTTGCGGACTACCAAGAGAGAATTACGAAAGTGATTCTCTTTTTTGAGTTTTATCAGTACGGTTTTGGGAGATTGATAAATAAGAACACACTTATGGGCTCATATACGCCCAAGTACGTCACTCGTTCAATTCGTTTCCCGATACTAAGTTTAATTTTCTACAAGGCATCGCCGGGCGCGACATGTAGCAATAGGTTGTAGTCAATTGTTTTGAAATTGATTATGTAAACATAGTTTCGTGTTCATTTGGAATTTGCTATTTTAGTTTCAAATTACGTAAATGGAAGAATATGTTGTTTATGTATTGTATTCGGAAAAGTATAATATTCATTATACAGGATACACCGGTAACCTGATTGCTCGGTTTGCATCTCACAATTCGTTGTCGGAAAAAGGGTTCACTAAGAAATACCGCCCTTGGGCCGTTGTACATGTAGAATTCTGTAACAGCAAAAGAGAAGCTATTGTCCGGGAAAAATTTCTCAAACGCTGTGCAGGGCGAGCCTTTTTAAAAAATCTTTTATCTACTGTATAATCGTATGGGCTCATATCCGTCTTAGGGTGTGCGTTCGAGTCTCCGCTTTGCGGACTACTAAGAGAGAATTACGAAAGTGATTCTCTCTTTTTTTGTGTTTGTGCCACTACGGTTTCGGGAGATTTTGACTGAGGGAAGATTTTAACAGATCAGTCAGATGAAAAACTAATATCCAAAAACATAAGGTCGCATAAGCTTTTTACTGCAATGTAAATAAAGCATGTTTTAATATCTTTGTATCAAGAAAACAGAACTATGACCGATCTTCCCGGCAAAGCCATCCATGATTTCCATTTTACAGAACGCAGAAAGAAACTTTATGTTCATGACGAATTCGGGCCCAAAGTAGAGATGCCCGTTTCCTATTATTTCAGGAATTTCAAAAAGATGCCGGAACTGGAAAGGGTAGCAATAGAGAACTGTCGCGGGAAAGTACTGGATATTGGTGCCGCCGCGGGATCTCATGCCCTTGAACTCAAAAGGAGAGGTTATGATGTTACAGCACTCGAAATTTCGCCTTTGGCGTGTGAAGTAATGGAACACAGAGGCGTTCCCAACGTGATCTGTGAGGATTTCTTCATCTTTGAGGGACAGAAATTCGATACCCTATTGCTGCTCATGAACGGCATCGGGATTTCGTCGACCTTAAAAGGTTTTGTGGATGTTCTGACGAAAGCTGGCTCATTGCTGAATCCTGAGGGTAAGATTATCTTTGATTCCTGCGATATTGCTTATATGTACGAAGATGGCGCAATGCCCGACAGTCATTATTACGGAGAAATAAAAACGCGCTATGAATTTGACCGTCAACTCACCGACTGGTTCCATTGGCTGTATCTTGATTCTGAAACCATGACAAGGATTGCAGGTGAATCGGGCTTTCACTCAGAGGTTATTTTCGAAGACGAAAATGACCAGTATCTGGCAGTGTTGACTAAAATAAGTTGATGGTCCAATTTCTTTTCCAATAAAATAAAAACCCCTAAGCAAAGCTTAAGGGTTTTTGATTTTACTGATGGATGTTTATGATCAAAGGTTTTCCGGAATCAGTTCCTCTTCCTCGGCACCGTGAAGATAACGTTCTTTGCTGTCATCCAACTCATCCATCCAGTCCGTATGGTGTTCTGCTGCCATAGTGCCGGTGACTACACTTTGATAGGATTTATCCCTGTAGGTCAGGATATTCTCCTCTTTGTCCCGGAGCCATTCTTTCAACATTTCTGAAACTTTATCCAGATTAAAATGGGGATAATCGGAGAGCGCTAAAAGATCTTTGATATAACCGGTCTGGAAGTCCACATTGTCAAAACTGTTTTTTAGTCTGTTCTTTCTTTCGAGCCATATATTGATGTCGGTCCTCCGCTCTGCTTCTTCCGGAAGCTGCATTCGGCCCGTCATGAAGTCCCTCGCCACCCAAGCCTGGGTATCAAACATATTGAAGGTATAATACTGATCCTGCATACCGAGATAAATCAGTTCGGGCAGGCTGTTGAAGAATATTCCTTTGTAAAGATGATCGGGATAGAGGTTGTTTTTGGTTTTCAGACGGAGTTCGTCCGGAAGGAAAGGGAATTTGTGCTGATAACCGGTACACATCACCACGGCGTCAAATTCTTGGCTGCTGCCGTCTTTAAAGAAAGCCTTGTCACCGTCAAAATGAGTAACCAGCGGCACTTCCGTAATGCCATCCGGCCAATCATGACCAATCGGCATGCTGCGATAACTCAGCGTAACCGATTTCGTACCGTGTTTGTAGCACTGAAGCGCGATGTCTTCGGCTGAATAGCTGCTCCCGATCAGCAGAACATTGCGTTCTCTGAACTGGTCTGCACCCCGGAAGTCATGGGCGTGCATCACACTGCCGTTAAAGGTTTCGATACCTTTAAAATAGGGCATATTGGGTGTTGAGAAATGTCCGGAGGCCACTACCAGATAGTCGAACACTTCAGAATAGGTTCTGTTGAGTTTCAGGTCGTCCAGAATTACGGTGAACTGTCGGGTGTCCTCATCATAACTTACCCAGCGTACCGTGGTGTTGAAGCGGATATAATCCCGGGCGTTGCTTTTTTTAATCCGTCCTTCAATATAGTCGAAGAGTACAGGCCGCGGAGGGTAGGAAGAGATGGGTTTTTTAAAATGACTGTCGAAGGAATAGTCAGAAAACTCCAGGCATTCTTTCGGACCGTTGGACCAAAGATATTTGTACATGCTGCCGTGGAGCGGTTCGCCGTATTTCCCCACTCCCGTCCGCCAGGAGTAGTTCCACATGCCTCCCCAATTGCTTTGCTTCTCAAAACATACGATCTCAGGAATACTTTCACCCTGATTCTTCAGGGCTTCGAAAGCACGGAGCTGGGCCAGGCCGCTGGGACCTGCACCAATGATACCAATACGTTTGTTCTGCAAATTTTCATTGTTCTTCATAGGAAATATTTAAAAGTTATATCAGGAACCCACTTAGAAAATGGATTCCTTAAAAAATTAATGTGCTTGTGAAAGTTTCTGCAAAAGGCAGAGAATAGGTATTACACCCGAAGCCCGGTTTTATTGAAAAATTTCAAAGAGATATCGTTGCCAGGCGTTTGAAATAGTAAGCAATAGGGCTAAAATACGGAATTTATATCGTAAATCCAAATGAACACTGAAAGAGGAACGCACTATCGTGTCATTTAACAGTGCCCAATGCGTCATTGTAGAGGTATCCACCGTGGACTAACAGAGACGTTCTCTGCAAAGAAAAGATGAAGGGTAGCTGTACAAAAAATCCCGGAAATCTATTCCGGGATGGGTTATGATGTGAGCTTAAAATCAGTTGGTTTTCACTGCATCGTAATCGCTTTCATTGCTTAGGCGGTCAATGGCTTTTACTGCTACGGTATTCAGTTTTTTACCGTTTCTGGTAAGCGGAAGTGTTTTGGTAGTGTAATCCCGATCCAGGATTTCTGTTTCCCAGGTGTCGCCGTATTTTGCGAATAACACCCAGCGGAAGACCTCTGCATTTTCTTTCGAATTCCAGTTCACGTTGTACTCGTCACCAGATTTAGCGACTGCAAGGTCAGGTGTCATTAATTTCTTCGTCTTAATCCAAGGAGTTGCAGGTACCAGCGCATCTTCGCGGTAAAGGTTTTTAACAGCATTCAGCATTTCGGTGTTCTTTTTTAAACCGTCGGTGCTGTAATGGATTTCTCCCGCGCCATTCTTAGGCAGCATGCGGCGGATGGTGTTCATCTGTCCCGTAATCTCACCCGTTTTGTTATCTGCTTTTACACCGACAGTATTCAGTCCCGGCCAGAGGTGGATGTTTTTGATGTTTTCGTCTTTCCACCATTTCAGCAGGGCAGAGAAACTCTGCGCGCCGCCTTCTTTCCAGTAAAGCTGCGGGGAATAATAGTCGCACCAGCCTTCATTCAGCCATAGTTTTGCATCAGCATAGAGTTCATCGTATTGCGACGAACCGGTTACGCCGGCAGGATATCCGGGTTTCCAGATACCAAAAGGAGAGATCCCGAACTTTACGGTCCCTTTCTCTGCATGGATTTCATCGTGAAGTCTTTTAATGATCTTGTTCACATTAGCTCTGCGCCAGTCTGCCCGGGAAAGGTTACCGCCGGAATTTTTATACTGATTCCAGGTTTTGTCATCAGGAAAGTCTCTTCCGCCATGATATTCTTTATAAGGGTAGAAATAGTCGTCAATATGTACTGCATCGATGTCGTAGCGCTTTACCAGATCTTTGATGACGCTGGAGACATGGTTCTGTACCCTCTCATCAGAAGGGTCCATCCAATACATCCCGTTTCTCAGTTTATATACACTCTGGGACATTACTGAAGCCATGCTGGAGGAAGTTACGGCACCGCCAGTGGTGTGGTGGGCGCGGTAAGGATTCATCCAGACATGCAGTTCCATGCCGCGTTTATGGGCTTCTTCAATCCAGAATTCAAGTGGATCATAATAGGGTGAAGGTGCTTTGCCGGTCTGTCCTGTAAGGAAATATGACCAGGGTTCCAGATCGCTTTTGTACATGGCATCTGCAGAAGGGCGCACCTGAAAGATCACGGCGTTGAAGTTGGCGCCTTTCAGCATATCCAGAAGCTGAATGGCCTCGTCTTTCTGCTGCTGGGTAGTGAGGTTGTTTCTCGTAGGCCAGTTGATGTTGGCTACAGTAGCAATCCATGCCGCACGGAATTCACGGTTGATTTCGGGAAGGTTGACTTTTACTTCCTCCTTGCCGTCAGCAACAGGAGCTGTGGGTGTTTTTGGAGGCACAGATTTGGTCACCTGAGTCTTTGTACTTTTTCCTTTGCTTTTAACCTGGGACTTCTGCGTAGAGCAGGAAGTCACAAAAAGTGCTGTTGCGGCCAGAAGGCTATATTTTAAGTTGCGGATGTTCATGGGACAAAAATAGGATTATTATAAGAACTGAAAAATCCAGGTTAGCGTATGCGCCTAATTAATTATAAAAAATAGCATCAGAAAAAGAAGTGGGACATTGCCTGTCAAAAATAATAAAAAGGGATCGTGTATTGTCATGCATTCCTCATACACTATCCATACACTATCCATGCACTATCCATGAATGGGCTATTAAGTATCTTAGGCGGTGACCCGTCCTAAATTAACTATAAAGATTACGCTATAAATCCTGAAATAACTATACAATTTAATTGGTAATCCTGAAAAGAATTTCATGCAAGTAGTTCCGAAACGGACCACTGGAGAACGGAGATTATATTGTTCTGTGATCAACCGGATTTTATTTATACCTCATCGTTTGTAATTGCCTGAGATAGATTATATTTACTGCTTGGGGATATTCTCTGCCAAAGTGGTAATGAAACCCCAATCCATTAACATTAAATGTAATCTATGAAAAAAAGCTCTACGCTCTGTATTATTGCCTTCAGTCTTTTAAGCGGGTTTGCGGCACAAGCCCAGGTAGGTATCGGAACCACAACGCCTCATACCAGCGCTGCTCTGGATATTCTTTCAGACTCTAAAGGGGTCCTTGTTCCCCGTCTCACGCTTGCTCAGCGGAGTACCGTCACCAATCCCGCCAACGGACTGCTTATTTACCAGACGGATAATACCCCCGGTTTTTATTTTTATTCCGGCAGCCAGTGGCAGCGGCTCGCCAGTACCGGTGACGCAGCGGGCAATTATGTGGACTTAACTACCGATCAAACTATTGTCGGTAAAAAAACTTTCAACTCAGATATTAAGGTTAATGGACATACGGTTGGAAGAGGAGGTGGACAAACTGCTACAAATTTATCCATAGGTGCAAACGCTCTTACTACCAATACCACGGGTTACAGCAATACTGCAGTTGGTCATCTAGCGATATACAGCAATACAACAGGTTATGCAAACACGGCAACAGGTTCTAATTCGCTTGTTTCCAATACGACAGGAAATAATAATTCCGCTGTAGGGAATAATGCACTTCTTCTAAACAGTACAGGTTCCTATAATACGGCGACAGGTAGTGACGCTCTCTATAATAATACTACCGGAATTTATAATACCGCAACCGGTTCCCGAAGTCTTTATCAAAACAGTACCGGAATTTTTAATACTGCAAATGGTTTTCAGTCTCTTTTTCGAAATACGACAGGCAGTTATAATACGGGCCTTGGTTTTAACGCCCTTTCTGCCAATACAATTGGCCATCAAAATACTGCAAGTGGTTTTAGTGCGCTTACTAATAATACTTCAGGAAATAACAATACGGCCAGCGGATTCTCTGCGCTTTTTGCAAATACAACAGGTTTTAATAATACTGCAATCGGTATGCAGGCACTTTATAGTAATACAACGGGACAGAATAACACCGCACTTGGCAACTACGCGGACGTAACTGTGGGCACTATAACCAACGCGACCGCTATAGGTTATAGGGCTATGGTAGATGCCAGCAATAAAGTACAGATTGGCGATATATCCATTACCGCTGTAAAATTAGGTGGTAACTCCGCTGTGCTGGAGACTTCTCAGATTAAACTGACCGGAGGTTCACCGGGCGCCAACAAAGTGCTGACTTCAGATGCTGCAGGTTTGGCGACCTGGCAAACCCCGGCTACAGGTACCACCATTTCCCGAAAACGTTCGGTTATTTTAGATGTTGCAAGTTTGGATGCCACGGCCGCTTTATCCTCTGTTCCGGGTACGAAAAAAATGATAGGCGGATGGCAGCGGCCTGTTCTCTCGCTTCCTGAAGGAAGCATTACGCAGTTCCAAACCCAAATTCCCATACCGGCAGACTGGAACGGTAGTTCTTCTTTTACCATGACCGTTCTTTACTCGTCTCCTACTACTTCGGCTAACTTTTCTGTCGCCTTCTCCTATACGGCTACGGGAATAGACGGTTCTACTGTGGTGCCTATACCGCTTATTTCTACGGTGGCTCCGGAAAGTCTTACTACTGCCAATGGTTTAATGGAGGTGAGCTATAATATACCCGCGAAAGCAACAGATAAACTTTTATTTATCTGGTTCAGACGCGGACAGAATCCTTCTGCCGACACTTCCACCAGCGAGATGCATATCCACGGCGTACGCATTGATTATTTTGATTAAAAACAAAGGATTATGATTAGATTAACGGTACCTGCACACCAATGTACAGTACCGATCAGCATCAAACAGCCCGCATTTCGCAGGCTGTTTTTTTGATGTTGTGGAGTAAATTTCTTCCCGATTTGTGGTCATATCAATGCATGAAATTGCGTCTCAAAAATGATAAGAAAGGGTATATGTTTGCATGCAGTCCTCATGCACTATCCATGAGTATCCTGCAAGGGACCATAAAGTAGGGTAGAACGAAAAACACGGGAAAGTGTTTGCTCTGTGTAGGGATGGCTGCGGCGATGAAATCTAATGAGCAGGAGCTTTATGGAGGCGCATCATTAACGTTATTGGTGATGGAATAATTTATATGCGCATTATATATAACTCATCATTTAATTTATTCATAATACGCAATGGTGTTTTATGGACAAACGTCTGACAATGAGTAAAAACCATGATTTATGGTTATGGATTAATTGCGTATATTTGGAGTTATGCGACATTATAAAAATGATACTTCCAACAATGAAAGCACTGATAATACTTTTTTTATTTATTTGTTTCTCACAAAAATTTAAATGTCAAACTGTTATAAATGATAACATTGAAGTGAAAATCATCTTCCCTTTTGAAAATGTAAAGTTTTCACTTGGGCAGTTTTATTTATTTGAAATAAAAAACGATTCTAATTTCAATTACTTCATTGATACAAGTATAAACTCTTTTGTGGGTAGAGCTACGATATTAAAAAATAGCGAATTCCTTACTCCAAATTTATATTATCCAAGTGGATACCCAGCTGAAAGGGAATACGATGAATGCGGCAAAGATTTTCAAATAATTATGAAAGGTGAACAAAAAAATGTCTTACTACCCATTTTTAAATATAACGGAACTTACGAAATTGATAGTAAGGACGATTATAAAATTGTGATTAATAATCAAACATTTTCGAAAGGAATTTCCTCTGATTTGGGATGTTCCAAATATATTGCGGAGTTGGAAAATAAGAATTATAAGCTGTTAGAGGGCTATATAAATTTGAAACTAAAACTTGTTGAATAAATAAACGCCGCAAATAACTAAGCTTTCGTTTTGTCTGCAAGACAAGAAATGAAAGCCCGTTGAACGG